>CAVXOI010000001.1:0-126603 GCA_963763355.1 uncultured Acidobacteriota bacterium
TGCGGGTTGGGTCACGGGAGCCTCCGGGGTCGCGACGAGCGGTGAGAGGCGGGATGTAGCAACGGGGCGAGGGTTCGGCCCCCCCGGCCCCCCAAACACCCAGAGGGTACCCGGGGGAGACGATGGCCACACGTATTTTTGATGAGCGGACGGCCGGGGCGGCGTCTGTGGTTGGGGAACCGCTGCCCACTGGGCTCGCGTCTGCTCGGCCGGCGACGGGGTAAGGTGCGGATGGGGAGTCGACGGCGGTCCGGGTAACCGGTGACCAGTCGGGGCCGATTCTTTACCTGCCCAGGTCCCCACCGAGCCGAAGGGAGTCCGCTTGCTGGCGATAATAGATCATTTATTCTATCATGTCAAGCGGGTGGTGCGTAGACGGCCCCCTAGGGTCTGTTTGCATAGTCGTGGTACCCTCGGGAGATGGGACGACGACACGAGTTGACGGACGACGAATGGACGACGCTGGAACCGCTGCTGCCCCCGGAGAAGCCGCCGATCGGCAAGCCGAACCTCCCGCACCGGACGGTCCTGAATGGGATCCTCTGGCGCATTCGGACCGGGGCGCCGTGGCGCGATCTGCCCGAACGGTACGGCACGTGGCAGACGGTGTATTCCCGGTTTCGGCGGTGGCAACTGGCCGGGGTTTGGGACCGCATCCTGGCCGCGTTGCAGGCTGCGGCGGATGCCCGCGGCGAGTTGGACTGGTCGCTGCCCTTCCTCGACGGGACCGTGATCCGGGCGCACCCGCACGCGGCGGGGGCGAAAAAGGGGGCGGTGATCAGGCGGTGGGGAAGAGCAAGGGCGGGTTTTCGACCAAACTCCACCTGCGTGGCGAGGGCTTCGGCAAACCGATCACCTGGGTGCTGACCGGGGGGCAGCGCCAAGAGGCGACCCAGGTCGAGCCCCTGATGGAGCAAGGGGCGGTGGCGCGGCCGGGGCGGGGGCGTCCCCGCCTCGGCCGGACCGGGTCGCCGGCGACAAGGGCTACACCGGCCGCACGATCCGCCGCTACCTGCGCCGCCGAGGGATGGGACGGTGATCCCCCGGCTGTGCAACGAGCCTCGGCGCGGGGTGCGGTTCGATCGGGCGGCGTACCGCACACGCAACCGCGTCGAGCGATTGATCAACCGCCTCAAGCAGTTTCGGGCGGTCGCCACCCGCTACGACAAACTCGCCGTCCGCTTCCATGCCACCGTCACCCTCGCCGCCATTCGGCTCTGGCTGTGAGTATGCAAACAGACCCTAACCCCCCGGCCCGCCACCCAGAGGGTACCCGGCCCCCGACGACCGGGGGGAAGGGGGAGGGTGGCCCGAGTTGAAGGAGGATGAGCAGGGTGAGGAAACGATGGCGGAGCGGGGGACGGAAATGTGTTGTAGAGGCGTGCGGGCGGTTTGTGGCGCCGGGGAGGGCGGTGTGTGGGGTGCACCTGAAGACGAGGGAGGGGATGGCAGCGACGGCGGCGGTGCAGGGGATGGTTGATGCGGCGATGCGGACGGTGGACGAGGAGGCGGAAGGCGGAGGGCGGAGGGCGGGAGCGGAGGAGGGGGAGCGGAGGAGGGAGTTGGAGGAGAGGTTTCGGCGGCGGGTGGAGGCGGGGGAGTATAGGGAGCTGTTGGACGGGCGGATGCGGCAGGTGATCGAGCAGGGGGCGGCGGTCGATGGATTAGAGGAGGAGATGGGGGCGGCGCGGTACATGTTGATGCGGTTGCTGGTTGAGGAGGAGGACATCGGGAAGCAGGCGCTGGGGGTGAGTCGAATCATCACGGCGGCGGCGCGGGTGGCTCGGGCTCGGGCGGCGATCGGGACGCGGGAGGAGGATACGTTGACGGCGTTCGTGAACGAGCGGTTGCGGGAGATCCATGAGGTGGATCTGGAACGGCGGCGGGAGGTGGAATTGGGGCGGTTGTCGCGGGAGGCGTATGAGGCGGATCGGCGGGCGTATGTGGAGGGTGGGTGGTTGCCGGAGTTGGAGGCGGGGGAGGGGGAGTCGGGTGACGATACGACCAGGCCGTTGTCGAGGCGTGTTTGTCTTATTTCTTCCATCATCGCAAGCGAATTAAGAGACTAGCACGGCGGCGGCCGATATCGAACCGTTGCGGACGTGTCGGAACACACCGGCTATGGTAAACATTGCAATCAGACAATATAGCTCCAGCCCAGCGGCGATCCTGTCCGGCCCATGTCCGGTGGTTGTCCAGGCCTTGTCCGGTATACCTTACCGGACATGGAAGCTATTGTCGGTATTACGTTTACGGGCCTCGATCTGTGCTTTTTTCATTGATTTTCTGAAAAAACTTTTCGCTGCGAATAACATCGAATTTTCAAAGATCTCGCCCGCGATCCGGGCAGCGTCCATCGTAGCATGTGTTGCAGTGATTGTACAGAGTTTTATCAAAGGGAAGTGAGTAGCGGGCGAGTTGAGAGAACCACCCCGTCTTCCCGCAGAAAACGCGGGAATCCACCCCTCCTTTGTAAGGAGGGGAGCCTGATGGTCGATGTCTCTATTCCTTTTCGATCGGCGTAGCTTCCTTAACAACCGGTTTTACAGGTTTTTCACCCGCCGAGCCGTTCTGATCCACGCCGAGTTGGGCGAGGACCTCGGGCCAGCTGATGCCGAGGGCCTGAAGCTGTTGGAGCAGATTAAAGATCAGCGTCGGGCCGGTCTGGGCAAAGCGATTGATGCCGCTCGTGCGCCGTTGCCGTTTCCGTTCCGCCCTGGTCGATCATCACGATCTTGTCGATCTTGCCGAGCGGTTCGGCGACGGCCTGGAAAACCGGAGCGGACGATTCGATGATCGAAGGAAGTTTTTCAAGTATGGTCTGCAGCCGCGCCGCGTCGTTGAATTCGCGCCAAGCGGCTGCTTTTTCCTTGATGGCGGCTGGCTTCGGCTAATCCTTGCGCTTCGATGGCTTTGGCCTGCGCGAGACCCGTCGCCTGCGAGTTTTTCGGCTTCGGCGAGACCGATGGCGCGGATCTTTTCTGCCTCGGCCTTACCTTCGGCTTCGACGGCGGCGGCCCGGCCCTGGCCTTCGCGTTGGAGTTTTTGAGCGTCGGCTTCGGCAATGGCGATCTGTGCCTGTTTGCGGCCTTCGGCTTCGAGAATCGCGGATTCCTGCAAGCCCTGCGCTCGGAGAACGGCGGCCTTACGGTCGGCTTCGGCCTGTTTGACGACCGTCGCTTCGAGTTCCTTTTCCTTACGCAGAACTTCCTGTTCCTGCACGGCGATCTGTTCCTGCGTGCGGACCTTTTCGACGCGGACTTCTTCGGCGGTGACTTGCTGCTGCGCTTTGGCGTCGGCGAGCGGTCCGGCCTGCATGTGATTTTGCCCGTTCGGATTCGATCTCGGCCTGCACCTGGGCTTTTTGGATTTCGGTTTCGCGGTTCGACTGGGCGATCAGCGCTTCGGTTATCGAGGCGAACTTTTTCGCCTTCCTGCAGAGCGAGCGAGGCTTTGATCTTTGAGTCGCGGTTGGCTTCGGCCTGGCCGATCTCGGCGTCGCGTTTGACCTCCGCCGTGCGGCGTTTGCCGAGGGCGTCGAGATAGCCTTCTTCGTCGGAAATTTCCTGAATCGTCAGCGCGTCGAGCCCGATGCCCATTTTTTCCAGATCGCCGGCGGCTTCCGTGGTCAGTTTCTGGGCGAAGCTCTGGCGGTCGTTGTTGATCTCTTCGACGGTCAGCGTTCCGAGGATCGCGCGAAGATGGCCTTCGAGCGTTTGGAAAACGAGCCGATGGAATTGCTCCTGCGGCATTCCGAGAAAACGTTCGGCCGCCGCTCGAAGCTTGTGTCATCGCCCTTGATCTTGACGTTCGCGACGGCTTTGACCGAAACGGGAACGCCCTGGCACCGTATAGGCGCGCGTCGTGGCGAGCGGAACGGTGATCACGTTCAGATCGAGATATTCGACCTTTTCGAGAAACGGAAAAACGAGCGTCGCACCGCCGCGCACCAGGCGGTAACCGGCGACCGTGCCGTCGGCCAATTTCCGCTTTCGGCCGGAAATAACCGCCGCCTGGTTGGGCGAAACTTTGATGTAGTTCCGCGATGATCAGCATCAGCGCGATCAGGAACGCGACGACGATGACGAGAATGATGACAGGGATCAGAATTGCAGTGCTAGTTAGAATATTCCACGATAACCTCTTTCGATTTCTACCAGTACGGAATCGCCCGCGATGCCGGCGACCGTTACTGTTGTTCCCGCCTTGATCTCTTCTCCGTCCCTTGATCGTGCGATTTTGTCGACCCGCTCGTCGCCGATGCGTGTGGATATCTGGCCCATTTCGCCGGATTTGATCGTAACCGTCACCTGGGCCGAGCGGCCGATCAGAGCGTCATCTGTGAACGTGCTCGAAGCCTGTTGCCCGACGAGGAACCTTCCGAACACGGAAACCACTGCCGCGAAGAGCACTCCGCCCAGTAACCCAAAAAACGAGCTTCCCAACGGCCCAAATCCCATCTGGGCCCCGATCGCCCCGAATCCGCCGAACGCCGTAATGAAAACCGCCAGCACGCGGCTGTCCAGAAACCCGAAATCCACGCCGGAGTCGATGCCGATATCCGGAGCTCCGCCAAACATCTCAAAGATGTCCCCGACGACCAGCGAGATCAGCAAAAAAACAAATCCGACGCCGCCGATGATGACGAAAATGGTGAACAGACTGCTATTTGCGAAAAGATCCATATGGGTTTCGGCGTTCTCGGAATTTGGGTGCTCACATCTTATAACGAATTTTAGCCACGTAATTTCACGAATGACACGAATAAGTATTGTCATAGAACGATCTTTCGTAATCGATTTGCGTTTCCCGAAGTTCAGAAGGATGGCCAGTCTTGAAGCCAGTAGCTTTTAGATAGTTAGAGTTTGAGCCTTGTGCACTTCCGATAGTTGATCTTGCGGCTTTCAGTTCGAGAATTACTGCAGTTTTCAACAAGAATGTCCGCTATGTATTCCGCCGACAATTTGCCCGTGAAATTGAACCTTAATGGGAAGTTGTGCTGAGCCTTGATTCGATGTTCCGCGCAAAAGTATCATCAAGAGCAGTTTTCATATATCTTCTCAGAAAGCCATGCCCGAGATTCGGTATGAACCTGCATCGCCAGGCCGACAGATTTTATAGGACAGGTCTTTATGTAAATCTTGAAACGTATTCTCGATTCTGACCGTTACGAAAATATTCGTGTTATCCGTGCTAATTCGTGGTTAATTCGCTTATCGACGTTAAACAACAGCGGAAACGTCGCCAATGATCTGGCCGCGGTACTGCGGGCGGAAGCCGAAGAGGACGATCTTGCCTTTGCCGATGGTGAATTCGACCAGCGCGGCTTTGCCGGCGATCTTTTCGGCACCGAGGGCCCAGCCGGAGAGGAGGATCTGCTTCGGGTCTTTCGGATAGCGTGGCGATGATCCGTGAAGTTCTTCGTCAGGGCGAGCGGGTCGGTTTGGATCTCGAAGGCGGGCGAGTTTTCAAACCAGGCGATCGACTGCTGCGGCATTCCTTTGGCGATCGGGTGCGTGGTGTCGAGTTCGGTGCGGAGGATCGAGCCGGGGATGTAGAAATCTTTGCGGGTCAGGCCCTGAGTGACGTCTTTTACCGGCAGATTGAACTGCTCGATGGCGAAGTTCGACGCGCGGTTCAGGAAGACGAGCGTGCCGCCCGCCTCGACAAATTTCTTGCAGATTCTCAACGCCTTCCTTGCCGACGCCGCCCGTGTACTCGTCCGGCATCGTGCCTTTCGCGTAGCCGTTGAGGATCTGGTTGGGCGATTGGTCGGGGAAGATGATTGACCGATGCTTGGATTGTTCCGATCTCGATCTTCTGGATCGAATAGTTGACCGTCTGATCAGATATCGCTTGAGAACTTTCACGTGACAGCAATACTGACTCATGTCTGCTGTCGTTCGAAGATCCACCGCGTCCATCCTTCATCCATCGACGGACTGTGCGATTTGTAGAGCCGCAAAACTTGGCTCGATTGCATCTGCGATACCGTAGTCCGCTCGCCACCTTCTCCGTCGGCCTTCGGTATACGCAATAATTTGGACGTTCGTAAACGGCGACACTATCTTGACGCTCATGTAGTAAGAGGCAAGTGTGTGGGCGGTTACATCATAAGGCGGAATCGGATTACCCTTCTCGTCCTTCAGGTCCGGATACTTGATTTTCGAGCAGCGCCTTGGCGAAGCTCCGTAAGGTTGATCCAGTCGGAATCAACGGTCGTTCCTTCGTGATAGATCTTCGCCGTTAGCAACGTTAAACTCTTTCGTGATCTGAAATCTCGACACCGGCTCGGCTTCCAAGAATCTCGTTCTGAAGTGAACAGGTCTGCAGTTACTTCGGTCGATCTAAAACGATATGCCATACACCTCGCCGTTCTTCCTCGGCCGCACCGCTTCCTTTCCGATCTCATAAAACCTCGACAGCCATTGCTCGCGATTGTCCGCCGCGTGATTCATCAAGCTGAACGCGGCGGTGGTCATGTAGTCGGTGATATTGCGGAGTTTCCATTCGCCGCCTTTCCAGACGGGGCCGAAGTTTGGCGGATTCGACTTTTGGGTCGTAGCCGTCGTCGGCATGGGACGCGGAGGTCTTCGAACTTTTACTGTGACGGGCGTGGCGAGCTTTGCCGACGCGGTCTCGCTCAAGATTCGCACGCCGCCGTGGTAGTGGGAATAGGCACGGGCCGGCGTCCAGGCGTCGTAGGTCGAGTTGGTCGTGATGCCCTGAAAGCCTTTTCGCGCAGGTCGGTTGGCCATGAAATTGCCGAGCTCGGTGTAGCCTTCGACGATCTGTTTCGGCACGTTCGGCTCGACGGGCTGCATGTACGGCGGCAGGAAAAGCCGCGAGCCGTTCTCGCCCTGCTGGTGGATGTCGTGGACGATCTGCGGGTGCCAGACGTTGTGGATCTTATCGACCGTGAGCTGCGTTTCGACCTGCGTAAAGGCGTACCAGTCGCGGTTGTTGTCGTGGCCGACGTACTTGTGATAAAGCTCGGGCGGCGACGTGCCTTCGTACGGCGTGCCGAGCGTTTTGTCGTACCAGTTTTTGACGATGTCGACGCCGTCGGGGTTCAGCGACGGGACTATCAGGATGATCGTGTTGTCGAGGATCTTTTTGATTTCGGGCTCGTTGCTGCTCGCTAGTCTGTGGGCGATCAGCATGATCGAAAGCGTCGAGCCGACCTCGGTCGAGTGAATGCCGTGGGTGATGAGGACGATCGTCTTGCCCTCGCGGATGAGCTAGCGACGTCGCGGACGAGACGCCTTTCTGCTGTTCCGGGGTTCTTGGTGACCACGAGTGTGCTCTTGATCTTTCGCGGGTCGGCGAGATTGAGCATTGATCTGTTTGTACTTCTCAAGGTTTCTTGAGATTATCCGGGCTAGCTGATCGTCGCGTAAACGAACGGCGCGCCCATCGTCGTCTTGCCGATCTCCTCGAAGACTCATCCGGTCGCTGGCGGCGTCGAGCTTTTTGAAATAATCAACCACCTGCGCCCAGCTTGCCAGCTTGCGGTCGTCGCCGGGGGTGAAGCCGAGAGTGTCTTTTGGGGCGGGATAGTTTGGGCGGTTGTCGATAATGCGAGGAGAAGAAGTATCCCGCAAAGACGCAAAGACGCTAAGAAGAGGTTCATAAGTTTTTGACCGGTGATCAGGGATTTGTGTTCAAGTTTAACACGATCGGCTCCCTCCTTACGAAGAAGTGGCAGACGCTCGTTTTTTGAGCGGCTGACGGGTGGTCTCCACGTGGCCGGCTCGAAGATAGTCGGGGTTGATCTCGACAATGTAGCAGAGACCACCTCGTCTACCGCAGAAACGCGGCATCCCTCCTTGTAGGAGGGGAGCCGAGTGTGCATTGCCTTTTCTGTTAATGCAATGTAAATTGCAGTGCAGAACTTTCCCAAATTTACAGCATCATAGTTTTGCCCAACGCGCGGAGCTGGTTACCGCCAAACGGTTAACGCGCCGAACGACAAGGCGGCGGGCAAGAAATACAACCTGGAGGGCCATATCGGATGAAAAATCCGTTTCTTGAGAATTTTCGCCCGTACATTCCGGCGAGCGTTACGAACCTGCGCGAGTTGACGCCGATTCCGCTGATCGTCGGGACGCTGCTCGGCATCATTTTCGGGGCGTCGTCGCTGTATCTTGTTTTGAAGACGGGCTTACGGTTTCGGCGTCGATCCCGGTGGCGGTGATCGCGATCACGCTGTTCCGGCTGTTGTCGAAGGCGGGGATGCGCGACGCGACGATACTGGAATCGAACGTGATGCAGACCGCCGGTTCGGCGGGCGAATCGATCGCGTTCGGCGTCGGCGTGACGATGCCGGCGATCCTGATCCTCGGGTTCGATCTCGATATCTGGCGGGTGACGCTGGTGGCGGTGCTCGGCGGGCTGCTCGGCATTTTGATGATGATCCCGCTGCGGCGGGCGTTGATCCGCGACCAGCACGGGATTCTTGAAATATCCGGAAGGCACGGCCTGCGCGCAGGTTTTGATCGCGGGAGCGTCGAAGGAATCGCGAGAGGCGGCCCACGACGCGGGCGGCGATGTTGTCGTCGGACGCGGAAGTTCTGCATCGCGGGAAGATCATCGCGGCCGGGTTTGGATCGGGTTTCTTGTACAAGGCCGTGATGGACGTGTTTCAGCGCGTGGAACCCGGAGCCGGGCAAGGACCTGCCGGACAATGTGTTGAAGGGCGGTTCGATCCATCTCGAAAATAACCCGGCATTGCTCGGCGTCGGCTACATCATCGGGCCGTATATCTCGGCGATCATGCTCGGCGGCGGCATTTTGTCGTACCTGATCCTGATCCCGCTGATCAAGTTTTTCGGCGAAGGGCTGACCGGACCGCTGGCTCCGGCGGTCGGCAGCAACGATCGCGGAGATGTCGCCGGGGCAGATCCGCGGCGAGTACATTCTTTATATCGGTGCGGGTGCGGTGACGGCGGCCGGTATCATCTCGCTGGTCCGCAGCCTGCCGACGATCTGGAGCGGCTTGAAATCGGGCCTGGCCGATCTGCGAGGTTCGTCGGCCGGCGTTGAACGGTACCGAGCGGACCGACCAGGACCTTTCGATGAAATAGGTCATCATCGGGCTGATCGTGCTGCTCGCGGCGATCATGCTTTCGCCTTCGCTCGGGCTGTTCATTTTGAACGATCCGGTCGTTTCGATCTTCGGGGCGATACTGATCATCATTCTTGGATTTCTTGTTCGTTACGGTTTCGTCGCGGCTGACGGGTGAGGTCGGTTCGTCGTCGAACCCGATCTCGGGTATGACGGTGGCGACACTGTTGTTCACCTGTCTGCGTTTTCTGGCACTTGGGCTGGACGGCGGCCGATCCTTATTTCGTGACCGCTTTGTCGATCGGCGGCATCGTGTGTATCGCGGCGTCGAACGGCGGTACGACTTCGCAGGACCTGAAGACCGGTTTCTGGGTCGGCGGCACGCCGCGGCGGCAGCAGATCGCAATTCTTGTCGGTGCGCTGGCTTCGGCTCTGGTGCTCGGGCCTCTGCTTCTTTATTTGAACGATGGCGGCACTTATTACCAGAAGGTCGACCCGACAATTCCCGGCGGGATTTTCGGTTACCGAAGATAAGCTGTTCCGCGACGGCGGAAAGCTGAAGAGCGAGACAGGTCCATACGGGGCAGTACGCTTTCGGACACGACGCAGTATCGCGTCTGGCAGAACACCGATCCGAAGGCGGGGCAGATCGGTAAATATCTGGTGAACCAGCAGGGCCAACCCGTTTATCTCGTCGATCCGGCGATCAACGGCGTGGTCAAGGAGGACGCAGAACGGCAATAAGCTGACCCGTTACGACGCTCCGAAAGCGACGCTGATGAGCTACATCATCAAGGGCGTGCTCGGGCAGGACCTGCCGTGGGGGCTGGTGCTGATCGGGGCGATGATCGCGATAATGCTGGAGATCGTCGGGGTTCCGTCGCTGGCGTTTGCGGTGGGATTGTATCTGCCGCTCGCCACGAGCGCTCCGATCTTTGTCGGCGGCATGGTCCGCAAGCTGGTCGACGTTTATCTGAAACGAAAGCTGGCTTCTAAGAATCTGACCGAGGACGAGATAGTGGCGGAAACGGACAAATCGCACGGCGTTCTGATGGCCTCCGGCTATATCGCCGGCGGTGCGATCGCCGGTATCCTGATCGCGATCTTTGCCGTTGTCCCGTGGCTGAAGTCGATCCAGGACGGCTCGGCGAAGTGGGCCAAGGAAGCCCCAAATCCGTTCTTTGCAGGGGATCAGGCATGGTGGCTCGGGGCGATCCCGTTCGTGATACTCGCGGTGATCCTATATTTCGTCGGTCGCGAGAAACTGATGGCCGGGAAACGGGAGCTTGAGTAGGATTAAGCAGGCCCGCACGGAGTAAGGGCGTAGTGCTGAAGCGTTAACAGTGCTCTTACTCCGTGCGGGCAACCGGCTCGGCAAAATAAGCGAAAATAATTTCTAACTTTTGACCGGACACGCTATAATGCATATGGCGTGTCCTTTTTTAACCCCGGTCACGCCATCAGGTAAGAAAGCTCACACACGTCAATTCCGATCGATCCCAGGAGTGGTCTTCAATGCAAAAGGTCCGTCTTGCGGCCGTCTTAAGTGCCATTTTCGCCTTTATTTTAACGAGCGCGTGTTCGGTCGCCGAGTCGAAGACCGCTCAGGTCGCGGCCGCGCCGGATGTGCTCAGGACCAATGCCACCGAGTCGAGGCGCCTCGTCGATAAAGATCGAACCGAACGGCCCGGCGGACATTGTTCGTATTTTTTACGGCCATCTGCGTGATAAGCGGTTTCGCGAAGCAATTTACCTGACAAACCTCCGGCCGGCGATCGAGCAGCTTTCGGACACCGAGCTTAAGGAATACGAGGTCGATCTTTCGGCCGTCGCCCGGAACGTGCCTTCGGACATCGTGATCAACGGCGAGATCATCACCGGCGACAAAGCCACCGTCACGGCAAAGCTGCCGGGCGAAGATGTCGATAAGGTGGACCTGCAGGAATTGAATTTAAGAAAGGACAACGGAAATTGGATCATCATCACCGTCGATGAGGCCGCGGAAAAGCGGATAAAGGAAACCGGCAAGAATTACCTGCGGCTTTTAAGGATCGAGACACATCAGGACGAGGCCAAAGAGATGCTTAACCGCATCGCAAAGGCGGAGATGGCATTTGCCGCGCAGAACGGCGGAAAGTTCGGTGATGTTCGTTCGCTGGTGGGCGGCGGCCTTCTTCCGAACGACGTTTTGTCGGCCGAGTCGACAGGATACACATATTCCATCACATTGACCGACGGTGCAAAGAAGTACTACGCGACGGCCACACCGGCCGAGTACGGAAAGAGTGGGCTGATGTCATTCATCGTTAAGTTGAACGAGAAGAATTCGCCCCTATTGAGCAGCAAGGATACCGGCGGAAAGCCGATGCAGAAATGATTGGAACGCCCACGCCATTCATTGTTTTTTAAATCACGGACAAAGATTTTTTGTCCGGCCCTTCCCCCAGGTTTACTCTCTTTGGACTCACCACCGCAATGTTAAGAGAACTGGCTTCATTTTTCAGCAGCACTATCGCCGAGAGGCGTGCCTCGTCCAGGAAAAAACACAGCGTTCCGATCAAAGTTTGTTTTGCACCCGAGACAAGTCTCGTTAGATCGACCGGACGATGCGACGACTCGTTCCTGTCGGGCGAGACGGTGGACGTTAGTGCAACGGGGATCGGGTTCATCGTCCCGGCCATCCGAATAAAGGAAAAATATCTGGTCGGGCAGGAACGCGTCCTGAATGTCGAGCTTGACCTTTCCGGGACGGAAAGTGCGGATGCAGGTCCGCGGCGTGCGGTACGAACGCGTCGGGATACATTTATCGGCCGAAAGGTTCGTGGTCGGGGCCGAGATCGTCAATATGAGCGATGAGGACCAGGCCGCGTACGACAATCTTCTCCGATTCGGCAAAAAGGCCGGCAAGGCCACCTCTGCGATAATAGAGATCGGCGTCGAATAACACAGAAACAATTCGATTTTTACGCGTCCGCGCCGTTAAGAGCGGCGCTTTTTGTTTTTATGGCCGAACTGTGTCTTAATTTTTTCCATGACGGAAAAGGTGCGGATCGGCTTTATCGGAACAGGGTTTGCGAGAACCGTGCAGATGCCCGCTTTCGCGGCGTGTGAAGTGCGGAATTGTTTTCGGTCGCAAGCGGCCATTTTGAGAATGCTCGGTCAACCGCGTCGGCGTTTGGTGTTCGGCATTTTACTGATGATTGGTGCGAGACCGTTTCGCACCCCGAGGTCGATCTCGTTTGCATAACCACGCCGCCTGACCTCCATAAGGAAATGACGCTTTTTGCGATCGAACACGGCAAGCACGTGCTGTGCGAAAAGCCGATGGCAATGGACTTGGGTGAGGCGGAACAGATGCTTGGCGCCGCGATCGGAAAGGACATCCTTACGCTGATCGATTTTGAGCTTCGCTTTCAACCGGGCAGGCAGCTCGTTTACCGGATGATACGCGACGGTGAGATCGGGAAGGTCCGGCACACGAAATGGAACTTCCGCGCTCCGCATCGTGGTGATCCGAACCTTGCATGGAACTGGTGGTCGGACGCCGAGCAGGGCGGCGGGGCACTGGGTGCGATCAATTCGCACGTGATCGATTCATTCAACTGGTTGCTCGACACAACAGTTTCCAGCGTCTTTTGCCAGCTTCAAACACATATCAAAAAAAGGCCTTTTGAAAGCGGCGTCCGCGAGGTGACGACGGACGACGAGGCAAACATGCTTCTCCGCTTTCATAACTCCGAACAGACTGAAGATGCTACGGGCCTCGTTTCGGTGTCGATGACAGAGCAGCCCGAGTACGTAAATTTGCTTGAGATCTTCGGCACGAAGGGGGCGCTCAAGATCGGGCATCGCGGCGATGTGTTTCTGGCTAAGAGTGGGAACAGCGATTGGAAGGAACTGGAAGTGCCGCTTGCCCGGCCCGTGCCAAGCGCCGCGGACACCGGGTTTTCGCGGGCTTTTACGAAGTTTGCACCCAAGATCGTCGAGGCCATTCGCGAGGGAAATAAACAAATAGAGTATGCCGCTGGTTTCGAGGACGGGTTAAAGGTCCAACGCGTTCTCGATGCGGCACGCCGATCTAACACCGAACGACGCGCCATCGAGCTCTAAGATAGGCGTCAGTTAGATTGAAACCGTATCTTCTCATTCTCCCCGGTTTCCATTTCGGTGCCGGTGGCGAGGGCCTTAACAAATCCCAGCGTCTGAACGATCATGCCTGAAGGCTGGTCCCAATATTCGGCCTCTTCGACGTTTATGCGAAGCAGGCACAACGTCGGATCTTCAAGGCCGTCCGGGAACCAGGCTTTCAGCACGGGGTTCCACAGCTCTTCCATCTTTGCTCGGTCTTTCACTATCTCGCCCCGTCCGGAAACCGAAACGAAACGGCTGTCGTCAGGTTTTGAATACGCGACATTTACCCGATCGTCCTGTTGGATCTCCGCGACCTTGTGGGTATTGTCGCTCGTAAAGAACCACAGATCTCCATCCAACTCGAATTCCTGTGTTGACATTGGTCGGCTTCGGAAATGGCCGCCGTCTACGGTGGTCAGCATACAGAAATCAATGCCTTCGATCAGTTCCTTAAGTTTTTCGATCGACTCCTGCCTCGTTTTACCCATGATCGCTCTCCTTGAAATATTTTTTGTCCGCTATCGATGCACCTTGTGTGAATAAGCAAGCAGCGTTCCGTTCGATGGGTATGAGCAATTTAATCAGCCTTATTAGGTGGCGACGGGACCCGTTCAAGCGTTAGAGGAACTCGCGCACAAAAGGGTATGCGGGAAGCGGAATTTAGCCGGAGGATTTGATAATGGCGAGTTGCCGCGCCTAGGAAGTATGATCGTGGACGATCCGCCAGCCTTCCTTCAAGCGGCGGAAGACAAGCGTGAATTTTCCTTTCGGATTGTCCGTTCGCTCGTTTTAACGACCAACTGCCAAGAACGACGGCGGCATCCTTAGACAGCACGTTGACCTCGAGATCGGTAAACGCGAGCTCACCCATCTTTGCTTTGCTGTCGTAGTTCTTTTTATAACGATCGAGCGTCGGCTGCCACCCGCGGGTGACTGAATCGCCCGAGGCGAAGATAAGCTTTTCCGATCTCCAGTAACCCTGCATAAAGCTGTCGATGTCGCCCCGGTTCCATGCCGCTGCCTGGGTGGTCATCACGGCCAGGATATCGTTCTCGATCTCAGCCTTTTGCTGCTCGGTCTGAGCGGCGGTAGATATCGCGACAGCTAACGTAAGGATCAGGAAAAGTGCTGTTTTCATAGTGCGGCGATTATAGCAAATACTGGACACCACGCGCCCCGGGGCAGAAACGCGACCGTTAGGAAGTGTGCTTCGATATGGATCTCGGATCGCGGATCTTGGATCACTCGACCGGTTATTCCTAATCGAGAATCCGCGATCCGCATTCCGCAATCCGCGATAGTTATTGTCCTTCGCCCGATGTTTTTTGCGATTCGGTGAGGGCGATGCCCATTTTTTCAAGCGTGACGCGGTTCAGCGTTCCTGTTGCCTTCAGTCCGTTGGCCACCTGGTATTTTTTCAGTCCGTCGCGCGTGGCGTCATCGAGCTTGCCGGTCTGTTCGCCCGCGTACATCGAACCCGTTTTGAGCATTTTCTGCGCTTCTATGATCTGATCTTTCGTCGCGCGGAAAACGGCGGGCTTCTTTGGCTTTGGTTCGGCGGGAGCGGACGGGCCCGATGCGGCCGCGGCCTTTGCCGGTGTCTTTTCAGGTTCGGCGGATGCGAATGAGCTTTCCGAAACCGGTATCTCCTTTTGGCTGTCGGTAAGCGTGATATTCATTTTTTCCAGCGTCGCCCGGTTGAGCGTGCCAGTTTCCTTGAGGCCGTTGTCCTTCTGGAAGCTGCGGATACCGGCTCGCGTCTCGTCATTGTACGTACCCGACGCCTCGCCTTTGTAAAGCGATTTTTCCTTCAGCATCGCCTGGACCTGTTTTATCTGATCCTTTGTCGGCCGAAATACGGGAGAGCGTTTTGCGGGTTCGGCCGGCTTTGCAGAATTGGAATTCTTTGCCTCGGCTACCGTGATCGTTGACGCTACGGGCTTAGGGCCGGCCGCCGGAGCGGGACTTGAACTTTGAGCATTTAGCGAAATACTGCACAGAATCGAAACGAACAGCGTGTAGAACAGCTTTTTCATTTGAATACTCCTCGGGTTTTTTGGGTTTTAAAAACTAACGAGCAGAGCGGGAGAATAATGGACGATCCCATTTCCGCGTTCAAAACGTATTACGCTGCTCGGTTCGAGAGGAAGTATCGAACTATTTTGCAGACCTGTCAAGAACAAGTTTGCGACCGGAATACGGTGGCGGAACAACGACGACGAGAGTAAAATGCAGACAGTAAAATATTCAACGTCCCTTGCTGAATGAATGTTCATTCAGTTATAATCCGAGACCAATATTACTGAATACGAGACAAATATATGACAAATACCGGCGAAGCGGCTGCCCGCGAGGACAAGAATGCAAATGAATTTTCGGCAGAGCTTAGTGTAAAGAAAGCCGCGGTCTTGGGTGCGGGAACTATGGGAGCCGGGATTGCCGCGCATCTGGCGAATGCGGGTATACCGACGCTATTGCTCGACATCGCTCCGCGTGAGTTGACGCCGGACGAAGAGACGAAAGGGCTTGACGCTGGAATCGCCGAAGGTGCGGAACCGCATCGTCAACTCACTTTTCGAGGCCGCGAAAAAGCTAAAGCCGGCGCCGTTCATGCTCGGCAGACAACGCGAAGCTGATCACGACTGGAAATTTCGCCGATGACCTTGCAAAGCTCAAGGATTGCGACCTGGTGATCGAGGCCGTCGTCGAGAATCTCGAGATCAAGCACAAGCTTTTTGCCGAAGTCGAAAAGCACCGCAAGCCGGGGTCGGTGATCGCTTCGAACACTAGCGGCATTCCGATCGATTCGATCGCCGAGCCGTTTTCGGAAGATTTCAAGAAACATTTCGTCGGCGTCCACTTTTTCAACCCGCCGCGGTATATGAAGCTCGTCGAGGTGATCCCGGGCACGCGAGACGAGCGGCGAGATGGCGTGCAAGATTTCAGGTTTTCTCGATCAGCGGCTGGGCAAAGGCGTCGTTCCGGCGAAGGACCGGCCGAATTTTATCGCGAACCGCATCGGCACGTTCGGGATGATGGCGACCGTTCACGAGATGATCGAGATGGGCTTTACGCCGACCGAGATCGATCAGATCACCGGCAAGGCGATCGGCCACGCTTCGTCGGCGACGTTTCGGACGTCGGATCTTGTCGGGCTGGACGTGCTGGTGCACGTGAACAAGAATCTTTATCCGGCCGTTCCCGACGACGAGGACCGAGACGTTTTTCAGGTGCCGCCGACGTGATCGAGCAGATGCTCGAGAAGAAGCTGCTGGGCGATAAGACGAAGGGCGGATTTTACAAAAAATCGACCGACGCCGAAGGCAAACGCGTGATCCTCGAGCTCGACCTGAACACGTTCGAATACAAGCCGCAGGAGAAAACGAAATTTCCGTCGCTCGACGCGGCGAAACAGATCGAGGACCTGCCGAAGCGGATCAAGACGCTGGTTTGGGGCGACGATAAGGTTGGCGAGTTTCTGTGGAAGACGATCGTCGCGCATTTCGCGTTACGCGGCGAACCGCATTCCTGAAATCGCGGACACGATCGTCGAGATCGACAACGCGATCAAATGGGGATTCGGCTGGGAGATCGGCGTTTTCGAGGCGTGGGACGCGATCGGTCGTTGCAGAATCGGTCGAACGGATGCGGAAGGAGGGCCAGGCCGATTCCGGAGAATGTCGAAAAGATGCTCGCGTCCGGTGCCGAGACTTTCTACAAGAACGAGAACGGAAACCGTTCTTATTACGATCTTGTCGACGGCGAGTACAAGCCGGTGCCCGATCGGCCGGGCGTGCTCGTTCTGAAATCGGTAAAGGAACGCACCGGCGTCATCAAAACGAACCCGGGTGCGTCGCTTATCGACATCGGCGACGGCGTCGCGTGTCTCGAGTTTCATTCGAAGATGAACTCGATCGGCGGCGACACGGTGCAGATGATGAACTTCGCACTCGATGAAGTCGAGAAGAATTTCGTCGGGCCTTGTCGTCGGAAATCAGGGCGGGAATTTTTCCGCCGGGGCGAACATCATGATGCTGCTGCTCGCGGCGCAGGAAGAAGAGTGGGACGACATCAACATGATGGTCCACGGCACTGCAGCAGGCGGTGATGCGGCTGCGTTATTCGCCAAAGCCGGTCGTAACCGCTCCGTACGGACTGACGCTCGGCGGCGGCTGCGAGATCGCGATGCACGGCAATAGCGTGCGTGCGGCGGCAGAAACTTATATGGGCCAGGTCGAGGTCGGCGTCGGGCTGATCCCGGCCGGCGGCGGAACAAAGGAAATGACGATGCGGGCGATGGACGCGGCAGCGAAGGTGCCGGATGCCGACCCGCTCGCGTTTCTGAAAAAGACGTTCGAGCTGCTCGGGATGGGCAAGGTCGCGACGTCGGCCCAGGAAGCGAAGGCGTGGGGATTCTTACGCGAGATCCGATTCGATCTCGATGAACGGCGACCGCCTGATCGCGGATGCAAAACAGGAAGTGCTGAATCTCGACGCGTCCGGCTTTGTCGCGCCGGTCCCGCGGAGGATATTCTCGTCATGGGCGAGTCGGCACAGGCCGCGATGAAACTCGCGCTGCATATGATGAAACAGGGCGGGTTTATTTCGGACCACGATCAACTGATCGGCAAAAAACTCGCAAACGTGATGAGCGGCGGTATCGATGAATCATTCGACGCATGTGTCGCGAGCAATATCTGCTCGATCTCGAACGCGAGGCGTTCGTTTCGCTCTGCGGCGAGCGAAAAACGCAGGAACGGATCGCGGCGATGCTGAAAACCGGAAAGCCGCTAAGGAACTAACTTGAAGAATATTCGGTCGTCCAAGTTATTCGTTTGAAGACCGTCGGCCGACCTCGTAGAACAGATGAACGGGAACGCTGAAACTACTATTTCGGTTCTTCCGAGCGTCGCAGAAGAGGCTGAAGCGGCGTTCGGCTCACTCTCCGGCGCACAGCTAAACTGGAAACCTTCGGAGAAGAGCTGGAGCATCGCACAGTGCCTCGACCATTTGATAACTACGCACACGTTGTACTTTCCGCTATTCGAACGGCTGGCTTCGGACGTACTTAGGCCGAGCGTGTGGGAAAGGGTCTCGCCATTCAGCGGTTTTTTCGGGCGGTACCTGATCAAAGCGATGCGGCCCGAGAATCCGAAAAAGATGAAGACCTCGGCAAAGGCCGAGCCGTCAAAGAGTGAGATCGGCGGCGACATCGTCGAACGTTATAAGGAGCATCAACGGCAGATGATCGAGCATATTAAGAATGTTCCGGCCGGCGTCGACCCAGTGAAAACGATCATAACCTCGCCTCTGATGGGCCTGGTCACATACAGCCTTGACGATACTTACACCGTTCTCGCCGTGCATAGCCAGCGGCATCTGGGCCAGGCGAGAAGGGTAGCTGAGACCGATGGATTTCCGGGCTGATCATGATCGGGCCTGAGCGGTTTTTCCGCGTTAAATGCGGGTGAAAAACTATGGACGAACGCATTAATTCGGTCATATCGGAGTTGAAGAAAACCACGGATGATGCCAGCGAAACATTCGGCGCTTTAACGCCGGAGCAATTGAACTGGAAGCCCGCTGAAAAGAGCTGGAGTATTGCGCAGTGCCTGGACCATTTGATCCTGACGAACGAGCAGTTCTATCGGGAGTTCGACAAGCTGGCCGCGGGCGGCCGGAAGAACACGTTCTGGCAGAACTATTCGCCGCTTACCGGATTTTTCGGCCGGTTTTTGATAAAGGCGGTGACCGAGGATTCGAAGAAAGCAAAGGCGCCGTCAAAATCGATAGTGCCGCCGAGCGATCTTCCGTCAGACATCGTGGAGAAGTTTGAAAAGAATATTGCAGGGGTCATCGAGAAAATCGAGGCATGTGCCAAAGCGGACCGGGTAAAAACGGTCGTGAGCTCGCCGTTCCTGGCGGTTATGACCTACAAACTCGACGATGCTTACACGGTGCTGGTTGAGCACGCAAAGCGGCATATTCGGCAGGCTAGGCGCGTAATGGCTGCGGACGAATTTCCGACATCATCAGGCAAGGCAAAACATGCCTGAGAGTTTTAAGAGCCGCAGTTTTCGTTGGTTTTTCAACTTTTTTCCGGCGTATCGCGGAACGGGCGGCCGGCTCGTTTATGTAGCCGATGATTTCAAAGAGATCCGTGTCAGGCTGCCGCTGAACTGGCGGACGCGAAATTACGTCGGGACAATTTATGGCGGCAGCATCTACGCATCGATCGACCCGATCTATATGCTGATGTTGATCAAGGTGCTGGGGCCCGACTACATCGTTTGGGACAAGGCCGCGAAGATACGGTTTCGAAAACCGGGAAAGGATACGCTGTACGCCGATTTTCATCTGACAGATGAAGAGATCAACGAGATAAAAGAGCTGGCTGAAAATGCAAAGTCGGTCGACCGCGTTTACAGCGTGGAGCTGAAGGACGAAAACGGGGTCGTCCACGCACAGATCGAAAAGACATTGTACATTGCTAAGAAAAGATGAAACGCTGCGGCTGGGCAAAAAACGAGCTGGCGATCGATTACCACGACACCGAATGGGGCGTGCCGCTGCACGACGACCGCGGGTTGTTCGAATTTTTGATATTGGAAGGAGCTCAGGCGGGATTGAGCTGGGACACGATCTTGCGCAAACGGGAGAACTATCGAAAGGCGTTCGACGGTTTTGATGTCAACAAGGTCGCACGCTATACCGAGAAGCGGATCGAAAAGCTGCTTCAGGACGAGGGCATCATTCGTAATCGGCTGAAAGTAACTTCGGCGGTGTCGAACGCAAAGGCCTTTTTGAAGGTGCAGAAAGAGTTCGGCTCTTTCGACAAGTACATCTGGGATTTCATCGACGGCAAGCCGATCGTCAACAAATGGAATCAGATCGGCCAGGTTCCTGCCACGTCGCCCGTTTCGGATGCGATCAGCAAGGACATGAAGAAACGCGGTTTTAATTTTGTCGGCTCCACCATAATGTATGCCCACATGCAGGCGACGGGGATGGTGAACGATCATTTGACGTCGTGTTACAGGTACAAAGAGGTGACCCGCAAATAACGCGAATCATCGCGAACCCAGAAACAAGATCTCTGAATTATTCGCGTTGATTCGCGTTATTCGCGGGCGGGATTTTTAATGGATTATCCGATCACGCCGGTAGTCAGGTTTTTGAGAGATAAGAAGATCGAGTTCATACCGCATTTATACGATTACGTTGAAAAAGGCGGGACGCGGGAATCGGCTAGACAGTTGGGCGTGGATGAGCACGCGGTAGTGAAGACGTTGGTCTTTGAAACGAACGAGAGGAAACCGCTGATCGTTCTGATGCACGGCGACCGCGAGGTTTCGACGAAAACGCTGGCACGGCTGCTCGGAGTTAAGTCCGTGGAACCTGCGGCGCCGGAAAAGGCATCTAAGCTTACAGGATACCTCGTCGGCGGTACGTCGCCTTTCGGAACGCGGACCGCGATGCCCGTTTATGTTGAGAAGAGCATGTTGTCGCTCGAAAGGATCTACATAAACGGCGGGAAGCGAGGGTTTTTGATCGAGATCGACCCTGGGGTTTTGAAACACACATTGAACGCAGAAGAGGTCGAGGTCGCTATAGAGAAGTAAGTTGGATGTACACGCACTGGGCTTGTTTCGATTGCAGGAAAAGCTTCGCGAAGGAGGCGAGCGAAACGCCGAGGAAATGCCCCGATTGTGCGAAGCCGATGACCGACATGGGTCCGTACTTCGAGCCTCCGCGAAAGGCGGCGGTGAAACGTTGGTTGGTGATGAAGGTGCTGGCTGATTACGACCTTCGGTTCAATTCGAAGGATGCGAAGGTGGTCATCGATAGTCGAATTTTAATGGTGAAGAATCCGCGAGTCGCGGACGTGATCGATAGGATCGAGGAAGAGCGGCGGAAGGATGATCGAGCGGATGCAGTGTGAGTGGAACGTCGGCGCTTTTGACTGAAATGTTGATTGACGATTTCCTGCCGGAATACGATTTCAATGAAGTACACGATATAGACATCGGTGCGAGTCCTGAAAGGGTATATTCAGCAGTAAACGAAGTGGATTTCAGCGAATCCTTTATTGTCAGATGGCTGCTCCGGCTTCGCGGGATGTCGGGCGAGAATGTGAGGATAAGCAATTTACGTTCGTTCAGGTTTGAAACGCTAGGCGAGATGGTAAACCGGGAATTGCTCATCGGCCTTGCGGGCCGGTTCTGGACACCTTGGGGAGATCTTCAAAAGGTCGATGCTGAAAATTTCCGCGAGTTTGATAGGAAGGGTTTCGCGAAGGCGGTCTGGAATTTTTCACTCGCTTCGGCCAGCGGCGGAACGAAGTTGACTACGGAAACTCGTATAAAATGCCTAGACGAAGGCAGCCGCAGGAGCTTCGGCTTTTACTGGACATTCATCCAGCCGTTTAGCGGATTGATAAGGATGGAAATGTTGAAGACGATCAAGAGAAAGGCTGAAGCGCTGGGTTGATGGATATCGAGATCGAGAAATTGATTGACGACTTTCGCGCTGCCGCGATTGAAAAAAGCGACTTCGCCCAAGGTCGCCGCGATGGTCAGCTTTACGATTCGATGCGAGATTCGTTTTATCGATTGAAAAACCTGGGCAAGCGCGGGGACGAAGCTCTTTTGACGCTATTAGAGGATGATTCGGAACACGTTCGGATGTGGGCGGGAACAGCCATGATGATTGATGGCAATCACGACGCTCGCTCGGTACTTGAAACATTGGCGAGCGGGGGAATCGGCGTTGTTCGGTTAGATGCTGAAATAACACTTGAGGAGTTTGATGCTGGGAGGTTAACCGAACCTTTCCCAGCTCGCCGTGAATAATATGAAAGAAGCAGTGATCGTATCGGCCGTGCGTACGGCTGTGGGGAAGGCGCCGAAGGGGACGTTGCGGAATACGCGGCCGGATGATCTTGGGGCGGCGGCGATCAGGGAAGCGGTCGAGCGCGTGCCGGGTTTGGACAAGGGCCAGATCGAGGACGTGATCATGGGCTGTGCTTTTCCTGAGGCGGAGCAGGGGATGAACGTCGCCCGGACGGCGATGATCGCGGCGGGGCTGCCGGTTGAGACGAGCGCGATGACGGTGAACCGTTATTGCTCGTCGGGCTTGCAGACGATCGCGCTTGGCGGCGGACCGGATCGCGACCGGCGGGGCGGATGTGATCGTGGCCGGCGGGTTGGAGACGATGTCGATGATCCCGATGGGCGGCAACGTCGTGCGGCCGAATCCGGCGATCGTCGATAGCTATCCCGATTATTACCTGAACATGGGCCTGACAGCCGAGAACCTGGCGAAAAAGTACGAGATCACCCGCGAGCAGGCGGACGAGTTTTCGTTCGGCTCGCATCAGAAGGCTCTCGCCGCGATCAAGGAAGGCAAGTTCAAGGACGAGATCGTGCCGATGACGGTGCACGTCGACGAATTCGACGAGAAAGGCCGCGTGCGTCGCAAGGAAGTTGTTTTCGAAACCGACGAAGGTCCGCGTGCCGATACGTCGCTCGAAGGCCTGGCGAAACTGCGGCCGGTGTTCCACGCAAAGGGTACGGTCACGGCGGGCAACTGCCTCGCAAATGTCGGACGGAGCGGCGGCGGTGGTCGTGATGTCCGCCGATAAAGCGAAAGAACTTGGCCTAACGCCGCTAGCGAGATTTGTTTCGTTCGCGACGGCCGGATGCCTGCCGGAAGAAATGGGTATCGGGCCGGTTTACGCTATTCCAAAGGCGTTGAAACTGGCCGGGCTGACGCTCGACCAGATCGATGTGATCGAGCTGAACGAGGCGTTTGCCGCGCAAGGTTTGTCCGTGATGAAGCTGCTCGAAATGGATCCGGCAAAGGTAAATGTCAACGGCGGTGCCGTCGCCCTCGGCCACCCGCTCGGATGCACCGGAGCCAAGCTGACGGCGACGATCCTGCAGGAACTGAAACGCCGCAACGCCCGCTACGGCATGGTCACAATGTGCGTCGGCGGCGGCATGGGCGCGGCTGGAATTTTTGAGCGGATCGACTAATGATGTGAATCGACGGTCGCACCAGTATCGAATCGCTCCGTTAGGAGCGGAATGTTTATAGACCGCCGACCGAAGTCGTTAACGAAGCTCCGTAGGTGCGGCATGTGCTCTGTTCCGAGATTGAGGCACATGTCGCTCCTAACGGAGCTTTATTTTGGTGCTAACGTTTTGTTATAAACATTTAGCTCCTACGGAGCCGGGGATCGGTTCTCGACTTTTCATTCCGCGGTGGCTCGGTGGAATGACATGCACAAAGCCTCAATTTGCGTTAATTATCTCGAGCGCTTTCTCGACCAATTCGTCCCTTCCTTCTCTAATGCCTTTGACCGTCGGTTTCACCACAATGTCCGGGACGATCCCGATCCTCTGCGTTTCCTTCCCGTCCGGGTAATAAACGCCGATCCCGCTGATCATTGTGCTGATGCCGCCGGGCAGGAAGAACTGCGAGACGTTCCCGTCGGCTCCGGATGTGGTGCTGCCGATCACGGACACACGCGGGGCCGTTCGGAGCGCCATTGTGGTGTATTCGGCCTGGCTTTGCGTGATCTCGTTTATAAGGATGACAACTTTCCCTTTGTAGTGGTCGGGGTTGTCCTTACCGACCTCCAGGTCATCGGTGTAGGTGAAAAGGCCGGGCGTCGAAAGGCTGCCCTGCGAGAATTTGACGAATTTCATCGGCTTCGGGACCAGAAAGCTTCCCAGGCTGAAGACGATGAAATCGCTCGGATACGAACGCAGATCGACGATAAGACCTTTCGTTTTGGCGATCTCAGGGAGCATTCCGCTGATCTGGCCCGGTTTCAGCGAGCCCGGATAGAGATAGGCAACATCCGGCTGCAGCATTTTCAGCGGCGGGATGTCCCTGGCGAATAGTTCGCCGCGGCTGACCTTGAGCTTGTCCGGTCCGAACGTGTCCAGTTTCACCTCTTTTCTCTCGGTCCCGCGCGTGTACACAATGTTCAGCGAGGTCTCGTTCGTTCTGAGCAAGTTGATCGCGATGTCGCGAAGTTTGGTCGGATAGTTTGACGCCGGTGTCAGTTCCAGCCTCTGTTTGACGATGTCTGACACCTTTTGCCCGTTGATCTTTTCGATAACATCGCCAATCTGCAGGCCGGAAGGCTTTGCGAGTTCCTTATTCCAGATCTTCGTGACGACAGCCTGGTCTTCGACGAAGGTCACGCCCACCGGTGCATGATTCAGCCCGCGAAACTTGTCGAGCGTTTCATCCTTCCCCCAGATATTGGCGTGGGTGTCGTGGATGCTGCCGATCAAGGCGAGGGCGGCCTTTTTGTATTCGAGCTCGTCGCGTGCTTCGACGAAGCGCGGAATAAATTCGGTCAAGACGTCGTCCCATTTCGAATCGATCAGGTGGCGGTTCGGGAAGTAATACTGAATGACGTTCCAATACCGGTACAAGGCCAGCAACCGAAAGCCCGCGTCGGGGAACGTCATTGATTTGTATGCTTCCTCGTTCTTGAATTGCGGATTGCCGACGCCGGGAGCGAAGCCGAGGTAGTAATGTTTGTTTTCCCTTATCGCGTTGCGTATCTTCTCGAGTTTTTGGGTCAGGTCGGGACCAAGCTGTTTGCCCTTCATCCACGACAGATCGGGGTTGAGTTTGACCCGCTCGGGTTTCACGCTCGCGGGTTCGGCCATCTCGACGGGTCCGAGGCTGTCGATCCACGCCGCCAATGCCGAATCCCGTTCCTGACGCCCTTTTGCCGCCATTACCTTCGGCAGAATTCGAAACAGCTCGTAATCCCAATTGTGGTCGCCTTTTGCGATGGCCGGGTGGTGATACTTCAGAAAGCCCCAAACTTTGCCCAGCAAGGCGAGGTCGGAGAGCCGCGATCGGTCAAGAGGGATCGCCGATATCGTCGAGCCGTTATCGAATTGCCTGTCGCTCGCGGCTTTGAAAACCGGAACGGGCCGGGTCTTCGCTTCATTAATCGCTTTCCCATCGATGAAGAGCTCGAGATCGTCAGCCCAGATCGTCCCTTTGCCGGAGATGAGGGCCCCGAACCAGATCTTTTCACCTTCGGCAGGCAAGGGAAGTTTGATGGAGTAGGCTGTCCAGTCGGATGACCCTTTGATCTGTCTCGATTCCATGTTGTCGAACTGGAGCGGGCCAGCTCCGCCGTCGATGCGGAGCCAAAGCCCGGCGAAGCCGCCGGACACGTCTTCCAGTTTTAGGTAACCCCTCAGCTCGATCTCTTTCCCCTCGTAATTGGCCGGGATAGAATATGATGCGGCCCCGAAGGTCGGTGTGCCCCCGGCCAGCGGTTCGATCTTCATCGACACAAGCCCGCTTTTCTTTTGGTCCGGGTCAGCCTTGAAAGTATATCCGCTGCCCATTTGCGACCAATTGTCGGGCAGCTTCGTGCGGTCGGATATCTTCTCGAACCCCATATTGAGTTCCGAATGGACAGGCGCGGATTGCCCCGCGATCGCCAGCGTTATGAACAAGGTAAGTAGCAGCGTGAGGACGATTCTTTTCATAAAGTTTTCCATCGGGATGAGCAGATGATTTCGCGGAATAGTATCGTATTTTGGTGGTTACGGAAAGACTTATCTTTATACGAAGGGGGCGGGAATTTGGTTATCAGCAAATGATAAGTCCCGGAGAATATTGCCTTGACTGAATGAACATTCATTCAGTATTATATCTGAACGAAATCTACCCGGGAGCCGAGTATCAAAATGGACGCAAAATTGGAAAAGGAATATGTGAAAGGCGGCGAGTTTTTGATCGCTGACCAATCGCCGGCCGAGATCTTCACGCCCGAGGATTTCAATGACGAACAGAAGATGATCGGCGAGACGACGCGGGAGTTTGTCGATAATGAGGTTCGGCCGCAGCTTGAGGCGATGGAAAAGCATGATTGGAACATCGCCCGTGACCTCGTGAAAAAGGGAGGCGAGCTTGGGTTGTTGGGTGCGACCATTCCGGAAGAATACGGCGGCCTGGGGCTGGACCAGACGACAGGCGTCGTTATCGCCGAGGCGATCGGCCGAGCGGGCGGTTTCGGTACGACATTTGGCGCCCAGACGTCCATAGGTCTCCTGCCGATCCTTTATTTCGGTACCGAAGAGCAAAAGCAGACCTGGATCCCGAAGATCGTTTCTGGCGAGGTGATCACGGCGTATTGCCTGACCGAGTCGAGCTCGGGTTCCGATGCCCAAGGTGCGAAAACTACTGCACGGTTGAGCGAGGACGGTTCGACCTACACGCTGAACGGCGAAAAGATGTTCATCTCGAATGGCAGCTTTGCGGACGTTTACATCGTTTTCGCGAAGGTAGATGGCGAGAAGGAGAAGTTTTCCGCGTTTATTGTCGAACGCAGTGAAAATTGCCGTCCGGGCAGCGAAGAGCACAAGATGGGGATCAAGTCGTCATCGACGACACCGCTCATCCTATCCGACTGTAAGATCCCCGCAACCAATTTGCTCGGCAACGTTGGCGACGGTGCGAAGATCGCTTTCAACATTCTTAACGTGGGCCGGTTCAAGTTGGGCGCGTCGGTTACGGGGGGTGCGAAATTGGCCATCCACGAAGCGATCCGCTACGCGAATGAGCGTCAGCAGTTCGGAAAGAACATTTCTTCATTCGGGGCGATCAAACATAAGCTCGCCGAGATGGCCATCCGTATCTGGGTGGCCGAATCGATCACATACCGAACCGTCGGGATGATCGATGCGTTGATCGGCGACGGCGCCGACAATGCCAAGAAAATGCAGTCGATCGAAGAGTACGCGGTCGAAAGCTCGATCAACAAAGTGGCTTGTTCGGAAGCGCTCGATTATGTCGTCGATGAGATGGTCCAGATCTACGGCGGCTATGGCTACTCGGCTGATTACCCGGCTGAAAAAGCGTATCGCGATTCGCGCATCAACCGCATCTTCGAGGGCACGAACGAGATCAATCGAATGCTTATCCCCGGTATGTTGATGAAGCGTGCGATGAAAGGAAGGCTGCCCCTGCTGCAGGCCGGCAAGGCTTTGCAGGACGAGATCCTGAACCCGCAGATGTCTTTCGAGGAGGACACCAGTTTGTTGGCAGCCGAGACGAAGTTGGCAAAGAATGCTAAGAAGGTCGCGTTGATGGTGTCTCGGCACCGCCGCCCAGAAATACATGATGGGCCTAAGCGAACAGCAGGAAGTGCTGCTCAACTGTGCCGACATTATTATGGACGCCTACCAGATGGAATCGGCTATCCTGCGAGCTAAAAAGATCGCCGACAAGCAGGGCGAGGAAGCCGCCGGCCGGAATATCGATATGGCATCCGTTTATTGTAATGACGCCATCCAGAGGATCGAGGCCAAGGCGAAAAACACGCTCGCGGCGATCGCCGAGGGTGATGAAGGCCGAACGCTTCTCGTTGCGCTGAAGCGTTTTACGAAAAACAATTCACCCATTAACACGATCGCTGCAAGGCAGAGGGTTGCGGATGTGTTGATCGGGGCGAATGCTTATACTTTTTAAACGGTAAGAGTTACGCCTTTAGGTGTAAAGCTTCGTTGCGCGATCGCATCGTTGGTTTCACGCGTAAACGCGTAACTCTTACTTTTAGGCCGAATTCCTGCCGGCGTTAATTATCCCAAAAGAGCAGCGGATAACGAGCTTTTCATACGTCGTCCGCTGTTCTTCCGTTTGAGCATCATTTCTCAGCGCCGTCAGTGCATACTGCTGGATCGCCACGAGCGGCAGGACTATGCGTTCTCGGGTGCGGACCGACTGTTGCTCGACCGGCAGATCGGACATCAGTTCGTCGGTGCCGGAAAATTGATTTAAGTAGTGGCGGGTTAGCTCGAATTCGTCGCGGATCATCCGCCAGATCTCGCCGTATTTCGGGTCATCGGCGAGAAATGCAGTCAACGGAAAATAGCTTTTCTGCATTGCCATCTCACAGTTGTCGATCAGCGCCTTAAAGAACCCGTTCGTCCGGTACATCTCGGCTATCTCTCCGAGATCGGCCTCCATTTTCCTTAACGCCGTGCCCACGCCATAAAATCCCGGGACGTTTTGTTTTATCTGGCTCCACGCACCGACGAACGGTATCGCGCGCAGATCTTTCAGTGTTAGTTTGCCGCTGCTTCGTTTTGCCGGCCGGCTGCCGATGTTGGTTTCGGCGTAAAACCGAAGCGGACTGACCGCGGAAAGGTATTCGAGGAAATCGGGGTGCTCTTTCAATTCGACGTACGCCGCAAAGCTGTGATCGGCCAGCTGCTCGATCAGATCCCCCTCGCGCGGCGTGAATGTCGTTTCTTTTCGCGCAAATAGCTGGTTATAGATCCCCGCGTGTACTAGCTGTTCGATGTTGTGCTGCGCCGCCGCAACGGTGCCGAAATTTGAGCTGACCGTCTGGCCCTGGATCGTCAGCTCGATCGCGTCGCCCTCGATGTTGCTGCCCATAGACGAATAGAACCTATGTGTTTTTCCGCCGCCCCGAGCCGGCGGGCCGCCCCGGCCGTCGAAGAAGATCACTTCAATGCCATGGTCGCGCGAGAGGCGCGTCAATTCATCCTTTGCCCGATATATGCTCCAGTTTGCCATCAGGTATCCGCCGTCCTTAGTTCCGTCACTGAAGCCGAGCATGATGGTCTGTCTGTTCTTTCGCCGCGACAAATGCTCACGATAAACAGGCAGCGAATAAAGTTCTTGCATGACCGTCGGAGCATTCTGCAGGTCGGTGATCGTCTCGAACAACGGCACGATGTCGATGCTCAAGTTCTCCGTTTTCCAATCGGCCAAAAGGAAGAGTGCGTAAACTTCCATCACATGAACGGAGTTCTGGCACTGGCTGATGATGTAGCGGCTACAGGCTTCGAGACCGTTTTGCTGTTGTATCTCTCTGACGCCGGTGACGGTTGCGATCGTGTCGCGTGCGAAGGCGTCCGTGATGCCTGCTGCACCGATAGGGCCTTTGATCGAAAGCAGTGCGGTCAACTTTTCATCTTGCGAAAGCTCCGTATAACCGCTCGGGAATAACGGCGCGCTTCCGGCGATCGTTTCGATCACACGGCCGTGCTCGGAAGCTTCCTGGCGAATATCGAGCGATGCAAAGTGAACACCGAATATCGCTACCTTGCCGATCAAGTCGTCCACCAGGTGACGAAACAGGCCGTTGTGCTGGGTGACAAGCGTGTCTCTGATCGTGTTCAGGCGGTCGAGGATCGCGCCCTGCGTAAGCGTCGGCGGCGCGTTGCGAAACGCTTCGTCGTACAAATAGCGCTCAAGTTCCGCCACCTCTCTTTCAACAGTCGCAAAGGTCAACCGGCGCTTTAGCCTTCGAACGTCGGCGTGATAACTCCGTATGATGGCGCTGCGCAGAATGCCGGCTACTTGCATCGTGGTTTCGCTCGTCACGAAAGGGTTGCCGTCGCGGTCGCCGCCGGACCACAGGCCCATTTTTATCAAGCCGCTCAGGTCTAACGGCCCCTCGATCGTTGACCGTAATTCGCTCGCAATGTTGCCGATAGCTTGATAAAAGACATTTTCCAGGTACCAGATCAGGCTCGCCGCCTCATCGTACGGCGTCGGCTTTTGCTTTTTTAAGAAGGGCGTACGGCCAAGCTGCTGGAGCAGTGTGTTGATGTCGCTGACGTTGTTGTCCTCGATGGCCGTCACCAGATCGTTAATGATCCCGAGCACCGCACCGGGATAGAACTGTGTTGGATGGGCGGTCAAGACCGGGCGGACGGAGAACCCGGCAAGTTTCGCCTTCAACTCCTCCATTTTTCCTGCCTGCGAGGCGGACGACCGTAGGTGCGCCAGCGTGCCGCGGCCTTCGTCGTTGTTCAGGTCCGGAAATGCGGCGTCTTCGAGCGCATCGAATAACACCACCTGGCGCTCGATGTATTGTACGAAACGGAACAAGAGTTCAATTTTTTTGTCCGGTTCATGCTCGGCGAAAAAGCCGTCTATCACGTCCATCGGGCTCCGGCCCGCGTCGAATTCTTCCTCGCATCGGCTGCTGAAAAGCGACAGCAAGATCCCCGTCTTGTCGACACCGTAAAACGGCAGCGATAGGAACAGGCTGTTGTAAAGCTGAAACTTTATCCCGACCAGGTTCTGAAACCGTTCAAGCTTGCCGTCGAAGTTTTGGGCCATGTTCGAATTGTAATATAGAGTTTGGGCGGAGAAGAATGAGAGCATAACGCATTCCGTGCGAGTGAGCGGAAGCGAGCGGGTCGACTATTTGATCGGCGTGAGGGTTCGTAAGGTCGATTTCTCTCTGCGTCTTCGGCGTCTCTGCGGTAAGATACCTTTATGCCGACGATGCGAACACTGGGTGAATTAAAGGCGAGCGGTTACGCCGTGCGGAGCGTAAAGGACGAGATGCGCTCTAATTTGATCGCAAAGGTACGCAACGGTGAAAAACTTTTTCCCGGTATCATCGGATATGAAGAAACAGTCATACCGCAATTGGTAAATGCCATTCTCTCCAAGCACAACGTAATTTTACTCGGACTTCGCGGGCAGGCGAAGAGCCGAATCCTGCGGCAGTTAACGGAGTTGCTCGATGAAACGATCCCGATCATCGCGGGATCGGAGATAAACGACGATCCGTTCAAGCCGTTGAGTGCCTACGGAAGGCAGCTTATCGATCTTCACGGCGATGAGACCAAGATCGATTGGGTGTCGCGTGATAACCGATTTGTCGAAAAGCTCGCCACACCGGATGTGACGATAGCCGACATCATCGGCGACGTCGACCCTATTAAGGCCGCGAAAGGCGGGCATCTGCTGTCGGATGAATTGACTATCCATTTCGGACTGCTTCCGCGAGCGAATCGCGGGATCTTTGCGATCAATGAACTGCCCGATCTTGCCGGCAAGATACAGGTCGGGCTGTTCAACATAATGCAGGAAGGCGACGTGCAGATAAAGGGTTACCCCGTGCGGCTGCCGCTGGATGTTGTTTTGGTTTTCAGTGCGAACCCAGAAGATTACACGGCCCGCGGAAAGATCATCACGCCGCTCAAAGACCGCATCGGCGCCGAGGTGCATACACATTACCCGGCAAGCGTGCAGATGAGCGCGATGATCACCGAACAGGAGGCGTGGACGAAGCGCGAAACGTGAGGTTTCGATCCCTGAATTCATAACCGAGACGATCGAGCAGATCGCGTTTGAGGCGCGGGACGACCAGCGTGTAGACAAGCGCTCTGGCGTGTCGCAGCGATTCTCGATAACCGCGCTCGAATCGGCGGTCTCAAATGCCGAGCGGCGTTCGCTCCTTACAGGAGAAAAAAAGATCGTGCCTCGGATTTCCGATATTTATGCCGCACTGCCCGCCATGACCGGCAAGATGGAGCTCGAATACGAGGGCGAGCAGATCGGTGCAAGTCGCCTTGCAAAGGACCTTATCAAACGGGCCTGCGGCGTGATCTTTGAGGGATTTTTCCTTGGGATAGATTTCGGGCCGGCGGTGCGATGGTTTGAAGAGGGAAACAAGCTGCTTCTCTCGGACACCGCGTCGGCTGACGAATGCGTCTTGCTTTTGGACAGCGTGCCTGATCTCATCGAATCGACGCTCGTTCCTTTGGAATTTGGCAAGAAGGAGAAAGGGAAAATTGGTTTCGGCGTGCGAGTTCGTGCTCGAAGGCCTGTACGCGCAGAACAAGATCGCGCGAAACGAGGACGGCGGATACGAGGCTGTCACGAAAGCCAAACGCGACCGGCGTGGGATGATCTATGAGGATCTGACCGATCTGGAAGGTTATAATTGATCGACATTTTCCCGGAGGGCCGAATGGACATCGCAAATGCTGACGATAGTAACCTCGTTTCAAAAAGATCGCAATTTGGAAAACAATTTCTGATATGGCTCGGCGTCGCCCTGATCGCTTTTCTTCTTGGATTGTTGCCGATGTGGTGGACGAAACGGTCTGTTGCTAATGAATTGGCGACAACGAAACGGGAACTAAAGCGGCAGCAGATCGAGAACTCGCTATCTGCTGCTGCGGTCTACGCAAGGCGAGGCGAATATGAACCGGCGCGTCAAAATGCGAGTTCGTTCTTCACCGAAATGCAATCTGAGATGAACAGCTCCGATCCGGTGGTCCTGACCGCTCAGGAGCGTACTAAGGTGCCCGCACTGTTGTCCGGTCGGGACGAGATCATTACGCTTTTATCACGCGGCGACCCCGCTTCGGCCGACCGGGTTTCCGACGTATTTGCAGCCTACCGGGCGATCACGGCCGCCGAACCGCAGAAATGAAAAAGCCGCGATAAGATGTTATCTCATCGCGGCATAATTGCACCTTCCCTTGCTCGTTCCCCTTGTTCGTTCGTTGTCAACTAGTAGCGCCGATAGTTGCGGCTATAGAAACGCTCATACCTGTTGGTCTTCGGATTCAGCTTGTAGGTGTAGAGGGCTGCTCCGCCCGCACCTGCGGCTGTTCCTATCAACGCACCCTTCTTACCGCCGATCAATCCGCCAAGGATCGCTCCCGCGGCAGTACCGATACCGATATTGATCAGGTTACGATGCTTGCTGTAAAAACTGCGATCATTCCTTTCCACCGTGCGGCAAACCCGTTGGCCGCGGTTGTTTGTAAAACACCTTGTCTGCGCGTTCGTGGTCGTTGCCATGAACGGGATCATCACTGCAACCATCGCTGCCATTACGAATGAAGTAATATATTTTTTCATTGCTCTTGCTCCCTTTAATAAATTTCTCTGAGGCTTCGTGCCTCCTTGCCAATGATTAGGGCAAAGGACGTGCCACAATCCTAAGTCTCCAATTCCGCAATGGTTTACAAGGATACGGCGAGCTTTGGCCTCTTCGGCCAGGGCACTAAATCGGATATTGCAATAGCGAAATGGTATGCATCAGGTCGAACGAAAGATCGCGGCCCGTTCTCAGCCTAAAAGGTGAGAACGCGGCCGCGAGATAGGGTGAGTGGCAGGGAAAAGGATGGGTTAATATCTGCGCTTCGGCCTGATCTTGTATGTATAAAGTGCCGACGCTCCGGCTCCGGTCAGAGCTCCCCAACCGGCACCGCGGCGTCCGCCGAGAAGCCCTCCGACCACCGCGCCGGCACCCGTGCCGATAGCCATGTTGATCACATTGCGATGCCGCCGGTAAAAACTCGGGCGTCTGCTCGAGTAAGCGGTGTAATAGGCCGGCTGTCGATAGTTGCGGCGATAAGAGCGTCGATTTCTGTAGCGTGCGTAGTTGTTCCCGTAATAGGCGTTACTGTAGCGGGCCGAGCTCCCGCGAAAATTCTTTCGACAATAGCTTTGCCCTGAAACAGAGAGCGGCAGAACGATTGCCAAGACCATCAGCATCAGTATGCCGACCAAAAACTTTTTCATTTATTCTTTTCCTTCCCGTTAAAAAATTTTAGTCCGGAGAGAGTATGTGCTAAGTTTTTGGAGAGAGTAAGGCTTGGGTTGAGGACAGATTACCGAATGGTACGGTTTAGTGCAAGCTAAGATTCGGTAAGCGAAATGAAATTTATTCGCTATTCAAAATTCAACGGATTTGATGTGTTCGGTGTCGACCTCGGCGAGCTGATGGATGCGTTGTCTGACTCGATGCTGGACTCCGGCTTTAATGACGATTACTGGTGGACGCGCGAGCGCCACAAGCCGGATGAATCGCATCGACGCACTGCGTCAGGCGATCCTCAAGGCACTTCTCGAGAAGGGAATTCTGAGCGAGCACGATGTCGAGAAAATGCTTGCGGATAACGACGGCAAATTTCGCGGGTCGCTGCTCGAAGAGCTGATCAACAAGCTGATCGAGCGGCTGGTCGAGGAAGGCTACCTTGACCTGAAAGAGGTCCCGCAGGAACAGCGTCGCGAACGTGGACGGGACGGCAACGGGCCAGGAGAGGTCGGCGAGCCGCTTCCGCGAAATATCAAGTTCGAAGTGACGGAAAAGGGGCTCGATTTTCTCGGATACAAGACGCTGCAAAAACTGCTCGGCTCGATGGGCAAATCGTCGATCGGCCGTCACGAGACGCCGCATCTGGATACAGGCGTCGAGGCAGCGTTAAGTTCAAAGCAATACGAGTTTGGCGACACGATGAACCTGGACGTCAACGCTACTCTGATGTCCGCGATCGCACGCGAGGGCCTGGGCGTGCCGCTTAATCTCGAATACAGCGATCTTTACGTCCAGCAGCAGGATTACACTTCATCGTGCGCGACGGTCGTTATGCTCGACTGCTCTCATTCGATGATCCTCTACGGCGAGGACCGATTCACGCCGGCCAAGAAGGTCGCCATCGCACTTGCGCATCTGATCCGAACGCAGTATCCGGGCGACAGCCTGAAGATCGTTCTTTTCCACGACGGAGCCGAAGAATTGCCGATCGCAAAACTCGCTTCGACCCAGGTCGGGCCGTATCATACGAACACCGCCGAAGGGCTGAAACTCGCCCGCCGCATCCTGACAGCCCAGCGAAAGGACATGAAACAGATCGTGATGGTAACGGACGGCAAGCCGACCGCAGCGTTCATCGAACCGTCCAACGCCGCTTATTTCAACTATCGCCGATATTCGGACACCGTCGCGGGCGAGCAGCCGGCTGCTTTACAAAAACTCGATGGGCAACGACCCGTTCGTCATGGCCGAAACCTTTAAGGAAGTCCAGGCGTGCCGTAAATCCGGCGTTATGATCAATACGTTCATGCTCGCGAGCGATCATTACCTCGTCGAGTTCGTCAAACAGATGACCGCGATGACGCGCGGCAAGGCATATTTCGCGAACCCCAACAATCTGACGCAGTTCGTTCTGATGGATTTCTTGAAACGGCGCACAAGCCGCGTTAAGTGACCTGCCCGCCTTGCGTGTAAGAGGGCGCCCGTCGTGTTAAAATACGGTTCAGCTCTCATACGACCTAATTTGTGTTAGTAGGCCGAATTTATTCGACGATCGATGCTTAAGAACAAGCTTCCCAATCTCACTCTGTTTTTCGATATGGAATGGGTCCCGGACGCCGACGGTGCGTGCCGGGTCTATGACCTTCCTCCTGAAACGACAGAGGCCGAAGCCATCCGCCACGTTTGGGAAAAAACAAAAGGATATTCCGAAGACTGCCCGCGGCCGTTCATAAAACATCTTTTCTCCCGGATCGTTTCGGTCGCATTTCTCTCTCGCAATATTATTTGGCGGGACGGCGTACGATGCATCGAGTATAAGCTGAATACTCTGCCAATGCTTCCGCTAAAGGAAGACAGGCCGAACGAGGCCCATATCATCGAGCGGTTCCTTTATTTCATCGGTGAGCGAGAGCCTAATCTGGTCGGGTACAATTCCGCCGAATCGGACATCCAGGTTTTGATCCAAAGGGCGCTGATCCATGAGATCTCTGCCGAGAAGTTCTGTCTTCGGCCCGATAAACCGTGGGAAGGCCGGGACTATTTTGCCCGCTACGGCGAGGAGCACCTTGACCTGATAAAGTTATTTTCGAACGGCTCGATGAAGCCGAAACTGAACGAGCTGGCCCGACTGTGCGGTTTTCCGGGCAAGATCGATGTCGACGGGGAGCAGGTCGTCGATCTGTGGCTGGCCGGTGACGTGAAGAAGATAATAGAATATAACCAGATCGACGTGCTGAACACTTACCTTATCTGGCTGAGGGTCGTGCACTTTTGCGGCAAACTTGAAGAGGAAGATTACGAAACGGAAATGGCATTGTTTCGCGAATTTCTAGAAGCGGAGTCAGCCCGGCCGAACGGGGAACACTTAGCGAAGTTTTTGAACAATTGGGTGCCTTAGGGCCGGAGATTGTAACGCAAATGAAGATCGCAAAGATCGTCAGCTCAAATTCACATATCGCGTATATCGGGCGGGTGCTCGAGCCGCGTGACGGTGACGAGGTTCCGGGGCCGGACGACTATGGGTTTGGGCGATTCGTGATAATGCCCGGCGAAGGAGCTTCGATCGTCGGCGTTATTTGCGATTCGCGGCTAGTGAACCCCGAATATATGAATTACGCTCCGCGAACGGCCTCGATGCCGGCGCTCGGGGCGTTGAAACAGGACCTTGTCGATGAAAAAAAGGCGTTGGTGGGAATACTGCTTCTTGGCACCATGAACGACGGTATCGCGCTTCAGCAGATACCGGAACGCGTCGTTCCTGCCGGCCAGTTCGTTTTTACGATGACGCAGGACGAGATAGACAGGTTCCATTCGGGGCACGACGGCTCGCTGCAGCTGCATTATTTTCCAAACCTGCTTGCCAACGCGGGCTCGCTCGGCGTCCCGCTGGCCCGGACCGTGATCACGCAGATCACCACGAACCGCCCGGAATCAGACCGCCAGCGGCTTGAGGTCATGGCCAGCGCACTCCAATGGAAACAGACCTTCGGGGAACTTCGCGTCTAGTGACGTCAGGGATCCCGAACCGGTAGCGGCTGGCCTCTTCCGCTTGTTCATAACTCGCGCATGATCGAAACAGAGAAGATATACACTGAAAACTGCCTCGAGACACTTGACCGTATGCCGGACGGCTTCGTCGACATGACGATCACCAGCCCGCCGTACGACGATCTGCGCGATTACAACGGCTATCATTTTCCGGTCGAGGACATAGCCGCGGGTCTTTTTTCAAAGACAAAGCCGGGCGGAGTGGTCATTTGGGTGGTCGGCGACCGGACGCTGAATGGCGATGAAACACTTTCCAGCTTTAAGCACGCATTCGCATTTAAGGACGCAGGCTTTCGCGTCCACGACACGATGATCTATGCGAAGAACAACCCGATCCCGAGCGACTGCGGCAAACGGTACAGGCAATGTTTCGAATATATGTTCTGCTTCTCAAAAGGGCAGCCGAAGACGTTCAATCCGTTGATGCAGCCGATCAAACAGGAGAAGGCGTTCAAGTCGTTCCGAATAACGAGCGTGGGCCGTAACGATCTGGCTCACGACCATGTGGCTCCGAAAGAGCGTAAGCTCAATAATATCTTCTTTTACAACGTCGGCACATCATCGTCCCGCGACAAAATAGCCTTCGGCCATCCGGCAATTTTTCCGGAGCAGTTGGTCGAGGACCAGATCCGCACTTGGACCGACCCCGGCGAACTTGTTTACGACTGCTTTATGGGAAGCGGTACGACCGCCAAGATCGCGAATTTGCTCGGGCGTAAATGGATCGGATCCGAAATATCGGCGGAATATGTCGCTATTGCCGAACAACGCCTTTCCGAGCATTTGAACGGCAACGGGCACTCGACACGATAAAACAACCAAACGGGAGCGAAAAGCGTCTATAATGTATCTCTCGCTTGAGCGTAATCTCAATTTGTCATGAAAAGAGCAAGTTTTATCGCGGTCCTTGTGTTGTCGTTTGCCCTTGCGGCCTTCTCACAGCCGCGCCCGATCGAAAGAACGGTACGGGAGCCCGAGCCGGCGCCATCGTCGTTTGCCGCGAAATATGAGGGCGGGTTCTTTGGGTTCAGGGAGAAGTCGGAAGGAATACTCCGATTTGACGATGATAATCAGCGGCTTCTGTTCATCGGGAAGGACGAACGCGAGATGTTCGGAATTCCTTATGCGTCGCTTCTGATCGTTTCGCCGCAGACGACCTCGACTACTTCGACTTCCGGGCACCGTCGTAAAGAATGCTCCGCTTCCGGGCGCAGGTATCGTCGGCGGTTTGATGAAGGAAAAGAAACAATACCTCGTGCTTCAGTTCGACGATCCTGACGTCGATGCAAAAGGCACGGTCAATTTTAAGATCGAGACGAAGGAATTGCTTGAGTCGGTGGTAAACACCCTCGGCCGAAAGGCAAAGCTTTCGCCCCGCGGCGATTCGTTTTACAAACCGAGACCTAAAGCGCCCGGGATCTAATTGAGATCGCCGAAACGGTGTTGAAGGATGGCGGTCATCGCAATGGCCGCCGTTTCTGCGCGCATAATGCGTCCGCCGAATGTGACGACCGCGAAATCCGCATCTTTTGCCTCCACTATCTCCGAATCATCCCAACCGCCTTTCGGGCCGAAGACGGCGATCATTTTTCTTTTGGAGTATATTGCTGAAAAGTCGGAACCGTCGCGTTCGCTGAAAAAGATCTTCGAAGCATCTTCGAGAGATGACGCGGATCTGATAAATTCAGAAAACGAACGGGCTCGGCGATCTCCATCAACCGAGCCCGGCCGGATTGTTTTGCCGATTCGACGGCGATCTTCCGCCACCGCTCTATCCGCTGCGGCGCCGCCGCCGGGTTTCACTTCGCAGCGGACCGTATAAAGCGGCTGTAGCACGGTAAACGCCAAGCTCCACTGCCTTTTGCACGGTTATTTCGAACTTTTCGCCCGGCAGGATGGCCGCCGCGACGGTTATCTCCAATGGAGATTCAGGCGACGCGGCGTCGGTCTTGCGAACGACTTTCAATACCGCGGCCTTTTTTGATACCTCTTCGACCATGCAAAGATATTCATTCCCGCGGCCGTCGAAAACCGATGCCTCATCACTTTTACGCAGCCGCAATACGTCACGAAGATGCCGCGTCTCCTCGGGGCCGAGGACGATGGTTCCTTGCGATATTTGTTCAGGTGGTGAAAAGAAGCGCCGCATTCGAGATAACGATAGTTAGTTGTTAATTGCCAAATTGTTAATTGGAAAGAGAAGAGAAAAAATGGAGAGTAATAACGAAACTGTCGCTTGTCAGTCGTCACTCATCTTCGTCACTCGCCATTCTCTTCATCCTTCACCGCACCGGGAAACTTTGCTCTGAAATCGGCTGAAGAAAGCCGCAGATCTATCCAGGTTTCGAACATTTCGGGCGATTGCATCCACAGCGTCAGCCATTCCGCGATCTCAGCATACATTACCCGATCAATAGTCGCTCGCCCGCCCGTCGTTTGCCCGTTCTAAGGCATCGGCTCGCCCTTCGCGGCCTTTTTCGCGGACCAACCGCAAGCCCTCCTTGCTTCTGGTCCGCCGCGTACTTCCGGCGAAGATTCTCAAGCCTTCGGATGGACGATGCGGCCTCGGCTAGGCCGTCGATCCTCAGAATGTTGCGAAACGCGGGCTCGTGCGGCCGGTCGGAGTGTCTCTTCACATAGAGCTCCATTATCTCTGAGTGTCTCAGCACGGCACCCTCGTCGGCAAGGAGACGCGCGATCACCATCGGCGAATCAAGGGCCGGTTTTCCAAACCGTTCGAGCACTGCATTTTCGATCGCCCTGATCTCTTCCGCCCCGACGCTTTCACAATCGAGTCTCTCCCAGACCTCGATGATCAGGTCGGTCTTGTTCTTCGCCTCGAACATAGGTTGGAATTTACCACAGAGGCTGGACGGGAGGGAGTAGAGGAGTAGAGGAGCGGAGGAGATGCCTTGCTCCTTTACTCCTCTTCTCTTCTACTCCTTAACTCCTCCACTTTCTTTATCAGCCCAGTCGACGAATGGTCCTTCGGGTCACCGACGATCGCTACCTTTCCGCCGTATTCGCGCACGCTGTCCCGTTCGGGCACCGTCTCTGTCGTGTAATCAGTCCCTTTAGCGTGAAAATCGGGGCGGATGTCCTTTATCAATCCTTCGACGGTCGGCTCGTCAAATATCGTAACAGCATCGACACAACGAAATGCCGCAACGATCTCGGCGCGTTCATAGTCCGGCATATACGGCCGGCCATCGCCTTTGAGCCCGCGTACCTGGCGGTCGGAATTGATCCCAACGACCAGAAAACCTCCGAGCTGTTTGGCTCCTTCTAAATACCGGACATGCCCGACATGAAACAGATCAAAACACCCGTTGGCCAGTATTATCTTCGTCCCCGACCGCCGCAGGCCGACCACTTTGTCGATGAGTTCAGATCGGGAAAGTATGGTCTTGCTCATTCGGCGAGTTGGCTCAGGCGGAAAATTCGAGAGAGGTCGGCATCGAATGGAGCCGGATCGATTCCAGCAATTCGTCCATAGATACCGAGGCGGTACCCTTTTTCATAACGACGTTACCGCCGGCGTGGTTTGCGGCCGCGGCTGCCTCGGCACAGCTAAGGCCTGAGGCAAGTCCAAGGGCGTACACCGCAATTACCGTATCGCCGGCACCGGTTACGTCGACCGGCTCGGTCGGGCCGACCGCAGTAAGTTCGAGCGGCTCGCGGCCTTTTTCAATAAGCAGCATGCCCTTATTTCCCAAGGTCACGAGCAACGATCCAAGATCGAGCCGCCTCCGCAGCTCCTCGCATTTTTCGATACTCATCTCGCCGCCTATGATCTGCTCGACCTCTTCCTGATTAGGCGTTGCTGCGGCAGCACCGGCAAATTCCGTCAACCGGTAACGGGAATCGGCAAGAAGCGGGATATCACGTTCGGCCGCTTTTCCGATTGCCAGCCGGAAGAGGTCTTGATCGACCGCACCGCAGTTGTAATCGGAGACAATGATGGCATCGGCACTCGCGGCGGCTTCCGTTAACTTCGATCTGAGCTTTTCGCACACGGTCGGACCCATACCGGCCTTGTTCTCGTAATCGATCCTGATCACCTGTTGACGGGCCGCGTAATGCTGGCCGGCGAGAACACGCACTTTCGTTGTGGTCTTTCTCGAATCGTCGACGACCAAAAGCTGCGTATCGACGCCCGAGCGTTCAAGGCCTTCGATCAGAAGCCGTCCGGCCTCGTCATCGCCGACAACGCCGACCAGCAGCGGTACCGCCCCCAACGCCGCGACGTTCACCGCGGCATTGGCCGCCGCGCCGGTGCGGGTGTCCGTTTCGTCGTGACGAAGTATGAAAACCGGTGCCTCACGGGAAACACGCGCGATCGTGCCGTGCAGGAATTGATCGGCCACGAGGTCACCGGCGATCAATATCCGTTTGCCGCGGAATGAGTCGCGTATCTTTGCGGAAAGGTCGGTCATCGAAATCTGATGAGATTATTGCAGATAGCCCTTACAAACGAAAAGGCCGCCGCCCATGAAAGGCAGCGGCCCGTGATCGGATCTATCAGGATCAATGCGTGTCGTAACTTGCGACCGGATAATCGCTCGGCACTCCCCAGTGCGCGACCGTGATACCGGAGTTCACAAGGTTGAAGACCCAAAATCTACCATCGCTGTTACGCCAGATGCCAAGGTCTGTCTTGCCATCGCCGGTATAATCGTTCTGAACGAGCAGATCGGTACCGGTCACACCCCACGCAAAGGGCCCCACCAACTGGCCGGTCATACTGGACCTGTAATACCAGTTCAGGCTGTCGGTCGGCGTCGCACCCTCGCGAACGACCGCAATATCGGTTTTCCCGTCGCCATCGTAATCGCCCGGAGCCACGAGGTCGTTGCTTTGGCCAAATGTGTGTTGCTCGTAGGTGGTCGTCGTCTGGATATAAAAAGTGGCAGGCGATGTAGGCGTCGCTCCCGGCCGCTGAACCGCGAAATCGAATTTACCGTCGCCATTGTAGTCACCCGGTGCCGTAAAATCGGTGGCAACACCGAAATTTCTTGAGTCAAAACCGTTCGTCAAGCTAGAGAAAACGTACCAGATCATGTTTCCGCCGGTCCGCCTTACAACAGCCATATCGGTCTTGCCGTCACCGTCATAATCGCGTGCGATCGGCTCGTCACCCGGGACACCCCACACATGGATCGAAAACGTATTGGTCGAACTGAAGATCCGATACCACTGTCCGGTCGTCTCGCGCCAAATAGCGATGTCCCCGATCCCGTCATTGTCATAATCGCCCGGGACCATCCAGTCTTCATTGGCAGAACCCCACGCCTGTTCACGGATCGATCCGCCCGATCGCATAATGTACCAAACGTTGTTGGCCGGGCGAAAGATCATAAAGTCGGCCTTCTGGTCGCCGTCGGAATCGAAGGCGGTCCGCAAGCTAACCTGTGCGAGCGAAGGGACGGTCAACAGGGTAACTAACGCAGCCAAAAGTGCTGGTTTGCCGAATGCGGCTAAAAAACTTCTCATTTTAATTTCCTTTGGTTTTATATCAAGTAGGCCTGAGCAAACGGCCGTCCCAGAGGGCTGACGAACCTAAAATATACTACGCGCCCGACCTTAAATGCAACAAAATCGACGAAAAAAGGCAATTTCTCTGAAACAACTCAAATTATAACGATTCAAAAGTGACTGAGCGTTAGACGCTTGTAATGATATTAAAGTTGGAAAACAGATGCGTTTTTACAAAAATCACCCTCTTGTCTGGTTTACCGTAACCTCCGTCCCGGCAATATTTATCGTGCCCGATCGGGACGTCGTCGGATTTACGGTCACCCACAACACGACTGTTCCATTTCCCGAGAACAATCGGAACCCAATACCTTTATCCAACGTGCATTACTTTTCGCCTGAAAATCGCAATTCGTGCCCGCTGTAACGTTGATCGAGACCGGGCCTCCTTTCGTGCCCACCGAGATCGGCGAATTCGAGAAATTGAAACTGCAAACGGCCTGATTCTGCAGCGCCTGGGCAACATTTAGCCGGCCGCCGGTCTTTACGACGCCGTTCCAGGCTGGAAGGACGTCTACCGCATTCAATATCGTCGCCTTTAACGAGGCCGGAGAAAGGCTCGGGTTATGCGACGAAAGTAAAGCAGCGGCACCGGTAACGTGAGGCGCGGCCATCGAGGTGCCCGAAAGATTAGCGTAAGGTGTCGCTGCTCCATTATGCGTACTGAGGATCGCCGTTCCCGGGGCAGCCAGATCGACGTTCACCGCGCCGAAGTTCGATCCCCCGTTCCTTGTGTCGGTCGAGGTTGAATTTGCGACCGAAATTATCCATGGGCTGTTATAAGCGGCTGGATACTGCGGCGACGTGTCGATATTCAGGGCGTCGTTTCCGGCCGCGAACACTTGCAGGACGCCCGCATTGCCTAACGCATCGATAGCGTCTTTGGTCGCCTGGTCGTATCCGCATGCTTCATCGCAGCCGCCGTAGGAATTGTTCGTGACGCGAATGTTCACGCCGCGGAGCTTCATCATCCGCACATAATTGTATGCGTTAATGAGCATCGCCGACGTAGTGCCGAAACCGTCGTTGTCATAGATCTTGATGTTCATGATCCGGACGTTCCAATTCACGCCGACGACGCCTAACGAATTGTTTCCGACCGCTCCTATAGTTCCGGCCGTGTGCGTGCCATGGCCGTTCTCATCCAGCGGACTCGGGTCGTTGAAAAAGAAATCATAGCCGTAATAGTCGTCGACGAAACCGTTATTGTCGTCGTCGAGGCCGTTGTTGTTGATCTCGCCCGGATTGGTCCACATGTTTGCGGCAAGATCCTCATGGTCGTGTTTTACCCCGGTATCGATGTTTGCAACCACGACCGTCGAGCTTCCGGTATTCAGCTCCCATGCCTGCGGCGCCGAGATCTTGGTCATCCCCCAAAGGCTTCCGAAGCTGGGATCATTGGGCGTGGCGAGCAAATGATAATAAAAATTGGGCTGAACAGCTTCGACCTCGCCATATTCGCGATACGCGGCAATTGCGGAATCTACATTTTTACCGGCCGGTAATTTGATCCTTTCCCAGCCTATCTCCGAAAATCGCTGCAGGGTCACCGCATTGTTCTTTTCGTTGACCGCTTGTGACCGATTCGCCGTGGTCCCGGCCCTGAATTTAACGAGGAGTTCACCCCGGACCGATCCTTTTTCGCGGGTCTGGCCAAGAAGAAACGTCGGAAACAATATGATCGAAAGGAGCAGTGCGATGTATGGGTTCATAAAGTAATTCTTCAGGAAATGCTTCTTACTCTTGAAGGACACTTTCTTAAACTCGCTGCGAGGCCGGGGAGCGCCGGTTGGATCTGAAAAATAATGGGGCGGCTAGTGGGAATCGAACCCACGACATCCAGAACCACAATCTGGCGTTCTAACCCCTGAACTATAGCCGCCATAACCAATTTTGGATTTTGGATTGGCGGAGCAGTCGCCGTCGCGTCAGGTCTCGACAAATCCCGAATCCTATACCAACAACCCAGAATCGAAGTACCCCCGGCACGGCTCGAACGTGCGACCTACGGCTTAGAAGGCCGTCGCTCTATCCAACTGAGCTACGGGAGCATAAAAAGAGCAATTTTCAATCTTAGCGAGTGCAACCTGCTTAGTCAAACGAATTTATTCAGCCTTTTTGGTCGTTGCGGTTCTCACGGAGAAGGCGTTTTCAAGCCGTCAGGCGGCCTCACTCTTCGCTTTTAGAGCAGAGGCTAACATGTTATCGAATACTTCAGTGAGGTCGAGGTCGCTCGTATCTATAACCATCGAGTTCGGCGCTATCGTAAGCGGAGAATCGGCTCGGGAAACGTCACGCTCATCGCGTTGATTGATCTCCGCAAGGGTTTGTTCGTAGGTCGTCGTCCGTCCCTTAGCTGTGTCTTCCTCATAACGGCGGCGGGCCCGGGCTTCAGGCGTGGCCGTGATAAAGAATTTGACGTCGGCATCCGGGAAGACAACGCTTCCGATGTCGCGGCCCTCGAGTACGCAGCCTGTCTTTGAACTTTTGCCGATACTCCGCTGATGCTCGACCATAATGCGGCGCACTTCGGAGTTGGTCGAAACGATCGACGCGGCCTCCGCTATTTCCTGCGTTCTTATTTCCGACGATACGTCATCGCCATCGAGGATGATCAGCAACGAGTCCGGCTCCCCGTGAAGCTCGATATTCACATCCGCTGCGATATTTGCGGTCATGGAACTGTCCGCAAGGTCGATCCCGCGGCGAACGGCGGCGAGCGCGACCGCCCGGTACATTGCACCCGTATCGAGATAGAGAAGGCCCAACTTTTTCGCAAGCATCTTCCCGAGCGTCGATTTACCTGCTCCGGAAGGCCCGTCTATCGCGATGATCATGAGCGTTTCAGCTCCCTACGCTGCTTCAGGGGCAGCTTTTCGTATACAAGCAAGTATGAACGGGAGATCAGGTCCTCAAATTCTTCGGCGTCGAGAGAGCCCGAATTATCGACCGCTACCCAGTGATATCGCGCGACGTACGGTGCAGGAACGATCCCGTCGCGTTCGACAAGTTCGGAAAACTTTTCGGGCGTACATTTGAACGAAACTTTACCTTCGGCCGTCTCCAGTCCCGTAGCGCAGAACATTTTCCCGCCGACCGAAAAACAAAGGTCGTTCCCCCATTTCACGTCCTCAGTAACATGGGGAAACGACATACACAACTTTCTTAATTCTTCAATTTTCATCGTAGTCCCGAAGCCGTGTTACACAAGGTCGTCCGCTAATTTCCTTCCAGAACCCGTTCAAGCATTTCTATCGCATTCGCGATCTGATCAACCGAAACGTCTCTGTGGGTGACCATTCTTATCGATTTGCCAAAACCGACCGCCAGCACTCCATTGCTCTTCAACGCTTCGCAGATCGCCGCAGCCGACTTTCGCGTGCGCGAGATGTCAAAAATAACGATGTTCGTCCTGACCGTGTCGAGATCTATCGACACCCCCGGCAAATTCGCGATGCCGTACGCAAGCGATCGGGCATTTCTATGGTCTTCAGTGAGTCTTTTCGGACCTTCTTTCAATGCGATCAGGCCCGCAGCCGCGAGAATACCTATCTGCCGCATCCCGCCGCCCATCCGTTTTCGCCAGATAAAGGCTTCCCTTATAAATTCTTGCGGGCCGAGCAGGATCGACCCTGCCGGAGCACCCAAACCCTTCGAAAGCGTGAACATCACTGAATCGCAATGTCGCGTCAGGTCGGCAACCGACGTTCCAAGCGCGGCCGCGGCATTGAAGATGCGTGAGCCATCCATATGGACAGGCAGCGAGACCGCGTGTGCCTTTTGACAGATCTCCTCGCAGTGCCCCGCCGACATAACGCTGCCGCCCGCAAGGTTGTGCGTATTCTCCAGACAGATCAGTCCCGTTTTTGCGATGTAATACGGCTGATCGACATGCAGGGCCGGCTCAATTTCTGGCCACTTCAGATGACCGGAACGATCAACGCTTCTGACCGCTCTGATCGTTACGCCCGAAAAAACTGCTGCACCGGCAAGCTCAAAGTCCAGAATATGGCCGCGGTCTTCGATCACGATCTCCTGCCCGGGACGCGTATGCACCTTTACGGCAAGCTGATTTCCCATCGTGCCGCTCGGAACGAACAACGCAGCTTCTTTTTCAAATATCTCCGCCGCACGCTCCTGGAGCCGGTTTACAGATGGGTCTTCGCCAAAGACATCGTCGCCAACTTCGGCTGATGCCATTGCGGCCCTCATCTCTTGGGTAGGAACTGTTACGGTATCACTTCGAAGATCGATCATCAGAAGGGTCCGGGAGCCGGAAGCCTCAGTCTCAATGATTTTGCCACGATTTGAGAGTTTTTAGAAACATGCCCACCCGCGTTTGCTAACAAATCGCAAAGCTAAGCTATAATCTGCGGAGATTTCCGTCCGCATGTCTCTTCACAAGTGAGGTTAATAGCAAGGTATGGCATTTCTTTGTCGTTTGGCTTTTTCAGCAGCTCTAAGTGTGTTCTTTATCGGTTCAGTTTTTGCCCAGCAGCTCGGAGCACCGGGTGAGCAAAAGGGGAAAGGGATCGTCGCTATCAAAGCCGCTCGCATAATCGACGGCACCGGGAAGCGAACCGATCAGTAATGGCATGCGTCGTCGTGAAGGACGATTGATCATGGCGGTCGGCCCCGCGCCGGCGTGAGCATTCCGAGCCGGGGCAGCATTCATCGACCTTGGCGATGCGACGCTTATTCCCGGGCTTTATTGATGCTCATACGCACATTATCGGCCGCGTGCTTGGAGATCCCGAGCAGCAGAATTCTAGTTTTCGAGACTACAGTTCGCTAGGCGCGATCCTCGCGGTCGAGAATGCGCGGCGGACATTGATGGCCGGGTTTACTACGATCAGAAATGTCGGTGCCGGAAACTTTGACGACCTCGCTCTGCGAAAGGCGGTGAACGATGGTTGGACGCCCGGGCCGCGGATCCTGACCGCTGGGCATTCGCTAGGGATAACCGGCGGCCATTGCGACGAGAACGGCTATAAACCGGGAGCGGCCGACGGCGATTTCAAGACCGGCATCGCGGACGGCCCCGACCAGGTGCGTGCCGCCGTGCGCTATCAGGTCAAATACGGCGCGGACGTTATCAAAACCTGTGCTACCGGCGGCGTGTTGTCCGAAGGCGATGCGGTCGGGACAACGCAATATACATTTGAAGAGATGAAGGCAATGGTCGATGAGGCCCACAAGTTGGAACGCAAGGTCGCCGCCCACGCGCACGGTACCGAAGGTATCAAGATCGCGACGCGAGCGGGCGTTGCATCGATCGAGCACGGATCCTTTCTGGATGAAGAGGGCGCCCGGCTGATGGCCGAAAAAGGAACCTACCTCGTACCGACGTTGATGGCAGGCGAGGGCGTTGAGCGGCTGGCGAAAAGCGGAATTTTGAAGGGATTTCGAGCCGAAAAAGCGTTTGCAGCCGCGACCGCCATGCGGCAGGGAATCAAGATCGCGGTGGCGAACAAAGTCATGATCGCACTAGGCACAGACGCGGGCGTTATTCCGCACGGAACGAACGGCCACGAGTTTACACTGATGGTCGAATGGGGCGGAATGCGGCCGATGGACGCGATCGTTGCCGGGACTATGAACGGTGCGAAACTGCTCGGGCTAGAGAAAACGATCGGGTCGCTGTCCGTCGGTAAAAAGGCAGATATCGTCGCCGTCTCGGGCGATCCGCTAACTGATATCAAGAAAATGGAAAATACCGCATTCGTTATGAGAAACGGATGGATCTATAAGGAATCAAGATGAAAAACGCCCAGAGTTCAAGCTTCAGCTTGCCTTGCATTTAGGGAAGCCAAGCTAAAGCTTGACTCTGAACTTATACTTAATACGACAGCCCTGGCGTTTTGCGAATATAAGAATTGTCGGTCAATTGCTTCACTAAGAACTCAGCGACATCCGCACGTGAGATCTTAAGTGTCAACGACTTGTCGTCGTTGGAAAAGCCGTGTTTATATTTACCGGTCCTTGGCCCGTCCGTGAATGCTGCAGGACGAATGATCGTCCAATCAAGGTCGCTCTGTCTAACGAACTCCTCCTGACGCTGATGGTCGGCGTAGGCAGGCCTGAGGAGCAGGCCGAACATGACGTATTTCCACCAGAAATTAAGGGCCGGACGGCTGTCGCCCGCGCCAAGTGTTGATTGACAGATCAAGCGCCGAACGCCTTTGTTTTTCATCGCCGTGATTATGTTTTTTGTTCCTTCACTCCGGATGTTACCTTTGCGGCCCGCACCGAGTACGCACAAGACAGCCTCTTGGCCCTTAACCGCCTCTTCCACCGAGACAAGATCGGCCACATCGCCCTCGACGATCCGCAAATCGGTATTCTGAACGCCGAGCTTTGCGGCATTGCGTACGAACGCCGTTACGACGTGGCCCTCATCAAGCGCCTGGTTGACCGCTTTACGCCCCACACTACCTGTTGCTCCGAATATTGCTATTTTCATAATTGCCTCCTTACTTTACACCGTGTCAAGTTGACACCGTGTAAAGAATATGAAAAGCTTGACACTATGTCAAGCGAAATTTCGCTAACACAAAAAAAAATTATCGAAGCCGCTTCGAAGCTGCTTCTCGAAAGCCACGGTCAAGGTGTCCGGATGGCGGACATCGCCAAGGCCTCGGGGGTTTCGCGGCAAGCGGTTTATTTACATTTCCCATCAAGAGGTGAGTTAATGATCGCAGCGGTGCGGTATCTTGATGAAGTTTATGGGCTGGACGAGCGGCTGACGGAATTCCGCGCGGCAACCAAAGGCGTAGAGTTATTGGAAACGTTCGTCGATTTTTGGGGAAACTACATCCCGAAGATCTACGGCGTAGCCAGGGCACTTTTGGCCGCACGTCAAACCGACGAGGCGGCCGCTGCGGCGTGGGACGACCGGATGAACTCCGTCCGTAACGGGTGCCGTCAGGTACTCGAAACCCTAAAAAGCGAAGACAAGCTCCGTCCGGAATGGAATGTCCAGGAAGCCGTCGACATGATGTGGACGATACTTTCTATCGAAAACTGGGAGCGCCTGACAGTCGAATCCGGATGGACGGTCGAAGAATACGTCGAGCGGATGAAGCGGTTGCTGCTGACGGCGTTTTCGCGTGAGTAGCATGGAAAACATCTGTCCGCCCCATCAGGGCCAATTGTCCTTTCAGCGTGACGACCAATTTTACGTCACTTCTTTATCGAATCCCAGAAATCCTGGGTCTGCTCGATATAGTTCGCGTTCTTTGCTTCTCTGGCCCACGCGTTCGCTTCGGCCACAATAGCGAGAGCCTGATCCTTTTTGCCCGCCTTCGCGAGGATCTTCGCTCTGAGCAATCCATAGCGAGCATTTTTCGGGCTCTTTTCCATTGCCGATACGATCCACCCATCTGCTTTCGCGAGGTCCTTGTCGTTGTGCAGGTAATATTCCGCGGAGAGAAACAGGTTTTGATGGCTTAGCCCGCCCGGTGCCGCCGCGAGTGCCGCGATCTGTTTTTCTACTTCCGAATCCACGTCGAACTCGATCCGGAACTTGATCTCGGTGTTCTCCCACGACACGATCAGGTTGCCTGATTTTGTCGTGATGTCGCCGAATCCAATAGTAAATGTTTCGACAAAGTTTGAGGTTTTCGCCGGCTTTACCTTGAAGCGGAACGCGTCTTCGGCCGGTTTATAGACATCGCCCGCGATCGCCCGATGGCCGTGTGTTCGTGTGAATGATGACCGTCCATTCCTGTTCGCCCGGTATTGTGTACAGAGCGTAGGTCCCGGCCTTGAGAGCATTTCCTTCGATCTTCGCGTCGTGCGCGAAAGTCAGTTTTGTGGAAGCATTCGCGCCGGTTCGCCATACTTCATTGAAGGGAACGAGGCCGCCGAAAACCTTCCTGCCTTTCGCGCTCGGCCGGGAATAACTGAGCTTAATCTTAGAGAGGCCGACTTCCTGCGAGATCTCGGTGATAGGGCTTAATGTAGGGACCTTTAGTTCTTGCTGCGCGAATCCAGAAAACGCCATCAGTAAAACCGCAGCAAACGTTATCGTAACCTTCATGAACTCCTCCTTAAGTACGTTTCGCCGTATTCTCGATCATCCATTTCGCGTGGCCAATTCGACCAGGTCCCAACCCGCCCGTTTCGCACCGGCCTGATAGGCAGATTCAAGGAACTCGAAAACTATTTCGTGCGGCTGGGTATCGGTCCGAACTTCGTCATACATCAAGAGCGCCAGGTGAGCGCCGTTTGATTCGGCCCATCTTGCTTGCGTTGGTGACAGCGGTTCTTCCGCCAGGCCCGCGGGCTCGGGAGCCGTGTATGAATAGAACGCAGGCGCCGGGACCCTGATCGTCCCCGAACCAGAATCCAAAGCTGATTACCTCATGCGAGTAGGCCTCGCGTTCAACGATTCCCGCACCTTCGCGAACCGCGGCACGTTTGCCTGAAAATCGGGTCAACGCAAGATCGAAGCTGTGCCAGAACATATGCACCGGTGTCGATTTGCCGACGAATCGGCCGCGAAACTCGGTCAGAATGTGGTCGACAGCGACGAGCGTACGATGAAAGCGTTCGACGTATTCCTTGTCGTAGGACTTGTTTTCAGTGTCTTCGGCGAACGGTGTTGTTGACGGGGCCTCGTACGGGATCGCTTTGATCTTAGGCTCGATGCCAAGTTTTTTCAGGTTGGCGAAAACACTGCTGAAAAAATCGGCCACTGTCAGGCCATCGTAAAGAGCAAAATCCTCGACTTGCTCGTCGCTGGTCTTGATCCTCAAGTACGTGATTCGCAGAGATCGAACTCGATCTCGAAATCGCCGCCGGCGTACGGGATCGTGTGCGTCGATATACCGCGCGGTGTGACGTAAAACGGCACGTGCCACCAATGGTTCAGCCGCGGATGCATCGCGAGCCTGATCTTGCCGACGATCTGGCAGTAAAGATGCAATGTGTTCTTCGTTGGCCGCCAGGCTTCGAGCGGGATGTCGGGGAAAGCTTCGCTGTTCATAATCTAGAAACACGGGCGCCGTCGCGTGTAAGCCTAAACATTCGGCAACCTTTCGAAATACATTTCGTCGGGATAGCAATAACCCCATTCTTCGTCCGGCTCGAACGATCTTATGATCGGGTGTGTGGTCGCGTTGTAATGCTTTGTCGCGTGGCGGTTCGGCGAATTGTCACAGCAGCCGACGTGGCCGCAGGACATGCACAATCTCAAATGGACCCAGCGGCCGCCTATTTTCAGGCAGTCCTCACACCCATCGGCGCTCGGCGTTACCGACACGATCTGCGATAGATGTTCACAAGTCGTCATAAGATCCAGGACGGAGGTATCGGTTGAATATTACGACACTTTTAGGCGGGTCGGAAACGCTGTTAAACGTTCCGTCAAGCCGGGGAAGGATACGATGCCGAGCGTAATTTTGGTGTGATAAGATAGCCAGCCTATGCTGGCGAAAGAAACGGTCGATTTCCTGAAAAAGCTTGAAAAGAACAACAACCGCGAATGGTTCACGGCAAACAAGAAACTATTCGAGAACGCTAACAATAACGTCATCGCATTGACCGACGATCTTATCGGCCGGATCGCAAAATTCGATCCCGATGTGGCGGGTCTCGACCCGAAGACCTGCATCTTTCGCATCTATCGCGACGTCCGCTTTTCAAAGGACAAAAGCCCGTACAAAACGAATCTCGGAGCCTTTATCTCGCCCGGCGGCCGTAAGACGATGTCGCCCGGTTATTATTTCCACGTCCAGCCGGGAATGTTCTTTGCCGCCGCGGGAAAGCACCTGCCCGATGCCGCGGAGCTTTTGAAGATCAGGACATCGATCGCTGCTGACCCGAAAGAATTTTTCAAGATCGTTGAATCGAAGAAATTCACTGAACGATTTGGCGGCCTGGACGGCGAAAAACTTACCAGACCTCCGAAAGGTTTTCCGGCGGACCACGAAGCGATCGAATATCTGAAAATGAAATCGTTCACCGTTTCCGAAGAATTCGGCCCGAAAGATGTGGTGTCAGCTGAATATCCGAAGATGTTAGCCGAAAGCTTCAAGGCGTCGTATCCGCTGATAATATTCCTACGAAAAGCGCTTGGATGAGCTGCCTGGGTCAGTGACACCTTCCGTGTGACATCTTCAGCACCTCGATAAGGCTGTCATCTAATTGTGTCGCGTCCGTGAGAACGAACATATGTGAAATGCGCGGCATCGGGCCCGTTAGTTTAGCTTTCTCGATCTTCTCATCGAACGGGCGGTCGCCGAGGTCGAGGCCGATGCGTAATTCCTTTGGTTTGATATTGACTGCCGCGAACTCGCGATTTTCCAGGATCGAAACGTATGTTTTCTTAGGGAGGACGCTCGAGCTCGGAAAATTCTTCTTAACGAAATCGAGGAATGCTTCGTACAGCGTCCGCATCTCGGCCGCCTTTGCAAATTGGTTTTCCAGCAGATCGTCCGTGCTCGCGTAAACCGGCTTGCCGCCGTTCGCGTGGATCCCGGCCAGCAGCGACGCGTTCATATGGCCAAAGCCGTGTTCGGATTTTAGCCATGCGATCACCTCGTTGCGCTTTTTGCTGTCGAATCCGTCGATGGTTTTCAGCCACGTCTTTAAGTCCTTGCCGGTCTGGGCTGACAGGCCGTCCATGAATTCCTTTTCAAATTCGCCCGATGTTTTCTGTGCCATAAATCAGATGTATGTCAGTAGCCCGCACGTCAGTAAGGGCTCTACGTGGCCCGAAATCGACGTTGAGCCCTTACTTACGTGCGGGCTACGGACACTTACCTCCAAATCCCTAAGATAAAACCGATCACCGCAAAATAGACGACAACGTAGCCGCAGTTGATCGCGATGTATTTGAACGAACGCTGTTCGAACAGTGCGATAATTATGAACATCCCAACGACCCACACAGACGTTAGCAGCCCGGCCGCCAGGCCCCACTGCCAGGTCGTACCGGGTGCCCCGAGGAATGCGGCGAGATTGTAGGACATGATCCACGCGAGCAGCAGCGTGATCCCGAACGTCTTGACCGGGTTCATTTTCGCAAGCTGCTCATCGGTCAAACCGTTTGCGGCCTGCCACGGCTTTGCAAACAGTAGCGGCGACCACCAGAGGCCGCCGATCACGAGACTCATGACGGCACACACGAATACCGCAATGTGATTGATGTAAAAGTTCTCCATAACGAATGACAGATTAGCCGCCGCTTATCGTTCGCGTATTGGAAAAAATTTACCTATCCGACCGGGATGTAGTTCTGATAATTGGTGTGGATCCTGGAATATTGTTCCGGAGTGAAGCCGGAAAAATGTTTGAAGTCGTTTATGAAATGCGCCTGGTCGTAAAAGCCGCAGTCTTGAGCGATCATGTCCCACTCGATACGGTCGGCAGCATCGATAGTGCGGACAGCTTTTTGAAACCGCATTATCTTTAAATAGGATTTCGGCGTAACGCCGATGTTTCGGCGGAACATTTCAGTAAAATGCTTTTGCGAATATCCGATCTTTTCATTCATCCTCGCGATGCTCAAGCTGTCCGGCCGTTGCGTCATCTCATTCACGGCAAACTCGACGCAGGGATTTACGTCCAGTTTCGTCGCAAACATTTGCAGCATGAATTCTTCAACCAGCCTGAATCGCCGCGCCACGTCTCGCTCTTCCCGCAGACGTTCACGCAGCTCGCCGAACTCGCTGCCCCAGATAAGGTCCGCGTCCACGACTGAATCCGATATTTCCTCCATCGGAAAAGGAAAAAACGGGGCGGCCATGCCCTTCTTGAAACTTATCACCATCATAGTTGCGCCGTTGCCCGAGGGAATAGTGATCGGCTCGGTCCGAACGCCTGAGGCCCAGACGTGATGGCATGCCTGAACTTCCTTTAGCGAATCGTTGTCGTAGATGAATTGGGGTGTGTCGTTGAAATCGATCAGGATCTCGGTGTCGCCGTTCGGCAGGAATCGGTCCACGGTGTGCGCATGTTCGGCCCGCTCGAAATAAATAAAGGCATCAATGAATTTATTCAGGGGGTAGACGGGAATGTGAGCCTGGAAGATCATGCCGGCAGGCATTGTGAAGCTTTTCCACAAAAGCTGCAAGTTTTCAGAAGTTTTTACGTCAGCGGCGCGGATACGGGCTGGTTAGAAACATCAAGAGGAGCACAAGAATGAAATAGGGAACGATCGATACTGCACCCGGATAGTCCTTTGCGATCCGCTGCCCGAAGAAAAGCGATAGTAGGCTTAAAGCCGCCACGACCGCTGACCAAAAGATGATCACCGTCGAGGACGCGATAAGAAAATAAACGAACCCGGCCGCTGCCAGCCCACCCGCAGCGAGTTCCATTATGGTGATGGTTCCAAGCAGTACGGGCACAAGCGGTGCGAGAAGCGTCTTGGAAAAATGACCGGTCAGCCAACCGAGATTGCCGGTCCAGTCGAACACCTTGTCGAGACCCGACTGAATAAATAGGATGGCCACCATCAAGGCGGCCAAAAGAGCTGGCAGGTTACGGCCTATTTCGTCGAAATTCACTTTGGGTTTATTGGAGATCCTCGTTCTCGGCTTCGACGATCTTGTCGACACGCCGTTCGTGCCGCCCGCCCTCGAAGTCCGCGGCGAACCAGGCTTTGAGTATCTCTTTCGCCTGGTCGTCACTCACGAATCGAGCCGGCAGCGAAAGCACATTTGCATTGTTGTGCTCGCGGGCCAAACGGGCTATATCCGGGCTCCACGCGACTGCGGCGCGCACCCCGTGCACCTTGTTTGCGGCGATCGCCATGCCGGTGCCGGAACCACAAACCAACAAGCCTTGGTCAGCCTCTCCATTCGCAACCGCACGCCCGACCTTTAATGCATAATCCGGATAATCGACCGAATCGGCCGAATTGGTACCCATATCGACAAAATCGACGCCGAGTTCATTCAGCGTCGTTTTCAGCTTCTCTTTCTCCTCAAAACCGGCATGGTCTGCTGCGAGAGCGATTCTTTTAGACATATATAACCTTGTAGCGGAATTCTATCCGTTATTGTTGGGCGAGAAAAGCGGCCCGGCCCGATACAACCAATATCTTTGGTAGTTTATCCAACGATTGCGTATAGACATTGCCCTATTGAGGTGCCTATGAAATTCAAAGCGATCCTGTTAGTGGCTTTCGCCGTATCTTTTGTTTCCGGAACTATTTACGCCAATACGGAAACGTTGTTCCCGCTGGGGAAAGCGGCCGTAGACGGGGACGCAGCAGAATCGGCCGAAGCGGTGCGAAAGCTTCGGGCCAGCGGCCCTGACGGCCTGAATGTATTGTTCGACACCTATTCCACCGAGATAAGCGACTTCCGAAAGACTGGCATTGCATCCGAAAAATGGCAAAAGATAGCGGCCGCTATCGACGCGGTCGCGATGCAAAAGGACGCTTACGCGTCCGGCCTTTATTGGTATACCGATCTGGACGCTGCCAAAAAAGCCGCCAGTGCGTCAAACAAACCTGTCCTGACGCTCCGGCTGCTTGGCAATCTGAACGAGGAATTCAGCTGTGCCAACAGCCGTCTGTTCCGCTCGCTGCTTTACGCGAACACCGAGGTTTCGAAATATCTTCGTGACAACTACATTCTCCATTGGAAATCTGTTCGCCCTGCACCTCGCATTACCATCGATTTCGGCGACGGCCGCAAGATCGAACGCACGATAACCGGTAATTCTATTCACTACATTCTCGATGATGACGGCCGAATCATTGAGGCCCTGCCCGGACTGTACAGCCCGAAGGCGTTCATGATCTATTTGAGGCAGGCGAAATTGGTCAACGATTCTATCGACCGCAAGGACCGCCGGCAGCAGGATATTGCCTTGATGCGTTACCGCAAGCTCAGCTTCGACAGGCTTAAGGCGCGGCGCGATGAAGCTGTAAAGCGGGCAAATGTGACCCTCACAGAACCGCTGCCGGCCGACGCCACTCCGACACAGCTCAGCCTGGTCAGAGTCGATGCTTTGCTCGCGGCCCCGGTCGCGATGACGAAGATGGCTGTTACGGACGAAGTTTCGCTCCTTCGGGTTTATGACCGTTTTTATTCATTCGAACCGAACATCGATTTCAGCGAATGGCAAAAGCTGTCCGAGATCTACTCGCCCTCGCCGGCCCTGGACGATCCCAGCACCGCGATCATCCGAAAGCAAACGGTCAAAACCGGCCTAACCGAAGCCGAGTTCGACCGGATGTTCGCCAAACTCCGCAGCTTCGTCGGCCTTGACACAACGCGAAACGATTTTCTTTATCACACACGTCTTTACGAATGGCTGAACGCCGACCCGACGGCCGATCTCGAAATGTTTAACAGCCGAGTCTACGCCGAGATATTCAAAACACCGGATTCGGACAAATGGCTCGGGCTTTATTCGACCGACGTTTACACGGCCCTTGATGGGAACGGGCTGACCAAGTGACCGTTATTTCACCATTTTCGCGGGATAGACGGGCTGTTATCGGCCCGTTTTTCCTTTTATGTATTGTTTTTGGGCAGCGGAAACACATATAATCTCAGGTTGAGCGTTTGTCCTACCTTGTAATGAGAATTTCCGTCGGCATTATCAGCTTTATCATCGCGGCCATGCTGGTCATGTCGGCTCCTGCGCTCGGGCAGGATTTACTGCCCGACCTGGTAAAGCGGGTCAAGCCTTCGTCGGTGGCGATCGAGACCTTTGACAGCAAGGGCAATTCGCTGTCCCGCGGCTCTGGTTTTTTTGTTGCACCGGACCGCGTGATAACCAATCGTCACGTTATCGAAAAATCGAGCCGCGTCGAGATCCATCTCGTTGACGGCAAAAAGTTCATCGCGAAAGGCGTGCTGGCCGTTGATGGCGAAGGCGACCTCGCCATGCTTCAGGTCGATTTGCCGGCCGCATTGGCCGTCGCGTTGCCTATTTCAAGGAACGTTCCGCAGGAAGGCGAGTCGATCCTGGTCGTCGGAAATCCGTTCGGCCTTGAAGGTTCGGTATCGAACGGGATAGTGTCCGCCGTTCGCGAGATATCCGGGTTACGGCAAGATCATCCAGATCACCGCACCAATTAGCCCCGGCTCGTCCGGCAGCCCGGTAGTGAATATGTACGGCCAGGTGGTCGGCGTTGCGACGCTGCAGGCGGCTGAGGGGCAGAGTTTGAACTTCGCTGTGCCGGCCGAGCGGATCCTGCAGTTGAAGGTTTCCGAGCTCCAGACCGTTTCGACCCTCGCGGCGGTAACGCAAAAGAATAAGCGTGCGACGGCCGAGCGGCTTTATTCGCAGGGTGTCGCGATGCTTTCGCGGGATGACTACAACCGAGCTCTGCCGTATTTTGAAAAGGCCGTCGAGATCGATCCGAGCTATGCAGAGGCGTGGTATCAGGCCGGGTTTTCGTACGGAATACTCGGCCGGCATGCGGACGCGTTGAAGGCTTCCAAGCAAGCCGCGAAGCTCCGTCCCGAATGGGCCGAGACGTATGTGAACATCGGTGCCTCCAGTTATGCGCTCCAGCAATATAAAGACGCGGCCGAAGCATATAAACACGCCATCCGGCTGGAGGACAGCAAGGCCGATACGCAATATGCGCTGGGCTTGAGCCTTGAAAAGCTCAACCGGACGGACGAGGAAGCCCTCGCCTATAAACGTGCCCTCGCTCTCAACCCCGGCCACGCCGGTGCGATCGAAAAGCTTGGCCTCGCCTACATGAAGCAAAAACGCTGGAACGACGCCTACGCGGCCTTCGACCAGTTGAAGATCTACAAGCCCGACGCCAAAACATACAACTACCTCGGCGAAAGCCTCTACGAACTAGGCAAGACCGAAGAAGCGAGCGAAGCGTTTAACACAGCCGTCAACTACAACCCCGACCTCGAAAAAGCCCGCTACAACCTCGGCCGCTCCTACGTCAAACTCGGCAATACCGCTATGGCCCAGGCGCAATACGAGATCCTAAAAGCCGCCCGCTCCGACTGGGCCGACCGCCTGTTCGTTTTGATCAATCCCTAAGCACTGCAAGCAAAAAAATGTAAATAGTTCGCCCGTCGAACGCTGGGTCAAATTTCCGTTTCGTGTATATTCGTGTAGTTTCGTGGTTAAGAAACGGATGGAACCACGAAATTACACGAAATCCCACGAAAAGTTTAATAAAGAGTTGGCGTGAGAAAAAGAGTATGAAACCAATGCTTTTCGCTTGTTTTTTTGCTGGGCCTATCCTCGATCGCCTTTGGCCAACATAAAAAGGCCAGCATTGAGGAGGAATTGATCCGATTGGACAAAGCGTGGACGGCGGCCGAGCTGAAAGGCGATAAAAAGGCAGCCGACGCGCTGGTCGCGGACGATTACGTGGGGACCACGCAGCGAGGCGAGATCGAGAACAAGGCTCAATACCTTGCGTCGGTCGTACCGAATGCCGATATGGTCAAGTCAGACGATTACAAGATAACGGTATATGGCAACACGGCGATAATGACCCATCGCGGAACTGTCGAGGGCGTGAGAAATATACAATTTCGCAGCACGCACATCTGGATGAAACGTAAAGGTAAATGGCAGATAGTTGCCCACCACGGCAGCCGGATAGCTCCGCCGGAGGAGTAGGAGTGGAGGAGAAGGGGAGAACGGGAGAAAGGAGAAAGGGAGAAGCAGAGGAGGCCGGTCGCTACTGCTCCCGGCACTGGCAACAAACTCATCCCCTGCGGTTATTTAATATTTTAATAAATGACCCGGAGCGGAGTTCGTTGAGTGTTATGCTCGTTCGCCTTGTTGCTTCTTCTTCCGTGATCGCGCCGCAGTTTATTGCTCTCAAGAAAAAATTCAACAGGCCCTGGCCGGTGGCGGCGTCGTCGAAGATGTCGCCGACCAGCGTGGCGCGGGCGGCTTTTTCGATGAAGTTGCTGAGGCGTTCGCTGGCGGCGTCGAGGCCTTCGAGGAAGTATGTGAAGACGGCGGCGTAGCGGGTGGGCAATTGGCCGGGATGTAGGTCCCAGCCCTGGTAGAAGGCGTTCGCGAGCGAGTGACGGCAGTGGTCGTAGTGCAATTTCCATGCACGGTGGACGGTTGTGTTGTTCTCTTCGATCTGCTCCGGTGTCAGGTTTTCACCCCGATGCGGGGCGACCGGCATAATGTTTGTGGCGCCATCCGACAGCCAGACGCCAGTACTGCCTAACGAGGCCTGCATCATGCTTCGCGGCAAAATCACACGCTGGATGGAGCATTCCCTGATAAGCTGCCGTGATCTCGCAGCTTGCCGTGTAATCGTAGACGCCGAAATGTGCGGCGGTACATCGGCCTCGGGCGGCCTCGAGGAAACGCGGGATGCCGATCGTGCCATCGGCGCCGACGATCGATTGCGTCGTTTCGATCATCATCTCCATTTTGAGTGCACCGGGCGACAGATCGAGTTTAGGTTCGATCTCGTCGAAGATGTCGACGAGCGCGATGACCTGCTCGGGTGTGACGATCTTTGGCAGCGTCACGACAAAATTATCAGGGAGCTTGCCGTCCGAAGATTCTATTAACGCGCTAAGAAAGAGGTCGAGTGTGCGGATGCTGCGTTCGTGAAGTTCTTCGCTGAAGGTTTTGATTCTGATGCCAATGAACGGCGGCAGGGTCGAGTCCGCCATACCGCTCGCGACTTCCTTGGCCGCGGAGACGGCGTGACCATCCTCTTCGGCGTCGGGGCGTGTACCGTAGCCGTCTTCAAAATCGATGCGGAAATCTTCGACGGGCTCGCGCCCTAGTTTTTCGCGGACGCGTTCGTAGACGATATCGCGGACGCTGACAGGAAGGCCGAGGGCGTCGCCGAATGTCGCGGCGTCCGGTGCGAAGCCTTCAAATGACCTCATCGCGAGTTGCCCAAGCCTGACGGCGGTATCTGCTTTGAACAGGTGGGCGCCGCCGTAAACTGTGTGCACAGGCTGGCGACGGCCTGATTCGCCGGGGTAGAGTTTTGCAAACGAAGCGAGCGAGGGCCGGAGCCGGGCAGTAATGCCCTTAAGCGTTTCGGGTGAAAGGGATGTTGTCATAGCGAAGTCAAATCGGTGGCGTTGTCCCGTAGGGACATCCGACAGTAGCCCAGCGATTTATCGCTGGGTAACGAATCGAGAAATCGAGTCCTGCAGGGACGGCTGAAATGCCTGAATTTACCGTGTTTCAGCCGTCCCTAACGGGACTGCTCCCCGTAAAATCAGTTTTCCCACCGATAAATCGGTGGGCTATGTTCAGACGTCCCTGCGGGACTATCTGTGTTCGACATCAGTCTACGAAGCACATGGCTCAGGCTCAAGTCAAAAAAAGTCCAAATTCACAGTTACCACTACCCACGTCTCAACCGGCCCTCGATCAAACCGTGTGGCTCGTCGGTCGGCAGAAAAATGGCGTTCCTGTTCTCTTCGCCAAATTTTGTTACATCGACTGGGATGCAGTGAATGTTCGGCAGCGAGAATGAGATCTCGTCCACGGCCGGATGGCGATCGAGCACGGCCTCGCCCATTGCATAGAGCGTGTGCTGAACGGACAGGCTGTCGTGTTCGGCGAAAGTGTCAAGAATGGTTTGACGGACGCCGTTCCATAACTGTTCGGTAGCCGCTTCGGGACTCTGATACCGCCAATTCGCTTTTAACGATGTGCAAAAGATGCGGTCACCAGTTTCGGGCAGAAACGTGTACTTGTCCCTGGGAAAGCCGGAAAAAGCCGACTTTGTTGTTTTTATTACGGTCAGGTCTTCGAGGCCCGATTCGACCGTTGTGTCATCCCGCGTCATCCTTATCGACGTCGTGCGTTTCTCGCCCTCGTTCTTTGTGAAGGAATGCTCGTGCGGTTCACCGCCGGCGGAAATGCGAGTGTATTTATGCTCGGCAATGTCGATGGATACACGCGAGACCTGTTCGTTCCCGGCCAGGAAATAGCGGGCCAACCGGAGGCCGAAGGTCTCGATCTCTTCTATCCTTTCCGTTTGTGCGGCAAGGGCATAGACGGTGTTTTTCATCGTGTCGGTCGGCAGGCATTTGCTGTTGTCGCCCTTGATGTGGATATCGTCGAAATCGCCTTCCATCGAAATATTCACGGTTATGTTCTGCAGCTCATGCCAGGCGCCGCGCCGCGAAACTTTCATCAAACGGACGCGGGATTTTCCGTAATTGTCGTGAACCAATTCTACTGACATCGTTTAGCTCCCGCGATAGGTCGAATATCCAAAAGGACTAAGCAGCAAGGGAACATGATAGTGCTGCGACGCATCCTTGACGGTGAAGGCGATCGCGACTTCCTGGTAAAAACCGTCGACCTGGTTATCGCGGAAATAAGCTTCGACATCGAAGATGAGACGGTGAACGGTCGTCGTTAAATGCTCGCCTTCGGGGATCAGTTCGCGTGCCCGGCCGTCGCTGTCGGTTTTCTGAGTTCCGATCGTTTCCCACTTGCCATCATGCGACTGGCGATCGAGCCGTACCAGGACGCCGGCTGCGGGCCGCCCGATCGAAATATCAAGAATGTGTGTTGTTATTCCGCTCACAGGTTTAGTCATGATGGAAATAGAAAATGTTCCCGTCCAGATCCTCTACCGTAAACTGCCGCATGCCCCACGGCTTCTTCTCGAGAGGGTCGACGATGTTCGCACCCGACGACCTCAGTTCCGCGTATGATGCGTCGATATCGTCCGCGAAGATCCAGTGGACCGCAGGCTCGAACGGCTGGTTCCTCCTCCGAAAGAATATGGCCACATTACCCCGTGACACAGCTCCGATCTCTTTGTCCGGGTAAAGCCATCCTATCTCGAAACCGAGTGCATCTCTGTAATGCTGTTGCGCGCGTTCGACATCAGCGACCGGCAACTCCGGAACCGGCTGGGCGAGCGAGCTCATTTTTTCTTTCGCGTGCATAGTCTCTCCTTTATCGGCAGCGGCTTAAATATGTGTTGTTACCGTTTTAGCTCGTTTAGCTTTTTGATTTGTTTCGCGTATTTCGTGGACGAAGAAATATTTTCCACGAAAAACACGAATAAGAACATACCGCTAAAAAGGAATTAATGAACAGCCATACAAATCGAAGAACCACTCTTTTGTGCAAGCCATTACATTAACAGAAGTTTCTTTAGTCGGAGTTCAGTTATCTTTTGTTGCTCTTTCGCGGCGATCGCGATCTCAGTTTCGCGATCATTCCCAAGTCGCGCCCGGCAAAGTTCTAACATTTCATTCGCCTCTTTCCCGGTGGCGCAAACAATAAAGATGAATCCGAACTTCTCGTAATACTCACGGTTCGCATCGACGAGCTCTTGTCGCAGCATTTCGTCCGCGGAATTCACTCCCGCCTGCTCGCCGGCCGACCACTCGGCTGAACGAGACTGCCGAGCCGGCGGCGATTTCGTCTCACCGATCTTTGGATGGGCCGAGAATGCTTCGAGCCAATCTACCGTTTCAAGACCGTTCCAGATAGCAACGGCCGATTCGAACAACGCGTTTTCGGATGCGAACGGCCGTGATGCGGCCACTCTCTTCGCCCATTCAGCGGAACCGCAGCAGTCCCGAAACATATATTCGGCTTCTGCCCTGCCGATCTGATTGATACGTTCGAGCGCTTCGTTCATCCGGCGATCCTGCCGAACAGCCGCAGGCGGCTGACACCGCCGTCGGGATAAATATTCAGCCGCGCGTGTGTGGCATTGCCCAGGTTCGCGAGCTCGGTCACGAACGCATGCCGCGTGTGCGGCTGCAGCTTAGTATTCGGGAGTAGTTCCTGCCAGGCGATCGAATCCAGGGAGGCGCCTTCCTGGGCGCGGCCTATATCGATGGAACAGCTCTCCGGATAATTTCCCTTAAAATGAGATGTATCGACCTCGACCCGGGTGATCCGGCCCTCCGTGCCCAGCTTAATGATGCACCAGTCGTGTCCGGGCCCGCGTCGGCGCTGCGATTCCCAGCCGTCGCTCATATCGCGTGCCTGGCCGGGCATTATCAGATTGATGCGGTGGCCGAAGAACATATCGCTCGCCAGCGGAACGGTACCGCCATTCTCCGCGGCCGCCAGGTCGATCTCGCTTTCGCGACGTTTTATCGCGTCCCAATCAGGCAGGACATCTCCATAAACGCGAAGGCGAGCAACACCGCCGTCGGGATAGATCTTGAACCGAAGGTGAGTTACGCGTTCCAGGCCGTCGATCGCAAAGTTGTTTTGCGCATCGCCCTTGAGCGCCGATCTGGACAAGATCTCGGTCCACTGAGTTTTATCATCGAGCAATTCCTCCACGTCCGAATTCGGACTTGCGGAACAAGCGTCGATGGAGCAGTGAGAAGGGAAATTGCCGCGGAAAAAACTAGTGTCAACGGTCACGCCCTTGATTCTCCCGGGGACGCCCAACCGAATTATGCACCAATCGAATTCCTCCTCCAGCCGGGGCGAGCGCCGACGCATCGTTTCCCAGCCGTCCATCCATTTGCCGCGTTCGGTGTATTCGCCTTCTTTCCAGATGGCAGGCGCGGGCTTCAGGAGATTTTCCTTCGGCGCAAAAAACTCGTCGTTCGCAAAAAGCACGGCCCCGCCGAGTTTTTCCGAGGCGAGATCTACAAGATCGGTAAATTCCATTGTGCTATTCAACAGGCGTCGCCGTGGTTGCCGGATCGCGATAGATCCACGCCGCGATCAGGTTCGCGACGATCGACGTCACAAGCTGCACGGCCGCGACCATGACCCACAACCTACGGCTGTAAAATCCGAGCGGGATAAACTCCGCCGGTGCGGTGACCGAGAACGCGAGCCACGCCGCGATCGCCGCGAAAATGGCTGTTTTCGGCCCGGCACCATAGAATGGCCGCATCAGCACATAGATAAAGATCGCGCCGAATCCGCGGCCCAGTTCGAAGATGAAGAAATACAGCAAGGCCCAGGTATGAGCCGGATCGGGCGGTTTCGCACCGATACCCTGATACACATATTCCCAATACTGTTTGAAAACCTGTTCGTGCAGAAAGCCGTCGCTCACAAAAAGCAACACCGAAGCGATGAGGCCGCCGACGAAAAGGCGTGCGAAATTTATCTTTGTCATATCGCCTTCTCCATTTTGATCCGGAATTCCGCTTGTTCTCAGGTAATAAGCTCGCCCGCAGGCTCCGACACGAAATTGCCGCGTTCGTAGACCAGACCGCCCCGGACATATACGGCCTCGACACGGCCGTACAGCTCCCGTCCCGAATATGGCGTGAGCTTGTGGCGATGATAGACCAATTCCGGGTCGACGGTAAACGCCGCACCGGGGTCCCAGACGACGATGTCGGCATCAAGGCCCGGTGCGAGTTTTCCTTTTCGGTCTTCGAGCCCCGCCAGTTTTGCGGGTGCTTCGCTCATTAACCGCGTCAGATCGGTGAGCGTGAATCCTCGGGCCCGGAAATTCGTCCACATGACCGGAAGGCTGAATTGCAGCGCAGAGATCCCGCCCCAGGCGTCAAGAAAATCGCCGGTGTCCTGCTTTTTCAGCTCGGGCGTGCAGGGCGAATGGTCGGAAACGATCATGTCGATCGTGCCGTCGGCGACCGCCTCCCATAGCTTCTCACGGTTTTCACGCTCTCGCACAGGAGGACAGCACTTGAAATGTGTTTCACCATCCGCAATATCTTCAGAGGCGAATGTCAGGTAATGCGGACAAGTTTCGACTGTGATCGGCAGTCCTTCGGCTCGGGCACTACGCAGCAAATCTAAAGAGTCGGACGAAGAATGGTGGACGATATGAATGTGGGCGCCAGTCTCGCGGCAAAGCTTGATCATTAATGTGATCGCTGCGTCCTCCGCTTCGCGCGGTCGCGAGCGTAGGAACGTGTCGTATTCGCGAGGATCAAGTGTAGTGACTGCCCCGGCCGCAGCGTTGATCGGCTCCTCGAGTTCGGCATGTACGAGCAAGACCGTATCGAGCCGGGCGAGCTCCGGCATTGCTATCGCAGAGGTCGGCTTCGGTCACATGCGGAAACTCGTCGACGCCCGAGTGGATGAGAAAGCATTTGAATCCGCGTACGCCCCGCTCGATGAGCGGTGCGAGCTCGTTAACATTTCCCGGAACGACCCCGCCCCAAAACGCGACGTCCACCGAACATTTGCCCTCGGCGGCGGCAAGCTTTTCTTCGAATGCCTTCGCGGTCGTTGTAGCGGGGATCGAATTAAGAGGCATGTCGACGATAGTCGTGACGCCGCCGGCCGCGGCTGCTCTCGTGGCCGTTTCGTATCCTTCCCATTCCGTGCGGCCGGGTTCGTTGACGTGAACATGACTGTCGACGAGTCCCGGCATAACGACCGAATCACCCGCGTCAACGAGATCTGCATCCGGCGGAACGTCGCCCCACTCACTGACGTCGCGGATCTTTCCATTGTCAAAATGGATCGCCGCGGGACGGACACCCGAGGGCAGTACGACTCTGTTACTGCGAATGATCTGACGGGACATCAGGGAAGATGATAGCGCGATTCAGGCGCTTCTGATCGCCTTCCAATGTGTCAGCCGTTCGGCTATGAGCTCGAGGCGCTTCTGCGGGTCGGGGTCGTCCATGACGGCCAGGTCCTCGGGATCGGCGCGCAAATAGACGCCGGAAGTGCGCGCGTTCAGGCTCTGGTCGATGTCAGTGCGTGTGATCCAATAGCCTGTGGCTCGGTCCGCGGCTTCCAGATTGATTTCGCCGGTTCCCCAAAGCTGCGGCGCGTTCAAGTGCAGCGGTCGTTCGCCGTTCCAATAGTAAAAAATGCCCGGCGGATCGGTCCGCTCCTTTGCCGCTTCGCTATGGTATCGCGACGAAAGCGTGCCATCCTCCTGCCAGGCGCGGCCCGCTATCTCGAGCGCTCCGCTGCGGTCTCTTGCGATCTTCAAAAGGCTCAGGGCCGAGGGTTCTTTATCGGTGCGTTCGGTCAGGGAATACTGCCACCAGTGACCTTCGATGCGGGCGGCGCGCCCTTCGTTCTCGATGGCATTGCGGATCTTTTGGCAGATCGCCTCGATCTCTTCGTCGGCGGTCGCGCCGTCGTATCGTACACAGGTGAGTCCGAGGAGGTCGGTCGGCAGCTTTGAGCCGTTGGCGTGCAGGATGAAGGTGCGGCGCATTCCGAGAACCCCGCCGAAAAGCCCGGCTTCGAACACGACATTGTCTCGCGGAGACGCTTGTGCCGCATCGGGCGACGGAGCACCCACGGCCGTCCAATCGTCCTGAGCGAAGACAAAAGCCGCGAAATCGACCTCGCGGGTAAGTTCGACCAGACGTTCCAGCGTGGATACGCCGGGATTGAAAACCGTCGTCCACGGCTCAACGTGAGCTACGTCGCCGAGACCCGTCGTCAGCGCCTGCAGCAAATTCGCCTGCTTGCCTGACGATCCAAGGAAGATTCGAGGTTTGTTCATTCGTTTATCCACCGATTAGAAATTATTTACAGAGCGGCAGTTGTTTGAATTGATTGAACCGCTGCCGCTGCCGTATCGAATTCACGCCGACGCCGCGTTTTCTGCTGGGAAGCGTTCGTTGACCCATGCGAGAATATCTGCCATGACCTCCTCTTTGATAATGTCATTCAGCAAGTCGTGATAACCATCCTCATACAGCTTTAACGTCTTGTCAGCCGAGCCGGCATGGTCGTAGAAATACTGACTGCCCTGGTAACGTGTCGCCTTATCGTCTGTTCCGTGAATAATAAATACCGGAACCGTAAAGCGCGGCATGTTCTCTTTCAGCCGTTCCGCTGCTTTTATCAACTCGGCGGCCGTCTCGGCCGGCTGTTTTTCGTTCGCGATCAACGGGTCGTTGTTCATCGCCTCGACCGCCGCCGGGTCACGTGAAAAGATCTCATTCTTCAGGGTATATAGGTGCAGATGCGGTGCTATGTGGCTTATACCCTTGATCAGCAATGCCGCGGCGTCGGGAAGGCCGACATCCAACGCAAAGCTCTCGCATATCAATCCCGCGATCTTGTCCTGATGTTCGAAAACGTACGAGCTGGCGATAACGCCGCCCGCACTGTGACCAAGCGCGAGGACCGGAACCCCCGGATTTTCCGCCCGTGCGATCTCAACCAGTTTGTCCACGTCGCCCAGATAGTCCGAAAACTCCTCGACGTAAAATCGCTCGCCTTCCGACTTGCCTCGACCGCGGAGGTCAAGGGCGTAAGCGGCAAAACCTGCGCTGGCGAATTGCTCGGCCGGCCATGCCATATAGCCGCTGTGTGCATTGAACCCGTGAACGAGAATCGCGACGCCGCGGACCGCACCTTCCGGCCGCCACGATCTTGCTGCTATTTTCAGGCCTCCTACGCCTTCGTATGTTAGTTCGTTTTGCATATTTTCTCCTTTGATATCCATCGTGCCTTCCGTTATGCCGCGGTTGTCGCGGCGAGCTCTTTGCCTTGTACGAACGCGAGCAAATCGGCGTTGATCACGTCCTTGTGCGTTTGGGGCATACCGTGCGGATAGCCCGGATAGACCTTCAGCACCGCGCCCTTGACGATCTTCGCCGTGAGCATCGCGGTAATGTTGACCGGTACGACCTGATCGTCGTCGCCGTGCAGGATCAGCGTCGGGATGTCGAACTTTTTCAGGTCTTCGTTAAAGTCGGTCTCGGAAAACGCTTTGATACCTAGATACGAGGCGGGAAATCCCGCCATGCTGCACTGACGGAAGAAGGAGTCGGCGATGCCTTCGGATATCTCTGCACCCGGGCGATTCAAGCTATAGAAGAGATTGCAGAAATCCTTCCAGAACTGGTAACGGTCGGCCTGAATGCCTGCCCGCAAGCCGTCCAGGGCCTCGATCGGCAACCCATTGGGATTGGCGTCGGTTTTCAATAGCATCGGCGGAACAGCGCTGATCAGGACGACCTTTGCGACCCGCTCAGAGCCGTGTCTGCCGATGTAGCGTGTGATCACACCGCCTCCCGTGGAATGTCCGACAAGGATCGCATCTTTCAGATCAAGCTCATTAATAAGTTCAGCGAGATCATCGGCATAGGTGTCCATGTCATTGCCGTCCCACGTTTGGTCCGAGCGCCCGTGGCCCCTTCGGTCGACAGCGACACAGCGATAGCCGTTCGATGCCATAAAAAACATCTGGTCCTCAAAGGCGTCCGCAGTAAGCGGCCACCCATGATTGAAGACGATCGGCTGCCCGGTGCCCCAATCTTTGTAATACATGTTCATGCCGTCTTTCATTGTGATCGTACTCATGGTAAATCTCCTTTTGAATCTACGGTGGTGGGAATGACCTGCGCCAAAAGCGCGGACAGACGTATTGCTGTGAGAGAAATGCGTGGGGTGGGCGCAAACGCTGCGGTTTGCTTGTTCATTCTCCTTGAAAGAAGAACGAGCACTTATTGGAGGTCAAGCTTTACCTCCGCGCGGAATGTTATCGGCTCAAAAATCGAGAAAACAATTATGTCTTATCGGGACCGTTTAGTAAATGAATACATTTGGTCCTGTTACATTTTCGTAAAGGACCCGCGTTTTAGGGCCTGAGCCGTTGTCCATTTCCGCCTAACGGTGCATCGGGTTATTTTAATAGATGTCTTTAATTTTAACGGAGGTATTGGTAAGTATGGCTGGAACGGTCAAGCTTCATAGGGTTTTCAAATGTAAGCCCGAGAGGGTTTTTAAGGCGTTTATTGACGCCGATGCGATGGCGAAGTGGCTGCCGCCGAATGGGTTTACGGGGAAGGTCCACGAAATGGACGCTCGCGTGGGCGGCCGGTATCGGATGTCGTTCACGAATTTTTCAAGCGGTACGAGCCACGCGTTCGGTGGAGAGTTTCTTGAACTTGTCGAGAATGAACAGATCCGGTATACCGACAAGTTCGAGGACCCGAACCTGCCGGGAGAAATGGAAACGACGGTTGTTCTGAAGGAAGTTTCTGTCGGGACGGAACTGAATATTGAGCAAAAGGGAATCCCGGACATGATCCCGGTTGAGGCTTGCTATTTGGGGTGGCAGGAGTCGTTGAGACTGCTAACGATGCTCGTCGAGGCCGAGGTGCCGGATAATTAGGCATTACGGGCCCTCGGCTCCTAGAGCCAAATGTTTGCAGTTCGATCAGAAATTCGGCTAAAGCATGGGTTCCTACTCTTTTCGTCGGAAGGCAAGCTGATCCAAAAATGGTAAATGTTTTTTATTGCGTTCAAAGGTTTAGACAAAGTAGAGTTTAGTGCGCTTAATTGCGAGATCGGATAACGATCCTGAAAGGAGGTCCTTGTGAAGCGAAAAATTTTATGCTTGCCGCTGTTAGTTTTCTTTGCAGCGGTCGTTGATCTGCACAGCCAGATACCACAATCACCTGCTAATGCCAACGCGGAACAACAGCGCCGTGAAGCCGAACAGAGGATCGAAGCCGAACGCAGATTGCGAATGCAAAATATCCGCGAGTTCGACACCACGATGAAGGCCATCAACCGGCCCCGTGTGAGCGTCCCCGCCGCCGCCGACGATCGACAAGGAAACCAGCGAGCGAATACGCATTGCGAGAAGGGTAGATGTCGCAGATCACGCCCGATACAGCGAGTTCCTGACAAGCGATAAGACAGGCATGTTCAAGCTTTTTCCGGACTACGATTGCGTGACAAAGAATCTCATTCGCACGGACGGTAATTGCAAGGATTTTGTTATGGCAAGCTCGTCCTTTTCGTTCCGGACCGGGGCTTACTCGCACGCCTACTACCACGATCTCGGATTCAATCATGGCGAGATCTTTAGTAATGCGTTTTTTTCACAGGGAATACTGGTTTCGTTGGGTGACGTGCCGATCGAGGATGTAACGCCAGGGCCACGCCGGACTGAAGTTCATATTCGATTTTCAAACCGCCTCCGAACCAGGCGAAGCCAGAAGCACCGCAGCACGGCTCAAGGCCGGCATCGATTTCGGCGGCTTTACATATTCCAGCGGCGTCACGCCTGCTGAAAACACGACCTATGCGTTGCGGTCGGTCGCTTACAATATCGCCAATTCGCTACCGGCAATATCCGGAAAAGACTTCGGCAGGCGAACTAAGATTTCACACACTTTCCCTCGACAAGCGGGCGGACGTGATAATCGTTTTTCGAATAGTCCGCAAGGCTGAGGATGGCACCTTGACAATCGTCTGGAAGGAGCTTGATCGCAAGGAAGCCCCGAAGATCAAGTTCCCAAAGGGTGAGAAATTTGCCGATTTCAAGCCGGACATTGCACAGACCCAGCAGTAATTGGAACGAGCAACTCGAGGTACGCCGCCGATGGAACAATAGGCTTAGCCGGCGGCTGCGCGAGTTCGCCACCACGACACCAGTCGGAAAAACACCGCTGATCCGATCGCGGCCACCAGACTTAGGGCAGTCAAGATCCCGATCATTCCCGCGGCTCCGGGCGAAACGTCGCCGACTTCGGCCGGAATTGAGAGAACCCCGAGGATGATACCGGTTGCGGCTCCCCAGAGGGCGAAGTGGAAGAGCGGGACTGTGTCAAAGCTGCTGCGTTCGGCGATCAGAACCATTGCGGAGAAGATGATGCCGCCGATAAAGCCGGGAATCGCCAATACCGTTGGCCAGACATCCTGGATCTTGCCGTCCGGATCGATGAACGCTTCCATGATCCCGCCAAAACCCAGTCCCCAACCGATGACCCAGAGCACGGTCATCAGCACCGCTCCGCGGATGCCGCTCATCCATTTCTTCATCAATGTCCTCCGTTAGTTTTGGAAACTACCCGCAGCACTTCCTGCGATAAGAGGTGCAATTGCTCGAAGTAGTCCATTGCATCGCCCTGAAGCGTTGGGACCACCACTTCGATCTCTTCGGCACATTGCTTGAGAATAGAGATCCTCTCGCGGTCAAGGCTTCCGTTATTACTGACAAAATTATCTATGCACGCTGCAGCAAATGTGTCGAGCGATGCGAGTTCGATTCCCTCGACCTTCACTCCCGCGCAACCGTCGGGGAATGGCCGCACAGCAAAGTCCCGCCAGATCTTTTGAATATTATTAAGCATCTTACCGTAAGGAAAATAGAGTTTCGCTGACGACCGCTGTGCGCATTTCATTTTTTCTATAGCCAAGATCTGCGCATCGGCACGCATGATAATATGTCAAGTGGTCGCATATGTCAAGTACTTTATGATACAAAGTAATGATAATCGGCCTGGCTGGCCGTCCCCGAACCGGGGCGTTAATCTCGTTTATTACCGAATAATATGTCGTTCTTGTCGGTCGTCACCCGGAGGCCGCTCTAACGGCTGCAGAAGCGGCAGCGCGTTAGGCCGGTGAAACTTGCAAAGATCCCTGACGACGGATAGCGACCGTCCAGACGGGTGCCCGAGCCGAACACAACGCAACCACCATTTCAGGAGATCGCCGGCCGCCCGACTATGCTGCCATTATCGGCGGAGACGACCTCCCAGGTGAACCTGAGCAGACAAAGGCCGACAATCGCGAGATCGAGTTTGGACATATTAATTGTTGGCAACTTTTTGATCGATGCGATCTTTACTTCACCACGATCTGGCCGTTTTCAAGTCGAAGATTTTCCGGATCGGTCTTTAGAACCATCTCTATCAACATTCCCGCAAGTTTTTTAGAGCTTGCCAGAGTGTCTGGCGTCATTGTTTTGTTTGGCTTCCGAATAGACCGCGAGCAGCATACCGCTAAAACCGATCAGCATATTATTGAAGCCTTGCTTGTCCTTGTTCGCGACGGTTGCGTATTCCGGTATTCCGTCCAGGGCGCTATTTACGCTTTTGAAGTATTTATTCGCGGCCTCCGCACTTGGCTCGTCGGCGTCGTGGTAAACCGTCATCGCCGTAGCCGTAAAGAACGTTAGGCCGCCGGCAAGATTATTTTTCCATCCCTTGGCAGCGGCCTCTTTATCGTAGAAAGCCTTGGCGGCCGAATATATTTGTTTGATCAGTGCCTTTTCTTCGGGTGTATCAGCAAGGTTATCGGCGAGTGTCTTTCCCGTATCCAAAGTATTATCGGGACGAAACACTCCGTGGTTTCTTACCACTGGTGGTGGGGTCACAACGATCTTAGCGTTCGCGGACCTTCCGGCTGCCGCATCTCGCTCGGCTTTTTCAACAGCGGCGAGCCCCCATTTTTGTATCAGGATATCGCGTTCGGTCGCCTTGCGATTTTGCACTTTAACCTGGTCGTACATCCGGCTCTGGGCCACGCTAGCCTGACCGAACGATCCGTACACCGTAGGGTAGCCCGCGCGGTAATATCCGCCGCCTGCGGCCTGGATCTGCGCATTTGCAGTGCCGACAATCAGAAAAGCGAGTGCAAATGTTAAGGCCGCTAGTTTTTTATAACTTTTTCTTTTCATAATCACGTACTCGGAGTTTTAGGATCGGTTCCGTAGCGTGTCGACGGCGGAATTTATAAGACCACTCAATACCGTATCAGCTCGCCTTTTGCATTGACCAAGACGTATTGGTACGTTCGTTGGGGTTCCCCGTTCCGATAGAAGCTGAATGTCCCGTCCCTTTTGTTTTCGTTTCCATCAACCGGCGAAAGCAGCAGTGCCCAGTTGTCATCATGCAGCCAAAACTCAAAACTATATTGCACTGTCGATAACGGGAGATTGCCTGACTTTATGGGTGGATCTTCTTTGTTGAGCCTGTGTTGGCTGAAGCTCGCCTTTCTTGGTGTGATCGTGATCGTGTTCCCGGTCACCTTATAAGTGCCTTCCTCATTCTCCAGATAATACTTGGGTGCTGCCAACTGCATATTTACCGTGAAGAACTTATAGGTGCCATCACTAAGGAACTGATAGGTCTTCGAAAAAGTCGCGGTAGATAGACCGGCATGGCCCAGCATCCCTTGGCGGATGCCACCCTGCTTCCAAAAATTCCCGGCAAGGGAAGGTTGAGAACCGATCTGGTTACCCGGTGCTTGTGGTCGATTTTCCTCTGCCGGTTTTTTCAAACTCACCGATTCCAAAAAGGCCGTGATTGTCGGTTCGTGGTCCGTGGTATTGGTGAGGACCAATATATTAACCATCTTGCCGTAACCGCTGAGTGTAAACAGCACGGCAACTCCCTTCTCACCGTCCTTCTCGAACGGTGCGAATCCACCCTCCGCCTTCCAATCTTCCTTGTTCGCGGAAGGAAACATTTGCGGTACCGCTGTCGGATCTACGACCGTCTTAACAACGGTTTGCCAGGCGGCGTTGAAATTCTTCTTAGGATCGCCTGTGCCGGGTACGGATGCGAGCAGCGTTATCAGGCAATACGTCCCTTTCGCCTTGTCTTCGGTCGAAAACTGCAGCGACGCGTCACTGGTTCGCTTCGACCAGCCCAAGGGCGGCTGGAACGTAGCAATATCAAAGGTTTGCCGAGTCTGAGCTGACGTGCTGACTCCAAAGATTAACGCACAGATAGCCCAGGCGAATAATTCTTTCATAGACGTTACAAGATGATGGCAGGTCAGAATGGTGAATAGTTCCGGATACGTTTTCGGATATTGCTTTTTACGAGACTGGGCCCCGAGGGAAGTGGTAGGCCCACATAACAATAGCATAGTTTGTGGTTTTCATGATGGGAGTCCTATGAACACCACTACATCAACGCCCGGGCCCGCGTTTTTTGGGCGGGCTTGGCAAGCCTTTTGAAGTTTAGATATTCGTCGTGGTAGCGCTTCGGCTTTTTCATGATGTGAACCTGGGCCGGGCTGCCGGCTTCATTGATCCGCGAGTAGTCCTTTATGAAATCCCTCTCGCTCCAGCTTGGATAGGCAGGATCGCGGTTTACAAGGTAGTGACTAAATTCGAGCAACTCGCTTTCCGAGACCTTGATCCTGTACTTCACCCACAGCGTGTCGCCGATCGCATGGTCGACGAAATTGAGGCTTTTCAATTTCGGCAGATCCATTTCGTCAGGGGTAATGTATTTTTCTCCAGCAGCCTTCATCCGGGCCGATAGGCGTTCGATCGCCTCGATGATCTTTCGCCCTTCGGGCGTACCTCGCAGCCGTACGGTTCTATCATCGATGTCCATCGCCATCATAACCGCTTTTGAGTAGCCATAATTTCTCAGCCGTTTAGGGTCGTAGCTCTCGATCACCCTGATGAGTTGGGAATATCCCTTGAGGCCATCCAAACGGCGGTACTTTTGGATGAGATCGGCTTGCGGGTCCATGATCGACCGATGGTAGTTATTCTCTTTGATCAGCTCATCGATCCGCTCCTCGGGCGTCATTGCTGCTATTTCGGCCTCCGACTTATGCTTGTACGCCATTTCGGATTCCGGCAGCACGATCGGGCTGAGGGCCGCCATCAATCGGCCCGGCTTCAGTGATTTTCCGGGCGTACAGCTTTTATCAAGGCAGATCATGAAATCATCCATCGTCAGGAGCATCTGGCGGGAACCGTCAGCTCCATAAAGGCTAAGAAATCCCATATACCCCGGCAGGGCCTGGTCGGGCAACTCGCTCGCCGGTTTGGGCGGCAGCTGCTGCCACGATGATGCGTCCTTGTAAAAAGCGTCATACAGCTGAGTTGAGATAGGTTCTTCGTACCCGATGTTCTTGCTGCCCTCGACGAATTCCCAATAGAACGCCTCGTCCTGCGTTCGGATCAGCCAGATCGTCGTGTGCTCGGCGGCATGGAAATTGGGATGTTCGAGCATGACCGACGAAACGATCGGCTTGCCCTGCCACCCGGTTACCCATTTTTCGGCAGGCGTTTTGTACCCGGCCAGCCAGGGCCATATCCATTCGGTTTTTGCGACATTGTTTCGCTCAAGTACTGACTTGTATGTCAGGTCCCAGTCCATGACGGTGTTCTTTTGTTGTCGCAGGCCACGGAGAGGGGAAGTATGGCTATAATAAATGCTGTCGCGATTTTGAACATACACCGAGCGGATTCTAACGGGTTTCGGCGCGATAATATGCCGAGTTGTCCTGCATCAAGTTAGCATTTTCCACCGCTGCCAGCCCAATCGATATTCGAGGAGTTTCGCCAGGTGGCCGTAATTGAAATGGCAGGGTTGAACCGAGGAATACGTTATACAGTTATATCAACGCTGCGGAGCGCCGCAGGTGGGATTTGCCTGTCGGAGAAAATAAATGAGCAATAAAGTGACTACGACGACCTGCCTATGTGCTTTAGTAATTCTTCTTTTTTTAATCGCGTGTCCTTTCTTCGCTCAGAACACGGCATCCCCGTCGACCCCGCAAGCCGCCAAGAAGATAGAACAATATCTGGAAAGAATGGACAAGATCGGTTACAGCGGTTCGGTTTTGGTGGCCTTAAACGGTAAGCCGGTTATTTCGAGAGGGTACGGTTTTAGCGATGAAGGGCGGAAACTGAGAAACTCTGCAAATACGATCTCTGATATAGGCTCGATCACAAAACAGTTCACGGCGGCGGCGATCCTGAAACTGGAAATGCAGGGCAAGTTATCGACCGACGACAAAATAACGAAATTTTTTCAAAACGTTCCGTCAGATAGATCGAATATCACCATTCATCACCTGCTGCGCCATTCAGTCGGGACTGCCCGGTGGGGTTGGCGGCGATTACGAGAAGATCGGCGAAGCGGAATTCATTGAAAAGGTTTTGAATGCGCCGCTGAGATCTCCTGTCGGAACGCGGTTCGGGTATTCGAACGTCGGTTACAGCCTGCTGGCGTTGATAATTGAAAAAGTGTCCGGCCAGAGTTACGAACAATATTTATACGAGAATCTATGGAAGCCCGCCGGAATGGATACGACCGGTTATTCGCGCCCGAACTTTGACAAAGATCTGATAGCTGTCGGGTACAGGGCGGAGGAACGTTGGGGTAAGCCTACCGAGAAGGAATGGGCTGGGGATGCGCCCTTTCTGCACCTGAAAGGGAACGGGGGAATCCTCTCGACCACCGGCGATCTACTGAGATGGGACCAAGCTTTGCTGACCGAAAAGATCCTCTCGGCTGACGCCAAGAAGAAGTATTACCACCCGGCTCTCAGGGACGATGAAACCGGGAACTCCATTTACGCATACGGTTGGGACGTTACGAAGACCGACCGCGGGACGAGGCGGGTTTGGCACAACGGGGCGAATAGGGTCTTTTACGCGGATTTTTACCGTTTTATCGACGAAGGTGTCACGATCATCCTGATGACCAATCGCTGGCAGAGTAGTTTCAACGGTACGGGGCGAGAGATCTCCAGGATCATTTTTGAACGCGGGTACCAGCCCGTGATGCCGATCCCTGACAATGCAGCGAATCGGGCCCTTACGGAGCTGGTTATTAAACTCACTTTGGAAAAAGGTTTGGAGGCCGCGATCGAGATCCATAAAACGCGAGGTAAGACGGTCGATCTGTTGGAACCTGTCATCAACGCGAAAGGATACGATCTGATCCAAGAAAAGAAACTTAAGGACGCGATCGAGGTATTCAAGCTAAACACGATCGCCTTTCCGAGATCTGGAAATGCCTTTGACAGCCTGGGCGAGGCGTATCTTGAATCCGGCAATAAGGTGTTGGCCCTCGAAAACTACAAAAAGAGCTTGGAGCTGGATCCCGGGAATGGGAACGCACGCGAGGTTCTGAAAAAGCTGGAAGGTAACTAAAACTGCTTTTAGCAAACCGTATTAGAAGACTAGTTTCCGATCTTGTCGAAAAAGCCGAAAACACCAGGAGAGGGATATCGGAACCTCCCCTTCCTGTGGTCCTTCGCCCGATCCAAAGGACCCGGTTGAGACAATTATTTTGTTGGATTCCACGGGCCGATTATCTCGAGCCACTTCTTGTGCTTCTCGAGAATGGGTTTATATCGGTTTTCGAAATCAGGGTCACCGGGTTTCGTCGATTTCAAAAGCTCGCTGCGATCCCTGAAAAATTCCTCGATCCCGCCGGGCGTAACTGTTGTAATGAATCGCACGGGCATATCGGTGAGGTTGCCCTGTGCGTGCGGAGTTCCGCGCGGAATGAAAACGTATGAACCAGCCCGCAGGTGATATAACTGGTCGCCAAGTTTGACTGTCAGGACACCTTCAAGCACATAGAAGGTTTCCTCAGATTGGTTGTGGCGGTGCCAGTTGGTTTTGTAGCCCGGCATCTCAGTAGTCTCGAAAACAGTCGTGGCCCCGCCGGTCTGATCGCTGGAAGCAATAAACCTGATGTTCTGCGTCGTATGCGTGCGAGTAAGTTCGACCTTTGTCGTGTCAACCACGAGAAACGGCGGCCTGTTACCCTTGTCCTGGCCCAAAGCCGAGTAAGACAATATCGATACGGCAACGCAGGAAAACAATAGTCCGCGGACGAGCATACACAACCTCCATTTTGAAATCCGGGACATTATACATGTTTCATCGATCGCAGAAAGCATCGATCGCCTGGTAAGCATCGCTAACAGGTGGTCCGACGACCCTCATGAATGTGTGGTCACGATTGCTTCCGATTTATCAAGCTAGCGGCAAAGCCGGCGCCGAAGCCGTTGTCGATGTTTACTACCGTGACGTTCGACGCGCAGGAATTTAGCATTCCAAGCAGGGCGGCGAGGCCGTGGAACGATGCACCGTAGCCGATGGATGTTGGGAGGGCGATGACCGGGACGGCGACGAGGCCGCCAACTACACTGAGGGAAGTGCTCCTTCCATGCCGGCGGCGACGATGACGACGCGGGAATTTTGGAGACGCGAGCGTTCGCCGAGGATGCGGTGGATGCCGGCGACGCCGGCGTCCCAGATACGCTGGACGCGGTTGCCCATGGCTTCGGCGGTGAGCGCGGCTTCTTCGGCGACGGGTATGTCACTGGTGCCGGCGGTGCAGATGGATATTTCGCTGATGCCCAGATCTGTTGTATCGCGGATGACGCGGATCATTTTGGCCGATTCGTGCCATTCGGCGTCGGTGTGGATGTTGCGGACCTGGCCGAAGACCTCGGGTGTTGTGCGGGTGATGAGGACGTTGGGTGAGCGTTCGATCAATTTTTCGAAAATTCCGCACACCTGCTCGGGCGTTTTGCCTTGTCCGAATATGACCTCCGGGAAACCTTGTCTTGATGCCCGGCCGTGGTCGACGCGTGCGTAGCCGATGTCTTCGTACGAGAGGTTTTGGATACGAGCGGCCGCATCGGTTTCGGAGAGTTCGCCGCTTTTTACCTGCAGAAGAATTTTTTGGAGATCGTCGGGATTCATGTGAAGAGATAGAGTAGCAGATTAGTCCGCGAAGGCGTGGGGGGCGGCGGAGCGTGATGGCCGTGATGAGCTCTTACTTACGTGCGAGCTACTGACACTTTAGGACAGATAGCCGAGATACTTGTACAGCCCCATCAGCCGAATCATCACCGCGACTACGATGCTGCTGCTCACCATTTCGAGCAGAAGGGTTTGAATTGTGCAGTCCATACAATGCATTTCGGTTTCCTCTAAGGCGAATTTGATCGCTCTTAATTTGATACGCGAATTGGGCCGGCGTTTTGTATCAGTGTTGAATAGATTTTCTTGCGCGACTTTGCGTGAAACCTCTTCTCCCGCAAAGACGCAAAGTCGCGTAAGAAAGAAGAATAAGAAGGGATGCGAATGAGACAGGCGGAGCAAGCAGCCAGTCGCTGCCGCTCACGGTTCTAACAAAAAAAGCGGTAGTATTGCTCATCGATATATGGAATTGACGTTTGCGATCACCGGGGCTTCTGGGGCGATCTATGCGAAGCGGACGCTGCAGTTGTTGGCGGCGAGCGGCGTGGTTGAGACTATCAATCTGATAATGTCGTCGACCGCGGCGACGGTCGCTCAGGTTGAGCTGGGCGAAAACCTAAAGGACGCCGACGCGGCAAAGATCAATGCATGGTTGGGTTTGCCGGAGGGTTCGAAATTGATCAGGTATTGGAGGCTGGATAATTTGGCGGCGAAGCCTTCCTCCGGGTCGTATAAGCAGGCGGGAATGCTGATCGTGCCGTGTTCAATGGGAACCTTGGGCGCGATCGCCAGTGGTGCGGGCACGAATTTGATCCATCGGGCGGCGGATGTGACGCTGAAAGAGGGACGGAAACTGGTGCTTGTCCCGCGTGAAACTCCTTACAACGCCATTCACCTTGAGAACATGCTAAAACTTTCCCGGGCCGGCGCGCGAATTTTGCCCGCAAGTCCGGGGTTCTATCACCGTCCTAACAGTATCGATGAGCTTGTCGATCATCTGTGTTTTCGTATTTTGGACCAGCTCGACATTCCGCATTCGAAAAAAACTCAATGGACGGGCGACGAGGTCGCCCAAGAATAGAACTTATGAAGATCATGATGTGTTTCCTCCTTATGGCCGCGTTCGCTTGCATCGGGCTGGGGCAGGAACGATATGTTAAGCCGGTCGATGAGGCCGGGCAGGATGCGTCGTTTCTTGAATTCCGGACGAAATTGATCGAGGCGGCGGAGCGAAAAGACGCAGCATTTATCTTGAGCATTTTGGATCCAAAGATAAACCTGAGCTTCGGAGGCGACGCGGGGATCGCCGACTTTAAGAGGATCTGGAAGATCAATTCGAAGAACTCGCAATTCTGGGACGAATTCTTGACCGTGATCAACAACGGCGGCACGTGGTGGAAGGACAAGTCGGTCAGGAAAGTATTTTATGCGCCTTATACATTCGATTCATTTCCGCAAGACCTCGACAGCTTCATGCATGAGGTTATATTCGGGTCGAACGTCAATTTAAGAGAATCGCCGAGCGCGGATTCGCGTGTTGTTGCTCAGCTTTCGTACAATGTCGTGACGGTAGAAACTGATCCGGACACCGAGGCCGGGAAGATCCGTGAGACACGCGGGTGGAGCAAAGTTAAAACCCTAGGCGGGCTGGAAGGCTGGGTGAAGAACGAGTTGGTCCGCAGTCCCATCGATTACCGAGCCGGGTTTGAAAAGAAACGCGGCGTGTGGAAGATGGTGGCGTTTATCGCGGGGGACTAGGTTATGAAGACGACGGAGCGATTCTCAAACCGTGTTGAGAATTATGTCAAATATCGGCCGGGATATCCGTCGGCATTGCTGCAGCATTTCCGCGACGAAATGGGTTTGACGCCCGATTCGATATTGGCGGATGTGGGGTCGGGGACGGGTATTTCGACCAAGTTATTTCTGGAAAACGGCAACACTGTTTATGCCGTCGAACCCAATGAGGCGATGCGTGCGGCGGCGGAGGAAGTGCTGGCCGAATTTCCAAACTTTCACAGCCGCAGCGGTTGGGCCGAGGAAACCGGCCTAGCCGACGAGTCGGTCGACTTCGCGGTCGCGGCCCAGGCGTTTCATTGGTTCGACCCCGAGAAAACCCGCGAAGAGTTCATCCGCATCTTAAAACCCGGGGGGCATATTGTCCTGATCTGGAACGAAAGGCAGCTGGACACCACGCCATTTCTGCGGGAGTTCGAACAGCTATTGCTCAAGTTCGCGAAGGACTACACGCAGGTCAGGCATGAGAACGTTAACGAAGCGGCGTTAAGTTCTTTTTTCCAAAAGGAATATGGAAAGGCGGTTTTTGCCAATTCGCAGGTCCTCGACTTTGACGGCCTGCTTGGACGCGTACTTTCCTCATCATATATGCCGACCGATTCGGATAAAAATTTTCCCGCGATGAAAAACGAATTGGAAGCGCTTGTTGCCAAACACGCTGAAAACGGTAATATAGAATTATCCTACAGCACCACGGTTTACTACACCCGAAACTGAGTTTTATGTCCACGAATTTAGCTATTAAACCCCAAATGAAGACGATATCTGTCGCCCATTCGCCCGATTCGGACGACGCTTTTATGTTTTACGGTCTTGCGACGAACAAGCTGGAAACCGAAGGTTTGAAATTCGAACACACGTTAAAGGACATCCAATCGCTGAACGAAGACGCGACGAAACGGCGTTTACGACGTGACCGCGATCTCGTTTCACGCGTATGCCTATGTCTCGGACAAATATGCTCTGCTGCCGCACGGCGCGAGCATCGGCGACAAATACGGGCCGATACTCGTTTCGCGAGAACCGCGCAAGCCTGAAGAGATCGGCGGGATGAAGATCGCCGTCCCGGGCGAACTGACCAGCGCTTTTCTCGCGTTGCGGATCTACAACGACGAGTTCGATTACAAGGTCGTTCCGTTCGACGAGATCATCGATGCGGTGAAAAAAGGCGAGGTCGATGCCGGCCTGCTTGATCCACGAAGGCCAGCTATTTTACAAACAGGATAGGCCTGGACAAGGTCCTCGACCTCGGCGAATGGTGGCACGAAAAGACCGGGCTGCCGCTGCCGATGGGCGGTAACGCCATCCGGCGCGAACTCGGCCCGGAACTGATGGAACAGGTGTCGAAACACCTTCACCAGAGCATCGTCTATTCGATGGAGAACCGCGAGGACGCGCTTGCCTACGCGATGCAGTTCGCACGCGATATGGCCCCGGAACTTGCCGACCGTTTCGTGGCGATGTGGGTAAACGATCTGACGCTCGATTACGGGGAACGAGGCCGCGAAGCGGTCCGCGTCCTGCTGGACGAAGGGCATAAAAAGGGCATAATTCCGCACACTGTTGACGTGGATTTTGTCGACTGAGTCCTGTCTGAGAAAGACGGCTTACATACAAGTGTCAACTTTTCGTGATCTTGGTGCATCTATTCAGGAGCGAAAGAATAGATCGAAAGTTATGAAAAGAACTTTGCTTATTACAGCCGTTTTTGCTTGTTTATCAGTGGTTTCCGTGTTCGGCCAGACGACTTCGAACATCGTTAAGGTCGATCTTCCGCCGGCGGAATTAGACCGGATCATCAAGAAATTCACAAAGAACGAAGAGCTGTTCCGCCAGGCCCTGAATGTTTATGCGTTCAACCGCTATGCGACGATGCATACGATCGGCATGGGCGGTCAGATCACAGGAACCTACAAGCGCGACTCATATCTTACGTTTAACGAAGCGGGTGAGAGGTTCGAAAAGATCCTTTTTTCGCCGGTGTCGACGATGACCGAGATCACGGTGACGGCAGCTGACATTGAGAAGCTCGGCGGCATCGACCCTTTCGCTATCGAGCCGAAGGTTGTCGGCCAATACAATTTCACATATCTGGGAAAGGAAAAGATCGACGATCTGAACCTGTTTGTTTTCGATGTCGCACCCAAGGTGATTCCCGACTGGAAAAAAGGCATCGCTAAGTATTTTCAGGGCCGCATCTGGGTCGAGGACGAAGGCCTGATGATCGTCAAATCGCGCGGCAAGGCCGTTCCGGAAGGAAAGGAACGGTTCCCGATAATCGAGACGACCCGGGCACCGATCGATAATAAATACTATTTTCCTATCGATTCCAGAGCGGATGACGAGCTTGTGTTCGACAGCGGCCAGGCCGTGAAGATCCGGATGCGGGTAAGGTATACCGATTACCGGCTCGGCCGCACGGATGTGAAGATAGTGGGCGAAGATGATGTCGTAGACGAAACGGTAAAAAAACCTGCTGCGTCGCCAACTCCGGCACCGAAAAAGCCGTGAGGCTCGCTGGATGAATATTACGAAAACACGCGGTCGTAGATAGCGACCGCGTTTTATTTTGCTTCGGGCGTGCCGAGCTCATCCGCTATGGCCGCCCTTGTGCGGTTGAGGAGTTCCATTAGCCGGGTTTCGTCGTAAGCATTCGTTTCGATCGGTTGCAGCAAGACCATTTCGACCGTTCCGCTGAAGGCCACGCCCGTCCGTTTTCCCATCATCCAATCGGAATTTCTTATTGCGACCGGAACGATGGGCCGGCCGGTCTGCAATGCAAGATGAAATGCGCCTTTTTTGAAGGGCAGCAGCTCGCCCGGCATCGCCCGCGTGCCTTCGGCAAATATGCCGAACGAATAGCCATTCTTCCATCACTTCACGGGCTTTATCCATCGACTGGCGGGCACGTTCGGGATTTGAACGGTCGATGGCGAGGATGTTGACGAAATGCATAGCCTGACCGAGGATGGGTACCTTTAGCAACTCTTTTTTTGCCACCAGTCCCATTCGTTTGCCGGTGTAGCGAAATAGAGTTGCAGTATCGAGGTACGAGCGGTGGTTCGAGATAAAAACGTATTGCTGATCGGGCTGTAGATTCTCGGTCCCCGTTACACGGACCTTGGCGCCGCAGGCCTTTAACCACACTTTTGCTCCCCATAGCGCGACCGGGTAAAGCCAAAGCCGGCGGTTTATTATCCACAGATACAAGATGGCGGGCAGTCCCACGACTAGTAACAATGCACCGGCTACCGCCCAGCACCAGTAATAGCGAATTTTTCCGAGTAAGCGGGATTTGGTAGACTCTTCGACAGGAAACGTCAGCTTCTTGTTATCCCGAATTCCGAGGTCAGATTCAACGCAGAGACGCTGAGACGCAGAGGAAGAAGAATCTTTATGCTCAAACCCAAGGTCTGTTCGGTTCATTCGATCCGGTCAATCGGAAACGCCCCGAAATGCTCTGCGTCTCCGCGTCTCTGCGTTAAAAATATAGCGCGATCGGTGCGACTCTGCGGTTTAATATTACTCTTTTCCGCCGCAATTGTCGCACAGGTGCCGTCGCCGAAATCGGTGCTCGGATTTCAGCCGACCGACGACAAAACCATAGCGGACTGGAGCCAGATCACCGATTATTTTGCCAAACTGGACAAGGCGAGCAGCAAGGTGCTGGTGCAGGAATTTGGCAGGAGCACGCTCGGCAAACCGATGGTCGTTGCCTTTATCTCATCGCCTTCAAACATCAAAAATCTCGAAAAGCTGCGAAGGATAAGCCAGAAGCTCGCCGACCCGCGAACGGTCGCCGACGCATCGGAGGTTGAGGGTCTGGTCCGCGAAGGCAAGACGATCGTTTCGATATCGTGTTCGATACATTCGACCGAAATCGTCGGTTCGCAAATGTCGATGAACCTGGCCTATGAGCTTGCGACGGCGAGCGACGAGGAAACCAAGGAAATCCTCGAAAACACGATGCTGATGCTGATCCCTTCGTCAAACCCGGACGGCATTCAGATCGTCGCGGATTGGTACCGGAAAACGCTCGGCACAAAGAGCGAGGGCACGTCGCCGCCAGAGCTTTATCATCATTACGCCGGCCACGACAACAACCGCGACTGGTTTATGTTGAACCTCGCGGAGACACAGGCGATAACGAAGCTCTACTGGCAGGAATGGTTCCCGCAGTTCGTCTACGATGTTCACCAGATGGGCCAGACGGGTGCGCAGGTTCGTCATTCCGCCGTTCTTCGACCCGCCGAATCCGCGGATCGCACCCTCGATACTCCGTGAGGTCGGCCTGGTCGGTTACAAAATGGCCGCGGACCTGCAGGCGAAAGGCATTGCGGGCGTAGCGACAAATACGACTTTCGATACTTGGTGGCACGGCGGGTTTCGCTCGGCACCTTATTACCACAATTCGATCGGCATTCTGTCCGAAGCCGCAAGCGCCGATCTGATGTCGCCGGTTATTATTACGAAGGACCAGCTGCAGCGGTCGCGGCCTGCACGCGGGCTTGCTTCGCCGCTTGCGACCGACACGGCTCACCCCGATGCGTGGGAAGGCGGAACGTGGCGTGCCGCGGACATAAACCGAGATCGAAATGACGGCGAGCCGCGCGCTGCTTTCGCTTGCGGCAAAATATCGTGCGCGCTACTTGCGAAACTTTTACGAGCTTGGCAAAGCGAATATTGCCCGGGACGACAGCGTTCCGCAGGCTTTTGTCATCATGGCCGGCCAGCCGAATGCCGAAACGGTCGCGAGGTTCATCGAGATCCTGACATGGCAGGGGATCGAGGTTTACCAGATGACGCACGAGCTGTGGGTAAAGCACTCGAAGACGGAAGAACCTCACGAGATACCGTTGAACAGCTTTCTCGTGTTCACCGACCAGCCGCAGAAGAACAATATTCTTTCGCTATTTGAAAAACAGGTCTATCCGAACCGTGTTAACGCCAACGGCGAGCCCGACCCGCCGTACGACGTCGCCGGCTGGACGCTGCCGCTGCAGATGGGCGTCGAGACGTACGAGGTTTGGGACATTCGCGACCTGGAAAAGAACCGCGGCACGCTAAAAAAAGTGGAGAACATCGACCAGGTTCGGTCCGTCGTGAATCTGGGCCCGAGCGGCGGGGCGTTCGCTAAATTCACTAACCCTCTGAAAACACAGCCGCGGATCGGCCTGTACAAAGGCTACGGCAGTTCGATGGACGAAGGCTGGACGCGTTTTGTTTTCGACACCTTTCAGATGCCGTATAGATCGGTCACCGACGCGCATGTAAAAAGCGGCGATCTGCCGTTCGATGTGATCATCCTACCAGCCGACAGCGAGAACTTTATCGTTCGCGGGCTGAGCGTGGACCGGTACCCGGCTGAGATCTCGGGCGGAATCGGCGAGCCGGGCGTTCAGAACCTGAAAAAATACGTCGAGAACGGCGGCAAGCTCGTTTGCTTTGACGATTCGTGCGAGGTGGTGATAAAGAATTTCGGCCTGCCGGTGAAAAACGTCCTGGCCGGCGTGCCCCGTAAGGATTTCTACAACCCGGGATCGATCGTAAAGCTTGAGGTCGACACGCGAAACCCGCTCGCCCGCGGTATTCGCGAGGAAGCGGCCGCCTATTTCACCAACAGCTCGGCGTTCGAAGCGGCCCAGAACGCCAGCGTCCGCATCGTTGCAAGATATGCAGCGAAAGACGCACTAATGTCAGGCTGGATGCTCGGCGAAAAGCGTATAAACGGCAAAGCGGCGCTCATCGAAGCCGACCTCGGCAAAGGCAAAGTCATCATGTTCGCCTTCCGCCCGCAGCACCGCGGGCAGACATTCGGAACATTCCCGCTGGTTTTCAATTCGCTCGAAAAATAGAGCCATCCCTACACGAATATTGAGCATCCAACCGACCAAGATTGACTGTTCGTATCGGCTTTACGGAAAAATCTTGACTTAGGCTCGGCAAAGTAGTACAAAAAATCTACAGTTTGACAACGTAATACGACACTCTCTCCGACATTTCCCAGGCCGAGAGCCGGTAGCGGTTTCTAATCGAACAGCCCACAGCTGGGATCTTGTAGTCAATAAGGTCAAGCTTAGGCATTGCTTGTTTGGTTCGGCCACCTTCCATACCCCGGATCGGCTGAAGAAACAAGTAAGTAACCCGCAACCGTTATATAAAGATCAAGTCCGGGAGGAGAGCATGAAAGTTTGTTCCTTGTGTCAACGTTGTTACGATGACGAGGCCGTTTTTTGTAACGAAGATGGCCATCCTGCTCTCCCGGAACCTCGTGACCGCGACCGTGAATGCGTCGCGGGCTACTACCTCGAATACCTCCTAAGAAGCGGCCAGAATTGGGAAACCTACCGTGCTGTCGAAGCCTCATCCGGCCGGCCCTGCCTGATCAGAATGATCCTGCCGAATGCGCCGAACAGCGAGCAGTTCCTGGGCGAGGCGACGCTGGCGGCCACACTTTTTAACCCGAGCTTTGCCGATGTCTACGACGCAGGCACGCTGGACGGCGGCGAGTTTTTTGCCGTGACCGAAGAGATCGAAGGCGAAACCGTTCGGCAGCTGTTGGACGCGTCGGGCCCGCCAAAGCTGGTTACGACGGTCGAGATCGTCCGCCAAACGGCCGAAGCCCTGCATTCTCTTCACGCGGGCGGCCTGGTCCACCGGGCTGTCAGGCCGGAAAACATTGTCCTAACAACCGACACGGACAACAGCCTGGCCGTGAGGCTGCAGTGTCCGGACTTCGGCGGTGCTGTCGAGCGGTCGATCACCTCGAACAAGTTTCTGATCGACACGGCGTTGGATTCGCTCAGATATTACGCGCCAGAGCAGTTCTCGGGCGAGACCGCCACTCCGCAGACCGATCTTTACAGCCTCGGGATCGTCCTGTTCGAGATGCTCGCGGGCGCGCCGCCGTTCGACGCACCGAAAGCTACGGCGCTGATCGCGAAACATAAGAACCAACCGCCGCCCGAGCTGCGAATCGCCGATTTCAACCTTCGAATGCTGTTGACTCACACGCTGAAGGAGTCGCTGCACAAACAGGCGCGACTGCGGCAGTCTTCCGCGAACGCTTTTGCCCGCCAGCTCCGGCATATCGAACAATTGGCGACCCACGTTTCGACGCCGCCGCCAGCCGGTGCGGTCCCTGTGCCGACGCGTGAGCGGCCCGTCGTGATAGCGGCCTCGGCGACGCCGGCTCAAATTGTTGTCACGCAACCGGTGATCCAGCGTGAACCGGAAAGGCCGGTGCCGCAAATGTCCGAATACGCTTATGAAACTGAGGTCGACCGGGAAACGGCGCCGCCGTTTGCCGCGGAGATCATTTACGAGCCCGCCCTCGGCCGCCCGGAGACTGTAATTTTTGAAGCAAGGCCGGAACCGTTTGTCGAGAATTTGAACCGTGTGTTTGAGGCGGATGACGAGCCGGATCGACGTTTAGATCAAAGTTCCAGCGAGTTATTAGCTAAGGACCCGGCGGGAAGCAGTTGGGACCGTACCCGGCTGAAATTTAGAAAACGGAAATTAAAATCGAAGATCATTCGGGCCGTAAATGCGATCGCGGACGAAGAGCCGGTTCGAGCGGCCGAGCCCGAAGTTTTACGGCCTGTTCCGGCCGAAGCCTCTCTTGAGAGCGAACCGAATACGTCAGGAATAAAGCTGCCGGACCGCAACGCGGTCGAGGCCGCGATGATGGAAGTGCTTGCTGCCCGCTCGGGAAAAGCGGCGAAAAAAGTCGAGCTGAGACTGGACGATGGCGACGTCCCGACAGAAACGGACGCTTTGCAGTCGTTCGCTGTCGATCAGGCGATCGACCTGATGCTGGTCGACACAAAACCGATAGAAGCAGCGGCGCAGCCCGGGAAGGTGGCAAAGCATATCGAATGGCAGCAGCCCGAAGACGATATCCCGTCGGAAGCCGACGTGATGGAAGTTCTGGCGAAAGAGGATGTTCAGGAGACAGCATACATCGAACCACCCGCGTCGGACATTTTTGTCCCGATATTGAGCAAGGAACCGGTGGTAACAGTTGTCGCAGCGGAACAGCGCAGTGAGCCACGGTCCGTGAAACGGCCGATCCCGGTCGTTATCCCCGAACCATCGCGGGTTGCACCGGTCGAAGGGCCACGCCCGCCTGCCCTCGTGACAGCGCCCCCGGCTGTAAACGAAGAATTACCGCCGGCCAAGCCGATATCCGAAATAGTACCGGTCCCGGCAACGCCTGTAACCGACCCGGTTATCAGCAAGCCCCCTGCTTTCGCGGGCACCTTCAAGAGGACGAGGATCGAATTCGCCGAAAGCACGAATAACAACGCAAAGCCGAACGAAATTATTGAGGTAAAGGCTAGTGAAGATCCAGACCGAGCGCCGGCCATCGAACATGATCCGGATGAGATCACGGTCGTGGCGCCGCCAAGCCGGCGGATAAGGATCGACGTGAAACAGCCGGGACGTTGGAAAGTGACGCCGCGGGCGGGTTACGGCGATACATTCGTGCCGACCATCCTCGGAGCAAGCGCCGATGACCTTCCGGCACCTGTTCCTCCGGCAGATCACAAGGACCCGATCCTTTCGGTCTATTACGGGGCTGCCGACCCGAACCGTCGGTCGCCGTATCGCTCGCTCGTAATTGGCGCCGGATTCCTTGTTTCGGTGGTCGTGCTGCTGTTTGGTAATGTGCTTGTAAGAGAAGAGGCGCGTAACGGAAGCGGCCGCCGACACCGTTGCCTCGAAGACATTTCCACCGCAAAAATCAGCGCTTCAGTCGAGTAAAGGCACCTTGCCGGATGCAGCCAAGGACAAGCCGATCAAGGCAGTTGAAAAACCGGCAGAGTCACCCGACGCAGCGAGGGCCGAAGTGGTTAAGGTCAGCGACAATCCGAGATCCAACAAAGAAGCATTGAAGAGTTCCTCGGCGAAGAGCGAGTCTCAAAACCGGCCAACCAAATCGGTGTCGGTAAAACCGGTCAACGAAAAACCGCGGGTCGTGCCATCGACCACGGTGATCTCATCGAAAAACGGTAAGGTAAGTTCCAAGGTCGAACCTCAAGCACGGGCGGCAACGTCGAACAAAAAGCCGGGAACACGTCCGCGGATCGTGATGGTCCCATAACATTCCGGCGGCTGTTGGAGCCTCGTAGATCTGAATACTCTCCTTTTCCGGAATCCCGGCCCACTCGGTGTGCTAAAATTGTCTGCTATGCTCTGGCGCCCCGCATTTGCTTTCCTGGCTCAATTAACATTGATCACGGGTTCGGTCCAAACGGCTATCGGCGCGAAAGCCTATGACCAAAATGATAACTTTGGGCCCAAGCCGCCTTTCGCTTTTGCCAGGCTGCCGAATGAACCACTGATCCGTGTCGGATTATCAACAAACGCGCGTTCTGCTTCGATCACCACATCGGATACGCAGCTTGTCGCCTATTCGCCTGACGAGCCGAACAAGTATCTCGCAGCAAACCGCGTTTCGGTCTCGGCTCGAGCGTACCGTCCGCCCGAGGTCGAAAACTACAGATTCGAGATACAGAACATTCCAACATCGGCGGAAGCCGATGATATGGCAAAGGACGTTCGCGAGGCGACCGGCGAATCGGCGATCGTCAGCATCGATACTGCGACAAATACCTGGAGGATCTGGATCGGCGGCGTGTTCGAAACCACGGAGGAGGCCGACGCGTTCAAGGCATCGTTGGCAGAGAAGGGCTTTGAAGACGCCGTCAAGGTGACCGAGCGAAAAACGGTACCGTCGGACGACGCCGTCGCCTTGACCCGCCAAGTGCGGACCGCAGGCAAATCGCAGGTCCGCAGCATCGTGAAAACGACCGGCGATGTACAGCCTTCAGAAGGCATTCCGGCCGTCGATCCGAACTTAAGGGAGGTCATCGTCGCCGGCCCGAGCGAATCGTCAAGGTACGCTTCTCTTAAATCAGTGTCGTTCGGTTCGTTGAATGAGAGGGCCAATCCCGTGCGATACAACGGCAAGGCTTATCGCGGACGGATAGAGGTTTTCGTCAATGCTCGGGGCACGCTTAACATTGTGAATGTTGTGCCGCTGGAGGAATACCTGCTGGGTGTTGTTCCGGCCGAGCTTTCACTGCCGCAGCTAGAGGCACAAAAGGCCCAGGCTATCGCGGCAAGGACCTATGCAGTTGCGAATATTAACGGTTACGGCACACAGGGCTTCGATGTCGTTCCGACCGTCTGGTCACAGGTCTATCGCGGCGTGTCGATCGAGACCGCGATGGGCACGCGGGCCGTTCGTGAAACCGCCGGGATGATCGCTACTCATAACGGCAAGCCAATAATGGCTTATTTTACGTCGACCTGCGGCGGACGGACGGAAAATTCTGAGAACATTTTCGACCACGCCGAGCCTTATCTTCGCGGTGTTGAATGTTCGCTGGAAGGCCATCGGCATTTCGATCCGTTTCTCGTAAAGACCAACCGTCAGCCGGCCAAGCTTAAGAACGATGAGAATGTCGAGATGGCCCGGCTCATGTCGCTGTTGGCGGTAAACGGTTTTCTGCTTAACACGCCGCAGATGACCGACGACTGGTTCGACGAGATGCCGACCGAAAGCGAGCTTTCAAGTTGGTTGAACCAACTCGCGATAAAATTCGGAAAGCCGTTCCCAACCGTAACTAAAGAAACCGCGAGACCGCTAGAGCTTTCGCGGATTTTGGCGAGCTTTCTTTACACGCCCGGGGCCGCGGATACGCTGTTGAGCGACTCCGACATCACCTACCACCTTTCTTTCGACGACGCCGCCGAAGTACCAAAGGAGCGCCGGGCGGACCTTGCGATGCTGCTCCGCGACGACTATTTTGTCCTGCATCCGGACCTGACGTTGAAGCCCGGAAAGGCGCTTTCAAGGGCAAAATTCCTTCGGCTTTTCCGGCAGATCTACGAGAAGAAAAAATGGATGCCGACGCTGCAGGCGGGCACGACAAAGGCGAGCGTTGACGGCAAATTGATTCTAAGAGCGGGAAGGACGGACCGTCCATTGCTCATACGGCCGGATGTTTTTCTGTTCCGGCAGTTCGGAACCTCCGTTTATCCGGTGAAAGAGGCGGCGCTGGTCGGCGGCGAGACGGTACGTTTTCAAACCGACGCGACCGGTGCGGTCTCTTATCTTGAGATCGAGCCGACCGACACGCCGACTGTTGCCGAAAACATGTCCCCGTTCACGAACTGGAGCACAACGCTGGGCGCCGGTGCCGTCCAGTCACGCCTGTCAAGATACGTTCGCGGCATCGGCACGCTTTACGACGTGAACATCAAGCGGAGAGGCTATTCGCGGCGAGCGGTCGAGCTCGAGATCATCGGGTCAAACGGCGTGAAAACGCTGAAGGGCGGTAAGATCCGGTCCGCCCTTCGCCTTCGTGAACAGCTTTTCGTAATGAATAAACGCTACTCCGGCAATTCGGTCGCGAGCTACACCTTCACCGGCCGAGGCTGGGGCCACGGCGTCGGCATGTGTCAGTACGGTGCTTACGGCCTCGCCAAAATGGGTATAAAGGCCGACGAGATCATCAAGCACTATTATACCGGCGTTGATGTAACAAAGGCGTACTGATCTATCTCACGTCCGGTCATTAGAATAGATCAGGGCCAAGTACTGCCTGACCGCAAAGTAAAGCAGCGAGCCCGCACTCAACACAATAACTATCATCCTAAAACCGGTCGCGGTTGAAACCGAAATGCCTAGACCAGTGCCGAGCGCTGACATACGCCGCAAGGCATAACGGACATTTAGGCAGCAACGCAAGGACCGTCCCCGGAACGATCCATTGCGCCGAGCCGAAAAGGCGTCGAGTCCAACTGGTTTTACAGCAGCTATCCATTTACGATCCCATCCTTTAAATAATTGGACCGCCGTCCGTTTGCCGTGCCGGCCTCTCCGACCCCTGGCCGTTGGCAATACCGATCTGTACCTTTTCGGCCCATTGCCGGGATGGGGCGGCGTCGTATTCGTCATGCCAGTTCCACCAAGTGTACGGCTTGGTCTGCGGATAGCCTTCGGGCGAATCCTCCCACTCTTCCTGGCGTCCGAGCGCCGTAATATCGAGATAGTTCCAGGTGTTTCCCATCTGTTCATCACCGCGGCTGTTGATGAAGTAGGTGCGAAATACGCGGTCGCCCTCGCGAATGAACGCGTTTGTGCCGTGCCAATCGTTCACGCCGAAATCGGTGTCAAAGGCGTCAGTGATGGTGTACCATGGAATCAGTTCCCATTCCATCCGGGCCTTCAGCCGCTCGATGTCGGGTTGCGGAGCGCGTGAGGCGAACACGAGCGTGGTATCGCGGGCATTCAGGTGAGCGGGGTGGGCGACCTGGTCGGCCACAAACGAGCAGCCGCGGCAGCCGTGGTCTGGCCAGCCGAACACGCCGGGCTCAAAGAAGGCGCGATAGAGTATTAGCTGGCGACGGCCGGCGAACAGTTCGAGCAAACTTACTTTGCCTTCTGGCCCCTCGAACTCATACTCCTTCTCCACTTTTAACCACGGCATCCGCCGACGCTCGGCGGCCAGCGCGTCGCGGGCGTGCGTTAACTCCTTCTCCTTCACGAGCATTTGCTGGCGTGCGGCCTCCCACTCCTCGGCCGACACGATCGGCGGCGTCTTCATTTTCACGCTTTTTGTCTTATGAGCAGTCATCGATCCCTCCCTTTTACCGTTACAACGTAACTGCGATTCTCGTCACTGACTTAGGCTTCTAACGCAAAAGGATCGTATCCGCGCTCGGGCCGTAGATCGACGGCAGCGGGTACATCCAATTGACGCAAATATGTCGAAAGCTGTCCTCGGTGGTGATAGTTGTGATTCAACAATATCGCCCGCCAAAACCCGATCCGCGGCATTGCGATAAATGGTTTGACCGCCTTTGTCAGATTCCACTCCGCCATGGCCCGGGCATCGTCGGTAGAAGAGACGATGTCTTTTGCCTTTTTCAAACTTTCGGCAAACGACTTCAAGTATTTGTGTCCGGCTGGTCGCCTCGAGATCCGGCGGAAAATCGGCGATCTCCTTTCTGTCCGGCTGGCCGAGTCTCCGCAACTCCGCCTTGAAGCGTTGCAAGATGCATCGCGAATTCGCCCAGCGATTTTGCCTTTGCGATGCGGGCGCCAGCTTAGTTTATCTTCGGGGATGATCTCCAAAAGTTTCTTTGTCGTTGCTGCTTCCTGATCGAGCTCCATTAAGATCGGGTCGACCAATCTCGATTGTCTTGCTTCTGGCTGCATTGTTTTTTGCTCCTTATTTTTTATTCTCTACGTCATCCTTTATCCGCATTAATGTACTCGACCAAAGTTCGGCGAACGGCCCGACCCAGCGTTCGTAGATCTGGCGTATCGGCACGACGTTCAACGAATTTACTCGCCGCCGGCCGTCTTCACGTGTATTTATTAACCGAACGTCGCGAAGCACGTCGATGTGCTTCATAACGGCGTGCCGCGTCATATCGGGAAAGCCCTCGACGATCTCGGTGGTGGTTCTCGGCCCTTTTCGCAGAAGATCGAGGATCGCGCGACGCGTAGGATCGGCGAGGGCCTTCCAAACCGGGTCCAGGTCGTTGGACACGTTACGCAGTTCCTTTTGCCGTTTGTGCGAAATCATTCTGCAAAGCTTCGATCAAGTGCTGCCAACCCGTGCCTATGTTTTCACGATGCTCCGGGTCGATCATTCCGATCGCCCGATGACGCAGCGAAACCTTTGTGCCGCCCGCCACTTGGTCCAGTTTGAATTCAAGGTGATTGAGCGCCGGGTACGACATGAACATCGGCCCGCTTAGCTCGATCAGCACCGGCGGTTTGATAACCTGCAGGTGGCCCCACAGATGCTGAATGCCCTCGCCGCGATCGCGAAACCAGCGGCCGCCGGCCCATTCTTCAAGCACCATGTTCAACGAAGTGCCGTCCGGAGCCGCGTTTCCCTTGCCGAGCCGATAAAGCACGCCCTTGAAAACGTCGCCGATATCCGCCTTCACCTCTGTGCTCTGTTCAATGTCCAACGTAAGATCTTCGATTTTCATATTTTTTGTATTGCCTCCTATTGAGTAACTCGATAGTAACGTAACTTATGAGTTACGTCAAGTACAAAATTTCCAGGTTTGAGACGGTGATAGCAGTGCTTATTTCTGGTGGTTCAAAATTAGGACGATCTGCTGAGCCGCACGCGAAGTTATTAGTCATCGCAGGCTCCTCGCCCGGCGATCGCCCAGCATTATGACGATCACCTTACGACCAGGATCTGCGGCGTAGCTGTCATCGGAGGTACTCGGTCGCATTTTCAGCCGCGGGCGTGTCCATGGATCAGGTTCGGATGTTTAGTGACAAGGTCGCGGATATGGTCCGGCGGATAACGGCCAGTCGGCGTTCCTCTTAACGCCGATCAAAAATTAGGGATCTGGCTTGGCACTAGTTTAAGAGCGGCGTGACGTTCGATCGCCTTACGAGCGGCGAGCGAGATCTTTTTCAGCGACCGTTTCGCTTTTGCGTCCTTCGCGGCCAGCAGGATCTCGTCACATTCGCCGAAGAGATGATCGACCTCGTCCGGGGCGAACTCTATTTTTTGGTCCGTGTCCCGGACGCGCCCGATCATCGGAAGAGAATCCATCAACGCGTTGAAGCGTTCCCAATAGAGTGCGGTCTGCGCTTCAACTGTGTCTGCCTGCAGGCTTTCCCATCGCGGCACGCCGATGCCTTCGAAATAGATCGCTTCCAGGTCCTCAGGGTTGATGTCCCAGCCGACGTATTCCGATGTGTCGCCATCGGCCAGAAAGATCGAAAGCGAGCCTTCGCCTTTTTGCTCGTTGATGAATTCATGTTCCAAATCGCCTGTATCGGTCATATCGTAACCTCCGTGTACAAAGCCGTGCGGTCCAAAATAACTTAAAGTCAACTATGATTCGAGCTAAGCGGCCCCTGATATTCCTCTTCTTTATCTTCTTTTTCCGTGGCTAGGGAGCAGCCAACTACGGAAGAAGATGAAGAAGGGTAGGAAAGACAGAGACAAATTTCAGCGAACGCCGACAGTTCCCTGGACCGACTGGATAAGCTTTTCGGTGTCCCAGCCGACGCCGTCCTTAAAGACTATCTCGACCCGTTCGATATCGGCAATGTTGGCCGCCGGGTTACCCTTGATCACCATTAGGTCGGCTTGTTTGCCTGCCGCGATGGAGCCTATCCGCGCCTCTTCGCCGAGGAACTTAGCTCCATTTAGCGTTGCGATCTTGATCGCCTCGAGCGGCGTAAATCCCGCTTCAACGAGCAGCTGAACACCGCGGTGATCGCCGAAACCGGCAACCACGCCGCCGTTCCCGGTCGGGTCAAGTCCGGTTATAAGCAGCCCGCCGGCTTGTACGAACGCCCGTTCGAAATCCATTGCTTTTTTGATCAAGACAGCAACGGGCGAACTGGCGGGAATGCGGGCTCGGTTTGAAAGATAGCGAATACGAGCATCTTCGGACATCACGGCAAGTACACGCGGGTTCAGTACCGCCCGGGCGGCACCGATCCCGGTTTGGGTCACAGGAGCGCTCGCTTCGAAAACCGGCAGCGTAGATGTGATCGCAACTTTTTTTGCGACGAGCACGCGGATGGTTTCTTTCACCTCAGGGCCGTTTATGTCGAGATCCATCAAACTCGCCGAGGCATTCGGAGGGCATTGATCGGGCTTTTTGTCCTTTACATATTCCGAGTTAGCGAACAGGCCGTGCTCGAGATTATCGATGCCGATCTCGGCAGCTTCCTTGAAACCAACCGAGCAGAGGTGGCCCGTAACCTTCAGGCCGCGTTTGTGCGCTTCCTCGACCGCAGCACGCAGCTCGTCGCGGGAGATGTTCATATACGCTTTGAACGAGGTAGCACCCTGCTCGGCCCAGAAATTCACCTGTTTGCGGGCGTCATCGACACCCGTTAGCTCGTGCATGACGGGCGTAAACGAACCGCGGCCTTCGAGGTATGGGGCCGTAATGTGCATCTTCGGGCCTATCATTCGTCCCGCGTCGATCAGGCGCTTTGCTTCGAGATCGGTGAACGGAGCGACGCTCCCCGTCGTCCGAATCGTAGTCACGCCCAGCGCGAGATAGAGCCTCGGAAAGCTGATCGCCATGTCCGAATAGATCGGCGGGCTGCCGCCCATCGGGAAGAAAAGATGGTTGTGCATCCCGACCAGCCCGGGCATGACGGTATAGCCTTTGAGATCGATGTTCTCGGCCCCGGCAGGAATCGTCGTCGCGGCTGTCGGCCCGATCAAATCGATCTTGCCGCCGCGGATCACGATGGTCTGGTCTTCAAGCGGTGCGGCCCCGGTACCGTCGATGATCCGGACATTGTTTAGGGCGATCACCGGAGCCCTGGTTCGAATGTACTGCGAAAAGTCCTGTGTCGAACGAGACGGCTGAAAGAACTGAGACAAGCGCGAGTGTGAACAGAGTTTTCATATGTTTTTCAGGAGCGCCGGCCGATTCTTACGATACGAGTTTTTGATGGCGATCTTACCATCACGGAATGTAAGCAAGTCGCAGCCATTCACCTCGACTCGAGCCCCGTCCGCTCGCGTGCCCGTGAACGTCCATTCCGAAATGCCGCGGTCTCGGGTTGCGAAATGTCGGGCCCCAAGCCATTGAGCGTCAGGGAACTCGGCGAACACTTTACTAAAAGCAGTACGAACGTCTTGCTGTCCAACGCTTCGTGTCCCGCAAACGTCCGGACCCGCCGAGGCCTCGAAGACACAATCTTCGGTCATGCAGGCCATTATGGCGTCCAGGTTATGGGCATTCCAGGCGTCGGCAAAGACACGCAGCAATTGCAAATTCTTTTCATCAGACATCTTAAACCGGCCCCGGGGTTTGAGCATCGCTTCCTACGTATAGCGATGCCGTTGATAATACACATGGTAAGACGTATTCTCAACGCATCACGTGATGCCCTATGTTCGAGTGTATAAGGATGATCTTGCACCAGCTTGGCCGAAAGGCCCGGTGCGTGTTGGTCGCGATCGCGATCTGCGGATTCGCGGCCCACGCCGGTGTTGCTCAATCGGCGGTCGAGGTCGGTTCCCGGACGGCGAAGAATGGGTTCCGCAATGAGGATGAAATAGCTGCGAAGTTCAATAACTGGCGGACCGACCCGGAGGCTGCAGTTTGGCTTAGCTTTATGGGTCATAGGACGGAGGACATCAATTTCGTTTCAGCCACAAAACCACACGGCGAAAAAGCGGATATTCAGGTGCGAGTCCGAACCAAAACGGCTGAAAAGATCGAAGGGATCTCGATAAAGCTTGTTAGTACCGAGCAAGGCTTCAATCAGATAGACAAACGATGGCTGCGGCAGTACGCGCAGAAGTGGAAGATGCCGGCGGATGTTGAAGCGGCGTTGAAGCTTTTCACAGGTGAAGTAAAACCGTACAAGGCGTCGCGAAACCCAGGGCGAATGTTTCTGAATGAACTGCCGCCCGAGCAACAGAAACGTATCGTCGATTTTTTCACCTCGAACAAAGCTGAGATCGTTTCCGATCTGTTCAGCGGCGACGGTCCGTTCAGCGCCGGGTGGATGATGGTCGCGTTGAAAGCTTCGTCAAAACCGCGATGGGTCCTGCGAAGTATCGACTATACGATCAAATTACTTTCCGAAGGCCCAGTCGAGATCACGAAGGTAGGAAATCTAAAGATCGGCCGTATAACGATGCAGCGAAAAGGCGGCGACGGCGGCCGCGAAACGGCGAAAATGCTGCAGTTCAAGGTAAATCCGGCGTTGTTGTTCGATGTTCGGTTAGGGTGCTAACATTTAATGAAACTAACAAGAAATCAGATAATAGGGACGGAGATCGTGCTCGGCATCATTCTTGCGATAACGATCCTTCGTCTCTACCTTTAAAGGCCGCACCTATCGGGCCGTTCTACAACAACCCCATTCCGCGCATATTCGCCGAGGCCTGGAGGTCATTGAAGCTGTCGCGGGTCGAACGATGACCCTGGTGCCGGCAGCCGGATATTAGTGCCTGATCGATCTCGATTCCCAAGTTTTCGAGGGACGAAATGAAATTCGGACGAACCGCCCATGCACCCGCCACCTCGCGGCCGATCGTGCTGCTGGATGCCACCATCTTTGAGCTCAGGCCCGGCATCACCGTTGCTCTTGTGAAAAGCCAGCTGTAAAGGTTCGGACAGGTCGTCTCGAAAAGAACGCGGTGATGTTCATTTATGAAATAGGCCGAGTTTTGGGTGTACTGGTCCAACTTCTTGGCAAAGTCGCGTTGGCCGAAGCCTTTCCCGATCAAAAACTGTTTAACGCCTTTTTGTTTGATCTTGCCGTACGCGGAATCGACGATCATCTTCGAGTATCCCTCGAGCATGTCCAGGTTCGACATTGGCCTCGGCGCCCCGGCCTGCTGCGAGCTGCCGAAATGATCGAAAAAGCGGTGTGCCAGATTGAAGCAAATATCCGATACCATTATTCCTTTCGGATCGTTATCCTGGGCGACCGTCGAATGTTTTCCGGGGAATGGCAGGAAGATCACGTTCGACGATGCTTTGCTTGAGACCTGCACGCGCGAAAGGTCCTGCGGAGCGAAGGTTGTTCGGTTCTCGCCGGTCGCAAGAACGCCGACATAATTCTTGACGGTTGGGGGAATAAGACGCCTGCTTTCGGAATCGGGTCCGACGCCGGTTTCCATTCCGGAGACCGGATCGACCGCAAAGATATTCACTTTTATGCTGCGGAACAAGCCTTCTGTAGTGGAAGGGTCAAACAGCATGTTGGCTATAACAAGACACGTTATTGCTCCACGGCTCCAACCGACGAGATTGACGGTATCGGGAAGCTGCCTCAGATTGGCGATCGTAACAATTGCATGGCGTGCATTGTCTTCGACACCGTGCCCTTTGAGGTTAGCAAGTTCAGCATTCTTTATCGAAAGACCTCCGCCAAGCTCAGCTGGAGTCCTGCCTTTCGGCGCTTTATTCCGATCGGCCCAGTTGAAAGTGCCGGCAAGAGGGTTCGGATTGTTCTTTCCGCTGGGTTTGCCGCCGACCCCGTCCAGTATTAGGTAATCCTGATATTCGGTGCCGACAGCCCGCCTGCCCATGTAAGAAACGATCTCCTTGTCCGGCTTGTCACGATGGCCGCCGCTGCCGTGACAGTAAATAGTGAAAACCGACATTTTGAATCCTCCATGAATAATGGTTTACACACGCACCACGTGCGGCCGGGCGCTTTGTATGTACCTGCCCGAACAGACGTGGACCGCGGAACACCCCCGGGTTCGATGATTTTAGAGCTTTGAACTTTCTTGCTATAAGGTTCCGGCGATAGTACGCGAAACCACCGCGTGAATCAAGTAATCTTCGGCATTAGTTCTGAGGCCGTGATGACATTTGAAACTCATTATACCGCCGTCCATGATCTCGGCATGGGTGATAAGTTTCGATCAACTTTCGGCCGTTGATCCTAACTTTCGGACACATAAACATTTTCCCTCTCTCCCTGAGGCCTCGATATTGAGTACCCTGCCGTTCTCCAGGGTCAGCTTCGCAGTTTTAATCACCGGGCTCCCTATAGATAGCGATCGCTGCCTGGAGCGACCGGATAGAAGCCGAGAGCGATAAATAGGTACCATGCCGACATTTGCCCGCAGTCGTCGTTGCCGCCGAGGCCGTCAGGTGTTGGGCGGTACTGGTTCTTGAGGATCATGCGGACGCGTTCCTGGGTCTTCCAGGGCGTGTCGGTCCAGTTGTAAAGATAGGCGGCGTGGTGGGCGGGTTCGTTGCCGTGAACGTAGTTGCCGATAATGCCTTCGCGGGTGATGTCTTCGGTTTCAGCGAAGAACTCGTCGGGCAGGTGCATAGTGAAAAGCTCGTCCATGTGTTTGGAGAACTTTGCCTTGCCGCCCATCAGTCTCGATCATCGCTTCCGGGTCGTGGGGAACGTAGAGGCCGTAGTTCCACGCATTTCCTTCAATAAAGCCCTGGCCGTGGGTTGAGAGGGCGTCGAACTTTTCGCGGAATTTTCCGTCGCTCATTTTCGGGCGCATAAACCCGGTCGAGCGGTCCCAAACGTTTCGCCAATTTTCGGAGCGTTTGATGAACTCCTTATAAATATCGTTTCGGTTCAGTTTCTTTGCCGCCTGGGCGATGCACCAGTCGTCGTAAGCGTATTCGAGAGTTTTTGAGACGGACGAAGAATTTTTATCCTCCGGGACATAGCCGAGCTGCATGTAGTATTCAAGCCCGTCATAGTATTTTGTCCTGGCCGTCTGAGCCGAAGCCTCGAGGGCCTTCATCGCTTCGGGCCCCGCGACGTTGCCCTTGACGATCGCGTCCGCGACGACGCTGACACTGTGGTAGCCGATCATGCACCAGTTCTCGTTGGCGTAGTGCGACCAGACAGGCAGCATCTTGTGAACGCTCTGATCGTAATGCGCGAGCATCGAACGGATCATGTCGCGGTTGCGGGCAGGCTGGATGATGTTCAGCAGCGGATGAAGCGCGCGGTACGTGTCCCAAAGGGAGAAGGTGGTGTAGTTGGTAAAATCAGAACCCGAAGCGTAGCGATGGATCTCTTCTGCCTGCCGCTTGAAAGAGGCTCGTTGCTACGACTCCCGGTTCTGACATCGGCCTGATGAATATTCTGATCGATACCTTTGTATCGGCCGTCTACGTCCATGTAAACGGTCGGGGTGAGCAAGGCATGATAGAGAGCGGTATAGAAATTTATCTTCTCGCCCTCGTCGATCGTGGTAACCGCGATCTTGCTCAATTCGCGGTTCCATTCGGCCTGGCTTTCGCGTTTTGTGCGTTCGAAATCCCAGTGCGGGATCTCAGATCTGAGATTTGAAATTGCCCCTTCGGTCGACACCGGCGAGATCGCAAATTTGATCTTTACTTTCTCATTCGCCGTCGCGTCGAAATCGAAATAAGCGCGGATTTGTTTGCCCGCAATCTCGGGGAAGTTTCTCGTCTGATCGAATTTGCGCCAGAAGCCTTTGTAATCCTCCTTGCCGAAGTTCTTAAAGCCATAACTTTTGAACGGCTTTGAAAACTCCATTGCGAAATAAACAGTGCGTGTCCGTGCCCAGCCGTTCGTTTGGCGGTAGCCGACAACGGTGCGGTCGTTCTCCACTCTCACGAATGTCCACACGTTCTTGTCCTCGTAATTGTAGATCCCGTGCATCAGGTCGAGGATGATGTGAGCGTCTATCTTGTTAGTGCCACCTGCGGCGGCGGTTGGGGCCATAAACGTGTACTGATGAAAACCCACCCGCGTCGTCGCGGTCATTTCGGCGAGGATGTTGTGGTCGTCGAGTTTAACGCGATAATAGGCTGGCTCTGCCTTTTCATTTGCATGAGAAAATGCCGAGCGGAATCCAGTCCGCGGATCGGCCTTATTGCCAGGTTCAAGCTGCAGCTCGCCTACCGTCGGCATTATCAGAAAGTCGCCCAGGTCCGAATGCCCGGTGCCGCTGAAATGCGTGTGCGAAAACCCGACGATAGACGCGTCGTCATACTGGTAGCCGGCGCAGTATTTGTAAGCGTCTTTGTTGTAAACACCGTTGATATTGTGCGGCTGCTGGTCTGTGTCCGGCGAAAGCTGCACCGAGCCGAAGGGCACGGTTGCTCCGGGAAACGTGTGGCCCATTTTCTGCGTGCCGATCAGCGGATTAACGTAGCGGACATAGTTTGAAGTTTGGGCAACGACGCCGATGTGTATCGAGGCGACGAACAGTAGGGCTGCGTATATCTTCATTCTTTTATTTGATGGTCGGAGGAAAATCGAAACCCCTTCGGTCTTCGTATTCCAGCCACAGGAAGACCCCGTCCCAGAGCAGAATGGCTTTGTTCGGCGAAGTGAGAAACATGGTCGAAGTAGCACCCTTACAGCCGATCAACAATGTCCGAACCTCATTCGCGTCGATCCCAAGCGTTTTTAGGTTCGTAGAAAGCCGTTTTTCAACCTCGTCGTTTCGAATAGTGCGCAATTCGAGCGACGGTGCATCACAGCTCTTTCTTCCTGCGACCACGCGATCCGAAAGGACGTAAATAAAACTGTTCTTAAGATCCGCCAGCTCTGGACTGTCGGCAGGCGTCGGGCCGGAGCCGTCAAGATATGTGTAATTGAGCACCTTCCAGCGACCGAAAGGAGGAAGATTTCGAGCGACTGCGAGAAAACGTGCGGCAGTTCCTGCGATTGGCTTGGACAGACCCGCCGCTGACGAAGACAACGAGGGGATATCACGATCGCTCGAATCAAAAAAGCGGGAATCCATTATCCTATACGATCCGTTGTCGAACTCATATTTGTCGATCCGTGACTTGAACTTTGCGCCGCCAATAGACTCAGATTTTGAGTAGACCATTCGGAAAGTCGCGCCGATGGTTTGTTGCGTCATGGACAGGCTGGCCGCATCCACGTCGATCACAAAACCGTCACCACGCATGACTTGTTGCCACTTACCACCCGTGGTTTGGGCTCCAGGCTTCGGAGCAACAAAACCGATCAACGAAAGCATAAGGAGCAGATGTCCAATTGCCGGTACGACTAGTCGGGTGATGATTCGCACAGTTTGAAGTAGGTCGAACGAAATGATTTTACCGCAAAATCGTTCAAAGTCTCATCATTTTCTAGGATCCGGACACGCGCCTTGCGGACGTCGGGCTCATATGTCCACCGACATCGCGAAAAGTATCTGTGCAATGTAATACATCGGAAGGCCCCAGGCTTTGTTGAGGAAATCTCTTTCAACAAACCGATCGCGTGCGACCGAGATATCCGATGCGGCAAAGAAGAGGGCGGCGAGAGCGACGGTCAGGGGCATTGACTCGGCGCTTACCGCGACGGCCATAGAAACCATAAGCATTATTGCCCCGAGATAAACCGGTACCGCGATCACAAAAACCCCGATCAGGTGTTTCCATAGCCATCTTATTATCAGAACCGCGATCGGGCCGGTTACGACCAGGCCGGCTGCTACGGTCGCGAAACTGAATTCTCGAATGGCAAAAGCCGCGATGAACGCGAGGTGAGCGACGAAAAATGCAGCGATCCCCCGTAGCAGATATACGCTACGTCGTGACAAGAGCAGCATGTCGCCGACCCAACTGAGCAGCAGAGCGACGAGGATCGCTCGGCCATAGGCGGTCGCTAACGCTCCGTTTATTAGGGCAAGCGTGACAAAAGAACGTGCTCGCGATCCCTTTTGTTAACGCCTTAACAAGGGAAGATTCCCCGGCCGAAACAGCCCTTGAGTTCGCGATGACATACCCGGCCGCACCGCCGAGACATATCATACCGAAAAGCACCGTCCAGCCGTATGGCATCACATCGATTAGATGAAAGAAAAATGGCTTGGCGATGCATGCCCAACTTCGCCGCAAACCGCTGTGTTAAGCTATATTTAACCGTGATCCCCAACGCTATGCAACGACCGATCTTCGCAATCGCGGGCCCGACCGCGTCCGGCAAGACGGCGCTTGGTGTCGAGCTTGCCAAGCGAATCGGCGGCGAGGTTGTGAATTTCGATTCGGTCCAGATCTATAAAGAGGTCCGGATAGCTACCGCCAAGCCGACGGAAGAAGAAAAGCAGGGAATTCCGCATCACCTCATCGATTATGTAGACCCGCGAATCAATTATACTGCCGCGGATTGGGCACGCGACGCGGAGGCCAAAATAACTGAGATCGAAGAGCGCGGGTATATCCCAGTGCTGGTCGGCGGGACCGGCTTTTATTTGCGGACGCTTCTGAATCCGTTATTCGAAAGCCCGAAGACCGACGAGGAGCTACGCAAAAGGCTCAAGGAGATCAACCGTAAAAAAGGTGCCGAATATCTTCATCGAATGTTGGAAAGGCTAGATCCGGGATCGGCCGCCGGCCTGTCACGGCGGGACCACGTCCGTGTTATCCGGGCGATCGAAGTATATTTCCAGACCGGCGAAACGTTCTCAGTACAGCGTGGACGTCGCCAACCGAGACCCGAGTTTGCCGAGCGGGTAAAACTATTCGTCCTTTCGCCCGACCGCGACCGGTTATATGGACTGATCGACCGGCGGACTGAAAAGCATTTTGCGGTTGGCTTGGTGGACGAGGTTAAGCGTCTTCGATCAGCAGGCATCGATGATTCGTCGAACGCTCTGGGTTCGCACGGTTACCGCCGCGTTTGCGAGTATCTGCGAGGCGAAAGGACACTGAAAAGTGCGGTCGAAAAGACCAGCCAGGACGTTAGAAACTATGCAAAAAGGCAGCTTACGTGGTTTCGGCGCGAGGAAAATGCACAATGGCTCGAAGGTTTCGGGACCGACCCGGAAACTGTCGATCGGCTCCTGTGCTCTTATGGAAGCTTCTCAGTAGAGTCCGCTAAAATGTTTGAAATTAACACTTATGGTCAGCCTTGCCCGGCCGCCCCGCCAAAATAACTCTTGTTTGACGCGTTAAATCTGCTATAATCGCGATTTGTAATCATCAACACAGATCACCAAACTCGAAATGTTATGGAAAAACAGGCTGCCCAAAACATTCAGGATGCCTTTTTAAATTCGACTCGGCGTGAAAAGGTGAGTGTAGTTGTTCACCTCCTCCCAGGATCCACTTTATCGGGTAGGATCAAGAGTTTTGACAAGTTTTCGGTCATGCTCGACGTGGGCGGGCAGGATGTTTTGATATTTAAACATTCGATCTCAACAATTTCGCAGGAGCGAAAGTCAGAGTCGAGCCAATAGATTTGCAAGGAAAATTTATTACTTTTGAAGGGATCGACGGAAGCGGAAAGTCTACCCAACTCCGTATGCTCGCGGGCGCGCTGCGCCAGCGATCGATCGACGTTATCACCACCTGCGAACCGGGCGGAACACCGCTTGGACGCCGGCTGCGCGAGGCGTTTCTCGAGACCGAGGAAACGGTTGCGCCGATCGCCGAACTCCTGCTTTTTGCCGCCGACCGGGCGCAGCATGTAGAGTTTCTGATCAAACCTGCGATTGAGGAAGGCCGCATCGTTATCTCAGACCGCTTTGCGGACGCTACATTTGCCTATCAGGGTGCCGGCCGAGGGTTTCCGGAATCGACCGTTAACGAGATCATCAACGTGGCGACCGGCGGCCTAACGCCGGATCTGACACTTTTCTTCGATATTACCGTCGAAAATGCTCTAGGCCGGATGCAGAAGCGGACCGAGACCGGCGAGTACCGGAATCGGATGGATGTGGAATCGGCCGAGTTCTATTCTAAGGTCCGGGCCGCCTACCTCCGAATAGCTGAAAGCGAACCCGAAAGATTTCGCGTCGTCGACGCGAACGGCTCGGTCGAAGAGATACAGGCCCAGGTCGTTAAGCTGGTCGAACCGCTGATCGGTTTGAGCGAACGCGCCGGCGGATAGTGACCGAAAGCAAGAACATCGAACTGTTATTAGTTATTCCCAGCTATTCCCATGTTCAGCAGTATCCTCGGCAACGATGACCTCAAGAATAATTTGAAAAGGCTAAAGGCCTCGGGCCGCGTGCCGAACGCGATGCTTTTCGCCGGTCCCGAGGGCGTCGGCAAGCGGCTTTTCGCGCTTGAACTTGCCCGCCTCCTCGTTTGCCCGTCTCCCGAAGGGGATGAAGCGTGCGGCGGATGCTCGGCATGCGCGCGTGTGGGGACATTTGAGATACCCGAGCCGACCGACAGAAATAAGGACGATTTCAAGAAAGTGTTTTTCGGTAGGCACGGCGATGTCGGGTTGGTCATCGCTCACCGCCGTGTTGTTACCGTTGATGCCATCCGCGACCTCGAAAAAGAGGTCTATTTCCAACCGTTCGAAAGTGCGGCGAGGATTTTTATCATCGACGATGCCGACAAGATGAACGATGCCGCCGCAAACGCACTGCTTAAAACATTGGAAGAACCAGCAGCAGCATCACACATTATCCTTGTCACCTCGCGGCCCGACAGCCTTGTGCCGACTATTCGCTCGCGAAGCCAGACCTTCAGGTTCGCTCCCGTTGCCGTCGAACAGATAACACGATCCCTTATGGAAACCCGCGGCCTTTCGGAACCGGACGCTCGTCTTGCGTCAAAATTATCGGGCGGCAGCGTCGGGAGGGCCGTGACTCTTGACATTGAAAGGCTCAAAAACCGGCGTTCCGAATTACTCGAGGTTTTGCGAAACGGGCTGGTCGAGCACGACCGCGTCGGCTTGCTCCGGGCCGCCGAACAGCTTTCCGAGGCGCGGAACAAGGACAATTTCGAGGACGATCTGGAACTCCTGCTAACGCTTATTCGTGATGTCTGGGCGGTGAAACTGGGCGAGACCGAAGCGGGGCTTTTACACGCCGACCTGTACCATGAACTGAATGAGGCGGCACGGCACGCCGGACCGGCGAAACTCGAGAGCCTGATCGGCGAGATCGGACTGATACGCGAACGCCTTGTAGTAAACCTTAACAAAAAGCTCGCCGCCGACGATCTATTCATGAAGCTGGCAGCGTGACGGGAACAAATCCAGCAGATTGGTGTCTAAGTGAATTTGTTAAGTGATAAAATATTCGGAAAAGGAGGCAGTCATGAAAGGAATATTTGCGTTGCTCGGAGGATTGTTTCTCCTCCTTGCGTTTTTTCCGACGGTTTCGTTCGCCCAGGACCCGGCTTCCAAAGTAATTAACGGCGGAGTTTTGAATGGAAAGGCGGTCAGCCTGCCAAAACCGGCTTATCCGTCAGAGGCCCGCGAAGTTAAGGCCGAAGGGGCGGTCGCCGTCGATATTGTCATCGACGAGACAGGCAGCGTCATAAGCGCCGCGGCCCAGCTACAGGACCAGTCGGTCCCGAAGTCTGAGGACGGAACGTGGCAGGAGGTCCGGGAAGTGCATCCGGCTTTGCGTGCGGCCGCCGAGGAAGCAGCTAAAAGCGCTCGTTTCTCGCCGACGCTGCTTAGCGGCGAGCCGGTCAAGGTTAAAGGCAGGGTAGTGTATAACTTCGTTGTAGGCAGCAAGGAACTGGAGACAACGTCCAAGGCCATCAGCGGCGGCATTCTGAACGGTAAAGCTGCCAATTTGCCGGCCCCTGAGTATCCGGCGGCCGCTATCGCAGTTCGGGCAGAAGGTACGGTATCGGTACAGATCCTTGTCAATGAGAACGGCGAGGTTGAAAGTGCCAAGGCGGTATCGGGACACCCGCTGCTGCGTGCCGCAGCCGTCGCCGCGGCCAAGGAAGCCACATTCGCTCCGACTCGTTTGAACGGCGAGGCAATTAAGGTCTCGGGCGTTCTGACCTATAACTTCGTCGCTCCGTAGGCAACTCGCCAGTGCAGAATATAGAATAGTTTTGGTGGACGCAGCTTTTTTTGAACCTCAGCCGGCATCGGCGGCCAGTCGCGTGTACGCCGGCGCCGGCGCCGCCGTGATCTCTGCTGGTGCGGCGATAGTTTGGTATTTCGATCCCACGAAGGCCGGGTTTTTCCCCGTGTGCCCTCTATATTCATTAACCGGTTTTGCATGCCCGGGCTGCGGGCTAACGCGAGGCTTTCACGCGCTGTTTCACGGTGATGTCTTTACCGCGTTGGACTATAACGCGTTGATACCGTTTTTAGCTCTGGTGTTCGTGTTCCTGGTCGTGTCGCTGATATCTATTGCAATCCGCGGGAAAGGGCTGATAAGACTTTCGGCGTCTCCGCCGCTTTTGGTCGGGATGCTTGTCGTTCTGCTAACGTTCGGTGTTTTGCGTAATCTGCCGGTCTATCCGTTCACAATTTTATATCCGTAACAAGACCTATGGCGATGGTTTTCATTGTTAATTAGTAATTAGCTAATTATTAATTACTAAATGAAAACAAAGATCGTTCCTTTACGATCACGAGATCTGAACGAGCGGTTTATCTTCCACAAGAGACTTCGCTGCTGAACCTTCCTTTCTTAGCAGCTCAACTTCCTTAACGAATTCTTCGACAATATCTTCGCCGGCGACGCGGCGCATCGGGACGCCGTCTTTGAAGATCATGCCGACGTTGCGGCCGAAAGTGATGCCGAGCTGCGAATCGTGCGCTTCGCCGGGGCCGTTGACGGCGCAGCCCATGATCGAAAGATGCAGCGGTTCTTCGACATGAGCGAGGCGGCGTTCGACCTCGGTCACGATCTCGACAAAGTTATCGATATCCAGCCGCCCGCAGGTCGGACAGGCGACGACCGTGACGCCGCGTTTGCGAAGTTCGAGCGATTTGAGGATCTCCCAGCCGACGCGCACTTCTTCGTGCGGTTCGGCGGCGAGCGAAACGCGGATGGTGTCGCCGATGCCTTCGTGCAGAAGAATACCGAGGCCGATCGCCGATTTGATCGTGCCGCCGAACGGCGTTCCGGCTTCGGTCACGCCGAGATGCAGCGGGTAATCGACCTTTGCCGCCATCAGCCGATAGGCCTCGACCATGCGGTTCACATCCGAAGCTTTGAGCGAAATAATAATGTCGGAAAATCCGAGGTCTTCGAGAATGCGGATGTGCCGCATCCCGCTTTCGACCATCGCTTCGGGCGTGGCCGTGCCGTATTTTTTGAGCAGGTCCTTTTCAAGCGAGCCGCCGTTTACGCCGATGCGGATCGGCACTTTCTGCGTGCCTCGGCCGCACGGACGACCTCGCGAACGCGGTCGATAGAGCCGATGTTGCCGGGATTGATGCGGAGCTTGTCGATGCCGGCGTCGAGGGCCTTCAACGCCAGTTTGTAGTGGAAATGGATATCGGCGACGATCGGCACGTTCGGTGCGTTTGCGGATCTCGTACATCGCCGCAGCCGCATCATCGTCCGGCACGGCGATGCGGACGATCTCGCAGCCGGCCTCGACCATCTCATCGATCTGCCGCAGCGTGCCGTCGACATCGGTCGTGTCGGTTTTGGTCATCGACTGCACGGCGACCGGCGCACCGCCGCCGATTTGGATGTCACGGACCATTACCGCTTTTGAAACTCGTTTCATAGATTCATGTAAGAGTTACGCGTTTACGCGTGATGCGACGTTGAATGAGCGCAACGTAGATTCACGCGTAAACGCGTAACTCTTACCCTAGAAAAACTTCGAAATATCCAAAAACAGCGTGAATACCATCAACAGCAGGATCACCGCCAGTCCGGCCATCTGGATCTTTTCCTTTATTGCCATCGAAAGCGTTCGGCCGAACCATGACATTACTTTTTCTATGCCGAGCACCATGATCTGTCCGCCGTCAAGCAGCGGGATCGGCAGCAGGTTGAAAACCCCGAGGTTCAGGCTGATAACTGCCAGGATCGAAAACAGCCCAACAAAACCGTCCTCACGTACAACGGTGGCGATCAACCCGACAATACCGACCGGTCCCGAAAGGCCCGCCTCGCGAACGCCGCGTTGGCCGCTGAAAAGCTGGCCGAAAACACGGCCCGTAAGGGCGATGATCTCGTAATTGGAATTGACCGCGAAGCTCGCTGATTCGGCTACGCCGGCCGGCTCACGAACCTTGCTGCTGACGCCGCGAAGGCCGATGCCGATCCGTGCCTGGCCCGTGTCCTGCATCACCGCCGTCGCTTCGACAGTTTTTTGCTCGCCGTTACGTTCGACCAGCAATTTGAGTGGCGCGTCCTTGTTCTCCTGGACGAGCGTCATAAACTTGCCGATATTGCCGACTGGTTTGTCGTTTACGGCAAGAAGCCGGTCGCCGACCTGCAGGCCCGCTTTTTCGGCCGGTGAATCGGGGTCGACGCTGCGGAGATACACTTCTTCAAAGCCGGACTCCGGTGTCATTTCGACATCGCCGAATGCCTGGCCTTTGCGGTCGGTTTTCGTCGGCGTGATGGTCAGCGGGATCTTTTGCCCGTTACGTTCGACAGTGATCGCAATCGGTCTATCGGGCGAGATGGCCGCACCGGTCTCGATCTTTCGCCACGTCGGGTCGCTCTCGCCTTCGAAGGCAACGATCTTGTCACCGGCCTTGATACCTGCTTTTTCGGCGGCCCCGTTCGGCTTTACGTACGCGACCATCGGGTCCGGAATGGCCGGAACACCGTAGATCAATGCACCGAAGAAGGGTATCGAGAGCGCCAGCACGATATTCATGAACGGCCCGCCGAGCATTACCAGAAACTTCTGCCAGCGTGGGCGCAGCTCGTAAAGCTCCGACTCGGGAACCTTCACATTTTCGGACGCTCCGCCTTCGAGCGGTGCGGTGGCCTCGTCGCCATAAAGCTTTACATAGGCTCCGAGCGGAATGGCACTGATCCGATAATCGGTATGACCGACCTTGAATCCCCAGATCCGCGGCCCCAGGCCAAAGAACGAATACGCCTCGACCCGCATGCCGAACAGCTTAGCGACAAGAAAATGGCCGAACTCGTGAATGTTGATAGCGACACCGAGAACGAAAATGACGGCTAAAATAACTATTAAAATATCTGGCATAAGAACAAACGAGCTGATGAAAACCCGGAAATTATTAGAACCTTCTTACACGGCACAAGTTGCTATCAAATCGCCGACACGCTTTTACCCATCATCATTATAGCGCGGTCGCGTGCCCAGCCGTCCGCGGCGAGAATGTTTTCGAGAGCAGAGGCGCTGGTCGTTTCGTGTTCGGTCAACACGGCTTCGTTGACCCTTGCGATCTCACCAAAACCGATCCTGTCCATCAAGAAAAGCGCTGTACGGCGACCTCATTGGCCGCGTTCAGCACGGTCGGGGCCGTTCCTCCCGCTGTTAACGCACGATAGGCGAGGCCGAGGCAGGGAAACCGTTCGGTGTCAGGCTCGTCAAAAGAAAGGCTTCCGAGTTTTGCAATGTTTAGCGGTTCGACACAATTTTCCTTTCGTTCCGGATAGGTCAAGCGCGTATTGGATGGCGTGCCTCATATCGGTGACACCCATCTGTGCGATCACCGAGCCGTCAACCATCTCCACCATGGAGTGCACGACCGATTGCGGGTGGATCATAACCGAGATGCTGGTCGGCGTCGAAACCGAAAAGCCAGCGGGCTTCTATCACCTCAAGCCCTTTATTCATCAGCGTCGCGGAGTCGATAGTGATCTTGTCGCCCATTTTCCAGTTTGGATGGGCAAGTGCCTGTTCGGGCGTTGCGTTTTCGATCTCTTCTTTCGTCTTTGTTCGAAAAGGCCCACCCGACGCCGTTAAGATAAGGCGTTTAACTTCTGACGTCCGCTCGCCGCGCAGGCACTGATGGATAGCGTTGTGCTCGCTATCGACGGGAAGTATCTCTGCACCGGACTCTTCGGCCGCGGCAGTCATCAATTCACCCGCCATCACGAGCGTTTCCTTATTTGCAAGGGCGATCCGCTTTCCGGCCTCGATGGCTCGAAGCGTCGGCACAAAACCGACTGCCCCGACAGTGGCCGATACAACCGTTTCCGCCTCTGGGTGCGTGGCGACGGCGACCAGCCCTTCCGTATTCAGTTCGATCTTTGGCCTTGCGGCGCCGAGCTCGTGGAGCTTTTTTTCAAGCGTTTCGGCACAGGACTGGTCGTCAACCGAAACCAACTCAGGCTTGAACTTTGCGATCTGCTTTGCAAATTCTGGCATGTTCCGGCCGGCCGCGAGCGCGACAACCCGGAATTCTTTCAGGTGTTCGATAACTTTAAGGGAATTACAGCCGATCGAGCCGGTCGAGCCAAGGATGGAGATGCCTTTCATACAGAAATACTCCGGCTAGAGTACCATATCGGGCACTCCTAAGACATTCGCGTCAAATGCAAAATACGGCTTATTGTGCCGCTAACTGTTATCATTAAAGGGTTTTACATAACTTTACATGCCACTTCCCACTTTTGGAACGCCTGTTGCCATAACAAGAGTGAACCGTCGGCCTCGCTCCGGCGGTCAAAAATTACAAGGAGAAGGGTAAAAATGAAAAAGCTATTAATATCATCGATCATGTTGGGCGCGATGGCGGTGTTTGTTCCGTCGGCAGAAGCAAAGACGGCAGCATCGCCGGCAGTCGCGGACCAGCAGGTCCAGATCAGAGTGAATCAACCGGGGAGGCGATGGAACAACCGCCGCACAAGGACCGTCGTGCAGACACGTGTCACGAATATAGGGCGATACAGATATCGCGTGACCTATCGGACGACCTACTTCGCAAACGGGCGTACCCGGACACAGGTGATCCGACGCGTGCGGCTTGGCAGAAACTGGTAATTAGAAGGGAACGCTGCGACAAAAGGCGGGCTCATTTGTGCCCGCCTTTTTTCTTGTCCATTTCCCATTTACCGCGAAGAACTCTTCATCCGAGACTTGCACCATTGCCCGTTCGGCCAGCTTTTTGTAGTTACGGAAGCTGGCAAGGGCATCTTTGTGGTAATTGCAGACGACATCTTTCATTGTGTTCTTTGGTGGGCGGTGTTCTCGATATGCATCTGGGCTATCTCGAGCGTGCCGCGAAAATGTCTTGAGCGAAATTTTCCCGTCCGACGTGGTCCGCGAAACCGCTCTGTTCCATCACGTCGAACACCGAGGTCGAGACGGCGGAGAATACGAGAAGTTGGCCGTTCTGTCTCGCTTCGGACGCCAATTCCTCAAGCACATGGATGCCGCTGGCGTCGATCGACGGTACCTGGCGCATGCGGAGGATGAGCACCTTCGGCTTTCGGGCGACGACGCGGATCGATTCCTTGAACTGGCGGACGGCGCCGAAAAAGAGCGAGCCGTATATCTCAAACACCTCGACCCCCTTGGGTATCTCGATCGCGGACATGTCACGCATCCTGAATTCCTCATCCTCTTTCAGGTTCTCGGTTATGAGCGAGGCCGAAGTTTGCGTCGACATTCGCTGCAGGAAGAGGAACGCCGCTAGCAGAATGCCGATCTGTATTGCCACGGTTAGTTCGATGAAGACGGTCAGGAAAAATGTGACGAGCAGGACGGCGACGTCGCCGCGGGGACTTTTGAGCAGATGGACGAACTCGCGCCATTCGCTCATGTTGTAGGCGACTACGATCAGCACGGCAGCGAGGGTTGCCATCGGGATCATCGCCGCCCACTTGCCGACGAACAGGAGCACGAGAAGTAGGAACACGCAGTGGATGATCGCCGACATGGGCGTCCTTCCGCCGCTCTTTATGTTCGTGGCCGTGCGGGCAATAGCTCCCGTCGCGGGAATGCCGCCGAAAATGACCGAAACGATGTTGCCGGATCCTTGCGCGATCAGCTCCATGTTCGAGCGGTGCCGCGTGCCCGTCATTCCATCCGCCACGACCGCCGAGAGCAGCGATTCGAGGCCGGCGAGGATGGCAATGGTCACAGCGGGCATGAACATCTCCTGCACGAGCTGCCAGTTGACGGCGGGAATGTGCGGTACGGGCAGAGAATTCGGCACACCGCCGAAACGTGTCGCGATCGTCTCAACCGGAAGGTTGAAGAATTGGACGACAAACGTGACCGCAAGAATGGCGATCAGTTGGCCGGGAATTTTTCGCGTGACCTGCGGCCACAGGACAATTATCAACAGCGACGCCGCCCCGACGGCAAGCGAGTACGGATCGACGGTGCGAACATGCTCCGCGTAGGCGGCCCATTTTTCGACGAAATCGGCCGGCACTTTTTCGATCTTCAGGCCGAGAAAGTCGCTCACCTGCGATGAGAAGATGATCAGTGCTATCGCGGAAGTGAAGCCGACCACCACCGGATACGGCACGAACTTAAGGAACGCCCCCATGCGGGCGAGGCCCATTATTATCAGCAGAATGCCGGCGATGAGCGTCGCGACCACCAGCCCGTCGTAGCCGTATTTCTCGACTATCCCGTACACGATGACGATAAACGCACCCGTAGGCCCGCTAATTCCCGTCCGGGTTCCGCCAAGCACGGCGATGACAAAGCCCGCGAAGATGGCCGTGTATAGTCCCTGTTCCGGCTTAACGCCCGACGCGATCGCGAGTGCTATCGCAAGCGGCAGGGCGACAATGCCGACAGTCAACCCGCCGAGCAGGTCGTTCCGTAACAGGGTACTCGTGTAGCCTTCGCGGAGGACGGAAATAAGTTTTGGTTCGAGTCTTTGAGGCATGCCAGCAGCGATTCTTACTTCTCAATATGAAGGGGCTCAAGCTCTGGCGGAAACTTACTCCATTCGTTGAATTCGGCGTTGGAGAGCTTTGAGTAACGCTTCGTTGAGATACGCCTGATGTTCCACGCGAACGCAAGGTGGTGAAGGGTGTGCTCAAGCATGACCTGAAAGCCTTCTTCGGTCGGTGGCTTCCCATCGTTGATTTGCTTTTCGATCGCCTCAAGTTGCTCCCGAGCTTCGGCAAGGTTATATCCGATGATCGTCCAGTTAAGTTTAGCCATTCTCCACCTGCTTTAGATGTTTAGCGGTCTCGGCCCGCTTGACCGACTCCTGTTCGCCGGAGCTCAAGTTCTTGACCGTCACGTTCCCCTCAGAGACCTCGTTTTCACCCAGAATACAGACGAACGGGACCTTGATCGCGTCAGCGTACTTGAGCTGTTTTCCTAATTTATCCGCCTCGGGATAGACGGTGACCCGCATACCCGCGGAACGCAGCTCAGCCGCCAGTTTCAGCGATTCGCCGACGGTTTCTTCGCTCCAGATCGCGACCATCACGTCCGCCGGGGTCGATTCCGCGATCTCCGGCGGGAACATGCCGCGTTCGTCCATCACAACGAGGATGCGTTCGAGGCCGAGCGAAATGCCGCAGGCGGGGATCTGCTCTTTGCCGAACATCCCGATCAGGCCGTCGTAACGGCCGCCGCCGGCGAGCGATCCGGCCAGGTCGGGGACGTTCACTTCAATGATCGCTCCGGTGTAGTACGAGAGCCCGCGGGCAAGTGACGGGTCGAGCTGCACCGGCGAGTCGCCTGCGAACCGCAGAATCGAGCCGATATCGGTCAGGACCTCATTGCTGACGATATTTATCAGGTTGCTGACGATCGTTCGGTTAACGTCTTTGCCTTCGTCAACTATTTTTTGGGTCTGCTCGAAAATGCCGAGGAGCATTGCAGATGCATCTTCGGAAACTCCACGAGATTCGAGTTCCGCCTTTACGCCTTCGCTGCCGATCTTGTCCAGCTTGTCGATAGCGACCAGTGCGTCGGCGTGCTTTTCCGCGGGAACGCCGGCCGTGTCGAGGATATCTCGCAGCACTTCGCGGTGATTGAGACGGACAACAAAATCGTCAAATCCCAAACGCTTCAGGATCTGAGTAACGGCCGAGATCAATTCCGCCTCAACGACCATCGACGACGAGCCTATCGCGTCCACATCGCACTGATAAAATTCGCGAAACCTTCCACGTGCCGGGCGGTCGGCGCGCCAGACAGGTTGTATCTGATAGCGTTTGAAGAATTTCGGAAGTTCGTTTTTGTTGTTGGCAACGACCCGGGCAAGCGGAACGGTCAGATCATATCGCAGCGCTAGATCTGAAAGATCATGATCTTCAATTTCGAAACGATTTCATCATGTCTTCGAGTTCGTGCGCTGATTCCAGTCGACCAGACTCTCAGAACTTTTCGCCGCCGTTTCAGGATCTTATAGATGAGCTGATTGCCTTCCTCGCCGTACTTGCCCATCAGCGTTTCGAGGTTCTCGACGGCGGGGGTTTCGAGCGGCTCGAAGCCGTACGATTCGTACACTTCCTTGATGATGCCGATCACGTATTCGCGTTTTCGGACATCGGCGGGCAGAAAATCGCGCATGCCGCGGGCTGGGTTGGTGCTTGCCATAGTCGGATAGTTTACCGCAGAGACGGATGAGCCACGAATGCACCAATAAGAGTCACGTACCCCATCCGTACATTCGTGGCTAATTCTGTTGATATCAGTTAGAGAAGAAGGTGTAGCCGATGTACAAGAGGTTATTGTCGTAACCCGGGTTCACGATGCCGCGGTCCCAGTTGGAGATGTGGTAGTACTTGTAGCCTACCGTGACGGCTCGTTTTTCCTTTAGCTTGAACTCTACGCCACCGCCAACATCGGCCGTAAAGGCGAATCTTGTTCCGCCAAAATTGGGCGTGCGTTCGTTGAAATAGAGAAAACCGCCGCTTGAGCCGATAAATGGCTGGACATTCTTTCTCGGACGAAAATTCACCTGCAGCCCGAGCGGAGCCGCGCCGAACGCATACCTAGTCGGGCGGACGGAACGGATCGACGGCGGCGTTGTCGCTGCTATCTCGAAGTCCGGATAGTTCAGGAACGCGGCAGGAACTGCGTCGGCTGTGTATTTCAGGTTGACCGTATCGTTATTGTTAAACCGTCTCGAATAGCGAAACGCGATCATGCCAAAACGAGCATCGGGCGTGCGGCCAAAAGCGGGCAGCCAGGTGTTGGAATCAGGCGAGAACCCGCCCCAAACCGTGAACTCGTTCTTTCCGGTCTCGTCGGCCTGTGCCGCGGCATACGCAAAAAGCATTATGGCGAACGACCGCCGAGAGGAGCGTTTTCTTCATAACAGTATCGGGTGAAAAGCAGGCGAAAAATGGATTCTACGACGTATAGGGTGCTTTGTAAAAAGGCGAGTTGAATTATCAAGCTGAGGATCCGCCGGTCTCCGACGAACGGTAAATCGCCGCAAGTTCGACGTACTTGGCGGCGCTTTGCCTGATTTTCTCGATTTCGATCTCGGTCAACTCACGCTTAACCTTGCCCGGGCTGCCCATCACGAGCGATCCGGGTGGCACCTGCGTCCCGGGCGTCAAAAGGCTGCCTGCCGCCACAAGCGAATTCCGTCCGACACGAACACCGTCCAGCAAAATGGCCCCGATCCCAATAAGGCATTCGGCCTCGACATAACATCCGTGCAGCGTAACGCGGTGACCTACCGTGATATCGTTTTCCAGAACCGTCGAATGAGTTTTCGAGCTTACGTGAATGACGGTGGCGTCCTGGATATTTGTTCGGTCGCCGATGCGGATAAAATTCACGTCGCCCCGAATGACGGCCCCGAACCAGATGCTGGCTTCCGCACCGATCACGACATCACCGATAACGACGGCGTCGTCGGCGATGAAAGCTGAATTGTGTATATCCGGCAGTTTATCTTTGAATGGGCTGATCATTATAGACGTTCGATACAAATAAGGAGGACGCGGGCCTCGTTCAGCGGCCCAGCTTTCGCCGGAGCATGGAGATGACCTGCTCGATCTCATTGATGCGGAGCACTTTTGCAGCCAGGACGAACGTGACGCCTGCGAGTCCGATCGGAACGAAAGCCTGCACTAGTCTTACCCAGAAAACCCGTTCGCCCATCGCCGCCGCGAGAACTTGATAGCTGCCGTACGCAACCGCCGACATTAAAGCGGACGCGGCCGCGACCTTAGCGAATGAGGCCATAATGTCACGGCCGTTCAGACGCCCGATCCGCCGTCGCATGAAAATAGTAAGGGCGATAAAATTAACCAGGGCCACGCTCGACGTGGCGAGCGCGACGCCGACGTGCCCAAATCCGTTCGGTCGTTCCGGCGAAACCCCAACGGTCGACAAAAAGTACATCATTCCGAAGCTCATCGGCGCATGCACGCCGATCGAGGCGATGCTTATCCACATCGGCGTTCTCGCGTCGTCCAGGGCGTAAAACGACGGCGACAGGACCTTGATCGCCGCATACCGGCCAGGCCGACCGAATATGCCGCAAGAGCCCAGGCGGTCATGTTCGTGTCCAGCGAAGTGAACCGGCCACCCTGATAAATGAGTGCGATTATCGGCTCGCCCAGCACGATCAGCCCGCAGGCTGCAGGAACCGTCATTAGGAAAACCAGCTTGAGCGCGTCCGAAAGCGTGTCGCGGAATTTCGCGATGTTGTCCTCCGACGCCAGCCGCGAAAGTGCCGGGATGGCGGCCGTTCCTATCGCTACGCCGAAAACCCCGATCGGGAACTGCATCAGCCGGAACGAGTAGCTAAGCCAGGAATTTCCCGCTTCGATTCCGGAAACCACAACCAGATCGACCAGCACCTTCACCTGCACGGCAGAAGTGCCTATGATCGCCGGGCCCATCAACCGCATCACTCGTCGAACGCCGGGATCGAGGAAATCCAGCACCGGCGAAAAACGAAAACCCACCTTTAGCAGCGAAGGAATCTGGATCAAAAGCTGGGCCGCCCCACCGGCAAGCGTGCCGAGTGCCATTCCGATGATCGCCCATTGGGCGGAGTCGGTTGCGACCACCGACTTATCGTTCGATATTTCCCATTCGCCGCCGCTTAACCAGTAGGCGAACGACAGGCCGAAGATGATCGAGGCGAGATTAAAAGCGGTAGACGCTGAAGCAGGAATACCGAACCGGCCTTTCGTGTTGAGCACGCCCATCGCCAGAGCCGCCAAGGACACAAGCAGGATGAACGGGAACATTATCTGAGTGAGGGTCACGGCCAGGGCAGCTTTCTCCGGTGCAAATCCCGTCGCCAGCAGTGGAATCACATATGGCGATATCAAGATGCCTATGACCGTCACGACACTCATGACTACGGCCAAAACATTGAAGATCAGGCCTGCGAGCCGCCAAGCCTCGATCTCGGTTTTTCTGATCTGGTAATCGGTGAAGACCTTAACAAAGGCGGCGGACAAGGCCCCTTCTGCGAAGAGGTCTCGGAGAATATTCGGCACTTTGAAAGCCACGACGAATGCGTCGTAAAGGAAGCCGGCGCCGAAGAATCTTGCGAAAATCGTTTCGCGGACAAGACCGAGGACGCGCGAAAACATAACGGCGATCGAAACGATGCCTGCCGAGCGGGCCACACTTTGTTCTTTAGGGATATCGGCGGCGACGGCCTTGTGCTCATCGACCGGTTCGGCAAGTTCTTCGGGGGTTTCGCCTTCGGGAAGCTCGTCTTCGATCTGGTTCATTCTCGGGTTGTGGAACCGGACTAGGGCCGCTTCCCGCAATATCTTACGGCTTTAGGCGTCCCAAAAACAAAAAAGGAAGCAGTTAATCTGCTTCCTTCCGGTAAAATTCGTGTTGACTAGTTAGTCTTCGCCGCCTACATGCTTGCCGTCTGGATACGAGATACGCGTTTTGGCAAGCCGCGAATTCAGGGGAATTTCGTTGTAAGCCATTGCCGCCGCCCCGCCGAACTGTCCCTGGATCAGGGAAACGTAGTTGTTCTGAAAGCTGCGGAACCGCGAAACGCTGCCGCGTTGGTTAAAGATCACGAACAGCAACTTGCCGCTTCGTGTGTTGATCTCGCCTGCCAGCGAGCTGGCGCCGCCGTCCGTATTACCCAGCGTTCCGGTCTTGCCCACGACGCTTCCCATTGCGAAATCAGAATCGAATCTGTTCTCAAGCGTTCCTTTATCGATACCGGCGACGGGCATAATGTCCGCGAAAGTCATCCGGTAACCGGCGAGTTCCTGGCGAAGGCTTCGCAAAAGCTTCATCATCGCATTCGGTGTGACCCTGTTGACACCTAAGCCGCTAGCGGTCTGTATAGAGAATTCGTACGGCTGGACGGCTGCGTGCTGATGTACCAATCTTGCCACCGCGTACGGCCCGCCGACCATATCGCCTAATCTCTCGGAAAGGAAATTGTTCGAATAGCAAAGCGTGGTTTTCAGAATGTCCCGCATCTTTGCCGATTCGTGCGAGAAGAGCAGATTGACATTACCGGGCATCGGCTGAACATAGACCGAGCCGGTGAAAACGACACTCGGAGCCGATGTTTCCGGGTTAAAACGTCCGGAATTGACCGCAAAGCTCGACCACGCATTTGTTGCTGCGTTTGACCGCTTGGCCGCATCCAGCGTAGCAAACAGCAGCTGGCTTGAACGCTGGGCAGAGCTTGAGTGGTTGATCGCAAAATTGTCCGTGACGACCAGATCGCCCTTTACATAACGAATGCCCATCCGGTTCAGCTCGCTGGCTAGCATTACGCCGTGCTCGTAGCTGAACATCGGGTCCTTGCCCGAAATATAAAGGTTACCGTGGATCGTGCCAGTGGCTTCCTCGTAGCTTCCGTCCGTCCAAACACTGGTCGGAAAACGATATTCCGGGCCAAATGTCTTTAGGATCGCAAAAGCGGTGGCAAGCTTTACGTTCGAAGCCGGGTTGAAAGGTATATTCGCGGCACTTTCCACAATGACCTCACCGTTGAGGCCCTCGACGAGCACGCCTGAATGGCCCGGGATCGGCGTTTCGGCCAGGATCGCGTTGGCAGACCTAATGGCCGTTGCAGGCGACGAATTTAGCGGCGTAACGCTCGAGGTCTTTTTGACCAGCGGCGTTGCCATATTCTGGACCGGATCACGTGGAACGGCGATGTCCTGCAGATACGGCTGTGCCTGGCCAAAACCGCTTACCGCGAAAACAGCGGTAAAGACGAATATAAAAGGCCTAGTGGCTAATTTTCCGGTCAAACTCTTCATTAATAAACTTTTAACTCAGGTCGTTCTCTTGCAGGCTATCTGGGGAGGCCGGTAAAGGCATTCACTAGTATAGCATGACAACGCCCCTCATTTTCAACCCTAAAATACTGCCCAAAACATAAGGTGAACAGGCAATACATTCGATGGCGGACCTTCAATTTTAGATGTCACCATTTTCACGCCTGCTTATGGTTATTATCTAATACCCTTATATGTAAACCTGACTGTACGCGAGAAGACTTTTTGCGAGATCTGAACGGAATAATTTCATTGACACTACCTGATGAGGCTCCTAGAATCGGATAAGCATCAATGACATCCCCGGCACCTAATGCAGTAAACATCGAAGACATTCGCAAGACATACGCGGAACGCGGCGATGAGATACGAAATCGTCTGGCCGAGTTTGAATCGGTCTGGATGAATGGGACGGACGTGCGCCTTTGGGAAGAAATGGTCTATTGTTTTTTCACCGGCGGATGTTCGGCAAAGATGGGCCTCCGTTCGGTCGAGGCCGTTCGGGAATTGCTCGAGGACGGCGAACAGGGTGAGATCGCAAAGGCCTTGACCGGCGTTCACCGTTATCCGAACGCACGTTCCAGATACGTCGTCGAGTCGCGCGATTTTCTTCGTAAACATTGTGGGATGAAGCTGCGTAAGAAGCTAACGAGTTTCGACTGCCATTACGAGCGGCGAGACTGGCTGGTCCATGAAAAGGGGATAAAAGGCCTCGGGTATAAGGAAGCCAGCCATTTTTTGCGTAACGTCGGTTTTAGCGGCTACGCCATATTGGATAAGCATGTGTTGAGATGCTTACATGAATTAAAAATAATTGACGAGCCAAAGCCACCATCTACGCGTTCGAAGTATCTAACCGTCGAAGGTAAGTTAAAACAATTAGCTAGAAATGCGCGTATTGATTTCGACGAGCTTGATCTGGTGCTTTGGTCTATGAAGACGGGTGAGATCTTGAAATGATCTGCCTTCGGCCGGCGTCGCTATAAGCATCAGGGAGCGTTGGTTATGACATACCGTAGTTCCGACACCGCTGAGGCCCCGATCTACAGTTTCCGACGCCCGCTCGTACTGTTCCTTATTATTCTGTCCGTCAGCCTCCCGGCAGCCGGCCTGGCTTATTCTTCGGCCGAAGATAACGACGAATCCCGCAAGCTTGTAAAACAGGCAGATAAATTAATTAGAAAGGGCAGGATCGACGATGCTCAAAAGCTGCTGGTGCAGGCGATCGAGATCGACGGCAGCGATTCGTTACCGACTTTAAGACTTGCCCACCTATACGCCAAGCAACGCCGGCTTACCGAGGCCTATGACCTGGCCGTTCCCATAGCCAAGAGCGAGCCGAAAAACTCGTATGCCTTTGCCGTACTTGGCATGACAATGCTTGGCGCGGGCGATTTCGTGATTCCCGGGCCCTCTTTTTCAGTTCCCTAATGCTCAACAGGCGGCAGGCGCTGGCCTGGGCCGGCCTGGGAATGTTGGAGTTTTACGAGAATAGGATCGACGAGAGCCTGTCGAACCTCGAACAGGCGGTCTACTACGACCCCGGGCAGGCCGATTACCTGTTTACATACGCGCAGGTTTCCGCCCGGGCCGAGAAATATAAAGCCGCGGCAGATGCGTATGTGAGGTTTCTTGCCATCTCGAATGATACCGACGACGAACGCCGGGCCCGTATCAAGGGACTCATTAACTTCCTTAATTATCTCGGCAATCGCCCATCGCTCTATGTGACGGCCGGATCAGACAAGACCACGGTCCCGATCGTGCTGACGGGTAACCGGCCGGTCATAAAGCTAAGGGTCAATAATCGCGAAGAGCCGTTGAATTTTGTTCTTGATACCGGTTCGGGTATTTCCGTCATTTCCGACGAGACCGCGAAAAGGCTCGGTATTGACGCGATCACAAAGGGCGGTTATGCAAAGGGGATCGGGGGTGACGGACGCTTCGAAATAGTCTACGGATTTCTAAAAGAGGTCCAGATAGGCGAGGTCGAGGTCAGAAATGTACCTGTTTATATTCGACGTTTTCACAACGACGCACATCGGGTCGACGGTTATATAGGCCTGTCCCTCATTTCGAAGTTCTTGACGACACTCGATTACGGCGACCTTACCTTCTCATTGACAAAAACGACAACTCTTCCGCAGGAACGCGATCGGGCGTCGACGATCGCTCTGCCGCTCCGGCTGACGTCAAGCGGGTTTTTGAGCGGTGAGGTGCAGCTTGAAGGGATAGAGACACCATTGAATTTTATCGTGGACACGGGCGCCAGCGTTTCCGTAATTTCAGACGAGGTCGCGAGCCTTGATGCGGTCAGCCCTTTCATTACCGCGGAGAAAATGCGGGTCATCGGATCGGCCGGCGTAACTGACGGAGTCGTCTCTTTCCGGCTTCCAAGTGTTTCCTTCGGTTCGCATTCGCGCAAGGACGTGACGGCGATCGCGCTTGATCTTGATATGATCAATGAAGCCTCCGGTTTCCAGCAGGCCGGCATCCTCGGGGGAAATTTTCTAAAGAATTACAGAATGACCTTCGATTTTAAGAATTCGAAGGTGACTTTCTTCCCGTTGAGTACTGATCATCAATAGAGCCTGGATCCGACTGCTACACCCGGGAGCTGCCTGGGCTGGGCCGGGTGCTCGATCCGCATGAAACTAAGCATCTATCTTGAAACATCAGTTATCGGGGCTTACCTCGACAATGGCGACCCGTTTCGCCGCGACCTGACGATACGTTGGTTCGAACACGAGTTGAGTGAATATCAGGCATACAGCTCGATCCTTGTTCAACGTGAACTCGAACGGATCGATGAGCCGTATAAAACCGGATATCTTAAGATAATCAGCGGGCTCGAAAGGCTGGAACTTTCAGAGGAAGTCGCCATTTTGGCCGAAGGTTACGTCTCACGCGGGATCTTTCACCGAAAATTCATCGCGGACGCGATCCATATGGCTCTCGCTTCATTTCACAAGATCGATTATCTCGTTACATGGAATTTCGGCCATCTCGCCAACGTCAGAAAGCAGGCCCGCGTAAGATTGTTTAACGCCGCCGCCGGCTTTTTCTCCCCGGCGATCGTCACGCCTGAATTCCTCGTGCACAGCTAAGCTGCCTCTCCCTCTCTTGACTCACAGGCTCCAGGCGTCCAACATCTAACTGCACTATGTACCGGCGCCCAAAATTCCTTGAAGAACTCATCCGGATCCGCGAGGAGATGGCGCGTGAAGCCGATTATGACACCGACCTGTTTTCCGAACTGGTACGTTCGGGACGAAGCTCGAATCGAAAGGCAGCGTCGCCCCGGAATAACGGCCGGCCGGCCCCGCAAGTAAATTCCCGGTCCAAAAAAGCGCGTTAGTCCAATTAAGCCTGGCGGACGATGCTGTCCGGCCGATCCGCAATTGCTTGTGATTGTCGGGGCCATTTGATTTAATACACGCGGACCGAGTTTCATTCGCCCAATACGTCGACCACCCTTTTTTCGGATGTATCGCTACCTGCTTTCGCTTAGCTTTATCGGCGCGATCCTGCTCGTGTCGGGTTATTACTTTTTTCGCGATTATTGGGAGCATCGGTACGACAGCCTGATCGTCCGTCACGCGCGCGTATTTAACATAGACGAAAGACTGATATGGAGCCTGATCTATGAGGAAACCTGGTTTCGCGGATGGAAGATCGGTGCGGCGGACGAGGTCGGACTGATGCAGGTAACGCCGACAGTTGCACGTGAGTGGGCAAAGGAAACCGGCTTGCAGGAATTTGAACGGCAGGCGGCGGACAATGTCGTCGCTTTTTTAAGCGATCCTGAAAGGAACATTCAGGTCGGGTGTTGGTATTTTGAAAAGGTGCGGAACAAATACCGGGGAAAGCCCGCGGAAACGGCGATGACCCTAGCAGCATACAATGCCGGGCCGAGCCGCGTCGAAGAATGGACCCGAGGCGTGGACGCTCGGGACCTGTCCGAACCTGACTTTGTCACGAGGATCGGGATACCGTCAACCCGCGCCTATGTGACCTCTATCCTCGAACGCTATCGTTCCGCCGGGTCGGCCGAACCCGCCAGACCTATCCCTCGATGATAAAGATCCTCGCCGCCGATCACGTCCTGCCGATATCTTCGGAACCGATCACCGACGGCGCCCTTGCTTTTGCCAGCGGTGAAATTCTCGCAGTCGGATCGGCCGCTGAGATTCAGGCGAAATATCCGTCCGCCGAGATCGAGAATTTCGGAAAGGCCGCGATCCTGCCCGGTTTTGTAAACTGCCATTCGCATCTTGAACTGACCGCAATGCGCGGTGCTCTAGACAACGTCGAACACGATTTTCGAGCGTGGCTGCTGAAGATCAACGAATTGCGTACGGGGATGACCGACGAAGACATTGAGCGTGCCGCGATCGCCGGTGCACTGGAAGGTGCGGCCGCTGGCGTCACGTGTTTTGGCGATATCGGACGAATGGGACACGCGGGTTTCGCAGCACTAAAACAGGTCGGATTGCGTGGCATCGTCTTTCAGGAAACCGAGTTCTCGCCCGACAACAGGACCGCTGATGATGATTTTCTGGCGCTCGGCTGCCAAATATGAAAAGCTTCGAGAAGAGGAGACGGGCCTCGTAAAGATCGGAATCTCGCCGCATTCGACCTACACGGTCAGTTCGCGGCTGTTCGAACTGATCGCACAATACGCGATCATCAATCGCGTACCCCTCTCGATCCACGCAGCCGAGGCTGCCGAGGAGATGGCGTCTGCTGACATCGGGCGAAGGGTTTTTTACCGAGGTCTATGAAAAATTCGGCGTCGAATGGCATTCGCCGCATTGCACACCGATCGAATATCTTGAACGGCTCGGCGTTTTGTCCGCACGTCCGCTGCTCGCCCATTGTGTTCGCGTTTCCGATAGCGACATTTCACGCATCGCTTCGAACGGTGCGACGATCGCCCATTGCCCGAAATCGAATGCAAAATTCGGCCATGGTTATGCACCGTTCGAGAAGTTTCTTGATGCTGGGATCGCCGTCGGCCTCGGCAGCGATTCCGTCGCGAGCAACAACGTGTGCGATTTGCTCGAAGAATCACGCTTCGCCGCCCTTTTCGCACGAAACCGCGCTGATCGAAGACGTTTTATTTCCGCCAAGGAAGTTCTGGAAGCCGCAACTCTCGGCGGAGCAAAGGCCCTCGGAATGGAAAATCTGATCGGCACGCTCGAACCCGGTAAACAGGCCGACATGGCGGTTGTTTCTTTGACTCATCAGTCTCAGCAGCCGCTTAACGATGTCGAGGCAGCTTTGATTTTCTCATCGAACGCCCGGGATATAGCCGCGACATTCGTCGCCGGCCAAGAGATCCGCACGATCGCCTAACGACTAAGGGGCAACGGCAACTTCATATTCCGGCTTCGCCGCTCCCATCAGCCATTTATCAAACCAGCCGACGATATGCTGGAGCCGTTCGATGCGGTGCCAGGGTTGGCCGGAGCGGGAAAGTTCGTGGCCTTCGTTCGGGAAGCGGACCATGACGGTCGGGACCTTTCGGTATTTCAACGCACGGAAAAGTTCTTCGCCGCCGGCCGCGGGCGGCGTTCGCCAATCGGCCTCGCCGAGAATGAACATCATCGGCGTCTTGATCTTTGCGACGTGCGTGATCGCCGAACGTTGTTTGAAATCCCTCGACATCTTCGAACGGCGCTCCTTTGAACCAGCTTGGCTGAAATTGCGTGAAGTCGGCGGTGTACCACCAATTTGCCCAGTCGGAAATGTCACGCTGCGAGACGGCCGCGGCGAAACGGTCGGTTTGCGTCACGGCCCAATTCGTCAGCACGCCGCCGCCCGATCCGCCGGTGATGCCGAGCTTTGTTGTCGTCGATATAGCCGCGTTTGATCACCTCATCGACCGCCAGCATCAGGTCGTTATGGTCGTCGCCGGGATAGGCGTGCTGGATGATATTGCCGAAATCCTGGCCGTAGCTCGTGGTGCCGCGCGGATTGGGATACACGACAACGTAGCCTTTCGCCGCCATCCACTGGAATTCGTGATCGAAGACGTAGCCATAAGCCGCGTGCGGGCCGCCGTGAATATTCAGGATCAGCGGATACTTCTTTTTCGGATCGAAATCAGGCGGCTTTTGCACCCACGTTTGCGCCCGCTTGCCGTCAAAGCTTGTGTACCAAATATCGTCGGGCTCGGTCAGGTTCAGTTTTGCAAAAAGTGCGTCGTTGATACGAGTTAGCTGTCTTGCATTCGAGCCGTTGCGATCGGAGACAAAAAGGTCACCGATCCGCGTAGGCG
>CAVXOI010000002.1:0-12497 GCA_963763355.1 uncultured Acidobacteriota bacterium
AGCATTTCCTCCAGATCCGCCTCCGACAATCGATAAGTCTCGTTACAAAACCCGCAAGTCATCGTCGCACCTTTGTCGTCTTCGAGCATCGATCTGACCTCCGCCTTGCCGAGCGAGGCGATCAATGCTTTCGCTCTTTCAAACGAACAGTTACAGCGAAACGCGACCTCTTTTTCCTCCAGGACTCAAATCGACCTCGCCCAGTGCCTCTCGCAGCAGGTCCTCGGGCCCAGCACGGCTTCTATCAACGTGGTCACGTGAGGAGCGTGCCGCACCGTGTCCTCGATCATAGTGATGATGTGCTCATTTGCACCGGGCAGCATCTGGATCAGCACGCCGCCGGATGCGGCCGCGAAGGGTTCGCTGCTTTTCAACAGAACACCCAGCAGGACGGCGGACGGAATTTGTTCGGATTTCGCGAGATAATACGCCAGGCTTCAGCGATCTCGCCCGAAACCAGCGGCACCGAGCCGACATAAGGATCTTTATGAAAGCCGATATCGAACCCCGATTCCCTGATCACGTAAAATGTGCCATTTCCGACCAGCCCGCCGACGTCAAACTTCCCGTTCCCGGACGGCGGCAGTTCGGCATCCGTGTTTTTTACATAACCTCGAACAAAGCCGTCGCCGGTCGTTTCGGCAGTGATGCCCCCGATCATTCCGTCGGAGTCTATTTTTATGGTGAGTCGGTCGTAGTCCTTGAAAGTGGAGCCCAGCAGCAATGTGCCTGTCAGCACACGTCCCAACGCCGCCGTCGCGGTCGGCGAGGTCTGATGCCGCCGCATCGCCTCACGTAGAACATTCGTCGTAACGGCGGCAAAAACCCGTATAGTCCCGTCCGCCGCCGTACCTTGGATCATCTTGTCCATCACCATCTAGTTTTCGAAAACGACGCCCAAAAAGTCAAACACATCGTCTTTCATGTAGTTTGAAAACTTGTCTGCTGGCTGGTCGGTGAAGAACCCGACTAACTTTGCGTAATTTGCGATAACTCTGCGACCTTTGCGATTAAATTCTTTTTTATCGCAAAGATCGCGAAGTTCAACGCAAAGGTCGCAGAGGCGTACCGTAAAAGATAAGGAATTCTGATTGTGCCAACATCAATATTTCCGAGACACCACCATCTGTTGATGTTGCTTCGATCATGCCCCAATATATGGTATAATGAAGTGACATACCGCGTCTTAGTGCTCTATATGTCCCCCGGCCGAAGTCGTTCCCGACAGTCCTTTTGCTGCCTCGAATACAACGGCCTCAGGTGGTAAAATAGATAAACAATTGCGAACCGTTCCCGTTTTTGATAACGGTTCCACAGGAGAGAACATAGGAATGAGTAAGGCTTTCGAATCAGCAGCCGTTGAAACGCGTGTCGACAAAAACGGAAACGAAACCGCTGACAAACGTGACCAGAGACCGCTTGGACTAAATGCGGAAAAAGTTGTCGCAAAACGATATTCGACCAAGAATGAGCATGGCGAGCCGACTGAAAGTTGGAGCGACATTGTCCATCGCGTAGTCGGCCACGTAGCCACCGCAGAGACCGACCCGCATCAACGCGAATCGTTTCTCAATGAGATGACGGCGATCATGCTGGATCGCGAATTCATTCCTAACACGCCGTGCCTCGTCAACGCCGGAAAGCCTAAAGGGCAGCTTGCAGCCTGCTTCGTTCTCGACGTGCCCGATTCGATCGAAGGAATAATGGAGCACGCGCGGAACGTGGCAATTATCCACCAAACCGGCGGCGGCACCGGAATGACCTATCAGTTCGTCCGCCCGGCGGGATCGATGGTCAATTCGACCCGCGGCGTCGCGTCGGGGCCTGTCAGCTTCATGAACATCGTCAACCAGACGACCGAGGTCGTAAAGCAGGGCGGCGTGCGGCGCGGTGCAAATATGGGCATCCTGGCGGTCGAGCACCCCGACATCCTGCGTTTCATCCACGCAAAGAATGACCAGAGCAGCCTGACGAATTTCAATATTTCGGTGACCGTCACGGACGGGTTCATGGAGGCCGTCGACCGCGGCTTGTGGTTCCAAACCGAATTTAAGGAGGAACCCTGGACGCAATCCGTTTTCGATCCGGTGACTGGCGGCGATTATGTACTCTATCGCCGGCCCGACGGCTCGTTTGTAACCTTTGCCGATAAATTCGCATACGAAACGGCGGACCTTACCGAATGCACTACCGAAGAACCGCCTATGCCGGGAATGGTTTACGCTCCCGACATCTGGAAACGCATTATCGCCTCGGCACACAAATACGCCGAGCCGGGCATTATCTTTATCGATGAGGTCAACCGCCATAATCACCTGATGGCGTCGATGGGCCCGATCTATGCCTGCAATCCGTGCGGCGAACAGCAGCTTCACTTTAATAACTCGTGCAATTTGGGCTCGATCGATGTTGCGAAATTCTATAGCGACGGCGACATCGAGTGGGAACGCCTCGCACACGCTGTCCATCGCTCGATACAGTTCCTCGATAATGTCGTCGATGCCGGCTATTTCCCGCTTCCCGAGATCGACAAGGTGGTCAAAAACACCCGGCCCGTCGGCCTCGGGATAATGGGTTTTGCCGATCTTTGCCTGAAGCTCGGCATAACTTACGGGGAGCCGGAATCGCTCGAGCTGATGGAACGCGTAATGGGATTCGTTCGCCGTGAATCATGGCTTGCGTCGCTTGAGCTTGGTGCAGCAAAGGGCGTGTTTCCGGAATTCGAGGCGAACCGCGAGGCTTATACTACATTTCTTCGCGATGAGATCGGAATTCCCGAAGAAACAGCGATCACGCCGCGTAACTACGAGGTGACGACAATAGCTCCGACCGGCACTATCTCGCTCGTCGCCGAAACTTCGTCCGGCATCGAGCCGAATTTCTCGTGGGCATACGTCCGCCAGGACACGGTCGGCACGCGGACCTATGTTCACACGCTCGCGGCCGAGGCCCTCGGCATCGAGGTCGACCAGACGGACGAGGACTCGATAAAGGCCGCCGCGCAATACGTCGTAGAACACCAGGACGAGCTGCCGCCCGAATTCATTTCAGCGATGCAGATCGGTTCGGTGGACCACGTAAAGGTCCTCGCCGCCGCCCAAAAGCACGTCGATAACTCGATCTCAAAAACCTGCAACGGCGCAGCCAACGATACCGTCGAATCAGTCGACGAGCTCTATCACCTCGCCCGCCAACTCGGCTGCAAGGCCGTCAGCTACTACCGCGACGGCAGCCGCGAAGGGCAGGTGTTGAATACGATGAAGGCAGCCGTGAAAGAAAGTGAGAAAGTGAGCTCGGGAGAAAGTGAGATTCTAGGAAATGACTTCTCACCCTCTCACTCTCTCACCTTCTCACCTTCTACCCAAGTCTCACCGTCTCGAACGGAACGCCCCCGCGAGCTGCAAGGCTCCACCTGGCGGATCCCGTTCGAAAATCAAAACCTCTACGTAACCGTCAACCACGACGGCGAACGGATACTCGAGGTCTTCGCCGCCGGCCCGATCAGCGCCGGTGTGGGGCTGCTCGCTTCAAAGATGCTTCGCGGCGGATTCGATGTAAACGAGGTCGCCCGAAGCCTGAACAAGGTCACGGCGACCCACGCGGTCTGGTTCAATAAACGGCTTCTAACGTCGCCCGAGCAAGCGGTCGCGGAATGTTTGCTGATGGTCGAACGTCGCCTCAACAACCTGCCCGAATCGCCGCGAATTACCAAGGCCGAACACGACTCGCCGATCGACGGCCCGCAAATGGCGACGCTGATCGGCGAATGCCCCGAATGCCGCGGCCAGCTCGAACACGCCTCCGGCTGCGACTTCTGCCGCGACTGCGGCTATTCGAAATGTAAATAAGTTCGCCACAGTGACCGGTGGTCGAGCGGATCAGCTGAATTCGGGAGCATGGCGAAGCAAACGATCTGGAGCACTGACACTGTGCGAACAGCTTAAACTTTCGACCTTTGCTGACGATTTCTGCGGGCTCACTGAACGAGATCGTGATCCACTGACATCAAACTCCAAAATCTCTTGACCCGCCGTCCTTAAAGTGCTATTTCTATTAGTTGTTTCTCTTCTACAACCGGCCTAATTTGCGCCTCTAAGGAGTACCAATGTTCAGGAAATTTTTGTTCGCCCTCACACTAACCTGTCTGTCGATCACGGCGGCATTCGCGTCGTCGGACAACGAAAGATCGACTGCCCGTTCAAACGGGCCGCCAAGAAACTAAGCATTAAAGTGACCCCTTGGGGTCCGACACAGCTCGACGTCGATGCCGCCCGCCAGCGAGCCGCCAACAGCGATGTAGTCCGCCGCGAACTCAACGGCGCGAAATACCGCGAGGTCGGGTTCGAATATCTTTACGACGGGATCGAAACGAAAGGCCAGGCTTCTCGGGCTCCGCGGCGTTTTCCGCGATATATTACAACTACTCATCGGACCTTGCCCTCATCGTAGAGAGTGACTTTGCCGGGACCGAGCCGATAACGGCGCGTTGGGAAAATACAGTCCCGAGTGTCAGCGAAGCCGAGTGGACCGCGGCGTTCCGCGTTGTCGAACAGGACCCGAGCATAAAAATGACATCCAAGGTCATCAACGGAATGTTTCAGGCTATGCCGCCAACGACCGTGATCGACGGTGAACGTTTGATAAACGTCGGCATTGCGGATCCGGCGACCGGCGAGAACCAAATCGTCGGCGTTAGCTTCAAGAACAACAAGCTCGTCAAATACGCAAATAATCCGCCGCCGACCGCTCTTGCTACACCGGACGCGTGCGGCATTGTGAATGCCGGACAAGCTCCGACCCAGGAGGGGCTGGCTGGCCAGGCAACTTTGACGGTGAACGACTCAGGCGGCAACCCTTTGTGGGAAATGTTGATAATCCGGCCCTCGTCTTCGTCCGGTGCTCCCGGTGAGCGTTCAGGTCTTGAAATTCGCGATGTTCGATATAAAGGAAAATCGGTTCTGAAACGCGCACACGTGCCGATACTCAACGTAAAGTATGTCAACGGCTGCGGCCCGTTCCGAGATTGGCAGTTTTCCGAGGAGTTTTTCAACGCTCCCGAGGCTGGCTCTCAAAATCCAGCGCCTGGCATACGCATTCTCGCCCCCGGACAGGTCGCGACTACGGTCGTGGAAACGAGGAATGATACTGGCAACTTCCGGGGCGTTGCCATTTACACGCAAAATACCGAGAACGGCCAAGAAGTTGTCCTCGTGACCGAGCTGAACGCCAGTTGGTACCGCTACATAATGGAGTGGCGTTTCGCGACTGACGGAACAATTCGTCCCAGGTACGGTTTTGGTTCGGTTGGGCCGAATAGCTGTATCTGCATCCAACGGACCCATCACGTTTACTGGCGTTTCGATTTCGACGTGGTCGGCGGCAACAACCGTGTTTACCTGATGGACCGCGGCCGACGATATCAGCAGCTAATCGAGACCGAGTCGGCGTTTTTTAGGCGTCCGGGTACGAATCGAATGTTCATGATCCAGAACGCCACTGGCGACGAGGCCTACCAGCTCGTCCCCGGCACGAACGATGGCAGTGTGACCGACAATAACGGCAACTTGACCGACACGTTCGGGGCCGGAGATTTTTGGCTGATGCGTTTCAAGGGAACAGCCGATTCGCCCGCTGAGCTTGATGACGCAGGCAACATGCAGGATCCTCCAGCCCAAATAAACCCATGGGTAAACGGTGAAGCGATGACAAGCCAGGACGTCGTGGTTTGGTACGCGGCACATCAAACCCGGAGTGACGACCTGAGCCGCCCGGCGGCACCGAACGTTATAACCGGCTCGCATATCGTCGGGCCGACGCTGCGTCCGGTCCGTTGGTAGAGCAGGAAGCCGATTTGAATTTGAAGGGCAGTAACGACATTATGTTTGTTGCTGCCTTTCTCTTTCGTGCATCCAAAGTAGTGATCGATCGTGGGTATTTATTATGGGATTCGCCAGGTTAAAAGTGCATCGGGTTGTTAAGCCTTTCGCTGCCGCTCTGCTCGCCGTTATCACGCTCTGGCCGACAACAGTCGCGATCGCCCAGGACCAAAACGTCAAGCCCGACGCGGTCAAGACGACAGCTTCGGCACCCGTGTCCACGGCCGTACGCGTTCGCACGGTCGAAGAACTGCAGTCCGAGATCCGCAGCCGTCTTCTGCGGTCTGAGCTGCGGCGTGGACAGGTCGGGATCAAGGTCGTCTCGTTGAACACAGGCAAGGTCGTGTTCGATGAGAACAGCGAAAAGTATTTCATGCCGGCCTCGAACATGAAGAATTTCACGGTCGCTGCGGCGCTGGAAAAACTGACACCCGACTTTCGGTTCGTGACCAGCGTTTATGCGACGGCATTGCCCGATCCGGACGGTACGATAAAGGGCGACCTCCGCATTTTCGGCCGAGGCGATGTTTCCATCTCGACCGCGTTCACCGAAGGGAACTATTACAAAAAGCTGGACGAATTCGCGGACAAGATCGCTGCCGCCGGAGTGAAACGCATCGAAGGTTCCATAATCGCGGATGATTCCTACTTCAGCGGCAACCCGATCCCGGCGAGCTGGGAGTGGGACGATCTTCAGTGGTATTACGGCGCCGAAGTTTCGGCCCTGCCGCTGAACGACAACGCCGTCGATCTGACCGTCACGACCGGCCCGGTCGGTTACCCGTGTTCCGTAAAGCTCTCGCCGTTCAATCCCGTCTATCGCGTAAAGAACCTTTGCCTGACGACGGCCGCGGGCACGGCGCGAACGCTTAAGATCGACAAACAGCTCGGCCAAAATCAGCTGGAGATAAGCGGGACGCTTCCCGCGGGCAACGCCGGTTTCAGCGGTTCGGTGACGGTCTCAAGGCCGGCCGAGCTGTTCGCCGCTCTCCTGAAGCAGCGGCTCGAACTAAAAGGCGTCACGGTGACGGGACAATATTCCGTACGCTCGGCGTCGTCGGCCGTGCCCGCCGCCGAGCAGATCGAGATAGCAAGGATGGAATCGCCGCCGCTCAGCCTTATCGCGGCAAAGACGATGAAGCCGAGTCAGAACATGTATACCGAGACTTTGTTGTGGACGCTTGGAGAAGAAGCAAGACGAAAAGCCCAATCAACGCTTTCATCAGCCGCGCCGGCACGGCGACAGGATAGTGCCGACCTCGGCGTAGCAGAAGTAAAAAGCTTCCTGACCGGGATCGGTGTCGCTCCGGACGGCGTCATCCAGTATGACGGCAGCGGCCTTTCGCGGCACAACCTGATAACACCCGCAGCGGTCGTGCAGCTTTATTCCTACATGGCAAGAAGCAAATATGCCGCAAGTCTGGCGTGACGCTTAACGATCGGCGGAGTAGACGGAACGTTGGCGAACCGTTTTAAGGGAACCGCCGCGCAAGGAAACATTCGCGGAAAAACGGGAACTATAGATCAGGTATCGGCCCTCTCAGGCTATATGACTACAGCCGGCGGCGACCAGCTGATAGTCTCATTCGTCGTCAACGGCGTAGCCCAAACCGGCCACCGCACCTCAATGATCGACGACATCGTCCTCAGCCTTGCCAGGTTCAACGGAAAGATCGATTAAAAAGTGAAAAGGTGGAAAAGTGAAAGAGTGGAAAGGGAGAAACCTATTTTCTTTTTCACCTTTTCACTTTTACACCTTTCCACCTTTTGCAAACTACCATCCACCACCGCTGCCGCCATAACCACCGCCGTTTCCACGGCCGCCGCGGTCTTCTCGGGGCTTTGCTTCGTTAACTACGATATTGCGGCCCTCGTATTCCTGGCCGTTAAATTGAGCAATGGCGCTGTTAGCGTCTTCGGCCGACGCCATCTCGACGAACCCAAACCCGCGTGAACGCCCCGTCTCGCGGTCAAAAACAACATTTGCCGATTCCACAGCACCGGCCCCTGCAAAATACTCCTGAAGGTCCTCGCTTGTCACACGAAAGGACAGATTGCCTACATACAATTTATTACTCATCGTTAGCCCTTTAAATTTAATGGAAGCAAAAAACGGCAGGCGGGGCCCGTGCTGAAAAAGCGAACCAGCACCGGCGATCGGCGACATCCCTACTCAATTATTTAGCTTCATCTACCACGGGTACAACTCTCATCCGAACCAAAAGTCGCTAAATATCGGAGGTCGGGAGCATCTGTCGAGACACTATTCGAGAGCCAGAACAGTCGGAATTATCCAACTTTTTCGGCGTAATTTGCAAGCAAAAATTTGCCGACTCGTCGCGTCTCTCTGCGTCCTCCTCGGACTCTGCGTTTAGCCCAATCCTAACGCAGAGAACGCGGAATTCGCAGAGGGAATTTCCAGGCGGCGGCCCCGACCGCCTGTGATACCATATTTTCGCGATTACGCGTGATAACGGTATGAAAGAACGCCTTTTTATATTGGGTTTTATTTTCGTCGTAGCCTTCGGCTGCAAGCTCGGATCGACCACCGCTGAGAACGTTCAAAACCGGGCCGCCAACGACCGCGCCCGGACCGAGAATCTCTCTCCGTCGAACGCAACTGCACCCGAACCTACGCCAAAACCGGCCGCGGCCGCAAACGCCGTTTGCCCCGATCCGGCAAAACCCTGCCATCACAAGGAAAAGCATTTTGACGATTGGGAGCTTTCATTCAAAATGCCGCCCAAACTGCCGCCGAACAAAGAGGTCAAGTCAGCTCCCTTTTATGCCGTGATCCTCAAAACCTATCCGATGGGCGACGATTGCGACGGCGGCGAGTATATCGAGGCCGTCGAGGCCGAGCGCAAACGCGAACAGGCCAACCAGCTCGACCGCAAGGTCTTCGCCGCCTACCAATGCCCCAACATGGGCGCCGTCGGCTATGAATTCGCCGGCAAATGGGACGCCAAAAAGGAAAACGTCCTAATCGGCAACTTCCTCGCCATCTACGCCGGCACTACCAAAGCCGAAGGCCGAGGAAGCCCTCGGCTTTTTCCGCAACTCATACCCCCAAGCTCAACTAAAACAAATGACCGCGGTGTACGAGCTGATGATGCAATAGGGTGTTCCTGCTACCAGGCGCGAGACTGGTCGACCATTTTTCTGATGCTCGAGCGCGACCCGTCGAACACGTCCGGGAAGAACTCCTCCGACGGCAGTCGACCTTCGTCTCACGAAGCGTCTCGAAGCCCAGTTCGTCAACCAGCCAGCCAAAAGCGTTTTCGATCCATTCCCTGGTTTCCTTGTCGACCGGGCATTTGGGAGTGAACCAGCTCATATGCAATTGCGAATGTTCGCACGGAACTAAAGCGTACGTCAACGGATTCGCGATTGGCTGGTCTATTATGAATTCAAATGCATAGGCACAGTGGCCAATTTCGTGCATTTTCGTCTTCGTGGTTGATGTTTTTTGCACCTGTGGGCAAAAAGCGGCCACGAACCGGTAGTGACTCAGTTTGAACTTTAACACCGCCCGCGACAGGCTTATACATTGACGGTCCTTTTCGATTTCAAACCGAGGCAATACGGACGAAACAATTTGATTGCCATAACTCCCGATTATCTGATACAGTTTTTCAATAAGCCCAAGCGATAGATATTACTCCCCGGTTTTTAGATCAGAAGACCCACAACCAGGAGGACTGTCCTTTAAATGAAAATTCGAATTATCCATACCCTGCTGCTATTCGTGTGCCTTTTTGCCGCTCTGCCGGCGGCGGCACAGGACCGCAACCCCCGACCGAGGATGAAATGCTCGAAGAGGAATTTATCCGGTCAAAGGCCGAGAACGGCGAGTCGCACGCATCCGGAGCCCGTGATGATCTCGGCCCCGTGATCATCGGCAACCCCACAACCGCGCATAAGGTGATCGGTGTCGGATTGTCGACGACGACCTTTAATGCGAACGGCACCGTGGCGACCGAGATCAGTACCAACCGCCATTTCACGTTCGCGGAGATCAGCCATACCGTCGGGCTCGTTTACTTGAAAGACCGTGCGAGCGGAACGGTCATCAACCTGGACGTTCCGGGTACGATCGTGCGGGCCACCCGCGATGCTAGCGGTTACCATGTAACGATCGGCGGCGTTGATGCCGGTACGTTCGCCGGACCGCTTTATTTCGAACCTACAGATGAAACTAACGAATTTCGGGTCGAGAATATTCGCCGCGTGTTCAGCGGAACCTTTGTCCCGCGGTATCGCGGCGCGATCGAACTGGCGCACGGATCCGGAACGCCTGTGAACACGCTCAACATAGTCAACACTATCGAGATCGAGGACTATGTTCCCGGCGTCGTAGCGAACGAATCGATCGCCTCCTTCCATATGGAGGCACTAAAAGCTCAGGCAATCGCGGCTCGCGGTTATGCCATCGCGAATATCGGCCGCTTTCGAGCGAGTTTCCCTTACGATATCGTCGATTCCACCACTTCCCAGGTCTATCGCGGCGTGATCTCGGAACACCCGCGTGCCGTGCAGTCGAGCAGGGAGACGATAGGCTTGGTCGCTTCGTATAATGGAAACATAATTCAGGCGCTTTACTCGTCATCGATGGGCGGAGCTACGGAGAATAATGAGGCGATCTTCGCCGGTGCGCCGCTCCCATATCTCCGGGGCATTTATGACGGTGACGGAGCGGCTCCAAGCTTCCCGGCCGACGTCACAGCTTTCTACCAACGAACGACCGCACCGGACACCTTTGACGATTGCCGCTCGCACCGCGACAACTCCAACAGGCACAGTGGGTAATACATTCTCGCGATGGCACTTCACCCTAACCCAGGCACAGCTGCGGGCCAAGGTCAGCGCTGGCAGTACCGAGACCGTTACGAACGTCGAGATCACGCAGCGCATGGCCGCATCGGGCCGGGCGTCGCGGGTAGTCTTGACAACATCCACGGGCCGGGTGGTCACGGTTAGTGGTTGGGATCCGTTACGCGTCTTCTTCCGGCCGTTTGTAACAACACCACGCCTTTGCGGCACGGGCACGATCCCTTCTGCGTTCACACTCAATAACCCGAGTGTCATAAACGTAACCAGGGACGGCAGCGGAAATCTTACCGACGTAGTTGTTTGGGGCGGCGGTTGGGGCCACAATGTCGGGATGAGCCAGTACGGAGCTCACGGCCGCGCTCGTGCGAACCAGAACTTCCTGCAGATCCTGAAGGCCTATTACACCGGCGTCGATGTCGGTTCGTATCCGATCAGCATCGGACGCGAACCCGGCTCAGGCCCGCCGACCCTGCGTCAGGAGTTCTACGCCCCGAATGCCGTCGGCACGTTGGTCGTCCGGCCGGAAAACCTGAAGAAGCTGGTCGTTCACATCAATGAAACGTACGACATTGTCCTCGACGAAGAGGACTTGGCCGCCGGGACCGTGAGCATAGACATTTCACCCTATCTCGTCCAGGGCTTGAATACCATTCAGTACAACCCCGTCGGTCGTCATGGTGGTGCTACGGTGAATGTAAATGTTGAGTAGGATCCCCGATCGAGCGGTCAATTAGTTCCATTCGAGGCGCCGCGTATTCGAATCGCGGCGCCTCGGCCGGTTCACCTCGCCCACATGCTTTTCCGTCCCGGATTCCTGAACTGTCGGGATCTGGCTCGTGAATATTGTTTGTGTCGTTCATGCAATTCGTGACCATCGCTGCAACATCATGCTAGACTCTTACGTCCTAAGTCGCCCTGGATGGCTTGGGAGAAAACAATAGAGTCTTTGAAAATTGATGAAATAGCTTGGAGACGATCCGTAATCACGGACCGCGGTGTTCCCTCCTCTCCCTAGCAGCCCGAACGGCTAAACCTTTACATGCGCTTTAAATCCAAAAAAAAGGTGGGCAAAGACTATAAGTCTAATACCAGGTTAGGTTTACATGTCCGGTAAGGCGAGCGGACAAGCCGCGGACAAGAGCGGACAAGTTTATCCCTTCAGCACCTCGAGCAGCTTGTCGTGGATGCCGCCGAAGCCGCCGTTGGACATGATGGCCACGACATCGCCATCGCGCATTTCGGGCGTGAGGTGGTCGACAATGGCGTCGGCGTCGGGGAAGGCCATGGCGGGTTTGCCCTGGAGTTCGATGTCGCTGACAAGCTCGTCGACATCGAGCACCTTGCCGAGCTCGCTGGCTTTTGAGGTGTTGTAGACGCCGGCGATGATGACGTAGTCGGCGTAGGAAAAGGCCTTGCCGTAAGGTTCCTGGAATATGGCAAGCCGCGAGGACCACGAACGCGGCTCGAAGACGGCGATCAGGCGTTTGCCGTCGTATTTCATCCGCAGGGCTTTCAAGGTTTCCTCGACGGCGGTCGGGTGGTGGGCGAAATCGTCGATGACCGTAACGCCCCGCACGACACCGCGGACCTCGACACGGCGTTTGACGCTCTTAAACGTGTTGAAAGCTTCCTGGATCTTTTCTCTCGAAACGCCCCACGCATCGGCGGCGATGATCACCGCCAGGCAGTTACGAACGTTGAACTCGCCGATCAGGTTCGTCTCGAACTCGCCCCAGGAAGTGCCGTCGCGAAACACGGTAAAGCGGGTCACATCGCCGCTGAAATCGA
>CAVXOI010000003.1:0-861222 GCA_963763355.1 uncultured Acidobacteriota bacterium
GTCGATTCAGGTTGGCACTACGTCATAGTTTGCCTTGCCTCGCTCTTTCTTCAGCTTCCGCTATAAAACCAGGATCGCCCAACCTTTCGGATATCAAATCTCCTTTTAAACATCCCATAAGCTCCTTTTAAAAACAAAGCTCCAGTGGTCACGTGTGGCATCGTGCAGATTGATCAGAGACCTTCGAGGAACTTTGCGTTTGCCGGAAGCTCCGGCGGCACATTTCTTTTCGCGTTTCGTAAGCCAACATATCTGCTGCTTGAAGCGGCTGTACCTTCTTGAAATCCCATGTCACGCTTCCAATGCGGGAGAACTCATAGACCGTCCCAAATCACCGTCGAGCAAGCGTTTTAATTGCTTTTAAGTGTTGAGATCCTTTTTCAAACACGTATGTTATGGGTTCTTGAAGTCCAATTTCGTCCCCAAACCCTTTGATTCTCTTCAGACAGTCAACCGCGGCAAATGAATATTGCGTTCCTAGTGCCAGCTTTTGCGGAGCGGTTAGATTCTCAAAGGCCGACAGTTCAACGCTAGTCGAAAAACTCGCTAGATATGCTTCTTTTATGAATTTGTGCAATATCCTAAGAAAAAGTCTTTTTCTTTTTTCACCCCAGTTTCCAAAAATCTTGTCATGGAGGTTGGCAAATTGCTTCATCGAAAAGGGCGGTAGGTTTTGGTCGTCGAGAAGGGCTTGCCATTTTTCAGAAAACTCTTGCCATTTGTCAACGGTCGCAATGTATCCCGTTTCCGTGTGAACGCGAGGCGCGTTAGGTGAGTTAGACTCGCTTTCATCAAAATATGCGGTTAACATCACCATGAATAATCTTCTTCACCAACGCTCAAAGCATTGTAAAGTTTTTTCCACAGTCCAATACACGGCGAGCATTACGGTACTTCCCACGCCCGACGCTGAGTCTAGTATATTACTCCGCAGGAACCTGAGCCCCGTCTTTGGCACATTCATCCATCTATGCAACAATGGATTGATGAGAATTGGCTATGCTCGCGTATCGAGGACTGATCAGAACCTTGAACTGCAAACCGACGCTCTCAACAAAGCCGGGCACCGAAAAAATCTTTGTCGACAAGGTATCCGGCAGGAAGGCCGAACGTCCTGGCCTAAACCAGCTGCTCGAAACCATCCGATCGGGCGATACTCTAATTATTTGGAAGCTAGACCGCCTGGCCCGATCGCTTGAGCATCTCGACGATCTACGTAAACTGTTCGAAAGCCGCGGCATCGACTTCGTATCTTTCACGGAAGGCTTCGACACCACGAAACCGGCCGGCAAGCTTGCCTTCCACATCGTCGGTGCGATCGCGGAATTCGAACGAGATCTGATAAGAGAACGCACCCGAGCCGGCCTTGACGCCGCAAGATCACGCGGCCGCGTCGGCGGACGCAAGCCAGTGCTTACATCGGAAAAACAGGAGGCGGTGGTTAGACTATTGAACGATTCGAAAGACTTCGCCACGATCGGCCGCATGGTCGGTGTGAGTGAGAAAACGATCCGCCGATTCGCTAATGGTGAGTATCCAAAATTAGTGTTGCCGAAAGCCAAAGCATCAATCACCATTGTTTGCGATTGAAACTGACGAATCGTGACAAAACTCATCGACTGATGCCGAATTTGCTAGCTAGTTTTGTCAATGAGTTTTGGACCGGCGATTTCGACCGAATCTGCCGGCAAAGTTTTGTCCGGCACAAACGGTCGTTTTTGTCCGTTACAGTTAGTGACAAAACCGTTGGTTTTTGTCCAGGTTTCAAAAAGCACTAGTTACGGGCGGCCGAGGAAAGCGAACAAAGTTAGCAGCATCAAAATTGGCGAAACGATCGACAATCTTGCCAACCATTGAGCTACATCGGTCCTCCTTAGAGAAACGTTCGAGTGTCGAATCAAAAACAACGTAGCTGCGCCTACAAGCGGCCCGTATAACACGGAGAAGATCATCAACGCCTGTGTCAGTCTCGGGCTTTCCTGTAGCCCTAGTATCCCCAGAACGTAAAGGAGCGGAAGTCCGATAGGTAGCAGGAGAATCCCCGTCAGTGGAATGCCGAACCAAACCCGCTCGGGAATCGCATTCCTTAAAAGGTCAATAACTTCGTTGCGTTTCATCGTGGTTGACATTGTGTGACGGACAAAAACCTTGGTTTTTGTCCTTGCGTCTGCTACTTAGAAAACGTTCACTTACTGCTTGGTAATCAATGGACAACGCGAAGCTGCTTCTCTAGTTGGCACCGTAGTCACAAATAGCGATTCAATAGACCATCAGAACTCTGAATCTGCACTATATCCATTATCTGCTCGAGATAGGTTCCAAACCGTTCCCTGGCCTCCGTGTCCTCGTGTTGCACCTGAACAAGCGCGATTTCGAATTCTTTCAACACCCATTCCTTGGTGGGACTAACGGAAATTCCGGAAATTAACCGATCTAGTAATGCGTCAAGGATCGCTGAGAGGCGTTTACTCTCCTCGTCGGTGTTTAAGCCAGGCAGGTCACGGAACTTTCCTTCATTTCGAAGCTTTATGAGTTGATCGATACCATTTTGGTCTACCTGCAATCGCTGGTTTGATGAATCTGGATTGTTATTCATGCCTTGGCTTAACGGGTCGGATGCAGACCTAGTGCAAGCGATCAAAAGTGTGACCATTAGGATTGGCAGTATGAAACGCACGAAACAATTATATCTTTTCCCGGTGCTCAACCTTTAATCTTGATGGAGAATCCGTGCGGCAAAAACCTTCGTTTTTGCCGCTATCTGATAACAGGGTCGGCCGTGTTGATCCGCTCGATTGTGAAACCCTCAGCAATTACGAAATGCTCGTTCATTAGGAGCAACTGCATTTTCTTGTCAGGAAGCAGTCCGGAACGAGTATGCAATTCCACGCCGACCAATTCTGCTATCGATAATACCTGATCGGCAAATGACTTCGGGGCATCCATCAGTATTCCGAACCCTTCGTTAAGAAGTTCGTCCAGACGTCGTGTGAAACCTGGATTAACATATGAATAAACGGTCCGCCAGCCATGGAAATGTCTCTGAGCCGCATCTTCGAGCAGGGAGATAAACTTTTGCTTCTCCTCAACGCGAGAACTGAGATAAATCGTTTCGCTGGGTTCAATATATTGAATAAGGAGCGGATGCTCGTCCAAGATTTGCAGTCCTTCGAAGTGGGCAGGTTTTACGTCGGCTTCTTGCTTACCTTTGTAGTGGATTCTGAGTCGTGAACTGCCCTCGCCTTCGTAACAGTCGATCTCAACAAACGTTGTTTGAGCAACAAGAATTTCCCCGCCTTCACAGTTTGTTGATAGTTGCGAAAACATATAATTGAACTTGCCCGTTTAGGGTTTTTGCGATGCGCCACGGACATAAACCTTGGTTTTTGTCCGAGGAGAGAAACCTTCCCTTGCCCCTTGTGCGATCTCCTACTTGGATTGTTCCACTCATCGCAAAACTAGTCGATTGGAAGGTCAGCCACGTCACGCATTGCTCGCTGAGTTGGAGCAGGAATTATTCCTTTACGTTCGCCTAACTTGATCGAGACTTTTACAGCCGCGGCCAACTTTATCAATTGCGGAACGGTGAGTTCGAATCTTCTAGTTTCGTTGATAATTATGTTGCCCGGTTCACTTGATCCATTTCCAAGCTGCGATCCCCCTTGGAGGACAATTGTTTCTTCGTCGGCGATGATTGTTAAATAACCGAATGTCTTATCGTCATAATTCAGATACCGGACAATGTCGTTCTTCGACCGGAATGTGCTGCTATGTGAGAAGCTCAACTGATAGGTGGGTTTGAAAACTGTTCCTTTGGGCGGAATGGACAAATAAACGTGGATCCGTAATCCGTTCAATGGTTCGCCCGGAAACTCTTCAACTAGTTCGCGTGGAGAACTAATGTTTATCCCGCCCGGACGGTCGTTGCAGAAATACCCGTCGGCCATCTGCATCTTGGCAATCTTTTCTTTGAGCTGGGGCTTGCATGGGAAGAGTTGCATCTCGCGGCGGGATGTCTCGGACTGTGATGTCGTCAATCCGTCGTTAGATGCTCTACTATCTTGGCTCGGGACATTCCATGGCGTGGCAAGGACGATTAAGAATAAAATCAGTGTTCGTGCGGTCATACTTTCGAGCCCCTAAGGTAAGGATTTCCTTTTTAGGCGTTAGCCCCCGAGCGCTTTCTTTATAACATGAATCTTTGCCCTTCCGTGGAAGCGCTTCGCAAGAGCTCGTAATCGCAGAAACTCAAGCTTGACCCTATTAATCTTTTTTCCAAATTCTTCCCTTTGTCATTTACCTGGCTCTTTGGACAAAAACCTTGATTTTTGTCTCTCCTTCCCTACCGACCTACAATAAGAAACTGAGTACGAGTACAAATCGTCGGTTGCACACCTTTGACCCTTATCGCAGATCATTTAGGCGTCATCGAAAACGTAGTACTCTGCTTCTCCACATACCACATCTTCCTTGTTCTTGTCGGCCGTGATCATCATTTCACAGATTTCATGATCATCGCCCACCCAATCGTGTTTTAGAAAATCTGCCAGTATTTCGGGTTCCTCCAGGTAGGCCAGCGAGTCGCCGGAATTACGAAGCACATCAGTAACCTTCTTTAGAAACGATTCATAATCTTGTGCGTACGTCAGCACTCTGTAAACCGCTCCCTGTGTGTTTGGCGGTAACTCGGCTGACGTGACATCAGCTATACCGGTCCAGAACTTCGTTTCGTCAATCCCAGTCATATCCAACTTGGTGAACTAACATGCTCCATGTCCTTTCAGCCATTTGGCCTTTACGATTCCTAGTTAAGCTCAAATGTGCACGGTAGGCCAATCATTAAGTAATCGAGGTCAGGCCTGCAATATTAGCGATTCTAGCCACTACGCTTTCATCAATGGAAGTCCGGACAGAAACCTTGGTTATTGTCCGCGAGCAATCAACATCATTGCTTAATGTCTAAGATCCTTTGGAGGTTCACGTGAGCTACTTACGCCATGCCAGGCAATTTATGAATCTGAACCTGCCTTTGAATCAGTCTTATCAGCTCCCGAAGATTTGCAGGAAATTTTGGTTCGCTGGAAGCGTAACCTTGCGCGACTCGTTCCCCATCCAAGTATATGTTGTAAATGTAATCATCATCGACTACAGAATTGTCTTGGAAGCGAAGTTTCTCCTCGTCATCAATCAACCGCGAGATGCCGCTCAAGCGATTCGGCAGAAACTCTTTGATTCTTTTGAGGATACTTTCTATCAACCTTTACAAGATTCGGATCGAACGTACGGAGCAATTCATCTGTTGACCTCTCGTCCGAGGATAATGGGACAGAATATGTCCCGACTGTGTACCGCAGATTTCCACTCTTATCGATGGAGAAAATGTGACCATAGCAACAGCCGCCCCTGCCCATAAAAACAACAATGTCTTTTGGCACCGGCCGTGTGTGAGGGTCATTAGGCGAAGCAGTCAACTCGTGATCGCTTGAACTAACCGGCCGATCGGTCGGCACCGAACATCCAGCCAAAATGGCCACAAAAACTGACAATATTTTTATCGCGGTCATTTTTTTCAGGACCGTCATAGACGCACCCTTTCCGGACACAAATCTTGGTTTGTGTCCGGAGCATGAATTACAACGCCTGGACTCAAGGATCTCCGTATCTCCTCATGACTTTGATCCACAGCTCGATCCTAACTGCCATGTTGAGCCGTCACTGAACTTTACATAGATCACAGCCAGTTTTGCAGTTTCACTTGCAGAATCGATTTCGTTAACAAAATCAGAACCCCCTGCAAATTGGCCTTCCTTACCTTTCAGCTCTGGTCCATTGAGCCTCAAAAACCCGCCTCGTTTAGCAACTTTCAGTTTGCCATTGTCGTTTTGAACCAATCCTACCTGAACCTCCGAGACGGGGGCGACGCCGATATTTGAAAACAACAGGCGCGTGTGACGTGATACCTGAAGTCGAATCGGACAGGAGGCAATATTTTGGAGCCAAACAGGGTCATCTTTACCACCGATATTTCCATTTACCGGAACCAACAGCAAAGTAAGCAGAAAAAACAGTAATGTAACTCTGGTTTTTTGGATGTTGCTGATTTTCATTTCTTCCTCTTTTATCATGTCCGCAACAAAACTATCCAGCACGGCACGGATCTTCGATTAGCTTCGTGTCTTGGTCAAGAGTAAAGCTCAGACAAAAACCTTGGTTTGTGACAGAAAGCTTCGGGAATTAATTCTTGGTCGTCCACTTCGCCGATGCAGGAGTGTAGTCTCTGAGCATGTGAACCAGCTTTTCCTCATCTCGGTAGAGAAACGGCGCGATGCGGATCGGGGATGATCCGTGCGATAAAAGTCTGATGGCCCCGCTGCGCGGATCCAGCTCTACCGTGTTTATACCGTCCCAAGGGCGCAGGACACCCTTAAGGACGATGCCCGTCTCGGAGAAAACCAAGCTATAGGGGGCATACATAAGCCAACTCAGATAACCGCATAGCATCCAGAACAAAAGGTTCCAGCCCGCCACGATCAGCCAACCCGAAGATTCCGCCGATTTGCCTGAAATACTGATGTACGCGATCAGGGCCGGAATCAGCATAAATACCAGCCAGGCCAGGTAAATAATCCAGTACTGCTTATCGTTGTTGACCGTGTCAGGCTTTACCACAATAGGCCGCCTCGTTCAAAAAATTGTTCTAAGCTGGGCGGACAAAAACCTTGGTTTGTGTCAGGATGCTGACCGATCATACGAACAGCTTTCTGGGGGCAGCAGTCGTTCTAGTTCGATAACACTTTGTCATACGGCCGCTCTTTTTACGGTAATGTTGCCGCCTCGTTTATTAAGAGCGTTTCGCGTCACGTGCCGCCGCTTCCTTCGCGGAGTTCTCAAGATTCAAGATCTTTGTCACTTTGCCACGACCGACAACTTTTTGGCCTTCACATACAAGAAACTCTTTGCCGGGGTATAACTTTCCAAGTTGATAATGCGGACTCGCAAACGTCAACTCAGTCGTTACAGTTTGGCCCGGATGGACTTCTGAAACTCCTATGTAATCCTCGCACGCAATCCAGTGATTTCCGTCATAAGTGAATTGGGGACGATAAATGCCAGAGAAAGCTGGAGTCTTACGCCCGCCTTCTTCGGATGTAAGAAAATAGATCTCGGCTTCGATGTCCGGCAAATAAATCGAAGAATCCATAATTTTTGCGGATACAACTTTATTAAACATTCAAAAATCGTAAGGTACGAACTGGCACGACCCCTATTCGGACACAAACCTTCGTTTTTGCCCAGAACCCACCGTTACATAATAACTCAATAAACATAAGGCTCCGAACACTTTGAACACTTCAAAACACTTTCTGAACACTTTGAAATTGAGAAATCCCCTGTAAAAATGGGTACTTGAACACTTCGAACACTTCTAAACCCATTTTCAAGAGCTTGTTAGATTTTACAGAATAGATCGATGGAAAAAAGTGTCCGAAGTGTTCGAAGTGTTCAACCCCCCGTGTTTGCTGGTCGAAAACAGCAACACTTCAAGAACACTTGAACGCTTCGGGGACGGTCAGATGGGTTTTTCGTTCAGCTCGATCCCTTCCCAGTAACGGCCGGCGGAATTGATCTGTCTGAATCCGCGTTCGTGCATGTTTTGGGTGAGCCGGCGGTGCGATCGCAGGAATTCGCCGTTCGCCTCGCAGAATGATTTGTAGGCTTTGTAGAGGTCTGAATTTTTGACTGTGAAGTTGGCAGGTGTGAGATAAGCTTCCGGATCTTCCGCGACCGCCTCGTCGTAGGTCCGGCAGGCTTCCTCGATAAACTGAGCGATAGAATCCTGTTCCTTTTTGTACCGATCGATCTCCACCTGGATCACTTCGGGAACGTCGAGCCCGTCTACTTCAAAGTAATCGCGGCAGCCCTGAACGGCCCAATTCATGATTCCGGCCGATTCGGCCTGCAGCGTCGATAGCAGATCGTCCTGTTTGATCACCTTGTCCGCGGGTATGCTCTGCGTGAAGGGGATTAGCTTAAGGCGGTCCCAGAAGCCTTTTGAATGATCAGAGATCGTAGGTTTGTGATTCGTAGCGATCCACAATTTGCCGGAAAAATAGAAGTCGAACCATTCGCCGAAAAGGAATCGCGCTGAGATGTTATCGCCGGCGGAAAGGGCTTTGATCAGCGCCGCGTTCAGTCGCTCGTTCTCCTCGGTTTCCGGTATCACCACAAAACGCTTTCCGCGCAGCCGTGCGATATCGTTCGGGATGGAACTCGACCTCCCCTGCATTACGCTGGATGAGGTTGTCGTCGAGGCGTAGTCCCCCAATAGATTATTGAAAAGATTTATGAAGACAGACTTTCCGTTCGCACCGGTTCCGTGAAGGATCCAGAACGACCGTTCACGGGCCACGCCCAAAAGCGAATATCCGATGGATCTCTGCAAGAATGCCCGGATGGTCGGGTCAGGTTGGATTGTTTCGAGAAAATCTTTGTAGGCAGGGCTTTCCGCTTCAGCGTCGTAATCGCAGTGTATGATCCTGGTGATACGATCGGTTCGGTCATGCGATCGAAGTTCGCCGGTTTTGAGATCCAGCGTTCCGTTCGCGCAATTTAGAAGAAACGGCTGAGCGTCGAAGGTATCCATCGTGACAGTACGTTTACGCTGGGCGATGTCGATCAAGGCGTTCAGTCCGGACCGCAGATTCGATCGTTTTGCGTGCTTGAAGGCGGTCTCGTCGCGGCAGTTTTCGGGTGAGTAAAGATCTTTCACGAAATCCGCGGCCAGATCGAATACAAGATTCGTTGTGTCGAACTGCCAGTGTGACTTTGACCAGATCAGCCATTTCTTTGCTTCCGCCACATAAAGCAGATCTTCGCCGACAATATCCAAAAACCGTTCCGCATTGCTCAAGTCGTCATACCGAACGGTTCTGTCAGGCGGCAGCACGTCAGCGGTCGACGGACCACTAACCTTTGCCAAGGCCTGTTTCCGTTTAGCGGCCTTCATGTCGGCCTCGATGCCGGCTATTTCCTGATCGGTCAGATCGTCCACAAGTTTTAGTCGGTGCGCGGTCATGCGAACGAGTCTCTAATGATTTCTTTCGACAAAACGGCGGCCGGTCCATCGATAGCCAGGTAGGTCGGCCGGCCATTCCGGCCCGATCCCGGAGTAGGACGTTGGTTCTTTATAGCCCTGGAAGAACTGCATATCCTCGGGACCTAATCGGACAGCTTTGAAACCGTCATATTTAGAGGACGACAATAGGAAATACCGATCTGTGCAGCCTAATGGCTGACAAAGGAAACCGTTGATAAAACCGAGACTCGATCGGTAGGCGTAGAAACGCGCAACTCTCGGGCAGATTCAGTCGCCAGCGGTCGGTTAAGTAAAAGCCTGCGACTTCGGCCAGGGAGTCGCCAAATTTTCTTTCTATCGCGTGCTCTATCTCGGCGTGAGACGCCTTTCGATAGTTTGTGGCGGTCGCAATGTCCGGCGATACCCTGAGATCTCGAAAGCGAGTAACGATCTTACGGATTGCCTTATCCCTTTCGGCAATACTTTCTGCGCTCCGTATAAGCCCTTCGACACAAGGCAAGGTTCGCGATGAATTGCAGAGTCTGATCGATCGATGCCGGAGCCAACAGCATGTGCAGCTCTCGATAGACGGCATGTCGCAACGCCAAAAGGTTTATTTCTCTTGCGTGGATGTCTGAGTCTGCGTTCTCCATTATGTTCCGAGTATGCAACTATGTATTATGGCTGCATGACTCCACCGCAAAGTCCTGCCTGGTACCGAGCCGTTGCCCAGCAGGCTTTCAAGTTCAAGATTTGTCCGCATTGCGGGAAACGGAAGGTCCGCGATGTTCAAGCGCTCTGCACAAAATGTTTTGATCGATTGCCGGCATCACTACAACGCGGTCTTAAAGATAAAAAGCTTTTTACGGCTGCCTATCATGCGGCGATCAAATATCTCGAAAATCACGTCGGACCAGCTTGACCGGTACTGATTGCCGAGACCATAGTCAGCATCAATTTTTCCAAGAGCTTGACGCGAAGCTCTGCGACTTCACGTTTCGTTTCCGCTCGAAGGGCTCGACGCTCAATTTCCGCATACGCTGCCGCGGTGATCGGAAGACAGCAGGTCCCAACATCACTCGACTCTCGATGTAGGCTTATATAGCCGACGATCTCGCTTCCTTTTGGTTCTTCCTCAAAGACGTAAGTAAGTTCTTTTTCTGACATATGCTATGCCGCCCTTCGAAGAACGGCTTTTCCTTTTGAGTTGATCTCAAGCAGGGAACAGATCGAAATCAACTGTTCCTTTGTGTAACGCGGCTTGTTTCCAAAGCTGCAGTGCGGAAGATCGAAACGCCGGCGAAGATCCGCCAGGTGTTTTGTTTCGATCTTTAACAGCATCGCAGCGTCCTCTTCCGTGTAGATCTCAAGCGACTCATGTTCGGCCCTGATCGTCTCGAATTCGGAAAGCAGCCTATCCTTTAACCAATTGACACGGTTGATCGCGGCTTGAGCGTCGAGCATGGCCTTCTGCAGCTCGTCGCAGGCGACTCCGATCTGAGCACTTGGTTCAAACTGTTGCGGTTTCTTTAACATTACGTTCATGTTTTAGGTGGCCGGCGATACATAGCATCGCCAATCTTAAATTCGGGTGCCGTTTGGAGCAGTGTCGACATTGCCAGATCTCCTGAACGACCGCGCAGCACACGACTGCCTCACGGCTGGTTGGGTGCTTTGAATCGCAACCCAGGCAAACGTAGTAGTGGTCGATATCGCTGATCCTAGTCATTTATCAGATCTCCCACCCTCAATTTCAGGACCGTGCAGATCCGGAAAAGTGTTTGAAGAGTCGGGCTCGTGATCCCGCGCATCGTTTTCCACACGGTCAGCCGCGGTAGTCCGGCGGCACGGGAAAGGGAAGAATGATTGAAACCTTCCGCTTCCATCCGCTGCCTCAGCTTTCTCAGATTCAGTAGTTCCACCATGGTAAAAATCCTGCGTTGCACGGATAATACAAAATTGCACAAGAGAATGTCAACCACAATCGTGGGTATTAATTTGGCAGACTGTACTATCCGTGATACTATTCTCGTCAAATGAACAAAGTACTGGCCGAATACGTCAGGCAAACCCGACTTGCTAAGCATTTCTCCGCCACCGATGTGGAAAAAAACAGCGGTGAAAAGATCAGCGATAGCTACATATTGCGGATCGAGAATGGGCAGGTCGCAAATGTTTCGTTCGATAAGCTCGATGCGCTTGCCGAAGGCCTCCAGGTCCCGAAAGATGAGATCCATCGGATCGCTAGAGGTTTATCGCCCGAGCCTCCAACGGAGAAGCTAGAGATCCTGGCGGAAACATTCGACGGCCGAGATCTAACCGCGTCCGATTGGGCCGATATCGAGGCTGTTGTTCATGTGCTGATTGAACAGAAAAGGTCAGTAAAGCAGGAACCAGGGGAAGTCGCGAAAGAAAAGAAGAAGAAAGGTTGAAATTGGAATGCTTAGTTTACTACCGCGGCTAAAAGCGGCGTTTCCGTTCGTCGGTGAACGGTCAGCAACAGAAGAGGATTTTTACCGGTACTGTGCGGACCACCAGATCACCGTCGTAATGGACCTGGATGTCTCGATAGGCGTCTACGTAGCGTGTCTTGGTGAAAACGTAATATTTCTCAATCCGAAGCTTCGCAGCTGGTTCCTGAAGTACGTCATGTTTCATGAACTGGCTCATTTCATATTTCATGCTCCGACTCAATCGAATGTCGGTGTCGAATTCTTTCGACCGCATTCAAAAAGAAAGAATCATTTCGAAGCCGAGGCCGTTGCTGCTTTGCTTTTGTTACCAAAAACCGAATTGAATTCAATACTCCAAAGCGAAGAATTCGAGAATCCCGACCTAGCGGAATTGGTCAGCCTCAGGTTCGAAATTTACAGGAACTTTAATGTATGAGATCTGCCGAAGGATCAGTTTTTAAGTCGATTGATGGGCGTCGATGGATAGCGCGGCTGAGATACACCGATAGCACGGGCGTTTACCGTGAGAAAAAGCGAGTCTGTCTAACACACAAAGCTGCACTCGCAAAGATCCGCGAGCTGCAAGATGAAATCGCGGATCCAAAAGGCCGATCGAAAAACGTACCGCCAACTGGACAGTTTCTTTCGCGATGAATATGTTCATCCGGCCAAGTATGTCAGCGGTCAAAAGATCTCCGGATATCGGCAAAAGTTAGCCAGCTTAAACAAGTACCTTGATTCGGCTCGGGAGTATTTTGGCGATAGATTCGTGGACGAGATCGCCTATTCCGATTTACGAGAATACAAAGAAGAAATTGTTTCGCGACCGACTGTCCACAACCGGCAACGTTCGGTATCCGACACCAACCATTTTCTAAAGGTCCTTCGACGCGTTTTGAATGTCGGTGTCGAGCAAGGATGGCTGGCAACAAATCCATTTAAGCGGGGTCAGTCACTAATAACAAGCTCTTTCGAGGTTGAGCGAACGCGAGTTTTATCAAAAGAAGAAGAGATCCGGTTGCTGGACGCCTGCTCAGGAAGAAGAGCCCATATCAAGCCCTTACTGGTATTTGCTATTGAGACGGCGTGTAGAAAGAACGAGATTCTGAGCTTGCGTTGGGCGAACGTTAATCTTGAGGGACGCTTTATCAAGGTTGAGGCAATGACGTCGAAGACCTTGAAACCTCGACTAGTGCCAATCTCGTCGCGACTTGCAGATATTTTGGTAAGACAATGGCGCAATTCTACCAAGCGTGAATCTTCGCTTATTTTCACAAACGGCGATTGCAAACATGCATTCTTAAACTCGCTAGCCGCGGCGGGCCTGGATGATTTACACTTCCATGACTTACGGCATACAGCAATTACTCGTATGCTTGAAAAGGGAATTTCTCCACCGCTTGTGATGAAAATTTCCGGACATTCGCAGATGAAGACATTCTTGCGATACGTCAATCAGTCCGAAGGATCGATCTTCGAAATTGCGAAAAGACTTGATGCGGCGGCATGAATTCGCCCCCCAACTTTGCCCCTAACAGAGTGAAGCGAAAGGAATTTTCAACAACTTATAGCGATTGGTTAGAATTTTAGGAATTCCTGAAGTGCCGATTTTTATTGTGTTTCGGACTCATTCTGACTCAAACGGAAACCGTTCAAGGCGACTCCTAAGCGGAAGGCCCCGCGTTCGAATCGCGGCGGGACCACCACAATATGTAGTATTAAGCGTTTGATTAATTGTCTAGATATGGTATGCCTTGACCGACCTTCCGCCCTATATACGGAAGGTCGGTCAATTTGTGTCACCGCGTCCCGTAAAAATAGGGTGTCAAGGGCACAGCGAGCCACCGAGGAATAGTCGAAAGACCGCCAGATTCGCCGATTTTACCTTCCTTAAACAGCCAAATTCTCAAACGGCCTTCCGAGTAAAAGACGGAGGATCGATCAACCCTAGTCCTCGACCTTCGGACTCAGCATCAAATCGGCACTCGGGGTTTTTCATCCAGACATGCGGCAAGGCGGGTGCTATTCCAACGACCGGTCGCCCACACGATCCGGGGGTATTTTTAAGACGAACTGTTCGACTACGACGGCGATCAATACTTGCTGGTCATCTTCTAACGTCATTGCGTTCACCGAGAACAACCAGCACTTGATGCGACTGTTTGTCTTGAACTAAGGGGATTTCATTGGACGGCAATAATTCACCGTCAAGCCTAACCTCCGCGATTCCGTGGCAAACGGAGGAAGGGTTCTCAACTTTTATCCGATACATCGTATCCCCGCGACGGTAATCGATCTCAAAATCGCGCCAGCTGCGGGGGATGCAAGGAGCAATTGTCAGCGTTTCACCTTTCAGGTGAAAACCAAGCATTGATTCAAGCGTGGCTCGATACAGCCAGCCCGGCCGAACCCGTGTACCAGGTCCAACCCCCGCGTCCGATGTGCTTTGGATCGCTATAAACGTCGCCCGCAGCCACATATGGTTCAACCTTGTATTTGTGAAGTCCGGCGCGGGTTCCCGCATGATTGATCGGGTTGAGTAATGCAAAAAGTTCTCCTACTTTGTCGCCGTCGCCCAGCATTGCATACGCGATGATCGTCCAGATGGCCGCATGTGTATACTGTCCGCCATTCTCACGAACGCCGGGAATATAGCCTTTAATATATCCGGGATTCAAGGAGCCATCGTCGAAGGGCGGAGTGAACAACAGCACGATCCCGTCGCCCCGGCGAATCAGGTATTCATCAACCGAAGCCATTGCCCGCGTCGCTTGGTGCGGATTTCCGCCGCCGGAAATAACACTCCATGTCTGGGCGATCGAATCGATCCGGCATTCCTCGTTTTCCGCCGAACCCATAGGCGTTCCGTCGTCGAAATACGCACGGCGGAACCAATTTCCGTCCCAAGCATTCTCTTCAAGAGCAGTTTTTAAGTCCTGAATATGTTTGAGATATTTTATCTCCCGCTCGCCCTCATTACGTCCATTAAGAAGTGGTATGAACTCAGTGAGTGTACTGATCAAAAACCACCCGACCCAGACGCTTTCGCCCTTTCCCTCGTGACCGACAAAGTTCATTCCGTCGTTCCAGTCGCCGGAACCCATAAGGGGAAGGCCGTGTGAGCCGACGGCCAAACTTCGGTCGATGGTCCGGAGGCAGTGCTCAAATACACTGGCCGATTCCGATGAGATCGCCGGCTGAGTGTAAGAATCGCTTTGACCTTCATCAAGAAGCGGAGCGTCAATAAACGGAACAATCTCGTCAAGCAAAGATCTGTCGCCCGTCACATTGACATAAAAACTCGTGACGAACGGCAGCCAAAGCAGATCATCTGAGATCCTGGTCCGCACGCCGCGGCCTGTCGGCGGATGCCACCAATGCTGAACGTCGCCTTCTTTGAACTGGTGAGCGGCAGCAATCAGAATTTGCTCACGGGCAATCTCCGGCGTTGCGTAAACAAGCGACATCACGTCCTGCAGTTGGTCACGGAAACCGAAAGCACCTCCCGATTGATAAAAGGCCGAGCGGGCCCAAACTCGGCACGCAAGGGTCTGGTACAAAAGCCAGCGATTTACGATCGTATTCAACGCCTCGTCGGGCGTGCGAACTTCGATCGTGCCGAGCATTTTGTCCCAGTAATCGACAACCCTAGCGAAAGATTCTTTCACCGCGGAAAGGTCCCGAAATCGGGAGATCACAGCTTCTACTTCCTCGTTGGATCCCGCTTCGCCGATCAAAAACGTCAATTCAATCTCTTCGTCAGGCTCAAGTTCAATAATTGTTTGCAATGCCGCACACGGGTCCAGCCCCGCACCGTTTCGACCAGATAATTTTTCACGTCTTAATGCAGCTGGCTGGCGTAGATTTCCGTTTCTTCCAAGGAATTCCTTCCGGTCGCACGTCAATGAACTTACCTTCTGATCCGTGGCGAAAAAGGCGATGCGTTCCGCAAATTCATTGTTGTATCGATTGCGTGCGCGGATACAGCGATTTTCCAGGTCGGCTTCAGTAACCACGAAAGGAACGGTCCGGCTTCGATCGAAACCCAAAACAAGTTCGTTGTAGTTTGTAACAGTCAGTTTTCGTTTAAGTTGTGTTCGGTTGCGCAATCGCAGCAGTGAAATTTTTACCGGAGCATCGAGCGGCACGAACAATGTGAGTTCGTGCTCGATCCCGTGGCTCATATGTTCAAAAATCGTATAGCCGTGTCCGTGTTTGATCGTGTATGGCCCGGCCTCCCTTATCGGCAATGGTGTTGGGGTCCATACGGCACCGGATTCTTCATCTCGCAAATAAATGACCTCGCCCGGCGGATCGCTGACCGCATCGTTTGACCATGGCGTCAGACGATTTTCACGGCTGTTAACGGACCAGGTAAATCCAGAGCCGGTTTCCGAGACTTGAAAACCGAACGCTTTTTCGTTGGCAATAACGTTGAGCCATGGAGCGGGCGTCCATTGCCCCTCACCGAGGATCGTGACATATTCCCTGCCGGCCTGGGTAAACCCGCCGAGGCCGTTGAAAAATGACAAGTTCGGCGTCGCATTTGAGCTTTCTGCATAAGATCGTTGCGGCACGCGGGCAACAAAATCCTTTGGCAATTCAAATTCAGTCGGCCGCCGCAAGATCTCGTCTTCAAGATCGCCGCGTTCGCCGACAATCACGGCGCGGGCAACCGTATTCAGAAGGATCCGGTCGGCGTCCGGAATCTGGTCCGAACGCTTGATAAAAACTCCGCCATTTTTATCAAGCAAATCGAATTGGCCAGTCGTTCGAACGAGGCTTAACAATTCGTCGTGCAACGACTGCATATAGCTCGAGGGGAGCTCGTTCATAATTACCAAATCAAAGATCAAACCTTTTAGCCGCAGATATTCATGAGCGCGGAGAATCTGCTTGACTTTCGTCAGGTCTTCCGTGCGATTGATACGAAAAAGGACTATCGGCAGATCGCCTCCTATGCCGTAAGCCCACAGATCAGATTGCGCCTTGTCGTTGAGCGCCAGGACTGCCGAACGAGCCCGCAAAGAAGCGTCCGAATACAGAATGTGGGCTGCAAGTCGCTGAAATAGATAGGCGTTCTCCGGATCAATTTTCAAGTGCCGCATTTCGACCTGAGAGCGCGTCCACGCCAATGCCGCCTCACGCTCAAAAATCTGAACATCATGGTATTTGTCAGCTAACCGTATCGCCTCCTCATACGAGTGAGCCACAGCCGTCGAAAATGACACGCGAACGGTTTCGTGAGGCTGGATGCGAACGCAGCGCCGTAGAGAAAAAATGGGATCCAGAACAGCACCGACCGTGTTGGAAAGGGGGCGGTCTTCAATCACGGCAACCGGTTCACGAGCATCGTTTCCGCGGCCCAAAAAACGCGCTCGATCCGTTTCATATTGAACCGCGCCGATCGTTTCGCCATCTGTGGCGATCGTATGAATGGCCCAAACCGGTTCATCCGTTTCGGTGCGTGGCCGGCGCTTGGCAATGAGGGAATTCTCAGCTGAGTTGAATTCTGTTTCGATAGAAAGATTGCTGAACGCCGGATGTGCTGCATCGGCCAGTCGCGGAGCCAAGACTATTTCCGAATAGCTCGTTACTTCAATTTCTCGTACATTTGATGAATTGTTAGTGATCGAGACTCGCCTGATCTCGGCATTGTCTTCTGGTGCGACGATTATTTCCGTTGTAGTAGCGATTTTATCGTCACGACGCCTGATCACAGCTTTATCCTCGGAGAATGAGACTTCGTAAAACCCTGGCCTCTTATCGAGCGGCTGATACCCGCTAGACCATAACTCGCGGCTTGCGACGTCCCGAAAGTAAATGAAACTGCCCGATGAATCGCGGGTAGCATCCTCCGTCCAACGGGTCACGGCTAATCCGTTATACATTGAATAGCCTGCACCCGAATTCGTAACCATCACCGAATACGAACCATTTGAGAGTATCTGCACACGCGGTGTTGGCAAATGTGGCGTGTCGAACGTTCGTGTAATTCGCCCGGAGAGCTGTCGGCTGACGCTCCCGGACAAAACTTCTTCAGCGCGTGGATGCCAGGCCGCAGTACCGTACGGTATACGTTCCTGAAGCAGCAATTCCGTCGCCTGGACAAGCGGTTCGGCATGAAAACGATTCCGCATAATATCGGCATGAAGCAAATTATTAAGTGCAACCAGGATCATCCCCTGATGATGTGCCATGAAGGCGGGGATCAATACTTTTTCTTTACCGGGCGGCAGACGTAGGGGGGTATAGTCAATCGATTCGTAAAACCCGTAACGCGATAGAGCATTTTCTCTTGCCAGATGGCGGAAATTTTCCATCGCGGCCTGCGGCGAAACTAGGGCTGCAAGCGCGGTGGAGTAGGGCGAAACTACAAGGTCTTCACTCAATCCGCGTATTAAACCGAGGCCGGGAACGCCAAACGCACGATATTGATAATTGAGCTGAAGATCGCGTGCGTTATACGCTGATTCGGACATACCCCAAGGAATGTTATTTTGCCGCGCCGTATTCGACTTGCCGCGCAACTATTGCCTTATAGGTTTGACTGAGAAGAGTTCCGTCAACATCGCGCATGACCAAAATGGGCATTAGATACTCGAACATCGTCCCCGTCCATGACACAAGGGCTCGGCTTGAATCAACCGGCGTAAGAGGTCGGCTAAGCCGGAACCAATGCTCCTGCGAAATCTCATCCTTTGCAATTGCGACAAAACTTGTCAACCGTGCTTCGGAGGCCAGCAAATCGTAATAAGAGTTGTCCCTTCGCTCGATATCCACACCGTAGCCGATCGAAAAGATCTTGCGCTGATCGTCGAAAAGAAATTCGAATTTCATCTGGTCGACAATTTCGGCACTCTGAAAAGCGAAAGAACTTAGATTGGAGAGAGTCGTATACGCTGACTGTTCCGCCTGTTTTACCTTTGCCGTCAGGATCTGTATGGCATTGAGGGCCGCATCACAGTCGAGTTCTACCATTTGTGAACTTGCGATTTCCTCTTGGATCCTAAAAAGCCCCAATCGCAAAGCTTCATACAATTCGGGGAGTTCGGATAGTGAGGGGGAAAACTTTAGAAGATCCGTTATTCTTCTCCATTCGTCTCGAATCATGGGAAAGTCCCGCCCGATAATCTCGGAAAGGTGGGAAAACTCGCGTTCCTGCCACGGAATAAATGTACTGATATCGCGGCGGAACGCCTGCGTTTGATGCGATAAGTCAGACGACCAAAATCTCAGTTCATTAAAATGTGCATCACCATGTTCCTGGGACAACGCTCCTGTGATGTCGCCTATGACTTCAGTATGGGCGATCAGAGATTCAAGCAACGTAATCCAAGCATCAGGCGTGTCCCCAGGCCGGTTCTCTAATAACTGCAGACAGGTATCGATCATTGCGTAGAGCTGTTTAATGGTCACAGCTTCTGTTCGCCGACCGACAACGTTAAATTGCATCGCTTCCTCACGCATCAGTTCGAGCGAATCCGTCAATCCTTCGGTGACATCGCGCGCCGACCAACTTTCGGTCCGCGATCTCTGTAGCCGCTTGTTTGAATGCAAGCAGATGCCCTGCCAAATTCCCGCTGTCAACCGTCGAAATGTAGCGTGGCGATAGCGGTTCAAGCGTCTGCGTGTCGTACCAATTCAAATAATGTCCGCGAACTTTCTCGAGTTTTTCGAGCGTCGCAAAGGTAAAACCGAGTCTTTCCGTGAGCTCAAGCGTTCCGATATAACCAAAATCATGGGCGGAAATTGTCGATAGTAGAAGCAAACCGATATTTGTCGGCGAGGTGCGGTGAGCGATCTTCGGTTCCGGATCTTCCTGAAAATTGTCCGGAGGCAACCAATGCGAATCGTCGCCGACAAATGTTTCGAAAAATCGCCAGGTGCGTCGGGCTATCGCCCGCGCCAACGCCGTGTCCGCGTTACTTAATGGAATCTGCTTGGTTCGCGGCCTAAGACTGATCTGATAAGCAATGAAAGGCGAAAAAATCCAAACGAGTAAAAATGGGGCGGCAACTAACAAAGCCGGTGGCCGAAGCCAGAACACGAGCGCCAAAGTAATAATGGATAAAACCATTGAGACCCACATTGACCGCAAAAAGGAAGTGCGGCTGTCCGGATTGTCTCTTTCGCTTTGAGCTGCGGTTTTCCATTCGAGCAACGCCCTATGTGAGATAAGCTTACGGTAAAGGGTACGAACAACGGCATCCGTATTTGAGTACGCCTGGTGTGCAAGCACCACAATTACAAACAGAACCTGCAACGTGTTAGTTCGGACGTCGCCCAGAAGACTCCAAAAGTGGCTCGTCCAGGGAATGCCGCGCGGATGCGTCAATAAATTGGTCTGTAGATGGGCATAGACCGGAAACGCAAGCACGACCACGACAAAAAGGGTCCACAATAACGCCGAACCGGGAATTACAGTCCAACTTGCCAAGAGCCACAGAAAAATAGCGGGAGCAACCAAGCTCCGGCGCAAATTATCGAGAATCTTCCACCGCGAGATCACTGATAGATCATTTCTTATTTTTTCCCCCTTGGCGTTTTTTATCCATGGAAAGATCCAGCCGGCGATCTGCCAGTCTCCACGCACCCAACGATGCGATCGCTCCGCAAAACTGTCAAAACGGGCGGGAAAATCGTCCAGAAGTTCGACGTCGGAAACAAGTCCGCAACGGGCGTATAGGCCTTCGAACAGATCATGGCTGAGAAGAGAATTATCCGGCACCCGATCGTTTAGCGCCGCGGTAAAAGCCTCGATATCGTAAAGGCCTTTACCAACAAAACTTCCTTCTCCAAACAGATCTTGATAGATGTCTGAGGACGCTGTCGTATACGGGTCAATGCCGGTATTTCCCGAAAAGATTCGTGCAAAATGGGAACACGATGCACTCGCCAGAGAAATGCTGACACGCGGCTGTAGAATGCCGTAACCTTTGGTGACCCGTTGTAACTTTTCGTCAAAATGTGGACGATTGAGCGGATGGGTCGCGATACCAATGAGTTTGCGTGCGGCGTCTCGCGTCAACTGCGTGTCAGAATCAAGCGTGATGACGTATTTGATCTGTTTCAGAAATTTCTTACCGGCCCGGACGTCCGTAAAACTCGTATTTCCACCACCACGCAACAATTTATTAAATTCTTCGAGCTTCCCGCGTTTTCGCTCGAACCCCATCCATTTTTGTTCACCTTCGTTCCATTGGCGCTGGCGGTGAAAGAGATAAAATTTTTCATCCTTTGTCTTTTCAAATTTTTGATTTAGCTTTTTGATCCGATCACGGGCCAATCCTATGATTTCCGCATCTTCGGCCAATTCTTCTGTATCGGCATCCGAAAAGTCGCTGAGCAAAGCGAAAAATAAATTGTCATCCTGATTCGCGAGACAATAGACCTCAAGTTTTTCCACTAACTCTTCAACTACTGCTTTGCTTGTCAAAAGGGTAGGAATAACGACAAACGTTCGCGCGTCTTCAGGAATGGCAAGAGATGTGTCAATTTGCGGGAGCAGGCGTGGAGGGAGCATTTTTGTGAGGTCCCAGTTCACAACGCTCAGAGCTAAATCGCTCGCCGGAATGAGGGAAAGCAACCCGAAAACTACAGTTAGCGGCAAGCTCGCTCCAAAATAGACGGCCGTAAAAACCAGAAGGAGAACGACCAGCGCGGTCAAAAGAGCAGCAAATCCGAGGTAGGAAATAGTCGGATATTTCAGTATGAAAGAAACTATCGTCTCCGATATCTGCGGTCGATAATTGAATTCTCTTTCGGTTTCCAAAACCCCTTCATCTATCAGATAAAAACCAATGTGCGTGCGGCGGGGATCGGTAGGATGTCGGCGGTGGGCCGCGGTTGACAGTTCGATGACTTTGCGTGCGACCGTTAGTTCGTCTATTTTGGTGCGCCTCGCAATACGTTCTACTACCTCGCGGTAACGGTTGCGGGTGCCGAAAGTCATCTTCGAGTAAGTTCTTGCGGGATCTTTGTCAAAAAGTGGATCTATTAAACTAACGTTCTCAAAAAATGTTCGCCAATCGATCGTCGAGAGCAGACGCATGCTCGTGACTATGTTGCCGACCGTAACTTCCGCGGTAGCTTGTGACTGATATTCAGCTTCCACGGAGTCCTCGATGCTCGAACCCCGCTCTTGCAGTTTGTTGGTCAGCCATTCATAAGCGGGCGCAATAGCCAAATCCCTATCGCGCAATTGGCGGGTAAACCGTTCAACGAAGGCCGTTTCAAATTCCGTGCGCTTTTCCAAGCGCTGGACAATAAATTGGAGCACCTCTTCGGGTCTTTTGCCGGCTATTTCTATCAGTTCGTCAGAAAGCCTTTCGGCTTCTTCGCGTTCTTCCCGCGACTGAACTATCCGCCATGCAAATCGGCGCAGATTTTCTACGAGCGTGATTCGGAGTGTGATAGCAATCGCCCACAGCTCACCTATGGTAAGCGGCGTAACAGCTTGATACGACCGAAGGAATCGTTCAAGGACTTCTACGTCAAGACGGCTGTCGGTATGTGCGATGATCGACATCGCAACCGCGTAGATGCGCGGATAACCGGCAAACTCGCCTTTTGTGAGTTTCGGCAATTCACGATAGTAACCAGCCGGCAGATCCTCATGAATTTCGCGCAGTTGTTCCTCGATAATATGAAAGTTATCGACTAACCATTCTGCCGCGGGAGAGACCGCTACCTCCTCGCGAATTGCATTCGTTAATGAATAGTACGCGGCAAGCAAAACCTCGCCATTATCTTTAAGTCGCGGACGTAATAGCTTAAACCGTTTTGGTTGGTCAACCGCCTCGTGCTCACTGGCAAGAACCGCCGCAAACTGTTCAAGTTTTTCAGCGCTGTAAAGCTCGCCACGAATTGGGTTATCACTGTCTCCGTAACCGAACGTGTCTTGAAAAAGACCTGATATTGCAGAAGGTAGTTTGACCATTATTTCCCATAGGTATTCATATTCATAAGTTGGTCGTTTTTGATATAACTTCGACGGAACAGGAAGCACGTGCGGCGACCGCTGCGGCAACGCAGCCCAGCGAATGAGATTGTCGAGAATTCATTCCCACGAATACGACGTCGGCTTTCCATTCCTTCGACTCATTAACCAGCATGATCCGCGGGTTGCCGCTGTAAATATGCACCGAAACCGTCAGACCTGAGTTTCCAAGTATACGCAAAGCTGTTTCGGTTAAATCTTGAACCCATTTTTCTTCTCCTTTCGTTCTGCCTTCCGGTACGCCCGGAATTACCTGAAAGACTCTTCCAGGAATCAATGCAATGAATGGATCTGTGACCACAAAAAGCCTGAATTCGGGTTTTCCTTGCCAATCCCGTAACAATACTATTTTGACTGCTTCCATCGAGCAGGTCGAGCCATCAAAACAAATGGCGATTTTTGGCTGATCAACATCGGTCTCGGAGCTTCCTCGACCAATACGCACCGGGAAGCGCGAATAAGAAAGAACGTTTTGCGAGACGCTGCCTAATCCGGATCCCCTTTCGGAGGAAAGTCCCCGAGGTCCAACGACGATCAGATTTGGCGCGAAGGCTGCGGATTTTTGCAGGATAGTTTGTGCAGGCGAGCCTGCCATAGATTCGCTTTTAATTGTCCAGTTTGGAAAATGCTTTCGCAGTTCATCCTCTGCTTCGATCAGGATCCCTTTTGTTTCTATGAAGTTTCTATCCATCTGCTCGGAATGCATCTGGAAATATTCGAGGGTGTCAGTGTCCGAGCAATCAACGGACCTTGTTTGTTCCGTTTGTGGGGACAACCACACTTCGGACACTGAGATCATTAAGACGTCGGCCTTATCCGGCAAGCCTGCACGGCGCAAGTCGTGTAATGCGGTATGAGAATATCCCGAGCCGTCGTATGCAATCAAGATTTTCATAATTTTGCTTACGGACAGTATATATTCCTCGGCAACCTTTAAGCGGAGCTATTCGGTAGCTTTTCCCCATGGCCGGACGGCCTTCGGTTTGATTTTCATATTTTAAAAAGCCGGTGTCCGTCGATCGTCAGAGGTCAGCTCATGGCTATTTCGAAGCTGCGAACGGAAATCGCCACCCGGTCGGATAATTCATACCGGAGCCATTTAACTTGCCTTCCCTTTTTTGAAAGCTACGTATTTTGAAGTTTATACAGTTTGTCTGCCGAGGGCGAGGGTGTTTTCACGCGAAATGCTTAAAGCTTGTTTGCGTCGGAGATAAAGACCATTCTTATGGGCTCGATTTTTTCAACCCGGGTGGGCGACTCGTATTCTTCGACCCGGGCATGATGTTGTTGGGCTTGACGCTACGATGGGTGCGCTTGGTCAATAAAAGGCCCGACGACCGGGCGGAAACTACGGAGACGACGGGTTCGCCCCGCGACGAAACTGGCTTGAGCGGCCCTTCAAATAGGCGGCAAAAAGGTAACGCCTTTACCGCAGCGGGCCACACAGCCAACCTATTTTCCGGATATGCGATGTGCTCCCATTCCGATTAAATCCGGTTACTTTCCTATAGAAGTGAATTAGCTTGTTTTCAGTTTCTTTCGTCTTCCACAATTTCGAAAGAACATTCCGGACGCTCGCCCTTATGACAGTGTTCTTTTATTTTAGGCCGTAACCTCGCTTAGGAAGGTGCTGAGGTGGTCGCACCCCGAGCACATCCCCCGGACGTCGTTACGATGCGGTCGAAGGTCCGGCTGAAAGATTTGGACACAAAGGAAGAAGGCGTCTATTCAGTTGTTTTCCCGAGCGAAGCAAACGCCGACGAAGGGAAGATCTCTGTCTTGGCTCCGTTGGCCACGGCGCTGCTGGGCTTTCGCCGTGGCTCCACGGTCGAATTTCAGGCTCCGGGCGCGTGCGCAGGCTGCAGATCGTGGAGATTCTCTACCAACCCGAATCTGCGGGCGACTATGATCTATAACCGGTCTAAGGATAGCGGACAACGGCGTGACGCTCGTCGGCGGGTAGTGGGATGTGCTCGGTCTCACCCGGTACCGGAGGGAAATTACCGTCCTTCCAGTCCATCTTGGCTTGTTCGATCCGTTCCGTCGAGCTTGAGACAAAATTCCACCAGATGTGACGCTTTCCAACGGGCTCGCCTCCGAGTATCAGCAAACGCGTCCGGCCACCGACCGCTGTCAGGTTGATCTCGGCTCCCGGTTTGAACACGATCAGTTGTCCGGCCGCGAACGAGGCGTTATCGGCAGGCAAAGCAAGCGATCCTTCAACAATAAAGGCGCCCCGCTCTTCGTGCTCGGTGGGGATGGACATCCTCGCACCTGCTGCAAGTTCAATATCTACGTAAAACATCTCCGAGTACGTCTTTACCGGCGATGTCACGCCATAAACGGACCCGGCGATCAACGTGATTGACAGACCGGTGTCCTCAATAACCGGAAGGTCATTCGCGTCATGATGAAAGAACGTAGGATCAATTTCTTCTTGGCTGTCTGGGAGCGCCACCCATGACTGAACCCCGAAAATCTCAGCGCCCGCCTGCCTGCTTTCCGGCGGCGTGCGTTCCGAATGGGCGATCCCGCGTCCGGCCGTCATCCAATTCACCTCACCCGGACGTATGGCTTGCACCGTCCCTAAGCCGTCGCGGTGCATCAACTCGCCCTTGAAAAGATATGTCACTGTAGCGAGTCCGATGTGAGGGTGAGGAGCTACATCGAGGCCGTTACCGGAACTCAGTATCTCGGGACCCATTTGATCAACAAATATGAATGGGCCTACCATTCGCCGCTTCGACGATGGCAATACCCGCCGAACCTTAAAACCGTCTGTCAATTCTCGGCTTCGAGATTCGATGACTAGATCAACTGGAATCTCCATATCGCTTTGCATTCTTATCACCGTAAAGTGTAACGACCGACCCATTGATTCACAACGCAGTAGGACGAGCGTGGAAATGTCGCGGCCCCGATCGTCCGTCGTTTCAAGGGGTTGTTAGGAAAACATTAGAGTTGCTTGCTCCATTTGATGCTGAGGTGGACCAACAGGTTTACGGTTCGCTATAGCGGCAAACTGTAGGTTACGAGACACACCTGTAGCTAGGACTAACCGGTGATGTTAAGCAGCGATAGCGATCGAGGGTTTAGATGTCGTCCATGGGTTCGACCGCTACCGATGCTCCTTATGGACTAAGGACCCTCAGTATTCATAGGTGCCCAGAGTATGTCGGTATGATCGGCGACGTTTCGCCGCTTTTAAGTCATTTGGTTGGCTGCCTGATGGGTTAAATCTACCCCATGAGTACGTGGGCGCGGGCGAATTCGCGATGAATGCAGATGGAAGATCGTTCAAAGGCACTATTCTCGGCACCGCCACGAATGGGACTCTCATCGGACGATGAGAGCGACTGGCCGGTCCAGCCGTTCGATTCAGTTAAGGAGTCCAATGAAGAGAAATATCGGGCGTATTGGTTCATCTCGATTATTGGTTCGTTGTTGCTAATCTTCGCGTTATCAGCGAAAGTGGCGCCAGTTCCCTGGCGCTGGCGAAAGCTCACGGACATTCGCAGCAAATCTCCTAGCGAATCCGCGTCGATCTTTGCATCATCCAGCCGCGGCGGTTCCGAGACGATCGCGAAGCTGCTGAAAATACAGACTCTGCGGTTCGACGTGACGGCCGAAGGATTCCCAGTATCCGTCATCCCTCGGCTCGAACGCGCCACGCTGCTTTTTTGCCTATGTGGCCTATTGCCCAGTTCTGCGCGGTCGGCGGTTTTTGGCAGACGAGCGGGCCTTCGCAGTTCCAGGCGACGTAATTCAGCGCCGGACCAGCCATGCCCGCTTCCGTAATATTGGCGATCCTGAATTGCGAGCGGTGCCTTGACATTGTCGAACAAACCGCCGGTGGACCATCGGTGATGCGGCTCGCTCGTGGCGAAAGTGTTGCTGGCCACGCAATGAACGAAAGCGTTCGGCCCACAAACGCGTCCGCCCACCACGAAATCGTGACGGCCGCTTTCAGCCTGGCAACGGAGCACAAGATTTTGCTGACCGTCGACGTTGAAAGAATACCGCCGGCTGCCCGTGATCTCGGACACCATCTCAAGGCTGCTGCTGTCCTGCACGGTAACCCATTTCGCCCGCCCAATGTTCACGGCGGAGTAGCCGAAATGACGTGCGGTGATATTTTTCACCCATACGTTTTCGGCATTCTCGATAGAAATGAAGTCCCAGGCATGCTGTTCATCGGAGAAATAGCGGGTTTTTTCTTTCCCGTATTCGGCCGTTATGTTTTTGTCAAATTCCGACACTCCGCGAAGATCTTCGATGCCGATGTGGGCGATCCGCCCGCTTTTGTCGACCTGAAGGATCTCGCCGCCGCCCCAACGGGTTTCGATTGCGCAGACGATCGGAGCATCGATAGTGATCAGGTCGCCCGCGATACGAGTGACAACGCGGTCGTAATCGAGGTTGAACGGTTCCCACTGCCTTGTCCCGCCGGTCGGACGCGGAGTGATGCGATCCATGTTGATCGCGCTGATCCAATCTTTGTTACCGATCCGCCGGACGATTATGTTTTCGCCGACGCGCAGGCCGCTCGCCGAATCGAGCTTGAACGAACGAGCACCGACCGGAACGTAGTGATCGAGTATCCGTCGCGGCGTCGTTCCGGCTATTTTGCTGAAACCGGTCCCGCGAATTTCGATCAACGGGTGCTGCTTTCTTTGCGTTGCGACGAGCACGGTTCCGTTCTCGCCCGGGCCTTCGCCACGCAAAACAATGCCGCCGGTGGTTATTCGGAGCGTGCCCTCTATTTTGTGAACGCCTTTCTTGAACAGGACAGCCCCTCGAAATCCGCGTTTGTCCGGCGTTATTTTCGAAACCTTCTCGATGGCGGCCTGAACGCTCTCTCTCGCATCGCTGGCGCCGGCCTTGATTTCGGCCCTCACCGGAACGTCGGGCAGCCGCACGCCGCCGCCCATGTAGCCGCAGACGGAAAAATCAGGGATCGTATTTCCGTTCTCGTCCGGAAGATACACGAGACGGCCGTTTTTTCCCGGATATACAAGCTTACTGTAGTTCGCCGGAGCAGAGGCGAGCGCGGCCGCGGCGAATGGCATCGAGGTTAGAATATGCAGGAATTCTCGTCTATCCATGCCGAATTAGTCACTTTCCATTCACTCTGAAAAACGCAACGCCGTGAGGCGATACCGGAGTTGTGTATTCGGGGCCACTCAGTTTGAGGTCCTGTTTTTTCCAAAGGTCCAGAATCCGCTTCGGGTTCTTTTTGATGCCTATTTCCGACCACCGTACGGTCACCTCTTTCAGTGCTGGCCCGCGATTGAATATTCCTACTGCCCTTGCTCCGCCTGAAAGCTCGCGGACCCAGATCTCGACGTCGCCTGATTGCCAGACGCGTTTGCCCTGAATTCCGAGCTTGTCCTGGTCGACAGCGATGACCTCGCGATTGAGCAGGATCGCTTTCGTTTCAGGCGTCATGTTTCGGATATCGTTGCCGGCCAGCAGGGGAGCCGCCAGGATGGCCCAAAGGCTCATGTGGGTTTTGTACTCGTCGTTGGTCATTCCGCCGTTGCCGATCTCGAGCATGTCCGGGTCGTTCCAATGGCCCGGTTTGGCGTACTGCGCAAGGTCGTTTTGGCTAAAGCCAATACGCGTCATCGACGCCCAGTTGTCACTGATGTCTCCCGTCGTACGCCATAGGTTGCCGCCGACCTCGGGGCCCCATTTCCACACATCGTTGCGGCCGTACTGGCAAAGGCTGTAGACGATCGGGCGTCCGGTTTTGAGCAGGGCATCGCCCATTTTTTGATAGACGGCCTGCATCTCCTCGTCGGTGTAAAGCGTCCGTGCACCGCACCAGTCATATTTTATGTAATCGATGCCCCACTCGGCGAAAGTTCGTGCATCCTGTTCCTCGTGACCGTAGCTGCCTTCGTAACCGGCACAGGTGTTCGGCCCGGGCGAGGAATAGATGCCGAGCTTCAGCCCCTTGCTGTGGACGTAATCCGCAAGGGCCTTCATGTTGGGAAACTTGTTGTTTGTCGTGATGTTGCCGTTCTGGTCGCGCGATTCGCCTTCCCACGTGTCATCGATATTGACGTAGATATAACCCGCGTCGCGCATGCCGCTGCGTGACCATCGCGTCCGCTATCCCGCGAACGATCTCATCGTTGACGCGGCCTCTGAACAGGTTCCAACTGTTCCAACCCATCGGCGGCGTTTTGGCTAAACCGTTGTATGGGATCTTTTTCAAGGGCGGAAGCGGGAGACGGGCGGGCATAGCACCTTCGCCGTCGGGAACGCGGCGCGCGACCGATTCCGTAGGCTTGTCCTCAGGACGCCGGCGCGTAGACAGATGCAGTTCTTCGCCGACGATCTTACCCTCATATCTTACGGTCCGCTCGCCCCGGCCGTCCTTCATTTTAGCGACGACGGTGAATCCTTCCGGTCCGCCCGTGCTTTCGGTGATCGTGTAATAGAACTGGGTCGCGCGGATCGTACCGGAGATTCGGGATCCTTCATATTTCAAGTTGAAGTATGCTTTTGAAACCGTTCCATCGCTACGCGGAGCCTTTACGGCCCAGTTGCCATCCAGTTTCGCGGTCGATGCCGAACCGGGATCCGAATACCGCATGAGCGCAATAAGGACAACGATAACCACCGCGAGACATTTCCGTCGGGCCGTTAAATGCTCAGAACCGCAGGCCTGTTTAGCATTCGACATTTAAGTAAATCTCCGGAGCATATTAATTTAATGCCGTGAATCTGGCTGGACCTGTTGCCGTTAACAATCGTGATCCCATGGGAGCCAGGCAAATACCATCGCAACTTGGTCTTCCCCAATGCCGGAACGTAACAGTCGTCATTCGGCGGTATCGCTTTCACGACTCTTTCGTCCATAGCCAAGCTCAGCACCGCCCGAGATAATGTGGTCGACCCCGGTGGTGAACGTTGCGTCGGCTGCGATGAAAAGGCACAGTTTCCCGGCTTCTTCTATGGTTCCCATCCGACCGAGATGCTGGGCCGCTTCGCCTTCGGCACGCGTTCGCTCGCCGTCGTCTGACGCGTCGATCGCCTCCTGCCACAATGGTGTATAGATATTGCCGGGCGAGACGGAATTCACCCTGACGCCGTGGATGGCTTCGTCGATCGCAAGCGCCTTTGTGAACGCGGTAACGGCCCCTTTTGTTGCGACGTACGTAGTTGCGTGAAGCTGGCCGATCGCCCCGACGAGGCTGGACATGTTGATGATGTTGCCTTTCGTCAGCCTCAGATGCGGTAAGGCAAATTTGCACGCGGCGAAAATGCTGATCAGATTCAGATCGATCAGACCGCGAAACTCGTCCACCGAAAAATCATCGATCGGCTTATGCGGCGGATGCCAGCCGGCGTTGTTGATCAGACAATCGATACGCCCGTGCATCTCGAACGTGCGGTCGATCAGGTATTTCACCTCTTCGGTCTTCGAGACATCGCACTCTATGAATGCAGCCTCGCCGACCAACTGAAGTTCGGCCGCCAGTGCGTCGCCTTGATCCTGCTTGCGGGCGCAGAAGACAACGTGCGAGCCGGCGGCGACAAAGGCCCGTACGCAGCCTTCCCCGATACCCTTGGTTCCGCCGGTAACTATCACAACTTTTTCGCGGTACTCCATAAACTTCACTGGACCGGAGGGTTTAAAAGTTTCTGCGCATCGGGTGAATTCATGTTCTCGGGCGTGATGATCATAACCCCGGTGTCGATCCGCTTTTCGACCGGTCGTCCAAGCAGGCTGTCGACCATCGCTTTTACGCCGAGCTCGCCGATGGCGAAGGGGTTCTGTACGACGACGCCCTGCATCTGACCATTCTTCATCGCCTCAATGAACTGCGGCGTTGCGTCGAAACCGACGAACTTGACCTTTCCGGCGAGCTCGCGATCCTGCAACGCAAGCAGCATTCCCACAGACGCCGATTCGTTAGGCGCAAAAATACCGTTCATCTCACCGCCGAACCGCTGCAGCAGATTTTCCGAGGCTCGCTTTGCAGTGTCGCGGGTCGCGCCGGCGTATTGGTCAGTTGAGACCAATTCGATATCGGGAAATTTCGAGCGCATTTCCTCGAGGAAACCTTCCTCGCGGTCGGTCGTGCTTGCCGAGCCTTCGGCATCAGCGCAACATTATGACTTTCCCTTTGCCGCCGAGCAGCGAGCCGAGCCGTTCCGCGGCGAGCATCCCGCCCTTGCGGTTGTCGGTCGCGGCGAAGCTCGTGATCTGATCGGAATCGAGGCCGGAGTCCATTACTACGGTCGGTATACCGGCCCGTTTTGCCTCCTCAACAGGCCGCACCAGGGCAACTCGATCGAGCGGAGCCAGCACGATGCCGTTTATACCCTGGCTGATAAAGCCTTCCACTACCTGTATTTGCTGCTCGCGATCGTCCTCGCGTAAAGGGCCTTTCCAAATGATATCAACCTCTACGCCCTGGGCTTTGTAATCACTCGCCGCTTTCGACGCTCCGGCGTAGATGCTTTTCCAGAAGGCGTGCGTTGTCCCTTTCGGAATAACAGCGACCGTGAACTTTTTCGCTCCGCTGGTCGTCCCGCTCCCGCAGGAGGCGACGAGAACGATGGCCAAAACGGCAATTAAACAGATTAGTTTTTTCATACGTTTCTTGTGGAAATATCTATCATCAACGACGGGCCGTTCGCCGGCCGCGCAGACGATCGGTTCGTACCGGCGGCACGATCTCAAACTCGCCGGTCAAACGGATATCCTGAGACGATGAACCGATCATCACCTTGAACATTCCCGGTTCGACGACCCATTTCATCTGTTCGTTCAGCAGTTCCAGGTGCTCGGGCTTGAGCGTGAACGAAATTGTCCTCGTTTCACCCGGCTTCAAGCTGATGCGTTCGAAGCCGCGCAGGTTCATTTCGTATGTCGTGACACTGCTGACTACATCGCGCGTATAAAGCTGGACGACCTCGTCGCCGGCCCGCTTTCCGGTGTTCTGAAGGTCGAGGGTAACCGTGGTATGACCTTCGGGATCCCGCCTCAGCGGAGCGATCCTTAGATTTCTGTACTGAACCGTCGTATAACTCAGCCCGTGCCCAAAGTTATAAAGCGCACCGTTCACTCGCGATCTTTCTCGTTCCCACTGGGCGTTCGGCTTAGTCGGGAAGTTGAACGGTATCTGGCCAACCGATTTTGGAAACGTGCAGGTTAACTTTCCCGAAGGATTGTAGTCGCCAAACAAAACATCAACCAACGCCGCGCCGCCGTGGTGGGCGGGGAACCAGGTTTCGAGGATCGCCGGAACATGTTTGTCGATCCAGTTTATGCTCATCGGACGTCCATTTATCAGCACGACGATGACCGGTTTACCGGTCGCATGAACCGCCTGCACGAGTTCCAGCTGGCGGCCGGGGAGATCGAGGCTTGTACGTGTTGAACTTTCGCCCACCGTCCGCGGAAGGGTTCGCCCTTGCCCGTCGCCCTGATCACCGAGCACCACGACCGCCACGTCGGAATCCTTTGCAGCGTCTACTGCTCTTTCGATCTCCCGTTTTTCCGCGTCCGTCAACGGCTGTGGCAGGATCTCGTTTTCGGCCCAATTTTCGCCGTTCATTATCTCGCACCCTTTCGCATAGTTAACCTTGACCCTGTTGCCGGCTTTTTGTCTGATCGCGTCAAGGACGGTTAGACCGTCGTTGACTTGAGAGACCCCGTATCGGTAGGTGAGATTGACCTTGTTGTCTGCGTTCGGGCCGATGACGGCGATCGATCTGATGTCGCGGTTTAATGGAAGCAAGCTGTTCTGATTCTTCAACAAAACAATACTTTCGCGAGCCGCGCGTTCGGCGAACTGACGGTGTGCTACGGAGTTAACGATCTGTTCGGTCGTGTCCGCGTTCTCGATGTAAGGCTTGTCGAAAAGCCCGATGAGGAATTTCACGCGAAGAACGTCGCGGACACGGTCATCGAGCGTTTTCATTGAGACCTTGCCTTCCTTCACGAGTTCGCGTAACGGGAGGATGAAATCGTCCGGCATCGTAAACTCGGTTTTGACGTTCAACCCGCCGTTAATGCTTTGGCGAACTGCGTCCTTCATGTCGGTCGCGGTCTTATGCTTTACCCAAAGGTCTTCGACGGCCCCGCTGTCGGAAACGACATAGCCGCGAAAGCCATACTCGGCTCGGAGCCGGTCGACCAGCCAGTATCGACTGCTAATTATCGGGACGCCGTCGTAATCGTTATACGAAGCCATCACGCCGAGGGCCTTGCCCTCCTTCATAACCTTACCGAACGGCCGGTTGAAAATGTTCTCGGCTTCGCGCGGAGAGATCTGCGGATCCACACGACCTTCCCCCTCGCGGGCGCCCTTGTTGACTCCATGAACGGCGAAGTGTTTCGGCGTCGAAGCGACGATATAGTTTTCCTGTAAGCCTTTCACCATTTCCAAACCGAGCTCGCCGGCTAGAAAGGGGTCTTCACCATACGTGTCCTCGTATCGGCCCCATCTTTGGTCGCGGCCAATGTCCATGATCGGTGCGTAAATGTTGGTGTACCCAAGTGCCCGGGCCTCACGTGCGGTAATCCGTCCGATCTCGCGGATCAGCTCACGGTCCCAGGTGCTTGCGAGAGCTATCTGTGCGGGAAAGCTGGTCCCTTTCGAGAACGCAACGCCGCGGATGCCTTCATTCGTAAAATCGACCGGGATCCCGAGCCGCGTTTCCTCGACAAAGAACCGCTGAACCTCGTTCATTGCCCAGACATGCTTCTTAATGTCGCGGGCATAGATGCTTTCAGAGCCCTGTCCCCAGCCGTTCAAGTGCTCGTCGATGTTGGCGATGCCGTCCTTCCAGATCTTGTTCTTCCATTCGGGTGTCGGCAGCTCGTCCTTCAGCACGCGGTTGTAGCCGTAAAGTGTCGCGGTCTGGCAGGTTTTCTCGTCAAGGCTCATCTGACCGAGCAGGTTCTCGATCCGAGCGTTCAAGTTCGCCTTTGGATCCTCGTAAATATCTTTCCGGCCGTTCTTGTTGAAGTCTATCCAGCCTGTCTGATAGATGTTCTTTACGGTCTTCTGAGCATGCGCTCCCGTGTTCGCCGTTGTTGTCAGCAGGAGGAGAAGTATAAGCAAACAACAAAGTCTCATGAGAATTCTTAACTGAATTGAAGCCGGTATATTCTACTCGCTTTCGTTTCGCAGTCCACAGTTCCTCCGGAAGCGGGTTTGAAGGCCACCTTTTTTCCGTTCGACACGATCGCAGCGATCCGCTGATCGCGCGGAGGGCGAAGCCTGAGCCTTGTAGAAAAACTCGGCTGCAAAGTAGCATCAACAGCCTTTCCGTTTTTCCAATTGATCCCGACGTCGATAGCGCCGCGGGCGCGCAGACCTTTCATCGAACCAGTCGGCCAGGCCTTAGGTAACGCCGGTAGAAAATGTATTTCGCCGCTGTGGCTTTGCATCAGCATCTCTACCATGCCGGCCGTGCCGCCAAAGTTGCCGTCGATCTGGAACGGCGGGTGGTTGTCCAGCAGATTCGGAAGAGTCGACTTGGCCAGCAGTGCAGTGATGTTCTCGTGTGCGAGATCACCTTCTTCAAGCCGCGCCCAGAAATTGATTATCCATGCGCGGCTCCATCCGGTATGACCGCTTCCCGCGGCAAGCCGCCGTTCGAGCGAAGTGCGAGCCGCACGCGCAAGCTCCGGCGTACCGCGGAGAGTAATGCGGTCGTCCGGATGAAGAGCGAAGAGATGAGAGATATGACGGTGGCCCGGATCCGGCTCGTCGTGATCTTCGAGCCATTCCTGGAGTTGGCCATGTTTCCCGATCTTTGGCGGAGCAAGCCGTTCGCGAGACGCACGAAGCCGGGTACGAAGATCCTGGTCCACCCCCAGTTGCTCGCTCGCTTCGATCGTTCTCGAAAAAAGCGAGTAGGTTATCTGCATATCCATAGCCGGTCCCATGCAGAGTTTTGGTGTCGAACCGTCCGGCATTCGGTAGCGGTTTTCAGGCGAGAGAGATGGTCCCGTGACGAGACGACCGCGGCCGTCTTCGACCATGTAAGTGAGAAGAAATTCGGCGGCCCCTTTCAGCACCGGATACGCACGGGTTCGAAGAAAAGCGAGGTCGCGAGTGTAATCGTAATGGTCCCATAAATGGAGGCTCAACCACGCTCCTCCCATCGGCCAGAGGCCCGCATGTACACCGTCGATCGGGACGGCGTCGCCCCAGAGGTCAGTGTTGTGATGGATGACGAAACCGCGTGCTCCATAGAGACTCTTCGCCAGTCGCCGGCCGTCCTCGCGGGCATTGTCGACGAGATCGAACAGAGGCTCGTGCAACTCCGACAGGTTGCACATTTCCGCGGGCCAGTAGTTCATCTCGGTATTTATGTTGATCGTGTACTTGCTGTCCCACGAGGGCTGCATCTGGTCGTTCCACTTGCCCTGGAGGTTCGCCGCCAACGATCCGGGGCGGCTGCTTGCGATAAGCAGGTATCGGCCGAAGTGAAAATAAAGCGTTTCGAGCCCGAGATCATTTTCACCGTTCTGAACGCGTTTGAGCCGCTCGTCGGTGGGAAGATCGGAGGCCGCGGTTCCGAGATCGAATTGGACCCGGCGGAAAAATCGGCGATGGTCTGCCGCATGATCGGAGCGAAGTTTAGCGAATGGCTTTTTCGCGGCGGAGGACAGGGTCTCGATACATATGGCCGCCGGATCTTTTTCGCGATAGCTGGTCGATGCTGCAAACAAAAGAACGGCGTCGTTCGCACCTTCGACCGTTACCTTGTCACGTTCGGCCTGGATCTTGCCACCCGTCGGCAAAACCTGGAGTACCCCGCAGAACTTCACGCCAACCTTGCGTTCCATCGCGTGCCGGTCGCCACGCGCTATCGCTTCGCCGTCGATGACCACGCGATCGTTGCCGTCGGTCCGCGTTTTACTGTCCTGCATACGCGTTAAAGTTGCAGAAAACGAAATGCTGCCGGGCTTATCGCAAGCGATCCGCATTACTATGACGCCGTCCACCGCGGAAGCGAAAACCTCGCGAACGTATCGCCGTTCGTTTAATGTGTAGCTGACGCGCGCGATCGCTGCATCAAGATCGAGTTCCCGGACGTATCCGCTCGGATCCGCGTGGCCCCTAAACTCGATCCCCAGATCGCAGAGCGGTTGATAAGGCGGCATGCGTTTTGGGACGGCGATGATCGTTCTTTCGGCGAGTTCTTCGGCTTCCTTTGGTTTGCCCGCGAAAAGCAGCCGCCGAACTTCGGCCAGGTTTCGGCCGCCTTCAGGGTTGCTGCGGTCGCGTTTTTCGCCCGCCCAGATCGTGTCCTCGTTCAGTTGGATCCGCTCAACAGCGACACCCCCGAAGATCATGGCGGCAAGCCGGCCGCTGCCGATCGGAAGAGCCTCGTTCCAATTTGCTGCAGGCTGGCGGTACCAGAGTCGGAGATCGGAAGGCACGGGGAGGCCTGGCTCCCCAGCGAATCCCCTCGCGACCGCAACAGACGTCACGGCCGCGACCGAGCCTGCCTTTAGAAAATCGCGGCGTGTGAGGTCGTCCGAGGTTCTTGAATAACTTTCATTATTCATAAAGCAGGCTGTCGTCTTTGCCAGCGGTGCACGCCACAGCGGGTTTCAGTTAATGTCTCAATTCCTGCGTGCTCGGGGTCGGCAGGATCGTTCGCTTATTGCCGTTGCCATCGACGGAGGCCCCGTTGCCTGATCCGACTATTTGTTGGATCTGCCGCCGCATGTAACTGAGCGCTTCATTCACGTCGATGTGCCCAATGATCGCCTGCTGTACCGTGCGCCAGAGAACTTCCTCGACCTGGGGGTAGAGCGCGAATTTCGGCGGGATCAGAATATGCTCCGAAATTACCTTATCCAACATTGCCAGTCGAGCCCGGTTGCCCGAGTCCGCTTCATCCTGCATTTTTTGCATAACCGAACGACGCACCGGAACGCACCCGTGACGCGCCTCAAGCAGCTGCTGGTCGAAGTTTGTCAGAAACAGCAGTAGATCAAGGGCCTCTTGCTTCTCCGCGCCCTGCCGTGTCAGAGCGAAGGTATGTCCGCCGCCGTAGCTAAGCGAAAGCCCGGCCGGGCCCGTGGGATAGACGGCGATGTTCATTCGTTCGGCGACGTCAGACACACTGCGGTCTCGGTGCAGGCTGTAATACCCTGGCCAGTCGCAGACCATTGCCGCTTTCCCAGAGCGGAAGCATTCATGAACCTGCTCGTAATGCCAGTCGACAAACTCGGGCGGCACGACGTTCTGTTTGAACAGGTCGTGGAGTGATCCCAATGCCCAACGCCCGGCGTCGTTTTCGATATCGGGTACAAGGTCGGCAGGAAAGAGTCTGGCACCGGCCATTTCGGCGAGCTCATAAAAGGTCCCGAACAGCCCCGACTGGCAACCCGGAAAAATGAACCCATAGAAGAACGGCGGATCGTTCAATTCCACCGCAAGTGCGAAAAGCTCGGCCCAGGTCGTCGGCGGATCTTCGATCAGGTCGCTTCTGTAATGGAGCAACCGAACATCGATATTGCGCGGCAAGCCATAGAGCGAGCCGTTGACCCTGCTCAACTGGAGAAGCAACGGCATGAAATCATTGGTCGCATCTTTCGGTAGCACGTCCTCAAGCGGTGCCAGAAAGCGGAATTGAGAAGGAGCATATTTAGAGTGCGTAGAAACGAGATCATAAGGCACATCGGCAATCGATTCGAGATGAAGATTCAACGCCGGGTGGTCTCCGCTGAATGCAACGTTTACTTCGATTCCGGTTCGCGCCGAGAATTCCGGAAGACTCGCATAGAGCGTATCGTAGGCGGGTCCACTGACCAATGCTATGTTCAATTTGTTGTTCATTTCTGCCACGCTCCTCCCTCCGGGTATCGGTACTGTAAAAGCGAGTCCGCTTTGATCTGAACGCTGTAGCCGGGTGCTGTCGGAGGCATGTAATGTCCGTTGCGGATCACTACCGGGTCGAGGAAATGCTCGTGCAGGTGATCGACGTATTCGATCATCCGTCCATCGAGCGAGCCGCTGACGGCAATGTAATCAAAGATCGAAAGATGCTGAACGTATTCGCAAAGTCCTACTCCGCCTGCATGCGGGCAAACCGGAACACCGAATTTTGCGGCCATCAGCTGGACAGCAATAACTTCGTTCACGCCGGCCAGCCGGCAGCTGTCGATCTGGCAGTAATCGATCGCATTGGCCTGCAGCAGCTGCTTGAACATAACCCGGTTATGGCAATGCTCACCGGTTGCGACGGCCACAGGTTTTATCTCTTTGCGTATTGCGGCATGCCCGAGAATATCGTCTGGGCTGGTCGGCTCTTCGATCCACAGCGGATCGAATTTCGACAATTCCGTCGTCCACTCGATCGCCTGCCGGACGTCCCAGACCTGATTAGCGTCCATCATCAAGGTCCGATCGGGACCGATCTCTTCACGAATGAGTGCTGCCCGACGGACGTCGTCCTCCAGGTCTTGCCCGACCTTAATTTTGAAACGCGTCCAGCCATTGGACAGCGCCTTCGCGGACCAACCGCCTTATCTTTTCGTCTGAATACCCGAGCCATCCGGCTGACGTAGTGTAGGCGGGATAACCGTTCGAAACGATCTCCCACTCGCGCTCCTGACGGGAATCCTCCAGACGGCGGAGCAATAAAATGGCGTCCTCCGGGGTGATCGCGTCGGTGATGTAACGGAATGGGACAGCGGCGACGACCTGTTCCGGTGTCATGTCGGATAAAAGTTTCCAGAGCGGCTTTCGTTCAGCCTTTGCATAAAGATCCCACACGGCGTTGATCACGGCAGCGGCCGCAAGGTGCACTACGCCCTTTTCAGGCCCGAGCCATCTAAGCTGGCTGTCGCCCGTCATCTCATACCAGAAGCCGGCGAAATCGGCAGTGAGGGAGTCGAGGCTTCGGCCGACAAGTATCGACGCGAGCGACTCGATCACCGAACAACAAACTTCATTCCCGCGCCCGATCGTGAAGGTTAGCCCGTGACCTTCCATACCGGCCCGGTCGTTCGTGCGCAGGACCACATACGCCGCCGAATAGTCCGGATCGGCATTCATCGCATCCGAACCGTCGAGCGTGCGCGAGGTCGGGAAACGGATATCCAGTACCTCGGCAACGGTTATCGTCAAGGCCGATCTCGCTTGCGGTTCTGCGGTTGCGATCGTCGCGTTCATTCCTGCTATCTCATATGTTCGCCCGGTCGAACCCAAAGGACCGGCTGGCGAATGAAAAAATTACGGACCACTTCCTCAACACTCGAATCGGCCGGGAGGCCCTTCCAAAGCTCAATGTAATCCGGACGCTGCAAAGCGAGTCCCGCGAACAAGAGACTGCTATGTCGCATCGGCCACTCGTCGTGGTACATGACGTCCGGCGGTTTCGGGAAGCTCTTTTTGTCCCTTATGAAAGGAACCATGAACGCCATCGCGCGGAGCAGCCCGCGGCCGTCCGGCGTTTCGAATTTCCAGAGGTCATCTTCCGGCGTAGAAAGGATCTGCGCCGCGGTGGCCATTGCTTCCAGATTGAAAAGCGAATAGCCATAAGGCTTGGTCCGCCGAAGTTCCTGCGAGAAGCTGCCATCCCTATCGATCTGGTTGGGAACAATTACGGTCTTGAAACGTATGCGGCAGTAATCGAGCAATTCCTTGTTACGGGTTAGTCTCGCGAACATTGCCACCTGCATCACCCAACAGGTGCCGTGATTGTTTTTTGCCTCCCGCTCGTCAATACCGTATTGATGGGTAGTCATCCACCGCAAATAATCCGCGAACCATCGTTCGACACCGGCCAGATCGTTCGCCGAGATGCCGTTCGACTCTTGCAAAACCTCGACCGCCCGTGCGACCTCGACGAGATGGATCGTGTCGATGATTCCTATGCCGCGGCCCGTGAACCGCCCCTTTATTGCCTGCGCGTAATTGAGACTTGGGTTCATCCGAGTGTTTTCGTCGACGAACCATGCCCGAAGGTGTTCGACTGCTTTGTTCGCGTACGCGCGTTTTGACGTTATCTTCCACCCCGCCACAAGGCCTGGGACCTGCACGCTCAGCCGCATCATCGCCCGCCGGTGCTCGACGAAATTATCGGGGTTCGTCATCCCGTCGCGTTGGATATACGGCCCGTCGGGGTTGTTCGGATGGGGCCACCAGTAGTCGCCTTCGGAAAAGAAATCGTGCAGACTGCCGGTGCTTCGCGGCGACCGTGACGCGGTGATCGTGATCGGCTTCTCCTTGAGATATCGGTCGGCCGCATTCACAATTCGGCCCTTGTAAAACTCGGCGATATCGAACCTAGCCTGTGCTACCACGGCGTGCATTGTCAGTGCAGTGACGATAGAAATTTGAAAAGTTCGAATCATGAAAAGGTTTACTATTTAGCTAACAGCTATTAGCTATTAGCTATTTTTTAAATGCTATCGCTCCGTCGCGTCCGACAAGTCTTGCATCGACCCAATTCGCATGGGCCCGCCCGCTTTGTCCCTCAGGACGCCTCACACGCAGAACCAGTTTTTGCACGCCTTTTATATCGACATCCACCGGCACCGCTCCATCGGACTTTTTTATCGCTTTACTAGTGCGCCAGAGCTCTTTACCGTCACCTTCAAGTATGAAATCGACACCGCCGTCGCTGCTGTTAAACTCGTCATCCAAACCGATCTTGGCCGAAAAGCTTTCATAGACACCTTTGACGTCAAACGCGATCTCGGAATTGGTCGGCATACCGATCCCACGCGGATAATGCCGGCCGCCGATCGAAAGACCTTTTCCGGTAAACGTGCGGTTCATCGCCGGCTGACGCCAGCCCGGTGTCAGGCTGAGCGGCTGGAAGTCGGAGAGATAAAATTCCGCGGGAAGCAAACGCCGCGGCGTGAACTTCAACCTCGAGCTCTTTTCGCTCAGCTTGCCGTCCTGCCAGATCGTTTTGATCTCGGCTTCGTATTCGCGGTCAGTTGCAAGGTTGATAAAGGCGAACGTCTGCGTCGTCGAATAACCGACGGGTCTGCCACCGACCGAGATCTGATACCCGGCCGCCGGCTGGTGTGGCGATCCCCAGCGGAGATAGACGCTGTCGAGTCCGGACGCCTCGGCCCATACGTTGTTCGGCTCGCGAACAGGGAAGCGGTAAGGATCGGCCGGCTCGAAAACAATATCCCAGACGACCTTGCCATTCTGCGGGGAAGTAAACTCGACTGCGGCCCAACCCTGGTGGTTCTTTATTTTCACTGGCAGCTTTGTCCGGCCGGTTTGGGCGCCGGCTTGTTTGATAACGAAATTTTTCCCCTTCGGGAACGCGAATCGAAGCTCGTATGGATCGTTGCGGACCAAGCTGCTTTTCCCAGAATAGGTGTTCTTTGCCGAATCGAACCTATGAGAGACAAGGTCAACCCAGCCCTGCGTAATATGCCGGCTGGTGGAGACGAGCTGAATGTTGCCCGTTGCGGAAACCAGAGTCAGGACTCGCGTACTGGCTGGTTCCAGATCGACGGACAATCCGTGGTCGAATGAGCCTAGATATTCCTTGTTCCAGAAGTCGAAAACGTGAACCGACGCGTCTTCCGGTAGTCCGAGGTCCTTCCAGCCAACGAACATCGACGAGCTTTTCGATTCGTCGAAATTGAAAACGCCCACAACATCGTAATCCCGGTTGAGATGGCTGATCTTCAAGTCCCAAATGCGCTTGTTTCGTTCCGACTTGAACAGGTCGAGCGGGCGGATATCGACTGCTGGGTAAACGCGCTTTATCATGTCCATGCGTTCGGGGGAAAGATCGGACAGGCGGTCGCTCATTAATATGGCCTGTCCGCTCAGGCCCTGGAGGGTTGCCCATGCTCGGGCTTGATCTAATGGCAAGGGCAGCACGCGCGATCATTACATCCGGGTCGTTGTACCACGCGATGTTATGCAGGAAGTAATATTCCATCGTCGAACGCATTGCGAATTTGAATCCGTCCCAGTTAGGCAACACGTCGGCCCCAACACGCGAGCCGTTCATGATCCCGACTCCCTCCAGCGGCACGACCCAGCAGCCGAGCAGATAGCTCTGATCGCCGATGCCCGAACGGATGCTCTCCAGCGTGGTTCGGTAAAGCAAGTCGGCATCGCCGGCGCCGTTTTTCATGAATTCTTTCCTGCTGCGGAATTCGCGGGTAACGATCGGCTGGCCGTCGATCTTGAAATACTCATAACCCCAGCCGCGCAAGGTTCGGAATAGATCGGTCGAGATACTTTTGCGTTTCCGGTACCGAAGGATCGACAAGATAATCGCCTTCCCAGGTTTTCGACGCGGAGGTGCCGTCTTTGGTCAGCATGAAAACGCCGGGATTTTTCTCAACTACGGCCTTGTTGCTCTGCCCGTGCGGCGCTAGCCAGATGCCGGGTTTCAGGCCGAGCGATTTGACGTATGCGGCAAGCGCCGGCATGCCGCCCGGAAAGCGTTTGTCGATAGTCGTCCAATCGCGATTCTCACCAAGGCCCCGGCCCACGCCTTGCCATCCGTCGTCGATCTGCACATACTCGGCGCCGAAATCCTTTAAATTGTCCGCGATCCATTTCGCGTTGCGCTTTATCTCGTTCTCGTTGATCTCCTGGTAGTAGTAATACCAGGAGCACCAGCCCGGCGGGTGGAAGCGGAAAGACCGATTTATCTATCGGCGTAAAAAATTTGATCCCGAGCGTTTTTTTGTAGTAGTCGCTCTTCGTCGGGCCGTTGTTCGTCCTGATCTCGTCCTTTGCCGGATCGAATGTGCTGTCCGCTAACGGTGTTTTGACATTACCCAAGGTCGTTACGAACAGGTCCCTGTTGCCGCTGTCTTTTGTGCGGGCAGGAATGACGCGGGGCCACGCCGGACCTCGGGTCTTGAGCTGCGGGCTCTCAACGACTATCTCACCGTCGGGGGCACCGAACGAGAGTGCGTTAAGGGCAAGCGGCGCAGCCAGAGTCGCCGCGAGAAACTCGCGACGTGTATGGCATTTTTCTTTTTGGCCCGGTCCAGGCATGACTTCTGTATTTTTGGGACTACCTGGCTGTCCAATCCAGCTTCGGCATCTTGCCGCCTTCGCTCGTGCGCAGGTGTTCGTTCATGATCAAAAAAGCTCCGATACCATGAAAATCATTGGGCGGACGCTTTCGTGCGAAGTAGTAGTTAATGTCGCTTACATTCGTTCCTTCTGAAACGTCGGTCAGATTCGTCATTCCATCCGGGCCCAGCGTTACCTTCGTCAGTACGCCTTTGTAGCCTTTCACTGCCCCGTCCTTGAACCGTTTCGGCAGAAGCCCGCGCTGCACGCCCATCCACATCGCGAATGTGTACATACTCGACGCCGATGTTTCGAGCCAGTTTCCGGGCACATCGCCTTTGTCAACAACCTGCCACCAGAGACCCGTGTTTTTGTCCTGATACTTTTCAAATGCAGTCGAGAGCTGATTCAGGATGCGGATCAGTTCCTCGCGGTCTCGCTGGTCTTTCGGGATGATGTCGAGGATATTGATCAACGTCATCGCGTACCAGCCGATGGCGCGTGCCCAGTGTTCGGCGGAAACTTTCGTTTTCGGGTTCGCCCATGTCTGTTGTCCGCTTTCGTCATAGGCGTGCCACAGCAGTCCGGTCTGTGGATCGTTCAGATTCTTGTAATAGACAAGCATCTGCTTGACGGCTTCTTCGTTGGCGTACCTCTCGTCTCCGAACATCTTTCCGTACCGAACGAGAAACGGCATCCCCATAAAAACGCCGTCGGCCCAAAGCTGCCATTCGCGGCTTTTCGTGTTCGCATGCCAGAAGCCGCCGTCTTTCGTTCGCGGGTAGGTGTCGAACACATTGCGGATGCTCTCGGCGCAGCCTTTGTATTTCGCTTCCTTCGTTTCCTTATACAAGATGAGGCACAGATTGCCGGGCAGCATGTAGTCGAGTGCGATGATCGGCCGGTTAACCGTTCCCTTGTTATCTATATGCGCGTCCAGCCATTCTTTGATGTGGTCAAGATAACGCTTGTCTCTCGTCCGCAAATAAACAAGGTACTGACCGTAAAGATAAAGCGATTTCGCATAGCCCCAGCCTTTCAGCGACTCGGCTGTCGGGTAACGCTTCATCGTCGATTCGACCATCTCCTTCGACCAATCGGTCGTTCCCCCCGCGACCGCCTGCACAAAGAAGATCGAGCCCAGTGCGACAGCTATTATTCTTCCGACTCTCATCTTCGTTTCTCCAGGAATCTCCTTAACTAACGCAACCTTCCGGCCAATAGCTATCAGCTAAATATTTGAACTCTCTTATCTCGGTACCGGCACAAGCTTCACTGAAACCAGCGTCAAACCAAGTTTCTTCTCTGCTTTAATCGTTTCCGGTTTTAGCGACAAAGAGTATTTTCCGGCCCTGTCGATCTTCACTGTTCCGATATTCGAGATCACATATTTCCAGTAAGGATTGGCCGGATTTTCCTCCTTACCGTCGCCGTCGACCGTGCCGGAAAGCTTCTGACCATTGACCTCGATGCCGATCTTATGTCCGCCTTCCCAGTCGCGTCCATATTTCTGCTCGGACGTAAGTACGACAACATCGAACGTACCCGGTTTCGAAACCTTGAAATCCCAATCGACCCAGTCGTTCTTATCAAGCCACCGTTCCGCAATGCCTCGGCTGTCGAACCGCAATCCATCGTTGCTTGACGCCTTGTGCACGTTCGAAAGGAACGCGGGCAAGGTCACGGTGCTGTCCGGCTGCTGCATAAGTGATGCGTCGAATTCGGTTTCGCCCACCATGTCGAGCACGATCACCGAATTGTTTTTGTCCGCGAGCATAAGGCGGCAGTTGGACTGTTAGAGCATAGTGGTCCGCCTGCGTATCGTTTGTCTGCGACAATTTGAGTTTTTTCTTGTTCGACAACAGGTATCCGCCGCGTACCTTGCTTTTCAGGCCAAAAAGCGTCAATTGTTTCTGAGGCCATTCGAAAACGTGAAGATAAACCTTACCTGGCCTGGTCGTAATTATTCCCCACGGAAGTTCGTAAGGGACGGGGCTCGGACCGGCACCGTAGACTGCTTCGCTGTTCACCTTGAGCCAATCGCCGACCTGCGTAAGCCGTTCGACGCTCGGCTGCGGGACGACACCTTCCGCGGTCGGGCCGATGTTCAGCAGATAGTTCCCGTTGCGGCTGCCGACCATAACGAGCTGCCTGATCAGGATCGACGTCGGTTTCCAGTTGGTATCGTCTTTCTTAAATCCCCACGTGTCGTTGATCGTTACGGGGGTTTCCCAGTCACGTTTTACCTGACCGACGCTGATCTGGTTATCGCCCGCCGAGTCGTAATCACCCAGGCCGTGGCCGACCCGTCCCGATACAAGGCAATCTGGCTGGATCGAATGAACAAGATCGACCAGCTCCTTGCTGTGCTCGCGGCTGATGTTGCGTGGCGTGTCGAACCAGATCAGCCCTATCGGGCCGTAGTTCGTCAGCAGCTCGCGCACCTGCGGCTTGACCTTTTCTTCCAGGTATTTCGCAAAGCTCTTTTTGCTCTCGTCAGGAAAATCCCAGTCATTGCCGACCGCGTCGGGCTCATGCCAGTCCTGCGTTTGCGAGTAGTAGAAGCAGATCTTGATCCCGGCCTTATGAGCCGCGTCCGCAAGCTCTTTCATCGGGTCCCGTTTGAAAGGAGTTGCGTCGTAGATGTTGTACTTACTAACAGCGGACCGGTACATCGCAAAACCGTCATGGTGCTTGGCGGTGATCACGATGTACTTCATCCCCGCGTTCTTGGCGAGCCGAACTATCTCCTCGGCGTCGAATTTCACCGGATTGAACCGCGTCGCCAACTGCTCGTATTCCGTGACAGGGATCTTTGCCCGGTTCATTATCCACTCGCCGAGCCCGGGGATGAGCTTTCCCTTCCACTCACCTTCCGGCACGGCGTAGAGCCCCCAATGAATAAACATTCCAAACCGCAGCCTCGCGAAACCACTTGAGGCGCCGTTCCCTAATAGCGTCATCCGAGGGCGCGTTTCCAACCGCAGTGCCTTTATTCTGCATTTGAGCCATGCAGGGCGGCACCGCAGCCAGATAGATAAGAAGGCCGGTGAAGGCGATCATCAGGAACAATGATCTCGATCTCATACTTCTCCTCCTAAAATACGAGCCTCGCTCCCAGCTGTATCTGTCTCGGTGTCGTGCCTTGCGCCAGCGTAGTGATCCTTCCGGCTCCGAGAGCGATCGAATTTCCCGAATTTATAGTCAACTGCGCGTTAGCCGGCGTGTCCCAGTTTTGCGTGTTGAAAACATTGAACGCCTCTACGCGGATCTGCAGCTTCCAGCCTTCGCGGATCATGACATTCTTGAACACCGACATGTCCATCGTGTAGACCGATTTTCCACGGAACACGTTTCGGCCGAGGTTGCCGAACTCTCCTCTCGGTATACCGAACGCACACGGGTTGAACCAGGTCGCGATCGTATGAGTTTGGTCGGCAGCCCGGCCGCCTTGGGAGATCGTTCGCTGGCAAAGCGGGTCGGGATTTGCGGCCACCGGCCCCGCGGCGAACGGATCGGCGAGTAAATGCGGACGAAGATAATTGTTCGGCTGGCTGAGGTTTGCATTCCCCCCGATATTTGCGAGGTCGCCGGTTATCACAAGGTTGAACGGAGCCCCGGACCGTGCTTGAAAAATGTAATTTACCTGCCAGTCGCCAAGGATCCACGACGCCGGCCCCTTGTTCAGCCATTTCTTTCCACGTCCGAACGGCAGGTCGTAAACTGTGGCCCACGAAAGAAAGTGAGTGATGTCGTAAGACGAAACGCCGCGAGCGGTGCTGGGGTCGTGATAGTTTTGGATCGTGGCGGAGCCGCCCGGACCATTCTCTACATTAAAATATCCGCTGCTTGTATCGATGGATTTGCCCCAGGTGTAAGAAACGAGGGTGCTCAGCCCATTTGTAAGACGACGTTGGAATTTGGATTCGAGAGCCGTGTACTCGGCTTCGCCGATGTTGGTTGTATAGTTCAATCCGGAGCCCACCCACGGCATCAGGCGCAGCGTGTCTATCGTTGCCCGCGGGGTACCGGTCGGGGAAGCCTGTCTGGCCGCGTTCGCGAAGCCTGAATAGGGAAGCCGGTAAGTTCGACTGCCGACATAGGCGACCGAAACCATCGACGAGGGCGTCAACTGCCGCTGAACCTCGACGTGCCACTGGTGCGAATACGGGTCTTTATACCTCGGATCGTTCGGAAAACCCCCGACTCCCCAGGGCGTTGCCGTCGGAAGCGGAGCCGCAAAACCCTGGCCCTGGATCTGAATTATGTTGCGGGACGTCCCCGCCACGAAATTGGCCGGTGTATTTGCGTTAGTGACCGTGAATGCGGTTGCGTCGGGCCACACTGTTGCCTCGAGGTCGTTCTGGGCATACTGGCTTCGTGCCGGAAGCGGGTCGAAGTAAATACCATAACCAGCGCGGATGACGGTCTTCGAATTTAGGCTCCATGCGACTCCGATCCGCGGTCCTAAATTATCTTTTATGGGGGGCGGACCAAAATTGTCCTTGCCCGCGAGGACGACGTTGTTGAAAAACGGGTCGGAGAAGAACGAATCCGGGATGCATGGAGCGCGGCCCGCGACGCTGCACCGCGGGGGCATCTCAGACGCTCCGATGATCCACTGTTGATTTTCAAGATCGAGAGCATTCCACAGTCGTCCGTCAAGCGTTTTCGGCTGGTTCAGGTAGTCATAGCGAAGGCCCAGCGTCAGTACCAGGTTCTTCCGCAGCCTCCATTCATCCTGTACATAGCCAGCCCAGGCGGCATACTTGAACTGCACCGGGCCGCCGCCGGGTTCCGGCAATTGTGCGTCGCCACTTCCGGGAAAACCCAACAGGGCGGAAGCCAGCGATAGCCCGGTATTGGTGATCGATGGATTTGCCGTTTGGCCGTCGGCGAACGTGTATCGCTGAAATGTATTCAACTGAATTCGCTTAGCCTGGATGTACCAGAACCCGAACTTCATATGGTGGTCGCCCTTCAACCAGGTCAAGTTAGGCGTAAAACTCCAGTTCGGATTTTCGCGAAGGGCCGGACCTCGCACGCCAAAATCGGCGCTGCCCCCGGCCATCCAGTTGGAAAGGCGGACCAGCAAACCGTTGTATTTGTCTATGTCGCCGAAGCCCGCTTGCTCCAAGGGGTCCAGCCCGGCTTCATGCTGGTTTTGCTGGCTCGCATCGACACCCGGCCGGCCGGCATATCCGCCTCTGATATCGAAGATAAGATTCGACGTAAAGGCATGCGTCCATGCCCCACCGTAATTGAAACCATTCGAACTTCCGCTAGTCGATCCGACATCTCCTATCGGATTGAAAACCGTTACGCGTTGCAATGTGAACCGGAAAAAAGCGCTGTCCTTTTCGCTGAACTGATGGTCCACCCGAATTTGATAGCCGTCCGATTGATTCGTCGTCGCCCGGCCCTGTGCAAAATTATTCTGCAGGTCCCCGGTAAGGTTAGGCGATGCAGAATACGTTCGGAAGAACTGCTGCATTGGACCGAAGATCAGCGCTTGCGGGATCTTAAAGCAAGGTGCGCCGATAGACTGGTCCTGCTGTCTTTGAGCATTCACCGGCAGCGGATTTCCGGCGGCATCGCAGCGAAACTCATCCCGGACGAAACTGCCCGCTGTCGGTCCCGGCCGCGTCGAATATGGATTAAAAATTCGTCGTCGGAACGCAGACGGCGTGTTGGTAAAGTCTCCGTTTATTTCGGCCGTTGTCGGGACGTAAGTCTGTCCAAGGCCCGGCTGACTGTATCGCCAACCGTCATAGCCCCCGGAGAAGAACGTTTTGTTCTTGTATATTGGCCCGCTCAGCACAGCTCCGAACTGGTTCTGACGAAAGGGAAGCGGTTTATCCGGAACGCCCTGTCCCGGCGTGCACCGGGCGGTGGTGCAAACGTCAAAACTGTTTCGCGCGTCGAAAGCATCGTTTCGGACGAACCAGAATGCGGACCCGTGAAAATTGTTGCCGCCCGATTTGGAAACCATGTTCACGACACCGCCGGACGCCCCGCCGAACTCGGCTTTTGCATCGTGGCCGACCACCTTGAATTCCTGAACGAGGTCGATGTTCGGGATTACGATGTAATTAGGCCCGCGGATGTTCGTGTTGATGATGCCGTCGAAAAAGTAGAGTTTCGAGCGGTTCTGCTGCCCGTGGAACGATGCGTCCGAAAATCCCGAGCCGGGCAAACCGACATTGCCTTCGACGCCGCCGATGCTGCGGTTTTGGGATGTAGAAACAGGCGTAACTCCGGGTGTCAGCGTCAGAAGCTGCGTAAAATTCCGGCCGTTCAGCGGCAGTTCCTGTACCGCCCGTTCGGGGATGACGGTGCCAAGTTCGGTCGAGGCGGATTGGATAAGTTCGGAACCGCCGGAAACATCGACGGTTTCTGAAACATCGCCCACCGAGAGCGTGATGTTTTGCCGCAAGGGTTGCGCTGACACCCAGCGTGAACGGCCCGGCTATCGTACGCTTGAAGCCCGCTTTTTCAACGCGGATCGTGTAATTGGCGGGTTTAACGTTCACGAATATGTAGTAGCCATTGTCGTTCGACGTCGCCACCGTTTCGATCTTGGTGGCTTCATTGATAAGCACCACGCTTGCTCCCGGAACCGCAGCCCCGGTCGGATCGGTGAGCGTGCCGTTCACTTCACCGGTCGAGGTTTGGGCGAAAACCGCCACGGTCGCTAGGAGTACGAACAGTATCGATACAAATATTTTTCGTAAGCACATAACTAAGGTCCTCCGGGAGAATGGCCAACCCCTTATCAACTTCACGGACCGCACCCAAGCCCCTGTATCACGCTTTGATCATCTACAAAGCAGAACGCACGCCGATCGCGGCGGCAGATCTTTAAGCGTATACCTTCCGCTGTGACGTCCTAGATCGGCGCCGCTCCAAAGATCGCGGATCTCGCACGAGCGGGGCAGGTCGAACGAGATCGTCTGCGGTATTTCTTCCCAATTGAAAACACAAACTGTGCGGCTGCCGTTTTGCTCGATCACACCGACACGCAATGAATCGTCGGCAAAGCTTGCCGCGACCGGCTGCGGGGGCAGAAGCTTTTTCAGCATTGCCAGCCGGTCCGGTGAGATCTTCGTCAGATCGTCACCCGAGAGGATCATTCCGCCGGTGGCATAAATGGCTGTTGCGTGAAATTCGAATTCGTTCTGCGGCAGGTCACCGGTCAAACAAACGGCGTCCGGATCGTTCCACCAAAGCCGGCCGTTTTGCCAGTTGCGGCTCAGGTTCTCGCGGGCGGTTCTTTCGAATCGGTCCCAGGTGCGCTTGATATCGTTCGAACTGCGCGAGCCGTGGATCAAACCCATCGACGCCCATATCGGATGATTGCAGCCGAGAATGAAGGCTCCGCCGGCTCCCTTGATCACGGACCGCATTCCTCGACGGTACGCTTCGATCCGGGTCGCCCGCGGGTCGTAGAATCGCCCGCCATGCATCGCACCCCAGAAATTTGCGTCGAGCTTGAAATAAGTAACGCCCCAGTCGTTCCGCATCGTGCTGAAAACGGTCTCGAGATGCCGCTGCGCGTCCGGATGCGTACCGTCCAGAGCGTACCAGCCGCCTTTTTCCTTGATCGAGCGCCACCCGCCGAAGGTCACCCTGTCCGAACGCAGCGGTTTGCCATCAGTGTCTTTAACGAACCAGTCGGGATGCCGCTGAAACAGGTTCGACTTCTCCTCGGCAATGAACGGAGCCACCCAAATGGCAGGCTCGAACCCTCGTTCGCGTATCTTCCGCAGCACGCCTTGCACGTCGCCGCCAAAGGCCTTACCTGTTTCCAGCCAGTCGCCCATCGCGGGCTGATAACCATCGTCGATCTGGATGTACTTAAGGTTCGGGGCGTTGTTGGCGATGAAATCGAGATTGTCGAGCACCTGCTCAGCCGTAACGCGCGGGCCGAAGCAGTACCACGAGCACCAGCCCGCCGGCGGCGACGCAAACTGCAGCGGAGGATGATTTTTCGCCAGCTTCCGGCCGAGTCCTTCGAGCATCTGCCCGCGGTCGGCGGACTTCTGAAATGTGAACTCCTCAAGCTCCCACGTCTCGCCCGGCCTTAGCTCAAGGCCTTCGACATCGATGACGACTTGCAGCGACCCTTCACGCGACAAGAACTGACCGTTAAACCGCCGGCATGATGTAAAAGCAAGCAGATCGTTGCTGCCACCAGGCTCGGCCAGCGTCATCATCCCGTAAAATGCACGTGCGCCCTCGGGAATCGGCATCTTGTAATGCTTTGCGTCGGTATATCCGCCGTAATCGACGGGCGATGCAAGCGTTCCGCCGGTCTGGCTGAGCATCTGAAAGCCCTCGCCGTAGAGTCTGGTCTCGGCCGGCAGCGCGTGCTCGATCTCGAAAAGAACGATTTCCTTAATGCGAACAGCCTTGGCACCGGTGTTCGTGACGCTCGACCTGCAAAAATCGCCGTCCCATTGGCGACTCAATTTCATCGCGTTCGTTGCCTGTGAACGATCGAGCGTAATTATTCGGGACGGAGAACTGACGACGACCTGCTTGTTGAGACGGCTCACTTTCCCGTTCTGTGCACGTGCCGCACTCGGAAGCATCCCCGCGGCCAGCGGAGAAATCAGCGTAAGGCGGAGCAGATCGCGCCGAGAAATTTTATCGACCCGATGGTTCATTGGTCCTCAGTCAAACACTTCCGCGTTCGCGTTTGCGAACGAAGATATTGTCCTGTGTTGGCACTGACTCGCATTCCATAGCGATCGTCGTTATCGGGTAATCGGGCGCCGTATCCGGAAGTCCGGTAAACTTGATTCTGTAGGCGTCCTGAACGAAATCGACCTTCTTACCGTTAGTAAGGAGTTTGGCGGATCTAACCCTTGTCATCAGGCCTGCAAAAGAGGCAGAGCTTCCCGGATAGTGATGAATATGGAAATAAAGGGTGTTTCCTTTCCGCGAAAAGCTTCCGTTTCTCGATCGCGTAAGCTGGCACCTCTCCGAGCCGTAGATCGATTCACCGTTCCTGCTCATCCAGTCTCCGACCTTTGTAAAGATCTCGACACTTTCGGGCGGAATCGAGCCATCCGCCGTCGGACCGATGTTTAAAAGATAATTGCCCCCGTCGCGGGCACAAGTGATCAGATTTCGTGCGACCTGTTTCGGTGTCTTCCAGGCATCGTCCGCACGGTGATAACCCCAACTGTCGTTCAGCGTCATGCAGGCTTCCCACGCGCGACCGACTTCGGCTGCTTCAATACGTTGTTCCGGCGTCGAAAAATCGCCCGGCAGCTTATTACGATTGTTGACGATGATGTCCGGCTGCAGCTCGAACACCATTTTGTTCATCTTTTCCGATTCCCAGCCCTTCGCATCCAGCGGCCAGGAGACGTCGTACCAGAGGATGTCGATCTTCCCGTAATTGGTCATCAGCTCGCGGACGTGGGTGTGAATGTAATCGACAAATCGCCGTCGCGCCGCCTCGTCGTCCGCACACGGGAGCCGTCCGGGTGGTGCCAGTCCATCAACGAATAATAAAAGCCGACCCGCAGCCCTTCGGCCCGGGCGGCATCGACATACTCACGGACTAGATCACGCCCGGCTGCCTGTTTCGGAGCACAGAAGTTCGTCGTCTTCGTATCGAAATGGCAAAAGCCTTCGTGGTGCTTGGTTGTCATCACCATGTACTTTTGCCCCGTCCGCTTCGCCAGCCGCGCCCACTCGCGTGCGAAGTTCGGCTTAGGCTTTAATTGTCCCGCCAGCTTTTCATACTCCTCCGCCGGAATGCCTTCCATTTCCATCACCCACTCGTGCCGGCCCAAAATGCTGTAAAGCCCCCAGTGGATGAACATCCCGAACTTCGCTTCATGCCACCATTTCATCCGCCGCGCCCGGTCTGCCTTCACTTCGGGGCTCTCATCCGCCGCATTGTTCTGTGGGTTCTCCGCGTGATAATGCGAGGTCCCGGCCGCCGCCATAGCGACACCGGTCCCCAGGAGTTTTAGGCAATCTCGTCTCGATAGTTTATCCATGGTCGATCAAGCGTTTCGAAAAGGAGCGGAGCTTCGTCCCAACGAGGGGATGAGCATAGAAATGTATCTTTGTCCTTAACAGAAGCTCCCCACCGAAGAGACGGAAGGGAGCTGTTGACAATTTAGAAGTCGATCTGTATCGACGCCTGCATGATCCGGGGCGCGCGGGCGCTCGTTGGAGTTCCGAACGTTCCTCTGGTTTGAGCGAACGACGTCGTGCAGTTATTCGACGTCGGCGCCAGTGGTCTGCTGCAGGTACCGGACCCGCTCTGATTCAATACCAGGCCGTATGTCAGCTCGATGTCCATGTCCCTGAAATTGGCACGATTGAATATATTATAGATCTCCCATCGCAGCCGAATATTTCTTCTCTCCCCCAACGGATGTTCTTGAAAAATGCGAGGTCGTTATTAAAGATCGAAGGCAGCCGAACGGCGTTGCGGCCGATATCACCGATCTGCCCGAGCGCGGTTGGCTTAGCAAAGCAATTGACGTCAAACATCTGGGGAGTTCCGGCGGCATCTGTACCGACCGCCCCCTGAGTTGGGTCGCAAACCTGAAACGCCCGAGCGTTCACCTGGCCACCCGTAAAATCGGTGATCGGGGTGCAAGGGATCAAGCCGGCTGTCGCGCCTGTCCCGGTTATGGGCGAGCCCTGGATCGTGCCCGACGGACATGAATTTCCCGGTGAAATGTTGATCGCGGTGCCCGTATAGGTGTAATTCAGCGTTTTTGGCTTACCGCTGGCGTACGAGGTCGTTCCCGATATCTGCCAGTTATCAAAAACGGCCTTGATGAATCCGTTGTTCAACACCTTGCTAAGCCGCGGGACATCCCAAATGTAGTTCACGGTCAAAATGTGGGGCTGGTCAAAGTCCGAATAGGCATAGTTGAACAGCTTATACGGCCGTGAATTGTTAACATCCGACGAATCGTCGTTAGCATAATCCTTCGATTGAGAGTAAGTGTAAGCGACGCCGTACTGAAAACTTGTTGTATATCGCCGGTTCACCTGCACCTGTAGACTGTTATAGTTCGACGTCCCGCCCCAGGTGACCTGGTTGATATCCGCAAAGCCGCGATAGGGCCGGAGGAAATCATTATTCAGATTGCCGGTTGCGGTAAACGGATCGCGATTTTCAGGACGGCAGGGTATTCCGGAGGGCAATGTCGGGCAGTTAACAAATCTGGCTCCGTCGGGAACGCCATTGATGTTCCGTCTTTCTCCAAGCCAGCGGCCGAAAGTTCCGACGTAGCTAACTTCGACCACGGTGTCGAACCCTATGTCCTGCTGCACGCCCGCCGAAAAATTGTACGAGACTGGCGTATGCGACATAACTTCGACGGAATTGAGTGCCGTTGGAAAATTCAATTCGGTGCCGACGAGAGCGGCGATCCCGTCGATATTTCCCGGGCCGAGTTGAAAACTGCGGTTCGCGGGCGGATTGTTTACCAGATTACCGCCGGTGGTTCCCCCTCCTACCCGCGGTGCATGATACATGCCGCCCATTCCGCGAATTACCGTCTTGCCCTTGCCCGAAATATCCCACGCGAATCCGAGACGCGGCTCGACATCGATTGCGCGGGTCGTTCGATAACCGCGAGGTGTGCTCGGGTCCGTTCCAATAGCAAGGCCATTGTTTCTGTCCCCCGCACCCGGCACAAACGAACGAACATATCGAGATGGCAAAAGCTGTGCGGGCGTTGGGGCACCGCCCCCGGCGATGACGCGCGGATCGACTGCCCGTTGGTTAGCTGTCGCGCACGCCGTGCCAAGCGGGGGCAAGCCGCCCGGCTGACCGACGCAGTAAGGCATGTAGAGCACCGGAGCGTTGGCCGGATTCCATTTCGTAACGTCAAAGTTGGAGCCCTGCTGGTCGATTTGGAAGAAAGGGCTGTGCCAACCGAAGCGCACGCCGTAGTTCAGCGTAAGCTTCCGGTTTACCTTCCACTGGTCCTGTGCATACCATTGAAAAAGCTTTAGCTCCAGATTCGTGAAAGGCCGGGCGCTGGTTTCGGTGTATGTAAGGAAATTGCCGAGAAGGCGCGTTGGAGTATGCGAACCCGGAATTGCCGAGATTGGTAGGAAACGTGGTCGCATTTCCGATACCGAAATCGAACACGCCGGACCATTGTCCTCCCGGAGCCTCGCCGTTTCGCACGCGGCTCGAAGTACACGCCGAACTTCAGCGTATGGTTCCCCTGGGTGTACGTCAGGTTGTCGGCAAACGTGGGCTCTATATAATCGTTGCCTATCTCACCCCACCGGTCCAGCCAGCTGATGTTTGCCGGATTTCCCTGTACGCTTGTCCAGCCCGTCGCCCTCGGGATCGTGCCAAGATGATTATTGTCAGGAAATAGCTGGGGAGCGGTGTAGTTTAGAGCGCTCCTTTGTAGTCCTTCCGCCATGCCGTCGGATGGAACAAATCCCTCAGAATCGTGTCTCATGCCGAAGCTGAACTCGTTAACGACCTGCGAGCTGAAAAGGTGCACCCAGTTGGCGGACCAGCCATTGTCTTTATAGAGATAATGGGAGCTGATGCCCCACCGATCACGCCCGGTGGCCGTATTCGGCCAGCCGGATGTTCCCAAGCCTTCGTTGTCGGCTGTCCACCATTGTTTCTTCCAGTAAACACTGTCTTTCTTGGTGGGCTTGAAATCGAGGCGAATGACCATGCTTCTCTTGCTAACATCGGCGCTTTTTTGGAAGCTGTACAGTCCTGGGTTGGCCGCCGTCCCAGCGTTAGGAAGGGGGAAATAATTAAGCAGTGCCTGGCCGCTTGCGTTGATCCGGCCGGCGGGAATGAGGTTTCCGGGAAATGCCACCCCGGTTGACGGGTCGAGAATGGTAACGGCGCCATTAGTCGATCTTGATTGTGAAAAATTGCCCTGGCGTTCAAGAGCAGTCGGAACCGTAACGGTAACCGGGTCGGTCGGCGTGATCTGACGAGGCTTTTCATACGAGAAGAAGAAAAAGGCCTTGTCCTTTATGAACATCGAGTTATTCTCGCCAAACCTGGGGAGCGGCAGGGGGCCGCCGCCATTAAATCCCCAGATGTTGTGACGGTAAAGCGCTCTCGGAAGTCCGGCCTTGTTGTTAAAGAAGTTGTTTGCGTTGAGCGCTTCGTTGCGGACGTAATAGTAGCCGCTGCCTCGGTAACTCGAGTTGCCGCTTTTCGAAACAATATTGATTATCGCTCCTCCGTTGTTGCCGTATTCGGCCGCGTAGTTGTTTCGCAATACTTGCACCTCGGCGACCGCGTCCTGGTTGATGGTCAAACTAAGCTTGTTCGATCCGCTCGGCTCGCTCCCGTTCAGGCCGTCGACGGTGGAAACCGTGGATCTGCCTCGTTGCCCCGAGAAGTTGGGAAGGTCCGTGCCGAATCCTTCGCCAACGCCTTCGATGTCGTCGTTGTTGGACGTTCCGGGAAGCAGCCGGAGCAGGGAAGTAACGTCGCGCCCTTTGGTTGCGATCAGCGATATCTGGTCCGAGGTCAGCCTTGCCGTCAGATCACTGCTTTGGGTCTCGACCGTTGTCCCGGCGCTCGTGATCATCACAGTTTCGCTCACGTTTCCCGTTGCCAGCGCAAGTTCGCCGAGTGCAAGGTTCTCATTCGCCGCCAGGATGGTATTCTCGCGCAGCAGCTTCTGAAAACCCTGGTTCTCTATCCGGACCGTGTATGTGCCGGGTTGTACCGCAGCGAACGTGAATCTCCCTTCCTCATTCGTCGTGACAATACGTGAGTCGCCGACGTTCTTATTGGTCAGCGTAACCGTCGCTCCCGGAACGACGCCGCCGTTCGGGTCGACGACCGTGCCGGAAATACTGCCCGTGATGGACTGCGCGGCGCCAGGAAGAGTCGCGATCACCACCGCAGCCACGAGGATGGACAAGCGAATGCCCGCCAGTATGTAGTTAGACATTGGAGACCTCCTAAAGGTAGTCAAGACCCGCATCGGATCTGTGTGTTTGCCACAACATCGGTTAGATAAATCAAGTGAATTGGTAATACCAATTGGATCGGTCACAACCGCGGCATTTTCGGTGGGCTCTTGGGTCGGGCCTTAAAAATAGCCGTTTTGGGAAAGTATAAGCGACTTCCCTGGTGAAATTGTTACCGATAACAAAAAGGTATTTTACCGATAACATTAAATCGGGTATCTTGTCAATAATAATCCTGAGAACTGCGAAAATATTTATTATTAGGAAGTGTGAGATATGAATCTCGCGAAGATCGGCGAGCGGATAAGCGCGGGTAACGTAAAGATTTAGGGCGGAGTGAGACCGGTTACAACCGCCGAGCCCGAAGTTGGTCAACGGCGACGGCGATGACGATGATAGCTCCGATGATGATCTCCTGGACGTAATTCGCCAATCCCATTTGCTGGCAGCCGTTCCTCAGGAACGCCATGATAAGGGCCCCGATCATCGAGCCCAGAATTGTCCCCTGGCCGCCACTGAGGCTGCCGCCGCCGATCACGACCGCCGCTATCACGTCCAGTTCGGTGCCGACCGCGACTGTCGGGTCTCCCTGTCGAAGTCGCGACATCTGCATCACCCCGGAGAGCCCAAAGAAAAGACCCGCGATGCTGTAGACCCAGATCCGCAGCTTATCCGTGGCGATACCACAGGCACGCGCAGCCGCTTCGTTCGACCCGAGTGCGAAGACCCGCCGTCCGAAGATCGTATTCGCGCAGTACAACAGCGATCGCGACGGCAAGCAAGACGGTGATCCAAACGCCCGGAGCGAGGAGCAGCCATGACGGATTCGGAAATGTAACGACAAGCTCGTTCACCCACGTCGGAGCGACGTTGACGGGCTCCTGGCCGGAGATCCACTTGGCGGCGCCGCGAGCGACGCCAAGCATGCCGAGCGTCGCGATGAACGGAACGACTTTCAGTCCGGTTATCACCAGGCCATTTACACATCCGACAGCAGCCCCGACCAGGATTCCCGCACCTACCGCAACAGCCGGATCGAGGCCGCGGTTCATTCCCAAAGCAGTGACCACCCCTGATAAGGCGATGGTGGAGCCGACAGCGAGATCGATGCCTCCGCTTATGATGATCAACGTCATTCCGATCGCGCTGATCGCGACAATTACCGTTTGCGAAAGGATGATCCGAATATTAAACGGCGAGAGGTACTTTTCAGGGCTGCCCGTCAGGATCGTAAAAACCAGTATTACGAGCGCGAGTCCGAAAAAGGGCCCTAGGGTCGTAAGCCAGGACCTGAGCACCGACTTCCGCGGTGCGGCCAACACTTGGGGTATTTCAGTGCCCATCGATCCTCACGTTTCGCTCGCCTTCGCCGATAGCCGCCTGCATGACCGTCTCGGGCGTCCAATCCTCTATCTGCCGCGACGGAGAAAGTCGGCCCCGGGACATTACTGCCAGCCGACTGCACATTCCAAATAACTCCGGCAGGTATGAGCTAACCAGAAGGATCGCTTTCCCGCTTCCTGCCAGTTCGCCGATTATCTCGTAAACTCTCGCTCGGCTGCCGATGTCTATCCCACGCGTCGGCTCGTCGAGCAGAAGGACCTCGGCGTTCTGGTACATAAGGCGGCCAAGGGCGACCTTTTGCTGGTTGCCGCCGGACAACGTAAGCACGGCCTGATCGACGTTCCGAGCCCGAACTCCCAACCTGTCCACGAGAGTTTTCGTTCCACTCCTTTGTTCGCCAAGCTGAAGCCAGCCCCAACGTGAGCACTCGGGGAACCCTGTCATTGTCATGTTATCGGCGATCGACAGCGACAGGGCCAGGCCCTCATTCTTTCGATCCTCGCTCAGGTACCCGAGGCCCTGGAGAAGTCTGACAGCGGGCTTGCCGCCGCGGGCAACAACGCTTCGGCCTCGGAATGCGATCCTACCGGACTGAGCGGGATCAAGGCCGAAGATAGCCCGAACCATCTCGCTCCGGCCGGCTCCAACTAGTCCTGCGATGCCGAGGATGTCTCCGCGTTTAAGCTGAAAGCTGGCGTGTTTTACTGCCGGCGGCGCGGACAGGTCGCTGATTTCCATCAATATTTCGCCTTCAGGTGACGAGGCAGAGCGCTCAGGATACAGATGATCTACCGACCGTCCAACCATCTTTGCAACCAGATACTCATCCGTCACGTCTGCGATCGTTCCCGTCGCCACGCTTCTGCCGTCTCGCAGCACCGTAAAGGTGTCCGCTATCTCACGCACTTCTTCGAGAAAATGACTGATGTAAATGATGCTGATACCTTCCGCTCGCAGGGACCTTATGAGCTTGAATAGGTTGCGGACATCATTCCGGTGCAGGCTGCTTGTGGGCTCGTCCATCAATACGATCTTCGCATTCGCAGCGATCGCCCGGCAGATTTCGACAACCTGCTGAGACGCAACCGGCAACTCGCTAACCAATGTATCCGGCCGGATATCCAGATGCTCGAAATTCCCGAGAACCGCCCTCGTCCGATGTTCAAGTTCCTTTCGGTCGAGCCAGCCCCACCTGCTTTTTTCCATCCCCATGAGGACGTTCTCGGTAACACTCAGGTGCGGAGCAAGCGACAATTCCTGGTGGATCAGGGCGATCCCATTCCTGCGAGCGTCCAGCGGGCCACCGGGCGAGTAAGGTTTTCCGTTCAGCTCGATGCTGCCGGCATCCAGGCGAATAGAACCAGAGATCACATTCAGCAAGGTGCTCTTGCCCGCCCCATTCTCGCCGATCAGCGCATGCACTTCGCCTTCGCGAAGCGAAAGGTCAACGTTGTCGAGGGCGATAGTCTGGCCAAAGTTCTTGCGTATCGCGCGTAGCGTGAGTACGGACATTTTTTGTTTCGAATTATCAGAGAACGCTCAAGATCTTTCGACTCCGTTCCAGTGTTCCTTAGACGGAACCGTTGAACGCATGGACGCGTGGAACACACATTCCTAAGCCTTTTGTTTCTTTATTAATTTTGCGGGCGGTCGATCGGAGCCGCACGATTTTCTCACCACCAGGCTCGGCGAAAGGACAACCCTTTGCCGGACGACATCGTTATCCCCCTCGATCAACCGGATCAATAGCCGTGTTGCAGTTTCACCCATCTCGCTGCGCGACCAGGAAACGGTTGTTAGCGGAACGCGCAGCATGTCGCCGTAATGGATGTTACCGCCGCCGACGATGGCAACTTCGCTGCCGATGTCGATCCCCGCCTCCGACATCGCCTGCATAGCGCCGATCGCTGCCGGATCATTTACGGCAAAGACGGCCGTAGGCAAATCTCCCGCTTTGATCCATGCTTTCATGGCGTTGTATCCATCCGATTCCATCAACCCGCTGTCCTTGACCAGCGCTTTGTCAAACTTTAGGTCATTTCTCTTCAGGGCATGCTTGTAGCCTTCAAGGCGCTCGCGGCTGGTTGACGTTGTCGTGCCCTGCAAGTGTCCAATTCTTGTGTGCCCGAGGCGAATCAGGTGTTCGGTTGCGAGCAGCCCGACCTCGATGTTGTCGGTCGTAACCATCGGGCAATCCAAACCTTCGAGAGTGCGGTCGATCAGGACGATCTTCGTTCCGCCCTTTATCATCGCCTTGTAAACGTGGATCTTTGAAAGCGGAAGGGAAGGAGCAATGATCAAACCATCTGTCCGCCACCGAAGAGCTTCGACCTCGCTGATTTCGCGGGGAACCTCTTCTTCGGAGTTGCCGATTACGATCTGGTAGTCGGCGGCCCGCGCGGATACGCCTACCCCGTGAAGGATCTCCGCAAAATACGAGTGCATCAGGTCGGGCACGATCACACCGATCAGGAACGAACGGTTGGTGACCAGGGCTCGCGCAAAATGGTTGGGCCTGTAGTTTAGCCTCTGCGACACCTCAAGCACACGCTCACGCGTCTTGGTGTTGACAAGCGGATCGTTATTGATTGCCCGCGAGACGGTCATCTTTGAAAGGCCCAATTCGCGGGCGATATCCGCAAGAGTTACGCTCATAGATCTCAAGATTTGATACTCAGCACGCCGTTCATCCGCGATCCGAGCAGGTCATCTGTTGAAAACGACACTACGCCGATTTCCTGGGAGGCCCTTAGATCGGTGTTGACGAATAAACGACTAGATTGTAATTTTTATCGGTAACATTCGCAAGAAAATCGAATTTTGTGGTCGTCCGCGACCGAACTAACGAAAAAAGGAGGCGGCGATGAAAACCCTTCGACTATCAATGTGCATTGCGTTCTTGGTGACGCTCAATCTACTCGCTTTGCATGTTAATTCCTCGAGCAGCTCTGCCATTGCTCAAGATCACGCGAGCTTCGGACGTTTTGCTTACAACGTTAGATCGTATGGCGCTAAGGGCGACGGCAAGGCTCTGGATTCACCCGCTATAAACAGGGCCATCGCGGCGGCAGCCGCAAAAGGGGGCGGCACCGTTTTCTTTCCAGCCGGAACCTATCGGAGCTTTTCGATCAGGCTCAAAAGCAATATCACCCTTTACTTCGATCAGGGTTCGATCCTGCTCGCGGCCAGCCCAAGCGACGGCGATGGAAGATATGACCCTCCTGAGCCTAACCCGTGGGACAAGTATCAGGATTTTGGTCATTCTCACTGGCATAACAGTTTGATCTGGGGTGAGAATGTTGAGAACGTGTCTATTCTCGGTCCCGGACTCATCTGGGGCAAAGGCCTTGTCCGAAGCGGCGGAGCGTCGAGAACAACGGAACAGAATGATGCTCTTCGGGAGTGGAAAGCCGATCCTGAGAAACACCCGTTCGGGTATCCGAGTCCGCGAGATGCCGTTGAGCCCGGCTGGGGCAACAAGGCGATCAGTCTTAAGGTCTCGCGCAATGTGATAATCCGCGATATTTCGATCCTGCAAGGCGGCCATTTCGCCATCCTGGCTACGGGCGTCGATAACCTGACGATCGAGAATCTGAAAATCGACACTAACCGCGACGGCATCGACATCGACGCTTGCCGTCATGTTAGGATCTCGAACACGACGGTCAATTCGCCGTTTGACGACGCGATCTGCCTGAAGAGCTCTTACGCGCTCGGGTTCGCACGTCCGACCGAAAACGTGACGATAACAAATTCCTCGGTCAGCGGCTTTGACGAAGGGACTTTCCTCAATGGCACATATAAGCGCGACTACAACCGGTACAGCCACAACAGCACGACGGGCCGAATAAAATTCGGCACCGAATCGAACGGCGGGTTCAAGAACATAACTATATCCAATTGCGTGTTCGACTATTCGCGCGGCCTGGCGCTCGAATCCGTCGACGGAGGATCGCTGGAGAACGTGACGATAAACAATATCACGATGCGTGACATCACGAACGCTCCAATATTTCTTCGCCTCGGCCGGCGCAATCGTGGCCCGAAGGAAACGATGACCGAGGGGGAACTCAGGCGCATCATCATCAGCAACGTAGTTGTTTACAACGCTGACCCGAAATACGCATCGATCATCAGCGGCATCCCTGGTAACCAGATCGAGGATATCCGTCTCAGCAACATTCGAATTTATTACCAGGGCGGCGGCACGGCTGCGCAGGCCGCTCTTCTGCCTCCGGAGAAGGAAACGGACTACCCGGAACCGGTAATGTTCGGCGAAATGCCTGCCTACGGTTTCTTTGTCCGACATATGAAAGGCCTGACTATGACCGACGTGGAGATCAGTTTTATGCGGGACGATCTGAGGCCGGCTTTTGTCCTTGCGGACGTTTCAGGTGCCGACTTCAATAGGATCAAGTCGACGTTGAATCCGCAGACAAAGATGTTCGTTCTTCGCGACGTTACCGATTTCAATGCAACTCAGACGGGAAATCTGTCGGATATCAAATTGGCGACTGTCACAAGCAAAGAATGGTGAGATCCTGGATCCCTGATATAGGTCCGGTCACGGCAAGGATTCGAAGAAATGAAATTGATCAGATCCGGTGAAATAGAAAATGAGAAGCCCGGCGTAATTGACGAACAGGGAAACCGGAAAGACGTTTCGAAGTATTTTACAGACTGGGACCGAAAAGTTTTTCAGGCAAGGCGGTTTATCGGAACTACGTCAACTGATGAAAAACGGGGCCGCGTTGCCGGAAGTTCCGGAATCGGCGCGCTGGGCTTCGTGCGTCGCACGGCCGGGGAAAGTGATCTGCATCGGACTGAATTTTTCAGACCATGCTGCTGAATCGGGGATGCAGGTTCCGACCGAACCGATCATTTTTCAGAAAGGAGCAAACACAGTAGTTGGAGCTTTTGATCCGATCATGATCCCTAGAAAGAGCGAAAAGACCGACTGGGAAGTGGAACTCGGCATCGTCATCGGCAGGGATGCCCGATATTTAGACGATATTCGGGACGCACGGGAGCGCATCGCAGGTTACTGCATTTCTCATGATGTATCCGAACGGGCTTTTCAGCTTGAGCGGGGCGGACAGTGGACGAAAGGAAAATCGTGCGACAATTTCAACCCGCTCGGGCCTTTTTTGGCGACGCCTGACGAAATCGCAAATGTTCAAAATTTATCGATGGACTTATGGGTTAACGGCGAACAGATGCAAAAAGGAAATACGCGAACGATGATTTTTGACTGCTATTACATCGTTCATTACCTGTCCCAGTTCATGACGCTGGAGACCGGAGATCTGATCTCGACCGGAACTCCGCCGGGGGTTGGATCAGGAATGAAGCCGCCCTGATATTTGCGGGCAGGCGACATTGTCGAACTTTCTATTGAATGTTTGGGCAGCCAGAAACAAGTTTGTATCGATTCGTAGTTGATTGACAGAACTTTTCAGGAACAAGCCGCCGTTTCTCGCGCCGAGAACTAGTTCACTTATTCGGATACCTGTTGTGCTTGAACCCGGTTGTTCATCACATACTTGTTCAAATCTATGCAGCTTGTATGCCTCCAGATCCCGAGGAAGGATCGAGCGGAGCTTCCTGTGCCCGAAATATTCGAGCAGGGAATCATAGGCCTAGTTGACATTGGACTTTCGCCCCCGCGACCTTCGCCTTGTTTGCGAAAACAGCAGGGACCATCTTCGCTTCGCGAAAGATCGCGGCCAGCTGCGCGAATGTGGCGGTGTCACTATGAGTGCCTGCGGGCCTCGTTCCTCTACTCCCGCCGTATCTCCTCAACGATTCCCCGGGCGGTCCGCTTGTCTGTGATCGGTCGCAGCCTCTCACGTCATTTTCCTCGCTCGTCCTTATACTGAAGACGGGCATATAAGTTCCCATTGACCAGTCTCCAATATCGTACAGGTGCCCGCTTCTTGATAAGACCTACACCGCTTTTTTTATCCATATATGCTCGCTGTGCGCCAGTAAGGCTTTCCTCGAGCAGCAGAGTAAGCTGTTCGTTCCATTACGTGGGCCATGCAGGCTGTACCCACTTTAGGATCGCGATCAATTGCGTGAATCTTGTTTGAACAAACGACGTTGACGTTTTTGGGGGGTGGTGGCGACCTGAGTGCTTACTCGGAGACCTGCGATCTGTTATGAGAAAAAGATAGCTTGACGTTGGGTCAATAATGTGTAATATGTTAATTCTCTTAACAAACGTGCCCTTTAACTGATTCCATTTCGTTCCAATGTGTTTCTAAACGCTAAGAAAATTACTCAAACAGGGCCGGTGGCGGTCAGTTTGTTGGAAGTCCAAACGAACTGTCCTAAATTGGTCAAACCAATAAACGAAGCTCGTGCGGAATATAAACCCAAGAAACTTTACCAAGGCGACCCGCGGAACTTCGCGTGAGATAAACCGCCAGATCATTCTTACGCTTATCCGCACACATCAGCCGGTATCGCGTGCGGATCTATCGCGCCTAATGGAAACGAACCGTGCGAACATTACGTTGCTCGTGAATGAGTTGCTTGCGGAAGAACTTGTGCGCGAAGGCGCTCAGGGAAACCTTCGGGTTCCCGGTCGAAAACCCACGTTCCTCTACATCAATTCTGAAAAAGGATACGCGATAGGTCTCGACGTGCGCCCGACCCGCACGTTCATGATGATCACCGATTCAATTGGCAAGCAGATCGGCGACATCGTTAGCTTTCCTACAAAATTTGACCCCGCAGAGTTTGTGTCGTCTCTAAGCATTCAGATCCGGAAGGGTTTGCACGCGATCGGATTACCGTCGTCCTCGCGGTGGTCCTGCGACGGCATCGGGATCGTGTTTCCAGGCATGGTCGACCGCGAGTCAGGCGTCGTGATCAATGCACCGAAACTGGGGTGGAACAACGTTCGCCTGATCGAAATGCTGGAAGCGGAGTTTAAGGAAACACCGATCCATCTTGAAAATTCCGGCAGGGCTTGCGCTTTATCTCAAATATGGTCGGCACGTCAGGATGCCCAAAGTCAGAACGACCGAGTCTTCGTAAGCGTTTCGGACGGTGTCGGGGTCGGGGTCGTCATCAACGGCGAACTGATTCGCGGCAAACATAACACTGCCGGCGAATTCGGACATGTTGCGCTCAATGTCGATGGGCCGCCATGCTCCTGCGGCGCGAATGGTTGCTGGGAGGCGTATATCTCGAATCTGGCGACACTTTCCCGCTACTTTGGCAGAAATCTATCAAAGAGAGAGCCCGAACCGGTAGAGATCATGAATTTTACGATCGAGGACCTGATAGAACTCGCTCGCGGCGGCGACAGCAAGGCAATCACCGCCTTGAACTCCACCGCACGATACCTGGGCCTTGGCCTGGCATCGGTTATAAATGCTCTCGACCCGTCGGTCATAGATATCGGCGGCGAGATAACGGAGGCCTGGGACTTGATCGAGATGCACGTTCGAGAGGCGATCAAAGAAAGGACGGTGATCAGGGAGTTGGGACGGACAACGATTCGTATTGTTCCAGCCGCGGAATACCCGCGGCTGCGCGGGGCTGTGGCCCTGGTTACGGCACCGGCTTTCGCGGCGCCGAAAGTGGCGTAGGCAGATCGTGTAAGGGTGTTGCTTAGATCGATGACCGCGCTGCAGACAGAAGATTCGACTGAACTTAAAGCCGGCAAAATTGTGGAGGATTCCGAAATGAAACTGCAAAGTGTATTTAACAAGAGGGCGTTTTTCTGTGTTATCGGGCTCGCGGCGCTAATGATAATTATCATGCCTCTGATGGCTGCCGCGCAGATTACCACTGCCACGATCGTGGGCACCGTAACTGATTCGACCGGGGCGCAGGTGCCGTCGGCCAGCGTCACGGCGCGAAACGTCGATACAGGCCTGACGCGTACCGTCACGTCCGGCGAAGACGGCGGCTATCGTCTCGAATTTCTTCCGGTCGGCAACTATGTGGTCGAGATCACCGCCTCCGGATTCAAGCGGGCCCACCGTGAAGGTGTTGTGTTAACGGTCAGTGACACCGCGCGTATCGACATTGCCCTGGAGGTGGGCGGCGTCGACGAACAGGTGACAATTACCACTGCCGCGCCGGAAATAAACACCAGTTCTACCGAGCTCGGGCGTACTGTTCAGTCGCAGGAGATCGAGAATCTTCCTCTAGTCGAACGTAACGTTTACACACTTCTGGACCTTACGCCCGGCGTACAGTCTAACAACGGCGGCGGCATCGCGACAGCGTCGGCGGCAACGAGCAATCTCAGCCTCGGCTTTCCGGAGCAGCGTACGCTGATAAACGGCGGAACCGACGGCGGTACCGGTTCAGTGAACTACTATCTGGACGGCGGCACGAACATGACCAATCTTCGTAACACGGGCAATATCCTTCCCGCGCCCGGACGCGATCCAGGAATTCCGTGTCCAGACGAACGCCTATAATGCCGAATACGGCCGTTTCGCGAACGGCGTCATCAACGTACTGACTAAGTCCGGAACGAATAAATTTCGGGGTTCGTTGTACGAGTTCGTCCGCAACGACGCTTTCAACGCGAATGAATGGGGATCGGTAGTGGCACGGCCGCCTTATCGCCGGAACCAGTTTGGCGGAACGATCGGCGGGCCGATAATCCAGGACAAAACGTTCTTCTTCTTCTCTTACGCTGGGCTTCGCCAGACGACGAATACGTTTCTCAACGGAGCGATCGTGCCGACGGCTCTCGAACGGATCGGCAATTTTACCCAGTCGCCGGGCACCGGACCTCGTGATCCGCTTACCGGGCAGACTTTCGTCTGCAATGGTGTGCAGCGCGTTATTTGTCCGAACCGACTCGATCCGGTCGCGGCCAGGATAATCAACGATTACATTCCGCAGTCCAACTTCACGTTAAGCAACGGGCGTCCGGGTTGGCAGGGGAACGTTCCCAATCCTTACAACTCCGACGAGTTCCTGGTAAAGATCGACCATCAGCTTACCGAAGACCATCGGCTTACGTTTTCGTATTTCAATACGGCCGGCAACACAACCGTTTTCCCGGGCACCGGCAATCTTCCCTGGGCGACTCAGAATTTCAAATGGCGTCAGCACCTCGTAAACATAAGCGACGTTTGGGTGATCGGCCCCGACAAGATCAACCAGGCCTGGATAACCTACAGCCGAAATTACGGCGGACGCAATAATGATGCCGGCGACAGGTCTTCGGCGATCTTGGGTCCTCATTCACGCCGCAAGGGCCTCCGTCGCTTCCGCAGATCACCGTTACGGGATTCTTCACGTTAACAAATGCGATCGGCGGTCCGACGGCGGGCACTGATCTGTATTCGTTCCGTGACGTTTTCAGTTGGAACAAGGGCCTGCCATTCGATCAAGATCGGCGGTGAGCTTTCCCTGAACAAGGATACTCAGGACACGCTGCTTAATAACTATGGCGTGTTCACATTCAGCGGTGCCGGTGCGACCAATAACGCGTTTGCTAATTTCCTGATCGGCATACCGACAGGCGTTACGCAGGATGCACCGGTAACGGCTTATACGAATACCTGGTATTCGGCCCTGTTCGTACAGGACGACTTCCGCGTCCATCGAACGTGACACATTAATATGGGCCTGCGTTGGGATATGCAGACGCCTCCGACCGATCCGCTCAACCGGTTCGTCAACTACATCCCGGGCAGTAAATCGACTGTCAATCCGGCTGCCCCGTGGGTGCGTTGTTCTACGGTGACATAGGCGTGGAGCGCGGTGGCATTCCGGAACGATACCGACCACTTCTCGCCGCGACTCGGCGTTGCATGGGATCCGTTCGGTGACGGCAAAACATCAGTCAGAGCCGCAGCCGGTTATTTCTGGGGTAGCATTTCGGGCAACGAGTGGAATACGATGACGAATTTTCAGCCGTTCTCGACGCGGTTGACCTTCACAAACATAGCAACGGCGACGAACAACTGGAATGGATCGACGCTCGTTAACCCGTATAATAATTTTCCCGGCGGAAACCCGTTCCCTTACAACGGGTCGTTCACGGCCGGTGGCGGCTTTTTCGCCGTAGACCCGGACTTCACATGGCCTCGTACTTTCCAGACAAATGTTTCGATCCAGCGTCAGGTGATTAGAGATCTGATCTTAGGAGCCGCCTACGTGGGCACCTTTGCCAGCCATCTTCCTTTCGGCCGCGACGTCAATTACCCGGTCCTTACGCCGACGGCGACCACCGGCAACATCACAGCTCGTCGGCCGAATCCCGCGTTCGGAGCGGTATTGGAACTCGCGTCGGACCAGGATGCCTCTTACAACGGGATGCAGGTTACCGGGACATACCGGTTAGGCCGGAGGGTCTATGTCAACGGATTCTACACGTAGAGCAAGACGCTGAGCAGCGTACAGCTTCATAACAACACGACCCAGGGCCTCGCACAGAATTACAGCAAGCTTTACCTGGAAAGCGGGCGGGCCGACACGGACCAGCGTCATGTTTTTTCAGTATCAGCGGCCACTTCGAACCTGACTTTTACACAGGTGACAATAAGGTCGCTAAGGCGATCATTAACGGCTGGAGCATCTCGCCGATACTTAAGATGCGTAGCGGCCGGCCTTTCACGGTCACGAACGGAAACGTTGATGCGAACCTGGACGGTGTGGCCACCGATCGTGCCCGGCTGATCGGCGACCCGCATCTCGACAATCCGACCGCCGATATGTGGTTCAATATTGCCGCGTTTGCCCAGAATCCGATTGTGACGGGCGTTGCGACCGAGGGCACCGCGGCCCGCAACTTGCTGACCGGGCCGGGTTACAAGGCTGTCGATCTGGCGCTGTCGCGCGACTTCCGGTTTGGCGAGCGCTACAAGCTTCGTATCCGTGCCGAAGGAACGAACATCTTCAATATGGTCAATTACGACCAGCCGAACGCTTCAACTCCGGCCAATGTCGCAACGTCGACAACGTTCGGCAGGATCACAGGTGCGGGAGCGATGCGCAGGCTTCAGTTCGGCGCCCGGTTTACTTTTTGAAGTTAACTGCCCCGGCTTTTTGAGGCGAGAACACGATGACTGAGTCGAAAGGAAACGGGCTTGCTTGACTTAACGCGAGGTGGACTCGGATTGGCGAAAACAGGAGGTTTGCCTCGCGGATGGTCATTCAAGCGTCGCAAGCGACTACAGTTAAGAGAAATAATTATGTTAGGTGAAGCAGACAAAGTAGCAGCCTTGGTCACCGACTGGGACTCCATTCCCACGGAAAGGATCTCGGAGGGTATCGACCGGCAGATGGTCGTCGGTCAGAACATCATGATCTGCCGGCTAAGATTCGATCCTTTGTAGTCACCGAGGCCCACCGGCATCCGCACGAACAGATGACATTGGTCGATGCAGGGAAGGGTGAAATTCACTCTCGGCACTGAGGAACGTATCGTGTCCGCCGGCGACGTGTTGCACTTCCCGTCAGAGCATTGGCACGGGGCGACAATGCTGGACGAGGAAGTGGTTTTGATCGATATCTTTTCACCGATACGCGAAGACTTCCTGACCGATATTTGATCTGATGAACGGACTCCGGATCATCCCAATATTAATTGTTCTCGGAGCTCTGACGCACGCAGGAATCCCCGCGGTTTTCTGTCAGTGCCAAGGCGAACCGCGGGTATTCCTGCTCGGCATCACGTCCGGGGACAAGGAACTGAAGACGAAGGATCAACCGGCTGTCCGAAGGATCGATGCCGAAGCTGCAAAAGCCTTGACGGCTAAGATCGCTTCTATCGTTTCCAAATCCGCGACGCCGCCGAGCGGAGACAAACACGACTATATGAGCCAGGCCCCGTATTTTTGGCGAGACCCGAATACGGCGACCGGATTGCCATATATCCGACGGGACGGTGAACGAAATCCCGAGATCAAACAATTTCCCGATCACGATCTGCTCGACACGATGGTTCGCACGGTCGAGCGCCTGGCACTTGGCTATTTCGTAACAGGCAAGAAAGAGTACGCGGCACGGGCAGGCGAGATATTGCGCATGTGGTTTATCGACCCGGCCACAAAAATGAATCCGAATCTTCAATTCGCCCAGGCGATCCCCGGACTTAATACCGGCCGCGGTATAGGAATAATCGAAACTCGCGGACTAACGCGCGTTGTCGATTCGGTCGGCCTGCTCGACGGGTCTCCGACATGGTCTCGTTCCGATCAGGCCGGTATCGAGGCATGGTTCTCAAAGTATCTCGCGTGGCTGCAGGAAAGTAAGAACGGTACGGAAGAAAGCGCGGCAAAGAATAATCACGGCACCTACTATGATGTTCAGGCAGCGTCGTTCGCGCTGTTCGTCGGGAAACGCGAAGTGGCCAAAGCGATATTAGAAACAGCGAAGCGAAAGCGGATCGCCGTGCAGATCGAGGCGGACGGCCGGCAGCCTTTGGAACTCGAACGCACAAAGTCGTGGGACTACAGCGTGATGAACCTCGAAGGATTGGTATCTCTCGCAAGGCTTGCGGACCACGTGGGTATTGATCTATGGAACTTTCAAACAGCCGACGGACGTGGCATCCGGAAAGCATTCCTGTTTTTGGACCCATTCGCTCGCGATCCGAAAAAATGGCCCTACAAGCAGATCACACCGATAGTTCCGGCCCGGTTTCACGTGATCCTGCAAACAGCGGGTGACAAATACAAAGACCTGGAATTTCAGAAGCTTGCGGTTTCGTTACCAACGACCGCCTGGCTATGAGAGGAGCTAAGCTTCTGGATGTCCCCTGGGGCCCGGATCTCGTGGGGCTTGAGCTTCATCCACATAGGCTCCGAACTTTCCATAGCCTGTCCTGGCAGCGTCCGTGGGTATCGTGCTATAGGTCGGGATTACAGTGTAAGAGATCATGAAAGAGACATTGCCCTCGGAAAGCAACTCGAGTGTCGAGCGGGGCCTCAAGATAAACGGCCTCCGTTGGATCATCGTCGGGATGATCTTTTTCGCGACCTTGATCAATTACATCGATCGACTGACGGTCTCGGTCCTCGCCCCGAAGATCATCGAGGACCTCAAGCTCAGCAATACGGAATTCGGTGCTATCGCTACCTGGTTTCTCCTTGCTTACACGATCAGCCAGGCTCTGTCGGGCAAACTGTACGACCGCATTGGGATCAAAAAGGGATTCACCGTGTCGATCGTCGTCTGGTCGCTGGCGGCGATGGCCCACGCATGGGCCGTCGGCATCCGCAGCCTGAGCGCGTTTCGCTTCCTGCTTGGATTGGGCGAGGCCGGCAACTGGCCGGGAGCCGCAAAGACGATCGCCGAATGGTTTCCCGCCAGGCAGCGGGCTTTCGGCATGGCCATCTTCAACAGCGGTGCCGCGATCGGGTCGATCGTCGCTCCGCCGATCATAATCGGGCTGTATACGTACTTCGACGACCGGTGGCAGCCGGTTTTTGTCGCGACGGGCCTCCTGGGTTTTCTATGGCTCGCGGTTTGGTGGCTGATATATGACAAACCGGAAAAGCATAAATGGCTCACCGCCCGTGAGCTCGCGACGATCAAGGAAGACGACGCAGTCGCGGGCGTTGGGGAAGCTGCTCCGGGTTGGGCCGGGCTATTAAAATATCGACAGACCTGGGCAATTATTGCAGCCCGCTTTCTCGTCGACCCCGTCTGGTGGCTTTACATCACCTGGCTGCCCCTTTTCCTTTATAAGGTCCACGGTTTTGATCTTAAACAGATCGGGCTGTTCGCGTGGGTGCCATACGTGGCTGCCGACGCAGGCAGCCTGTTCGGCGGCTGGCTCTCGGGGTTCCTGATCGGCCGCGGGTGGACGGTGAACGCGGCCCGAAAGGCGGTGATCGCTTTCGGCGCATTGTTGATGCCCGCCGGCATCGCGGCCGCATTTACGCCAAGCTCGATGGCGGCGCTTGCCCTGATCGGCGTCGTGCTTTTCGGATTCCAGGTATGGATTAACAATGTACAGACGCTGCCAAGCGATTTCTATTCCTCGAAGGCGGTCGGTTCCGTAGCGGGGCTGGGCGGCACCGGGGCGGGTATCGGCTCGATGATCTTCATTTTTTCAACCGGCTGGATCGTCGATAATTTTTCATACACGCCCGTACTGGTGACCGCGGGATTATTGGCACCGATAGGAACGATCGTTCTTTTCGCACTTGCTGGAAATATAAGGAAGGTCCAATTAACTGAACAACCGACATACCAATAACATATGCGCAACGTTTTTGACTTTACAGGTAAGGTCGTTCTCGTCACGGGGGCGTCAAGCGGAATCGGGCGGGCAACAGCCGAATTGTTTGGCCGCTGCGGAGCCTCCGTCGCAATCACATACCTCAACAATAGGGCCGGTGCAGATGAGGCGGCGGCCGCCATATCGGCCGGGGGAGGCGATCGGGTTGCCCTGGCGATAAAGGCCGACGTCACCCGTACATCCGAGATCGAACAGATCATATACGAGGTCGAAAATGGCCTCGGTCCGGTCGATATTCTCGTGAACAACGCAGGATCGCTCATCGAACGCTTGAAGACACTCGAGTTGACCGAGCAGCGGCTGGAATGAGGTCCTCAACCTTAACGCGACCAGCGCCTTCTTCGCAGCGAAGGCAGTGATTCCCGGGATGCTGGAAAAGGGATCGGGCGTTATTGTAAACGTTACGTCTATCGCCGCCAGAAACGGCGGGGCCCTCGGCTCGATCCATTATTCATCCGCAAAGGCCGCGATCCTGACTATGACGAAAGGGCTCGCGAAAGAATTTGCCGCACAGGGAATAAGGGTGAATGCGGTCTCGCCGGGTGTCATCGATACACCGTATCACGAAACTTTCACGGCACCCGAAGTGATGGAGAATCTTCGGAAGGCGATCCCGATAGGCCGCGAGGGCCGTCCTGAGGAGGTCGCGGGTGTGATCGCGTTCCTTGCATCGGAGGCCGCAAGCTATCTGTGCGGTGAAACGATCGAGATCAACGGCGGATTGTTAATGGATTAACCGGAACGCAACCGGCTTCGGCATTGAGATGAAAAATAAGCTAAAAGTAATTGCATTGATCTTTTCGATATTCGTGGTTTCGGGCCTTTCTCAGGACCGACAGGAACTCGAAGAGGAACGCGACGGCTCATCGAAGTTGAAAGGCGAACATCCGCTGATCGCGTTGGCCAGATCCAAGCCGTCGTCGCTGCGGCCGGAACTGTCGGGAGTGCACCCGCGAGTATTCCTGAACCAGGCCGAGATCGACACCCTTAAGAAAAAGACGCTTTCTCAAAAGGAGCTTTGGCAAGCGGCGGTTTCGAGGGTGCGGGCACTTACGGTCGAACCGCCAGCGCCGCCTGCGGAAGCACGTCGTGTTCAAAATGAAGTCGGGATCGGTATCGCAGAGGCCGCCTTCGTCTACAAGATCACGGGCGACAAGAAGTATCTTGAAGCGGCAAAGAAATACATGGATGCCGCAGTGTCGTATGCTGTGTGGGGCTATTCATATAACAAGCCGAACGTCGATCTCGCCGCCGGCCACCTGCTTTATGGAATGGGTTGGGCGTACGATCTTTTGTACCACGATCTGACGGACGCTGAACGCGAAAAATATCGGAACAAACTCGTCAAACAGGCGAGGCTGCTTTACGATTTCTTCAAACCAAAGTCTGGAAAAACGTACGCATATAGCCAGAACCACACGTTCATCCCTATCTCCGGCCTGGCGGTAACCGCCTACGCGCTCTACGACGAGGTGGCGGAGGCGAAAGAATGGGCCGCGGCCTCACGAGCTATCTTCGACCGTGTGCTTGCGACATATTCCGAGGATGGCTATTACTACGAGGGGATGGAGTATTGGATCTTCTCAACACCCTGGCTCGTCCATTACATGGACGCCCATCTGCACGCAACCGGCGAGAACCTTTACGAATCGACGCCCGGCATGCGCCTAGCTCACAAGTTCGTTGCTCACGCCACGCTTCCCGGCGGGGAATTCAATTTTGATTTCGGCGATATCTACGCAGGCCCGGTCACGCGATCGCGGAAGGGCGACGACTATGTTCGGGAACGGATCAACGGCCGCTTTCGGACCAACTACAATATTCTCTATAACCTCGCCAACCGTTACGGCAATGGCGAGGCCAAGGGCGTGGCAGATTGGCTGAAGTCAAAGGGACAAGTTAACGCGGAAGAGTTTTGGACATTCATCTGGTACAACTCGCAGCTTAAATCCGTCCCGATCGGTAAGCAGCCTACTTATCATTATTTCAAGGATCACGAAGTCGTTTTCTGGCGGTCATCTTGGAATGACGACGCGACCGCCTTTGCCGTTAAGGCGGGCCCGCCGGAAGGGCACGCAGCCACCGGCAAGCTCAGGTTATTTCCTGACTGGCGCCTCTCCAGCGGCCACGCTCATCCGGACGCCGGAAGCTTCATAATATGGTCGGGAGGCAAATATCTCACCGGGGACTCCGGTTACGCAGGTGTCCCTTTGACCGAGCATCACAATTCGGTCGTAATCGACGGCAAGGGCCAGGCGCGCGAAGGCCAGGGACACGATGCCTTTGCCGGCGTACCCTACGAAGCGCTGAATAAGATCGGCATGCGAGACGTGAAAATGAACAACAGCGGCGTTTCTCTTATTGCCGCCCTTGCTGCCGCATATGAGCCGAATGTTGGTGTCGTTAGCTTCATTAGACGTTTCGACTTTAAGGCGCCGGGCGAATTCATGATCGAAGATTCCATTAAAACCGATCGCCCACGACCCATCACATCGTATCTGCATAGCGATAATTCGATCACCGAGAAAGGCGGCCAATTTGAATTCGAAGGCGGAAGACCAAGCCTCTTGGCGGAGATCCTTGAACCGCGGCCATATGAAACCGTGATCGAGCCAAACTTCTTAACCGCTCCGGGACGTCCAGGCAGCGTCGACAAAGGAGAGCGAGAACAGCGCGGCGTCCGGCTGGCGATCTCGTCCAAACAGGCGGAAAATGATGCGACTTTTAGGATTCGACTTAGAATCCGCCCTTAGTAATTTGTCAGTGCGGGCCCTACTTGCCTACTTCGTTGCTGCAATTGAAAAGGGCTATGAGACAGAGCGAAAATATAGGGCTGATGTGGCGCGATCTTGATTGTATCTGAGGATCCCTTCGATTCGTCGATCGTCAAATTCCGGACCTCCGCCGCAGGGCATCAAAGCTGCTGGGCGATCGCAAGCCGTTCTTTCGTTATAGAAACCCCGCCGACAATCATTAAACTTAAGGGAAAGGGAAAAGGAAAGTTCTCGGTCTATATTTGGGCGCAATAGTTTCCAAAGAATCCAAAACGTTTTTGTGAATCTTTTGTGCGTCAATGAAGGTGAGACTTCCCGAATCTACGCATGACGGTCGGATACATTCGAACCGCGGGCGAATTATCCTCAGAATAGCAATCACCATCGAGGGTAAGCAGCCCGCTAAGAAGACGAGGCCGTCGCACAAGGAGTCAGAATGCCTCCAACACCTATAAAGGCCGCAGCAATGTTTATCGGATATTGGCGATCAACTTTTTGATTGTGGGTGTGGTGTTGCCATTTCTTCTTTATCAGAAACTGCGGCATTTGCGCCGACCGGTAAGAATTGTGCCTAAAGAATACTAACGCTTGCTATGGATATTATCCGGAAATTGGCGCACCGTTGGCCCGCAACAGACGGAAAGGTCGTTTGTGATATCTGGCAAACGCCCGACTGTACTGGCGGCAGGGGGAATCGAACTCCCGACCTTTCTATGCTTTTCTGGTCAAGTTTTGGTCACGTATTGGTCACCGCAGAAGGGGGCGGCGCTTTACCCTGGACGTGACGTGAGTCGTAGCCTAATTCCATACAGGTGGTGTTACTAAGGTGATGTCGTCGACTAGGACTAGTTCACTTGTTCGGAGACCTGTTGAACTTGAAGCTGGTTGTTCATCACATACTTGTCCAGGCGATCAGCGACCCGCTCCGCCGCCTCGGTGGTAATGTTGAGATACCTCAGGAAGGTCTTAAGCTGCGAATGACCCGTGATCTTCATCACCTCGGTGTGCGGAGAACCCGAAGCGATCATCCTTGTCGTGGCCGTGTGCCGACAATCGTGTAGTCGGAAGTCTTCCACTCCTGCCAGCCTGCAGGCGGTTTTCCAGGCTCTCTTAACAGAGTCACCGATGCCGAAGACCAGATCGTCGGGGTTCTTTGAGGACACCTCCCACAGTTGCTGAACTTCGGCTCGCAACCGGGGAGTCATTCCGACGACTCGTGACTCCTCCGTTTTTGAGTTCGTCTGTGGGATCCGGATCTCACGCCAGTCACTGATGTCACGCCACCGCATCTTGAACATTTCGCCGGCCCGCATTCCCGTATCGACAGCACATATCATGATCGGCCGAAGGTGGGTCCTGCGATCGGTGCACACATCCAGCAGTCGGGCTTCTTCGTCGAATGACAAGATCCGATCACGCTCGGTCTCCGCGGACATCATAATAACGCCCCGTACCCGGGAGAATGGATTCCGCACGAGGTAATCGTTCTGAACCGCAAAGCTAAGCATCGAACGCATCAGAGAGAGTTCCCGATTGACGGTTGCGATATTGCGCTGAGTTCCTCTCTTGGTGATACCGTCCAAACGGTGCATCTTGTAAGCCTCCAGGTCGCGGGGAAGGATCGATCGGAGCTTCCTGTGCCCGAAATATTCGAGCAGGGAATCATAGGCCCAGTTGACGTTGGACTTTCTCCCCCGCGACCTTCACCTTGTTTGCAAAGACGGCGGGGACCATCTTCGCTTCGCGGAAGATCGCAGCCAGCTGTGCGAACGTGGCGGTGTCGTTACTGAGTGCTTGCGGGCCTCGTTCCTCGAGCTCCCGACGCATCTCCTCAACCGCTGCCCTGGCACTCCGCTTGTCCGGAATGGGTTTCAGCTTATCTCGCCAACGGCCCCCTTCGTCACGGTACTGGAGTCGGGCATATAGTCGACCCTTCATCTCACGCCAGTATCGCGTCGGGGACCTCTTCCTTAGCGGTTTCGTGGACTTTTCCGCAGTACTATTTTTGTTCATAAACTCTAAATCGTATCCTAGATATCTCCTACGATTCGGGTGATCTCTCCTGATATCTCCTGACATGCAACAAAACTCAAAACCCTGAAAATCAGGGGGGCAACATATCATGAAACGCACTTTTGTTGCGCAAAAAGTTTCATTTTGATATCCGGTGACGTCGTATGAGCCAAGTGTAGTGTCCCTCCTAAGCGGAAGGCCCCGCGTTCGAATCGCGGCGGGACCACCACATAAGTAGTATTGATGAGCAAAATTAAAATCTGGATATAGGATTCGCGGAGCGGCCGTCCGCCGGACGGGGAGCTTCGGGAGGTTTAATCCAACCTCAATTTGAAGGCGGCGGTGGAAGGCCGTCCCGAGATTGCCAACCTAATTCCGGTCAAGCGATTAATGCTCGGGATGACTCGGATCTTCGAGTATTTTGGTGCACTTTTCCGTAACGGACAATCGCAAAAGGCGAGCAGTCCGCATCTCCTTCGCCGGCTTAGCCTAAGAAGCTTAAGAAAATTGACTTGCCGAAAAGGTTCGATTATATTTAGTTCGCTATCCGAACTAAATAACCAGTTACTATAATACCGTACTAACATTACATTAATACGGTTAGCTCGGACGTTAGAGTGAAACTTCTTGGTTTAGACATCGGTACAGGCGGTTCGCGTGCCCTCGTGATCGGCGAGACAGGGCACATCTTTGCTTCGGCGACGGTCGATCACCAGCCGTTCGCGTCGCCGCAGATAGGCTGGGCTGAACAGTCGCCGGACGATTGGTGGCGTGCTTCGTGCTCAGCAATACGCCGAGGTTTTGGCGGAAGACGGCGTCAGTTCCGACGATATCGGTGCGATCAGCTTCTCGGGCCAAATGCACGGCTCGGTGCTGCTCGACGAAAAAGACGATGTGTTGCGGCCGGCGCTATTGTGGTGCGACCAGCGGACCGCTAAGCAGTGTGAAGAGATCACCGAAAAGGTCGGCGGACGGCGGCTTGATCGAGCTTATTTCGAATCCCGCCGTTACCGGATTTACATTGCCCAAATTGCTTTGGGTCCGAGAGAATGAGCCGCAGATGTGGGCCCGTGTCCGTTCGGTTATGCTCCCGAAGGATTATGTCCGATTCCGCCTTACAGGCGAAAAAGCGATCGACATGGCAGACGCTGCGGGGACGCTGATGCTTAACGTCCGCGAACGCGTGTGGTCGAAAGAGATCCTGGACGAACTCGGCATCGACCGGGGCCTCCTGCCGCCGCTATACGAATCGACCGAGATCGTCGGAAAGGTTTCGAAAGCCGGAGCCGATGCGACGGGCTTAAAGTACGGTACGCCGATCGGTGCCGGTGCGGGTGATAATGCGGCGGGAGCGATCGGGATGGGCATTGTGGCGCCCGGGAACGGTGAGTGTTACGATCGGGACATCAGGTGTTGTTTTTGTAGTTACGGATAAACCAACGATCGATCTGAAAGGCCGGATCCATTCGATGTGTCACGCCATTCCGAACCGCTGGCATATGACCGGTGTGACGCTGGCGGCCGGACAAAGCTTGAAATGGTTTCGTGATACGTTTGGCGCGGGCAAAAGCTATGATGAATTGACAAATGCGGCTGCGGCGATCCCGGCCGGCTCCGATGGCGCGATCTGGCTGCCTTACCTGATGGGCGAACGGACGCCGCATCTGGATCCGAACGCGCGAGCCGCGTTCGTCGGGCTGACCGCGAGCCACACGTTGGGCCACCTGGCCCGAGCGGTGCTGGAAGGCGTTGCGTTCAGCCTTCGCGATTCGCTCGAGATATTTCGCGAGATCGGGGCACCGATCGATACGATCCGGCTTGGGGGCGGCGGTGCTCGTTCGCCGTTGTGGCGGCAGATCCAGGCCGATGTCTACGGCCATGCGGTCGAAACTATCGAGGCTGATGAGGGTGCCGCATTCGGTGCCGCCATTCTGGCAGGCGTCGGTGCCGGTACGTGGGGCTCGGTGGATGAGGCCTGCAGAGCGGTCATTCGCGTGGCCGAGCGGACCGAGCCGGACCCGCAGAACGTGGAAGTGCTCGAGCGAAATTATCAGGCTTATTCGCAATTATACGCCGCCCTGCGGCCGGCGATGAACATTATCACAGGAGTACAAAAAGATGAGCGAGAATTATCAGCCGAAACCGGAACATAAATTTACATTCGGCCTGTGGACGGTTGGCAACCGCGGCCGCGATCCGTTTGGAGACGCCGTTCGTGAAACGTTGACGCCGGTGAACGCCGTAAAACTGCTGGCGGAAGTCGGCGCGTATGGGGTCAACTTTCACGACAACGACCTTGTGCCGATCGACGCGAGCCCCGAAGAGCGTGACCGCATAGTAAATGAGTTTCGGACCGCTTGCGATGACAACAACCTCAAGGTGCCGATGGCGACGGTCAACCTGTTTTACGAACCCGTATTTCGCGACGGCGCGTTCACGGCGAATGATGGCAGTGTTCGCGGTTACGCGATCCAAAAGACAATGCGGGCGATGGACCTCGGGGCGGAGTTCGGTGCCGAGACTTTTGTTCTTTGGGGCGGCCGAGAAGGCGTCGAAACGGACGGCTGCCGCAGTGTCCCCGACGCGATCAAACGTTTTCGCGACGCGTTGAATTACCTGTGCGAGTACAACATCAAACAAGGTTACGGATATAAGTTCGCTCTCGAGGCCAAGCCGAACGAGCCGCGTGCGGATATTTATTTCGCAACGACCGGAGCATACCTTGCTTTTATCGAGACGCTCGATCATAAGGAAATGGTCGGCGTGAACCCTGAGGTCGCACACGAAACGATGCCCGGGCTGAACATGATGCACGCCGTCGCCCAGGCGTGGGAGGCCGGCAAGTTGTTTCACATAGACCTGAACGACCAGGTCCCGGGCCGGTATGACCAGGACCTGCGTTTCGGTTCGGCGAATCCGAAAGGCGCTTTCTGGCTGGTAAAATTTCTCGAAGACGTCGGGTACTCAGGCCCACGGCACTTTGATGCCCACGCATATCGGACCGAAGATTACGACGGCGTCAAGGATTTCGCCCGCGGCTGCATGCGGACATATCTTATTCTCAAAGAGAAGGCCCAGCAGTGGAATGATAATCCGGAGATCGGCGAAATACTTGCGAATATCCGAGCGACGGATGCGAATGGTCTGGGAAATTTCGACGCTGTACTGTCTCGCAACTATGACCGAAAGGAACTCGCGTCAAAAGGCCTTCAGTACGAGCGGTTGGATCAGTTAACTATGGACGTTTTATTTGGCGTTGCATAGAGACCGTTTGATCCGAACGACAAAAGAAGGGTAGGTATTGGCCATCAGCTATTAGCTATTCTCAAACCAAGCCACAGTTGAGCCTCATTGATCGACATGAACAACATAAGCAGACGTCAATTTGTCGGAAGTTCATCCCTCGCTTTGGCGGGGGCTTTTATGATCCCGCGTTCGGCGAAGGCTGCAGATGCGGTGATCGACGTGCTGCTGAATGAATCACCAGGCACGATCTCGCCTGATTTTTACGGTCATTTTGTCGAGCACCTGGGTGCAGTTGTTTACGACGGTATCTGGGTTGGCGAAGGTTCGAAGATAGCGAATGTCGGCGGTATTCGAAAGAGCATTATCGACGCGATGGCGCGGATCAAGGCCCCGATAATCCGCTATCCGGGCGGATGTTTTGCCGACAGCTACAACTGGCGTGACGGTGTGGGCGAGCGATCGAAGCGGCCGCGGCGGACCAACTTTTGGTACGGCGTTAATTCTAAGGAAGTGCCGATCGATTCGACCTCGCGGTTCGAGCCAAACGAGTTCGGGACAAATGAGTTTCTTCAATTTTGCAAGCTGACCGGTGCTAAGCCGTATCTCGCCGCCAACGTTCGGGGGCTGACGGCGAACGACCTTTGGGAATGGGTCGAATACTGCAACGCACCCGCGGCGAGCACTACGTTGGCTAACCTTCGAGCGTCGGGTTCCGCCGGCAGCCGCGAGCCGTATAAGGTCGAGTTTTGGGGGATCGGCAACGAGTCGTGGGGCTGCGGCGGCGAGATGACGCCGGAGGAATATTCGCAGGAGTTTCGTAAATTTACCGCGGCTTATCCGCCCTTCGACGTGCCGCTGAAATTCATCGGCGCCGGAGCAAGCAGCGACGACCTGAATTGGACTCGAGGCTTTTTTGCCCAGATGCGTGAGAAGGGCGAGGGCAGCTTCCGCCGCCTGCACGGCTGGGGTGTTCATCATTATTCCTGGAATGTCTCCGCAGGCCGCACAAGCGACTGGAACGATGGCAAAGGCGATTCGCTTGAGTTCAACACCGAGCAGTATTACGAAATGCTCCGTCAGGCCGATTCGCTGGAGGATTGGCTACTCAAACACTGGGCCATCATGGGCGAGTTCGACCGTTAGAACACCGGACAAAGATCGCCGTCGACGAGTGGGGCACGTGGCATAAGCCCGGCACTGAATTGAAGCCGCCGCACCTGCTTGGGCAGCAGAATACGATGCGTGATGCGCTGGTGGCGTCCATCTCGCTCGACATCTTCAACCGTCACCCGGACAAGGTGATGATGGGAAATATCGCACAGCTTGTGAATTGCCTGCAATCGCTTTTCCTGGCCGACGGCGACCGTTTCATAACGACGCCGACTTATCACGTTTTCGATTTGTACGTCCCGCATATGAACGGAAAGGCAGTCCGGACCATCTGCGATTCGCCCAAGGTAAGTTGGGATCGAAACGGAAAACCCGCTGCATTTTGGGGTGTGAACGGCTCGGCATCCGTAACCGGCAAAACGCTTACGCTGACTGTAACGAACCCGCACCTGACACAGCGGCGTGAAACTGAGATCCGCCTTCGCGGAGCGAAACCGGTTTCGGCAGCCGTTCGCGTGCTCGCCGAAACAGACGTAAAGGCACATAACACCTTCGAGCGGCCGAAGGCGGTCGTTCCGCGGGACCATACGGCGAGCATCGTCGGGGATAGCGTTGCGGTATCTCTCGCACCCGCATCGGTAACGCGGCTTTCGATAACATTGCAGTGACGGAAGAATCGATGTCATCGCCATCTCCCGCGGGTTTGAACTGGGCAGGGAATTACCGATACACCGCGTCGTCGCTTTATCGGCCAAAAACTGTTTCTGAAATTCAAGCGATCGTACGCAATTCCTCCAGGGTCAAAGCACTCGGCTCCCGCCATTCGTTCAATGACATTGCAGACAGCGAAGCCGTTCAAATATCGACGGAGAATTTGAATCGCGAACCGGTGATCGATGCGGCGGCGATGACTGTTTCTATCGGATCCGGCTGGAGGTACGGCGATCTCTGTGCGTTTCTCGATGGTTGCGGGTTCGCACTCCACAATCTCGCGTCGCTGCCGCACATATCGGTTGTCGGAGCCGTAGCAACGGCAACACACGGGTCCGGCCTTAGGAACGGTAATCTTGCTACGGCGGTCGAAGAAATAGAATTTGTCGACGGAAGCGGCGAGCTTGTAAGATTCGACCGAAGATCCGATACGGAAATATTCGACGGTGTGCCCGTCAACCTTGGCGCTTTGGGTATAGTAACGGGCATTATACTGAAGATCGAAAAACGATTTGATGTTACGCAGCACGTGTTCGAACAACTGCCGCTTTCGGAGCTGCAGGACAATTTCGACACGATAATGTCTGCCGGTTACAGCGTTAGTTTGTTTACGACGTGGCAGCCGGACACTATTGACCTGGTTTGGATAAAACGTCGAATGGACGCCGGTCACGATCCTTTTAAAAGCGATCTTTTTGGCGCGAGAGCCGCGTCGGTCCATGTTCATCCGATCGGTGGAATATCCGCGGAAAACTGCACCGAGCAGATGGGGCTGCCGGGTGCCTGGTTCGACCGGCTGCCGCATTTTAGGATGGGTTATGCACCAAGCTGCGGCGAAGAGCTCCAGTCCGAGTATTTTGTCGATCGGCGGGATGCGGTCGAAGCTATCCTTGCAATAGCCCGCCTCGGCGATGTAATACGGCCTTACCTGCTTGTGTCTGAGATCCGGACCATAGCCGCCGACAACCTTTGGTTAAGCCCGAATTACAAACGCGATTCTGCGGCGTTTCACTTCACGTGGAAACAGGACGCCGCGGTCGTCGAACAGATCCTGCCGAAAATAGAAAGGGAACTCGCTCCGTTCGAACCGCGCCCGCATTGGGGAAAATTGTTTACGATGGAGCCTGCAAAATTGCGTGCCCAATATGAGCGATACGAGGATTTCGTCGCGCTTGCTGATAGGTTTGATCCGATGGGCAAGTTTCACAATCGATATCTTGGGATGCTGTTCGGCGCATGATCAGAATGCCGCCTCCCAATCGGTGATGATCTTGTCCATTAGCCGGTCGAGTTCATGATCCACGGTTTGCCGGGCGGGGTCGGCATCGTGCCATTCCATAATTTCCTTTATCCCTTCAGAGAAAGGAATATCCGCCAAAAAATCGGGCACGAACTGTTTTATTTTGGAATTGTCGAAGATCATGCTGTGCATCTTGTCGCCTAGCAGGTCGCAGCCCCATTCAAAATCGTATTTGGCAATGACTTCGGATGGAATGTGGACAATGTTCGCTTCCGTGCCTGCCGCGACGGCCGCGAGTTGGTAGATCTGGTTCCATGTCAGTACGCGGTCGGAAGTTATGTGAAACGCTTCCCCGACAGCCTTTTCGTTACCAAGCAGCGGCAAGAAACCACGCGCAAAATCGCTGTTATGCGTCAACACCCAGAGCGAGCTTCCGTCGCCGTGAACGACAATTTTCTTCCCGGCCCGCATGCGATGTATTGACGTGTACTGTCCCTTTAGGGGCAGCCGCGCACGGTCGTATGTATGCGATGGCCGCACTATCGTGGCGGGAAAGTCCTCTTCATTGTATGCCCGCACCAGGAGCTCTTCGCAGGCGATCTTGTCGCGGGAATATTGCCAGAACGGGTTTTCAAGCGGGGTTTCTTCCGTGACGGGCAGAGACTCGGGAGGCGTTTGATAAACTGAGGCCGAGCTGATGAAAACGAACTGTCCGGTGCGGCCACGGAACAGTTCGATATCCTGCTCGATGTGATCGGGAGCATAGGCGATCCAATCTACAACAGCGTCGAACGTCCGTCCGTTCAACACGCTCCGGGCGGCTTCCCGGTCGCGAAAATCTGCACGCAGTACCTCGACTCCACTCGGCACGGGCCGTTGTGTTTCGCGGCGGTTCACGAGGGTCAGTTCAATGCCGCGTTCAATAGCCAACCTCGAGCAGGCATTGCTGATCGTGCCGGTGCCGCCGATGAACAGGACCTTCATTGCCGTTTACCTTTCCGGGATCTCGATCGTGTTGCCGGACACGTTGAATGAACCGGTGACGACCGAAGTTGCAGCCATTAGCGGGCCCGGCTGTCCGCCGCCGACGGAGATATTCAGCTGGCCCGGTTCAAGAAGGCGCTTTCCTTCGTTCGTAACAACCGACATCTGCCGGGGCGTGAGCGTGAATTTCACGGTACGTTTTTCGCCGGGTTTCAGGTTTATGCGTTCGACGCCCACGAGCGACCTTACGGGAACAAGGACACTGGCCTGCGGATCTGTTATATAAAGCTGGACAACCTCATCCCCGGCCAGCTTGCCTGCGTTTCGAACATCCACGCTAACATCGAGGTTGCTGCCGGCGTTGACGGTTTTGCTCATCTTAAGTCCGCTGTATTCGAAACGCGAATAGCTCATGCCATAGCCGAAAGGATACAACGGATCGCCCTTGAAATAACGGTACGTGCGGCCATCCATTTTGTAATCGTCAAATGGCGGAAGCTGGTCGACCGACCTGTAGAACGTAACGGGCAGGCGGCCCGCCGGATTGTAATCGCCGAACAGGACATCCGCTATCGCCGCGCCGCCGAACTGTCCCGGATACCATGCGTGGACGATCGCCGGGATATTGTCATTCTCCCAGTTCACGGCCAGAGCACTGCCGCCCATCAGGACAAGCACGATCGGTTTGCCGGTTTCCTTGATCGCCTTGATCAGCTCGGTCTGCGGTTTCGGCAGCGAGATGTCGGTACGGTCGCCGCCGCGGAATCCGTCCAGCGTTACGGGCATTTCCTCGCCTTCGATCCTGGGTGAGATACCCATCACCATCACCACTGCGTCAGCCTGTTTCGCTTTCGCGATCGCGTCTGCACGCAAAGCGGCCTGAGCGTTCGGCGGCGTCCAGACCAATCTTGCCTGTGCATAGTGATTCGAGTTTTCGATATATTGAACGCGAAGATCATAGCTGCGGCCGGCCTCGAAATCCAACTCCTTTGTCACATTGCGCGTCCGGCGGTTGGTCGTTTCCTCGATCACAAGGTTGTTGTCCAACCAGATACGGATCGGGCCGTTGCTGCGAAAACCGAGAGTGTATTTTCCGGTTTCGGGAGCCGTGATCTTTCCTGTCCAGCGAACGGCAAATCCGTCATCTTTTACGCCCGGTGCAGGCGGCAGCGAGTTCCACTGAAAGTCGATATCGGCGTCAGTGCGAACAGCGACCGGCTGCTCCGCTAAAGTCGGAGTTATTGAAATATTCAGCCTTAAGCCCCGAGCCGAATGCGCTTTTCCCGACCGTTTCAAAAGTTTGGCCCGTGGCATACATTCCTTCGCTGTACGTGACCTGGGCGTTCGGCAGCTTTCGGCGAATGCCTTCAAGCGGCGTCACGCTGACCGACGGCTCGCCGTTGTAGTTGCCGAGCAAGACTTCCTTGTCGTCGGCGTTCGGACCGATGACGGCTATCTTTTTCAGATCTTTTTTCAGCGGGAGAGCGTTGTCGTTTTTCAGCAGAACGATCGATTCGCGTGCGGCTTGAAGAGAAAGCTCGTGATGCTTTGGCGAATCGTTTTCTGAGAACGGCGTCTGGGCATATTTGACCATCGAGTCGGGATCGAAAAGTCCAAGTCGGAAACGCATCGCCATCAGGCGCTTTACCGCCGCGTCGATCTCGGCTTCGGTAATCAGGCCGATTTTCACTGCTTCGTTGAGCGATTTGTATTCGCGCCCGCAGGTAAGATCGGTGCCCCCTTTGACGGAGATGGCCGACGCCTCGGCCTCTGTTTTCACGAATTTGTGCCGCAGGTAAATATTGTCGATCGCTCCGCAATCCGAGACGACGTGCCCCTTGAACTGCCACCGGTTGAATAGGATGTCGGCAAGTTCTTTGCTCGCGCAGGCAGGTTCGCCATTCAAACGGTTGTAGGCGCACATCACGCCGGTCGCCCCGCCATCAACGATCGTCGTGCGGAACGCGGGCAGATAGGTATCCCACATGTCGCGCGCGGTGGCGATGGCATCGAAGGCATGGCGCTCCGGTTCCGGGCCGCTGTGGACAGCATAGTGTTTGACGGTGGAAACGGTCTTCAAATACTTCGGATCGTTGCCCTGCAGGCCCTTCACGAAGGCCATTCCGAGCTTGCCCGTCAGGTACGGGTCCTCGCCCCACGTTTCCTGGCCTCGGCCCCAACGCGGGTCGCGAAAGATGTTGATGTTCGGAGTCCAGAACGTCAGACCTTTGTATCGGCCCCGTTCGCCGTTGCGAGCAAACTCGTGGTGTTTTGCCCGAGCCTCGGTCGAGGTCGCATCAGCTACCTGCCAGACCCTCTTGTCATTGAACGTCGCGGCCAACCCGATCGCTTGCGGGAAAACGGTCGCGATACCCGCACGGGCAACGCCGTGCAAAGCCTCATTCCACCATTCATATTCAGGCACGCCGAGCCGCGGGATCCCGGCAGCGGCGTTCTGCATCTGGGCGATCTTTTCCTCGAGCGTCATCCGCGAGACCAGATCATTTACCCGCTGCTCCAGCGGCAGCGACGGGTCTTTGAACGGCATTTTCTCCTGGGCGATGGCTAGGTTTACCGGGAGAAACGAAACAAGAACAACCAGGACAAGCGCGTAAGACAGGTTTTTCATAGTATAGATGATCTCTAGACCGGCTTCGACACCATTTCACGCGACCCTACCACGCGTTGAAAATTACCAGCAAAAAGCAGCCCGACATCACGCTCTATCTCTACCCGCGTAGCGGCCCGGCCGGCGAGGGCTAGTTGCTCGTACGAGTTTGCGAGGCAGTCCGCGATGACTCCGCGAGTATGCTTCCATTTGTAAATAAGCTGTTCCAGAACGCGGGCGTCGGAATGCTGCGGGATGAAATTCGTTCCCAACAGCTCCAGCCGCTGGGTGGTGATCTCGGCGACAATCGACGGATTGTTCAGGAACCACCAACAGCCGAAGGGCATCAGATTGCTGAATTTTCGTGCAGCGACGCACAACTCGTGCTGGTTTTCGCGAGAAAGAAAGGTCGTGAGAAAGCGCACATCGGGGTTCTCTACGCAAATTCGCTCGACCGCGGAAACGTCCGCACGTCCGACGCCGTCGCCCGCGGAGCGAAGGGCGGGGTTGACGCCGCGGCGCACGCCGATCATCATCGCAAACGGCAGATCATGTTCGCGGGCCGTTGGGAGAACTACCTCGTTCAGAAGCCGGTTGCGGATATCGCCCGAAGGAAACCGGAAATCGTCCGGAAGGGAAACAGCCATATAAAGCGGGTCCATCCGTTCCGCGCATTTATCGATGTACCTGCGGACCTCGGCGATGCTCCCGCCGCTCAGATGGGTATCGACCTTGTAGTCAGCGGCCGACAAAAACTGCGCCGCGTACGGCCAGGTGTTGAGCATCCGATCCATCCGCAAAGATGCTTTGAAACGTGGATCGAAATCGCCCGAGCCTTCCCAGACACTTAATTCCTCCGGGTCGAAAAGGTCGTTCGTCATTACGACCGATTCGACGCACGCCTTTTCGAGGACGTCGCTGACGTGCAGGTCGAGCGGCCGGGACCGGAAGAATTCCCTCGCCTGTTCCAGACTAGCGGCGGCGGTATCGAGGCCGAATGAATCGAGCACGGTGATCACGCCGCGGGCTGCCTCGGAGACGGGAGTGTTTTCGACAAACAACGTTCGCCATACAAGATCCGCTTGATCGTTCCGGCTCATCGACCAGTATGCGTCCGGCGTTACTTCTGAGGCCCGGAACATTTCAGCGACAAGATAATGATAGGTCAGCAGGTTGTCGATTCCCGCGAGATTCTGTTCGCCGAACTCGGGTGCGAATAGATGCGTGTGGACATCGATCGCGGCGGTCGAGCGCACAACCTCATGCACGATACGGCGGATCTCCAAAAGATCCGTCGTTCGTCGGCCTAATTCGCCATCGGCTCCGTTTCCGTTGTATTCCATCTGTTGGTCCCTCCGTGATCCGGCAAAACCCTACGGCTTGCTGTTGTGGTTCTCATCGAACGTTGCGAGCCCGCGCGCGACGTCGTCCAGCAAGTCGATCTTTTTATATTCTTCAAGTGTCCGCTGCGGGTTTTCCACACCGGCGGGCAGCGGCATTTTTGAGAGCGATGCGAAATAGCTGAGACTCGCGTCTTTCCACCAGACGGCGTCGCGTTCTTGGATCGCGAGCTTTCGAGCGATGGCGGCGTGGCGTTCCGGATCGATAGCGGTCCTCAACGAATTCCATTCCTTCCTCGTCGCCCTCGCCCAATTAACGCCGCTTTGATATCGAAACGCCATCTCATCCCAAAGCGTCCGCCCCGAACGCATTTTGTAACTCCACGGCACATGGTGGAACCAGAGCAGGAATTTGTCCGGGCAGGTTTTCGAATTCGCATACAGATCACGAAGCGGCGGAAAATACTGGTTCACTGTACCGCTGCCCGTCTTTGTACGGTCAAAACCGATGCCTCTTTCTGTCGCCTTGTTGTAATAGGTCGGATTCCAATCGTCCCTTGAAAATGTATTCCACCATGGGGCCGGGCCGTAATGGTGTCCGCCCCACATCTGATGATGCAAGCCAAGCGGCGTCATGTAATCGACCAGCGCATCGTGAGATTCGAGCAGGATGCGCGTAAGTGTCGCGACCGCCTTCGGTTCACGCGTCAGCGTCATCTTTATCCACTCGTCCGCGATCTGTCCCGAAGGCATATCAAGGTCCCAGGCAAGCCGGCCGTAGGCATACCAATTGGCCTGAAGAAGGTCATGACCGGTCCAGTTTCGGTCTGTGCCCGTGTTTGCAACGCCAGCGAGACCCGTCAGCTTGTGCCCAAAGGTTGTGCCGTCGGTTATGCGTGCTACGGTCGAACCTTTGCCCTTAGCATAAGTGTCGGTGTCCAGTACCTCACGCCACATTTGGGCGAGAAAGACGACATGGTTCGAAAACCCCAGATACTCCTGCGTGATCTGCAGCTCAGGCGCCATGTTGGTTTTCGGCATCGCGCCAAAGAGAGGGTGGATCGGCTCACGCGGCTGAAAATCGATCGGGCCGTTCTTTACCTGCAGCAGGGCATTAGAGGCAAATTTTCCGTCGAACGGTTTCAGGTTCTCATATGCTGCGCCGGCCCGGTCGTAGCCGGGTTTCATGTCGTAAACAAACGCACGCCAGATAACGACGCCGTTGTGTGGAGCCAGGGCCTCGGCCATCATGTTTGCTCCGTCCACATGGTCGCGGCCGTAAGTGCGAGGGCCGGGCTGGCCTTCGCTGTTGGCTTTTACGAGGAAGCCGCCGAAGTCGGGAATTATGCGATAGATCTCTTCCGCTTTTTTCTTCCACCATTGCCGAACGGTGGGATCGAGCGGGTCTGCGGTCGGCAGATTGTCCAACTCCATCGGCGAAGAGAAGCGAGCCGAGAGGTATACCTTTATCCCGTATGGGCGGAATACGTCCGCGATCGCCCCGACCTTTCTGATGTATTCGTTGGCCAGGAATTTAGAATTCGCGTTTACGTTGTTTAAGGTCGAACCGTTGATGCCGATCGAAGCATTTGCCCGCGCGTAGTCGCGATAACGAGGATCGACCGTATCGGGAAGCTCTTCCCAATTCCACAGCGATCTGCCTGCGTATCCGCGCTCGACGCTGCGATCGAGATTGTCCCAGTGATCGAGAATGCGAAGCTTTACGTCCGGCTTTTGCGAGATATTAAGTGCGTTGATCGGTTCGCCGGTTTGCAGTAGCCGCAGGAAATGAAATGCTCCGTACAACGCTCCGCTTTCGCCGGCTGAAGCGATCACGATAGTGTCACGCCCCAGTATGCGGGCGTTGCGGATAACAAAGCCTTCGGGTCCCAGGCGGGCAAGTTCTTGATCCAATTTCAACGAACGGATTGCAGGCGAGACGCTCGGCGTTCCGACAATGACCGAGGTTTCATTTGTGATCAAATTGCCCACAATCACCTTCTGACCGAGAAGATCGCTTAGGCTTTCGCCAAATTCTTGTCGAAGGGCCGCGAAAGTCGCTGAGTCGCCCTGAACGGCGACCGCCTTGATCTTTGCGCCGTGAGCCGTGGCGTTCGGCAACGCGTCGTATCGCATCCACAGGCGGTAACCGTCCTCGCCGGATACGCGGCCGCACAACGCGATCCCGACCAGTGTCAGCAATGCAGTGTTGCGGAGGACGCCAGGGCTGATCAGCCGATCAATTTTATTAATCGAAAACATGGACACTTTATTCATAAATAGCTATTAGCCGTTGGCTGATAGCTATTAGCCAAATCTGAAACCATTAGTCATACCGATAAAGCTTAACTCGCTGTATCTCAAATCTTCCGGCGCCGATCCGCAGATGACGGCCCTGGTGCGTTTGGTCGCCATTAAGACGGCGGCCGGGTTTCCATGTTCCCTCGACAAATTTTCCTTCATCGACCGAAAGTAGTCCGACAACAGGCGGCCCTGGCGAGTCGGCCTCGAATACAACGGTCAAAGCGGTGCCCGCTACAAGAAATTCGCCGGGACCAACGGCGATCACAAGCCCGCCGGACAGCGGCTGTTGATCGGCGGGATTTGCGGCCCGGTCAAAAGTTACATAAAGCGCATACCCGTTCATCGAAAGCCGCTGAGCTTGTCGCTGTTCGGGGCCTTCGGACAGCAGGCCGGCGATCACATTGTTTTTACCCTGGTTTGCAAGGATCGTCGGCTCGAGCTGGCGGATAAGGTCGTAGGCGGCCGCGAGTTGGCCGGCAAGGGGTTCCTGGATGGATTCGATGGCAAACGGGCTGACGCCGATCGCTTTGTGCTGACCGATGGCATAGAGCATGTTCACCGGGACCATTGGAAAAGTGCCTGCTTCGGGGATAAAGAATGGGTTACCGGCACGATCGTATTTCCGCGCCCACTCAGCAAAGTTCTGAAAATAGATATCGGGCGCAAGGAAATCTATCGACGGGGCTCCGGCATGCCAGACGTCGAACAAATGCGGCAGCGGCCCGCCGCTTGGGTATTGGCCGGGCATATGGCCGGGCCTTATCAGGGCCGCGTTCACGAACATCGGCAGCGGATACTCGGCCTTGCCCGCCCTGGTCAACTCTTCGGTAAACCGCGCAAAGTGCCAGGCGGTAAATATCTCTTCGGTGCCGATGCCATTGCCGAAAACTTCCTCCCATGTTCCGCGTGCTTTGAAACCATTTGCGGCCCAAACGGAACGCATTTCGGGCATCAACAATTCGCGGTTCTTTTGGAAATATGCCATCAATTCCGACGGCACCTGCACGGCGTACAAACGGTTTGCGATCTCACTTCGGTCGCGCGAATCGGGTATCATCCCGATCTCGTTCTCAACCTGCACCATGACGACGGTGTTCTCGGTCGAATCGACTTCGCGTATGTGCCGCATCAACGCACGGAACGCTTTTATGTCAGCGTTTAGAACTTCTTGGCTGAACACGGAAAGTATGTCGATGCCGCGGCCGTCCTTGCCCTGGGTCGCCGGGAATCGCTTGCGGTCCTTTTTGACCCACGCAGGAACGTACGACGACATGCTGTTCTTCCACACGCCGAACCAGAGCGGAACGAGCTTCAAATTGTTTCGGCGGGCCTCCTGGATCACGCCGTCAATCAGTGCGAAATTGAACTTGCCTTCCTCGGGTTCGATCAGTTCCCAATAGAAGGGGATAAGCACGGTATTGACATTGAGTTTGACCAGCTTTTCCCAAACGGGTTTCATGTATTCGAGGCTCGATGCGCTCGAGTTGCCTAATTCGCCGCCACGGATAAGGAACGGCTTTCCGCCCACGATTAACTGGGTCGCGGCACCTTGTTTTCGGAGGTGCGGAATGGAACCCTGCCCCGCCACTGTGCCCGCGAAAACAAGCAACACGGTGGTATGCTTTAGCAGCCTTTTGATCCTGTTACCTTGGTTCCTCATTTAGCTTCCGGGATCCCGTTCTGACGCAGGAACTCTCTGATCGCAGCGTATCCATCGATCATTTCCTGCCGGCTAAATCCGCCGTGGCCTCGGCCTTTCATTGTTATCAGTTGTTCGGCACCCTCGCTCGTTCGAGGGCTTCGTGCAGCTTCACCGCTCCGGCGTATGGCGCGACGTTGTCGTTCTCGCCGTGCAGGGTAATGATCGCCGGGCCACCGGGACGCACGTGATTTACGGGCGAAAGCTGTCGGGCAAGCTCAAGTCTATCGGGCCGGCTGCCCAGCCATTCCATCGCGTAATGTTTTGCATTGGGGCCGTCGACGATATCGGCTACATCTGCTATCCCAAATAGATTCACAACAGCCGCCACCTTGATCACCGGTTCCGTTCCGCTGTTCCATCGTGTGCTGTTATCCGTAAAGCACTGGCGGTCGAACGGATTTCCTGCCGGAAGCATCGCTGAGATCAGTGAAAGATGTCCGCCGGCCGATGTGCCGGTCAGAACTATTTTCGACGCGTCGATGTTGTAGTCCTTCGCCCGATAGCTAAGCCATCGGAGCGCGCAGCGGCAATCTTCAACCGCGGCCGGCGCGAGCGAATTTCTGGCAACCCGATATTCCACATTCACAACCGTCCAACCCATCGAAAGGTAGGGCAGCAGGTACATCACATTTCTTTCCTTGGCCCCGTCGACCCAGCCGCCGCCATGGAATAGAACAAGCGTCGGGCTCGGCTTGCTTTTGTCTTTAGGAAGGTACAGGTCGAGCTTTAATTCGGTGTTATTCGCGATTGCGTACGTGACATTCGCTTGGATGTCGTAATCGGAGGAAGCGCCGTCAGCCCAGTTTTGCGCTGCCGGCCCTTGGCCGTGGACCACAAGCAAAAGGATCTGCAGTAAAAGGAGATGTTTCGTAAATTTATAAAACATGCCTAACACGTTAATACGTTCCGTCTCGGTTTCGAAACTGCAGCCGGTTTATTCGCTGTCCAGCCTTTTCGGTGAGGACCGAGATGTTAAGCGTCCGCACGCAAAGAACCAGCGGGAACGATTCTTAACAGGCGTCCTTCTCGTTCACTAAAGAAAGCGCGTGCCTTGACCTTAACAGTCAAGACCCGCGCTTTTTCAAATCACGCTAGAAGGATATCCGTCCGGCAAAGCGGATGTTTCGTTCGCCAGTACCAACGGTTGAGGTTATATAACCAAAGTTGGAATTGTTTATGTCACCCTGCGGGTTGGCGAAGTTCGCATGATTGAACAGGTTCAATGCCTCGGCGCGGAGCTGGAACTTGATCCGTTCGGTTATCGTGAACGTCTTGAACAAGCCAAAATCCACGTTATAGAACGCCGGCCCGATCAGATTGTTGCGGCCCGCGGTCCCGAATCGTGCTGCGCCGACCGATCCCCAGGCACAATTCGTCGTGCAATTGACGCCGAGTACGGTACGGTCGAAATACGGGTTTCCGACACCAACGCCTCCGAGAATATTGATCTCACTGGCGATCTGGTCGGGATATTGTCCGCTCCCAGCCGCCTGCAGCAGGCCGGTGCCGTGTTCTGTATAACGCTGAACGGAGAACCGCTCATGGCGCTGATGATCGTGTTGATCTGCCATCCGCCGACCAGAAGATTCATTGCTCCGCCCTCGTTCCACCAATGTTGTCCCTTACCAAAAGGCAGATCATAAACGCCGTAGATCTGAAGGTTGTGCTCGCGATGGTATCCCGCAAGTCCCTTGTTTCGCTCCTTCTCAGGGAGATACTGGATACGCGGGTTTGCGTCGTTGTCAGCATAATTGATGGCCTTTGACCATGTATACGCAACGCCGATATTCGATCCGCTCCAACGCCGGTTGAGCGTAGCCTGCAGGGAATCGTAGGTCGCATCGCCGTACGGCCTGATCTCGTTAATGTCCGAGTTAATACCGAGACCGATGAGTGGCCGTCCATTGGTACCGGTCCCCGGAGCCGAAGCATTTATGTTGATGAAACCCATTTGACCTAGCGCACGGGTTCCGACGTAGCCGACGGTGGACTTAAACTTCCACGGAAGCTCACGTTCAAAGATGAAGTTGAACGAATGAATGAGATCGCGTTTAGGTGTCCGCGGATAGGTGGTCGTTCCGGTGTTGGGCGGAAGCCGTATAACCCCTTGTGTCAGGTCGGGAGCAGCACTTGTGTTTACCAGGCCGGTCACGAGATTCGTTACCGGGATGAAGCCGTTGTCAGCCCCGGCGAACCGGATCGCGGGCATCGACCACGCGTTCACGATCGGGTAAGCGTTTCGGAAATCGATAAACGGCCTCGGGTCGACAGAGCTTCCATAACCTCCGCGAAGGACCGTTTTGTCATTCCAGCGATAGGCAACACCGATCCGGGGAAGGAACCATCCGGGCCCTGATTCCATATATGAACTGTCCGGAACGCCGGTCAATCCACCGGTATAGATCAAGCCGTCGAGCGGATTGAACCAATTGATGCCGGTCGTGTCCTTGTCGGGCCGAAGATACCGTTCCCAACGAATGCCGTAGTTAATGGTCAGGTCTCGAGTGGCCCGCCATTGGTCTTTCGCATAAACCGCGTAAGAGGTGAAGTAAACGGAGTTCGGGTTTCGCAATTGGTCGACCTTGCCGGCCTGACTTGGCAATCCCAGCAAGAATGATGCCCATCCATTAAAAGAGTTGGCCGCCGCCGGACTGCTGCGTCCAGGCGACAAACCTGCGCACACGTCTGGTAATGGAGCTGGCCGATCGCATTCCTGGATAGCGGTGGACGTACCGTTGAACACGAACGTACCGCGAACGGTTTGGAACGTGCCGCCCTGGGGCTGAAAGTGATTGATACGCTGCTTCTGATAATCGAAACCGAACCTGAAGCTGTGATCGCCCTTTGTCCACGTTAGATTGGTCGCCTGCGTGAACTGTTTGTCATAAAAGTTGAACGGATTTCCGGTGTTCGGGTTGCCCATTTCGGCCCAACCGGGCACGGAAAAGCGACACTTGCCCCCCTGCAGCCGGTCCGGGCCGTTAGTTCCCGGGATCTGTAACGTATCCAGGCAGTAGTTCTCGTCGAGATCGAATTCGGCTCCGAGATTCTGGAGCGTTTGTCCATATACCCAATCGAGGATCACGTTTGAGGAGAACGCGTAACTTCCACCTGTACTGAACACATAAACTTTGCCGGGAGCAGTTCCAAGTTGTCCCCCGTTGACAGCGTCGCCGCCGGCTGCGCCGAGGATCGGGTCCTCAATGATCAATGTCGGCGAATAGCTAAATTTACCCCACATCTGCCGCCCTGTCGTTGATGGTCCAATTGATCTTGTTGTCAAAATTGGTTCGTTCAAACATTGCAACGCCGCTTGCGACAAAATTTTGCTGGAAACCTGGACCGGTAGGAAGGGGCAGCAACGCTATCAATGCAGCGGACGCGCTCGAAATGCGGTTCGCAGGGATGATGTTTCCCGGGAATGCAGTGCGCAATGCCGGATCCGGATTGGATGCCGGGTCGAAAATACATCCCGCGACGGGCGTAACATTGCAGTTAGTGCCGGCCGGTATCAAGGAAGAAAAATCGACGCCATTCGGACCGGGACGAAGTACTGCGGGAGCCAGGCTTACAACATTGATCCGCGAGGTGTTATTTCTTGTCGTTCGTTCCAGGTCGGAAAAGAAGAACAATTTGTTCTTAACGATCGGTCCGCCTATCGCATATCCATATTGAGCAAGGATATCTTTGGGGTTTTGCGGCGTGGTTTGGAAATAGTTCCTTGATTTTCCGATCGTGCTGTTCATTAAATAGCCCCAGCCCGCACCGTGAAAACCGTTAGTGCCGGATCTCGTGATGACGTTCGTAAACGCACCGCCGACGAGGCCCTGTTCGGCGTCGAACGAGTTGGTAACGATGTTCACTTCCTGGATCGACTCGGTGATCGGAACATACGCGGTGTTCGTTGGGAGCCACGGATAAATGACCGAAGCTCCGTCGACGCGGGTATTGTTCTGCAGACGTGAAACGCCGTTAACGTTGAACGAGATCGAACGCTGCGGGCTGCCGGCGGCGGAGTTGACCTCGCCGGCGCCATTAGCGACAGGGCTTTGGCTGATGTCCTTTACCGCGCCCGGGACGATGGTGAGCAGGCTCTGGTAATTGCGTCCCTGGCTGCCGGTGAGAGGAAGATCGGTTATCTGCCGCGTGGTATGGACATAATTAACATCGGCCCTGTCGGTCTGAAGCACGACATCGTTTTCCGATGTCACATCGACCGAAGCATTGACGTCGCCAACCTCGAGCTTAACGTCGAATCGCGTTACATTATTGGCGGTAGACCTCGACGCGTTCGTTGTTTGCGGTTCGAAATCCGCTATTTGAGATCACGACCTTATATATACCGATCTGAAGATCGGTGAAGGTGTAGCTTCCGTCGGAATTGGCGTTCATCGTTTTCACCTGTCCGGTCGCAAGGTGCGTCGCCTCTACCTTTGCACCCGAAACGGACGCACCGCTCGAGTCGGATACATTTCCGGTAAGAGAACCCAAGAGCACCTGCGCGGTGGCGGCCGAGTTCAGCACAAAGATCGAGAAAAAAGCGAAGAGCGTGATGAAAACAAGACGGCATTTATAAGCGTCTGTCTGGCGTCCCGTATCGGCAGAAAACCCTTTGCGGTGGTCCACAGGCGAATTCGAGAAATAGAACACGATAGTATCCTCCTAATGTCGGTTAGTAAGTTGGCGTTCGCTTTCGTCCGATGTCGGGCTGCCGAGTGATCTCCCGGTTCTGCTAACCGGGCCGGGAATGCGCAAAAACATTCCCGTGTTTCGGGGCAGCGGCGGTTCGGGTCAAGGATTGTGTATTTAGTTCAACGCTCAAACAATATAGCCACTTTTTTTGGGAAGTCAACATATTTTTTGCGAAATTTGAATTAATTTGTGATTTTTTTGTTTTACAAAATAGATGCCCGCATACTATGTTCAGGCTTGAGGTCCTTTACCTGTGAGACAATTGGTCACACCAATTGGAGCCGATGAGTCACAGCGAAATCGATGCGTAAGATAGACCTATCCAGCTTTCAAATCGCGACAAGCGAAACAGCTCGCGATATCAATCGGCGGATCGTACTGAACCTCATCAGAATGAGGCAGCCGATCTCTCGCGCCGACCTCGCGCGACACACCGGTCTGCAGCGAAGCACGGTATCGCTGATCATCGAACAGCTCATTGAAGAGCAGTGGATAACCGAAGGCGCTCTAGGTAACCTGCCGCGTGGACGGAAGCCGCGGTTTCTTCATCTCAATAACGAACGAGCTGGAATAATTGGCGTGAACGTCAGGCCCGAGGTCACAACCCTTGCGCTGACGGACCTGAGCGCAAATTTCGTTACCCAGGATTCGCTTGTGACTCCTTCTAACCCGCAGTTGTTTCTTGAACAGTTGGCGGAAAGGATCGAGAATTTGCGGAAGGCGCATTCGAGGATCTTTTGCGAAGGCATAGGTGTAGGCGTGCCCGGCCGCGTGAACCGTAAGAGTCATAAGATGGTATTTGCACCCAACCTGGGCTGGCGAAACGTGGACTTTAAGGGTTATCTGGAAAAAGCGACCGGCCTGCCCGTAGAGGTGGAAAACGCTGCAAATTCCTGTGCTCTGTACGAACTTTGGTTCGGCCGCTACTCCGAAGGAACACGCGATCTGATCGCTTTGACAGTATCGGAAGGCATCGGGACCGGGATCATTGCCAACGGCCAACTCGTGTCGGGTGTCGACGGAATGGCGGGTGAATTCGGCCATGTTTCGATAAACGAAGAAGGCCCGCTTTGCAGATGCGGCAACCGCGGATGCTGGGAAACTTATGCCTCGAATGTCGCGACCGTTAATCATTATGCGGCTTCCGCCGGAAGGTCGAACGGGACGATACAGCGTTCGGGCCCGGGCTTTGAAGACATCATGCGGCTGTACGAGCAGGGAGATACGCGGGCAGCCGAGTCGATCGACCGAATGGCATATTATCTGGGCGTCGGTACGTCGATGCTTGTGACCAGTTTTGCCCCGGCGTTGATCATCTGTGTCGGGGAAGTTTCGAAGCTTTGGAGTAAGGTTGGGCCGATAGTCGACTCGATCGTCGCCGAGCGGTCGCCATTATCCAACATGACCAAGATCATCGCTCTCGACGAATTTGCTTATCCGCGATTACGCGGAGCCGTTTCGCTGGTCCTGCAAAAGCATTTTGTCGCACCTACCGTGGCGTAGTTTCGATACCGTTTGCCTCCGTTCAATCTGCGACCACTCCTCTGGACAAACCACTAGCTTGTCTTCCTTTGCCGCTTTTGTTGTTGACTCGAATTATTAATCAGGCTATAACCTTTTTACGATTCGGACAGTTCTGAAAAACGAGGGATCGAAAGCGACAGGTTCCGCCAAAAGTTCCAGGACGGCGTGGGTGCCGTCCCGATCACCGAGGGAGCCGCGAGCGTGCCTATCAGAAAGTAGCCGACAATGTTTACGGCGAGTGTGCCGATAGGGAAGTTTGCAAAGCCGTCGCCGGAAAGCGTTATAAGGACCGTCTGGTACACCTGCAAACGCTCCCAATCAGTCCGCCAATCCCGACAGAGTACTCCTGCTCATCCGCAGGTTAGTTTGTCCGAGAACTTAGCGGAGCGGCTAGATGACGACTCAGCGCTATAATCCTTAGCGCACCAATCAACTGGAGCCGTTTATGGGCCGTCAAATGAACTATACGTCCACGCCGGATGTTCCCGGCCGGGATATTGAAGAAGGTCTTGGCGTAGGTACCGGCAGCCTCGTTCAATCCAAGCACGTCGCAAAGGTAATCAGGCCAAATAAAAACGGACAAACCGACACGGACAGTTCGCGGAGCAAATGCCATCCTGGATTTGATCGAACATACAGCGAAGGAGATGGGGAGCGTTTGACCTAGACGTTGAGTTCTGCTTGATTCGTTTGTGACCGCGTTTTCGCAAAGTTAAGATTGTATTCTGTTAAACGTATCCTGAATAAGACCATGAAAAGATCGCTTCCTTCTAGTTGCTCTTTACATAATGGCTATTTTACGGTGTTTGCCGATAGCCCTTTCGTCGCGAGAGACGGTCACAGGCTTGTGCTTAATGGAAAGCCTTATTATTTTGTCGGGACAAATTATTGGTACGGTAGCTTGCTGGGCCTCGAGGCGGATGGAAAACGCGGCGTCGGGCGGCTGCGCAGGGAACTTGATTTCCTGAAAGCGAATGGTGTCACCAATCTTCGATTGCTCGGTGGTGCCGAAGGATCGGGGATGATCAACGGTGTTATCCGCGTCGGGCCGCCGCTGCAGCCTGAACAAGGCGTTTTCAAGCCTGACGTGCTGAAAGGGCTCGATATTGTGCTTGCTGAAATGGGCAAGCGCAATATGAAGGCGGTCATCTTCATCAGTAACAACTGGGAGTGGAGCGGAGGCTTTCAGCAATACCTGATATGGAACGGGCTTGTACCCAAAGATCAGGAAACGAGAAAGCTTACCTGGGACGAGTTGCGAGACGTTGTTTCCAAGTTCTACGGCTGTTCAAAATGCAAGGAAAGTTACAATCGCCACCTGAGCCAGTTGGTGGACCGGACGAATACTGTTACAGGCAAGCGATACACAGATGATCCGGCGATCATGTCCTGGGAACTTGCCAACGAGCCGCGGCCGATGCGGCCGTATGCAAACGAGGATTATAAGAAATGGGTAGTTGATGTTGCGGCTCTTCTCAAATCGAAGGACAAGAATCATCTCGTCGTGATCGGCCACGAAGGGTTCATGGGTACCGAGAATCTAGAATTATTTGAAGACATACACGCCGACAAAAATGTGGATTATGTGACTATCCACATCTGGGCGAAAAACTGGGGCTGGTTCAGCGGCGACAAGATCGCCGAAGGGTTCCCGAATGTGCTGCAGAAGGCTACCGATTACATAGATCAGCACACCGCAATCGCGACGAAACTGAACAAGCCGCTGGTGATCGAAGAGTTCGGGCTGCCGCGCGATCACCATTCATTCGATCCCGCCTCGGCGACGACATTTCGGGACACTTATTACAAGAAGATCCTTTCGTACATCGGCAATCAGCCCGGCGGTGACCCGATCGTGGCAGGAGCGAATTTTTGGGCGTTCGGTGGTACTGCAAGGCCGGTCAAGGGGCAGGTGTTTTGGAAGACCGGCGATGACTATATGGGCGATCCGACCATGGAAGAACAGGGACTCAATACCGTTTTCGATAGCGATGTCAGCACGTGGAAGATCCTCAAGGGGACAGCGAATGCGGTGGGCAAGAAATGAAAGCCTACGCCGGGCCGCGTCCTACGCCTAATGCGTCGGCGACCCGGTTGATGTAATTAAACCACGATGCGATGAGAGTTATCTGCAGGATCGCCTTGTCGCTGAATCCTACGGCACGAAGCCGTTCATGATGCTGCGGCGTGATCTTCACCGCGTCTTTGGTTAATTGCACTACGTACTCGATCATTTCCTTATCAGCTTCCGAGATAGGCGCAGTTTTATAATTCTCGCGGAGGGCCGCGATCATCTTGTCGTCTAGAGTTACTCTACGCAGAAACTCTGCGTGCGATTCCACTCAGTAGAAGCAATCGTTGGTGAGCGAGACCATCGTCGCGATCATCTCATGCTGCCGCCGATCGAGCGGGAGATCGGGCGACATCAGCGCCCCGAAGGTGCCGAAAGCGTGATAAAGGGCGGCAGGAATCAGAGTATGGGATTCGACGATCGATTCGTCGGTACCTGTTACACCGGCGGTAGATTCCTCATACTCGCCGGGGTAAAGTTCCCGCTGCTTCATCAAAAGCTCGAGCAATTCACCGTTCGCTTCACTCAACGGTATAGTTTTGATCCATGCCATCAGCTTTTTCTCTCCTTTGAAATACGAAATAATATACTGGAATGCCGACGAGAACCATCACAACCCCTGCCAGCGCTCGCATCGGGTCTTGCATGCCTATGAAAAAAAGAACAACGGCTGTGACAACAAGGAACACGATCGGAGTTATTGGAAAGAACGGCGTTCTGTATCCGGCAAATTCCGTCCGTCTTATGATAAAAAGACCCGCGACAGTCATCGCGATAAAGAACACGACAACGAAAAAGAACACTGAAAGGATCTGCTGAAAGCTTCCGGTCAGGATCAGCGCCGCGGCAAGTAGGGCCTGTATCGCTATGGCCCGGGCGGGTGTTCCGAACCTTGGGTGCACACGAGCGACCGAGTCAAAAAATACGCCGTCTTTGGCCATCGCGTAATAGACGCGCGGCGAGACCATAAAGTATGCGACGAGGGTTCCGAGCACCGAGATGACAACGATCGCCGCGAAGATCTTCCCACCCGCCGCACCGAAAAGAGCTTCGCCGGCCTGGGCTGCAAAGGTCTCATCACTGGTAATGCCGGATAGCGGGACGAGGTAGAGAAATACGGCGCTGGTCGCAACGTAGATTACCGTTAAGCGCGATCACGCCAAACGTCAGAGCTCGCGGCAGATTCCGTTCCGGATCCCGGATCTCGCCCGCAAGGCGGCGTCAACTCCCACCAGCCGGCAAAGGAAAAGAACGCCCCGACCAGCCCGCCCGCCATCGCAGCAAAAATATTCGAGGGCACCGCGAAGAACAGCTCGAGATTCCCGAGATCGCCGCGTCCGCCGATAAAGCCGAATCCCACGATAAACAACAAGAATCCGACCTTAAGGCCGGTCAGAATTTTAATGATGCTTGAACTGAGTCTCGCTCCGATGATATTGATGCCCGCGACAAATATCACGATCGCGATCGCAATGGCCGGCCGCCAAACCTCAGGCAGCGGGATGATGTGGCTCAGGTAGCTCGTCAAACCGACCGAAAAGATCGCCGCCAGGCCGGGGTCGAGAACTAGCATGACCATCCAGCCATAGAGAAACGCAACGGAGCCGCCATACGCTTCCCTCAAGATAAACGTAACTGCCTCCGGCCTGGGGAAAACGCGCCGCGAGTTCGGCGTAACACAACGCTCCGCAAAGCGTCATGGCTCCCATCAATAGCCAAATCACGAGCAGCCAGAACGGCGAGCCGACCGACCGTGCCATCCCAGCCGGCGTCAGGAAAATACCGACAGCGATGACCTGGCCGATGATGATCGCAACAGCAGTCAACAAGCCGTATTGCCTTTTAAGGAGCGTGTCGGAGTTCGGCATCAGAACGTGAACTTCACCCCAAGCTGAAACGCCCTTGGGCCGCCGGAGCCGAACACTCCGCCGGCTGTTGTCACTGCCTGCCCGAAGTTCGCGGTGCCGAGAGCATTCCCGAAGCCGGAGTAGTTCGTGTTGGAAACCCCGAGAATGTTCGTCGTGTTGAAAAGGTTGAACACCTCGACCATTGGCTCAAGCCGGAACCGCTCGCCGAACCTGAAGACGTTTTTGCAAGGCGAAGATCGAGCGAGCTGAACGTATCATTGAACCGGGCATTCGAAGGTGCAAGCGGCAGCGGCTGGCCGTTGACGCCGCCGCCAGCGTTTATCGATGAAATAAATGCATTGAGCTCGCCCGCGTTCTTGAACAGCCGGCCGCCGGCGTTTCGCTGCAGTTGTGGGATCCTCGACGATCCATCAGGCAACAGAATGTCCATCGGCACGCCGGAGGCGAGCGTCAGGATCGGCGACAGCAAAAAGCCGTACGGCAATTCGATAGTGGCGGCGGCCGCGAACCGATGCCGCTGGTCATTGGGAGTCGGGCCGAATTCGAGGTACAGCCTGTTCGAGTCTATCGGCCCGTTTGAAAAGGGAATTTGATCGTCGTTGGCGTAGTTAAAGGATTTAGAAAGGGTGTAAGCCGCTCGGAAGCCAAAGCGGTTCGAAAACCGTTTCTCCAGGCTAAGGAGAAGCCCATCGTAAAAGGTCTTAACGCTCGATTCAAGATTGACGACCCGGTCGGGACCGCCTACGACGGGGTTGTTCACTACACCTATATTGCGGCCGATAATAAAGTGCGTCCCGAAATTGTGCAGGTAATCTGCGCGAACGACAAAATTTCTCATGAACTCGTATTGCACGCCGAGATTAGACTGTTGAATCATCGGATTCTGCATCGAGTTGTCGATAATGTTTATTCCGGAAGCACCAGCTCCTGGCAGAACGAACCCCGTGAACGGATTGGAGAATGTCGGCGCTCCGGGAACGAAATGTCCGTTCTGATCGAGAAAGATCGGCATTCCGTTCGGAGCGGTCAGAGCATTTCCGGCGCGGACCGCGACCGGCAAGGCCCGGCCGTCCAGGCCGCGTTCAAGCGTGATCAACTGCAAGACAATTCGATCGTAATAGATCCCATATCCGGCGTGAACGCTCAGCTTGCCGTCCGAACGGCGAATAATTAAAACCGATGCGCGGGGCGAAATTGTTCAGGTCGCGTTTCCGGGTCCCGGTATAAAACGACTCTACAAGCGGGTTGCGGTCGTCGTATCCGGAAATGTTCTTCTCATTCGAATCGACCTGGTAGCGAAGGCCGAAATTGACCGTAAAATTCGGCCTTACCCGCCAGTTGTCCTGAACAAAGAAAGCAAAGTGCGTGTTGTCGACGTTCGGAAGAACGAGGTCCTGGTCCGGAAACTGGCTGCGAAGCGTGACCGCAAACAACAGGTCAAGATCATTTACCTGCCCGTCGTTGTTGTGGTCGAACGTGGCAAAGTCCTGAACGAATTCGATCCTTCCTTGTCTGAATACACCGAGATCGAGCTCCGCGTTCACGATCTGAAGATCGGCCCCGAACTTCAAGGTGTGATTGCCGAGGAGCGCCGTCACGGAATCGGAAAGCTGATAACGCCTGTGATCGGTCGCCTGCGGAACACGGAATGAGGCCCCGTCGAGAATACTCGGGAACGTGAGTTGAACCTGGTCGGACAGCGGGTCGGTATCGTTGATGAAATCATTGATGCTGAAATTAAATTCGTTGACGACGGTCGGGCTGAACACGCGGGTCCACCCGGCGAGAAGGGCGTGGTACCTATTTTGGAGTTCCTGCGTATACGACGCAGAACCGAGAGGGCGATCCAGCCGGCTCGAATTCGTATCTTTCAGATCTTCGAAGGTATAACGAAAATTGAGCCGGTCCCGGTCGGTGGGGACATAGTCGAAACGCGTGTTAACCAGGGCGTCGCGACTGGGCGCCGGAAAGAACTCTCTGATGATCGCTCGTGTCGGCACATCGCGGCGGCCGACCAAAGCAGCTCCGTCCTGGTCGCGAAATTCGAAAGCTCCGAAGGCGAACAATGTGTCTTTGACAATAGGCCCGCCGATCGTGAAGGCGTACTGCTGCCTGTCGAAAGGCGGCGTCGGCTGCGAGCGGTCAAACGTCGCGGGCAGGCCCTGCAGAGCCTTATCGCGATGGAAGAATGAGAAGGAACCACGAAGATCGTTAGTGCCCCCTTTCGTAACTACGTTAATTATCGATGATCCCGACCGGCCAAACTCTGCCGAAAAGCGATTCGTCGTCACCTGAAATTCCTGCACGGCGTCTTGAGAAACGTTGACCAGCGATCCGCCGACCATATCGTCGTTATTGTCCGTACCGTCGAGCATGACGTTGCCGCCGCGGCCGAGCTGTCCGGCGGACGATATCAACACGGTATTCGCCTTCGTCGGATCGAAGTTCGGCGCCGGAGCATTGCCGGGTGTCAATAGTGCTAGTTCCAGATAGTTGCGTCCGTTCAGTGGCAGGTTCCCGATCTCGCGGCTGCCGATCACCGCGTCCACTCGGGTGCTTTCCCGATCGATCGACGGCCCCATCCAGGTGCCCTCTCCGTCGAGAACCACAGTGGTACGCCCGACAGATAGCTGGCCGTCCAGGGCAACGTTCTGACCTACGTTGATAACGACAGACGGGAAAGTAAGAACTTCGAATCCGCTTGCCGACATCTTCACTTCATAAACGCCGACAGGGAGCGGTGACAGTGTATAAAAGCCCTCACCATTGGTAGTAGTAGCACGCCGCAGATTTGTTCCGGTATCAGTAGCTGTTACGGTTGCGTTCGGTATAAGAGCTCCGGCTTGGTCGGTGACGACTCCGCTGAGCGCGGCCGAAGTCGTCTGGGCGCGTGAGGCAGATTGGACCAGGAATAGTAAGACAACCACGATAACGAACCGGGAAATAAGAGCCTGCATTCAAAGTTCTCCTTCTGACAAAAATTCGTCCCGCCTGGTCGCCTGCGGATCGTCCGCCGATAACAATAGATGTGTCGAATCAACTCACCAGAAAAGGTTTGTTGTTGTTATAGGCAAAAGTCGCCGGAAATAGGTATAGCATTGTTCTTGCTCACGAGCTTGAATTAGAAACGGAAATAATACAGAGGATTCGAGCCCCATTCTATGGGAAGGTGTTCGTAAATTTCAAGCGGCAAGTTCGACTTCAACGAACCGGTCCTTTAAGAGGGCCTTCTGAAATGTTTACCGCCATCCGGACAAGTAGTAATATCGATCTGTTGTGAAACGAAAAGGACGCGACTTCATCGCTTTACTTTCCTTCTGTTCTACATTTCTCCTATCGAACAGCGATGCTGGCGCGCAAACAGCGGCTACGCAGAATCCTCTGGGCCCGTTTGCTCATTCCATAGAGCGACGTCTGTCCGAGCAGGACCTGCGGGCGTTGCCGCTCAAATTGCGTGAGCGGCAGAGAACGGAACCTCGCCGACCCAAAGATCCTGGAGCAAATGAACGAGGATTTTCTGCGCATACAGATGATCCGTGCCGGCATGGTAAAAACATTCAATGCGGGGAAATTGATCGAGCCGGGCATTCTAAAGGATCTGGCGTCAGAGGTTAAGCAACGGGCGTCCAGGCTTCGGTCGATGCTTGCGTTGTCCGACGAAGAGGGCGTTGACAAATCGAAGATCGACAAGCCGAAAACGATGGAGGCACTCAACGACCAGGCTTTCAACCTATGCATCGAGATCAGCCGCTTTACTGAGAACCCTATCTTCAAGCCCCGGGGCGTTTACACGCTGCGCCACGCGAACGAGGCCGACCGGGCCTTGGCGTCGGTGATCCGGCTGGCAGAAACGATCCGGAAGAATTCGGAGCATCTTCGGAAAAAGTGAACTGGACCCCGGCCAGTTCCCGCCCCTCATCGGCGTTAGTTTGCGACAACTTCCAATTCCACTGGAACGAGGTCGATCGAATTTCCCCCGATCATGACCCGGAATTTTCCGGGCTCAACAACCCGACGCATACTTCGGTCGTAGAACTGCAATTTGTCGGGCGTGATCGAGAAAGTTACCGTTCGCATTTCACCGGGCTCCAGAGGAATTCTTTGAAATCCTTTCAACTCTTTGAGAGGGCGCGTTACCGAGCTTACCTCGTCGCGTATATACATCTGCACGACCTCATCGCCACGTAATTTCCCGGTGTTGGTGACGTCAACAGATACACTGGCTTGTTCATTCGCCCGGATCCGAGCCTTACTCAGTCGTACGTTCGAGTACTTGAAAGTGGTGTAGCTCAATCCAAAGCCGAATGGGAACAACGGCTCGGTAGTCGAAAAAAGGTAACCCCGTCGCGCCGACGGTTTACGATTGTAATAAATAGGCAGCTGACCTACGGAGCGCGGAAAAGAGATCGGTAATTTTCCGCCCGGATTGTAGTCGCCGAACAGAACATCAGCTGCGGCCGTTCCGGTTTCCTCGCCCAGGTAAAAGCCTTCGAGGATCGCAGGAACGTTCTCAGCTATGAAGCTGATGGCGAGGGGTCCGGAGTTTATCAGGAAGACTACCGTTGGTTTTCCGGTTCCGAGTATGGCCCTTACCAGATCGTTCTGCCGACCGATGAGCTCAAGCGAATCGCGATCGCCAAGATGATTTTCCGCCCATCCCTCCTTGTTCGTATCTTCGTTTCCGCCCAGCACGAGTATCACCGCTTCTGATCGGCGGGCAATGTCCGTTGCTTCCTTGATCAGCAGCGCGTCGCTCGCTTCGTCGCTCAAAGTCGCAGTATCCGAGAACCAGTTTCCACCTTCCTTGGTGATCTTCACACCCTCGGCATAATTCACTTTGACAGAGGGTCCCAATTTCGTTTTGACTCCGTCAAGAATGCTTACGGTGCGCGGCGGTTTGGGGTCCGTGTACCCGCCGAGGTGGGCACGGCGCAGCGTTCGGACCAATGACGGCAATGCTCTTAAGCTTACGTCTGTCGAGCGGTAGAACATTACCTTGGTTTTTCAACAAGACTATCGAACGCCGCGCGGCTTCCGCGGCCAGAGCCCTATCTTCTGGCGTGTCAGTTAAGCGTTCGGCTCGCTGCGCATCGACATACGGGTTCTCGAACAAACCGAGCTGAAACTTCTGCCGCAGGATCCTCGCAACTGCAGTATCCAATACGCTTTCCGAGATCTTTCCGTTTCTGATCTGCTCGACCAATGTTTTATAAACTGCCGGATCCGGAAGTTCGACATCAACGCCCGCCTCAAGCGCCTGTTTGGCAGCATCCGAATCGTTCGCCGCAACGCCATGCCTTTTCATTAGTTCAGTATTGGCGTAGTAGTCCGACACGATCACGCCGTTGAATCCCCACTCTTTCCGGAGCAAGCTGTCGAGCAGCCAGCTGTTCGCATGCGCCGGAACACCATCGATCTCGTGGTAAGCCGGCATTATGCTTTGGAGATTTGCCCGTTTTACTGCGGCTTCGAAGGGTACGAAATGAGTTTCGCGAAGGGTCCTTTCCGAGATATTGACCGGACCGATATTCGTGCCGTTTTCCGGTTGACCGTGACCCGCAAAGTGCTTTCCGGTCGCTATGACCTTCATGTCTCCGATCTTTGGAGCGAGTCCGTGGATATCGCCTTGAAGCGCTTTGACGACGGCGACCACCATCTCCGACGCCAGGAATGGGTCTTCACCGTAGGTTTCCTCGGTCCGCCCCCATCTGGGCTCCCTGGCGAGATCCATATTCGGCCCGAGAACGTGGTGGCTTCCTCTTATCCTGGTTTGGCGCGCACCGGTCTCGAAGATCCGCGTCACGAGGTCGATGTCCCAGCTTGCAGCAAGTGCGAGCGGGACCGGAAAGACGGTTGCACCCTCGCCCATGTTGCCATGTAGTATCTCGTCATGGAAGATCACCGGAATGCCCAATCGAGTATTTTCGATCGCCCATTTCTGAACGGCATTGGCGTATTCTGCGGCTCGCCGCGGATTTCTTGCTTCCCGTTGCCGGGCGAATTGCCCAATGCCAAATGGCATCCGCTGCTTCGCCAGTGTAGGCGAAAACTCGCCGCCCAACGGTTGCAGCTCTTTCGGAACAAGACTGTTGTCGTTCGGTTTTTCCATCCACAGGCACATGGTCTGCGCCACTTTTTCCTCCAGCGTCATACGAGACATAAGGTCTCGCACACGCTCCTCAATTGGTCGTTTAGGATCGCGGTAGGGGAGTGGTGGCTTGAGCCGACGACTCCGGTATTCGAAGTAACAAGACAAAACCGAGAAAGCACACTAACGTGATCGGACGAGATCTTTTTAACTGGAACCACAATTGAGCATTCATTCCATTTGGTCTCATATCGCCTTCCTTGGCTTTACCCGCACGTAGTCAACCAACATCGACTGCGGAAATTTGGTTTTGGGATCCGGCACGCCCGGCCACTTTCCGCCTACGGCGAAATTGATAATAATGAAAAACGGATGGTCGAATACCCACTTCGATCCCGCCGGGACATTAGTTCGTGAGAATTTGTGATATTCCTTTCCATCAAAGAACCACCGTATCTCATTCTCCGACCATTCTGCCGAGTAAACATGAAAATCGCTCGCCCGGGCCCCGCCGGCCAGCGAGATAGATCCGCCTACGCTGTTTGCTCCTGAATAGCCGGGACCGTGGACGGTTCCGTAGATCTTTGACGGCTCACGTCCGATGAATTCCATAATGTCGATCTCGCCGCATCCCGGCCATCCGGTGGAGTCGATATTGTTTCCCAGCATCCAGAACGCCGGCCATACTCCGGGTCCGTCGGGCAGCTTTATACGTGCCTCGACGCGACCATATTTGAACTCAAATTTCTTCTTTGTGATCAGCCGGGCCGATGTGTAAAGACATTTTCCGTACCAGCAGCTTAGATCGTTCGCGGAATTAAGCTTGATAGCCGTGATCGCCAAATTGCCTTTTCCGTCGAGATGAGCGTTGCCGACCTCGCGGTAGTATTGAAGTTCCTCATTGCCCCACCCGCCGCCGCCGATCTCTGCCGTCCATTTTGAGGAATCAATTGATCGCCCCCGTCGGCCCGCAAATTCGTCCGCGAAAGAGGTTAATGAAGTCTCTTGGGGATATTGAGCAGTGCAGAAGAATAACAGTGCGAACAGCAGGGTAGCAGCGAAGCGTGGGAAAGCGGTGAGAAACTTGGCCATTTCTGAATTACCAAAGGCATTCGTGAAACTCGGTTTGGCTACCGAGTTTATTTCAGTTGCGGAACAAAATTCAAATCGGTCCGAATCACGCGTTGTCCAGGCTGCAAGATCCTGTTAAGTCTGCGTTACGGAGTTGAACATAGTTTTCGAAGGTGTATAACTATTTATTCTATAGTTGATATTTTTGTAATGAGAAGGATCAATCTGAAAAAGGTCAGTGTCGCGCGGTCAAACACGATTCGCGACATAAACCGTCAGATCGTTCTCAACTACGTTCGAGAGAAAGGCCCTATCTCGCGTGCAGACATTGCAAAAGAAACGGACCTGCAGCGCTCCACGGTTTCCCACATAGTTAAGGAGCTTACCGATTTCAACCTTATCAAGGAAATATACGGCGAATCCTCGGGCGGCCGTCCGCCGGCGCTTCTTACACTACGTTCAGCAAGGCCGGTCGCGATAGGCGTCGATCTTGGTACGATCAACACCACGGTGGGCACCTGCGATCTTACAGGACGTATTATCGACAAAGAAAAGTTTTGTAGCGATCCCGACGAAAGTCGTTCAACTGCTCTAATAGTCGACAACGTGAAGAAGCTGCTCAAAAAATACGACGGGCTTATCGAGGGTGTAGGAGTCAGCCTACCGGCCCTGGTCGATTCGACGAAGGAGCATGTGTTGTTCAGCCCCCATTTTCTATGGCGCAAACCGCAGATCATCAAAAGGATATCGGAGGCCACGGGGCTGCCGGTCACGGCTGAAAACGATGCGAACGCCCTGGCTTTGGCCGAACTTTGGTTCGGGCGCCTGGAGGTGCGTGATGTAAGAGATTTTATCCTCGTATTTATCGAGAACGGTATCGGTACCGGGATCGTTTTTGACGGTCAGATCTATCGCGGTTCTCGCGGAGTTGCGGGGGAATTCGGACACATGAGGATCGGAACTGACGCACCGGTCGCGTGTGCAACCGGAAGCCGTGAGTGCTGGGAGGCTTTCGCATCCGAACGGGCTGCTATCAGCCGCTACGCCACACTGCTCGGCGACGAGCGACTTGTCGACAGGATCAGCTTCATGCAGCTTGTGGAACTGGCGTTCGACAACGACTCAAATGCTTTGGCCGCTCTGAAAGAAACCGCCACGTACATCGGTATCGGTATGGGGAACTTGATACAGGGACTGTCGCCCGAAGCGATCGTTGTCGGGGGAACGATCGTTCGCGCCTGGCCGTTAATTGCCGAGGATGTACAGGCCGCGGCGGGCCAGGTTGTTTGTCAGGGCATTCATGAGACGAAAATAATCCCGTCGTCGCTCGGAACAGAGCCTGGACTGCTTGGTGCTTTTAGTCTCGTCCTCGCAGATAAATTCGCATCTATCTCAGTGTAATTGGTCAGACCAATTATTTTTTGTATTTCTTTGCACAAAGACTTGACAATCAAGATTTGTTGGATGTACTTTTGTACGGTCATACAACAAAAGTGTTTCTGACCTGTACTATTTCTCTAGCAGTAGAATCCGGTCAATTGTTTGCAGTATTTGAACTTGCGGCCATAACAAGTCTCTTTGGGATTGCCCAAAGATAGACGGTTCGGTTACATACACAGCTAGCCGAAAGGCAAACTGGAGGTTCCTATGCTCGACTTTTCCAGGGGATGTTTCCTTCGAGGGGTACATCCTTCCCTGCGCTTGATCACGCTTCTTATCGTTCCCGCGATTATGGTCTTTTTGGCCGGGCCCGTATCGGCCCAGCGAACCTCCGGCCAGCTGACCGGCTCGGTCACCGATCCAAACGGTGCCGCTGTTGTTGGCGCTACTGTATCTGCAAGGCAGACGGGCACGAACCTTCAGCGCGAAGTGACGACCAACGAAGATGGGCTCTACACCCTAACGGACCTTCCGATCGGCGAATACCGGATCAGTGTAAAAGGCACCGGCTTTAAGGAGAGCGTCTCGCCGAACGTTACGGTGAATGTTGCTTCGGTCACAAGGCAGGACTTCAAGCTCGAGGTCGGAGCGGTGGGTGAAATTGTAACTATCACCTCTGATACCATTCAGGTCGAGACCCAGACGGGGACGTTGGGTGAGGTCATTGACGGCCAGCAGGTTCGTGAGCTTCCGCTTAATGGCCGCAGCTTCGTCCAATTGACGCAGCTTGTCCCAGGCGTCGCTCCTCAGAACAATTTTGACAGCAAGAACAAAGGACTATTCTCGGGTGTCGATTTTTCCGTTAACGGAAATTCCGCCCAGTCGAATCTCTTCCTGACCGACGGTGCGAACAACAATGATACAGGGTCCAATCGAACGATCCTGCTGTATCCGTCGATCGAGGCGATCGCCGAATTCAAGATGCTCCGCAATAGCTACGGACCGGAATACGGCCAGGCGGCGGGCGCAGTCATCTCGATCGCTACACGCAGCGGCGAGAACGATTTTCACGGCAGCCTTTTCTACTTCGGCAGGAACGATGCCATTAACGCTACCGAGTTTTTCGCCAATCGCGGCGGGCGGCGGAAACGACAAGCTACGTCGAAACGACTTTGGAGGTTCGTTGGGCGGACCGATCCTCAAGGACCGTCTGTTCTTCTTTTTCTCTGCAGAGGTCAATAAAGAGATCCGCGGAAAGGCCCGTTTCGGAAGCGTGCCTTCGGATGGCAGTCCGAACGGGAGATTTTAGAAATCCCAGCGTAATGACCAACATGGTCCGGGTACGGCGGACGACAATCTGTGTGATGGGATTCCAGCCGGCGGCAGCGGAATTATTCCTCCAGCGAATATCAGTCCCGCCGGGCAGGCACTTGTAAAGTTTTTCCCGCGCCGAACCTTAACGGTCTCCAAGTCAGGGCGATTGTCTAAACTGGTTAGACTCGCCTAGTTCGCCGATCGACTTCTCTGAATACAATATTCGTATAGATTACAACGTTACCGACAAGCACAAGATATTCGGACGCTACACCGAAGACAGTTGGACAAATGCTTTTCCGATCCTTCCGGGTGCGGGTCTGTGGGGAGACGATGCGTTCCCGACCGTCGAGACCGTCGTGGGCACAGCCGGCTCGGCAGTTTGCGATCAAAGTTGACCTCAACACTTTCGAATACGGCAATAAACGAGGTTCAATTCTCTTACTCGGCTAACCGCATACTCGTTGATCCGGGTAACGGTGGCGATATAAACAATGAGATCAATACAGCCGTTCCCGGCTTTTTCCCGGATAGTGCGAAAGTGAACGGCCTTGATCGTCCGCACCCGGTTTTCTGGGGCGGGATTGCGACCGTTCTTTAGCAGCAGTGGTAGCGGACCTTTGGACACAGGCTCCGTTCAGGAATGCTTTGGACATCTATTCGATCCGCGACGATTTCTCAAAGGTATCCGGCAATCACGCCTTTAAGCTCGGGTTCCTGTATGACAAGGCAAGCAAGGATGAGGATTCGGGTCCGAACAATGAGGCAGTCCAGTTTTGGGGTGCGTGCTGCGCTAACAACTCAGGCAACTATCTGCCGACTATTTTGACGCGTGGAAGCCGTAATTGGATTTAGCGAGAGCGACACGAAAGCAGTGGGTAACGCCCGATGGATAAAACCTAGAGTTCTATTTTGGCGACACATGGAAGGTGCGGCCGAATGTAACCCTGGAATTGGGCGCCAGGTACTCGATCCTGTTCGAGACGTACGATGCCAATAACGAGATCTCCGGCTTTAGCGCGGCGGCCTATAATCCGGCCAGGCCGGCAACGGATCCCTGTAACGGTCTGCTTGTGCCGAAAGGAGCAGGAAATATTTGTTCCGGTATCGCGGGTGCAAGCGCTCCTGTCGAATTTTCGAACAGGTCGTTGAGGAAGAACAATTACAAGAACATCGCACCGCGGATCGGCGTCGCGTGGGACGTTTTCAATAACGGAAAGACCGCGATAAGAGGCGGCTTTGGACAGTTTTTCCTTCGCGAGCGTACCAGCCCGGTCTTTGCCGCCTTAACGCAAAACCCGCCGTTCGTAAGAAGTATCGGCGGCGAGCGAACGCTTGACGCCCCGGTGTAATTTTTTGGACTCCCGGCGTCGGCCGGTGCGGGTTCTCCAAGATTCTCGTTCGACCCGGAGGCCGCGACGCCTTACTCATGGCAGTTCAACATCCTGGTCGATCAGGAGTTGTGGAAGGATACCGTTCTCGAGGTCGGATATGTCGGTAACCGTGCTCGCGATCAGCTGACCAATTACGATATCAATGCGGTCTTGCCGCAGAATCGTGTTGCGGCCGCCTTTGCCGCCGATGCGAATGCGGTCAACCAGTTCCGGCCGTTCAGGAATTACGGCTCGATCTATGAGTTCGGCCGCCGCGGCCGTGCGAATTACGATTCGCTGCAGATACTTTTCAAGAACACGTTTGACGAGGAATTCGCGGATCGATGCCGCGTACACATTCTCAAGATCGAAAGCCGATTTCGGCCTCAGCGATTCGTCCGGGACCAACAGCGAGTGGGCACTGCAGGATGTCAACAACCCGGATGTTGATTTCGGTCTATCGGACATCAACCGCCCGCATATGTTCGTGGCAAATGCGATCATCAATTTGCCGAACTTTAAGGGCGTCGAATTCGTTTGTTCAAACCGTGTTTGGAGGATGGGAGGTCGCGACTATTTTCCAGATAACCAGTGGCACTTCGCTGACGCCCAACATTGCGCGCGACCGGTTTAACGTACGATTACGATAATGATCCGGGGCCCGGTGTCGACATACGAATCGAAACTTCCAGGCCGGATTCACAGGGACCGGAACGAACGTTGCAAACCAGCGGCCGCTGCGGACCGACTCTCCCTGCTCGCCCAGCGGTAGCGATCCGACTCAGTTTATCGATCCCTCCGCCTTTACGCTTGCTGGGGCCAGGATCGGAGAGTTGTCGCCTGTCGAATCGCGCGGCGGTTGTCTTGGTTCGCCGATCAAGAATGTGGATTTTTCGATCTATAAGAACTTCGCTCCGCGATGGCTGAGGGAAAGCTTCTTTGGCGAAGCGGCCCGAATTCAGTTCCGCTTCGAATTGTTCAATGCTTTTAACACTCCGCAGTTCAGAGGGGACAGCATTGGAAGGAACTATTACAGTGGTCAGGTTGTTTGCGGGACAAGCCTGTGCAGCCCGACCAACAACGTGATCACCGGAATCACCGGCGGTCTGCCTGGAAACTTCGGGTATGCAAGTCAAACGCGAGGAGGCCGAGAGATTCAGTATGCTTTGAAGTTCCTTTTCTAGACTCGATCCATCCATTGAGAGAAGAAGGTAAGGCTGATAAAAGGCTTTACCTTCTTTTATTTGTACACTAAAATATAGGCCTCGTCGCCAAATTCGTGTCTCACCGAGGTTCAATGATAGCTGGCAGGTTTTTTTCGTTTGGGTTGCTATGTCTAGCCTGTTGCGTCTCCGTCCAGGCTTTTCAAATTTCAAGATCTGCGCCCAAGCGAACGGCTACCGAACAAACCGCCCAACGTCTCGATGAGGAACTGGAGAAGTACAGAAGCGCGGCCCAGACATTTCAGATATCCGGCGATCTCGAAAACGCCCGCGTCCAGAACGAATATGTAGTATCGATCGGGTTGAGAAGGCTCGCGAATCTTTCCATCCGCGAAGGTCAGCCCAAGCGTGCAACAGAGACCCTCCTTGAATCGGTAGAGGTTCGCGACAGTTCCGACGCCCGAACTGGTTTAGCCGTTGTGCATATGCAGTTGGGCGAGTTGGATGAAGGAATAAGACAGGCCCAGGTTGCTTTAGAGCTGGACCCGAAAAACACAGAGGCCCAAGACGTCTTGGGGAAACTATTTTACTTAAAGGCGGATTACGATTCGGCGCTTCCATGGGTTGAGCGGACACTCGCGAACAAGCCTGGCTTCGACTCAGCGTATACGCTGGGGATGACCTATCTCCAGCTCAAAAAACTGGATCGGGTAAAGCTGCTGTTTGAGGAAATGCTCGGGGCCGTTACTAAAAAAGGCATCGATGCACTTGATCCTGGGTCGAGCATACGAAGAAACGAACTTTCCGGCCGAAGCCGAGCGCGAGTTCCGCAACGCCATCAAGGCCGACCCGCAAATGGCGGGTTCTCATTTTTATCTAGGGTTTACCATTCTTCAGCACGGCGGGGGCTCGCGGCTCGAAGAGGCCGGAATGGAATTTGACCTGGAACTTCGTCGGGCGCCGTTGGACCCTTATACCAATTTCCTGGCCGGCGTAACCGCGTCGTCGTTGGCCGACCATGCTAGAGCCCTAAAGTATCTGCAAACTGCGATACGCGTAAAGCCGGACTTCGGATCGGCCTATCTTTTTCTGGGCCAATCGCAGGTTGAACTAGGCCTCGACGCTCTCGCGGAAAAGAGTCTGCGGAAGTCGGTCGAATTGAACGGCGACGCGCGAAAAAACAGCTTCCAGATCCGACGCACTTATTTTCTGCTCGGGCGATTGCTGATCAAGCAAGGGCGAAAGGCCGAAGGAGAAAAGTATCTTGATCGTGCACAAGAGATCCAGGACCAAATGCTTGAGTCGGCGAGAGATGATATCCGCCGCGTGCTGGGAGAGGCGGTTGGCCCTGAGAAGGCCGGGAGGACCTTCATCCGGAAACGCAGCGAATCAGGGATTGAAGACCTTGTCCCCACCCGAGTCGGCCGCGTTAAAGCGAACAAGGGCCCAGATAAGTTCGATCGTGGCGCAGGCATATCACAATCTTGCTGTGATCCAGCAGCAGAATGGACGTACCGAGGACAGCCTGGCGAAGTTTGCGGCCGCTTCCAAATGGCAGCCGGATTTTCCGGGTCTTGATCGCAACTGGGGAATCGTGTCTTTTCAGGCGAATCGTTTCGATCAGGCAACGGGGCCTCTTTCCAGACACCTTAAACTCGAACCCGACGATTCGTTGATTCGGCGAATGCTCAGCCTCAGTTACTATTTTACAAAGAATTACCGAGCTGCCGTGGAAACCCTAAAGCCGATCGCCGCAACACTCTCCGGCGATCCTGAACTCGCTTACTTTTATGGGATCTCGCTAGTGCACCTTGACCGTCACCCTGAGGCCTCGGTCGTTTTTGAAAACATTGCCTTACGAAAACCGGAGACAGCTCACGCTCAATTCTCCGCCGGACAGGGGTACGTGCTGACCGGGGAGTTCGAACGGGCGGTGAGCCGATTTCGGCGTGCTTCCATGCTCGACCCCAAAATGGAGGGAAGTCATTACAACGCTGGCCAAGCTCTTATCCGCCTTAATCGACTTGAGGAAGCCGAAAAGGAATTTCGCGGAGAGCTGCAATTGGTTCCGTTGAGCCCTTTCGCCAAGTATCACCTCGCGTACACCTTGCTTGAACGGAGCCTCGGGATCGAAGAAGCGGTTCGTCTGCTTAGAGAAGCGATCGACACAAAGTACGATTACGCCGACGCCAGGTATCAACTCGGCAAAGCCCTGACCGCGCGAGGCGAGATCGAGGAAGCCGTTCAGCAGCTGCAGATCGCGGCTAATCTCGAACCGAAAAAAGAATACATTCATTATCAGCTCAGCATTGCTTACCGAAAGGCCTCGAGGCTGGAGGAGGCTGACCGTGCATTAAGGACGTACAGCGATCTGAAGGCGCAGAATAGAAATGCGAATCCGGCCAATCCGGTAAATAGGAAGAATGAACCCTGAGAACTACTCCCGTTTGATAGCCCTCGCAGCATGTTTCGTGGTTGTCGTCAGTGCAGGACTTTCCTTTTCTCAGGAACCGGCTGCAGGCTCAGATCAAAAGATCCTTGCCGAATTTGATCGGCGTATCGATAGATCAGACCTGGCCGGACTAGATCAACCCTTAATGAATTTTGTGATCGCTAATCCCGGCAACGCAAGGGCGCTCGAGCTGCTCGCCTGCCTGCGGTCAAGGCAGGGCCGGTTGCCCGAATCACGAGCATTGTACCAGCGCGTGATGCAGCTTGATCCAAAAGCGGCCGGAGCCAGGATCCATGCAGCTCGAATCGCGTACTTATTGGGGCAAAAGGACGAAGCTCTCCAATTGCTCGGCGGGGTTGACGCGTCTGAATTGAATCCGACGCAGCAGACGGAACTCTCGGCGACGTATCTGCTCGTCGGTGATCTGCAGGCTGCGGTGAGGATCGCAGATGGCCTTCCGCCGCAGATCCGAAACACCGTCGGCCTTCCCCTGCTCGGCGAGATCTATTTGCGGCAGAATCGTCTTGATAAGGTCAGGGAACTGTTTCCTCTCATGAAAAAAGCGGCGACAAAAGACCCGCTCTTTGCGGTGCGGTGTGCCGACGTGCTTCGCGCAGCGGGATCGTTCAAGGAAGGCATCGAACTGCTTTCGTCTATCCAGCCGCCGGCACGGAACAACGTGCAAGTGCTGCTTATGTTGAGCAGACTTGAGATTATGTCGAACAACCTCGCGCGGGCCCGGCAGCATTTGGCTCAGGCGGCCCGCTTAGGCCCAAATTCCGCCGACGTACTTTCCATGCAGGCATTTGTTGAGAATTCGGCCGGAAATCAGGAGCGAGCCCTTACGCTAATAACTAAAGCGCGCGAAAACGCTCCACGATCGCCTACGGTCCTGGCTGATTTTATAGCTCTCACGCTCCGTATGGGAAAACCGGACGTGGCCTACGAAGCGGCCCAAACGTTAAATACGCTGCAACCCGAAGAGCCTGAGTCTCAGTATCTTCTGGGCGTCGCAGCCCTGCAAAGCGGTAATCTTGGTCCGGCCCGAGATATGCTAGAACGCTATGTTAAATCGCATCTGTCTGAGTTTCGGGGCTGTCTGGCTCTAGGCACGTTATACCGAGTTCAGCGTGAAACGGCAAAGGCCCGAAGCGAGCTTATCCGCTGCAATGAACTCGACCCCGCGAATGCGGAAGCGCGGATGCAGCTCGGCCTATTCTACAGATCCGAAGGAGAGAACAAGCAAGCGATCGATATGCTTGAAGAGGTTGTGTCCCGCGCTCCGAATCACTCGCTGGCTTTGCGGGAACTAGGAGCCCTATATCTTGAATCCGGAGATGACATGAAGGCCCGTTCGATGTTGACGCGTGCTGCTCAACTTGCCCCGGGAGACGCGGATACCCATTTTCAATTAACAAGGTTATATAACCGCATTGGCGAAACCGCCCTTGCGAAACAGCATCAGGAGATCTTTCAGAAGCTAAGGCAGCAACAGGGAAAGTCGGCACAATGATCATCAGGCGGCCAATATCGTTCTTCATTTCTCTCATCGTCATCGGTGGGGCAATTTTCGATTGCCCGGCGCAAAAGGAGAACTTTTGTGTGGACCGAAAGGTCCCGCAGCTAACCGACGTTCTTCAGAAAAGCGGTATCAAGTTTGTTCATACTGCGGCACCGGAGAAGAAGTACATTGTCGAATCAATGAGCGGCGGTGTACTGCTTGTTGACTATGACCGCGATGGATGGCAGGACATTTATTTCCCGAATGCGCCCACCGTCGAAATGACGTTAAAGAACGAAAGGGCGTGGCAGTGCCCTCTACCGCAATAACCGCGACGGCACGTTCTCGGACGTTACCGAAAGGTCCGGTATCGGCTTACCCGGGCTTCGCAATGGGCGGGGCGGTCGGCGATTACAATAACGACGGTTGGCCGGACATTTATGTCACCTGCTTAGGCGGGAACGTTCTATACCGAAACAACGGTGACGGTACTTTCACGGATGTTACGAAGGCGGCGGGAATAGTGGACGGCCGATGGTCCGCGGGTGCCGCGTTCGGCGATTACGACTCGGACGGCGATTTGGATTTGTTCGTCGCAAATTACGTTGATTTCAAATTCAACGATCTGCCCGGATTCGGCAAGTTGCCGACGTGCAAATTTAGAGGGATCGATGTGCAGTGCGGGCCGCGTGGCCTGAAAGGTGCGGGCGACAGCTTGTTCCGAAATAACGGCGACGGTACATTCACGGATGTGTCGAAGACTATGGGCGTTGATGATCCCAAAGGGTTCTACGGCATGCAGGTCGTCTGGTCTGACTTTGAAAACAGGGGCAAGCTCGATGCTTACGTCGCAAACGACTCAACGGCAAATTTTTTCTATCGCAACGACGCGACAAAATTCACGGATATCGGACTGCTGTCCGGAACGGCGGTAAGCGGCGACGGCTCAGAGCAGGGAAGCATGGGCGTTGCCGTGGGCGATTACTTGCACACGGGGCGATTTTCGATCTTTGTCACGAACTTCGTCGATGAATACAACTCGCTTTACCGAAACGAGGGTAATTCAAATTTCTCCGATGTTTCGTTTGTCGCAAAGGTCGCACAGATGTCTCGGCCTTATGTCGGTTGGGGAACCGGTTTTTTTGACATCGACAACGATACCTGGCTAGACCTGTTCGTTGTCAATGGACACGTGTATCCCCAGATGGACCAGATAGCGTCGGGCCTCGGATACCGGCAGGGCAAACTGCTCCATATCAACCGCGGGAACGGCACATTTTGCGATGCAAGCACGCTGGCGGGCGCCGCCCTGGTAGAGAAGAGGTCGTCGCGCGGAGCGGCCTTTGGCGATCTGGACAATGACGGTGACGTCGATGTCGTTGTCGGCGACCTCGATGCCGCGCCGAGTATTCTCCGTAATGAAGGCGGTGACGGCAATCATTGGATCACTTTGGAACTTGGGGCGGTCAAGGGCACACCGCTGGCGATAGGCGCGCGTATAACATTGACAGCCGGTGGAATTGTCCAAACCGAGGAGATCCGAAGCGGCGGAAGCTATCTTTCGCAGAACGACCTGCGTATACATTTTGGTCTGGGCAAAGCAACAAAGGTCGATTCGATCGCGATACGCTGGCCTTCCGGTAAGATCGAAACGATCAAGGATCTTGGCGTAGACAAGTTTTATTCGATATTGGAAGGTGTCCGGCATTGTGCCCTTCGAGAGAATAAGGCCTGTCGCGAAGAAATGAATCAGCCTGTTCCTTAATACCGATGGCAACGTACCGCATAACCCTGATCGCTGTCGGCATCCTGATAGTTAGTGCGGATCTGTTTGCACAGGGCCGGGCAGCCATTTCGTTTGCGGATGTATCCGCCGCCAGCAAGATCAACGTTTCTCACGTTTCGACTCCCGAGAATCGGTACATTATCGAATCCATGAGCGGCGGTGCGGCACTTTTTGATTGCGATGGAGATGATTTTCTCGATGTTGCGGTGGTGAACGGTTCTTCGGTCGAACGATTTAAGAAAGGCGGAGACCCGTTCGTTTCACTCTTTCGCCAGGTAAATGGCACAACGAGCAAAACGCCGACGTTCGAGAACGTGACCGCTTCGTCCGGGCTAAACCGGAAAGGTTGGGGAATGGCGGTCACAGCCGTCGATCTCGACAACGACAAGGTCCTGGACCTCTTTGCGACGGGCTTCGAGGGGAATGCGGCTTATAAGGGATTGGGCCAATGCAGGTTCGTGGATATTACCGAGAAGTCGAACCTTAAAGGCCGCGGATTCATGACCGGAGCGGCGTGGGCAGATTTTGACCGTGACGGGGATCTGGACGTAATGGTTCCCGGGTACGTCAAACTCGACCTGAACGATCTTCCCGTATTCGGCAGCGCTGCGACATGTTCGTTTCGAGGAATACGTGTGCAGTGCGGTCCGAGAGGGCTTACAGCGGAAAAGGACCTGTTCTTTTTGAACAAGGGGAACGGGAGTTTCGACGAAGTAGCCCAAAAACTTGGTGTTTCGGATGAAAAGCCGTATTACGGTCTGGGCGCGATATGGGGCGATTACGATAATGACGGCTGGCTTGACCTTTACGTAGCCGACGACGGAACGCCGAATTACCTGTACAAGAATACCCGCGACGGCAAGTTTGCGGACGTCACGTTCGAGTCGGGTACGGGCTACAGCGGCGCCGGCGTGGAACAGGGCTCAATGGGAGTGGCATTCGGCGATTACGATAATGACGGCCTGTTGGACCTTTTCGTAACAAATTTCGACAAGGAGCATAACACTCTATACCGTAATCTGGGTTCCAAAGGATTTCTGGATGTTTCACTGCAATCGAAGGTCGGAGCTCCGAGCGTGCCTTACGTCGGATGGGGTACCGGATTCGCCGATTTCGATTGCGACGGCCTGCTCGATATTTTCGTCGTCAACGGCCATGTTTATCCGCAGGTGGACTTTATCAAGGACGAATCGCAGATGGGCTTTCGGCAGCATTATTTATTGCACCGAAATTTGGGCGATGGTACATTCGAGGATGTAACCGCGCCGGCGAAACTCCGCGATCTATCCGAGCATTCTGCCCGCGGGGCGGCATTCGGCGATCTCAATAACGATGGTTTGATCGACATGGTAGTAACTAACGTCGGGGAGGCTCCGACCGTGTTGCTGAATACTACGTCGAGCTCCAATCAGAGCGTTACGCTGAGATTGCTCCAAACAGCATCGAACGCATTCGCTATCGGCGCACGCGCGGTCCTTAAGACCAACAAGCGAAGCATGATCCGGAATGTGGAAGCCGGGTCGAGTTATTTGTCACAGAATGATCTTCGCGTGCATTTTGGTTTCGAGGCTTCGGAGAAAATAGAGTCGCTCGAGATCACATGGAGTGACGGACAAAAAGAAAGCGTGAAGGGAATAAACCCGGGGAAGATCTTTACGATACAGAAAGGTGCCGGTGTGATAAAGACGGACGGCTACCGAAAAAGATAGCTTTGGAACGGCCAGGAGGCAAGGCATGAAGCAGTTGATCGTCGTGATGTGTATTTGTTTTGGTTTGGCGAGTGTCGAAGCTTTCGCGCAATCTCCCGCGCCTCCGGGAGCGGGAGACAAGAACTTGAGCGACAGGAATATCAAAGACCGCTCGATGGAGCTCGAACGGATCAAGCGTGAGGCAGCCAAGCCGGAACGAAAGAATGAAGCTCAAGCAGCCGCAGATGCGGCAAGATTTGAAGAGGTAAAAGAAGATTTTGAAAATATTCAGCGCCTTCAGGACGAGGTCTTGACGGCATATAGAACCGGAAAGCAGATCGAAGTGCAAAAGATCGCCGGCAATGCGGAGCAGATAAACAAACGAGCGATCCGGTTGGAATCCAATCTGTTTCCGACGACTGAGGAAAAGAAGAGCTCGAAGAAATCTAAAGAGGTCCCAAAGGAAGAGCCCGCCTTGCCGCCTTTACCTCAGGACCTTAAATCCCTGATCGCTGAACAGGACAACACGCTGGCGAAGTTCGTGGCAAATCCGATGTTCACGAACCCGAGCGTCGCGAACGTCAACGATCAGGCAATTGCACGTGCCGATCTACAGAAGCTGATCAGGCTTTCGGCTGCCTTGAGAGCAGAGGCGGAAAAGCAGCCAAAATAAGCTCAATTCAGGCCTGGTTTGTCGACTTTCTGTAAATCTTCGAAACAACGCGTCGGACCGTTACTGGGCCACGCGTTCAATCGGGGAGTGGGACGAAATAAACACTCGCTTACGCGGGTAATGTTTTCACCAGTTTTGGTTGGAGCAAAAGGACTTTTTGAGATAAAATAAACGCTCTCTTTTAAATTCTTCTTCAAACAGGAACCGACGCGAAATGAGTAAGATCACACTATTGCTTCTGGCTGCAATTTGCCTTGAGATCTTTTGCATACCTCTGCAACAAAGTTCTGCGCAGACGCCTTCCGATCCTGTTCCTCAGGATATCCCGGACAGTGATGCATATTTTCGCCAGGCCGTACAACGTCCTCGTCTGCGTGACCGCTCCGTGGAGATCGAAGCGCTCCTTCGACGGATGACGGTCGAAGAAAAGGTAGGGCAGATGACCCAGCTCGAGATCGGTCAGATCACCTCGAGTGCTGATTCGACCATCGCGATCGACGCGGCGAAATTAGAAAAAGCGATCGTGCAATATAAGGTCGGCTCGATCCTGAATGTCAGCAACCACGCTCTTCCTGTCGATAAGTGGCATAACATCATCGGAGCGATCCAGGCTGACGCGCAGAAAACTCGACTGAAGATCCCTGTCATCTACGGCATCGATTCCATCCACGGTGCAAATTATGTTCGCGGGGCGACGCTTTTCCCTCAGGAAATAGGAATGGCGGCGTCGTGGAACCCGGCGTTGATGCAGCGGGCGGCGGAGATCACGGCGATGGAAACGCGTGCGGCCGCTATCCCGTGGAGCTTTTCGCCGGTACTCGATATCGGCCGCCAGCCGTTGTGGCCGCGGTTCTGGGAAACCTTCGGTGAGGACCCGTACCTGGCTACGGTAATGGGCGTGGCCTTCGTTCGTGGGTTGGAAGGGACGAATGTGGCAGACGATAAAAGTGTGGCTGCGAGCCTCAAGCATTACGTGGGATATAGTTTTCCTCTGAGCGGTCGGGACCGAACGTCGGCATGGATACCCGAGAATTATCTCCGTGAATACTTCCTCCCGACGTTCGACGCCGCGGTTCGGGCAGGAGCGCGGACGGTCATGGTCAACTCCGCCGAGATCAACGGCGTGCCGGGACACGTTAATAAATATTTGATGACGGACGTCTTGAAGAACGAGCTGAAGTTCGACGGATTCATCGTTTCCGACTGGGAGGACATTAAGAAACTCGTCACTCAATGGAAGGTCGCCGCTGACGAAAAGGAGGCCACTCGAATGGCGATCATGGCGGGCATTGATATGAGCATGGTGCCCAGCAGCTTTAGCTTCAGCGACAACCTGATCGCGCTGGTCAAGGAAAAAAAGGTGCCGATGACGCGCATTGACGATGCGGTGAGACGCATATTGCGGGTCAAGTATGAGCTCGGCCTTTTCGAGAAGCCGATGCCAAACCCGTCGGTCCGAAGCAACTTTGGTAAGCCCGAATATTCGCAGGCCAGCTTGCAGGCGGCGCGCGAGACGCTGACGCTTCTCAAGAACGACGGAAACATACTTCCGCTCGCGAAAGACCGAAAGATCCTTGTGACAGGGCCAACGGCAGATTCATTGATCTCGCAGAACAATGGCTGGACATGGGTTTGGCAGGGCTCTGAGCCGTCGCTGTATCCGACCGACAAAATGACGATCCAGCAGGCGATCAGAGCCAAACTGGGAGGTAGAAATTTCGAATTTCGGCAGGGAACGCGGATCACACGTCGGCCGAACGCGCCGTCGAATACGACGCCGACGGACATTGATCAGGAAGTTGATGTTAAGGAAGCTGTCGAAGAGGCAAAGGACGCGGATGTTGTGGTCTTATGCCTTGGCGAAGGCTCCTATACAGAAACGCCGGGCAATATCACCGACCTGACCTTACCCGAAACGCAGCTGCGATTTGCCGAACAGATAATCGCGACGGGAAAGCCGGTCATCCTCGTTCTCGTCGAAGGGCGTCCGAGGATAATCAGCCGTATCGCGGATCGCGTTACTGCGATCTTGATGGCATACAACCCGAGTGACCAGGGCGGGCCGGCCATTGCGGACGTCCTTTTCGGCGATTACAATCCGAACGGGCGACTGCCGTTCACGTACCCTCGGTCGCCGCACAATTACCTGACCTATGACCACAAACTTTTCGAAGTAGAAGAAACAACCTTCGGAAACACAGCAACGAGCCCGCAGTTCGCGTTCGGGACGGGATTAAGCTATACCACTTTCGGCTACAGCGATCTGCGGGTCACGCCGAGATCGGCGCCGTTGAATGGCAACGTCACCGTTTCAGTAAAAGTGACCAATACAGGCAGGCGGGCCGGAAAGGAAACGGCGATACTTTACGTCCGCGACGACGTCGCGACGCTGGCTCCGGCGGGGAAACGCGTCAAGCGGTTCGCGAAGGTGTATCTGGAACCCGGCCAGAGCAAGACGCTGTCGTTCACGCTAAGCCGCAACGATCTTTCTTTCATAGGCGAGAACAACCGGCCGACGGTCGAGGCCGGCGATTTTACCGTAATGATAGGCGGCTTGACCGAGAAGTTTGCTCTGCGGTAGGCGGCCTGGGCTCTGATCATGAGGAGAGTACGACTTTTTGTTCTGATGCATTTGCTAGCGTGTCTGGCCGCAAATGCGCAATCGGTTGCCCAGCGAAGGGCCGACCGCCTGGGTTTGGGGATGAACCTTTCATATCTCGATAACTGGTGGCTGGGAAGCAAGGAGAAACGTTTTTCCGATTTCGCAAAGGGTGCGGAGGCCGCAAAGCGCGAAAAGATGTTTGCGGACATTTCACGCGCAGGTTTCCGGACCGTTCGCATTCCCATAAATTTCGGCGCATGGGCTAGCATCGACAGACCGTACAGATGGGAAAACCCCGACGGCTTGAACATGGCGGACTTGTTCGTCAAATGGGCATTGGCGAACAGCCTGAATACGATCGTGGATCTGCACCATGTCGAGTTTGACGGCTCGATCTCGGGTGCCGCGAATACCGAACGTGTTGTATGGCTGTGGAAGGAGATCGCCGCACGATATAAGGATACCGATCCTGAAAAGGTCTTTTTCGAGATCCGCAATGAACCGCACGATATCAAAGCGGAAGACTGGCGGGAGCAGGCGACGGCAATAATCAATGCTGTCCGGGCGATCGCGCCGTGATCATACTTTGATCGTCGGGTTCCACGACTGGAACTCGCGGCAGGCGATGATCGATTCAAAGCCATTCGACGACCGGAACATCATTTACACGTTCCATTATTACGACCCGTTCATCTTCACACATCAGGGCGCCACTTGGTCGGCCGTCGGGCTTCCTGAGTTGACGGACGTGCCGTTTCCCGCAAACGGCCGCGAGATCAAAATTCCCCAGACGGCGAGGAAAACTTGGATCGAAAGCCGAATAAGATCCTACGGCTCAGATTCGAACCCGGAGAAGATGTACGCAGATCTGAAGGCCGCGAAGGATTGGTCGCGAAAGAACAACGTTCCCATTTTCCTTGGCGAGTTCGGCTCGTACGGGAAGCATCCGACGACGGAGGATCGTTGCCGGCACGCCGCCACGGTTTACGCAGCTCTCGGAAAACTCGGCATCCCAAACGCCTGGTGGGAATGGGACGGCGGTTTCAGTATGTTCGACAAAGGTACGACGAAGATAGCTGGTTGTATGCGTGAGGCACTCGATATGTTCGAAAGTCGGCAGCCGAAAGAAAGACTCGATAGTTTATGAGTTACTTACGTTTCGTGTCTGGTATCGACGTTGTCTGCTAGTCGGAGTTTGCTCGTCGTTCGGGCAGACGGGGTCGGATGCTCTGCGGTCCGCTCGTCGCAGTCTGATGCCGGTTCCGGCCAGTGTCACCTGGCGTCAGGGAAGGCTGCCGGTTGCAAAGACGTTCACTGTCGGGTTCGCGGGGCAAACTGATGAGCGTTTGAGGCAATATGCGTTCCGGTTCATGCGTCGTCTTGAGGGCAGAACCGTCTTGGAGTTCGCTCGTGAAACATCGGCCTCGCCCGACGCTCCTGATAACGACGCGATCGACCGGATCGCCCATCCCGAAACTTGGCGATGATGAATCTTACGAACTGGAGGTTTCAGCAACCCAGATCAGGCTAACCGCCCCGACTACCGTCGGCGCGATGCGCGGGCTGGAAACGCTGCTGCAGCTGCTGGAAGGAGACCGGGACGGCTTCTATTTCCCGGCGGTTTCGATATCCGACCGGCCGCGTTTTCCCTGGCGTGGGTTGATGATCGATTCCGCACGGCATTTCCAGCCGATGGAGGTTCTCAAGAGAACGCTGGACGGAATGGCCGCGGTGAAGCTGAATGTTTTGCATTGGCATCTGACCGAGGACCAGGGTTTTCGCGTTGAGAGCAAAAAGTTTCCCGAGCTGCACCAGCAGGGATCGGACGGACTCTTTTACACACAGAACGAGGTCCGCGAGATCATCCGGTACGCGGCCGATCGAGGGATCAGGGTGATGCCGGAATTCGACATGCCGGGCCACGCGACCAGCTGGCTCGTAAGTCATCCGGAGATCGGAAGTGCTCCGGGGCCGTACACGATAGAACGACGGCCGGGAATCTTTGACCCTACGTTAGACCCGACTAACGAGAAAACCTACAAGCTTCTCGAACCGTTCTTCGCCGAGATGTCGGCGCTGTTTCCGGACGCCTACATGCATATCGGCGGCGATGAGAACGAAGGGAAGCAATGGACCGCCAATCCCCGGATCCAGGCGTTCATGAAGGAAAAAGGGATCAAGGACAATCACGAGCTCCAGACATATTTCAATAAACGGATACTCAAGTTCCTTCAAAAGAACGGCAAGATAATGATGGGGTGGGACGAGATCTTTCAGCCCGATCTTCCGAAAGATGTCGTCATCCATTCGTGGCGCGGGCAGAAGGCACTGGCGGACGCGGCTAAGCAGGGATATCAGGGCGTCCTCTCGAACGGCTATTACATCGATCTCGCTTTTCCTGCCTCGCAGCACTATGTCGTTGACCCGCTCCCGGCCGATACGACACTTTCGGCTGAGGAGCAAAAACGGGTCCTCGGCGGAGAGGCGACGATGTGGGCGGAATGGGTGTCGCCGGAAACCATCGACTCGCGGATCTGGCCGCGGACGGCCGCGATCGCGGAGCGGCTTTGGTCGCCGAGAGATGTGAACGACATCGATGATATGTACCGCCGGCTGGCGGTGATCGAGTATCAGCTCGAAGAACTCGGGTTGACGCATAGACGAAATCAGCGGGTACTGTTGCGAAGGCTCGCTATGAGCCAGGACGTCTCGGCGCTGGAAACTCTCGTTTCGATCATTGAGCCGGTCAAGGAATATAGGCGATACCAACTTCGTCCGCAGACAATGCTTTCACCGCTGACCGGGCTTATCGATGCGGCTCAGCCGGACGCAAAGGGAGCTCGGGCTTTCAACAAAGCTGTGAAGGAAATGCTAAGCGGTGTCAACGCGGCGGCGAATGCTGCTTTGCTCCGATCGATGCTGAGGGAATGGAGATCGAAGGAAGCTGGTTTGCAGAACGTTCTTGTTAATTCTCCGGCACTCGCGGAGGCCAGACAGTTCTCCGAGGACTTCCGAAACCTCAATTTGATCATAGGCGAGGCGCTCGACGCCATTGAAAAGAGGTCAATTCAAGGAGCTGACTGGCGCGATGCAAGAATGAAAGCCCTCGATGAGATCGCGAAACCAAAAGCGGCTCTCGAGATCGTGATAGTCGCAAGCGTAAAGAACCTGGTCGACGCAGCAGCAGGACAAACCAAGGGAAGCTAAAACGTGATTCGAACGGTTTGCTTATGTCCGAAGCAACAATCAAAGAGCGCCTGGTGTCCCTCGACGTTTTTCGCGGGATAACGATCGCCGGAATGACGTTGGTCAACAACCCCGGCACGTGGTCGGAGATCTACAGCCCGCTCAAGCACGCCGAATGGCACGGGATCACACCTACCGACTATGTTTTCCCGTTCTTCTTGTTTATTGTCGGCGTGGCGATACCTATCTCGTTTCGACAGCGAGCGGTCGAAACAACGTCTAGCGGCATATATTCGAAGATCGTAGTCCGCGCCGCCAAGATCTTTGCACTCGGCATTCTGATCTATGCGATCCCTTTCTTTAATTTCTCAGAGACGGAGGCGCCGCAGTCAATAAAGCTTTTGATCACGCTTGGATTCACGGCGGCTTTGTTTTTCTATCTTACAGATCGTTTCAAGATAGCCGGTTTTCTCGCAGCCGGCAGTGTGATCGCGATCATCGTCATGTACGCGACTGGCGTAACTATAGTCTGGTATGACCTGTCCACAATGCGTATCCCCGGAGTCCTCCAGCGGATCGCGGTCTGTTATTTGATCGTTTCGATCATTTATCTGAATACCGACTGGAAGCAACTGGCGGGTATCGGCGGAATACTGCTGCTGGCTTACTGGTTCCTGATGACCGCAGTCGCCGTGCCCGGCTGCGACGTAACAACGATCGACGACAAGGCGTGCAATCTTGCCGCATATATCGACCGGGTCATATTGACCGAGAATCACCTGTGGAGCCAGGCGAAGGTGTTCGATCCTGAAGGAATTCTTTCCACAATTCCGGCGCTCGTGACAACTATCTGCGGCGTTCTCACGGGCATCTGGCTTCGGACCGATCGTTCCAAGCTGGAGAAAGCCGGAGGCATCTTCTTATGCGGAACCATTCTCCTTGCCGCCGGTTGGTCTTGGAGCCTTGGTTTTCCTCTGAACAAGGCACTTTGGACGAGTTCGTATGTGCTTTATACGGCGGGCATTGCGTTGCTCACATTGGGTGTCTGCTTCTGGGTTATCGACGTAAAAGGTTTCGATCGCTGGTCGCGGCCGTTCGTTATTTTTGGCGTGAATGCACTCGCGTTATATGTTTTCTCGGGCATCATGTCGCACCTGCTTGGTTTGGTGAAGCTACCAAGCGATGCCACGTTGCACGATTGGATATTTGAGAACCTTTTTCTTTCGTGGGCCGCGCCGGTCAACGCTTCGCTGGCGTTTGCGGTATCGTACGTCCTTTTATGGCTGTTCCTGATGTGGCTGCTTTACAGGAGGAGGATTTACATCAAGGTTTAATGGTCGGGTCGCCTTGATACGGAAAAAAATGACTACCGTAGTTGCAGGCATTGATATCGGCGGAACGAAGATCTCCATCGCTTTAGCGGTCCCGCGCGGAGATATCGTCTCAAGGCACCGGTTTGAGACTCACGCCGAGTCCGGGCCCTCCGGAGTGCTTGAGAGTATATCGGCCGCAGTCAACCGAATGGTGCTTGAGGGACGGTTCTCCCTAGCATCCATTGGTATCGGGAGCCCTTCGCCGCTCGATATTGACAATGGATTGATCATGTCTCCCTCCAACCTTCCGGGGTGGACGGATTTTCCGATAGTTGACCTAATGAAGGAACGATTCGGAGTTCCCGTAAGGCTCGAGAACGATGCGAACGCCGCTGCATTGGGCGAATATACATACGGAGCCGGACGCGGATACCGCGATCTGTTTTATGTAACGGTCTCAACGGGCGTCGGCGGCGGAGTGATCTTAAATGGCGAACTTCATCGGGGCGTCGCAGCGGCCGCGGGAGAGATCGGACACACCATTGTCCAACCGGGTGGAAAGCTTTGCAACTGCGGATCCGTCGGCTGCCTGGAAACTATCTGTTCGGGTGTGCATATCGCTCGCCGCACCCGGGAACGCCTGGCCGGAGGCGAGGCAAGTTTGATCCGTGACATGGTTTCAAACGTCGACGAAATAACTGCACGTGTGGTTGTCGACGCTGTGCGTCACGGTGATGCGCTTGCGGTCTCGGTCTGGGACGAAACATGTCACTTCCTGGCCGTCGGCATCGCCAACGCGATCTCGCTTCTCGCTCCCGAAATCGTCATAGTCGGCGGCGGAGTGGCGTGTGCGGGAGATCTGCTTTTCGCTCAATTGCGCGAGCGGGTTCCAGGTTTTGTTTCGATGGTGCCGTCGTCCAAGATCAGGATCGTACCCGCCGAGCTCGGCGTGGATAGCGGCGTTTATGGAGCCGTTTCGATCGCGCTCGGATTAATAGACTCCAGATCCCGGATCACTTATGCAGGATAAAAACCGTATTGCTCGTCGCCAGTTTGTAGGACTGCTGGCTGCAGTCCTCCCTTTTTCAATGCGCGCAAGCTCGCAGAATCTAACTCCAAGCCAGGAGCTGATGCTGTTGCTCGTTGGAACGTACACGTCAGGCGAAAGCAAGAGCAAAGGCATCTATTTATTAAGGTTCGACGGTCGAAACGGCGGCATAACTTCTCACGGGGTGGTGAGCGGTGTCGAAGATCCGTCATTTCTGGTGTCCGATCGAAGCCGAAAGTTCGTTTATGCTGTGAATGAAACACTGGAATACAACGGGAAAAAAAGTGGAAGTGTAAGTTCATTCTCACTTCGGACGGATACCGGCTCGCTGACTCTTCTAAACAAACAGCCGAGCATGGGCGCCGCTCCCTGCCATCTTACGGTCAGCCGGAATGGGAGATTTGTTTTGGTGGCGAACTACCTCGGCGGCAACGTAGCTGTCCTTCCCGTGAATAAGGACGGCAGTCTCGCACCCGCGGTCGATGTTGAACAGCATGTTGGTTCCGGCCCGGACAAGGGCCGGCAGGAAGCCGCCCATGCCCATTCGGTAATTCTGGACCCGAATGGCCGATTCGCTTTTGTAAATGATCTCGGCGTTGACAGGATCTTCATATACGAGTTCGATCCCATGACAGGCAGTCTGAGTCGGAACCGCAACCAACCCTATTATCAAACTAAATCTGGAGCCGGCCCGCGCCACTTTAAATTCCATCCGTCCGGGAAGTATGCCTTCGTCATTAACGAACTTGATATGACGATATCCTCGCTCGCATACGATGCGGCGAAAGGAACCTTGCGGGACGTACAAACCGTGTCTACAGTACCAGTGGGATTTTCGGGAGAAAATACGTGTGCTGATATCAATATCACACCGGACGGCGCCTTCCTTTACGGATCTAATCGCGGGCACGACAGCCTCGTCGGGTTTAAGATCTATAGTTCGTCAGGTAAATTGGAGCTGATCGGCCACACACCAACGCGAGGAAAGACTCCTCGCAATTTCACTATTGATCCGTCAGGTAAATATCTATTGGTTGCGAATCAGCGTTCCGATTCAATTGTGGTGTTCGAGATCGAGAAGAGTATTGGCGAGCTGAAGCCGGTCGGCGAAGGAATAAATATTCCATCGCCGGTTTGTTTACAGCTGATTTAGCCCTTTTACTTGGATCTTGCGGTGTTTGTTGTTGATGCTTACAAAAGTATTGTACTAGAATGTTGTTGCTTGATCCGCGGTCATTCCCTGTAAACAGGAGTAGTCATAAGTTGAGAGGGTTTTATCATATCCTTCACCAGCGCCTAGGCCGAAGTGTCGCTTGGCTGCTAGCGGTGGCTTTACTCCACGGCGTCAGTCTCACGGCTATTTCTCAGGTCTCTTCTCCGAAACCAAGGGACGATCGTCGGCTTGAGGTTAATGAAGAATTGTCCGAGTCGCTAGCGAACGACTTATTACAGCTTTCTGTTGCGACTCGTGATCGTGACCTCGCGCTAACAGGCGAATATTTTCCTGCAAGCTTTATCGGAAAACCTTTTCCGGCACGTCCGGGCGAAACTGTTTCTCAGGTAAAGTGGATCGGTCTTCACAAATGGGACCCGGCGGCAACGATGGTGAAAACGGCTGCCGGCGATACTGCTCCAGGCGCGATCACGGCTAAAGTTTTCTTACAGACGTGGTCGGAGTTTCTCGATCATTTCTCTGAGATCGAGGACGCACGCTTTAAGGTCAAGGAAGCCAATTTTGACGACAATGCTCAAGCCGTTCTAGGAGCCGACGAACCGACCGCAGTCGTGGGGGCGAAAGGGAGAGCCCGCATTGCCTTCTACGTCATTGGCCGAGACGTCAGCGGTAAGAGGGAATGGGCCCGGGGCACTTTCTGGGCGGACGTTCGATACAGCCCAAATAAACATTGGCAGTTTGATTCCTTTGAGCTCGCAAGTTTCGACTCGCTCGTTGCGAACAAGGATCTTTTCTCCGAAGTGGCTATGCCGGCCGGCGTCGGCGTGACGATTCCGGCATTCGGGACCCCTGAGAACAGCGGCTTCGTCTGGCACGGGGCCGCTGCCGCTGATATCGACAACGACGGCTGGGTCGATCTCTTTGTAACGTCGCCAAAGCGGAATTATCTGTTCCTGAATGATCAAAAGGGCGGATTTCGTGACGCGTCCGACGAGGCGGGGGTAACACGGCTGGCAACCGGAGTTGCTCCGCTCCTGATCGATCACGACAACGACGGTGATTCCGATGTTTTCATATCCGCGGTCGGACAGCAGATACTTGCTTGAGAATCGCCTCAAGCAAACGGTAAACTCGCGATTCGCCGACATCTCGCTTGAAGCGGGAGTAGCCCGCAATGCGATCGGGTTCAGTGCCGTTTCGGCTGATGTAAACAGTGACGGACGGTTGGATATATACGTAACGTCGTACAACCGCTACGGTCAGGTCACACCGGACTCTTGGTTCAGGGCTACGAACGGGACTCCGAACCTGCTTTTCGTGAGTCAGCCCGGCGGCGGGTTTCGCGAGGAGGCGGCGAAATGGGGCGTTGATGACCGCCGTTGGAGTTATGCAGCCGAGTTCGCCGACATCAATGCAGACGGGAAAATCGATCTTTACGTCGCAAACGATTTCGGCGAGAAGGCATTGTTCATTAATCGCGGCGACGAGTTTGTCGACGAAGCCGCCGCTCGCGGTGTGCTCGACCCGGGAAACGGAATGGGGGTTTCGTTCGGCGACTACAACAACGACGGCCGCCTGGATCTGCACGCGTCGAATATGAGTTCGACCGCGGGCAACCGGATCCTGACGCGTCTGTTCCCGAACTCCGGACCTCAGGATAACGTCCTGAAAAAACTGGCTGCAGGAAATAATCTTTTCGAGAATATCGGTGACGGGAAGTTCAGGGACGTAACGGCCGATGTGGGCGGGTTCTCGGGAGGCTGGGCCTGGGGCGGCGGTTTTATCGATTTCGATAACGATGGATGGGAGGACATCTACACGCCGAATGGATTTATCTCGGGTAAATCCATGAAGGATACCTGAAGTCAGTTTTGGCGTCAGGTCGTGACGCATACGAATGACGGTAAGGATGAAAAGGGTGCCCTTCGCGGCGATCAGAACAGCCTTATGTTCGGGCAAGGCTTCTCGTTCAGCGGTTACGAACGCGATCCCTTGTACCTCAATCTTGGGGGAAAGAAATTCACAGACATTTCCGGGATCTCGGGGATCGATTCGATAACGGACGGGCGAGCGGGAGTTTTCGCCGATTTTGATAACGATGGCGATCTTGATGTTTTCTCGACCACGATCCAGAATCAGGCGCACTTGTTGTTCAGGAACAACGTCGGTCAGGACAACGGCTATCTAAGAATATTGCTGGAAGGAGGGACCGGCAGCCCCCGTGATGCCTTTGGATCGGTTGTGAGGGTGAAGACCACTGCCGGCACTCTGACCAAGATAAAATCGGGCGGCTCCGGTTTTATTTCGCAGCACGATCCGCGGCTGCACTTCGGACTTGGAAAAGATGAACGGGCCGAATGGGTGGAAGTGACGTGGTCGGACGGCAAAGTAGAACGATTTGCGGGAGACTTTACCGCAGGCGGTTCGTTCCAGTTAAAGGAAGGTACGGGAAAAGCAGCGCGGCTAACGTTAAGGACCGCAAAACTGTCCGATCCGCTTTCCAAGGCCGAGATATTTGCCCGTAGCCTGAAGATCGCGATCGGCAAATCCCTTCCCGATTTTGCGGTTAAACGGATGAACGGCGTGGCCAGTTCGGTGAGAAAAAGCCTGAAGCCGGGCCGCTTGACCTTGATAAATATTTGGGCGACATGGTGCCTCCCATGTGCGAAGGAGATGCCGGAGCTTGAGAAGATGCGCGTACAGCTGGCCGCACGAAACATCGACATAGTTGGCCTTAACGTCGATACGGAGAAAGATGTAAATATTAGAAAGTACGTTGCCGACAGACGTATTACGTATCCGATCATAATCGGTGCGGTACCGGCCCTGGAATCTATTTACGCAACTGATGAAGTAACTGTGCCGCTCTCAATCCTTGTAGACGATAAAGGCGTTGTGAAGGACGTGATCCCGGGCTGGTCGGCTGAAACGCAAAAAAAGCTGAAGATGCTGATCGGCGTGGACGGATCGCCGTAACCGTGGCGAAAGACCTGTTTTGGCCGTCGGGCTCATAGATCAATAAAAAGGGGACAAACTAGGCCGCGAGGTGATTCTTAATGAAGACGTTCCGAAGTCTTTTGTGCACTATTTTTCTGTTATCGTTAATTGCTCCTTTATTCACGCTGATCGGGCAACGTCCTGCCGCTGTAGTCCCAACAAGTTTTGATCCGAAAGATCGCGTTCCGGAATCTGAAAGGCCGAAACACGTTAAGTCAGCAGCCTCGCAGTGGCTTGATATCGCTCTTGAAGCGACCGCACGCGAACACGATCGTGTGGCCCCGCGGCCTACTGTCGGTTCGCGAATGCTGTTGATCATTGTCAATTGTATGTATGACGCGTGGGCCGCCTACGACGATGTTGCTGTCGGAACTCGATTCGGCGGTAAGCTACGCCGCCCCAAGAGCGAGCGGACCGAAGCGAACAAGCGTATAGCTATTGCCTACGCCACCTATCGGGGAATGATGGATATGTTTCCAGAGGACGCCGAATGGATAAAGGGCCAGATGCGGGTGAACGGCTATGATCCGGAAGACAATACAACTGATCTTAGCAAATCACAGGGTGTCGGCAACGTTGCCGCCGCCGCTGTTTTCGCCTACCGACACCGCGATGGAGCGAACCAACTCGGTGACGAGATCGGATCGAACGGTAAGCCTTATTCCGATTACACGTTCTACAAGCCGATCAATCCTGTCGACAAGATCATCGATCCCGACTGCTGGCAGCCGATCGAGTTTACGCTTGCCGAAAACAAGAAGGCGACACCGGGTTTTCTGACGCCTCACTGGTATCGAGTAAAGCCGTTCGCGTTGGAACGGAGTGATATGTTTCGCCCGGGCCCGCAACCGAAGGTCGGTACAAAACAGCTCAAGGACGAGGTCGACGAGGTGATCAGGTTCAACGGCAACCTTACGCTTGAGCAAAAAGCGATCGTCGAATTCATGCGCGACGGGCCGCGTTCGACCGGGCAGTCAGGCCACTGGCTTCGGTTTGCTCAGGCGGTTTCTGAGCGGGATCGTTTCGATACCGACAAGGACGTTAAGCTCTTCTTTGCGGTCGCGACCGTCGCGTTCGACGCATTCATCGCCGCGTGGGAGACTAAACGATATTACGATACCTCGCGTCCGTGGACGCTTATCCGTCACTATTACAAGGACCAGACGGTTCGCGGATGGGCCGGTGCGGGCAAGGGCGTCGCGGTGCTGCCCGGCTCCGCAGTGGCATCCTTATTCGCCGCTTTCCTTCATCACGCCGCCGTTTCCGGGTTACGTGTCCGGCCACAGCACGGTCAGCGCCGCATCGGCAAAGATGCTGGAGTTTTTCACCGGAAGCGACAATTTCGGCGCGACCGAAACGCGGCACGCCGGTGAGCTGACCGAACCCGGCATTTCGTGCGAGATCAAACAGGCTGTTGACGGCAAAGCCGCCACGACGGGAATTTCCAACGACGGCGTGATAGTTCTGGTTTTGCCGACGTTCACCGCTACGGCCGAAATGGCGGGTATCTCGCGGGTCCTCGGCGGCTACCATATTCAGGCCGACAATATCGAGGGCCTTAAGATGGGCAAGAAAGTCGCTGAATACAACTATCCTCGAACAAAGGCCTATTTTGACGGCACCGCGAAAATTATGGACGCCGCCGATCCAGCCGCTTTTGCGGTGGCAAGCCGATAAACCAAAAAGTAAAGAAAGATAGCCAAAAGCATGAGGTCGAAAACAGGATTTGCGATTTTTCTTTTGGCTGTGCTTGCGGTGTTCTACTTCCTGGACCGCTTTGCACCTCGATCGGGCTCGGCACAACGAACTCAATCTGCACCTTCCTTCCGCGATCGTGAGGATGCGTATCGGGCAAATAACCTCGGGGTCGCGCATCTGGAACAATTCAATTACGGCGAATCGGCGAAGGCATTCAAAAAAGCCCTGGAACTTGATCCCCGGATGAAGATCGCGCGGGTCAATCTCGCGATCGCATTGCTCAACCTCCAGGAGATCGGAGCGGCCCGCTCAGCCGCGGAAGACGCACTTAAGGTAGCTCCGGAGCTTCCACAGACGCATTACCTACTGGGATTGATCGCGAGAAACGAGAATCGCACCGACGATGCTCTGAGTTCTTTTCAACGAGTCTTAGACATCGATCCTTCCGACGTCGGCACGAATTTCAACATCGGACAGATCTATACAGAGCAGCGGAAATATACCGAGGCCATTCAAGCCTTCCGCCGGGCGTACGATGCGGAACCTTATAATTCCTCTGCTATCTACAATCTTGCAACCGCCCTGATCCGTACCGAGCAACGACAGGAAGGCCAAAAGCTGATCGAACAATTCCAGAAACTGCGCCAGAGCGGAGCAGCGACCAGCATTGGGCAGAATTATTTAGAGCAGGGCCGATATGCGGAGGCTTTGGTTTCGACTGGAGCCGAGCCTGAATTAGTTGAACCTCTCACTTCGCCTCTGGTTTTTGATCGGATCAATATCAAATCGACTCTAGGGGGCAGGGATGTTGTAGGTGCAGCGACTCTTTTTGATTTCGACAGCGACGACGATCTCGACGTTGTGGCAGTCGTAAATGCGAGGTTCGTCCTGGTTCGCAATGATCGGGGCCAGTTTATGGATGTTTCGAGCAGATCGCGCGAATTGTCAGGCTCATCTGGAGCCAGCATTACAGGCATCGTCGCAGGGGATCTCGATAACGATTCAAAAGAAGATATCCTTTTTTTCGGCCTTGGACGCCCTGGGCTCTTTCGGGGCGACGGTAATGGCGGATTTTCGAATTTAAGCGGCAAACTCCCTCCGCTCGCGGGACCTTTCTCGAGCGGCGCGCTCGTTGACGTCGATCACGACGGCGACCTGGACATATTTCTCGGCGGTTCCGGAACAGCTCGACGGAGGGTGCCGAATAAACTTATTCGCAATAACGGCGATGGGAGCTTTTCCGACATTTCCTCGGCAGCGAAGATAGGTTCCGGTTCGTCGCCAGTTGTTGCCGTGATCCCGACCGACTTCGACAATCGCCGGGACGTCGACCTCCTCGTGCTGAGCCCCAACCAGCGCCCAAATCTTTTTCAAAATTTGCGCGACGGCACCTTCAGGGACGTGGCGGAAAATGTCGGGTTAGTGATCAAAGGCAAATGGATCTCGGCCGCCGTCGGGGATTTTAACAAGGATTCTTTCGTTGATTTCTTCTTTGGTAGGGAAGGTCAGCCGGGGATCTTCGCTATCTCAACGGGCAGAGGGCGTTTCGTGACGCATGACGCCCCCGCGTCTACGGAAAATGCCTTTTCCGCACAGTTCGCCGACTTCGATAATGACGGCCTGCTGGATCTTATCGCGGTCACGCCACAAAGTGTTGCGGCCCTTAGAAATGTTGGGAACGGATGGGATGCAGTTGATCGGAAGTTCGCCGGTGCCGGACCGGCCAATAGTTTTGCTCCTACAAGCAGGATCGTATCCGGCGACATCGATCGCGACGGCGATATTGATCTGATAGTCGCGGGGAACCGGGGCCCTTTAGATTTCATAAGGAATACCGCGCCCAAGGCGAATCGCTCGACCGTTATCGACCTGAAGGGACGTGTCAGCAATCGCGTAGGAATCGGCTCGAAGATCGATCTTCGAGCCGGGAGCCTTTCGCAGAAGGTCGAAACGTACTCAGCGAGTCCAATGCCCGCTCCGTCCGAAGTACATTTCGGACTCGGCCGTCGCGAGGCTCCGGACACTATACGTGTCATCTGGCCGTCCGGTGTGATCCAGGCGGAACTGAGCCCTTCTCAAAACAGTGTATCAACTGGCCGCCGAATCACGATCGAGGAGCTCGACCGCAAACCGTCTTCGTGTCCTTACCTTTACACCTGGAACGGCAGAGAATTCGAGTTTATTACCGACTTCCTCGGCGGCGGTGAAATGGGTAACTGGAAGGCTCATGGTGCTTACCACTACCCTGACTCCGATGAGTTCGTCCGAATTCCTTCGGACAAACTAAAACCGAAGGACGGAAAATATGAGATCCGCGTTACGAACGAGCTTGAGGAAGTTTTGTTCCTTGATCATCTCAGACTAATCGCTGTCGAACACTCTATCGGCACCGAAGTCTATCCGAACGAAGGTCTCGGCATTCCGACCGCCGGCCAGCGAATAACATATACGACAGAAGGGGAACACCCGCCCCTCTCAGCCCTGGATGGCGACGGCCGTGATGTGCTAGAGAGCGTGAAGGCTCTGGACTATCGGTTCTATGATTCTTTCACGCCGCTCGGGATCCGCGGCTACGCGGAGACGCATAGTTTGACCCTAAACGTCGATGGCCGCAAAGGCTACAATGGGCGAACACTTCTGCTCTTAACCGGCTGGACCGACTATGCTTTTTCGTCTGATAACCTCGCGGCGTCGCAGAGCGGGAAGTCGTTGTTTTTCCCCAGCTTGCAGGTAAGGAACAAACGTGGAGAATGGCAAACGGTCATCGACAGCATCGGGATCTCGGTCGGCAGGCCGCAGACTATCGTGGTCGATCTTACCGGTAAGTTTTTGACCGACTCACGCGAGGTGCGGATAGTCACGAACGTGAAGACCTACTGGGACAAGATCGCGATCGATACCAGCCTGCAAGCAAACGTCCATATGACGGAATTATCGACCTCAAGGGCTGAGCTTCGCGAGCGCGGATTTTCGGCCGAGCGGTCTTATGCCGGAATGATCGTTCCGACATATGACCACCTGTTGAGAGACGCCCGGTGGAAGTATTTTTCGGGACGGTTCACGCGTACGGGCGACGTAAAACCGTTGTTGGAAAGGGTCGATGATATCTTTGTTATTTCAAAAACTGGCGACGAAGTGGTTCTTAGCTTTGATGCCCCGCCGGCGCCTCCCGCGGGCCGAACGCTTACATTTTTCCTTTTCGCGGACGGGTACAGCAAAGAAATGGATATCAACTCCGGCAGTCCCGAAGCCGTGCTGCCGCTTCCGTTCAAGGGCATGACGAGATACCCGTATGACGGCACCGAGCGGTTTCCGATGACCGCTGAGAAGCAGCGGATGTATGACGAATATACGACGCGTATCGTCAATCGGCTTTTTCCGAGAGTGGAGGCCTCGTTGCTGCGATAACCGTGCCTCACTAACGTCATGGAACAGATCCGATATTCGGCCGCCGCCTGTCAAACTGCACTTTCGAATCCCACGGACAGGCGAATGATGAAGCGTAACACCGACCGCATGCTATCGATGATCGATTCAGCGGTTGCCGGCAGCGCCCCGTTTCTTCCCGTTCGCCTTATCGTTTTTCCGGAATTCGCCCACTCTGCTCCCGTTTTTGCGGCCGCACGTGAGCTTATCGAAAAGCTTGCGGTGGAGATACCGAACCAGCATACTGAGGCGATCGAACGCAAAGCCAAGGAGTATAACATCTATCATCCAGACGGGCTCGATGCTGGAGGTCGATTCGAGATGGAAAGGAGCATTGTTCAATACTACCTGCCTCGTCGGGCCCTGAAGGCATTCTTTACAAGTATCGAAAGGTCAATACTTGGATCCCTTACGAAGTTCACACAAGCCCGCACGATATCGAGGGGTATGACGAGCCGTTGTTCCCGGTGGCTGATACCGAGATCGGCAGGATCGGTTGTGCGATATGTTACGACTGGCTCTTTCCCGAAGCGATGAGGCAGCTGACGGCCAACGGAGCAGAGATGCTGATCCGGGTTTCGGCATATATGGATCCGTGGAACGCGACGCCACCGATGGACTGGTGGACAGTGATCAACCGGGCCCGAGCGATTGAAAACACGGCCTTCGTCGTGGCCGCGAACCAGGCTGCGAGTCTTGAGAACTATCCTCCGTATTCCTGGTCAGGCGGAAGCCAGATCGTGGATTTCGACGGGCGGTTACTTGCCGATGCTTCTCCGGGACCGGGCGAGCGGATCGTTGTGGCTCCGATCGACATCTCGGCCCTGAGACACGAGCGAAAAACACGTCGCGGGCACCATATGCTGGCCCATCTCCGAACCGAAGCGTATCCGGTTTATCGCGACAGCATCTACCCTCCATCGTCGGGACGGCCGAATGATGATATTTCGTACGAGCGAAACAATGTGTTGATCGATGAATCGAAGAAACGATTGGCATAAAAAACGTTCGCTCGAGAAATGCTGCTCGAACGAACGTACATAGGTTTGTAGCTTTCAACTAGAGACTGCTCGTCTTGGTTTCGGCGGAAACTCTAACCTTGGCAAGTTTGCGATTTCGGGCGCCTTTCGTGACAAGGGCATAATCGCTGTTCGAAGTTGTGATGTTGGTCAGGTACCTGCGTCCCTCAACAACACCGAAAACAAGTTGGACGTCGTCGCTGCGCTCGCCTCCGTAGTTGCTCAGCAATACCGTCTCACGTTCGTCGCTGTCCGTCCTCTGGATCGTCAGAGCCGCACCCGCGACCAACTGCTTGTTGATCTTGAAAGTGTATCTGCCTGCCTCGAACTCTTTTTCACCAACACTGAATTCAAACGGAATATTCACTTCCGCTCCGTAATTTAGCTGCGCGTTCGCTACCAGCCCGAAGGCAAAGATAGCTGTAAATAATGCAATTCCTCGTACCATAGTTTTCATGATCATGACTCCAAAAACATAAATTAAGGGAGATCAACTCCCAATTGAACAACGCGTACTTAGAACGCATTTCGTATCGCTGCGAAAAGCAAGAGTGAAATGGGTCTTTCGGCGAGCTAGCCCGAAAGCCAACCTTTCGCGTTGGTGCTTATCTCGCTAATGGCCCGCCTTTGTCACAATACTGGCGCCCGGCCTATAGTCGCCCCTTCATCTCACGCTTGCTACTCGGGCCCCTCTAGCGTAATGCGGCCAGCGATCATAAGTACGTAATTACCACGTTTCCGGCGAGTCGGTGGATTAGCGACGGTGGCTTACTTTTTGTATGATAGGCACATGTTCCCGACCTCAGTTACGGAGGATCTATGCCATCGTTCGCTTTTTGTATTAGGCGTAAGCTGCGACTGCGGACCAGAGACTTAATATTGCCGAGCGCGTTTCTGGCCTCAGGCGTTATCGTACCCTTCCTCTTGTCAACAGAAGTCTATGCGCAGAAAGCGTCGCCGCCGGTTGTCGTCCAACCAGGGGCTCCCGGAAAGGCGACTCAGGTATTGCCGTCATCCACGCGAGCGAAATTGCCGCCGCTATCCGCGAAGGATGTCGAGTTTATGCAAGGGATGATCATGCACCATGCCGCAGGCGGTTGAAATGACCGCACTGATCAACGACCGAACGAACAACAAAGAACTCCGCCTTCTCGGCGCGCGTATCAGCCACTCGCAGGCTGATGAGATGAAGTACATGGAACGGTGGCTGAAGCTGAGAGGTGAGCCGACTTCCATGCCGATGCCGTCGATGCAGCACACGCCGGGAATGGATATGTCGAAACATCAGCATCAAATGCTTATGCCGGGTATGCTAACCGAAGAGCAAATGGACGCTCTCAAAAAGGCAAGGGCGGGGGAGTTCGATCGACTGTTCTTAAAAGGTATGATCCAGCATCATAAAGGTGCACTCGTAATGGTAGAGGAACTGTTCAATACGGCTGGTGCCGGGCAGGACTCCCAACTCTTCAACTTCGCAACCGATGTCGATAGCGGCCAGCGGGCCGAGATCAGAATAATGGAAAAAATGTTGGGTGAACGCCCATAGAGGAACCATGAATCAAATACACAAGATCGCTTTCCGTTTACTAACATCTTTCCTATTTTTATTTGCCGGTTTTGTCATTGTGACGATCGGGCAAGCGACGCCAAAACCCGCGCCGACACTGCCGCCGGGCATGACCGGTTCAAATACGTCCGACCCCCGCGCCAATCTTTCGGCGGGACTGTACGATGCCGGTGAACAAGCTCTGGGCATCAGGCACCTGCAGCTGCTCAAAAAGCCGGATGCTTTTCAGCTCGGCACCGACAACCCCGACGATCCGAGGGTACAAAAGATGCTGGCGTCGTTCGGTATCGGCGACACCTCGAAAATACCAAAGCCCGTTCAATTGGATATTGCGCAGGGAGCGTTCACCAATTCCGACCTCGCATTCCAGGGCAATAACGTATTCGTGGGAAACTATTACGGCATTAACATCTACGATATCGCCGATCCGGCAAAAGCCCGACTTGTGACATCGATCGTTTGTCCGGGCGGACAGGGCGACCCTTCGGTTTATAAGAACCTGATGTTTATGTCGGTCGAGTCGCCGAACGGCCGGCTTGATTGCGGTACCCAGGGATTTGCGCCCAATCCGCCGCGCCCTCCGGGACAAACCGGGCCGAACCTTCCGGCGGCGCAAAAAGATCGCTTCCGCGGCGTTAGGATCTTCGACATCAGCGACATCAGAAATCCGAAACAGGTTGCCGCCGTGCAAACGTGCCGAGGTTCGCACACGCATACTCTGGTCATTGATCCGAATGACAAGAACAACGTTTACATCTATGTTTCGGGAACGTCTTTCGTTCGGCAGGATGCGGAGCTGGCTGGATGCTCGAGCCGGAGCTCCGGACAAAGATCCGAATACCGCACTGTTTCGCATCGAGGTGATCAAAGTGCCTCTCGCCTCACCGCAGGATGCCAAGGTGGTATCAAGCCCGCGGGTTTTTATAGATCCGCACACCGGAGTCATCAACGCCCTGAAATCCGCAGTGTCGCATGACACCGGTAGGGTATCCGACACCAACCAGTGTCACGACATCACTGTGTATTCGGCGCTCGGCCTGGCGGCAGGAGCCTGCTCAGGAAATGGCATTCTCCTGGACATCAAAGATCCGGTGAATCCAAAGCGCATCGATGCGGTAAATGACCCGAACTATTCCTACTGGCACTCGGCTTCGTTTTCGAACGATGGGAAGAAGGTTGTATTCACCGATGAGTGGGGCGGCGGCGGCGGACCGCGCTGCCGTGCCGTCGATCCTAACGTATGGGGCGCCGACTCTGTTTTTCGGATCACCGATAACAAGCTTCAGTTCGCCGGCTACTACAAGATGCCCGCCGCACAAACCGAGCAGGAGAATTGTGTCGCCCATAACGGCTCGCTTATTCCGGTTCCGGGTCGTGACATCCTGGTACAAGCCTGGTACCAGGGCGGAATTTCGGTGATGGATTTTACGGATCCGGAACATCCGGTTGAGATAGCATATTTCGACCGCGGCCCGGTCGATTCAAAGATTCTCGCCAATGGCGGCACGTGGTCGTCTTACTGGTACAACGGTCGCATTTACTCGTCTGAGATCGCTCGCGGCCTCGACATCCTTGAGTTGACGCCGACCGAGACATCTAACTCAGAACGAGATCGATGCTGCGAAAACCATTCGGGTCGCCGAGCTTAATGTTCAGAATCAGGAACGGTTCGTGTGGCCCCGAAAGCTGGTCGTAGCCAAGGCCTACATCGATCAACTCGAGCGCTCCGGCGGATTGTCTTCGGAGCAGATCACAAGTCTGCGAGGAGCGATCACAAAGGCCGAAGGCTCACGTTCTGACATGAAAAAACTCAAAGGATTTGCATCTTCAATCAAGAAAAGCGCAGGTCAGGCGAAGAACGCCACCGATTCGGCTCGACTAACAGCCTTGGCCGAGATCCTAAGTAGGCCAGAGGCTTGAAACTTAAGAAATTACGATTCTTGACCTGTCGCGAGAATGGTATCGGCGCCTTTCTTCGCAGACCTAAGGAAGGGTCTCGCCGACGATGATCGGAGCAGCCTCCTGTCCGCGGTTAACTCCCGTCGAGAAGGTCCACGCCACCTGCAGCCCGGCAGCGTTCGAGGTGTTTATCTCGTCGAGCCCGCTATAACGCGTGCTCTCGTAGTTTTTCGCGGCCATCGGCCACTGCCCGTCTTCAACGGGCCCAATATTCGAACTAGGCTGACCTGACTGCGGGGCGTTTACGGATGGCGGTTCTGACCGTTGCCCGCATGCGAGCAGGGTGATCACGAGGGCCGCAAGAATGGCTTGTCGGCTGAGTATTAGGGTAAATCTACCGCCACGGCCTGACATCCTGCCCAACAGCGTCCGATCGCGCGTCGTAGTCATAGGCCGTCGTACCCGTGGATGGATACATCTGACACTAAATGTCGGCGGGCGGGCCACCTCAGATCTTCGCCATCACTCGATCGGAGAGCCACGACTGCACATTTAGCAGGTGTCTCTGCTCGTTGTTAAGAGCCTCGGTGAACCTGCTGGACAGATCTTCGTAGCCAAGTTCATCCGCTACGTCGATCAGCATTTCCCAACCCGCGTTGTCCGTGAGCTCCGCTGTGAGGATCGCGCTCAGGCATTGCGACATCGTCGTTCTTGGGTCGGTCAATACCTGCAAAATGCCCGTCGAAGCCACTGCTGTAACATCCGCGCAGGGACTCTGGACGGTCGGGTCGCCTCCGAGTTCGGTGATCGCTTGTGTCAAGAGCTCGAAATGCCGATATTCTTCTTCGCGGATCTCCTGAAGGTCGGCAACCGTAGGCATTCCGGATGAATCATCTAACGCTTCGCACTTGGTAAGCAGAGCGTCATAGAGCCGAGTGCCCATTCGCTCGAAGGCGAGCCGTTCACTTAGTTTGTCGAGGAACACCGCCATCCCCGTTACTTCATCGTCGGCCTTCGCTTCGGAGTCGAAGGGAAGGGAAGGGAGCGATCCGACCGGAAAGCCCTCGCTTATATAACTTGCTCGCTCACTGTTCGCTATTTCTGTGCCGCCTTTAGAACTCGGCTCGGGCCGCTCCGCCGATGAAGCTGTTCGACCGTGTCGGGAAACCAAACCCGGCGTTGGTGCGTTTCCGCAAACCGCGATCGATTCGAACCAAAGATACCGGGTTAAAATCGGTCAATATGACCGCAAATTTGGTAATCGGGTCACTAAGATCAAGCCTCTGAACGTTTTTTGGAAAGGCCGCGCGAATAGTGGTTTGTATTAAATGAACGGAAGAATCAACGACAAGCACAGTGGCAAGCATTATCTGCCCGATCTGGTCGGTATAGGTCTGTTCATTTTTGCCGTCCTTCCAAAAGTAAAACAGTTAGCCGTATTCATTCCTTTTGAATACGGCTTTTCTGCGTTTGAACTTCCAACCCAATTCGTGGCAACTTGATTGTCGGTATGCAGAAAGTCCTGACAGCCGCCGAAATGCGCGAGGTGGACCGTTTGACGACGGAGAAGTACGGCATTCCATCGATCATTTTGATGGAAAACGCGGCACATGCGGTGGTGCGAGTGATCACGGAAAAGCTCGGCCGGAACGGTGAAAGGAACCGATACTAGTGCATTTGCGGCAAGGGAAACAATGGCGGCGACGGTGCGGCGGTCGCTCGCATATCTGTCGGAGCTGGGAGCCAAAGTTGACTTTTGTCGATTTTGTAGGGCCGTTGCAAACACCAGAAGGTGACGGCGACGGAGTAATTTCGAATCTTATGGCAATGCTCCACTCGGGTAAGGGGCTCACGGCCCTAATGAAAATTGCCTCGTCCTAACAGAGGAACTGATGGGAGGTCTGGAGGCACTTTCGGGCCGAGAGAGGGAAGTATGAAGTGATCGTAGATGCTGTTTTCGGAACGGGGTTGGTGGAACCCTTGAAAGTCGCAGAATACATATGATATCTCGCTATACACAGAAGAGCTTACAAGTCGGACTGCCAACATATTGATAGTGGCGGTCGACATTCCATCCGGTTTGAATTCCGACGTAGTGGTCGAACTTGAATCTGCCAATGTGGAAGCTGACGTAACCGTGACATTCGCCTCACCTAAACCCGCAAACGTCCTTCCGCCTGCCGTCCATGCGTGCGGAGAATTGATCGTGCGAACCTATTGGTTCGCCCACCAGAGCTGATCGGTTCCATCCGTCCAGCTGTTCCTGGCAGACGGTACGACTCGGCACTTGGCTGGGGAATCCGGTTTTCCGAATGACTCATACAAGAACAAGCGCGGTCATTCATTGTAGTTGCCGGATCGGAGAATTATTCAGGTGCGGCGGTTCTGTGCGGGAATGCAGCGATTCGTTCTGGCGTCGGACTGGTGACGATCGGGACTCCGCGGTCTTCCAAGGATTCTATCGTCGCGCAGGGTTTTGCCGGAGGTGATGGTGCGGCCCTTAGCAGAGACGGAGGGCGGGGCTGTTTCGGAAGAGGCGATCGCGGAGGTTGAGGGGTTTTTGGAGAATGTCGATGCGATCACGATCGGCAGCGGGTTGTCGGCAAAGGACGAGTCGACGAAGCGGTTCGTGCGACATTTTGTCGAGAACCGCCGTGTTCCGACTATCCTGGATGCGGATGCTCTGACGCTGCTGTCGCCGTTTCCGGCAGACTGGCCGCCCGCTGACGCAGGCGGTTCTGACTTGATCTTGACGCCGCACCAAGGCGAGTTTTTGAAGATGCTCGGGACCGAAGACAAGGACGCGGTTAAGGATAGAGTTGCCGCGGTTCGCACGTTTGCGCAGAAGCATAACGTCATTCTCGTTCTCAAAGGTGAACGCGTTCTGATAGGCGAGCCGGGCGGCAAGGTGGTCGTTAACCCGACGGGCAATTCGGGCTTGGGGAAAGCGGGCAATGGCGACACGCTGACCGGGATCATCGCCGGCTTCGCGGCGCAGGCGGCGGTGATGGATATCGATATGTTCGAAACAATTGTCGCTGCGGTCTACATCGCAGGCCTGGCGGGCGATATCGCCGAGAAAAAGTTCGGAAAGCGGGTGATGACGGCCTCGGATGTAAGAGATTGTCTGGTCGAAGCGTTTGAAGTGGTGAAGGTTACGCAATAGAGCGTCTGGATTATTCGCTATTCGTAATTCGCTATTCATTATTCCGGAAGGCTCCGGGCTGTATCATTCGGAATAGCGAATAATGAATAGTGAATAGCGAATAATGATGAAAACTGTTACGTCAAAGAGTCCGGACGAAACGTTCGCATTCGGAGAGCGTTTGGGCAGCGAGCTTTACGGTGGCGACGTGATATTGCTGCGCGGCGGGCTGGGGGCCGGGAAGACGTTGTTGACCAAGGGGATCGTGCAGGCTCTTGGGTTCGATGTTGACAACGTGACGAGTCCGAGTTTTGCTTTGGTCAACTTGTATAAGACAGCCGAGCACAACGTCTATCACATCGATCTGTGGCGGATCGATGAGCGCGGGGACGCGGCGTTTGCGGTTGGGCTGGATGAGATATTGGAAGACCCGCGGGCGATAGTGATCATCGAATGGGCAGAGCGATTGGGCGAGCGAGATCTGGCGGCTCGCGTGATCGCTGTCGATATCGAGGGTGACGGCGATGAGCCTCGGAGGATAACTATAACGCGAAAGGAACAAAATGCCGCGAACGCTGTCTAAACAGTTAATGAAGCCGGCCTTGATCTGCGTTCTTTCGTTGCTTACGGCCTGTACGACAATTCCTTCGACCGACACCGAGAACGCTTCCACACCGGCAGTAAAGGATGAACGGGCCGAAAAGCTTTCACGTCAAAAAGAAGTGCTCAAACGATTCTTTATCCCGATGGTCCTTCATGACGGCGACTGGCTTGCAAGCCAGAAAGAGACAGGTGAAACATTTGAAGAGTATCTTGCCTCCGATCCCACCCTGCCGAACCCCGATAGGCGGACAATTTACATCCAGCCGATAGGGAAGTTCAACGCCGAGCAAAAGCGGGCCGTAGGGTTGTCGGCAGAGTATATGAGGGCGTTCTATAGTTTGCCTGTGAAACTGAACGATGTGATACCGCTTGGCGATGTGCCTGCGGACAAGCGGCGGAAGATCGAATACCGGAATAATATACAGATCCGAACGGCGTATTTTCTTGATGATGTTCTGCCGAAAATACTGCCGGACGACGCGGCGGCGTTAGTCGCTTTTACAAATTACGACCTGTATCCGGGCGACACGTGGTCATTCGTTTTCGGGCAGGCGTCCTTCTCGGAACGCGTCGGCGTGTATTCGCTTTACCGGTTGTCGGACATCGCTTTCGAACGTGACAACGATAAGGACCGGCTCCTGACGCGGACGCTTAAGATCGCCATCCACGAGACGGGGCATATGTTCTCGATGAAGCATTGCATCAAATATGAATGCCTAATGTCGGGGACGAACCACCTCGCTGAAACCGACCGCCGGCCGCTGGACAATTGTCCGGAGTGTATGGCCAAACTCGCCTGGGCGATGAATTATGATCCGGTAGAAAGATACAAAAAGCTCGCAGCATTTTGGGAGAAGAACGGGAGGTCTGATGAGGCCCGCTCTTTTCGAGAAAAGGCCGCGGCGGTTCAGCGAACGGAAGCAAGACAGTGAGAGGTAAGTTTGAGCATTTCGCCCTTGCTCGCGTGCGGGCTTTCGCAACTATGAAATTACCGCGGCGAACAATTATTCTATTGATCACAGCAATAGCCGCCACGCTATTGGCTGTGGTGAATGCGCAATTGATCTTGCCTCAAATGGGAAAAGCGAATATCAAAGATCTTAAAGATCCCCGGCTTGTTATAAGAAAATCGGCCCGAATGCTCGAGGTGTATAACGGACCGAAGCTGGTGAGATCGTTCCCCGTGGCCCTCGGCTTTTCGCCTGAATTAGATAAAGAACTCGAAGGCGACGGGCGGACGCCCGAGGGCGAGTTCTATGTTTTTACCAAGAACCCGAAAAGCCGCTTTCACCTTTCGCTTGGTTTGAGCTATCCGGCACCGGACGACGCCAGGCGAGGTTTGGCGGCAGGTTTGATCACGCCTGTGGAACACACGGCGATCTTAAGATCCGCCGAAGAAAAAGGTATGCCGCCGCAAAAAACTGGTCTCGGCGGCGAGATCTATATCCACGGCGGCGGAACGGCGAACGACTGGACCGACGGCTGCATCGCATTAAATAACGATGAAATGACCGAACTTTTCGAAGCTGTACCTGTCGGAACAAGGGTCAAGATCGTAAAATAGCGGCCCGGCCTCTCACGACCGCAAAAAATTAACGTGCAACAGGGACAGCTTCCGTTATAATGACAGGCTGCCCCTATGGTAGAGCATATCAAGGAACAAAGAGTACGTCCGATCAAGCAGAGGAACCGATCTCCGCCGAAAGCTTTGACGGTGTGACCCTGTTCAACCGCGAGCTTAGCTGGCTTGAGTTCAATCGTCGTGTGCTGGATGAAGCGACGAACGATCAGCTTCCGGTCCTGGAGCGTTTGAAGTTTCTGTCTATTTTTTCCACGAACCTCGACGAATTCTTCATGATCAGGGTTTCCGGCCTGAAAGAGCAGATCGACGAGGGAGTTGCAGACCTGTCGGCAGACGGTTTGACACCGACCGAACAGCTTCGCGAGATAGGCAAGCGCCTCAGGCCGATGCTAAAGCGTCAGGTGGCTTATCTAAAATCTTCGCTCCTGCCTGAACTTGCAAAAGAAAAGATCAAGATCGAGCCGTATAAATCGCTGAATGCGAAAGGACCGGAAAAAGATCGATAAGTATTTTCGCGACAATCTTTTTCCGATACTTACACGCCGCAATCGGTCGATTCGAGCCACCCGTTTCCCTATATATCGAACCTTAGCGTCAACATAGGCCTGTTTATCGAGCCGAATCGGACCGCCACGCAAAAGAACCTTAAGCATCTTTTCCGCGGCAAGCGCTTCGCCAGGATCAAGCTCCCGCCGACGCTGCCGCGGCTGATAACGATCAGCGAAAAGGAAGGACGGTTCGTGCTGATGGAAGAGGTCGTTGCCGCTAACGCTAACGCTCTGTTCCCGAACATGAAAACAGGCGAAGGCCACGTATTCAGGGTGACCCGCGATGCGGATATCGAGCTTCGCGAAGACGAGGCCGGTGACTTGATGCGAACGCTTGAGCGGGAACTTCAGAGGAGAAGGTTTCGCTTTCCGGTCAGGCTCGAGGTGTCGGCGTCCATGCCCGACAAGATGCTGAAGCTTTTGACTGACGGGATCGGGCTGAACGAAACGGACGTGTACCGGATCGACGGATTCGTCGATATTCCCGACCTGATGCAGCTCTATTCGCTTGACCGGCCGCTGCTTAAGGAAAGGCCCATTACTCCCGTCCACCCCGTCGTCCTGCGTGAAAGGCGAAGTATTTTCAACGTACTGAAAAAACGGGATGTGCTGCTTCATCATCCTTATACCTCATTCTCAGCCGTGACCGATTTTCTGGCGGAATCGGCGGAGGATCCGGACGTCCAGGCTATCAAAATATGCCTTTATAGAACCGGCAAGGATTCGCCGGTCGTCGACTCCCTGATCCGCGCGTCGCAGCTCGGGAAACAAGTGACCGCTCTTGTAGAGCTTAAGGCCAGATTCGATGAAGAGAACAACATCGAATGGGCCCGCCGCCTTGAGAACGAAGGCGTCCACGTGGTTTATGGGATCAGTTCGTTAAAGACGCATTCAAAGGTACTGTTGGTCGTACGTCGCGAAAAGGACAAGCTTTGCCGATACGTTCATTTCGGGACAGGGAACTACAATCCTACGACCTCGCGACTGTATACCGACCTTGGCTTGCTTACCTCGGACGAAGAACTCGGCGAAGACGCGACAAGCCTGTTCAATTTCCTGACCGGCTATTCGCAGCAGCACAAATATAATCGATTGCTGGTCGCCCCGCTGAATCTTCGCGAAAAGCTCACGGCGCTCATTCGCCGTGAGCGCAAGCATAAGCTCGACGGCAAACCCGCAAGGATAATAATGAAAGCCAATAGCCTGACCGATGAACAACTTATCGGCGAGCTTTATGAAGCGTCGCAGGCGGGGGTCCAAATAGACCTGATCATCCGAGGCATCTGCTCGCTCAGGCCCGGTGTAAAAGGGTTGTCGTCGAATATTTGTGTCCGGTCCGTGGTCGGCCGCTTTTTGGAGCACAGCCGGGTATTTTATTTTGCTAACGGCGACGCGGAAGAAGTTTATATCGGAAGCTGCCGATTGGATGCATCGGAACCTGGACAGGCGTGTTGAGGTTATTCTTCCCGTGATCGACGCAGAGATCCGTTCCTATATTACCGATGAGATCCTCGGCGGATACCTTCGGGACACTCAGAATGCGAGGCTGTTAAAACCGGACGGAACCTATCGAAAGGTAACCGCGGGTGAACCGTTCGACGTTCAGATGGCTTTTGTCGGGAGCGATATTCTTGCCTGAGACTGGCTGAAAACAGTTCAAGCAGCCGTGGTCTTTTCAAATCTTGATTCAGAGACGCCGTCGACAACCTGGCCATATCTGATCGCGAGCCTCGGGTAGCCGCGTGGTTCTGACTCGAGGTCCTTTATCTCGAGAGCTTTCTCGGCCTTAGAGATAGCATCCACCTCGCCTTCGATCTCCATATAGTAACCGAAGGGCAGTTCGTCAAGAACGACCTCGACATCCAGAAAGTGCCAGGTCTTGCGGTGTTTCTCGTAAACCACCGAGAGTTTATAGCCAAGGCTCTGAATGATCTGCTCCATCGCATTGACATTTTCGACATCGGTCTCATATTCGATCCGGTGTTTTATGTCCGAGTCGCCGCCGATCCTTTCCTTGTAGGTGAGTATCGTCCGGTCGCCGATCTTTCTCAGCCGGAGCACGGCAGCACGTTCTTCGAGGACACCGCCGCGGTGAAGGTAGTTTTCTTCAAAGACCTCGCCGCGGAATTCGGCGCCAAGGTCGCCCAGCTTGGCCGTCAGCCCAACCAGCCGCCGTTTATCAAGCCGATATTTTTTCTCGATCTCGATGCTCATCGTGTTCGTTGAAGCAAAGTTTATTTGATTAACGGCGGTGCCGCAAACGCAGCACCATAATAGCGGCAGTGCTTGACTATTTGAGATTCAGATTCGATACTTGAAAAAAAGGTCAGGTTTTATGTCGGGCCTTGCGATGCATTAACAAACAGGAGATCTTATGCCTTATCCAGAGATGATGATCCAGGGAATGCGGGCCGAATTGGCCAAGCTCGGGATCGAAGAAACAAAAACGCCCGAAGCGGTCGAGGACGCCGTCAAGAACACGGACGGGACGCTGATGGTCGTTGTAAACTCGGTCTGCGGATGTGCGGCCGGGGGTGTGCGGCCCGGGATCGCAATGGCGCTGCAGAGTGCGGAAGTAAAGCCCGACCGAGCTATCACGGTTTTCGCCGGCGCGGATATTGATGCGACCGATACCGCTCGCGAATTCTTTACCGGCTATGCCCCGTCGTCGCCGTCGATCGGCTTCATAAAGGACGGCAAACTCGTACAAATGTTTGAACGGAAGGACCTTGAAGGGCGTCCGCCGTTCGTCATTGCGGATGCTCTTGCACAGGCGTTCACGGAACATTGCTCAAGATCGGAAACCGCTAAAAACTAACATTTTCTCAGTACTTGGTAATGAAAAACCGCCTGAATGGGCGGTTTTTTGTACTCCAAATAAATATTGCCTGCTGCCGTCGAACCACGTTAGAATATTGTTTGGGCTGCGCTCATGCCGTCCGGGCCCTGAATCCTACCTAATGTCGATCGATCAAAGAAGACATACGCGATTTTCGCTTGAGATACCCGCTGTCATAACGACCAAATATGGCGAGCGGTGGGAAACGATGCTGCAGCAGATCAGCATCGGGGGATGCTTTACAGGGTGGGAGGAGAATATCTTTGGGGGCGACGAATTTCGAATGGAGATCGAATTGCCGAACGGCAACCGGCTTCCGTTGGCTTGCAAAGCGGTTTACAGATTTGAAAACACGGGCTTGGGCGTGCAATTTCTCGACATAACTGAATTTGAACAATCGCTTATCGCAAAGATCATCAACAAAAAGCTTCACGCCGAAGGGCTGCCGATGTTTACCGAGTCAATGACGCTGCGGCCGACTGACGCAGCTAAACCAAGGTCGGAGGCAGCGGAGGAGCGATTGTTCAGGGAGAACATGCTCGAGAAGATCATGTCCGGTGACGAGATAACCTGATCAGCGAGAGCGGTTTTCAACCAGCTTTTTAAAGGAATAAGATCTAAGCTCCGCGGCCGCAATTCCGGTCGCTTTTTTTATTTCCTCTTCATCGAATGCACCGCAATCATGGCCCTGACATAAAAAGTTGACAAGGCCCATTGCTGTTGCCGCATCGTCAAATCGCTGGCCGGTGAGCGTAGCTTGTGCGGCACTTTCGATAAATGCGCGAAGGCGGGCCGCCTGTGTATCCAGGTTCGCAAGAAAGAAAGAATAAACGGCGGCGTATCGAGCAATGAGCTGATTTGGATGGAGGTCCCAGCTTTGGTAGAAGCCGTTTGCCATCGAACGGCGGACGTTAAGGAAATGCGTTCGCCAGCCGGCTATAACCGCGGCGTTATTCTCTGCTTTTTGTTTTTCGGATAATTTGTCGCCTTTGTGGATCGGCACCGGCATCTCTGGCGTTATCGAGTCGGAGAGTCGTATCCCAAGCGGCTTCAGGCTGACGAGCATCATCTGCCGAGCAAGGTTGCATGCCGGATGTGAAATGTCCTGGTAAGAGGCAGCTATTCCGAGCGCAGCCGTGTAGTCGTAAGCTCCGAAATGCGCCGCCACGCAGCGGCCGCCGGCGGAATCGATAATATTTCTCAGAGCGAGGCCACCTTTCCTATCGATGATCGCCAAAGGGTGCTCGATCATCAGTTCGATCTTGACGCCGCCTTCGTTTAACCGATTCATTTTTTCGATCTTTTTGAGGTCTCGAGAAAGTGCGGTGACTTCTTTCCTGTCGGTTATTTTCGGAAGCGTTACAACGAAATTCTCGGGAAGCTTGCCTTTGGTCGCAGCGAGCAGCTCGTCGAGGAAAATGTTCAGCGTGCGTCTGGAGCGTTCGCGTGTTTCGGATGCGTAGGATTTGATGCGAAAACCCGAAAAGGCGGTTATCGAGCCATTTCGAAACGCGGCGGCGAGCTCGCCGGCGCATCGCTCGGCATCGGCGTCCTCTTCGGCGTCGGCACGAAAGCCGTAGCCGTCTTCGAAATCGATGCGAAGATCTTCGACAGGCTCGGTCTCGAGCTTGCGTCGCACACGATCGTAAACCGCCCCGGCCACCGGACGCTTCTTGCTGTCTTCGATATTGAAAACGGAGCCAAATTCGCTGAAATTCGGAGCGTAGGTTTCCAGAGATCGCAAAGCTATTTCGCCAAACTTCAGAGCTGTTTCAGCCTTGAACAAGTGGGCTCCGCTGTAAACAACGTGGACCGGCGAACGCCTGCCGGCCTGAGGTTTTGGGGGCTTTTTCGCATGCTTTGGTTTAACGTCACGAATTATTAAACTAACGCCTTTGTCGCCTTCGTGCAGGATCCTTTTGCTCATATCAGACCCGGTAGACTATAACAACTAAAACAACTCATCCATCGCCTGCTCCAACGTCCTTACGCCGACGACACGTATTCCGAGCAGTTTCTCCAAACCCTTCTTATTCGACTCCGGCAAGATCAGTTTCTTGAACCCGAGCGTCTGCGCCTCGCGTGCTCTTGCCTGGGCCTGGAGGACACCGCGGACCTCGCCGGTTAGGCCGACTTCGCCGAAGACCGCGGTTTCGGGGTTTATTTCAAGATTGCGGAAGCTTGAGGCAATTGCGGCGATGACGCCGAGGTCGGCGGCTGGCTCGTCTATTTCGAGGCCGCCGGCGACATTGATGAATACGTCGTCGCCCGCGAGTTGGAAGCCGAGGCGTTTTTCGAGGACGGCGATAAGCAGCGATGTGCGATTGTAATCGAAGCCCTGGGCCATTCGGCGGCCTGAGGCGGATTTTGTTCCGCTCACGAGTGCCTGGATCTCGACGAGCATCGGCCGAGTGCCTTCCATGCATACGGTGACGACCGAGCCGCTGGCGCCTTCGGGGCGTTCCTGTAGAAAGAGCTCGGACGGATTACCGACGGGAACGAGGCCGGTGTTGGTCATCTCGAAAACACCGATCTCATTGGCGGCACCGAAGCGGTTTTTGGTCGCCCGGATGATCCGGTGATTGTGGTGCCGGTCGCCTTCGAAATAGAGGACGGTGTCGACGATGTGCTCAAGCGTTTTCGGGCCGGCGATCGAGCCGTCCTTTGTGACGTGGCCCGTCAGAAAAACCGGCGTCCCGGTCTGCTTGGCAAGCAGCATCATCTGGCCCGCGACGTCGCGGACCTGCGAAACGCTGCCGGGCGCGGATTCGATGCGTTCGCTGAAAACGGTCTGGATGGAATCGACGATGATCAGATCGGGCCGGACCTTTTCGATGACGGCGAGAATCGATTGAAGATTTGTTTCGGGCAACAGCAGGAGGTTCTCGGCGGAAAGCCCGAGGCGTTCACCACGCATTTTGATCTGGCGTTCGGACTCTTCGCCAGAAACATAAAGTACCTTCGCACCGCCTTGGCTTAACCGGTCGGCCATCTGGATGACGATCGTCGATTTACCGATGCCGGGAGACCCGCCGATCAGGACGAGGGACCCGGCCACAATTCCGCCGCCGAGGACCCGGTCGAACTCCTCAATGCCCGAAGGCGTCCGAGCGTCGTCCTGCGACTCGATCTCGGGGAAGGCGACCGCCTCGCGTGCGGCGAATGACCCAGTGAACCGGCTAACCGCCGAACCACCATTTTGCGCGGTCGGCCGGAAACGTTCTTCGACGAGGGTATTCCACTCGCCGCAGTCTGAGCATTGGCCTTGCCACTTGCGCGATTGTGCGCCGCAGTTTTGGCAGACGAAAATTGTCGTCGGTGGTTTTGCCATTTCGTTTAGCCAAAAGAATACAACGGGCCGTAGGCCTGAGGCGAAACGGACGTTTGAAAACGAACGTATTGATTCGCTATTCTTTGCCTAAGCCTAACGCGATGTCCGTCCAGTCGATACATCAATTTGCCGAAAAGGTCGCTCTGATAAGCGACGCGGCGAGCCCGGTTGGCCGGGCCGTGGCGATGCAGCTCGCCTTGCAGGGAAGTTATGTTATTGGGCTGTTCCAGGACGAAGGCGGCTCGCTTGACGAGCTGGTCGAACTTGGGACCCTGGCTCATGGCATAAATGCGGATCCCTCGACTTTTGCCGGTGCAGCCGATGCGGCAGCAAGGGTTGATAAGCTTTTCGGCCGCCTCGATCTTCTGGTCAATTGTCTGAAATTCACGCCCGAATCGTCGTTTGAAAACGTAGCAGAGTCCGTTTATCAGGACACAATGAACAAAAACCTGGGATCGGTTTATTTCCTGACGAACGCAGTTTTCGAGCTGATGAAAGCCCGGCCAAAACCGAGGATAGTGAATGTCGTAACCGCGGTTGCTGACGACGATCGCGAACCGCTATTTGCGGCTTCTCAGGCAGGTATTATCGGCCTGACACGCTCAATGGCGGCAGCCTCTCCGAAAAACTTTCGGGTCAACTGTGTTGAAATAAACGATAGCGGTTCAGATTCGTCAGAAGCCGCAGGGTTGATGCTGCGTGCGGACGATACGATAGCTCCGGACGTCGTGGCACGAAGTGTTTTGTTTCTCTTGTCTTCCGAATCGGTGGGATTGAACGGACAGGTGATCAGGTTGGGCTAAGCTCAATGTACATTATTTCGGACACGGCCGGATTGTCCGACCGGCCCTGTTTCGTGGTAGAATCTGGAGTGGAATGAAATCCGATGTGCTCATAATCAGGATCGCGTTCGTGGGCTTTTTGGCGGTACTCGCGTATCTGATAAACCCTTTGGAGCGCACTCAGCGGTTCGGCCTTGGCCAGCTAGGCGACCCGGCTCTCCGGCACTTCCTTTCCGCTTTTCTCGGTGTCATCGTCGGCCTTTTTATTATCGCTTTTGAAATGCGGGTACGTCGGGCGTCGCTTAAGACGCTGATCGGAGCCGCGATCGGGTCGATCCTGGGCATTGTCGGGGCATTTTTGATCGGCGTGCTGATCTCGATTCAAAAAGAGTCGGCAGTTTCAGCCGAGATGCAGACCTTTCTGACGATCTCGCTCGCGTTCTTTATGGGCTATGTCGGCCTGATGGTCGGTGCGGCAAAGGGCGATTACCTCGACCTGTCGGCGCTCGGCGGAATATTCAGCGACAAGAGCGTAAAACGCGATTACAAGATACTCGACACGTCCGTTATCATCGACGGCCGCATTGCCGATGTTTCCGAAACAGGTTTCCTTGGCGGGACATTGATCATCCCGAATTTCATTCTCGCCGAATTGCAGCAGGTAGCGGATTCCGCCGATTCGTCAAAGCGCCAGCGGGGACGCCGCGGGCCTGGACATGCTCCAGCGACTTCGAAATAACAGTAAGCTTGATGTACAGATCCTCGAAACCGATTTTCCGTCGATCAAAGAGGTCGATCTTAAACTGATCGAGTTGGGCAAACAAATGGATGCCGTGATCGTAACCAACGATTTTAACCTGAATAAGGTCTCGCAGCTTCGCGGCGTGTCGGTGCTGAATATCAACGAGTTGGCCAATGCCCTTAAACCGGTCGTGTTGCCCGGCGAGGCGATGCGGGTCTTTGTTCTCAAGGAAGGGAAGGAATACAACCAGGGCGTCGCCTATCTGGATGACGGAACGATGGTCGTGGTCGACAACGCTCGACGCCTGATCGGGAAGACAGCGGATATTTCGGTCACGTCCGTGCTGCAGACTACGGCGGGCAAAATGATCTTTGGCCGGCTGTGGGAAGAGAAGAGCGGCGGCGACGACCACACCGATACGAACATGGGTGTTCACGATTCCCGCTCGCTGGGCTTCCGCAAGGCGACGCGTGAGCTTCGCCAAACGACCATTATTGAAGAACTCGACGGTTAGAATTCACACCCATCCCGGAGATGAACACAGCCATAATTGTCGCCGCCGGCAGCGGACAGCGGTTCAGATCCGAAATACCCAAACAGTTTCTCGAACTCAAAGGAAAACCCGTGATCGAATGGACGATCGAGCGGATCTCGTCGGCGCCGTCGATCGAATCGATCGTGCTTGTTCTTTCACCCGAACGGATCGACGAATGGGAAGCACGTCGAGCGGAATTTTCAAAGATCGACGTGATCGTCGCGGGCGGTGCTTCTCGTGCCGAATCGGTCCTGAACGGACTGAATGCTGTATCTGATCAGACGGAGATCGTTGCCGTTCATGATGGAGCGCGTCCGCTGGTTTCCGTTGACGAGATCGAACGCGTTATTGCCAAGGCAAGAGAGACGGGGGCGGCTTGCCTGGTGGCACCGGTTACCGACACGATAAAATCGATCCGCGGCGACGAGATCACAGCAACGCTCGACCGTAGCATGCTGCGTCGGGCTTTAACTCCGCAGGCCTTCAAGGTAGAGGTCCTGAAGCAGGCATTCGAACTTCCCGGCGTGGATGGGACAGTTACTGATGACAGCTATTTAGTCGAAAGGCTGGGTCATCAGGTCGCGGTCGTAGAAGGGAGTGCAGCGAACATAAAGATAACGCACCAGGAAGACCTGGTTCTGGCTGAATCACTGATTCGAAATGGCGGACTCGCCGGAATAACTGATAACTGACAGCTGAAAACTAATAACCGAAAATCAATGTACAGGATCGGGTTTGGAAACGACATCCATCGGTTAATTAAGGGGCGGCGTCTTATCCTCGGCGGCGTTGAGATCGAATCCGATCTGGGTGCGGACGGGCATTCGGACGCCGATGCCTTAACGCACGCGATAACGGACGCGATCTTTGGGTCGATTGCTCTCGGCGATATCGGCGCCCATTTTCCTAATTCTGACGAACGATGGCGCGACGCAGAAAGCTTCGTTTTCCTGCGATTCGCTGTTGGCGAGGTAAAGAAATTGGGCTATTCGATCGTGAATGTCGACGCCACGGTCAGCCTGGAAACGCCGAAACTGCGGCCGTATATCGAGCGAATGCGGGAAGGCCTCGCTAAGGCTCTGGAGGTCACGCACGACCGGATTAGCATTAAAGCCAAAACAGGCGAGGGCATGGATGCGGTCGGTGAGCGGCGGGCCGTAAGGGCGGAAGCTGTCGTGATGCTTGAGCGTGTCTCTTAATACATAAACTACATCGACTTAGGGCTGTCCGTGTGCGAAACTTGGACAGCTTTTTATTTGAACAGCGAACCGCAGTGATCGGTCATTATCGCTCCCGGTTCCGAACAGAATGCGCCCACAAGATATTATTGCGAAAAAACGAGATGGTTTGGAGCTTTCCGACGGGGAGATCCGTTCGTTCATCGATGGCGTTACCGACGGCTCGTGGGCGGACTATCAGATCTCGGCGTTGATAATGGCGATGGTCATTCGCGGAATGAGCGTGGCCGAACAGGATGCGATCACCGACGCGATGCTGCATTCGGGCGAGGTCCTGGACTTTTCGGGGATCGCAAAGCCGAAGGGCGACAAGCATTCGACCGGCGGTGTTGGCGATAAGACATCCTTGATAATCGCTCCGCTCGCGGCGGCTTGCGGCGTGGCTGTCCCGATGATCTCGGGCCGCGGGCTCGGTCATACCGGGGGGACGCTGGATAAGCTCGAGGCGATACCAGGCTACAGCGTGAACCTCTCGGCTGAAGAATTTCATAGCGTAATCGAGAAGTGCGGGTTCGCGATGACGGGACAGACGGCGAAGATCGCCCCGGCTGATAAAAAGATCTATTCGTTGCGGGACGCGACCGCGACTGTACCATGCATTCCGCTGATCGTCGCGTCGATAATGTCCAAGAAACTCGCTGAAGGGTTAGATGCCTTGGTCCTGGATGTAAAGACCGGGTCAGGCGTGTTCATGCCGGAGTTTGAGGATTCGAAGGCGCTCGCCAACGCCCTTGTCCGTACCGGTGAAAAATTCGGTGTTCGGACACAGGCCGTGATCTCCGATATGAGCCAGCCGCTGGGCCGGCACATCGGGAACGCTCTTGAAACTTACGAATGCATCAAGATCCTGCGCGGCGATGCGAAAGGGAACGAGTCGGTCACAGTTGATCTTTCGTTAGAGTTGACCGCCCGTCTTATGGTGCTGGCCGGCGTCGCATCGGAAATCAAAACTGCACGAAATGAAGCCACATCAAAGCTGATTTCGGGCGAGGCGTTGGAAAGGTTTCGTGCAAACGTCGAACTTCAGGGCGGCGATCCTGCTGTTTGCGACAATCCGGAACAACTTTTGACCAGAGGCCTCACCGAGATAGAGGTAAAAGCCACTTCCTCGGGATCTATCGCAGAGATCAATGCTTTTGACGTCGGTACGGCGATCGTCGCGATCGGCGGTGGACGGATGAAGGCAGAAGATTCGATCGACCACGCGGTCGGATATGTGTGTTTTGCGGGTGTCGGGGATAGCGTGTCAGAGGGGGATACATTAGGGATCCTTTATTGCAGACACGAAGATCCGTCGGCGACGGACACGCTGCGCGGTGCTTATAAGATCATTGAGAAAAGCGTGGCCGCCCCGGAACTGATCCGTGCGATCATTTGATCCGCAGGTCGAGTCTTAGACCGGGGGCCGCTCGTTCGTTTTCATAGACGTTCAAATACTGCGTCGACGATTTTCATTCTTGCTTCTTCCTATTACTCTTCCTGGGCGGTTTCGGACAAAGGCTGACCGCTGAAGCTGAGGAATAAGAAGAGATAATTATGCGGCAGATATCTTGCTCAAATTGGCGGTTATTTGTACTCTTATGACGCATCCAAATCAATATGAAATTGCCATCAGTTTCCTTTAATAGACCCGTGATCGCGACAGCGGCATTGTTCATCATCGTGTTCTTGATGTCTTCGTGCGGAACACGGGCCGATGCAGAACGCGTGGGCTGCAACACACGCGTCGGCATCGTTTTCGACATCGGCGGAAAAAACGACCGTTCGTTCAACGCTGCCGCGTGGGAAGGCGTAAAGCGGGCCGAGAAGGAGCTGCCGATCTGTCTTTACGACGTCGAGCCCGGCAATCCGACCTCGATCGAGCCGGCGATGCGTGCATTCGCGGAAAAGAATTTCGACCTGATCATCGGCGTCGGATTCGCCCAGGGGCCGATCATGCAGAAGGTCGCGAACGATTATCCGAACATCAAATTTGCGATCATCGACGGCGTGATATTTCGAGGAGGACGGCAAGACGCCGAAATCAGAATGTCGCGTCGCTCGTTTTCCGCGAGCACGAGGGCTCGTACCTCGTCGGGCATGATCGCGGCGGCGAAATCGAAAACCGGCGTGCTCGGATTTCTCGGCGGGATGGACATTCCGCTGATCCACCGATTCGACGACCGGCTACGAAGAAGGCGCCAAATGCGGTTAATCCGAATATCCGGGTCGTCGATCAATTATGTCGGCGTGAACGACGCGCGCGTGGAACAATCCCGGCAAAGGGCAAAGAACTCGCGCTGGCACAGATCGAAAAAGGTGCGGACGTGATCTTTACGGCCGCGGGAAATTCCGGCCTCGGCGCCTTCGATGCCGTCGAGCAATACGGCAAGAACGAAAAGGGCGAAGCGAACAAATTCGTCATCGGCGTCGATTCGAATCAGAACGTCGTCAAGCCCGGGTTCGTGCTGACCTCGATGGTCAAGCGCGTCGACAACGCGGTTTACGACGCCGTCAAGGAGGTGCTCGAACGGCAAATTCAAAGGCGGCTTTCACGTCTTCGGCCTCGACAAGGACGGCGTCGCCTACGCGATGGACGAGCATCAACAAGCCGCTTGATCCCGGAGGAAGTATCGCCAGCAGTCGAGGAGGCGAAAGCGAAGATCGTTATCGGGCGAGATAAAGGTGACGGACGCGATGGCGAATTAGAGCATGCTCGAACTGAGAAACATTACGAAAAGCATTCGGCGATTCGTCGCCAACGACGACGTTTCGCTGACGGTTCACAAGGGCACGATCCACGCGATAGTCGGCGAGAACGGCGCGGGAAATCGACGGCGATGAAGATCGTCGTACGGATTCTACAATCCCGACCAGGGCGAGATATTTTCGACGGCAAGCCGGTGACGATCCGCAACCCGCACGATGCGATCGCACTCGGCATCGGCATGGTCCACCAGCATTTTATGCTGGTCGACAAGATGACCGTTGCCGAGAACATCATTCTCGGGGCCGAAACCGGTACGGCCGCGAACCTCGATCTTGAGAAGGCGAACGGGATATCAAGGCGCTTTCCGATGAGCTGCGGCTCGATATCAACCCGCGAGCGTTGATCGAAGACCTCTCGGTCGGCCAGCAGCAGCGGGTCGAACTGCTGAAGGCGCTTTACCGCAACGCCGATCTTCCTGATCCTGGACGAGCCGACCGCCGTGCTGTCGCCGCAGGAGGTCGAAGAGTTTTTCGCGCATCCTTCGGCGGATGAAGGAGCAGGGAAAGACGATCGTGATCATCACGCACAAGCTCGAAGAGGTGCTGGCGATCTCCGACGAAGTGACAGTGATGCGTGACGGCAAGACGGTCGGCGAAGTGAAAACCGCGGACATCGACGCCAAAGGACCTAGCGCGAATGATCGTCGGCCGTGATGTGCTGCTGCGGGTGGAAAAAACGGACGCGAACGCCGGGTGCGACCGTGCTTGAGGTCAGCGATCTTCAGCGTCGACGGAAGACACGGCTTGGCCGTCGACGGCGTTTCGTTCGCGGTGCGGGCGGGCGAGATCGTCGGGATCGCAGGCATCGAAGGGAACGGCCAGACCGAATTGATCGAAGCGCTGGCGGGTCTGTGCCAAACCGCAGGGCGGACGGGTTGAGTTCGAAGGCAAAGACGTCACGAAACTTGAGTGCCCGTCGAATTGAAGGAACTCGGCATCGCTCATATCCCTGAAGACCGCCACAAACGCGGCCTGCTTCTGCAACTCCGATCTTACGGAAAATTCGATCCTCGGCGTGCATTATCGCCCGCCTGTCGCTGCCGGCCGGGCTTTATGAACTCGGCCGCGATCGAAAAACGAGTGACGGAAATAATCGAAAATTTCGATGTTCGCCCGCCGAATCCGGAACTGCCTGCGAAATCACTTTCAGGCGGCAATCAGCAAAAACTGATCATTGGCCGCGAGTTCGAACTGCGATCCGAAACTGCTGCTCGTGTCGCAGCCGACACGCGGCGTCGAATCGGGGCGATCGAGTTCATTCATCGAAAGCTGATCGAGCTTCGCGACAAAGGGCGGGCGGTGCTGCTGGTTTCCGCCGAACTCGAAGAAGTGACCGCACTTGCCGATCGGCTGCTGGTCATTCGCGAAGGCAAGATCGTCGGCGAGGTCGATCCGAAGAACGACGTCATTCGAAGAGATCGGCCTGTTGATGACGGGAGGGTAAAATGCAAACTGAGCAGCGAAGACGTCGAATTCAAAAGGCTCGCACCGACAGTTTGTCGTGCCCGACGTTGTTGCAACGGCCGAGTATTATCGCGACAAACTGGGCTTCGAGATCCTCGGATTATTTTGCCGATCCGCCGGTTTACGCGATGGTCGCCCGCGATGGTGTGGAGATGCATTTCGGCAAGGCCGACGAGGGCGACAGATGCAGTACAACGAGACGTTCGAAGAGGTTCGGATCCGACGCTTACATTTTGGTCGATGACGTTCACGGACTGTATGATGAATTGCTGCCAGCGGCGCCGAGATCACCGAAGGCCCGATCAAGCGGCATCTACGACTGCACGGAAATCGAGGTGAAGGATTGCAACGGCTTTCAAGCTCGTTTTTGGCGAGTGAGCTTCAGCGCACGAACGTTAGCCTGCCCGAACATCTCTTCCAACGTTTCGACCGCCGTATCAAGATTTTCCATCGAAGTTGCGTACGAAAACCGCAGGAAGCCGTCGGCCCCAAAACCTGCTCCGTCAGTAACAACTGTGTGGGCTTCTTTCAGCATCTTCGTCGCGATGTCAGACGACGATTTGAAATCTTCCGCCGAGCATTTCGCGAACATCTACAAAGGCGTAAAAGGCTCCTTCCGGCATGCCGCATTTAAAACCATCGATCTTATTCAACGCAGGAATCAACCAATTCCTCCTGCGTTCATATTCGGCAATCATCGAATTGACGGCGTTGATCGTTATCTCGGCTTCATTCATTGCACTGGCACACGCATATTGAACGAACGACGTCGGATGGGTAGCCGAATGGCTTTGGAGTTTGACCATCGCCTGTGTCCATTTCGTTCGCGATCGTAAAGCCGATCCGCCAGCCCGTCATCGCGTATGTCTTCGAAAAACTGCCGGCAACGCAAACAAATTCGCGCAGTTCTCAGGCGAGTGTGGCCGACGTAAAAACCTCTCCCGGCGGATACGCGAAGAACAAATAACACTCATCAGTCAGCACATAAATTCCGCGCTCGGCACAGGTTTCGACGATCCGGATCATTTCGTCGGCCGGAATAACCCGGCCGCGTCGGATTATTCGGTGAATTAATGATCAGAAGCTTCGACTTTTCCGTGATCGCGTTCTGTACCTGTTCGGCCGTAAGAACAAAATCGGTGTCTTCTGTTTCGATGAACACGCTGTTCGCTCCGCAGAATGTCGCGATCTCGGGGAAAGTGACCCAGTAGGGTTTCGGGATCAGGACATCGTCACCCGGGTTGAGCAGAGTGCATGCAGCATTGAACAGGCGCCTGTTTGCCGCCGCAAGAAGCGGCTACTTCCGAAGCTGAAAAATTCGCATCCGAAACGATCGGCATAAAAATCGGCCACAGCTTCGGTAAACATCTTCATGTCCCGCTGTCGCGGTATATTTCGTGAGGCCCTTTTCCAGGCCTTCCCAGGCAAATCGTTTGATGAAATCGGGCGTATCAAAATCAGGCTCGCCCACGGTCAGGTCCATCACATCGTGACCCTGCGTCCCGAAGTTCGGCGGCTAACTGAGCAGCGTTAAGCGTTGACGAAGCGTGCATTCGCGGCGACGTGTTCGGAAACGGGAAAGGTGCTTGGCATATGCCGGGTATTTTACCGCAGAGACGCCGAAGACGCAGGGTCTAATGAGTAGTATTTCTTCATCAGCGTTCGCGGCGTCTTTGCGTTTGGGTCCAACTTCGCTCGCATCTTTATTTCGACCAGCGGCGGAATGAGTCCGTCCACACGGCCGCCGAGCAGAAAAACTTGTTTCATAAGCGTCGATGAAACATAGGAGAATTCTTCATCGGCCATCAAAAAGACGGTTTCCACCTCGGGTTCGAGCTTCCGGTTCATCAGGGCCATTCGAAGCTCGTACTCATAATCGCTAACAGCCCGAATGCCGCGAACAATGGCGGTTGCACCAGAGCGTTTTGCAAATTCGGCAGTAAGGCCGGAAAAACTATCGACCGTCATCCGGCATTCGTCGTGATCGATCGTCGGAAGGATCTCGTTGATCATTGCAGACGCGTTCCTCCACCGAGAACATCGGGTTCTTGTCGGGATTATTAAGAACGGCAACTGATCATCTCGTCAAAAAGCGGAGCGACTGCGTTTAATGACGTCGAGATGGCCGTTCGTGAGCGGGTCGAATGAACCGGGAAAGATAGCTCGTCGCATAAAGTGGCGGTCGGGCAGGGCCGATCGGATCATTGAAATCTGGAATCGAGAAGTTTCTTTGCTTCTGCTACAGACTCGCTATGCTCCGGAGCATATTCCGCGATCGGTTTCATTTTCATGACGTGATCGAGGTGACTTTTGGCTTCGGCATCCTTGTTCAAGGCAAGATAGGCCTCGAGCAAGGTGAACATAGATGCCGGAATTTTCCTTCTCGATATTCGAGCGCCTTTTCGAGATATTCGACGGCTTTTTCCGCGGTTCCGTCCTTCATTCGCGTCGACAGTTCTATTGCCCAAGCACATCATAGGCCGAAGCCCCCTGATAGCCCGGATCGACGCGCGATCACCTTTTTCATTGCTTCGCGAACGTCGTCAACGTTTCTGATGCCGACCGTAACCGGGCTTCGCTTGCATAGCTCGCCGAGGTTGGCACCGTACCAAAAATTGCCTTCTGGTCGGTCGGGATTCATATTCGCCGCGATCTTTGCGGCATCCTTGCCTTGGGTGAAAGCCTTTTCAGCTTCGGAATCATTATCCGTGTGACGCCCGAGGAAATAGTTGTAGCGGGCGAAGGTCCACTCGACATCGTAATCGCGTTTGTTAGGATCGCGGACCGCCCCGACGAGTCTTATCGCTTCTCGAAGCTTGTCGAGGTCGGTCCGTTGAGCGAAAAGCTGTTGGGCCGAACTTCAGCGGTCGTTATTTGCTCTGAAGAGGCACTGGACGATAGGTTTTGGGTCGCTTCACCCCGCGAGCAGGCCGCTAGTAAATACAATGTAATTACAATTGTAATTAAAATGTAAAGAATTCGGTAAGTCATGCAGTGAAAACCATCCTCGCGTGATAGACTCGGATTTACATAGCTCATTCGCTCGTCAGGTGCAGGTAAAAATAACACAATTCTACGATGAACAAAAACGGCCAGGCGGCCGCATTTTACGATCTTGAAGGGACATTGGTAAGCACGAATCTGGTGCACACGCTTAGCGTTTTACGCCAAGCGGCAGCAGGGTTTGTGGCAAACAGCCAAAAAAGCTGTCGGGACGCTGGCGAAACTGCCGTTTTTCGGCATCACCGATCTTTATTCGCGAAATGTATTTAACGAGGTTTTTTTCCGAAGTTACGAAGGTTTTTCGCAGGACCGACTTCGGTATTTTTCGGACGAACTGTTTGAAGAGGTACTGAAGCCTGCGATCTTTCCCGGGTACGGCGGAATTGATCGCCCAGGGTAAGAAGATCGGGCAGCGGCAGGTCGTGCTGACCGGCGCCCTGGATTTCACGATCGCACGGCTGATGAAGCATCTCGGGATCGACGATTACGTGGCTAACCGCTTGGAGTTCGTGAACGGCTATGCCACAGGCCGTGTTTTGCCGCCCGTGATGGCGTCGGCGACGAAGGCGAAGTGGATACGCGAATACGCCGAGCGGGAAAGTATCAATCTTTCGGAGATCTTATGCTTATTCCGATTCGATCTCCGATCTGCCGATGCTCTCGATCGTCGGACATCCGGTGGCGGTATGTCCCGATTTCAGGTTGAAGCAGACGGCACGGCAGCACGATTGGGCGGTGATAGATCTGAAATAACTCTGCGTTTTTCTCTGCGAGAATCTCGGCGTTCTCTGCGTTGAAAGGATCGTCTAACGCAGAGGAAATCTCGCAGGGTTCGCGGAAAGTAACGTAATAGAATCTGATGAGAAGTATTACTCACTATAAATATTGGCCGGCAATCATAGCATTTATCGTTACAGCCGCCGCATCGGCTCAGGTGAGGGTCGGAAAACGGAACGCGGTTTCGGCGGCGCCCGGAGTCGAAGATGTTCGACGCGGCCCGGCTGTTGAAGCGATATCGAGGTGCTTTCGGCAGACGATATGGAAGGCCGCTCGGCCGACAGGCCGTCGATCCAGAAAGCTCGCGATTATGTCGAGAAGCGATTGAGGGAATCGGGCTTGCAGCCTATCCGACAGGAATTTGACATAAAGGAGCGTGGATCGAACGAAGTTCTGAAAGGCGTAAATTTTGTCGGGCAGATAAAGGGAAAGAAGAACGCGGACAAGTACATCGTTATTACCGCACACTATGACCACGACGGGATCAGAGACGGCGAGATCTATAACGGGGCGGACGATAATGCTTCGGGCACGGCGGCGTTGTTTGCGATCGCTTCTTATTTCAAAAAGCATCAGCCGGACCATTCGTTGATCTTCGTGGCGTTCGACGCGGAGGAGCGAGGGCTGTTGGGGGCTCGGCATTTTGTTTCGAATCTGCCGGTGAAAAAGGAGTCGGTCCTGTTGAACATCAATATGGACATGATCTCGCGAAATGACAAGAGACGAGCTTTACGCCGTCGGGACGTTTCACTATCCGCAGCTCAAGCCCGCTCTCGAAGCCGCGGCGAAAAAGTCGAAAATAAAACTTCTCCTTGGCCACGACGACCCGAAACTCGGCCGCGACGATTGGACCAGCCAGTCCGACCATGCGGCGTTCCATCGCGAAAAGATCCCGTTCATCTATTTCGGCGTCGAGGACCACAAGGACTATCACAAGCCGACGGACGATTTCGCGAACATCCAGCCGGAGTTTTATGTGAGGGCGGTAGAGACGATAATCGCCGCCGTGATCGGATTTGATAAGGAGAATTAAATTGCAAACCAACATTACAAGTAAAGAAGCGGCCGGATTAACGGTCAACGAACGCCTTTGGCTGTCCGGTCAAATGCAGGCTTTCGACGACGCGATCGCCGAAACGGATGAGACGGCGTTCAGGGCGATCTGTAAAAGTGTTTTCCTCGATGAAGGCAACATTACGGTACTTGTAGCCAAATACTTTGGGTGAGTAAACCATGGCATTAGCACTACGCAGAAAAACACACGAATCGATCGTGTATATCGACAAGGACTCCGCACCGCGGATCATGCCGAATGGCGAGGATTTTATCCTTGAGGACATTCCGATCGGGACGCGGGTGATTTATCCGAATCCGCCGATCAAGGGGTTGCCGAATCGCGAGGCGGCGATCCGATATGCGGTGAATCATCCGATTGAGATGGAGCCGCTTTATGCGCTGCTCGAGCCGGGGATGCGGGTGACGATCGCGATGGACGACATTTCGCTGCCGCTGCCGCCGATGGCACTGCCGGACATGCGGCAGACGATGCTCGAGGTCGTGCTCGATATGTGCGGGGCGAACGGCGTGGACGATATTCACCTGATCATCGCGAACTCGCTGCATCGCAAGATGACCGCGTGGGAAATGAAGCGGATGGTCGGCACGGCGATCTATAACGAATACTATCCCGACCGCTATTACAACCACGATGCCGAGGACGACGACGACCTGGTCACGCTCGGGCACACGCGGCACAACGAGCCGCTGCGGGTGAACAAACGTGCGATCGAAAGCGACCTGCTGATCTACCTCAACATCAACCTCGTCCCGATGGACGGCGGGCATAAGTCGGTCGCCGTCGGGCTGTGCGATTACGAGATCTCTGCGGGCGCATCACGAGCCGCAGACGATCCGCGATTCGCATTCGTATATGGACCCGCCGGCGTCGGAGCTGAATCACAAGGTCATCCGGCTGGGCAAACTGGTTGACGAGAACTGCAAGGTCTTTCATATCGAAACGGCTCTGAACAACAAGATGTTCCCCGAGGGTTACGACATCCTGACGCGGAACGAGGACGAGTTTTCGTTCATGGACCGGATGAAATGGGAGGCGATGAAGCGCACATTTTCAAAGATGCCGCGAGGGGCCCGGCGAAAGATGCTGCACGCCATCCCGGCACAGTACGAATTGATCGGCTGCTACGCGGGGAAGACCGAACCCGTGCACGACAAGATCCTCGAACTGAATTACCGGCAGTACGAGATTCCGGTGAAAGGGCAGTGCGACATTCTGATCTCCGGCATTCCGGACATTTCGCCGTACAACGTCTATTCGGCACTGAATCCGCTGCTCGTGCAGGTGATGGCGCTCGGGTATCACTTCAATATGTACCGGAACAAGCCGCTGCTGCGAAAAGGCGGCGTGATGATCATCACGCATCCGTGCTTTGACGAGTTCGACCACAATTTTCACCCGTCGTACATCGAATTTTTCCACCGACTGCTGCCCGAATCGCGCGACGCGTTTTATCTTCGCGAAAAATACGAACGCGAATTCGCCGACCAACCCGGCCTACGTCGAGATGTACCGCCGCGGCAACGCCTATCACGGCGCCCACCCGTTCTTTATGTGGTACTGGGGCGAAAACGGCCGCCAGCACGTCGGCAAAGTAATCGTCGCCGGGGCCGAAAACGCCCACGTTCCCGAAATGCTCGGCTGGGAACGGGCCGACAATCTGACCGAAGCGATCGCGATGGCCCGTTCGTACATGGGCCGAAATGCCGAGATAACGATGCTCCATCAGCCGGTGATCGGGTTGTGTAATGTGAGGGATTAGATATACGCGGTCACAAACTGTGACCCGCATTTCGATTAATTTAGCTTTGTCTCATTTGTCTCACGGTGAGACACGCAAAGCTGTTGAAAATACGAGCGTTATGCCGAATTTTGTCTCCCGCGGGGAGAGCGTGCCTCGGTGAGACATTTTGACACGCTAAACCATTGACAATAAAAGCCGTTACGCTGTGTTTTCCGGCATGCTCAGTGATACAAGCAACCCGCTCGAAGCGGCGGTAATTTTGTCAAAGATCAGAAGCGTTTGGCGAAAAGAAAACCAAAAGCTCGTCGGCGTTATCCTGACATGGAATCCGACTGATGCGAACAGCAAACTTGAAGATGCGAATGGCTTGAAAGACACGAACGATGCGAATGATACGAACGATACGCAAGGCCCGCCGCGAAGAACGCTCTTTCGCAAATGGCGAGTACGGTGTTGACTTCGACAGACAATACTTGTGGGATTGATGTCGACGTGTTCCGACACGCTCGTGGTCCGATCTTCGGTTGCGGTCTACAGGTTACGCTACGCTCCACCTGTAGCTAAAGTTATCTAGCAGTGCTTCGCACGCATGTGAAATGAAATTATCACCAACAGAAATATTCAAAGGCAAGAAGATCTTCTTTATCGGCGGGACGGGCTTTGTCGGGAAGGTCACGCTGTCGATGCTGCTGCATAATTTTCCGGATATCGGGAAGGTTTATGCGACGGTGCGGGCGCGGGATGAGAACGAATCGAAGACCCGGTTTTGGACGAGCATCGTTACGTCGCCGACATTCGATCCGCTGCGAGAAAAATACGGCGACGGGTTTGAGGAGTTTATCAAGTCGAAGGTCGTGCCGGTCAACGGCGATGTCGGGAACGAGTTTCTCGGGCTGGATGAAAAGAAGGCGAAGAAGATAATGCGGGACACCGACGTCATCATCAATGGTGCCGGAAACGTGACGTTTAATCCGCCGCTTGAAACCGCGTTGCGGACGAATGTCGTCGGGTCGAACAACATCATCAAAATGGCGCGGATGATGAAAAAGCCGCGGCTGGTGCATGTTTCGACTTGTTTTGTCGCGGGCAAACGTAGCGGGCGCGATCTGGGAGAACGAGCCGGTTGTCGGATATTTTCCGCGAAAGAACGAGCTGGTCGGAACGACATTCGACGTCAACCGCGAGGTCGAGGACTGTGCCCGTTTGAGCGAGCAGGCGCGGCAGGAAGCGGACGACGCGGTGCAGGCCGCGAAGTTTCGCGAGCTGGCGCGCTGACCGGTTTATCGAAGAGGGCCGCGACCCGGACGATGAAGGCGAACTGAAATCCGCGATCTTCCGCGAACGCAAGATGTGGATCCGCGAGCGGACGACCGAACTCGGAGCCGAGCGTGCCGAATACTGGGGCTGGACGAACATCTACACCTATTCGAAATCGCTCGCCGAGCAGATCATCGCCCAGCAGGACGACATCGTAAAGATGCTCGTCCGGCCTTCGATCGTCGAATCGTCGCAATCAGTATCCGTTCCCCGGCTGGAACGAAGGATTTACGACAACCGCTCCGCTGATCCTGATCGCACTCAGAGGACAGCCGATCATTCCGGTCAATGAAAAACTGGTCCTCGACATTATTCCGGTCGATATGGTTGCGGGCGCGATACTCGCGGCGGCGATGAACGCGCTGGTCGATGACGAATCCGCCGCTTGTTTTCCAGGCGTCGTCGGGCGATTCGAACCCGAACGATATGAAACGGATCGTCGGGCTGGTCGGGCTATACAAGCGGCAGCATTTCGAGGAAAAGGAAACGGGCAACAAGATCGTCAACAAACTCGCCGGAATGATCGAGGCCGCACACCGGTCAAGCAGACGGACATACGAGCTGACCTCGCGCCCCGATGCTGAACAAGCTGGCGAAGCAGGCGCGACAAGCTTCTGGACAAGGCAGCACCGCGTTGGGGCGGCGGGCGCATCGGCAACATCGTTTCCGATCTGAAGAAATCGACCGAAGATTTCAAACGCACGACACAGGAAACGATGGACGCATTTGCGATGTTCAAGCCGTTCATGATCGACAACGAGTATCTTTATCGATCGGACAACGTGCGCGCACTGCATGTCGCTGATCAAGGAAAAGGAAAAACATCTGCTGCCGTGGTATCCGGAAAAGCTGGACTGGTACGACTACTGGCTGAACGTCCATTTCCCGGGCATGCGAAAATGGGTGCTGCCGACGCTCGAGGAAGAGCTGAAGATCCAGGAGAAACGTTCGTACACCTACAAAGACCTGCTCGATCTGTTCGATACTTCGGTCAAACGTTTTCCGACACGCGTCGCGATGCGGATCGAGCGAAACGGGCGCAAGGAGCAATACACATTCGAGGACGTCCGCGAACTGACGTTGCGGGCGCCGGGTTTCCTTGCGCAAAACGGGATCAAGCAGGGCGACCGCGTCATCCTGTTTTCGAACAACATGCCCGAATGGGGAATGACGTATTTCGGCATTCTAAAGGCCGGGCGCGACGGCGATCCCGATCGATCCGGCGAGCTCGGTCGAAGAGATCGTGAATTTTGCGAAGGCCGGCGAGGCTTCGGCGATCGTCTTTCAGCCGAAGCTCGCGGACTGAGAATCCTGAGCTCTGACCGACAAAGCTCGCCGAAGCCGGCACTTGAAGCGTCAATGTATGGACATTCGACGAGGTCTTCGAAATGCCGGACCGAGACCGAAGAAGCGAAACGCAATGCGCTTGCTGCCGACAAAGGTACTTATCGAACTCAGTCGCGTCGCTGATCTTCACTTCCGGCACGACCGGCAAGCCGAAGGCGGTGATGCTGTCGCACAAGAACTTCACGAACATGATCTCGATGCTCTCGAGCGTGCTCGATATGGACATTACCGACGGCGTTCTGTCCGTGCTGCCGATGCATCACACGTTCGAATTCTCGGCCGGATTCCTGACGCCGTTTTCAAACGGAACGCAGATCACATATCTCGACGAACTGACGGCCGAAGAGCTTTCGCACGCCATCGAGAACGGCCACGTGACGGGAATGGTCGGCGTTCCGGCACTTTGGGAGATGCTGCATCGGCGGATCAAAACGCGTCTTCGCGAACGCGGCGATTGGATCGCCGATCTCGCCGACAACGTTATCGAATTCAACGCCTGGATCCGCGACAACACGCCGTTCAATCTCGGCCCGATCGTCTTTTTCCCGATCCATCAGGGAATGGGCGGAAAGATGCGTTATCTGATCTCGGGCGGATCGGCATTGAGCGAAAAGGTTCAGAAGGATCTGCACGGACTCGGATTTACGGTGCTCGAAGGTTACGGCCTGACCGAATCGCTCGCCGGTGCTGACCGTCGCGCGGCCCGGGAAACAAACTACTTCAGCGGCAGCGTCGGCAAACCGCTGCCGGGCGTCGAGGTAAAGATCGATAACCCGGATGAGAACGGCGTTGGCGAGGTGCTGGCACGCGGGCAGAACGTAATGCTCGGTTATTACAACAACGAAGAAGCGACCGAAGCCGTGCTGCAGGACCGCTGGCTGCGGACCGGCGACCTCGGCCGCATCGACGAAGACGGCAATCTCTTCATCGTCGGCCGGTCAAAGGACGTGATCATCGATTCGAACGGCAAGAACATCTACCCGGACGAGATCGAGGACCTTTACGGCAAATCGGGGTTTATAAAAGAATTGAGCGTCGTCGGGCTGCCCGACGACGGACGGCGGCGAGAAGATCGCGTCGCTTGTCGTGCCGGATTACGAACACGACATCGCCCTCGCACGTGCCGAGGTCAACAAAAAGATCGAAGAACATTTCCGCGAGATCTCGGCGTCGCTGCCGTTCTTTAAACGCGTAAAGGTGCTTCACATCACGCCGTTCGAACTGCCGCGGACGGCGACGCGAAAGGTAAAACGGCCTGAGGTCGTCGCGATGCTGCAGGCATCTGGAAGACCGCGACAAGACGAAGACACGAAGGCGGTCGTCGAATCGAAAGGCGACGACAATCTGCTCTGGATCCGAAAGATCGTCGCAAGCGTCTCGAACCGGCCGCTTTCTGACGTTGCGGTTGAGGACAAACTCGCCGATCTCGGGTTTGATTCGCTGATGTTCGTCGAGCTGCAGGCGGCGGTCGAGGATGCGGGCGGGCGTGTGATCTCGCCCGACACTTTGAACGAGGTTCAAACCGTCCGCGAGCTGCTGACCGCCGTCAACGCGTGGACAAATCCAAAAGACTTGCTGACGAACCGAAGAGCCGAAGAGAAAAAAGAGGATGACGAGATAGATATTCCGTCGCTGGTCCGCCGAGTCGGGAACGCGGTCGTCGATCTCGCCCAGGAAACGCTTTATTCGAGCATGTGCTCGACACTACGATCGAGGGCGAAGGCAATGTTCCGCAGCACGTTAATTTCATCGTCGCCCCGAACCATGCTTCGCATATCGATACCGGCCTTGGTGAAAAAGGCACTGGGTAAGGACGTGGCTGAGCAGACCGTCGCGGTCGCCGCCGCGGATTACTGGTTCGACACGAAGTACAAGCGGGCGTATATGAACAACTTCACTACGCTCGTTCCGATCGAACGACGGGCAGTCTGCGCCAGTCGCTGCGGCACGTGACGCAGATCCTGAACGAAGGCTACAACGCCCTGATCTTTCCCGAAGGGACGCGCATCGACGACCGGCGAGATCGCGGAGTTCAAACCCGATGATCGGTTATCTGGCGCTGAATCAAAAGATCGGCATTCTGCCGATCTATCTTTGGGGAACTTTCGAGGCGTTTCCGAAGGGAATGACGATTCCGAAACGCAACAGCCTCGGAGCGAAGGTCGGGGCAAAGATCGGACGTTTTCTTTCGTACGAAGAACTTCGCGATATGACCGAAGGCGTTCCGAATACCGAAGCCTATCGCCTGATCGCCGCCCGCGTTCAGCACGAGGTCGAAAATATGCGCGACGGCAAACGCGACAAGTTCGATGTCGCAGCCGTGCGAAAAGCATGGAAGGCCGAACGGCGAAAGTCGCGAAAGCAGGAACCGGTGATAGATGAATAGCACGCCCCGATCAGGTTTGAAGCTAAACGAGATCAACCATAACCGTAATAGCAATATGAAAATCGCAAAAGTTTACCTGCTTGTTTTTACTCTTCTGCTTTCTCTGATCCCGGCTTCCGCGCAAAAGCCGGCGGGCAACGGAACGTTCAAGATCGACTATGAAAAGTTCACCCTTCCGAATGGCCTTGACGTGATCTTTCATATAGACCGCTCTGATCCCGTGGTGGCGGTTTCGCTGACAGCCCATGTCGGCTCGGCGCGTGAAAAAGCAGGCCGGACAGGGTTCGCTCATATGTTCGAGCATTTGCTGTTTCTCGAATCCGAGAATCTCGGCAAAGGCGGGCTGGATAAGTTGACAGCAAGGATCGGCGGTTCCGGTGCGAACGGTTCGACGAACCGCGACCGAACTAATTATCTTCAAACGGTTCCGAAAGACGCGCTTGAAAAAATGCTTTGGGCCGAGGCCGACAAGCTCGGTTGGTTCATCAACACTGTTACCGAGCCGGTTCTGCAAAAAGAGAAACAGGTCGTAAAGAACGAAAAGCGGCAGGGTGTCGACAACAACCCTTACGGGCACACGTCGTATGTCATCGATAAGGCCTTATATCCGGAGGACCATCCATACAACTGGCAGGTGATCGGTTCGCTGGATGATCTTCAAAACGCGCAGCTCGAAGATGTAAAGGAGTTTTTCCGCCGCTGGTATGTTCCGAATAACGTGACGCTCACGGTCGCGGGCGATTTCGATCCGGTGCAGGCGAGAAAGTGGGTTGAAAAATATTTCAGCGAGATCAAACGCGGTGAAGAGATAACGCCGTTGCAGAAACGTCCCGGAGTCGTGCGGGAAACGGTAAAGTTTTATCACGAGGACAATCTTGCCCGCCTGCCTGAGTTAACCTATGCGTGGCCGACAGTCGAGCAGTATCACCCTGATCGAGGCCGCCCTTGATGTCCTGACCACCTACCTGACGCGCGGCAAAAAGGCGCCGTTCTACCAGGTCATCGTCGAAGAAAAGAAACTCGCCCCGAACGTAAATATGTTCAACTTCGGCTCCGAGCTCGCGGGCCAGGTGCGCCTTGTTATAAGGGCATTCGCCGATAAGGACCTTGATGAAGTGTCGAAAGCCGTGACCGAAGCATTTACGCGAGTTTGAGAAAGATGGGATTCCGCAAAAAGACCTGGACCGTATCAAGGCCGGTCAGGAAACGCAGTTTTACAATTCGCTTTCAAGTGTGCTCGGAAAGGGTGTTCAGCTTACCCAGTGCAACATATTCGCCGGTGATCCCGGATGTATTGAGCAGGACATCAAGGAAATTCTCGCCGTGACGACGGCCGACGTGACGCGCGTGTACGAAAAGTACATCAAGGGCAAAAACTATATCGCGACCAGCTTTGTCCCGAGGGGAAAGCTCGCACTCGCCCTGGAAGGCTCGACTAAGGCCGAGGTCGTCGAGGAAAAAATAGTGCAGGGCGCCGAGGCCGCGGTTGATCCGAATGTAAAGGCGACATATGAAAAGACGCCGTCGACGTTCAATCGCAGCGTCGAGCCGCCCTATGGCCCGGCGCCGGCCGTAAAGATTCCGGCTGTTTGGGAAAACAAGCTTTCGAATGGAATGCGCGTGTATGGCATTGAGAACACCGAAGTGCCGCTCGTGCAGTTCGAGATCGTGATCGACGGCGGCCAGTTGCTCGAAGACATCAACTAAGATCGGCGTTTCGAACTTGCTCGCCCGGATGATGACGCAGGGGACGGCGAAGAAAACTCCGCAGGAATTGGAAGAAGCGATCCAGCAGCTTGGAGCCACGATCAATGTTTCGGCCGATACCGAAGACATCAGGATCAGAGGCAACACGCTGGCGAAAAATTACGACGCCACCCTCGAACTTGTCGAAGAGATACTGCTCGAGCCGCGTTGGGATGCAAAGGAATTTGACCTGGCCAAACAGAGCACCATCAGCCAGATTCGCCAGCTCGACGCAAACCCGAACGCGATCGCCCAGCGGGAGTACAACCTGTTGATCTACGGAAAGGACGACATCCGATCACGCAATATTCTCGGGACGATCGAGTCGGTCAACGCGATGACGATCGACGATCTTAAAGCTTATTACACGAAAAACCTTTCGCCTTCGGTCGCTCGGATGCACGTTGTGGGAGCTATCGACAAGGGAAAGGTCACAAACTCGCTCTCGGACCTGAACAAGCGTTGGGCAGCAAAAAAGGTAGATATTCCCGGTGTTTAAAACCCCCGCACCGCCTGCAAGGGCACAGGTCTATTTTTACGACGTGCCCGGTGCTGTCCAGTCGGTCTTGCGGATCGGCTATCCGGCCCTCGCCGCGACGGACAAGGATTATTATCCGGCGCTTGTCTCGAACTACATTCTCGGCGGCGGCGGTTTTGCGTCGCAGCTTACGCAGCAGCTTCGCGAAGGAAAGGGTTACACATACGGCATCAATTCGAATTTTTCTGGAACCAGAAACTCCGGGACGTTCACTATTGCCAGCGGCGTTCGAGCGAACGTAACACTCGAATCGGTGCAGCTGATAAAGAATATCCTTGAAAATTACGGAACAGGATTTTCGAACGCCGACCTGGCAACAACGCAGGGATTTTTGGTCAAGAGCAACGCGCGAGCGTTCGAGACCGCCGGCGCAAAGCTGAGCCTCCTGGACAACATCAGCAGCTACGGATGGAAGCCCGACTACGTCAAGCAAAGAGAACAGATCGTTAAAGCGATGACGGTCGCGCAGATAAAAGATCTTTCGGGTAAGTATCTTGATCCTAATCGGATGATCTGGCTGGTCGTAGGCGATGCGAAAACTCAGCTTCCGCGTTTGAAGGAGCTAGGGTTTGGTGATCCGATATTGATAAATAAACAATAAGCACATTCGGAATAACTGATAGCTGATAACTAATAATAGCTGATAATTATCAGTTTTCAGCTATCAGTTATCAGCTATTTCGGAAACAAATCTTGAGTCTATGCGAACTAAACCCGTAGGTATCGTCGCGATATCGCTTGCGCTTGCAATATCTGTATTGGGCCAGGCGATCGATCGAAAAGCCGCAGCGGAGCAGGTAAAGACGGAATTTCTTCATGCCTGGAACGGTTACAAGAAATACGCCTGGGGCAACGACGATCTGAAACCGCTAAGCAAGTCTTTCCATAACTGGTACGCCGAGCCGCTGCTGATGACGCCTGTCGATGCGTTGGACACGATGTATCTGATGGGAATGAAAGCAGAGGCGGACAAGACACGCGAATACATTACGGCGAATCTCAAATTCGACAAGGATATTTATGTCCAGAATTTCGAGATAACGATCCGCATCTTGGGCGGGCTGCTTTCCGCCTACCAGATCACCGGTGATAAAAAGCTGCTTGCGATGGCTGACGATCTCGGTACTCGGCTGCTGCCGGTTTTCGATTCGCCGACGGGGCTTCCGTACAAGTACGTCAATCTGAAAACCGGGAAAACGCGAGGCGAGATCTCAAATCCGGCGGAAACGGGAACGCTGATCATCGAGTTCGGCACGCTGAGCAAGCTGACGGGCAAGGCTGCATATTACGATAAAGCAAAGCGTGCGTTGGTTGAGACTTACAAGCGGCGATCGCCCATCGGTTTGGTAGGAACGCGGATAAATGTCGAGACCGGCCAGTGGACCAACACGGGCAGCCATATCAGTGCCGAGATCGACTCTTACTATGAATATCTGCTGAAGTGTTCGATCCTGTTCGGCGACCCGGACTGCCGCTCGATGTGGGAAGACTCGATCACAAAGATCAACACGTATCTCGCCGACGAAGGCGAGAACATGAGCAAAAAGAACGTGACCGGCCCGATCGTTCTAGGCGAGCTTTGGTACGGCCACGCGGATATGAACACTGGAAGGCGCACGGCGACAACAACCGGTGCGTTGGATGCATTCTTTCCGGCGGTTCTTGCGCTCGATGGGGATCTGAACCGAGCCCGGGCGTTGCAGGATTCGATGTTCAAAATGTGGCAGGTACACGGAATCGAGCCCGAGGTTTTCAATTACAAAACGATGAAGGTCGAACACGCAGGCTACCCGTTGAGGCCCGAGATCGTCGAATCGACCTATTATCTTTATCAATTCACGAAGGACCCGAAATATCTGGCTATGGGAAAGCAGATGTGGGATGACTTTGTGAAACATTGCCGAACGGACATCGGATACGCGCATCTGAAGAGCGTCGTGACCAAAGAAAAATCGGACGCAATGCAGAGCTTTTTGTTCGCGGAGACGTTCAAATACTTTTACCTGCTTTTCGCACCGGAGAAGACGCTGGACTTCAAAGGCATTGTGTTCAACACTGAGGCGCACCCGATCCGGAGGACTTGGAAATGAATTTCACCGCAGAGACGCAGACGAAGAATCTGTTTGGTCCTCGCAGACCGAACGTGTCTAAAAAACTCTGCGTCTCTGCGTCCTGCGGTAAATCTTATGGCAAAGACAAAAGCACTTGCAAAAACTGAAAAGAAGATCCTGATAACGGGCGGAACAGGTTTTTTAGGGACTCATATTGTTCGGCAGTTGATCGATGCAGGTGAGAAGAATCTTAAGGTGATGGCCTCGTCCGTGCCCGAATGGATGAAGGACGCCGGCGTGAAGGCTGTTGAGGGGTCAGTGACGGACCGCGACGATGTCGCCAAGGCTTGTAAGCACGTCTCCGCGATCTTCCACCTGGCAGGCAAAGTATCTCGCGACAACAACGATGCTGCCGCGATGAACAAAGTTCATGTCGAGGGCACGCGAATACTTTGCGAGGCTGCGAAAGAAGCGGGAGTAACGACGATGCTGCTCGCGTCATCGAGCGGGACTATCGCGGTCAGCGAGGATGAGCAGATCTTCGACGAAACGTTTCCGCAACCAGTCGATGTCATCTCGCAATGGGCTTATTACGCGTCGAAGTATTATCAGGAACGCACCGCCTGGCCGAGTTCGACGGTGACGGACGGCGGCTTGTGATCTTGAACCCGTCGCTGCTGCTCGGGCCGGATGACGAGCGGTTGAGCTCGACCAAACCGGTGCTCGATTTTCTGGCGAAGAGAATACCGTATTCACCCAGCGGCGGCCTGAACTTCGTAGATGCCCGCGACGCCGCTACGGCTTTTATTTCCGCATTGGAGAAAGGCAGGCATCAGGAAAGATATCTTCTCGGTGCGGAAAATATGACGTTTCCCGAATTCTTCGGCCGGCTTGAGCGGTTATCGGGCGTTTCGGCTCCAATGTTGAAAGTGCCGAAAAAGCTGGCGATGGCAGGATCGTCATTTATCGAATCGGTTTTTTCGAACTGGGGCAAGACATCGCCGGTCGCTGCGAAGGAGGTCGAGCAAGCGGAGTATTTCTGGTATTTCGAATCATCAAAGGCCGAGAAAGAACTTGGCTTTTCGCCGCGAGATCCTCAGGAGACGCTCAACGACACCATATCTTACCTTCGAAGAAACTTTCTTGGTGAAGGCGTTTTCGGTTAAGCTCCTTCGCTCTTCTTTCTAAAGAAGTAAGAACCAGCATAAAGAACCAGGCCGATCGTCGCCGCGACGATGACGGCCAGGCCTTCCTTGGCGTAATCTACATTGGTCAATAGCCATACGATCAACCCTATCGACAGGACAGCAGCCACGACACCGAAAGGTACCGAGAATGGTGCCTTTGGCAGATCTGTGCGTCGACGGAATATCGGCAGGGCGAGGCACGTTGTCGCGTAAAACAGAAGTCGCGCGATGGTTGCGATGGCAACGGCAGTGAGGAAGGACGATTGGATCGTGAGAACGAGCATTACGGCGGACGTCGCAATGATCGAGACATATGGCGTCTTGAACTTCGGATGTGTTTTGTCAAAAACAGGCGGAAGGTCCCGCTGTTCCGACATTCCGAACAGAGTACGTGTAGCGGCCAGAACGCCCGTATTAAGATTGCCGAAGATCGAAACGATAACGCCGATGCTGATAAATGCCGCCCCGAACGGGCCTAGAAACCCGACAGCCGCGTCGGCTATCGGCCTTTCCGAAGTCGCAAGCCCCGGCAGCGTCCCGATCGACACGACCTGAATGATAATGTAGAGGATCGTTACGATCCCAATGCCGGCGATCAGGCCGAACGGCATCGTCTTTTCCGGTTCCTTGGTCTCGCCGGCGACGGCCACTGACACTTCAAAGCCAACAAAGGCGTATATCAGCAAAAGGACCGCGGTCGAGAATGCAGAGTATTGCGGCACCACATCGAACGTGAAATTGGAGCCGTTTATGAAGAACATCCCTACGATGGCGAACACGAGCAGCGGCAGCAGTTTGCCGACGGCAAAAATATTGGTCATCAACGCCGACTCTCGAATGCCCACCAGATTGACCACCGTGATTATCAAAAGCACGAGGCTTACAAATATGATCCGCAATCCGCCTTCGTTGGCACCGGGAACGAAAAAGGCCAGATATGTGATCAGCAGGTTGCAGTTTGCGGCAAATGTCGCGATGCGAACTATCCAAAAAAGCCAGCCGACCTCGAATCCAACCGCCGGGCCAAATGCTTCTCTCGCATAAAGATACGAGCCGCCCGTGGTTGAAAAACGGCTCGCCACCTCGGCATAGCAAAGCACGATCAACCCGACGATGACAGCACACAGGACGAAGGCGATAAGACTGTAAGAACCGATCTGAGCGTAAACTTTTCCCGGCAAGCCGAATATGCCGGCGCCGATTATCCCGTTGATCACTATGGCCGTAAAATCCCACCGGCCGATGCCGCGAACAAGTTTTTCTTCTGTCATTTAGTGTGTGAGGAAGTGCTTTTTTTAAGAACGCTTTTCGTTTATACTCTGAAAACCACTTTCCGTAAAGAATCCAGATAATTGAATGAACTTGTCGAGAGCTATTTTCTTTCTTGTCATTGTATGTCTTTCCGCCTTTCCACTGTTTGGGCAGGGCGAGCGGAAGAACATCGAGATCGCTGCACCCAAGAATTATCAGGCGTCCAGGCTTACGTCTTCGCCTGAATTGGATGCTGTTTTGAGGGCGGCGGTGAACACGGTGCTTGATCCCGACGAATGGTAAGAATTTCAAGCCGGAAGAGATCGCGGCGACGCTGATCGACGTTTCCGACGTGAATAATCTTAGGTGGGCGAGCATCAACGGCGAAAAACCTATCTATCCGGCCAGTGTTGTGAAGATGTTCTACATGGCGGCTTTGGAGCGGCAGCTCGAGGACGGAAAGATAACGCTGACGCCCGAGCTGTCACGCGGCCTGAAGGACATGATCGTCGATTCGTCGAACGAGGCGACGCAGTATATTCTCGATGTGCTGACCGACACATCCAGCGGTGCCGAGCTGCCCGAGAAACAGTTCGAACAATGGCAATACCAGCGCAATCGCGTGAACCGGTACTTCGCGTCGATGGGCTACACGAACATCAATATCAATCAAAAAACCTTTTGCGAGGACGCCTACGGGATCGAGCAGCAGTCGCGGAAATATAAAGGCCAGAACCGGAATATGATAACGACCAACGCGACCGCAAGGCTGCTGGCAGAGATCGTGCTCGGACGGCTGAACACGCCTGAGCGGACGCAGGCGATGATGGACCTGATGAAACGCGACCCGTTCAAGCCATCTTCGGACCTGGATAATCAGTCTGTCGGGTTTACCGGCAAGGCACTGATCGACGCCAAGATGACGAATGCAAAATTGTGGTCGAAGGCCGGCTGGACCAGCCGGGCACGTCATGACGCGGCTTACATTGAAACGGCGGACGGGCTGAAATTCGTGCTTGCGATCTACACGGAGAACCATGCGAACGACCGTGACGCGATCCCAGCGGTTGCTGCAAAGGTTATCGCCGGATTGAAGGAGTCACGGAAATGAGGAGTATTTTTCGAGCATGCCTTTTCTTAATGTGCCTTGTCTTAATGGGCGGGCTTGCGGCCGCTCAATCAAAACATAAGATCATGTTCAAGAAGGGCGCGAACTCGGCAAAGGTGAAGGGCACGATCCGCGGTTATGAATACCGCGATTATCTGATCGGCGCTAACGCCGGACAGACGATCAGCGTTAAGCTCGTCTCGATGAATACCTACACTATGTTCAGTATTTTTCAGCCCGACGGACAGAACCTCGATGGTGCGGCACAGGTTGTCAATTTTGGCGGCCGGCTGCCTGCGACGGGCGATTTTATTATTCGTGTCGCTATGATGCGGGCCGAGGCCCGCCGCAAACGATCGGCTTCAGATTATTCAGTAACAGTTTCCATCAATTGATCACGAGAGGACCTATGAAAAAGCAAGCTTCAAAATTGTCGGCCTATTTCTTTTGCCTAGCGCTGTTTGCAAGTCTCGCCATCGGACAGGGTTATAAGGCCCCGCCTAAAGCGGTAACCGACGTACTCAACGCGCCCACTGTTCCGACGAGTTCGATCTCGCCGTCACGCGACAAGTTGGCACTGCTAACGCCGCTTCGTTACCCACCGATCGCCGACCTTGCGCAGCCTATGCTTCGGCTTGCCGGAACGCGTGTGAATCCGAATACGAACAGCCCGCACTTACAGTTTTATTCGGTCAGCATGACGCTTAAGAACATAGCCGACGGAAAGGAGACGCCGGTCGCGTTGCCCGCAGGAGCCAAGATCTCGGGCGTTCAATGGTCGCCCGACGGGAAATACATCGCCTTCGGAAACATCACTCCGAGCGGCGTCGAGCTTTGGATCGTGGACACAACCACGGCAAAAGCCACGAAGGTCAAGAACGTGTTGGTAAATACGGCATTCGGCGGCTTCGGTTGGGAAAATTCGACAACGCTCTCGGCGTCGCTCGTGCCCGAGGGACGCGGCCCGGCACCAACTTATCAAAACATAACGCCCGCCGAGCCCAACATTCAGGAAACGAGCGGCCGTCGCGGACAGATCGCCACATTCCAGGACCTTTTAAAATCGCCGAATGACGAAAAATTGTACGAGTATTACGCTACATCGCAGCTCGCTCTCATCGACGTCAACGGCAAGGTCCGCAACGTCGGTTCGCCGGCGATATTCGACAACGCAGTCTTTTCGCCCGACGGAAAGTATGTATATGCGTCCCGCATACGCAAGCCGTATTCGTATCTGTTTCCGGCCTCCAGGTTTCCGAAGACCGTGGAGATCTGGGATGCGAACGGCAAGCTTGTCCAGAAGCTTCCCGACGTTCCGCTTCAGGACAGCCTTCCCGCCCAGGGCGTACCGACCGGCCCGCGTGGTTACGGTTGGATCCCGACCGAGCCCGCGACGCTTACTTTGGGCCGAAGCTCTCGACGGCGGCGATCCGCGAAAAAAGGTCACGCCGCGCGACAAGTTGATGACGCTCGCGGCCCCGTTCAATGGTTCGCCGGCCGAGCTTTTGAAGACCGAGCAGCGTTATCAAGGGCGCTTTTTTGGCGAGAAGAATGGCTTGATGCTCTTCTTCGATTACAACCGCGACACGCAGCGGCGGCGTATTTTTATGACCGACTATCGCAACGCCGGACAGCCTAAGCTGATCGCCGATCTCAACATCAACGACCGCTACAACGACATCGGCCAGCCGGTGATGAAAACACTGCCGAACGGCGTGAATGTGATACGGCAGAACGGCGACGATATCTTCTTTTCGGGCGCCGGCTCAACTCCGGACGGCGATCGCCCGTTCTTCCGTCGAATGAATCTCAATACATTAAAGACCGAAGAGATCTTTCGTTCGGGCATCGAGGAATACGAAACGTTTGCCGCGTATGATCGACGACAACGGAACGAGATTCCTTACGCGAAAAGAATCCGTCGCTGCACCGTCCAACCTCTTCATACGGCAGGTTTGCCCAGCCGGACAAACTTGCACGGCGACTGCGGCCAGAGCAAATAACCGATTTCAAAGATCCCGTCACCGCAGCTTCGCGGCATCACAAAACAGCTCGTCAAATACAAACGCGCCGACGGTGTCGATCTGTCTTTCACGCTCTATTTGCCGCCGGGCTACAAAGAGGGAACCCGGCTGCCGACTATTGTTTGGGCGTATCCGCAAAGCTTTACCGATGCGAGCGTGGCCGGTCAGGTTTCCGGCTCGACGAACCGCTTTACGCAGATCGGCGGGATCTCACACCTGTTTCTGCTGTTGAATGGCTATGCCATTCTCGATGACACCGCAATGCCGGTCGTCGGCCCGCCGGAGACCAAGAACGACACGTTCGTCAAACAGGTGGTTGATTCGGCACAGGCTGCGATCGACAAGGCTGTCGAAATGGGCGTGACGGACCGCGACCGTGTCGGGGTTGGCGGCCACAGCTATGGAGCGTTCATGACCGCTAACCTGCTTGCTCATTCCGACATTTTCCGGGCCGGAGTTGCACGCAGCGGCGCGTACAACCGCACATTGACACCATTCGGTTTTCAGGACGAGGTCCGCGATTTTTGGCAGGCTTCGAAGATCTACACCGAGGTTTCGCCGTTCTTTTACGCAAATAAGATCAACGAGCCGATACTCCTGATCCACGGCGAAGCGGACAACAACCAGGGGACTTACCCGATCCAGTCAGAGCGGTTGTTCGCGGCGATCTCAGGCAACGGCGGCACCGCCCGCCTGGTGATGCTGCCGCTTGAATCACACGGATATTCCGCAAGGGAATCCGTCCAACATACGCTTTACGAAATGATCGAATGGTTCGATAAACACGTTAAGAACGCAAAGCCGCGTAACGGCCGGCAGGTCGCGAACCAATAGTAGGTTTATAAACACATAAGGGGACCGTCCGTTATCGAAAACGGAAGGTCCCTTTTTGATATTGTTCTAGTTAAGCTGTTGAGCCAAAGGAGCGTCGCTCATCGACGAAGGCGGCGTCAGTAGATGGGGACCAGGTATGGACATTCGTTCACGGTCGCTGGACAACAGTTTGTCGACCGAGCCTGCCGCGATCGGCCGGGAGAACAAAAATCCTTGCCCGAGACGGCACCCGAGGCTTCTTAAGGTCCGCAGCTGTTCTTCGCTCTCAACGCCTTCGGCCACTACCTCAATACCAAGATTCTCTCCGAGCATGAGAATGGTCTTTACGATCGCAGTGCTTTTGCGGCTGCCGCCCATGTCCACTATGAACGAGCGGTCGATCTTAAGCCGGTCGAACGGAAAGCGGCGTAAATAGCTAAGACTGGAATAACCGGTGCCGAAATCGTCGGTCGAGAGCGATACGCCGAGTTCCGCTAGCTCGATCAGGACACTCATCGAGCGGTCGCTGTGTTCCATCACGGTGCTCTCGGTGACCTCGAGCTTCAATTGCTTAGGCGACAGAGCCGATTGCTTTATGGCCGACCTGACACGGTCGACCAGCGAGGGGTGCATCAACTGCCTCGCTGAGAGGTTTACACTTACCGAAAGCTGCGATGAACAGCTCGATTGCCATCCCGCAAGCTGTTTGCACGCCTCGTCGATTATCCAATTCCCGATCGGAATGATAAGGCCGCTGTCTTCGGCCACTTTGACAAACTCATCGGGGCCCACCAACCCGTAAGCAGGATGTCTCCACCTGAGCAGGGCTTCGAATTCGTAGGCGACACCGGTCTCGATGTCGACGATCGGCTGATAGAGCAATTCAAACTCGTCCCGTTCCAACGCATGTCGAAGATCAGTTTCCAATCGGAGGAGATTCAGGTTATGCGCGTGCATCTCGCGATCGAAGATCTCGTATCGCGCTTTTCCGGCGTCCTTGGCCCGGTACATTGCCGAATCGGCGTCGCGCAGGAAGTCTTCCGGCTCCCGCATGATGTCGTCCGAAATTATGATCCCGATGCTTGCCGAAGTGAATACCTCGTAACCCTCGATATGGAACGGCTTGGTCAGATTTCGCTGAACACGTTCGGCGACCTGGACAATATCCGAGAGGCTGCCGGTCCGGTTCAATAGGATCGTGAATTCGTCGCCGCCGAGCCTCGCTACGACATCGCCCGGACGAACGTATTTTTGGAGGCGGTCGGCCAATTGGCGGAGAAGCGCATCGCCGACCAAATGCCCGAGACTGTCGTTGATCACCTTGAAACGGTCTAGATCGAGGAAAAGGACGGCGAACCGTGTGTTCGGGTTCGAAGCGATCCGATCAATGGCCGTCCGCAGATGGCACATGAACTCGGCGCGGTTCGGCAGGTTCGTCAACGCATCGTGGCGGGCATAGAAATTCAGCTTTTCTTCGCTCTGCTTTTGATCGTCAATGTCGGTGTTGGTCCCGAACCATTTAGTTATATTTCCGTCCTCGTCCAGCCCGCAGGTCGCGGTTGCCTTATGCCACCGATATATACCGTCATTACGCTGTAGGCGATACTCCACCTCATAGTGGTCGCCGGTCATGACCGAGTGTGTCCAACGCTTTAGGCATTCCTCAAGGTCGTCCGGATGGACAACGTCCTGCCATTTCTCGCCGATCAATTCAACACTGGCACGGTTGAAATACTCCATGGTGCGGGCGTTGACGTAGTCCAGTTTTCCGCTTGGGTCTGCGGTCCATACCTGATGAAATATACCTTCACCCAACTGCCTATAGCGCTTCTCGCTTTCCTTGAGAGCATTGTCCTGCCGCTTGCGCTCAGTGATATCGCGGCCGATGCCTTGTACACCGGCGGGTTTGCCCTGTTCGCGGATCAACCGTGTGCTTAGCTCGAGAGAAACGATACGGCCGTCTTTGGCAACAATATCGATCTCGTAGGTTGTGGCCAGGCCCTCGGCAAGCTTTTTTGCGGTCATCTCACGCGCCGCTGCGATAGAGCCGGGAGCCACGACCTGAGCGATGTTCATTCGCAGCGCCTCAGCCCGCGTGTAGCCGGTAATACGCTCACCGGCGCGATTAAGGGAAGTGAAGTTGCCCTGCAGATCGTGCGTATAGATCAGGTCGTTCGCATATTCGAACAGGTCGCGATATTTGATCTCGCTTTCGCGCAATGCCTCATCGGCATGCTTGCGTTCAGTAACGTCGCGGGCAATGCCCTGTACTGCAACGGGCACGCCACTTTTCTTTATAATGGTACTGTTTATTTCGAGGGTTAAGCGTGAGCCGTCCTTTCGAATGCAGGGAAGCTCGTAACTGGTTTGCTCGGCGTTCCCGTTCAATTTTACAGCAAGATTCTTTCGGGCAAGTTCAAGACCCTCGGGCGCAGCGATCATCGATACGTTAAGTCCCGTAGCTTCTTCCCGCGAATAGCCGAAGATGCGTTCAGCCGCCCGGTTCATCGATAGATAATTACCGTCGAGATCGTGGACGTAAATGATATCGTTCGCGTTTTCGAACAGGTTGCGATAGCGTTCTTCGCTGATCCGGAGCGCCTCCTTTGCCATCTTGCGGTCCGTAATGTCCAGGATCACCCCCTCGCGGCAAAGTACGTTGCCTTCCTTGTCCCGAATCAGGCAGCCGCGATCGCGCACCCAATGGATGCGGCCGTTAGCATCGATGATCCTGTATTCATAATCGACCTCCTCGCCGGACCGGGTCGACGCATCGGTTTGGCCGAACACCCATTCCCGGTCTTGAGGATGGATCACCTTGTTCCAGATCTCGGGATCTGAGTACCAAAGGTCAAGCTCGAAACCAAAACGGATAAAGGCCGGGCTCACATACATGGGAGCGAACGGCGGAGTCGGCGCCACGGCGTAAAAGAGCACCGGCAGGTTTTCTATGAAGCCGCGGAACATGCTGTCGTCCGCGAGGAAATGAGGTCCGGCAACTGTCTCCTGCTCTTCGGCTTCTGTGTCGCGTTTGGTTGGAAAAATTGTATTACTGGTCATTCTAATTCTTTCGCGTTCGTGAGGGAACCGGTCAAGAAAATGCCAGTTTTTGTCAATTAGACTGACAAAAATGCAAACTGGGACCTACCGGTGAGGGAGTCCGTTAATTCCGTATCTATTCTATTGGGAGGGAGTTAGCTAAAACATGGAGCGGGGGTTGCTCCTGCTCCGATAAGACTACCGCAACTCCTATACCATTTTCAAGCCGCCGGCCTGCCTTTTGTGCGGCCCTCGCGGTTAAGTTATTATCCGTTGAATGACGAGTGCCGATCTTTCGAATTTTCACGAACCTGTCCTGGTCTCTTTTTGCGACGGAAAGGGCCGCGAACCTGACGGGCTTTCTCGGGAACAGATCGACTACTTCCATGAAAACGGATTTGTCTCGGCAATCCCGGTTTTGAGTGATCGCCAACTTGATGTTCTGCGGGACGAACTTGCTTTGCTGATGGATCCTTCTTTGCCGCCGAACCCGCTGTTTTACGAAATTCATCACAACGAGTCGTCCGATCCCGAGACGGTCCTTTTTCACGCGCTAGGGGCATGGCGCATTTCGCCCGGCTTTCACGACCTTGTCTTCCTGCGGCGGATCGTTAAGATCGCCGGGCAGCTGCTCGGCGGCCCTGTGCGGCTTTGGCATGACCAGCTTTTCGTCAAACCCCCTCGTGACGGTGCGGTGGTCGAATGGCATCAGGATTATTCTTACTGGACGCGAACAAAACCGGTAGCTCACCTCACGTGTTGGATCGGGCTCGATGATTCGACCGAAGACAACGGCTGTCTTCGATATATTCGCGGCAGCCATAAATGGGACCTTTTGCCTCGTTATCATCTCTCAGGGAGTATGTCGTCGGTCTTTGAGTACCTGAGCGACGAACAAAGGGCCGCCTTCGATCCGGTCCCCGCGCTCCTGCGAGCCGGTGAAGCAAGTTTTCATCATCCGTTGATGATGCACGGTTCGTACGAGAACACGTCCAATCGGATGCGGCGGGCGGCGGTCGTGAATTTCTTGCGCGACGGCGTAATATCCGATTCCGATCAGCCTTTGCTCGAGGGCGTACCGGTCATTCCGCCTGGTTCAAAGATCGAAGGACAGTTCTTCCCGTTATTGTCACAGGAAAGTTTTTGACAACGTCGCACGTCCGCATTGCATCGCAAAACCGATATTCTCCCTATCAATAAATAAAAAACTGACGTTGGAGGAGATTATGGATCTTTTCAGAAAGCTGACCCTCGCGGGGGTGGGGCTCGTTTTTGTGCTTGGCTCTTTCGGTGGCCGAGGCGAACGCACAGCGATATGGCCGTTATTACGGCGATCGTTCGTATTCCGGCGGGTATGTTCAATATCAGCCGCGGTATTATGGCAGCTACAACAGGGGCCGTGCCTATGGCCGGTATGGCTATCGAAATTCAGCGTGGCGGAATAGGTCGATATACGGCGGAAACCGTTACGGACTCTCGTGGCGAGAGCGCCGGATACTTGCGATCCGCCGGGCGAGGGCAATTCGTGCCTTGAACCGTTATCAGCGGACCCGTGCACGGATCCTTAACCGGTCGGCATATCGCAACTCTTACTATTATCGTAATTGGTAACAAACTCGTCTCCCACTCTCCTCGATACGGATCGGAGCATTTCGCAAGAAATGCTCCTTTTTTGTTGGACCATCACGCCGATCATTTTTGTGTTTCCCGAAAACAGGCTACAATTTAATTACTCCTCCCGGTAAAACTTATGAAAACCAGCTTTCTTTTTCTGATTCTCAGCGTTATTTGTGTGTCGGCGGCGGCGCAGACGATGCCTGCCGGCGGCGATCCGGTGCTTTGGGAGAAGGCCCTTAAGATCCACCGCAAGGCGATAATTATCGACGGCCATAACGATATTACCGGCCCGATGATCGATGAGGACTTCGACCTTTCGACGGATTCGCGCAACCGAAAGACGCGCAGCGGCGACGCTATGCACACGGACATCGCGCGGCTGAAGGCGGGCGGAATGACCGGCGAGTTCATGTCGATTTACGTCGGCGGCGAGACGCTGCAAACAGGCGGTGCGATGCGTCGGGCGATGGACCTGATCGACGCCACGTACCGCGAAGCCGAGAAGCACGAAGAGCTGGTGATGTGTACTACCGCGGACGAGATCAGGAGAGCGAAGAAGCAGAATAAGATCTGCCTCTTGATGGGTATAGAAGGCGGCTACGCGATCGAGAACTCGCTTTATGCATTGCGAAATTTCTACCGCCTGGGCATCCGTTATATGACGCTGACCCATAACGTTTCGCACGACTGGGGCGACGCCCACCGCGGCGAGGTCAAGAATAACGGCTTGTCCGAATTTGGAAAAGAGGTTGTCCGCGAGATGAACCGGCTGGGGATGATGGTCGATATTTCGCATGTTTCCGAAAAGGTAATGCTCGACGTGCTGGATGTTTCCAAGGCCCCGTTGATGGCATCGCACTCCGGCGCCAGAGCTATAAACAGCCATACCCGCAATGTTCCCGACAGCGTTTTGCAGCGATTGCCGCAAAACGGTGGTGTGATAATGGTCGTCTTTTACCCTTCCTTTTTGGATGAGCGCACGAACCGGGAGCAAAACGAGCGTGCGGAAAGGTTGAGGCCGCAGATCGAAGAACTCAGACGGCAGTTCGCCAACGATCCAGCCGGTTTCAATGATGCCCAGCGAAAGCTGCTGGCCGCGAACCCGATCTATGTCACGCCCTATACGAAGATCGTCGATCACATCGACCATATCAAAAAGGTTGCGGGTATAGACCATGTCGGCCTCGGCTCCGATTTCGACGGCGTAGACTTTCTGCCCGAAGGAATGAAGGGCGTCGAGGATCTTCCCCTGATCACATACGAAATGCTCCGCCGCGGTTACACCGAGCAAGAGGTCCGCAAGGTGCTGGGCGAGAATTTTCTCAGAGCTCTTTCTCAGGCCGAGCGCGTTGCCGGCAGCCGACAGATCAGCGGGCAGGGAAGTTTGAAGAAACTGCCGCCGCCTTCGCGAGGGAATTAGTTCGTTCAGGTTCATCATTCGATCCATCACAAGACACGTTCGGTTCGTCCGGGCGTGTTTTTTTGCGCCCCTATGCGTACTTAGCATAGTTTGCGTGGAATAAAGCAGGTTCACGCGAAGCCCGCTAAGGCCGCAAAGGAAATCCGAAGAAAATACCGTGCAAATTAGGGAACTTGGTGGCCACATAAAGCTTGACTAGGGACGGCATCGCGCGTATAACATCTGGGTTCAATCGGCAAATCAGATACTCCCAATTCACGGGCGGGCGGCTGTCAAACAGATGCGGCAGCGGCTTGAATTGCTCACGTCTAGCATCTTTTTCTATATGAGGAAAATGTATGCGAAGGTTGATCATAATGATGACGCTTGTTGCTGCCGCCGCATTTCTTGCGGCGTGCGAGCCGGGGGCTGGCAACACGACCGCTAATAAACCGGCAAACACCGCAAACGCGGCTAACAATGCCGCAACCGCACCCGCCGCCGACGCCGCGGCGATCGAGACCGAGATAAAGAAACTGGCGAATGACGGCGTTGCCTCAATTCTCAAAGGCGATACAACAGCAGTTGAGAAACTTTGGAACGACAATTACGTATTTATCGCTCAGGACGGTACGGTCACGACAAAGGCTCAGCGGATCGATGCTATGAAGTCGGGCCAGTCGAAGCTCGAATCGTTGGCATACGACGAAATGAGTGTCCGGTCGAACCCCGAAGGGACCGGCGCTATCCTGATAGGCCGTGCGACCGTAAAGGGCACCAACATGGGCAAGCCGGTTGACGGCCAGATGCGGTTTACACAGGTCTGGTCGAAGACAAAAGATGGCTGGCGCCAGGTCAGCGGGCAGGTAACCGCGATCTCAGCGGCCTCACCTGCAAAGTCGGATGAAAAAACGGCAGCGAATTCAAATACCGCCGGGAATGCGGCAAAACCGCCGACCTTGTCACCGCCGGCAAACAAGTAATTCAATCCCAAGGGGCATGAGGATCGATCTTCGTGCCCTTTCTATTTAGGAGTGAAACGACAATGAGAAATGCAATCTTCATTATTTGCATTGTTTTGATCTCTACATTTAACACCTTTGCCGAATGCAGCGAGGTCGACAAGGCTGCTTTGATCAAGTTCGACAAGGACTGGACGGCCGCGAACGCGACCGGTGACCGCAACACGATCGCGGCGTTCTATGCGGACGAGTTCATGACGTTTCCGAACATGATCGACAAGAACGCGGCGATCAACAACGCCATAGCCGCATTCGAGCGGAACAAGGCCAACCCGCAGGCGGTCGCGACGACCGTGACCGATCATTACCAGATCACCTGTTCCGGCACGACCGCGAGCATGATCCACCGCAACAAGACCACTCCCGCGGGCGGCGGAGCAACCACATTCAGCCGCAGCATTCATTTCCTCGAAAAGCGTAACGGCAAATGGATAGCTGTGAGCAATGCCGGCGGAGCGTTGAACGACAGCGATATGCTCCGTTACATGGAAATGGACTGGCTAAACGCCGTGAAGAACCGCGATTACGACTGGATGGAAAAGAACTACGCATCCGATTTCACCGAGGTCGGCTCGATGACAGGTGACGTCAACAACAAACGCCGGTCGATCGACACATTCAAAGCCGACAAGACGGTCTTCGACGTAATGGAGGTTTCCGAGGTCACCGTCCGTGTGGACGGCAACAGCGCTATCGTCATCGGTAAAGGCTATGGCCGCGGCAAGATGGGCGACGGAAAGCCCTTTGACATAACGCTCCGCTTTACCGACACCTACATCAAACGCGACGGCCGCTGGCAAGCCTGGGCCTCGCAGGCCACGATGATCCCGAAGGGGGACGCGACGGCGAGGAACTAAGTTGTTCGCCGGTCCGGCCTGTTCCGGGAATGTTCCGGGCAGTTCTGGAACGTGCAAATTACTGCTTCTATTGAAGTTAGGCCGTCAAAAATCGCTTGTTCCGGGTTTTTGAACAAAACTTTTCCGCGATTTGGCCGGGATCGTCCTGGCTCAGGTTTCCACATTTGCGTCGGCCTCAAGCTTTGCCCCGGCACGCGACTGCCGGTCGTGTCAGCGCCGTTCAATCCAGCCACCACCCGCCTTACTGTCAAAGATCGCGCGGGCCGGTGTCCGCGGGGTGGGATATTGTCGCATGTATGGCACGCCGGGTCAATGAATTTCTCCCCTTCAGGGAGCGGCAACCGTCTAATTGCCCGTCGTAGGGTTCATCTCGTTCCTCGCTTCACCCTACGCTATTGAATTTATCCCCTTCGGGGGAATGGAGGAAGTCTCTGTGTTTGAGCTCGCTTCCAAGTGACACTCTCGAATAATTTTTCGTCCTAGCTCAACCTCTTTGCTACAACCTTTTACCCAGCCACCCGCGAAAAAGCGGCATATCGTTGCTAATTCATCGGCATATAATGTGCTAACTACAACAGAGCCAATAAAATATCGACTGGAATTACGAACCGATGCTAAAATGCACCTGTTCACTTTATGAGCCGGCCGCCCGCTCGGTCAGATTTGCCCTCGACCAGGAGATTTATAAAAATGAAATCCTCACTTGGTACCGCAGCCGGTATAGCGCTCTTATTACTGTTCAATACGATCAACACTCTTGCTCAGGCGCAGGGCGGGTTCACGCCCGAAGTGAGGGGTAAAGTTTATTCGATCGTCGTTCAGCCGGATAACAAGATACTTGTTGCGGCCTCGCCTTATGTTAACGGCGGGCCTAACCGCCTGCAGCGCTTTAACGCTGACGGCACGCGGGACCCTACGTTCTCCCGGAGCCACGGCGGAGAGTACTGCTGCGACTTCTTCGAGGGCAGGTCGATCGCTCTTTTGCCGGACGGAAAGATACTTTTCGGTGCGACCGGCGCTGCGAATCCGAGTAACCCCCTCTCGATTCCACGGCTCCTTCAGAAACTGAATAGCGACGGGGCCCAACTGAATAGCGACGGGACCCCGGACACCTCGTTTCCCGCACCAGCGATCACGGGGGTAAACACGGGCCAGGGGACACCTGCAGTTAATTCCATCGTCGTCACGCCCGATGGCAGGATCTATATCGGGGGATCCTTTTCTACTGTCGGTGGCGTGCAACGGAAAAATTTTGCACGTCTCAATGCTAATGGATCGCTTGATACAACATTTCCCGATGATGTCTTGAGCTTCGGTGTGGTCAAGTCTATGATCCTCTTACCGGACGGTAAGCTTGTTATGACCGGCACTTCAAAGTTTAATATCGGCGGGGTCGTTAGGTGGGGTTTAGCTCGTCTTAATGCAGACGGATCGCTCGACACTTCCTTTTCTTCCGTTCTGACGATTGATGTGTCTGGTACCAGCCCAAATATCGCCGCAGTAGTCCGCCAGGCAGATGGCAAGCTGGTCATTTCCGGCCGGTTTACGGTCACCAATGGCCAGCGAACATTTCGTAATCTCGCGCGTCTTAACGCTGACGGAACGCTCGATCCTTCATTCCTGATGGCAGCGGAAGATCAGCAGCCCGTCGTTGCAGGAGAGGGAGCGATAATGATCCAGCCCGACGGGAAGATCGTCGCCGCCGGATGCTACGAGCGGCACGAACCCTTTGGTCCGAACGATATTTACGAACGGAACCTCTGCCGCTATAACGCCGACGGTTCGCCGGACAATACGGTCTTAAGAGAATTTCCGCCAAGCGCCGGCGGAACGATCAGTCTTGGCCTCCAGCCGGACGGGAAGATATTGTTGGGCGGCCTTATTCAGGTGTTCGTACAGGGCAATCGGAGCCTTCTCCATCTCGCTCGGGTGCGTACGGACGGGACATGGGACCTGCCGTTCGCCAGGTATGACTTCGACGGCGACCGGCGAACAGACCTGGCACTATACCGGCCGTCCAACCAAACCTGGTACATCCACACCGGACAGGCGCTCTTCTCTCACCGTTTCGGCGCATCGACCGACCTGCCGGCACCCGCCGACTATGATTCTGATGGCAAGACGGACTACGCGGTTTTCCGCCAGTCGAACGGCACATGGTACTGGATAAATTCATCGACAGTGACCTTCAGCTATCTTCACTGGGGAGAGCCGGGTGATGTCCCGGTTCCGGGGAACCGCGTTTTGGGCCACCGGACCGCCTTTGATATTTTTCGGCCCTCGAACTCGGGGTGGTATCGTCGGGCGCATCAGCCCGATGGCAGTTGGCTATTCGCGACCTACGTTTTCGGGTATCCCGGGGATATCCCTTTGGCCGGGCACATGGGAAAGGATTTCCAATCCAGCCCCGCGGTTTTCAGGCCGGCGAACAACACCTTTTACCACCTGCGAGAATTCAGTGAAGGACAGATCCTTTCGAAACAGTGGGGACAAGCCGGCGATCTGCCTATATCGGCCGATTTTGACGGCGACCTCCTTAGCGATGTGGCTGTCTATACTCGTTCGACAGGTAAATGGAGCATTCAGTTGACCGGCGACCTGAGCACTCGGACGTATTTTTGGGGCGAGCCCGGCGACATTCCTGTCCCGGCGGATTACGACGGCGACCAGCGAGACGACATCGCGGTCTGGCGGCCCTCAACGGGCACCTGGTACATAATTGGTTCCACCGAAGGATGGCGGATACAGCAGTTCGGCGAGCCGGGTGATATACCTATCCCGAGTTCATATCTTTACGGGCTGCCGTGATCGGAACGGCGTGATTGAAAATACAATAGCGAGGCCCGAAACGAGCCTCGCTTTTGTTTATAATAGGTGCCGCTGTTAAGAATCTAAATATTGGAAAGCTCTACATCGTCTTTAACCGGGTCGAGGTTTTGAATTAAACGGAGACTGATTACTAACGCATAGAAAAACGGGAACGGATTTCCTATCCGTTCCTGTTTCATTTTGATGCGACGGTTTGTCAGACAATCCGGACGGAAGGCAAAAAAACCGGCGTGTAGGGGTCATATTAACGAAAGTGAGGAGTAGTTGTTAGATGCGACTCCTTATGAACGGAGCTGAGCCATCTAACGGCAGGAGAATAATATGACCAATACAAGACCGCGACTGAGGTCTTTGATCGTAATCGCATTCGTGAGTATGATCTTTGCTGCTTAAGAGAGACAGACTTCCTTTGCACAGAACGGTGACGGTCGGCCCCATTCGACCTTTCGGGTAAATGGGTGCTCGACTCTGCCCCGGACGAAACCGTGGTGATCGACACCGGCTCTCAACCGGTAAAGTGCTTGCGACATTTGTACAGTCCGCCGTGCCATAACCAAATGCGGACTAGACTTATGACAGCCGTCTAATAGTCGCGCCCGTCAGCGGAAACGACCCAAAACTTTCGATGAGGACGGAATATTATGTCGTGCACCGGCGACAAGTACATGGTTGACGCGTGCGGCACGGCGGTGTGGGAATCGAAGACGCGAAACACGATAGTCAGTCCGACGGAAACACTATTTCCGGTGAACGCTATTTTGAGTGGTTCGACTGGGACGGAGTACAGGATGAGAAGTACGTAAACTGCCGTCGGGTTCCATCGCGTGATTATTGGGGGCAATGGACCCTGACCCGCAAGCCGGTGGAGCCGGAACAGCCGCCAACAGCACCCACAGGACCACGGTCGCCGCGGGGATCATCATTGTCGGCGGATCTTATCCTGACTGGTGAGCCTGGGCCCGATCACGCGCCGAGCAAGGCGAGAAAATCGGTTATAAGTTCGAGATCAGGAATGCCGGTCCTGCGTGACGCTCGAGGCGTGATCTTTACCATGACGTTGGGCAACGCAGATTTTGTAGCTGCCGTCGCCAGCCAGGGCGAATGTACAAACGCGGGCGGGCGGGTCACTTGCAGGCTAGGTTTGTTGGGTAAAACTCAAACGGTGAACGTAGAGCTGCGGATTGTGCCGCGAGACGCGGGCGTTGTAAGGATAACCTCGCGTGTGCACAGCGTAGTGCCTGACCCGATCATGGTGAATAACGTGGAAAATGTGGCCGTTAGAGTGCACGCGAGATGAGTGTCGATATACACAGGAGAAAGACGATGTTTAGGCGGACCACGCTTAATCACGTACGCATCGGTCTTTTCGTATCACTTCGCCGCGACTGGAACAGCTCGACACAAAAGAAAGGCTGGGATCATCTCGATCCCGGCTTTTAGTTGCAGGTTTTGCGTAAATTTATCGTGTCGCGAGCCGGTCGCGGCCGGCGACCTGTTCCAGCTCATGAATTCTTCTTTTGATCGCGGCCCGGTACATATCAACCTCGGCCGGGGAATAGTTGGCGGCCCGGAAGGCGTCTTCGATCTGGCGGTCGGTCAGCCTGTGCAGTTGGTTTAGAAGCCAGCGGGCATCGGCGATGGTGATGTCTTTATAGATACCCCGATTTTTCCCCTTGACGCCCCATTCGATCCGTCCTTTTTCAAAGCCTTTAACGAAGCTAGCCCGGCTGTACGGGCCCGGAGCGCCTGTGCGGCGTCCGAGCCGATAGATGATGGGCAGATTGTTGTTCCCGTATTTACCGAACGTACGGCCGAGATCGCTGATGATGTAGTGATAACGCGGGCCGCCGGGGCCGCTTACCTCTAATATTTCATTTTGTTTATCGAGCACGTCCCAGTTTGTCATAAAGATCTGCATTATCTTCAGGCCCTGGAGTTCGCGGGTGCCGACGAAGGGATTGCTTTTCCATTTCCAGACTCCGGCTCTTTCAACGTTGTCGGGGCGTGCCTCCAGCCGTACGTTCTGAAAGGTCCCCTTGCCCGGAATAGTTATGGTTTGTACAAGATAATTGACCTCGGTCTTATACCCGAGCCCCCATAACAGCCGCACCGCAGCCGTTTCGGGCCGGGCCTCGCGGCCGATCTTTGCGACCCATACGCGGCCGGACCCGTCTTCGATACGGTATTTTTTCTGGGTGCCGCCCGTTTCCTTTTTGATGAACTTGATCCTGCTCAGATCGGGTGCCATCTCTTCACCGCCCGGCCCGAGGTACAGATCGCGCTCGCCGATGTCGGCCTGCTCCCACATTACCGCAGAGCCCCTCGGCGAATCGACCGTCCTGTTTCTCTTGTTTTTTTGAGCAAATGCGGGAACTACCAGAAGCAGAAAGGCCAAAACGATCGCCAGCCGATCTAACCGCGCCCGAGTTTTTATTACCACTAACATACTTCATCCTCCTTGTTATATCTCTTCCCTTTGCTTTGTTCGTTATGTATGAAAACCGGACGAGTATTCCCGTACACTCGCAACTGCAGGCAAGAATCACGCCAAATGGAACGGACGCTTAACAAAGTTTGACGCAAGGGTGTCATTTTTTCTTGACGGAATTCGCTGACGAGTATATAAAGATGCGCGAACCCTAACTCAACAACATCGAGGAGACATTGATATGTGTCGCAGACAAACTCCCACATTCAGTATCGCTGCCGGCGCGGCGTTTACGCTTCTTTTAGGTATTTCGGTGTTCTCACAATCCCTACCCACACAATCCCGGGCGCGTTGGGAGAAGTTGATGTACGAAGACGTCGGCACCGTGATCAAAGAAACCAGTGCCGAACTAGTGAAAGATCCTGGCAATGCGATCGCCCTCAGAATGCGGTCCTCTGCCTTCTATAGAATGGGTGATCCCGAAAAAGGCAAGGCCGATGCTGTCGCGGCACTCGCGTTATTAAAGGCTCCGGCCACGGCCGAAGAATTCGAGGCAAAGTGCTATGCCGAGCGGCGATCGGAAAAATATGACGAGGCGATAGCGAACTGTACAAAAGCGATCGATCTCGATCCGAAATATGCGTGGGCTTACTACAATCGAGGAAAGGCCCATGAATTTAAGAAGCTTTATCCACAGGCAGTTGCCGACTATACAAAAGCGATCGAACTAAGTCCCGCTTTTCAGGACGCTTATAACGGACGCGGTAACGTTCATGGTTTGAACAGGGAATTTGACAAGGCGATCGCCGATCAAACAAAGGCGATCGAACTTGATCCGAAGCGTGCTTCTGAATACTTCAGCCGGGGCTATTGGTATTTGCAGAAGGGCGAATACGACCTGGCGATCTCCGACCTTAACCGTTCGATCGAGATCGATCCGAAAATCGCTAACGCCTATATCAACCGGGGCAGTGCATATATATGTAAGCGTCAGTACGACCTTGCGATCGCCGACCACACGAAAGCGATCGAACTTGATCCAAAAGGGCGAGGTTGGTATTTCCGAGGCATAGCCTATCTGGATAAAAATGATTACGACAAGGCAATAACAGATCTCACAAAGGCGATCGAATTTGCTCCCCAAGCGGCGCAGAGCTACGACGCAAGAGGCCGCAGCTATCATGCGAAGAAAGAAACTGCTTTGGCGAAGGCGGACCTTACAAAAGCTATAGAGCTTTCCCCAAATGGGCCGGGCCTTACTACGGCCCGCGGCTGGGTGCATTACGAAGAAGGACAGTTCGACCAGGCGATCGCTGATTATACAAAGGCGATCGAGCTTTATCCAACCTTTTCACTCGCCTGGAACAATCGTGCAAATGCTCACCTCGCCAAGAAAGACCATGATCGTGCAATAGCCGATGCAACCAGAGCGATCGAGCTTAATCCGAAGAACTACCGGTCCTATCTCATACGTGCCTTTTCGTACGAGGCCAAGGGCGAGAAAATGCTGGCCGAAAAAGACCGTCAGAAGGCGAAAGAGTTGGAGGGACAACCGAAGTGATCAGGTTCTGCTGCTAAGAAAGAACTATCAACTCGGAAGAAATTAAAGAGGATGTCTGAAAAGTTAATCAGGCGGCATTGCGGCCGATAGAATTAGCTCCATGCGTGAGTATGGAATCACTGGGCTAGCGTACGTGAACCCGTTTGCGGGCGATAGGGTAGTGGACTAAAGGATTAGTCCACTACCGGCGAGCGGATTTTTTAGACATCCTCTTGTGTAGTCCACTAAATGGAATTGCTCCGTAATCGTTATATCCCTGCCCCGTGGCATTTTTTGAACTTTTTGCCTGAGCCGCGGTAACAGGGCTTCGTTAGGTTTGACCTTGAAAGGAACTTCTTGACATACGGCCTCGTCAGCATATAAATTGTTCGACAAAGCACAGTTCATCAGTTAGTACGATCTCGGGGAGGGAACCAGTCGCGGGGTGTTTTACGGTCACAGTGGCTGGAAGTATTAGCAAAGGAGGCCCTTGTCGAGATGAGATTCTGCCGCTCTTCCCTTTTCGTCACACCGATATTACTGATGGTGACAATCGCCCATTCCGGATGGGGCTAACAGAACAGTCGAAAACCGAAAACAGCAGCAATCAGCCGTCACGAGCCGCGACACCCGTAGCCGCTGAGATAGCGCGTGCTTCCGACCACGGCTCCCGTGCAAACAGGACCGGCGATCGCGTCGACTGGCGGCGATAATCCCGGATTCGCGTGGAAGTGCAGGAATTGAAGCGGACGAGCGGCGACAACTTATCGCTGAAGTTCGCGATGATAAATGATTCGGAAAAGGAAACGGGCACTTTTGATTATCAGTTTACCGACCCGGAACATTCGGTAAAGGACTTCGGGGGGATCGGCGGGGTACACCTGATCGATGCCGTCGGGAAAAAGAAATATTTTGTTGTGCGCGATACCGAGAACACCTGCGTATGCAGCCAGAAGGTGCCAAGCATTAAACCAGGGTCGCGGGCAAGCCTTTTCGCCAAGTTTCCGCCCGCCGCCCGACGTGCAAAAGATCAGTATTGTGATTCCCCATTTTGTTCGATGGACGACGTGCCGATCAGTCAGTAAGCACGTTTCGTCACGTGAGAGCTTATGCAGATGAGGCATTGTCAAAGCGTAAAGCTTTTGCTGGTGCTTGCGATCAGGAATTTCCACGGGCGTCGCAGGCGGCTAGGTGCGAACCAGCGAGGGAACGGGTAAGGTGCTCGATCTGGTGTACCGCGTGGAAGATATCGGCGGAAAGATACAGGACCTGAAGGTCAAAGAGACCGACCAGGAGATCCGCATCGAACTGGCCGCGGACGTTTTGTTGGATTTCGATAAGGCAGACATCCTCCCGAAGGCCCAGGACACGCTGAAACAGGCGGCAGCGATCATAAGAGAAAAAGCTAAAGGCAGCGTCCGGGTCGAAGGCCACACGGACGGGAAAGGATCAGACGCCTACAACCAGAAACTCTCGGAACGCCGTGCCGCTGCTGTGAAAAGCTGGTTCGCCGACAAAGAGGGCATCAAGAATGTAGAGTTTTCGACCACCGGATTCGGCGCCAAACAACCAGAAGCGCCAAATAAGAAACCCGATGGTTCAGACGATCCGGACGGTAGGCAAAAAAACCGGCGGGTCGAGATCGTTTTGAAGAAATAGTCCGAAACTTGGCGTATTTTGACAGGCAGCAAATGTGCCTGCTGCAGAACGACCCAAAACTATTACCTCAATTAGGGTCGAGGCGAGGAACATATCAATGCATCGGCAATCGCCGGGGCGAATATATTTGTTAACTATTGTGCTGTGCATTCTTTCTTTCTTGCCCGTAGTGGTTAATGCCAGTGGGAAGGCATTGGCCCGAAACATCTGTCGCAGAAGGACACGGAGGTGGTAGACCGCTGGCTGGTTGGCGAAACCCGATCTGCGTTTCGTGAAATTACGGACTGCCTGAACAAGGACGGTTTGGCGGCGACGCGGGAGCAAAACGGTAAGAACTATCACCCCTATTACGCAGTCGGAGATTTCAACCAGGATAAACGAGAGGATTTCGCGGTCGTTCTGGTCAACAAACGCAAGAAGAAGGACAAATTGGCCGTCGCCATCTTCAATGGGGCTATCGGCAAGAACACCGTACCGGCTTATTTTGGAGAAGGCTGGGATCTGAGCGACGGCGGGCTGTTCGAGGGCAGCGACGGCATTCTGGTCGGACCGTTTGAAAGTGATAACTGTGTTATCTTGCGGCCTCGACGCAAAACCTATGTCGTTGCGGCTTGCATGGAAGATTAGGCTGGTTGCTGCTCCTTGCGGTTGATCTTTTTAATGAAAGAAGGATTCTTTAGTAGTTGCTGGGATTCAGTACTGAAGAACACGAGGTTACTGTTATGCGAAATACGACAGAAGTTTTGACTGCATGGCTTAAAAAAGGAATCGTCTTTTTGACCCTTGGGCTGGTTGTCACAGCCGGGGCCTCTCTGATCGTGCAGGCCCAATTCGGTCCCTTAGCGACGTTATCAAGAAGGACCCGCTCGCAAAACTGCTCGGCGGCACGCCGCCGATCACGACGAGCCTGAAAGACGCCAAATTCGGCGACGCCTCGCTTGAGGCAAACAACCTGCCCGCGGCAATGCCGATCTCGATGCTGGAGCGAACGCCGGATGGAGGCTTCATCCTGCAGCCCGGCTTGTATGAGATGCACCGCGCAGAGCTACTGCCTGCACGCGGGAACGTACGGACCGGGCGGGGGCGACGGTTATTGGTACGCCACCGTCGAAGGGCCCGCGAAAGACGCGGTCCTCAGCATCGCAGCAACTCTTATAAGCATCCCGAGATCCGCAGCAACAAATTCAGCAGCTTCTATGGGCGATCGTGGCCCGTGCGAAATTCGAGGACCTGACGACAGAGCTGAAGGCGGTAGCCGCACGGCTGCTGACGCCGAAACAACTGGCGACACTGAACCGGAGCACATTGGATGTGATATCCGGCGGGCCTTTGCAGCAGGCCTTGGGGAAGGCGCCCTCCGGGAGTGCGGCAAGTACTTGAGGCCGAAGCACGGCTGCGTCAGGTGCTCACGACGCCGGGCGCAAGCTTCGCTGATATGGAGAGAATAGCCGTCCTCACGGGGGAGCCTCCGCTCGGAGAGGGAAGCAAGGGCATCCCTAAAGGGCAGTGGTCCAGGCATCCGGATGGATACTACGTGCGTTATATGCCACAAGGCTACAGCTACACTGTGATACAGGTGTGGATGCCCGGCGGGCGTGCCGCGGTGAATGCAGGATCCGGACACGGACCTCGACTTGGCGGTGTATTCGCGACGAGTTTCGCTCCCTACCAGCCGCTCGCGGTCGCGGGGCCGGTATTCAGGCCAGAGGGTATTGCTCAGCCCGGCAATACGGCAAGGCAGCGGCTTCTTCAGACGCCGCGGCAATCTGGAAACGGGGAAACTCCGCCGCCGAGGACCGAGGATTGCAGAAAGTGTGAATGGAACTGCGTCCTGCAGGCCAACCAGGCGTACCCCGGCCAGGACGAGGCGTCCACGAGAAGGTGGCTGGTGTTCTTCGATCAATGCAAAAAGCTAGACTGCAGCAGAGTCTGCAACTATCCGCCGTCGCCGTCGCCTTCGTCAGGGGGACAAGCGCCGCAGCCGAGGGAGAGATCCGAGGACTGCAGAAGGTGTGAATGGAACTGCGTCCAACAGGCCAATCAGGCGTACCCTGGCACCGACGAAGCCTCCACCAGAAGGTGGCTGTCGTTCTTTGAGCAATGCAAGAGACTCGACTGCAGCCGAGCCTGCAACTATTAATAACAAAACGGGGGCGCAAGTTCTTGAACTTCGCCCCCCTCATTTACTTCTTACATCCCTGCTCCGTGGCATTTTTTGAATTTCTTGCCTGAGCCGCAGTAGCACGGCTCGTTCGGTTTGATTTTGGGTTGATCGCGGACGAACGGCGTGTGGCGGGCGGCTTCGGCGCCGGCGACCTCGGCTCCGGCCATCGCGCCGGTGAACGCCATGCCGGCCGCCTGGCGGCGGGCCGCTGCTGTTCGAGGCGTTCGAGGCGTTCGCGTTCTTCCTGTTCGTCCTGGCTGACGATCTCGAGGTGGAACAGCGCCTTGGTCGTGTTCGTGTCGATGCGGTCGAGCATGTCCTGGAACATATCGAACGACTGCTTTTTGTACTCGACGAGCGGGTCTTTCTGTCCGTAGCCGACGAGCCCGATGCCCTGTTTGACGCTGGTCGATCGAGAGCAGGTGGTCCTTCCACTGCGAGTCGATGATGTTGAGCATGATGTAACGCTCATAGGCACGCAGCGATTCCGCACCGGCGAGTCTTTTCTTTCTGCTGCGTAGTCTGCCGATGGCCTTTTTCCAGATCGCTGTCCTCGATCTCGTCGGGTTCATCGTCTTGAAATCGACATCCGCATCGACGTGCCGGATCGACCGCGTAAATGCTCTCGATCTCGGCCGCGTAGGTGTCGACGTCCCATTTGTCCGGCGCCGCCTCTCGACGTTCAGGAAACTGTGCGGTCAGATCCTGAAGCAGGTCGCGTGCGACGCCGGTTTCGCCCAGCAGGTATTCGCGATGCTCGGGTTCGAACATCAACTGACGGCGGAGACCGTAGATCGTTTCGCGCTGTTTGTTCATCACGTCGTCGTATTTGAGAACGTGTTTACGCGTTTCGAAGTTGCGGGCCTCGACGGCCTTTTGGGCACGCTCGATCTGCTTGGAAACGGTCTGCGATTCGATCGCGACGCCTTTTTCCATCCCGAGCCATTCCATCATCGAGCGGACCTTGTCGCCGGCGAAGATGCGCATCAGGTCGTCTTCGAGCGAAAGAACGAAGCGCGACGAACCGGGGTCGCCCTGACGTCCGGCACGTCCGCGAAGCTGGTTGTCGATGCGGCGCGATTCGTGCCGCTCGGTGCCGAGAATGTGCAGGCCGCCGACGGCGACGACTTCTTTATGCTCTTCGGCGACGACGCGCTTTGGCCTTTTCGAGCTCGCTCTTCGAACTGCTCGGGCGTCGCTTCGTCCGGATTGATCTCCTGCCGTTTCAGATATTCGCGGGCGAGAAATTCAGGGTTGCCGCCGAGCAGAATGTCGGTACCGCGGCCGGCCATGTTCGTCGCGATCGTGACCGCGCCTTTGCGGCCGGCCTGTGCGATGATCTCGGCTTCGCGTTCGTGATACTTGGCGTTGAGAACGTTGTGCGGAATGCCGATCTTCTTTAGCCGGTCCGCGACCAGCTCCGAGTTTTCGACCGAAACCGTACCGACCAGAACCGGCTGACCCTTCGCGTGCAGCTCTTTGATCTCGTCGACAACGGCGTCCCATTTTTCGGCAGCGTGCGGTAGATCATGTCCGAAGTGTCCTTGCGGACCATCGGCATGATTGGTCGGGATCATCGACGACATCGAGCTTGTAAACCGTGCCGAATTCCTCGGCTTCGGTTTCGGCCGTACCGGTCATGCCGCGAGAGCTTTTCGTACATGCGGAAATAATTCTGCAGCGTGATCGTCGCGAGCGTCTGGTTCTCGCGTTCGATCTTGACGCCTTCTTTGGCTTCGACGGCCTGGTGCAAGCCCGTCGGACCAGCGGCGGCCCTGCATCAGGCGGCCGGTAAAGTCGTCGACGATGATGACTTCGCCGTCCTGCACGACGTAATGATGGTCGCGCTTGTACAGCGTGTGCGCTTTCAATGCCTGCTCGACGCAATGGAGCAGGTCCATGTTCGCCGGATCGTAGAGGTTCGAAACGCCGAGCAGTTTTTCGGCCTTCGATGACGCCCTGCTTCGGTCAGAACCGACGAATGGTTCTTTTCGTCGAGCAGATAATCGCCGGTCGTAACCTTTGTTTCCTCGTCCTTATGACCGCGTTCGAGATGCGGAATGATCTCGTTGGCGACGTGAAGTATTTGTCGGTCGCATCGTCGGTCGCACCCGAGATGATGAGCGGCGTTCGGGCTTCGTCGATGAGGATCGAGTCGACCTCGTCGATGATCGCGAAATAATGATCACGGCTGAACGAGCGATTCGACATCGAACTTCATATTGTCGCGAAGATAATCGAAGCCGAACTCGTTGTTCGTACCGTAGGTGATGTCGCACGCGTAGGCTTCCTTGCGCTCGACGTCGTCCATATCGTTCTGGATACAGCCGACCGTAAGGCCGAGGAACTTGATGAATCTTGCCCATCCATTCGGCGTCGCGCGAGGCGAGGTAATCGTTGACCGTAACGACATGAACGCCGCGGCCGGTGAGGCCGTTGAGATAGGACGGCAAGGTCGCGACGAGCGTTTTACCTTCACCCGTTCGCATCTCGGCGATGCGGCCCTGGTGCAGGGCGATGCCGCCGATCATCTGCACGTCGAAATGGCGCATGCCGGTGACGCGTCGTGATGCTTCGCGGACGGTCGCAAACGCTTCGGGCAGGAGCTCGTGCAGGATCTCCTGCTCAGCCGTTCGAGCGTTCGGCTTTGTCCTCGATGCCCTCGAGGTGCGCTGGCGACGATGCTCTTTGAATTTCGCAGTCTGTGCTTTCAGTTCGTCGTCCGAAATCGCTTTCAATCTTAGGCTCCCAAGTCGTTGATCTCCTGCAACCGTGGTTTTAACCTTTTTCAGAAAGATACTGCTTGATGAGCCGAAGAACTTTCTTAACTAACTTATCTGCAAATTTGTTCATTGCCATTGTTTATTCCTTGTAGATTCGCGGCCGCGGTGTCTGTCGCCCGCACGTTAAGTAAGGGCTTGCCTTTGACGCGTCAACCGAGCGTCGAGGCTGGCCTCCGTCTTCCTGGTGACGTCCCGGAAAGCCATAGGCTTTGCACATCGGAGGGCATACCGAACGTACGATCCATAAAGTGTTCCTGTTGATTAGGCGAGTGAAGAAAGGAATTTGAAATATCGCTTCCGCTCTGCCGCTATTTTGCGTCTTTGGCGAGCAGCGTGTCCAGACCGGCACGGGGTAGGCGGGTGACGACGAGTATCTTGGTACCTGAGACTGAAAGGACCGTGCCGTCGGAAATGTGTTTTTGGAGCGGAGTCTTAGCTAAAGTACGAAATTGGGCCCAGCCGGCCTTGAGGTCGCGAAGGAACGCGGCGGCTTCGGCGGGCGAGCGTTTTACGCCGCTCACTTCAAGCATCAGTCCGTCGGCGGTAAGCTTCAAAACAAAGCGGGAATGTGTGGCTTCCTGGCCGCCGAACCTCTCGCTTGGGATGCAATCGGCAAAAGCGTATCCGTCGGTCAGCCGCTTGGTCGCGGATTCAAGAAGCGAGCGAAGGATCTCGTTCGCCGCGATCAACGTTTCGGCCGTGTAGCTGCCGACCTTGTTATTTGCAACGCACGGAAGAGCGGACGACTGTGAAAGCTCAAAAGTATCGGCAGCAAGATCGAACTTGCCGCTCTTTCTGAGCTTTTCGAGGCTGTCGATCAGGTACTCGAGATCGGCGTAATAATTACCGATCGACATCGCCAGCGGCGAGCGTTTTTCGTCCGGCTTGCGGTCGAGATCGTCGCGGAACTCGATCTCTTCAGATATCTCGAAGTTCCGCGTCGTCGCAGCATGCCCAAGCACCGGCGTGGCACCGACGAGCATCAGCCCTAGATACACGCCGAGCGTGGTGAACAGCATTACCGAGTTTTGCTTCTTCTTTTCGGTCAAATCTTATTTTGCCGCCGAATTATTTCCTGCGGATGTAGGTGCGGCAACACCTCTCGGCTTTTGAAGTTCCGCGGCCTGTTCTGCGAGCTTTCGCTGGATCATCGCGAGAACAACCTCTTTTGGAACGCCGAACTGGATGACGATGCTTTTCCCGGCCTGCCCTACCTTTAGATTTTTTAGAAGCTCGAGGTCGTCGCGGTCATTCTGAAGCTCGGTAGCCTTGGCAGGGTCGTTCAGCTTTTCCATCTCGGCAACGGCGGCCGTTTTCTCGTTGATCTTATACTGAACCAGCTGGGCCATCAACGTAACAAGCGTCTGCGCCCGGGTGTCTGATTCCACTTCGGACCTGACCATCGCAGATAGATTTACGTCATCCTGCTGCAAGGTCAGCTCAAGCGTTTTTCCGCTCAACTGCGAAATGTTCTGGAGAAAGCCGCTGTCGTTAAACGCCTCGATACCGGCCTGGACATCCTTGATCATCTGCGGATCGGGGCTTTCGGCCTTTATGTACTTAAACGTTTTCTTTTCGAGCTTTCCGTCCGGGTTGAGCTTTCCCGAGGCTTGCACAAGAAACGGAGTGCCCAATTTCAGTTGATTTTGCGAGGACCGCCTGATCAACTCCAACGCAAGGTCCGTAAACGGCTTTCGATTGATCGCACCTTCCGGAACCGGAGTTGTCGGCAAAGCGGTCGGCTGCGGCGCGGGTTCGTATTAGCCTCCGCATACCTTTTCATCGTCCGGCAGCTTTTCGGTATTCGTGTTACCTGGCGGCCTTACACGTCCTCCACGGCCTTTTGGCCGGTTGACACGGCCGACATTCGGACTCGATCCATCAGTAGTGAAGGGCGAAGTCGTCGCGAGATCGTCCTGGAGCGCGCCCGAATTCGCGATCGGAGGCCTCGCCGGGATCTTCAACATGTCGTTCTCGCTGCTCGGCAGCGAAGTAAACGCAGAGGTACTGTCTGTACTGCCGTCGGCCATTTGCTTCAGCATTGCGTACTGGACCGGATTTGCGATCTGGAAATAACCTTCGGGATAGGACAGCGGCGGTGTTTCGCCGGTCACGTCGATGAATGTGATGTCCGCTTCGCCGAGGTCGATGTTCTCATATGCCTCGTCGACATACTCACGGTCGGTGCCATAGATCATCGCGCCGACATACGCCATATCCAGCACCTGGCAAACGCGCCCGACGAACGGGCTGTCGCAGCCGCGGAGGGTCAGTAAATTTGTTTGGGCGATAAACGCCAGCACCGCAAGGTTGAGCACCGCTGAGGCCGCAAGGATCTTGTAAAGCGTTGGGGAATAATCCCAGTTCCTGATCTCGTAATTATGAAAAAGCTCGCCGGGCTGCGTTGCAGACGGCACGGTAGCTTTATCGTATGATTGCTGCTCGAACATAATGCAATAAACTACTGCTGTATAAACCCTTAGATGGTCAAGAACTTAGACGCACAGCGCCGCACACGCGTTGCGGAGCAAATAAAAATAGTAACATTTCGGACCGCCGATTGGAAGATAGACTTTACGAGGCGAAACCTCTAAAATCGCGATTATGCCTCGTTCACGGTACCGCGACCGTCCGAAAAACAAAGGCCGCGAGCGGTCCTCAGGCCGCCCAAATAAGGAACGCGGCACCACGCGCCTTTTTGCAGACCGGAATAAGCCGCAGCCCGTCATCGCCGAACCCTCAGATTCGGAAAAGCTTGCTGTCGAACGGCTTTTGGCCGGCATCGGCGTTCCCGAACAAAAACCACTAAAACCCGATGATTTTCAGCTTGAGGCATTAGCCGCCATCGAGCACGAAGACGTGCTTGTTACAGCCCCGACCGGCAGCGGCAAAACGTGGATCGCCCGCGAAGAGATCCGCCGCCTGCTGGCACAGGGCAAAAAAGCGTGGTACACAACGCCGTTGAAAGCGTTGACCAATTCGAAATATGTCGAGTTTTCGGCGGAATTCGGGGCGGAGAACGTCGGCATTTTGACCGGCGACCGGAAAGAGAATGCGGACGCGCCGCTGATCGTCGGGACGACCGAGATCTACCGAAACCAGCTTTTTGACGCCTTGCGAAGCGGCGAACAGGTCGAGACCGATTTCGTTATCCTGGACGAAGCTCATTATCTTGCCGATGAAGAACGGGGGCATGTCTGGGAAGAAGCCATCATCTTGTCACCGCCGCGGATAAGGCTCTTGCTTCTATCGGCGACCGTCGGCCGGGCCGAGCAGTTTGCCCGCTGGATCGGCGATGTCCGCGGCACCCGCGTCCGCGTTATCAACCGTGCGGGTTCGCGTCCGGTAGAGCTGCGGGCCGCATATCTTTCAAGCGGTCTTCGGTTGTATCCGTTATTCAACGAGAACGGGGAATTCAACCGGCAGATCGATCAATTCACACCTGAGAAACGACGGAGTTATCGGAGACGGTAAGGGTTACGTGTAAGAGTTACGCCTTTAGGCGTGATCCACGTGGCAGTTGCTCAACGAGGCTTCACGCGTAAACGCGTAACTCTTACTGCCTATTTCAGCTTTCCAACAAGGATATCGATATCGCTTTGCGGCACCTGCAGGTCGATCATCACCTCGCTGCCCTTTGAGCTGAACCTAGTATTAGCGATCATCCGTGCATAGACCTGTTTGTCAGCTCCGGATGTATTGCCGAGGAACGCCTTGCCTAGTAACTGAAGCCCTTCTAACGTTTCCTGAAGCGCCTTTGCTTGAGTTTCCTGCAGCGTCCGCGCGGTCAGGTTCACGGCCATCGCGTCGCCAGCCACGTCCATGCTGCCGTAGACAAATCGGATCGAATCGATGTTCCTTCCCAGCTCGTCATTCTCAAGCGGCAGGAATTCGCTCATTCCGTTCGGCATTTTGGCGGCGAAATTAACGACTGAAGTTTCCTTCTTAGCGAGTAACGCCATGAGTTCGCTGTTACCGCCTGCTTTTTCGGTTACGGCCCGTTTCACCAGGGCCGGCTCGCCGAATGCGATCGTATTCGTATCGACGGCCGAGACAGCGATCTCGCCCGAAAAGCGGCCCGTGATCTTGTCTACAATGTCCGGATTCGTTACGACGGGAGCTTGCTGCTTTGCCTGGGCGGCGATCTCTTTTGCGGAAAAGATATAGATGGCCTTGCCGCCGGCTTTTTCTTCGCGGTACTTTCCGTTCGAGGCGAGCTTGGCCGCGCCGATCAGAGATGCAGACGAAACTTGTCCGCGGGCGATAATGACCGGATCTAGATCGTAATTTTTGGGCCCGACCTTTCGCGCAGTGACACCGGCCGCGAGATATTCGAACTGGCGGACATCGATCCCCGTCCGTTCCTTCATTTTGTCGATCTTGGTCGTTATCTTCTCAAGCACGGGCTGGTTTGCCGAAAGCAGCCTGGGCAGGGCGGTGGTAAAGAACCGCTTCGCGTCCAGGGTAACGATCCCGTCCGAAACCGGGAGCAACGCTGCAAGCTGGTTAGCTTGTGAGACCTGGCCCCTTTTTGGTGCACGGTCGGCGGCGGCCGAGCCAACCATATTCAGGACGAGAACGAATAAGCAAAATAATGCAACGGACCTGTTTTTCATCTTTGTACCTCTTAAACTCCCAACGATCGATATTTCCAAGTTAACAGATGAGTTATCGGGCTGAAATAGTTTGCCGTTCAATCTGCCAGGTCGGCCCTGGATTTCGGGGTTGAACGGCGTATGTATAGGTTAAGACGGCGGTTTCGTGCTATTTGTTAACAAGAACGGCTGCTCGTCGGTCGATGCGTTATTTTCGCGTTCCCGCCCTTTATTACCTCAAACTCGAAACGCAGTTCCTTGCCGCGAACGATAGGGCAAAGGTAATGCTCCCAAAACTTACGAATAAACCGGAACCGAGGCGCCCGATTGTCGAGATTAACCAGAAACTCTATCCCGAGCGCCCGCCAGAGATTAAGGAGCGTCACCTCGACTTTCACGGGTTTTAGGTCGACGTTCGTATAGAACTTGAATTCGCGTTTTTCGGGGACGAAGGTATTGAACGAATAGGAATTGAAATGATTTTTATGCGTCGGGTCGGATGCCCAGTCGGGGTTTGTATAATGCGGCGTTACGAAATAGATCCGGCCGCCGGGTTTGGTGATCCGGTAAAGCTCGGTGATAAGTTTCAGAACATCGGGCACGTGTTCGATGACGTGAAATGAAACGATCTTGTCGAATTCGTTATCCGCGAACGGGTAGGGAAACTGGCCGAGATCGTGGATGACGTCGGCGTCGGTGTCCGCGTTGTAGTCAACGCCGATGGCGCCTTCATATTTGTTTACGCCGCAGCCGACGTCGAGGATCTTCATCGTGCTCATTGTACACCAGGGCGTCCGTTCGCTCGTGACTCGCGGACGATGCGACGCGTCGGGCTCTCGTTCAAATAAAAATGCCACAAGAGGCGGGCCGCGGCCGACCGGAACGGCTTCCAGCGTTCGGCCGTCACGATGAATTCTTCGGAACTCGGACGGGCATCGAGTCCCGTCAGTTTCTGAAACGCCGCGTGAAGGGCGATGTCGCCTTTCGGCATCACGTCGGGCCGAAGCAACGCCATCAACAGGTAGATATCGCTTGTCCATTCGCCGACGCCTTTCAATTTGATCAGTTCGGCTTTCACCTCGGCGTCGGGCAGACGCGGAAGATGATCAAGGTCGATCCGGCGTTCGAGTATCGCTTCAGACAAATGACGAGCGTATGACGTTTTCTGTCTGCTGAAGCCGATGGTTTTCAATTCTGCGTCGTTCAAAGTCAACAACCGATCAGGCGCAATTTCACCGATTCGATGTGTTAATTTGTCAAAGCATGCCTTTGCCGATGCCAATGAAACCTGCTGTTCGAGGATGATCTGAAGAAGCGTCGGGAAACCCGGCGGCCGGTTCCACAACGGCGGCGTGCCGTAAGTTTCGTAAACTCGGCGAAAGATCGGTTCCGATCCGGCAAGCGAACGGCAGGCGGCGGCAAGTGTTCGTTTACTCAACGGTTTGGTGCGAGAGATCTTTGTCATTACTCTGCGTGTTCTGGAAACGAAAGTTTTGCGTTAGTAAGATCAGAAATATTTTCCCGCAAAGTCGCAAAGACGCAAAGGAAGACAAGGCAGGATCACCTGATCCTGGTTGATGGGGTTTATCTGGATCTGTGAGAGGAATACCTCGCGTCAATCTTGTTTGCCTCTCCTTTGCGTCTTTGCGGGAAATGATCTTCCGCTACTCACCAGATCGACGGCACGGTTGACTCATCGAACTCGGTGGAACGGCCGTCCGGCAGGATATGAATGAGGCGATCGACGCCGCGCGAGCGAAGCATCGGGGCGAGCATGCCGACGCGGTGGCAGTTGGCACGCGGGAGTTTGTGCTGTGAAAGCGGCTGCGATTCGGAGCACATTATCACGGTGCGAACTTCCGAGGCGATCTCCACTATCCTATCCACGCCGCGGGAGAGGTCCTCGGGCCTCGGCTTCGTCTTCCCGCCGGTTTCAGGCAGATGCTCGTAGCCGATGCCGTTATCCTTTAACAATTCGCGCAGCACCGCCCCATTGAACTGCGGCCATCGCGACCGAGCGACGCTCCGTACATCACAAAGAAATTCGATCTCGTATTGACGAAGCAGTTCGAGAAAATAATTGAAAGGGTGGCGGCCGTGGCCGATGGTGTAGAGGGATCATCTCCGGATTCGGCATAGTCGGAGTTAATTGATCAGGGCTTGCTTTTCGCGATTGGGACTTGCTCCGAAACCGTATAAGGACAATTACAGGCCGGGATCGGTGCCACCGATCTCTACATTTACTGTCACCGCGTTAGCTTTCATGTCTCGGATCGGTTCTTAAAGTATCCGCGAGGTCCTGTGGCCCTCCACGATCGTTCCGACAGAAACGACCATTTGTAAGACGCCTTCTCACTATTCAGTCCCCTGAATAGTTGCTTCTACGATGAACGCATCGCCCGCGGTTACAGGAGTATCCGGCACCGTCAAAGTAATCATCGGGCACTCGCAAGGCCGGTCGCAGACCGGGCAACCTACCATCTGGACGGGCTTAGTTATCGTTTTCCCACGCACAACCATGCCTTCGCCCATGCCGACGGTGATCGAATGTTTACCCGCCTGAGCTTTATGAAGGTCCCAGATCACGCGCGGCCCGCTGCCGACGATCTCGCCACCCGTGACGACATAGATGAAATTTACGGGCTCTCTATTCGGGTTCTTCGCAACCGAGACGACTTCGATTTGGGCTTCCTGTTTACTGCAAACGGTATTAAGCCCGTCCGGCGAAAATGGACACCACGTCGGAACACTATTCTTGCTTAAGGTGACACTTTCGAGAGTGGCGGTTTGTGCATTTGTATCGGAGCACGATGCGCACCACAGCAGCGAGAGGATGGTGATTGCAAAGACTGGCGGAGTTCTAAAGATACTCATCGAAGGACAACGACGAAGACTACATCTTATCCGGCCGAACGAACTCGTTCAACCGGATCTTAGTTTGAAGACGAGCACGCCTCAACCGTGACCGACTTCGTTTCGGTTTTGCCGCAGATGCCGCAGCCGTCATCGACGCCGGCTGTGATGGTGTAAGTGCCGGGTTGGAGTTTGTCAGGTGCCAATTGACTTTTTTGCCCGTACCGATAATACGGCCGCCCGGAGATGACGTAGTTATACGTCAGGACATCGTCTTCGGCGTCTTCGGCCGTGGTCGTGACCTCGGCGAATGTTTCCTGACCGATGTCGATTCAGGGTCCGGCCAGGGCAGGCGGACCTCCGTTTGTCGGAGTGCGAGATCAGTTACGATCGGCACAGCGTTCGGCTTGCCTGATCCGGACTCCGTCCCATCCGGTTTTATGCAGGGCTTGCATTTAGAGCCGTCCGGAGTAGAGGCCGCGACAGGGGTAGCGACGGGAGAATCACCGCGACACGGTCAATAAAACCGACATACCAATGACAACAAGCAGCAACTCCGGCGAGCACCTTGATCACAGAAAGTCGAGACATACAGTTATCGACTCCGTTTTTGAATTTTACTTCTGTTCGGAGAGTTTGAGCCACTTGTCAGATTAATAGTTGCCCTATGATCGATGTACGAGAATCTGTCGTGTCGTCTTTGAGAACGGCCCGGCTTGCCGACCAGGGCTTTCGTATTTATTTCTGGATAACATAATTCGCCACATACAGCCGCAGCTTTGGCCGGTTGTTCTTTAGGTATTCGGCGTGGTCCGTTGCAATGCCTTCGTCCGGCCTGGCGAGCAGGACGAATGCTTCGAGGACGCCGTCCTTGTCCATTTGGGCTATGAGCTCGAACTGCTTGTTCGCCAGCTTTTTCTCTTGCGCCGATCGGACGACGGCTCTGAGCGATTCGACCTCTTCCTGGAGCGAATGACGGTACTGCTTTTCCTTGGGAAACGCCTTGGCGAATTTTTCCTTATTCCAGCTTTCACGGGAGGCGAAATAAGCCAGCCACGGAGCGGCAGCCGTGTCGTCGGCACTGATCTTTACTTTCGGAACGGCCTTTCCGGTTGCATCAAGTGTAAAGTCCGGCACGTCGACCACGGGATGGCGAAGGTTCTTGCCCGTAACCTCGGCCCACTGGTTGATCCCGCGGGAGGACATCCGGCTGTACGGTTCTACTATGTACGCCTCGATGTAACGCTCGCGGGCCTGTTCGTATTTTTTCTGCTTCATAAAAGGCGTCGCAGAATATCGGTACGCGGTTTCGCGGGTCGGATCGATCAAGATCGCCCGCTGATACCATTTTTCGGCGTTTTCCCAGTCGCTTTTCGCGACAAACGAATCACCGCCTGAAATGGCCGCCTGATATACCTTTGGGTCGAGGGTCAACACCTTTTCGAAGAGCTTGATCGCCTCGTCGTATTTCGACTGTGCAAAAAGGCCTTCGGCTTCGAACATCGTCTTTTCTGCCTGAGGATTCAGAGAAAATTGAGGCGCGTCGGAGGCTCCGGGCGTTGGAGAACCTCCGCTCAACAATGCTATCAGGGCGTCGTTTGAAGGTTCATTGAATCCGAGTTTTTTTGCTTCCTTGAACTGCTCAAGTGCCTTGGCCGACAATTGCTTCGCTTCGTCGGTATTACTTACCTGTTTCGATCTCGCAACAAGGCTGAAGCCGTACATGAACCGGAGCTTAGCTTCGTTAGGCATTGCCTTTACAATGACCTCGAGATGCGGGACCGCGTCGGCGTAGTTTTGCTGTTCGAACAGCAGCAGCGCCCGCGCGGTCGCACGGACAACCTCGTCCTCGGTCTGAGCGTTCAGTGACAAACAGGCAGTTAGGAACAAACTTGCGCAAACGAGCAAGCGCAGCATGGTGAATTTCTTGAGCATAAAATTAATTAGATTTTCGGTCAGATTCGCCGGGGGCCGAGCCTAAACTTCGTCTGTCGGCCCGGCAAAATAGCGGGCATTCGCAGAATATCACAAAATAGCGGTGGGCGTTATTCGTTCCTTGAAACGGTCGATTCTAACTCCCTGCAAAAACCGCCAGAATCCCACTCCGACCATAAGCCCAACGCTGACGTGTAGGCGCGTGTGCGCCGTTCGACGAATTGGGAAAGAAGCCAGACAGCGGCATCGTGTTTCAGTTTATCGGCTTCTGAGTTCTTGTCCTTTCGCTTCGCGATCAGCCTCATTTGCTCGACCCAGACGTCGCAGTCGTGTATCTCGCCGAGATGCGACTGCATTCGCTTCATTCCCTCGGCAAAGGGTTTGAGCGCGTCGCCGAACTGCGGTTGAAAAAGTTCGATGGCGTAGCGGAGATGCTTTCCCGCGATCCTCAGCCGGTGAAGCCTTTTGACCGAGTATGGACGGTAAAGCGCACCGCTCAACTCCTGAAATTCTCCGAGGCACTTTTGGATCGTTCGCGAGCCTTCGTCGCGGACATTTTCAAATTCGAACAGCCGCCGCTGACGAAGGGCAGATTCGATCGAAGCAGTGAATCGCGTCCGAAGCTCGAGGACGAACTCGCCCGTTATGGACTTTTCAAGTGCCTTACTCTCTCCGGCCCTCCTTTCCCTGAGATCATCGATGATCAGGCGGATGCCTTCGCTATTCTTCCCGTCGCCATCTTTTTCAAGGTCTTCCAATTCTTCGATCAGCACGTCAATATCGCGAACGCGGCCAAGCTCGCCCCCGAGCTTTTTTAACGCCTTTGTCAGCTCGGCCAGCGGCCGTTTGTCGACCACCGAAGCAAAATCGCGAAGGACGCTGCGGAGCCGGCGGATGGCGACGCGGATATCATGCACAGCATCGACGCCGGACGGGTCGAGCGCCGCGTCGAGGAATTGCAGCACTTCTTCAAAGCGCACGCGAAGCACCTCGGCCAACCATTTCTGCGGGTGACTCTCGGCAACTTCGGGCGGAATGTCGGCGGCCTTTGCCATGTTTAGCGGGATTGTAGCAAATCTCAGGGCCGGATGTTATGAAATGAGCTTTGCTATCTCGTCTACTGCCTGAGGATTTTCAAGGGCCGACAGATCGCCAGGATCTTCGCCGAGATATGCCGCCCGGATGACGCGGCGCATTACCTTGGCGTTGCGTGTTTTTGGCAGGGCGGAGACAAAATGGATACGGGATGGAGCGAGCGGCTTGCCCATGTCTTTGGCGACGAGCTCCTTAAGGTCTTTTTCGAGATCGGATGCTTCGGAGCGCACACTCCCTACCGGTCGTGTTTCCGCCTGTGCCGCCTTTGCCTCTCTGCGTCTCTGCGTTGAAAGATCCCCACCGGCTACCGCGGGTGGTATCGACAGAACGCAGAACGCGACCATCGCGGTGCCTTTCGCTTCATCAGGTACGCCGATGACGGCGGCTTCGGTAACGAGCGGGTGGGCGACGAGAAGACTTTCGACCTCGGCGGGGCCGACGCGTTTGCCGGCAACCTTTAAGCGTGTCGTCGCTGCGGCCGAGGATGAACCAGTGGCCGTCCGCGTCGCGCATCGCCCAGTCGCCGTGGACCCAGATGTTTTTGAAGCGTCACCAATAGGTTTCGAGATACCGTTCCTTCTCCTGCCAAAAGCCGCGGGCCATGCCGATCCACGGCTGTTTGATGACAAGCTCGCCGACCTGCCGGGTTCGACGGGTTCGCCTTCTCATCGAGAATATCGACATCCATTCCGGGACACGGAGCGGGAAACGAGCACGGCTTTGATCGGCAGCAGCGGATTGCCCATCAGAATGCCGCCGGCGATCTCGGTGCCGCCGGAGTAGTTGATGATCGGGAGTTTGCTATTGCCGACTTTTTCGAACAGCCACCACCACGGAGCGGGATTCCACGGCTCGCCGGTGGAGGCGAAGATGCGAAGTGACGAAGGTCGTGTCGCTCATACGGCTTCTTTCTTGTGTCTTCCTTTGCGTCTTTGCGACTTTGCGAGAGGTCTTCTTGCTCTGAGAGAACCACCCCGTCAGCCGAAGCGGCTGCCACCCCTCCGACGTCCACCCCGCTTCGGGATGCCCTCGCGGGGGCCCCGGCTTCGTAAGGAGGGGAGCTTGGCCCGGCCGCCTCATGCGCCGCTAACGCTCGCACCAACGTTGGCGAAATGCCAAGAATCTCGACCTTGTGTTTCGCGCAGAATTCCCACATGCGGTCGGGGGTCGGGTAATCTGGTGCGCCGTCGTAGATGCAGATCGTCGCTCCGTTGATCAACGCCCCGTAGATCAGCCACGGGCCCATCATCCAGCCGATGTCCGTGTACCAGCAGATCCGCGTGCCGCTGCCGACGTCCGTCCCGAACGCCATGTCCTGCGCCGCCTTGATCGGGAAACTCGCGTGCGTGTGGGCGATGCCTTTCGGTTTGCCGGTCGTGCCGGAGGTGTAGAGGATGATGAGCGGGTCTTCGGCGGAGGTTGGTTCGGCGATCGATCCAGATTCATCGCGGCAGGTGTTTCACGCACTCCAAATCAGTGTCGTCAAGTTCATGGTAACAATCACTCTCGTCCAGTCCAGACATGATCTTTCGTCTGGTGCTCCGTATCACCGACTCGACCACTAATACGTTTCTCGATCGACGGGCAATTCTTGACGCGCTTGCTACGGCGATCTGGAAGCGCGTCGAACATCTTTCCGCGCCTCGGAAAGCCGTCGCAGGTAAATAAGCGCTTTTGCACTTACCGCATTCAGTCGGCTGGCAATCGCGTCAACGCCATAGCCGGAAAAAACAGGAACCGCGATCGCCCCGATCGGTTGATCGCAAGCAGGGCGACAACGGTTTCTGGGATCATCGGCAGATGAATTCCGATCGCGTCGCCTTTCCCGAATCCGTACTGCACGTAAGCCCGCAGACAGCATCTGTTAACCTTCTCGAACAAGCTCGTTGTATAGTCGAGCGTTTCGATCATCGCCGTCTTCGCCTTCCCAGATCACTGCCGGCTGGTCTTTCATCTCGTCCGTCTGCCAGCGGTCGAGGCACATTTCGGTGATGTTGAGGCCGGCGTGAGGCACACTCCCTACCGGTCGTGTTTCCGCCTGTATGGGCTCTGCGTTGAGCCGGCGGCTAACCAGGTCGGGAATTCGATGCCGTTCGAGGTGTCGAGGAGTTTTTCGTAGGGCGGATCGAATTTGATATCGAGGAATTTCAGGACCTCTTCGGTGAAGCTTTCGACGTCGCGGATCGAGAATTGGTAAAGCTCGTCCCAGGTCGAGACGCCGACCTGTTTCATGAATCGCGTTAGTTGGGAGCGTTCGATAACCTCGGGCGTGGGCGTCCAGGCGATGGGTTGGTTTTCGAGGAGGTTGGTGTCGTGCATCGGTTTTGAGATTGATCGGATTCCCGTTATTTTATTACACAAAAGATTTAGTCGAAAATTGAGTAGGGGCTCGCGGCTGGGTTTGATGTGGGGAGAAGAAGTTTCCCGCAAAGACGCAAAGTCGCAAAAGGGGAAAAAAGAGGGATGAACGAGCTTCCGATTGATATCGAGCTTCCACAAAATTTGTTTGCCGGGAAGACGGCCATAGTTACTGGTTCTTCGCGCGGCGTGGGACGGGCGACTGCGTTGCGACTGGCCGAAGGCGGAGCGAATGTTGTCGTTAATTATTTGAGTAACCAGGCCGAGGCGCACGAGACGGTGCGGGAGTGTGAGGCGAAGGGCGTCGAGGCAATAGCGGTGCAGGCTGATGTTTCGGAGTACCTCGAGGCGCAAAAACTGGCGAAGGCGGCGATCGAAAAGTTCGGCAAGATCGATCTGCTGGTCTGCAACGCCGGCGTCTGGGAAGGTGCGCCGATCGAGGAAATGTCGGAGGAAGTTTGGAACAAGGTCATCAACACCAACCTCAAATCCGCCTGGGCGATGACGAAAGCTTGTGTTCCTTCGATGAAAAAACAGTCGCGCGGTGCTATCGTGATGGTTTCGTCGACCTCGGGGCAGCGTGGCGAGGCGAATTATTCAAATTACTCAGCTTCGAAGGGCGGGAAGATCTCATTCACAAAGGCCTTGGCGAGCGAGCTTTGCCCGAAGATACGCGTCAACTGCGTCGCTCCCGGCTGGATCGAGACCGCGATGGTGCGGCCGGTTTTTGAGGATAAGGAATACGAACAGACTGTTTTGAAATCGATCCCGCTGAATCGAATGGCTACGACCGACGATGTCGCTCTTTCGATCTGTTTTTTGCTTTCAGACTGGTCGCGGCACATCACCGGCGAGATCCTTAACATCAATGGCGGTGCGGTTTTATGCGGCTAGGGACGAACGGCCGATTTGTTCGGATAATTTTCTTGTGACTTAAGGCACAGCATTGGATCGATTTCGTTGTTAAGTACCTTACAGGGGAGTTTTCGTATGAACCTTAACAGCTTGAGTGATTTCCAAAGCCATTACGCGGCCTTGCCGTCCAGTACCTCATACGTCGAGAGCCTGATAGGATCAACGCCGCTTCTGGCAATTCATCTGCACTATAAGGGACAACGGCGAACGATCTTTGCCAAGGCCGAACATCTCAATCTTTCCGGCAGCATCAAAGATCGGATGGCGTTCCACATTATCGCGGCCGCCTACCGAGATGGTGAGATCCGCAAGGGATACACTATCGCTGAAGCGACCAGCGGGAACACGGGCATCTCGTTCGCGGCGATAGGCCATGCCTTTGGCAATCCGGTTCACGTCTTTATGCCGGATTGGATGAGCAGGGAACGCATCTCGCTCATGAAAAGCTATGGTGCCGAAGTGACGCTGGTGAGCAAGGAAGAGGGCGGGTTCCTGGGCAGCATAGAGATGGCTGACGCCTACAAATATGAGCACGGGCGGGTGTTCCTGCCGCATCAGTTCTCGAACCTCTGTAATGCGGAAGCTCACTACCTTACTACAGGGCCCGAAATATGGTCGCAGCTGAAGAACATCGGATTCAAACCTGACGCCTTTGTCGCCGGGGTCGGGACCGGCGGCACAATAATGGGCGTTGCGGCATTCCTTCGCGAGAAGGGGCCCGGCGTAAAGGTACATCCTGTTGAACCGGCCGAATCGCCCACTCTGTCTACTGGGCACAAGGTCGGAAGCCATCGGATCCAGGGAATTTCAGACGAGTTTGTTCCGCCAATCTGCGACCTTACCAAACTCGATGACGTGATCGGCATCTCTGACGGGGATTCGATATTGATGGCCCAAAAACTTGCTGCGAACCTTGGGTTGGCTGTGGGCATTTCTTCGGGAGCTAATTTCCTGGCTGCGGTAACAGCAATGGAGAAGATGGGAAGCGAGGCGATCGTTGCAACCGTTTTCCCAGATGACAATAAGAAATATCTAAGTACCGACCTGGTCTGCGAGGAACCAGTTCGCGACGGATATCTTTCGCCGGACATAGAGCTTTTCGGCTATCAGAGCATTCGCTGCGAAAGCTTGTCTGACGCCGCTTCGACCTAGTTCCGGGCGTTTTTCGGTCATTATCAGGCAAACTTGACAATGCCATAAGAAACAGTTGAATCTCATACCTGTTTTGAGCGAAACTCTCGGCCCAACAGTGATGAAATTCGGCGGAACGTCGGTCGGCGACGTTGCCGCTTTCGAGCGCGTTTTTCACATCGTTTCGACCCAGATCGAAAGGCGTCCCGTGGTCGTCGTTTCGGCAATGACAAAGGTGACGGACGCTCTGTTTAGCAGCGTTTGACGCGGCGAAAAAAGGCGAATTCGCGGAGGCCGTTCGCAGTCACTTGAACCGCATTTTGCCGGCACGTCGATGTGTCGAGGCACTTCATTCCCGACGGTACGCTCAAATCTCTTTGACACCGAATTGCAGTTTGCCCGCAACGAGTTGTCGGACCTGCTGATGCGAACGTCGCGGCGAGCCTTCCGCTTTCAATGTTAAAGGACGCGGTCGTTTCTTATGGCGAACAGCTTTCGTCGCGGCTTCTGGCTGAGGTATTAAAAGCTAAAGGCGTGAATGCCCGGCAGTTCGATTCGCGGCGGCTGGTTGTCACGGACGATGAATACGGCGCGGCGCAGCCGATCATGGGAGGAAACTCGCGATCTGGTGCGGCTCGACCTTCAACCATCGATCGAAAATGGCGAGGTGCCGGTGATGGGCGGTTTTATCGCGGGCAATCGGGCCGGCGAAACGACGACGCTTGGCCGTGGCGGGTCGGATTATTCGGCGGCACTCGTGGCTGCTTCGCTCGATGCCGGCGAACTGCAGATCTGGACCGACGTGACGGGCGTGATGACCTGCGACCCGCGCATCTGCGGCGAGGCCCGGACGATACCGGTCCTTTCGTACGAAGAAGCGGCCGAGCTAGCCTATTTCGGCGCGAAGGTTCTGCATCCGAAAACGATCAAGCCGGCGGTCGATCACGGCATTCCGGTTCGGGTATGCAATACGTTCGAGCCCGAAGAGATCGGCACGATGGTGCTCGCCGAAGTCAGGCGAAGTCGCCGAACACGATCAAATCGATCGCGCATAAAAAGAACATCACGATATTGCGGATCACGTCGGCCCGGATGCTCGGCAGCTACGGTTTTATGAGCGCCGTGTTTCAGGTGTTCGAACGGTTCAGGACGGTGATCGACGTGATATCGACGTCCGAGGTGTCGATCGCATTGACACTGGATAGTACGGCGGAGATAGAAAAAATAGTGGCAGAACTTGCGCGGCTGGGCGATGTCGAGGCCGAACCTGGCTACGCGGTCGTCTGCGTCGTCGGCGAAGGACTGCGTGAATCAACCGGGCTTGCGTCAAAAATATTTTCGACGATCGACGATGTGAATGTCGCGCTGGTTTCGCACGGAGCCTCGAGCGTGAATCTGACGTTTGTCGTTAAGGAAGAAGTGGTTGCGGATGTGATCAGGAAATTGCACGCAGACTTTTTTTAGCGGGAATCGTGATGATTACCAAACCCGGGCAACTGCGAAAATAACTATCCTGGTGATCGTTGTCGCTTTCGTCGCCGCTTGTTCGGATCAGGGCAACGTCTCTCGAAAGATTATCTCGAACGGAGTGTCTACGGTAGGCGATAAGACGCTATGCTTATCGAGTATTGCTTCCAAAACAACCGCGACCGCAGACACGAAGCTGCCGGTAATGCTTTATCTTCACGGTTCAGGTTCGCGGGGCGACGACAATTACGCGAACAGGCGAAGGGTTTGATGTAGCGGTCTTTGACCTGAAGGAAGGATTCGACTTTATCGTGGTATTGCCGCAGTGCAAGAGGATTCGTTCTGGGCGGCGAAAGAGATGGCCGGCTATGCTCTGGCTGCGCTTGATAACGCGGTCATTGAATTCAATGGCGATCCCGACAGACTTTACCTTGCGGGTTTTTCCATGGGCGGTTACGGGACGTGGCAGATAGCTGCCGCCCATCCCGGGAAAGTTCGCGGCCCTTGTGCCGGTTGCAGGAGGTATCGTAGGTGAGCGGCCAGCGCGCCACGTGACCGCGAAGCCATAATCCCCGAAGTATTGAAAATGCTTGATTCCCCGGATCCATACAAAGCAGTTGCCGCGGCCATAGGGCCGACGCCGGTCTGGGCGTTTCACGGAACAAAGGATGAGAGCGTGCCGGTCGAATTTACGCGCAAGGCGGTCAAGGCAATGCGTGATGCGGGATATCCGGACGTCAAGTTCTCCGAATATGAAGGCGAGAAACACTTGATCTTTGGCAAGGCGTTTCGTGAACCAGGGTTGTTGGAATGGCTGGCCGGACAGAAACTAGATAACCTTAAATGAATCTATTTGAATTGACTAAGAGTTTGATGAACATCCCGTCCGTTTCCGGCGAAGAGGAAGCGGTCGGCTTTTTCCTGCGCGACCAACTCGAATCGATGGGCTGGAAGGTCGAGCTGCAAAAGGTATCTGAAAACCAAAACAATGTCATCGCGACGCTTAACGAAAATCCGCGGGTTTGGTTTTCTACGCATTTGGACACGGTGCCGCCGTTCATTCCGCCGACGGAGGATGACGAGAAGATCTATGGCCGCGGCGCATGCGATGCGAAAGGGATAATCGCGGCGCAGATCACGGCGGCGGAGGAGTTGAGGAAGGAAGGCGTCGAGGACCTCGGGCTGCTTTACACGGTTGAGGAAGAACGGTCGTCGACCGGAGCGAGGGCGGCGAATCTGCATCCGCTGGCTGCGAAGTGCGAGTACATGATAAACGGCGAGCCTACCGACAATGATCTGGCAATCGGCTCGAAAGGCTCATTCCGGCTCAAGATAAAGACCAGCGGCAAGGCGGCCCACTCAGCGTATCCAGAGATCGGCGATTCGGCGATCGAGACGCTGCTGGATATTTTGAACGACATTCGGCAGACGCGGTTTCCAGCACGATGAATTCTTTGGCGAAACGACGGTGAATATCGGCACTATCGAAGGTGGCCTGGCTCTTAACATCGTCCCGCCGCACGCCGAGGCCGGGCTGCTGATACGGCTGACTACAAAACGCGAGCCGATCGAGCAGGCCCTTGAAAGCATCATCCGCGGCCGCGGCGAGATCGAGGTGCTGTCGTGCAGCGAACCCGTAAAGATGCTTCCGGTCGATGGCTTCGAGCAAAAAGTCGTGCGGTTCACGACCGATATCCCATATCTAACAAACTGGGGACAGCCGCTGCTGCTCGGGCCCGGGTCGATACTCGTTGCTCATACCAAGGATGAGTTCGTGTTGAAGAAGGACCTGACGGAATCGGTTGGACTCTACATAGATCTCGCAAAAAGACTGTTGAGTCCAACCGCTTAAGACTTCCCGAGGATCTCAGGTATCAGAGACTGAATCTGGTGCCTATCGCGTCCGAGCAGCCTTGGCCGACCTGGGTTCCGTTCATTAAGTAGAATTTGGCCACGCCCGCTGAAGTATAAGCGTCCCCTGATTCGTTCAACTCGACATCGTGTTGTACCACACCGTATGAGACAGCGACGCCCGCCGCGTTGAAATCGAAGCTCTTGAACTTAAACCGGTACGTCCGGCCGCTGATATGACTCCAGACGCCGTGTTCGGGCGTCCGCGAGGCCTGCGGCCGGCCCGACGTAGAGCCTAAGTAGGTCCCGCCTTGATTGAAATTTGCGATCGAGTCAAAAGTAGTGATCACTGCGCCGGTATTACAGTCTCTAATAGTGACCGCGGCCTCCCATGTTCCAGCTAACCTGCCCCCGCCTTTAGGATCCTGCGCAACGCATGCGCTTACTGTGATCATCGTAAAAGCCATGCCGAGAACAACACGTCCAAATAAACCAAGAAATTCCTTTTTCATTTTGTTTTCCTCATTTTGAGTTTGGATTTCAGCCGAAAATTGTTTGGTTCGGTTGATGTGTGACATACTTCCGCATCTGCTATGTGAAAATCGTTAGGATCGCGATGAGATTTTGTGAGAATTTGTGATGGTGGGGATGAAACGAGACGAGGATCGGGTTTTCGAATTCGAGAGGTTTCGTCTGGATGCGTCAAAACGGCTGTTTTTTGACGCGGACGAACCGGTCCCCCTCATGCCTAAAGCTTTCGATATTCTTTGCTATCTTGTTGAACACGCTGGGTCCGTGGTCGAGAAAAATGAGCTCATGGACGCGATCTGGCCCGACACTGCGGTCGAAGAGAACAATCTCACGCAAAATATCTCAGCCCTAAGAAAGGTTTTGGGCGAGAAACATCGTGAAAACCGGTTTATTGCTACGGTCCCGGGGCGCGGGTATAAATTCGTGGCTGACGTCCGTACGGTTCGGCGGGATGAAGAGGAGTTTTCGGGAGCGGAATCGGCCGAGGCGGAATCTCGACTCGAGCCGATTGCCGTGCGGCCAGATTCGACCGGAGAAAAGAAAGGTTTTGACCGCTGGGTGATCACAGTCGTGGCCGCTCTTTTATTTGTCGGATTCGTAACGGCCGGGGTTATGTTGTGGAGCGAGCGCTCGTCGACGGTCAGGGCGATAACGAGATCGCTTCGATCGCAGTGCTGCCGTTTAAACCGCTAGTCGTTAATAACAGGGACGAGTCGTTGGAGATGGGAATGGCCGATTCAATGATCGCGAAACTTAGCACTGGAGATGTGCGTGTCAGGCCACTGGCCGCCGTGCGGCGATACAACGCGGTGGACCAGGACCCGGTGATTGCTGGACGCGAACTGGGCGTCGAGGCGGTACTCGACGGAAGCATTCAGCTCGCAAATGATCGGGTCCGTATATCTGCGAAGCTGATCAGGGTAAGCGACGGTAAACAATTATGGGCGGGCCAGTATAACGAAGAGTCGGCTGATATTTTCGGCCTGCAGGATTCGATCTCCGAAAGAGTAGCATCTGCCCTGCAGATCGCATTGGGTGAAAAGGCCCGTAAGAACTACACGGATAGCGTTGAGGCGTATCAGCTGTTTTCCCGGGGAAAGTTCCACGCCTCAAGACTGATCCTCCCCGAAGTTCAAAAGGGCATTTCATATTACGAACAGGCAATTGCAGTTGATCCAAACTATGCGATGGCATATGTCGAGCTGACAAACGTCTATCGCGCTATGGTGTTGACGAACGACGCGCGGCCGAACGATGTTATGCCGAAGGCAATAGCCGCCGCCCAACGTGCCGTTGAATTGGATAGCGAGCTTGCAGAAGCGCATAACGCACTAGCGTTCATTGCCTTTTGGTACGAATTCGATCCGCGACGTGCCGAGCAGCATCATCTTCGCGCACTCGAGCTGGACCCAAACAGCTCGCAATCTCATTTCGGGTATGCTCACTTGTTATCGAATATCGGCCGTCATAACGAAGCGATCGCCGAGATAAAGCGGGCCCGTGAGATCGACCCGGTCAGCCTTGTCACAAACGCATTGGAAGGCCAGATCCTTTTCTTTGCCGGCAGGGACGATGAGGCCTTGAGCGTACTAAAGGCGACCGAAGAAATGGACAGGAACTTTTGGCTGGTCCCATTGTTCATGTCACGTAGCTTTATCAAAAAAGGAATGTGGGACGAGGCTATTGCATCAGCCGAAAGAGCTAGGGACCTGTCTCACGGGAATGCGGAGGCGATGGCGACGATCGCTTATGTTCAAGCAAAAGCCGGACGGATCGCGGAAGCAAGAAATATATTGGGGGAGCTTGAGGAACGTGCGAAAACCCGATATGTGCCAACTTACGGGATCGCGGCCGTTTACTATGCCCTCGGAGAACGGGAAGAAGCGATCGCCTTCTCCAGAAGTCGTTCGCCGAACGTGACGCTCTGATGGTATTCCTGAAAGTCGACACCAAATGGGACGGCCTGAGAGAAGAACCGCGGTTTGTCGAGTTGATGAAAAGAATGAATTTAGGCTGAACGATCAGGACGGGTTCATGAGATTGATATTCCAGGAGGACTGGATCGAAATATGCCGACAGCCGCTGCTGCTCGATCTGGGGTCGATATTTCTGGTTCATTGCGAAGGAATAAATTTGCGCATAACAAGGATGTTTAGCAGGGAAATCGGCATTGCGGCGATTTTGCAAATATATTCTTCAAGACAAGGCCCAGGATCCTCGGCGAACCCGGGGCCTTGGTCCGGTTACTTTAAGCGTGTGCCGACCCGGCTATCGCATCGAGGAGGAAGCGGGTTACCGGCCAGGTCGAAACCTTGCTGTCTTTGGGTGCTGGTAAAACTGTCGCGATCTTCACCCAGCGAAATTTCCATGACGCTGTTTGTTTTGCCCATATAAACTCCGTCAGGACGAATTCGAAAGAACTGAGAAATACCGGAGTAAACGCCATTTGACTCGTATTGCCAAACACCCTGAGCCGTTGTACGCCCCCCAATCGGATTGGCGGTATTCGCTCCGGTAGAAAATTCTGTCATCGTGCCGCCTCTGTGGTAGGTTTCTAAAGCCGGAAAAGACCTTCCGAGTTCGCCTGTTGTGCAATCACGGGTTGTCACGACAGTGCTCCAGGTACCTTCCAGTTTTTGGCCATTTTCGCGCGTGTCGGGCTCCATCTGAGCCGAGGAAGTCGAAACGGCAAGCACGGCGAACATAAATCCTGCGATGATCCTAATCATATTTATTCTCCTTTTTTGCGATGCAGATTTCGGGAAACTGTGTTGAGTTGTGCCGAATGCATGTCATAATGTCGGCAATTCCTCTCTCGAGTCTTTCGGATCGTTTGAAAGTTTTGTGACTTCTTTGTGAATGGCCGTTATGTTCAACTCAGTAAACGAGTTATACGAATTCGAAAACTTTCGGCTCGATGTCTCTGAACGGACGTTGTCGCGTGGGGAGGTGCGAATACCACTTGCGGAGAAGGCGTTTGAGACGCTGTACGCCCTGGTGAAGCGCCGAAATCACCTCGTAAGCCGGGAGGAACTGCTTGCCGAGATCTGGCCCGACACGATAGTTGAAGAAAACAACCTTGCGAAGAACATATCGTTCTTACGTAAGGCCCTCGGCCGGCAGAAAGCAGGTAACGACTTTATCGAAACGGTTCGTGGACATGGATTCCGGTTTAATGCTGACGTTCGCAGATCGTCGAAACCACCCGAAGAAAACGGCGGTGCACATTCGCCCGTCACGGCCTTGCGATCAAAGGATAATGAAGATGAAGGCTTTCGCGCAATCTCGGTTGACTTGCCGGAATTCAGAGACCCAACCATGGTCCCAGGTGTAGGGCCTGCGGCAATCCCGGACGATCGACCCGTTAAGAAAGAAAGCCGATTCTGGCTAATCGGCCTAGGACTTATAACTCTCTTCGGAATGATCTTCTTAGTCTCCTATTCGCCGCGCGATAAAGAGGCCTCGACTGCCCCCATAACATCAATCGCGGTCCTGCCCTTCGTTAATGCCGATGCCGACCCGGAGATGGCGTATCTTTCTGACGGAGTAAGCGAAAGCTTGATCGACAAACTGTCCGAGCTTCCCCAATTAAAGGTCATTGCCCGCAACTCAAGTTTCAAATACCGGGGTGAGAACTTAGATCTGCAGGACGCCGCGGATAAGCTGGGCGTGCAAGCGATAGTGACAGGAAGGGTTCCGCGGCGCGGCGACGATCTATCGATCAGGGTCGAATTGATCGACGCTCGCGACAACAATCAGATCTGGGGCGCAGAATACAAACGAAAGGCGGCAGACGCGCCTTCGATCCAACTCGAGATCGCGCACATAGTATCGGAAAAACTCCGCTTAAAATCGTTGGTAACACCGAAAGAACAGCTTTCAAGACAGGGCACCACGAATTCGCAGGCTTTCGAGCTTCTGTTAAAAGGACGCTTCCACCAAATAAAGGGGGGAATTGCGAATCTAAAGAAAGCTGTTGAGTATTATCAGCGGTCGATTGTGATTGACCCAAATTACGCGCTTGCACACGCCCTTTTGTCTGATAGTTACTTTTTACTACTTGGCGTTCTTGATCCGAAAGAATTTTCGCCGAAAGCTCATGCCGCGGCCCGAAAAGCATTGGAACTGGATCCGAATTTGGCGGACAGCCATCGTGCGATTGCAAATCTTCATCTGAATGATTGGAATTGGTCGGCGGCCGAATCGGAATATAAGCGCGCGATCGAACTAAATCCGAACCTTGTCTCAGCCCGCAACAATTACTCGGCTTACCTTTCTATTATAGGTCGGCACGATGAAGCGATCTCCGAAGCCCGGCAGCACTCTAGAACTCGATCCTCTCACAATCCATAGCCACGTAACCGTCGCGTTTACGCTAACTCAAGCGCGGCGTTATGATGAGGCGATCAAAGAATGCGAGAAAATACTTGAAATAGACCGGACCTATGTTGCAGCGTATACGTGGCTGGGTTTTTCGTATTCGGGCAAAGGCATGTACCGGGAAGCGGCCGACACTCATCTCGAAGCCATTCGTTTGGGTGACTTGGGCTCTAGTACGCGAATTTATCTCGGGGCGGCTTACGCAAATGCAGGTGAACGCGAAAAAGCGTTGGTCATTCTCGGCGAATTAGAGACAAGCGAGGCGTACGTTTCACCCGGTGAACTGCCAGTTCTTTATGTCGCTCTCGGCGATCGCGATAAGACGTTCGCCTCATTCGAAAAAGCATTCGTCGCGCATGATTTGCAACTGCAATTCCTAAAAGTCGACCCGTCCTTTGATTCCTTCCGCGACGATCCGAGATTTGTCAGCCTGCTTGAACGCGTCGGCCTTCCGAACTAAGGCTCACCACACATGAAAATTGCATTGATAGGTTACGGGGCGATGGGAAAACTCATTCGGGCGCTCGTTGAAGAAAAAGGTCATGACGTGGCCGTTGTTATCGACCATGGTGATGAGCGCCTTTCCGCTGCGGATCTTTCCGCGAAGCTGGCAGCGGCAGATGTAGCTATCGACTTCACAGTTGCAGAAGCCGTTCGGAGGAATGTCGAGGGATGTATTGCTGCGGGTGTGCCGATCGTTGAAGGAACGACCGGTTGGAACGCGGAACGTGACGAGATCGAGAAACTGGTCATTGACGGCGGCGGGGCGATGGTGTTCGGGGCGAATTTCTCGATCGGGGTGAACTTGTTTTACCGGATCGCCGAATTTGCAGCGGAGATGTTCGCAAAGTTTCCGGAGTATGAGGTCTTTATCGAGGAACAGCACCACTCGCGGAAGAAAGATGCTCCGAGCGGTACGGCTTTGAAGATCAGGGAAGTCGTCTCAAAGTACGTTGATGTCTCAGATATCGCCGCGACCCGTGCCGGTAATATTCCGGGGACCCATCGCCTCGGGTTCGACGGGCCGGCAGATCAAGTATTGCTGACGCATATGGCACGGTCGCGAGAGGGGTTTGCACTTGGGGCCATAATGGCTGCGGAATGGATCGTAGGTAAGAAGGGAGTTTATGAATTTACGGAAGTATTGAGCAAGGTCTATCAGAACCGGGAGCGATAGTGACGTCGTTCTTCGTGTTCAGAACCAAAGAGAACCACCCCGTCAGCCGAAGCGGCTGCCAACCCTCCTTGGTAAGGAGGGGAGTTTTGTTATGCATCCTCGCGTTAAGGTCTGCTGCATTGCTAGTGAACGAGAGGCGGCCGACGCTATTTCATTTGGGGCGTCGGCTATCGGGCTTGTCGGAAAGATGCCGAGCGGACCGGGGCCGATCGCGGATGAGGATGTTGAGCGGATCGCCCGGTCTGTGCCGCCGCCGATCGATACGTTTTTGCTCACGAGTGAGCAGACGCCGCAGGGGATAATCGAACATCATCTGAGGACGCGAACGAACACCATCCAGATCGTGGATGAATTGGATGGCCGCGATTATGACTTCGATCCGCGCGTCGCTGCCGGGCGTGAAGCTGGTGCAGGTTGTTCATGTGACCGGAGACCAGTCGGTCGATGAAGCATGTGAGCTGGCCGAACATGTAGACGCGATCTTGCTGGACAGCGGCAACCCCAAGCTGGCAGTGAAAGAGCTCGGCGGAACCGGGCGTACGCACGATTGGGGCTTGAGCCGGAAGATAGTCGAAACGTGTGGTAAGCCGGTGTTTCTTGCGGGCGGATTCAATGCCGATAATGTCCGCGAGGCGATCGAGACCGTGCAGCCGTTCGGGTTGGATCTTTGCTCCGGTGTACGAACGGACGGAAACCTCGATCTTTTCAAACTCGAGAAATTCTTCGCAAAAGTGAATTCGGTTTGATCGATCGCTACCTGTAACGCGTCTTATCGATAAACTCCGATGGGTCGATCCACCCGTGCCTGTCATCCGCGTAACCAGCCCCAGCCGCAATGCCTATCGGGCAGTCGCTTGAGCGCAGTTCGAAATGGAGATGACACATATAGCGACCTTCCGCGTTGCCGATGGTGCCGATCTGTTCACGCCTGGACACCGACCCTTGCGTTTTCGCGATCGTCTGCAGATGCCCGTAAAGGCTGTTTAGCTTCGTTCCGTCAGGCGCCGTGTGTTCGACGATCATCACATTTCCCCAGCCCGGCCCGGCGTTTCCGGCAAAGACGATCTGCCCGTCGGCAGCCGCGAAAACCGGCTCGCCGCAATCGGTGTCGCCGCCCGACTTCTTATTCCAGTCTTCGCCGAGGTGGCGGTTTTCGCCGAAATCCTGTGCGTTGTGCCAATCGTCCCACCAGTCGTTCTTCTCGGTGACAAAATCAGTTTCGCCTACAGGGTAGGCAAAGCTTGCTCGGGGGAATTTCAGCAGTGATTCAGGAATATGCTTTGACGGATCGGATGCCGATGAGCATGACAGCAGGAGCAGGACTGCAAGTGCAGCGGAGATTTTCAGATACTTCATACGGGGCGAACGCAAATTGTAAGTGTGCGATTATGGACATATAATCTCGCATAGTGTCAATAAGAATTTAGTCGTTCGAAGGACGTATGACCACGAGGATCGATTGGATGCGCGGATGCGCGACCGCTCTTGTTACGCCGTTCAAAAAGGACGGTTCGATCGATGACGACTGTTTTCGTTCGCTGGTCGAGCGGCAGGTGAAGAACGGCGTCAAGCTGCTCGTGCCATGCGGAACGACCGGCGAAAGCGTGACGATGGACGAGTTGGAACGTCTGCACGTTATCAGAATGACGGTCGAGGTCGCGAGGCCGTTGAAGGCGCGAGTAATCGCCGGAACGGGCAGCAACAATACGGCGGCGACGATCGACTTTACGCGTAAGGCGCGCGAGGCGGGAGCCGATGCGGCCCTCGTTGTCGCACCTTATTACAACAAACCGACGCAGGACGGGATGTTCGCCCATTTTTCAGAGATCGCCCAGTCAGTAAAGGGCTTTCCGATCATGCTCTACAATGTCCCGTCGCGCACATCGTCGAACATTTCGGCCGAAACGACACTGCGGCTTGCGGCGAAGCACGAAAATATCGTCGCTACAAAAGAAGCTTCCGGTGATCTCTCGCAGGTGATGGAGATCCTGCGGAACCGGCCAAAAAATTTCAAAGTGTTCTCGGGCGACGACGCGACCGCCCTGCCTCTGATCTCGCTGGGCGCCGACGGCCTTGTTTCGGTTTGTTCGAACGAGATTCCAAAACAAACATCGAAGATGGTCGAACACGCCCTGGCCGGATCGTTCCATTTTGCACGCAAGATCCAGTACAAGATATTGCCGTTGATGGAAGGGAATTTTATCGAATCTTCGCCGGCGCCGTGCAAGTTCGTGATGAAGGAAATGGGCCTGTGTGAAGAGAATATACGGCTGCCGTTGGTGCCTATAACTGAGCCATCGAGGAAAAAGCTTCGCTCGATCCTGAACGATTTAAAATGAAATTTGTAACTACCTTGCTGCTGATAATTACGCTGCTGCCCTTCGCGATCGGACAGAAGCCGCGGGCACGCGATCTTGGTGTTCCCTTTGACGGCACGCCCGGTCCGGTAAACGCGATCACCGATGTGAAGGGTGTGGAAGTTGGCTTTACAACCTTGATCTCCGGCGAGGGAGAGAAAGCGGTCCGCACCGGTGTGACCGCGATCCTTCCGCAGGGAAAAAATTTTCAGGGTCGCGTGTTTGCCGCGTGGCATACGCTGAACGGGAACGGGGAAATGACCGGCACAACGTGGGTTGACGAATCGGGAGGGCTGGGCTCCCCGGTGATGATCACGAACACGCACAGCGTAGGCGTGGTTCGCGACGCCGTCATCGAATGGGCGATCCGGCGGTTCAAGAGCATAGGTTATTCGGGCGATATCTCGCTGCCGCTGGTCGCCGAAACTTATGACGGGTTTCTGAGCGATATCAACGGCTTTCACGTTAGCAAGGAACATGCTTTTCAGGCGCTGGATTCGGCAAAGGCCGGCCCGGTGGCGGAAGGAAATGTGGGAGGCGGAACCGGGATGATCAGCCACGGGTTCAAAGGCGGCACCGGAACTTCGTCGAGGGTTCTTGCAGCGAACGCTGGCGGTTACACGGTCGGTGTGCTCGTTCAGGCCAATTATGGGACACGCCAGTTTTTCTCGGTTGCCGGAGTACCCGTAGGACGCGAGATCACGGACCTTGGGCCGGTGCCGGGAAAGCGGACGGCCAGTTTGGACCGCAAGATGGGCGACGGTGCGGGTTCGATAATCGTAGTTGTCGCGACAGATGCGCCGCTGCTGCCCAATCAATTGGAACGGCTCGCGAAGCGAGTTTCTCTCGGGATCGGGAGAGTCGGCGGCCGGGGTGAGAATTCTTCCGGAGATATCTTTATTGCGTTCTCGACCGCGAACGCCGCCGAGGCGAGCAAGAACCAGGGCGTCGCGAATATCGCAATGCTTCCGAACGACCGGATCAACCCGCTTTTCTGGGCCGTCGCGGAGGCGACCGAAGAAGCGATCATCAACGCGATGGTAGCCGCGGAATCAATGACCGGGCTGAACGGGAACAAAGTGAATGCCCTGCCCCACGACCGTTTGAAGGCGGCATTAAAAAAGTATAATCGCCTTGAAGAGGTCACAAAATAGGAACGTTTATTTCGGTAAAAGGGGACAGCTATGAGGTTTGGGGTTCTATTAGTATTAACGCTTTGCCTGTTCGCGACCTCGGGGATCGCTCAGCAGCCGGTCACCGCCGAACAGAAAAAAGCCGCGGGCGAGGTGATGGCCACGATCTCGAGATGGGCCGTGGCCGTACGCGACCGGGACGCGAAAGCCCTGGAGGCCATCTTCGACGACGAGATCATTATCACCACCTATGACGGCAACACTCGCGGCAAGGCCGAAGAGATGGGCGCAATGAAGCCAAACCCGAATGTGCGCCTCTCCTCGGTCTCAAATGACGATGTCGTCATAAAGGTCTTCGGCGACGTTGCCGTCGTGACGGCATTGACGAAAATAAAAATGGTCGCGGGCGGTAAGGAGTCGGCTTTTGCCCTTCGGTACACGGCCGTTTTCGTTAATAGAGACGGCAATTGGCGGATCGTCGCTCTGCAAACCGCACGGGCACCGCAGCCCGCTGCTTCCTGAGCCATGACATCATCACCCGCATCTGGCACGGCCGCACAAAGGCCGAGCACGCCGACGAGTATCTGCAATACGTTATCGACACAGGCGTCGCGGATTACAAAAGCGTTTCCGGAAACTTGGGCGTCGAGATCTGGCGGCGCGTCGAAGGCGACGTTTGTCATTTCTGGACGGTGACGAAGTGGGAAAGCATTGAGAGCATAAAGAAGTTCGCCGGCGAGGATCACGAGAGAGCGAAGTATTACGATAAAGACGCTGAGTACTTGTTAGAGTTCGAACCCAACGTGATCCATTGCGAAACATTTACATTTTGATGACTGAATTGAAAAAACAGATCGAGGCGCTGATCTCGAAAGCCGAATTCACTGGTGAGGACCGCGACGTTTACGAGCAATTCAAATCCGCCCTTCGCCGCGGCGAGATACGTTCGGCCGAGCGCGATGCGGATGGGAAGTGGCACGCGAACACGTGGGTAAAGCAGGGGATCTTGCTCGGGTTTCGAATGGGCAAGATGGTTGAGATGTCCAAGCCGACCGAGACGCTGCAGTTTTTCGATAAGGACACTTTCCCGCTAAGGCCGATGACGCTCGACGACGGCGTGCGGATCGTGATGGGCGGCTCGGCGATCCGCGACGGCAGCTATGTTGCACCGAGTGTCGTTGTGGTGCCGCCGGCGTATATCAATGTTGGAGCGTATGTCGATGAAGGAACGATGGTCGATTCGCACGCTTTGGTCGGAAGCTGTGCTCAGATAGGTAAACGCGTTCACCTTTCCGCCGCGGCGCAGATCGGCGGCGTTCTTGAGCCGGCCGGGGCTTTGCCCGTGATAATTGAGGACGATGTTTTAGTCGGCGGGAACACGGGTGTCTACGAAGGAACAATTGTTCGTACACGAGCCGTACTTGCTTCCGGCGTGATCCTCACTCGCTCGACGCCGCTCTTCGACATCCCGAACTCGCGGGTCATCAAAGCAGAATCCGACAAACCGCTCGAGGTCCCGGCCGGTGCCGTCGTTGTTCAGGGATCGCGCAAGATCAGCTCCGGTTTCGGCAAAGAAAACGGCCTCTCCATCTACTGCCCGATCATCGTAAAATACCGCGACGAAAAAACCGACGCTTCGACTAAGCTCGAGGATTATCTAAGATAGTTCAATGGTCCGATCCATCGAAGTCATCGTTAACGCGGGTTCGGGAAGTGTGCTCGCCGGCGAGACCGAGCGGAGCCTTCGCGACAGGTTTCTTGAACGTGGGGTGCGGGCGAGGATCCATCTGGCAACGACCGGTGCAGAAGTCGAGCTGCTTGCGGCCGAGGCGGCGGACGGTGAAGCCGAGGTCATCGTTGCCGGGGGCGGCGACGGGACGATCAGTTCGGTTGCGAAGGAAGTACATCGGGCCGGAAAGGTGCTCGGTATCCTTCCGCTTGGCACGTTGAACAATTTTTCAAAGGACCTCGGGATTCCTCAGACTATCGCAGACGCGGTCACGACGATCGCCGAACAGAATATCGCTGAGATCGATATGGCCGAGGTGAACGGGCGGATCTTCCTTAACAATTCCAGTATCGGGCTGTATCCGCGAATGGTGCGGCATCGCGTCGAGCAGCAGCGTCTCGGATACGGAAAGTGGCGTGCGGCGTTTTGGGCGTGGCTGCGGATATTTCGGCTGTCGCCTTTTCTCGATGTAACAATTAAGGTCGACAATAAGGTGTTTCGGCGAAAACTGCCGTTCGTCTTTGTCGGGAACAACGAATACGAGATGGACCTCTACAACATCGGCCGGCGGCCTAGGCTCGACGAGGGTAAGCTGAGTGTTTATTTCATTCACACAGGCGGACGGTGGGGCGTAACGCTGCTTCTTCTGCACACATTTACGGGCCGATTGAAACAATGGCGTGATTTCGAGGCGGTAAGTTCCGAGGAAGTAACGATCGCAAGCAGGAAAAAGCGCCTGCTCGTCGCCTTTGACGGCGAGGTGGCGGTCATGCAAACACCTCTTTGCTATCGTTCGATTCCCACGGCGTTGAGAGTGATCGTTCCGAAAGAAGGATGAGGAAGATCGCACACATATCCGACGTACATTTCGGCCGCGAGGACGCGGTCGTTGTCGAGCGCCTTATCGAAAAGATATGCGAATTGCAGCCAGATGCGGTTGTGGTTTCGGGTGATCTGACACAGCGGGCACGTAGGTCACAGTTCGAACGGGCGAGAGCAATGCTCGACCGTCTGCCGGTGCCGCAGATCGTCGTCCCGGGGAACCATGACGTGCCGCTTTATAATGTTGTCGAACGATTTATCAATCCGTTCGATAATTACAAAGAATATATAAGCGAAGAATTACAACCGTTCTATATCGACGATGAATTGGCGATCGTTGGAATCAATACCGCTCGTTCGCTGACAATAAAGGGTGGCCGGATAAATGCCGAACAGGTCGCGGCGATCAGGCTGCGGATGGCCGATCTGCCGGAAGATATGTTGAAGGTAGTGGTAACGCACCACCCGTTCGATGTGCCGGAAAATGTCGACGAGAACGACATTGTCGGACGGGCAAAGAAAGCAATGCCGCTGATCGCGGAAAGCGGTGCAGACGTATTCCTGTCAGGCCACCTCCATGTCAGCCACATCGGCCATTCGGCCCGAAGGTACAAACTGGAGAGCGGCCGAAATGCCCTGATCATCCAGGCTGGAACGGCCGCATCGGTCCGCGAGCGGGGCGAAGAGAACTCATTCAACCTGATCGAATGGGACCGGCCGTTTCTGACCGTCAAGCGGTTTCAATGCTCGTTGTCAGCCGCTGGATTCCTGCTTGCGACCGACGAGCAGTTCACACAATCCGAGGCCGGTTGGTCGCGAATGTAGCAAAAGCTTCTACCGTACAATTCATTTGAGAACGAAAATCACCTAAAATACTTGTTTTGGAGAAATAAGCGAATGGCGGAAACTGAAGAGAACGAAACTGACGAGGCCGAGAGGCATCCATTACGGGACGGATTGAGCGGCCTTGGGCAAAAGATAATCGGCGAGATCGAAACTATCGGCGGCATACTGACCGGTGACCCAAACACACAGGCTGAAGGCGAGTTCAATGTCGAGGTTGGCGATCTGCGGGAAGAGATCGAAGAAGATCTGGACGAAGGGAACGAAAAGGATCGCGAGGAAGCCACCGGCAAAGAATGAGTACTATCGCAGAGAAGCTCGACACTACCGGATTTGTTTTGCCTCGCCGACTCCGCGGCCTTCAGCCTACCTTGATCAGGCAGTTCTTCGAACGCGCCTTGCCCGACAGCATCAATTTCGGTCTGGGCGAGCCTGATCTGCCGACACCGGATTTTATGCGGAAAGAGGCTGCGCGGATCGCGGTCGAGGAGCAGAACGGCTATACGTCACATCCCGGCATTCCGGCGCTGCGGACAAAGATCGCCGAACAATACCCGCATCTCGATCTGCCGATGACGGGCGTTGTCGTTACGTGCGGATCGCAGGAAGCGATGACCGATGCGTTTATGTCGTGTGTCGATATCGGCGATGATGTTCTGCTGCCCGACCCAAGCTTTCCCGCCTATGACGCCTGCACGCGGATCGCGCAGGGCAACCCTGTTTATTATCGAATGCCGGCCGATACGGAATTCGCTTTCGATATCGAAGAATTTCGGTCAAAGATAACGCCAAAAACAAAGGCGGCGGTCGTCATCAGCCCTTCGAATCCGACCGGTAAAATAATGACCGCGGACGACTACCGGCAGATCGCCGAAGCGTTGGACGGCACGGGCATCTGGCTGCTATCGGACGAAATATACAGCGATCTATATTTTGGCGAACGGCCGTGCTCGGCGTCGGAATTTTACGAACGGACGATCATTCTCAGCGGGCTTTCGAAATCGCTCTCTATGACCGGCTGGCGCCTTGGTTGGGCGGCGTGTTCGAACCCGCAGATGATAAACGCTATTCAGGTACTGCACGGGTTTACGACCGTCTGCACTTCGACCATCACGCAAAAGGCCTCGCTTCTGGCTTGGACCAATGAGGCTGAAGCGGCGAAACAGCATGCTCGCGACGTGTATAAAAAACGGGGAGCATTTCTCGTTGATCTGTTCGAAAAGGATATGGGTTTGAAAGCTACCGCACCTGAAGGAGCGTTTTACACTATGCTGGATGTCCGCGAATTAGGCGACGATCTGGAGATCGCGGAAAAGTGTCTCCAAAATCGCGTTGTCACGGTACCGGGCGTTGCGTTTGGTAAGGAAGCAAAAGGCTTTTTGCGGATCTCGTTCTGTAATACCGAAGAAAGAATGGCTGAAGGCGTTCTTCGCATGAAAAAAGCTCTAAAGGCATAATTGTGAAAAACTGTTAACTGTAAACTGGAAAACCGTTCACTGAAATAACAGTTTATAGGTTTTCAGTTAACAGTTGACAGTTACTGAAAGGTAAATTAGTGAAAAAATACAGAGTAGGAATTTTGGGTGCCACCGGAACGGTCGGCCAGCGTTTTGTTCAGCTACTTGAAGGGCATCCTCAGTTTGAGGTAACGGCACTTGCGGCTTCGGACAGGTCAGCAGGGAAACCGTATGCAGAAGCGTGTGCGTGGAAATTGAGCGGCTCGATCCCGGAAAGCGTCCGGGAGATAGTCGTCCAGCCGATAGAGCCGCCGCTTGATTGTGATCTGGTTTTTTCAAGCCTGCCGTCGTCTGTCGCGAGAGAAACGGAAGAAGCTTTCGCTCGCGCAGGGTACCCTGTCATCAGCAATTCGTCGAGCTATAGAATGGACGAGGACGTGCCGCTGCTCATTCCGGAGATCAACGCCGACCATCTGGGTTTGATCGAATCGCAGCAGAAGAAGCGCGGTTTTGGAAAGGGATTTATCATCACGAACCCGAACTGCGCGGTCGCCAGTTTTGCGCCGCCGCTTGCGGCCGTGCATCGAAAGTTCGGTATCGATTCGGCGATTATTACGACGATGCAGGCCGTTTCGGGAGCGGGCTACCCGGGCGTGGCGTCAATGGACATTGTCGACAACGTTATGCCCTACATAGCGGGCGAAGAACCCAAGGTTGAGACCGAGGCGCAGAAAATACTCGGCACAATTTCGAACGGGTCCGTGAAAAAGGCCGATTTTGCGGTCTCTGCGCAGTGTTTTCGCGTGAACGTGATCGACGGCCATATGGCTTCGGTCCGCGTACGGCTGAAAAAAACGACGACGCTGGAAGATGTCGTGGACGCGATGAGAACATTTCCGTCGCTGGGCCTCCATTCTTCGCCAGAGAGGTTTATCGAGGTGACGGACGAGCCTTCACGGCCGCAAACGCGGCTTGACCGCGACAATGGTAACGGTATGTCGATCACGGTCGGGCGTGTATTTCCGGACAATGTGTTCGATTACCGTTTCGTGGCACTTAGCCACAATACCGTCCGCGGTGCGGCCGGATCGGCCATTTTGAACGCCGAACTACTGATCGACAAGCGGGTAATTTGACCTGAATGGCGGAAAATTCAGCTGAGTTTAATTTTGCACGGAAGGTCCTGATCGCGGTCGGGCTGATCTGTCTGACGCTTCTGCTTTTGCTGCTGGTCTACTTCGCGTTCGACGTATTGCTTCTCGTTTTCGGTGCGTCGCTCCTCGCTATCTTTCTTCGAGGCCTTGCGGATGTGCTTTGCCGGTTCGTGAACGTTAGCGAATCGCTCGCGGTCGGGATCGTCACGGTGGTGATCATTGGTGTACTCGCCGGGGCCATCGCGCTGCTCGCTCCGGACGTTGCTGAACAGGTCGCCCATCTTCGCGAAGAGCTGCCGCGGTCAGCACAAGCAGCGTCTGCGTGGCTGTCGCAATTTGGCTGGGGAAGGACGATCATTGCCCAACTCCCTAGTCTTGAAACTGTTAGGGACAATATCAATCCGTACGGCATTTTGGCGGGCGTCGGAGGTTTCTTCTCGTCAACCCTCGGGGCGGTCGGAAACTTCTTCGTAGTCTTGCTGCTTGCCATATACCTGGCGAGTAGAGCCGCGATTTTATACGCGAGGCTTTACGAACTTGTTTCCGCTCGATAAGCGCACTCGTGTAAGGCAGATACTTGTCGCGGTCGGCGACACGTTAAGCTGGTGGCTGGTGGGTAAGGTCGGCTCGATGCTTTTCATCGGCGTGTTGACGTGGATCGGCTTGTCGATATTGGGCGTGCCGCTCGCGTTGACTCTGGGATTGATCGCCGGCTTGCTTTCCTTCGTGCCGAATTTCGGGCCGATCCTTTCGGCGTTGCCGGCTATACTTTTGGCATTTGTTCCGCCGGGCAGCCCGATGACGGCGTTATACGTACTTCTGCTGTTTGTGGGCGTTCAGCTGCTCGAGTCCAACCTGGTTACGCCGATGATCGAACGCCGGACGGTCGAGATACCGCCAGCCTTGACGATCGTTTTCCAGCTTGCACTTGCGGTGCTTGTTGGCGGTTTGGGTCTTGTGCTTGCAACACCGCTGCTGGCGGTGCTTATTGTGGTGATCCAGATGGTCTATGTCGAGGATATTCTCGGCGACAAACAGGAGATAAACAAGGTTGTCAGTAAAAAGGACGTCGAGCGGGAGGCCGAAGAATTGGAGGAGCTGGAAGAGAGAGACGCGAAGGAACGTGCCGGGTTGGAAATATGATCGAACGCTACACATTGCCCGAGATGGGCGCGATCTGGTCGCAGCAGAACAAGTTTCAGAAATGGCTCGATGTCGAGATCGCCGTCTGCGAAGTGCACGCCGAAGACGGGACGATCCCGCGTGAGGCGGTTGAGGAGATAAAGGCGAAGGCCGCGTTCACCGTCGAGCGGATCAACGAGATCGAGAAGACGACCGATCACGACGTCATCGCATTTACGACAAATCTTGCCGAAAACATCGGCGAGGCGGCGCGATTCGTTCATTACGGCTTGACGTCGAGCGACGTTGTCGATACTGCGAACGCGATTGCTATTGAAGGAATCGTGCGACGTTCTGCTGGCAAAGATCGACGCGATGCTGCCGGTGCTGAAACGGCGGGCGTATCGAATTCAAGGACACGCCGCAGATCGGACGGACGCACGGCATTCACGCCGAGCCGACTTCGTTCGGGCTGGTCTGGGCTCTGTGGTATTCGGAAATGCAGCGGAATCGCGAGCGGCTTGAAACGGGCGAAAGAGGCGGTTTCGGTCGGGAAGATCAGCGGTGCGGTCGGGGCTTTTGCTCATCTGTCGCCGGATGTCGAAGAACGCGTTTGTGCGAAGCTCGGGCTGAAGGCCGCCGATGTTTCGACGCAGGTGATTCAGCGTGACCGCTATGCCGAATATCTTTCAACGCTGGCGATCATCGCCTCGACGCTGGAGAAGATCGCTCTGCAGGTCCGGCATTGGCAGCGGACCGAGGTTCGCGAAGCACAGGAAGCGTTCAAGAAAGGACAGAAAGGCTCGTCGGCGATGCCGCACAAGCGGAATCCGATACTTTCGGAACGCATCTGCGGAATGGCCCGGACGGTTCGTGCAAACTCTATCGTCGGCCTGGAAAACGTCGCGCTCTGGCACGAACGCGACATCTCGCACTCGTCTGCCGAACGTATCGTCCTGCCCGATTCGTCCGCAACGCTCGATTACATGCTGGCAAAAACGACGTCGCTTCTCGATACGCTCGTCGTTTATCCCGAGAACATGCTGAAGAATCTCAACCTTACGCGCGGCCTCGTCTTCAGCGGGCAGCTGATGCTCGCCCTCACGCAAAAAGGCGTTTCACGCGAGGACGCGTACGTTTACACGCAGCGAAACGCAATGAAGGTCTGGGACGAAGGCGGCGATTATAAGGAACTGATAATGAAAGACGCGGACATTTCTTCACATTTGAGTGATGAAGAAATTGCCCGCGTCTTTGACCTGAAACACTATCTAAGAAACGTGGACCGAGTGTTTGCAAGGGTTTTCAAACAGGATGCCGCGGCCGTTTGACCGACTGCCGAGACCTAGCTCCCGCCCTAACCTGCGTACTTCTCGGCAAAATTACCGATGACAGGTATCTTGTAGAACTCGCCGCCGTATGCCTTGATCGCCGCCATTACGACAAAAAACAGGACAGCCAAGGCCGAACACCAAGGCAACCAGACTAATCAGTCCCGAAATGATGGGCAGCCCAATGGACGCGTCAACAAACACCCCGACAAACATAATAATGTAAAGCGGAATGCTGATAATGATGAAGCGACGGTAAGAAATATGGATTGAAACGCGTGAAAGCGCGGAAGCCGGTTCACTTTATCGGTCGCAACAACAATAATGCTGTAGATCAGCCCTAATGCACAGACCAGGTTTCCCAAATAACAGATCAGTGCGCCGAGATTGTTGTCAAAACCAAGTGCAGTTTTACCGCCAGACATGTTTTGCATAATGAAAAGTTTCTCCTTTTGAGGGATGGATCAGCTTAAAAGTGCTGCGAATAGGTAAGACCGCAAAAAACTTAACACAACACGTTGATTAAGACAATGGTTTGCGAGACAATCTAAAATTTATTTTGGTAGCTAAAATGAAAGCAAAAGTATACGTAACACTGAAACCAAGCGTCCTCGACCCACAGGGGAAGGCCATTCATCACTCGGTCGAACTGCTCGGCTATAAGCAGATAGCAGATGTTCGGCAGGGGAAATATTTCGAGATCGTTCTTGATGAGTCTATGACCAAGGCCGAAGCTTCGGTCGCGGCCGATAAGATAGCAAAGGATGTCCTGACCAATCCGGTAATCGAAGATTATCAGGTAGAAATTATCGACTGATCTTCATTAATAATTAGTAATTGATCAAAATTACTAATGGAAGAACAGCTATTCGTTATGAAATTTGGAGTAATAGTTTTCCCCGGTTCCAACTGCGATCACGATGCATACCACGTGGTCTCAAAGCATATCGGCCAGCCGGTTGATTTTGTCTGGCATAAGGAAACGGACCTATCGGGTTACGACGCCATTCTAATTCCTGGCGGGTTTTCCTACGGCGATTATCTGCGTGCCGGAGCGTTGGCAAGTTTTTCGCCGGTGATGAATGCTGTAAAGGATTTTGCGGCGAAGGGAGGTTATGTTTTCGGTATTTGCAACGGGTTTCAGATCCTGTGCGAAACCGGCCTGCTGCCGGGGGCGTTGATGCGGAATGAGAACCTGCACTTTGTATGCAAACACGTCAACATAAGGACCGAGAACACGAACACGCCTTATACGAGCGAGCTCGAGCCGGGAAGCGTCCTGTCGGTCCCGATAGCCCACGCGGAAGGGAATTACGTCTGTGATGAGCAAACGATGAACGAACTGGAAGAGAACGGCCAGATCGTTTTCCGTTATTGCGACGAAGACGGCCAGCTGTCGACCGATGCCAACCCGAACGGGGCATTGTCGAACATCGCCGGGATATGTAATCTTGACCGCAATGTGCTGGGAATGATGCCGCATCCCGAGCGGGCCTGCGAGGAACTTTTAGGGTCGAACGACGGCCGCGACATCTTCCGTTCGCTGACCAAGGCTGTTGAGACAAACGGCACTCGAAAATAAGATCTGTCACAGAAAAAGCGGCCCCGTTCATCGATTTGAGGTTCGTTGAGCGGGGCCGAAGTTTACTCGCCTGTTTGCAGAGAATTATCAATAACTTTCAAGAGCTTCCAATGCGGATGCCTCCGTTCTTGGTGGTCACGCGGATCGGGGCACCACCGCCGTTTATCGCGGTGTTGATCTGCTTCGGCTTGTGGCCGTAACCGCCCTTCGTATCGTCGGTTGTGACGTTCAGGGCCGGTATGTCGCTCTTAAATCCGCCATTGACCGTGCCGGTTTCGATGTTTGCGGCGTAGGTTGCGGGGATCATCAGGTTTACGCCGCCGTTGGTCGTCGAGACATCAAGGCCGGCACCCTTCCAGGTGTTTCCGGATAATTTGACATTAACGCCGCCGTTGGTGGTTCGGCCACGAACGTCGCCGGCCACGTCGATAAGGCTCACGCCGCCGTTCATCGTCTCAAACTCAAGATTGCCCTCGACCGTGCTGATCGAAATACCGCCGTTGTGGGCCGCGAGCTTTAAATTGGTTGAAAAGGGGACCCGTGCTTCGAAGGACACTGACCACCCGTTTTCACTCGGGCCGTCAGCTCTGACGGTTCCGCCCGAGGTGCTTATTTTAATGGCCGACGCGAGAGCCCTTGCCGCTTCGTCGGAGTCTCCCCAGGTTTGGATACAAGCACGAAGCGCCACATTCTCGCGATTTTCGCCTTTGACCTTGATACCGCCGTTCCTTCCGCTGCTAATATCCAGCGTACCGGCTGACGAGACGGTCATCTCGCGCAGGTCGCTGGCAGAGAACTTGTCGCCGTTCGACCAATTGTTGGAGCAGAATTCTCTATTCTTTTCCTTATATTCCGCCTTATGGACCTTCTCCAGTTTCTCGACCTTTTCGATCTTTTCGATCTTTTCCTGCGAAATGATCACACCCGCACAAACAAACAGCATTAATGCAGCAAGGCCTAAGCGTGAGGCCGCAATAATAAATGATGCCTTATTCATCTTCGGTTTTCTCCTTTCAATTTGGGTTTGTCTAAAAAAATGACCTGAACTGATAGGGAAACACCGCTTGATCAGTGATTTGTGACAGGAATTCTGTTTCGGACCGAGGTCGGCGGTATCCCGGGTAAACAATGGGCGGAACGCTCCCGGGTCTATGAAACTTGTACCACCAAGCCGTCCGTGCTGATGTTGAATGGAAGTACTTCCGAGCCCGGTTGGGCGATAAGAGCGGCTTCGACCGCGGTTTTCCGCCCTTCCTCGCAAAAGAATGCGATACAGCCGCCGCCGCCGGCACCGCAGACCTTTGCGGCGATGGCACCGTGGCTGAGGGCAACTTCGATCAGGTCGTCCATATGCGGCGTCGTGATCATTGGTGAAAGGCGTTTGCGATGCGGGAAGGCGATCTTTAGGATCTCGCCCACGCCACGCCAGTCGTTCTCAAGAAGGGCCTCCCTCAGACTGGCTGCGTCGTCGCGAATGCCCTCGAAAATATCGAAAAGCTCGCGGTCGCCATCAATGTGGCGTTTGGTGATCTCCCAGTTGTTCGTCCCCGAGTTGCGCGGCTCGCCTGTGTAAAGGACGACGGTACGGTCCTGGAGGGTTTTGAGATCGATATCAAGCGGCTCGCGGCGAATGCCGTCCGGGGCGAAATGGATCGAGCTGCGCCGCCGTATTGGGCAGAATAGTAGTCCTGGAAGCCGGTCGGCACTTTTATCACCCGACACTCGATATTAGCGGCGATCGGGATAAAACGGTCAGGTGTATAGCGGTCGCCGACGAGCTTGTTGAGCGCACCTATACACGCGATATTCAGCGTCGAGGAACCCGCAAGGCCCGCACCGGCCGGGGCCTCAGAGTCGGTGATCATATTGAATCCGGTCTCGGGTTTGAAGAAATAGACAAGCTTTGACAGCAGCTCCAGCCGCGGCTCATTCTTCAACTCTCCCATCTTGTCGAGCGACGTCTTAAACTTGACACCGCGGTCGACAGATTCGAGAACGATCACATCGTCGTCGCGAGTTTCTATACGGCATCTCGCCAACAGATCGACAGCAAAATTGACCGTGGATGCACCCTCGTGAAAAAGGAAAAGCGGCGGAATATCGATGGTCCCGCCGGCCAGGTCTACCCTGGTAGGGGCTGAAGATTCGATGATCATAGATCAGATTGGTTTGAAGTATGGCGGTGAAAAATTCAACAGACTGGTTATGTTAGCGTATTTTGTTCCGAACGGATAATGACCGGGCTATTTTTTAGCGGCTTTTGAGCTTTCTTTGGCAATGATCTCTTCATGATTGTCGTTGATCATTGCGGTGCGAATCGCGGGTAAGGTGCAGGCGTTCGCCGAGGTCGTGAAGTTTTTCCTGGGCGACTTCTTCGACATGGTGGAGCTTTTCCTCGAGCTTTACTATTGTTTCGGGCGGTACTTCTTCGACCTTTTCCGACAGCCAGTAGCGTTCGATGACGTAGATAAGGACGACCGCGAAGAGGATAACGAAAAACAGTGCGATGCCTACCTGCTGAAAATTGCCGAGTATCGACGTTATCGCGCCGCTGAAGAAATAACCCGTTCCAGCCAGCAAAAACACCCAGAGAAAACAGCTTATAGCGTCCAGAAAGATAAACCGACGGAACGGCATCTTACCAATACCGTAAAAAACGCACATCGCGACGCGAACGCCGTAAATGTACTTTGAAATTACGATAGCGTACTTGCCGAACTTAGCGATCAGCTTTTCGACCCGCGGCTGGGCGATCTGGTAGAACTTATAATCCTTGGCGTTCTCGTGAAATATACGCCCGACCCCGTAGCCGACGCTGTCACCGGCCATTCCGCCAAGCGTTCCGAACAGCAGCACCTTCAAAAAACTGTAAGGGCCGAAATATCCCGCGTGGGCCATCGTGCCTGAGACCAATAGTGTAATGTCGCCCTCGATCGTGCAAAGTGCAAAAACGGCGTATATGCCGTATTGCTCGATGATCTGGGACAACTGATCCATAAACTCTGCGGACCTGAGTGCGGTACGTGGGACTCTCCAAAGAGTATCTTTCACGGGCGGTGCAGTCAAACTATTGGCCGGGCCCGTAAGCCGCGTAAATGTTTGCTATTGTTTGACAGTTTGTGGGGCGCTGTCTAAAATCGCGATAGTCTTGAAACCACTAAAGTAATCTGCTTTCAGAAAATGGCCGAAGCCGCCGCTAATGGATCAAAGAATCTTGGCATCGAAGTCTCGCCTTCGGTGTTGAACGCCGTTTCTTTGGCCGCTGACGGGACGATAGCGAAGACCTGGCGCAAGGAACTTGGCGAGGCGAAAGGGACCATTGATCGAGTTGCCGAGTTCGTTGCCGAATTGAAGAACGAGGTCGGCGGGTTCGAGGCTCTCGGCGTCGCTGTTCCCGGCCTGATCCATCGCGAAACCCGCAGGGTGGCATTTTCCCAGACTATTCCCGAACATTCAGACGTCGATCTTACAACAGGCATCCAGGACGCGGCGGGCTTGCGGACCGTGATCGAGAACGACGCAAATGCTGCCGCGTACGGCGAATTCAAGCTGGGCGCAGGCCGCGAAAGCCGCGATCTGTTTTATGCAACGCTTGGCGCGGGCGTCGGCGGAGCCTTTATATTCGACGGTTCGATCTGGCACGGCAAGGCAGGATTTGCGGGCGAATTCGGCTTTGTGGCGATCAACTCGGAGGGGATGCGGCTTGAGGATGTTGCCTCGGCGGCGAATATTGTCCGCAGAACGAGGAGTCGGATGCGGCAAGACAATACATCATCGTTAAGCAGCATCGACGAATACTCGCTTAAATTGTCCGACATCCTTTCGGCCGCCGAGGTCGAGGACGACCTTGCGAAAATGATGCTGGAACGGACCGGCGACTATGTCGGGACGGCCATCGCCAGTGTTATCAACCTTTTGAACATAGAGACGATAGTTCTCGGCGGGGAATTGATGGAAGCGGGGAACCACGTCCTCGATGCCGTAGTAAGCCGGGCAAGGGAATTGTCATTTGGCCCATCGTTCGCAAACACCCGTTTGCTCGCCGGAACGCTCGGCCGAAATGCCGCCGCGGCCGGGGCGGCACTCATAGCCGGCGAGATCAAGTAAGCCGTTCGCAGACAGCCGTAATTTTCTTTATTAGCAATGCTGATTTAATCCTTGATTGTACCTCAGCCTTATCAGGCTTATTTTTAAGGTGGAATTTGCGGAATCCTAAAGATTTTGTAATATTGAGTAAAGTTTTACGGTTATTTTCTTAAACGCAGTTTTAGGATCTTTTTACTCGCTTAGGTCTTCCACGAGATCTGAGATTTGTCGAGGTTTAATTTCTCTGCGTACGCTGGCGGCAAAAAGAGAGTCATACGATGGCACAGTTCTTTAGCAAAAGTGCAAACAATATAGCAAGGATCTCGATGCTGGCGGCGGCCGTTCTGGGAGGGTTGGCGTTTTTTGTTTACACGCAGGTCGCGCGGTCGTCTTATCTGACCGGGCGATACCTGGAGCGGCAGCAGCCGGTGCAGTTCAGTCATAAGCATCACGTCGGGCGACGACGGCATCGATTGCCGTTACTGCCATTCGACGGTCGAAACGACCGCTTCAGCCGGAATGCCGCCGACCCAGACCTGCATGAATTGCCACAGCCAGATCTGGGCGGACAGCCCGTATCTGGAACCCGTCCGGGCGAGCTTTCGCGACAACAAACCGATCGAATGGGAACGCGTCCACGACCTTCCCGAATTCGCCTATTTCAATCACAGCATCCACGTCGCCAAAGGCGTCGGTTGTTCGACGTGTCACGGCCAGATCGACAATATGCCGGCGGTTTATCAGGAAAACACGCTGCAGATGGAATGGTGTCTCGCGTGCCACCGCGAGCCCGAAAAGTTTATCCGGCCGAAATCCGAGATCTACAACATGCAGTGGCAGGACGGCGATCTTACTGCGCGAAAGCGGCTCGACTTAAAGCGGAGTACAAGATCCGCAGCAAGGAAATGATGACGAGTTGTTCGACTTGTCATAGATAAATGTAATGGAGACGGCTTTCGAGGACTTACGCAAGGAATCGAATAAAATGCCCAGCCAGGAAAGCAAACAAAACTTTGCGTTGATGCGTGACAAGATCCTTTCGGAAAACGGGAAGGAATATTGGCGAAGCATCGAAGAATTCGTCGACGCGCCCGAGTTCGAGGAATTCGTCAAACGCGAATATCCGCTCCATTCCGAAGACTGGAACAGTGCGTTCAGCCGCCGCAACTTTCGTAAAGCTGATGGGCGCGACGCTCGCGCTCGCCGGACTTTCGGGCTGCGTTATCCAGCCGCCCGAGAAGATCGTCCCGTACGTTGCGCGCCGAAGAAGACATGCTTCCCGGCAAGCCGCTCTTCTTCGCGACGGCGATGTCGCTCGGCGGCGTCGCGACGGGCTTCTTGCAAAGTCGTACGAAGGCCGTCCGGTCAAAATCGAAGGAAATCCCGAGCATCCGGGCAGCCTCGGCGCGACGGATGTCCTTGCGCAGGCGTCGCTGCTGGACATGTACGATCCGGACCGGTCGCAGGAGATCACTTACCGCGGAAGCCGAGGACCTGGCAGAATTTCATGACGACGCTCCGCGCGGCGATCGAGGAAAATCGCGTTGACGGCGGTGCGGGCATTCGATTTCTTGACGCGAAACCGTTACTTCGCCGACGCTGCAGGATCAGATTCGACGGATCTTCAGGCCGAGCTGCCGAATGTTCGAAATGGTATCAGTACGAACCGGTAAACAACGACAACGCGATGGCCGGCGCAAGAATGGCATTCGGCTCGCCGGCGAACACGGTTTACAAATTTGATCTCGCCGAACGCATCTTGACGCTCGACAAGGACATTTTCTCCGACTTCAACGTCCGCGTACATGAAGGACTTATGCGTAAACGGCAGCATTTCAGCGAAGAGAAACAAGGAGATCAATCGCCTCTACGCCGTCGAAACGACGATGACGCCTACGGGTGCGAAGGCCGACCACCGGCTCGCGGTCAAGCCGAGCCAGATGCCCGAGATCGCGAAGGCGATCGCGGCCGCGCTCGGCGTTTCGCGGTGCCAGCTTCGACCTACACCGAAAATGCAGCAATGGATCGCGGCGATGGCGAAGGATCTGCTAGGCGCATCAGCGGCCGATCGATCGTCATCGCCGGCGACAATCAGCCGCCGGTCGTTCACGCCTGGCCCACGCGATGAACGCGAGCGCTCGGAAATGTCGGCACAGACGGTCATATACACCGATCCGCTCTCGCCGTCACGAAAAGACCCAGATCGAACAGCTTCGCGAGCTTGATCGCCGACATCGACGCCGGCCGGGTGAAAATGCTCGTAATCCTGGGCGGAAATCCGGTTTACAACACGCCGGCCGACCTGAAGCTTGAACACGAAGCGACTGGATAAGGTGCCGCTTCGCGTTCATCTCGGGACTGCACGTCGACGAAACCGGCGAGCTATTGCCACTGGCACATTCCGGAAAAGCATTATCTCGAATCGTGGAGCGACGCGCGGGCTTACGACGGCACGGTTACGATCATCCAGCCGCTGATCGAACCGCTTTATGACAGCCAGAAGCGTTCACGAAGCTTGCTCAGCTTTTCTTCCGCGAAGATTTCGATAAGAAGGACTACGACATTGTAAAGGGATATTGGCAGACGCAGACCATCACACCTGCGGCTGCACCGGCAGCGACACCGCAGCCGGCAGCTTCGCCATGCCGCCGCGGACTCCGGCGAGCAGTAAATCCAACGACGCACGCCGGCGGCGAGCCGCTACAGCCGCAGCGAACGTACCGGCGACACTGCAACCATCGCCGAGCGTCCCGCGGCGTCACCGTCAGCCCGTCCCGCGGCATCACCGGCAGCAGCGACTGCCGCAGCAGCGGCGCCGCGAACTTTTGAAGACAATTGGCGAAAGGTCGTTCACGACGGCTTCGTACCGAACACCGCACTCCCGGCGAAGACGCTGTCGCGCGAATACCGCGTTTCTTCAGCCAGCCTGCTAGCAACGACCTGCAGCGTCGGGCCGCCTCGAGATCTCGATCCTGCCGGATCCGAGCGATTTACGACGGGCGGTTCGCGAACAACGGCTGGCTGCAGGAGCTGCCGAATCCGCTGAACAAGATCACGTGGGAAAACGTCGCGCTGGTCAGCCCCGCAACTGCCGCAAGGCTGGGCCTCAACGAGGCAACGACCCCGATGAGATATCCGGCGGCGGAACGCGGCACGAGTTTCATCAACACGAAGGGCACCAACATGTCTCCGATCTGGTCACGCTCAATTATCAGGGCGGCGAGATTTCAAAAGCCGGTTCCTGTCTGGATCACGCCCGGCCAGCCGGACGATGTCATCACGATCTATATGGGTTACGGCCGCACGCGTGCCGGGAAGATCGGCACCGGCTTCGGCTACAACGCATTCGAAGTGCAGCGGTCCGACGCGATGAACTTCGGACGGGCGATATCGCCGCGACCGGCGAAAAGGCAACGATCGCTTCGACGCAGATCCATTTCAATATGGAAGGCCGCGACATTCTTCGTGTCTTCGACGTCGATGAGTTCGAAGCGGATCCCGGAGATGGGACATCAGGACGACGATGTATCCCGAAGTCGATGTATCCGTACGCGACGAGATCAATATCAAAAGCAGTACGCCGAGAATTACAAATGGGGAATGACGATCGACCTGAACTCGTGCGTCGGCTGCAACGCCTGCGTGATCGCGTGCCAGGCGGAGAACAATATTCCGGTCGTCGGCAAGGAGCAGGTCGAGCGAAGCCGCGAAATGCATTGGATGAGGATCGATGCATATTACGGCGGCGACGATATCAACAATCCCGAAGGCCCGCATTTCCAGCCGGTGCTGTGCATGCAGTGCGAACAGGCACCGTGCGAGGTGGTCTGCCCGGTCACCGCGACCGTTCACAACGCCGAAGGCCTGAACGACATGGTCTACAACCGCTGCGTCGGAACGCGTTACTGCTCGAACAACTGTCCGTACAAGGTCCGACGGTTCAACTTCCTGCTTTATCAGGATTGGGACACGCCGCAGTACAAACTGATGCGGAACCCGGAAGTTACGATCCGCAGCCGCGGTGTGATGGAAAAATGCACCTACTGCACCCAGCGCATTTCGGCGGCCCGGATCGAGGCCGAAAAGGACGGACGGCCGATCGCCGACGGCGAGGTCGTGACCGCGTGCCAGGCGGTTTGCCCGACCGACGCGATCGTTTTCGGCGACATGAACGACCCGGACAGCAAGGTCGCTAAACGCCAAGAAAGATCATCGCAACTACAACCTGCTGAACGAGTTGAATACGCAGCCGCGGACGACGTATCTTGCCGGACTTGAAGAACCAGAACAAGGAAATGCCGGATTACAAACCGCTGCCGGAGCCTCCGATCGCATAGCCGTGCGAAGGAGGAAGGTGTTGCCAAGCCGGCAGAAGGCGGGCATTGATCTCGCGATCGACAAGGGCATTGAACTTGCGAAAAGTATGGCAGACTTAAAGGAAATTCAACAAAGAATTTACCCGCCGATGGTCGAGGGCGATCATACCTTCGCGACCGTTTCGGACAAGATCGGCGACCTCACGCTTAAAAAGCGAACGCCGTTCCATTGGTTCATCGGTTTTGGGATCGCGTTCATGGTCGCTCAGCTCTTGCTGTTTACCGTTACCGTGCTTCTGGCGAACGGTATCGGGATCTGGGGAAACAACAGCCGGTCGGCTGGGCATTCGACATCATCAACTTCGTCTGGTGGATCGGCATCGGCCACGCCGGAACACTGATCTCGGCGATTCTTTTGCTCCTCAATCAAAAGTGGCGTACGTCGATCAACCGGTTCGCCGAGGCGATGACCTTGTTCGCCGTGGCCTGCGCCGCGATGTTTCCGCTGCTGCACACGGGCCGTCCGTGGCTTGCGGCGTACTGGCTGTTCCCGTACCCGAACACGATGGGTATCTGGCCGCAGTTTCGCTCGCCCGCTGATCTGGGACGTTTTCGCGGTTTCGACGTACGCGACGGTCTCGCTGCTGTTCTGGTATGTCGGGCTTGATCCCCGATCTTGCGACTCTGCGCGACCGGGCAAAGAATAAGTATCTTCAAGTTCGTCTACGGCGATCCTGTCGTGGGGCTGGCGTGGATCGGCGCGGCACTGGCACCGATACGAGATCGCTTATTTGCTGCTGGCGGGCATCTCGACGCCGCTCGTGCTTTCGGTCCACTCGATCGTGTCCTTCGACTTCTCGGTGTCGCAGGTTCCGGGTTGGCACGCGACGATCTTTCCGCCTTATTTCGTTGCGGGTGCGATCTTTGCCGGATTCGCGATGGTGCTGATCCTCTGTATCCCGCTTCGCGTCTGGTACAACATGAAGGATTTCATCACCGATACCCATCTTGGTCTACATGGGCAAGGTGATGCTCGCGACCGGGCTTGATCGTCGTTTACGGTTACGCGATGGAGGCGTTTTTCGGCTGGTACAGTGCGTCGCAGTACGAAGTGTTCATGATCAAGAACCGCATCTGGGAGGGCCCGTACTGGTGGTCGTACTGGCTGTTGATCTTCTGTAACGGCATGTCGATCCAGCTGCTGTGGTTCAAGCGGTTTCGCGAGAGCGCGTTTTGGCTGTTCATGATCTCGATCGTCGTCAGCGTCGGTATGTGGCTCGAGCGATTCGTGATTATCGTGACGAGTTTGAACCGCGATTTTCTGCCGTCGTCGTGGGCGATGTATAGCCCGACGATATTCGACTGGTCGATGTTCATCGGGACGATCGGGTTCTTCTTTACGCTGATCTACTTGTTCGTGCGGTTCCTGCCGATCATTTCGATCTTCGAGGTGCGGACGCTGTTGCCCGAGGCAAACGTTCACGGGCATCAGCAGGATTTTGACGAAAGCGTGCTCGAGGTCGAGTACACGTACGAGAGGACCGATCCGCCAAACAAGTAAATCAGGCGAGCCTGAATGCGTGGAGTGGTCTGTACTATGGAAAGACAATCTCTACGGAATAATGGCGGAATTCGACACGCCGACCGAGTCTGGTCGACGCGGCGACGCAAGGTCCGCGACGCCGGATACACTAAAACCGACGCGTTCTCGCCGTTTCCGCTCCACGAGATCGACGAAGCACTGGGCATCAAGCGGAGCATCCTGCCGCTGCTTGGTTTTCGCCGGCGGCATCACCGGATTGCTTGCTCGGCATCGGCTCTGCAGTATTTCGTGCACTACTTCGATTATCCGCTCAACGTCGGCGGCCGGCCGTATTTCAGCTTGCCGTCGTTCGTTCCGCCGGCATACGAGCTGACGATCCTGTTCGCGGGCTTTACCGCCGTTTTCGGGATGCTTTTCCTGAACGGCCTGCCGCGGCCTTATCACCCGGTTTTCAATGTTCCGCGATTTGCACTGGCGACGCGGGAAAAGTTCTTTTTGCTGATCGAAGCGGCGGACCCGAAGTATGACTACGAGAAACGCAGGAGCTTTATGGAAGAGACTCAAGCCGCAGGAGGTGTTTGATGTCCCGGAATAGCTCCGAAGTAAAAAGTAAAAAGTCAAAAGTCAAAATGCAGCGGCTTTCTATTTCTGCTCTTTTACTTTTGCCTTTTGCCTTCGCCGCGTGCGGCGTGCGTTTCGATATGCAGGACCAGCCGCGGTACAAGGCGTATAAGAAGAGCGAGTTCTTTGCTGACAACCGGGCGTCGCGCGATTTTCCGGAGGGAACGGTCGCACGCGGGCTTTTGAAGGAGAACAAGGCTTTCTACACCGGCAAGATCGACAATCCGAATCCGAACGTCCAGGTCGCAACGACGACCGATGCGACGGGCAATACGCTGGTTTCGAGCTTTCCGAACGACATCGACGAATTTCCGGTTCCGGTGACGAAGGAGCTGATCGACCGCGGCCAGGAGCGTTACAACATCTACTGCATCGTCTGCCACGGCCCTGTCGGCAACGGCGACGGAATGATCGTCCGCCGCGGATTTTCGCCGCCGCCGACCTATCACGACGACCGTTTGCGTAACGCACCGGTCGGGCATTTCTTTGACGTGATGACAAACGGCTGGGGAAAGATGAACAGTTATGCGTCGCAGGTCTCGGCGGCGGACCGCTGGGCGATCGTGGCATATATTCGTGCCCTGCAGGTAAGCCAGAACCCGGACGAAGCTATGAGAATGAATGCGAATCCGGCAGGGAGTGGGACAGGCCACGGCCCGGCTGCACCGGCGGCCGCTGCTACACCACGGAGGTGGACATTAATGGCGGACCGCGGCAGTTATCACGCACCGGCGGAACTTAACCGATTCGGCACCATTGCATTGGGTGTCGGCGGCATCGCCCTGCTCGTATGGGCGGTCGGGGCATACCTGAACGGCGATAATTTCGAGCAGGGACTTCGGTCGTGGCTTCTCGGATTTATTTTCTGGGGCGGCATTCGTATCGGCAGTATCGGGCTGCTGATGCTTCAATATTTGACGGGCGGGGCCTGGGGCGTTGTGATCCGACGCATTCTCGAAGCCGGCTCGCGAAGCCTTCCGATCTCGTGCGGTATTGTTCCTGCCGCTTGCTGTTCGGCGTCGGTATCATTTATATGAGTGGACGCACCTTGCCGCCGACCGAACATGCTATCGAGGCACGCGGCTGGTATCTGACGACCGTGGGGCTGGTCGCTCCGTGCGGTCATCTATTTTGCGTTGTTCGGCGTGATGGCTTATTTGCTGAACAAATGGTGCGGCGAACAGGACAAGACAACTAATTACGAGGACGCGGAAAGGTCTTTGGCATTCCGACGGCGTTTTCGGGCCCGACGATCGTATTTTATGTGCTGACCGTGACATTCGCGGCGGTCGATTGGGTAATGACGCTCGATCCGCATTGGTTCTCGACGATGTGGGGCCTGCTGTTCGTGATCGGCTGGGCACTTAGCTGTCTTTGCTTTGTCGTGATGATCCTGGCTTATTTGTCCGACAAGGTGCCGATGAACCGTGTCATCGGAAAGCGCCATTTTCACGACCTCGGCAAGCTGATGCTGGCGCTTGTGATGGTCTGGGCATACTTCAATTTTTCGCAGTTCCTGATCATTTGGTCGGGCAACATTCCGGAGGAAACGGGCTGGTACATTGACAGGATGCAGCTCGGATGGGGAGTCGTCGGAATGGTATTGGTGCTGTTCCATTTCGCGGCTCCGTTCCTGATCCTGCTTAAAACAGGACCTGAAAAGACGTGCGAGCCTGCTGTCGACGATCGCGGTCTTTATCCTGTTGATGCGGCTGGTGGATATGTTCTATCTCATCTCGCCGAGCCCGCGGATCTCGACGCACGGAAAAGGCCTGGAGCTTGCACTGAGCTTTAGCTGGATGGATATTGTTGCCCCGATCGCGGTCGGCGGCATCTGGCTTTGGTATTTCTTCGGCCAGTTGGCAAAACGCCCGCTGGTGCCGGTGATGGACCCTTTCTTAGAGAAGGCAATTGAGCACGGGAAGGGACACTGATAAGTTTCGAGTTTCTGGTTTCAAGTTATTGAGCCAGGAACTAGAAACTAGAAACCGGAAACTTACATATGGCTTCAGGACATCACGAAAAGAGCTTTGTCGATTTCGAAAAGCCGTACGAGCAGAATGTCGTCGGGCTTAAAGGGATCGTTTACTTCGGCATTGGCCTGCTGCTGCTTATTATCATCACGTTCGCGTTGATGTGGGCACTGCTTAGCGTTCTTGAGAAGGATGCGGCCGAGACAAAGAAATCGACCAATCCGATGGCGATGAGCGATAAAGAGAAGCTGCCGCCGGAACCCCGGATCCAGCTCGCTCCGGGATTCGGCGTCGACGGCGAAGCCGGAAGGATCAACTGGAGCTTAGAGAGCCGCAGGCGGAGTACTGGGAGATCAAGAAAATCTGGGATAAGGAATGGAAGGAAGGCCAGAAGGACGCCAGGACCGGTGCTATGATCTCGATGCCCATCGACAAGGCAAAGGAGATGGTCCTTCAACGCCCGATAAAGGCAAAAACGGACGCTGAGACGGGCCAGTCGGAATTGATCATTTCGGATGCGAGTTCAGGCAGGATGGCAAGCCTTAAGCGGCGATAGAAATAGATTCTAGTTTGATGTTTAAGGTTAGGAGAAAAATTGGCAGAACAACGGCGGTCGCGGCGGTGATAGTGCTGCTGTGCGCTGCTGCCGCGTTTCCGCAGAAGACCGAGCACTACAATTCACCTCTTTATTCCCCGAGGAAATATGATCCGTCGCAGTCCGCCGGCACCGGCTTGCCCGACGCGTTAAAAAAGATCGGGATCGAACAGAAGCTGGGTGCGCAGATGCCGCTCGAGACGGAGTTCAAGGACGAGAACGGTCAGGACCGTAAAGCTCGGCGATTATTTCAACAAAGGCCGGCCGGTAATACTTGCATTCGTCTATTACGAATGCCCGATGCTGTGCAATGAGGTGCTGAACGGCTTGACCGGTTCGCTAAAAGGCATCTCGTTTGATGCCGGAAAGGATTTTGACGTCGTCGCGATCAGCTTTGACGCCCGCGAGAACGAAAAGCCGGACCTTGCCAGGAACAAGAAAGCGAGCTACATGGAGCGGTACGGCCGTCCGGGAACCGAGAACGGCTGGCATTTCCTGACCGGTAGCCAGCAGGCGATCGATGCCGTCGACGGAGGCTGCGGGTTTCGGTTATAAGTGGGACGAAAAGAGCAACCAGTTCGCACACGCCGGCGGCGATCATGATCGCGACGCCCGACGGCAAGCTGTCGCGGTATTTTTACGGGATCGATTATTCGCCCAAGGACGTGAAGTTCGGCCTTATGGAATCGGCCGACAGCAAGATCGGCAACGCGGCCGAGCAGCTGTTGCTTTATTGCTATCACTACGATCCGTCGACCGGAAAATACGGCTTGGCGATCCTGAGCGTGATGCGGCTAGCGGCTGTCCTAATGCTCTTCGGGATGGCGGCGATGGGGTTCGTGTTTTGGAGACGGAACAAGAAAACAGTGGACAGTGGACAGTGAACAGTGGACAGCTTCGTTCTGTCTGACCACTGACAACTGACCACTGACAACTGATTGATTATGCAAACGACTTCGTGGGTACCATTATTTCCGGAACAGGCGTCGACCTTTGCGTGGCAGGTAGATCATCTCTATTTCTACCTGATCCTGGTCAGCGTCGCGTTTACGATCCCGATCGTCGCCGCCATTTTCTTTTTCGGCATCAAGTATCGTGAAAGGGAAAAATATGCGACGCCCGACGAAATGCACGGCTCGATCGTGCTGGAAACCGTTTGGTCGATCATTCCGTTCGTCATCTCGATGACGATCTTCCTCGGCGGAGCGATCGTTTATTACAACCAGTTCCGAATCCCCGAAGATGCGATGGAGGTCTATGTCGTCGGCAAGCAGTGGATGTGGAAGATCCAGCACGAGACCGGCCAGCGTGAGATCAATGAGCTGCACGTTCCGGTCGGACGGTCGGTCAAGCTGACGATGACGACCGAAGACGTGCTTCACGATTTTTCCGATCCCGGCATTTCGAACAAAGACGGACGTCGTTCCGGGCCGCTACACATATCTCTGGTTCGAAGCCGACGAAGCCCGGCAAATATCATCTGTTCTGTGCCGAATACTGCGGGCTGAACCATTCGGGAATGGGCGGCTAGGTCTACGTGATGGAGCAGCGCGATTTTGACAACTGGCTAAGCGGGAACGTTTCGGGCCAGACGCCGGTCGAGCAGGGCACGCGACCTGTTTGAGAACAAACTCGGCTGCGCTTCGTGCCACGCCGGCGGGCCGCAGCAGCGCGGAGCAAAACTCGAGGGCATTTTCGGCAACGAAGTAAAACTGGTCGGCGGTCAAACGGTCGACGCTGACGAAGCAGTATATTCGCAATTCGATCCTGAATCCCGAGCTCCAGATCGTCGAAGGCTTTCAGCCGATAATGCCGACCTTCAAGGGCCAGGTGACCGAGGAGCAGCTCGTCGCCTCGTCGCTTATATCAAGTCGCTGAGCGGCGTGACCGGCACGACAACTGCGGCGGCTCCGGCCCCGGCTGCGAATACGGCACCGGCCGCAAATACGACCGTAGCTCCGGCGGCCAACCGCGGCCAGGCGAACAGGCAGGGAAGCAACCCGAATGCCCCGGCAAGCGGAAACAGCAAACAGATAGGTAGTAAAGACTATGCAAAATGCAGATGCAATCATTCAGGATACGCCGATACAGCCGAAGTTGAATTACTTGACCAACGGCACCACGCTGAAATCGTGGCTGCTGACCAAGGACCATAAGCGCATCGCGATCATGTACTTGATCACGGTGTCGCTGTTCTTCCTCATGGGCGGCCTTTATGCGGCGGCGATCCGGCTCGAGCTGCTGACGCCGGCGAGCGACCTGCTCGAATCGGGGACCTACAACAAGGTCTTTACGCAGCACGGCATCCTGATGATCTTTTTCTTCCTGATCCCGTCGATCCCGGCGGTGCTCGGAAATTTCCTACTGCCGATAATGATCGGGGCGAAGGACCTGGCCCTTCCGCGTATCAACCTTCTGAGCCTTTATATTTATTGGATCGGCGGCGCGTTGACGCTCTTTGCGCTCTGCTGCAGGGCGGCGTCGATACCGGCTGGACGTTCTACACGCCGTACAGCACGACGTTCTCGAACTCGTACGTGATGGCCGTCGGGCTCGGGATCTTTATCAACGGATTTTCGTCGATCCTTACCGGCTTGAATTTTATCGTTACGGTCCACACGATGCGTGCACCGGGAATGACATGGTTCCGGCTGCCGCTGTTCGTCTGGGCACAGTACGCGACGAGCCTGGTGATGATCCTCGGCACGCCGGTCGTCGCGATCACGGTACTGCTGCTGGCGATCGAGCGGTTCGCACAGGTCGGGATATTCGATCCCGTCGATCGGCGGCGACCCGATCCTGTTCCAGCACATGTTCTGGTTCTATTCGCACCCGGCCGTTTACATCATGATCCTGCCGGGCATGGGCGTGATCAGCGAGCTGATCTCGAATTTCTCGCGAAAGAAGATCTTCGGATACGAGTTCATCGCGTTTTCCAGCATCGCGATCGCCGTTTTCGGCTTTCTCGTGTGGGGCCATCACATGTTCGTCAGCGGCCAGTCGATCTATGCCGGACTGGTGTTCTCGTTCCTGACGATGGTCGTTGCCGTTCCGTCGGCGATCAAGATGTTCAACTGGACGGCGACGCTGTATAAAGGCTCGATCTCGTTCGATACGCCGATGCTTTACGCGATCTGGGCTTCATGGGGCTGTTCCTGATCGGCGGCCTGACCGGCCTGTTCCTCGGAGCGATGGGGCTGGTCGTTCATCTGACGGATACATATTTCGTCGTCGCCCACTTCCATTACGTGATGGTCGGCGGGCAGGTGATCGCGTATCTTGGCGGTATCCATTACTGGTGGCCGAAGATGACCGGCAAGATGTATTCGGAATTCTGGGGCAAGATCTCGGCGATGCTCGTCTTCATCGGCTTTAACCTGACGTTCTTCCCGCAGTTCATTCTCGGTTACCAGGGAATGCCGCGGCGGTATGCTTCGTACCCGGAGGAGTTGCAGGTGCTGAATATTTTCTCGACCGCGGGTGCGTCGGTGCTCGGCGTCGGGCTTGCTATGCCGGTCGTTTACCTCGATGCATTCGCTGATCTGCGGGCAAGCCGGCGGGCGACAATCCGTGGATGCTGCCGGGCCTCGAATGGCGAACAAGCTCGCCGCCGCCGACCGAGAATTTCGAGAAAATGCCGGTCGTCACATGGGAAGCATACGAGTTTGGCGAAGAGAGCGGGCTTGGATCTCGAGGAAGCCAGACGGCGGGATTTGGCAACGGTAAGGTAATTTTCGATTTATGATTTGCGGTTTACGATCGTTCGGCTTAAGCCTGAATTGAAGATCGCAAATCGAAATTCGCAAATAGATTATGGCTGGACACGCATCAGAGAAATTCGATTATCACGAGCCGGGGCTGCAGCACCAGTTCGAAGACATGAAGCAGCAGGAAGAATCCGTCTCGATCGGGATGTGGATGTTCCTGGTGCAGGAGATCATGTTCTTCGGCGGGCTTGTTCACGGCTTATCTGGTCTTTCGTTCGAAGTTTCCGATGGCGTTTGCCGCCGGCAGTAATCATCTCGATGCGTTCTGGGGCGGGCTCAACACGCTTGTTCTGATCGTCAGCAGCTTGACGATGGCGCTGACGGTTTACTACGCTCAAAAGAGCAACCGGAACATGCAGGTGATGATGATCGTGCTGACGATGTTTTTCGGCGCGGTCTTTCTGGGCGTCAAGGCCATCGAGTATACCGACAAGTATAACCACGGCCTGGTACCCGATGACGGCATCGAACAAGAAGATCAAAGACAGATCCGAATGCCCATCACGGACCGGCGAAGCCCTGCTGGGAGGTCGATCACGATGCCCCGAGCCGTCGAACATCCGAATCCGCGAGGCGAGTTTCAATGGACCGATTGTTCACTGGTCAAGCTTGCCCAGGATGAAAATTATCTGACCGACGTCGGAAAAGATCGGTTATTTTTCGAACGGGCAGATCGACGGCAACAAGTTTCGCGACAAGGTCCGAATCTTTTATTGCCTCTATTTCGTCATGACCGGCCTGCACGCTCTGCACATGATCGTTGGGCTTGGCCTGATGACATGGCTGTTGTGGACGGCCTGGAAGGGCAATTATCACTCCGAATATTATGTGCCGGTCGAAATGTCGGGCCTTTACTGGCACTTTGTCGATATCGTCTGGATATTCCTGTTCCCGCTGCTTTACCTGCTCGGCAGGCATTTTATGCACTAGGAGAATATGGCTGAATCGAGATCACTGAACACGAACACATGGAGCACGACCACATGAATATCCCGAAGTATCTCGGGATATTTGCGGTGCTCGTCGTCGGAACTATCCTTACCTATTATCGCCGCCACGGTCGACATGGACTGGATATTTCCGGGTGCCAATACGCTGGTCGCCCTTGCTGATCGCGTTTACCAAGATGACGTGCGTGATGCTGTTCTTCATGCACGTGTATTGGAGCCCGAAGCTGATCTGGCTCTCGGCCGTCGCAAGTTTTTTCTGGCTGGCGATAATGTTCGCGTACACGATGCAGGACTATTTTACCCGTGCCTCGGGGGTATTCACTGTTTAGGGCTGGTTCAAACGTTTGGACAGCGGCCGCGATGGGCAAAAACCTCTCGCGGCCGCGTCTTTTCGATGGTTAGGTTTATCATTCCCAGCGTGTTATTATTTTCGGTTTGATGTGTTCGGGCCGCATTTTACGCGTTAATTAGTTCGGACAACATGCCGTTGAGCAGGACATCAGAAACTGAGATGTTAATCATCAACAACAGGAAGCAAATCACTATTCATCTTGATCGTTACTCGCTGGCCGCTGATCGTCGTCGGGCTGTAATTTCGTCAAGAAGGAGAGTAAGACGCCGACGCTTCTAAAAACCGACGATGCGACCCAGGCAGAACTGATGGACGAGGTCAACCGTTTGCGCGGGTCGATTCGATGCGGGCGAAAATGGACCTGAAGTTCGAGGACAATTCGTTCGCCAGTTCGGCAGCAAAGAGGTCTATCGTTCGGCGGACGGCGAGGTCGTGGTCCAGCGTCCGGCGAGCATTATCCTGAAGGTACAGGTGCCGGTTATCAAAACCGATGTTGCCCAGATGACCTCGGACGGCGAAAAATTCCGTGTCGCAATCCTTCAGGACGGCGGCAGCGGAAAATATAAGAAGTTTGTCAAGGGCACGAACAACGCCGATTATTCGAAGCTCCAGCAGAATCTTGACCGAAGGCTAATGGAACGGCAACGGCGCGGTAAAGCAGAACGTAAATGCATTCGCCAATCTGCGGCCGCAGCACTTTACCGATGCGATGCTTGTCCGGCCGACAGACGATCAGCATCTGTACGCATCGAGCACGACATTCCAGATCGAAGAGGATGCGACGCAGAACAAGAAATCTCCGCTTCGAAAGGTGAATCGCGGTTATTATCTGCTGGACGAGTTTGCAAAGGGCGCGAAGCGGCGGAACTGAAGATCACGCGGCGGTTCTGGTTCGACCGCGTCGGCGGCATCCGGCTGGCACGCCAGCAGATCTTCGATAAGAAGGGCGAGATCGAATCGGATATCGTTTACGGGCGAAGGAAACCTGACCGATACGGGCGAGTACAATCGCTTGCCGCTGCAGATACTCGTGACCCGGCCGCAGGAAAAATATTCGATGCGGCTTACGTATCAGACGCCGGAGGAGGTCACGATCGGGAGTACAGTATCCCGACAACCGCCTTCGTGCTGCAGAACACGTGGGAGCCTGGAAGAAGTGGATCTGGACAAGAAGCTGCAGGAATCAACTGCCAGCAAACCGCCGGGAGCCGCTGTCAGCAACCAGAATTCCGCGACCAGGTTTCAGTAGCAATCTCTTGATGGAAAGTATCTTAAAGACCGAGAATCTGGTAAAGTCCTACAAGATCGGCAAAGCTCGAGGTTCCCGCTTTGCGGGGCGTTTCGCTCGATATGAAGAGAGGCGAGTTTGTCGCGATAATGGGCCCGTCCGGGTGCGGCAAATCGACACTGCTGCATTTGCTCGGCGGGCTGCTTTCGCCCGACGAGCGGCTCGATCATCATCGACGGCGAGGACCTTTCAAAAGTCTCCGACGCAAAGCGCACCGACATTCGCCGCCGCAAGATCGGGTTCGTTTTCCAGCGATTCAATCTGTTTCCGACACTTACGGCCGAGGGTAATCTCAAACTTGCCGAAAAGATCCATTCCGGCAACGGCAGCAGCGACCCGGCAAACCGGCGAGAGGTTTTGCGGCTTCTGAAACTGGAGGATAAAATGCATCACAAGCCGCTCGAGCTTTCGGGCGGCGAACAGCAGCGGGTGGCTCTGGCGCGTGCGGTCATCAACAGCCCCGCCATCATTCTGGCGGACGAGCCGACCGGGAACCTGGACACGGAGAATTCGCAGATCGTGCTGGAAATGTTTCGCGGGTTGAACGAGAAGTTCGACCAGACGATCATTATGATCACGCACAACCCCGAGGCCGCTGCGGTTTGTTCGCGAACGATCAGGATGCGTGACGGGCACGTGGTTGATGAGTAGATACAGGATATTTTTCATTAGTAATTAATAATTAACTAATTAGTAATTACTAATGAAAACCCGCTCGACACGTTCCGAAACACTGGGCTGAAGAATGGGGCTTCTCAAAAAATTCGTACTCTGGAATTACAGCCGGGAAACGTCCGTTTACGTCATTTTTTGCCTTTTGATCGTGGCGTTCATTTTTCTGACGCCAAAATCATGGTTCGACAAGCGAGAACCGATTGCAACCCAAACATCGCGGATTATCGTCAAACAAAAGGACCTTTCGCCGGACAGGGCCGTTCTCGAGGAACGGGTCAGGGAACTGAGCGGCAGGCCTGACGCCGTGATCGTGGCCATGCGGGAGCGAAAAGGCGAGAACGGAGATACGATCTACGAGATAGATATTAAGTAATTAATAGAACAAATTAGTATTTTTACCGTGTGTTAGAGAAGTTTTAGGCTCTAACATTTTTTGTAAAGGAGCAATTATTTATGAAAAAGAGGTTTAGGCCGATGTCCATCGCTGCCGCCGTTATTTTGTTTACCGGGGTCTTCTCGGTCGGTGAGGCGGCCGCTCAGGACAAGCTTCGTCAGATCTTGACGCGAATGGACAACCATAACAAAGGCCTTTCGACGCTGCGTGCAACGCTGACCGAGGTCAAAACTAATGCGCAGCTTGGCGTCAGCGATACAAGGGTCGGTACGGTCATCTACGGAAAACGTCCCGGAAAAGATGCTCTGGCTCGGATCGATTGGCAGAAGCCCGAGGAATCGCTTGCGGTTGTTGACGGCAAGTATACGTTGTATCAGGTTCGCCTAAATCTCGCGCTTACCGGCTCGACCAAAACCGCCGCAAAAGATACCCGCGGAAATTCCGCCCTTGCCTTCATGAACATGTCAAAGGCGCAGCTGAATGCCAATTACACGGTCGTTCTGCTGGGCGAGAACGTCACATTGAGCAGTGGCGTGAGAACCTGGCACCTTGGCATGACGCCGAACGTTAAGACGAATTACAAATCGGCCGAGCTATGGGTCGACGCTGACGGAATGCCGCACCAAACCAAGATCACCGAGAACAATAACGACACCGCAACGTACCTGCTGACGAATCTCGAAAAGAATGCGAGCCTTAAGACCTCCAATTTTCAGATAAAGCTGCCCGACGGTACCAAGATCCAAAAGAGCTAGCGCCGTACGGGTTTTTTCGGAATAAATATTCGTAACAAGTGATAGGTGATGATCGTTATTGTGTTATCACCTATCACCTACATTGATTACCTATGCCGAATTGAGAGCTTGGCCTGTTTGAATAGCCACGCGGCGAAGCATATAATAATCGGTTTGACGAAATAGCGGTCGCACTCGTGAACGGCGCGTCGCGATTTTCGATCTACACATGGCAAAAGCAAGCAGTTTCAGCAGGTTTACCCGCGGAGTGAGGCACACGGTGCGTGCGTTCGCTTCGACGAAGCATCCCGTTTTGGTGCACATCGTCCCGATGCGGCGGTGTAATTTGGCGTGTACCTACTGTAACGAATTCGACAAGACGAGCGATCCGGTGCCGATCGATGTGATGCTCGAGCGGATCGATAAGCTCGCGGAGTTTGGCTCGTCGGTCATCACGATCTCGGGCGGCGAGCCGATGATGCACCCCGAAATATACGAGATCATCGCCCGCATCCGTCATCACGGAATGATCGCGGGGCTGATCTCGAACGGCTATTATTTTCAGGTCGATAAGATCAAGAAACTCAACGAAGCCGGGCTCGATTATCTGCAGATCTCGATCGACAACGTCACGCCCGACGACGTGTCGAAAAAGAGCCTTAAGGTACTCGACGCAAAGCTCGTAAATCTTAGCGAGCACGCGAAATTCAAGGTGAATATCAATTCGGTGGTCGGCGGCGGCGTGGCCAATCCGGACGAAGCGCTGATCATCGCCAACCGTGCCCGCGAACTTGGATTTTCTTCGACGGTCGGCGTCATCCACGACGAGATGGGACTGAACAAAGGCCTGACGGACCGCGAAAAGGAAGTTTACAAGGAGATCAAAATCGAAAGGCACGCGTTCCTACGCCCGCTGGAACTGGTTCCAGGACGAGCTTGTCGAAGGCGGAGAGTACGAATGGCGATGCCGTGCCGGTGCCCGTTATCTCTACATCGACGAGTTCGGGATGGTCAATTGGTGCTCGCAGCAGCGAGGCACGCCCGGAATTCCGCTGCTCGAATACACCCACGCGGATATGGAGCGCGAATACATCACCGAAAAATGGTGCGCACCCGACTTGCACCATTCAATGCGTCCACCAGGTCGGCCACCTCGACGCCTGGCGGGACCCGCAGATCTCGCTTTCTGATTACAACAATCGAAAAGGGAACGGCATCAAAAAGGAAACGATCGCGCAGGTCATAGGCGCGGAATAGAGATTCGATTGGTTGTATTTGAATTATTGATGAGCCGACTCCCATGACCGACGAACAACACAATAAAAACATAGCTTACGCATTCGCCGGCCACGGCGCGTTTCAAATGCTGATGGTGTTTTTTATCGGAGCGATGTTCTGGTTCATCTCAAATGTCGATCCGACCGGCCCTCCGGCTGAATTCTTCTTTTTCATTTTCGCGTTCATGTTCTTCTTTCAAGCGTTGTTTGCGGCGCCGTCTTTTATTGCGTCGTACGCGCTCCTGAAAAAGAAACCGTGGGCACGTATTGCAGGTATCGTGGCCGCGGCAATGTCCGCTATGAACGTTCCGATCGGCACGGGTGCAGCCGTCTATGCGCTTTGGTTCTTTTGCGGCGAAAATTGGAAATCGGTTTATCCCGAAACCTCGACGAAGGACCACCGCGATCCGCTTAGCATTACGCCAGCCTCAAACCAGCATTGGGAAGGCTACGTAAAAGAAGAAGATCCCGCCTTTGTTTACCGCACACCGCCCCCGCCCGACTGGCGCTGAAATCCGTTCGATTAAGATGCGATCTAGCGATTTCTCCTATCACCGCTTTCCGCTCGGTTCTGTGATAAGTTGTATCACTAATGGCCGAGCTTACCGACAGCAAGACCGAAACGGTCGCCGCTCTTATCTCTGAATTTCACACGAAACCTATTAGAAAGCTTCTCGTCGTAGGCTGCGGCTCTGGCATCGAGGCGGCTATCCTCGCCCAGCGGCTCAACGCCGAAGTGACCGGGATTGACATCGAAGAGAATTTTGACCCCGCCGCGTTGGCGTTGTGCGAGCTAAAGAAGGGCGATGCGATGGCGCTGGAATTCGGCGATGAATGGTTTGATTTTGTCTTCAGCTATCATGCGCTCGAGCATATTGAAGAACCCGAGACCGCACTTCGCGAAATGCAGCGCATACTGAAGCCGGGCGGTGGATTTTGGATCGGCACACCAAACAAAGAACGTCTTGTCGGCTATATCGGCGGCAAAAACACCAGCGTTTCGGAAAAGATCAGGTGGAACATTTTAGACTGGCGGATGAGACTGACGGGCAAGTTCGAGAACAAGCTTGGCGCTCACGCGGGTTTTACGCGAAAGGAGCTCGGCGACATGCTTCGGTCTGTTTTTACGATCGTTGATGATCGTACCCTGGAGTATTTTACAACGATCTATTCAGGCAAACGCGGTCTTATCGAAACTCTTGAGAAGAGCGGGCTTTCACGGCCGGTCTATCCTAGCGTATATTTCAGCGGGTCGAAATAGGCTTTCACGTATACCAATCCTCGTGCAGCGACCAGCCGTGGCACGAATGGCATGTTGTCCACTTCCATTGGTGAGAACAGGTCGGGCACACACCCCGTGTTTCGAAGGTATTCCAATCGGTGCCGCATCCTTGTGAGAAATATTCCGGATAGTGGACATCCCAGCATGTCCAGAGACTTGTTCGTGCGGGCCGCCATTTGCAAAGCGGGCAACGTATTCCGGAAAGGTATCCCTTCACGTTGGATTGATCGGTCCCGGGCTTGCTGGAGTTCGCCCGAGTTTTCGCGCCGAAACGCCAGGCTGAACGGGGACCACAACGAGATTGAAGACACGGAAAGCATAAGTTAGTATTTCGCAATCGGATCGAATCTCAAACCGCACGAAAATATTAATAGTATGGAGAATGAAAAACTGTTCCTACCTCTGATCCTCGGAACCAACCGCAAGGACCGTGCGAGCGAGAATGTCGCGAAATGGGTTTTTGGCAAGATCACCGAACGTGAGGATATGAACTCGCAGTTTTTCGATGTCAGGGACTTCGACATGCCCAAGGGAGATTACGGGACCGCGATCGGCGCACAGTTTCCACAATGGCGTGACGCCATCGTCCGGGCTGACGGCCTTGTGATCGTTACGCCGGAATACAACCACGGATACCCGGGCGTATTGAAAAGTGTTCTGGACCTCCTGCTTAAAGAATACATTCATAAAGCAGTGGCCTTTGTTGGCGTTTCCGCCGGTCCTTGGGGCGGCACGCGGGTGATCGAGGCGATGGTGCCAATGGTCAGAGAGCTTGGCCTTGCCGTCACGTTCACTGATCTTAATTTTCCGAAAGCAGCATCCAAATTCGATGCGGACGGACGATTGACGGACGAGGCTTATGAAAAACGAGTAGACGGCTTTCTTAGCGAGCTGGCGTGGATGGCACGGACGCTCCGCTGGGGCCGGGAAAATGTTTCTTCCAAATATCATTCATCAAGCTGAAAACCGACCTTTTTCCTGTTGCGATGCGACGCCTGGACCGCGGTTCTATAACCGCGGCTTTCTTTTAGCTGTTAACGCAAAAGCTCCGGTCGACGAACGTCAATCCGTTGATCTGTTCATACAAAAAGTCCGCGTCCGAGGAGGCACCGCAAATGCGCATAGCTACATTTAACGTTGAGAACCTCTTTTCGCGTCCGCGCATAATGAATCTCGATGAATGGAGCGACGGCAAAGAGATACTGGCAGCCTATTCGAGACTGAACGCCATCCTCCAGAAACCCGTCTATACTGCTGCCGACAAGACGGCCATTCTGGCCGAGCTGGGCAAGCTTGGCTTGACAAATGCCGATGAGAACAAATACGTCATTCTGCGGCAAAATCGCGGGCGATTATTGAAACGGCCGCAATCCGGCCCGGAAGTTGTCGCCGACGGCAGAGGTGACTGGATCGGTTGGTTATCGCTAAAGACCGAAGCGGTCAATGAGGTGGCCACCCGAATGACGGCAAAGGTCATTCAGGACGTGAACGCAGACATCCTCGCTGTGATCGAAGCAGAGGACCGCGTTGCGTTGAGCCGATTCAACCAGCAATTGCTCGTACCGCTCAATGCCATGTATCAGGGCATCATGCTGATCGACGGTAACGACGAACGCGGGATCGACGTCGGAATTTTCACAAAACCTACCTGCGTGGTCGAAAGTATCGTCAGCCACGTCGATGACATGGACGCAAATAATTCGAGGATCTTTAGCCGCGATTGTCCGGAGTTTACAGTCAGGGTGAATGGGACCCAGAGCATTCTAGTGCTGATAAATCACTACAAGAGCAAAGGATACGGCAGCCAAGCCGTTTCCAATGCCAAGCGGGAAGCTCAGGCGCGCCGCACACGGGAGATCTACGATCAGCGGAGGGCCGAAGGACAAGATCTTATTGCGGTTGTCGGCGATTTTAACGACACACCCGATCATGGGCCGCTTGATCCGCTGCTGAAGCAAGGCTCCGATCTTAAGGATGTGTCGGTTCACCCGCAGTTCCAAAGTGACGGCAGGCCTGGGACCTTCGCGAACGGTACCGCGTCGAACAAGATAGACTACTTGCTTCTCTCGCCCGATCTGTTCAGTCTGGTGACGACCTGCGGCGTATTTAGAAAAGGCGTATGGGGCGGGGTTAACGGAACACTTTTCCCGCATTATCCCGAAATGGAGAAGGCGGAACACGCCGGATCGGACCACGCGGCATTATGGGCTGATATAAACTTGTAATAGCCGCTATCGGCTCGGGATGTCTTCGCCGATCGTCCAGACGATGACCGAACTCGACAAACCATGGCCGGAGAGCCGTCCGGCCATCATGATCAGCGTTTCACCGTTTTCGACCACACCCGCGTTAACGAGAGTTTTTTCACCTTCGCTTAGCATCTGCTTTGTCGATCCGCCCGAGTCATGCAGGTAGGGCTGCACGCCCCAGATCAGTGCAAGCTGATTGTAAGCGTCCTTTGAATTCGTTAACCCAAACGTTTGAAGGCCCGACCGTATGCTGGAAAGCCGTCTGGCCATCAGGCCTGATTCGGTGAAGACCGCTACTTTTTCCGTGAGTTTTTCCTTTGCGGCATAGGCGGCCGCTTTGCAAAGGGCCTGGCTTGTGCGGCCCGACGGCGCCTGCGAGAATTTTATCGGTTTTCTAAGCTGGGCCGGTTTGACGGTTTCGGCAGCGTCGATGATCCTTGCCATCGTCCTGATGGCTTCGACCGGGTAGCTTCCCGATGCTGTCTCGGCCGAAAGCATCACGGCGTCGCTGCCGTCCCAGACGGCGTTGGCAATGTCCGAGGCCTCGGCACGCGTCGGGCTGGGATTTTCTATCATCGACTGCAGCATCTGGGTGGCGGTGATCACAAATTTATCGTTGGCTATGGCCTTTTCGATTATTCGTTTTTGATAAACCGGCACAAGCTCGACACTGGTCTCAACGCCGAGGTCGCCCCGCGCCACCATCACACCGTCGGTCTCCGCAATTATCTCGTCAAGATTCTCGATGGCTTCGGCTTTTTCGATCTTGGCTACGAGAAGCGCGCGGCCGATCGGCCTCTTGTTCATTTCCTTGATGAGGTTCTTCACCTCGCGGCAATCCTCTGCCTTGCGGACGAAAGAAAGCGCGACATAGTCGACATTCTGGCCCATCGCCCAGATAAGGTCGGCGTGGTCCTTTTCGGTCATCGACGGGATCGGCAGCGGTGTGTTCGGAAGGTTGATACCTTTTCGTTCCTTGAGCCAGCCGCCGACAACCACGCGGCAGACGACATCGGTTTCCGTCTCAGACTCAACAACCAGTTCGATCGCTCCGTCATCGACCAGAATACGGGTGCCCGGTTCGACGACGAGAGGCAGCTCGCTGAAGTTGGTGCCTACCTGATCCTTGCTCCCTTCGATATCTCGCGTTGTGATCGTAAATTGCTCGCCCTTCTTTAGCTCGACGGGCGCCCCGTCTTTCAGCGATCGTGTTCGGATCTTCGGTCCTGAGAGGTCCACAAGTATCGACAAGGCACGGTCGAGTTTTAGCGCCGCGGCTCGGGCATTAGCAACTGCCGCCGTGTGCTCATCGTGAGTGCCGTGAGACATATTGATCCTGACGGCGCTCACGCCGGACTCGATCATCGTTTCTATTTTTTCCTGTGTGTTCGACGCCGGGCCTAGCGTCGCCAGGATCTTTGCTTTGCGCATAAAAGTGTAGTTTACGACGAATCGCCTTTTAGGAAAAAAGGTTGCCGAGCGCTATTTACGACGGTCATTGAACGCCTTTTCTTTTTTCAAATACGATCGGACCGATGCAATGAATGTCGAATGCGACCAGGTCAGCGGCGAAACCGAAACGTGCTCGCCGGTTTCAGGGTTTAGTTGTTCCGCGAGCACGCCGGAGGGCAATGCCGACGAAGCGACCCATTCGAGTATCTCGAGCGCTGGGGCCAACTCGTCGACGCTTTTTGCGGCGGCGATGTGGTAGTCGGCCAGCCAGAGCGTACAAATGAACCAGATGTTTCCGGCGTGACCATCTGCTGATCGCATATAACCGTCATTTTCAAAACGGGCAATACCGCCGCCGGAGCCCAGCTTCTCCTTGATCGCTGTCATGGTCCCGACAACCTTTTCGTCATCCGGCGAATAACAGCCAAAATAAAAGGTCCCGAACAGCGACGCGTCGATCGTCTCGTCCGGTGCGAGGGAGCCGTCGTGTGTCGTGGACGCGGATCGCAAAAATCGTCCGAGCTTTGGGCTGTAAAGATGCTTGGACATTGCCTCGACTATCTCGTTCGCTGCCCGGGCGTAAATCGCCGCACGTTCGTGTTCCGCGAACAGTTCCGCAAACCTGGCCGCGGCACGCAGCCCGCCGACGACGGTTGCACAGGTGAATGTGTGAACACCACGCCGGTCTTCCCACAGATTCCAGGACGGCATCGGAAGCTGAGTGTCGGGATCGCGAAACTCGACCATGAAATCGGCACATCGCGTCACCATTTTCCTGTAAAGGCGATTTGCAAATTCGATGTCCCTGAATTTCTCGTAATGCTCCCACAGTGCCCAGAGCACCAATGCCGTTTCATCTTCCTGGATCGGGACCAGCGCCGTTTGCGAAAAGGATCCCACGAAGCATGCCAACCCGATGCGACCGTGCCGTCCGCATTATATTTCTGAAGAAAATAACCGTTGGGGTGAACGATCCGCCCGCATAACTCAAAGAATTTCCGGCTTATATGTGGGTAACCTGCAAGATCGAGGGCATTCGCGACAAAGGCCCCGTCCCTTGTCCAGAGGTAGCTGTAATGGTCCGTCGCCCGCTCGGCAACGTCCGAATCGTTCGCGGCCAGAATAGCCCCGCCACTATCGATCTGTGTTTGCACGATCAGAAGAGAGCGCTTGTACATTTCGACCACCGACCGCGACAAGCCGCGAAAGTCCGTTTCATTCTTGTTCACCCACGCCCGCCAATAGTTTTCGGTGTAATCAAAATATTCTTGCGGGCTTTGTTCGAGGACGTGCTTATTACCGGCAGACGCGTCTTCGTACTTCATACCAGCTACTATCCAATAATAGAACTCGAACGAAGCGGCCGGCTCCAGGGTAAAGTGGACGCCGATCGTCGAATCGACCGAGCCTTCGGTGATCGCCTCTCGGCTGAGGGCGCCGTCCTCCGCATCACGCCACGTTCCTTCCTTGTCGCGGAAAGCTTTTCGGCCGGTAGTGAACGAATCGAATGGCGGCTCGGTATTAATCAGAAAATAGCGGTGCTTTTTGTAATGGATCAGCGAGTGCGTTTCGGCGTCGAAATAGGCCGTGTCGCCAACTTTGTTTTCATAGATGCGAAAATCATGGTGGAGGAAAACGCGAAACTCGCGTCCTTTCGAGCCCAGGTTCGTGACCCTCATCTTTCTAAGGAATATGTTTTCGTGGCTGGCCACAGTGTCGTTCGAAACGATCTCGACGCCCAAGGCCTCATTCAAAAGAAGAACATTAGTAACCAGGGTTTCCGGAAGATAGCGCAACTCGCGCTTCCACGCATCGGAATACACCCACGAAAATTCGCCGACTGCCCATATCCCAAAGCGAAAAGGGAAGCCTTCGGTATGATTTTCCTGGCCCGCGTGCGGAAAATAGACGTCGCGGATCTGATACTTGTCGTCGAAATTTACGAGAAAGCTCCCGTTCCCGACAGGGATGTCACGCATAGAGTTTGGCTGTCGTGCTTAAGGTCTGATCATCCCCACCGCTTTTTGAACGACCTCGCGCTCGTTCCTGAAAACAAGCAGTTCGAGGGCCTGGTCAACGGTCGCCCAGCGGGATTCGGCAACCTCGTGATCGTGCTGTGATACATCGCCGTCCAAATAGCGCAGCAGGAACCAATGGACATACTTGTGGAACCGGCTTCTGACGCCGTCGCGGTCAGCCATGAACCAATACTCGGTCCGGTCGATCGGCGCGATAAGTTCGGTTTCGATGCCGGCCTCCTCTCGAACTTCGCGCAGCGCCGCTTGTTCCTCGGTCTCTCCGTCGTCGATCATGCCCTTTGGCAGCTGCCACCGATGTTCGGGATGGGTCAGGATGACGGCGATCTCTATAGTCCCGTTAACTTGGCGGTAAGCGACGCCCCCTGCAGAAATTTGCTCGAGCGTAACGGTTTTTTCGCGGGAGTTTTTCATCGTTCGCTGTTCACCGCCTGCTCAACGGCCCGGTCGAGTTCGGCTTTGATCTGATCGCTGAATCCGGTTATCTTTTTTACGAGCCTTCCCTGTCGATCGAATACCGCGGTTTGAGGGATGGCGGTGTCGTTTCCGAAGACGAACGAGGTGAGCGCGTCCTCGGGATAGGCAAGCGGATAATCGATCTGCAGCTTGTCTACAAATTCAGGCACCTTAGGTTTGTCCTCCACGCCGCCGACATGCAGGCCGATAACAAGCAGATCGTCCGGATATTTCGACCTAAGGGCCTTCAAATGCGGGATCTCTTCGATACAAGGTTTACAGTACGTGGCCCAGAAATCCAGGATCACAGCCTTCCCTTTAAGATCTTTTACCTTTTGAACCGAACCGTCGAAACCCGTCCAGCTCATCTCGTGGATCGGCTTTGTCGGCATCGAGGGAGCGTCCTTTACCGGCACGTTATTAACGGCAACAGGCTTATTTCCGACCGCGATCGGAGCGGCGGCGGGACGACAGGATATGGAAAGTCCGACAAGGGCGAGGAGCAGGACGAGTCGCGTTCTCATTAGGTGTATTTTACACAATCGACGGTCTATTTGGACGTTCTGCGTTCGCAGATAAGCGTCTCCTTTACATTTTCGACGCAAATCCCTAATTTCGAGAACTATGGCTTATTACCCGCCGAGCATTCATCGCCGCTCATGTTCGCCTCGATTCGCGGGCGATGCCGCGGGAACGAATGGCGTCGGGACCGATGCAAGTTTTCGATGCGGATGTTTCGTCCGTTTGTCGTTGGCGATCGACACCGCTTCGAAAACTATAAAGGAAGTTGGGTTTCGGTCGAACGGCTGCGGTTACATGATAGCCGCCGCGGACAGGGTGGCGGAAACCGTTACGGGAAGGGAGCTTACGTCGCTGCATTCGATCAATGAGGCCGAGTTCACAAGTCTTATTACGAACCACTTCGGTGTATTTCCGCTACAAAGAAGTCACTGCCTGCACTCGGTTCTCGAGGCATTCCGGTCCGCACTCGCGGACCACCGGGCTTTCCTGATCGAAGAGTTCCGGGGAGAAAAGCCGCTGATCTGTACATGCTTTGGGATAACGGAGGAATCGATCGAGAATTTTATTGTGTCAAACCAGCCGCGATCCGTTGACGAAGTGACCGCAGGCTGTCGTGCCGGCGGCGGCTGCGGCTCGTGCCGGATGTTGATCCAGGAGATGCTTGACACACAGGTGCTCTGAGCCCGACCGCTCTTCGCGTAATTCCCCTATGCTATAATCTTGATAATAGGTTAAAGACTGTGCGATCAACGTCGGCTAAGATGACGCAAAACAAATAGCGTTCAGATCGCGACCTAGCAAGATTCCACAATGGACGATCCTGCCAGTTTGGCTTTTCTTCTTTTTCTGTCGGAAGCGGCAACAGCGCCCGAACCGCCAACATTTTTCGCGGCTGCCGTAAAAATTACACTTGTCATTGTTCTGGTGCTGGTAAACGGGTTTTTCGTCGCCGCCGAGTTCGCGTTTGTGGGCGTTCGGCGGTCCCGGATCGAGGCGCTTGCTGCGGAAGGCAGTATTGGGGCGAAACGGCTCCTTGCGATTCTTGATAACCTGAGCGCCTATCTGTCCGCGTCGCAACTTGGAATAACCCTCGCATCGCTCGGGCTTGGTGCACTCGGCGAGCCCGTGGTCGAGGCGATCCTGGGCAACGCCCTTAGCGCGCTGCCGGAATCCGCTCGCCACATCGTGTCTTATGCGATCGCATTCTTTGTTATAACCTCCCTTCACATCGTGCTGGGTGAACAGGCCCCTAAGTTATTCGGACTTCAGCTGGCGGAACGGGTCGCGATCGCGACGGCGCTTCCAATGCAGATCTTTTACAAGACCTTCAAGCCGTTTATCCACGTTTTGGACTGGGCCAGCGCCAAGACCGTGCGCGTCTTCGGTCTGCACGCTGAAAGTGAACATGCCTCGATCTATACGGAAGAAGAGATCCGCCAACTAATACGTGTTTCCGAAGAAAGCGGGCATCTGAACAAGGAAGAGCGGACCCTGATCAACAAGGTCTTCGAGTTTTCCGAAACGACCGTCAAGGAAGCAATGGTCCCGCGTACCGAGATCGTCGCGGTGCCCGAGAACAGCACGCTCGAAGAGATAGTCAACGATCTTTCGCCAGCACGGTTATTCGCGTGTGCCGGTCTATCGCGGATCGCTCGACGACATGGTCGGCTTCATTCACAGTAAGGACGTGCTCTCGTACATTCTGCAGCCCAAAGACGTTCCAGCTTGAGAGCATCATTCAGAAACCCGAGTACGTCGTCGATACCGCCCGGCTTGAAGACGTCCTCCGTCAAATGCAGAAGGAGAAGTTTCATTTCGGGTTCGTGGTCGATGAACACGGCGGCGTCGAGGGGATCATCACGCTCGAGGACCTGCTGGAAGAGATCGTCGGCGAGATTTCGGACGAGCACGACGAAGAGGTCAACGAACAGATCGCCGAACAGCCGGACGGAAGCGTTCTCCTGGATGGCGGGCTCGCCGTCCGAGACCTGAATCGGCGGATGGATATGAACCTGCCGGTTTCCGAAGGCTATACGACGATCGCCGGGTTCCTGATGTCGGATGCCGGATCGATCCTGTCGCCGGGCGACGTCGTTCCATTTAACGGTCATATCTTTACTATCGAAAAAGTAAATAAGAGGCGGATAATGAAGGTTCGGATGAAGGAAGTTCCGGAAAATGCTTCCGCGGCTGAGTCCGCTAGATAGATCTCGAACGAAAGGAGCCGGATAATAAATGAGCATAATCGAACAGGTTTGGGCACGGGAAATAATGGACTCTCGGGGCAATCCGACGATCGAAGCCGAAGTCATTCTCGAAGACGGCACAACGGGACGGGCGGCGGTCCCGAGCGGGGCTTCGACCGGCGAGAACGAAGCTGTCGAACTTCGTGACGGTGATGAGCTCCGGTACCTGGGTAAAGGTGTGCTGAAAGCCGTCGAAAATGTAAATGAAAAGATCAGCCGCGAGCTGGAGGGCCTGGACTGCCCTCGACCAGACGCTGATCGACGAGACGATGATCGCCCTTGACGGCACCGAGAACAAATCGAATCTCGGTGCGAATGCGATCCTCGCCGTTTCACTTGCCAATGCCCGTGCGGCCGCGGCGATACAGGAAATTCCGCTCTATCGCTATATCGGCGGGGCCAACGCCAAGACGCTCCCCGTGCCGATGATGAACATCCTCAACGGCGGCGCCCACGCGGACAACAACGTCGATTTTCAGGAGTTCATGGTGATGCCGGTCGGTGCGGAAAGTTTTCGTGAGGCGTTGCGATGCGGTGCCGAGATCTTTCACAACCTAAAATCGTTCTGAAATCCCGCGGATATTCAACCGGCGTCGGCGACGAAGGCGGTTTCGCTCCGAATCTCAAATCGAACGAGGAAGCAGTCGAAACGATCCTCGAGGCTATCGATAAGGCCGGTTATAAGGCCGGCGAGAACGTAATGCTCGCCCTCGACCCGGCGGCAAGCGAATTTTATTCGAACGGCAAATACGTCTTCAAGAAATCGGACAAACGCGAGTTGAGCTCCGAGGAAATGGCCGCATACTGGACCGATTGGTGCGACAAATACCCGATCATCTCGATCGAAGACGGCATGGCCGAAAACGATTGGGAAGGCTGGAAGAACCTGACGAATTCGGTCGGGAAGACCGTGCAGCTTGTCGGCGACGATCTGTTCGTGACGAATGTAAAATTTCTGCAGAAGGGGATCGATGAGAGGGCGGCCAACTCGATCCTGATAAAGGTAAATCAGATCGGCACGCTGACCGAGACGCTCGACGCGATCGAACTTGCACGTACGAATAACATGACCGCCGTCATCTCGCACCGTTCGGGCGAAACCGAGGACACGTTCATCGCCGACCTTGCCGTTGCCACAAACGCAGGCCAGATCAAGACCGGCAGCCTTTGCCGTTCCGACCGGATCGCAAAATACAACCAGCTTTTGCGGATCGAGGAGGACCTCGGCGACTCGGCACGGTATCCGGGACGGCGGGCTTTTTATCAGCTGGACATGCCGAAAGCGACCTTTCAAACACGTGTTTAGGCGGTCGAGGCCGTGAACATCGCGGAGATATTCGCCAAAGGCCAGTCGAGAGCTTCAACCGAGGCGATCGCTGCGTACGTAGGCGACGAACCGAAGCGATTCGCAGAGCTTTTTGGAACCTTCGAACGCGGCGACTTTCGCTTGCAGCAGTGCGCCGCATGGCCCATTAGTGTGGTAGCCGAGAAGCAACCGGAATTGGTCGAGCCTTATTTACCAAAACTTATCGAATATCTTCCACGTACTGATGTGCATGATGCAGTCAAGCGGAGCATTCTCCGACTGCTTGAATTCGTAAAGATACCGGATCGGTTAAAAGGTAAGATCTTCTCCTACTCCATCGACCTCCTGGACGATCCGAACCAGGCCGTCGCGGTCCGCTGCTTCGCTCTTTCGGCGGCAGCCAGGGCGGCGGGAAATGAGCGGGCGTTAATGAATGAGATCAGGCTCGTGGCTGACAGGCATCGCGAACATTCGACAGCGGGGTTTAAAGCGAGGGTTCGCCGCGTGCTTTCCGAAAGATGAAAAGGGTTGTAGTGATAGGCTCGGGCGGCTCGGGCAAGTCGACATTTGCGCGAAGGCTGGGCGAGGCAACCGGCCTCGGGGTGATCCATCTTGACAGCGTCTTTTGGCGGCCGAATTGGGAGAGGACGCCGAAGGATGAATGGGAAAGAAAGGTCCGCGAACTGGTGAACGAGATGCCTGGATCATGGACGGCAATTTCGGCGGGACGCGGGAGATCAGGTTCGATGCGTGCGATACCGTTATCTTCTTGGATCTTCCTCGTCCGGTCTGTATGTATCGCGTGATCAAACGAGCGATCGTGTACCGCGGCCGAAGCCGGCCGGACATGGCCGAGGGATGCAATGAAAAGATCGATTTGGAATTTTTGAGCTGGGTTTGGAATTTTCCGAAACGAGGCCGGTCACGCATTCTTGATGACCTTCGCGGCCTGTCGGGTAAGGGTGTTCATATCCTTAAGTCGAAACGCGAGGCCGAAAGCTTTTTGGCGAGGATCGCGAACGGCGGGATAACCGGAAATAATGGAACTGAAGCGTGACGGATTTGTGATCAGCACCGACCGGTCGCGGCTCGACATCGAGGCGATCCAGGATTTCCTCGTCCAGGACTCCTATTGGGCCCGCGAACGAACGCCCGAACAGACGAGAACAGCGATCGAGAATTCCATTTGTTTCGGGGTTTACGACGGCGACCGCCAGATAGGTTTTGCCCGCGTGGTTAGCGACTGTGCGACCTTTGCTTATTTGGGTGATGTTTATATCATCCGTGAATACCGCGGCCGGGGATTGAGCAAATGGCTGATGGAAACGGTCATCAGCCATCCCGATCTGCAAGGCCTTCGCCGCTGGGTCCTGGCTACTCGCGACGCTCATTCGCTTTACGCAAAATTCGGCTTTATGGAACTGGTCCATCCCGAACGGTGGATGGAACGCCCCGCACCGAACGCCTACTAAATTTATTGCAAATGCGCACAGGCAATCGGCTATAATGTCGATGGGCCATCCCGGGCCCGATGAATCCGTTCGAGTCCCGTTTTCCTTCCTTGTCTCAGCTCATTTATGCATCCCAATAACCTTCGGCCGCTTGCATTGATAATCCTTGATGGTTGGGGCGTTTCTTCAGAACTCCAGGGCAACGCGATAGCCGCGGCGCATACGCCGTGTTACGACGAACTGCGCAGCCGCTTTCCTTTTACAGCGCTCGCGGTCCCCGCCGTACCGACGGGCCGGTTCCTGACGGCTGAATCTCGCTCAGAACTCGGACATCGCACGATAGGTGCAGGCCGTGAGGTCGAGACCGAACCGGTCAGGATCGAAAAAGCCATTAGATCGGGGGAATTTCTTCGGAACGAAGTGCTCCTGTCCGCATTCCGCCGTGCAGTCGAGAACGGTAAGTCGGTCCATCTTGTCGGTCTATTGAGCGATGGTGGTGTCCATTCTTCTCAGGAGACATTGTTCGCACTTCTACGGATGGCTAAGATGACCGGCGTCGACGAAGCCTACGTACACGGCATTCTGGACGGACGTGATGTTCGGCCGCGAACGGCGGATGTCTATGTAGACGCTCTCGAGATCAAAATGGCTGATATAGGGATCGGGAAGATAGCGTCACTTTGCGGCCGGTTCTACGGGATGGACAACGGGCAGAACTGGGAACGAACTGCCCGGGCATATACGATGGTCGTCCTCGGCGAAGGCGAGCGCGGATTTGATGCCGTGACGGCGATCCGGGCATCGTTTCTGCGAGGCATTTCGGATGAGTTCATAGCGCCGATCGTGATCGAGAAGGACATTGACCTTCCCGTAGCGACCGTTAAGGAGGGCGACACGGTCATCTTTTTCAATCACAACGCCGAGCCGATGCATCAGCTTGTCAGGTCCATTGCGGTACCTGACGCTGCCTCGGTAAAACCCAGGATCAATGCCGTTTGTCTTACTGAATATGACCCCACGTTCGGTCTTCCAGCCGCTTTTGAACCGCTCAATGAAGTTAATGGGTTTTGCGGCATCATGGAACAGAACGGGATCAAAAATTATCGTGTCACAGAAACGTCACGCTCGCAGTATGTGTCCAGCTATTTCAACGGGCGAACGTACGGGGCCAGCGATCTTGAGAACCGGATCGTCGTTTCTGCAAACGGCCCGGAAACGCTCGAAACAGAACCGGAATCAAAAAGCTTTAAAGTTGCGGACAGTGCCATACGCGCTTTGAATGAGATAGGTTCCGGCGTACTAGTAGTTAATTTCCCGGCGTCCGACCTTGTGGCCGGGACGGGAAACTTAGAGAAAACCATTGAATCGGTCCAATTTGTCGACACGTGTCTGGGCGGAGTCGTCGAACAGGTGGTAGGTGTCGGAGGCGTGGCCGTAATTACATCATCTCACTCTGGCTGTAGCAGTATCTCCATGGACGGAAACGACCAAGTCGGGCACGTTCCGTTCCTGTTGGTCGACCCGTTTAATCCTTCTTTACGCCTTGATCCTGACGGGTCGCTTGTCGACGTCGCACCTACGCTTCTTGGAATTATGGGCATTGAAAGGCCCAGTGAAATGACCGGCCGCGATCTGCGGTCGTCGTGATGCCCAGGCCCTACTTTAAGGAAGTGCGAAATACCCAACGTCCGCAAATCGCCCGTGCTTACGCTCGGGCTTACGCAACTTGGTCGATGCGACCTCAACTTCAAGCGGGCCAGCTGCCAAACGGACCGGCGAAATGACATTACACTGTTCAACGTGCTAATCTTCCTTTTCCCCAAACGCATCCTATAGGAAAGGTAAATTAGCAGTTTATGGTTGAAGAGTTCGCGTTCGACAACGCCGAGGAACGCCGAAAAGACAGGCAAAATGGGACCGGCTGGGTTGAAGTGATCGTCGGTTCGATGTTTTCCGGGAAATCCGAAGAGCTTATACGCCGCTTAAATCGCGCCAGCATCGCCCGTCAAAAAGTACAGGTTTTCAAGCCAATTATCGATCTGCGTTACTCGGTCGAAGAGATCGCTTCGCATTCGGGCCGGAAACATCTGTCAAAACCGGTCACCACATCCGCTGAGCTTCGCTCCCAGATCGATGCCGATACTCAGGTTGTAGGTATCGACGAGGGTCAGTTTTTTGACGCCGGCCTGGTCGAAGTGGTGAACGAACTCGCAAATTCGGGAAAAAGGGTGATAATCGCGGGGCTAGATCAGGATTATACGGGGAAACCGTTCGAACCGATGCCGCAGCTACTTTGTGTTGCGGAATACATTACCAAAATTCACGCTATCTGCGTAAAATGCGGCTCAACCGCGAATTACACGCAGCGGACAGTCGAATCAGATGCTCGGGTCGAGGTGGGGGCGAGCGATAAATACGAAGCAAGGTGCCGAAAATGCTTTGTTCCGCACTCCGATGCCCCGACGATCACTTAGAGTTGTTTTCACAGCCTGGGCGGACGTCGCCCTGGTACCGGTATTTTACAGAAATGATTAAAGTTAGGCTTTTGGGCGTTCGGATCGGCGCCGGTTCGACAAGTTTCTTCCGAATGTAAGAATTATACTTTTCTCTTGCTAAGAACTGTTCTATAATCCCTTTCAACTTCAACCCGCACTACTTCGAAACAGGTTCCTCACTGGTGGCCAAGGTCATGTTAGAGGTGAAAATGAGCGAAGATGCGAATACCGAGACCCTGCGAATTTGTTATGAGAGATTTATAGAAGGTGATGTACCCGGCCTTGTCGAACATTTCGCAGATGATATCGATATAACGATACCCGAGATCGAGAACGCCCCGTATGGTGGGATTCTGCACGGCAAATCGGAAGCGATCGAATTTCTGGATCTGCTTGCCGAAACAGAAGACATAACGGATTACGAGCCTCGCGAATTTATCGTTCAGGGTGAACGTGTGGTCGTATTAGGACGTGGGACAGCGACGGTCCGCGCGACCGGACGTCATTATTCGACCGAATGGGTCCACGTGATCACGATCAGAAACAAAAAGATCGTGAACCTTGTGGAATATTTCGATACCGCCGCTGCGCTGCGCGCCTTTCAAAAGGTTACGACCGCACTTAACTGACCGGTGCGGCTGCTCCCCATTCAAGACAGAGATCCTATTAGAAATGGCAGACAGACCGTTGGCCCGAAGTTCCTCGCGCCGGATGGGGTCGAACAGCCGTGCCAGCTACTTTGCGATCTTCATCGAATACATAATGGCGGGGAAGTCGGTGCGGTGTTTATCGAAATTACTTCCCTTAGTTGAGAGCATTATATTCAGCTGCTGGTTCTGTCCGAGATAATTTCGAAATGCGATCCATTGATGACGACGCGGGCCGCCTTTGTCCTCCGGCATTGTTTCAAGGAATTCGACGCCTTTGATCCCGTCGATCTCAAGATATCGTGCCGTTTCGTATTTGCCGTTCTTTAACTGCTGGAGTGCGCTGTCATACGTTGCTTTCAAGCTTACATCCGACGGGAAGTCGTCCGGCATGACGGAGATGGTAGGGATCAAAAATGCTCCGTCCGACGAGCTGAAAAGCGCGCTTTCCTTTTTCATGTCGGTTTTCTTCCAGCCCGAAGGCAGCCGCCACGTGATTCCTTGATCGCTCCAGTTCGTTTCCGCGGCGCCGTCGGCGATCGCCTGCTGTTCTGTATTCAGCTTAGCCTTCTCAACCTCACCGCTGTCCGTAGTGCCGCCTGTTTTTGACGGGCCGTTCGCCGGCGTATTGGCGGTATTGGACGTCCCGCTCAGCGACCTTATCCTTTCGCCCAGCCCGCAGAACGTGAAAGCAAATAACAGAGAGCCGATGAGCATTGCTGAACGCATAGAAAGAAACCTCCGAATATTTTTTCGAAATTCACGCCATTGTCGCCGTAAATCAAACAAAAATCAAAACCCGCCGAAATTGTAGCGTCGCGGATCTCTTGTTATTCTTATGGATAAATCGGCATGTCGCTATTCGCACTATCGCAGAGCTTCCGCGTTGGAAGACGGTTCGTCGTCTCGCTATTGCTGGCGTGTTGCTGTTTGTCGGCAAGCGAGCTGCAGGTGTTCGGTGCCTATGTAACGTCGGGTCCTCAGGAAGTAACGATCGAATTTCGAGGGTACGCTCCGTTCGAGGAAAGATTGGGCGCCGATCGACTGCCAAACGTTGTTCGTGGAAAGCTCACGGAGCGTAACCTGTTTTCTTCAGCGGCCTGCGCCGGCAGCTTTGACTTTAAGCTCAGCTCTCCTCATCCGTTCAAGAATTGGCCGTGGACCTTTTTCAGATCACGAACTCGTCCGCTGCGTGGGCTGCCTTTTCGTATTTGCGGACGGGCTCCTCCGTGTTCCCGGTTATAGAAATGACGATGGTCGTCATCGCACGATCCCGCTCGACGCAGGGACGCGACGATCATTCCATATTGTTTCCGGAACACATAAGGAGAACTCTTGATGCATACACCACAGCTGTTTGGTGACCTTTTAATAATCCTGCTTGTGGCCGTACCGGTCGCGTTCTTTTGCCTTCGCCTGAAACTTCCCTTACTTGTCGGCCTGATACTTTCGGGGATCGCGATCGGCCCCTATGGATTGGGCTGGATACGCGAGGTCGAGGCGATCGAGATCCTGGCGGAGATCGGCGTGATGCTGCTGCTCTTCACGATCGGCCTTGAATTCTCCATCAGGCGACTCCGGGAAATGAAGAAGCTCGTGCTTGTGGGCGGCGGGCTTCAGGTTGTGGCCACGGTCGGGCTGTCGGCCCTGATCGCGACTTTTCTCGGGCGAGGCTCGGGCCAGGCGGTCTTTTTTGGTTTCCTGATCGCTCTCTCCAGCACGGCTATTGTCTTAAAGAGCTATGCCGAGCGAAACGAGGTCGACGCCCCGCACGGGCGATCGGCGGTAGGCATCCTGCTTTTTCAGGACATCAGTATCGTACTGATGCTTCTGTTGATACCTATCCTCGGGGGCGACGATATCGTGTCGACAACAAAGATCTTTCTGGACCTCGGGCGTTCGCTGCTGGCGCTGATCCTGTTGATATTATTTGCGTGGCTTGTCGTGCCCCGGTTTCTAAAGCAGGTTGCCCACATCCGAAGCCCGGAAGCGTTCCTGCTTACCGTGGTCCTGATCTGCCTGGGAATGTCGTGGGTTACCTCGACCTTTGGCCTTTCGCTCGCCTTGGGGGCGTTCATTGCGGGGATGGTCCTGGCCGATTCGGATTACAGCCATCAGGCCAACGCCGAGATCCTGCCGTTCCGCGACGTTTTTAACAGCTTGTTCTTCGTATCGATCGGGATGCTCCTATCCATAACGGCTCTGGTACAAAATCTCGCTTCCGTTGCAGTGCTGATCGTCGGCATCATACTACTCAAGGCATTGATCGTCATCGCGATCATTCGATTTCTGGGCATGCCCTATCGCATCGCGATCATGGCCGGCCTTGCGTTAGCCCAGGTGGGCGAATTCTCGTTCGTTTTGGCGCGGGCGGGCCAGGCTGCAAATCTGTTGCCGGAGCAAGATTATCAACGCTTTCTTGCCGCCTCGGTGATCTCAATGATCGCCACACCGTTCCTGATAAGCTTTGCGCCGCGGATAGGGTACTTTGCCCAAAGATTTCTTAAGGACGGCGGCGCGGACGAGGTCGAGAATGCCGAAGAAGATATCCACATGACCTCAAGCGGCGGCCTGCAGCAGCACGTGATAATCGTCGGGTACGGCCTCAACGGCCGAAACCTCGCACGTGTTTTGCGGGCTGTCGGTGTGCCTTACGTGATACTGGAACTCGACGCCGAGGTTGTAAGACGTGCCAAGGCCAAAGGCGAGAAGATAAATTTTGGCGACTCGACCCGGCGCGAGGTCCTGCTGCACGCCGGCGTCGAACGGGCCTGGGCGATCGTTCTGGCAATGTCCGACGCGCCGGCGGCCCGGCACACCGTCGTCCAGGCCCGCCGCGTGAGCAAGGAAATTCACATAATCGTCCGGACAAAATATGTAGCGGAGATCACCGACCTGTTCAAAATGGGAGCGAACGAGGTGATCCCGGAGGAATTCGAGACAAGCATCGAGATATTTGCAAGGGTGCTTCACCGTTACGGCTTTGCCCGCAACGTTATCGAGTCACAGATCGAGCGTATCCGAAGCCAGGGGTACGAAATGCTTCGGTCGCCCGCGATGCCGCCGCTGGATAGAATGCCTAAGATCGACATTGCTCTCGACGCCGCCAGTACCGACACGCTGCTGATCGATGAAGGCTCAGCGGTCCTGGGCCGCTCGCTCGGTGAACTGGACCTTCGCGGTAAGAGCGGAGCCACCGTCATTGCCGTCGTACGAGACAATGAAACAAAATTAAGTCCGGGAGCCAAGTTCTCGCTTGCGGCGGGCGACACTGTGGTGCTGCTAGGCTCGGTAGAACAGCTCGACCGCGCACGGGCGATATTTCACCCGGATGAGTCAGCTACGGAAGCCGCGATCGGAGGCTTTAACCCCTAGGGTTCGAATTCCAAATCGGAAACAGTCAGGCGTGTTTTGCAGACGCGTTTCGCTGACGTTCGAAATGCTCAGCGATCTCGGTCGCTGCTTTTGTTCCGACGAAGGGCTTAAGCTCCTCGACCGACGCTTTCGCTATCCGCTCGATCGAGCCAAAGCTACGGAGCAGTTTCATTTTTCGTTTGTCGCCGATGCCGGGAATTTCGGAAAGCTCCGACGTAAAATCACGTTTCTCGCGCCGTTTGCGGTGAAATTCGATCGCGACCTTGTGCGTTTCTTCCCGGATCTGAAGTATCAGCCTGAAGGCAAGCGAATTCCGGTCGAATGGGATCGGCGCGTCTTCGCGTCCGCGGATCAGCAGGTGAGATATTTCGCTATGCCTTTTCGGCGGCTTTACCAGTCCCACGAGCATCGTGGTCCCTTCCAGATCAAGTTCACTCATAGCAGCTGCGGCGGCGGAAAGCTGGCCTTTGCCGCCGTCGATGAACACCAGCTGAGGTAAAGGCGTGCCTTCATCGAGCATACGGCGGTACCGACGATAAACCGCTTCATGCATCGAGGCAAAATCGTTCGCTCCCTCGACTGATTTGATGATAAAGCGGCGATACGCACCGCGGGCCGGTTTGCCGTTCTCGAAAACCACGATGCCCGCCACGTTCTCGGAACCGGAGATGTTAGATATGTCGAACGATTCGATATGGGTCGGAAAGAACGAAAGCTCCAGGACCTCTTGCAGCTCCTCAAGGACCTTTTGCGAATCGGGTTTGAGGACGCGAAACCGCTGATCGAACGCGATCCGTGCGTTGTTCTCAACCAGGCCTATCAAATGCCGCTTTTCTCCGATCTTCGGCATGCTGATGCGCACGCGTTTGCCGCGTCGTTCCGTAAGCAGTTTTTCAAGTGTCGGGCGGTCGGCGAAATCCTGCGGAACGTGTATCTCACGCGGCACATAATCGGTCGAGTAATATTGTGTCAGCACCTCGCCGAGAAAATCCGAAGCGTTAAAGCCATCACCCTCGGGAAGATCCTCCCAGAAAAATTCTCGCCGGCCGATGATCCGGCCTTCACGCATTGTGAAAAGCTGCAAGCGCCAACCGCGGCCCTTCGCGGTGAAAGCCGAAGATATCGATATCAAGCTCGGCCGTGTACGCCATTTTCTGCTGTTCGCCGAGAGCGACAACGGCTCGGTGTAGATCGCGGTATTTGGCCGCAAGCTCGTATTGGCCGATCTCCGAAAATTTCCACATCCTGTGTTCCAGGTCCGCCGCCAACTCCCTGTTCTTTCCTTCGAGCAGCGTCTTTACGTCCTGCGCGGCTTCGAGATATTCGTCCTGCGTACACAGCCCTTTTACACATGGGCCGAGGCAACGTTTGAGATGATACTCGAGGCACGGCCGCGGAAGCTTTCCGTCGATCTCGATATCGCAGGTACGAAGCTGGAACACTTTGTTCACCAGGTCAAGCGTTCGTCGTGCAAGCGCCGCCGGCAGCATCGGTCCGTAATAGCTTGCACCGTCCTTCAGGACTTTACGCGTGATCACAACCTTCGGGAACGGCTCGTTCGTCATCTTCAGATGCGGGTACTGCTTGTCGTCCTTCAGCATGACGTTGAACCGCGGCTTGTGTTTTTTGATGAGGTTCGATTCGAGAACGAGTGCCTCGACCTCGTTATCGACGACGATGAATTCGAAATCGGCGATCAGCTTGTGAAGCTGGCGTGCCTTCCAATCGGCACTGCGGCTCGACTGAAAATATTGACGCACGCGATTACGAAGGTTCTTTGCCTTGCCGACATAGATGATCTTTCCGGCCTGGTTCTTGTGAAGGTAGATACCAGCAGCCGATGGTAGCCGTTTGAGTTTCTCGTCGAGCGTCATTACCTAAACTATAACGCAACCCGACGCACCAAAAGAAAAAAGCCCGCCCAAGCAAATTACGCTGGGCAGGCCGTGTGGGCAATTCGACGCCGGTCGTTACTGGACGGCCGGAAGAAGCAAACCAATAAGAATAGCTATGATGGCAATAACTACGAGCGATTGTGATGGATGAAATGCCATTTTTATTATTACTCCTCGAAATATAAATGAAATGGTTAGCATCGGACTCGAATTCGATTATTAACCTTTTCTCAATGGGTAGACGGGCCGCTCGAAATCTTTTGCACAAGAATTATTCCTCTTAAAAAAATGTCGGCGATCGCCGTGGAGGGCTTCTGGATTGCGTTCCCTGCCGCATTGCGTAAAACTCTCTTCCGTGAAGACTGAACTAACACGTTCGCCCGATGTCGCGGCACGATATATCCGCGAAGGAAGGATCGTTGCGTTTCCGACCGAGACTGTATACGGCTTGGGGGCGGCGATATTTGACGAACAAGCGATCTCCAGGATATTTGAAGCGAAGCGTCGGCCCGCTGACAATCCCCTGATCGCACATGTAGCCGAAATTGAACAGATCGCCGAACTTACGTCCGAGATACCGGCCAGCGCGCGGAGGTTCACTGAACGCTTTTTCCCCGGACCCCTGACGATCGTGTTAAGAAAAAGGGGAGAACGTGCCGATGATAGCAACCGCCGGCCTAAACACGATCGGCGTTCGAATGCCGGGAAACCCAGTCGCGAATGAGTTTCTTAGAGCGTGCCGCGCCCCCGTTGTCGCTCCGTCGGCAAACATTTCCGGCCGTCCGAGTCCGACTACCTGGCAAGCCGTTCAAGAGGACCTGGACGGCCGGATCGATTGTATTCTTCAAGGCGAGCCAACACTGATCGGGTTGGAATCGACGGTCGTAGACTGCACGGTCGACCCGCCAGTTGTTCTCCGATCCGGAGCGGTTTCGCTGGAATCGCTACGGGAAGCGGTCGGCGGAACAACGGTCTATGTGCCTCGCGAAATAAATGAAGCACGTAGCCCGGGAATGAAGCATAAGCATTACTCGCCCTCGGCTGCGGTCGTCTTTAGCGAAGGGTGGCGGCCGGACAGCACGAACAGTGATGCCGCATTTATCGGTCTTGCCGAGCCTACCTGGTCGCCAAAACTTTCACGCGTTTGCGGATCTGTTAGTGTTTATGCGCGAGAAGTGTTCGAGTTTTTCCGTGAATGCGATCGGCAGGGAATCGAGACGATCGTCTGTCAACCGGTTGAGGAAAGCGGGCTCGGGATCGCGTTAATGGACCGGCTTCGACGGGCAGCGGAACGCTAGTTATCTGCCCTGCTTACCTTTGCGATCAGATATTCACCGTTGTCAGTTATCGTTTCGGATTTCAAGATAGTACTTTCGTTCAACTGCTTTGCGTACTCCAACGGGACGAGGACCAGTACACTTTCCAATCCGTTCCTATCCATTTCATTTCTGATCTCGACAGCGCTGACAAGCTTTCGCTGCTTGCCGGTTTCGTCGCGCAACAGGCGCCCCGCTGCGTAAAACTCGGCATTGTGAGATACGGTATGAAATGTCAGCACCTTAGCGTCCCGATAGCCTCGGTCGTTTGCGGTTTCGATCAGCCGTCTTACAGAATCGGTATCGGCAAACCTCGGCAAAGCCGTTACGAGCAACACAACCACCAACGCGAACATCGTTCCGGCGATGGCCACGATCACTCGTCCGCGTACTGGTTTCTTTCTTACGAAGCGGATAACGTAGAGCGTCGTCAGGATCAATGCCGGTGGAAGAGCAGGCAGAATGTAACCCGGTAATTTCGATCCGGAAAAGGAGAAAAACACGAGCGGCACAAGCATCCACGCGAAAGAAAATCGGACAAGCTGAACAAAATGTTCATTGCTTTCGCCGTTCTGAGCCGGGTCTTCCGCTTTCCGATCGTTCGACGCAGCTTTGTTTCTGCCGATCAGTGTTTTACCGTATCGCCAAACTGCCAACAGAAAGAACGGCAGCCACGGAAAGGTCATAGCCGGCAGTACCAGAAGGAAAAAGTAGAACGGCTGCGGATGAAGATATTTGTTCGACGTGTAACGTTGAAAATGGTGCTGAATGAAGAATTCGTCGATGAATTCCCAGCCGTGCCGAAGATACATCGGCATATACCACGATGCAGCTACCAGCAAGGCGATCACGGTTCCCCATACAAAGCTTAAAAGCATTTTTCGAGGAGGAATTCGCCACGAAAGAAGGTAATAGAATGCCACTATCGCAAACGGGAAAACGACCCCGATCAGGCCCTTCGCAAGTAAAGAAAGTCCGATGAAGAAGTAAAAAAGGAATAACGGCACACCACGCGAGCCAATGGATCGGTCCGACGAGCTTTCGCGAAGCTCAAAAACAAAAAAGCTGACCATCGCGGCCGTCATCGGAAAGGTCAGAACGATGTCAAAGCTTGCACCACGGGCGAACGCGATCAGCCCGATCGATGAAGCCGACACAACCGCGAGCCAAAACGAAAGATCATTTTCTTCGTCATCGAGCGCCCGAGCGCAAGCCCTGCCTAGCAGCCATAGAGCGGCAACGGTAGCAAGGCCAAAAAGTGCCGAACCGAACCGCGCAGAAAATTCGGAGACTCCGAAGGTGTTGTACGAAACGATCTGCAGCCAATAAAGAAGCACGGGTTTTTCGAACCAATGAAACCCGCCAAGCGTCGGCGTGATCCAATCGCCGCGTTCGAACATCTCACGCGCCACCTGTGAATATCTCGGCTCGTCGGGCCCGAGAAGCGGGACCGTCAGGCCGAAAAAATAGATCAGTATTACGATCAGCGCGGCCGCGATCCTGAAAATGCGGTTATCGGAAAGCGAGGGTATCTTTGTCATTCAGCAAAACTTAACCGAAAATACAAAGTATTACCGGATTCGAATGTTTGTTCAAACCTGATGAAAAACACGACCAGCGAGAATGGGAAATCAAGGGCGGCGGCCATCGGCGTTGGCAGCCTCGGGCGTCACCACGCGCGTAATTATGCCGAACTCGCCCGCGAGGGAAGGATAGAGTTTGCGGGCGTTTGCGACATCGATGCCGAAACGGCAGCGAAGATCGCCGCCGAGAATAACGCGCCGGTTTTTTACCGATTGGCGGGAGCTGTTGGACAGGGTCGATCTGGTTTCGATCGCCACGCCGACCGAAACGCACTGTGAGATCGCATGCACTTTTCTTGAGAAGGGAATTCACGTTTTGGTCGAGAAACCGATGTCATTGTCGGTCGCCGAAGCCGATCAAATGATCGAGGCGGCAAAGAGGTCAGGGGCCAAATTGATGGTTGGCCACCTTGAACGGTTCAATCCCGCGATGGTCGCCCTTCGTCCGCACGTGAACCATCCTTTGTATTTCGAGATACATCGCGTTTCGCCCTTTCCAAATCGCTCACTGGATGTCGACGTCGTGCTCGACGTGATGATCCATGACCTGGACGCTGTCCAATGGCTCGTCGGCAACGATGTCGAGATCTCCGCCATTCATGCCGTCGGGATTCCAGTCATATCGGACAAAGTTGACGCCGCCAACGCTCGGCTGGAATTTGCGAACGGAGCGGTAGCTAACATTACCGCGTCCCGGATCGGGACCGACAAGGTCAGGAAGACAAGGTTTTATCAAAGGAATTCGTACGTCGTTCTTGATTATGCAACTAAATTCGCGTCACTGACCTCTTTAAACCCCGACGCCGCGCATCCACTATTGGGCATTTCGATCAACAGGCTCGAGATCAATGATATTGAGCCGCTGCGGGCAGAATTGCTTGGGTTCCTTGATGCGATCGAAAACGATACCGAGCCGCCGATAACCGGCGCCGACGGCCGACGGGCGCTCGCTCTTGCGGTTGGCGTTCTCGAAAAAATAGACGCGCACCGAAACCGATTGAACGTTTAAAGAAATAGCTAATAGCTGTTAGCTAACAGCTATTAGCTATTCTGCAAAAAAACCTGGGTGACTGAACGCTATGCGGAGGCTTCGCTCGTCTGTGCGCCGGCCATTTGCTCCTGGATCGTCTTCATCCATTCGCGAGTCTTGGCTAAACGTTCTTTGCCATTGGGCGAATCGTAAATTACTTTCTCGAGATTCTTGAACGCATCAGGCATCTCCCATTTGGTCCGCAGCTCTTCGATGAACGGCTCGATCTTTGCGAAAACGCCTATCTGCTCACCGGTCGTCTCATTGAACATATCGGCGTCGATCGCGCCGTGGGCGACGAATGTCGCGGCCATGTCCCAGTATGAAAGCACCATCCGCAGGTAAGCTCCCACCTCGGGGTCCATCATCGTCTTTTCGATGTCCTCGGCCGAAGACGGGTTGAACCCAAACATCCAGTTACGCGCCTTTCGCATCGTTTCTTCGCGACGCAGGTCATAAAGCTTAAGGATCAAGTCCGCAGACTCTACTTTTCCCATAAAGACAAAACCTCCAAAAAAATTTGTAATCGGAAGTCTATGCCTCGCAACCCGATGTGTCAATCGGGCCGTTAAAAGTTAGGATAAACGTAATATGAACGAGGCCATTTCAGCTTTCCTTTCCGAGCGCATAGCGGAAAACGACTTTCCCTCGGCGGTTTACCTCGTCGCGGAAAAGGGCGGGATCGTGTTTCACGATGCCCTGGGATATGCGGTCGTCGAGCCGGAAAGGATCGAGGCGAGGCCGGATACTATCTATGATCTTGCAAGTCTGACGAAGCCTTTGGTTACAGGACTGCTGACGGCCCGGCATTTAGAAGACGGTGATTTAGAGCTCGAATCTCGAATCGGCGATGAACAGATTGTTTTTGGAAGGTCGGAGGCAGCCACTCTCACCATAAGGCAACTAGCTGCCCATATTTCGGGATTACCAGCTTGGTTTCCGATATATCTTCTCGCCAAGACCGCCTTCCCGATCGATATCGGTACTGTTTTCGGAATGAAGGGGCTGAAAGATCCTGGAAAAATGGTGGAATACAGCGATCTTAATTTTATCGCCCTGTGGTTGGTGATTGGAGAGACCGACTTCGAGTTTGAACAAGGCCTCGCAAAGGAGCTTGGACTAACGCGAACGGTATTTAACCCGCTAGAAAAAGGGTTCACCCAGCACTACATTGCCGCAACCGAAAAAGGAAACGAGTACGAGAAACAGACCTGTATCGAACGGGGTTATCTAAAACCACCGGCTACCGCAGGTGGTTCTGACTTTTTCCGTGATTATCAAATTTGGGGTGAAGTTCACGACGGTAACGCTTATTTCATGGGCGGCGTCGCCGGTCACGCCGGCTTATTCTCGACCGCGGAGGAAGTGTTCAAGATCGCTCTTCAATTCCTGCCGAATTACACACAGCTTCTGAAACCAGAGACGTGCGAGCTTTTCCGGACGAATTTTACGAAGGGAATGAACGAAGACCGCTCGTTTGCCTTTCAGCTTGCTTCCACCGAAGGCTCGACCGCGGGGACGAAAATGTCGCCCGAAAGCTTTGGGCATAATGGGTTTACGGGCACGTCGCTCTGGATCGATCCGGTAAAGGACCGAATATTTGTTCTTCTGACCAACCGCACACACAACCATCCGCTCCCGTTCGTGAATATAAACTCCGTCCGACGCAAGTTCCATGACCTGGCGATAGAACAGCTCGAGGGACGATAAATAGGCGTATTTAGCTGTGCCGACAGGGAATAAATGGCTCCGCAAAAAATAATCTCGCAAAATAAGGGCAATTCGGGTAGAATAACCAGCATCAAATAGAACTTGAACCTAATTTATTAGGCGCTTTCCCCAAAGAAAGTTCACAGACGGAGATTCGGCCATGATGAATCGTATTTTGTCCGTTGTTATCCTTGTCGGGGCCGTCGCAGTTTCGGCGATTGCCCAGGGGAATACAGCAACCCGTGCCCGCGTCGCGGCAACACCCGTACCTGCGCCACCGCCCGTGATCCAGGGCGAAGAGCCATATTCCGCCCGTACAAGCGGCCCGCCGACACTGATCGGCGATTCGTCCAAACGGCCTGCCGCCCACCCCGCCGCCCGCAAAGGTGGACGACGGCAGCGAAGTGATCAAGATCGAGACCAATCTGGTGACGATGCCTGTTTCGGTGCTCGACCGCGAGGGCCGGTTCGTATCGGGGCTGGAGCAAAAGGATTTCAAGATCTTCGAAAACGGCGTCGAACAAAAGGTTGAGCATTTTCAGTCGGTCGAACAGCCGTTCACGGTCATTTTGATGATCGACGTTAGCCCCTCGACCGCTTTTAGGATCGATGAGATCCACAGGGCGGCGATGACCTTTGTAACCCAGCTTCGGCCGACCGACCGCGTGATGGTAGTTGCGTTCGACGATACTTTTAGGGTCCTGTGCCGTCCGACCAACGATCAGCGCCTGCTCAGGTACGCGATCAGTCAGGCCCAATTTGGCGACGGCACCAGTCTCTATGAGGCCGTGGACAAAGTTATTCGGCTGGAATTGTCACAGATCCAGGGCCGAAAGGCGGTCGTGCTTTTCTCCGACGGGGTTGATACGACCTCACGTCGGGCTACGTTTGAAGGTACAATTGCCGATGTAGAAGAGATCGATTCGCTCTTTTATACGATCAGGTACAACACCCAAATGGATGGATTCGGCGGCGGCGGCGGTTGGGGATATCCGGGCGGAGGACGTCGGCGGAGTTCTGTAAATGTTGGCGGGATAATCGGATTGATCCTCGGTGGAGCGACGCTTCCGCCAATGGGCGGCGGCGGGCCGGGAGGCGGGCGAGGCCGCTCTGAAGAATATGAGACCGGGCGCAAATATTTAGAAACATTGGCGCAGTATAGCGGCGGCCGAAATTTTGATGCAGAAACGACGGTGAACCTCGATGCGGCTTTTTCAGGTATTGCTGAGGAACTTCGCCGACAATATTCACTGGGTTATTCGCCCGATCAGGTAGGCCAGGCCGGTGAACGCCGGCAGATCAAGGTTCGTGTGATGCGGCCTAACCTTTCGGTGCGAACGAAGACAAGTTACGTCGTCGGACAGAATAGGTCGGACGTTGCGGGAAAATAGTACGTAAACGTAGGGTCGGGAAAGCATCTTTACGTCGGGACCATTGCATCGTATACTCGGCCTTGCTTTCACGACCCTGCAATGAACAGATTTAAGACATTCCTTTTAGTAGTTTGCATTCTCGCGGGCAGCGCCGCCCTTTCCGCGCAGTCACGCAGAGCACCCGCGCCGACAAGCGAAAAATCCAATCAACGAACCGTGATCTCAGAACCGAGGGCGACGCCGACGCCGCCTCCGGTATCGGATGAACAAGCAGAAGATTCGGGCGAGATAATTTCGGTCGACACTAAATTGGTTACCGTTCCGGTCCGGGTTCTTGATCGAAGGAACCGGTTCATGGGTGGACTAAAGAAAGAGAATTTTACTGTTTACGAGGATAATGTCCCACAAGAGCTCGCTTATTTTTCAAATGAGGCACAGCCGTTCACGGTTGCCCTCGTTCTGGATATGAGCTACTCGACCACTTTCAAGATCGACGAGATCCAAAACGCCGCGATCGCCTTTATCGATCAACTTCGCCCCGAAGATCAGGTGATGGTCATATCCTTCGACGGCGAGGTGCACTTTCACTGTGACGCGACCTCCGACCGCAAAACGATCTACTCGGCGATCCGCAGTACACGGATCGCGACCGGTACCAGCCTTTATGAGGCTGTTGACCTGACAATGAATTCGCGGATGCGTTCGATCAAAGGACGGCGGGCGATCGTTCTGTTCACTGACGGTGTCGACACAACGAGCCGTGCGTCGAATGACATCGCCAATCTCCGCGACGCAATGGAGCTCGACGCCTTGATCTATCCGATACGTTATGACACGTATGCGGATGTCCAGTCGATGAAGAACCGAGTTCCGGTAAACGTGCCGCCCGGCATGCCGGTTCCGGACCAAAGTACCCGCATCCCGACGACCACGCCCGTGGGATTGCCGACAAGCTTGCCATTCCCGTTTCCCGGCACCCGTTCGACTCGAAACGATCCAAGGAACGATCCGCGAAACGACCCTCGGAACGATCCGCGGGGCGGCCGCACCAGCGACCCTTCATCGATGCCGCCAAGCCGTCCGCCTATAAGTTCGCCCGGACAAAGGGGAACTACTGCCGAAGAATATGCGTTTGCTGAAGAGTATTTGAATCAACTGGCTTTGCGGACCGGAGGCAGGGTGCATGTGGCTTCGACATTCACCAACCTCAACGCGGCTTTCGCAAGGATAGCCAGCGAACTGCGGGAGTTTTACAGCCTCGGCTATTATCCTCAAGATACACCCGAACCCGGCAAGACACGGCGGATCAAGGTCCGTGTCGACCAGGAGAACCTTGTCGTTAGGGCGAGGGACACATTCGTAGTTGCGAAGAATGAAAAACGCTGAATGCAGACGCGTCAAACCTGGGTCCCGTCAGTGATCATCCCGCTTTTAGGAACAATAATGATCCCATCCCGGATGCAGTAAGAACCGTCCTCGGCGTCGGCGTTTTCAATTCCCGCGGAATTCAGAAGTCTGACGTTCTTTCCGATTCGAACATCCTTGTCGATGATCGCACGTTTGATGACCGTATTTTCGCCGACGCCGATGTGCGGCTTGCCGCTTGCGAGGTTTTGTTTTATCTCTTCGATCGTTTCGAAATAATCCGAGCCCATAACGATGGAGTCTTCGATCCGCACGCCCACGTCGAGGCGGCTGCGAAGGCCGATGATCGAATTCCGTGCGTATACTCCGTTCATGATACAGCCTTCGCTGATCATTGAATTATCGATGTCGCAGCCGTGGAGTTTCGAGGGCGGAAGATATCGGCTGCGTGTGTAGATCGGTGACTCGGCGTCAAAAAAGTTAAATTTCGGCAGCGGCGACGCAAGGTCGAGATTTGCCTGGTAAAACGACCTGATCGTCCCAATATCCTCCCAATAATCGTTAAAGACATGGGCCTGGACATTGTAGTTTTTGATCGCCGTCGGGATGATCTCGCCTCCGAAGTCGACGGAGGTCGGATCGGCTTTCAAAAGCTCGAGGAGCATAGGGTAGTTAAAAACGTAAATTCCCATCGAAGCAAGGAATGGCCGCAGCGCCGCTTCCGTTTCGGTCAGGCCAAAATTCGTTGTATCGACACGCATCGATTCCAACACGTCCCCTTTAGGCTTTTCCTTAAATTCAACGATCGCACCTTTTTCGTCGGTCTTGAGCAGCCCGAACCCCGCGGCTTCCTCGGGCTTGGCAGGTATCACCGATATGGTTACGTCGGCGTTTGTCGCGAAGTGCCTGGCAAGGAAGGTCCGATAGTCCATCCGGTAAAGATGGTCACCGGACAAGATCAAAAGGGTCTTAACATTCCAGCTTCGCAGGTGAGGAATGATCTGACGTACGGCGTCGGCAGTACCCTGGAACCAGTCAGGGCTGTCGTTTCGTTGTTCCGCGGCAAGTATTTCGACAAAACCGGTCGAGAAATTCGAGAATCGATAGGTACGCGAAATGTGGCGGTTAAGCGAGGCGGAATTGTACTGTGTGAGCACAAAGATCTGCGTAATCTCCGAATTAATGCAGTTAGAGACCGGTACATCTATCAGCCGGTATTTGCCGCCGAGCGGGACCGCCGGCTTAGAGCGTTCGCGGGTAAGCGGAAAAAGCCTCGAACCCGCGCCGCCGCCGAGGATGACCGCAACAACGTTATCGTACAGGAGCATAATGATCGGAATTCGTTATTGATCGGGACTGATTCAGGATATCCGTAACCCATTCAGTTTTCAAGCGTTTTCTGAATTCTAAGGCGACGCCGGAACAGTGTTTTGGAAAATGTCGTATTATTATTGTCGATCCGGCCTTGATGCGGCCCGAGTAAACCGAAGATGTGGTATTGGACAAAGATCCTGTTCCTTATATTCATAGGCGCCATAGGCGTGTGGCTGCTGTACGAACTGATCACGTTTCCCAGCATCTCCAGCCTTAGAAGCGAAAATCCCGTTACGACCTCGATGATCGAATATCGCCTCAGCGAAGCTCGCGCCGAAAACCGCGAACCGCGAAAGTTCATGATATGGATGCCGATCGAGCAGATCTCGCCAAACCTGCAGCGTGCAGTCCTGGCCGGCGAAGATGCTAGGTTCTTCGCGCATCACGGGTTTGACTGGGATGCGATCGAAAAGGCTTGGGACGAAGCGGTTAAATTAGGCGAACGAGAGGCCCGAGAGGAGTGCGAAGCTGAAGCCAAAGCCGCCGGCACACCAAAGAAAGACTGCAGCTCGACCGAAGATGACTGGATACCGCCGCTGCCGAGTTTCCGGCGGGGAGCGTCTACGATCACGCAGCAGCTCGCCAAGAACTTATACCTTTCCGAAGACCGCAATTTCCTTAGAAAAGGACGGGAGGCAGCCTACACTTATTTCCTTGAACGGAACCTGCCAAAGAAACGAATCCTCGAGATCTACCTGAATGTGATCGAATGGGGCGACGGGATCTACGGCGCAGAAGCGGCATCGCGTTATTACTTCAAGAAATCCGCATCCAACCTTACCCGCGAGGAAGCCGCCTTTTTATCGGCCATGATCCCAAGCCCTCTCAACATCTTTAACCCCGAAAAGAACCGCAAACGTGTAATCAGGCGGCAACGAGCTATACTTCGTGGAATGAATTCGATAAAGCTTGCTTATTAAGGCTTTAAGCCTAGAATTGTGAGCGCCGTCACATTGCTTGCGGTCACATCTCCTTATCATGGTGAATAAGCCTCATCACTAGGTTCAAAATTTGGGGGATAGAAACGATGTTACGAGTTTTGGTGATTTTTGTGGTCGCCGTTTTCGCAGGCCTTGGTTTGTTCGTTTTTAGCGGCCAGTTCTCGTCAGGCCGCGGCCTGGCGCATGAAGCGGAGCAGGATGTAACGAAAATACCGGACGTTATTGTTCTCGGAAAGGACGCAAAACTCGGCCAGGTGACCTTCAATCATGTCAGCCACAACGGCGGCAAGTACAGTATCGACGGCACAGGCCCTATTGCCTGCATCGAGTGTCATCATACCGCACAACCTGCTGCCGAACTGGCTAAACACCCCCCTCTGAAGACCGCTTGGCCCGCAGACAGGAGCACAACTCTCACGGCCGACCTGTTCAATAAAGACCCGAAAGCCGCTGGGGTAGCTGCCTGCCGTGACTGCCACGCCCGTGCCGGCGCAACTCCTAAACTAATGCCGGCGATCCCGTCGATGAAACACGAATCGAGCGCAGCCATCATCACGCTCACCAATCAGCAGGCAATGCACCGGAACTGTGCCGGCTGCCACACTGAGATAAGTAAACAAAACAAGACCACGAAGGGTCCAACGAATATGCAATGCACCGTCTGCCATAAAAAGGCTGGTTAGGCTGGCTGCATACTCGCTTTCACTAAGAGCCGGCCTATGACCGGCTTTTCTCTTTTTTGACCGGCTTTTCTCTTTAATGTGTGAAACCTCACCAAAGTGCCTAACCATACAATTTGGCTTAATAAAGTGAATCGTTTTGGTACGCATTCGCGATCCCACTCTTCGCTAAACTCTCAGCCAATAGTACTTAGCGATTTGGTACGTTGCTTGCACTATTAAGTGCGAGTGCGATGGCCGGATGGAAAGGCCGCTCGCCGACGGAACACTAAAGAAAAAAGGAGAAAAGGATCATGCTTTGGACAATTTTAATCGTTTTGTTGGTTCTTTGGGCACTTGGTTTTGGGTTTGCCGGTGCAGCGGTTGGAAATCTTATTCACGTACTACTCGTTCTTGCTCTGGTGGTTTTGGCTATCCAGTTGATCACGGGACGCAGGGCCGCGATCTAGTATAAAAAGGTCCGAATTGTACCGGACACTGATGATTATATTGGGCTAGAAACTAATCGAACAGCCCCACGTGACGCCGCCGGGAGACCCCCAACCCGGCGGCTTTTTATGCGCTCTCGCGAACCTTGCTTGCAACCCGTGCTATTATTTTCTTAGCCCGCCTGGAGGTATTTTAAGAAAAAATGAGATCAAGAATTTTTTTGGTCACCCCTGTATTTTTGTTTCTGGTCGGTGTCAGTGCGTTTGGACAAGATAGTGTGCCGCCGCCTACGTCTCCGGCGGTCAAAGCGACGCCACAGGCGGCGGTCGCCAAGGTATCGCCGTGTCCAAAGATAGATGTACAAAGCCAGGCCGGACGCGGAGGCGGAGTGCGTGAGGGCCAGCCGGTAACATTTGCGGCAAACATCGCGGGCGGCGATCCGAATGTGATACCGCAGATCTTATGGAACGTTAGCAACGGGGTTATCAAAGACGGACAACAGACCCGCAGGATCGAGGTGGACACGACCGGTGCCGGTTCGACCCGGGAGATCACGGCAGATCTATGGATCGGCGGCTATCCGGGCGAGTGCCAGGCTCAAGCATCGGCAACCGTCAGGATAATTCCGCCGGCGAGCAAGGCGGATCAATTTGGCGAACTGGACGCGGCGAAGGAAAACGAGCGGCTTGCCGCGATCGCTGCCTGGTTGTCGCAAACTGATGACAACCTTTACATCATTGCCTACGCCGGCCGCACCAGTCCTCGCGGCCACGCGGTCACGGCCCTCAGACGAATGAGCGCCCAGCTTAAGGCGAACGGCTTGAACGCCGGCCGGATAGCCGTGACAGACGGAGGTTTTCGAGAGAACGCCGAGTACGAGCTATGGATATTCCCTCAGGGGGCTGAGTTGCCGAAGCCCACACCGACCGTCGACAGAAAAGAGATCGTTTATCCGAAGGTAACGTCAACTCCCAGAAAGGCCCGCAAAACCATAACCATTTGACTCCCGTGATCTTCCGATCGTGACGACGCACTTCTTTTTATTGCCGGCCTTATGAGGCTCGGACAAAGCCGTTGCCTTGCGCCGCCCCGAGAAACTGGTATATTTGCCTGAATATGCCCGACCTTTCCTTGCTCTTTGACGTCAAAGAGACCTTCTTTACGGTTCTCGATCATCCGGTGAGCTACGTCGAATTCATCGGCACTGTGCTCGGCCTTATCTCGGTATTTCTCGCCGCCCGGGCGAACATTTTTACCTGGCCGACCGGCATAGCGAACGCGATCTTCTTTCTCGTCATCTTCTATCAGATCCAGCTCTATTCCGATATGTTTTTGCAGATGTATTTCTGCTGCATGGGCGTTTACGGCTGGTTCACCTGGAAGTACAAGGCCGCACATCATCAGAGCGATATCCGCACACTGAGCAATGGCCGACGCATGGGACTTGCAGCATTTATCGCGGCAGTAACTTTGGTGATCGGCACGCTGATCGCCCAAATACATCTCGTTCTTCCCAGAGTTTTCGAAAAGCCGGCGTCGTATCCCTACGTCGATACGTTCATCGCGATCACAAGCATTCTCGCCACGATCCTTCTCGCACGCCGCATATTCGAAACCTGGGCTCTCTGGATCCTGGTCGATATTACGAGCATCGGCCTTTATGCAGTTAAAGGAGTAAGGCTGATCGCGGTCGAATTCGTAATTTTCCTGGGACTTGCGGTCCTGGGAATAATTAGCTGGCATAAGATCCGGAAGACGCAGGAAAGCGTGGTTGAAGTTATTCCAAACAACTAGGGTCCCGCCACCTTCTTCTTCCTCCTATTCTTCTTATTCTGTGGTCGATCCTTAAGCACCCACGGAACAAGAAGAATAAGAGGACCGGGGATCGATACGGAGATAAGGATCCGGGGCCACAGCCGAGCTTACCCAACGCTAGTTGCTTGCTGCTCTCGCTTTCCCACCGCCGACAACTTTCATTTCATCCACGACCCACTTCGCATCGCCGAATTTTTCGGTAACGAAAAGTACGAAGCGGATATCGACGCTGATGGTGCGGTTGGCGTTCGGGTCGTAGTAGAAGTCGTTGCCCAGGCCTTCGTAGTTTCCGTCGAAACAGAGGCCGACCTGTTCGCCATCGCCGTTCAGGATAGGCGAACCGCTGTTGCCGCCGATGATGTCGGTTGTGGAAAGGAAGTTGACCACCACGCTGTCGCCCTGGCCATAGCGGCCGAAGTCGCGTTTCGTTTGCAGGTCCTTCAGCTTTTGCGGCATATCGAAAGGGTTAAGGCCGGTGTCCTTTTCCCACATTCCCTTCATCGTAGTGAACGGCGTGCGGAATTCGGCCTCACGCGGGGCGTAGCCTTTGATATTGCCGAATGAGAAACGCAGGGTCGAATTTGCGTCAGGGTACGGGGTGGTGCCCTTCATCTCGGCCATGCCCTGCTGGTAGATCAGTCGCAGGCGGTCGATCTTTGCGGCAAAGGCCATTGCACGGGCATTGGCGGCGTCCTTTTCCTTTTTCAACGCGGCGGCGAATGCCCTCACGTTGTCACGCTCCGGCCGGAAGTCCATCGTCTGCGGGCCGTATAGGGCGGCGACCGTTTCTGCCTTCCAGTAATCGCCCTGTGCGATGTTCTCGGCAAACGCGTCCTCGGCACCGAGACGTGCGGCACCTTCGAATGTCTTAAAGAGATTCTCGGCACCGTCGAACTTCTGGTCCGCGGGGAGCGAGGCGAACTGACGGAGATAGAATTTGATCATCTCGCGTTCATAGAACGGTTCGCGGTCGGCCAGAGATTTTTGGATCTCGGCCAGCCGTTTCGCACGCTCGGTGTCGTCCAGCATCTTGCCTTCGGCGACGGCCTTGTAAATGTTCGCGAACACCGGCATCGTACCGTCGGGCATTCGGCGGACGAGGATGTCGCGTTTTGCATACCTGTTCGATTCGGCGGAAGCAGCCGCGATGTCGGCGAGGACGCTGCCGTATTTTTTCTGGCGTTCGGGGTTGCCATTCACCCAGGCGGCAAACTGAGCTTCCTCGGCACGGCGTTTTTCGACTACGTCAGAACGGATCAGGCGCAGGCGGCCGCCGTCGAAGACCTTGAACGAGTTGTCGAAGTTGGCGATCTCCGATTGATACTTGATTCGCTTGTCCTCATCCGTCTTGCCGATCTCACGCAGTGCGTTGCTGCGGGCGGCGAGCCATGCGGAAAGGAAAGGGAAGTTTGCGTCGCGGGCGTATTCGATCGACTGGCTCTCGCGGTAACGCGTCGTGCCGCCGGGGTAGCCCATTACGAAAACGAATTCGTCCTCCTTCAATCCGCCGATGTTCATCGTTAAAAACTTCCTCGGCTTGTACGGCACGTTACCGGCCGAGTAAGCCGCAGCCGAGCCGTCAGGGGCGACGTATGCCCTAAGAAAAGTGAAATCACCCGTGTGACGCGTCCATTCGAAATTGTCCGGGTCGCCGCCGAATACGCCGATGCTGCGTGGCGGAGCGTATACAACGCGGATGTCCTTGATCTCACGCTGTTGAAAAAGGTATGCAAAATAGCCGTTGTTCATCACCTGGATGCGGACCATCGAACCGGCCGGGGCCTTTGCCTGTTCGGCGGCGGTCAGCTCGTCAACGTTCTTTTTGAACGCGGCAGCACGAGCGTCGCCCGTCAGGTTTTCGGTGCCCGGTATGACCTTCGCCGTTACGTCCTCGACGCGTTCCGTGATGTAGATCGAATATGGCCGCCCGTCGCTGTGCTTGGCCGGTATCTCGCCCGCCTTGCCGTCCGTACGAAAGCCCGTCTCGACCAGGTCCTTGCCCGGCGTCGAGGCCGACGACCAGGGCGTCAAAGCCGCAGTGATGATTTGTAAGAATAAGCCCCTCAGGCGACACGAACTCGCCCGTGCATCCGATGCTCAGCCGGATCACCGCCTCCGACAAACCGCCGCCCGCCGGGTTGTAAATTTCCTGCGGGCTGATCTTCAACCCCCGCTTTTTCAATCCGGCGATAGTGCCGATCTTGTCCGGCGTGTACATGCCTTCGTCCACACGGGCAAAGGCAATCTGCACGGAACCGATCATCACCGCACAAAGCAAAACAAACGAGAGGGCTGCATCCTTTCTCATATATACTTAGGCCTCCTAAGGCTTTAGGCTACAAATCGACAAACTTCAAATTATATCGTCATTAGTAGTGATTCACCAACCAGCTGTTAGATGGTATACAACGTGGGTAGGATGGACGGTAATGATTCTCCATACTACGCCGGACCGACGGCCTTTCAAATTTTCCTTTCCGCCTGAAACCGCCTTATAATGATTTGACCGGTTGCAGAATGAGACGGGAGATGTCCGTCACGATCGTGTCGGACGAATTGTATGAGGCTTAAGATTACCGGAGCACTTGCGATACTGACTGCCGTCCTGTCGTGCGGAGACATTAAACAGTCTCCTTCCGACGAGTTAGGGCCACGCAACTCGCCGGTTCAGGTTGGAGAAATGGCTCCCGATTTTACGCTTGAGGATCAAAATCACCGGAAGGTCACGTTGTCTTCGGCACGTGGAACGGCATCTACGGTCCTCGTTTTCTACCGTGGCCACTGGTGAACGTATTGTACCCGGCAGGTTGCCGGGCTCCGTTCACTGTTGCAAGAGGGTGCGCCGGTGCGACTGTATGCCGTTAGTATGGATAAACCGGCGGAAAGCAGAGAGTTTGCCGAAAGAATAGCGAAAGACGGGCAAGGGGCGATCAATTTCCCGATGCTGTCCGATCCTGACCATCGCGTGATCGACGCCTACGGGCTGCGCGATCCGGCCTACACTGCTCAAAAGTTTGACGGCATCCCGCACCCGGCCGTTTATGTGATCGACAAGGCTGGCCGCGTCGCATGGGCCAGAGTTGAGACGGATTACAAGCAGCGGCCGAGTGCCCAGGAGATACGCGCCGCAGTGCTTGGTATATCGAACTGAGATTCCTTACAAGGACGTGGGGTAACCTATCGGAAGTTGCTCAACAGGACCACGTCATTGGTTTCGATGCCGCGGGAGCAAACGATCTGTTTGCCGGAATGTGACCAATCAAACCAGAATATTTGATCGGTTTTGAATTCGGTCAATTGCTTCGGCGCCCCTCCGGCAAGGGGTTGTGTCCAGATATTGGAAATGCCTCCGGCAGTGACGACGTAAGCCAGAGCTTTCCCGTCGGGTGCCCAACGAACGTTCCCCCAGGCTGAGTGCGGAACGTCGAATTTTTTCGTGATCTCGCCCCCTTCAAACGGCATAACGGCGATTCTCGCCGGTGAATTCGGCTGGTCATCCCGGTAAACCGAAGCGATCAACTTGCCATCGGGCGAAACGGCGGGAGCCGAACTCGACGTTTCGGATATGGGGAGAGGCACGCCGCCCTCGATCGAGACACGCCAAAGAGTCGGTTTGCCGGCAAAAAGTGTATAGACTACCGAACGGCCGTCGTGTGAAAACTGTGCATGGTTTTCACCACTGCCGCTGGTTAACTGCATTGAATTAGCTCCGTCGATGTCCATTCGCCAAATGTGAGAAGCGCCCGCCCGCGTGGAAGTAAAAATAATGAAGCGCCCGTCGGATGAGACAGCAGGGTTATTGTTGATGCCTGAGTTGGACGTAAGCTGCGTTTGCCCGGAGCCGTCCGAGTTCATTATCCAGATATCATCGTTTCCGCTTGTCTTTGACACGTAAACGATCTTGCCGTCCGGCGTCCAAACGACGCCGTCCTTCCCGTCCCGCCCGGCCGAGCCCTGGGTCACGCGTTCAGCACGGTTCGAGTCCCCCTGCGGGATGAGCCAGATATTCGAAAATGTCTGCGACTGTACCGTTACCAGCCGGCTGGAATCCGCCGTCAAGCTGACGCCGGAATAGTTATTCAGATCGTTGGTGATCCGGCGAACCTCGCCGCCGTGTCTTGAGAGATACCAGATCTGTGAAGAATCGAAGCTGGCCGAAGCTTGTTCCGCGGCGTCCAATACTAACCCGGTGGCGTCTTCGAGCCACCCGACCTGTCCCATGAAGATCCAGCCGCCGGAGACGATGGGTCTTTCCGCCCCTCCATCGACGGGCACCTCCGACAGGTGGCTGTTGTAAACAGGAACGTGGCTGCCTACGCCGCAAGCGATGGTTTTGCCGTCAGGGGACCACGATACCGACCTGAAAAAGTTTGGAAACTTGCGTACGGCAAGTTTACGCTCACCGCTCCCATCGGCGCTCGCCACCATTAGAGCTTGTTCTCCCTGCTCGGCAAAGTTACGAATGAAGGCAAGGTTCCGGCCATCCGGAGAGAATGTAACGGCACTGCCCACGTTCGAGATCAGCTTCCGCGGTGTGCCGCCCAGAACCGGAACTTGGTGAAGGGTAGTCTGGGAGTTGTTCTTTTCCGACACGACATAGAAGATAAACTCGCCGTCTCGCGAAAAAGTCAGGCCCGCGTACCGGACCTCGGCCGGGGGCACTTTCTGGACGTCGCTGTTGGTGCTTACCTGCCTCACCCGAAGGCTTTGCTGGCCGTCCTCACTTGCCACGTGGACAACATACCTGCCGTCGGGGGAGATGGCCGCTTGGTCTGCCTTACCGGTGTTGGTCAGCCTCGTGATCTTCATCGTCTGCCGAGGCGCGGACTGCTGTCTCGCCGGCACGCCTTGCCAGTAAGTTTTGTAAGCCAATATGCCCCCGACGCTCACCACCGCGAGGGCCGCCGCTGCTGCGGCGAGAACCCATCCTCTATGCAGTTTGACCTGTCTGACTATGTACTCGGCACTCGATGTCGGATGCGGTGCGATAAATTCGGAGGTGCGTGTTACCGGTTCGTAGGTGTCGTCAACCGCTGTTTGTCTGCCCGTGATCGCTTTAGAACCCGACGGTTGTACCGAGTGCTCAAGCCTGGTCTCGAACTGCAGCTCATCGCGCAGGTTCTCCAGATCGATGAGCAGATCCTTAGCCGATTGGTATCGTCTCTCACAGTTCTTAGCAAGGGTTTTGGTGATTATTCGTTGCAGTTCCGCCGGCGTCTTCAACTAAGTAACGGGCGAGCGGCGGCGGGTCGCGTTCGAGGATCGAAACGATCACGTCGCCCGCTGTCGGTTCCGCGAAAGGCGAGCGTCCGGTCAACATCTCGTAAAGCACGCAGCCAAGGCTCCAGATGTCCGTCCGGGCGTCAACCTTGAGCCCGCGGGCCTGCTCCGGGGAAAGGTATTGCGCGGTGCCCATCACTATCCCTTCATCGGTGTTGACCATCGTGGACGCTTCCGGATCGATGCCGGTCCGCGGGGCGAGCTTTGCAAGACCGAAATCCAGGACCTTTACGATCCCGTCGCGACGAAGCATGATGTTCTCGGGCTTTATGTCCCGGTGAATTATGCCGGCCTGATGGGCTGTCGCCAAGGCACTCGTCACCTGCGTTGCGATGTCAAGAGCTTCCGTGATCTTTGGCGGGGCGCGATTTATGCGACCGCGAAGCGTTTCTCCATCGACAAACTCGGTAGCGATGTAATTTACAGAATCGATGTTCCCGATCTCGTGTACGGTAAGGATATTTGGGTGGTTTAGAGCAGAAGCGGCACGGGCTTCCTGTTGAAAACGGCGTAGACGGTCAGGGTCCAGCGTGAAGAATACCGGCAGAAGTTTTAGTGCGATTTTCCGGTCGAGACGGCTGTCATGAGCCAGATAAACTTCGCCCATACCACCAGCACCGAGCATTTCGATTATCTGGTAATGTCCGAGCGCCCTCCCGACCAGCTCATTGTTTTCTTGATGGTCGACCACGGTTTCAGCCATTATTTCGATTGCAGGGGCTTCTAATCGACCGCCTGCTTCCATGTGTGCGGCTATCAGGGATTCGACCTCTCGATGCAGTCCAAGATCGTCACCGCACCTCTCCTTGAGAAAGGACTCGCGCCGGGCGGGTTCCAATTCGAGGGCTGAGTAAAGAATTTCCTTAATCTCCTGCCAGCGTTTAACAGGTTTCACGGCTGCTTATCTCCCGTTATAGCCATACTCTGGCCGTAGAGACATTTTCACCGGGTGGCGACCAAAAGTCATGCGGTTTTTCTGGAGATTTTATGACTTTTTCTTTACTCGATGGAAATTGCTGAAACCAAAAAGATTTGTTTATGAGTTCGCGAAATTCTCCTCGAAATTTCCTTTGCTTCTGCACCGTTCAAGCGAGCTTCAGGACCGGGTGCGGCTGCTCATCTCACGGTATAACCATGCCCTGGCCGTACTCCATTCGCGTTTGACCATATCGACCGAGATCACCATTGCCTCAGCCGTTTCTTTGATTGTCAGCCCACCGAAAAATCTCAGTTCGACCACGCGGGCCTGTTGTGGATCGATCGATTCAAGTTTGGTGAGTGCCTCATCGAGCACGGTCACTTCCGCGGTCGGTTCTTTCGACACTGCTTCTGCTTTAGTAAGGGATAGATGCACAGCACCGGCACCGCGTTTTGCGTAAAGGTGGCTGCGGGCATAGTCGACGAGGATGCGCCGCATCATTTGCGCGGCTATGGCGAAAAAATGCGCGCGGTTATTCCACTTGACGTTTCTTTGATCGACGAGACGCAAATATGCCTCGTTGACGAGTGCCGAGGTCTGCAGCGTGTGGCCGGCGCGCTCGCGGTTCATGTAGCGGTGCGCGAGCCGGTGCAGCTCGCCGTAAACGATCGGCATCATCCGCTCGAGCGCCGCCTTGTCGCCCCCGCTCCAGTCCAGAAGCATTTGAGTGATGGGCAGTTGTGCCTGGTCGTTCATCCGCGGTGCGTGGGCGCCCTCGCTTATGGACTCAAGTTAGAAGTCGAGAAAGCTTCGACATCAGTAGCCGAAAATTCTTTCAAAGGCATCCGCCAATTTTCGATCAATTCTCGCGATAGCAGGTAGGGTAGCACAGAAATTGGCCGCCCGATCACAAAAATCAAGAGCGGAGGATAGAAAAATTGGCGGCAAAAACGACACAAAACGTTAAGCAGCATCTGCCAGCGTTTGAAATCCCAGTTTTTTGAAATGAGACAGAAATCAACAGACTAAAGGAGCAAAAACATGATGAGCCGAGCCAACAAATTAACCATTTCCCTTTTCGCAACAGTATTGATCGTTGCCCTTGCCTTCGCGATTCAAATCACCCACGCCGACTCGCATTTAGGTTCAGCGGCTTTCGACGATAACGAAATTAACCTACAAGAAGGGCCGCCGCTTAGCGTTGCCTTTCACAGCAACAGCGTTGGGAATACCGAGGTTTACGTAATGGATCCGGACGGAAAAAATCAGACCCGCCTAACTTTCGACCCGCGAACCAATCAGCAGCCGGATATTTCACCGAATGGACAGCAAATAGTTTACTGCGGCAACCCGCTCACGGACACAAATCCTGAGGGCGATCTTGAAATAATGATAATGGACGCCGACGGCAGCAGCGTGAGACAGCTGACATTCAACGGTGCCGGTATTAGCGACTGCTGGCCGAGGTGGTCGCCGAACGGGAGGCAAATTGCGTTTCACTCTAACGTGGACGGCAATTTCGAGATCTATTTGATCAACGCAGATGGCACCGGGCTGACGCGCGTCACAGATCATCCGGGTGTGGACCAATTTCCCGAATGGTCACCGAACGGAAAACAGCTCGCTATCGCCCGGGACGGCGATATCTATTTGATCGACACCGACGGAATGAATCCGGTCCGACTCACAGACCATGTAATGCTCGATCAGATGGCTACGTGGTCGCCCAACGGCAGGCAGATCGCATTCATGAGCCTGCGCGATGGCTATTGTTCTGTCTACGTTATCGATTCCGATGGGGACCACGTGACCAATCTGACGCCTAAACCCGCCGGAATTCCAAATAATCAATTCTGCAGCCGAGCCCCGGCCTGGAGCCGCAACGGGCAGCAAATTTACTTTTCGTCTTTCCGGCCGGAAACGAACTTGTTCGAGAACATCTTCGTGATGAACGCGGACGGAAGCGACATGACGCGGCTCACGTTCGATAACAGCACACTCGCGGTTGCTGCGGTACGCTAGAGTCCCGTCGTGAGCACACTTCAGCAATAGGAAAAGGCCGCCCGAAAGCGGCCCTTTCAACTTTTACTACCAGCATCCTTAGCTCGGGATCTTCTTCAACTGCATCGGCTCCGGCGGGAGGAAGCGTCTCGGGTTGATGGGGCGGTCGTTTAGGCGAAGCTCGTAGTGAAGGTGCGGGCCGGTGGAGCGGCCGGTGGAGCCTACGAAGGCGATGAGCTGGCCGCGGGTGAGGGTGTCGCCGGCGGTGACCTCTATTCTTGAAAGGTGGCCAAAGCGGGTTTTTAGGCCGTTGCCGTGGTCGATCTCGACCATTTGGCCGTAACCGCCTTTCCAGCCGGCTTCGGTCACGACACCGCCTGCGGGTGCGACGACTATATCGCCGCGTTCGCCGTCGATGTCCATTCCGGCGTGGAATTCATAGGTCCGCCCGCCGAACGGGTTGCGGCGAAAGCCGAACTCGTTGTTTATCTTGCCCTGATGTGCCCACATCGTCGGCACGTTGGCCGGGTTGCTGGCGGCCTGGATCGCCTTTAGGCGGCGTTCCATATCGGCCTGGTCGGATTCGCCATCGTTCTGGTCGAACGGCCCGCCGCTGTTGATGGACAGGTCGTCAGAATCGCCCGGACGCGAATAATCGAATGAATTAGGCTTGGATTGATCTGCTGAAAGCTGGTTTTGAACAGGAATTCCCGAAGCTGCAACGGCTGCTAACGAACCCGAATTATTAAATATTGCGTAAATACCAATGCTTGCAAAAGATACGATCGATATTAAACCTAAACTAAATAAACCGTTCCTCAGGAAAACCTTCGAAACCTCTATCCTCTTAATGAAAATTCTTGATTTATGTTGAATGAGATAAAAGAAAAGTATAAGACTTATCGTTTTTCTGCATTATGCTTTTAAGCTCCTTTTCGTAGATTTCGTGCCGTGGACAGCAAAAAATGCCCTCGACACACGGAATCACGCAAGAATAGCCGCGAGCGACTAACGCGAAACCCTAATTATAACTCGTAAAACAGGCGGTTATAGCTAAACAACTGTGGGTCTTAAACCAAAACATCGGGTAGATGTTTCTCTCTTGGTAAAACTAATTATAAACAAATGCCGTCGCAAAAGGCAAGTCTTTGCTCCTGCCTCTGACGACGGCATTTATGTGACTATAACTAAAGGTTTTACTGGTCTTTCTTACGCCGCGAATTTGCCAACCCGCGAATAACCATAAACCCTACCGAAACTATCAGGACCACAAAAAGCAGAATGATCGCTATTTTGATCGCCCCGGTCAAAAAACCGATAAAACCGATCAGCGTCTTCAGAAAAAGGATGATAACCGCGATCAGGGCCAAAATACTTCCAACGATCCCTGTGGCTTTTAGGAAAACCATAAAATAACTACTCCTTCTGATGAATACTATAGCGTAATTCCGCCGAATTTGCTCTACCGGTTTCCCCAGCCGCCTGCCCGGGAACCGCTTGAATATTCGGTCTGAACCTCTTCGTCGCCGCGATAACGGGTCTCCCGGTCAATGCCGGAAAAGAACCTCGCCGGGCGAGCACTGTCAAAATCGGCCCAACGGCCTTCCTCTTCCTTTGGCTTGAAGATGTAACCGCGAAGGACATAAATGCCCAACCCGATCAGCATCGCCGGAACAAACCCACGCATCAGCCCTCGAAGGTTGAATACGTTCTGAAGCAGGAACGCCACGCCAAGTACGGTTAGAACGATTCCCCATAGCTTTGGGTTGCCCGCAAACCGCTTTACGAAGATGTCTTCGGCAATATCGGGGGTCAGGCCGGAACGGATCATCTGGGCCGTCCGCCAGGCATCCAGGGCCGCAAACAGCCACATTCCCATGAACCCGAGCACGAACAGGAACGTCCCGCCCGTAAGGATCGCCATTTGGAAAAGGCCGACAAATACGCCGAAATAAACCACGGCTTTGACGGTCTGGCCGTTATAGGCCGCCCCCAGGCCGGGACAGATGAACGACAGTATCAAAGCAATGAACGGAGATGTCCGTTTCTTGATGAACGGTGCATAAGATGTCCGGTTCTGCTGCCGCAGAAGGTCGACGCCCTGAACAATGCAGTCCTGGCAATAAGGAAACCCCTTTATGCGGTGGTCGCACCCGGCACACAGCGGTTTTCCGCAACCGTTACATTGCACAACTGCCGCATTCTGAGTGTGATAGGAACAATTCATCGTAAATTTAGTTGCCGCCTCCATTATCCGCCGGCACGCCCTTTAGGGCGTCGGCACCCTGCTGATAGGTTTGTTCTGCCAAGGCAAAGCTCTTCGTATAAATGTCGGTCAGCGAGCCGTCAGCCGAGACCGTCTGGCTAAACACCATGAACGCAAACAGCATCATCATCGCGACCGGTGCAAGCTGCGGGTACCGAGATCGGGAATTGCAGCCCGCGGACCCATTCGCCGAATCGAGATCCGACCGAAGCTTTCTTAGCATTTGCCCGTTCGGTTCCGATCGTTTCGCGAAGGATCCGTTCGTGGAGTCCGGCCGGGACCGGAAGTTCATCCAGCTTGTAGGAAACGCAGGCAGCAAGGCTGCGGACCACCGCTCCGGGCAAGTCCGTACATTCATCGCAGAGCACAGCATGACGCTCCCAACGGTGGAACAACTGGGCGGGAACGAACCCGTCAAGATAATCGGTAAGGTGTTCCTCAAAATCATTGCAGGCCATATTTGCCTGCGGCACGGTCGCGTCAAGGATGCGGGCCTCGAGCCGGGTCAAGCGGCATTACGGGCTCGGCCAACCGGCGGCAAACCTCGAGCGAGGACTTGACCTCGTTCAACAGCGAATGGCAAAGCGGGCAGCTCAACGCGTGAGCAGCTACAGCTTTTTGCAGAGTCGCCTCAAGCGACTTGTCGAGATAATCGGAAAGCGATTCCTCAAAAACCGTGCAGTTTATTAAATTTTCCTTCTCATACGGCATAACGCTCCAACCCCTTGAACAATATTTATCTATGTGACGTTCTCTCTTTTCATAATTTGCTTCATTCCGCGTCCTTATTCGAACAAACGGTTTTCCCCGGTCCCGCAGGAACAACCGGGAAGCATGTTCATATTAGATCGTCACAACTCTCATCCTTCTCAATATTTTCGCCAGCTCTATACGTCCGCGGTTTATCCGCGACTTCACGGTGCCTTCCGGTATCTTCAGCACATCGACGATCTCCTGGTACGTCATTTCCTCGATGTCGCGAAGAATGACGCAGGTTTTCAGGTCGGGCGGCAGCTTGTCGATGCCTTGCTGGACCTGGGCGGCAACCTCGCGGCGTTCCATTTCTTTATGGGCCGAATTGCCGATCGCCCGCAGATGATAAGTATGATCGTCGACGGCGTCGGCCATCGAATTCTGCGGATTACGCTGACGATGGCGATAATCGTCGATGATCAGGTTGCGAGCCAGCCGCATCAGCCAATTTGAAAGATCTCCCTGTTTCGCGTCGTACTGGTCGAGCGTGCGGTAGATGCGGATGAACACTTCCTGCGTCAGGTCCTCGGCCGCTTCAACGCTGGACGTAAACCGGTAGGCAAGGTTGAATATGCGTCGCGAGAAACCGGAAACGATCTCTTCCCACGCTACGCCGTCGCCGGCCCGGGCCCGCCGAATAAGTTCAGCCCCGTTGGTTTCTACCGCCATTAATGCTTCCAAACGATTCGTTCTCCTGATCCGTTCGCTAAAAGCCGCGACCAGCCATTTGGCCTGTCGATGCAACTGTTACGACGCCAAAATCACTAAAGTTCCAATAAATAAGCATAACCGGAAATCCGGGCTGACGCGACCGGCCGAGCGAGGGTTGTTGATTAGCGTTTTATGCTTCAATCCAGTATCTTTTTCATTTTGCTGTGTAACAAGGCTGTAACCGGATTTCGTTCGTTACGACGACCGTGAAGGCTGCTTCGGAATAGGTGAGAAATGATAAGTAATAGGTGATAACCGCGTTGATGGCCTAATAATTTAAGTTGCGAAAATACGTTAAATTTATACTTCTTTTTCTGTTCGCCGTTTTCCTTTTATGGTTTTTCGGCCGGGATCTTGACTGGGCCCTTGTCAGCCAGAGCCTGAGAAAGGCGAACGCATGGTATCTCGGGACGGCGGTCCTGATCATATGCCTCGGCTATCTGCTTCGTGCGATCCGGTGGAAGGTGCTGCTCGCACCCATAACCGAAACGAGCCTGAAGGAGCTTTTTGCGACAACGACCGTCGGTTTCGCGGCGATCTTTCTGGTCGGACGGGCCGGCGAATTGGTACGGCCGATGTGGCTCCCGATGCGGGATAACCGCGTTCGGCCGTCGGCCGCATTGGTTACACTCGGTTTGGAACGCATCTTTGATCTCGCCGCAATTGTCTGTTTTTTCTCTGCGAACCTGCTTTTCTTTACGCCGCCGGTCGGCAGGGAAGTCGACTTCCGCTATGTGACCGTCGCCGGCGTCGCAATGCTTGCAGCGGTGGCGGCGGGATTTGTTTTCCTTATCGTTTACCAGCGGACCTCTTCGCGGGTTATCGATTGGACTGAAAAGGTGATCGACAGGCGATTTGTGCCGCGGCGTGTTCAGAAGATCATTCTGAGCATTTTGACTCAGCTCGCCGCAGCTCTCGCGGTCCTGAAGGACTGGCGTGAAACGTTCTGGATCGTGTTCTGGACGGTCACACTGTGGCTCGCGATCTCGATCCCGACGTGGTTGGTCCTTCTGGCATTCGGCCTGCCGCTGACGTTTAGCGATTCGCTGTTTATTATGGGATTCGCGGTCGTAAGTTCGGTCGTCCCGACACCCGGCGGAGCTGCCGGTGCCTTTCACACCGCTACCGCCGCGAGCCTGATCTTTCTAATTAAGGACATCCGCAGCGAGGATGCGGCCGCGGTTGCGATCGCGATGCACCTTGTCTATTTCGCACCGGCGATAGTTTTCGGCTTATACTATTTTGTCCACGGTGATATAAGTATTGAGCGGTTCAGGTCTTTACTTTCAGGCGATAAAGCAGCTGAAGAAATGGAGTCGGATGCCCCAGGGTTTGGAGCAAATGCAATGAGTCCAAAGTCCAAGGTCCAAAGTCCAAAGTCCAATGCCTGACTGCATGTCCCGGATCGACCTGAAACCCGGAACCCGAAACCCGAAACTTATCTATGCGTTGTCCATATTGCGGCCATATTGAAGACAAAGTTGTCGATTCGCGCGAAGCGAAGGACGGCGATTCGATCCGACGCCGGCGCGAATGCCTCGGCTGCAGTCGGCGGTTCACCTCCTATGAGCGGATCGACGAGATCCCGTTCATGGTCGTCAAAAAGGACGGCCGGCGAGAGCCGTTCGAACGAGGGAAGATACTTGCCGGCTTGTTCCGTGCCAGCGAAAAGCGTCCCATTTCAGCCAATCAGCTCGAGGCGATAGCCGACGAGGCAGAAAAGAATGTTCAGGATTCGACTGAGCGGGAAATGGCGACGACCGAGATAGGAAAGATCATCATGCGGCGATTGAAGGCGATCGATAAAGTCGCATATGTTCGGTTTGCGTCGGTCTATCTTGAGTTTGAAGATGTTTCGGCTTTTATGACGGAATTGAAGGACCTCGTCAGCTCGCGTGACCGGACCTTTGCCAAAAAGGCGAAAAAGGCAAAGTAATTATTGTTTCGCCCGGCCTGGCTCTATCACCCGGCATCGGCCGACCTGGTCTTTTCCTGAAGAAAGAACGAGAAATAATCGTACATCGACCAGATGGCGGTTATCACCGCAACCCACAATGCCCCGCGGCCGACCAGGTAACCGAAGACCTTCCAATCATTCAAAGTAGTTGCAAATCCGGCCAGATTGCTAAAGGCCGTGCGGACCTCTTCGACCTCCCAGAATCTGATCGCCGGGTAATCCTGGCCGAAATTTGAGACCGGCGGGTTGCCTGCAGCAGCAGCGACAAGCAGAGCGACGATCGCAACACACTGCGCCCACATCTTAAGCTTGCCGATGTTTTGGGCCTGGATGACAATGCCTTCGGTTGCCGCCACTGCCCTCAGGCCGGTCACTATAAATTCGCGGCCGAGAATCACAACAACCGCCCAGGACGGGGCGAGATGCTTTTCAACAAGGACTATCAACGCGGCTGAGACAAGAAGCTTATCTGCGACCGGGTCGAGGAATTTTCCAAGTGTCGATACCTGGTTGCGGCGGCGGGCCAGGTGGCCGTCCAGAATGTCTGTGAACGATGCAACTAAAAAGATGATGATCGCGAGGACGTAACTGCTTATTCCGAACCATCGTTCCGCGACGGGCGTGAGCAGTACCGCTACCAGCAGCGGCACGATCACGATCCTTAAAAGCGTCAGATAGTTCGGTAAATTCACAGCCCTATACGATAAGCCAAGTGTATGTTCTGCCCAAACAAAGTTCAAGAAACATTTCCATTAACAAAAATGCAGTGACGGAATGTTTCATCCGCCACTGCTTTTGATATGGACAAAAAGTCCCGGGAAAGGGTGAAGAGAAGCGAGATTATCCCGAGCCGTGTCGGCTCAGGGCATGAACCCAAGATTGCTGGTCGGGAAATTAGCGATGTTCGGGAAAACGGTCGCCATGTCGGCCTCGGCCAGACCGAACCATCGAGCGAGCGTTGCGGCGTACTGATCGACCGACGTCGTCGGTATCCACCGGCCGCGCGGGCTCGTCCCGCCGTCCGTATCATCCAGGCCGCCCATTTGAAGGTGCGGATACGGCGTGCCGTTGACAGCGGTGTTCATTCCGTAAAAGTTTCCGCCAAGCACCGAGCCGCCCATCACGATCATATGGTTGCCCCACGCGTGGTCGGTACCGACGCCGGTTCCGGTACCCGATGGCTGGAATGTGCGGCCGAAATCTGAAAGCGTGAACAGCGTCACATTGTCGATAACGTTCTGGTTTCCCGGCCCCAGTTCATCATAGAAAGACCTGGCGGCCTGGCTGAACTGGTTGAACAGATTTACCTGCTGCGCCGGTTCGCCGCTGTGCGTGTCGAAACCGCCGATCTGGCAATAGAAGATCTGCCGGTTCACGTTTAGCTCGGTCCGTTTCTTGATAAGCCGTCGCGACCTGGCGAAGCTGTCGTCCGATGCCGGTATTCGGGAAAACGACGGTCGTGTCGCCGGGAGCCTGCAACGCCGCGTTCGCGTTCATTGCGAGATCGGTGACATGGCTTGCCGCGGCAACATAGTTCGATTGAAGATCTATCGCGCGCAGCGCGTTAAAACCCGTCAGCCTTGCCGGGCCGCCGTTCGCAGCATTCGTAAATCCCGATGGGTTAAGTACGTTCGCAAGCAAGGTATTGGAATCGTTGATCGCCATCGGGAGCGTCGTTTGACCGGCCGTGAAAAGCTGGGCTCCGGCGATAGACGTGACCATCGGGATAAGGCCGCTCGGGTTCTGGCCGGCGGTCAGCCGGTCCGAAAGGCGTCCGCCCCAACCGGTGAAGGCCTGCGTGTTCGAAATACTCGTTTGGTGCTGAAACGTCTGGTCCGAGTGCGAGTAAAGCTGGTACGGTTTGGGGTGCGACGACTGTGACAACTGCGCTTTTGTAGTAGGCCTAACAAGCGTTCCTACATTGGTCACTATCGCCAGCTTGCCCTGTGCCCATAGCGGATGGATCCCCGCGTTGGTCGCTCCCGTTCCAAAGTTCGGATGCAGGCCATAGGTAAGCCCGCCCATTCTCGGAACTGTGATCGGAAGCAGCGACGCCTGCGGTATGGCCAGGTCGGGTCCACGGCCCGCAGCATAGACGCTGTAGTTGCTAAGCGTAGCGTCCCCGTGATTCGGGATGACCATGTTGTTGCCGTCGTTGCCGCCCGAGAAAAAGACAAGCACCAGGGCCTTGTAATTGTCGCCGCCCTGCACGGCCGAACTATCGTCCTGCACTTTTTGTGCGAGGGCGCTCATCAGGCCCATATGCTGCATCTGCGTCGCCAGCGTGACCATCCCGAGAGCGCAGCCGCCCGATCTCTTCAAAAATTCGCGTCTTGATCCTTTCATAGTTATTACCTCTGTACCTGGTACTGCGACGAAGTCATGATGAGATAAACCGCCTGCTGCGTACGCGCCAGCGGGTTCGAAGCGGCGATGCTGGTAACGGCCGTCAGGATGGTGCTTCGCATCTGCGGCGACATCGTGTTGTGCATCATCTTGTAATTCAACGCGTCGAGCAGCTGGTTCCCCGTCGGATCGGCGGCGGCAAGAGCCTGCATTTCGGCGAAGTTGAACCGCGTTCCCACGGGCACGTTTACTCCGCTCACGTTTATCCCGGTGTAGATCATCGTATTTGCGAAATTTGCCCTTGCGATCGATGTCCCGGTCGTCATCAGCCCAAATTCAGGACCGAGCAGCGTTGTTCCCGGAATTGAATAGTCCGGAGCGTAATAGTTGAAAACGGTCGGCGAATAGAACACCGTCTGCGCCATATTGGTCAGCAGGTTGCCGGTCGGCGAATAGAACACGCCGTCGCTCGGCCCGTTTCCGGCAAAGTTCATCACATCGAACGTGCGGGCCATGTTCGTCATGAGCTGGACCGGTTCGCGAAGCTTGCCAAAGTTCGGATCGGTCTTCGCATCACCCCGTGCCTCCGGGTCGATCAGGATCGCTCGGACGACAGACTTCAGGTCGCCGCGAACACCCGCGCCATTATTGTTGAAGACGGCCGCCACACGGCCTACATACGCCGGCGTCGGGTCGCTTGTGACGAGGTGCTGGATAAGTATCTTGCTGACGAACGGCCCGACGTTCGGGTGATTGAAAATATTATCGAGCGTCTGGTTCAGCGAGTTGTTCGCGTACGTGTTGATGCTCGCTATAGTATCGTCGCACGTGCCGGTGCAGGCCCCGATGTTGGTCGTCGTCGAGCCGGGATACACAAGCAGAGTCTTTGCCGTCAGATCGTGCTGGTTCGCCGTGGGGGTCGTCCGTCCGGCGTTTATCAGCAGCGGGTCTATATAGTTGACCGTTCCCGCCGGCGCATTACCGTTTGCGATGCTGGGACAAGCGGGTTGATTACAGAAGGTCCATCCCGTCAGGACCTTGGTAAAGTTGTTGACCGTGTCCTGCGTATAGGTCGGGATCGGCTCGTTATTACCGTCCAGCTGGACGTACCGTCCGGATTGAGCGTGAAGAGGCCGACGCTGAAAAGCTGTTTGATCTCGCGGGCGTAGTTCTCGTTCGGGTTGTTCCGGGTGCTGCGGGCCATATCGAGATAATTGCCCATGCCCGGGTTGAGGGTCATCTGATGCATCAGCGTCCGGTAATTGCCGAAAGCGTTGTTCGCGAGCACCTTGTAATATTCTTCCAGCCATCGCGATTGCTGGGTGTCAACCCCTGAGATCACCCAGATCTGGGCCAATGCCCAAGCCACGCGGTGCCTGAGCTGGGCCTCGCCGTAATAGGCCTCCTTGAAGAACCACGCCTGCATCGGGTACATCGTGTAGGTATCCCGGAAGCATGTTGCGGGAACGTCCGGAACAGTCGCGTTGTTGTCGCAGTCCGCCGGTGCGTTCGTCGGTTTCAAAGGAGTATTCGGATACGGGTTCGAGGCCGAAGGATACGGCGCCTCGAACTGTTCGGCGAGCCAGGTCCTTAGTCCGATGCGCCTGATCCGCTGGTCAAGCAATGCCGTCGGTCCGAATGCGGCTTGTTCGAGAAACCTCTTGCGGTCGCCCGACCATCTGTAGCCTACATATTCCGGATGTGCGGCCCCTCCTTTCAAAGCCACGCCGCGATCATTCGGGGCGTTGTATGCAAGCAGCTTGGAGTACGGGACCTCATCGTCTCTGATAGTGCCGCCGGTTTGCCCGTAGCCAAGCCGTCCGCGGTTGCTGGTCATTCCGCGCCACGCCACCCTTAACAGCAGGTCGCCCGCTGCCGGCGGGTCCCAGTAACCGATCTCGTCACGCAGCTCGACCACCAGCGCGTAGGTCGGCGTTTCGGCCTTTATTGGACGCAGATCAACGACCGGAAACCGATAGTTGCGGCCTCTTGAATCTTCAGCGTAAATGCGAAACGCGTTTTCCCCTTCGCCCGGCATTAATTCGATACCGGTCACGAAAATTGCGAACCGCGAGTTCGGGGCAAAGGCTTCACGACCTTCGGACCTGAGACTCACGCGGCCGCCGGAGTCGACGGGAACGGCAAAAATGCGCTGCTTCGAACCGCTGGCCCGTACCAGGACCGGCGTCGGCGAATTCGGGTCCGGATCGTCCTGACCCAGGAGCGGCGTCGACAAGACGCAAAAGACGAACAAGGCGCTGAAAAGTCGCAATAGAGATCGCGATCTTGGCGTGACCATACCTTTTCTCCTTACCTAACGACGCTCGAATTGAGCGGCCGACTTGCTTCTAGCTGTTTGACCCGCCGGGGGCAGGATCGTTGTTAAGAAATGTTTATCGGTCCTGCTAAACGAAAGAGAAGCATAGTCCGTAAACGGCTATTTAATTGCCGGAGAATATTCAGAAAAGCTAACTTAACCTAACCGTTAGACGAACAGAGGGGGTTAATGGTCTATAAAATTGTACAGATTTGTCAACGAGATATTCTAGACCTAATATCAAAAAAATGTCCAATAGATTTGTAATTCCAACCCCTAAAGACTTTTCTTTCCGTCGATCAGTGGGCGGCCACGGATGGTACGACCTGCTGCCGTTCGAGTATGACGAGCAGCGAGGACGCCTAACGTATTCTTATTTCAGCCGTACGTCGAGGCGGGCGGAATCCATGACTATCGCGCGCCGCAGTGGTTCGCTCGCTGTAACCACCTCGTCGGCATCGGTCGACCGGCCCGAAGCGAAAGCGATCGTGCGCCATATACTACGGCTTGATGAGGACCTGGAAGATTTTTACGGGTCGGTTTGCGCTCAAGATGGATTCGATTGGATCAGGACGATCTCAGCGGGAAGGCTATTGCGGTCGAGGACCGTCTGGGAAGACCTCGTGAAAACGCTTTGCACCACGAATTGCTCGTGGAGCCTGACGAAAAGCATGACGCGTAATCTGGTCGAAAAGCTCGGCAGCTTCCGCGGACGACGGCCGAAAGGCTTTTCCGACGGCCAATGCGATCGCGGCGTCGTCGCCCGAATTTTTTCGCGAAGAGATACGGGCCGGATATCGTTCACCTTACTTTATCGAACTTGCGAATTCGGTCGCGTCGGGCGATCTCGACCCGGAAGCATGGCTCCGCTCAGAACTGCCGACCCCGGAACTTAGAAAGGAAATAAAGAAGGTCAAAGGGATCGGCGATTATGCCGCTGACAATCTGTTGAAACTATTAGGGAGGTACGACGGGCTGGCGCTCGATTCCTGGCTTCGAGCGTCATTCTATAAAAAACACAATCGCGAAAAGCCGTGCACCGACAAAAAGATAGAGCGCCATTACCGAAAATTCGGTAAATGGAAAGGCCTGGCAATGTGGTGCGACATGACGAAAGAATGGTTCGGCGAGATCGAATAATCTACCTTGACGAGTTTCGCAAGCCCTTTTTGCTGAATAGGTTATAAAGAATATTCTTTTGGGTTTTCGGACGATTTTTATCGGCTTATGATGGAGGTTGAGCGTCTGAAGTTTCGGCAAGCATTTGCAGCCGGAGAATGCTTGATAGTTGAGAATATTCATCAGGAGACCGAAACGAATATGAAACGAAATGTACTGGGACCTTTGGCAATACTTGCTTCCTTATTAATTGTTTTCACGATGTATGACACTAGCGAGCGGCACAGCTACGCGAAGTTCGCGGAAGGGCGCTGACCAAGGGCCACGTAAAGGCGATCATCCAGCGCGTCGAAGACCGGGTGGATAATTTCAAAAGGAACTTCGACCGATCGCTCGACCACAGCAGATTGAACGGCACTTCGCGGGAAGATTGGCTGAACAAGCGGGCCGGCGATCTCGAATCCGCGACCGATGAACTCGCCCGTGAGTTCGACAGGCGCGATGCGTGGGCAGAAAACCGGGAGGAGGTTCGACGATGCCTTGCGATAGCTTCAGACATCGACCGCAGTGTGCGGAACCGGGCATACGGCGGCGTGACCGAGAACAACTGGGCACGCGTGCGATATGAACTCAATAGTCTCGCAGACGTGTACAATATGCCGCGCGTTGGCACGGCCGCGTATTAGTAGGCAAATGGAGACCTTATTGGAGTTGACCTTTGCGTGCTTTGCGAATAACCTTCGCGAACTTTGCGGTTAGAACGTCTTCCCACCGCAAAGTTCGCAAAGTTTTGACGCAAAGTACGCAAAGTGAAAGACACTATCCGGGTTGAAAATAAGTCGTCACTCAGGGCAGTTTGTTGTAAACTGTTTCGTTGGTTTACCCGTCAAAACACGCTTACCATGATCGAAGCCGGAAAGGCACTTCAAGCCCTGAGATCAAATTTTAGTTGCCGATCCTTACGCGCACACCGGTTCTTCCAGGTGTTCTACCTTCTTTGCGGTGCTTATCCGCTCGATCGGGAAGGCGACGCCCACGAACTGAATGCTTAGACGCGCTTTACCCGTCTTTGGTGTCCCTGCGATTGCAGACCACGGCCGACCCGGAAAAATCGTACTGCTCGCTGATGAACTTGACCCTGTCGCCGACGTGCAGGTCCATCGTGGTCAGGACCGCGGCTCCGTTCTTGCTGATATTTTCGGTTGTCGCCCTCTCACCTTTCCTTTCTGCACTCTTAGCGTCAATGACCGCAAGATAATGGTCGACCGCGGCGTAATAACGTACATCCTTTCGCGGTTTGAATTGTTTTTGCGCTTCCTGGATCTTCCAAAGGCCGTCCTCGTTCATGCCGCAGATCCTGTAGCTCTGCATCGGGTCAACCTTAAAACTTTCGGGCGCGTCGCGGCCGACAAAAGCGATGCCTACGTGAAACCCGATGTTCGCGTCGTTCAAGCGATGACAATGCTGGACCACGCCCCAAACGCGATAAAGAGCTTTCTCGTGATCGTAAAATCGGAGGTGCGGCTCGATCGGGGCCTTCAACCAGACGAGCCGGCCGGGCTTGCACTCGCGAATCACGTAGAATCCGGCGCCCGTCTGGGACACGCTTATCACTTCCGCTGTCTCCTTCCAAAGCTTTCCATTCTCGTCGCGGATCTTTACCACCGCGTGCATTATTGTGGATGCCCGGTCGACCGTTCCGTCGACCAATTCGTCCACTTGAGCTGACATATATGACTTCTCCGTAATAAAAACAAATCGAGCTATTTGATCGCGTTCAATCAATGCCTTCAAGGGGGAATAAATGATCGATGAACTCGATATGCAAACGAACGATCCCGTCAGAGCCAACGCGCTTTCCCCGGACAACGGATATGATCGTCGCTTCAAGGCGTTCGCTCCTGACCCGAAGGAAGGAGCCCGCGTCCACGTTGAAAGATGTAAAAACGGCCGCACCGCTTAGGCTTACGTTCTCGGTAACGCTTACCTCGCTTGCGGCAACATCCCCATTCTCATCCAAAATCTCGATAACAAGAGTTTCCGGTATTGCGAGCCTCGTATGCCGCCTGAGGTGCGACGGCAGATCGCTTTCATCCGGATTCAGCGAGGCCTCGACAAGCTCCCACAGTCCGCCGTCGCTTCGACTTGAAATGTCGAAAAGTTTGGCCGGGTTTTCATTGAACGCCGGATGGGGGATTCTTGCCGACAAAGGCGACGCCGACAGCATACGTTTCGGCGCCGGGATTTGAGGTTATCGGTACGCAACGCCGGACAAGGCCCCAGGTGGTGTACTGCGGTTCCATAAAATCATAGCAACGCAGCTGACGCGGCATCGGGGCGGAAAGATGCAGCAGTCGCCCACGCTTTACCGGACGCTTGAGGACAAAGCCGGCCCCGAACGCCGAAACGTCCTCCATCCGGGTCACTTCGGTCCATGAAAATTTGTTATCGACCTTCACTTCGACGCGGGTCGGAAGCGAAAGCGAGTAGCGCTGGATGCGGCGACCGTCCTTTTCTGTAACAGTTTGGTCTGATTGCAATGTTGACATGTGCAGTGAGCTACATTTCCAGGCGGAAAATTGCGTAAAATTTTGATCTTGAACGAAACGTCAGGGGGCTCGAGTTTGACCTGAAGCTGGATGAACGGACGAGTTGCGATACAGGGTTGGAGCCTGTAAAATAAAGAGTAACACCAATTGGCCGCCGAGTTCAAGCATTTTATCGTATTGCCTGAGTACAGTTCGCGGCCGCCAGATAAGCCTCTGAATAAGGTTCAAAAAAGCATTATCAAATGGATTCATTATTAGACCGTAATCAGATAAATATCGAAGACGAGATGCGGCGGTCGTATCTCGATTACGCAATGTCCGTCATCATCGGACGCGCCTTGCCGGACGTCCGCGACGGGCTCAAACCGGTCCACCGCCGCGTTCTCTGGGCGATGCACGAGCTCGGCAACACATACAACAAGCCGTACAAAAAATCGGCCCGTGTCGTCGGCGACATGATCGGTAAGTATCACCCGCACGGCGACTCGCCGATTTACGACACGATCGTCCGTCTGGCGCAGGATTTCTCGATGCGGTATCCGCTCGTCGACGGGCAGGGAAATTTCGGCTCGATCGACGGCGACAACCCGGCCGCGATGCGATACACCGAGGTCCGCCTGGCAAAGCTGACGAACGAGGTGCTCGCGGATATCGAAAAGGAAACCGTCGATTTTCAGCCGAACTACGACGAGTCGCTTTCCGAGCCGAAGGTCTTGCCGACGCAGCGTTCCGCTGCTGCTTGTGAACGGCTCGGAAGGGATCGCGGTCGGAATGGCGACGAAGATCCCGCCGCACAACCTGACCGAAGATGCTCGACGCGCACGATCGCGCTGATCAAAAATCCGACGATCACGATCGACGAGCTGATCAAGATCGTCCCGGGCCCGGATTTTCCGACCGCCGGATTTATCTACGGCCGCGAAGAGATCCATCGGGCATATCGAACGAGGCCGCGGGATCATCCAGATGCGTGCCCGGGCGGCGATCGACCGGATCGGCCGCGGCGACCGCGAGACGCGACGCGATCGTCATCACCGAGATCCCGTATCAGGTCAACAAGGCGCGGCTGATCGAAAAGATCGCCGAGCTGGTCCACGAGAAAAAGCTCGACGGCATCTCGGAGCTCCGCGACGAATCGAACCGCGAGGGAATGCGGATCGTCATCGAGCTGAAGCGCGACGCGATCGCCGCAGGTCGTCCTGAACAAGCTTTACAAGCTGACGCCGATGCAGTCGTCGTTCGGCATCATCAATATCGCGATCGTCGACGGCCAGCCGAAGCTGCTGAATCTCAAGGAGATGCTCGAAGCATTTCGTCGAGTTCCGCCGCGAGGTGGTCCGCCGCCGGACCGAGTTCGAACTGCGAAAGGCACAGGCGCGGGCCCACATTTTGGAAGGCTTGAACAAGGCGATCGACGCCCTCGATTACATCATTCCGCTGATCCGCAATTCGCGTTCGGTGGATGAGGCCAAGCAGTGGCTGACCGCGAAATTCGCGACGCTCGACGAGGTCAAGAAATGGCGCGGCATCACCGGCGGCAAAGCCGAAGACGCGTTTCTGAAGGACCTGCGAAAGGTCATCGGCAGCCTCGAGTTTTCCGACATTCAGGCGCAGGCGATCCTCGATCTGCAGCTGCGTCGCCTGTCGGCCCTCGAGCGCCAGAAGATCCTCGACGAATACGAAGCGATCATCAAGCACATCGCCGAACTCGAGAACATTCTCGCACAACGAGACGCGTGCTGCGGCAGGTGATCATCGACGAGCTCGAAGAGGTCAAGAAGAATTTCGGCGACGAGCGGCGGACCGAGATCGTCGATGCCGGTGTCGAGCTTATCATCGAAGACCTGATCAAGGACGAGGACGTCGCGATCACGGTCACAAAGGCCGGTTACATCAAACGTACGCCGGTTTCGACCTACTCGCGCCAGGGCCGCGGCGGCAAGGGACGGCTTGGGTGCGACGGCGAAGAACGAAGATTTTGTCGAGCATCTGTTCATCGCGTCGACGCACGCGTACCTGATGATCTTCACCGACGACGGCCAGGTCTTCAAGATGAAGGTCCACGAGATCCCCGAGGCTGCTCCGGCGGCTCGCGGAAAGGCGGTCGTCAATCTCGTCCAGCTTTCCGGCGAGCGAAAGCTCGTCGCCGTGATGCCGGTTCGCGATTTCGGCGAGGAAGTTTACCTGACGATGGTCACGAAGCAGGGCGTGATCAAGAAATCGTCGCTTGTCCGATTACCAGAACATCCGCGTCAACGGCATCAACGCCATCAACATCGACGAAGGCGACGAGCTGCTCGACGTGATCCGCACCGACGGCAAGCAGCAGATCTTCATCGCCACGCACGACGGCATGGCGGTCCGCTTCAACGAAACCGACGTTCGTCCGATGGGCCGCGTCGGCCCGCGGCGTCCGCGGCGTCAATCTGCGAAAAGGCGATTATGTCGTTTCGGTCTGTGCGGTTTCGCAGGAAGGGAACTGAAAAGATCCTGTCGGTTTCCGAAAAGGGCTTTGGCAAGCAGACGCACGGTCAACAGCTATCGTCTGACAAAACGCGGCGGCATCGGCGTGATCAATATGAAAACGACCGACAAGACCGGCAAGGTCGTCGCGGCGTTCCCGGTCGAAGAGGACAGCGAGATCATGATCATCACGCAGCAGGCGAAACTGATCCGCCTCGGCGTCGACAAGATCCGCGAAACCGGCCGCTAGTGCTCAGGGCGTCACGCTGATCAAATGCGGCGACGACGACCTGGTCACCAGTGCGTCGCTGCTTGCTTCGGCTGAGGAGGAGGACGAATAGTCCCTTCGCCGGATCTAAACTTGAAAAGCCGCGGCAATTCCAAGCCGCGGCTTTTTTCAGTTTGTTTGTATCGTATCTACTCGAACAATCCGGGTGCGGTCGTCCTGCCGGAGATCTCCAGCCCAAAGTGCTCGTATGCAAGCCGTGTCGCCATTCGGCCGCGCGGCGTGCGGTTGAGAAAACCGATCTGCAGCAGGTAGGGCTCGATGATCTCTTCGATCGAATCTTTTTCTTCGTGAAGAGCCGCGCAAAGCGTGCCGAGGCCGACCGGGCCGCCGTCGAATTTTTCGATGATGGTGAGCAGGAACTTGCGGTCCATTTCGTCCAGGCCGAAAGTGTCAACCTCCATCCGGTTCAGCGCAGTCGTTCGCGACATCTTCAGTAATGCGCCCGTCGTGATCGACCTCGGCATAATCGCGCACGCGGCGAAGCAGCCGGTTGGCGATACGCGGCGTTCCGCGTGAGCGGCGGGCGATCTCGTTCGAGCCGGTCGCGTCGATCTCGACATTCAAGAATTCCGGCCGAGCGTTCGACGATCTGCTGCAGTTCTTCGATCCCGTAAAAATCGAGATGAAAGATGATGCCGAACCGGCCCCGCAGCGGAGCCGTGATCATGCCCGGACGCGTCGTCGCACCGACCAGCGTGAACTTCGGCAGGTCCAGCTTTATCGACCTCGCCGCCGTGCCCTGGCCGATCATCAGGTCGAGGCTGTAGTCCTCCATCGCCGGGTAAAGGATCTCTTCGATCGCCGGATTCAGCCGATGGATCTCGTCGATAAAGAGCACGTCGCCTTCTTCGAGATTGGTCAGGATCGCGGCCAGATCGCCGGCCTTTTCGATGATCGGCCCGGCCGTCGATTTCAGAGCTGCTCCCATCTCGTTCGCGACGATATTCGACAGCGTCGTCTTCCCAACCCCCGGCGGGCCGGTAAGCAGAATATGGTCCAACGCCTCACGCCGCTTCAACGCCGCCTTCATAAACACGCGCAGGTTGTCCTTGACCTTCGCCTGGCCGATGTACTCGCCAAGCTGCGCAGGCCGAAGCGTCGCCTCGAAGCGTTTTTCTTCCGGCGTTAGGTCTTCGTCTCTAATGTTTATTGCAGCAGTGTTGTCCATTACTCCGTTCAACTTTCTCGCATACTTGCCAATGCTGGAAAAGCCTGCTTTTAGACGCAAGCTGCATAAAAGTAATTAGTGTTGAAGTCTCAACAGTCCCTTATTCCATAGAGCCAAAATATCCATCGAAAACGCAACAGTGCAGTGCAGGATCAATCCCAGCCAGATGCTTCCGTTCGATAACTCAACCAGCCGAGAAAAATGCCCGCGACGATCGCGGCGAACGTCTCCGCGGGCGGTTTGCCGAAGTGGATCATGCAGTAGGGACGGTCATTACAAAGATCGAATAAAGCCCGAGGCTCGCGTTTCAGGCTGTGCACCAGAAAGCCGCGAAAGAAAAACTCCAGCCCGAAAAACTGGACGAAAGTATATCAGTTCCCAAATAAGCAGCGTCTGCCCGATATAGGGCTCGCCGTTGTAGATCTGCAGGAACGGATACTTCGCCGCAAAGCCTTCGGTCAGCGACATCAGGTAAACCAGCGGCAGCATCACGGCGGCGCACGCGGCCAGCAGTTTCCAGAAGCCCGGCTCGATCCGTAATTTCAGTCCGAAATCGCGAACGTCATCATCCCAAACGTACCGAATTATCAATATCGGCCCGACAAAGTAAAACACCGTCACAACCGCGACCCACCAGGCCAGGGCTGGGAGATTATTATCAGGTGACAGCGTGATGATGTTACCGAACCATTCCAGGCCGGTACCTTTCAAGGATCGAGCGACCGCTTCGGTATCCTTTAAATAATAGATACAGGTTAGGCCAAATGCTGTATAGGCAAGCGCCGTGATCGCTCGGCGGTCGAGTTCGGAAATGTCGCGGCGGATGTGTTGGAGAATTTCGAACATTAGAGAACGGTGTCGGTAGCCCGCACGTGAGTAAGGGCTCAACGATGGGTATCGGCTACGTAGAGCCCTCACTAACGTGCGGGCTACTGACACGCGGCGGCAGATCATTTCACTTTGCCAGCCTTTGCAGCGCCGCTCGCAGCAGCTTTTGCACATTCGCCTCGACGCCGTCCTGCCTTGCCTGCTGCAGAGCTTTTTCTGCCGCGTTTTTCTGGTAACCGAGATTGACGAGGGCCGACAGTGCGTCATCGTAAATTCCCTCCGATCCAACACCGGCAACCGCGCCCATCGATGCTCCGGCAGATACGCCTGCTGACAACTCGCCCACCTTGTCACGCAGTTCTACCACGAGTCTTTCAGCAGTCTTGCGGCCGACGCCGGGGATGGAAGTTAGTTTCGCGAGATTTTCTGTGCGGAGAGCTGAGACTATCTCGTCTGCGCTCATGCCGGAGAGCATCGTAATGCCGGACTTGGCCCCGACGCCCTGGACCGATATTAGTTTCAGATACAGGTCCTTTTCCCGCTGCGTTTTGAACCCGAATAACTGGATAGCGTCCTCGCGGACGCTGGTATAAACACGGAGCTCGACCGTTTCACCCACCTCGCCGATCTCGTAAAATGTCGACAATGGAATTGCAACCTCGTACCCCACGCCGCTGACATCGACGATCACCGAGTTGGCACTCTTTTCCAAAAGTTTTCCCGACAAAAAAGCGATCATGTTTCACACTTGAAACGTCGATTGTAGAGTAATTCAAGCCGCGGGGCAACGGCAGGGCCGTTATACAGCATCAACTTTAAGGGAGCCGATGGCGTTAAAGCTTCATGCATGGCTTAAGATGAAGCGCCCCGCCCCTTATTTGACAGTACGGTCTGTTTTCGCAAATAAAAAGCTTTGCGCTGACCAACGAAAGTTATAGAATAAAAACTGGAGTTGGGTATATTTTTTGAAACCGTTTTCGAAAAGCTGCCGTAAACATATTTAGAAGTTTACTTTGAGGTGAATCCAATGTTGTTGAAAGGAGTGTTGACGAGAGTCCTGCCATTTTTCCTGACGTTTGCCGCCGGCCTGTTCATTGCGAGCTTCTTTATTAGTATTGCAACGCCGTCGTTCAATTTTCCGCGACGTGCGAATAAATGCCGTGAGACCCGGCAGCTTCGCTCCGAACTGGACAGGGTAAGGCGCGAGAATACGGAACTTCGCCGCCAGTTGGACGAAGCCGGCATGAACGCCGAATGGACCAAGACGCCGGACTTCGAGCCAAGCGCGCCGCCACCGCCTCCCCCGCCGCGGAAACATAGAGTGCTGCTCGAACGGTAAGGATCTTTTAAGTTCAAGCCACAGGTTAACACCGTTCGTACTGAACAGTGTTGATCTGTGGCTTAATTGTTCTAGAAGAGGAGTTTCAAGATGTTTAAAGGGATCGTTCTCAAGCGTGCTCTCCCCTTTGTTCTTGCCGCGTTCAGCGGCGCTTTTGTTTATTATATGTTTGCTCCGATCGGCGTTCCGGCCGTGCCGACATCCGCGTCCGGAAGCGGCTACGGATCGGGCGGCGGTACAGGAATTTGCCGCGGCTATGGTTCCGGTCAAGGGGACGGTTCAGGCAGGGGTTCAGGCTCCGGCACATTTGCTCCGAAATCTGGATCAAATAAGGTAACAATAATCGCCAAACCCGCCGCGACTTATACACAAGTGGCCCGGGAAAACAACATTCAGGGCACAGTTCGCTTGAAGGTGACGCTGCTTGCCAGTGGCGAGGTCGGTTCAATCACTCCGGTAACACGACTCGGATACGGCCTGACAGAACAAGCGGTCACTGCGGCCCGCCGGATCGAGTTCGAACCGAAAAGAGTAGACGGCACTCCAGTATCGACGGTGGTAACAGTCGATTACGGGTTTAATATTTACTAGTCATCGGACACAACAGCGAAAATTGGGCCACAGGTTAACGCCGAAACTTCGGTTATGTTAATCTGTGGCTTCACCTTTTATGGAAGAATCATCGGCCCGAAAGCAGATCGTCGAGATCGGTAAATTGCTCTACGACCGCAACTATGTCGTAGCGTCTGACGGCAACGTGAGCATCCGCCTGGACGAAAACCGGTGCTCGCGACGCCGACGATGACGTCAAAGGGCCGGATGACCGAGGATTGCCTTGCGTTGACCGATATGGACGGCAAGGCCGCTAACGGATAAGAAGGCGTCGTCGGAACTGGCGATGCATCTTCTGATCTACAAGATGCGGCCCGGATATTCAGGCCGTTTGCCATGCTCATCCGCCGCACGGGACGGCGTTTGCGGTCGCGGGGCTGGCGATCGATAAGCCGATACTTTCAGAAGTGATACTGACGCTGGGCTGCGTTCCGTTGACCGATTACGGAACGCCTTCCACCGACGAGTTGACCGAGGCGATGAAGCCTTATGTCGAACATCACAACGCGTTGTTGATGGCAAACCACGGTGCCGTGGCTTATGGCCGGCATCTTTGGCAGGCTTCGACCGGCTTGAAACGCTGGAGCACACGGCAAAGATCGCGATCCTGGCAAAGGCTCTTGGCGGCGCCAACGACCTTCCGCGGACGCGATCGAAAAGCTTATCAAGATCCGCGAAAAGGCCGGGTTCTCTAGGAGAAACTGCCCGCTGCCAGGCATGCGGATACCTGCACGAGGCGAATATCTCGTGCGACCTGGATGTTCAGTATCCGGCCGCCCGTGAGCAAAACGGCGGAAAGATCTCATTCACCCGCGAAGAGTTGATCGAGCTTTTGAGCCAGGCGGCGAAATTGAGTTAAACTAGCACGTCTTTCAGATCACTTTCTAATTCAGGAGCAAAACTAAATGCAGGAAGCATTAGGAATGGTCGAATGCAAAGGCCTTGTCGCGATGATCGAGGCCGCCGACGCAATGGTCAAGGCCGCGAACGTGCAGCTTGTCGGTTACGAAAAGATCGGTGCCGGTTTTGTTACGGCGATCGTTCGCGGTGACGTCGCCGCCGTAAAGGCCGCTACGGATGCCGGTGCTCGGCCGCTCGACGCGTTGGCGAACTCGTAAGCGTTCACGTCATTCCGCGTCCGCATTCAAGCGTCGATGAAACGCTGCCGGTCGTTATGAAATAGTTCGCCAGTGGTCAGTGTTCAGTGTTCAGAAGTTGATTCTGCAACTGACAACTCGACAACCGACAACCGACAACTCAATGATAATCGGACGCATTCTCGGCACCGTCGTTTCCACCCAAAAAGACGAACGCCTACATCGGCAAAAAACTCCTGATCGTAAAGCCGATCAATCTGGACGGTACCGACCAAAGCGGTTATGTCGTCGCGGTCGATACAGTCGGCGCGGGCGTTCACGAAAAGGTGATGGTCGTCGGCGGCTCGTCGGCCCGAATGGCAGAGGGGAACAAGGATTGTCCCGTCGATTCGGCGATAATCGGGGTCATTGACACTCTGGATTTCATATAAGTGAGGACAAAGTATGAGAAGGACGTTTTTTTGCTTCTTTGCTTTGCTGTGGGCTGTTGCTCTGGCAAACGGCCAAGGCGTTGGCGACCGTAACCGTCCCGCGGATGGCGGCGACGGCAGCTATGGGCTTCAAGGACGCGTATATCTGCCGAACGGAAAACCTGCCGTGAACGCTTCGGTCTCGATCAACAGTGCCGATTCAATTCCCGTCAATACGCGTACCGACCTGAACGGCGTTTTTCAGATCGGCAGCCTCCGAGCTGGAAATTATACGGTGATCGCCCGTGCGGCAGGTTTCCCATCCGAGCAGGAATTAGTAATTATTGATAGAGTAGCTCCGGCTGGGCGGACATTTACGGTCGTGATCAACTTTCGCCCGGATGCCCGTGAATCGTCAGAAGCACCGGCAGATCCAAGATTGGCGGGAGTCCCGAAAGCGGCCGCCGAAAAGTATCAGCGAGGCGTCGAACGTCTAAAACAGAACGATACAAAAGGGGCGGTATTCGCTTTTTGACGAGGCCATTGCTGCTCATCCCGCATTCGCGGCCGCTCATTACGAAAAGGGAGCCGCTCTTCTGAAGGAAAATAGCCTGGACATCGCACTCGCTGCATTTGTCCGCGCTATCGAGATAGACCAGAACCACTTCCAGGCGAAATATTCGGTCGGATACACGCACTACCTTAAGAAAAACTACGAGGTCGCCGCTGCCGTGTTCACCGATGTGATAAAGCAAAAGGGAAATTTCGCCGAAGCGTATATGTATCTGGGCATTTCGTATTATTACCTGAAAGAGAATGCCGTCGCGGAAAAGGCCTTGAAAGCCGCGATCTCATTCAAAGACGATCCGAGCACGGCCCTTGCTCATCGCTTTCTGGGCGGAATGTATATTCAAACCGATCGAAAAGCGGAAGCCGCGGCCGAACTTCAAAAGTATCTTGAGCTCGTGCCGAATGCCCCGGACGCAAGCCGTCTAAAGGCGACAGTCGAAGACCTAAAGAAAAAATCCTGATCGGAACCGATCGAAATGCAAATAGCACGCGTAGTCGGGACGGTTGTTTCCACGATAAAGAACGGTTCGCTCGAAGGGCGGAAACTTCTGATCGTACAAACACTCGACGCTGAGCTTAACGAAAAAGGTAAACCAATGGTTGCCCTGGATTCGGTTGGTGCCGGTGTCGGCGAGCTTGTCTTCTGGTGCCGCGGCAAAGAGGCCTCGTTCCCATTCAAACGCGACGAAACCCCACCGACTGCACGATCGTCGGCATAATCGATTCCGATGCTCATGTCGTAAATCGTGAATCGTAAATAGTCAGCCAGATTCGCTCGAGATAGCTCACGATTTTACAATCACTATGCTTATTGCCCGTGTCCTCGGAAACGTAGTTGCCACACAAAAAAACCAGAGATACGAAGGTTCGCGGATAATGCTCTGCCGCCAGGTCACGCCCGAAGGCGAAGACATGGATTACACCTGCCTCGCCCTCGATTCCGTCAACGCCGGCGAAGGCGACACTCGTCATTATTGCCCAGGAAGGCTGGTCAGCCTCAACTGCCGCGACAGGCAAACCTGGAGCGGCGATAGACTCAGCTATCGTTGGTGTGGTGGATTATATCGATCTTTTGCCTTAGGTTGATCCCTATTTTCAGTTAACAGTTATTCAGTGAACAGTGAACAGTTGGCTCATAACTGTTAACTATTCATTGAATAACTGTTAACTGATAAGAATAGCAAAAACACGCATGTCCAAAAGTCTCGTTCTTGAAAAATCGATCAAGTTTGCTCTTCGGATAGTTAAGCTTTACCGATTTCTTTCAGACGAGAGGCACGAATATGTGCTGAGCAAGCAGGTCCTGATATCGGGGACGTTCATCGCAAAGCATGTTAGAGAAGCGACACACGCTGAGTCTCGCCAAGTGTTTTCTTCCGAAATGTTCGCCGCGATGAAAAGAGCAAACGAGACGGAGTTCTGGCTGTTGATACTCCATGAAGGGGAATTTCTCGACGATAAAGAGTATGATTCGATAAATAGAGATTGTATTGAACTGATAAAGCTGACCACCTCGATCGCCAAGACCACACGCGAAAATGAGTGACACGAAAAAACTCGCGGAACGTATCGCTAAGCTGCTGGAGACCGAACAGCAGGGTAGCGATCTCGCGTCCGTTTTCGCGAGCCTTGAAAAGATAAATCATCGTCTGGACAAGCTTGAGGCTTCTTCTTCAAATCCGCAATCCGCAAATCCACAATTCCGCAAATCGACACATCCTAGTCAGGAAAAATTCGCCGTCCTCGAAGCAGTTGCCGATCAGATAATCGACGGCCTCAAAAATGAAAAGGCCTGCACGTTCGAGCCGAACGGCAAGCCTTGTGATCATTGTTCAATGTGCAGTTCCCGCGGGTTTTAACTTACCTGTTGGCGGGTGCGGCCGGTGCCGCGGGTGCTGCCGGCTGTTGATTACGCCTTATCGCATTCGGGTCGCCGATGTCTGGCGCCTGACGTGCGCCGGGATCGGCCTGGAACGTCGGCTCTTCCTTGAACCCTAAAAGTCCCGCGGTCAGAACTGCCGGAAACGAATTTCGCGTCGTGTTGTAATCCTGAACCGCGGCGTTGTAATCCGTGCGGGCCACATTGATCCGGTTTTCCGTTCCAGCCAACTCGTTCTGCACGCTCATGAACGCATCGACCGACCGAAGCTGCGGGTACGATTCCGTCAAGCTCAAAAGCCGCCCGATCGTGCCGCCAAAGCTATTATTAGCTTCGATAACGGCCTGCTTTTGTTCCGGCGTTTTATCGCCTCCCTCGGCGGCCGGAGCAGCCTGTTGGGCGTTCAGTAGACGCGATCGGGCATCGGCGATCTGGCCGAACACCTCCTGTTCCTGCACTCCGGCCATTTGGGCGGCCTTGACCAGGTTCGGGATCAGATCTGCCCGCCGCTGCATTGAGCTCTCGACGTTTGCCCACTTTCCTTTAACATTCTCCTTCTTGGCGGTCAGTTCGTTATAGCTGCATCCGCTCAAACCGAAAACGGCGAACGCCGCGATCGTTAATAGAATTACTTTTTTCATTGTTCGTCTCCTCATAAAAAGTCAATTGTCTCGTGTCGATCGCCAATTGTTGATCGTGCCGTAACTCCTAACGATCAACCATCGACAATTTACGATTTACGATGTACCCACCTTGTCCACCGAATCGATCACCTTTTCTATCTGCTCCATGTAATCGCCGAAAAGCCTGTTGGCTTCGACGTCGTCCAAAGTTTCAGCGAAATTGTTCTTTCGAATGTTCACTATCTTTTCAAACACGCCTCCGTCCAATTTCAAATGCTCGATAGTTATCGCGACGACTTCGTGCTTGGTTGCCGGCGGTTCTATCCCTTGAAGCAGAAGGACCGCCCTAAACAGCGCGGCGAAACTGGTAAAACTTTCAGCCATTAAATTTTTAAGGCCTTCAACCGATGCCGACGCGGGAATGTATTGGCGCCGTAACTGGACAAGCTTGCTGCGCAGCTCATATTCGGTCTGGTGCCGAAGATTTGAATCCGAGATACTGACGTTTTCGAGAACGTCTTTGCCGTAGAGGACCTTCCTCGCGGCCTCCATTTGATGAAACTCGATCGGAAAAACATCCGCGGCTTCTGCCAATTCCGAAACAGTGAAGTATACGGGTACCGGGTGGCCAAGCCTGTGCCATTCGCGAACGCTCGCGTGCGCGTTTCTCAGGTCAGCAGGCGTTATACGGTGGAGGGCAATAAGCAGATTGTAATTGGATTGCTGAGGTATGAAATCGCCGGCCGCGGCCGAACCATACAGGATCACCGAAGCCAGGTTCCGGCCGTGGGTCGTTTTCAGATCGTCTATGAACGCCTCAAACTGTTGTCGCATAAAGTTTTACCAGTCTCCGCCGGCGCCGCCGCCTCCAAAATCCCCTCCGCCGCCGAAACCTCCCCAATCAGAGCCTCCTGACGAACTCGAGCCCCAACCACTGGATGACGAACTGCTGCCCGCGTTAGCGATAGCCGATCCGATTATCCACGGCAATGCCGCGCCGAAGCCTCCGCCTCCCCAACGATCATCGTCGCGGCTCGATCTGCGGCCCCCGCCCCCACCGCGATTTGACCAGATAATAAGGATGATAAACAGGATAACGGCGAGGCAGCAAAACCCTGAATAGCCCCACGATCCCCTGCCGCCTGATCTTGTCCCGGCCGCGGGCGGGGGCGTTGGGGTTGCGGCGCCGGAGCGTTTGGCTTCGATCGTTTTGATGTACGCCTCGATCGTGTCGGAAATGCCTTTCGCGTAGTTGGTCTTTTTGAATTCCGGCACCAGATATTGCCGCTGCAGGCTGCCGACGACACCGTCCGGCAGTTCGTCCTCGAGGTTGCGGCTGACCTGTGTGAAATATTTGCGGTCGTCGACGGCGACAAAGAGCAGCGCGCCCGGGTTGTCATCCTCTTTTGAACCGATACCCCATCCTCGGGCGACGGCGAGCGAGTAATCGAATATCGGCCGCTCGCCGGTCGTGCGGACAACGGCTACGGCCAGCTCGACGCCGGTCGCAGTCTTAAAATCGACGATACGTTTTTCAAGGGCGGCCTTTGTCGGCTGATCGATCACGCCGGCGAGATCAGTGACGGGGCTTGTCGGTGCCGGGAGCGGCGATGTGTCGATTGAAAATTGGGATTCCGATTGGCCGAACGCGTCGGGAGTGCCGAAAAGAAGTATCAGCACAACGAGTGAAAAAAATGATTTGGCCGATGGCCTGATAATTTTCATTCAGTATGAACTGATTCTGGCAAATCTTATCAAAATACGAAAGAACGGCTGTGCAAGTTCCCGTTATCGCCTTCGCACCGACCTGATGGTCCCGCCGAATATGCGAATAGCGTTTCGAACGACCGGATGCGCACGGGCGTAGGCGAGCAATTCTTCCTCGGTCGGATCGGCGGACAGTTCAGGTATATCAACCTGCGTTTCCCGATTGGGCTCCGGCGACGTGTAAACAGCGGTTTCGCGGGCCGGTGCTGCGGCCGACGCTGTCGCGGAACCATTTGCCTCAGCGATCGGCGAATCGGTACGCGAACGCTTTTTGAGTGTCTCATTCACAAGCCTGGCAGCGGAACCGATCGGCTTAAGATCGTCACCGGACGCGATCAGCTTTCGCTCATATGCGTTGTCCAGCCAATCGTCCTCGATGTGTTCCAGCAGCTCCGGATCGATATCGGGGAGCACCAAGTCGAGCGAATCAAGAAAACTGAGGTCGAAAACGCGAGGTGACGGATGCGGCAGATCAACGGCGATCTGCTGTGTTCCTATAACTCTAGGAGATGAAGGTTTTTCAGGCTCCGGTTCGTTTATGGGCACGGATCCGACACGCGCATCAACTTCGGCCGACGTTAGATCGATTACGGACGGTTCAGCGGCTGCCGGAGCCGCGTTCAAAGTTTTTTTTTCCTCGGCGGCCGCTGACGGCTGGATGGCAGACTGGCCGTTCGTGAGATTTTGCTCAAGCAGGGAAAGGCGCTCGAGCAATTTTTCGACCGGCTGGAGCGAGCGCATCTCGACCAGTTTTACAAGGCCGATCTCGACGACATAACGAGCGTTCGTAGCCTCGCGAAGCTTCGATTCGGTTTCGCAAAGTGAGTTAAAGAAGCGGACAAGGTCGGGGCTGGAAAATTTTTCGGCATGTTCGCGAAGCTCGGCGGGCGTCAACGCGGCCGATTCGGCAAGCGTTTCGTCGCCATCCGAGACCTTAAAAACCAGCAGGTCGCGGCATAGCGAGAGCAGGTCGCGGCAGAAATTCCGAAGATCCTGGCCGCGCGAAGTAAGTTCGGCGACGACCTCGAGAACAAGCCGCGGCTGGCGTTCTTCGATGGCGTGCAGGATGCGAACGAGCATCTCGGAGCCAGCCATCCCGAGGCCTTTCGTAACGTCGGCAACGTCGATCTTTTCACCTGAAAAGCTGATGACCTGGTCAAAATTCGACTGTGCGTCGCGCATCGAGCCTTCGCCGGAACGAGCTATTTCCTTAAGAGCCTGGTCGGTTATGGCGATCTTTTCGGCCTCGGAAATAAGCTTCAGTCGGTCGAAGATCTTCGTGAGCGCGATGGTGCGAAATTCGAATTCCTGACAGCGGGAAAGAATCGTTTCCGGGACCTTGTGCAGCTCGGTAGTCGCCATGATAAAGACGACGTTTGGCGGCGGCTCTTCAAGGGTTTTTAACAGGGCGTTGAACGAGTTCCGCGACAGCATGTGGACCTCGTCGATGATGAAAACCTTGAACCGGTCGCGGGCCGGGTTAATGTTGATGCCCTCAAGGATCGTGTCGCGAATGTCGTCAACACCGGTGTGCGACGCGGCGTCGATCTCAAGCACATCCAGCGAGCGGCTTTCCGATATCTCTATGCACGAAGGGCATGCCGTCGGGTCGTCTGTTCGGCAGGGCGTGATGTTCGGTTTGTCGCTCTTGTGGCAATTGAGGGCCTTTGCCAGCAGCCTCGCGGTCGTGGTTTTCCCCACGCCCCGGGCGCCCGAAAACAGGTATGCATGATGAAGGCGGTCAAACTCCAGCGCATTACGCAAAGTCTGCGTAATCGTCTCCTGACCCGTAACCTCGTCAAAGGTCTGCGGCCTCCATTTTCTGGCGATAACCTGGTAGCTCACGTCTGTCTGTAAGGATAAAGGATAAAGGATAAAGGATAAAGTTGGGAGACGGGAAAAGGATAAAGGAGAAGGGATAAAGGATAAAGCTGAGATCGAAGCGTGAAATTCGGCGCAAATTCGTGGCCGAACGGAGTGTCGATGTGACAATTGGCTTATTCTTGGCTCGCGAAATGATCGTGCCGTTAGGAGCCTGGCGGCCCCTCCCTGGAAGGACGGGAGTTGATTGAGGTTGCAACTATTTCATAAATAAGGCATCTTATATGCACAGTCCTTCTCTTGCATCCTTGGGGTGCGCTCGTCAAAGACGGTTTTTGGATAAGTTAAAGAGCGGGTTTTCAATAGGTTACAGAAGTCGCTCTTGCATTTTTTGAGCATCCGAACACCGACCCTTCGTTGTTACCGTTTTCTACGAAGCCTTCGATTCGACACTTCTCTTAGAATTCCCAAGTGGGAAAGGAAAATAATTTAATGTCAACGAAACTTTACGTAGGAAATCTTTCATTCAACACATCGACGCAGGACCTCGAGTCGCTTTTTGCCGAATTCGGCACGGTTCAGTCGGCCAACGTCATCGAAGACCGTGAAACGGGCCGCCCGCGCGGGTTTGCGTTCGTGGAAATGTCGAGCGGCGACGAGGCCCAGGCAGCGATCGCTTCGCTCGACGGCAAAGAGGTAGATGGCCGGAATCTGAAGGTCAACGAGGCCAAGCCGCAGGAAAGTCGCGGCGGTGGCGGTGGCGGTGGCCGCGGCGGTTATGGCGGCGGCGGCGGAGGCCGACGCGACCGTTATTAATTATCGGCTGCGATAAAGGCTGATTTTCAGCTGGTGCCTCCGGTCGATATTTTTGACCGGAGGCATCGCTACTTGCCATTAGGGCAACGAGTCGGCGGCCTTGAGAAACTTGAATTTTATGAAAGAAGAATTGATAGAAATGATGGGCGTGGTTGTCGATAAACAGCCGAACGCATTTTTCAAGGTGCAGCTGAACGGCTCGGACCATATGGTGCTGGCTACCATCTCAGGGCGGATGCGAAGAAACCGCATACGTATCCTGATGGGCGACCGCGTGGACATCGAACTTTCGCCTTACGACCTGACCAAGGGACGCATCACTTACCGCCACAAATAAAGCGGCCGGAGCGCAATTACGCAACTATTACAGTCGCGTACCTGAAAGCCTGTTACGCTCGTTGATGTGGAAGTACAAACAAGCGAAAAAGCAGGCGTAGCTCAAAACACCCATCAGCTCTCAAAAACCGGAGACGGCGTTAATTGGAAAAATATCGCGATCCTCGGGACATTTCACCTGGCTGCAGTCGCGGCCTTTTTCACTTTTAGCTGGCAAAATTTTGCGGTGATGATGATCGGCAACTGGGTTGTCGGGAGCCTCGGCGTGGGGCTTGGCTGGCACCGGCTGCTTACGCATCGCAGTTTTCGCACGCCGAAATGGCTGGAATACACGCTGACACTCCTCGGTACGATGTCCGTGCAGGACCCGCCCGACAAATGGGTGGCCACGCACCGCATCCATCACAGATTTACCGAAACGGAAAAGGACCCGCACTCGACGCGGCCCGGCTTTTGGTGGGCCCAGGCCGGATGGTTGATCAGCGGGACGGCCCAGGACCACGACGAGGAAACGCTAAACAAATATGTGCCGGACCTAATGCGCGACAAAGGCCATCGGCTGATATCACGATTTTTTTACCTGCCGCTGGTTGTTTCCGCAGTGATCTTTTTCCTTGCGGGCGGCTGGTCAATGGTAGTGTGGGGTGTTTTCGTTCGGGTCGTGGTCGGTTGGCATACAACCTGGTTCGTGAACTCGCTCGCTCATATGTTCGGCAAGCGGCCGTTCGTAACGACAGACGACTCCACAAATAACTGGTTTGTCGCACTGTTGACCTTTGGCGAAGGCTGGCACAACAACCATCACGCTTATCCGGCATCGGCACGCCACGGCCTGCGATGGTATCAGTTCGATATGAACTGGATCACGATCCGTCTTCTTGGAATGCTAGGCCTGGCCGACAGTTTCAAACTGCCTCGGCCCGTTGTCGAAGATCAGCGCACGCAGATCCAAAGCATGAGGGGACCGGTCGTGATTGAAGAAACTGCTGAGGCTCTTTAGGTGCAGAAAAGGCTTCAGACTTAACCGCAACACAGGCTGAAATTGCTACCGTTGCTCGATTCCTCGCCTAGCGGAGTTCACAACTCAAACCTTGTGCGGAGCCTGAAGCCCATATAAAGGATAAAGGATAAAGGATAAAGGATAAAGTGGCGGAGAGCGTGAATTTATCGTTTTCGCGATTTGATCTTTTTCGCGATGGTCACGAAAATTGCCGTAAGTTCTTTGGTTTCATTTCGGATAGGTCGAAGTTTCTCAGAAGCGAATAAGCTTCATCTCTTCAAGCAGTTCAAGCCAATACGTCGTTTCTTCCAGTTCCTGCAAAGAACCTTCGAACTTGCTTACGAAGTCAGCGTCTGATTTAGCGTGTTGAGCCTCACGATATTGCGCCCCGACGGAGGTCCCGGAGCGAAGGATCTGTTTGCCGATAACTTGAGCTTCGGTCGATTTTGGCAGGGCGGCATAACAGCTCGGATAATGCGGACCGCAAACGTCTTTGTTCTTATCTTTAGATCGTCATCATAGATTTTCAAAGGATAAAGGCGTAAAGGAAAGGAGAAGGCACGCAAAACCTTTATCCTTTATCCTTTCTCCTTTATCCTTTCAAATGCTGGCGGAAAGGGTGGGATTCGAACCCACGGAACCCTTTAGAGGCTCACAGCATTTCCAATGCTGCCAATTCAACCACTCTTGCACCTTTCCGATAGGTTTGTTGCGGCCCGGGCCGGTTACGGTTTGATGCACCGGTCTTCGACAATGACGACCTCGTCGACCTTTACGGCATTCGGCGTCTTCGCCCGTGACATCAGGCTCGTCATCGCCTACTAACCAAGTATATAAAAATCCGGCGAGCAGTGCACCCAGGACCGGGGCCACCCAGAAGAGCCAGAGCTGTGCGATCGCCCATCCCTGAACAAAAAGGGCCGGCCCGGTAGATCGCGCCGGGGTTGACCGAGGTGTTCGTTACGGGAATGGAGATCAGGTGGATCAGCGTAAGGCAAAGGCCGATGGCGATCGGCGCAAACCCCTGCGGTGCCTTGCCGTGGGTTGCAGCCGAGAATGACGACCAGGAAGAAGAACGTCATAACGACCTCGGCAACAAAGGCCGCGACCATCGAATATGCTCCGGGCGAGTGAGCTTCATAGCCGTTCGAGGCAAAGCCGCCCGCCAGCGAAAATCCCGCCTTGCCGGTCGCGATCAAATAGAGAATGCCCGCGCCCGCGATGGCGCCGCAGCACTTGGGCGATCACATACGGCAGTATCTCATTCGCCGGAAAACGCTTACCCGCCCACAGGCCGACCGTGACCGCGGGGTTGAGATGGCAGCCTGAAATGTGCCCGATGGCATAGGCCATCGTCAGCACCGTAAGACCGAATGCAAGGGAAACACCGGCAAAGCCGATGCCCAGGTTCGGATAAGCCGTGGCCAGAACCGCACTGCCGCAACCGCCGAGAACAAGCCACAGTGTTCCGATGAACTCCGCCGACAACCTCTTCGTCAAAGGCATATAGGATCCTCCAGTTTTTTCAGTTCGAACGAGCAGGGGTGTTCTGGGATTCTAATGTAAATCCCGTGCGCGGACAACCTTAGGAGCGCGAAGGAGGAGTTTTGGCCGGCTTGCCGGAAGCGCCGCAGGGCCATTCGGGCTGAAGCCATTAAGGAATATTTTTAAACAAGTTAGGCTAAAACCTTCGCTCTGACAATCAAAAACCTCCACCTAACGGCGGAGGAATTGATGGCGAAAAGCGGTCTTTGCCTGGCTGTTCGCTTTTGGACAGCTTCGTATTTCTTACAAAATTCAGAACCGCGTAAAACGCCGCTGCTGGATCATTGAGTTGTACTTCGTCCATCAGCTTTCCGGGCGAGCCTTCAATCGTCTCCTCAAAGCCCATAGCGATCTGGCGTTTTTCGAAATCGGTGAACGGCTTCTTATCGCGAATGCGCCGCATCATTTCCTTTGCGGCCTTCATAAATTCGTCGCAGGCACGCGTGTAGGTACCGGCCATCGGCTTGGAATTTTCCGCCTTTAGCTGTTCCACGGTTACGTTAAACTCTTCGATCAGCGAATTGAGCTCGTCGGCCGAGATCTGCATGAAATCGCCGCCCTTGATAAGATTCTTGATCTTTTTGGCCTTGATGCCGCTTTCGACGATCAGGGCCTCATACTTTTTGCCGGCGTCGTTCAGGCGGGCGAGCTCTTTCTCGGCGACCTCGTCCTCGAGCTTATCGACTTCGGCGGCAAATGCTGCGTTTGCATCCTTGAATTTGGCGAAGGCTGCCATCAGGCCGGCGTGCGACGATTTGGCTTTGGCGAAATTGTCGTCTTTGTAATCTTCCTGCTCGTAGTATTGATAAACGCCGCGAATGGCGGTGATGGCCTCTTTCAACGCGACGACGTAATTGTCGGCTGCCTCGTCAAGCTCGGGCATCGAGGGTTCCAAGGCCTTGGCCGATGCAACGGACTTTTCACAATCGGAGCCATCGCCGCTTACGTCATATAACCCGTAAACGATCGATTCCTTTCCGGTCGGGCCCTGGTCGATGTTCTTTACCCACAGCCGGTAGCGGTTGTGGCTGTCGATGATGCGATTCGAATACCGGTTATAGCAATCGCTGATGTAAAGGTTGGTCTTCTTTACCAGCGAATTCTCGTCCTTGTCCGTGCCAGGGCGTGTCAGAATGTCCGGCGACCCCGGGGCGGTCGGCGGTGGAGGCGGTTCGCCGCGGCCTTTTTTAACGATCTCGGAAATGCGGGCACAGCCGAGCGTAAAGCCGAGAATCAATGAAACCGTAACGAGAATTAAGACAGGCCGGGACGTAGTTCCTTGCTGCATATCTTTGCGCATACGAACTGAGGACGGAATTGTAAGGGGAAATTTGCTGGCGGAGAGGGTGGGATTCGAACCCACGGAACCCGTTAAGGCACAACAATTTTCGAGACTGCCCGATTCAACCACTCTCGCACCTCTCCGCGCGAATCTTTAATTTTACGAATGGGGCGAGGAAATATCAAGTCTTCGAAAGGATAAAGGATCAAGGATAAAGGATAAAGGAAGAGGGGTTAAGCAGGAACGGCGATGACACGGCTTCATCATAGTTTTAGGGACGACGTTCCCTGAAGAAGTCTTGCATGATGGTTCGGCATTCGTCGGCGAGCACGCCGGATGTTATCGCTAGCCGATGATTGAGGAATTCGCTGTCGCAAAGACGGAAGCGGGTTTCGACGGCGCCGAAGCGTTCATCCGCAGCACCGTAAACGAGCCTCTCAACACGCGCATTTATGAGGGCTCCGGCGCACATTGCGCACGGTTCGATAGTGCTGTAAATCGTGGTTCCGGTGAGACGGTAATTACCGATCTTGGCGGCAGCGGCGCGGAGCGTCAGTATCTCGGCGTGGGCCGTCGGGTCGCAGTCGGCGATCGTGCGGTTAAACGCGGACGCCATGAGCTCGCCCTCACCGTTGACCAGACAGGCGCCGATCGGCACTTCGTCGAAGTCTAGGGCGTCACGGGCCGCGGCGATCGCGATATGCATCCATTTTTCGTCGTTGGGCTTCAAACTATTTAGAAGAGAGATGTTAGATCGGTCGGGACCAAGCCCGGCCGGTAACGTAAAACTGTAACGATGGAAGGCCGAATGCCTTTATGCGAGATTATTGCAACGAGAGTGCCCCGAGCAAAACCGAGAAAAGGGAAATTCCTTGCATACACCCCTCGAAAGTGCTAATTTTCTTTATTAGCGAAGGTTTTGCGCCGCCTTCCGTAATCCTTATCACCCCAAGCATGTTATGAGACATGAAGCTCGGACCGCCCCGCAGATGTCCGACGAAGAACTGCACATTACAAAGGTCCCCGATTCGTTCCGGGCATTCGCCGAAGAAGTTCATAAGCGTAATGTTAAGCCGACGGCTTCGCCGCAAGCCATCGCACAAAAACTTGCGCCCGCTGAATTTAACACGGCGATGGTGCACTTTTATCGCGGCGAGATCCAGCGGTCGAACGTGTGGCGCAACCGGCTTGATGCGACGACGAACTGGGCCGTGATCACCGCCGGTGCGACGCTTTCGTTCGTTTTCAGCTCGCCGGACAATCCGCATTTTGCGATCCCGATCAACTCGATCCTCGTCTCGATCTTTCTTTTTATGGAGGCTCGGCGATATCGTTATTACGAGGTTTGGGCGAACCGCGTGCGGGTGCTGGAGACCGGCTATTTTGCACCGATGCTTTCGCACCGGACGATCCCGCCGGACAAGGAATGGGCGGAACATATTTCGGCCGACCTGATAAGTCCGCATTTTACGATCAGCGAATGGGAAGCCATCGGGCGCCGGCTGCGTGCAAATTATTTGTGGATATTTATCCTTCTCGCACTGTCGTGGACGCTTAAGATCTACATTCATCCTTCGCCGATCCCGACATTGACGCCGCACGAGAGGGAACGTTTTTGGGAAGTTTTGTTCGCACGTGCCCAGGTCGGTCTGGCACCGGGCTGGCTGGTTATTCTGGTCGGCGCAATATTCAATTCGTTGATCTTCTTCGTCGCGTTCGGCACGCTCAAACTGAAGGATTCGTCGAGCGAAGTGCTTCCGCTCGAGAGCTTGGAATGGCACCCGCTCAAGCAGGTTTCCGAGTGGGCCGAAACGAATCTCAAGCGAAGCAACCACTCCGCCGCTCAAAGAAGGCACGCCAACGAATAAGATCCATCCACAAGACCGAGGCATAAACATCAGGCAGCTAATTTCAGAAATCAACCGCGAATGTGATCGCATCGCGGTTTTACTTTTTGTAATGAAGTGCGCAGGTTCGAGCGTTTGGTCTTATCGAACTGTTATTCCATAATAGTTCGGAAGATAAATTAGGGAGAATACAGCACTTATGGCTCTGGAACTTGACGACCGCGGACGGGCGTTGGAGAACGAATATTTTCATCGGCGGGAGAAAGAGCTCCTCCTGAGATTGAAGGAAAGGATCGAGAACGAAGCCAAAAAAGCCGTCCTGGAATGCCCGCGTTGCGATGGCAAGCTTTTCGAAACCGAATACAACGGGATCGTCGTCGACGTGTGCGATAAGTGCACTGGTGTCTGGCTTGACGCCGGCGAACTTGTCCATTTGGCCGTCAAGGAAGAGAAGACGAACGGCTGGTTAGGCAAATTGTTCGGTTAACGCGCAGGTTTCTAGTGAGGTTTTCATGAAGTTTAGGGCACTGGGCATCGCAGCGTTGGTTATTGCGTCGATCGCTGCTTCAACGGCCGCGCAGATAAGGCCGGCGGCGACGCCGTCGCGGACCGAGACGGCAATTTCTTCCGAAGGCACGGGCCGGGTACGGACGGCTGAGCTGAACAGCAAGCTGATGGGCAGGAAAATGCCGTACCGTGTCGTCTTGCCAACGGACTATGACAAAAAGGAAGAGAACGGCCGGCGATATCCGGTCATATATCTTTTGCACGGGTTGACAGGGCATTTTGACAACTGGACCACGAAAGCCCGATTGGCCGATCACTCGGCCGGGCTAAGAGTGATCATCGTAACTCCGGAAGGCGAGAACGGCTGGTATACGGACAATCTATCGAAGGCCAACGAGAATTTCGATAGCTATATTATCAAAGAGCTGATACCAGAGATCGACCGCCGCTTCAGAACGCTGCCGCGCCGCGACCAGCGTGCGATCGCCGGCCTGTCGATGGGCGGTTACGGGGCCTTAAAGTTCGGGCTCAAATATCCAGATTTGTTCGTCCTCGCCGGCAGCTTCAGCGGCGCTCTCGGCGTGGCGACCATCACCGAACGCAAGTTTCCCGGTGCCGTCGGCAAAACCGTCGACGCGATCTTTGGCCCGGAAGGCAGCGAGATCCGCAAGGCAAATGACCCTTTCGACATCATCCGCCGTGCAACGCCCGAAAAGATCAAGACCTTCCCGTTCCTGTATATCGATTGCGGGACCGAAGATTATTTGTTCAGCAACAACCGGGATTTTGTGCAGCTCCTGCTTGAAAAGAATGTCCCGCACGAATACCGCCAGCTTCCCGGTGCCCATAACTGGGCATACTGGGATAGGCAGATTCAGGAATTTCTTAGGCTTGCAGTTCGTATCTTCTGATCCGCGGGACCTTTCGGAATAAGTGATAGGTGATAGCTGATAAATGATAGGTTAAAGCGAAACCCGTTTTTGTTATCAGCTATCACTTATCCGTTATCACCTATTCCGGAGAAAATAAACTGTTTGAGAAATCATGATCAAAATATCGTTCCTTTTGATGATTCTATTTTTTTCGCTCCCAGCGGTTGCCCAGAAGCCGACCCTGGTAAACGATCCTTCGGCCGCAACGATGCTGTTAGGTCGGCATATGCTGTCGCTGCAGTGGGTTAGCTGGGATCATTTTGGTTCGGCGACCGTAACGAAAAGCGATGGAGTTTACAGCATCAAGGGCGAGCAAAAAGGACGCGGAAATACGGACTTTTTAAAGATCGAAGGGACGATTAAGTCGATCGATGCGAAAGAGTTCGTTTTCGACGGAACGATCGTCACGCAGGTGAGCCACATCAACGGCGGAGCACCGTGCACGCGGGAAGGCGAGTTTACGTTCAAGGTCACGGGCAAGCGGAAATACTGGCGGCTGATGCAGATGGACAATCCGTGCGATCCGGTGACGGATTATGTCGATATTTATTTCAGGTAAGCTTATGCGAACGATTTTCGTAAGTATCTTATCGCAATCCTGTCTGCATCGGCATCGTTGAGCAGAATTCGACAGCCTCAGGAGCGACCATGACCGATCGCAGCCGCCGTTCAAGGATCTGGCGGCGACTGCTGAACAGCCCAGCAGAAGCGCATCGTCGAGATACAGGCTGCCTTGAAACAGCAGGGTTTTGACGGCTGGCTGTTCTACGATTTTCGCGGCAGCGACATTCTTGACTCCGCGTATCTTGAAGACAGAGCGACTGGGCGGCTCGCGGCGGTGGTTTTATTTTGTTCCGCGCGACAGGCGAGCCGGTAAAGGTCGTCCATGCGATCGAGCCGGACCAGATCGATGTCGCTGCCCGGACGAGAAACTGATCTATCGCGAATGGCAGCTGCTTCGCAGATCAGGTCGGCAAAGCGATGTTCGCGAACGGACGGCCGAAGAGCACGTTCCGGATCGCGATGCAGTATTCGCCGAACAACGACATTCCGTACATTTCGCGCGTCGATGCCGGGACGATCGAGATGGTCCGGTCGCTCGGCGTCAACGATCGATTCGAGCGCCGATCTCGTGCAGCAGTTCGAGGCGGTGTGGACACCCGAGCAGCTTGCGATGCACACCGAGGCGGCGGTGAAGATGCAGAAGATCATCCTCGAGACGTTCGCCGAGATAAAACGCCGGATAAACGAGAACGTTCCGACGACCGAAAACGACGTGCAGCAATTCATGATGAAGCGGTATGGCGAAGAAGGAATGAACCCTTCGCCGATGATCGTTGCCGTGAATGCGAATGCCGCTTCGCCGCATTATTTTCCGCGAGCGGGAAAAGGCGCCCCGATAAAACGGGGCGATCTTGTTCTGATCGACACAGTGACCAAAGTTGAACAAACAGCGTGCTCCGGCGGCCGATCTGACGTGGGTCGGTTATGTCGGCGAGACAGTGCCGGAAGAATACGTCAAAATTTGGAACATCGTTTTCGATGCCCAGCAATCTGCATTGAAAGCCGTCCGTGACGCATTCAAAACCGGACGACCCGATAACGGGAGCGCAGGTCGACGACGTTTCCCGCGGCGTGATCCGCAAGGCCGGTTATGCCGACCAGTTCCTGCACCGCACCGGGCATTCGATCGGCGAAGAAGGCCACGGCAACGGAGCGAACATCGACAACCTCGAAACGCGCGATTCGCGGCGGCTGATCCCGGGAACGGCATTCTCGATCGAGCCCGGCATCTACCTCGAAGGCAAGTTCGGCATCCGGTCGGAGATCGATGTTTACATCAACGGGTCTGATGCGATCATCACTGCCCCTCATCAAACCGAGATCATTCGCGATCCTGAAATAGATTATTAAACGCAGAGACGCAGAGATTATTCGAGTAGTTTCCCTCTGCGTCTCAGCGTCTCTGCGTTAAAATTCTTGCATGCTTAATTTTGCGATCGAGACGGCGCGTGATGCCGGCGGCTTCTGCTCGAGAAGTTCGGGCGGATCACTTCCGTCACGAAAAAAGGCGATATCAATCTCGTGACCGAGGCCGATCTGGCGTCGGAGGCGTTGATAATCGAGCGGATCAAATGCTATCACCCGCAGCATTCGATTCTTGCTGAAGAGTCGGGCGAAGCTGTCGTCATTGGCGGTGATTCGAAATGGAAATGGATCATCGATCCGCTGGACGGGACGACGAATTACGCACACGGTTATCCATGCTTTTGTGTGACGCTCGCGCTCGAACACGACGGCGAGATCGTCATCGGCGTAACCTATGACCCGACACGAAACGAACTGTTCGCCGCCGAAAAAGGCCGCGGCGCCAGTCTGAACGGCAAGCCGATCCGCGTTTCAAGCGACGAGCAAACTCTGCTGAATCTCTGATCGTCACCGGTTTTCCTTACGATTTCAAAGGCGTTCCTCATTTTGCGCGCAGCCTGAAGGAATTTCTGCTTCGTTCGCGCGGCGTTCGGCGCGACGGTTCGGCGGCGATCGACATGGCGTACGTCGCCTGCGGGCGGTTCGACGGGTTTTGGGAAGAAGGACTGAACCCGTGGGACGTGGCGGCCGGCAAGCTGTTGATCGAAGAGGCGGGCGGAACGGTTTCGTATTACGACGGTTCGCCGTTCAGCATCTACTCGCCGCCGATCTGTGCGAGCAACGGGCAGATCCACGATGCAGATGCTGGAAGTGCTTGAACTAGGTGCAGAAGCCCGACGCGTTAGCAAGGGCGATTCACTCAACGCCGCTATTTCGCCCTTGCTCACGCGTCGGGCTCCCGCATTGGGCAAAAACGACAAAGGCCGTACCATATGATAATCTAACCGCTATCCATTTATGGCATGGTTTCGAAGAGATAAACCGAAGATCGAAGACCAGGACGAAGACGAAGAGCGCACGGTAAAGACCGAAGGGATCTTCGTCAAATGCCCCGAGTGCGAGAAGCCGCTTTATAAGAGGGAATTGATCGAGTCTTTGCAGGTTTGCACGCATTGCGATTACCATTTTCGGCTGCCTGCACGCGACCGGCTTGGCGTCGCTGTTCGACGACGGCATTTACGAAAGGCTCGATGAAGAAGTAATGTCGGCCGACCCGCTGGAGTTTGTCGACACAAAGCCTTACAAGGACGGCATCGAGCAGGCAAAGGAATCTTCCGGTTTGCCCGAAGCGATCGTGTCAGGTACGGGAAAGGTCGGCGGCCATCTCGTTTACGCCGGGGCGATGGACATGTCGTTCATCGGCGGGTCGATGGGTTCGGCGGTCGGTGAAAAGATCACGCGGCTGATCGAGCGGGCGTTGGAACAGCGGCGCTGTGGTCATTTTCTCAGCATCAGGCGGGGCCCGGATGCAGGAGGGCACGCTGAGCCTGATGCAGATGGGCAAGATCTCGGCGGCGCTCGCGATGCTGCACGACGCGAGGCTGCCGTTCATCTCGGTCCTGACCGACCCGACGACCGGCGGCGTTACGGCGAGCTTTGCGATGCTCGGCGACGTGATCATGGCCGAACCGAAGGCCCTGATCGGTTTCGCGGGGCCGCGGGTTATCGAACAGACGATCCGGCAAAAACTGCCAAAAGGATTTCAGCGAAGCGAATTTCTGCTCGAACACGGAATGGTGGACATGGTCGTGGACCGCCGAAAGCTGAAGGAAACCATCGTGCGGATGCTCGATTTTATGATGAACAAATCGATCGCCGCATGATTGCCAATAGATCAAGATGCTCTCCGAAATCCTCTCCGAACTTTACGAACGCGACCTCAATAAACTAAAGGCCGAGATCGAGCAGTATGCAGATGACGCCGACATTTGGAAAGTGACAGGAGATATAGCTAATCCCGGCGGCGTGCTTTGCCTGCATATCGCCGGTAACCTGCGACATTTTTTCGGCTCGGTGCTCGGTGGGACCGATTATGTTCGCGACCGCGATGCTGAATTTGCATCGCGCGGCATTTCGCGAAGCGAACTACTGGCCGAGGTAGAGGCGGCCTTGTCCGAGGTTAAGGCGACGCTTGCGAAATTATTGGACGAAGACTTTGAAAAAACATATCCGGCGGACGTTTTCGGAAAACCTATGAAAACCGGATATTTTCTCATCCACCTTACGACCCACCTGAATTATCATCTCGGGCAGATCAACTATCACCGGCGGATTGTCGGGAAATCTTAAACCGTGAATTTCGACGAAGCTGAAAGCTACCTGCTCTCGCTCGGCAACGAGGTCGAGACGATGAAGCTCGGGCTCGAGAATATCACGGCGCTTCTAGCCGCACTCGGGAATCCGCACAACAACTATTTGAAAGTTCAGGTAGCTGGTACTAATGGCAAAGGTTCGGTCTGCGCGTTTTTGGATTCTATTTGTGTTCACGCCGGTATTCGAACGGGCGTATTTACGTCACCACATCTTGTTTCGATAACAGAACGGATACGCATCGGCGGCGAGGATATTAGCGAAACTGACTTTGCTAAATACGCATCGCAGGTGCGCGAAACGTCTGAGTGGCTGGTGAGCGACGGAAAACTCGAACGCCTTCCAACGTATTTCGAACAGGTGACGGCGATCGCCCTGGTTGCTTTGGCGGAAGCCGGTGTCGAACTAGCTATTCTCGAAACCGGCCTTGGCGGTAGGTTCGATGCGACCACTGCAGCAAGCGCGGAAATCGCAGTGCTAACACGCATCGATCTCGACCATCAGGAATATCTCGGCGACACGATAGAAAAGATCGCGGCTGAAAAGGCGGCGATAGTTCGAGAGGATTCATCCGTCGTTATCGGGAGGCAGTCGGAAGTGCCGTTGCGGGTGATACTCGATCGATGCGCGGAAATACACGTGACCCCGAGTTTTGAGATCACGAGCCTTGGTCGGTTTCAGCGACCGGACCTGAGGCTTATCGTGTGGACACGACGCGATACTATTATCCGAACGTCGTCCTGGGTCTGAATGGCCGGCACCAAGCCGAAAATGCGGAGACCGCAATCAATGTGGCTCAGACCTTGCGGTATGAATTCGGATTGAACTTAGAGGATTCGGGTGCCCTGGGGCCGGGCTTGAGAACGCGAGACATCCGGGCCGGTTGGAGTATATCGACAATTTTCTGCTCGACGGCGCGCACAATCCGGGCGGGGCCGCCGCGTTGGCAGCGTATCTAGACGAGTATGTCACCGGGCCGATAACAATGATCTTCGGTGCCATGCAGGACAAGGACGTTGGCCGAGATAGCCGAGATCCTTTGGCCAAAGGCGGCGCGGTTGATCCTCACCAAGCCGTCAAATTCGCGGGCAATGACCACGCAGGAACTTTCTCGGTTTGTACCGCCTACGGCCGATCCCGGTCGCGTTGTCGAAACTGAAAGCGCCGACGAGGCGGTGGCGATGGCAACAAAACACACGGGCGACGCGGTGAATTGTCGTGACAGGCTCGCTTTATCTGGTCGGCGAGGTTAAGCGGCTGTTGGCCAAAATCCTAAATTCACGTCAATTTGAGATCTCAGATTTGAAATCTCTGATTTGAGATTTCAGATTTGAAATTTAAGATATAGCTTATGCACAAACTAGTATTGATACGCCACGGCGAGAGCGAATGGAACAAAGAGAACCGTTTTACCGGTTGGAAGGACGTCGATCTTTCCGAAAAGGGAAAGCAGGAGGCGGCGGCCGCCGGCAAGCTTTTGCGCGGGGAAGGGTTTGTTTTTGATGAGGCCTATACTTCGGTCCTGAAACGGGCGATCAGAACGCTTTGGATCATCCTCGATGAGATGGACCTGATGTGGATACCCGAAACAAAGTCGTGGCTGCTGAACGAGCGACACTACGGCTCGCTGCAGGGTTTGAACAAGACGGAGATGGCGGCACAGTACGGCGAGGAACAGGTGCTGATCTGGCGGCGGAGCTATGATGTTCCGCCCGGGGCGTTGGAAGAAACCGACGAACGCTGGCTTGGCAAAGACCCGCGATATTGTTCGATCGAACCTGGAAAGTTCCCGAGGGCCGAATGTTTGAAAGACACGGTCGCGCGCGTGGTGCCCTATTTTGAGACCGAGATCATGCCCAAGGTAAAGTCCGGCAAGCGTCTGATAATCGCAGCACACGGCAACAGTCTGCGTGCACTGGTCAAGTACCTAGACGAGATATCCGATAACGATATCGTGAAGCTGAATATCCCAACGGGCATTCCGCTTGTTTACGAATTGGATGATCAGGCAAAACCGATAAAAAACTATTACCTCGGCGACGCCGAGGCCATCAGCAGCAGCACAGCAGGCGGTTGCGAACCAGGGGAAAGCGAAGTAAAAGTAAAAAGTAAAAGGTAAAAAATTGCGAACGTGAAAAGGCAAGCGTGAAACGGCGGTTGCCTTTTTTTACGTTTTACCTTTTACTTTTTAGTTTCATGGTGCTTAAAAAGGCCGCGTTCGTAGCCTGTATAATTTTTTGTCTCAGTCCTTACGGCTCACCGCCGATCGCTCTGGCTCTGGGGTTGGCGATCGCATTTACCTTCGGCAATCCGTTTCCGCAGGTCGAAGGCAAAGCAACCAAATACTTGCTGCAGGGTTCCGTTGTCATGCTCGGATTTGGGATGAATCTTTCGACCGTTTACAAGGCGGGGAAGGACGGCATTCTGTTCACGATCGCGACGATCTTTGGAACTCTTGTCCTCGGCTATTTCGTCGGCAGAATGCTAAAGGTCGCGGACCGGACGTCAACACTGATATCGTCGGGCACCGCGATCTGCGGCGGAAGTGCGATCGCGGCGGTGGCACCGGCTATCAACGCTGAGAACGACGAGATATCGGTTTCGATCGGGACGGTATTCGTGCTCAACTCAGTCGCGCTTTTCGTTTTTCCGATCATCGGTCATGCGGTCGGGCTGACTGAAGATCAATTCGGTATCTGGGCCGCGATCGCGATCCACGATACGAGTTCGGTGGTCGGTGCGGCGGCTTCGTACGGGCCTGATTCGCTGGTCATTGCCACCACAGTCAAACTCGCCCGCGCGTTGTGGATAGCTCCGGTCGCCCTGCTTTTCGCATTTATTTACCGCAGCCGAAATTCAGAGAACAAGGCAAAGATCGCGATCCCGTGGTTCATCCTTCTCTTTCTTGTCGCTACCGCCATTCGTTCCTACGCGCCCACAACAACGCCGCCGAGCCTATTCGATGCGGCCGTAAACCTGGCGAAAGCCGGGCTTACGGTCACCCTATTCTTTATCGGCGTCAGCCTTTCACGTGAGACGCTGAAAAAATTCGGCTACTGGGCGCTGCTTCAGGGCGTGATTCTTTGGATCGCGATCTCGGTGGTTTCGTTGTTCGCTGTGACGCGGTTCCTGTGATCCGCGGACACGATATTTGACGTCCGGCGGGTATTCGGGTATCGGCTCGGGCGGCGTCATCGGCGGTCCGGGCTCGCCGGGAAGCGGATCTGTGACCGGATACGGGTCCGGCTCGCCGGGTATCGGATGGGTCGGGCCCGGATCGTTCGGGTCATGCGGTTGACCGGGGTCTTGTTCCGGTTTATCCGGGTCGTGCGTGTTGGGCGGGTCATCTGCCATTTTGATCATCTCCTTTGCCGTCGGCCGTGTGCAGTGCAATGCCAAGAGCCGCTCCCCAAACAATGTGTGCCGTTATCATCAATGCATTACGCCGTGCCGGTTCGGCCTCGGGCGGCGGGAACAGTCCGGCCGTGGGAAGGATCGCCTGATAGCTGGCGGCCCAAACACCCAGGCCGAACGCAGCACCAGAGCCGGCCGCCGCTCGTTTTCCAGCGACGTTTAGACCTAACGAATATATAGCTCCCATGGCCGCTCCGTATGCGAAATGATTAAACAGAGCAAGTCCGTCTTTGTGGTCTTTCGGTAATGAGTCATCGACATCGGCTTTTTCCAGGACGTTCTCCGTTATTATCCGGGGCGGAAGCGGATATTGTTCATGCCTCGGCAGCAGCCTGTGCATCGCGGCCATCGCGATCGTCATCGGAACGGTGGCGGCCAGGCCGGCGAGACTTCCTTTTAGTGCGGAAATGATCGGTCCGTCCATCGGTTTTAATTCGGCGATAAGACGACCTTTCGCCACGGGTCCTTTTTCTCGTTGAACTTTTCGTAAGCTAACGGAGCCTCGCTGAGTTTCAGCCGATGCGAAATGACAAAGCTCGGGTCGACCGAGCCGTTCTCGATCTCGGCAAGCAGCCGCGGCATATATTTATGCATATGGGTTTGGCCCATCTTGAAGGTCAACCCTTTGCCGAACGCGGCGCCGAAATTGAATTTATCGAGAAATCCGCCATAAACGCCGGGGACCGAAACCGTTCCGCCCTTTCGACAGCAATAGATCGCCTGACGGAGGGCGTGGGGCCGGTCGGTGGCGAGGAAAGCATAAGCCTTTGCATAATCAAGCAGGGCGTCCAGCGAGGTTCCATGCGATTCCAGCCCGACCGCGTCGATACAGGCATCGGGCCCGCGGCCGCCGGTCTCTTCGAGCAGGCGGTCGTAAACCGTCTCTTCGTCGAAGTTTATCGTTACGACGTTGGGGTTCTGCGTTCGCGCTAATTCCAGCCGGTCCTCGTAATGGTCGATGATGCAAACCTTTTCGGCCCCGAGGAGATTTGCCGAAACCGCGGCAAATTGCCCGACTGGGCCGGCTCCCCAGACCGCTACCGTGTCGCCGGGATGAATATTGCAGTTTTCGGCAGCCATAAAGCCTGTCGGGAAGATGTCAGATAAAAAAAGCACTTTTTCATCAGGTAAATGGTCCGGCACCTTGATCGGGCCGACATCGGCGAACGGAACGCGGACATACTCGGCCTGCCCGCCCGCGAACCCGCCGTACATGTGCGAATAGCCAAAAAGGGCGGAGCCCGAATAACCGGCGAGCGTCTCAAGCATTCGCGGATTTGGATTCGAGTTGTCGCAAAGCGACCAGAGCTCGCGTTTGCAGGAGAAGCAATTTCCGCACGAAATAGTGAAAGGCACAACGACGCGGTCGCCGACCTTAAGGTTCGTCACATCACGCCCAAGCTCGACGACCTCGCCCATGAACTCGTGCCCGAGAATATCGCCCGCTTCCATGGTCGGGATATAGCCGTTGTACAAATGCAGGTCCGAACCGCAGATCGCGGTCAGCGTGATCTTGATGATCGCGTCACGCGGGTTAAGTATCTCGGGTTCCGGCACCTGCAGCTCGCGCACGTCGTGTTTTCCATACCAGCAAATTGCCTTCATCTCATTCCTCCTTGATAACTCGGTTCACGCCCTTGCTGAACGGGCGAGCTGGCGTGCTTCCACTGACCGGCCGGACGTTTGTCCTTCCGTCGTGAGAATAAGGCCTGTTTCCATCAGGCTTTTGAACCTGCGAAGATCATCGGCCACCTGCAGGCTGGGCTCTTCGCCGAGGGCCCAAGCCGCCCACTCGCCGATCTTTCCGCCGGGAGCCTCGTACATCAGGGTGACTATGATCTCGGTCCCGCGGTCAAGGGTGGGCCTAAGTTCGACCGTTCCTGAGTTCGGTATATCCGCGCCTTCCAGCGATCGCCAGCCTATCCGCTGGTTCTCGACATCACTCGTGAGCTCCGCATCCCATTCGACTGTGGCGCCGAGCGGCGCTTTTGCTTTCCAGCGGGTCTTGTTCTCGCCGAGGCTGGTGACGGATTCGAGATGTTTCATAAAGGTCGGAAGGTTCTCGAAATTTCGCCAATATTGATAGATCTCCGCCGGCGAGCGGTTGACGGTGACCCCCTTTTTTACGCGAACCGTGCCCGTCAGGGCCTTGGGAGTTTTGCCGAAAAGTCTCGTTGCTGAAGGGTCGTTGGTGTTCAGACCGACGGCATGGTATACGACACTGTGGCCGGTAGTGCCGCGGAGCAGCAATCCGCCACCCAGGACCGAAAGCGTGGTTCCGAGCATTCCGCCTCTTTTCAGGCCGTACGCGACCAGAGCACCGCCGGCGACCGCGGACGCGATCCGTTCAGGGTTATTCACGTTCCTTCGCAACCCGCCAGCCTCATCAGTTTCGCTGTATTCGATTAGTTCTTCTTTCATTGTTTTTTAGTTAATGCTTTCGTTAGGTTTCAATTCATTGTTCCGCTCGGCGGCCTTGTCTATAAGCGAGGTCACCACGGACGGCGATACGGCCGAAGTGCTTTCCAGGCCTGTATCCGCTTGTTTATCTCCGTTGCCGGGGCCGGGAAGGAAGTTATTTACGATTTCCAGTGCCGCAGCTGTTGTTTCAGGAAACAGCGCGTTAAAGCGGACGGCGAGTTTTGCTTGTGGTGTGATCGTGAGCTCCGCTTTTCCGCGCGCCGCGGCGTCGAGGATCTTTGACGCTGCCCGTTCCGCGCTTATCGACGTGATCGGCAGAGCGTCCATAAGGCTGAAAAGGGCAAATTCCTTTTCGTTCTGTCCCTTGAACTCAGCGTTTAGGTGGCTGCCCGTTCTCATCAGGCCGGGACAAACGGTGGTTACGTAAACGCCGTGGCGGGCAAGTTCGACCCGCAATGCGGACGAGAGGCCGACAAGAGCAAATTTGCTTGCACAGTAGGACGCCAGGTGTGGTACCGCAACCTTGCCGCCGAACGAGGCGATATTCACTATACGGCCCGAGCCGCGGAGTTTCATTTCCGGGAGAACGGCTCGTGAGGCGTGATACGGGCCCCAGAAATGTACCTGCATCGCCTCATCGAAATCACGGTCCGTCTGCAGCTCAAGCGGCCCTACGCGGATGATGCCAGCGTTGTTTATCAGAACGTCGATCTGCCCGAAGCGTCCCCGGACATCTTCAACAGCGGCCTTGATCTCTGAACGTGTCCGTACGTCGCAGACAAGCGATATTACGTCACCACCGAGCGAGGCCAGGTCCGCCTCAGCACGTTCAAGCTCTGCCGCGTCTCGCGCGCATATCGCAACCCGGGCGCCTCGCATGATAAGTTCGCGTGCCATTACCAACCCCAAGCCGCGTGACCCGCCCATGATCAGGACCGATTTGTCCGTATAATCAAAGCCAGCCCGCCGGTTCGCCAGCAATGCAAGCCCGCCGATCGCCGCGGCACCGGCGATCCCGCCCAGGATCAATTTGTTGCCTTTTTCCATAACACGCCGTTGGCAGTCCCGGTCATTATCTCTTTTAAGAATATTATTTGGGGAAACGGGCAACTGTACCCTACGGGACAAAGCGACGAGGCTTTGCCGACGCCCGTTCGGATTTGGTAAAATACTCGTTTCGACTATAGGTAGAAGTTTTATCTGTCAATGAGTATCGACCGAATAACCGTTCGCGGTGCCCGCCAGCATAATCTGAAAAATATCGATGTCGAGATACCGCGCGATAAGTTAACCGTGATCACGGGCCTATCCGGGTCGGGAAAATCGTCGCTTGCGTTCGACACGATCTACGCCGAAGGGCAGCGGCGGTATGTGGAATCGTTGTCGGCGTACGCCCGGCAGTTCCTGGACCAGCTTGAAAAACCTGACGTCGATTCGATCGAGGGCCTCTCGCCGGCTATCTCGATCGAACAGAAAACCGTCTCACGCTCGCCCCGTTCGACCGTCGGAACGGTTACCGAGATCTACGATTACCTTCGCCTGCTTTTCTCGTCGATCGGCCAGCCGCATTGCCCGAACTGCGGCGAAACGATAACGCGCCAGTCGGTCGAACAGATCGTTTCCGGAATTATCGGTTTGCCCGAGGGCGAACGGGTCATGATCCTCGGGCCGCTGGTTCGGGGCCGGAAGGGCGAGTTCAAAAAAGAGCTTGAAAAGCTGCACCGCGACGGATTTGTCCGGGCGAGGATCGACGGCGAGATCCGCCAGCTCGACGAAGAGATACTTCTTGACAAGCGAAAGAACCACACGATCGAGGTCGTCGTCGACCGGCTTTTGATCAAGCCCGGCGTGAACGAGCGGATCAGCGAGAGTGTCAAGACGGCGCTGCGGCTTTCGGGCGGAGCGGTACTCGTTTCCATCATCGATGGCGACGAGAAGCTTTATTCCGAGCGAATGGCTTGCGTCAATTGCGGGATCAACATCGCTGCACTTGAGCCGCGTTCGTTTTCGTTCAATTCGGCCTACGGGGCCTGCAAGCGTTGCCACGGCATCGGCAGCGTGATGGAGATCGACGCCAACAAGATCGCGCCCGACCAAAGTATGCCGGCCGGAAAGATGAGCTTTCTCGGTGAAGCGGACAATGCGGGTTCCAGATTTCTTCACGGAGCTTTACTCGCCATAATCGACAAGTTTACCGGCGGCGATAAGCTGGAGCCGCCGTCAGACTCGCTGATATCGAAGATAAAGCAAAAGATCTCGAGAAAGAGCGGGAACGGCAAGGTCGGCAAGGAAGCGGAGGCGCTTTTGAAGACGCCGTTTGCGGAGCTGCCCGACGAGATCAAGAACGCGTTCTTTCACGGCACGAAACGGCGGTTGACGTTCGTTCATGGAACATACAAGTCTGAGCGGACCTGGCCCGGCGCCTTGCGGGCGATGCGCGACCGTCTGGAAAATCCTCCGTCGGAAAAAACGCGGGTCGCCCTTGAGGAATTGATCGCACCGGTTTCTTGTCCTGAATGCAATGGAAGCCGGCTGCAGCCGGAAAGCCTTGCGGTGAAGATCAACGGTTTCGGTATCGCTGAATATACGGAGCTTCCGGTTTCCGATCTTGTCAAAAAACTGGACGAGATCAAGCTTGGTCCAAGAGAGGAAAAGGTCGCCGGTCTGGTGTTGAAAGAGATCAGGGACCGGACCCGTTTTCTCGACGCCGTGGGGCTCGGGTATCTTTCGCTCGACCGCGCGTCGGCCTCATTGTCCGGCGGCGAAGGGCAGCGGATACGGCTGGCGACACAGATCGGATCGCAGCTCCGAGGCGTCCTGTACGTCCTGGACGAGCCAAGCATCGGGCTGCATCCGCGCGACAACCAGAAACTTCTCGCAACGCTTGAGCAGCTTCGCGATCTGGGCAACACCGTCCTGGTCGTGGAGCACGATGAGGAAACGATTGAACACGCCGATCACGTCATCGATCTTGGGCCGCTTGCAGGAACGCACGGTGGTGCGGTCGTCGCAACCGGCCCGCCGAAGGCCATCGAGAGCGACCCTGACTCGTTGACCGGGCAATACATGTCGGGAAAGAAGAAGATCGATGTTCCCGAGTTGAGACGGCTTCCGAACGGGCAGCGGCTGCGCGTGAAAGGTGCACGGGCCCATAATCTTCGCAATATCGACGTCGAATTTCCGATCGGTATTTTCACAGTCGTGACTGGTGTGTCAGGCTCGGGCAAGTCGACGCTTGTCGAAGAGATACTTTATCCGGCGTTGTACCGCCACGTTTACAAATCGCCGCTGGAGCCGCTTGCTCACGATAAGATCGAGGGCCTTGATCTGGTGGACAAGGTGATCGAGATCGACCAGTCGCCCATCGGGCGTACGCCGCGGTCTAACCCGGCCACTTATACCGGATTGTTTACGCCGCTTCGCGAGCTTTACGCGATGCTGCCGGAATCGCGTGTTCGCGGTTACAAGGCGGGCCGATTTTCGTTCAATGTAAAAGGCGGCCGGTGCGAGGGGTGCGAGGGCGGCGGATTGAAGTGTTTCGAGATGAATTTTCTTCCGGATGTTTACGTGACCTGCGATGTTTGCCGCGGCAAGCGTTACAATCGCGAAACGCTGGCGGTGAAGTACAAAGGCCTGTCGATCGCGGACATTCTCGAAACGACCATCGAGGACGCATTTCCGCTGCTTGAGAACATTCCGCAGATCAAACAGAAATTGCAGACGCTTCTGGATGTGGGCCTGGGTTATGTTCAGATCGGGCAATCGTCGACGACATTGAGCGGCGGGGAGGCTCAGCGGATAAAACTAGCGAAGGAGCTGTCGAAACGCGCTACCGGGAAAACGATCTATATCCTCGATGAACCGACTACCGGGCTGCACTTTGCCGATGTGCACAAGCTGCTCGAGGTGCTGCAGCGGCTCGTCGATACTGGCAACACGGTGATCGTCATCGAGCACAATCTCGACGTGATCAAGTCGGCAGACTACATCATCGACCTCGGCCCCGAAGGCGGAGCCGGCGGCGGCCGGGTGGTCGCGACCGGAACGCCGGAAGAGGTCGCGGCGGTACGCAGATCCTATACCGGCCAGGCGTTGAAGGCAGTACTAAACTAAAAATCTATAGCTGATCCAAGAGCTGCTGTTTTAGCATAATACGCATTTCGCGGCGGCCGAACGTGCCTATCAGGCTGAGCGTACCGTCGAGATCCGCCTTCGCTAAATTCCTGAGAATGCCTGCGTCAATGTGAACGCCCATTGAACCGGCCTGCGAGACGGGTATTTCGCCGCGGCGTATGTTGTAGCTTCCCTGATATGCGTACACGAGGATCATGGCGTCCATCACCTCATTCATCCTCGGGACCATTCCTTCCAGCATTCGGTACGCTTCGGCCGGTTCGATCGTCGAGTAGACGTTCGCGATCTGCACAAGATGCGACATTTCCATATTCGTCTCCGGCTTCGCGGGCAATTGTCCACGTACCTTTTCGAGCAGGTTGACGGCATAGGACCTGTTTTTCTGATCTCGCGAGTACACTGTGGATGCAAGCGATATAAGTGCGGAATAGCGGTTCGAATCGGGGAACTGGTCGATCAACGCCTCGGCTTCGGCAAATTTTCCCTGGTTGGTGAGGTGGTGCATGTAATTCCAGTTCAGGTTGTGCATCGCGCCCTCCAGTACGTCTTCGGAAAAATTGTCACTAAGGACGGCACGGGCCCGATCGAAACTGCCTTCGGACGAAAGCCTGTTGGCCACGTGTTGATAGATCTGGCTGCGCGACGCCGCCGGCAGCTTTGGTGCCTGGGCCAGTATCTCGTCGATCGGCGTTTCGTGGTTCAACAACCTTGCGGTCGCCTCGTCCTGATGGATCTGTTGTATGCCGCCGTGGCGGCCGTGAACATTTTTATCGGTCTCCTTCAAACGCTCCACCGCCGACGGCATTAACTTTTCCGCGATGGGCACCAACTGGGAACCGTAGCCGCCATAACCGAACTGCGTTCCTTTCTCTATGTAAAAGTTAATTATCTTTTCGGCAAGCTGCCGCATCTGCGCGCTGTCCAAGCGAAAGCCGGCGTCGTTCGCGGTGCGTTCGCGATTAAAGTCCTGCAGAAACGTCATCGACACATGGAATGATTGATGATCGACGTAATTTTCTATAATGAACGTTTTCTTCAAAAGTTGTCCGACTGCCTCAGAGGCAAGCTCTTTTGCCGCTGTCGGCTCTTTTTCATGCAGCTTCTTTAAAAGGTTCAGTGTTTCACCGGACAATGCGGATTTTAGAGCCTTTTTTATAAGTTCGGCGGCTCGGGCCGGGTTTTGGTCGGCAGCCTGCCGCAACAGAGATTGCTCAAGATTCGTTTCGGCCTGCCGAAGATGAACGTCGTTGCCGGGCGAACCGGATATCTTTTTGTCCTTCGCGTTCGCGTTGAGCATCGCCCGCTGGATAGCGGCGGGGCGAGTTTTATACAGGCTTTGCAATGCGAACTCAGCGTCGCGTTGGGCGATGGAATTCAAGACCTGGGGCCGCGTCGATTGGCCGGTGAGAAGCTCGTTGTTCTGATTTGTTTTCCGGGAAGCTTCCGCCGCCGCCTGTGCCGCGATCAACTCGCCGACCGCCTCCTGGAACATGTTGCGAGCACGTTTTTCATCGAACTGCCAGATCGAGGTTCCAAGACGGGCTAATGCCAAAGCCCGGTTCTCTTCAAGGGAAAGTTGGCCGATATCGCCGACAATGCTTTCCGCGATCAGCAGCTTTTGACGCTGTTTTTCCTTTTCCTTTGCTTCCTCATCGCCGTCCTGCGCATTTATGCCGAGTGCACACGCTAAACCGATAACAATCGATATCCACCGCAGCCTTGTCATTTGATCGCTCCCTCTGAAAAGATTTGCTATTTGAGAACGCGCGAAAAGGCAAAAGGTTGCACAGGCCGCGTAAATATTGCGTTACGAAATGAAGGCACACTGTCCGTGATATAATTTAAGTGTGAAGTTGAGTGACGTGAGAATTGATAAAAGCGCGATTCGCGTATTTTCTTCATTCGAAGAGGCGGATGAAGCCGATCGCGTCTATTGGCATAGCAAGACCCCGCTCGAACGTTTGGAGGCCCTGGAACTGATGCGGCAAAGCGCCTATGGATACTCCGATCCGGCTGCCCAACGACTTCAAAGAGTTTTTGAAATTGTTAAGGGCGAATGAGGTCGAATATATGGTTGTCGGAGGATATGCCGTAGGCTACTACGGCTACCCGCGTCCGACCGGCGACATGGATATCTGGGTATCGAATTCCCATCAAAACGCGGAGAAGCTGGTTAGCGCTCTTAAGAAATTTGGGTTCGCATCTGCCGAGCTTTCGGTTGAGTTGTTTACACAGCGAAAAAGTATCGTCCGAATGGGCGTTCCTCCTTTCAAGCTGGAGATAATTACCTATATCGATGGTGTAGCATTCGCCGAGTGCTATCCTGAACGCACGATCACCAATATAGACGGAATTAACGTTGAACTAATAAGTCTCGAACACCTGAAGAAAAATAAACTCGCCAGCGGACGTCCGAAGGACATTAATGATCTGGAAAATCTAGCCTGACCTTTACTTTCGGATTGCGTCGACCATTTCGCGTACAGCTTGATTCAAGCCGACAAAAACCGAACGGGAAATGATGTTATGGCCGATGTTAAATTCGGTGATCTCGGGAATGGCGGCAAGGGCGCCGACGTTTCGGTAGGTGAGGCCGTGGCCGGCGGCGACGATCAGCCCGAGAGATCTGGCGTGAGCGGCGGCCGACGCGATGCGGGAAACCTCGGCGGCGGCTTTTTGCGCACCTTCGCCGTGGGCGGCGCGGGCTGAAAGGGTCAGTTCGGCGTATTCGGCCGTGCAGAGTTCGACCTGCTGTGCGCCGACGCCTTTGGCTGCGTCGATCTGTTCGAGGTCGGGGTCGAGGAAGATGCTGACAAAAATTCCGGCTGCCTTTAGCTGTTCTATGACCTTCTTGACGTTCTCAAAATTCGCGATCACGTTCAGCCCGCCCTCGGTCGTTACCTCGTTGGGATTTTCGGGAACGAGCGAGACTGCGTCGGGCTTTGTCCGCAACGCGATGGCGACCATTTCGTCGGTCGCGGCCATTTCGACATTGAGATACGTGGTCACTACATCGCGAAGCAGCTCAATATCACGGTCCTGAATATGCCGCCGGTCGCCACGCAGATGTACCGTAATGCCATTTGCCCCGGCCTGCTCGCAAATAACCGCCGCCGTGATAATGCTCGGTTCGATGGTCTTGCGCGCCTCGCGGATCGTGGCGACGTGGTCGATGTTTACATTGAGCTTTGCGGTCATTTGTCCCGGTCGTACTGTCCGCTTTTTGCGTTGCGGCGTATCTGTGAAAGTTCGGAGAACATCCGACGCGTGTCGCGTATAACACTTACCTTTGATCCTTCGACATTATTCCACCTGATCGGGATCTCGCAAAGCCGAAGTCCGTTATAGCTAGCAACAAATAGAAATTCCACGTCGAAGCCGAATCGGTCGATGGTCATCATATCGAGCAGAGGCCGGAACTTGGCCATGTTGAACGCTTTGAATCCGCATTGAGTATCGGCAAACGGCAGGCCGGACAACGTGCGGATGACGAGGTTCATCACTTTACCGCCCTGTTCGCGACGCCATGGTTGGTGTGTGCCGATAAGGCTTCGGTCAAGAGCTCGGGACCCGAACGTGACGTCGAATTCGCCGGAAACTATCGGGTCCAGCAGTTTGTGCATTTCGTCGATCGGCGTCGAAAGATCGGCGTCGGAAAATAGGGCGAAATCGGACGTTGCTGCAAGCAGGCCCGTTCTTACCGCAAAGCCCTTTCCGCGGTTCTTTTCATAACGGATGACCTTTGCCTGGGCATCAGGGAACTTTGCGATCGCCTGCTCGGCAACAGCGGCCGTCCGGTCGCCCGAGCCGTCGTCGACAATGATCAGCTCGGCATCGATCTTTTCGCTGCCTGTATAGTCGAGGATCTGTTGGATCGAATCGCCTAAACGGCCCTCTTCCTCAAAGGCAGGGACCACTATGGAAACATCTGGTTTCATTGGGCAAAACCTAGATGTTACGGTCTTGTGTTCAAAAAGTAAATCCGCGGCACATCATGCCCGAACGACAACCGCCACACCGGTTTCGACAACTAATTATGTGGTATATTCGTATATTGTTCGGAGTTTCCGAAAAGATGGATAAAAGGCTCTTGATCTTTGGCGTGGTTTTTGTCGTTCTCGGTGCGATCGCCGGAGGACTGTTCGGCAAGCTCGCGAAAACTTCGGCGAGTACCGAGGTGACGGCAGCGGGAATTGTGACCGATTACCGCGAAGCTCTTGACGCGATAGACCGTAATTACATCGGCAAGGTCGATTACGAACGGATCTCCGACACATCCATACAGAGCACACTGTGGACGCTCGATCCGCACTCCGGCATTTTTTACGCGCGATGAATTTCGCAAGCTTTACGAAGAGCAGGCATCGCAGTTCTACGGCATCGGCGTCTCGATATTGCAGCATCGCGATGGCGTGTACGTTCAGTCGGTCGTTCCAAATACGCCGGCCGACCGGGCCGGGTTGCGATACGGCGACCGCTTCCTGCAGGTCGACGGCAAGGACGCGACCGAATGGACAAGCAGCGAGGTCTCGAAAAATGTCCGCGGCGAACGCGGCACGCCTGTCAAAGTAAAGATCGAACGCGCCACGGCCGATAAGCCGATAGATTATGAGATAGTACGCGGCGGTGTTCCGCTTCCGTCGATAAGAAACTATTTCATGCTGCCGAACGGCATCGGGTATGTAGGACTCGTAGGCGGGTTTCAGGAAACGACGGCGAGTGAGCTAGACGATGCGATCGCGGAGCTCGAAAAACAGGGGATGAAAAGCCTTGATCCTCGACCTTCGCGGCAACCCCGGCGGGCTGCTTCCGCAGGCGATCGAGGTCGTTAGCCGTTTCGTCCCGGCCGGGCAGACGGTCGTTTCGGTCAAAGGCCGGTCGCGGTACGCGGTTACCGAAGAGATGAAGGCCTCCGGCGGGCCCGTGCACGATGTCCCGCTTGTCGTTATGATCAACGGCGGCTCTGCATCGGCATCCGAAATAGTTGCGGGAGCGGTCCAGGACTATGGGCGCGGGATGGTCGTTGGGACGGATAGCTTTGGAAAAGGGCTGGTCCAGCGCGTCTTTCCGCTGCCTTACGGAACGGGACTTACGCTAACCACTGCACGGTATTACACGCCTTACGGCCGATCGCTTCAGCGGGACTATTCGAACGGCTCGATATACGAATATTATTCGCATTCCGAAGGCGGCGAGACGGACGCGAAACCGAAGCCTGCGGGCGAGGCCGTCACGACGGCCAACGGGCGCGTATATTACGGCGGGCGCGGTATAGAGCCGGACGTTGTCGTTAAAGCGGCGGAAAACGGATCGCTTAGATTCCGCATCAATGAGGCCGCATTTTTCTTTGTACGGCAGCTCGTGGCAGGAAAGATCGCCGGGCTCGAAAACTACAAGACCGAAAAACAGGACCATCGCATGAGCCTTTCTGCCGACAGCATTCAGGTCAGCGACCGCTTGTTCGAAGCGTTTCGCCAGTTCACATTGGGACAGAAGGAATCGGGCCTGACAACCGACAATGTCACGGCAATGGCCGATCACGCGAGGCTGCGGATACGTGAAGAGCTGGCGACCGCCACGTATTCAGGCGAGGCAGGTTCCCAGGTCTTGCTCGAGGCCGATCCGCAGGTCTTGAAGGCCATCGAGGTGATGCCTGAATCACGGCGGCTGTACGAAATGATAGTTGCTCGGAAGTGACGCTTTTGTTGGCGATCTCGGGCAAGGCTAAGGGCGGACTCGACACGAGTTCGTCTTTTGTTTTATAAAGCGGATAGGAAAACCCGGGGTTGCCGGAGCATTGCTTTAGGCCGTTTTTCACTTTTTGCGGATTTACATTTAAAATAGTTTTGCAGGCAATCGTATGTATAAGCAGATAGGAATTTTAACCGGCGGCGGCGATGCTCCGGGGTTGAACGCAGTGATCCGGGCGGTCGTTCGGACCGCGATCGGCGAATACGGCATGAACTGTATCGGGATCGAGGACAGCTTTGAGGGAATTCTCGGCGAGACGCACACGCATGAAACTGACGCTCGAAATCCGTCAGCGGCATCCTCCCTCGCGGCGGCACCATTCTGGGCACGCGAAACCGCGGCAGCTTTGTGAAAATGGTCGATGGCAAAGCGGTGTTCCCGGAAATGCCGATCGGCGAGGCTCTGGCCAATCTGGATATCCTCGGCATCGAAGCGCTGGTGGTCCTCGGCGGCGAAGGCACGCTGGCGATCGCAGAACAGTTTCACAAGCGCGGGTTTCCGGTGATCGGCGTCCCGAAAACGATAGATAACGATCTGGCCGCAACCGAATTTACGTTCGGATTCATGACCGCGATCGACATCGCTACCGAAGCCCTCGATCGGCTGCATACGACCGCCGCGTCGCACGACCGAGTGATGGTTCTCGAGGTAATGGGACGCAACACAGGGTGGATAGCACTGCAATGCGGACTTGCCGGAAGTGCGGACGTTATCTTGATCCCCGAAATACCTTTCTCGTTCGACTCGGTCGCTCAAAAGGTGCTCGCGCGGGAAAAGGCCGGTTCGCGATTTACGAATATCGTCGTCGCCGAGGGTGCCAAAGAAGTCGGGAAGGCGGAGATATATTCGGACAGCCAGGAGCTAAGGCTCGGCGGAGTCGGCGAATATGTTAGAAAGCAGGTCGAAGCGATGACTGGCAAGGAATCGCGATGCGTCGTGCTCGGCCATCTGCAGCGTGGCGGCAGCCCGAACGCTTTCGACCGGATGCTCGGAACAAATTTCGGTGCGTGTGCCGTCCGGGCCCTTGCGAACGGCGAGACGGGCAAGATGGTAGCGCTTCAGGCAGGAGATGTCATTACCGTGCCGCTTTCGGAGGCCTGCGCAAATATCAAGACGGTGCCAACCGACGGCCAATTGGTGCGGACGGCACGCGACATCGGCATTTCATTCGCCGCACCAAAAGAAGCTAAGGCGCATTTATAGAACGAGTAAGTTGGAACCGTCAATAGGATGTTCACTGAGTTTATATGGACGAAGTAAAAAAGAAACTAAGGGAAGAATTGGACTCGCTTGAAGAAGAACTGCATTTCAAGCTTCCAAAAGAAATTCAGAATGCCCGCGAATTCGGCGACCTGCGTGAGAACGCCGAGTACAAAGCTGCGATGGAACGGCAGTCGATCGTACAGGCCCGCATAGGGCAGGTTCAGGCAGCGGCTTTCGCGAGGTGGATTCGATCGACATTTCGAAGATCCCCACCGACCGCATCGCTTACGGTTCGCGCGTTGTGCTGTTCGACCTCGAAAAAGACGAAAAGGTCACTTACAAGCTGGTGACTTCCGAAGAGAGTGACCCCGACAACGGAATGATCTCGACCGTTTCTCCTATCGGCCAGGCATTGATGGGCCGCGAAGAGGGCGACGAGGTAAAGGTCAAAACGCCAACCGGCTGGCGCACGTTTGAGATAGACCGGCTTACGACGATCCACGAGAAAGAATAAGGCCCTGGGGGCCGGCTGATGCCCGGCCCATCTCCATTCCCGACCCGTTATAATGTTAGGCGAAAGTATAGGACGTGGTGCCATGATGATCATCAACGCGATGGTCCGCGGCCTGGCTTCGCTCGGCGTCCACCCGAACATACTAACGACGGTCGGCGTTACAATAAACATCGGCTGCTGCGTTCTATTCGGGTTCGGCGAATTTTTCTGGGCCGGCATCGTTATGATCGTCGCAAATATTTTCGACATGCTCGACGGCAATGTCGCGCGAATGACCGGAAATGTGACGAAGTTCGGAAGCTTTCTCGATTCGTCGCTCGACAGGCTGTCGGACATGGCGGCGTTCCTCGGGATAATGATCTTTTACGCCGGAAATTCGCCGCAGCATTCCTTGTTGAATGTAACGCTGGCCGGCATCGGTATGATAGCGTCGGTGATGGTCAGCTATACGACGGCCAGGTCCGAGGGCCTCGGCGTTAAGGCGAACGTGGGTTTTCTGCAGCGGCCCGAGCGGATCGTGCTGCTGATAATCGGCGCATTGTCGACGTGGGACTGGAATTCCGATTTTTTCCTATTCAACCGAATGCCGCAGGTCCTCTGGGTCCTGGCCGTGGGTTCCGTGTGGACGCTGGTCCACCGCATGTATTTTATCTGGAAGGAGTTTCTACGGCTTGAAGAGCCTGCGGGCGGCGGCTGATGGAATATCTCAAGGGATTGTGGGATGGATTAACGCTCGGCCAGGTGCTGATCGGTGCAGGTTTGTTCCTATTGTCACTTTCGATCAGCTTTTCTGCGATCGTCATCGTGCTTGTAAAGATCCCAAAGAATTACTTCAGTTCCCATTACACTCAGGACCTTCTGCCGGGAAGCAGTTGGCTCGTTCGCTGGGGAGCGGTCATTTTGAAAAACCTTCTCGGGTTGTTCCTGATAATCTTGGGCCTGCTGCTTTCGCTTCCAGGCGTCCCGGGCCAGGGCCTTTTGACGATCCTTTTGGGGCTTGTGCTGATGGACATTCCGGGAAAGCGTCCGTTGGAAGCAAGAATAATTAAACGGCCCGCCATTCTTTCGGCGGCCAACCGGCTAAGGGAAAGGTTCGGCAAAGAACCGCTTGTTGTTGATTGATCATGGGCTTGTTCAATATCTTCAAGGGCAAAAAGGAAGACCTGTTCGAGGGGCGGCGTGAGGAGCTGCTAAGGTCCGGCCGGATCACCGACGGCGTTATCATCGATACCGAAACGCGTCCGAACGGTGACGAAGTGGTCTTTTACGTTTATTCGCTGAACGGCGTCGATTTTGAATCCTCAGAGCTTTTGACCGAAGAACAACGGCGAGACCCTTTGAAATTCGCACCGGGAGCGAAAGTCGGCGTTCGCTACGATCCCAAGAACCAAGGCAATTCGACGCTGGCGGAATAAAATGGACAATTGAAAATGGAGAATGGACAATCCTAAGGAAAATGTACTGAAAGATAAGTCGTATAGTTTTGCATTGCGGATTGTTGGACTTTATAAGCACCTATCGAGCGAGACGAGAGAATATGTGCTTTCTAAACAAATCTTGCGGTCGGGCACTTCTGTCGGAGCTAACATTGCTGAGGGTAATCAGGCTCAGTCGAAGCCAGATTTTGTAAACAAGCTTGCTATCGCACTAAAAGAATCAGTCGAAACTGAATATTGGCTTTGCCTTCTTCGTGACGGCGGATTTATTACTTCGGCGCAAGCGGAGTCTCTACTGATTGATTGCAGGGAATTGCAAAGGATATTAACCTCGTCGATCAAAACTGCGAAAACGAGGCTCTAACATTAACGGCAGTTCCGAGATTGTCCATTTTCCATTGTCCGATGTTCATTATTTAGACCCGTGTTCAAAAAGATCCTTATTGCCAATCGCGGAGAGATAGCCTGCCGGGTGATCCGTGCATGCCGAGATATGCGCATTTCACCTGTCGTTGTCTATTCCGATGCCGACAAAGACGCTTTGCATGTGCGAATGGCAGATGAGGCATATCACATCGGGGCGGCGCCTTCGTCGGAAAGCTATCTGCGCGGTGAGAAAGTGATCGCGGCTGCAAAGGCCGCGGGCGCCGAGGCGATACATCCCGGATATGGGTTCCTTTCCGAAAACGCCGACTTTGTTCGCCAGGTTGAAGCGAACGGTCTTCGCTTCATCGGGCCGCCGCCGGACGCGATGGAGGCGATGGGGGGAAAGATCTCGGCACGGCGGATCGCGATCAACGCCGGCGTTCCGGTCGTGCCCGGAACGACTGAGCCGCTGAAAAATACAGACGAGGCAAAGGAGACGGCCGAGTCGATCGGCTATCCTGTGATGCTGAAGGCTTCGGCCGGCGGCGGCGGAAAGGGAATGCGGCTTGTTGCCGATGAGAAAGAATTGGTCGAAGCATTTGAGACAGCACGGTCCGAGGCTCGTTCCAGTTTTGGCGATGACGCGGTCTATCTTGAAAAAGCGGTCGTCCGCCCGAGGCATATTGAGATACAGGTTTTCTCGGACACGCACGGAAACCACGTTCACCTCGGCGAACGCGAGTGTTCGATCCAGCGGCGACATCAAAAGGTGATCGAAGAATGCCCGTCGCCGATCAACTCCGCCGAGCTGCGTGAAAAAATGGGAGCCTGTGCCGTGATGGTCGCAAAGGCGGTCGATTACGTCGGGGCCGGGACCGTCGAGTTTCTTGTGTCCGATATCGACCGCTCGTTCTATTTCCTCGAGATGAACACGCGCCTGCAGGTCGAGCATCCCGTTACCGAACTTGTCACGGGCATTGATCTGGTCAAAGAACAGATCCGTGTAGCGTTCGGCGAACCGCTCTCGTTCACGCAGGACGATGTGCGGATGAACGGTCATGCGATCGAATGCCGTGTTTACGCCGAGGACCCGGAAAATAATTTCATGCCTTCGCCCGGGAGGATCACGCGGCTCCGCGTTCCGCACGGACCGGGTGTTCGCGATGACGGCGGCGTTTATGAAGGCGCAGAGGTCTCGATCTATTACGACCCGATGATCTCGAAATTCGCCGCATATGGCCGTGACCGCAGCGAGGCCATTTCCCGGTTGCGTCGTGCCCTGAACGAATATGTGATCGAAGGAATTAAGACGACCCTGCCGTTCTTTCGCGAGGTCCTGGAGGACGATGTATTCGCCGAAGGAAAGCTGGACACCGGATTTATTTCAAGCTGGCAGGAACGACGCAAACAACAGGAAGAATTGCCGGGAGAGAAAGACCTGGCAATAATAGCTGCGGTGATCGCCGCTTCAAAAAACGTCCAGCCCGGGCCGGCCTCGGGCGGCAACGAGAGCGCCCGAAAATGGGCGTCTGCCGGGCGGCTCGCAAACCTAGCTTCGCGTATTTAGAAACGTCCTCAAATTGTGAGGCGTGAATATGTCTCCGATAACTCTATCAACTCCGAGTCAATAAAAAGCGGACGGTTGGATGCCGTCCGCGGAAAAGCACGATCTGGTGAGCGTTATAATGGTTTGTTCAACCGTTAACGACCGGCCTTGACCGCCTCACGTCCTCCTTTGACCTCAGGCACGGTGCCGATAAAGCTAACACCCGAAGCATTATCATTAAGCGTGAGGGAAATAACCTCGTCGTTAAATCTATAACGTTTATGGCTCACGGTCACGAGGTACAGATCTCCGACCTCAAGATCACTGATCATGAACCGGCCGAGGGAATTTGTCCTTACGGCCTTACCCTGGCCTGTTGACGCATTGACAGCGGTGACGAGAGCGTTCGCAATAGGATCTCCGGCATCGGTGCGAACCTCACCATCGATCGATACATTAGCGGCCGTCGGCAAACTATTGATGCGAGCGATCGTCGGATCGAGAATGCCAACGTTCTGCAGCTGAAGGAAGCTGTCGGCGGACGGCGCTTCGATGCCGAAGATCACCGCGTTTGTCCAGTCGATCGCGTCGGACTTGACCGTACCGACGATCTGGGTGCCCCGTGCTAGCGTCTGGTTGTAAAGGATCGTGCCGTCGGGATGCGGGTGTCCACCCGGGCCCAGCAGATTGATCGTCGTCCGCACCTTAACTTGTATTCGGCCGCCTACCGGCAAGAACGCACCACTTGCAAGAAGGTCCGATGTCGGATCGTCGCCCAGGCCGTCGTAGCTCGTATTTCGGGTTGCGGCCGCCCCGCCGCTCGACACGGTGACCTGATTCGAACCAGCGACAAACGTCAGATTTCCGGTCAAAACACCGTCAACCGCACTGATCTCGTCACGGATATTAAAATTGGTAACGTCCACGGGGCTATTGTTCACATAGTCTATGGTCCATTCCAGCGTATCGCCCGCGATAACCGGAGGGCCGCCCGTGCGTGTGTTAAAGCGGCGGACCGATTTGAAGCCTAAGACGGTCGCCTGCTGCAGACCGCACGACGCCGGACGCGTCACGGGTACGAAGATCGTATTCAGGATCATTCTCTGACCGTTGAGCCTCTCGATCGGCGACGCTCCGGATTCGGTTCGGTCGTAATCGTGTCCGCCTAGTTCAAATACAGCGCTGCCGGGCGAACCCGCGGCGCCCAGTTCCGAAACCGTAGCCACGTACTTATTCGCGTCGGCACCACTATTACGTACCGAAATGCGATTGCCGTTGGCGGCACTTCCGCCCGGAGCGTAGGCGTATTCCGTGACAGCTCCGTCCTGGTTGGCAAGCACGCCGATGAATTGGTTAAAGGGCATGGCGCCCTCGGGATAGATCAAAGCCGTATCGACGGCGGCACCGGTTGCGAAGTCGGGGCTACCAGTCCCGAAGATATCGTATCCGTGGCTGGTCGTCTGAAAATGTCCGTTGGCATTGTTCTCGAACGTTCTGATCGAAGCGCACTGAAGCAGCAAGTTGCCACCGCTCAGCACGAACTGCTTGTAAAGGTCGACATAGTCCGACGATATTGAATGTGCCTGTGTAGCAAGCGTGTAGCACGCATTGGTGTCGATGATATCGTCTGTCACCGAGTCATAGTTGGGAATTCCGGCTGCGTCGAAAAGGTCCTGATGAACGCCATCCCCAAAGTTTCCCCCGTCGGGCCCGACCGCGATCTTTGGCTTGTGCGTCAGGTTATAACGAATGTCCGCCGTCGTAGCCGTGTTCGTCCTATAAACAACGACTTCCGTACCGCCAGCGTTGAACGTCGATATCAGATTGCGAAGCGTCGGCGTATCATACTCGACCGGAACAATGAACGGACCGCCCGAGAAATTCAGCGTCAGCCGGCCCCGGAACGCTGCCGCCGTCGCCGGAAATACGTGTGACGTTTGCCGAAAAATCGACGTCGTCTTTTGCTTTACCCGGCTTGATCGCCCACTTGAGCGGAACATTATTCTGCAGGAGTAAATTCGCCAGACCGTAGGCGCGAAGATTGAATGTCGTTCCCCCGGCGTCACCCTGATTGACGTTGTCCATCGGGATGATCAAAGCTCCGGCCGGGATATTCTCGGCCGGCGGCGGAACATTCGGTGGTGCCTGTGCCGGAATGGCCAAGGCGAACAAGCATAGGACGAAAATCCCCGCAAGTGCCCTGCCGGCCAAATTTCGCACTGATATGATCTCAATATGGGTCTTCATATGTTCAACTAACTTCTCACTCAAATCACTTAAAAGGGGGAAAGAAAAATTCCAGTAGTCAGCCAGCGGTGATCAGGTTGTTCTGTCCGGCAGTCGAATCCACCAAGCTCGGTGTTTCTTCTTACCTTTGGTGCAGGGATATATGTAATCGGGAGGCGATTCCAAAAAGTGTATAAATTCGACATTCGCCGACCGGCCATTATCCGTTAGAACTATAAAAAAGGCCGGTTTTAGGTCCGCCGGCGGGCGGATCAATTTCTTCGAACGTCTGCGATGATGAATGAAAAGGGCTGTCTGATCGTGATCAGACAGCCCCCTCAATTTGGTCTGCGGCCTCGAAAAAAGGCCTCAGGTCTATTCCCTCTAGAAGACTCCCCTCGACTTGCTGAGTACCGGCTGGCGTAGGTTGTTACCCTTGGCTTCCCGTCCTGTAAACGTCAATCCGGTCATATCATCGCCTAGCGTCAGAACAACAGGATCGCCGAAGCGGAACGCTTTGTGCCTGACACTTATGATATAGAGTCCGCCGGCCTCAAGATCAGAGACGCGGAAGAAGCCAAAGGAGTTCGTCCGTGCTGATCTGACTTCGCCGGTCGCGGCGTTGGTTACCGAGACAATGGCGTTCAAAATGCCCGCACCATTCTGATTGAGCACCCTGCCCTCGACCGAAACATCTGCCGCCGTCGGATTTGCCGCAATCTGGATCTTTGTCGGATCGATTATCGCACCGTTCTGGATCTGACCAATGCTGTCGAGCTGCGGCGGATCCTCCGAAAAGATCCCGGCGTTCGTTGCATCGACCGCGTCTGATTTAGTGCTCGGGCTTGCCGCAACCGTAGAACTGCGGGCCGTTGTCTGGTTGAAAAGGTCATATGGCGTCGGTGCATCCGGCGAGATCTGCGTGCTTAGTTTTACACGAACGCGGCCGCCGACCGGCAAAAACGCTCCCGGTGCCAACAAGTCGAGCGTGATGCCCGCCCCCGATCCTGTGAAAGCAGGGTTAACGACCGCGGTCGCACCGCTGTAGGTTGTGACGGAAACCGAGCCTGGAACGAATTGAAGATGCAGGTTGAATTCGTTGATGATGTCCTGGATCTGGAAATTCTCATGGTTCGCGATCCCGTTGTTAACGTAATCGATCGTCCATTCGACGGTGTCACCCGGCGTAAGCGGTGGGCCGCCCGGCGCGAAATCGATCGTTTTACGAACCGACTTGAATCCCACGACCGCCTGCTCCGGCTGCGTGCAGATCGACCGGGCCGGCACGAACACGGCATTTAACTGCATTCGCTGACCATTCCGCAGTGCGAGCAAAGTGTCAGTTTCACCGGCGTCATCCGGACGGTTGTAGTTATGACCGCCCATTTCAAAAACCACGCCGCCGACCGCATTTGGACCGTTCACCTGTGAGACCGTGGCCACGAACTTGCTTGCGTCGGCACCTGTATTGGTCACCGCAACCCGGTTCCCGTTGGCCGGTCCCGCACCTGGTGCATACTGATATTCAGTCACCGCACCGTCCTGATCCGCAAGCAGGCCAAGGAACTGGTTGAACGGCATCGAGCCCTCAGGAAATGCAAATGAGTTGCTGTTGGTCTCGTTCGGCGCCGGCGGGTTGCTCGTGAACACCGTATATCCAGACCCGGTGGTCTGGAAATGCCCGTTCGGGTGGTTTTCGAATGTATTGACCGAAGCGGCATTGCAGGAACAGGTTACCGCCTCCTACAACGAACTGGCGGTACGTATTAACAAATGTTGACTCGGTTTGGTGACCCTGTGTTGCCAAGGTGAAGCACTGTCCTGCCGAATCAATGTCGTCGACACCGAGCACGTAATTGGGTATACCGGCCCTATCGAACAATCCCTCGAATACTCCGGCACCGAAATTACCGCCATCGGGTCCAACCGCGATCTTCGGCTTATGCGTAAGCGTATAACGAATGTCCACAAGTGCATCATCATTAGTCTCATAGACCGTTACGGGGGTTCCTTCTCCGTTAAAAGTGCTGATCAGGCCTCGCAGGAACGGAGTATCGAATTCGCGTGTGACTATGAAAGGGCCGCCGGCAAAGCTCGCATCGGCCGGTCCCGGGATCCCTTCAGTTCCGGCGATACGCGTCACATTGGCGCTGAAGTCAAGATCGTCCTTAGCTTTTCCCGGTTTGATAGCCCATTTAACCGGGATGTTGTTTTGCAGAAAGAGGTTGGCCAAACCGTAGGCCCTCAAATTAAAGGCGCTAAACGCAGCGTCGCCCTGATGAAAATTATCCATCGGGATGATCAAAGCACCGGAAAGTATATTCTCTCTCGGCGGTACCGGATTTGGTGGTGCCTGTGCCGGCACCACGGGAGCAAACAGTAACATAAATAACATCAATGCGATCGCACGGATGGTAAACTTTTCAACTCGTTTAATTTCAACGTGGGTCTTCATATAAAACGCTCCTGTACAAAAAATCAAAAGCTTAAAACGGCATATCTTCTGCGTCAAAAGGAGATGTCGTCTAAACCTAGCCATTCCTGCCGGGGAAACGGCGTTGGTGTCAGGCCGCGCAGTACGACTGAACGTACACGCACAGCTAATCGCGCAATCGTTTTGTAAACGGCAGTTATAACTGCGGATTACAAAGGGTGAACTACTTGCTTGAGAATGCTTGTAGCATATGTCGCGGTGAAAAGTAAATACTTTTTTACCGATCGGGTCAGGGCCGAGGGCGGAGCCAATGTCATGAAAGAGCCATTTTTACAGCCTAAAAATAAAAAAACGCAATAAATCGCGGTTCGTATGCTTGCATACACAAAATGTGGTAAATGAGTACCTACTGATCTCGATTCCGAACCCTCATTTATTTTGAATCTAAATGGAAAAAACCCGCCCACCTGATGGTGGACGGGTCCGAGTTTTCGCCTTGCGGTCTTTTCTCGAATCGAGGCTTATAGTCTCCGGTCTAGAAGTTCGGAGTGCCGACAAATGGCGTCGCGGTGAAGTTGTCTCCCAGACTGAACGACATCGGACTGTTTTCGAATGTAAAGCGTTTGCTTTGAACGCGAAGAATGTAGAAGTGGCCGACCTCGACATCCGCAAACTGGAAATAGCCGAACATATTTGTCAACGCCTGGCGACTTTCGGTTCCGTTGGCGTTCTGCAGAACAACACGGACATTCTTCAAGGCGCGGCCATTATTATCCTTCACTTGGCCTGAAACGTACGCTCCTGCGGCTGTGGGCGCGGCCGGTGCCGTGAACACCATCATATTCGGCGAGCCGTTCGTTTCGCCGCTCATTGTACCATTGGTCGCATCCGCCATTAGCGCCGCATCAGCCTGTGACGGCGTGGCATTCTGGTTCTGCTCCAGATATAGCGCGACCGTGCCGGTTACATGCGGCGTAGCCATTGAGGTGCCGTTTAAACTGAAGGTTGCGGTGTCGTTCCACGCCCAGGCCGACATGATACTCACGCCCGGCGCGAATAGATCGACACACGACCCGTAGTTCGAAAAGCCCGCACGAGCATCGTTCTGGTCCGCAGCACCGACGGTGATCGCGGACGGGAGGCGTGCCGGCGAATACTGGCATGCGTCGGCGTTCGCGTTTCCGGCGGCCACAACGTATGTTACGCCCGCGTCGATCGAACCCTGTACCGCAAAGTCCATCAGTAAGGACGCGGCCGAGCCCATGCTCATATTCGCTACCGCGGGTGAAATGTGATTGGCCGTTACCCAGTCGATACCATCGACCGTTGTCGAGACCGTTCCGATCCCGTTGCAGCCTAGTACTCTGACTCCGTGAATACGGGCATCCTTCGCCACTCCATAGTTCAGCCCGCCTATGGTCCCTGCCACGTGCGTTCCGTGGCCATGACAGTCGTTCCCGTTCTGTCCGTCATACATTGAATCGAAATCAGCGGTTGCCCGTCCCCCGAACTCCGTGTGACTCGCCCTCACGCCCGTATCGATAACGTATACGTGGACACCCGCTCCAGTGCGAACGTAGTTGTATGCGGTATTGAGCGGGACATTTCGCTGGTCAACTCGATCTAGGCCCCAGGGAGCATTCGTCTGGGTGGCATTCACCGAGATATAGGAATCTTCTTCAATAAATAAAACGCTCGGATCGTTGCTCATCGCTTCGGCAGCCTGTGGTGTCATTTCGGCCGAAAAGCCCTTGAGCGCGTGGCTGAACACCTTGTCGACCGCACCGCCGTAGGCGCCTGACAGCCTGGCGGCACTTTTTTCCGAAATGTCTTCGCTCGAGCGCATCGCGACCGGGTCGAGGACGACCACGTAGCGGTTCGGAATTCTATCAGATGCTCTTGCTGCCCTTCTCAGCTTGGACGAACGTCCTTCGCTCTTTGACGAGCTTCCTTCGGTCTTTGAAGGAACAAACGACACTGCGGCCACGCCAACGGCAATTACTGCCAAAAGGATCCAGATTTTTTTCATTTGATACTCCGGGGAATTACTTGAAGATCTCTATGAGGGATTTGCGGGATCTAAGGTCACTCGACAGGGAAGTCGGCTATTTAACAAGCGTACAACATACAACAACCAACGTCAACATTTTTTCTCATATTGACCTGAAAATATGGGCCTTTCGGTCAATTTGAACGATTTCGCCGGAGATCATTTGGCTGGTGAGTTTCCGTAAGATATTCCAGGCAATGGAAATAAGCTATAATTCGCTTGAGGAACCTGGATGGAAGCGATTTTAACGGAATTGAAAGGAAAAAAGGTTGACGTCAACTGCGGTTCGAACGTGATGTACCGCGGTGAGATCATCAGCGTCGGCGGCGGCATTCTCAAGCTAAAGAATGAGGACGACCGCGACATCTTCATCGCGATCGACAAGGTCGCGGCTGTTACCGAATGCAGCGACCTGAGCTCGCGTCCGGGATTCATCGTCTAGCGGGCAAGAAAATGCCCGGACCATTCGGTCCGGGCGTGGTATTGCCGATCATCGATTCGATACTTTCAAATCAAATCGGTATCATTACTGACCTTTATACTCAAAACGGAAGTGCGACAAAATCGACATCCGTCATGCTTTCCGTGAGAGAAACCGTCCGTTGGGTCTCGCCGAAACTGTACCGCTTGTGGCTGACATTCAGAATGTAAAGCCTGCCGACATCAACACCACCGATGTTGTAGTAGCCGAACGGGCTGGTGAGCGTGATCTTCGCTTCTCCGGTCTCGCCGTCGATCAGGACCATCTGTGCCTTTGAAATGCCGACACCGTTAGCATCGACTACACGGCCGCTGATCGATCCGTCGGCCGCGGTTGGAGCAGCCACTGCATCGAAACAAAAGGTTAGATGGCTGATGCTGCGGCTGTCACCTGTTACGAGGTTCGTATCACTGTTAGCGAAAGGTTTGTACGGGTAAACATACGCATCGCTTCCGACCTTGAGGATCACGGCGGTGATGACCTTGGGCAGCGGCGAACTCCACGAGAGTACCGAGGAGCCGGATGAGGAAACAGTGACCGAATGGGCAGGGAATTCAGATCCGACCACGACCTTTCCGTTGCCGTTCGTATAGGCGAAGGTGCCGTTCGGCGTTCCGAAATCGAGCTTCAATTCGTTGTCGACGATGATATGCGAAAATCGGGTATCGCCTGTTCCGTTGGCATACAAGGCGTTCAGAGTGGAGCAGTCAGGATTTCCGCTTTCGCCCGGACCCTCGAAAAAGATCGGCGCCACAGATCCATTCGGGGCGGAAATGATATTAACAGGGTTCTTTATCGCCGATTTGACCATCGTTTGTCCGAATGACGATGCCGCGAATGACGCAACGATAACTGCCATAACAAGATAATTGAATACACGTATCGTAATTGACTTCATCTTTAACTCCTTTTAATAACTCCGGCATCTGAAGGCCGGATCCGGTTTCTCTTTGTGTAAGCAACAGGAAATATCTAATGAAATGTATATTCCATACATTTCAAAGAACCTTCTTCGGATAGTTTCTAAAGGAGTGCTCAACCTTTGTTGTGAGAAGCGTTTGGAAGGGCGCGAAAAAGAGCCAATGCGAAAAATTCGCATTGGCTCTCGCTCAAGTCCTTATTGAGTTACCGCTTGGTCTGCAATGTCAGCTTGGCCGGCATTGCCACGAAATCAACGTCCGTCATACTGTCCGCGAGTGAAACGACCCGTTGGGTTTCGGCAAATCTGTATCGCTTATGGGCGATATTCAACAGATACAGCCGGCCTACTTCGACTTCCGTAAAGCTATAGTAGCCAAAGAGGCTGCTCACAGCCACCTTGGTCTCGCCGGTTGCGGCATCCACCAGCGTCAGTCTGGCCGATGCGATGCCGGCACCGTTTGCGTCGACCACTCGCCCGGTGATCGTAGCGTCGGCTGCCGTTGCTCCGCCCGGGCCGTTGATAAACTTCAGCGAGTTATTTCCTGGCCCGATTCGAGCAAAGAGACAATTATCCAAAGCGAACTGAAGGCTGCCGCCGCCGGAGCTTTCCGGCCGCGGGATCGATAGCCAGCCGAGTGGTGTCACTTCACAAACTTTCAACCAAACGCCGTCTCAAATACAGCTACGGCCTGAATGGAGCCGTTGGCGTTCGCCTCAATTGGAACTACCACATTCGCAGAATTTTCACTGACGATAAAAGTACCGGTCTCCGGATTGTATACTCCTATCGTCACTTCAAAGGTGACGCTGGTAGGGAACGAAGCAGGAGTTCCGTTACACGTGTTCTGCATGCCAATACTCGCGCAGAAGCCTTTTTGTAATGTTATCCTGCTCTCCTGCTGAGCATTCACATTAACCGCCACTCCAAAGATGGCCAATAACAGGGTCGAAAGGATCGCACCCTTAAGAATATTAAAGATAAGACGCTGTTTTCATGTTTCACACCTCGACAAATTCAGTTTTCTTCACTCCCGGTTCCGGCTGTGGCCCCGTGCCCGAACTTGCAAATGTCAAATGACCGCTTTTTTCCAGATTTAGAATCAGCCAAAACAACCCGTCCAAAACCAGCTATTCCGTTTCCGTTCAAATCCGGGATTCGGACATTATCATTTGATCTAGGTTAGCAATATATCGAATGACAAGTATTTTCCGAAATTTATTTTTCGCAAAGCCGGCCTTACCGGTAATTGGCGGTCGCACTATAAATAAAGCGATATAGGGTTTCTAACAGAAGCCTCGTAAGGAAGTCAAGAACTTCCCTGCAGGGCAGCTCTCGTAATTGGAGGCCTGAACACTTTTTCTTTATGGTTAACCTCTGCTTTGTGACAAGGCGATATGTCTTTCAAAGAAAAAGGCGAGCAAGGAATGTTCCTTGCCCGCCGTTTGGTTCCATGTACCCTAAAACTGTTGATATCATGGGTCGACAACAAAATTCGAAAGGTTCAGATCTTCGTATAGCGTGAATGACCGAGTGCCGTTAAGGATCGTATATTTCCGCGATGGCTCGACCCGGACGACATAATAAGTTCGATCACCGTCGCCGAGTCGAAAGCATACCGGCCAAATACATTGGTTCTTGCGTATCTGAAACTGCCGTTTGTACTCATTATTAGCGAAACCGTGACATTCTTGACCGCTCGTCCACTGGTGTCTACGACCATCCCCGAAATTGTGGCATCCGCGGCGGTCGGTCCTAGTTCATTGCTCGTAAAAGTACAGGTAACTTGTTCACCCGGCTCGACGACGATACTGGCCTTTCGGTTCGCAAGGTTCACAATTGTGTTTGGCTGTGAACTGCCGGAGGTTTCGGTGCATTCTATCGAATCCAGAGACCAGCCGGCAACCTGGGCCTCAGTCACCTCAACGATATTCGCCGTACCAAAGGAATTGACATTCGGATCGACAAACGTGTCCTCGGGAGCGCCTGAGTTATAGAGTGTGAAGTTTGATACGGCCAGGTTAATTGCATTGTATTGAAATGACCCAACAGATGTGGAGCCGTTGCCGTACGCATTTCCGCGTTTTCTTATTGTTATCTGACCGGGAGCCGACGGTGTAGGCTGGGGTCGGGGCGTCGGGGTAGGCGTCGCAGCCGGCGTCGGCGTCGGCGTCGGTGTCGGCCCGCCTGTGCCAAAACGTGAATAAAGAAGCTTATTAGGCGATTGATGGCCAACGTCGGAAAGGACTCCTGACGTCGCTGATGAAACGAGCGCGTCCTCAACCTCTGCCGGGCTTGCCGATGGGTTAGTCTCAAGGAAAAGAGCCGCGGCTCCTGCTACATGCGGCGAGGCCATTGACGTGCCACTGAGCGTTGCCGTCGCGGTATCACTGAAGCTGTGTGTCGACAGGATCGATTGGCCGGGGGCAAAGATATCGACGCAGCGGCCGTAGTTAGAATAGCCCATGCGAACATCTCCGCTGCTTGAGCCTCCGACTGTGATCGCATTCGGAACGCGGGCCGGGGAAATGTTGCAGGCATCAAAATTATTATTTCCTGCTGCCACAACGTATGTGACGCCGGATTCGAACGAATTGTCGATCGCGTTTTGAATGATATCCGAGTACCCGCTGTACGCGATGCTGATGTTTACCACGGCGGGATCGATCCGGTTTGCCGTGATCCAGTCAATACCACTTATCAGATTGTGAAGCGAAGCCCTGGCCGTTGCAGTTGAGGACGCGGACCGAGTGCAGTGAAACATTTTTCGCAACGCCGTAAGTTGCACTGCCGATAGTGCCCGCGACATGGGTGCCGTGTGTGTTGCAGTCATAACCGTTCTGGCCGTCATTCACCGCATCAAATCCGCTCGAAACCCGTCCGCCAAATTCAACATGGGTCGGGCGAATACCTGTATCGACCACGTAGGCGTGGACCCCGGTCCCGGTTGAGTTGTAGCCGTAGACCGTATTCAGCGGCAGATTCCTCTGGTCAACGCGATCCAGGCCCCAGGATGATGCTGTCTCTTCCGAGGCGGACTGTACAATGAAATCTTCTTCCACGTACTTGACGGAATCATCCTGACTCAGTAATTCTGCCTCTTCTGCCGTCATCCGGGCCGAGTAGCCCTTCAGAGCACTTGTAAAGATCTTGTCAGGGGATCCGCCGTAGCGGGCAGACAGGTGATCGGCCTCCGACATGACCGCCGGCACGGACGGCCGTTCGGCGTCACCACCACTGTCCTTGAGAACTACAATATATCGATTCGGGACGGGTTTGGAGGACCGTCTGAGCTTTGAGCTCTGACCGGAAGTCTTCACACCGAAGAAGAAGGTAGCGCCTGCCGCACTTGTAAAAACGATGAGGAACAAGATCAGGATTCTTTTCATTGAAAAATGCTCCGAAGGTTGGCTTTGGATCTATCGAAAGAAGATTTCTGAAGTTATCTAGAGGTCAGGGAACCTGGGATCGTGAGAGGGATACGCATCCGAGTTCGGCGCGTTTTCATAATTGTAAAACTATGTTTACCAATCGTCAATCATTTTGTTCAATCTGATCTGCCATTCGGTCAGATTGATCGATCTCGACCGATAGGTCGTTCTAGGCGTGCGCGAGTGGACAAGAAAAAGCCCCGGCGAAACGGGATTCGCCGGGGCCATTGATCTTCTTCGTTTATCTTTATTCGATCGCTGTTACTGTAGGGTTGGGCAAGCGGCGAAAGCCGACAATGCGTTTTTCCCAGTAGCCTTTGAATGTCGAATAGGTGATGCCTTTGCTTGACGAGGCATGATAGAAACCGTTCTCATCGGCAACGATGCCCATATGCCCGAGGCCGTTCATAAAGACGAGCGTGCCGAACTTGTAGCGCTCGTCGCCGGTTACCGGAAAACTGGCGGCCCAAAGCGACCGGGCGCTGGACCGTTCGAAGTCGATCCCGGCATCGCGGAACACGCTCCAGACAAAGCCTGAGCAATCGTAACGATTCGGCCCGTCGGACCCGTAAAGATACGGAATTCCGAGCCTCGAGTGGATGCCTCGCAGGATCATTGTCGAAACACCGGCGTTATAGGCAATTCGGCCAGCTGAAATGGCCGACATCGCAGGGCTGGACGAAACTATCTTTTTTACAAGCGGTTCGGGTTTTGACGGTGCGGGAAGATTTATATCGCTGGTCAGCGGCTGGCGAACGGGCCGGCTGCTGGACAGGGTTGAAACAAGGGGTTTTGATTTTGGGGAAGAGGGCGTGGGCTGGTTAAGTGGTTGACTTGATATTGGCTTTACAACTCTTTGACGGTCCTGGCCGGGTGCCTGGCCGAACGCACATATGGCGAGTGCGACGACGAATAGAGGCAGTACCGACGCCTTCTTCGTATAATTCAAAACTTGTCCTCCAATTCCCTACGGCCGTGGCAACCGCGGGATGAAGATCGACCGGCGATCTTCTCAAAACCAAAGCCCGTAAAATGGGAAGGAAATAGGCATAATTCCCACCTTGTATCGAGCCAGTAAATTTTCCTTAATTGTTCTTTATCGGCAATTGAAATTCCCGAGAGAAGGGAAATCGATCAACTTAAAAAGGGTGATGTTGATCCTTATGCCAAGAACTAGGCTAGCATTTTGAAACGTCAAAAGGCAAGAGCCTAATAAACATTCGCCCTAAACGGTTAGTTTTCAGGCATTTGGGTCTCCTCTTTTTGAGGAGACCCCGCCTTCCACCTACTCCGCCGCTTATCAGTTGTCCTGTCGTATGCCAAGAGATAGATACAATCGCGGGGCCGTTCCAAAAAAAGAATCGCCCGGAACCGCCGGCCCCGGACGACTGCCCATATACCTTATGTTTAAGAGGTTTAAGCCGAGAACGAAGTGCCGCAGCCGCAGCCGCCGGTGGCGTTTGGATTCTCGAACGTAAAGCCCGAGCCCATCATGTTCGTTGTGTGGTCGATCGTGATGCCGTTCAGGTACTGGGCCGAGAACATATCGATGAAGAGCTTTACGCCGCCTTTATCGAGAATGAAATCACCCTGTTTCGATTCTTCCTCAATATTGAGACTGTATTGAAATCCCGAACAACCTCCGGGAACGACGCGAACGCGAAGTCCGGACGTTTCGGGAAGGTCGTCTTCGCCCGCAAAGAATTTTTTGATCTCTTCGATAGCTGATGGCGTAACAATCATTTCGACCGAAGGTGCTGCAACTGCTGACATATTATTTATTGCGTCTCCTCGCAAAAATTTGGACCCGCCGGGGCGAATCCTTACGTTAATGTAAATATTACCGCAGCGGCCGGCATAAATCAAAAAAAAGATGATCCAACAAAGCGGAGTCTGGATCAGAACTTGATCGTAATGCCTGTTCCGATCGAGCCTTCGAACCTGAAATCACCTGACCACTCCGGATGGCTGCTGTTGTTGAGGCCAACCGATGCCTTTATGGACCATTTGAAATTCTTACGATTGATTATGGTCGCTCCGATACCGGCATTCAAAAAGCCATGCGTCGGATCCAGAAGGCTGATATCAAACGCGTCGAGAACCCAATTGGGGAGCTTTTTCTGTAGTTTTGTCTTGAACAATAGCTCGTTGACCAGGTGCGATATAAATGACGGCGACAGGCCTACCGCATCCCCGATGCCCGCTAGCGTAACGGTTAGATTGTCGATATGGACGTTGCATCGGACCTGATTGATCTTGGGGAAGTTCGCGACTGCTAAATGGAGGGCGGAAATATCTACACTAACATCCTGCCCCAGCCGATTATCAAAGGGAACTGATCCGGTTCCCAATAAAGGCCGATCATTTATGAAGGGGCGAAAGTTCTCGCGAAAACCGAGGCCCTCGGTCGCTCCAAAGGACAGGGCAAGGGCCCAATGTTTGCTCCAATCGCTTCCTGTACCTTCCGAAAATGCCTGCTTCCCATCGGCGGTCGTGTTCCTAAGTGTTGTAATGAGCTTCTGGCGATCGGCAACAATAAAGTCTATTCCGTCCAGCGTGTTGCGGTGGGCGACCACGGGAAAGAACCGTCGCACGAGATGCTGGCCTCCGTGCTGGTCGACCGTACGCTCGATCGCCTTATCGTCAGAGACGATGTGATTATCAAGTGAAATAGCCGGCGTAAAATAAGTAAGCCGATTGCTGATCTTTTCGAACACCGCCCGGTTCTCGATATTCCTGATCAATTGTTGGGTGGTCGTGAACGGGTTATTGGCTGGGACAATAAGTCTGGCCATTTCAAGCTTTTGGAAAACCTGAGCGGCAACCTTGCGAGGGTCCAGATCCGGCGTCGGATTTGGTTTCATGTTCGGCATAAACCTTTCTGGCAGCATTGTAGGAATCCCCCTATTTTCTGTATATCAAACAGACGCTCTGTCCATTGCCCGTTTGCGTAATTCACCGCGATTTTACGCTATTTGACCGTGACATGAACATCCGGATTCATTTGCAAGCTTCTGCCCGCTGCCGGGGTCTTGCGTCTTGAATTCCGGCACAACGGTCCGCTTTTCACCCAAGGCAGAGCGGCTGGGAATTCTGACATTCGCAGCCGCTCGAGTTTAGAAACCGGGTACACGGTCTCACGGACAGTCAGCGCACAGCGGACTCCATGTTGCGTCCGAACGTTTCGGTAAATCGTCTTACGCATGTTCCGTCCGCACTCATAACGAAAATATCTTCCTCATTACCCGTTTCGGGCGAAGTGCGGGTGAAATAAATGTACTGCCCGTTTCTCGACCAAGCGGGTGCCCGGCTGACGAAGACAGCGGGAGCGGGACTGGGCCGTGGAGTTAGTTCTATCTGGATCTCCGGTTGATCGATACGCATAATGAAAACCGACGGATACCCGTTTCTCGCGCTCATCCAGGTTAGCAGCTTTCCGTTGGGAGAGAACGATCCCATCTGGTCAAGCCCAGGCGCGCGGGGAAGGCGCTTCCCGCCGGTGGAACGTCATATGTCAGCTCCGCTACTTCGGACCCGTCGTCGGCGGCGATCAGGTAAATATCGTTTACCCTGCGAATGACCAGCAGCTCGCCATCCGGCGACCATTCGGGATATCGGTCGAGCACGTTATTCATCGTCAGCCGAACAGGCTTAACTTCGCCCAACGTATATCGGTAGATCTCCCAGGATGTGGCGGCCGAGGTTTCGCGAGTTTCGAACACGATCGTCTCGCCGTCGGGCGACCAACGTGGCCAACTGTCGAGTCCGGTATTACTTGTAACCTGCCAAACCGACGCCGGCTTACGCAGCTCCATAACGAAGATCTCGTAATCGCCTTCCGGGTTTTCGGCGGTCATCCGATTACTCGAAAAAGCGACGAAACGGCCATTCGGCGAGATATCCGGAGTAAGATCTGAAGCCGGATGCTCCGTAACGTTCACCTGGCTCATACCGTCCGGATCCATCACGTAGATCTCGTCATTGCTGTCGCGATTACTTGAAAAGGCTACACTAAGCGGCGGCCCCCCATAGTTGTCATTGCAGTCTCCGCGGCTTGAAACCAAAAGTTCGTTGAAGCTTGATCGCGCGCTGCTGCGCCCCAGCGAAGAGCGAAAAGCTGTTTTGAGCCGGAGCCGATTTGCCGATTGTGACGCCGAAGTTTTGCGTTGCGGGCAAAGCGGACAAATGTTGCGCATTGCTTGCGAGCACAAGCACCATCGAGCACCCAATTAAAGTTATTTTTTTGATGATTACGTTTACGCCGTTTGAACTTACCTTCATTTTTGTATACCTCCAATGTTGACTAAAAAATTCGGTGGATCGGAATCCGGTCATCTTCGCGGGTCCTTTTTTCTTATTCGTCATCAAGGCACATTTACGCAGATCGCAAAGACATCGACGCTGCGTGAGTCCAGAAGATGAGGGTTATCGACCCAGACCCGCCACTCCCTGCTCTTCCATAATGGCCGTTATTTTTGAATTTTGACGCTCTCATGTTGTGCGCCTCGAGTCTTGAATTCCTTGTGTCCTGATCCCTGTAAATAAATTACCGCCCGCGTCGTGCCAGGGACTGGACGATCCTTTCGAGCGCGTCTATTTGCTGTTGCTGTCGGGCAATTTGCACCTGCTGTTTTTGGATCTGTTCCTGCTGCTCCTTGAAGGCGTTGACGAAAGCTACGCTAAGGCGGTCGTATTTCACGCCTTCGATCTCGCCTTTTTCGTTGTATACAACAAACAATGGATCGATGTTTGCCACGTCTTCGGCACCGAAGCCGACATCCCGGCTGCCGCCGCCTTTCCAATCGAAAGTGATCGGCCGGAGCTGGTTGACGAATGACAATCCGGGGAAAATGAAGCGATGTTGTTCTTATAACGCAGGGAAGATGAACAGTTCGAGATCTGATTGAAAAGGTTGCGGCAAAGCTGCGTGCCGCCGATCGAGCCGAGCTGGTTGACGCGGAGAACACCGTTGACCTCGAGCTTTTCATTCGGTGCGTTTGTGCCGACGCCGACGTTTCCGTTTTCGGAAATGTGGAATCTGCCGCCATTGACGCCGCTAGCATCGATCTGAAACACGCCGCTTCCGCCGAACGAAGCGACCGTGCCGCCCGCCGCGTTCGTCTGCACGCGAAGCCCGGTGTTCGACGTGTCGATAACCTGCAATTTGAAGGCGGGGGCGTTTGTGCCGATCCCGACGTTACCTGGCATCACGACTTGATCCTGCCCGTAGTTTCTGCCCAGTACAATCGTATTGCTGGTCGAAACGATCGCTTCTGAGCCGAGAGCAGTAGCATAGGTGAGGGAGCCGGAAGCCACGTCGGCATGATTTCCGATGATTGTGTTGTTTCGCCCGCGATATTCGTCAAACCGGCATGCGAGCCGAAGAATGAGTTGTTGTTGCCCGTGCTATTGAAATAGCCGGCACCCACGCCAAAAAGCGAATTACTGACGCCCGTCGTGTTGATTCTGCCCGAGCTCTCGCCAAAAAATGAGTTTAAGGAGCCCGTACTGTTTTCGCCGCCAGCCAGCACACCGTAAAATGAATTGGCGAAGCCCGTCGTGTTGTGCATGCCAGTAAACACTCCGAAAAACGAGTTACTGTAGCCGGTGGCGTTGAGTCTGCCGGCTTCCGCGCCGACAAAAGAGTTGTGGGAGCCGGTCGTGTTGTCCAGGCCCGCGGCCCTGCCGACAAACGAGTTAGCAGACGCCCGTTGTGTTGCTTAACCCCGCTCCCTCGCCTACAAAGACGTTACTGTCGCCGGAAATGCTCAACACTCTGTGCCCGATGATGTTGTACTGCGAATTTGCGTTGAAGGCGTTTGCCGTTCCCGTCCCTGAAATGTTGAAACTGCTTGACGGCTGTTGCGTTGAAGGGTTGTTCTGAATGTAATTTCCGCTTCCGCTCGGCAGGTTGGCGTTGATCGTGCCGCTGACGGTCAGATTACTGTTGATAAAGGTGTTGCCGGGAATGAAGACTTCATCCTGTCCGGCACCGCGCCCAAGCACGATCGTATTGTTTCGGATGATGGTCGCACCCGCACCGATCGCCGTCGCATAACTCAGGTTGGGGCTGAGAACATTCGCACCCCGCCGAGCAAAGTGTTGTTCGAGCCGACAGTATTACCTGATCCCGCGTTGCCACCGACAAAAGTATTATCGCTGCCGCCTCTGGTGTTATAACCCGTGCTGGTGCCGTAAAAGGAGTTTCTCGATCCAACAGTAAATCTGCCCGAAAAATGACCGAAAAAGGAATTGTCGCCTCCGCTGTTGGTAGATTCTCCGGCGTAATATCCGAAGGCGGAATTTCTTGTGCCTGTGCCGGGGTTGTTTCCCGCCGCGAAGCCGGCGTAAAGATTGGCCGATCCCGTCGGCACGCTCAAAATGCGAAAGCCGTCAATGTTGTATTGGGTCGCCGCATTGAAGATGTTGGCCTGTCCTATCCCGCCGATGTTGAAATCCGCCGTCTGCTGCGTGGTCTGGTTCCGGATGAAAGCCGTCGAGTTAGTCTGCAAGAAAGCGCTCGAATCCAGATCGTCCAGTGTGTCGGCGCTAGCCGCGTTGGTCGCGTTCGCGGCATTGGCAACCGTTCCCGTTACTTTGCTGCCGTCCACCGATCCGATCTGCTCGTCGGTTACGCATTCGTCGCAGTCGTCCGAAAGGGCGTCAGCTGTTGCAGCCGACAAAGCGCGGATCGCATACGGTGCGGACCCCACACGCGAGCCGGGCGTGATCACCTCGAACGGATCGCTGCTCGCTTGCCGCCGTACACTGATCTCAATAAATCTGTCCGCGCCGGGAAAGGCCGCCTCGCCGAAATCGAGCTGCACGCTAAAGCTGCTGGCTTTGACCTCAACATTTGACAGTGAAACAGTCGCGCCGATCTGATTACCTCCGACTGCGGCGTCAAATAGCCGAAACTCCATTTCGAAGGTGCCATTAGCCGGCGTCACGGAGGCTGGCAGCTTGCCGCCGTACGAGAAGATCGTAGTTTGCGCCGCCGCCAAGCCGCAGCTCAAAAACATTACCGAAAGTAACAACGACAGTCCGAACGTTGTTTTCTTGATGATCGCGTTTACGTCTTTCGAAAATATCTGCATTTTCATTTACCTCCTATGTGGGCCAACGAATCGGCGCGGGCGGTGCAATATCCCGATGACACCAGGATGACCGCCCGCGGAAAGGATCCTCCAGCAGCCGGTATCATCGGCATTCAACTCTTTGAAGGGTGACGGATGCTCTGAGCTGACCGGACGCGTTTCTGGTCACATGAAACAGCGACCATGCGAAAAGATCGGTAGCCTCACCCGGGCCGACGATGTGAAGGACGTCCAAGAAGGTTCGCTCACGCGGCGGGGCGGTCAAGTTGTTATCAGTGAACGTCATATGGGTCGGCCCGGTAGCGCGGTAAACCGTTCCGCTGGATTGACCCACCGCCAATACGTTCGGCGGCATTAAAAAACCACCTTACGTTCCGGCCGCCCGCCGCGTTGAAACTCGTGTGCTCGACGAGATGCAGCGTGCCGTCGAGGAGAATGCTCTCCTCCAGACACGGGAAATCGTCCGGCGTTAGCAGTAATGTAAATGGGTCATACGTGCCGCTCGTTGTTGTGACTGCCTGTGCCCTCGCCGACAAGGGTGTGCCAAGCGAGACAATGGCCAAAATCACGAGGGAAACGGTTGTGACAAACATCTTTCTGTTCATATTTCCTCCTGTATATTCCGCGAATACGAGATCGCTTTGAATAATTTGACTAGCGACCAAGTGCACATTTTTTAAATCACCAGGAAAGCAGAACGTAACCGGGGTGGCCGGCGGAAAGAAGACCGCCGCCGTGCCCGGTCGATGGCCCGTTCGGGCAGAAGTGCGAGCCGAACGCCGCCCCGCCTCCTCCGGCGCTTGACTGATTGCCCGTGCCGGTTATGGCTGCTGACGGGTCCCCCTCGCCGCCACGGCCCGGGAAATGTCCTCTAGCCGCGCCGCCGCCCCCCGCGAAGATCAAAGTCGTAGTGCCGTACATCATGCTGCTGGCGGACCCATCTGTCGGTTCGTCTTCGAAAGAAATATATGAGAAGCCGCCCCCGCCGACTGTGATGGTGTAAATGGCACCCGGCACGACCGCAAGGACGCTGCGGCTGTAGCCCCCGCCACCTCCGCCTACGAACACGCCGCTGCTTCCATCGCTGCCTCCACCTCCGCCCCACATCTCGGCCATGACGTGGGTGACCCCAGCAGGAGCCGTCCAGGTGTAAGTTGCGCTCGAGTTATCGGTTGCGGTATTCCTGAATGCTCGCATCCCTTTAACGCCGCCTCCGATTCCGGGAGGACCCTGAGCGCCGGTATCACCTTTTTCGCCCTTCGGCCCCTGCAGCCCTTGCGCACCGGTATCTCCTTGATCACCCTTCAGTCCCTGCGGACCCTGTGCACCGATATCACCTTTATCGCCTTTGTCCCCCTTCGGTCCCGCAGGTCCGATCGTTAGGACAGGAAGCAGGGTGACACTAAGGTCGTTATTCCCTGAGACTACGGTGACGGAGCGAAAAACGGGATCCCATCCTGAGTTGGGCACAGATACTTCGACCGTATGGTCACCCACGGCAAGGCTGATGCTCATGGGCGTGGTCTTGCCCGTATCGATCCCGTCGATGAAGACCTTTGCCCCGGCCGGAAATGATGTAACGTGCAAAGCTCCGCCGCCGCTTTGGGCCGCTGCGGAAGCAGCGGCCGCGGACATCGCGATGAAAACAGATACCGCCAAGATGAGCGGCCTGTCCGCCCGTAAGGGCCGTGTTCTTTTACAATTCGATGAGTTCATGTTGACCTCCTGTGGGTTAAATCTTTGCTTTGGTTACTCGTTTACGGTTCACGTCGTCATTGTCGTTCAAACGCACGACGAGCATGCGGCAGGTTCCCAGCCACGCCCGGCGGCGACACCCGTTCGGGCAGAATTAGGTGCTGTCCCTGCGGCGGCTGAGAATGGCTTCACTTATTGCCCGTGCTGCACGAACCGGGTACAGTCGCCCTGATTACTAAACCGGCGTGGAGTGTCGAATCTCATCCATCCGCCGTTTTTGCATTGGTCTCTGTTGGTCGGCGGTCCCGTTTGCGCGTCGCAAGCGTCGCCTATGCCGTCCAAATCAAAATCGAACTGGTCGGGATTTGCCGTCAGGGGGCAGTTATCCGTTGTGTCGGCAACGCCGTCGTTATCATCGTCCGTGTCACAAAGATCGCCCTGAGAGTCGCTGTCGGCGTTAGCTTGATCCGGGTTAGCGGAGAATTGACAATTATCTGCTGTGTCAGCCACGCCGTCGTTGTCATCGTCCGAATCAACGCAGTCGGGCGAATTGTCGGCATCGTTGTCGGCGGCACGGCTTGCGGCATTTAACGGGTCTGAACCGCATGCGACTTCGTCGGCGTCGGTTTGTCCGTCATTATCATCGTCCGCGTCGCAAGCGTCGCCCTGTCCATCGCCGTCATTGTCAACTTGATCGGGGTTTGCCGACAGCGGACAATTGTCCGTCGCGTCAGGCACGCCGTCGCCGTCGGTATCCGGTGTGGGCGGGGGCACCGCGGCTTGCACTTCGAACGCGCCGATGTCGGAGCCGTCTCCACCTGAAGCGTTGGCGATCGCCGGATCGTCGTAGGGGCGCGTGAGGCCGCGCTGGTCCGTGATGAACCCGAAGTTATGGCCCCTGTCGATGGCGGGGCTTCCCGACAAAAGCGAGTGCGTTTCGGTCGGGCCGCCATTGTTCTGAAGTGGGCCGAGGCCGGGATTGGCGACGCCGATCTGGTTGTTATTGACCCCGTCGGTGAGACCGCCGCTGCCACCGTTGCCGATCAGGTTGAAGGAACTTGAGGCGTCGACGTCGCCCCACGCGCCACGGGTTATGTTGTCGTCGGTTGTGGAGGCTGCGCCCCGGTAGTTGTCCGCGACGACGGTGTTCCGCAAGGGCGGAAAGTCGTACTGAAAGAAAAGGCCGCCGCCCGTGCCGATGCCGTCGTCGTCCACGTCGGCGCGGTTATTGGTGATCGTCGATGAGACCACTGTGAGCGTGCCTTCGTCCGTGATACCCCCGCCGTGACCGTCCGACGTGTTCCCGCTCACTGTGCTACTGGTCACGGTGAGCCGGCCTTCGCTGAAGATGCCGCCACCGGAGTCGCCCGTGTGGTTACCATTTACCGTGCTGTCGGTCACACTAACGGCTACGTTTGACCAGTAGTTCCAGACGCCGCCGCCGTAAAACAGGCTGGAGTTGCCGCTGACCGTGCTGTTTCGGACCGTAAGCGTCCCTTGTCGATTTCCGATGCCGCCGCCCCGATTGTCGGAATAGTTGCCGGTCACGGTGCTATTGATCACCTGCGCCGATCCGGAACTCCAGTTGCAGATGCCGCCGCCGCAGTAGTGGGCCGCGTTGCCGCTCACGATGCTGTTCGTCAGGGTCAGCGTGCCCATGTTCAATATTCCGCCGCCGGAATTCAGGAGGTTGATACCGAGTGTCGCGGCTCCGTTCGTGATCGTCAGCCCGGATATCGCGACCGTAGCTCCTGCAGCGACCGTGAAGATGCGGAACGGGTCGCTCGCGTTCCGGCGCACCGTCAGACTGCCTGCGCCCGGCCCCTGGATCGTCATGCCGGAGGCCAGGTCCGGCAGCGCACTGGATAAGTAGATCGTGTGCGCGGCGAGGTCAAAGGTGATCGTGTTTGCGTCCGGTTCGGCATTCGCTGCGAGCACGGCGTCACGCAGCGTGCAGGTCCCATCGCCGCAGACGCCGTCGCCTGCATCGTCGGACTGGTTAACAATCAATGATCCCTGCGCGGCCGCCTCGGGAGTCGTCAAAGATAGACTTGCGAGCAATGCAAGGCTCGGAAGAACAACGAGCATTAAGAGCACGTTTTTTATGTTCGATCTTCTGTTCATGGGTATTACTCCTTATTTCACGGGTATGGACTCTGTCCCACTTGCTATCGCGAGAACTGGCCGAAAAATGGCGGATGCCTGTTGAAAAAATTTGGTGATCATTCGTGAAGCGTTCCTCCGACGCCCGGTTCCCGATCGGCGTCGCGGGTTATGGATCTTTGCAGCGCCGCCACGGACTTCATGCAGATCAGCACGCGATCCGTTTCGCGGAAGTGAATCCTGTCGTATTCGAGCAGCCGGAAAACCTCCCGTTCCGTCAGGTTCGAGATGGCGGCCACCGTCTGCGGCGAGACCATCAGAACCTGCTCACCACAGCACAGGCAAAACGCCGCCCTCACATTCGGGCCTTCGCAGAGAACTATCGTTTCTTCCGTCTCGAAAGTTATTTCCACCGTCTGTTTCATGCTTCAACCCTTTTGACTATCGCGAAGGCGAAGATCGGCCACGCTTACGCTGCTGTTTTGCTATAGAAAGATTGGGAGATTTTCGTTCCGTCCTGTGGCCCGTCGTCCTGAGACCTCGATGGTCTCGGTCGATTCGAAATTTGCATTTTTACCTCCACCTGCGGCCGTCAATTTTTTGTTGTAGCGGCCAAAAGACTGCGATAGAATCGCGATATTCATAGGACAATAGGGTCAAGGTCTTTCGTATGCAGCGTCATCATGCCCGGCAGGGTCGAATGGAGTCTTGCGTTTTTCCCGGCTTTTTCTTGACTTTTTTTTGACCGGATGGAAATTGTTGGAAACAAAAGAATTGTTTACGAGTTCGGCAGGTTCGTGCTCGACCCGAATGAGCGAACTTTGTTCTTGGACGGCGTGCCGCTGCACCTTCCCGCGAAGGAATTCGAGACGCTCCTTCTGCTTGTCGAAAATAACGGCCGGGCGCTTTCCAAAGAACAATTGATCTCAGCGGTGTGGCAGGACTCGTTCGTCGAGGAAGGCAACCTGGCCAAGCAGATCTCGCGACTGAGAAAAATATTAAACGCCGAGGACGGGGTCAAGATCGAGACTCTTCCAAAGCACGGTTACCGTTTCTCGGCCGACGTCAAGCAGATCACCCAGCCGATCGGGGAAACGATCCTCCAAAAACGCACCGTCAACCGACTGACCGTTGAGTTCGAAGAAGAACGGAACGATCGCGCCGCTGCTGCCTGCGGCGAAGAGAAAAATACCTATTGCGGCAATACTTGGTCTCGCCTCGATCTTGTTGATTCTCTCCGCGGCTTGGTACTGGAACGCCGCGAACTCTGCTCCGAAGATCGACTCGATGGCGGTCCTGCCGCTGCGGCCGCTAACCACGGATGAAAACAGCAAGGCCCTCGGTTTGGGTTTGACGGACGCGTTGATAATGAAGATCGGCGGTTTGCGGCAGATCACCGTGCGGCCGATCAGCGCCGTCACGCCGTTTGCCGATGCACCGCAGGACGCGCTCGAAATAGGCAGGAAATTAAAGGTGGACGCTGTTCTCGAAGGCACGATCCAACGGTTTGAAGGGCGTGTTCGCTTCAATGTCCGCCTGCTGCGGGTGGAAAACGGTGAACAGATCTGGGCGGAACAGTTCGAGAGCGACGCGGCACAGATTTTCGATCTGCAAGACCGTTTGACCGCACAGACCGCGCAGGCTTTGAAATTGAAATTGGGTGCGAGCGAGAATGAACAGATCGCCAAACGCTTTACGAATGATGCCGGGGCCCTCGACGCTTTTCTGAAAGGGCGGTACTTTTCAAGCAGGCGAACCACCGGCGATCTTAGGACGGCGATAGGGTTTTTCAACGAGGCGATCGGGAAAGACCCTAATTACGCGCTTGCCTACGCCGGACTGGCGGATGCATACAGCCTGCTTGCCGATTACGACGGAGAGCTGCCCACGGATGCCTACCCGAAGGCTCGCGACGCGGCGATGAAGGCACTTGAACTGGACGAAGAGCTGGCCGAGGCGCATACGTCGCTCGCTTACGTCAAGATGCTTTACTACCACGATTGGCAAGGCGCGCAGGACGGATACCTACGTGCGATAGCCCTCAATCCGAACTACGCCACGGCGCGGCACTGGTATTCGGAATATCTGACGGCGATGGGCCGCTTCGACGAGGCCTTCGTCGAAGCCCGCCGAGCCAAAGAGATAGACCCGCTCTCGCCCAGCATTAACACTCAGGAAGTGTGGATCCTTTTTTACGCTAAGCGTTTTGACGAAGCGATCGAAAAGAGCACGCAGGGTCGCCGAAATGAACCCGGATTACGCGGAGATCTATGACCCGCTCAAGCGCTGCTACGATCAAAAAGGAATGTACCGCGAGGCGATCACCGCGCGGCAGAAGCGACGAAAACTCGCCGGCCGGGACTCTACCGAAACCCCGGCACTGAAACAGGCGGCTTCAACCTCGGATGCGGCCGTCTACTGGAAAAAAAGACTCGAACAGGAGATAGACGAAGCGCGAAATGAATTGCCCACGCCTTTTGAAATGGCGTTGATCCACGCGCGGCTAGGCGAAAAAGATCTGGCCTTTGAGTGGCTCGATAAGGCGATCGAACAGCGCAGTTATGTGGTAATGATGCTGAAAGTAACCCCTGATATTGACCCGCTGCGGAGCGACCCAAGGTTTGCCGATGCCCTGCGGCGTGCCGGTCTATTGTTCTAATGGGGGTGGACGCATCGGCCGCCCGTAACGCTTGCGCAACTGCGCGGGCGGACTGCGGGCCCACGCATCGAGTTATTTCGCTCGCGACATGATAACCAGCTCCGGCTTCATCGCCTCGATCGAGACCTGACGGGCAACTTCTTCGGCAACTTTGCGAAAGGCTGCCGACTGCGGCGATCGGGTGCGGAAACGACTACAGGAACGCCCTTGTCGCCGCCTTCGCGGACTTCCATTCCGAGCGGTACTTCGCCGAGGAAATTCAAACCGTATTCGTCAGCAAGCTTCTGCCCGCCGCCGTTGCCGAAGATCTCGTATTTGTTTCCGGTGTCGGGAGCGATGAAATAGGACATATTCTCGATCACGCCGAGCACGGGAACGTTCACCTGTTCGAACATCTTTACCGCACGCCGCACGTCCGAAAGCGAAACTTCCTGCGGCGTCGTGACGACAACGGCACCCTGAACCGGAACAAGCTGTGCCAGCGAAAGCTGTACATCGCCTGTTCCCGGCGGCATATCGACGATCAGGTAATCGAGCTCGCCCCAATTCACATCCGACAAAAACTGCCGAACGACGCCGTGCAGCATCGGGCCGCGAAGGATCATCGGCTTGTCGGGCGGCACGAGCACGGCCATCGAGATCATCTTGATGCCGTGAGCCTCGATGGGAACGAGCTGGCCGTTTAACACTTGCGGCTGGTCGAATCCGGTCCCGAGCATCAGCGGCACGTTCGGCCCGTAAACGTCGGCATCCATCATCCCGACCTTCGCACCGTCGGCCGCGAGCGCGACGGCTAAATTGACCGCGACAGTCGATTTGCCGACGCCGCCTTTGCCGCCGATACGGCGATGATGTTCTTCACGCCGGGGACCGCGACGTTGTCCTTGATGCCGCGGCCCTGCGGGACCTCGGCGTCCATCGTGACTTTCACATCGGTCACCCCGTCAAGCCCGCGGACGATCTCGATCGCCTGCGATTCCATCTGCTCTTTGACCGGACAGGCCGGCGTGGTCAGAACGATGCGAAACGAAACGGTTCCGCCGTCGATCTCAAGATCGCGGACGAAACCGAGTGTGACGATATCCTTACGCAGATCGGGGTCGATGATCTGTCTTAGCGAATCGAGTATTGCTTCTTCTGTTAATTGGCTCATTATTCTTGTCGGAACCGGAACACTAGCGACCCGATGCCTATTTCACGCAAAACTCAAGTCTAGCAAATTTCGGGAAATTCCGCTGAGTCGAGAACTGACTCATTTATCTCCGGAATAGTGAATAACGTATAGTGAATAACGAATAATTATTTTTCGTTATACGTTATTCACTATTCATTATTCCGGAAATGACCGATACCGATCTAAAGACCTATGACCAAATCCGCTCTGGCGGAACTGGAGTTATCGAAATGCCGCGCGGCTTGTTCGCCGTGTCGGGCAAAGAGGCCGTTCAGTTCCTTGATGGAATGGTCACCAACGATATGAAGACGCTCGGTGACGGAGCTCAAATGCTTGCCGCGTTTCCGAATGCACAGGGAAGGCTGCTTGCGGTCGTTCGCATTTTGCGGCAAGGCGACCGTTTTCTGATCGAGACCGAAGAAGCGACCCGGGAAAAGGTTTTCAATAATCTGTTTCGATTCACTTACGCAGGCGATTTTTTTGTCGAGGACGTTTCTGAAAATTATCGGTATTTCGAAATGTTCGGGAAAGAAACGCCAACGTTAACAGGCGGGTTCTTTTTTACTTATCGGCTGCCTCGAGATCCTGCTTTATTCCGATCGATCGATGCCGACTATTTTTGCCGGGGATTCACTGCGTCCGGGGCTGTCGCGATCTCCGACGAACTCTTCGAAACACTCCGCATCGAATCCGGCATCCCGAAATACGGCGATTGATATGGACGAAAACACCATCGTCCCCGAACTCGGCCTCGAAGGGATGATCTCTTACACCAAAGGCTGCTACATTGGCCAGGAGATCATCGCCCGCATCCACTTCCGCGGCCATGTAGCGAAGCAATTAACCGGACTAATTTTCGACGAGCCGAGCGGCGAAAAGGCGGAAACACGACCGGTAGGGAGTGTGCCTCAAGCCGAAAACGAACTGACGACGGCCGACGGCAAAAACGCCGGACGAATTACATCGGTTGCGTATTCTCCCAAACTCCAAAGAACCGTTGCCTTGGCATTCGTGCGATACGACTATCTGGCTGCCGGAACAGAGCTGCATGCGAATGACGATGAGGTATGTCAGGTTCATCCGCTCCCGTTCCATTAGGAAGTGCGCCGAAGAGAAAATGGTTGCCTGGATGCTGCAAATTCGCGTATTATTCCAGCAAATGAGCAAGATAAGCTTTAGATACAAGCTCGGCCGTTTCTACCTTCCTGATGTTGACAAGCATAGTCGTCAGCTGCGGGTCTGTTTGCTCAAGACTGGGCTGAGGTTGTCGGAGAAGCTAAACCTGCAGTACTTGTTGACGAGTTTGGACGCGTCGGCGAGTGTGAATTTGGGGGCAGAATGGATGCTTTTCTTGCCGATTTGGCTGGAAAGCCGGATCATCAGGGGTACATAATTAACTACCAGGGTATCGATGAGTTGCCCGGAGATCGTGATAAGCCTGTTCGGGAGAGGTTGATCGTCAACCATCTTTCTTTTCGAAATTTTGACCGATCGCGGCTTAACGATCCTTCGGGGTGGATTTCGGACAAGTATTGCGACTGAATTGTGGATCTTACCTCCCGGCGTCGATCCGCCGTCACCGTCCGCAACCGTACGTGAGCCCAAGATGCCGGTGAACAAAACATTTTTGTTTGCCAAGACATGGTTCGCCGGGGACGATACTTACGATCCGCTTGATGAGTTCATTCTTCCGTCGGTCAAGGAGCGGGAAAAGGACGAGGCGGAGGAGTGGCAAAAAGGAAAATGAGGAAGAAAAGTAGCGAGGAGTGATCCTGCTCCGCCTGATACGAACGACGGGGACCAGAGTGAAAAGAGTTCCGAAGAAGAACTTCCTGTATTCGTTGACGACCGCACGCAGGACGAAAAGGACGAAGAGCGTTTCCAGTGGGCAAATGTCGGAATAGCCCGTCTGCTCGTTGAACGTAAGAACGAGACGGGCGTGATTATTTTTTACGCGGACGACCTTCGTTACGACATCACAGAGTTAAAAACTTTCATACTTCAAGGACGAAACTTACTAGCGGAACATGGTCCGATAAAGGCATCCCGACTGCGGGTGGAATTCGGCGGTTATCGTCACGATCCTGAAGTCGAATTTTGGGTAGTCTCGTCAAAAGGAAGGCGGCCGACGCCAAAACCTGACGAACGGCTGGTGGACGAACCCAAAACGGAAGAAAATTAGTCCAGTTGTCATCGGAGCCTCTTTGGTGGGTTCGCTTGGTTGCGAGCCCTTTTGATTTTTTGGCGTAAACTGAAATGGACACAGCCCAAATAAATATGGACGACCTCGACATCGACCTGCCGAACGCCAAACTGGCGTACACGATAATTCAATCGCTTCTCGAAGGTCACGAGGCACTGAGCGACCTTCTGGTGGTGATGTCGCACGCGCTCGACGAGGATGTTTTAAAAGCTCTGACGGCGACGAACGAATGGCAGAATTATCTTGAGTCAAAGCGGAATCTTGAGAACACGAAACTGCAGATCGAGAAGCTGACCGATGCATTACGGAAACTGGAAGATGGTATTTCCGATAATAATTAGTAATTACATAATTATTCATTACTAATTAGTTTTTGAAAGAGATGCTGCATGACCTCATCATTATCGGAGCCGGGCCTGCGGGGATCGCGGCGGCCTATGAGGCAAAAAAAGCGGGCCTTGAATATGTTGTGCTGGAAAAAGGTTTGATCGGCAACACGATCTATAACTACCCGGTCGGGCTGACCGTTTTTTCGACCACGAACGAGCTTGAGTTCAACGAAGGCGATCTGAAGCCTGCACGCGAAAAACCGACGCGGGAGGAATTACTTTCGTATTACGTGCGGTTCGTTTTGGATAATGAGTTGAATGTAAGGACCGAGGAAACCGTTTTGGAAGTTGGGAAAGAAGAGGTTCCCGCAAAGCCGCAAAGCCGCAAAGAAGAACATAAAGCTTGTTTCAGGGTCGTCACAGACAAAGCTGAGTATATGGCCTCGAACGTGCTTTTCGCGATCGGGGCAATGGACAACCCGAGAAGCCTGGGGGTCCCGGGCGAAGATCTGCCCAAGGTATCCGCCCATTTTCGCGAGACCTATCCTTGGGTGAAAAAGCATGCGTTGATAATAGGAGGCGGAAATTCGGCGGGCGAGGCGGCCTTATTTTTGGCACAAGAGGGAGCTGAGACGACATTGGCCATCTTTCGTGCGGACTGGGAAAACAACGACCCAAAACAGGGCTGCATAAAATACTGGGTCAAACAGCCGCTGGAAGAAGAGCTAAAGGAGCATTGCCTGAAACTTTTCTTTCTCGGCAAGGTCGTCGAGATACGGGAAAAAGAAGTCGAGCTTGAAAGCGAGAACGGCGACCGTGTCGTTATCGAGAATGATGTTGTTTTCGTCCTGATCGGTTCGGACGCCGATCTCACGATGATGAAAGGCCTCGGCGTCGAGACTGGGCAGGGAAAGGCCGGTGAGATGCCGGTCTATGACCCCGAAACGTTCGAGACGAACGTCCCAGGCATTTATGTAGCCGGTCATTTCACGCACCAGCGGCACATCAAAGGAGCTATCGACGCGGCAAAAATACTTGTGCCGAAATTGGCCGCCAAACTTCGGAGCGGCCGGGGTTCCGGAGCTCCCCTAATAGCGACGCCAGAAGCGACAAGCCGCGCATAAAAAAGAAAGGCCGCCTGAAAACAAGCGGCCTTCCCCACTATGCGAAATCAGGCGAAAGTTTACTGTCCGTCCGCTTTCTTCATGCGTACAAAGACCTTTTGGTCCTTGAATTTCTCAGCGATGTTGGCCGGGTTAACGTCGTAAGTGGTCACTTCGAACGTGTCACGCGGCGTGCCGCCGACGGTCGTCGACCATTTGTACGGAAGTTGAACGCCGTTCATCGAGCGGTAATCCGAAAAGCGGACAAAATGCTCGGCTTGGGCTTCGGGGCTTACCTTTCTGAACACCATCGTGTCCCTCACTTGGCCATCGGCGGGCGGAGGGAGCTCTTTCGTGAACTTCGCGATCACGGGCATTCCGTGGCCGAGGTAGCTAATGGCGACAGGCAGATTGTTCGATTTACCGATGTAAAGCTTATAGTTTGCACCGCCAAATTCGGCATTGACGACGTTAACCGCCGTGCCGTCGACATCCGATTCACCGACGAAGGTGTAGTTGACCTCGATACCTTCAGGAGCGGTCAAGAGCAGCGAAAGGGAAAGGCGAAGCAGCTCATTCTGCCTCATCGGGCCGTGTTTTCCGGGAGCGGCTGTGCGGGCCAGAACCACGTGCTTTTCCTGGCCGTCCTTCGATCTCCAAACGCCCGACTCGCCATCCTTCGGCATTTCCTTGACCGTGAACGTCTTGCCGTCCTTGGTCGTGACGGTCGATTCGCCGGTCCCGCCGCTGCTGCGTTCAATGACAACGTCGGCATTTACTTCCTGTACCGTCCCATCATCCTTCTTGATGATGAGCTTATGAGCTGCCCGGCTCGACGGCCGACGCCCGTTCCGCGGCCTTCACCAGCTCCAACGCCGTCCCTTGTCTTTGTGAGGACGTGGACGTCTACCTGGTTCATTACCATTTTGTGGTCGTCGCCCGGAGTGCCGATCGAGATCTTTTGCGAGAGCTTGTCGGGAAACTGAAGAGCGATCTCCATTTCACCCGGTTCCGACTTTTCAGCGTCACCGACCTTTATTGTGTGGATCGACTTTCCGGTGATCACCATGCTGCGAACCTGGGCAATAGCGGCGTCACCGCCGATCGCGATGCGTGCCTTGCCGATGATCTCCAACGCCTTTTCGTCCGATTTGAATCTTGCACCGACCTTCTCGGCCAGCGAGCCCAGGCCTACAAAGAATACTGAGATGGTCAAAACCGATACTGCAAACTTTTTCATTATTAGCCTCCAATACTTGTAACTTTGCCGGGCGAAAAGCGGAATGAGCGTTTATATAAAGTAGATCTGAAGGAATAGGCTTGTCGCCGGACTGTTTGAATTATTCCACCGGACGAAAGAGTAATGGTTAAGACGACGCAAAGAATTTGTTAAGAATGTAAAATGTCGCGAAAACAATGGACAGCGGATAATTGAAAATGGAAAATGGGATTCGACCGGACTGGTCGGCGATCGTCCATTGTTCATTGTCCGTTTTCCATTGATATGCGTTCTTCCTGGGTTACAACATTTGCGGTCGGCGGCGTCATCCTGCTTTTGACGTTGTTTCTTGGCCTGCAATACAACTGGCTGGTCCAGGCCGGTTCCGCCGAGCGCGAGCGGATGCAGCGCCGTGTCGAGGCCGATACCCGCGGCTTCGCCGACGATTTTAATCGCGAGATACAAGCCGCCTATTTTAATTTTCAGACCGACGCAAACGAATGGGCGAAAGCCGACTGGTCGGAATTCAACCAGCGTTACGACTATTGGCGTTCCAAAACCGCTTACCCTGAGTTGATCAGCGACCTTTATTTTATCGGCAAGGACAGGCCTGAAACGTTACGTTACGACGCCCAGGCCCGAACGTTCACGGCAGTAGAATTGCCCGCCGATCTCGTCCCGCTTCGCGAAAGGCTGAACAGCGACGAACGGCCGAGGCCCGTTTCACGAGGACCATTACACGCTGGTAATGCCGGTTCACGACGCCGAACCGGTCACATGAAAGGATCATGCTGCGTCGCGTCGCTCCGGGGCATCCGCCCGAGCGGATCGCGATGCCTGAACCGAAAGGATATCTTTTGATCGTTCTTGACCGGAAGGTCATTACCGATAAGATCCTCTCCGATCTGACGGCTCGTCACTTTCCCGAAGGTAATTTCAAGATCGCGGTCAAGAAACCGCTCGGACGCGGCCGTCTATGAAAGTTCGGCAAATGTTTCCGGAGCGGATGCGAAGGCCGGCCTCTTCAGCATGACGCCGGACAATATGATCTTTTTCCGCGAAAGTGCTAAGATGAAGCAGCTGCAATCGGTGAACGAACGCGGCGTCGTGGTGGAGAAGCATGTCGAAAATCAGACGTTTACCCATACCGAATCAGGCCCCGGCGGCAGCAAGACGGGCAAATTCACTATCGAACTAAAACCCGGGCCGGCATCCGGTATAAGATCGCGTAACTCAGTATTTACTGCGACCACCGCCGGCCAGGACCCGTGGACGCTTAACGTTCAGCATTCCGCCGGTTCGATCGATGCATTTACAAAAGGCGAATTCAGAAAAAGCTTCTTGATCGGCCTTGGGCTTTATTTGCTCCTGGTCGGTGCGATCGTCGCCATCGTTATCTCGGCCCTGCGCGCAAAGAGATTTGCCCAGCGGCAGATCGATTTTGTCTCGAGCGTTTCTCACGAATTTCGCACTCCTCTCGCCGTAATTTATTCGGCGAGCGAGAACCTCGCTGACGGTATCGCGAACGACCGCGAACAGGTCGTGCGATACGGCGGCCTGATAAAGGGCGAAGGCCGCAAACTTTCGGCGATGGTCGAACAGATCCTGCAGTTCGCCGGAGCGCGTTCGGGAAAGCGTAAATACAATTTTGCCCGAACCGATGCCCGCGATATTGTGAATGCGGCGATAAATGAATGCCGCCCGATCCTCGATGAAAAAGGTTTTGAGGTCGAAACTTCGATCGACGACGCTCTTCCGCCTGTCACTATCGATGCCGACTCGCTCTCGACAGCATTGCAGAACCTGATCAACAATTCGGTCAAATATTCGAACGGCGAGCGGTGGGTCCGCGTAGCCGCATCCAACGGAAAGGGAACTATAAAATTTTCAGTCGAGGACCGCGGCATCGGCGTCGGGAGTGACGACATCAAGCATATTTTCGAGCCCTTTTATCGTGCGAAGAGCGTGGTCGATGCCCAGATACACGGCAACGGCCTTGGCCTGGCGCTCGTCAAGGAGATCGCCGAAGCCCACGGCGGCTCGGTAAAGGCGAAAAGTGACATCGGAAAGGGAAGCGAATTCACGATCGAGATCCCAAGTCAGAACCGCCGGCGTTAGCGGGCGGTCAGGAACGTGGTACTGGATCGGCTTTTGCGAATTGGGAATGATCGAAAATGAAACTTCTCCTTGTCGAAGATGAACAAGGCCTTGTCCTTACCTTGACCGATCGCCTCGAGAGCGAAGGCTTCGAAGTTGTAACAGCTTCTGATGGAAAGGCGGGCCTTGAAGCGGCGTCCACGGAATCGTTCGACCTAATCCTCCTCGATGTAATGCTTCCGAAAAAGAACGGTTACGACGTATGCCGCGACCTGCGGCAAAAGGGAATTGCGACGCCGGTCCTGATGCTGACCGCAAAAGGCGAAACGATCGACAAGGTGCTCGGCCTAAAGCTGGGCGCCGATGATTACCTGACAAAGCCGTTCGAGATGATCGAGCTGCTTGCCCGCGTTGAGGCGTTGCTGCGGCGTTCGCCCGGTCAGCGCTCGGACGGCAATGGCCTCGACACGTTCCGGTTCGGCGAGGTGTCGATCGATTTCAAACGCGCCGCCGTCGTAAAGAACAACGAATCGATCGAATTGTCCGCAATGGAGTTCAAGCTTTTGCACTTCCTGATCGAAAACCGCGGCCACGTCCATTCTCGCGATCATCTTCTCGACGAAGTATGGGGTTACGACGCGATGCCGTCCACCCGCACGGTTGATGTTCATATCGCCTGGCTGCGTCAAAAGCTGGAAGAAAATCCGCGGCACCCGAATTTTATCCAAACGGTCCACGGCCTTGGATATAAATTTGTCGGATGATAAAAAAATTACGCGAAATGTACCCGGGGGTACAAACGACCTTTCCATTACTCGTTATGATGGATCTACGATACAGAACGTCACTGTACTCGAGCAATTAGCAGTAAACGAGCTAATTACGAAATTTGGGGTGTCAAACTTCGGTTTGACACCCTTTAACCTTTTAAGAACGGTTCACGATCTTCTGAAACCGTACAGCATCCTGACGCATTGTGATGTTGTTGAAAAACGCATAAGAAAGCCGGCGTTTCGGCAGCATGGCGGCGAGCTCATAGAGCTCGTCGTCCTCGTATGTATAACGCCATCGCGGTATGCCGTGCATCCGGAAATAGCATTTCTTCGGCGTTACAGTCGGCCGTGCAAAGGGATCGACAGTGTGCCAAAGGTCCAGTTCTTCGCAGATCTCGCTTACGATCTCATCAGTCCATTCGCGGCCGCGCGGCTCCCAGGCAAAATTCAGTTTGCCGCGTTTTATTCCGCGAAAGAACCGCATCATGTTATCGATATTTTCGGGCAGCGGGGTGAATCTTGCCGGACATTGGAAGAGGATGGTGCGGGCCTTCAACGCCTTCGCGCAGGCGAGCGTTGTTTCGAGAGCTTCCTTGACTATCTCGGTCGGCCTGAAAAAGCCGGCCTCTTCAGATTCCTTTTCTGTCAGGCCGCGCGTCAGTCTCTTATATGTCGGGCTAGATGAAGCGTGAGTGATCAATTGCCAGGCCTTAAGCGTAAACTCAAAATCCTTAGGCATCGCCGCCCGCCATTTTTCGAGCGTCGCAACCATCGGAGGCTGGTAGAACGTATGCTGTATCTCGACGGTCGAAAGGACCTCGGCGTATTCTTCCTTTGTATTTCGAAAACCGCAGGTGCCGATCCTGCTCAGACTCGCCATAATCCGATTTGCCCCTCGCTCGATTTGCTTGACGAAGATAGCTTACCTTTTTCAGTCGTTATTTGCGTTGAAATGATCGGAGAAAAGACGGGTCAGGCCACGACGAACGGAATAACATAAACTGCCACGGCAAAATAATGAAAGAGGCTGCCGAGCATGACGAAAACGTGGAATATAGCGTGATGATGACGGATGCTTTTCCAGGCAAAGAAAATAACGCCGATCGAATAGGCGATGCCGCCGGCTACTATCAGAGCGACGGGTGCCGCTCCGAGCGCCCGGAACAGAGGCTCGATCGCAAAAACTCCGACCCACCCCATCAACAGATAGCTGATAGTAGATACGACGGTGAACCGGTCACGGAGCAAAAGCTTGGCGGCAATTCCGACAATGGCGAAGATCCAGACAAAAGCAAGCAGATTCCGGCCGAAAGTACCGCCGATTGTCATTACGAACGGAGTATACGACCCGGCGATAAGAAGATATATGCAGCAGTGATCGACCATCTGCAGCCGCTTTTTGAGCGTGGGGGAATTTGTCCCGTGATAAAAGGTCGACGCGGCATAAAGTATGACCATTGATGAGCCATAGACCACGCAGCTGACAATATCGAGCGCCGTACCGCGCACCGACGCAAGCACCAGCAGGACCGCAAACCCGATAACACTAAGTACAAGCCCAAAGCCGTGCGTCAGCGTATTGGCCAGTTCTTCGACTGATAGAGCTTTTAATCTTGCGGCGACCATCGAGTTGATTTTAACAGAATGGAAGGTCCGCGGGATGTAAAAATAATGTATTAAGATCGCGGGTAAGATCAGGGACGGCTTAAAACTCGCTGTCCGCCGTCGCCCTTTCGCGGCGGGCTACGCCCGAAGCATACGCTGCTTCTTCGACGCGGGCGGCCACGGCCTCACCGACCCGTCGGTCGAAAACGGACGGGATTATGTAATCGGGGTGCAGTTCGTCTTCGCCGATGATCGAAGCGATCGCGTCGGCTGCCGCAAGCTTCATTGCTTCGTTGATCCGCGACGCCCGGCAATTCAATGCACCGCGGAAAATGCCCGGGAAACAGAGAACGTTATTGATCTGATTGGGATAGTCCGATCGTCCGGTCGCCATAACCGCAACATGGCCCGCTGCGTCTTCGGGCATTATCTCGGGCATCGGATTTGCCATCGCAAAGATGATCGGGTCCTTCGCCATCTGTCCAAGGTCTTCCGTTGTGATCACGCCCGGCGCCGAAAGGCCGAAGAATACGTCCGCTCCTTTTATCACGTCGTGGATGCTGCCCTTTTCGAGCGTCGGGGTTAGTGTTCCGGGCGTACCAGTCCTTGACCCAGTTCATGTTCTCTTTCCGGCCTTCATAGATCGCACCGGTCGTGTCGCAGCCGACGATGTTCTTTACGCCCGCCGCCATCACGATCTTTGAACAGGCCACGCCCGCCGCTCCGATGCCGTTGACGACCACCTTGATGTCCTCCATCCGCTTGCCGACGATCTTTAGTGCGTTGATAAGCGCCGCGAGAACGACGACCGCCGTGCCGTGCTGGTCGTCGTGAAACACGGGAATGTCGAGTTCTTCCTTAAGCCGCTCTTCGATCTCGAAGCATCGCGGTGCCGAGATATCTTCGAGATTGATGCCGCCAAATGCGACCGAAATGTTTTTGATCGTCTGCACGATCTCGTGCGGGTCCTTTGTGTTGAGGCAGATCGGAAACGCATCGACGCCGCCGAATTCCTTGAAAAGCTGGCACTTGCCCTCCATCACCGGCATTGCCGCCGCCGGGCCGATATCGCCGAGGCCGAGGACCGCGGTGCCGTCGGAAACGACGGCGACGGTATTCTTCTTGATCGTGAGGTTAAACGCCTTTTCAGGGTCCTTGGCGATCGCCTCGCAAACACGTGCGACGCCCGGTGTATATGCCATCGAAAGGTCGCTGCGGGTTTTGAGCTGCATTTTCGAAACGACCTCGATCTTGCCGCCGAGGTGCATCAGGAAGGTCCGGTCGGAGACATTGATCACCTCGACGCCGTCGATGTCGTTCGAGCGCGGCAATGATCTCTTCGTCGTGCTTTTCGGACGAGGCGTTAACCGTAATGTCGCGGATCAAGAAAATCCTTGCCGACGCTGACGATGTCGATTCCTTCGATATCGCCGCCGGCCTTTCCGATCGCGGTCGTGATCTCGCCAAGCTTTCCCGGCTGGTTATGAATGCGGATCCTGAGCGTGAGGCTGTAGCTTGCGTTCGGTGTAGGTTTATTGGACATAAAGAATTAGGTTAGCTTCGCCAGATTCGATTGGCAAATTCGACGACTCTCTTAAACACTAAGAAACTAGAGAGTGTTAATATCTCAGTGAAACCTGCAGCAGCTACATCCTGAATTGATGCAAAAAATAAAAGTCGGCTATATCGAACGGAAGTTTCATCAGTGGGTCAGCATTGAAAGAGCATTCAGACAAATAGCAAAGGCATTGCCGGACGGGCGGTTCGAGACGTCCTTCGAGCAGCTTCCGCACCTGAATAACGCGTCCGGAACGCTGAAAAATCTTCTATTCTTTCGCCCCGGGGCCAGAGCGGACATTTACCATATGACCGGCCAGGCCCACTATATCGCGCTCGTTCTGCCACGCAAGAGAACGGTGCTCTCTATAATGGATATCCGTTTTTTGTATATGTACCGCGGGCTGCGTCGTTTTGTGTTGAAAAAGCTGCTCCTCGATCTTCCGGTAAAAAGGATCGATCATATAACCGCGATCTCGGAAGAAACGAAACGTGAGATAGTCCGGTACACAGGATGCGATCCAGAAAAGATCCGGGTGCTGGATCTGCCGCTTTTCGACGAATTCGAACCGGGTGACGATGTCCCTTTCAATTCGGCGAAGCCGCGGATCCTGCAGGTTGGGACGACGGAAAATAAGAATATTCCGAACCTCGCCCACGCCCTCCGTGGGCTCGATTGCCGGCTTGTGATCATCGGGCGGCTCGACGACGGGCAGATGGAGGTTCTCAAGGAAAACGAGATCGATCTGGAGAACAGGTTCGATCTGGACGACGACGAACTAAAAGAAGAATATAGGAAGGCCGATCTCGTGATCTTTTGCTCGACTTACGAAGGATTCGGGCTGCCCATCATCGAGGCCCAATCCATGCGAAAGCCGGTTGTGACGAGTGATCTGAGTCCGATGGCCGAGACGGCCGGCGGTGGTGCGGCACTTGCGGACCCGCACGAGGTTGCGAGCATTCGGAACGCGATCGTGAAGGTAATAAATGACCCCGAATATCGGGCGAAGATCGTGCGCAAGGGGGCCGAGAACGTAAGCCGGTTCGAGCCGCGGACGGTCGCCGCTCAGTATGCGGAGCTCTATGAAGAGATCCTCAGGTCGTAAAGGCGAATTTCGGCTCCTCCTTTTTCAATTCCTCCAGCCAAAACTCGACCATCTCGTCCAGCATCGTTTCAAATGTGTATTTCGGTTCCCACCCGGTCGTCTGACGAAGTTTGGTGCTGTCGCCCTTTAGGCTTTTGAGTTCCTCGGGACGGAGAAGCCTGGGACTTATTTCGACATACTTCTGCCAATCGAGCTCCAGCTTGCCGAAAACATATTCGATCAGATATTGAACGCTATGCGTGATACCTGTGGCGCAGACGAAATCGTCGGGTTTTTCCAACTGCAGGATCATCCACATGGCGCGGACGTAATCTTTCGCGTGGCCCCAGTCACGACTGGAATCGAGGCTTCCCATCGGCAGTTTGTCGGTTAATCCGTACTTTATCCGTACCGCTTCCTTGCAAACCTTATTGGTTACAAAGTTCGTACCGCGGCGTGGACTCTCGTGATTGAAAAGGATGCCGTTGCTGACGAAGAGATCATACGCGTTGCGATAATTCCGCGAGATCTGATAGGCGAAGACCTTGGCGCAGGCATACGGCGACGCCGGGTTCATCAGAGTGGTTTCTCGTTGAAAACCGTCCGGCTCTGCGCTGTTACCGAACATCTCGGACGACGATGCCTGATATATCTTGGCCGTCGGGTCATACAGCCGTGCCGCCTCCAGCACGTTCATAGTTCCGATCCCCGTCACCTGTGCCGTCAGGATCGGCTGGTCGAACGAAACGGCGACGTGTGACTGGGCCGCAAGATTATAGATCTCGTCCGGCTGTACGTTCTTGATCACGTGGGACAGGGAAGCGAGATCGGTAATATCGGCGTAGTGAAGTACGATCCTGTCTCTGATCGAATCGATCCGCGTAAACTGCGACTCGGTCACCGAGTTTCGCTTCACGATACCGAAAACCTGATATTCCTTTTCCAGCAGCAGTTCCGCCAGATAGCTGCCGTCCTGGCCGTTGATACCTGTAATTAGGGCTTTTTTCATGATCGGTTACGTTCGCGACGATTATAGCCTTTTCACGCAGATTCTTTCTAATGCGGTTATCTCAGCGAGAGTGGGATGAAGGGGAACGGGAACGTGCGAAGCGGGCCGCAATGCTGCGGCCGGCAGATTTACCGTGAGATCCTGTCGCGTCAAGGTGCGGTCATTCTTCGATCGGGGGGATCGGCCGCACAAGGCCGCGCATAATACCCTGTACCTCAACCTCATCAGCCGAAAAAATGTGAGGATCAAGGTCTGCGTTCGCCGGCCGTATCTCGGTTTCGCCGCCCATCTGATAATACAACCCGAGGATCATCTCTTTGCCTTTAGCAAGAACAAGCGTGACGTCGCCCCGCCTCGCATACGATCTTTTTTCCAGAAGCACGATGTCGCCTTCTTCTATCTGGCGTTCTGCCATGCGAGTCATCGACCGCCTTATAGGCCATCACTTCATCGGGCATAAGCGAGCCGATGAAATTTTTTGGCAGAGCCGTCATTGACCTGACAAACCCGGGCTCGCCGTTTTTCGGTATCGAAGGTTCGATCAATTCGACAACACAGATCGAGTCCATGCCGGCTGTCTTCAGGCACAGTTCGATCCGAAAGCTTCCGTTCTCTCGTCTCCGCGCGATTAGTCCCTGATTCTCAAGCGCGATTATGTGCCGCTGGACCCCGCCTTTCGATGAAACCCCAAGCTGGTGCGCGATGCGCTGGTAGGACGGCCCGTAACCGTTCCTTTCCACGAAACGGACGATATAATCGAGGACCTCTTTCTGGCGCTTTGTTCGGGGTTGCACGATTCAAATTCTATTCAAGTTCCGTCAAACGTCAAAGAGACAACGTTGCCGGCCAGGGAGATGCATTGTCTAGTACCCGCAGCGGGCGATTTTGCTATAATTGAACTACTCTGATCTGACAAGCGGAGGAACGGTTTATTAACGACATTCACGGTTTTACACAGGGCCTAAAACACAATCAGTTGCGTCGCATTGAACGTCTGTCCACGCGACGCGTGCAGCCCGGCCAGATCGTCTCTCCCGAGCTTGCTCGCCAGATGTCCGAGCTCTCGAACGAGACCGGCCGGCAGATCGGGATCCTTCTGAATCGAAAGGGAAAAGTAGAATATGTAATGGTCGGTACGGCAAAGCAGCTTGAGCTGCCCGATTTCGGCCGCTCCCGTGTGTCGACAGGGCGTTTTCGCGGCCTTCGGTGTGTGCATACGCATCTTCAGGACGAGCCGCTGACGCACGACGACCTTACGGACCTGGCCCTTCTGCGGCTCGATCTTATGTCCGCGATCCAGGTTGACCGTTCAACCGGACTTCCGGGGCTTGTTCATTCCGCGCACCTTCTTCCAGCGGGAAACGGCCATGCGGACGATTCCGAGCCCTACGAATTTCTTAAACCTGAGATACCGTCGCAGCTCGATACAGACTTTACGTCGCTGATCCAGTCGCTCGAGGCTGAAATGACGCGCGTTCGGCGTTCCGCCCGCCAGCAGTCCGATCGCGACCGTGCGATCCTGATAGGCGTGACGACCGGTGATGCCGAGGTCGCCGAAGCATCACTGAACGAGCTGGAAGAACTTTCTGCATCGGCCGACGTGGTCGTACTCGATAGGTTGGTCCAGCGGCGGCCGCAGATCGATCCGCGGACCGTTCTCGGGAAGGGCAAACTTGAGGACCTGCTCATTCGGTCTATGCGCCTCGGCGCCGATCTCATTATTTTCGATTCCGAACTGACGCCGGCACAGGTCCGCATCCTTTCCGAAGCGACCGACCTGAAGGTCATTGACCGCCCTCAGCTTATTCTCGATATATTCGCCCAGCGCGCACAGTCACGCGAAGGTAAGCTGCAGGTCGAGCTTGCTCAACTGAAATATCTGCTGCCGCGGTTAGTGATCGGCCAGAATTCGGCATTTTCGCGGCTGGCCGGCGGCATCGGCGGACGTGGGCCGGGGGAAACCAAGCTTGAAACGGACCGCCGCCGTGTCCGCGACCGCATCGCCCAGTTGGAGAAACAGGTTGACAACCTTCGCCGTCAGCGATCCGAGCGCCGGAAGCAACGCGCCCAGAAGAACCTGCCCGTTATCTCGCTTGTCGGATACACGAACGCCGGAAAATCGACACTCCTGAACGCATTGACCCAGAGCGATGTCTACGCCGAGCGGAAGATGTTCGCGACGCTCGATCCGACCTCGCGGCGGTTAAGACTGCCGTTCGAGCAGGAAGTGATAATCAACGATACCGTGGGATTTATTCGCGATCTGCCCGAAACGCTCGTCGCCGCCTTCCGGGCGACGCTCGAAGAGATCTCCGACAGCGACCTGCTTGTCCACGTGGTCGATGCATCGAACCCGTCCGCCGCGCAGCAGATGGCTTCGGTCGATAAAATTCTTACGGAATTGGAGTTAAATCGGATACCGCAGATCATCGTTCTAAACAAAACCGATATAACCGAACCTCCCGTCCTCGAACAGCTTGAGCGCCAGATCACGCTTGACAAAGGCCTGCCTTACGTGGCAGTTTCGGCTATCCAACCGAATTCGCTGCGTCGGCTGGTCGATGAGATGGCCGGGGCCGTCACGATGTACGGTGCGGAATTCAAGGCCGACGGACTTCAGGATTGAGAAAAGGCCGGGCGCGGAATTAGTGAGTATAGCTTCACTACTCCGCATTCGACCGGCACGTGCAGATGCGTCAAGGGGTACCGATCTCAGAATGAGCAAACGAGCCCAGGAATTGAGTTCCCCGACCACGCGCTGGAGCCGCCGCGCGTGGGCCGCCATGACCGGTCCGTGGTGGAAGCTTTCCGAAACCACGAGGTTCTGGATCGGCTTCGCTATCCTCTCGATACTCACGACCCTGCTCATCAATAACCCGCTGTGGCGAAGCACCGCCGAGTACGTCCCAAAAGAAGGCGAAATTGCACGGGAGAGCATTATCTCGCCGGCCGATATCTATTTTGTCGACCAGGACGAGACTGAGCGCATACGCCAAAGCTCGATGGAAACGGTTGCCCCGATCTTTTCCGTGGAACCGAAAAAATCGGACGAGGCGGTGCAGAGTTTTCGCTCCGCGTGGGAAAGCATGCAGCGGCGTGCGGAAGCGGCCGGTAACGTCAATAAGACGAACTCTAACGCTAAACCGGACATTCGATGGACCGGATTTGGCGGCGAGGAACTCGGAAAGGTTTTTGCCGCCCGCACATTCAGTGCCAACGAACTCGACGCTGTCATCCGCATCCTTCGCGAAGCAGCATCGGGTGACATCTTTGCCGACCGCGACCTGCCATTCCTGTCGAACGAGATCTCGATCGTCGACCGCCAAAGGCCGACCGAGATGCGCCAGGCAAGAAATCCGGCGGCTACAATGACGTCGGTCACCGACGCTCAAAAGCGTCTCGGGGAACGCCTTGCAGAGCTTAGAAGTTTTTCACCCAGGGAGATCGAAGCGTTTAACGCCGCACTATCGCCGCTGATACAGCCGAGCGTTGTATACGACAGTGTCGCGACGGACGCCCAGCGGCGGTCGGTTGCCGAGAGCGTACAGCCCGTTTCGATCGCGCTCAAGCGCGGTGAAAGGATCGTCCAGGAAGGCCAAAAGATCACGCAGCAAATGGTCTCGCAGATCGCGGCTATAAGGAACTACTCTTCAACTACGCGACAGGCGAACCGTTTTGCCGGGCTTTTACTATTGATCGTCGGATTGTTCTGGGGAGCGTGGAAATTCATCGAGCATCGCGGCATCGTGCCGCACCTTGCGCTTTCGGAACAAAAGACGTTCGCCCTCTTCGGATTTATTGTCCTTGTCCAAACACTGGTGATGGCCTCGATGTTCAGACTTGCCGATTTCACCGCGTCTCAAAACGTGAAGGCACCGTTGAATGATCCGAGCCTGTGGGCCCTGGCGATCCCTTTCGCATTCGGTAGCCTTCTAATGAACCTGCTGGCTGACCGGCGAACGGCGCTATTTACAGGAGTATTTACTGCTTTACTGGCCGGACTGCTTTCACCGCGTGGGCTTGAGTTTACGATCTATGCAACGCTCGCCTCATCGGTTGCCGTTTACGGCATCGGGCATTATCGCAGCCGTCAAACGGTGACGCTGGCGGGCCTGCTTGTGGGCGTGTCGAGCGCGGTGCTTGCCATCGCGTTGATCGCTTACACGCAGCAGCCTTTTATTCTCAATACGGTGCTCATGGCGGTGGCCTGCGGGCTCGCGAGCGGAATGATAACCGCTGCCGCAACCGCGGTATTTTTGCCGATATGCGAAACGCTGTTCGGAATTCTGACCGATGTAAAGTTGCTTGAATTGTCGAACGCGGACCTGCCCGTTCTCGGCCAGCTCGCACTCCGGGCGCCGGGAACAAACCAGCATTCGCACGCCGTCGGCCAGCTTTCTGAGGAAGCCTGCCGGGCCGTCGGCGCGAACAACTTGCTTACTCGCATCGGCGCGCTTTATCACGATATCGGCAAAACGGCCGCACCCGAACATTTTGTGGAGAATCAAACGAGCGGCAATCCGCACGACCGCCTGAAACCGGTGCAAAGCGCCAAGATCATCATCAGCCATGTAACTTACGGCCAAAAGCTCGCCAAGGAGATGGGACTGCCGCAGCGGATCATCGATTTCATCCCTCAGCACCACGGCACCCGCACGCTGCATTTCTTTTTGAAAAAGGCGCAGGCCGAGGCCCGGCCGGGCGAGGAACCGGTCGAGAACGATTTTCGCTATCCCGGCCCAAAACCGCAGTTCAAGGAATCAGCGATAATGATGATCGCCGATTCGTGCGAGGCCGCGGCCCGCTCGTTGTCCGAACCTAATCCGGAGAACATCCGATTTATCGTTACCAGAATAATCGACGCCATCCTGAGCGATGACCAGCTGGATGAATGCGATCTGACGCTTCGCGAGTTGACCCAGATACGCGAGGCGATGATACGTTCGCTGGTCGCGATCTATCATTCCCGCGTCGATTACCCCGGATACGTTCCGCCGCCATCCGGCGCGTACAAGATCGTCCCCGACCAGGGAGACGAAGAATTCGGCGGTACAAAATACGAGGATCCGGCAGAAATTCCCGTCAGCCCCGGCGGCGAGATCGAGGACGAAGCTGTAGATCGCTCGCAGCAGCCTGACGTGCCGCAGCCGAAACAACAGGACAAGGCGGCGGCGAAGAACGTCTGAGCGGTTTGTGGATGTGATCCGGCGCCAGCCGCGAAAGTGTAAACCCGACTTTAGATCGATATCTTGCAACCAAAGTTTCCTGTCTTCCACGGTTTCGTCCTAATGGTTCCGTCTCTGTGCAAAACAGAATGCTGCGGCACGTCTGACCTCAATAGGAGGTTTTCATATGCACAGATCTTTTTTCATTTCGGCACTCATTTCATTAACTCTTCTAACCGCGGCGGCGTTCGGGCAATCGACCCCGGCCTGGCAGAAAGTAACGTCGGCGGAAGGGAAGTTTGAAGTTTCATTCCCTTTCAAACCCGAATCCGGCCAAAACTCGTTTGGCGTCGGCGAAAACAAGGTGAAGATGACCTTGTTTACCGCCGAGGTCCCGGAAGGCGCGTTCCTCGTTACCTACATGGACTTCAATTCCGATATTACAGACCCCAACGAAGCCTTGTCGCTTGCCCAAAAGTTATCGGTCGGTTCGGTTGACGGAACACTCCTTTCGTCGTCCGCCACGACGTTCATGGGCCATCCAGCTCGCGAGTTCAAGCTGCGGATCGAGCTGACAGACGATCTTATTATGGTCGCGTGGGTGAAAGCGGTGCTGGTCGAGCGAAGGCTTTATCAGATCGCGGTCGTCACCTCGGAGGCGAATATCAACGGACCGATGTTCAGCCAATTCGTTTCGTCTTTCCGGCTTTCACCGCCGGCCGTAGTGGCGAAAAAATAACATAAAAAGGACCGGCGGAAAGCTAGCTTTCCGCCGGTCCTTTTTGTCTCTTCGACAAGTCTATTCGCCGCCGTTGTTGATCAGTTCTTTCAATTCCTTTCCGGGTTTGAAATAGGCAACGCGCTTCGCCGGGATCTCGACGGCCGCACCGGTCTTCGGATTGCGTCCCTTACGCGAATTCCTCTCGCGAACGCGAAAGCTGCCAAAGCCGCGCAATTCTATCTTTTCACCGCTGTTGAGAGTTTCGACAATGCTGTCGAAAATTATTTCGACCAGCTGTTCCGCGTCCTTTTTCGTCATATCTGCTTCTTTCGCAACTTTTTCGACCAGGTCCGCTTTTGTCATCTCAATATGTCCCTCGTAAAGGCCCCTTCGCCCTAAATCATCAAAGAAATTTATGCCGATTTCTCAGCTGATTCTTCCTTCGTTTCGTCCGCAGCAGCTTCTTCCGTCGCTGCCGATCCGGTCGCCGCCGGATTCGATCACGGCTCCAGGCTCGGCTGCCGCGTCGAGAGTCGCTTCACTCCCTGACATGTCGACAGCTTCGACAACGGCGCCCGGCTCAGCTGCGGCGTCGAGAGTCGCTTCACTCCCTGACATGTCGACAGCTTCAACAACGGCGCCCGGCTCAGCTGCGGCGTCGAGAGTCGCTTCACTCCCTGACATGTCGACAGCTTCAACAACGGCTCCCGGTTCTGCAGCTGCGTCTAGAGTTTCTTCGCTACCTGACAGATCGACCACATCGGATGCTGCTTCGGCTGATGGAGAAACCTCAGAGGCTTCAGCCCCTGAAGCTTCCGATGCTTCTGCCGCAGGAGCCTCCGAAACGGCTTCAGGCGTTTCAGTGTCAGCCGCCGGCTTTTCATCGGTCTCAGCTTCCTCGTCGGCCTTGACCAGCGAGGCTTCGTACTCCTGCTTCGCTTTTTCTTTTTTGGCTTTCTTGGCTTCTTCCCGCTCTTCCTTGGTCATTTCAGGCTTAGCTTCTTCTTCCGCCGCGCCCTTCATGAGATTGGCAAGCTCACCGAGCGAAGCCATTCCGCCTTTGGCCTCTGACGAGTAAACACGAGTGTCGACGACCGGCTCGCTTTCCTTTCCGACAGCCCGGTGCGAAAGCCCGATCTTCTGCTCGTCGTTCTCGATCCGCAGGATCTTGAAGTCCATTTCCTGGCCGAGCTGACGCTACAGACTCGGCGCTTTCGACACGCTCGTCGGAAAGCTCCGAAATGTGGCAAAGCCCCTCGAGGCCCTCGCCAAGCTCGACAAAGACGCCAAAGCTCGTAAACCGCGAAACTTTTCCGCGTACCACGTCACCCGGCCGGTGGGTTGCCACAAAGCCTTCCCACGCGCTCGGCGTAAGGTCCTTCATCGACAACGAAAGCCGCTGTCCGCGCCGCGTCGATGTTGGTGACGATCGCGTCAACTTCCTGGTCCTTCTTCAAAAGGTCCTTCGGATGTTTCAGTTTCTTCGCCCAGGTAATGTCCGAAACGTGGACCAAACCGTCAATGCCGTCCTCGACCTCGACGAATGCACCGAAATCGGTCAGATTCCTGACCTTTCCGTGGATCTTTGTCCCGACTGGGTAACGCTGTTCGATGTTATGCCACGGATTGTCCTGGAGCTGTTTCATCCCGAGGCTGATACGCTTGTCCTCGGTATCGACGCCAAGCACCTGAACCTCGACCTCGTCGCCCTTGTTGAACATCTTCTTCGGGTTGGCCGAACGCTTGGACCACGAGATCTCCGAAACGTGAACCAGGCCTTCAACGCCTGGTTCGAGCTCGACAAAAATGCCGTACTCGGTAACCGACGAAACCTTGCCCGTTATCTTCGAGTTGACCGGGTACATTTCGACCACCGTCGACCAGGGATCGGGAAGAAGCTGTTTGAAACCAAGCGAGATCTTTTCACTTTCGCGGTCTAGCTTCAACACCTTGACCTGAAGGTGTTCGTTCACCTTGAAGAGATCGGCCGGATTGTTGCAGACGGCCCCACGACATATCGGTCACGTGAAGCAGCCCGTCTATTCCGCCGATATCGACGAACGCACCATATTCGGTAAGGTTCTTGATCGTACCCTCGACGATATAGCCTACGTCGATACTGTTCAGCGTGCTCGCCTTTTGTTCGTTGATGGCAACATCGGTGATCACCTTTCGCGACAGCACGATATTGTTGCGGCGGCGGCTGAATTTAATGATCTTTGCTTCGATGTCCTGGCCGATATAAGAATCAAGGCTGCGTATCGGACGCGAGTCGATCTGAGAACCGGGAAGGAACGCTTCGATGCCGTTAAGGTCGACACGCAGGCCGCCTTTCGTCTTGTCGACGATCTTGCCGATAACGGGCTGCTCGTTCTTATAAGCTTCCTCGATATCGTTCCAAACCTTGCGCAGCCGTGCGTCGGCGTGCGAAAGCGACGGGGGCGCGTCACCGGCCGGAAGCGATTTGATCACCACCTCAACCGTATCGCCCACGTTAAGAGCTTCCGGGCTTGCCGCCAGCTCTTCGGCCGCGATCACGCCTTCACTCTTGTAACCGAAATCGATCAGAGCACCGCGGTCAGATACGCCAACCACCTTGCCCTCGACAAGGTCGCCCGGGTGATACGCCGTCTGTTCCTGCTCGAACTGTTCCAGTATCGCGCCGAAATCAACTTCGCCGCTCTGTGGTTCGTCCGCAGCGGCTGCCGCTGGCCGCGATGGCGCCGGCTCAAAAGGCGCGGCCGGTTTAGGCACCGTTCGCGGAGCAGTGCTGGATGCGGGAGTCGGAGCGGGAGTGGTGTTCTCGGTTGTCTCTGTTGCCGCTTGTTCTGTTTTCTGTTCGGGTGCCGGTTCTGATGCCGAAGTCTCGCCCGATTTCGATTCTTCAGCCGTGTTGTCTACCTCGTTTGCCATTTAGTGTTTGTGAACTTCCTTCCGTTAAATTATTCTCGCCGTAAATATTACGCGTGACCAGATAAATGCAGATTGGGCGTGGGCGAATATCCAATAAGAGCGGTTTAAACTGGCCGAATTGAAAATCGCGGTGCCCGCATCACGAGAGACGTTTCCATCCCACCTGATTCAACACATATTCTAGGGGCCGCATAAACCTAAATTTTACGAGGCGTTTCGCCGTATTGTCAACCCTTAGCCGTCTGAAAACTTTAATGAATCCAAGATTTAACAGCGTTTTGGTCAGTTTGACCGAAATCGGAGACGGCATTGCAGAAGCCCGCACGAAGTAAGGGCACTGCAAGGCGGCCAGACTTGGCCGAAATGACGAAAGCCCGAACGAAGTAGAGCATGCTCTTTGCTGAGCATAGCCCTTACTTCGTGCGGGCTTTCCGCACAAATGATCAAGATCACATCCGTGTGATCATATCGGTAACGGCGCTGACGCCGCCCATTTTTTCCATCTCTTCCTTGGCGATGGCGGACGTATTCTGGATGCCGGCGAGCCGCAGGCGGAATTCGTCGGGGTTGGTCGAGCCGCGTAACGCTTCTTCCAGCGTTATCAAGCCGGATTGATACAGGTAAAACAGCGACTGGTCGAACGTCTGCATGCCGTATTGCGACGTTCCGGCCGCGATGGCGTCGCGGATCGCCGCTGTCTTTTCTTCGTGCAGGATATAATCGCGAATGAGCGGGGTCGAGATCAGAACTTCGACCGCCGGCACGCGGCTGTTGCCTGTGGCCGATTTCATCAAACGCTGTGAAACGACTGCCTTTAACAGGCCTGCAAGTTGGATGCGGATAGATTTTTGCTGGAACGGCGGAAAGACCGAGAGGATACGCGTCAATGTTTCCTGCGCGTCCAGTGTGTGAAGCGTCGAAAGGACCAGATGGCCTGTTTCGGCTGCAACCAATGCAGTTTCAATAGTTTCCAGATCGCGCATTTCGCCGACCAGGATGACATCCGGGTCCTGACGCAGCGAACCGCGCAACGCCTCGGCGAACGAACGCGTATCTACATCCACCTCCCGCTGCGTAACGAACGATTCCTTGTCTTTGTGGAGAAATTCGATGGGGTCTTCGATCGTCACGATGTGGCTGTTTCGCGCCTGGTTTATCGCGTCCACGATGGCGGCGAGTGTGGTCGATTTACCCGAGCCGGTCGTGCCCGTCACCAGCACGAGGCCGCGGTTTTCTTCGGATACCTTCTGCAATATCGGCGGCAAGCCCGAGCTCGGCGAAATTCTTGATCGTGTCCGAGATAACGCGGGCCACAATGCCGATCGAATTGCGTTGCTGAAAGATGTTTACGCGAAACCGCCCCAAACCCGGCACGCCGTAACCGATATCGACCTCGTACACCTCTTTGAAATGCTGCTTTTGCCGGTTCGACATCATCGAGAACGCCATCTCAAGCGTCTCGTCCTGCGAAAGCTTCGATATCCCCGCCATCGGCCTGCAGCTCACCGTTGACCCTGATAACCGGAACGGAACCGGCACGCAAGTGCAGGTCGGACGAGCCAAAGCTCATCGCCATGCGCAAAAGGTCGTCAATTCGGGTAAGCATAGGTTGGTTCGGCAAAACCTGGGAGGGTTGCGGCCGTTTCCAGTCATTTCGTCGGGTCAACGGCCACTAATTTTTGCGATATTTACAAAATGAAGGTCTAAGCGGGCCAATTCAGCCCCAAACCCAGCCCGCCCGCCGGTCGAACGACCAACAAGAATGTCGCAGACTGTCAAAACAAGTTTAACGTTTGGCAAAGCGGGACGTCAATCTATATTTTTAACCCCCGAAGCGCGATCTTCTGGCAACGCATCCTTTGATTTTCGGGCCTAAGCCGGGGCGACCAAGGCGACTTTCGGTCAGAGAAGACAAGGCTCCCAAAGGTGAAACGGACTCACAGTCGCAAGTGCGGGCTGACCCCGTGGGAGTAGTTTATGCCGCTTGCATGACCGGAATTGAACGTTTACACTAAAACATTTGTATTTGAGTTGATTAGAACTTGAATCTCGACATAGGCTTAAGAGTATCGAGATCTCCCATCTCACAAAATAGATTTATAGATCAGAAGTACCGTACTCCCAGCATTTTATGAAATTCCTCACCGCAGCTGTTTCGCGCCTAGTCGTTCGTCATGAGAAATTAGACGCCTTTTCACCGTCTTTTAACTCCCGATCGTTCCCGGGGCCGTTTATTCCTTGCCGTAATGGTGATCTTGTTCGCGACGGCACTATCCAATGCGGTGCTCGCCGACGGAAACATTGACCCGACGTTCAACGCGTCAGTCACGGAGGGTGACGGACAGGTTTTCGAGACCGTTGCCCAGCCTGACGGAAAGATCATCGCGGTCGGGCAATTCCAACGAGCAAATGGAATGAGAGCTTACGGTATAGCTCGCTTCAACACAGATGGCAGCATCGACCCATCTTTTCAAACAGGAAGCGGGGCAAATCTGGGTATTCGTGCGGTCGCGTTGCAGTCCGATGGAAAAGTAATAATTGCCGGAAACTTCACGACGTTTAACGGCGTGGCTGTTAATCGGATCGTTAGATTAAATTCCGACGGGAGTGTAGATGACACGTTCAGTCTGGGTGTTGTATTCAATGGTCAGATCAATGATCTATTGGTGCTGCCGTCGGGAAAGATCATTGTAGCGGGTAATTTCGTTGTTTCGTCAGCGAGAATCGTGCGTCTTAACTCCGATGGCACTCTTGATACGGGAATAAATGGGTTTAACAACCAGATCTATTCGGTCGCACTCGCTCCGGAAGGTAAGATCGTGGTCGGCGGCCTGTTTTCGTTACCCCAGCCAAGTGTCGCGCGATTGAACAGTGATGGCTCTGTTGACGCCACTTTTGATCCGACGACCGGCGCGAACAGCCTTGTTTACTTTGTTAAGGTCCAGCCCGACGGAAAGGTTCTAGCCGGAGGATATTTCAGTTCGTTTAATGGAACTGCGACCGACCAACTCGTTCGGCTCAACGATAACGGCACAGTTGAATCGACTTTTAGCTTTCCTCCAGCTTCCCAACCAGTGCTACTGGTCGTGACCTCAATTGCCTTACAGGCGGACGGAAAAATTCTAGCGGCACGTCTTGATGATGGCGCCGGGATATATGGTGGTATCCACCGGTTCAATTCGGATACCACGCTTGACACTACATTTGACCCGACCGGCTTGACGAGTTTCCTGTTCTCAATTTGAATCTGCTCGCTGATGGAAATATTTTGGCCTCCGGAATATTCATTGCGCTAAATAACCAGCCGAGACTCCGACTGGCAAAACTAACTCAGACCGGGTTGTTGGACAACACGTTCAACGCCGCTATATCGACAAGCGGGATTGTTCATGCGATCAAACGCCAGCCCGACGGGAAAATTCTGATCGGAGGCAATTTCAAATATGTCAACGGTGTCAGAACAAGGTCTGTTGCACGCCTTAACTCCGATGGAAGCCTCGACGATACCTTCAACATCGCGGGAATCATCGGAGACGTTTACGCTTTCGAAATTCAGCCGGACGGGAAGATCATTATCGGCGGGTTCTTTGGTGGGGACGCAAGTTTTCCAGCGAACGGCGCCGCCCGTCTGAATTCGGACGGAAGTTTGGATGTGAATCTGGGTAGGACTGTGACCCCGCCCCTTGTGGAAGTGTCTGCGGCCTACGCCTTGGCTATACAGCCGGATGGCAAGATATTGGTCGCGGGCAGCGTGTTTTTTACGGGGGAGACTACGATAGTGCGTTTTAACCCCAACGGAACCGTAGATCCGCTTTTACTCCGCAGGTTTTTTTGGTCCGAGTTCCAGCCTGTTTCGATCGATATTCGTGCAGCCGGACGGCAAGATCGTTGTAGGCGGGTCGTTTAATTATGCGTCAGGAGGTGGTGTAGCCCGGTTAAACAGCAACGGAACCTGGGATAATACGTCCTTCGGAAACTCGAACATTCTTACACTAAGACCTCAAGCGGATGGCTCATTCTACGCAGGCGGCTTCGGTCTTAAGAGGTTCACTGCCCAAGACATCCTGGATCCGGATTTTAACGTTGGGACCGGCGCAAATTCGCGGATCGAGGCGATGCAAGTCCAGACGGGAGGGAAGCTCCTGATTGGGGGGCAATTTACTTCCTATAATGGGACACCTGTCAACCGTATAGCACGCGTTAATACGAACGGATCGTTCGATTCGACATTTGATGTTGGTTCGGGCGCGTCGGGAAGCATTTTTAGCCTCGCCTTAGAACCCGACGGCAAGCTTCTGGTCGGTGGACAGTTTTTGGACTTCAATAACAGTGAAAGGCTCGGAATTGTCCGGTTACAAACAACTGGGGGAATTCCACATACACTCTTTGACTACGACGGCGATGGGCGGGCTGATTTATCGGTGCGGCGGCCTTCTGACGGTATTTGGCACCTGTTGAGAGCAACTGCCGGGTATACGGCAATGCAGTACGGTGTAGAAGGCGACAGGATGGCTCCGGCGGATTATGACGGGGATGGGAAGACGGATGTTGCGATGTTCAGGCCGTCGAACGGGACATGGTACATCTATATGTCGCAGTCGCAGACTTTCCAGACTTTCGTGTGGGGAGAGGTCGGCGATCTGCCGGTGCCGACGGATAGAGATGCCGACGGCAGGACCGATCTTGTCGTTTATCGCGAATCGGACAATATCTGGTACACGAGGTTTGCGAACGGGACCTTTGCCCAGACGCATTTCGGCGTGGCGGGCGACAAGCCTGTGGTCGGTGATTTTGACGCCGACGGCAAGGGAGACATCGCTGTGTACCGGCCGTCGAACAACAACTGGTACATCATCAAATCGTCGATCGGATTCTTTATCCAGACGTGGGGCGAGGCGGGCGATGTCCCGATCACGGGAGATTTCGACGGCGACGGAGCGACCGACCAGGCCGTGTTCAGGCCGTCGACCGGCCAGTGGTGGCTGAGCCAGACGACTGCCGGCTTCGCGAGCCGGACATGGGGCGTGGCGGGCGACATACCTGTCGCGGCCGACTATGACGGCGACGGCAAGACGGATGTCGCGGTCTTTCGCCCCTCGACGGGAGAATGGTACATCGTCAACTCAACCGCGGGAATACTCGTCCAGCATTTCGGCCAGGACGGCGATATTCCGACCCAGAGTGCGTTTAATTACTGATCGGTCATTTCAGATCCGATTTTCCAACTAATTTTTGCGGGAGGCCCAGCCTCCCTTTTCATTTATCGACGGGTCAAAATAGAGAGAGCGGGACCAACCGTGCGTTCCGCGATTCAAAAACATGGAGAGTATTCTCGATAGAATCGCAGAAACGCAGGCTTGACCCTGTTTGTTTTTTGATCCGCAGTTTCACTCATACTAAGAGAATTCCATGGGACATCAGGTTTTGTTTTATTTGTCGCCCGCCGATTCGTTTAAGTTCGAGAGCGAACTAGCGTCAATTGAGGTATCGGTTATTGTTCATGGTCAGTCTCGAGGGCCGTATCCGAAGGTCGTTGATCTTTCTGAGGCTAGAACATGGTTATTTACATATCTGGTTAGAAGGGTCGATTTGGACTCGGTGTTGACAAAGCATGTGCCAACCCAAGGATACTGGATTATCGATGAGCTTAGGTCGCCGGTGATTGAAATAACACGCTGTTACTATGACGGGCAATTACTTCGCAGAGGCCGCTTCTATTATAACGACGCCTATTACGATGATGCCGGACAGCCATGCGGGAAGTCACCGGGTTTTAGCGATTGGGCAAAAAAAGTTCTGTCGAAGGCAAGACGAATCTTGACGTACAACAAACAACTCGGCGCCTACGTTGGCGAAGAAGCAATTCAGTTGCACGAAAAGGGCGTCGTTCTCAAACAATTTTAGCGGTGAGAATATGTAAGGAACGGGGCCTATAAGAACGGGGCCAGGCCTACTTTATTACGGATTTGGCGGCATTTCTTTCGTTTTTTGCCCGACAATAGGCCTGCGGGCGGTGATAAGATCGCCTTCCGGTCCTCCCATCATTAGATCTTTTTAGGTTTCGATCTGAGTGCGGGCCTTTCATATCTTCCAAATCATTCCTTTTATTCGCATCATCCGAATCGCCATTTTGTTTTAACGAGCGGCGGCGTAGATTTGCGTTTGCGGCGGTTGGGTATCGCTGCGGGCGGGAGAATGGTGCAGGCTTCGAGGGACAAGGAGTTGGTTGCGGCGGCGAGGGCGTTGTATTTGAAGTATGACGGGCGGCAGATACGGCGGATCGTGGCGGAGATCCGGGCGGCGGGGTGGCCAAAGTTTAATTCAAAGAACCTTTATCCCTCGAAAAGCTATCGAGTACGCGGCTGGATCGAGCGGTTTGGGTGGAAGAAGGAGCTGGAACGCAAAAGAAAGGAGCTCCAACGCAAGAAAAGAATTTCCGAGGCCGCGAAGGCGAAACGGAGGGCCACTTTTGAGTATTGGCTGCGGACGGTTTCGCCGGAGATGAAGTGGACGGCTCGGCATTTTGTCGTTATTCGCGAGCAGCTTCGGCGGGTGACAAGCGGAGAGGTGAAGCGGCTGATGGTGTTTGCTCCGCCGAGGCATGGGAAGTCGGTGCTGGTGACGGTGCGGTATGCGTTGTGGCGGTTGATCCGCGAGCCGCGGATGAACATTATTATCGCGAGCTATAACCAGGACCTGGCAAGCCATTTTTCGCGCAAGATAAGGGAACTGGCCCGCGGGCGAGTGAAGCTTTCGGGCGAGACGTGGGCGGCGAATTTTTGGGAAACGGCGGCCGGGGGAAGCGTTACCGCGGTCGGCGTCGGGGCCGGGGTCAACGGATATGGCGGCGACCTGATCATCCTGGACGATCCGGTAAAGAACCGGGCCCAGGCAAATTCCCCTGTGTTTCGCGAGCGGATATGGGATTGGTACAACAACGATATCTACACACGCCTCGAACCCGGTGCGGCGATCATCCTCATCCAAACCCGCTGGCACAACGACGACCTGGCCGGGCGGCTGCTGAAGGAGATGCAGGAGGGAGGGGAACGGTGGGAAGTGATCCGGCTGTCTGCTTTCTGCGATGCACAGCGGGTTCGATCATTAAACTAATTCCTCAATCCAGAAGCTGCAAACACGTCAAGCAAGGGATTTAGTTATTTTACTAGTCCTATTCCGCGCCGTTGTCTATACCCGGCTCCAGGAGGCCACCTCAAGTTATACCTTAACTTTTTGCCGATTTCGATCGAGCGAAAGAAATGCTTGATTCGCGCGCCTGTTCCGTGCTACTTTCTTGGGAAAGTTCACTAATCTTCTCTTCACGAAAATTTTCGCAGGCGGCGGTTTGCTTCTCGCTGTGTCCGTTAGGAAGAGGCCTGAAAACGAGATCTTGAGCCGCTGGGTTGAGGTAGCGGCATTTTTGTCGATTTGGCAATAGCCTTGTGCCGACGCCCATCCCGCAGCGGCAATGTTCGGAGGATATTATGAGTTTAACTCTCTCTTTCTCGTCGTTTCGGCTTTCGGCCCCGGCACTTTTTGCCGTGTTGGTGGTCACTTTCCTGAGTTCATCTGCCTCCGCGATCGACGTTTGCCGGCTGCCGGCCGGAAATGTCTTTGTCAAAAATGCGGCCGGGCCATCGGCTGATCTAGATCTGGTATCTTCGTCCCGCGCTGCCGGCCCGAACGTTTCGATCTTAGCTGGGTCGCTTCAATTTTCGGCCGCTTCATATTCAATAAGTGAAACGGGTGTCACGGCGACGATACTCGTAACAAGGACCGACAGCCTTTCGGGCGCGGTCACGGTCGATTATGCAACGTCAAACGGCACCGCCTCATCGGGACAGGACTACGCCGCGACCGCCGGAACGCTCTCGTGGGCCGACGGCGACGGCGAGCCCAAGAGTATCACGATCGGGATCACCGACGACCTTACTACGGAGGGCGACGAGACCGTTAATATTAAGCTCGAAAACGCCGTCGGCGCGGTGATCGGCAGCCCGGGCGAAGCTGTGCTCTCGATCGTAGATAATGAAGAATCCTTTACGCTTTCGGTCGACGATGTGACCCAGCCTGAAGGCAACGGTGCAAATACGCTGATCTTTACCATCAGCCTTAGCGCCCCGGCCCAACAGCCGGTGACGGTCAGATACTTTACGGCCGATGGGACAGCGTCGGCATCATCGGATTACAGCGGTATACAGGATGCTCTGGTGACGTTTAACCCGGGTGAAACGCAAAAGCTGGTCGGTATAAATATTAACGGCGACACTGCGTTGGAAACGGACGAATTCTTTATACTCACGTTGACCGATCCGACGAACGCTCTGATCGGTGACGGCGAAGGTATAGGGACGTTGACGAATGACGACGCTGGCCCGACGCCGACACCGACACCGACGCCAGAGCCGACACCGACACCGACGCCAGAGCCGACACCGACGCCAACACCGACGCCGACGCCAGAGCCGACACCGACGCCAACACCGACGCCGGTCCCGACACCAACACCGGGAGGCGGGACCGACGCGGTCCAGTTCAGCTCTACAGCCTTCTCTGTACATGAGGGTGTCGGAAATGCCGTTATTACGGTCACGCGAACCGGCTCGGGTTCCGCTGCCGCATCGGTCAATTACGCCGCCTCGAACGGTACCGCGACCGCAGGGCAGGATTACACCGCGGTTTCGGGGACGCTGACCTGGGACGCCGGCGATACTTCGGTAAAGACGTTCAACGTTCCGATAATTGAAGATTCGTCGCTGGAAAGCGCCGAGACGGTAAATCTCGTGCTCAGCGGTCCGACCAACGTCACACTTGGTTCGCCGAACGCGGCGACCCTTACTATCCTGGACAACGACGGAATACCCGACTTGACCATCAACGACGTCACCCAGGCCGAGGGAAACACTCTTAATCAGATGGTTTTTACGGTCAGCTTGAGCAATGCCTTCGGCCAGCAGGTGAGCGTCAACTATGCGACCGACAACGGCACCGCCACGGGCGGAAGCGATTACGTAGCGATCCCCAATTCGCTCCTTGTTTTTAATCCGGGTGAAACGTCAAAACAGATATCGGTCAATATTCTCGGTGACTTCGAGGTGGAGCCGGATGAGAATTTTCTGGTTAACCTGACCGGTGCCATCAATGCGAACATCGTGGATTCTCAGGGCGTCGGCAGCCTCATCAACGACGACACGCCGGGAACCATCCAGTTCAGCTCCGCGACCTATACGGTCAGCGAGAGTGATGGCAACGCGGTCGTTACCATCACCCGTTCGGGCGGATTGTCTCAGGGCGTTTCGGTCCGTTTCGTGACAGTCGACGGCACCGCGCATCAGGGTGCGGATTATGTAAGCGTCAGGACCGCTGTCGTTTTCGAACCGGGCCAGGCCTCAAAGACCGTAAACATACCCATCAATAACGACAGCGTCGATGAACCGGACGAAACGATCAACATTGCCCTCGAGAGCCCGACCGGCGGTGCCGTGCTCGGTTCGCCGATAAACGGAGTCATAACGATCACCGACGACGATACGCCGCCCGTCCTTTCGGTCAGCAATGTCACCCAAAGTGAAGGAAATACCGGAACGACCGCATTTACATTCACGGTGACCCTTACGGGCCAATCATCCCAGGCGGTCACGGTCAATTATTCGACTGCCGACGGTTCGGCAACCGCGTCCGACTATACGGCCATACAGGGTATGTTGACATTCGATCCGGGGCAAACGACCAAACAGGTCACGGTCCAGGTTACGGGAGACTATAATACCGAGCCGAACGAGACGTTTTTCCTCAATCTCGGCAGTCCCGTCGGAGCAACCATCGGCACCGGCCAGGGCATCGGTACCATAAACAATGACGATCTCGGCGGTGCGTTCCGGTTCACTTCGTCCGCCTATTCGGTGGGCGAGGGGAGCGGCTCTATCACTATCACCGTGCAGCGGACGGGCGGGCTTGCCAACGGGGCGACGGTACAGTATTCCACCTCGAACGGTACAGCGATCGCGGGCCAGGACTACACGGCCGTGTCCGGTACCCTCACGTTTGCCGGCGGACAGACGTCACTGTCCTTTGTTGTCCCGATCAATAATGACGGCATCGTCGAAGCCGACGAAGTATTCAGCGTGATCCTTTCCAACGCTACCGGAACGGGCTCGACGCTCGGCACGCCCAATACGGCGATGGTTTTCATATCGGATACGGTTCCCGAACCCGAAGAAGGTCCGACGCTGTTCGATTATGACGATGACGGCAGAGCGGACCTTTCGGTCCGGCGGCCCTCAGACAACACCTGGTACCTCCTAAGGGAAACGGCCGGTTATACGGCCCAGACATTCGGCATCCCCGGCGACCTGCTTGCGCCCGCCGACTATGACGGCGACGGGATCACGGACGTAGCGGTATTCCGCGGTTCCAACGGATCGTGGTATGTGTTCATGTCCGCAACACAGACGTTCGACATTTTCGTCTGGGGAGTCGATGGCGACCTGCCGGTCCCGATGGACCGCGACGCCGACGGCAAGGCGGACCTTGTGGTCTTCAGGCCATCGAACAGCACCTGGTATACACGGTTTATGGGTAACGGCGGCAATACGTCGGACGTATTCGGCGAGACCGGTGACAAGCCGGTGCGGGGCGATTTTGACGGGGATGGGCGAGGCGATCTGGCGGTGTTCCGGCCGTCGGACAACAACTGGTATATCCGTAGATCGACGCTCGGTTACTTTGTACAGACGTGGGGAGCTACGGGCGACATCCCGACACCGGCCGATTTTGACGGTGACGGTAAGACCGATATAGCGGTCTTCCGACCGGCCACGGGGCAGTGGTTCCGGGTCTTGTCCGCCTCCGGGTTCGACTCCGTGACGTGGGGTCAGAACGGCGATAAACTCGTCGCCGCCGATTATGACGGCGACGGCAAAGCTGATGTAGCAGTATACCGGCCGGAGAATTCGACCTGGTACATCGTCGGTTCGGCTACGGGCATCCGTATCCAGCAGTTCGGCGTGCCCGGGGACGTGCCCGACCCAATCCGCGTTCATTTATTAACGGTCTTTACTGAACCACTTGTTGGTCTTCACGGGTCCTGCTTGAGAAACAGGGCCCGTTTTTTTTCTCGGACTACTGCGGGCGAATATGAAACCTCGGATCCCCAAAAATCCTTTACAAACCCCGGGCGATTTTCTATAGTATCCTCAATGCTTTGCGGCATTATGAAGTTGGAAATATCATAACTTTCCGTAATGCCCCGGACCGTCCGCCTCGCGACCGATAGGAAGGAGCGCCCAATGAAATTCTACGACCTCAACAAACTTGAATCGGACGAGGTAAACCCGAGTTACCTGAGAAAAGCGGTCTACGGCGAGACCCTCGCGGTCGCGCGTATTGAGGTACAGCAAGGCGTCTGTGACCCAGCCTCATTCGCACGACACGGAAGAAATGATCTACGTGCTCCGTGGGGCGTGGATGTTTCATTTGCCGGAGGGCGATGTGATCGTCGAAGACAACCAGATGGTTTGCATTCCCGCCGGTGTCGAACATTCGTCCGAAGTGTTGGAGGACACGATCGCAATAGACATCTGCGCCAAAAACCGCCCCGATTGGCGCTCCGGCCAGGACAAACCGCTCCACAACAATCCCGAACAATTTCTCTGGGGCGTCTGATTTGATCTTCTTTGCTCCTCGGCGTCGTTGCGACTTTGCGGGAAACATCTTCTCCCGCAAAGACCCAAAGACCAAAGACGCAAAGCTCGCGCCTGATGTTATTCTTATCCAATGAGTGACGGCAGCGTCAAAAACCCTCGGGCGGAGATCGACCGGATCGACAGCGAATTGCTGCGGCTGCTGAACGAGCGTGCGGCCATTGCATTGCGCGTCGGGGCGGCAAAATCCTCTTCGGACGCGGCGCTCTGCGACCCCAAGTGCGAATCGGAAGTCCTGACGCGCCTCGCTGCCGAAAATCCCGGCCCGTTCGATGACAAGAGCATCGAGAACATCTTCCAGCGGATAATCGATGAATCGCTCCATCTGCAGCAGCGGACCTATCACCTTCCCGTGCGTGAAGGCTCCGCGGGCGAGCACTCGGACATCTTGCCCGAAGGAGCACGCGTCGCGTTCCTTGGCGAGCGGGGAACATTCAGCCACGAAGCGGCGGTCGGCGTGTTAGGAAAGCAGGGTGAGCTGGTCTCGTTCCCGACGTTCGACGATCTTTTCGGCGCCATCGAGAGCGGTGAGGCTGATTACATTCTGACGCCACTCGAGAATACTATCGTCGGTTCGGTCCATCGATGCTATGACCTGCTGTTGAAAAGCGATCTGAGTATCGCGGCCGAGATAATCTTGCCGGTGGCGCATTTTCTCGTGGCTTGTAAGGATGCCGAGTTTGAGACCGTTGAAACAGTAGAATCGCACCCCGCCGCACTGGCGCAGTGCGAACGCTTTTTCGCCGCTCATCCTTATTTAAAGCGCATTGCGGGTGACGATACCGCGGGCAGCGTAAAGCGTGCCGTGGAGAGCGGCGACCCGACGCGTGCCGGAATAGGCTCGCGCCGAACGGCCGAGTTATATGGCGGCAAGATATTGCGAGAGCATATCGAGGACCACGCCGAGAACTTTACCCGTTTCGGATTGCTGTCGCCCGAACCAAACGAAACCGGCGGCGGCGACAAGATCTCGATGGTGCTGACGCTCAGGCATGAGCCCGGCTCGCTTCACAACGCTCTGCGGGCGTTCGTTCGCCGCAATATCGATCTTTTAAAGATAGAAAGCCGCCCAATAAAGGAATCACCGGCCGAATTCTACTTTTATCTGGACATCCGCCCGCCCTCGAGCGAAAACGAGCTCAAAGGCGCCCTCGACGAGGTCCGCGAACAAGCGGCGGATGTAAGGTATTTAGGCAGGTACCCGACGGTTCGCCTGTAACCCGGGAACGCAGGCACCCTTGCCTGCATGAGTGCGAAGCACGAACAACTCGCTGCCGCTATATTTCGCGAAGATATTCACGAATCACGCCGCAAAAGACGCGGCGTGGCAGGCTGGGAGCCTGCGTTCCGACGATAATTTATGATCCTTATCCTCAAACCCAACATCAGCCTCGAATCTCGCGAGTTCAAGCGGCTCGAGGGGCATCTTCAGCACCTGACGAACATCGAATACCGCGTCCATCACGTTCACGGTGCCGAGCAGACCTTGACCGAGATATATCTGATCGGCAGCACCTCGGCGTTATCGCTGGACGAAATGCGTGCCTTTCAGGCGGTCGATAAGGCGGTCCGCATTTCCCAGGAATACAAGGTCCTTGGCCGACATAAGGAAGATACGCGTACCAGCGCGTTTACATACAACGGCGTCGAATTCAGCCAGGACAGCCTGAACATTTTCGCCGGCCTATGCGCGGTCGATTCGCCTGAGAGTGTCGAGGCGATGATGAAGGCGTTGAAAGAGCACGGCCAGGTCTGCACGCGGATGGGCGCCTACAAACCGCGCACAAGCGCCTATTCCTTTCAGGGCCACGGTAAGAATTGTCTTCCGTACGTATTCGAGCTGGCAGGGAAGTACGGCATCCGCGTCATCGCGATGGAGGTGACGCACGAATCGCACGTCAATGAGATAAACAACGCCCTGGACCAAACCGGCCGCCCGACCGGCGTGATGCTTGCAGATCGGAACTCGGAACACGCAGAATTTCGAATTATTAAAAAGCGTCGGCCGCCAGCAGGAGTTTCCTGTGCTTCTTAAAACGCGGCTTCGGCATCACGCTGGACGAATCGCTCCACGCAGCCGAATACCTCGCCAGCGAGGGCAATCAAAAAGTAGTTTTCGGTTTAAGAGGAATGAAGACCAACATCGGCGATCCGCACCGCAATATGGTCGATTTTGCCCACGTGTCCGTCGTCAAACGCCTGACCCGAATGCCGGTCTGCATCGACCCATCGCATTCGGTCGGGGCGCGTTTCCGCGGGCCCGATAATATCCTCGACATCATGCACGTCACAGCCCAGGGCATTATCGCCGGAGCGAACATGGTCCTCGTCGATTTCCACCCTGAGCCCGCGGTCGCCCTGGTCGACGGCCCTCAGGCCCTGCGAATGGACGAGCTTCCACGGTTTCTGGACGACGTGCGCATCGTAAGAGAAGCCTTCGAACGCCGTGTTGAATTGTTCCGAGAAGCCTAAAAATCGCCTGGCCCGATGAGCACCGCTATATGGCCGCAGCCGCCGGAGTTGCTATTTCCGATGTCTGGGTCTCTTCCGGGACCTCCTCCTTTGAAGTGCCCACCCAGGCCATAAAGATCTCGTACCCGAGCGCGAGAGCCGTAGCGCCCACGAACATCCCCAGAATGCCGCCTGTCGCCATTCCGCCGAGAGCCCCAAGCAGGATCACCGGCATAGGCACATCTACTCCGCGGCCTAGCATAAGCGGTTTCAGGACATTGTCGGCCAAGCCGACGATCAAGAGCAGCACGGTATACGCGATCGCCATTGAAGTGCTGTAACCGCCGCTGGCCCAGATATAAACTATCGCCGGGATCGTAACGATCAACGCCGGCACCTGCACTATTCCTAGTACAAGCATTATGATGGCCAGCACCCCCGCCGCGGGAACCCCGGAGATAACCAGAGCTAATCCGACCAGTATCGCCTGGATGAACGCAACGCCGATGACGCCGAGCGCGACAGCACGGATCGTTGAAATCGAAAGGTTCAAGAGGGCCTCGCCGCGTTCGCCCGCGATGCGGTCAAAGATCGCGCGGCAGGTACGCGAGCCCGAATCGCCGTAAGCCATCAATATGCTCGCGACGACGAATGATGCGAAAAAAAGCAGCATCGTTGTACCGATGCTTGCCACGGCGGCCAAAGCCCGGCCCGCCAGCTCGCTTATTTTCGGCTGTAGACTCTGGACCAGGCCCGGAAGGTCAGTGTGCGCTTGCGACCAGTATGCGAAGACCTTATTGCCGACCAGCGGCCAATCCGCAACGCCCGCACTCGGCGGCGGGATATGCAGCGTATTGTTCTGCACGTCCGCAATAAACCCACGCACGCTGTCGGCCAGCGAATTAAGCAGCAATGCTGTCGGTGCTATTATCACAAAGAGCCCGACCACCACCAGCAGGACCGACGCCAGCCACTGCTTGCCCCACACCCGCTTGACGATCCGCTGGTGAAGCGGGTAAAGCGTCACCGCAAGGATGATCGCCCACGCCATCAACCCAAGAAACGGGCTAAACGCCCTGTAACAAACCAAAGCCAGCGCCCCTATGACCACGACACGTACCAACAGATCGATCAACTTAGGCGGATCATTCAACACCCCCGCCGCCTTCTCATTCGATAGCGTTTCCATTCTTTTTCACCTCTATCGAACGTTTATCCCTAATTGGAACGCTAAACAACTGTAAATTCTTACAGTCCCCGAATTGGAAGGTTATTGGCTTAACTCGCGGTGGAGCCACGCCTTCGCCGTCGCCCATCCGCGTTTGATGGTCGATTCGGATACATCCATGACCTCGGCGGTTTCTGTTACGTCAAGACCCGCAAAGAACCGCAGCTCAACGATCCGTGCAAGTTCGGGGTCCTTTTCAGCGAGTCTTTCCAACACTTCATCCAGCTCGAGCAGATCGATCCGATTATCGCTCATAGCCAATGTAAATCCGGTTTCGAGCCGAATATCATCTTGCGGCCCGCCACGCCGAAGACGGTGCTTCGACCTTGCATGGTCGATCAGGATCCGACGCATCAAGTGTCGCGGCGACGCCGTAAAACTGTGACCGGCTCTGCCAAGGAAACGATTTTTGCTTCGATAGTTTGAGGTAAGCCTCGTGGACGAGTGCGGTGGTCTGCAGCGTATGCCCGATGCGTTCCCGCTGCAGGAACCGATGGGCCTGCCGATGCAATTCGGCATAAACAAGATCTAATAAGGCGGCCTCGGCATCCGTGCCCGATCGCTCGCCCCACTGTTTAAGCTGTTTCGTGACAGCACTTGTGGGTTTTTTATCCTCCGCCATTTTGTGCGCACCGGTGGGAAGGTTACGCACAAAAATAGTTGGTAGCTGGCGAAATGTAAAGCTCTGGCAGCACCCTATCGACCGCGACGCGAAGGCTGCTAGCAACACCGATCCGCATGAGATCGTCGGACGTTACTGATCTATTGACTTGTTACGAGCCGAAAACCAAGGGACGCGTGCCTGGTTAAGGCTGAAACGTCAACACGCCACGTGGACGTGACCGCGCCTTCCCCCGACGACCTGTACCTCGCCGCGCCGCCGCGGACCATGTACCGGGGTTCCTTCATAGGTAATTGTACGCTGCCTTTGCTTTCTGGATAGAGCCAGGCCGTCGAGCTCGTCCACTCGGCAACGTTGCCGATCAGGTCGACAACACCCCACTCGTCCGCGCAGGAGCGCGTTCTGACAGCCACTGGGCTATCTTTCTCCTGGTCGATAAAAGCGGAGTTAGGGTCGAACTGATTTCCCCATGGAAAAAGATTCCCCCTCGGGCCGTTGCGGGCAGCGAACTCCCACTCCTGCTCGGTCGGTAACCGGTAATCGACCCCGTCGCGTTTCGAGCGCCATTCGACGAAAGCGTTGACGTCTTCGAGGTTCACATATCGCACAGGCATGCTCTCTTCGCCTGCAACAGGTCGGTCGTCCTTCCAATGGGAAAGGAACTTTGTTGCGGAAGCGGGTTTATAGCCGGTTTCCTTCATAAACTCATGGTACTCCGCGTTTGTAACCTCGGTCTTATCCATATTGAACGGCTTGACCGTTTCCTCATGAGCAGGTATTTCGTTTTCGTTTCCGTCATTCCGACCCATCAGGAAGGTGCCGCCGGGAATGGCAATGAGACCGTTCAAAATTGAGATCCTTGCTGCAGGCTGTATCTTGAGCGTCGAAAGCGGAGGCGTAACCAGGCCAAATGTTTCCGGAGTTCTCTCCAATGATTGCGGCTGCAAAAAACTTCCTTATATAATTGTCCGAACTTTCCAAATATGGTTCTAACCGCCCACGGTTCTCTGTGATCGCCCAGTAATTTCGCTCTGTCAAGCCCAATTCACCAAGCTGTCGAAGCTGTTCACGAGTTCCGTCGGCACCCTGCTGGAAGCTTAACAATGAAAGTGTCCAACTTGAGTTTTCGCGTCCGAACTCGGTCAAAAGGTCCGACATATAGTGAGCAGCGGCCCTGGATTGCTTATCGACCTTGCAAAGGTCGTTACGTGTCAGGTCATATAACGCTGCCGTCCTCCGCGTAAACTGAAACAGTCCTACCGGCCCCGTGTCGCTTACCAGACAATCGCGATATTCGGATTCCAACATCGCTTGATAAATTCCGATCGCAGCCGGCACATTTGCTTTTTCAAATTCACTTGACACAAACGCCACATACTGACTTGCCCTTCCATAGATAAAACGAAGACCTTCGTTAAATGGCTCTTGGGAAAAACTATCCCTGCGACCTACGTACCGATCGACTTCTTCGACAATCCCTTCGAGCGATCGATCGTCGATGGCTCTTTGATCACCTCCGATCAGGTTCTGAATATGCGTGACACGACTTCTTACAAATTGACGTTTGGCGCTATTGCTGAGCTCCCAGTAAAAACGCAGCGGAACAGTTGCGGCACTTTTATTTTCCGGACGGATCTCCTTCGAAATACCTGTCGAATACAGGTAACCAAAAATCGCCACCGTGAGAACAAGTCCGCCTAGAATACCCGCCAGTACCACTCTGGAGCGATCGCGCAAACCGGAAGTCGATCTACCTATGACCGGCTCTTTTGGGGTTCGCCTGGGATCGAACAAAGCATCCCCTTCCGGGGCGGGTATCTCGAAGGGTGCGGTTCTGAGGTCCGTTAATTCGGTGGCAGCAAATATCCTGTTCGGACCAGTGGTACTGGCTCTCCGCGGATTGCGGACCGGTCCAACCCTTCTTACCTTAACTAACGCGTCCGAGAGCTCACTTGCTGACGGATAGCGGTCGGACCTGTTCTTCGCGAGACATCTTTGGAGCACGGGCCTAACAGAAGGGGGAACAAGCAAAAGTCGGGCTCCTCGTTGAGGATTGCCGAAACCGTTTCGGAATTGCTGCCACGACTGAACGCAGAGGACCCGCTTAGCATTTCAAACAACAGCGTGCCGAAGCTGAAGACGTCTGTCCTCGCATCGACCGGGCCGCTGAGAATTTGTTCGGGCGACATGTACGGTATCGTGCCCATTACTCCGCCGGCACTCTCCATTCGATTCATGGCCTCCGCACCGGTTTCGGCCTCGATAAACTTTGCAAGGCCGAAGTCCAGTATCTTCGCCGGCCCTTTCTCGGAAACAATTATGTTGGCGGGCTTTATGTCACGATGAATGATTCCCTGGGAGTGTGCTTCCGCCAGGCCTTCGGCGATCTGTATACCAAGATCCAGGGCGGTATCGACGTCGATCCCGCGGCCCGAAAGAATTTCATCCAGCGTCGTCCCGACAACATATTGCATGACGATGAAATTGAACCCGTCGACCTCGGAGATCTCATAGATGTGACATATGTTTGGGTGCTCCAGGAGCGCCACTGCCCGGGCCTCGCGGAGCAATCGTTCGCTTCCAAGAACATGCGGCGAGAGGTCAGTGCGCGAAAATCTTCACTGCGACGTTCCGGTCGAGTTTTGTGTCGCGCGCGAGGTAGACTTCGCCCATGCCCCCCTTTCCGATCAGCTTTCGTATTTCGTAATGCAGCAGTCTCTGGCCGGCAATAAGCTGATCGGAAAGCTGGTTATTGCTAGTGACCTGAACGACGGCGGGTGTTTCAAGGAAAGATTCGGAACTCTCGTGCCAATCAAGCAGTGATATGACCTCGTTCCAGAGGGTCTTGTCATTGCCGCAAAGTTTTTCTGCGTATACCTTTCGCTCTTTCGCGGGCTTCAACAGAACATCTTCGAAGACACTTCTTATCCGCTGCCATTCGTTTTTCGCCGTCTCGTCCATAAGGTTCCCCCCGTTATAAAGCGCGACATTCGCCGAAATCGGAGGTCAAAGTTTTGAACCAGTTATTCGTTCCGCAACCCAGAATCGCAGTAGCTTTTTCTGCACCGTAATTGTACATCGCCGGAAAGTCAATTCGTTCAGCGAAAATATTGATCCCTGTTTCATAAAACCGCCGCACTGGTTAATGGAGGCTTTTCAAACTCTAAATGAGGTTCGACTGGTACATCATAAAATCGCCGCTCGGCTTCTTTATCCAGACCTGGGGCGAGCCGGGCGACATACCTGTCGCGGCCGACTATGACGGCGACGGCAAGACGGATGTCGCGGTCTTTCGTCCCTCGACAGGAGAATGGTATATCGTCAACTCAACCGCCGGAATTCTGGTCCAGCAATTCGGCCAGAACGGCGATGTCCCGACACAGAGTGCCTATACTTACTAGGCACGGACGGCAGAGGTGATATGCCAAATCGTAATAAAGTAGGCCTGAACCCTATGTCTAACTTCTTAGTTGTCCATTCATTGCACCAAATGATCAAACCAATGCTTTGAATCGCTCCCATTGGGGTTTTAGTTTTGTCATGATCTCAATGAACTGTGGATGGTTTCGGATGTTGTCCAGGTTTGGATCGATCTCGAAGTAGGAGTAGTTAGGGAAGCCGTCTTCTGCCGCGGCCTCGAGCCACCTGACGGCCTCCTCGGGTTTATTCATCGCCGAATATGCCGACGCTACGTTGTAAGCGGTGTGATGGAAATGACCGAAGCCGGCTCCGATTTGAACTGCGTGCCGGATTGCCGCCTCGGCCTCGTTCTGTCTGCCGGCTTTCGCCAACAACAATGCCTTGACGCTTGTGAAACTCCCGCCCTCGTCTTGCGGATAGCGTCTCAAATAATCGTCGACTAACGTTTCCGCCTCGCTCAAGCGTCCCGTTTGAACCAGCAGCTCGGCCATGCTTCGGTCGACTAGCATCGGGCTGACGTCGCTGGGTATGGTCTTAAAAACCGCGGCCGCTTCGTCGAACTTCCCCTGCCACGCGTTGTAAACCCCGACCCGGTAACGGGCCATCGTGTTATTCGGGTTTATTTGCAGAGCGTTGTTCAGCGACTGCTGCGCCTCGCCCAACAGGCCTATGTGTCCTAAAACGATCGATAGCTGGTGGTGTGTCTCATCCGACTTCGGGTCCAGGGCCAGCGAGCGTTTGTAAGACTGGATCGCCCGCTCATGGGGGAAACGTTTTGTATTTGTCCAGAGAATTAATCCCCGAGCGAAATGGGCCTCGGCAAGATCAGGGTTCAAGGCGAGGGCTTTCTCAATCGCTACCTCGGCGTTCTCGTGCAGCTGCTTACGCTCCGAATCGGAACTGTACTTGAATGCAAGGGTGTTATAACCGCGCGCTAATTGTGCGAACGCCTCGGCGAAATTTGGATCGATCGCCACGGAATCCTCCAAAAACTTGATCGCCTCTTCGGTATCTTCCCGATTCTCGCTTGCGACCTTTACCTTTCCCCTGACGTAGAGATCATACGCCCGCGAGCGTGCGGAATCAGTTTCGTTGTTTTCGGAAGATGATCGAGGATCTAACGCAGTCGAAAGAACAGACTTTTCAATCGCTTGCAGCCGACTCATCACGAACCAGCCGAGGCCCGTGGCACCAACCAATGCAACCGCCACAATTAGCAAAAGATAGTTTCTTCTGCGATCCAGATCCCGCCCGGTTTTCAGTTCCTCAGGATGGGCAGCGCTTTTACCAACTGGACCTGCCGATGAATTGCCGTTCTTCTGGACGGGACGAACAACTTCGTTGACCAAAGTGTTCACCTGGTCAGGATCAACTCCCGCGGCGATGCCGCTTGGTATTTCGTCGTTGCCGATCTTCGTCACGGCAGTTACGAATCGGTAACCGTGTTTGGGGATGGTCTCGATATACACCTGACCACGCGGTTTTTCTCCGAGCGCTTGTCGTATGGCATAGATCGATTTATTAAGGTTATTTTCCTCGACCGCCGTATCGGGCCAGACCGCATCGAGAAGCTCATTTTTTGTAACCAGCCGGCCCTGATTGCGCACCAGAAAAACGAGCGTTTGAAATGCCTTTTCGGGAAGAGTGCCTTTCGAAGTGCCGTCGGAACGCTCGAATCTGTGTTGGCCGATGTCCAGACGATAAGGGCCGAACTCGTATATTTCCGTCGTTTCGCTTAGCATATCTGGTCACAAAAACCGCCGAATAAAAACGGAATAATAAATTCATACCCCCGGAAAGACCCCAATTGGCTTTTCCTATAACGTCGCCACAAGGTTCACAAAAATTCGTCGCTGTTCTTGTTAAGCCTAAGTTTAGGCCCATACGACACCGGAGAGCAATAGATTTGTTCGCCGTTTGCGAGCCCGGTTCAAGGAATTTCGATAATCAAAAAAGGAGAAAGTCATGAAAAAGATCAACGTCAGTTCAAAGTTCAAGTTATTTGCAGGTCTTGGGATCTTAACGCTATCAAGCCTGATCGTTTATGCTGCTATGCCTCCCGTTGCCACCATCCTCGGCGACGGCACGAACGCAAGTGCCCCGCTTTTTGACGGTAAACCCGCCCGGGTCACCGCTCGTCTTCTGGTAACACCGGCGGGCGACGTGGGCGGCTGGCATTACCATCCGGGTTACGTTCACAATGTAGTTACGCAGGGAACTATCAAAATCGAGGACGGCTGCGGTGATGCTCCATCATATAGTGCGGGCCAGGCGTTCGAGACGTCAGAGGGTCGCGTGCACCGCGCCATTAACGAGGGCTCCGTCGACGCTGTGGAATACAATATGTTCATAGGCCCAACGGGACGGCCGTTGGGCGTCCCGATCCCCGGAAATGAGCGCCGGTGCGGCCCAGTCAGCAACGTCGATCAATGCATGTCGGATGGCTGGAGAACATTTGATTTCCCGAACACCTTCGAAAATCAGGGAGCGTGTATCGCATACGTCAGGCAGCGACGGCAGATCACTTTGCTCGTTCCTGAGGACCCTCTGCGTTAATGCAGACTTCCGCCTTGCCGCCTCAGGATTACGGTTTCTGAGCGGAGGCTGACGGGGTCAGACTTACTAAATTACGATTCTTTGGCATCTCTCCCGCAATTGCGGATCGGGATCGCGGCTTGAGCCTGGTAACGCGTGAGGTCCCAAGTTAGGTACAGTTAAATTTTAGACAATTTACTGTACCTAACTGCCCAAATTGCTCTACCCAACCGCGAATTCGCTAAGTACCTGGGCCGCGCCTGGGCCCGAAAGTTCGTCAAAACCGGCGATGCCCCAACACAACCCGAAACCATCCCCCGCCCCGGGCCGTATCATTGCCTGCACGGTTTGAAGTTCGCTGCATTTCGGATGCATAATTAGCCATTCCTGCCAATTTCGATTTTAAAGGAGAACCACGACGATGCTAAGGCTTACCCGAATTTCCCTCGTTTCTATCGCACTTTTTTCGTTCGTCCTGATCGCGGCTGAAGCTGCGTCGGCCCAGCTCCGGCTGCCGCGGCCAAGTCAGAAGGCGAGTGTCACACAGACCATCGGCGTGACCGACGTTACGATCGTCTACCATCGTCCCGGCGTAAAGGGCCGCAAGATCTTCGGCGACTGGCCGGCCGATGCCAAGGCCCCCGCGGGCGAAGGCACGCTGGATAATCAAAACACCCGCCCGCCCGGAGCTCCGATAGTACCATACGGACGGCTTTGGCGAACCGGCGCGAATGACGCTACGCAGATCACCTTTACCGACGATGTTCTCGTAGGCGGCAAACCGCTTCCCGCGGGGACGTACAGCCTGCACACTGTTCCCGGCAAGGACGAATGGACCGTCGTGTTTAACGGCACTGCGAACCAGTGGGGCAGTTTCAGCTATGACGCCTCAAAAGATCTGCTGCGGATCAAGACGATACCGCAGGTCGTTGCCGACAACCAGGAATGGCTCGCGTTTCAGATCGAGCCGACCGCGGAGAATGCAGCACGGGTGAACATCCGATGGGAAAAACTTTCTGTCCCGTTCACGGTCGAGGTAAAGGACGTAACGGCCACTGCCTTGGCAAGAGCGAGGACCGCGGTCGCCGCTGCCAAGCCCGACGATTGGACGACGCCGTTCCAGGCTGCCAATTATGCCAAGGCGAACAAGGCAGCGGATGACGCGGCCCGTTGGTTCGATCAGGCGCTCAAGGTGATAGACGAACAGATCAAGACGAAGCCGACGTTTCAGAATTACACCCGTCGAGCGACGACGCTTCTAAATGCAGGCAAGATGCCGGAGGCCCTCGCCGCGGCCGAAAAAGCTGTCGAGGTGGGCAAAGCCGAAAAAGCGGATACCGCGGCACTGGAAAAGCGGATCGCGGATATCAAGGCCGGAAAGATGGAATAGACCCGCGTTGATCGCAATTAAAAAAGGACAGGCTATTGACCTGTCCTTTTTACGTTTTGCATTCGCCGGCGATAATCTTAAATTTCAAATCTGAGAATCCCAAATCCGAAATTATCGATCTCAGATCCCAAATCTCAAATTCAGAAATCCGCGATCCGCAATCCCAAATCCGCAATCAATTCCCCCACTTGTCCCAGGCCGCTTTTGCGATCTTTGCAATAACGTTTTCCGCCGTATTTATCCCGGCCTTCGAATCGCCGACAAACACCGCGATCGCCATGAACTTGCCGTTCGGCAATGCGATGATGCCGATGTCGTTCGTTGCGGCGGTGATGCCGTTTCGTGTACCCGACGTGCCGGTCTTGTGTGCGGCGTACGCCGTCTCGGGTAAAAGCCCTCGAAGCCTGTTCGGCCCGGGCCGCGATTCGTTCATAAAATCGAGGATAAGCTTGGCCCGCTCCCGTTCGAGCGAAACGCCCATCTGCAGCTCGCGCAGCAGGGCTATCGCGGCCATCGGCGTAGAGAAATTTTCATACTGGATCTTCGGGTCCTTGACGAAGTCCTTCTCATAATTCTTTATCGCCATGTCCTTGATGCCGAGGCTGTCGACATAGCTTTGCGCCTCGCGCCGGGCCGCCGATGAGGCGAAGCAGCACGTCGTTGGCGGTACCGTCGCTTTCGCCGATGGCGTATTCGATCACGTGCCAAAGCGGCAGCTTTGTACCGCCTGGAAAATTGTCACGTATCAGCGAACGCTGGCCCGCGGGGACAAAATCGGCCGGCGTTATCTCGATCTCCTGTTCCGGCTTAAATTTCCCGGCGTCCACTTGTCTCATCACGGCCATCGAGATGGGCAGTTTATAAACGCTCTGCATCGCAAACTTCTCGCCGCCGCTCAGCGAAGCGTTCTCGCCCGTTTCCAGCACAACGGCCGCAACGCCGACCTTGCCTTTTGCTTCCTTTGCGATCTCTGCGAATTGCCGTTCAAGCTCGGCGTCGGGCGAAGGTGTTGCTACAGGCGTGGGAGACGCGGGCGTGCCGGTCGGCGACGTCGTCGCAATAGTGTTCTGGTTTGTCGCGGCACCGCCGCAGGCTGATAAAAACAGTGCAAAAATAACGAGGCAATATTTCATAACTGAACGAATATAACACGATAGGAGCCGTCCGGTCAGGTTCACGGCTGCCGTTCCGGCGAAAAAGTTTGAAGACCTTGATCGCGTCGGCGGATCATCTGCACGGCTATGCTTACTGCATCGACCTGGTCGTCGTGCCGGTCGCCGCGGCCGGTAAAGCGGCAGGCTTCGTCGATAAAATCGGCGACCCACGGGCCGTTCACCAGCACGATCTTTCCTTCTTCGGCATAGCTCGACCAGGCCTCGGCGCGCATCAGTTTATCCGCGTCTACCTTCACGCCGATCAGCACGCGGCCCGCCGTTCTCGCATCGCGCCGCAGGTCCTGCAGCAACGCCTGTCCGTGCAGCGCAAGCTCGATGCCGTGCGCCGTGTCCGGCTCTTTTTCCATTCGCTCTTTCACAAATTTTCGCTGCTCGGGAAATTCTATCCGCTTGCGGAAACCGTCGGCGATGTAGATGGTACCGGTACGTTTGTCCAGCGCGACGCGGAACGAGGCGGTAAAGTCGGCGGAGTTCTTCAACGACACCGCAAGGTCGTAACCCCGGCACCATCGCAGCCCCTCCGGCGCCTTGCTGACGATATTCGCGAACCACTCGCGTTTAAATAATGTACCGCCCTCCGGTACGGGCCGCTGCTGGTAAAGCGCCGCGAACGACCACGTGCCCAACTGCCGTTTTATCGAGAGAAGGCGCTCACGATCGAACCGTTCGGGCCACAGAGGTTCGCCCTCGGCCCGACCAAGCGGGTCAGCATAAGCCAGGCTCCCCTCCTTACGAAGGAGGGGTGGATGCTCGCGTTTTTTGCGAGCAGACGGGGTGGTTCTCTCGACTGCCACATCGGCCAAACCGTTGTTATATTGACCTTCCGTCGCGTTGCGGAGAACCACCCCGTCACCCGAAGCGGGTGCCACCCCTCCTTCGTAAGGAGGGGAGCAGGAGCCGCCTTCAGCGAGCGCCGGCAGCATCACAACCTCCCACTGGTCGCCGCCTTCGTCCATTTCCTTCAGCAGCCGGCCGGCGAGGTCGTCGTCGTGCCAGCGGGTCTGGATCAGTATGACGGCCGCATCGGGTTCGAGACGCGTGTAGATGTCGTCCTTGTACCAATCCCACGTCTTGTCGCGAAGGTTCACCGAATTTGCCACGGCCCTGCTTTTTATAGGGTCGTCGATAATTATCAGATCGCCGCCGAAACCCGTTATCCCCGCACCGACGCCGACCGCCTTTACGCTGCCGCCGGCGGCAGTTTCCCACTCCTCGACGGCAAACCGATTATGCGATCTAACAACCCGGCCCGTTGTGATCTGTCTGATCTTCCGCGAGAAGCGGTTCGCCAGTTTTTGGTTATAACAGCCGATCACCACGTTCATCCGTTGATCGCGGACCAACCGCCATGCCGTGTAACGTACTGTCACCAACTCCGATTTTCCATGCCGCGGCGGGACGAAGATCATCAAACGTTTGCAAGTGCCATCGCTTACGCGCTGAAGGTGCTCCCAAATGAACGCGTGATGCCGAGCCGTCCACTCCAGCCCGCTTGGGTCCGCCCGCAGCCAGTCATCGAACGTGGTCCGGCCCCCGTCCCGTTCGGCGGCCTGTTTCGCTGCCCTCGCAACCTCCTGTTTCCAACCAAAACGCTCGATCCAGCCGCCGTACTCGATTCCGCGGACAGTATTGCTGTAGAGTCTTCTGCGATCGAACTCCGGCCACCCCGCGGCCCGGATCTCGGCTTCAATAAATCGATGCTTGCGGCCGCCATGCTTCAGGTACAATTCCCGGCACGCATCCACCAGTGCTTTGTCTTCGAATGATATCCGTTTCATAAATTCGCTCGCACGGCGCAAGATCGGCCGGCTACCGAACGAATCTAGCAACACGGTTTATGAACCGGAATCGCGATCGGAATGATGCGAATGATTTGGACGATATGGATGAAATGAATGACCGGAATGATATGAAAGCTGACGGATCGCGCGTAGTTCTGGAAGAGCGGTTCGAAGATACTATTCCAGGTGTCGTCAGATAAGGCCCGGGACAAAACGAAGGTTTTTGTCGGGTTATCTATAGGTTAAGAGGATAACTCAAACAATCTTCAAACCAATCAGTTTATTATCAAAAGCAGAAAATTCGCCCAGAACGGGCTGCATTTGTATAGAATGTCGGTTGAAAGTTCGAGCACTGTGCACCGGCGTGCGATGAATCACGGTTAAACGCTCTGCTGAAGCGGCTCCCGCCTGCCGGAATAACCTAATGAAACACTGCCCTGAATGCAACCGAAACTACGCGGACCCGACGCTTGGTTTCTGCCTACAGGACGGAGCGCCGCTGCTCTTCGGGGCCGCCGAAGGAGAGCCGGCCACGGCGATTCTCAGGACCGGCGCCAGCGAGCAAGCTACTAAAATCCTTGATAACGACCCGACAACCAATGAAGCGTCGTTTGATGGAGCAGCGGAAAGTGCCTCTAACAGAAATTCGATCCTTGCCGGTGTGATCGGGATAATTCTCGTAACCACTCTGGGCATCGGAAGTTATTATTATTACGGTCGCGGATCGGAAAAGCAGATCGGGTCTGTCGCCGTGATGCCGTTCGTGAATCAAGGCGGAAATCCCGAAATTGAATATCTTTCCGATGGGATGACCGAAACGCTTATAAGTAGTCTGACGCAATTGCCGGATCTTGCCGTTAAGCCGCGCTCGTCCGTATTCAGGTATAAAGGGAAAGATGCAGACGCCAGAACGATCGGGAAGGAACTTAATGTCGCGGCTATCCTCAATGGAACGGTCCTTCATCGCGGGAGCGACGTTTCGCTTCACGTCGAGTTGATCGACACGTCAACCGAAACTCTTTTGTGGTCGGCGGACTATAAAAGGCCACTCGCAAATCTCGTCGTATTGCAAAGCGAGATCACCCGCGACGTCGTCGGCACGCTCAAGGTAAGGTTGAGCAGCACCGATGAGCGGAAACTGACAAAGAACTACACCGAAAGCGGTGAAGCGTATCAACTCTACATGCAGGGTCAGTACTTCCTAAGTAAGGCTGCAAGCAACAGAGATATTGAAATATCAATTGATTATTTTCAAAAGGCGATCGCGATCGATCCGAACTACGCGCGAGCTTATTCGGGGCTTGCCGATGCATATTCTCTGAATGTCTTGGGTGCGAACCGAGAACGGATGACAAAGGCCCGGACCGCTGCTTTTAAAGGCACTTTCGCTTGATGATGGTCTGGCCGAGGCTCATGCCTCACTAGGCAGGATCGTGTCCGTAGATGATTATGATCAGGTCGGAGCCGAGCGCGAGATGCGGAGGGCGGTCGAACTGAATCCGAATTATGGGACGGGACATCATTTCCTTGGCGATCAACTTTCGATCATGGGCCGATATGAAGAATCCCGAGCGGCATATCGACGTGCTTTAGAGTTGGAGCCTTTTTCGGCGAGGATCTATGCAGCCTATGGCAGCTCGTTAACTAAGGCCCGCAAATATGACGAGGCGGCAGCGCAATGCAATAAGGCACTGGAGTTGGACCCGAGTATGTGGTCCGTTTACGGCCGTTTAAGCATTATTTCTGAAATAGCCGGTAAGCACGCCGAATCTGTCGAACTGCGAGCAAAAGCATATGAACTGAACGGGGAAAGCCGCACAGCGGCCCTGATGCGGGAGAGCTTCGCAAAAGGCGGCTGGGAAGGTTTTCACCGATTCCTGGTCGGAGACAAAAGGCCGCCTGGGATACACTTCTACCACATGGCCGTTGCTTTTACAGCACTAGGCGAAAAGGAAAAGGCGCTCGAGGCGCTCGACAAGTCCTACGAAGATCATGAAATAAGTTTGGTCCAATCGCTCAACAACGACGAGCGTTTAGATCCGCTGAGGAATGATCCGCGATTTCACGATCTTATGAAGCGGATAGGCCTAGCGGGAAATAGATGAAACACTGCCCCGAATGCAACCGAAATTACGCGTACCCGACGCTGAGTTTCTGCGAAGCCAGTATGTTCGGCCTCGCTTTTGTTTATTTACGGGTTGTACTTAATTTTTACCCACGGACCTTTGCCGGCCGCGTTGTTTCGGGCGAAGTTTAGAAGAGATCTGAAGGGCCTTGCCGGGCGATGTGCGGAATTGAACTGCCGTCTATAATGTTTTATATGACGGACGAATTAGACGAGGTCACCGCTCGGTTATTGACCTCTCGCCATCTGCGAAGGGAGCCGGCATACGACTGGGCGATAAAATGTTTGGAAGCGGGGCTTGATTCGCCGAGCCTTCGGATGCTCGCGTCGATGAACGCTGCGGACTCGGCTTCTGAGATCGACGACATCGTGCGTCGAGTTTATGCGGAGAAGGGCTGGTCGGACATAGAACCCGAGCTTTATTTGCTCCGTGACGCAAGGCTGTTGGCGAAAGACATCCTTGAGGGCAGAAGGGACGCTATCGAGGGATCGACGGAGATGTATACGCTTCTTCAGGAGACGGACGGCCACAATGCCCTTTCGGCCTGGTGGGACATTGATGAAGCTTTGTTCGATCGTGAAGCGTTCAAAAGGACCGGCGAGACCGGCTATTTTTACACGGACGATAAAAGGTTGATAGAGGAGATCAAGCAAAGTTGTGCCGACCTTGTTGCCTCGGATTCGAAGAACGAGGCGGGGCCGCAGGGTGAATAAAGGGAAACCCTCCCCGGGGATGGCTCTTAGCTCCGTAGGAGCGGTCTGTTTGTAGGACAACGCAGACCCGACTAGACGAGCTCCGTAGGAGCGACCTGTCATGGGCCGCCCCTACGGGGCTCGTGATGAAAGATGACACCGAGTTCTACAAACAGGTCGCCCCTTCGCGGCTCGTGATTTAACGACTGCACGGGTTCCTATAACAGTTTGTAACACATCTAATTGTTACAGCCTTTTTTATCTGGCGGGACGCTACCAGAACTGCCACCAGGGCTTTTGTTTTCTTGGCTTAGCGGTTTTCTCTCGTTCCTTGTAGTCTCGCATTTGCTCTTCGTAGGTGCCGTTGTCGGCGAAGATCTTCCAGATGTCGGTTTCGCCTCGGTCGAGGTCGATCACTCTGTCTTGATGCGTGATGGCGGCGAGGCCGTGTTCGGGGTCCCAGGTGCAGTTGAGGAACCATTCGAGGTAGGCGACGCCGTCCTTTGTCTCTTCGTGAAAGGCGATGCTCTGCGGGCCGATGAAGGGCTTTAGGTCGAATGCGTCCCGGTTGGCGGGCGTGATGTCGGGGACGTCGGGGTCGTCGGCGGGGTCGAGGTAGTAGGTTTCCTTGAACTGGTCCCAGCCCTCGACCAGCGTGCGGAGAATACTGTCCCGTATGGCGTGCTGGTTCTCCAGCAGATAATTGTAAGCACGCACCTCCGGCTCCCAGTCACGCGTAAGGCCCGGGGCCGTCCCGCCAAAATCCAACTTGACCGTGCTATCAGCGATCTTTCGGCCGTTCTCGTAGCGATGGGTGAGATATCCGTCCCACGCGGGAAGGGTGATGGTTGCTTCGATCGTTTCGAGTGGATCGCGTTTCGGTCCGAACTTCCTGACTCGAAGGTTCGGGATGTCGCAGGAGAATATGTCCATAATGCGTTGTCAGACGAGAGGATCGCACGATCATAGCACGTCTTAAAAAGAGACGATCCGCCGAAGCTAAAACGGGCGGTGGAACGGCCGGCGGAGCCTAGGTAAGCGAGAGTTGGAGATTAGACTTCGGGGAACATAGATTTGCTTACGCTCCGGCTTGGTCATCGGATATGTACTAATTCGTACAAACATATTACCGCGCTTGCGGGCACTATCGAATCAGCATGATTTGGAATCACTACCCTCAATCGGGACAGGCAGAGGAGCGAAAAATAAATGGAAGCCGAGGCCAGGCAGCGTGTGGAGGCGGAAACAGGTTGGACAAGGGAACTTCTTTATCAGCTCGTGAGCAGTGTTCGCGAATACGCGATCTTTGCGTCCGGCCTGGATGGCCATGTCGTAAGCTGGAATATCGGGGCCGAGCGAATATTCGGTTACGACGCCGCCGAGGCCATCGGTATAGACACCCGGCTGTTATTTACGCCCGAGGACCGCGCCGCGGGTGTTCCGGAAAAGGAAATGGCGCTCGCCCGGACAAAAGGATATTCAGAAGACGAACGCTGGCACCTTAGAAAGGACGGCTCGCTATTTTTTGCCAGCGGCATCCAAACCGCTGTTTACGACAGCAATAACCAATTGACCGGCTATGCCAAGATCGCCCGCGACCTGACCGAACGGATACGGTTCCAGGAGGAACTGGCGGCCGCCCATGACTCGCTCGAGATAAAGGTCGGCGAAAGGACCAGCGAGCTGTCCAGCGTGAACGAACGCCTGCGGACTGAGATCATCAATATAAAACGCTCTGAAGAGCTTCGCATCGCCCTTCTACGCCGGATCGTCGGCGTCCAGGAAACCGAGAGAAAGCGGATAGCTCGCGATATACACGATCTTATCGGGCAGCAAATGACCGCCCTGCAGCTAAAGCTGGGCCATCTCGGCGCACGTGTTACGGCAGAACCGGAGCTTAAGAACCTGGTCGGGGAGATCCAAACCACAGCCGACCGCATCGACGCCGAGGTTGATTTTCTCGCGTGGGAGCTGCGGCCCTCGGTACTCGACGACCTCGGGCTGGCCGCCGCGCTCGCACACTTTACCCGTGAGTGGTCCGAGCATTTCAAGACGCCGGCCGCATTCCATCAAACAGGCTTGAACGGAACGGAGATGCTCCCGGAAACAGAGACCAATCTTTACCGGATAGCGCAGGAAGCACTGAATAATATTGCCAAGCACGCGCAGGCAACCGAAGTTTCGGTTTTGCTTGAAAAGCGCGAAAGCGTTGTGACCCTGATCATCGAGGACAACGGTGTGGGATTTGCGCCGGATGCCTTTGAAACGAACGACGATCGCGGTATGGGTCTGTTGGGTATGAAGGAAAGGGCCGACCTGATAGGCGGGTCGATCGAGATCGAATCCTCGCCCGGCAGCGGCACCACCCTTTTTGCACGCGCGCCCGTCGAATTCGCAGGGCTTGACCAAGCCCGGGCAGGAAGGGAAGACCAGCCCGAACATATTTAAGTCCCGGGGCCTGTACGCCCTAGCTCTCCGACAGCAGCGTTCCCCGGATGTCAGTTTTGATGGAATAGACGGTGTCGTTCGTGGCGACGATCATATGGCCTTTGCGGGTGAAGCAGAGGCCGACGACGTTCATTCCGGCGACCATGTGTTCGACGCCGATGCCGTCGGGGGCGATGCGAAAGATGCCGCGGCGGCCGCGGTGGCAGGCGGCGATGTAAAGATAGCCTTCGCGGTCGAAGGCCAGCCCCTGCGGGCGGCCGAAACCGACGGAGAATTTCTCGACATCACCTTGTTTGTCGATGGCATAGATCGCATCGTGGCTGGCCAGGCCCGGTGCGGAAACATAAAGCCGGCCGTCCGGTCCGAACGCGAGGTGATATGCCGCGACCGACGGCTCGAGCGTCGCGAATTCTTTCACCACGCCGAACTCGGGAACGCGGAAGATAGTGCCTGTCCGGTCGCCGATATACATCACACCGTCAGTCGTCAAAAGCCACGCCGGTCGCTATGTTCAATCCGTTCGCATACACGGGATTGATACCGCTCGGGCTGACGACATAGACCTCGCCCTCGGCCCGGTTCGTGACATACATATTGCCGTCGGGGCCGAACGCGATGCCGGTCGGATTTAGGATCGGATCGGGAAGCTCGTCGATAAACCCTTCGGGTTCAATGCGATAGATAGTGTTTGGAAGCTGTTGGCCGCGCGAACCGGAACGCGTTACGATGATCGCATCGTCTGACGGGTCGATGGCTGGATTGGCGACAATGTGCATGTCGTCGACCAGTTTTTCGCCGATCAGGATGTCCGCCGTGGGGCTTTCGCCACCGCCGCTTTCGAGATGAACAAACGCTTCGCCGGGAGAACAATCGGGCACGATCGCGATAACCCGCTTTGGCGATGCCGAAACCATCCGGCAGCGCATTCCGTTCACAAAAGCGCCGTGCCCGCCGTCCGGGTCGAGCATAAAACCGTCGCATTCTATGATGATCTCGCCGCCCGGTATGGCAAACGCCGGGCCTACGGACGTTATCGTTCCCGCATTGTTCATTCGTGTACATTATGAGAGATAAGTGGAGGGAATCAAAACCGTTAACAAATGCAGGGGGCCGTCCGCATACGCGAACGGCCCCTTTTATTTTCAGAAGTCGATTCAGTGATTCATCTTCATCGGCTCGGCTGCCTGACGCGGCGACATCGGCATGGGCAGCATTCCGTCGGCGTGTTTGGTAAGTTCCATAAACGCACGGTCGTCGCGGATCGATGCGAATACAGCGTCGACGCGGGCCTCCATCATTTCCTTTTGGCGAACGGCGTGGTAGCGCTCGTATTTGTAGAAGTGCCGCTCCAGGAAAGCGAGCGCCTTGTCGCGGTTGCCGGTTTGGGCGAATATCGCGGCAAGGTTATAGGAAGCCGGCAGCAGATCGATGTTTGCCATCGCTATTTTGAGCGCCTCGTCCTTCTTGCCGGCGGCGGCCATGAATACGGCAGCGAACACGTGATTGTACGGATCGCCCGGGTCGAGCTCGAATGCCTTTTGAGTGTACATTGTGCCCTTCTCTAGCTCGCCCTCCGAGTTCCAATAGACCGCAATGTTTCTGTAAGCAAGAGCGAGCGGATACTCATCGGCGGACTGTTCCATCAAACCAAGGCCTTTTTTGAACTCGCCCTCGTGGATGGTTATCTTGCCCAGGCCGTGCAGTGCGACAGCACGCGAAAGCCAGTCAGACCGCATGTTCAGAATATCGTGGAACTCGCGCTTCGCCTTGTCCCAATCGCCGATATGATGGCGATGAAGCTCGCCCAGATAACGCAGAGGTGTCGGGTCCGCCGGGTCCATTGCCCGGGCCTGCGAATAAAGTTTGTCCGCTAATTCGTAATTCTCTTTGTTCTCGGCGATCAGTCCGCGTTTCATAATACGAAAGATCGAGGCACTCGCTTTTGCATCGAATACCGGCGACGCATCCGTTATCTCGCCGACGTTCTTTTCTCCGAGTTTTTTCAGCTCGGACGCAGCCGTCTTAGCCTTTTTCGAGAACATGCATTTTTCGGCCGCTACGGATTTGTACAGATCGATCGCTGCGGCCGTTTCACCCGCGGAAGCCTTTGCCTTTGCGTCCTTTAGCTTTGTATCGATCGCGGCTTCGCGCTGTTTGACCTCGGCGGTGACGACCTTTTCAACGTCGGCCACCTTTAATTTTCCTGCAGTGTTCTCGACCTTTGAGACAGTCTCTCCCTCGGGCGTGGCGAGTACCGCGACCGGCAGTTTCGATTCGCCAACGAGCTTTTCGGCATTCGGCGTTTGAGCATCGGCCAGATGCATCGCAATGCACTGGGAGGCATAAAGCGAGAGGGCACGCGATTCACGCAGGCTGGACTTTTGCAATTCTTCTTTCGAAGCCGGGAACCAATACAGGACCAGCCCTTCGGTCACCGGTTTCAGGGCAGCCGTCTTCGGGTTTTTCCACGGGACGTGATAGACGACCGGGTCGTTCGTCGAACCACCGCCGCTTCCGCCGCTACCGGCCGTGCCGCCTCCGCCTCCACCACCGCCTCCGCCGCAGGTCGCCCAAACAGGCGTACAGACAAACGAAACAAGGATCAGCAAAGCCGCGGAACGTGCAAAAATTGATCGCATATGATTTCCTCCAAGTCGGGACCGGCGTCCCGAAAGGTTAATGGCCCGAATTCGATTTACTGTGTTGAAAGATCGTAGGATGCAGCCATTATACGCGCGGCTGCAAATTCGGAAACAAAAACTCCGCGTTTTTAGGACGGCTCTTAGTCGTATCAATCGTTAGTCAGCTTTGTGGGTCTAACCAGTATCGTGAATTCTTTCGCAAAGGGATCGGCGGCCTCGAGCACCTGACGCAACGCCCGAACCGACGCTTTCTCGCTGGCGATGATAAAAAGTTTGTATTGTGTTCGCGAATATTTCACAACATCCCGGGCCTTTTCGCTCAGTTCATGGTCAGCAATCTTTGTTTGTGGGATCTTCGTGTATTCATCGACGCCGTCGAGGCTGATCTCGGCACGCTCATTGACAAAAAAGCGGTCGTCTGCCGCTATTTCGATTGATTTACCGGAAAGGCGATAAGCGGTTACTTCACCGCGGTTTTCAGCGACAAGGAAATCAGGAGAAAAGTTGTATTTCAGGGAAGAGGCGTAATCGAGTTGAAGGAGCGGCGACGTGAAGTACGCATGGTCACTGTGTTCCGTGAAAGACGGCAGGTCACTTTTTGCGCCGATGTTAATGAAAAGCTGAAGTGGATTAGGCTTTTCCGGGACATCATCAAGGGTGAGTGAAGAAGCCGACTGTTTCTGTAACAGCGGCGTGGCACCGCCAGCTCTAAGCAGCCGAAACAGTTCTCCCACCTTACCGATCGACATTGTTGCCGTCGGAAAAATATTTATACGACCGACTATTTCATTTGTACCTTCCTCGAAAACCCCATTGACGCCTCGCAATCGCATTATTTCCCTGACCCGACCCCCGATCACAGAAAGGTCTTCTAGAGATCCGTAAGGTTCGTTGTTGAGGAATATGTCGCCGCTATCAGCGGTTTTCACCGGACTCGCGTCCGCAGTTTCGGATTCGTACTGTGGGGGGTCTCGAAAATATTTGCAATCGATCTGACAGAAAGAAAATAGGAGGATGGCAAGAAGTGTTTTCGCGGGCACGGATCTCATGGTGCACTCCTCCAGCCGAATTGTGGTTTAAAAAGTTTGTGATGCCCGAGCTATGGGCGCGGTTGTAAGACACCCCAAATTACGAAGCATAAGTAACGACCGCTGGCAGCGTTTTTCTAGCCCGCTACCTGAGCGTCGCGAATAGCTCCCGTGCTTTCTCGGCCAACTCAGGCGGTATTTCTTCAAACCCATGTGCCGTACGGCCATGTTCCACCGCTTTCGCCATGACCTCATCTTCCGTTTCGCCTGTTGCGACGAAATCGCAATCGGGTCCAACGTCTCTGCAGTTCAGTGTTTTTGGCATTGTTTTCTCCTTTTACGAAAAAATCGAACGCGTAAACGCGTCACTCTTACTCGTCCTCATCATGCGCCCGAATTCGCCCGGCGGCGACGGCTTCCTGGATGACCTTGTCGGCCAGGTTATGCGGCAGCGGATCGTAATGCGAAAACTGCATATGATACGAGCCGCGTGCCTGCGTTACGGAGTTCAGCTTTGACTGATAATCGAGCATTTCCGAAAGCGGCACTTTTGCCTTGATCACCTGCTGTTTGCCGCGGATCTCCATACCGCCGACGCGTCCGCGGCGGGAATTCAGGTCGCCCATGATGTCGCCGCTAACTTCCTGCGGCGTAAAGACTTCCACGTCCATAATCGGCTCGAGCAGCGTCGGCCTTGCTTTTTCCATCGCGGCACGAAATGCTTTTCGGCCGGCGGCCCGGAATGAATGCTCGTCGGAATCGACTGTGTGATAGCTGCCGTCGATGAGCGTGACCTTAAAATCGACCAGCGGATAGCCCGCGACGGCCCCGTTCTGAGCCGCTTCGATGATGCCTTTTTCGATCGCCGGGCGGAAATTCTGCGGGACCGAGCCGCCGAAGATCTTGTCGACCCATTCGAAACCCGCCGCCGCGTTCAAGCGGCTCAAAGATGACACTTGCAATCGCCAAACTGGCCGCGTCCGCCGGATTGTTTCTTATGACGGCCCTGAACCTCGACCTGTTGCGTGATCGTTTCCTTATAAGGAACTTTCGGCGGATGAAGCGCGACCTCGACGTGATAACGGTCTGTTCGAGCTTTTTCGACGACCGTTTCGATATGAAGCTGGCCCGATCCGGAAAGAATAAATTCCTTTGTCTGCGGATCGCGGTCGAAATGAAGCGACGGGTCTTCTTCCAGTATCTTGATGAAGGGCGGTCGGAGATCTTGTCCTCGTCGGCGCGCGATTTCGGCTCGATCGCGAAGGCGATAGCGGCCTCGGGATATTCGACCTTGGGATAAACGATCGGTTTCGCTTTGTCGCGACAGCGTGTCGCCGGTTTGCGTGTCCTTCAGCTTTACGACCGCGATGATGTCGCCGGTCTGAGCTTCGTTTACCTTATCGAGCGTTTTGCCCGCTGATGACGTGCAAAGCTCCGAGGCGTTCCGCCGTGTCGCGGCTCGAATTATAGACTGTCGCGTCGCGTCGCGACCTTTCCGCTAACGATCTTCATCACATTGATGCGGCCGGCGAACGGATCGGCGATCGTGCGGAAAACGTAGGCCGAAAAGGGCTCGTCGTTCGAGTATTTTCGCGATGATGCGGTCGCCGTCCATTTCGGTGTCTGTAAATCCGTATTCGGCTTCGTGCGTCGCCGGGTTCGGCGCGAATTCGACGATGTGATCGAGCAGGATCTGGAGTCCGACCAGGGTAGTCGACGAAACGGCATAGACCGGGCAAAGCTTGCTCTTGGCGATCGCCTTCGCGAGGTTCGGATAAATGTCTTCCTCGGGAAGCGTGCCGTCCTCAAAATATTTTTCCATCAGGGCGTCGTCCGATTCGGCGACGATCTCGATGAGGCGTTCGCGCGTGCGTTCGAAGACATCGCGGCCCTCTGCCGGCATCGGGATCTCTTTCGCTTTGCCGTGTTCGTCAAATTCATAGGCTTTCTGATGGACGACATCGACAACGCCTTTGAAATTTCCTTCCTTACCGATCGGCAGCGTGAACGGAACGATCGACCGGGCAAAGCTTGACGTGGCCGTTTCGAGCGCGTGGCCGAAATCGGCGTGCTCCTTGTCGATCTTGTTGATGACCATGAACCGCGGCAGCAGGAATTCGTTCGCATACTGCCACGTCTTTTCGGTCTGCACCTCGATGCCGTGAACGGCGTCGACGACGACCAGCGCGCAATCGGCCACGCGCAATGCGGGCCGTGCGTGCGAAACGAATGCCGCGTAACCGGGCGTGTCGATCAGATTGATCTTGGTGTCCTTGTATTCGAGAGTGGGCGAAATTGTTGTTGAGCGAGACCTTTCGTTCGATCGAATCTTCTTCGTAATCGGTTACGGTAGTACCTTCATCGACCTTTCCCCAGCGATGTGATGTTCCGGACGACGTGGAGCAGGGACGAAACGAGCTGGGTTTTACCCGCGTCGCCGTGTCCAATGACAGCCAGATTTCTGATATTCTCAGTTGTAAATGCTTTCATCTTCGGCAAGATCTCCTTTTCTGGTTCCAAGTTTCTGGTTTCTGGTTCCAAGTTCCGCGGATCGCCTAGGACGCCAACTTGAGAACTTGGAACGCTGGAACCAGAAACCTGGAACTCGTTACATTGTTGGTAAGAAAATAATTTATACGAGGCGTTGGCCAATAGCAAGAAGGCGGGAGACAGGAAAAATCTATGATCGAGTACCGCTATTGACTCTATAAGGTACAATATCTACGCACGCCGAACCTTTGGATGCCCGACGAAGCAAATTTCCTTGATGGCAAACGTCTGATCATATAGCGTCCCTGGCCTGCAGCGTCGAAACGCGCTTGTCGGGCCGCGGTTTTTAGAACGAATACATAGAGGCAGCAATGAATAAGATTATCGGATCGATTAGGGTTTTTGTGGTCTTGGCGGTCATTTCCACGATGTTGATAGGTACTGTCCCGGCCCGGGGCCAGCAGCTTGTTTCGGTGAGCGACATCACTGGCGGGTCCAGCGTATTTGTCTTTCGGACGAGCGCCAAGGCCGCTCCGCGTAAATTCGTAACCCGTGCGCGGGCCGAACGCTCAAAGACCCAGCGTACAGAAACCGCGAGGAAGTTCAACAAGCAATATACGGCGTTGGCGAAGGTCGCCCCGCGACGCACGCGAACGGCGGCCGTGAACCCTGACGATCCGCGGATACAAAAGGTCAAGACGATGCCCGCCGCAGAGGCAGCCAAACTTTTCGCGGGTGTGGGAGAATATTACATGGATCGCGACGACTTTAACCACGCGATCGATTTCTTCCGCGAGGCGGTGACCCTGGACAGCAAATATGCTGTTGCACGAAACGGTTTGAGCGAAGCGCTTGCACTCAAGGGCAACGAAGAGCTTGTTCGCGACAGCCGTGCGGCGGCCCGCCGATTCTTTGAAGAGGCGCTTACGTATAATCCGAATAACGCGCCGGCCCATTTCGGTTTAGGCGAGGTCTTCGCCGGCGATAACAAAGACGCAGAGGCCCGGGCGAGCTACGAAAAGGCGCTTTCGAATGATAAGGAATTGACCGAGATCTTCGTTCCGCTCGGGATCCTTTATTACCGTGTCGGAGAGATCGCAAAGGCCGATGAGCTGCTGACGAAAGCATTAGCAATCGCGCCCAACGATGCCGAAACGCAATATTTCCTAGGGCTGATCAGGTATTCGCAGAACCGCAACGCCGAGGCACTCACTGCTCTCAAGAAGGCAACTGCCGCCGATCCCGCGTTGGCCGAGGCATATTATCAGGCAGGCGAGACGCTGCTGCGGCTGACCAAACCGGCCGAAGCCGCCGCCGAATTCAAGAAGGCGACCGAATTGAAGCCCGCCTATTTCGAGGCATGGATGGGACTCGGGTCGGCCAATTATGAAAACAGCAACTGGGCCGAAGCGGTGACGGCGTTCGAGCGGGCTACGAAGCTGAAAAACAACAACGCCGAAGCCTATGAGAATCTTGCGGACGCATACCGTCAGGTCCCCGATTATCAAAAGGCCGAGGCCGCGTACAAACTTGCTGCGCTGTTCATCGAACGGACGCCAGACTTTAGCAAGGAACAGGCAGCTGACATTTATAACAAGAGCGCCTTCATGGTGGCGAAGCAGTGCGAACTGAATATGGCCCGCAGCGTACAATGCCGTTGGGGCGACGCCATCACCTATGTGGAAAAAGCATCGCAGCACAGCAAGGCCGGCGTCGACAACGCGAATCTCGGATGGGTCTATTACAACGCTGCCCGCGAGGATCTGCTTTACCGAAACGACGCAGCTGCCAGGCCTAAACTCGACAAAGCAAAAGCTGCCCTGTCGTCCGCCGCCTCCGCCGACAGCAAATTCTCGGCTGGTGCGCTTGTGAATCTTGGACGTGTTCTATCCGACATGGGCGATCACCCGGGGGCGATCGACGCCTTTACGCGGGCGATCAAGAAAGAGCCTGAATGGAGCTTTGCTTTGAATGAGCTTGGGTCTGTCTATCGTAAGCAGAACAATTTCAAGGATGCAGCCGCGGCGTTTCGCAAAGCCGCCGATAAAGAAGAAAAGAACCCGGTCATCCAATTCAATCTGGGCGAGGCGGAATTGAGAGCCGGGAACATCGGCGAAGCCAAAAAGGCCTACGACCGCTTAAAGAAGCTTGGCGGGAAGGGAAACGAGTTTGCTGCCAGGCTTCAACAGATAAGCGGCGGAAGAGTAAAGGGATAGAGCCGATTTGTACCGGGCCGCTACGCTTCACATAAACGAAAACGTGCCGCTTGCGCCGCTGACCACGCTAAACGTCGGCGGTCCGGCACGTTTTTTTGTTGCGGCGAGAACGGAAGAGGAGGTGCGGGAGGCTTTGCGGCACGCGTCGTTGCGGGGCCTTGAAGTATTTGTCCTCGGCGGGGGCAGCAACCTTCTCGTCTCCGATAACGGGCTTTGACGGCCTTGTGGTCCAGATCGCGTTGAAGGGAATTGCCGGGCAGCAAGCCCTGACGAAAGATGAGATCGACGCGTCGGCGAATGGCGACCCGGTCCTTATCACTGTGCAGGCCGGTGAGGATTGGGACGAGTTTGTCGAATTTTGTGTTAGTCGCCGCCTGGCGGGAATCGAATGCCTTAGCGGTATTCCCGGCTTTGCCGGCGGAACGCCCGTCCAGAATGTCGGTGCATACGGCCAGGAGGTTTCGGAAACGATCGTGTAGCGTGCGCTGTTGTTGATCGGAACAGCGGCGATATCGCCGTGCTGTCAAATCGCGATTGCGGATTCTCGTATCGAAAGAGCATTTTCAATTCTGACATTGAAGGACCGGTTTGTCGTGGTCTCGGTAACATTTTCGCTCGACCCGGGCGGTGCGCCGAAGATCGTGTATAGGGACCTGGAGGAACACTTCGCGGGCCGGACGCCGACGCTTGCCGAAACTCGTGCCGCGGTATTGAAAATACGCGCCGCAAAATCGATGGTCATCGATCCCGAGGACCCAAATTCGCGGAGTGCCGGGTCGTTCTTTAAGAACCCGATCGTCGAACGGTCGACGTTGACGCGAATAGCGGATGCGGCTTTGGTCGATGCCGTTCCGCATTTCGATGCCGGTGATGAAATGGTTAAAGTGCCAGCGGCATGGCTGATCGAGCAGGCAGGTTTTCGCAAGGGCTTCGCGATGGGTAATGCCGGTATTTCAACAAATCACTCCCTTGCCCTGATCAATCGAGGCGGCGCTACGGCTCGGGAAATTGTGGAGCTAAAGGACCGCATTGTCGGTACCGTCGAGGAGCGGTTCAACATAACTCTGATACCGGAACCCGTGTTTATCGGATTTTGAGTTCGCATCGCCAAGTTGCAGAAGCCCGCGCGTTAGCAAGGGCGATATGCGCATGTTGAGTGTTTCGCCCTCGCTAACGGTCGGGCTTACGCATCCGCGTGCGACTCGAAAAAGTTCAATTTCCCCGCCGCCTTCTAAGCAAAAAAGGGAACTCAACTACGTCCGAGTAGGGTATAATATCGGGTGGCCGCGGTATGGCCATCCCTTCATTTTTATCTCACGAGGTAGGCAATGTTCCGGAAGAATAATCTCCTAAAAGTTTCGTTTTCAGTTCTCGCATTAATTTCATTGAATCTTGTTGCTGCTCCCGACCGCCCGGGCGAACGACATCGTTGCGACCGAGGATGTGGTCAAAGGTTCGAGCGTATTTGTTTTTCGCGAATCGCGAAAACGTCCGCAGGAAAGGGCAGGCGGATCGGTGAGCTTGGGTAAGAACCGGGCGCGCAGCTATCGCGAACGGCTGAACGCGCAGATCGCCGCAAATAGAAAGAAAAAGGCCGAGGCTGCAAAGGCGAGGCAGGCGGCCATCGCTAAGGCCCGTGCGCGTGAGCGTCTGGCGAAACTAAAGCTGTCAAACACATTGGCGGCGGCGGCGGAAAAGAAGATGGAAACCGGCGACATCGCGGGCGCGATCGTCGATTATCGCGGATCGTTGAAGGCAAACCCGAAGAACGCCGAATCGATCAGCGGGTTGAGCGAAGCCCTCACGGCGAACGGAATTCAGGCGGCAGGAGAGACCTTTGACGAATCCGCCGTTCCGCTGCTCGAAGAAGCTGTGAAACTTGACCCGAAGAACGAGATAGCGTTCACGAAGCTCGCAGAGATCCATGACGCAAAGGGTCGAAACGCGTTGGCGACAGCGAACTATGAAAAAGCTCTTGCGATCGACCCGCAGCTTTCGGCAGTTTATCTGCCGCTGGCGCTTGCGTATATCGAATCGGGCGATGCTGTTAAGGCCGATACTTATCTGACCAAGGCTGAAGCTGCCGGTGCCGAAGGTACGGATGCCCGGTTTGCCCGCGGCGTGTTGTTCGTCAAGCAAAACAAATATCAGGAAGCCCTAACGGTTTTCGACCAGATCGCGGCCGTCGAACCGCAGAACGGTGCGGTCCAATATCAGCGGGGCGTTCTTTTCGATAAGCTCAGCCAGCCTGACAAGGCCATCGAAGCGTTCAAAAAGTCGACACAGATCGATCCGACCTATGCACCTGCTTGGTTCGACCTCGGCGTGCTTTATTACAACAAGGGCGATTACAACAACGCTTTGATCGCTTATTCCGCGGCGATCAAGAACGACAACGCGAACGCTAAGGCACACGCCAATTTGGCCAGCACGTTCCGGCAGCTCGAACGCTTTGCTGAAGCGAATGCCGAATACAAGATCGCGGCGGAAACCATAAAGGACGATCCGAACCTTTATTCCGAATGGGGCTACTGCCTCGGGAAAACAGCGGAATGGGACAAGGCAACGGCACGGCTTGAAACGGCAAAAGGGATGAGTCCGACCGCAGAGGAAGATTCGAATGTCGGCTGGGCGTATTACAACGCCGCACAGGCCGATAAGGAAGCAAAGAATGACACGGCCGCAAAGGAAAAGCTCGAAAAGGGCAAGGCGTCGCTTGAGGCCTCGGTCCAAAAGGACCCGAAACTCGACGCCGCCCACATGAACCTGGGCTCGACCTACAACAGCCTCGGCGAACACGACAAGGCAGTGGCGTCATTGAGCGAAGCGGTCCGGCTTCACAACGACTGGGTCATCGCGTTGAACCAGCTTGGACTCGCTCATCGCGGGACCAACAACCTGTCGATGGCGCTTGCATCGTTCAATCGCGTCGTTGTTCTGGATGGCAACAATATTTCCGGCCTGTTCAATCTCGGCTCGACCCAGTACGCGGCCGGTGATAAAAAAGGCGCCCAGAAAACTCAGGCACGGCTAAAGAAACTCCGGCCTGACCTCGCCGATCAGCTCGGTTCCATAATCGCCGGCAAAGCAATCGATTATGGTACCCAGAAATTAAAACAAAAGATCCGGATCCCCGGAATTCCGTTCTAGTTCCTGGAGCTTAATAGTAGAAACTACACACGTGACCGAGGCCCGTTCTCATCAGAACGGGCCTCGATCTGTATCGTGTACGGCTAACTGGAAAAGCGAAAAAAAATACGGCGCGTGCTCGCCGGAGCACGCGCCGTTGCCTATGCGGCACAACTCTAGCGGCGTTATGGAACGCTGCAGAGGATCGCAACAACCTGGCCCATTCCCGTGTGTCCGGGCGACGGGCCGTAGCCCGGTGTGGTCCTGACCACGACGATCCGTTTTACATTGCCTGAGATGACCGGCCCTTGCTGTGTTATCGAGCTCGATACGATAACGGCCATGAATTCAGGCACCGTCAGCGGCGGGCTCGAACTATTGCCGGGTTGGCTTGTCCAGGTGCCGCCGCAGACCGGCAAGCCGAGGCCGTTCTCAAAGCCTTTGAAGGCGTTCGGTGCCGGGCCGCCTGTCATAGCATTGTTCTGCGACCACTGCGATCCCCAGAAGTACGTGGTCGCTCCGTCCGCATTGCTCACGAGATCGCCGATGACAAACTGGCCGCCCGTGGCCCACTCAAATGCCGTGCAGGCATCACCGACACCGTCGTTGTTCGTATCCCGCTGATCGGCATTAGGCGTCCGCGGGCAATTGTCCGCAGTATCCGCAACTCCGTCGCCGTCGTCATCCGCATCGCACGCATCGCCGATGCCGTCATTGTCCAGGTCGGCCTGGTCCGCGTTTGCCGCAAGCGGGCAATTGTCCGCTCCGTCCGCTAGGCCGTCGTTGTCATCATCGGCGTCGCATGCATTGCCAAAGCCGTCTGAGTCCGTATCGGTTTGGTCCGGATTGGAGGTGAACGGACAATTGTCGAGATTATCGGCAACTCCGTCATTGTCGTCGTCGGCGTCGCAAGCGTCACCGAGTCCATCCGAATCGTTGTCTGACTGGTTGGGATTGGCGGTGTACTGACAGTTGTCTGTTCCGTCAGCGACTCCGTCATTGTCATCGTCCGCATCGCACGCGTCGCCGATACCGTCTGCGTCATTGTCGGCTTGATCCGAATTAGCGGTCAGAGGGCAGTTATCTGTGCTATCGGTGATTCCGTCGTTATCGTCATCCGAATCACAAACATTACCTAGGCCGTCGCCGTCACTATCTGCCTGGTCCGGATTCGGTGCCTCGGGACAATTATCAACGTCGTCCAGGATGCCATCACTGTCGCTGTCAGTGATTATCCAGTGCTTCTGCGCCGTAGCTGCTTGAAGAGAACCCGTTGCGTCCGTAAAGCTCGCTTTGATCGTGTCGTCGCCCACGCCATTGGATCCGGTATAGGTAAATGTCACCTGCCCATTGGTATCAGTGATACAACCGGCCGCAGAGCAGGTTCCAGTAGCACCGGCATTTTGGCCCGTCACGGTAAACGTGACCACCTGCCCGACAATGGGTGCCCCGCCGCTGGTGAGCGTGGCAGTGACGGTATGATTTGTTCCGACCTGGTTCGTTGCGTCAAGCGGATCGATCGAGATGCTTCCAGACACCACTACGATCGACGAACCAGCGATCAGGATATATGCTTGTCCGCAGGCGCTGAGGCCTGTGTTTGGATCGACACCACAGGTAGGCCGGGTGGGTGTATCCGTTGCGACCGCGAGAGCACTCCAATCGCTGGGAAATGTCGGAAACGAATTATGGACCGAACAGCCCCACCCTTGCAGCGAAGCGGTGGTCAAAGTCGCAAAGGAAGGTTCGGCAGCGATCAGCGAAACGTTGCCTCCGCATGGCGGAGCGGGATTGCTGGTCCAAGTGCCCGTGCCAGTGCTGAGCAGACTAAGCCCTGCCAAAACAGAGCCGATAGTGCCATGGGAGCACGAAGTGCTTATGTAAAGCCCCGTTCTTCCAGGCTGTTTGCCGGCGAAATCAATACCGGTCCGGATGATCGTGGCTCGCACCGTTGTGTATCCGCCGCTATGAAATACAGGATCCGTGCCGACCAGGATCCGGTTGCCGGCCAAGGTTCTGCCGCCGGCCGTTCCCATCACTACAGGTCCCCAGACCGCTACATTTGTCACAGCCGCAGTGGTTGACGAACTGGAGCAGGTCGGGTCGCCGATGATAAGGAGATCGTAGGTTCCGAACTGGGCCTGTGTCATTGTGGTCCAGGTTGCGTGGGTCACCACGGTAACTGTGTATCCCTGAGTGATCGCGGCGAGTGCTTCCTGGCTGGATGCTCCGCCAGAAACTGACGGGCCATAGATCAGCGCCGTCTTTGGAGCAAGCGGTGAACTAACCATTGCTTTCGAAGGCAACGCATAGCACATAATCGCAAACAATGAGGCGAGGACGAATCCCGCCGCGAATATGTGCCTGCTTCTTATGACCGCGTGGAGGTTTTTGAACGTATCTTTAGCTGGTCTCATTTTAATTGACTCCTTTTTTTCTAACTGACTTCCGCGTGTGGTGCGCCCCTGATATCTAAAAGGCTCGAAGGAATTACTCCTCGAGATGAACAGGGTGGCGGGAAACACCCTGTTCATCGATGTATTTTGCGGAACTTATTTACCTGAGGGCGGTCCCGGGCAGCCGTTGTACTCGACCCCGATGTTCCCGTTTGTGACCGTGCCCATGGCTATGTAAGGTGGTTTGTCTTCGGGTGTAAGCACCAGCCGGAAAGTATCAAGGCTGCCGTCGCTGCTGAGATCGTCGACGTCGAGCCTGAATGAGTAGTTCTTGCCGCCGCTCGTGCCGACACCGCGGACCGTGGCGTGCGGACCGGTGAAGATCGTACTGGTTACGGAGGTAGAGCTGAAATTCAGGCCGAAACTCGGATCAAGGAAGGCGACCCGGTTGGGGATCGGCGGTTGGTTGGGCCAAAATCCCACATGGAAATCAAAACGTGCGCTGAGCGTTCGAAGAGAGCGAGCCTTTGCCTGCTGCTTTGCCGCAATTGCTGCCGGGCGTCGAGTCGCATTCGTCGCCTATGCCGTCGTTGTCAACGTCGCTTTGGTCGGGGTTGGGAATAAGCGGGCAGTTATCGTCGTCATCGAGAATGCCGTCACCGTCGGTGTCCACGCCTTCCCATGTTTTCGTTACTTCGGTCGAGCAGACCTGCTGGTTCTGTGAATTCGTAAAGCACGCTTTTATCCTGTCTGTTCCGACACCGCCGCTGCCGATATAGGTAAATGACGTCTGGCCGCTCCCGTTCGTGTTGCTTGATCCGGCGGCCCCCGCATTGGGCCCTGATACGACCGAGAAGTCTATCTGACGATTCGCGATCGGCTGGCCGTTGCTGTTTTGTACCGTAGCGGTCACGGTGTGGGGCGTGCCCACCGGATTAGTGTCTGTTGCCGGAGTAAGGACAATACCCTCGCCCACTACCGCGGTATTTGCTCCGACCACAAGCGCGGCAAAAAAGATGTTGTCATCGTTCGATGGGTTTAACGTGGCGACGTTTATATTCGTGTCGCCGTTGTTTACAAAGGGTATGAGGCTGTAAAGCTCGTCGTCCGATCGTGCGTTGGTAGGAGGCGGCATTCGGATCAGGAGGGTTCGCGTTTGTGTCGCCCAGGCCGCCAACCGTGATCAGCGAGCCATTGCCGCCCGCCGCTGGACCGTCGTCTTGTCCGCCGGCCGAGGTCGTCAAACGTGCGGCGGGCCGGGTGTTCGTCGAAACATCGACCCGGCTGAACTGGGTAGAGCCTTGAGCACTAAACGAAATGCCGAGCGACATATCTAACGCAAAGCCCGGAGCGCTGGTGTTGATAGGATTGGCAAGCAAAACTGCGAAATTGTCGCCGGTCGGGCGTTGCCCTCCGAAAAGCAGAGCGATCGTGTTAGTGACGGTCTGATTTGGGTCGTCAAAGATGACCGCGAGTATCGTCCCGTCAATGCCCGAATTCTTGGTGGGGTTCTCGACAACCGTGAAATCTACCAATCCGGGTGGAGCCGAGTCGATCTTTGTCTTTACAAGAGATGTGACGTCACCCCGATAGTTGTTGGTATTAAAACCGAAAAGGACGTTCACGTAGCTCGCATTGAACGTGACCGCAGCTCCGTCGATCGTGATGTCCGTATTGGTTAATGTTGGGCCACCCGGGACCGAAGCTGCGAAAAGATAAGCTTTTCTCACGGTCGCACCCGCGGGTTTTTGTACCTGCACGACCCCGGACGCGGCGTTGGTCCCGATGGCGTCACTCGAAAGACTGATCATGCCGGTTTCCGTAGTAAATGGCGTCACCTGTGCGTCCACTGTACGCGCGGCATATCCCAGCAGGATCATTGAAACCAATAGAAAGAGAGATATTCGAGTAACGTTGCCGGTAATTTGAGAGTGTGAAAAGCCAAGACTATTTTGCGTGTGGGTTGTTCTTATTTCAACGGGGATCATTTTTCCGCTCCTTAAATTTGTTGTTCCTTTGCTCCCTCATCCTGATCGGGGGCTCGTCAGGACGGAACAGTGCTTTTCGCCCACCTTAAGTTCGACGGACGACGCGACAGCCACATCGAAAAAAAATGTGGGAGACATGGCCGCGGTTCGGTCGCTCGGGCCGAGGTCTTGGCGGGGATCGGTCAGCGGCCTTTTCGCCGCGGGCCGCTCCACGCCGGTAATAAGCACTTTCACTGGTTTCTGATTTTTTTTTCCGAAACCTTTCGGATATGGCGGCATATTTCTATCTTTTTTGAATTTGCAATGCGAAATTGTTGTATATTCAGCGTTAAAGACGCAGACGTTCGGTTGTCTCGGGCCTCCTTTGGCCCGGAAAACGTCTTCACCCAACAGACTCCCGATAATGAAGAAAGGTTATATTCTCGAAAAGCAGGATTTTGATGCCTTGCTGACACTTTTCTCCGACGAAACGGAAGAGGCAGGGAAGACTTACGAAAAATTAAGGGCCGGACTGATAAGATTCTTTCATTTTCGCGGCTGCTGCGACCCGCAGTCGCTCGCCGATGAGACCTTTAACCGTGTCGCGTCGAAGATGTCGGCGTTCCGGCGTTCGGACGATGTTCAGCCCGCAGCATTCGTTTATGGATTCGCCCGAAAGATCTTGCTCGAACATCTGCGAAGCCCGCGAAACCGCGAATCTCAGTTGGAGGTCGTGCAGGTTCCGGACAGGATCGGGCCCGATCCGGCAAACGATGCCGTAGACGAAGACCATGCCCATTTGCAAAAGTGCCTGGCCGAATTATCCGAAAAGGATCGTGCCCTGGTGCTTGAGTATTTCAGCCGGGACCGGAGTGAAAAGATCAGCCTGCGGAAGAATATGGCTGAACGGCTCGGCTGCAGCAGTCAGACCCTTCAGTCACGAATTTTCCGGATAAAAGCTGCGTTGAGGACCTGTATTAACCGGCGTCGAATATCGGCAACGTAAGTTAATTGAGATTTGAGTCAATAGTAATTGAGGCCGCTGCGCCGCTATGGCAAGGGAAAAAGTTCAATTAAGGCGATACCTGCTCGGAGACCTCCCGGATGAGGAGATGGAAACCATTGACCTTTGGGCGATCTCGGACGCCGCTTCCCGCGACGAGCTGGAATCGGCCGAACACGATCTGATCGAAGATTATCTGGAAGGCAGCATGTCCGAACCCGAGCGGAAGTTGTTTGACGAAAACTTCCTTACCAATGACGAGCGGCGGGAAAACCTGAAACTGACCGATCTATTAATGCAGGAAGCCAGGCAAAAGGTTCCTGCGGCAACCGAGGATGACAGGGAAAGCCGGGTACCGTTTCTGGAATGGCTGCTTGGCGGATATCGCCCGCTGGCCGCGGCTGCAACGGTACTGGTTATCGGCGTCGTTTCCTTTGTCGGGTGGAAGGTTTTGATCTCACAGGAACCGACCGCTCTGGAGCAGGAGTACGCTTTACTAAATCAACGCGAATTGAATATCGATGCCGGAGATCCGAGATCTGTCGTACATTTGGCAGCAGGGCAGTTCCGCGATGCGGAAAAGCCGGCAGAGATCGCCGCCGGCTCGCTATCGGAGACTGTATTGTTCCGGCTTGCACTGCCCTATCGTCCGCAACCTGGAGCGACGTTTAGACTTGAGGTCGTTAAGGGCGACGCCGCTGTTTTTTCACTCGAAAACGCTCGCGTATATTCGACGAATGCCGGTGCGGAAGTGCGGGCCCTGTTGCCGAGGTCGATTCTTACGAGGGCGCCTAACCAGCTTAAAATAACTGACAGCAAGGATCCCGGGTTGGTGCAGACGTACTCGTTCGTGATCCGATAACCCTCCATCAAGCCTTATTTAACTCGGCGTCTCCATGCGAAATAAGCCGCTGCAAACCAGATCGGGAAGGCCGTCAGGGCCCACAGCGAAATGGATCGACGTCCGATGGCAGGTCGCACGTTGGGGTCGCCCTGGAGTGTGAACGCGGCCCAGTAGAACGGCGAAGCATATCGCGGATCCTTCGCGAGTGAGATCTGAGCACGCCGGAGCGATTCGGACGGTGTCAAATTTTCAATCGAAATTCCGGAATAGAATTCCTTCATCAGCTTTTGTGCAGCGCCGTCTTCCACTTTCCAGAGGCTCGCCAGCACAGATCGTGCACCCGACTGAAGGAACGCCGTGTTGAGACTCATGATCCCCTCGCCCTTGACCTCTTTTCCCACACCGGTGTCGCAGGCGCTAAGGACAACAAGATCGGCGTTCAGCTTCATCCCGTAAATGTCCTGCAGCCGGATAAATTCATTCATCTGCTGGCCCTGTTCCCCGAAACGGGACAAGACGATGCCGGAAAGTTCGGGACGATCGTCGAAAACGATGCCGTGGGTCGCAAAATGAAGGACCTTGTACGCGGAAAGATCGGTATTCAGCAAGCGGTCGCGGTTGGCGGCGAATCCCGAAAAAGAGTCGGCCGCTTTTGTCCCAGAGCTTTCGATGACCGCGGCCGTTTCGGTCTTTGAACCCGGCAACCGCGGAAGGGAACCGAGCGATTCGACAAAACGAAAAGTATCAAGTTTGGCTTCGTCGGCTGAGGCCGGAGAAACATCCAGCCCCGACAACCTCTCGTCATCGGCGGAAAAAACCGGGTCGGAGTAAATAAGCAGATCACGTCGCTCTACCGCGGATCTCTTTGTTCCCAGCTGTGTAAGCAGCGCCAATGTTTGCGCGGAAGGCTGATAAACGACTTCGTTGGTCAGCAGCATCGGTTCGTCCGATTCCGAGTTTGGAAGCGGCAATGCCGAAAAAGGTAAGTAATGCAATTTCCCGTCGGGCACAACGATCAGCCGCTTGTTACGCAGCTTATCTGCCGGCCCGCCCAACAGCAAATTACTTAATTCCCGCGCCGCCGGCCAATATTCCTGCTCGGCCGCCGCCACCCGCTCCTCCCGTTCATCAATGGACTCTCCGCTCTTCGGCTGCCGCGCCGTCAACAGCGACCGCAAGCCCTCAACCCGCTTCTCGATCTCGTCCCTCGGCGGAAGCACAAACGCGACGACCTCTCGCTTGTCAACCACCCACAAATAACTCTCTTCCTTCCCCAGAAAGAATTCCAACAGAACCGAGCCTTCGTCCAATACATTCCGCTGAAAATCCTCAACATCAAACGGCGGTGGATCCTTTATCGCAGAGTAAACAGGGCTCGTTTGTTTCAATTCGGCTCTTACAAGATCCAGCTCATTCTCGAGCTCGGCAATTTCATTGGTAAGTTTTTCGGTTTCAGAGGCGCCCCCACGGCTCATAAGTTGGTCTGTCAATAAGTTGGATTTTGTATCTAAAAGGATACGAATCTCGTTCTCGCGGATCGCGATAGCCGGAACGGCATCCAAAGAAGGAAGTATGCTGGTGGCCGTTATACTTTCCAGTATCGACCGCACTCGTGATTCTTCCACAGCTTTGAAAGCACGAATCATGTAGTCGTTGTTCGTGTGCAATTTGAAGTGGCCCATCAAAAGACCGATGAATAATTCATATCGGTCAAAGCTGTTAGAAACGTATGAGGATCGCAGTTTTGAGCTGGAAATATTCGCGTAGAGCCCCTCGGAGACCGAGATCGCCCGCATAACTGACGATAATGATGCATCGTAGTCGTGGTTGAGTTTCTGCAGCATCGCGAGGTTAAAAAGAGTCTGGGCTTCCGCGAATCGGCTACTGATACGCTGGCTTGTAGCAAGTGATAGAGAATATTGCTCGGAGGCTTCCTGATATCGACGTTGACGAACGAAAATAGCGCCCAATTTATTCCGAACCAACGCAATGTGATATTCCGCGTTGTATTTTTGCAGCGTCTTTAGAGCTTCGTAGTATTCAAAAGCCGCCCTTTCATTCAACCCGTGATCAAAATAATAGTCTCCGATCTGCTGAAGTGCCGCAGCAAAATATAATTCATCATCGAGTTCACGAGAAAGGTCCTTTGTCCGCTGAAAGTAATCTTCCGCAGCAACTAAATCGCCACTCAAATAACTCAACTTGATAAGGCTCGGCAAAGTAGCGATCTCTCCAAAAGGATAGTTTTCCTTACGAAAACATTCGAGTGCTTTTCGCCGGTAACTCAATGACGCCTTCCAGTCCCCGTGGTCCTCGTATATGAGGCCGACGCCATTATAGAGTCGCCCTCGTTCGATCAAGTCGATATTGTCAGGAAACGCTTTCTCGGCAAGCGTGTATGATTCCAGAGCACGCTGTTTGTCATCGATGACCGAATAAATATGGCCGATCGCGATCCTTACGAGTGCTAATTCGCGATCGGCCTCCAAGTGCTCTAACGTGGCCTCGGCCTTCCTGGCTATATCGAGTCCGGAATACGGCTGGCCCATCGTCATAAGGGCGTACGCATGCGAGATCGATATTTCGGCCTCGTTAAGGGTCTCGCCGAGTTCTTTCCAAATCGACGCGGCCCGGCTATAAAATGTTAACGAACGTTCGAAATCGCGTTGGAAATAGTAATACTCGGCGGCGCTAAAGAACGCTGTCGCCTGCGGCATTTGGATCGTCAGAGCTGCTGCTTCGTGAGAGGGCCTCGTCAAGATAACCCTTGCTTTGTCGACTTTGACCTGATCTAAGAGCCACAAGCGACAGCAGGCTTAGCGTCTGCGGCCGCCCACCGGCGTCACCCGAAATCTTGTCAAGCTCAAGCGCACGGTTCAGTTTTTGAAACGCTTTGTTATTGTCTCCAAGAACCAAATGCTGATGGGCGGCTTTTCGCAGACAATCGGCCGAACGAGCCGGCTGGTTCAGTTTTTCCCGTTCATCGGCGGCACGTAAATACAGCTGTATCGAACGTTCCCGTGCTTCCCGGTCCCATTTCCGAGCTTCGCCCGCCGCGACTCGTTCGATTTCCTGAATGGAATCGTGTTCTAACGAACCAGCTTGCGCATAGGCAACAAGAGATTCGAACGTAACCCAAATTAAAAGAAGGAAAAACTTGAAAAGCAAATTGCAATTGCTCCTAGTATCATTTGGACTTTGCTGTGTCCGCCAACCCGTCGTCCGACACGGTTCTAAACTCGTCTGAAAGCCCGTTTAGGTCCCACGCCATCTGAAAGTTCTTAAAGCGCTCAAAATAAAAAAGATACTCGCCAACCTCACCCCGACTTAAGCGGGGGTTGTCCCGACTTAGAGGCGGATTGTCCTTTGAGAGGGGAGGATTGTCCCTTGATAGACGTGGATTGTCTTTGCTCCATCGAGGATTGTCTTTGCTCCACCGCGGATTATCTTTGCTCCAGAGAGTTGGATCTTCTGAGTTGGCTGCCGAAATAGCAATTTTCCCATTGTCCTTTCGGGCTAGACGGAACGTAACGCGGGACAGATAGGTTGATAGAAAATTATACCATTCGACATAGTCGCCTACTGGACTGCCCTTAACGAGACCTTTCTCGCCGCGGTTTATTCGTAAATACCGATAGCGATAATTCGTGAGAATGAATGTAAGGTAAGTCCATGGAAAATAAATGGAGACACCATTCGAATACTGATATTCGTCACCGCTGAAACCCCATCTTAGTATGCAATTATTTACATCAGTCACCACTTGGTTCGAAAGGTCCTCAAGATCCTTAAATTCTTCCCGCTTACCAAAGTTCTTCACGAAACTGCACTCGGCGGCAAAACGTTCACAGAAATCCACAAGATCGACACACTGGGATTTCATGTACGATTGAGCATCAAACTGACTTTGCAAAATAATCTTCTTTAATTCGTGGTAGACAAGGATGTCTTCCTCGGTAAGGGTCGTACCCTTGTCTGCTTGGATCTTCGGCGTGAGGTCGAGCAGGGCGTTAAGGCGCTTTGCAAATTTACTGACTGAAATTGCAATGTATTCGACTTTTTCTAGGTCCCAGGCTGCTATGTCTACAGACCGTCCACCGATCAATACTTCGTTATGGTGTTCGATAAAGGCCTTAACGAACGATTTGGCGGCTTCTTTTATGAACGGCTCCGTAGTTAGGACTTCCGCTTGAAACTTCGCCTTAATGGCCATCAACTCCTCGTTAGAGATCGAAGGGTCGGATCCTGACAAATAGGCTTCGCGCTGATCGTTCCCAAAACACGAAACAAACTCTTTGAGAAGCGGAGCGTAGCCCCAACCGGAATTCGGCAGGCTTCCTTCCGAAGCTACCATTGTTACTGCGGTTTCTTTGAGCTCGAAGGCCACTTCGAGCATACTCATTACGCAGCTGTCGAATCCCAGAATGGCGATTTTTTTCTTATCAAGGTATAGCCTACTTATTTCTTCTAACGCCCACCTAAACCTGAAGAGGGTTATGAAACCGCCCGAACTCTCGTCTCGAAGAAAACTCGTGCCGTGGAAGCCGAAACTGTGACCCGAGAAAACGAGAGCGTAATTGGCGGCTTTTTTTCCTTTAACATCTATGCACCAGCGGACGAAATTCATGATCGAATAAGCTGAAGCAGCATTCCCGTCAAGATCGCCGTCGATACGATCCGCGTCACCAGTGCGGTGGTGAAGATCGTCGTCTGTTATTGGATGCGGTTCCGCCTTATTGTCTGAAAAATCGAAATATGTAGTTGGTGCGGTGAGTGAAGAGCCATCGAAAAAAGCCAGCAAATTTACATTCTCCGCCGCCTTTATGGTGGGATCAGAGTACCCTTTCTTGAGGTCGGCAAGGGAGTACGCCATATTCTCGCTCAAATTATTGTCGCCGGCCATGTAGACCATAATTGTCCACTCTTTCATCGCGATATTCTCCTTTGAATCGAATTTGGGTAGAGCTGGGTTGAAGTGATTGCGGCAACAATACACGAAAACCCATTTCTAGTAAATGACTTTTTTCGGCGAAAACTTGCGTTGGGCGGTTCTGGGATTCGGCACGATTTCGAGAGGTGCGGTTGAATCGGTTATAATTTTCGATTAAGCCTTTATTCACATTTCATGCCTAAACGCACAGACATCCATAAAATTCTGATCATCGGTTCGGGCCCGATCGTTATCGGGCAGGCTTGCGAGTTCGATTATTCGGGAACGCAGGCGTGCCGGTCGTTGAAGGACGAGGGGTTTGAGGTCGTGCTGGTCAATTCGAACCCGGCGACGATCATGACCGACCCGGAGATCGCCGACCGCACATATATCGAGCCGCTGACGCTCGAAGCGGTGACCGCGATAATCGAAAAAGAGCGGCCGGACGCTTTGCTGCCGACGGTCGGCGGGCAGACGGGTTTGAATCTTTCGGTTGAACTTTACGAGAAGGGAATACTGGAAAAGATACGGCGTCAAGCTGATCGGCGCGAACATCGACGCGATCAAGGTCGGCGAAGACCGCGAGCTTTTCAAGAAGGCGATGGACGAGATGGGGATCCCGTCGCCGAAGGGCGGTTTTGCGCACACTTGGGAAGAGGCGCGAGCGATCGTCGAGGAAACCGGTTATCCGGCGATCGTGCGTCCGGCGTTTACGCTCGGCGGAACAGGCGGCGGCACCGCATATAACCCGCGAAGAATTTGAAGAGATCGCGAGGAGCGGCCTGGCCGCGTCGCCGGTTTCGCAGATCCTGGTCGAAGAATCGATCCTCGGCTGGAAGGAATACGAGCTCGAGGTGATGCGCGACCTGAACGACAACGTCGTCATCATCTGCTCGATCGAAAACTTCGACCCGATGGGCGTGCACACCGGCGATTCGATCACGGTTGCTCCGGCACAGACTCTGACCGACGTCGAATATCAAAACCTGCGCGATATGTCGATCACGCTGCATCCGCAAGGTCGGCGTCGAGACCGGCGGTTCGAATATCCAGTTCGCGGTAAATCCGGCGAACGGCGACGTCCGCATCATTGAAATGAACCCGCGCGTTTCGCGTTCGTCGGCACTTGCGTCGAAGGCGACCGGCTTTCCGATCGCGAAGATCGCCGCGAAACTGGCGGTCGGCTACACACTCGACGAGATCCCGAACGACATCACCAAAAAGACGCCGGCTTCGTTCGAACCGACGATCGATTACGTCGTGACGAAAATTCCGAAATGGGCGTTCGAAAAATTTCCCGGAGCGGAAGACGTGCTCGGCACGCAGATGAAATCGGTCGGCGAGGTGATGGCGATCGGCCGAACTTTCAAGGAATCGTCTCTTCAAAGGGCTTACGTTCGCTTGAGGCGGTTAAACCACTGCGGCTTGCAGGATGTTCCGGATGAGGAACTGCAGCGAAAACTCGCCCGGCCGAACTCGCAGCGGTTTTCTTACATCACCTATGCCCTGCAAAACGGTTACTCGATCGAAGAGGTGCACCGGCTGACGATGATCGACCCGTGGTTTCTGGATCAGCTGTCGCAGGTGATGGAGTTTCAGGAAGGTCTGGACGCGAAACCTTTAGGTGACTATTCGAGTCGATGAGATTCAGGATCGCAAAGGAGTACGGGCTGTCCGACCGGCGCCTTTCGTTTCTGACCGGATCGACCGGAGCTGGAAGTTCGTGAACATCGGCAAGGCGACAGGCGATCGCTCCGGTTTACAAGCGTGTCGATACGTGCGGTGCGGAGTTCGAATCGTTCACGCCTTATCTGTATTCGACCTACGAAGAAGAATGCGAGGCCGACCCGACGCGAGCGGCGGAAGATAATGATCCTCGGCTCGGGGCCGAACCGGATCGGGCAGGGAATCGAGTTCGATTACTGCTGCTGTCATGCTTCGTTTGCTCTTCGGGATGCCGATTTCGAGACGATCATGGTCAACTGCAACCCCGAAACCGTCTCGACCGATTACGACACGTCCGACCGGCTTTATTTCGAGCCGCTGACGTTCGAAGACGTGATGAACATCGTCGATGTCGAGAAGCCGGAGGGCGTGATCGTGCAGTTCGGCGGGCAGACGCCTTTGAATCTGGCGGACCGGCTGCACGCGGCTGGGGTGCCGATCATCGGGACGTCGCCGGATTCGATCGACCTGGCAGAAGACCGAAAGCGATTTTCGGTGCATTGCTTGACGAACTGAATATTCCGCAGCCGCCGAACGGATTCGAGCGTCACATCAGCAGACGAGGCGAAAGATGTTGCAAATGAAATCGGTTATCCGGTCGTCGTCCGGCCGAGTTTTGTGCTCGGCGGCCGGGCGATGGCGATCGTTTACGATGAGCAGATCGCTCGACGAATATATGCGCTCGGCGGTCGACGCTTCGCCGGAAAAGCCGATCCTGATCGACAAGTTTCTCGAACGTGCGGCGCGAGATCGACGTCGACGCTCTGGCTGACGAAACAGCCGTCGTGATCGCCGGAATTCAGGAGCACATCGAGGAAGCGGGAATTCATTCGGGCGATTCGTCGAGCGTGCTGCCTGCGCAAAAGATCGCTGCCGAACACCTGGAAACGATCCAGCATTACACGAAGCTGCTTGCTCGTGCCCTGAAGGTCAAGGGGCTGATGAACATTCAGTTTGCGATCAAGGACGACCGCGTTTATGTTCTCGAGGTAAATCCGCGTGCTTCGCGAACCGTGCCGTTTGTTGCCAAGGCGACCGGGGTTCCGATCGCAAAGATCGCGTCGCTGGTCATGGCGGGCGAGAAGCACGCTGGCGGAGTTCAATCTGCCTGACGTCTTGCCGGTGCCGCAGGTTTTTGTAAAATCGCCGGTGTTTCCGTTCAAGAAATTCGCCGGCGTCGACCCGATACTCGGGCCGGAGATGCATTCGACAGGCGAAGTAATGGGCGTCGGCGCGACGTTCGGCGAGGCCTACGGCAAGGCGATGGAAGGCGCCGGGTTGACGCTGCCGCTTGCGGGAAAAGCATTTATTTCGGTTACGAATGCCGACAAAGGCCAGGCCGTCGTCCTCGCACGCCGCCTGAATAAACTCGGCTTCGACCTTGTCGCGACCTACGGCACCGCAAAACGCTTGCGTGAGGTCGGCCTCGAGTGCGAAGACGTATTCAAGGTCAACGAGGGCCGGCCGAATATCGCCGACCTCATCCGCCAGGGCGATATCGCTCTGATCATCAATACACCGCTCGGCAAAACGTCGCACTACGACGAAAAGGCGATCCGCAAGGCCGCTCTGCAGTTCAATGTCCCCTGCGTCACGACCATCACCGGCGCCGAAGCGTTGGTTGAAGCGATAGCGACGAAAAAGGACGGGTATAAAGTTACGGTTCGGAGCCTTCAGGAAATACACGCCGACAAAAGTCTTGCTGCAGATGAAGGTGTGTGAACCGCCGATCGCGAGCTTTCTTGACCAAACCCGCTATATCCAATAACTTAAAGCATTACATAAACTTAGTTTAGGCAATCAAAAATGAGCGAATCGCACGACCGCGAGATAATCGGCGGCCATCTGCTGGTCATCGGCGGGGCAGAGGATAAGTATAACGAGCGGCGGATATTGAAGAAGTTTCTGGGGCTTGCGGGCGGCGATAAGGCTGAGGTACTTATCGTTCCGGTGGCGTCTGATTACCCGGAGTTTGCAGCCGACGTTTATACACAGGCGTTTCGGAACCTCGGGGTGGCAAACCCGCGGGTGCTGCGAGCGACTTCGCGGCAGGATGTTGTTCAGGCGGATCCGGACGAATTGCTTGACGGCGTTACCGGGGTGTTTATGACCGGCGGCGACCAGATGCGGCTCGTTTCAATACTTGGCGGGACCGCCTTTGCGGCGAAGCTACGCGGGATGGTGAGCACGGCACCGATCGTCCTTGCCGGCACGAGCGCCGGTGCTGCCGGGATGAGTACTTCGATGATCGTCCGGGGCGAATCTACCTCGCATCCGCACAAGAGCAGCGTTCGCCTTTCACCCGGCCTCGGCTTTTTGAAGAACATCATCATCGACCAGCATTTTACCGAACGGGGGCGCATAAGCCGGCTCATCACCGCGGTTTCGTACAATCCTTATAACCTGGGCATCGGGATCGATGAGAACACGGCGATCATCCTCAACAGTCAGGGTGTGATGGAAGTATTCGGTGCGGGGTCCGCGACGATCGTGGACGGGTCGAAGATCACTTACAACGAGATCGCCGAGGTGGCCGATCATGAATCGTTCAGCGTTTGCGGCGTTCAACTCCACATTCTCCGCGACGGCTTGGTTTACGACTACCTCGATCGGCACCCGATGCAGCCGCCGAATGAGTTCTTGCTTCCCGACCTCGGATAAAAAATACCTATGGAGATCCTGGAAATTCGTACACTTCGCGGACCTAATTATTGGTCCGGGTATTGGAAGAAATTGATCATAATGCGCCTCGACATAGGGGAGTATGAGAAAAAACCATCGGACAAAATTGAGGGATTTAACCACCGTGTGAGCGAGGTAATGCCGGGGCTTCAGGTTCATGGCTGCAGCTATGGCGAGGAAGGAGGGTTTTTTCGCCGGCTTGAGGAAGGCACGTGGGCGGGACACATTATCGAGCATCTTGCGTTGGAGTATCAGACGATGGCCGGTATGGATACCGGTTACGGACGGACACGCGAAACGGGTGAAGCGGGAATCTACAATGTAGTTTTCAGTTATCACGAGGAAGAGGTTGGCCGGTTTGCCGCGAAGGCGGCGGTGCAATTGTTCCTTGCTCTCGCGGAAGGTAGTCCGATCGATGAGGTCCGGCGCGAGATCGCGGAAAACGTGCAGCGGATGCGTGAGATCCGCGAGGATGTGCGGTTTGGGCCGTCGACCGGATCGCTGGTCGACGAGGCGGTGAACCGCGGTATTCCATACATTCGTCTGAACGATCAATCGCTCGTGCAGCTTGGCTACGGTGTCTATCAAAAACGGATACAGGCGACAACTACGGCAAATACGAACATGATCGCCGTTGACATTGCGGCGAACAAGCACGCGACCAAGAAGCTGCTCGGCGACATGGGCGTTCCGGTGCCTAAAGGTTTTCGGATACGAGACATCGAAGAACTCGAGGAAACGCTCGAAAGCGTCGGGTTCCCGGCTGTCATCAAGCCGCTTGACGGAAATCACGGCAAAGGAGCGACAGTCGGCGTAAAAACGCTGGAAGACGCGCAGGCGGCTTTCGAGAAGGCGAAAGAATATTCACGCTGGATAATTGTTGAGCAGCAGTTGGCAGGGGCAGACTTCCGAGCGCTGGTCGTGAACAATAGGCTGATCGCCGTCGCAGAGCGGGTTCCGGCGCACGTCGTCGGCAACGGAAAGCTGACGATCCAGGAATTGATCGATAAAGAAAATTCAGACCCGCGACGCGGTTACGGCCACGAAAATGTTCTGACACAGATCGACGTAGACAATCAAACCACCCGCTGCATACGAAAGGCAGGGTATGAGCTGGACAGCGTTCCGAAAAAAGGCGAGCGCGTATTTTTGAAGACCACGGCAAATATCTCGACCGGCGGAACAGCGATCGATCTGACGGATGAGGTGCACCCTGAAAATGTTTTCCTGTTTGAGCGGATCGCGCGGATCATCGGCCTTGATGTTGCGGGCGTTGACGTCATCGCCCCCAATGTCAGCGAACCGCTGCGCGAATCGGGCGGGGGGATAATCGAGGTCAACGCGGCACCGGGCTTTCGTATGCATCTTGCACCGTCAGAAGGGATCGGCAGGAATGTAGCCGAGCATGTTATCGATATGCTTTTCCCGCCGGGCGCGCCCGTCTCGGATCCCGATCTTTGCCATCACCGGTACGAACGGCAAGACGACGACCACGCGGCTGATCGCGCACATCCTTCGCAATTCGGGACGGACGGTCGGGTTCACCACGACGGACGGAACTTACATCGGTAATGAGCAAATAACAAAGGGCGACAATACGGGGCCGGTTTCCGCGCAGCTTGTTTTAAAAGACCCGACCGTCGATGTGGCGGTTCTGGAAACCGCTCGGGGCGGAATAATCCGGTCGGGGCTTGGCTTTGACCATGCGGATATCGGCGTCGTACTCAACGTCGCGGCTGACCATCTCGGTTTGAAGGACGTGAACACGCTGGAAGACCTGGCGCGGGTCAAATCGGTCATTCCGCGAGCTGTTAACAGACGCGGGTTTGCGGTTCTTAATGCCGAAGACGAGCTTGTATATAAAATGAGGGAACTGGTCGACGGCCGCGTCGTTTGTTTTTCGATGGACGAGAACCATCCGAACATTCGCCGCCGGGCCGAACGCGGGCGTGTCTCGTGCGTTTTCGAGAACGGCTTTGTCACGATCTTAAAAGGCAAGTGGAAGGTCCGCGTGGAAAAGGTGGCGAACGTCCCATTGACCTACGGCGGCCGGGCCGAATTTATGATCCAAAACGTACTGGCCGCCACTCTTGCCTGTTTCGTGCACGGCGTTTCGATCGAAGACATACGAGTGGGCCTTACCACGTTCAACGCCGGAACTGCGCAAACCCCCGGCCGCTTGAACTTTGTCGAGGTTGGCCAGGTTACCGTGCTTATGGACTACGCACATAACCCGGCGGGAGCCCTTGGTCTGACGAACTTTATCAAAAAGCTTCCTTACAAATACAAAACCGCGATCCTCAACGGCACAGGCGACCGCCGCGATGACGACATTCGCGAATTCGCAAAGATAATAGCGGACAATTTCGACCGTGTGATACTTAGACGGGGCAATTACCTGCGCGGCAGGACCGAAGAGGAATTGATAGGGCTGTTGCAGGAAGGCGTTGCCCAAAGTGAAAACAAACCTCAGGTGCGCGTTATACCGGAAAGCCGAGAGGCGATAAAACACGCGATCGTGCACGGCAGAAAAGGCGAACTCGTCGTCACGCTGGCCGACCTGGTGCCGGAAGACATTAAATATGTTCAGGAGATCCGCGATTCGATACTCGAGGCACAGCGTGAAGCCAGCGCGTGACGAGGGACAGATCTGAAATGTAAAAAGCGCGGCAAGCGAGATGCCGAGCTTTTTTCACTTGGGCCGCTCCTAAGCTGGGCGGTTAAAGATCATCAACGCCTTCCAGGCGCCGCCTTCCTTCATATAAACGGTGGTTCCCCAGATATTCTTCGCGGACCCGGTACCGCATTTCCCGTCGATAGCCGCCTTGTATGTAAGGACCGCGGCGTTGGCGGTGATAGGCCGTCCCAGCGGTTCCGCAAGAGAAAAGGACTTGATAGTGCAGCCCGGTCCGAACCACATTCTTGCCGCTTCCTCACGCGTGTAACGGCCGCTTCCGTCCGCGTCCAAGTAGATCAGGTCAAACATTGTCACTTCGGAGATCGCTTTTACATCACGGGTCTTCCGGCCTTCCCATGCCTTCTTTTCCGCTGCCATCAATGCCTGCGTAAAAGGATCGACCGGCGTTTCCTCAGCCTCGGCTTCCGGTGCCGCGGGTGCGGGCTTGGCCGGTGCGGGGCCCGTAGCTGTATCGGCGATGGGAATTTCGTTATGGTACGCCGCCTTCCATTTCTCGCCGTCCCGAACGTAGATCGTTGCTCCCCAGGACTGGCTTGGTATCTTCTGCCCATCGCAAGTACCGTCGGCCGCAGACTTAAAGGTCAGGATGGCCCCGTCGGCACCCATAAGGGTGACGGCTTCGTCAGACAACGCGTAACTGTTGACCTCGCAATTCGCATCGGTGATCTCTTTGACCGCCGCCGCCTTGTCCTGCCGGCCCTCGCGCCCGAACGTAACAAAGCCGGTAGTCAGAAAATCTTCAAAGAAACCGCCGTCTCTGTTTTTCCACGCCTCGAACGCACGATTTTCGGCCGAAATAAGCATATCCCTGTCCGGCGGTCCCGAGGACCGGTTCATTACATTATTGGCGTTGCTATTGGCGGTCGCGTTGCCTCCCGAAGGGGACCCGCACGACAAAACCAAAAGGCTGACGAGGCAAAGAAAAGTTACCGGTGCGATACGTTGCATGATCTGTCTCCGAATAAAAGTTCCCTGTATTCCAGACACACAAATACGGCGGCTTTTCAAAAAACCCTCCGAGCGTTCAAATTGGTCGTCCTAATTGTGTGAAGTTTAAAACAGACCACAATATATTGTCAAGTGAGGGAGTGCGTTTTATAGGGAAAGCGCCAGAACGCCTCACTAAGTCCGGTTACAACCAGACTAACTTCGCGAAAAAAGATCGGTGTCGTGATCCGATGAACCTTTCCGTTTCAATGATTGAAGTGGCGAATGCCCGTAAATGCCATTGCGATCCCGTGTTCGTTCGCCGCGCGGATGGACTCGTCGTCCTTTATCGAGCCGCCCGGCTGGATGATCGCGGACACACCGAGTTTTGCGGCTTCGTCGACGTTGTCGCGAAACGGGAAGAACGCATCGGACGCGAGGGCGGCCCCATGCACAGAGAGTGAAAATCGTTCGGCCCGCATTGCCGCTATCCTGATCGAGTCCACCCGATTCATTTGCCCCGAGCCGACCCCGAGCGTCTGATTCTCATTGGCGATAACGATCGCGTTCGATTTAACGTGCTTGCAAACGTTCCATGCCATCATCATTGCGTTGATCTCGGCATCGGTCGGCTGTTTTTCGGTCACGATCGTTAGCCCGGTCCTCTGAAGCTCGTGGGTGTCGCGGGTCTGTACCAGCATGCCGCCCGAGATCTGCTTGTAGTGGAGATCGGCCGCTGGACTATTTGCTTCAGCCAGCCGTTCATTGACAGCCATCTTAAGGACCCTCAGATTTTTCTTGGAACGCAGAAGTTCGAGGGCTTCGGGTTCGAAGTCGGGAGCGATGACAACCTCGGTAAAGATCTCGACCACGGAGCGGGCAGCTTCCGCGTCGACCGGTCGATTGAAGGTTACGATCCCGCCGAACGCCGAGACCGGATCGGTTGCGAGGGCCCGGCGATATGCTTCTTCGTTGGTCTGGCCGACCCCGACGCCGGAGGGGTTTGTGTGCTTTATGATCGCGACGGCCCGTTCGTTAAAGTCGGAAATCAAACTCCACGCCGCATCCGCGTCGACATAATTATTAAACGACATTTCCTTGCCGTGAAGCTGCTTGGCGTTGGCGATGCCGCCGGCTTCGCCGGTTTGATACAGTGCGGCACGCTGATGCGGGTTTTCGCCGTATCGCAGGTCGGATACTTTGGCCAACCTTATTTCGGTATCGTCGGGAAGGTTGGCGGGATCATTGTCGATGTCATGTGCCTCAATCTCCTCGGAATCGATGAAAACAAGGTTGCCAAGTGGATTCAGCGGCTCAAGGCGGCCCAAGTCCTCGGCTGAAAGCTGATCGGCTAGATATGAGGAAATAGCGAGGTCATAGCTCGCTGTTCGCGTGTACGCCAGAACGGCAAGGCTGCGACGGGTCGCAGCCGACACGGAGCAGTCATTTTCCTTTAATTCCGTGAGGATCTCGTCATAGAGCCTTGGATCGGTAATTACAGCAACGTCCCGCCAATTCTTCGAAGCCGACCGTATCATTGCAGGCCCGCCGATGTCTATATTTTCGACGGCTTCTTCAACCGAAACTCCTTCTTTGGCTATCGTTTGCTCGAAGGGATAGAGATTGATTACAACCATGTCGATCGGCGCGATCGAATGCTCTTTCATTGACGCGACATGTGCGGGGTTGTCACGAAGTGCCAGCAAAGCACCGTGGATCTTTGGATGGAGGGTTTTTACGCGGCCGTCCATCATTTCGGGAAAGCCGGTGACCTCAGAGACGTCGGTTACCTCGATCCCGGCGTCGCGAAGTGTACTTGCTGTCCCGCCGGTGGACAGAATGCTGACGCCCATTTCCGCCAACGAGCGGGCAAAATCGACCGCACCTGACTTGTCCGAAAGGCTTACTAGGGCCCGTCTGACCTTTTTTAGATCACTCATAATAAACAAAAAGCGGCCGTCATCGACCGCTTCGACCGAATTTCAATATTAATTACGGACTTATCCGCCGGAATTATTGCAGAGGACGTGCTTGCACCGGATCCTTCATTCAGGCTGCCCGTTTTTGGGCAGATGTTCATACAAAGAAACGCCCGAAGAAAAGCAATCCGAGCAAAACCACAAGAGCGTAGATTATAATCTTTACGAGACTCATGAAGATGTATCCTTGCGATGGAGAGTCTAACGTCCTGTACGATAAACAAATAGTTTAGTTCCCGGTCATTTTTGATGTCAAAGCCGCGTAAGTCGAATATTGCCGTCCTTCTCATTTGCGCGGGTTATTTCTTTTTCCCGCCGCTTGCAAAAAGCCAGTACGTCGAGGCGACCATTCGGCTCGACGCTGAGAAACGATCGGCCTTGGTCGAAGGTAGATTTCTTTCCGGGGACGAACGGCGCTCTTTGTCGTTCCCACTATCCGCTATCGGAGCTCCCGATCTGGGACAGCGGATCTCTAACATGCGTCTGACCGATCGCGGGGGCGGTCCCGTCGGATCCCGTCGTTTCGGTTCGGCAGAATACGCTACGGACTCTGCCGTCGCAAGATTTCGCTACGATGTTGATCTAACCCCATTTTCCGACGTCCGTTCAGCCGCACATGCATCGTGGCTCGTAGGCGAAGCGGGCCTGTTGATGCTGGACGATCTACTTCCGATGCCGGTTTCGACGGGCCAAAAGAATGCGGTTGTAACGCTCGCTCTGCCGGCAGCCTGGGAAGCATACGGAGCATCGCAGAGAAACGGCGGAATTTATGACGTCGAAGATGTTGGCCGGACAGCGATCGTCGTTGGAACGTCGCTCAGGCTTCATCGTAATAGCGGCCAGGAGACCCGCTCGGGCTTGTTATGTCCGGGACGTGGAGTTTTCAGGATGCCGACGCTGAGAGAATAGCGTCCGAGATCTATCGTGAATATCGGTCGTTATACGGAGCCGATCCAATAAAAGATCCGCTAGTCGTTTTGCTGCCGTTTCCGCAAGCGAATGTATCAAAAGGCACTTGGGAAGCCGAAACTCGCGGTTCGACAGTAATTATTGCGTCGGCCGATATGCCGTTCCCGAGCCAGTCGCTTCAACGACTTCATGAGCAGCTCCGGCACGAGATATTCCATTTCTGGCTCCCGAACGGCGTAAACCTTACCGGGCGCTACGAGTGGTTCTACGAGGGCTTTGCCTTGTACCAGTCATTAAAGACTGGCGTAGAGCTCAACCGGATACGCTTCGACGATCTGCTGGACACATTGTCGCGGGCGCACACCATCGACTCGGCACAAACCCGACGGCTCTCACTGATCGACGCATCAGCGGCACGATGGGCTGGACAGGAAACCCAGGTTTATGCCCGCGGGATGGTGACGGCATTTCTCTGCGATCTCATTCTCCTGCGCGACTCCGGGGGAAAGCGATCGGTCGAGGACCTGTTTCGAAAGCTTTTTGCAGAACATCGTCGTCCGGCCGCTCCGGACGATGGCAACAAGGCTATTCTTCGTGTCCTCGATTCCTATCCGGCGCTCGGCCCTATCGTAAAAGCGTATGTTCGCGGAAATGAAAGGTTCGATTGGACATCGGAATTGGCGGCCGCCGGGATCGTGAACGAAGCGGTGCCGCCCCGAACATCGCTGCAGGTCGCATCAAAATTGACCGGAAAGCAAAAGACTCTGCTGGATAAGTTGGGTTATAATAACTGGCGGAAGTTGACCCAAAAATGATCAGAAGCTCCAGAGTATTTACATTCCTACTAATCAGTACCTTAGTTATCACTCAAGCCGGCTGCGGCCTGATCGACAGTGCACTTGGCGGTTTGTCGAGCGCCGTCGGGCTGGCCGACACGGCAACCGTGATCGCGAAAACGGCGCAGATCCGGACGTCGTATGCGGTCGTGGCGGCCGACCTTCTTGAAGTCAAACGCGGCGAGCGGCTGGACGTGCTCGACCAGGTCGAATTCGAAAAGGTGTCCTGGTACCGGGTTCGTGCCCACGATGAAGCCGCTACGGAAGGCTGGATCGAGGCCCAGCATGTTATCACCAGCGAGGTTCTCGAAAAATCGAAAAAGCTTGCGGAAGAGTTCCAGAACCAGTCACCACAGGCGGCAGGACAGCTTCGGGCAGCGTCAAACTTGCGGCTTGTGCCGGATATGGCACCGGAGAACGTGCTGTTCAAGCTGGCAAACGGCTCGACCTTCGAGATCATGAGCTGGCGATACGTCCCAAAACAAGAGGTCGCCGATGTGGACGACAGCGCTAAAGGGGAGCGGAAACCGGGACGGCGTTCGCGAAATGAAGAGATAGAGGCTGCCAAGGAAGCGAACGAGCCGGAAAAGCTGGATGAAAAATACGACATCTGGTATCAAATAAAACTTGATCCGTCGATCTCGCCGGCTCCGGCAGGATGGCTCTTCGGCCGCCAGGTGGAATTGCAGGTACCGAACGATATTGTCTTTTTCCAGGCCAACAATAGAAAATTCGTGAGCTGGCAGCGCTTGGACACTGAAATGGGCGACAGGGTCGGCCTGAACGACAAGATCGGTTCGCCGGGAAATTGGGTGATCCTGTCGCGGTCAAATCAGGTCAAGGCGATCGACGGCGTTGAGCCCGAGTTCGACGGCATTCTCGTTCTTGCCTTCGACAAATATGATCAGGGCTTTTATACCGTATACCGCTCCCCGGGCGAGGTTTGGGGCCAGCTGCCGCTTCGACTCGAAGGGCAGGGCGACAACAAAACCTTCACACTCAAATTAAGGCACCCGGAAGGCCGCGTTGATGAAAAGCGATTCGTCGTTTTTCGCGACAAGAACCGCATCAAAGTCACGCCGCCCGAGGACATTGCCCAATACATTCAGGCTAGATCACGGTAACGATGAACAGCCCGGAAGCGGATGGATGAAAACGACGTTCCGTTCGACGAGCCTGTCGAACTCGAGATAACCGATTCGATAGATCTTCACGCTTTTCGCCCGATGGACGTGCGTTCGGTGCTGATAGCTTATTTAGATGAGGCGCGTGCGAAAGGCTTTCGATTCGTACGTATCATTCACGGAAAAGGAATAGGCGTGCAACGCGAAACTGTTAGAAAGGTTCTAGCCGACTCAGACCTTATCAAAGGATTTAAGTCCGGTGACGAATTTTCCGGCGGTTGGGGAGCCACGATCGCGGAGTTCAAGGATGGGAGCTAGTTTTCTTCCAGCACGTCTGCCCAAACCTCTTCGCTTCGATTATTCAGTACCTCGAGATTCTCGATCCTTTCCTTTTGTTCTTCGATCAACAGGTGAGCAGCGCTCAGCTTTGATCGCAGATCACTGCAGCGGTGTTCAAGCTCAGAGAGGCGCTTTTTTCTTTCGCGGTCGATGCGGTCGAGGTAAAACAGGTACATCAACTGCAAACCGGCAACGCCAACCAGTGAAAAACACAAACCGATCAAGACGTAATACAGCATCTTGGCTCCGATGTCACCAGGGGGGAAATTCGATTATACCCTTGACCCCCGGCGTTAGAAAAGCAAAAATCGAACTATAAAAAAGAAGACCGCCGGGAATCATCCGTAAACGCGTGGAACGCTAACCAACCAGTTTCAAAAAGAAGCGCTCGGTATAAAAGTTGAAAGCAGCGAACGATTGTCACTTTATAGGCAGGAAAAATGGAAACCGAACACAATCTGACACTCAGATATACTCTGCTGTGTGACGACGTCCGCATCGAGATGGGCAATAAGATATCGCTGATGGGTATCTTTCAAAATATAATGGTCGAGAAGCTGCCCGTTTCGCTGATCAAATTTGCCGTGATCAATCACTGGATGGGCCAGGGCATTCACGAGACCGAGGTGCGTATACTGTCGCCTGACCGGTCGAACCTGGTCGTCTCCTCGCAGAAAACGCCGATCGATCTTACGCCCGGCGGTTTTACCGACAATGTCAGCTTTTTTGTGAATGTGGTTTTCCCGAGTGCGGGAACTTACTGGGTGCAGACGCTGGCGGATACAATTGTGCTTGAAGAGTTTCCGCTGATCGTCGCCGACGCCAGTGAAATGCAGGCTATGCAGCAGACTGAGGAGATCTCGGAAACTATTAATTGACCGCAAGTCACCGGTCTTCCCTAGAAAGGTCCAGCGAAACGGCAACGCGATAAACCGCGGGATTATCCACAGAGACTTCTTTTACTGCCGTGACACCTTTGTATTTTGCCGTTACGCGATAAGTGGCCGCACCGGGCGGCTGCCTGAAAACAAATTCGCCGCTGACATTCGTTTCTGCCGAACCCAGCCGCTCAAAGGAACCATCGGGACGGGCCTTTTCGAGCTCAACCTTCGCTCGTGTGACGCTGGTGCCTTCCTTAAAGAAAACGCTGCCACGCAGGATAACTTGAGAGCCTTGGTCGACGGTAAGGAAAAGCTTGTCGCCGAGGTCCTTGACCTTGTTTTTTATCTCTACGCCGAAAAGTGTTCCGGACGCATATCCTCTGGCTTCAACCCTTAGCGTATAGGTGCCGGGTTCGATGCCGTTGATGAGAAAAAGACCGGAGGGGCCGGATCGACCCGACTTGATGTCCTTCCCGCCGTAGGTGATCGTTACAACCGCATCCGCTATCCCTTGGCCGCTGTTTGTTCGTACCTTTCCTTTCAAGCCGCCCGCCTGCGCGAAGTCGGTTGCCGATACGGTAAGCATCAAAGCGAGTAACGCGAAAACTCTTATCGGAACGATCAATTCCGTTAAAACTGTATTCATGCCGTAGTCGAACCTGCCGCCCCTCGGAAATCACGGGCTACATCATTGATGATGTCGTCCAGCGTTCGGGTTGGCTTGTAACCGATGAGCGAGCTTAGCTTTTTCGAGGCTGGGAACACGGCGTTTCATGTCTTCAAAGCCCTCGCCATATGCTTCGTCATAGGGAATGTAGCGGATCTCGCTTTTGCTTCCGGTGAGCGCGATCGCCCGCTCGGCAAGCTGTGTGATGGTAACCTCTTCGTCGTTGCCGAGGTTGATCACCTGGCCGAAGCAATGGCCCGATTCGAGCAGTTTGCAGAGGCCTTCGACAACATCGTAAACGTGTCCGAAACAGCGTGCCTGGGTTCCGTCGCCGTAAACTTCGATCGGCTCGTTCTGCACGGCTGCACTGACAAATCGCGGAACGACCATTCCGTACTGTCCGGTCTGGCGCGGGCCGACGGTGTTGAAAAGACGGACGACAACGACCGGCAGCCGCGTTTCCTTCCAGTGGGCAAGGGCAAGAAACTCGTCAAGCGTTTTCGCACAGGCATATGCCCAGCGGTGCTTGTCGGTCGCACCGGTTAGCAGATCGTCGTCTTCGCGGAACGGGATCGAGGCGCCTTTGCCGTAAACCTCTGAAGTGCTGGGAATGAGAACCGGCTTTCGATATCGCGAGCAGAATTTCAGAACGACGTCCGTCCCGTGAAAGATCGTTTCGATCGTTTTCACGGGCTGTTCCATAATCAGCCGAACGCCAACGGCGCTGGCCATGTGATAGACACGATCGGTTTCGCGGATCAGTTCTTCCATCAGCTTTTCGTTGAGGACCGTATCGATGATCAGGCGAAAGCGGTCTCTGCCTTCGAGGTGCTCGACGTTGGAATAACGTCCCGTCGAAAGGTCGTCGATAACCGTGATCTCGTGGCCCTGGCCGATAAGCTTGTCGGCGAGATGGCTGCCGACGAATCCGGCTCCGCCGGTGATAAGAATTTTCATATATGCTGCGACACGCTTAGATCGGAAGATCGCGGATCAACCCCGATACGATTCGAAAAATATGCGACCGTTCTCTTCAAACCTTCCGCGAGCGGTATTTCGGTTCCCAACCCAAAAGCTTTTTTGCCCGGCTGATATCCGGCTGACGCTGCTTCGGGTCGTCCTGCGGAAGCGGCAGATGTTTTATCTTGATCTCCTTACCCGTCGCTTTTGCGACCTCTTCCGCAAGTTCGTTCATCGTGAATTCGCCGGGATTGCCGAGGTTGACCGGCAAGTGAATGTCGTCGGCTTCGGCGTTCATCAACCGAACGATCCCGTCGACAAGGTCGCTAACGTAACAGAACGACCGTGTCTGGCTCCCGTCGCCATAGATCGTCAGTTCCTCGCCGCGAAGAGCCTGCACGATAAAATTAGAAACGACCCGGCCGTCATTTTCAAGCATCCGCTCGCCGTAAGTATTGAAAATACGGACGATGCGCGTGTCGACGCCGTTTTGCCGGTGATAGTCCATCATCAGCGTTTCGGCGACGCGTTTGCCTTCGTCATAACAGCTTCGCAGGCCGATCGGGTTTACGTTGCCCAAATAATCTTCGGTTTGCGGATGGATCAGCGGATCGCCGTAGACCTCGCTCGTCGAGGCCTGAAGGATCCGGGCCTTAACCCGCTTTGCCAGCCCGAGCATATTTATCGTTCCCATGACGCTGGTCTTGACGGTCTTGACGGGATTGTACTGGTAATGAACGGGCGATGCCGGGCAGGCGAGATTGTAGATCTGGTCGACCTCGAGCAGGATCGGTTCGGTCACGTCGTGCCGGACGAGCTCGAAATGCTTGTTGTCGAGAAGGTGCAGCGATGTTCTCCTTTCGGCCGGTGAAAAAATTGTCGAGGCAGACAACTTCGTCGCCGTCGGTCAGAGAGCCGTTCGCAAAGATGCGACCCGATAAACCCGGCCCCGCCGGTGACTAGAATTCTCATAAAATTGTAACGGACAGTGAACAATCGGAAAATGGACAATCGGTTTCCGTCTACCATTGTCCATTATCCATTGTCAGTTTTCCATTACTTAAGGTGTTTTTCGAAGAAAGCCAAAATCCGTTCGTATTCATCCGTCCAGCTTTCGGGCCGAACGAAACCGTGATTTTCGGAAGGGTAAAGCATCGCTTCGAAATACTTGTGTCTTCCCAAGCCGAATAAGCTTTTCGATCATCTGGACCGAATCCTGAACGTGTACGTTGTCATCGACCATTCCATGAAGGATAAGAAGCGGCCTTTCCAGCTTTTCGGCGTAAGTGATCGGCGAGCTGCGTTTGTACGCTTCCGGATTCTTGTCCGGGAAGCCCAGCCGCTGGGCCGTGTAGCCGGGATTCGCCGCGTAATAGTTCTTCCAGTCCATAACCGGCCGTAGAGCCGCGGCCGCCGCGATCCGTTCCGGAGCCCGCGAACACCAGCATCCCCGCCATAAATCCACCGTAACTGCCGCCGTAGGCGCCGATCCGTTTCTGGTCGACACCATAATTCTTGACCATATGATCGATCGCGTCGATATGGTCGTCGAAATCCTTTCCGCCAAGAAAATCGTAAACATCCGTCCGCCAATCGCGTCCGTAACCGGCCGATCCGCGATAGTCGATGTCGAGAACGACATAACCTTTCCGCGTGAGCAGATCGTTGAACATGAACTCGCGGTAATAATTGTTCCAGCCGTTTATCATGTTCTGCAGATAACCCGCCCCGTGGACGAAGATCGCCATCGGATATTTTTTCTTCGGGTCATGACCGGCCGGGAGATAGATCTTCGTAGGTGATCCGCTTTGCCGTCACGTGAGGCGATCTCGATGAATTTAGGATCGCTCCATTTGATCGTCGCGAAAGGGAGCGGGAACGGTGTTTGAGATCTGTTATCGGCGAACTCTTGCCCGGGCATTCGACACAGGCGTGTTGAACATAAAGTTCGCCGGGCAGATTCCAAGCAGAAGTTTTCGAAAAGCACCATGGGCTCACCCGTTCACTTCATCGATCTGAGGCGACTGCACTTCATTCCTTTTCCGGCGAAAAGGGAACCGTGGCCTTTTGCGCCGGAATCGATGTCGAGGAGATAGAACTCACGTTCGGCGTAGCTGTCCTCGGTGGACATCAAGACAATCTGGTCGTCCTGATGCCCATTTTGCCCATTCGACCTGCCAGTTGCCTTTGGTCAATGCAGTGATCGACACATTTGTCGAATAGCTCGCTGTCCGCCTTCGGCTCGATCTCGCGGCCAGCCCTGCAATTCGGCCTGCCTGGTGGCTGAAGTTTTGCAAGGTAGAGGTGGTTATATCCGTCGCTTTCCGAGCCGAAGAAAAGCTCGCCGGGCTTTTCGGGTTTGGCTCGAAGATGGACGAAAGCGGAGCCTGCCATTTGTCGTCGGTTTCTTCGGTGACGAGGATGATCTGTTCGATTTGCTCCGGGATTGTTAACAAAAAACAGCTGACGGCGTTTTGTGTCCTTGTCCACGCGGTCGACGATCAGGCTTTCCGTCGGCCGTCCAGACCATTCGGCGGAAATTCGCTAACGCCTTCGGGTTTCGGCAGATTTGATCTCAAACGGCGTTTCGCGGCTGCCGTCGGTCACCGTTACGTACAATTTCTGCTCGCTCCATCCACGCCGAGGGCCAGCCGCCGGTCACATATTCCGGCACGAAATTCGGCACGACGAGTTGCCGCTGTTTCGAGCCGTCCGTTACCACGTACGCGATCAACGTGCCCTGCTTGTTCGGCACTATATTCCCAACCGAAACAAAATTTTGCTGGTTCGCTTCGCTGGTCAAGTTGGGTCAACGTGCAATCGGTAATATTCAGCACGAACGCATTGCCGCTCTGGGAGAAAAGTATTCGGTCGTTATCCAGAAATCTCGCTCCCGATTCGGGCCCTTGGGTCTGTGTATATCGTTTGACTCGCCTTGGGCGAAAGAGTCATTACATACAGATCGCCACCGTGAGTGAATACCAGCTTTTTCGAATCCGGCGACCATTCGAAATTGCCAAGCTGATTCTCGCGGGCCCGAGTAAACTCGTCGCGCATATCCACACCGTAATTTAGCTTGTTCTCACGCTCAGGCGTCCGCGAGGGAACGGGCAGGTCGCTTGTTTTCAGGATAACTGCTGGCGTGCCGCCGTTGGTCGGGACCAGATATAGATCGCGCGGCATCCTGCCCTCCGCGTTCCAAAGGTAAATGACCTTTGTCCCGTCCGGCGAGAGCTTTTCTCCATCAGCCCGCATCCCCGCGATCGAAGGTTCGGCCATTATGTCGCGGACAGTTAAGTTTTGAGCTGAGACGCCTAGTGCGACGCAGGCGAAAAGCGACAAATAGACAAATAAACGGCGGCACTGAAAGGTTTCTCTCATGGTTGGGGATGAACTCTCGAACTGAAGTATAAACGAAACCGTATAATGTTTGATAGGGCGCCCGAAATACTGTCGAGCGGATGGGCGGCGGTACTTTATCTAATCAACTTGAGATGACCAGACTTCCAAAACAAAAGGACGACGCTGCGCCGGTCGAAAGCGACGAGCGTTCAACCTGGAGCGACGATCAGAAGTTGCGCGAATATTACTATGACGATGCCCATGGTTACAAGAACTTTGATCCAGACGCCGAACTCGACGAGGAAGAGGAAGACGAACGCGACGAGAATGATATAAAAGGCAAAAGTAGTAGGACGTGAGGACTACCCCGCGGCTCCGACCGCAAACCGGCATCTTGGGATGGTGCTCCGGTCGCAGATCTCGCGAACCGGATCGCCGATTATCTCCTGAAGCAGCGATTCCGCGATCTTGCAAACCTCAGGGTGCTCCGAAACGGCATCGGCAAACGGGCAGCCGTTGCTGCTTATTACAAGCTTATCGTTCTCGCTGACGGCAATGGCTTCGCCCCCAAGCTCTTTCAGGGCCAACAGGGCGTCTTCAACACGTTGACCGCGTGTACCTTTTTGTTGCCCGATCCGTAAAGCTCCGATATTTCGCCCGACCTCTTCGAGTATCGATTGAATCGAATGAGCGGGCATCCGCCGCTTTAGAGATTCCAGAAGGCGGTTAAAGAGGGAATCATAGGATTTCGGAAAAATATGTCTTGCTTCCTCCGTCAGTTCGTAAAGAAAATGAGGTTTCCGGAACCCTTTTACCGAACCGCCCGCTCTCACTAGGCCGTCTCGCTCAAGCGTGATCAGATGTGCGCGGACGGCATTATCTGTTAGCCCAAGACCTTCAGCGAGCTCGTTCACGGTCTTTCCGCCGGTCCGTAAGACGATCACGATCTTTCCTCGCGTACTTTCAAAAAAACGAGAATTTAGTTTGGTTACTGCCATTTCACGTCCATTAAACCATCTTACCCAATTGTATTCAAAATAGTTCCATTAAGTCCAGATTTTTCTTGACTTATTAAAAGAATGGGGATAGGATTGCCGTTATCAGCATTACTGATTCGGATCTTTTCGGCTTGGAGGGCGAATTATTATGGAAGCAACTGCATTAAAGAACGAGGCGGCGTTCAGTGAATCGACTGTCGATACGTCAAGCCCCGCCTATCAGGCATATCAAATTCTTCACTTCGGATTTACGGTCGCACCTATCATCGCGGGTCTCGATAAGTTCCTTCACTTACTTGTGAACTGGGACCAATACCTGCCGCCCTTCGTGAATAATTTGCTGGGCGGACGGGGTCACGAATTCATGTATTTAGTGGGCGTGATCGAGGTCGTCGCGGGCATCGGGGTTTTCCTTAAGCCCAAAATTTTCGCATACGTCGTCGCTGCGTGGCTAGGTCTGATAATTATCAACCTGCTGTTGATCCCCGGATATTTTGACATAGCGCTGCGCGATCTCGGGCTGATGTTGGGTGCTCTCGCGCTTGGACGATTAAGTCAGCAATTTTCGAAATGAAACGCTTGAAACGCTACACCCCACGACACGTTGCGTGCGCGATGGCAGGTTACAGAAAAAGACGTTATCCGATCTTCGAGTATGGCAACGGCACGCTTTGACGGCAGGTCGAACAGCGCTCATATGTAGCAACGTTGTTCGGCTTGCCTTTTCGTTTAGGTCGTTCGGGCGACAAACCGGCGGCCGGCGAATTGAAACCGCAGCCTGACGGCTGCAAAGGAGATAAAAATGGCACAGGTAACAGTAGCAACCAGAGATATGAGCGGCTTTATGCAGTACACGCGCGGCGGCGGGCTTGAGATCGAGAAGCCGTTTGAGAAGCCGGTGATCGCACCCATCCTTGAAAACAAAGACCCAGCCGCTCACGCATGGGCGGATGCGCGATTTGCCGTCGACATTATGGCAGAGCACGCAGTTTTCTTTTCGCTTCTTATGCCGCCAGAGACCTGCGGGGCGGAGCGTCAGCAAGCTCTCAAATTCGGAGAAAGGTTTACAAAACTCTATAACGAAATAGATTCCGGTCCGCCAACGTCGAGTGAACTGAAGAGTTTCGTTGCCAGAGTGACCGAGGAGATCAAGCCGTTCATCGAATACAAGGCACGCCTGGGCGAGGCACAAACGTCGGGCAAGCTACGCAGTTTGGTCTGGACGCTTTTCTTCGATCACACGCGGCACGAGGCGGAGCGGTGGACACGCAGGCTGGAAACACTCGCGGGCGGCGAATCGGAATTCGATAAGGAAGAAGTTTCGACGTTCTGGACGAACATAATGGATGAGCATTGCCGGTTTGTCGCTCATCTGCTCGATCCGGAAGAATTTGAGCTGATCGAAAAGGCGATGAGTGCGAGCCGTGTGTTTCGGGACCTGCATGAAGGCGGATCGGTAGGAGGGGCCGCTGCGGCGCTCGTTCACGAACCGACGGCGGTTGTTAACTCGCTCGTAGATAATCCCGAAACCAACGCTATCCTGAGCGCCGCCGAAACGCTGCTCGATTTCAAGACCAAGGCCGCAAGAGGCATTGAGGCGGCCAGGATCAAAAGCATCATCGACCCGAGGCTGGCGGATCATGTTCGGCGCGAAGCATTGAAGTTTGTTGACGAACTCAAACGCGCAGTTTAGTTAGTGCGTAGAGGTCATCGATATGGCGAGAACGGCACTTGCCATACGCGTCGGTAATCGTCTGCTGATCATGGGTGGGGGCGGCCGTACTCTTCATTAGAAAAACAGGAAAAAAGGTCATGAGAACACAAACGTTAGTTGATAAAACCTTCGTGAAAGTGCTGGCTCTGTCAGCCGTTCTGCTCGTCACTTCAATGCAGGCCGTTGCCCAGACCGAGAAGAGTCTGTATGAACGACTTGGGGGCATCTTTGCCATCGCCGCCGTGGTTGATCATTTTAGCGACGCGGTCGTGAAAAATCCCGTCGTCGGAAAGGATTCGAAGAACCCGGCGCTCAGGAACTGGCACCGGAATAACCTGGGCAGATTGCCGGGCCTCAAGTTCATGCGAACCCTCTGGGTCGCCGAGGTATCGGGTGGGCCGTACAAGTTCACGCCGACAAAACCGGGTCAAACTCCTCTGGGCCTTGAGAACGCACATCGCGATCTTAAGATCTCGCCGGCGGAATTCGATGAGGTGGCGGCCGAGCTGGGGCGTAGCCTCGACTTTGCCAAAGTGCCCGCGCGTGAGAAGGGCGAGGTCCTCGCTGCTTTCGCGGCGCACAAAAATGAGGTAACGGCCGGCTCCAAGGCGAACTGAATATCTCGCATTGGGTTGTTCACGAGCCGAGGAACAGTTGCCGGATCGCTCGTCGCGAACGCGCGGCTGTAATTTTGGCTATCTAAGAGAAGCAGGCCGGTCTGCTTCTCTCCTTTTAGGAGGGTGTCGATGTGTTATAACTGCGGATGCCAGATGCCCAACAACGACATGGGCAGCGAGAAAAACATTACGAACGCAACCTTCGACAAGGCCGCGGAGGCGATGGGAATGTCAGCGGACGAATCGAAAAATAACGCGCTTCGGCTACTGGAAAAAGTTTTGGCCTCGACAGAGCAAAGCACGGATAAGAACTGGAAGCCCGAATGAAATAACGCTGTTCCGTCCGTATTATTTCTTCGGTCGTTCGTTCGCTTTCAGAACTCGTTTTCGCAGGCGGATGGCTTTCGGCGTGACTTCGATCAGCTCGTCGTCGGCGATGAATTCGAGAGCGCGTTCGAGCGACATTTCACGTACGGGAACCAGGCGCATGGCTTCGTCGGCCGAGGTCGTCCGCATGTTCGAGAGCTTCTTTTCCTTGATCGCGTTAACGTCGAGGTCGACCGCGCGGGCGTTTTCGCCGACGATCATTCCTTCATAAACCTTGATCTGCGGCTTCACGAAGAGCGTGCCGCGTTCCTGCAGGTTGTAGAGAGCGTACGTGTTCGTTTCGCCCATGCGGTCGGAGACGAGCGAGCCGGTCTGACGCGACTTCATCTCGCCCTGCCATTTATCGAATCGCAGGAAGAGCGTGTTGAGCAAACCGGTGCCTTTCGTTTCGGTCAGAAACTCGCCGCGAAATCCGATCAGCCCGCGCGACGGAACTTCGAATTCCAGCCGAACACGGCCCGAGCCGTTGTTGATCATCTTGGTCATCTGACCTTTTCGGCGGCCGAGCGCTTCGGTGACGACGCCGATAAATTCCTCGGGCACGTCGATGACGACCAGCTCGATCGGCTCCAGCAGTCTCGCCGGTCTTTTCGTCTCTTTTGGTGATGACCTCGGGTTTTGAAACCTGAAGCTCATAGCCCTCGCGGCGCATCATTTCGATCAGGATCGCAAGCTGCAGTTCGCCGCGGCCCGAAACTTTGAACTGTTCGGCGGCCTCGGTCTGCGTGACGCGCAGAGCAACGTTGCCGAGCAGTTCGCGGTCAAGACGTTCCTTGATCTGACGCGAGGTGACGAACTTTGCCGTCGATGCCCGAGAACGGCGAAGTGTTGACGCCGAAGATCATCGAGATCGTCGGTTCATCAACGGCGATCACCGGCAGCGGCTTCGGGTTATCGACCGAGCGTGATCGTTTCGCCGATCTTGATGTCGTCAAACCCGGCAAGCGCGACGATCTCGCCGACGCCGGCCGTAATCGACCGTTGTCCGTTCGAGGCCTTCAAAAACGAACAGCTCTTTGACACGTGTTTTCTGGGTCGAGCCGTCCACGCTTGGCGACGATCGACTTCCTGGTTCTTCGCGATCTCGCCCGAAAAAATACGGCCGATCGCGAGGCGCCCGACGAACGGGTTGTAGTCGATGTTTGCGACAAGCAGCTGCAAGCGAATCGTCGCGCAGCGCCTGCGGGGCCGGGATCGTCTCGATGATCTGATCGAACAGCGGCTTGAGGTTCTTCGACTCGTCAGCCAGAGTCTTTCTTCGCGATGCCGTCACGCGAGATCGAATAAAGGATCGGAAACTCGATCTGCTCGTCGTTCGCGCCGAGGTCGATGAACAGGTCGTAGATCTCGTCGACAACTTCTTCGGGACGTGCGTCCTGGCGGTCGATCTTGTTGACAAGAGCGATCGCAGGGAAGTTTAAGTTCGAGGGCCTTTCGCAGAACAAAACGCGTCTGCGGCAGACAGCCTTCGGCCGAGTCGACCAGCAGGACGATCCCGTCGACCATCTTCAGAACGCGCTCGACCTCGCCGCCGAAATCGGCGTGGCCCGGTGTGTCGACGATGTTGATCTTGTAGTCGCCATACCGCACCGACGTGTTCTTCGCCATGATGGTGATGCCGCGTTCGCGTTCGAGGTCCATCGAGTCCATCACGCGGTCGACGACCGCCTCGTTGTCGCGGTGCGTGCCCGACTGCTGCGAGCATCGCGTCGACCAGCGTGGTCTTTCCGTGGTCAACGTGGGCGATGATGGCGATGTTGCGTATCTTTTCTGTGGTGATCATAGTCGTAAATCCGGCCCTTAAGGCAAACGAGTATAATGGCGGATTTGAGCGGTGAAAGCAATTTAAGATTCCCGATAGGTAGCGGCGGAAATGGAATTTTCGAATGCGTGCGAGGCCGGTCCCGATGCGGAAGCCCGACCGTTAGGAAGGGCGGATCGCTCAACGTATGCATATCACCCATGCTCACGCGCGGGCTTGCGGAACGTGATCGACGCGATCTCAATAGCGGAAACAAAAGAGCCGCCACGGTTGACGGCTCTTTTGGTTTCAGATGAAGCTAAGTTATCTATCCCTTGCGCCCTCGACGACCAGATTATTGGTAACGCTGAAAACGTTCGGAATACCGTTCGCGATGATGTTCATCAGGTTGCGATCGCCCCGGTTTGCAACAAATCCCTCGAGCGTAACGTGCCCTCGATCGACGATAAGTCGAACCTCAGGATTAACATGCCAGAGATAACGGGACAATCCGCCTGTATTCGACAGACGCCGATAAAGATCGCGGCGAATGGTCTCATCGAATCGCCCCAGAGGCAGTATCTCGATATTGTTGATCACGCGGGCCACGCCCGGAATATCTTCGACGCGATTTTCGGCATCGCTCTTATTGATCGCATTGCGTACCTTTCCGAAAAGCGTCACGGTGGAACCGTCGACCCTGAAACCGATCTGATCGAATACCTCATAACGCGGAAGCCTTAGTATCTGTCGTCTTACGTTCTCTTCGATCGTCCTTCCCGAGCCTTTTCCGGTGTAGTTTTGGCCGTAGCCTGGTAGACCCAGGACCGCAAGGGCCGCTATCGAAAGCAAAATGGATTTGTATGATCTCATATGAATTACCTCTCAAATATATAAACAGGCGTCATAAACGACGCTGAAATGATTTGACGAAGATAACAACGGCGTAGATGCCTGAAAAGTCAGCGGGTTAAGGTGATCGATGAGGCTGCTATGAGGTCATTTTCCCAGCTGACGCAATGCTTCATAAAGGACTATTGCGACGCTGGTTGCCAGGTTAAGGCTGCGTACGGCCGGGTTCGGCATCGGTATGGTCAAACACGAGTCGGGATCAGATACAAGAAGCTTTTCGGGAAGCCCGCGGGTTTCGGGGCCGAAAACAAGACAATCGGATTCTCGAAACACGAAATCGGTATAAGGCCGGTCGGTTTTGGTTGTCAGGTAAAGGAACCTTGAACCGCTCAGACTTTCGACGAGCGACCTCAGATCAACATGTCTGTGCAGCGTGACCTTATCCCAATAGTCCAATCCCGCACGTTTAAGCGTACGATCGTCCATACGAAAGCCGGTTACGCCGACTATGTGCAGCGGGGTGTTCGTCGCCGCGCACAGACGCGCAATATTTCCGGTATTCGGAGGTATCTCGGGCTCGTACAGTGCTACATGCATAGACCCGCATCTTAGACGCTTGCCGATACAAAGACCAATACTTATATGCATCTTTTTGCGGTCGACAAACATCAATCTTGACGGGCCCCGGTGTGTTCTGGATGCCTGTAAATGATATAGTTTCACGAGAAAGGTCTGTCTCCCACATTCCTTATATCGAACCGGGGTGAGTTAAGAAAATGGGCCGGTGAGGCCCGAATCAGGCAGCGGGCATGGACTTTGGCCTCGCTGTGCTACAATCACGATTTGCTTTGAACGCCATTTGGTTCAGGAGTCTGTAATTAGTGCATTTTCGTTTTATCCACGTAGCTTCAGTTTTTTTGATCTTGTTGACCGCGAGCGTGCTCGTTCCGGCTCAGGCACCCGTTACGCAGGAACCTGCAAACAAGAAGGAAAAAAAGGCCGATCCGAAACCGAAACCGACGCCGGGGATCTCTGTCAAAGAGGCCGCTAAAAACCCGACAGCCGAGATGATCGCGGAAACCACGATCTTTGTTTACGGGCTTGGCGGCGGGCGGCTTGTGCTTGATCAGATACGGAAAACCGCGTTGGAACGCGGGCGGACCAGTGTTCTGAATGGCGAGGGCCGCATGGAACAGGCTGCTTATCAAAAATGGGTCACGCGCGGCGAATCGTTGAAAAAGCAAAGGATCAGGCTGGACCAGGAATTTCCGACCGCTCGTTATTCGCTGATCTACAGCGATGACAAAACATTCGGTATTTTCAACGAAGCTGTTTTTACGCCGCGCGACGATGCCGCAAGAGCGTTTCAAAATCAGATCATTTACGGCCTGGATTTTCTTCTGCGATATAAAGAGAACGAATCGCAGCTTTCCCTTGCCGGTAAGGAAAAGATAGCCGGCGTCGATTTTCATTTACTTGACGTTACCGACAAACAAAGCAGGAAAGCCCGATTCTTCGTCAGCGCGAAAACCTACCGGGTGATGATGCTCGAATATACGGACGAAGGGAAAAAGTACACGCGGAAATATTACGATTACAACAGTGCCCAGGGCACTCTCGTTCCATTCAGGACCGTTTTGTATCAGGGCGACAAAGTGATCGAAGAAACGAATGTCGGTACGGTTACCTTCGGGCAGAAGATCGACGACGCCATGTACAGCGCTAATTAGTGTTACGCCCAACCGAACCGAGTAAAGTTAGTAGAGTAATGAAGATCGAGACCCGGATCGTCCGGGTCTTTTGCTTTCCAAGGCTGATCATCTTGTTTTCATTCTCTGGAGCTGACCCCGGCCGGTCTCGCAAATTTATTCCTCAAGATTTTGCAACTTTGACCGGCCTCGACAGTGCTAAGCATTGCAATTTGAGCTTTCCCCAAAGAGGAGAAAAAAATAAAAATGAATTCGTAGTAAACGCTTGCTGTCGTTATTGGTCTTTTCGTTGTTGCTGCTGACGACCGCTATTTGGAGCTATGGACAGGCAGATCCGTCAAAGTCCGCGGAGCCTACTCACGAAGCGGTCCTTCATGTTTTGGTTGAGTCGGGCCAGGGCGGTACCGGCGAATCCGTGCCCCAATCGCTGACTGGGACCGCCCGTCAGCTTCGAACCGATTTTGGTGCATCGAACCTGCGGCTTATCAATACTTACTACGGACGGTTGTCGAACGCCGGTAACCTTGAGTACAAAGGGGTTTCCGCTGCTTACTCACAGGAAAGCCAGGCGGGAGCACCCAGTTTTATGGATTGGCGGCTTGTAGGACTCCGCAGTTCGCAGAACAGCGCCGGTCAGGCCGTCTACCAACTTCAAGGATTTCCGCTTTGGTGCAAGGGTCCCGGTACAGGATCGGTGTCCCGAAGGACGAGAAAGGACCGGCCGCCATAAATTATGAATCGATCGGGTTAACGCTTGATCGCGTAAGTATTCGCGAGAATACACCTACGCTGATCGGCACTTTGAATCCAGCCGAAAACCGATGCGACCGTGTTCTTGATCCTTACCGATCAGGAACGTTGACAAATAAAACAGGGCGAAATTTCGCAACTTTTCAGGGCTGCCCGACGTGAATCATTTCACAGGGCAGCTTTTGTTTGGACTAAAAAATTGCTGTAAAAAAGTATGAGTGTATGGCATTGGACAAAATCGGGGCTCGGACACGGGAGGCAACAGCAATGGCCGTGGCTGAGATACCCCAATCCGATCATGCCCTGATAGAGGCGACAAAGAACGGTGACGAGGCCGCGTTCGCCCAAATTGTAGGTCGTTATAAAAGCCCGATAACGAACTACTTATACAGATTTTTGAACGATTACGAAGAAGCGGTGGACTTGTCGCAGGAGACCTTTGTGAGGGTTTATTTTGCGATCGACAGGTACCACACCGAATACGCTTTTTCGACATATATTTACCGGATAGCCACGAACCTGGCTATCAGCGAGCTTCGCAAGCGAAAGCGTCGGACAATATTGTCGCTGACCGGCTTGTTTCAGTCGGAAGATGACGAACAAACCGAGTTTCAGCCGCCCGACACTCGCAGCCGGCCGGACGAGGACCTGGTCGAGGACGAGCGGAGCAGGGTTATCGCAAAAGCTATCGTCACACTGCCGGCTAAATACCGGGTGCCGATAATTTTGCGTGACATCGAGGGAAAATCTTACGACGAAGTCGCTGAAATACTTGACCTCGGGCTCGGGACGACAAAGTCTCGGATAAGCCGGGCGAGAGGCTTGTTGAAGGAAAAGTTGAAGCATTACTTATAGGCACGAAAAATGACGCACGAAAAAAACAACTTTGGCGGAAGGGCGGAGCACCCTGGCTCGGACGAGCAAAAGATCTCAGAAATGCTGGGCGGCCTGAAACGGGTCGAGGCACCGAAGGATTTTGACTTTCATTTGAAGGCACGGATCGCGAACGCACGGCCCGCCGATTACCGGCCGTCTGCTTTCCTTCCGATCTTGAAATATGCGGTCCCCCTTGCTTTGTTTCTGGCCGTCGGCGCGGGAATTTTCGGTTTGAGCTTTTATGACACCGGGAATTCATCTGTAGTTACCGTTAGCGAAACACCGGAACCCACTGTCCCGCCAGGGCAGGAATCGGCTCCTATGGCAACAGTTCCCTTAGTAACGCCGCCGGACGTAGCGACCGCTACGCCACTTCCTGACGCAGGTTCACGTAGCATTGAGAAGAAAGAGAACGAGCGTTTCGCTTCGCGAACTCCGGTCGAGCCGGGCGGTGGTTCGCGTGACTCGCATCCGCGAACTCCGGGTTCGCGGGACCTCCCAAGCCGTTCTGCGGATCAAGCCTTAGGCGTGGCTGAGAATGCGATCACCCCGGTCAAACGGCTTTCGGCAAAAGAAGCTTTGAAGTTGATCGGCATCGATGCGGATTTCGAGAATAATGGTTGGACGGTCAAAACGGTCAAAGCGAACGAGGTCGGCGGTATTCTGGGAGTAAAACCCGGCGATCGGATAAAAACGATCGAGGGTAAGCCGTTAGATCAAAAGACCGAGTTCGAAGGCGGGATCAAGCTAAGCCGGATGCAGGTCCAGCGTGACGGTGCGACCGTGGATCTGGTGCCTCAGAATAAGCCCGGTAATTGACGCTTTCAGTTCCTGACCGGCTCGCCAACCTTGGCGTCCTTTACCTCGGTTGAGAATTTGCGGTAATCATATGATCTTATCTCCTGGTTTACGTCAATGCCCTTGACCATCAGGACCCGGACGGAAAGATTGATCACGGCCAGCGACGGCAGCCAGATTTCATCGTTAAGGCGTTCTTGTTCCATTGTGAACGAGGCGCCTTTTTTTAGTTTTGCCAGAACGCCGCCGCCGATATTGAAGCTATCTGCAAGATAGGCCTCGATGCGGGCGACCTGTTTGTCCTTTTCATCTATCCACATCACGCCGGCCATTTTGCCGAAAAGTTTGAGCATGCTCTTTGCGTTCTTGTAATCGAATTGCGGATTCGGCTCAAAGTCGAAAACGATCACGTCACGGCCGCGAAGGCGTTCACGGCGTGGATTTAGCAGCCTGGACGCGCGAAGTACCTCGGCGACCGAGATGCGCCGGCCTTCTTCAGACGGCCTTTCCGTGTCGCCGCGTTTCTCTTTTTTCGCTATCTCCTTATCAATTTCCTCAACCTGTTTTTCGGCGTCCCGGTCGGCGTCTTTCTGCTCGTTCGAGCTGAGCGGTTTGCCGTTCTTTTCAACCATTCGCCGTATCCTGTTCCCCTTGTAAAACGACAGCTGCCAGGTTTCCGATTCACCGTCCTTTAACACACCATTCTTGTCGGCTGCGCGCCGCGTGGACCGCTGAGTAAAGGAGTACTGATCGAGGAGTTTTTCGACCTCGTCCTGGTTCGATTGGAGTTCGGTCAGTAGTTTCGCGATGTCCGGCAGCGGGTCGCCGGACATTTGCGGAAAATCAAATACGGTCGAGGCAATTTGCGAATCAGATTTGATCTCGTCCAACTCTATGGTGAGCGTTTCGCCGCCTTTTTCGATGCGGATGCGGTAGGGAAATTTCAAGCCGTTCGTATTTCGGAAATCGTCGTACAGGTAGACGGTTGTCTCAGTGCCCGACCTTATTTCTTCACGCACAAGATGCCCCGCCGCATGATCGAAGAATAGCCTGAACTCAATGCCTTTCGCCGTGTTCAGCCGAACGATGTTGGCAGGCTTGCCTTCGACCGTACCAGCACCGCCAGAGAGGATCTTCGCCTTTTCTTTCTTGTAATTGAACCAATAGGAATTCCTAAAGGCGGCCTCTGCCTGCATAGCCAGGCTCGCGTCGCCTGTTAATGTCCGCAGCCCGTCGCGCGAGTTTCTCGTCCAGCCGGATTTTCCGTTAAAGGCCGTTTCAAACTCGATCCCGCCAAGGTCGTAGACCGAATGAAAGAAATTCGGCTGCGCAATGTGCGATATAAACTTGCCCTTCGCACCCGTGGTCAAATTCGATATCATCCCGCTGCGGGTCCATCCGCGCGAAGTGGCGAGCAGCTTCGCTCCACCCATCGCCTTTTCGGCTTTTTTTAATACTGACGCCGGCGATTGAGCGGCTGCGGCAATGGCCACAAAAAGAAGCAGTAAGACGGAGTTTAGAGATATTACTCGATAACGCGACATCATTTTTTACTATTCGTTATTCGCTATTCATTATTCGTTATTTCGGAAAAGTTCCTTCGGAATAATGAATAACGAATAATGAATATTGAATAGTTTCATCATCTTGCGGATTTCGGCAGCATATACAGTCCGGCAAAATAGAAAAGCAGGCAGAAGAACTGGATGTATCCTGTGCCGGCCTGAATATCGTGGCAGTTCCAGCAGCCAGGTGACCGTTTCCTTAGCCGGATTTTCGATCATCGACCGCAGCCAACTGTCGCCGGTCGGGGCCGTCAGGCCGGCCAGGACAACATACTTTGCGACAAAGGCGAAGGCGAAGAGGGCGATCATGCTTCGCAATAACTTTTTGTTGTCGAAAGCGGCGAACAGGTTGTTCCACAGCGACCACGCAAAGCAGAATGAAACCACCCAGAACGGCAAGCCGGTTTCGGGAAGGACCGAATTGAAGACCTGCACGGTCGCGGCAAACAGCGACAACATCAGGACGCCGTTCGATATGTTATGCGAGATCGGATAGTCGTCGGAGAACCACCCGTCGAACGCGATCAGCCCGCCGCGGACGAACAGTACGATGAGTACCACCGCAAAGAACAAGCATATCAACGCCGGTGACATAAAAACGAAAGCGTTGTCCGGGGAAGCGAGGCGCAAACCGCCCATTAGCGTGACGGTGAGGAAGAGAAGCGGCAAGAAAATATAGTGACGGATGGCCCGCTGACGCTCACGCGGACTATCGGACGAGGTCTTGGCCCCTTCGATCAGTTTTGGACCGTCCGGACGGCTTAGCTCATTTTCGTCTTCCGAAAACATGATGGCTCCGTCGAGTACCTCCAGGTCGTCGATCGTCTCGTCTGTTGTTTTTACCGGTGTCTCCGACATCACTTCCTTTCACGAACAAGCTTGAACGGGTTGAAATCGTCGGCCGTTACTCTCTGCCCTTCTTCAAATTCGTTTCGCAGCTCTGCGGCGGTCCTCAGCTTCAAATCGGGGTCTTTTGAGGTGAAGTCCGGGTCGAGCTGCGGCACTTTTTGCAGTGCCTCGAGCCCTGATTTGAACAACGCATCGTCGTTCGTGATACGTCCCCAACCCTGGCGGTAGTAGCTGTACGCGATGTAAAATTGCGTATTCGCATCGCGTTTTTCCGGGTCAGCACGTTCGAACCGGTCGCGGGCGAGGACGAAATTGTCTGCACGGAACGCAGCGATCCCTTCGCCGAAACGCGCCCGGTCTATCTCATACGTGCCGGTCAGGACCTGGCCTTTATTAATGCGTGCTTTCGACCGTCGAGATCGCCTTGCTGGAGATCTCCGCCAGCGAACGCGGCTCGGCAGCGTAGAGAAACACGATAAACACGCCATAGACGGCCGCGAGCACTGTCCCGATAATCTGGATATACTTAACTTTCACTGTTATAATCTGGCCGAAACCAGTGTGTTTGATGCCATTCTTGATGTCAATAGGCTGAAATATAACGCCTGACGCCACATCCATATGAAAAAGATCATTACCGCTTTGCTGCTTTGCACCAGTCTGTCTTTGGCAGTCCCGGCACAGTCGGCGGTCGCGGACCTTGTCGTGACCAACGCGAATATCCAAACCATCGACTCCAAACGCCCGACGGCGCGTTCGCTTGCCGTTGTCGGCGACAGTATCGTGATGGTCGGATCTGATGCCGACACCAAACCTCTGATCGGGCCGGGAACCAAAGGTGATCGACGCCAAGGGCAAGCTGATCGTTCCGGGTTTTAACGATGCTCATGTGCATTTCCTTGAGACCGGGCTTCAGCTCTCGTCGGTCGATCTGCGGGACGCAAAAACGCCGCAGGAGTTTGTCGCCCGAATAAAGGCTTTCGCGGCAAAGCTGCCCAAGGGACGCTGGATAACCGGCGGGCAGTGGGACCACGAGAACTGGACGCCGAACAACCTGCCGACGGCCGCGATGATCGACGCGGTTACGCCGGATAATCCGGTTTCCATCAATCGGCTTGACGGCCATATGTCGCTTGCGAACAGCCTCGCCATGAAACTGGCGGGCGTCGACCGGAACGTAAAGGACGTGGCCGGCGGCGAGATCGTCCGCGATGCGTCGGGGAATCCGACCGGCATTTTCAAGGACGCTGCTCAGTCGTACATTGAAAAAGCGATCCCGGCGCCTTCCTTTGACGAGCAGCTCGAGGCAGCACAGGCCGCGAGCGATCACGCGGCGAGCTTAGGCGTTACAAGCGTCCAGGACGTGTCCGCCGGAACGACCGTCGGTGCGTATCAGGAACTGCTTCGCCGCGGTACGCTCAAGACCCGTATCTACGGGTGTTCGCCGATGAGCGACTACAAGCGTTGGTCGAATACCGGCGTCCGGTTCGCGTTCGGCGATGCGATGCTTCGTGTCGGGTGCCTGAAAGCTTATACCGACGGCAGCCTCGGCTCGACCACGGCGTGGTTCTTCGAACCTTACCTCGACGCCCCGAACACCAGCGGGCTGCCGATGGGAGACGTAACGACGACGATGAAACAGAACATCATCGACGCCGACAAGGCCGGGCTCCAGATCAACATTCACGCCATCGGCGACCGCGCGAACGCGACGATCCTCGATTACTTTGCCGAGGTGGAAAAGGCCAACGGGACGCGTGACCGGCGGTTCCGGATCGAGCACGCCCAGCATCTTCGTCAGGAGGATATCAAGCGGTTCGGCTCCCAGAAGGTCGTGGCCTCGATGCAGCCGTTCCACGCGATCGACGACGGACGTTGGGCGTGGAAGCGGCTGGACGAAAAGCGGATCAAAGGTACATACGCGTTTCGCACGATCCTAGATACCGGCGGCGTTTTGGCCTTTGGTTCCGATTCACCTGTCGCTCCGCTCAACCCGCTTCTTGGCGTTTACGCCGCGGTGACCCGCCGGACGCTCGATGAAAAGAACCCGAACGGCTGGGTGCCGGAACAGAAGATCTCGGTCCTCGAAACCGTCCGAGCTTTCACCTGGGGTTCGGCGTTTGCCGAGTTTCAGGAAAATGTGAAAGGCACGATAGAGGCCGGAAAGCTGGCTGATTTCGTGATGCTATCCGACGATATCTTTACCATCGATCCCGTAAAGATCCGCGACGCCCGAGTCCTGCTGACGGTCGTTAACGGGGACGTCGTTTACGAGCGAAAGTAGTATATTGTTTGGGCATGTCCGGCGGTTGTCCGGTCGTTGTCCGGTCGTTGTCCGGGCCTTGTCCGGTGCGGCGACCGGACACGCAAATCGTTGAACCGTTTGCGTTTAACGATCTCTTGTGAGAAATTTCGCGCAGTTTTCCGAAAAACTTTTTGCCATAAAGTATAAAGCGTCTTCGATTGTCAAAGATCGACGGGCGAAACACTGTAGCACGTATGCAACACTTGCGTCAATACTTTTTTCGAGCCTATCTGCCACCGCTCACACCGGGCTTGCCGCCGCTGATCTCGTTCTGATAAATGGGAACGTCCGCACGCTGGACCGCTCAAATCTGCAAGTTGATGCACTGGCCGTTTCGGCCGGAAAGATCACTGCGGTCGGATCGAACGCGGAAATTCGAAAGCTGATCGGCGAGCGGACGCGCGTGATCGATGCAAAAGGCCGGCTCGTTTTGCCCGGTTTCAATGACGCTCACGTTCATTTCGCGGCGATCGGGAACAAGTTTTCATCCATTGATCTAAGAAACGTCCGCTCGCCGGAAGAAATGGCCGCGAGGCTCGGTGAATATGCACGGGTGTTGCCGAAGGGCCGATGGATATTAGGCGGCGGCTTCGATCCGGGTGCGGTCGCGGTCGAAAACGGAAAGCTTCGGCGTTTAGCGGACGCGGTGACGGCGGACACTCCGGTTTTTGTTTATTCGGCAGACGGTAAAACGGCTTTCGCGAACGGTGCGGCATTGGTAAAGGCACGCATAACCAGGGCGACGCCCGATCCGCCGGGCGGAACCATAGGCCGCGATGATCTGGGTGAGCCGAACGGAATGCTTACCGGATCGGCGATAAGGCTGGTCGCCGGACTGCTGCCGCAGAATCACATGACGAACTGGCCGGAGATCATCGAGACGGCCACAAACTACGCTGCCTCGCTTGGTGTTACGAGCGTTCAGGACATGCACTCGGACGAGCTGGTTGACGTTTACCGGCATCTTGATCGGGCAGGAAAACTGAATACAAGGGTCTACGACTGCTCGCCGCTGTCGGCCGCGTCGAAACTGGCCGCGGGCGGCGTAAAAGCGGCGTCCGGCGACGCAATGGTTCGGACGGGCTGCGTAAAGTATTTTAGTGAGGGTGACGAAGCCGAGGTCCCGCAGCTGCGTCGCGACATTGCCGCTGCGGACAAGGCCGGGCTGCAGGTGATGATCCACGCGATCGGGCCTCGGGCCAACGCGATCGTACTGGACGCGTTTGAATCGGCCGTAAAGGCGAACGGCCCACGTGACCGGCGGTTTCGCATCGAACATGCCCAGGGTGCAGTAGATACGGACCTTTCACGATTTGCCCGGTTCGGGTTCATCGCGTCTATGCAGCCATGGCTGTTCAGCGGGACCAACCCTTCGGTGTACAAGCGGCATCTGGAACTAGGGACGCGGCTAGCATTCGGCTCCGACGCCTCGATCGTCGAGCTAAACCCGCTGCTTGAGCATTCATGCGGCGACTCAAGGGCCGGGGGCGATCAGTGCGGAAGACGCGGTTCGGGCATACACGGCAGACGCGGCCTACGCGGAGTTTCAGGAGAAGGTGAAGGGAACAATCGCACTTGGCAAGTTGGCTGACCTGGTGATCTTATCGGATGATATTCTCAGCATAGATCCGCAAAAGATCGCCGGCGCAAGAGCGCTGATGACGATCGTCGGCGGAAAAGTAGTCTATGAATCGAAATAGTAGTTTTGGTTACCGTTTCACGCGTTCAGATTAGTATTTTGTTTTGTTTAACTTAACTGTCAGATAATATTGGACTAAACTTTCAAACATTTATGAAGCTTTTATTTATTTTGGTTATTGCGTTGTGTGCTCCAACGGCACTTTTTTCGCAGGCTGAACTTAACAGCAAAGGCCAGCCGGTGGTGAAGAGCTCGGACAACTCACCGGTTGAACTGAAAGCCGGTGAGAAGATCACACGCGGCGAGGCGTTGGCTAAGGATGTGAAAAAGATCACGTTGGCAAAGGCGTTTGCCGAGCCGGCAAAGCTGGAAGGGAACACTTATGAAGTGAACGGCGTGATCGTACGTTCGTGCAAAAAGGAAGGCTGCTGGATGGAGATGGCCGACAAGGAAGGCTCACGGTCTGTCCGCGTAACATTCGGCGACCACGCTTTCTTTATTCCGCTGAATGCGGCCGGGCCTGAACGTTCGGGCGCAGGGAGTGTTCAAGACGAAGACCCTTTCAAAGGAGCATGTCGATCATTTGATAAAGGACGACGGCGCTAAATTCGATAACCGCAATGCTGACGGGACGGTGACCGAGGTGTCGTTCGATGCGACGGGTGTGGAAATGCAGAAGAGCGGAAGATGAGGGCCATTTCCAATCGGTAATAAGAGGCTCTCTGAGAAAGGCCTCTTTTTCATTGCCTTTAGTACTCTGCCAATTCGATTAGCCGTCGGAGACGGCGTCAGCATAAAGCCCAGGGTGTGAACCCAGGGTAAGGCGATCAGTGACAGAAGGCTGTCGTAGACAGCGACAGCTCTCAATTATCGAGCTGCTGTCGCCCGCTAACGCGGGCTGGCGGTTCTCAGTTGAACTACCCCCGCCCTTACGGACGGGGCTTTATGCTGCCACCCGCTCCGCGGGCTATCTGATGGCACCTATCGGATCGATCTATTCCTCTTAAGCTTCCCGTTAATGAAAAGAGGCTGCCCAGAAAAGGCAGCCTCTTTTTCTATTTGGAATAACAATTAGAACAAGAACCGGACTGACAATTGTACCTGTCTCGGATCGCCGACGCCCTGCCTGATGAAGCCGTTGAAGTCGAAAAGGCTGGGGGCGGCAAGCGAATTTTGATTTCCCGGGATGCCGCTCAGCGAGTTGACGAAATTGTCGTTGTTGAACGTATTGAACATTTCGATCTGCGGTATCAGTTCCATCGTTTCGCTCAGTTTGAACGGACGGGACAGGCGCCAGTCGAACGAGAAGTAATCGTTGTCCTTGCGGAGCGTGTTGCGGTTGGTCGCCGTGCGTGCCGGGGCCGGGATGGCCGGCTGGGCTGTGCGGGCCTGGACGCGCGGGGCGAACTCAAACTTCCACGGCAGTTCAAAATAACCGAAGAAGTTGAACTTATGGGCGATGTCACGGTCTGACAACGCCCAGTCGAGCCGCAGGTTGTCGAGGTCGAATGCACGGTCGGTGAACGGGTCGCGTTCGTTCGAATCGTCATCCTTGTCCCGCGCGTAGACATAATTAGCTTCGAGCTGGAACTTCCTGCTGAAGCGCTTTCTGATGCCGGCCGTAAAGCCGTCGTAACGGCTGTTACCGAGCGAGCTGGCGACCATCGTTTCCCCGAGATACGGCGAGAACACGGCATTGCGAACGCTGTTGCCGGTGCTGCCGTAATCAAGGAAGCGTGTCAGATGGACGCCCTGGGCATGAGTGTAATCGAAATAAAGGGCCCAGTCGGGAGCGATCTCCTGCTCGAAGGCACCGTTCACGGTGTAGATATCAGGGTTCTGGTAGGTACGGTCAAAAACGCGAACGCCGCTAAAACAGGGGAATGGATTAACCGGCGTACCGGGACCGGCCGAACAACTGCCCGCCGCCGGAGTCAACACTCCGGGCCAGGTCGGTGCGGCCGCAAATCCCTGCCTGATCAGGTCGGAATTGACGAAAAGGGTTTGCTGCTGTACGCCATTGGTCGTGATAGATCCGACCTGCGTCAGCATATTCTGCCGTGCGTTGAACACGCCAAAGCTTGCCCGGACGACCGATCTCCCGTTCTTGGCAACGTCCCATGCAAATCCTACCCGCGGCTGCCACATTCCAAGGTCGTTTGGGATCGTGCCATCGGACGGGAAGCGAGGGTCATTGAGAAAGATGCCGTACGCCGTGTCCTGCGGGTTTACTACCGGGTCAGGGAAGATCTGTGCTTCCCAGCGAAGGCCATAATTAAACGTAAAATTCGACAAGATCTGCCATTTGTCCTGAGCGAATACTGCATAATCCTCGTTCTTTATTTTCGACGCACCTGCAGCGTCGGTCGCCGGGCCGGTGCGGCCGGCACCCTGTAAATAAAGGAGCAGCGGACCGCCGTTCGGCGTCGAGCCGACCGGACAGGTTGCGGGCGCCGTGACGAAAGTTCCGTTTGAGCAGCTCACCGTCATAGGCCCGAACCCACCAGCCGCGGCCGGAGACGCATACCGCAGAAAGCCTGTTACGCTATCAAAAATATACTTTGCCTGAAAGAAGCCACGAAATACCTGTTCGTTCAGGCTGTGCATCCATTCGCCGCCGAATTTTAGCGTATGCCGGCCCTTGATCATCGTGACCGAATCGCGAAGCTGAGTGCGCCAGAAGGTTTCGTCGACATTCGGCTGAAGGAAGAACGGGTGTCCGAATCGGAAGGTCGTCGCAAAGCCCATCGCCGTATCGGCGGCGAAATTGGATTCGTTCGCAGACCGCGGACGTTCTTCACGCGAATACGTAAAGTGCGCTTCGTTGACGATGTTCGGACTCAGAGTGCTATAGAGGTTGAAGTTAAAGACATTGATCTTCGAAGGGCCCTCGGTACCGTTCGCCGAAGTGCCGTAAGTCGGAACGTCAAATGTCTGGTTGGTATTCTTCGAATAGTCGAAGTTATACGACGACGCTAACTTGTGCGAGTTGTTTATGTTCCAATCGAATTTTCCCAGGAAGGCCGAGTTGTTGACCTTGCGATCTATCGGCAGGCTCTCGTCCTGGCCCTGAGTGGTCTGAAAGAAATTGAGCAAGGCGACGCGTTGGCAGTCGGCGCTGCCGTTTATCAATGCTTCGTTGGCGCCGATCGTCGGATTCGGCACCGAACACGGCGTTCCGATGGGTTCGCTCAGGTTCGGACGCGTCAGATTTTCGAGGATCTGTTCGAAGGCGACGAAGTAGAAAATTTTATCCTTTTTTATCGGCCCGCCGATGGTCCCGCCGAATTGCTCACGGTGAAAATCCTGCAGCGGTTTTCCGTCAGAGGTATTGGAGGTCAGGGCTTCGAGACGCTGGTAGTAGAACAGGCTGCCGTGCACATCGTTGGTGCCGGACTTGGTAATGACGTTGATGATGCCGCCCGCAGTGCGGCCGTATTCGGCGCTCGCACCGGTAGCGATCACCTGAAATTCCTTTACGGCCTCGAGCGTGATGTCGATGGCGGCGCGCTGCCCGCCGGCCTGCTCGCCGAAGAAGCCGTTGTTGTAATCGCCGCCGTCGAGGCTGACGTTGTTAAAAATGCCTCGCTGGCCCGCGAAATTGATCTCGTCGCCGTCGGGCCCCTGCGAGATGCTGACGCCGGGCGTGAGCGTAAGAAGGTCTTCGAACTTTCGGCCGAGGATCGGCGTGTTGCTGATCGCGGTTTCGTTGATCGTTGTACTTGATTCGGTCTTGACCGTGTCGATAGTGGGCGTGTTCGTGACCGTTACCTCGCCGCTAACGCCCGAGACCCTCATTGTCATAGTGAGGTTTATCGACCGCCCGACCGTGAGCTCAACGTTTTCCTGATTAAGTTTCGCGAAACCCTGCTTGGTCGCCGAGACGACATAAACTCCCGGCGGCATCGAAAGAAAGGCAAAACGCCCGTCGGAGCCGGTCGCGAAAACCCTCGAGAAATTGGTTCGGAGGTCCCTGGCCTCAACGGCCGCACCCGGGAGTACGCCTCCCTGTTCGTCCTGAACGACCCCTTGAATTGTGCCGGACGTGATGTCCTGGGCGGCGATACCGATAACCGATATCGAGAGCAGAACTGCACAAAGTAAAGTCCTAAAGGTCCACGTAGTCATGATCGGGTATTTTGGATCTGGCATCAGCATTCTCCTAATAACGAAAATAAAAGCCGTTCGGAATAGTGTCAGGTCGGGTCCGTGCACGGTCGGACCGGTGGAAAGTGTTTCGATTGTGGGCGATGTCTCGGGGCTCACTTAATCGCGCGTTAGCCGGCCGGGAAAATCTAAAGCTTGGATCGATTGCGAACGAATCTAGAACGCGTGAATTATAATCGGGATATTCCCAGTTTATCAAACCGGCGACCGTTAAATCTGCAACACGGCTGTAACGCGCTTGAGCAAGGGCTTCCACGGCCTAAAATAAGTTATGATAAGCTTTTTGGAGCCGTTTGAAGACGGCTGCGTGTAAGTTTCAAGAACAGAATTTCCGAAAAAACGGGCGAGGACAAAATGATCTGGAAAATAATCCTTGTTTTGGGCATCTTAGGTTTGCTGCTCGGCCTGCTGGTGACGGGGATCTCGGTCGCGCTTCCGATAGTGAACGGGCCGCGCACGAGCTGGGAAGAGGCGATGTACGGCATCGTGCCGGGTGTTTTCGTCATGATGGTATCGTTTTTTCTCCTTTCGATCGGGGCGATCTTCGTGATCAAGAACCGAAAAAAGGGCTGACAAGTTTTGATGAAGCCGTTCAAGATCAGAAATATAGAGATAAACCCGCCGTTGATACTGTCACCGATGGCGGGGGTGACCGACTACACCTTTCGCCGCTTGATCAAGCGGCGGGGCGGTGTCGGGTTGGTCGTTTCGGAATTCATCTCGGTCGAGGGGCTGACGCGGAACAATCCGAAATCGAAACGGCAGATGCAGTTCGATGAAGAGGAGCGGCCGTTTGCCGTGCAGATATTCGGCGGCCAGGCTCCGCGTATGGCGATGGGTGCCGAGATGGCTGAGGAGATCGGGGCCGATATTCTGGATGTGAACTGCGGTTGTCCGGCGCCGAAGGTCGTGAAGAACGGCGGCGGTTCGGGCCTGTTGCGCGATCTGCCGCGGTTGGAAGAAATTCTTAAAGAGATAAAGAAGTCGATAACTATCCCGCTCACGCTAAAAGTGCGGACCGGTTACACCGATGCGACGATCAATGTCGTCGACGTGGCCAAGATGGCCGAGCAATGCGGCGTCGAGCATATACAGGTGCACGGCCGCACCCGGGAACAGGGCTACAAGGGCCAGGCCAACTGGGACCTGATCAAACAGGTGAAGGAAGCGGTCGGCATTCCGGTTTCGGGTAACGGCGATATAACCACTATCGAATACGGGCTAAAGCGGTGGCGCGAGGCCGGGACCGACGGCATTCTCATCGGCCGCGGCGCGATGCAGAACCCGTGGATATTTCGCCAGATCAAGGACGCTCTCGAGGGCCGCGAACCCTATCAGCCGGACCTGACTGAAAAGAAGGCAGTTTTGCTTGAATTTTTCGGAATGTGCCGTGAGGAAATGCCTGAGATCGTCGCGCTCGGCAAGATGAAACAGCTAGCGGGGCAGTTCACAAAGGGTCTCCCCGGCGGTGCTCAGTTCCGGCAGACCTTATATCATTCGCACTCGGCGGAGGAGATACTCGAAAATATTACTGTTTATTTTGAGAACCTCCTGGCTGGAAACAAATATGGGGACGGGATCGTTGAAGCAGACGAACCCGTGATAGATTCGTGTGAGGCGTTTATTGACGTCCCACGTTCAAATGCGATCGCAAGCCGGACGACGGCTTATTAAATAAATAACCAAACTCAGGAGTATTGAGATGAATCGTGTCCTTACAACGTTTTTTATCATTCTATCGGTCTGTTCGACGATGGCCGCGACCACGCTTGGCCAAAAGCTAAAGCCGGAAGAGATCGTTGCAAAACATCTGGAGTCGATCGGGTCGGCCGAGGCGCGTGCCGCCGCAAAGACAAGAATGATGGTCGGTGACGCTTCGGTCGTATTTCTCTCGCAAAAGAACCAGCCGACGGTCGGCCGGGTCGTTATGGCCTCGGCCGGCGACAAGAATTTCTTTGGGCTTACATTGAATGCGATGGATTATCCCGGCGAGAAGTTCAGTTATGACGGCTCGAAGGCACGTGTTGCCTTGCCGGTGAAAAACACGCCGCGGTCATACTTGAATGTTTTTGTAGAGGCTATGAGTCCCGTGCTTCGCGACAGCCTTTTGGGTGGGGCGCTCAATTCTTCATGGGTGCTGATGGATATCGCGGCGAAAAAGCCGAAGGTCGGTGGCGGCGGGCTGAAGAAAGTCGACGGAAAGGAGTATTACTCGTTGAGCTATTCCCCAAAGGGCGGCTCGGATTATGACGTGACGCTCTTTTTCGACAAGGAGACCTTCAGACATGTCCGTACAGAATATAAACGTACGTCATCCGCCGCGATAGGGACGAACCCGAACCAATCGAGCGGGTTTGATGAAACACGTATCAAGATCGTCGAAACTTTCGACGATTTCAAACCGCAGGGCGGTTTGATGCTTCCTAACACGTACAAATTCGTTTATTCCGAGACCGGACAGCGTGGAACGCGTGAGGTCGAATGGGCATACTCGTTCAACGAATTTGCGTTTAACCAGCCGTTAGACGAAAAGACATTCGATATCGACGCCAAATGATCGAAACCCCGTCCCGCTGGAGCTTTAAAAGCCGCGGCGGAACGGGGAACCCAGCACTTTTGAAATGATCAGAACTCCACGCAAACTAAGGTATGCGAAACTTTTTTCGCTCTTCCGATCCGCAGGGCCGGTTCTTGTTACCGCCGTCGTCGTTTTTATCTGCTCAGCCGTTACTGCTGCACAGCCGAATTCCAAGCCCGCGGCAAACGATGTCCGGAGCCAAACGGAAGTTCGCTCCTCCGCCGCTTATGCCGAGTTGATGCTGAAGCGGGCTGAAGTGCAGTCGGACCTGGAAGCGTTCCTTGTCGAGTACACGGAAGAGTATCCGAAGGTCGTTGAGGGCCGCTACGCGCTCGAAGTGATCGAAAAAGAACGGGCCCGGCTGTTGAACATTCGGGCTGCCGATGCGGGAAAACTTTCGGTTGCGTTGGGCAAGCTCATGGTAAGAAAAATAGAGCTTGAGGTCGAGCTGTGGACGCTTCGCAAGACGTTTCAGGATTCGCATCCCGATGTAAAACGGGCAAAAAAGAAGGCGGATATTTACGAAGCGGCCGTTAAAGAGGTATTGGGATAGCCCTGGTTCCGCTTTTGATTACCGAGTCACGATAAGAGAAACGACAGAAGGCGAGGAATAAGAAGAATTAAGAAGAAGTCTGAGTCGAGCGCTTCTTCTAAAATTAAGACATTTCAAATGCGTCGATGTCCTCGACGGTCTCGCTGGAAATCATCTCATAGAGGGCCGGAGCTTCCGTTTTCGATAACTGTTTTTTAGACGGTATCTCGTTGACGCGGACCTCGACGATCCGGTTTCGATTTTGAATTTTTATTGTATCGCCCGCCTTTAGCTCCTTTGACGCCTTTGCCGGCATACCGTTGACCGAAACTTTACCTTTTTCGCAAAGCTCCTGTGCGACGCTACGGCGAAGCAGCAGGCGGCTCGTTCGTAAATAGATATCCAATCGCATTTTCGATCCGAAAAGAAACCGGCCTTCGCGAGGCCGGTCCGATATGTTCTCAATTTTTCCAACGACTATTTAATTAGTCGGATTTTTTGCTTTTGTCTCCTCGGCCTTTGCCGTTGGATTTTTTGTTTTTGATTCCTCGGCCTTCGCTGTCGGCTTTTCCTTTCGCTCGTCCGCAAAGAGTATCGGCGACACGAGCGGCCGGTACGTTTCGCCGATCTTGATATAGGAATCCTGCCGAAGGGTGGTCATAAAATCCTTCGTTGCAGCGGGAGCCCGTTCAGCCAGTATCGCCATGCGAACGGCGTTCTCGTCGAAGTGCGATTCGCTGCTTGCCTGTTCGCGGCCATCGATCCTCAAAATTATCATTCCCAGATCGGGCGCCTCGATCGGGTTCGTATATTCGCCGACATTTCGCCCCTTGATGGCATTCCCCACCAGATCGCCAAACTCAGCTACGTTTGCCTTTTCAACTTTTCCAGCACCGCGCGTGACGACGCCCGGATCGGAATTCTCCTTCTGCACCTTGGCGAAATCGGCACCGCCTCTTAACTGCGCGACCAGCTGCTTTGCTTTTTCACGCGTGGCCATCTCTTCGCGTCCCGCGAAACCGAGAAAGATCTCGCTGTAAGAAACGGTCTCGGGCTTGGTAAACCGGGCCCTGTTCTTATCGTAATAATCGCGAAGCTCCTTTGACGAAGGCCTCCAGTATTCCTTTGACTGGACCTCGCGCTGGATAACCAACTCGCGGATCGCCTGTTTTCGCCAAACCTCACGGATCTCGGTCGGGTCGACGCCCTGTTCTTCCATGCTCTTATAAAGAGCGTCGAGGTTCTTTAGGCCGTACTGCTTCATTATCTGAACAAAGCGTTCGTTTACCTGAGCGTCGACCTGCGAGTCCAGTCCAAGCTCTTTAGCTCTCTGGATGAGCAGTTCTTCATTGATCAGGTTTGCGATCATCTCGCCCTGCTTTTCATCGACCATTTTTTGAGCTTCTTCACGAGTCTTGCCATTCTTGACCGCGTCATCGACGATCATCTTGGACTCGCGTTTGATCCTTGACAGCGTGATCACGCCTTCATTTACCTGGGCGACCACTTCGTCGACAACGCGCGTTTCGGTTTCCTGGGCCGAAACGGCAAAGCTCGCGAAAATTGTTATGAAAAGTAGAGAAAATGTCGAAAAAATATACTTCATCCAATGCTCCCTGGTGGCACGGCGGCCGGTACTTAAGGCTGAATTAGCTTAAAAGCAAAGTTTTTGATGCTGAAAAGCGCGGATACGTTTCTTCCGTTTACCAGATTCGGCAACTGGAAGCGGCCTCGATTAGAACTTTTTAGATAATAGCAGGTTTTCTGCGTAAATTCCCGCCTGTCCGATGAAGAAAAAATGCCCTAACTGTGATCTTGTCAACTTTCCGACCGCCCGGGGGTGCTCCCGGTGCGGTGCGGCGTTGATGCGGATAGACTATGAAATTGCGGAAAGCCCGGCGACATCCAGGGTCCTTCGACGGGTCGTCGTCTGCCTGATCGTAAGCCTGACAGCGATCGCCGGATTTTACGTATCGCTTATATTCTCGGCAAAAGGGCTGACCTACGAAGAGAGGAAAACAGTCGCCTCGGCGATCGATATCCTTGAAAATAAGGGTTTTACGGACGACGCGTTCCTACTGCGACGAATCGCGGTCTTTCGCGGAAACGACAACTGGCTTAACGCCTCGGTCACGAAGGAAACCGCATTCGCCGCGACGAATTTTCCATTCGAGATCGTAACTATTTATCCGGATTTCTTCAGTTATCCCACTGATGACGTCGAGCGGGCCGCGATACTTCTTCACGAGGCAAAACACCTCGCAGGAGCCGACGAAAAAGTTGCGTACGAATTCGTCTGGCGAAACCGCGAAAAACTAGGTTGGACGAGTGAGAAATACGCCGAATCGGCCGTTTGGATCGAGATCAGGAAACAGACGCGCGACTACGTGCCGGCCCTTTTTGTTTGCGACGTGAACACGTTCAGCGACTGTACCGAGGGGCGCAAATATTAGCGGTCGCATATTCGTGAGGCCGACCGGTTCTATTCAGCGGATAGTGGTTTGGGGGTCATGCCTGGTTTAGAAAACTAACCACTATCCGTTTCTCACTATCCACTGGATAAATAAAATATTTGCTTGCGAATAACCCTCTGAGAAGGTCAAAAGATCACTCGATCAAGTGCGTATTCGCGCCAATACCGACCGGATCGACTGGATCGGGCCCTCCTGGTCGACGCTGACGCGAAGGATACCGTTTGGCGAAAAGGCGGCCTCGGGGTGATCGGCGAGGTATTCCATCAACTTTTCCGGAGCGACGCGGGCAGTTGCCGAGAGTTTTATCGCGTACCCCTCTTTTGCCCGGTCGACCGAGACAATGTGCATTTCCTCGGCAAGCTTTCGGAGGCGGCCGTACTCGAAAAGATTCTCGACGGACGGCGGGATGCGGCCGTAGCGGTCCTCGACCTCGGCGTGGATCTGCATCAAGGCATCCTCGTTTTCCGCCGACGAGATGCGTTTGTACGTTCGAAGACGCTGACTTGCCTCGGCGATGTAATCCTTCGGGATCGAAACGTCGATGCCGAGATTGATCGAGACGCTGATCTCATCGGCGATCTCGTCGCCTCTTATCTCGGCGATCGTTCGTTCGAGCATTTTTGTATATAGGTCGAACCCGAGCGCGTCGAGATGGCCGGATTGCTGGCCGCCGAGGATGTTGCCGGCGCCGCGAAGTTCAAGATCGAGAGCCGCGAGGCGGAAGCCGGCACCGAGATCGGAAAATTCGCGTGATGGCTGACAACCGGCGGCGGGCGATCGGCGTCAATTCGAGTTCGCTCGGAATCAGCAGATAGGCATAAGCCCGCCGGTTCGAACGGCCGACGCGGCCGCGAAGTTGGTAAAGCTGCGAAAGGCCGTAATTGTCGGCCCGATTGATGATTATCGTGTTCGCGCGCGGGATGTCGATGCCGTTCTCGATGATCGTCGTGGCGACCAGAACGTCGTATTTGTAATCGATGAAATCGAGCATCACCTGCTCCATTTCCTTTTCGTTCATTTGACCGTGGCCGATGGCGATACGGGCGTTCGGGACGATCTTTTGGATCAGGGCGGCGATCGGTTCGATCGTTTCGACGCGGTTGTGGATGAAAAAGATCTGCCCGTTTCGCGAAAGCTCCAGCTCGATCGCGGAGCGGATGACGCCCTCGGAAAACTGGACGACCTGTGTGTTGATCGCAAGCCGGTCGCGGGGCGGCGTTTCGATGACCGACATATCGCGCATGCCGAGCAGCGACATATTCAGCGTTCGCGGAATCGGCGTAGCCGAGAGCGTCAGTACATCGACCTTTTTCTTCAACTGCTTCAGCTTTTCTTTGTGGCCGACACCGAAACGCTGCTCTTCGTCCACGACGACCAGGCCGAGCTTCGGCATCGCTACATCATTCGAAAGCAGCCGGTGCGTGCCGATAAGCACGTCGACCTCGCCCTTGCCGGCGGCCTCGGCCACCGTTTTCTGTTCTTTGGTCGAGCGGAATCGCGAAAGGAGATCGATCTTGGCCGGGAAGGCGGCGAACCGTTTTTTGAACGATTCGTAATGCTGGTACGCAAGGACCGTCGTCGGGGTGAGAATGGCGACTTGCTTGCCGTCCATCACGGCCTTAAAGGCGGCACGCATCGCTACCTCGGTTTTCCCGTAGCCGACATCGCCGATGATCAGCCGGTCCATCGGAACGCGGCGTTTCCATGTCCTCCTTTACGTCTTCGATAGCCGAGGCCTGATCGACGGTCAGATCGTATGGAAACGCGTCCTCGAATTCATGCTGCCAGGGCGCGTCGGGCGGAAATGCATGGCCCTGGACGAGCTTTCGCTCGGCGTAGAGTCGCAATAGCTCGTCCGCCATATCGCGCATCGCGCGTTTGGCCTTTGCCTTTGTTTTCTGCCAGCCGATGCCGCCGAGTCGATCGAGCGTCGGCGATGTCGCTTCGCCGGACGAGTAACGCGAGACAAGATCCATCCGCTCGACCGGAACGAAAAGCTTCGCGTTGTCGGCATAGATCAGCAGCATGAACTCGCGTTCGATGCCCTGTGATGCGATCGTCTGCAGACCGTCGAACCGACCGATGCCGTGGTCGACGTGGACGACGAAATCGCCCGGGTTTCAAGTCGCGGAAATCGGAGATGAAAGCGCCGAGTTTTGATTTGCGGGCCTTTGTTTTTGGGGCCGTATCGCCGGGCGCGGCGACGGTTTCGCCGAAGATGTCGTGTTCGGTGAAGAATCGGAGCTTTTCCGACGGAAGCTCAAATCCGGCGGAGAGCAGGCCGATCTTTATCGACTCAACTTCCAGTGCAACATTGTAATCGCGAAGCATTTCGGCAAGCCGCTCAGCCATGCCCGGGGTCTGGACGACGACGATGTCATCTTCCTCAAACTCACGCGTGAAGGCCTGGACGTCACCGTGAAAGCTTCGGGTGGACCGGGAGAGGATCTCGATCTCGGCTGACTTCGCGGCGGTTGAAAATAGAAAGAGCGGGTCGGAACCGCCTGCGTGAGCGGGCGGCCAGTTACTTGCGCTGGACTCGACAAACTGGCCCGCCGCTAACGCGGCGGGTTCAGACGAAGTTACCAAAAATTCTTCATCCGTGGCCGCCGCGGTGCGTCCGAGCGAGCGAATCTCGATCATACGGACCGAATCCAGTTGATCCCTAAGCTTTCCGGGTTCAAGAAACAGCTCGTAAGGAGCGAGACCGACGTCGCCGACTTCGGTTAATGCTGAATAGTTACGTTCGAGATTCGAATAGAGTGAGGTCAGTGTTTGTTCGACCGCGACGGGCTCGTCGATGACGATGATGTGATCCTTTAAGTAATCGAAAACGGTGCCTTTGAGGGGACGAGCGAGCGGGAGCAGGAATTCCCAGCCGGAGAATGTTTCTCCATCGGCTGCAAAATCTGTGCGGTCTTTCAGGTTCCGGCGGAATCTGTCGTCGGAAAAACGCTCGGCAGCGAAAAATGACCAGTCCTTCAGGTCCTGTTCGGTCGCGGCGAACTCCCGCATCGGCGCGATGGACACTTGTTTCAGTTGCTCGACCGAGAGCTGCGTTTCAGGGTCGAAGGCACGGATGGAATCGACCGTGTCGCCAAAAAATTCGACGCGGACCGGTTGAGCCGCGTCAGGCGACCAAACGTCGATGATGCCTCCGCGGAGCGAGAACTGGCCGGGGCCGAAGATAGGTTCTTCGCGTACATAGCCGGCGGCTATCAAACGACGTGTCAGGTCCTCGGGCGGAAAATCGCTGTCTCTGATCAGCTCGGAACCAAGATCAGCTATTTCGTTTGCGGTTACGGTTCGCTGGACCAACGACCGTGCCGAAAGCAATACCAGTTCATCGGTACCGCGCGCTATCTGCCATAGAGAAAGCGCCCGGCGTTCCTGTGTTTCGGCGTGCGGGGAAATACCGGAGTACGGGTCGGATTCGAACGACGGCAGAGTGATGGCCGGCGAGTTCTGCGTGTCGAAATAGCTTTGAAAGAATTCAAGATCGCACGACCACGCGTCGAGATCGGAGTTACGCTCGACCACAACCGCGAGCCGCTTGCCCGTGTCTTTTCGTAGCCGCGCCAGTACACACGCCTTCGCCGAGCCCGACGTAAGGCCGCTTAAGGTAACAATTCGCTGCCCGCCGGCGACCGCTCGTTTTAGTTCTTCGAATTCTTTGGCCACAAACACACCTAGCCGCAGAAAAAGTTTCCGGGGTGGGTGTGGCCCGGCCGTTTTCCTGCGGTACTAATTTACTTATCCCATTTTGCCATATTTAGGCGTCATTGCGGAAAGCCGCTATGGAATTAGGTTGTCGCGGAAAACGCCCTTGATTGCCGATGTCGCGGCACTTAACTATAATCGACGTTTCGTTATCTTAATGCTGAGCCCTTACTTACGTGCGGGCTACTGACACGTGGGCCAATGGGCTGTTAACACTCATTTATGACCATTCCCGCTTTTGAGGAAATTATCGAACCGAATGACCAGACCGAGGCCCGGGCGGAGCATTTGGAGAAGCTGCGTGGACTGACAGGGAACGTTTACCCGAACAAGTTCGTGCGGTCGCGGCTGACCGGCGGCGAGGATACGATCTCGGCGATCAAACTATTTGGGCGTGTCGTCGCAGTTGAGAGGGAGATGGCCGAAGTGAAGGCGGATTTGCCTGAAGGCCAGCGGCCGCCTGCCGAGGTCAAGGATGCGATCAATGAACGGTTGAAGGCGCCTCGGCAATGTTCGGATCGCGGGCAGGCTGACCACTCCGCCGCGGGGGAATTTTGTTCACCTGACCGATGGGATGGCGAAGCTGCAGATCTATGCGAAGAAGGGGCAGTTCGCGTTGGTGAAGAACGACGGAAAGGACACGCCGGATGAAGAGAACGCGTGGTCGGCGTGGGGGATGATAGATCACGGCGACTTCGTTGGAGTTGAAGGATACTTTTTTGTAACGAATACCGGCGAGGTTTCGGTGCACGTCGAAAAGCTTCAGTTCCTGGCCAAAGCGATGCTGCCGATGCCCGACAAAATGCACGGGATCGAGGACCCGGAGATCAAGCAGCGTCAGCGTTACGTCGATCTGATCGGCTCGAGTCTCGCGGTCGAGCACGACGGCCTGACGACGCGCGAGGTTTTCGAGACGCGGGCGAAGACCATCTCGTCGCTGCGCAATTTTCTCGAAGACCACGGCTATATCGAGGTCGAAACGCCGATGCTCACGCCAAAGGCGACCGGTGCCGCGGCGAAGCCTTTCGAGACGCATCACAACGCGCTCGACATCACGCTCTACGCCCGCATCGCGCCCGAGCTTTATCTGAAAAGACTGGTCGTCGGCGGCTTTGAAAAGGTGTACGAGCTGAACCGCAACTTTCGCAACGAAGGAATTTCGTACAAGCACAACCCCGAGTTCACGATGCTCGAGTTTTATTGTGCCTACATGGACGTCAACGGCATGATGGATTTCTGCGAAGAGCTGCTGCGGCAAAGCGTTCGAACGAGCGGCGGGCGGCTTGGTGATCGAGTACGAAGGAAAGCAGATCGATTTCAGCAAGTTCGAGCGGATCACAATGTGCGATGCGATCGCGAAATACGCACCCGGGGCGGAGATCACCGATCGCGAACATGATCGAGCTGTTCGATGACCACGTTGAGGCGAATCTGATACAGCCGACATTCATCATCGATTTTCCAAAATCGATCTCACCACTTTCGAAAGGCCGATCCGACAAATCCCGCATATAGCCGAGCGATTCGAGCTGTTCATCAATCGGATGGAGGTCGCGAACGGTTTCTCTGAGCTGAACGACCCGCGGGAGCAGTATGAGCGGTTTATCGATCAGATGGGCGAGCGCGAGCGGGGCGACGAAGAAGCGATGGTGCTGGACGAAGATTACATCCGTGCTCTCAGCTACGGCATGCCGCCGGCGGCCGGGATCGGGATCGATTGTCCGCTTCTTTCCTGCATCGACAGTTGCGGCGATCACGACTCAGCATCTAAACGATTGGAGGTTTCTGCGCCGAATGAGGACGTTTGAAACTGTTCAGTTGGAATTGGGGAATATGTTCCAGTTGCGATTAGAGGAACACTCAGCAAATCCATACTACAGTCTTGATGAGTCTGTGCTGACGGAGGTTTGGGAAAAAACGGAACTCTTCGCGACAGAAATGCCTGATGAAGAGGTTCTCTCAGCCAACGGTTTTGGTTTTGGTACCTCACCCGCATTCAGAGTTGCATTAGGTGACGAGGTCTTAAGTGAGTCCAATATCGCGCTTACTATTGCGAAGTTGTTTGAGAAGTATGCGGAACCAAAGCTGGTCCAACCGACGTTTATCGTCGACTTTCCGAAATCGATCTCACCGCTTTCAAAGGCCGATCCGACAAACCCGGCTATCGCGGAACGGTTCGAATTGTTTATCAACGGGATGGAGGTGGCCAACGGTTTCTCAGAGCTGAACGACCCGCGGGAGCAGTATGAGCGGTTTGTCGATCAGATGGCCGAGCGCGAGCGTGGGGACGAGGAGGCGATGGTGTTGGATGAGGATTACATCCGTGCCCTTAGCTACGGAATGCCGCCGGCGGCCGGGATCGGGATCGGCATCGACCGGCTTGTTATGCTGCTGACCAACAGACACTCGATTCGCGACGTAATTCTCTTTCCGCATATGCGCCCCGAGAGAAGGGAAGGCGAGAAAGAGAGGACAGAAGACGATTGACGCAACGATCATCGCTCCGGCACGACGACTTAGGGCCTCGATGCCTCTACTCCTCGCCGTTATCAGACTTTTTTTGGCCATATCCCGGATGTACCGAAGCTTGATACGTCAGTCGGAGGCCAAAATCAGCCTAATGTAAGCCAACATCAAACTGATGGAGCCCAACATTAGGCTAATGTAGGCCAACATCAAACTGATGGAGCCCAACATTAGCCTAATGTAAGCCAACATCAAACTGATGGAGCCCAACATTAGCCAAATGTAAGCCAACATCAAACTGATGGAGCCCAATATCAACCTGATGGAAACCAGCATTAAATGTATTAGAGCCTCAATACATTTGAAGTTGGTCCTACATTCGATGTAACAGCGCCTCAATCATTTGAAATTAGCCGAAATCAAACTAATTTACTCGACGAACAGACAAATATAGCCCGCGTGTGGCGTCACGCCGGCGTACTCTGTGCAAAACGTATCGCGGTTGAGCGGAAGAAGAGTTTCCCGCAAAGCCGCAAAGTGTGATTCATTTGCGGAACCTTTGTTCTGAATGAAAGTAATTTTATACACAGCATTTCCGCTCACCGCCTTTGCGTTCAATTCCATCCTTTGCCGCATGGCGTTAGGAAAGGACGAGATCGACGCGGCGAGCTTCACCACGGTCCGGCTGGCCGCGGGAGCTGTCACGCTCGCGCTGATCTCGGCCTCGGTGGGAAAGACGCGAAGCGTGTTCAGATCTGGACACTGGGCGTCCGCCTTTTTTCTGTTTGCGTACGCGATCTGTTTTTCATTCGCCTATCTCGGCCTGACGACCGGCATGGGAGCGCTGATACTTTTCGGGTCGGTTCAGTTGACGATGGTTGCCGCCGCGTTTGCGAAGGGCGAACGGCCAACACCGTTGGAGCTGGCCGGTATCGTCATCGCTTTTTCGGGGTTGGTCTATCTCGTCTTTCCGGGTCTAACGGCACCTCCGCTTAGTAAGCTCGGTGCTGATGGCCGCCGCTGGTGCCGCGTGGGGTTTTTATACTCTAAGAGGCGGGGTAGCTGGCGACCCGTTGGCCGAGACGACAGGGAATTTCGTCCGCTCAGTGCCGATGGTGGTGTTGGCTGCGATACCTTTTATTAGCGGAGTGCATTTGTCTACTCGCGGTGTTGTCCTTGCCGTGCTGTCCGGTGCCCTTGCTTCGGGCGTCGGCTATTCGGTGTGGTACGCGGCTTTGAAATATCACACTGCAACGCGTGCGGCGGTCTTGCAGTTGGCGGTACCGGTAATTGCCGCGGTCGGCGGAGTCGTGCTTCTTTCTGAGACGGCGAGCCGGAGATTATTAACCTCCGCCGTTCTTGTCCTGGGCGGCATCATGCTAGCCATTTTCGCTAAACGGCCGGCTACAAGAACCTAACGGACTTGCTGTAATTTTTCCCAAGCCCAAGTGTGTCGCGGCCGACGGCGTGATACGAATCGTTGCCGCGGTGTTCGCTTTTGCCTTGCCATCCGCCGTGCTCCTTGAGAGACGCGGACCGAACGGCGTCGCGGCCGTAGCGGTAATTTACTTCGTCAATCAGTTTGTTCAGCTTGTGGCGCCGTTCGAAGCCCCGCTGTTCGAACAATCGGAGCGGGATATTATCGGGCGCAACGAGATCGGTGAGGATCACTCCGGCTTTGCGATATTGATAGCCGTGCCGATAGATCTTGTCGAGGCAGAAGGTTACCCACGCGTATATCTCGCTGGTTACGTCGGAGTGATATACCGACCTGTACGAGTGTTTCGCGAAATATTTTTCCGGTACCGGGCGGAAGCGGTCGGTATGCAGGAACACGGTGACGGTCTTTGTTGCCAAGCCGTTCCACCGCATTTTTTCGAGCACCCGGGTGGTGAAATAAAGTATCGCGTCGTGTACCTCGTCCCGGCCGCTCACGGCTTTGCCGAATGTTCTCGTATGCGCGATCGACTTGTTCGTGCGTTCGGAAACTTCCATCGACAGACAGGGAATTCCGTTCAGTTCGAGAACCGTGCGTGAGCCGAACTGGTTCAAATGTTTCCTGATACGTTCCGGTTCGGAGAGCTTTAGCTGATAAGCGGTCATGATGCCGATCTCGTTTAGCCGAACGGCGGAGCGCGGCCCTATCCCCCAGATATTGCCGACGGCGGTTTTCTTTAACGCCAGATCGATGAAAGGCGATCGGTAAAGGTCGAGAACGCCGTCCGCCTTCTTCGATTTTTTCGCGATGTTGTTGGCCAGCTTTGCCAGCGTTTTGGTCGTGGCGATGCCGACCGAAACGGGTATCTTTGTCTTTTCAAAGATCGTGTCTTTGATGTGCCGGCCGAGCCAGGAGAGCTTGTCCGGCACGCCTGCATCGATGAATGCTTCGTCGATCGAATAAAGCTCGAGCTTGTTTGCCCCGATGTCTTCGTTGAGGATGTCCATCACCCGGTGAGAGAACTCATAATAGAGGGCATGGTTCGCCGAAATGATCGCGGTGTTGTGGCGTTCCAGCAGGTCGCGATACTGAAAGAACGGTGCCGTCATCGGCACGCCCAATGCCTTTACCTCGTCGCTTCTTGAGATCACGATACCGTCGTTGTGTGAGAGGACGACGACCGGCCTTTTATACAGCTCTGGATTCACGACCCGCTCGCACGAGGCGTAGAAGTTGTTGCAGTCGACGAGGGCGATGGCATTATCTTTCGGCATCTTTAGCGGAAATTGTGCGACACGACCTCGGCGGTGAAATAGTCGCTGATCGGGGTGAATGTCATCGCCTTTAGCATGCCGCGTTCTTCGAAGATGCCTTTTATGATCAGGTAATCGTTCTGGTTGACGACGGCGCGGTATTTTTCGAAGGTGTCGGGCATGACGACGAAGTTCGAGTGGCCGGTCTCGTCTTCGAGCGTTAAAAAGACGACGTTCTTTGCGGTCATCGGGCGCTGGCGGATGATGACGGCCCCGCCAATGGAGACGATCTGGTTCTTTTTCAGATCGCGGGCCTCGGCCGACGAGAGGATGCCGCGTTTTCTGAGCTCTTCGCGGACAAAAGCCATCGGGTGTTTGCCGATGGAAATGCCGGTCTTTTTGAGATCGGCTTCGACGAGCTCGAGGCCTTTCATGCGGTTTGAGAAAGGGAAGCGGCGTATTTTCAGATAGGTCTTGCGGCTGTGCTGTCCGATGTGCGGAACCGTTGCGTTCTTCCGCAACACTGGCACGTTTTGTGTGCCAGAACCTGTGCTTTTCCGGGCGTATGAAACATGATCTGCGGCTGTGCCGCTGTCATCAGATGGCGGCATAGCCGCAAGATCTGAAGGCGATTCTTCGGTAAGGCAAGCCTCACCGCACATCGGACGGCGTAGCCGGGAAGAAGTATCCTGCTCAACCTCAAACAGGGACCCCTTGGGTTGGATGGCGAGTTCGGATTGCCAGAGGGCTTCGCGGCGGTGAATGGTGTTGTCGAAGTTCAGGGCACCGGCGAGGCTGAGGGCGCGATCTCGCGTTTGTTTATTTCGGGCACGCGGCTGATGAGGTCTTCGATGCTGGTGTATTCCGATTTGAATCTTGCGGCTGTGCCGCTCTATTTGCGGAACGGTTGCTTTCGCAACACTGGCACGTTTTGTGTGCCAGAACCTGTGCTTTCCGAAGGCTTGATAATCGATCTGCGGCTGTGCCGCTGTTGTCGGTGAGCGGCGGCATAGCCGCAAGATCGGTAGCCGCCTGTCGGTGAGGCAAGCCTCACCAAATGGGCGGCACAGCCGCGAAGGGTTATCACGTTCAGCGACGATGGCTTTGCCGATCTCTTCTCTTAAGCCGCGGACATATTTCAGTCCGACTCGGACCTGCTTTTCAGTAACTGGCCGCCCGCTGCTCCACCACCCCGGCCTTCGGCCACCTCTCCGGCAGGAGGGAGCTGGCGGTTCTGACTTCTTCGACCGTGAACAAATAATCCGACCGATTGATATCGATCGGCAGGAAATGCAGGCCGTGGCGTTGGGCGTCTTTTACCAGGGTGGCGGCGGAATAAAAGCCGAGCGGGTAATTATTGAACATCGCGGCAGTGAAGCAGGCGCGGTAATGGACGATGAAATAGGCCGAGGCGTAGGCGAGCAGGGCAAAGCTGTAGGCGTGCGATTCGGGAAAGCCATAGTTGGCGAACGCCTTTGTGTAATCGACGATCTGCTCCTGAATTTCCGGCGGGATGCCGTTCTTTGCCATGCCGGCTCGCAGGTTGTTGCTGATCCGCTCCATCCGGCGGTCGGGGCGTTTGAAGCCCATCGCACGGCGCAGCTCTTCAGCCTCTGAGCCCGAAAAGCCGGCAATGTCCATCGCCGATTTTCAGAAGCTGTTCCTGAAACAGCGGAACGCCCATCGTGCGTTTCAGAATGGGCTTCAGCGACGGGTGCGGGTATGTCACCGGCTTCGATGCCCTGCCGGCGTTTTATGTACGCGTGCAGCATGTTGCCCGACGACCGGGCCGGGGCGGATGATCGCGACCTGTACGACGATGTCGTAAAAATTGGCAGGCTTTGATTTCGGCAGAAATGCGATCTGTGCACGGCTTTCGACCTGAAACATCCCGACCGTGTCGCCCTTCTGCAGGGCATCGTAAACATCCGGATCATCGGGCGGGATCTTATAAAGGCTCATGTCGTCGCCGTGGTGCTCGCGGATCAGCTTGATCGAATCGCGAAGCACGGCCATCATGCCGAGGCCGAGCAGGTCGATCTTGACGATCTTCAGCGCCTCGCAATCGTCCTTGTCCCACTGGATGATGGTGCGGTCTTCCATCGACGCGGGCTCGATGCGGGACGATGCCGTCGAGGCGTTCCCACGAAACGACCATGCCGCCCGAATGCTGGCCAAGATGGCGCGGGAAATCGAGTATGCGGTTGTAAAGCTCGCCGAATTTCCGCAGGCTGTGGTCGCGGTCCGGGTCAAAGCCTTCTTCCTTCAGCCGGCGGTGCAATTCTTCACCCTTGAAGGTTTCGTAGTACGAGTTGATCTTTGAGAGCTTGCCCAGCACGTCATTACCGAAGCCGAAGGTCTTGCCGACCTCACGTATAGCCGATTTGCCGCGATAGCAGATGACGTTCGCGGTCATCCCGGCACCGCGGCGGTTGTATTTTTCGTAGACGTGCTGAATGACGCTTTCGCGGTCGTCGCCCGAGGGCAGGTCGATATCGATGTCGGGATACTGCTCGTATCTTTCCGAGAGGAAACGCTCGAACAAAAGATCGTGCTCGATCGGGTCGACGGCCGTTATCCCGAGTGCGTAGCAGACCACCGAATTTGCCGCCGAACCGCGGCCCTGCGACAAGATCCCTTCCTGCTTGCAGAAATCGGAGATGTCGCTGACCACCAGGAAATAGCCGGCCAGCTTTTTCATCTCGATCACGGCAAATTCCTTGTTCAAGCCGGTCGGTTATCTGGAACCTGACGGCTTTTTTACTGTCGCGGTATCTTTCCAGTGCCCGCTGGCGGGTCTTGGTCCGCAGGAACGAATCCATCGTTTCGCCGGGCGGGACTTTGAAATCGGGGAAGTTGTAGGAAAGCTCGTCCATCGAGAAATTGATACGCGCGGCGATCTCCGCCGTGATATGGACCGCCTCGGGGTAATCGTCGAACAGGTCGAGCATCTGGCGTTCGTTTTTCAGGTAACGCTCGCTGTTCTCCGAGAGCAGCTTGCCCGCTTCGTAGATGGTGCAGTGGTTTTTTATGCAGGTGAAAACGTCGAACAGCTCGCGGTCGTATTGGTCGGCATAATAGACGCCGTTCGAGGCGAAATAGGGAATGTTGCAGCTTGTAGGCGAGGGCGAGAAGCTGCTGGTTGATATATTCCTCGTGACGCAGGTGGTGCCGCTGCAGCTCGATGTAGAGCCGGTCGCCGAAGACGTATTTCAGCCACGCCGCGTCCCATTGGCCGAGGCCGTTCTTGATGCTGTTGTGCAGAAAACCGTCGGAACCGCCCGTGAAGCAGAGCAGGCCGGCGGAGTGGTCCTCGATGTCTTCACGCGTGGCGAAATGCTCGCCTTTTTTGTTGCGGAGCTTTATGGTCGTGATCAGTTTGGCGAGGTTCTGATAGCCGCGAAGGTCCATCGCAACCAGCGGAAGCAGGCTGCCGTCGTCCATCGTGATCTCGGCACCGATGATCGGCTTTATCCCGTTCGCCCTCGCCTCAAAATGAAAACGCACCGCACCCGCGACCGTGTCGCGATCAAGCAACGCCGCACCGGACATGCCCAGATCGGCCGCACGCCCCGCCAGGTTCTGCGGCTGCGAACCGGAGGAGAGGAAGCTGAAAGCCGATCTTGTGTGAAGTTCGCATGAACATAGCCCGGTCCTTACGAAGGAGGGGTTGACGTCCCGTATTGAGCGGACGAGATGTTCGGATAGCCGGTAGCGGTTCAGATCCCGCATTGGGACCGACTGAAGTATAGAGAACCAATTACCCAGCGATAAATCGCTGGGCTATTTTCGAACGTCCCTTCGGGACTAAAACTAAAATTGGGTTCCTAATCATATTCCCCAAACAAAAACCACTCGTCCTCGTTCCGCCCCAGACGGAACACTCCTCGTTCCTCGACCTCGATGTCCCATTCACGGTCGTGCCAGGGGCGGTTCCACCAGTGGGAATTTTTCTTCCACATACCGCTGTATCTTTTCACCCGGCCGCTCCAGAAAGGCGTTTTGATATGAAGCAGACGTTTGTCCGCGAACCGTAACGGCGGCGGGCAACGGGGGGCGGAAATAGTTGAATGCCGCGGTCAGTTTTTCTGACCTGATCTCGAGTTTTTCGCGGCCCTGCGGGAGTTGTTCCGGGTCGACGGCGAACGGCTCGGACACTCGTTGGTCAAGCACCACGGGCACGCCGACGTTCTCTTCGCCTACAAGTTTTTTGAGCTTGTTCACGGTCAGCAGGAGGTCCTCGGGCTCGGGCCTCGACACGGCATAAAGGCCGCGCTGGCTGGGCCGCGGGCGCGTGAAATATGAAACTACGCGGACCGATAGGATCTCGGATTCGGGCGGGTCGAGCGCGATGCGCAGGTTTACCAGCTTTAGCCAAAACGATCTCTCCAGCGTCGGGAACGACGTTTTTATCTCGTACGATCTTGCTTGCTTTTTCCGCAGCCCGAGCGTGATGTCAAGCTGCTCGGTGCTGAAGCCCGAATAGGAGATGCGCGAGAAAAGTTTGTCGAGGCCGTGGTTGACGATGAAAATGAGCTGCTCGAAATCTTCGACCGGAAAGTCGAGGTCGTAGTCCCAGGTCAGGCTGCTTTCCTTAACATTTGGCGTCAGGATGCGGCCGCCTTTTTGCTCGATAGTGTCGACGACGTCGCGGAATTCTTGTCCGTAGCGGTTTATCAGGTCGTTCACAGGGACACGCCGCAGGTCGCTTATTTTGCGGATGCCGAGGTCGTCGAAGATATCGAGCGTGTCGGGGTCGATATCGAGCTCGCGTAAGGGGAGTTGTGAGAATTTATCTGCAGCCTGCGCGTAAATAGGAGTTTCGGTCGGTCGGGAGGAGCCCTTACTTACGTGCGGGCTACTGACACCCGGACTGACACCCGTGCTGCTGACATCGTGCGGGCTGCCGGCACGCGCCAGCAGAATGGCCGTGTCGGCCGCGGCGGCGACGGCGGCGTTCGCCGAGAGCTTGTGTTCTTTCAATTTTCCTTCTATCCGCCCGCCGATCTCGTCAGCGTCGCCCATTAAATTTTCCAGCCCGCTGACGTCGAACAAAACTCCGTCCTCCAGCTCCTCTATGCCGGAAGCAAAGTCGTGCGCGATCGACAATAAAACGGATTTGTCGTTTTTGGGGTCAGGTGAAATTATGCAGGCGTAAAGTTTGGACATTGTTCTTAGCCCGCGATAGAGGGCTGCAGCACGGAGTTTCGACGATGTTTTAGCTCCGTTAGGAGCGTTATGTTTGTAGAATTTAAGTTTCGAAAAAGCATAAAGCTCCGTAGGAGCGGCATCTGCCGGCGTTGGGTATTCTGTCGCCCCTAACGGGGCTCGGATCGATTTGTTATCGATCCGAACTACAAACATTTGGCTCCTCTGGAGCCAATCGAATGCCAGGCTGGCCTCGTTAAACATCCAAATAATCAAACCCGACCCTCGCCGGCAGGCGGTTTCCGTAAAATTCTTTTCGCGAATGAAGGTTGAGGGAAAATTCCTTCAACAGCTTGTAGCGGCCCTTGCCGGACCAGGTGACGTCTTCGCGTGAAAGCGTGAACGCGTGCTGCGAGGCTGAGCCGGTGACCGGTTCTTCGGCCGTTACCAGGACCAGCGTCGGCGTTTCTTTTATCCGTGTCCGGTAGCGGTACCAGTAGGTTTTAGGCACAGCGCGCAGCCGGTCTTTGGGCAGGCCGTTCAGGTTCAGCCACACAGCCCCGAAGCCTTTTGCCTGGACCAGGTGATCAGCGGCGAGAAAGGCTTTTTCTAAACGCCCGCCGCATCGGACCCATAGTAAATTTTCAAGTTCGACACCCGATACGACCGCCGAGCACGGATCGAAACCGTCGGTCGAATCGACCACCGCACAAACCTCGCCGGCCCGCGTTAGTTTTGACAGGAGCGAGAGGACCAGGCTGGTCTTCCCCGTGCTCGGTCCGCCGGCAAGCTCGGCCAGCGTTCCGCGCGTAAAACTCAATCCTGCGGATTCGAGCGTTATCTCTTCTGAGTGTTTCCTTTCCTCTTTGAGATGGGTTAAGGTTTTTACCAGACTCAGATTCCGCATTTCAATTACTCACTGCCTGTCCTGTTATTTAGACTATATTGCATCTGTGAAACGGATGTCAAAGCATTTTTGAGCAAAAAAAGAGACGGCAGTTCAGCCGTCTCTTTAGCTTAAGTGGTGTAAGTATTGGGATTAAAAGACTAGCCTTGCTCCCAGGAAAATTCGCCTGTTACCGCCGTCAGTCGCCCATTGATTAAGGAAAGTCGAGGCATTGAGCGGCCTGTAGGGACACCAAAATTGCGGTCATTAAGGAGATTGAACACATCGGCACGCAGCTGGAAGCGAACGTCCTCCGTGATCCTCGTATTCTTAATGATCCCGAAATCGACGTTGAAGTAACGCTGAGCACGAATAATGTTCCGTCCGGCGTTGCCGACCGCTGTGCTGCTTCGAAACTCTCGAAAAGAGCTGCGGACAACTGTTAACAAGGTGTGCAGGTCGATCCCCGTCGCGCGTCGAGAGTGCACATTGCCCTGATCTCCGGGATCGTAAGCAGAAGATATGTCTACCGATGAGGCCACATTGGCATCGGATCGCAGTTTCCAACAAGACCGTCAATACCATTCAACGTACGCTCCGACGGGTCTGCTCCGTTCAAGCACTGTGAATGGTGCGCCGCTCTGGATACTGAAGATGAATTGAACTGAAAACCGCCTAACAAATGTCCGACCCAGCCCTGTTGCGTCTGGTAAAAGGGAAGCTCATAAACGAAATTTCCCGCTAAACGATGCGGCCGGTCAAAGCTGGAGCGTGCCCTGTCGTTCTCGAGACTGAACGAGTCCTGGGCGACCGCGACCTCTGCGTTCGAGGGATTAAACGTTTCGGAAGCCGTATCGATGAACGCGCTGTACGTGTAGTGAAGGCCAAAGCTGAATCCGCGACTCAAACGTTTTTCCAGACTCGTCTGCAACGCGTCGTATTCAGATTCGGCGAAGTTGCCACGGAGGACGAATAACACCACGCGTCGGATCAACCCGCGGGCAAAGCAGCAACGGGACCGTCTGAGGATTGGTCGTAACATTGTCAGCTCCAGGACACACTGATCGCGGATTGCCGTCAACGGTCTGGAACAAGCCCGCTACCCCGTGTTCCGATATAGCCGATCTTCCACACCATGTCGCTCGTCAACTCACGTTGTATTTCGAACGAAAATTGATCGGTCGCGGGTGCACGAAAATCTTCGGCCACCACCGTTCGAGTTAACTGATTCGGGTTGGTAACGACAAATCCCGGGCTGTTCGGCGAAGCTACGAGTTCTGGATCGTGACGAACCCGGCGCGTGGTCAGGAACATTATCGACGCAAGGAACGGAAAACTGCCTGCAAAATTCAGATTAAGATGTTAATGATAGTTCGCGTCGTAGGTCCTCGATGTATCCGCCGCGAAGTACAGTTTATCTCCTCCGGTAAAGAAACCGAGAACGCCCGAATCGTTGGTGCGGGGATTCCAGTTAAACCCGATGCGAGGCATGAAGTTATTCGTATCCGTTCCGGGCACCGGAGTCAAAGCAAAGCCGGATTATTATTGTTCGCCGCCAAAATACGCTCGTTCGTTTCCTTCAAATAACTGAACGAATCGCCCGGATATTCGTACCTAAGGCCTAGGTCAGCGTAAAATTCGAAGTTATCCGCCATTCGTCCTGGACGAACGCATAGAATTCGTGCCAGCGATAAAAGTTGACGATATCTCCGCCCGTGAGCGGCGCATTTATCGTGCGACCGTCTGCGCGACATCAGTCAACAAAGTTGTTGAAGTGTTGTGTATGCAAGCCGGCCGCGGGTGGTCGGCACAAAAAAGCTCTTAACATCGGTTCGCCGAAGGTCGCCACCGAATTTGATCGAATGATCGCCGGTGACGTAAGTGAGACTGTCGGTTATCTGATAAGTGTCGTTTACCCGAAACTGAGGAAGGTTGACCGCAAGGCCGATGGCCGTCCGGCTCGCGGCCGCGTTGAAGCCGTTCAGGCCCAGATCGGTTACTCGATCGACGGTATCGTCTCGGACGACGGGTCCTGAGGCGTTAGTCGTTGAACCGAATCGCGACCATGCCAAGCGTGCCTTCGTTCGAAATCTTGTTCGAAAATATCGTGTTCAACACCATGGTTGCCGCTTTTGTTCTTGTCGGCACCCTGTTCGTCAATCCCGGCGGAGTCACTTGCCCCGCGCCGGCATTGGTGTTATCGTCAAAGCGAAAACGCCCGTAAAGAAGGATCTTCTCATTGAAGCGATGATCGATGCGGAAGGAGCCCTGGTCAGAGTCGAGACCTGATGGACGAGGAGCCGGTCAGATTGCCAACGGCTGAATGACGCTTGACCGTTGGCCGTGAAGTTTCTGGAAATTGGACCGTTTGCGATCCCGGCCGGAAGGAACTGCAATAGGGCCTGCAACTTGAGGACGAGTACCCACCGCATTCTGAAGGAGCTGCCGGCCGGCGTCGGTCGGTGCACCGTTGAGCGTTAAAGCCCGAACCTAACTGGCGGTCGGTCCAACTTTGATAATCACCAAAAATAAAAGTTTTGTCGGTGCCCTTCCAAAACGAATGTACCAGGCCATCGCCGAAGCACGGGAACATAAACGGCCCGCCGAATCGTGCAGCCGAACTGAATTTCTTTGCGAAGCGGAGCCCGCGTCCGCGATGCCGGATCCGTCGCCGCCTCGATTGCAGAAACCGGCCGCCTTTCGAGGTTGCTGCAGGCGTTCAATGTTCATTGTTGTGGAAGATGAAGGCCTGAACCGTGAAAATTCGTTGGTTCCGGATTTTCCGACAAAGTTAACGATCGCTCCCGAATTTCGGCCGTATTCAGCGAGAAACTGGTTCGTTATTATCCGGACCTCGCCGATCGCGTCCGGATTGTTAAGCGGCGATCTGGCCTCCCGCAACGCTGGGATCGTTGATATCCTGGCCGTCGATCATGAAGTTGTTTGACCGAAGGCGTCCGCCGTTCGACGAGAAGCTTACGCCGTTTGCGAAGCCGGATTGAGCCGGAGCTGAGCTGGCTTATGCCGGGAACGGACAGGAGTACGTTGAAAACATTTCGGTTAGCGGCGATCGGCAGTTCCGACAAGTCGCCGTTCGTCAAAACGGGTGCTCACCTCGGCGGTCGTAGTGTTGAGAACGGAAGCGTTTTCCGCCACGGTCACAACCTCTTCGACCCGTCCCGCTTTTAGCGTGGCGTCGACGACAGCGTCCTGGTTGACGACAAGCTGAATACCTGTTTGAACGTATTTTGCGAAATTCGCGGCTTCAACGGCTACCTCGTAAGAGCCGATCGGCATGCTTACGAACTTGTAACGCCCTTCACCGTCCGATGTGGCTGTCCTGTTAAAACCCGTCTCGACATTGCGGGCGGTGACGGTGGCTCCGGCGACGACCGCTTGCCGCTCATCCATCACGGTGCCCCCTATTGTGCCGGTGCTCGACTGGGCCGAAACCAGCCCAAACGCACTTAGCATCAATAGCGAGAGAAACAAAATCCTGAAAGATCTGTTCATATTCTCCTCCTGTTGGGTTATTTGCCGCGTAAAGTTTGATTAGGACAGCTATTAATTATGATTAGGACAGCTTTATTTACGCAAATCGTATTCCAACAATTAAATTACTGCAAATCAAGGAGTTGGCAGGGATATTCGGCGATTTAGTTTACGAATACGTTTATTATTCAAAAAAATGGATTCAAGCGCGGGTTTAGGTGCCCGGGGCCCGGGTTCTTTTGCACTTTTGCAATAAAGGCATAGCGGCGAAAAAGGGGGCTGATAGACACGGCCGCCGTTCCATTTTGTTTGAGGCTTTCGAGATAGATAATGAGTTCCGGTCGATGGCGCACATGGAATTTAGACAGCCACCACTTTAGGAATTTTTGGAATGCCAATGGCAGGTCGGCTTGATCGCAAAAGTCTACGACAAAAAGCCTTCCATCAGGCCTAAGATTTGCGAGAGCGTTCTGGATGGACTCGCGCCATGTGGGGATCATCGAGATCGAATAGGAGAAGAAGATCTTGTCGAAAGGTTGTTTTAGATCGAAGGTACTGTCGAATTCGAAATCATCTGCCAGCGCGGTTCGAAGCTGGATATTTTTGACACCGCGCACGGTCTATCTTCGCACGAGCGGTTTCGAGCATCGCGTTGGAAGCGTCGAGGCCGTAAAGATTCGCCGTCGGGCGACGCTTGGCTAGGATAATAAGGTTCCGGGCCGTTCCGCACCCGACCTCGAGCACGGTTTCGCCATCGCTAACATCCATCTCATCAAGCAGCCGGTCGCGGCCGAGGAGATAATACTTGCGTGTGAGATCATAGAAATACCGCTGAAGGCGATACATCCGGTCCATGTTTTCGAAGGCGTCGGGCATGGTGTTTTACCACAGAGGCACTGAGACACAGAGAAATCTATGCGTGCTCTTTCGCCAAGATTCTATTTCTATCGTCTTCGAACATCGGTCCAGTTCATCTGTGGCCATGTAGAGAACCACCCCGTCCGCTCGCAAAAGACGCGAGCATCCACCCCTCCTTCGTAAGGAGGGGAACTTGGCTCTCGGTGCCTCTGTGGTTTAGCGTTTCCTCAATAAGTACAAATGAAAGCCGCCGTAGATCGATGCTCGGTCCTGTTCGAAGAGCTCATTCGACAGCTCCGATTCATATGAGAATTTCGCTTTTAGTTCAGCGGGCAGATTAGTTTCAACCGGCGACGCGGCGCCGGCGGTGCGGAAAATTATTCTCGAACCGGGTTCGGCTCGTTCGGCGATCGCTGACCAGAGCTCGGTCATTTGTTCGGCGGTCATCCAGTCCTGGGCGTCGAGGAATACAAACCGATCAAAAGTACCGGGCTCGCTATTCTTAATTACATCTGTTGCCGATCCAATGATCGTTGTCAGCCGGTGCGCGTTCGCTTTGAGCGTGGCGTAATTCTGTTCTTTTAAATATTCGGGAATCGCCTTGCGGTTTTCGGTGTCGTACTTTCTGGCGAACGCCTGCCAGGCAAAATAATTTTCGTCGATCGGAAAATCACAGGCGAGTTTGCGCACCCGTTCACGGTAAACATCGATCACCGAACCGCCGTCATTAAGGTCGGTCTTTAATTCATCGTACTGCTGCGGAGGAATACCGAGGCCAAACATTGTAATGGGAAGCTTGCCGATGAAACGGATCAGGAACGAATCGAAGAACGGCTCGATATGTCCTTTGTAAAGCTCGAGTTGTTCCTCGGCCGATCCGGCCTTTAGTACTTCATCCGGCCTGCAGCCCAAAGCCCGGGCGAAGCGATGGAAGAAGTGAAGGAAATAGCCATTCCGTGAATGATCGTAAAGCCCGCCGTTCGTGAAAAAACTTACACGGTCGCCGTAAAGCAAGCTGCCGCCAAGTGTGTTGGATTCCCAAAAATTCCGGGTTTCGCGGTCCAGGTTGGGCGCGAGATAGCGAAGATAATTCGTTCCGGCGTTCTCGCCCTTCCCGCGTCCGAAATAATCAAAGAAATCCTGGTAAGCGGGCAGGTGCTTCAGAGCGGCGATCTTAAGATTCAACAGAAAAATATGATGGCGGTTCAGGTCGACGGCCGTCACTGACCGTGGGCCGGCGAGCAAGTAGTTCAATGCATTGCAGCCGCCGGACGCTATGGTCAGAACCCGCGACTCCGGTCCGAGTTCAAGCGCCTTAAGGTCGACACGCGGGTCTTCCCAGATCTGGTTGTAGACGAACGCGTCGAACCAGACCGCAAACAGTTTTTGAAGAAATCCTTGCTTGCTTGAGAGCTTTTCGTTTTGAACTGCAGAATGAAGAGTTGTTTCGGCCATTTTGAAATATCGACGGTCCAAACGACGATCACAAAATTGGCTAATAGCTATTGGCTGATAGCTATTAGCCAATACAAAGATCATTAATATTGCCGTTTATTCGTTTGCCATAACTTCGACCGGGTCGATCGCCGATGCCCGCCAGGCCGGGTAAAGGGCGCCGATGAGGCTGCCCGCGATAGCGATAACCGCGGCGGTGCCGACCCAGCCGGAGCTGAATTCGAACGCGAGGTTGAACGCCCGGTTGATGCCGACCGAAGCGAGGAATGCCACGAGCAGGCCAAGGACCACGCCCAGTACGCCGATCATGAACGCCTCACCTTCGATCGCTCGGATCACAAAGGCTTTCGACGCACCCATCGATTTCAAAATGCCGATCTCTTTCCGGCGTTCGGTGACGGTTGTGTACATCGAAAGGAGGACGAAGATCGTGCTGACGAAGGCGCCTAGCCCGACCAGTACTTTCAGGAATGTATTCAGGGCAGGAATGCGTTCCTGTGCATCGATTACCAGGTCGCGGGTCAGGTTAACTTTGTTGCCGGGAAGCGCTTCGTTGATTCGAGCCGCAACAACATCCGCATCGGCACCGTCATGGACCTTTACGAGAATATAGGTACATTTTCCGGGCTGTTCGAGCACGTCCTGCATAGCGGCGAGCGACATTTTTATTCGCGAACCCGAGGGCGGCGAGAACACCCCAACGACCTTATATTTTTTGTTGCCGAACAGGTCAACAGAATCGCCGAGCTTTAACTTATCGTCAGACATCTGCCGCTGATCCAGGATCACTTCATCGTTGGCCTCGGGGGCACGCCCTTCGACCAACGTCATCCCGTTCATCGCGGCGAACGGGGCCCACTCGACGCCGTCAAGCTGTTGTATCCCAAACCGCCCCTTCGAGCTCGGCGTGATATACCGGCCCACCGGAACGGTCGACTGCACGCCTTCGATCTGATCCAGCCGCTCGGCGTATGCGGTATTGACGTTCAGGGTCGAGCTCGTCATGTCCATTCCGCCGGCCCGCGTGAAAACGATCTCAGCCTTCCAGTTAGCGGCGCGTTTCGCCATCTCGTTTGTCATCCCGCGAGCAAGCCCGGTAAATAACACAACAAGGACCACGCCGATCGCGACTCCGATCACGCTGATCAGCGTGCGGAATGGGCGTACCTTAAGATTGGCAGTAACAAGTTCGATCATTAGTTCTTAAAAAAAGTGCCGACGCGAATGGGTTCATCGGCTCGCGATCCGGGCCACGTCGCCGGTGTTCTCGCTCATTAGCTCGGAGACGAAATCAAATTCTTCTGACCTTTCGACATCCGTAAAAAGCTCACGCCTTTCCTGAAAGTCCTTAAAGATCCGGTCGTATGTGGCGAAAAGGCGGTCGGTCGCGGCCTCGCGTGTGTTGGCACGCGCCGTTTCCAGCGCTTTTTGGACCCTCATCTGTCGCAGCGTCTCGTTATTGACTATCTCACGGACCGCGCCGGCGAAACTCTTGGCGTTCGGCTCGACAAGCCAGGCATTTTCGTTGGTCGCGTAGGATAGAACGCCGCCCGCCCGCGGTGCCACGGTCGGCACGCCTGAAGCCATTGCTTCCAGAGGTGCGATCCCGAAAGGTTCTTTTGGATTCGGGTGTACGAAAATATCGGCGTTGGCGTAATAGCCAGCCAAGGTTTCCTTGTCGAGATGATCGAGCAGGACGATCTTTCCGGGGGCAACCTGCTTTCCGGTCTTCTCAAGCCATTCGGCCAACGGTCCAGCTCCGGCGACAAGAAGCCGATAGTCGGTTTCATCTTTCCCGAGGATGCTCATTATCTCGGGCAGAAGGCCGATGTTCTTTTCCGGAGAAAGCCGTCCTGCGTAGAGCAAGATGACCGCGTTCTCGGGAATCCCGGCCCGCCCGATCATTTCTCGCCGTACTTCATCTGATCTGCGATCGGGCGTAAAGTGTGCCGCATTCACGCCTCTCGGGCAGACAAAGATACGTTCGTTCACCGCGACGCGCGGCGACCGTAAGGCTTGCCAGCACCAGTTGAGGAATCTATGGCTTCTGCGGGCGTTGAGTTCCGGAGAGACGGAATCGTAAAATTCTTCGGCCGTGTACACCGAATTAGCGATGTGAAAATCAAAACTTGGCAGCGTGTAATTTGAAATTACCCGGCGTGCGAACCATTTTCCCAGTTTCCCGCTGGTCAGGAACGATTCCATGTTGTCGTCCATCCTTTCACACGAAAAGTGAACGAGCATCGGCCGGTTAAGTTGTTTGAAGTGGCCCCTGCGAAGCATCGCTCCCAGCATGCTGAGAGTATATTTGTCGGTCACCTCGATCATGTCCGGCTTTTCATCGAGCAATATTTTCCGGACGATCGAATCCTTTGGGATGTACTGCCAAGGCAAGATAAGGCGATAACGCTTGTCGAAGATCGGCGAATAGCGGGCCGGAACGTAGTAGATCTTTGCGAACGGATTTATTTCCTCGACCGTTTCACTTTCGCCCGGTACGATCAGGCGCACGTGACGCTCGTGCCGCTCGGCTGCGGCCATGAGGTTATTGAAGCTCGTGCTGATGCCGCCCGAGTTCTTGTGATAATAATTTGTAAGGTGTACCGACTTCATTAACATGGCACGCAAATGCGTGGCACCTTATCTAAAAAGCAAGCCCTGGCGTCCGTCTTTTCGACACCAAGGCTCATTTCTTTTCGTGGGACCCTTCACTGCAGCCGTGGCGGATCATAGAAACGCAAATAACATCATAACATAGTAGCTCCGTCACTCAACTTTGACGGGTTGTTTTGCCCGGATGTGCTTTGACTAATGAGCACAAAAAGTTTACAACCTGTAAAGTGCCTTTTTCGCAGTTTCCCCTTTTTGTCCGCTCCATAAATGACTTATTTACAGGCAATTATTCTCGGCATTGTGCAGGGTTTGACCGAGTTCATCCCTATCAGTTCTACAGCCCATCTCGTCTTTGCGAGCCGCTGGACAAATATTTATGACGGTAACGCGGCGCAGATAACGGCGACGATGGCCGTTATTCAGTTAGGCACACTCGCAGCCGTATTTGTTTACTTTGCGTCGGACATCATTGGGATCTCGACCTCGTTCATTCGCGACCATTGGGCGTTGATCACGCGAAAGCGCGGGCGGATGCATACCGGAACGCACGGCGTCCGCCCGATCTGGCTCTCCGATGAGGCATGGCTGGGGTGGCTGATCATTATCGGGTCCATTCCTATCGGAGTGGTAGGGTTGGTATTTAAGGATTTCATCGAGGGCCCGGGGACCAAGAACCTATGGTTTATCGCATCGATGCTGATCGGGATCGGCCTTCTTCTTGCGATCGCCGAACGCGTCGGAAAGCAGCGGAAGACGATCAAGCACCTCGGCGTTTCGGATGCACTGGTTGTGGGTTTCGCTCAGGTGCTGGCGTTGATGCCGGGTGCCAGCCGCTCGGGTTCGACGATAATGGGAGGCCTTTTCGCAGGGCAGACGCGAGAAACGGCCGCACGGTTTTCGTTTTTGCTTTCAATCCCGGCGATCACCGCAAGCGGGCTTCTCGAACTCCGCGAAGCATGGCACATCCTCCCGGCAGAAAGTTTTCAGCCGTTATTGGTCGCGACCGTGGTTTCCGCTATTGTCGGATACCTCTCGATATGGTTTCTTATCGCCTTTCTTCGGCGGAATTCTACAGCTATATTTATTATTTACAGGGTCATTCTCGGATCGGTCATCCTTGGCCTTCTTTGGTTTGGGATGCTGAACCCGACGGTCAGTTAACCGATGGGCAAGAAGTGGAACATTAGAAAGCACGACTACGATGAGGTAAGCGCCCTTGCCTCGAGTCTGGAGGTGTCGCCTCTGGTCGCGGCCTTACTTATCGCTCGCGGCTACAAGGATGCGCAGACTGCCCGACGATTTATAAATCCGTCGCTTGATGACCTGAACGATCCATTTCTTTTGAAGGGGATCGATGCCGCCGTGGCGAGAATTCGGTCAGCGGCTGCGAATAACGAAAAGATCCTGGTCTGGGGCGATTACGACGTGGACGGCACGACGGGAACGGTTCTGCTGCGAAAAGCTCTGGCGTGCCTTGGGGCATCAACCGGCTTCCATATTCCGAACCGCTTTACCGAAGGGTACGGACCCAATAAAGAATTCCTCGAAAAGGCGAAAAACGACGGTTACAGCCTTGTCATAACAGTTGATTGCGGCACCCGCAGCTTTGAGCCGCTGGCCTGGGCGATGGAGAACGGCCTCGACGTGATCATTACGGACCATCACCTGTCCGACCCGGAAAACGGCTTGCCGCGGGCTGTCGCGGTCGTCAATCCGAATCAGGAAGGCTGCGGTTATCCCGATAAACAGCTTGCGGGCGTCGGTGTCGCGCTGAAACTTGCACAGGCACTGCTTGGCGACGGTGTAAGCCCCGCGTTGATGAACGAGTTTCTTGAGATCGCGGCGATCGGCACAGTCGCCGATGTGATGAAGCTGACCGGCGAGAACCGCTCAATAGTGTCTTTAGGCATTCGTGAGCTTGTACGAACACGTAACTTCGGCCTGCGGGCACTTATGGAAGTGTCGGACTGCACGTCCGAAATGACCAGTCTCCACATCGGCTTTCGAATAGCACCGCGGATCAATGCTGCCGGGCGAATGGATGTCGCGAGGCATGTGGTCGAGCTTCTTGAATCGACCGAGCCGACCGCGGCACGCCGCTTTGCCGGTGTTCTGGACAGCCGCAACCGCGAGCGTCAGAAGATGCAGCAGGAGATAACGGAACGCGCGATGCTTGAGGCGATGCAGTCCGGCGATAATCGATTTGTCGTCGTTGGCGGCGACGGCTGGCATCGGGGCGTGATCGGCCTGGCGGCATCCAAGATCGCGGAACGAATGAACCGTCCGGCGATAGTTCTTTCGATCGAAAACGGGGTCGCGCACGGAAGCGTCCGTACGGTAGGCGATTTTCACGTGCTCGACGCTCTTGCAGAATGCGGTGAATTGTTCGAGCAATTCGGAGGGCACGCGGCGGCGGCCGGGCCTGAAGATCCAGTCGGGAAGGATAGACGAATTGCGAACGCGGTTGAACGAGACCGCTCGACGCATCTTGGGCGACGTTGAATCGGAACGGGTCGCTCGACGTGGACGCCGTTGTATCATCGGGTACCTTGTGCCTGGAAATGTTAGACCAACTTGCCTGTTTGGAGCCGTTCGGTGTCGGAAACACGAAACCGGTTTTTGTTACGCGCGGCCTTACGCTTCGGCGTGATCCGTTCGTGATGAAGGAACGGCATCTCAAATTCGATGTTTCGGATGCGGCCGGAAAGCGTTTTGAGTTGGTTTGGTGGGACGGCGTGGAACGATCAAAAGAGCAAACGTTCGTACCCGGTTCGGGCATCGAAGTTGCTTACACGGCCGAGGCCAATACGTGGCAGGGGCAAAAACGCCTGCAGCTTGTGGTCGAGGACCTTCGGACCCAATAATTAATAACGTGAAGGGCGAAAAAAGCGATCATATTGGCCGACTCCACCTTAGGGCCAGGATGCCAAAGGTATTCGGCTCTGTGGCGATCCTTCTCCTTCTTGTCACGGTCGGGCTCATCATTTATTCCGCTTATCGTTCCCGCTCAAATCCCGATTTCAGGATGCAGGGGTTCCCGACGACGCTGTCGAAGGACGTTGTCGCCGTGATAAACGGATACGAACGCCGCGAAATGGACGGCGATCACACTCGCTATCTGATCCGCGCCGACAAGGCGACGTCGTTCGCCGACAATCACCAGGAACTCGAGAATGTACATCTTGAGGTGTTTGAGCCGGGCTCAAACACCTCTGAAAAGATCACGGCGCAAAAGGCTGTCTATATTCCCGGACAGGAAAAATATTTTACGGCATATTTTGCCGGGTCGGTGAATATCGAAACGCGTGACAATCTTCGCGTAAAAACTGAACAGTTGACTTATTCGAACCAGGATGAGATCGCGCTGGCCGAAGAGCTGATCGAATTCGAACGGCTGAATATCAAGGGCCGTTCGATCGGGGCGAGCGTCAACGCCCGGGACAAGGTGCTGAACCTGAATCGGGAAGTTGAGATCCATTCCGAGGGCGCCGGTGAAAGATCAACTCTGAAAGCCGGCCGGGCCGTTTATGACCAGGCGAACGAAAAGATCGAATTGACGGACAGCGTCGCCGTTGCGATCGAAGCTTTCGCGGGCGCTCAACCAGAACGGGCAAGCAATTTTACGTCAGGAAAGGCAACGGCCTTCCTCGGCATCGGTAAGGACGAGCAGCGGAATCTCGACCGTGTCGAACTAATGGACACAGTTCGTATTGAAACTCGCAGCGGGCAGAATGGGCCGACAAAGATCTCATCGAATTACGCCCTATATCAAAAGCCGCTCGACCGGTTCGAGCTGAAGGACGCTGTCCACATCGTTACCGTCGAGGACGAAAAGCCGACCGAGATCCGGGCGGACAATGCGGTCTATCAACAGCCGCAGGGACTGATCGACCTGACCGGCAATGCTTCTATCACTCAAGGAACGAGCTTTGTTCAGGGCGGTATGATCCATGCCGAACTTACCGCCACAAGGAAACTGAAGCTTGCCGATATCCAAAACGGTGCTTATGCGAAACAGTCATCGCCGGACCGAGCGACCGAGGTTTCAGGTGGGACTATAAACGCTTTCTTCGGCGACGACCAATCGATACGAAACGCAACCGTCACCGGGTCGGCGAACGCGGTGTTGGTGCCAGTGAACGCGACGGAGTATACAAAGGTTTCACTGGCCGCCGCCAATAAAATAAACATCGATTTCAAGGGTGAAGGCCGTCTGGACAAGATCCTTACCGAGGGCCGCACAAAGGTCAGGATGGAGGTCCCGAACCGGGCACCCGATGCTGCGAACAAAGAACTATTGGCAGACAGCGTCGCTACGGCGTTTGGGCCGAGCGGGAAGGACATGAGCGCTGCCTCGGCGGTGGGAAAGGCCGAGCTAATCGTGACACCGCTTGCCGCTTCGGAAACCAACTTCAAAACGACCGTGAACGCTGCGCGGTTCGATTGCGAGTTTTTTCAGACAGGCAGCGATCTGAAAATCTGCACCGCCTCGCAGAAGACAAGGACGGTGCGAATTCCCACTACTCCATCAGCAAACCGCGGCACGCAGAACATAACGGCGGACAAACTTGTCGCGGTGTTTGGTGAACAGTCGCGTGAGCTGGAATCGCTTGATGGCACAGGCGACGCAAAATTCACGGAACTTGACCGGAACGCGACCGCGGAACGGATGCTCTATACGACCGCCGACGAAACGGTTCGCCTTCGCGGCGGCGAGCCCACCGCATGGGACAGCAAGGCCCGGGCAAAGGCGCCTGAGATCGACTGGAACACAAAGGACCAGGTCTCCGAATTGCGTGGCGGAGCGAGCACGACATATTACAGCCCGCAGAGCATGGGAAACTCGGCCCCGTTCGGGCGTTCGGAAAAGCCCGTGTACGTGACCGCCGGGGCCGCCCGGTTCGATCATAAGACCGATGTTGCGGTTTATACCGGTAACGCCCGCGGCTGGCAGGAAAAAAATTACGTTCGCGGCGAGCGGATGACCTTTTCCGAACGCGATGGCAGGTTCGTGGCCGAAGAGAATGTCCACAGCCTTCTTTATGAGGCTAAACGTACGGACGACGGCGTCGAGACGAACCAGCCGATTTATGTAACGTCCCAAAAACTGACATATACGCGGGACGGCCGGCAGTTGCGTTATGAGAATAACGTGGATATCCGCCAGGGCAAGGATCGGATCACCGGCGGTGCGGCAAATGTTTTTCTTAACGAAGATAATGCCCCGGTAAAGACTGAAATAGAGCAAAATGTAATAATGACGCAGCCGAACCGCCGGGCAACGGGCAATTATGCGCGTTATGAGTCGGCCGGCGAAACATTGTTCCTTCGCGGCGACCCTGCCACCGTTGAGGACGCCGAGCAGGGCCGTTCGCAGGGTGCGGAGATCACAGTTAATCTGAAAGAGAACCGGTTAGCAAGCACGGGACCGTCGCGACAGAATTCCTCGGGGCGCATACGCTCGGTTTACAAGGTCAAGAGCAACTAAGTCATATCGATACGTTGAAGCCAAAAGTTTCCATTGAGAGCCTGTCGACGAACGGAAATTCGCCCGCGGCTATGGATGGGTGCGTCGCTGCAACGCATCTTCAAAAAACGTACGGCGGGCGGCGCGTTGTCGATGATGTGAGTTTCTCGGTCGGGCGAAGTGAGGTTGTCGGGCTGCTGGGTGCGAACGGTGCGGGAAAAACGACAAGCTTTCATATGCTTGTCGGGCTTGAGTCCGCTGAGACCGGCTCGGTCCACATCAATGGTGTCGACGTAACGCGGCTGCCGATGTATCTGCGGGCGAGGCTAGGGCTCGGGTACCTGCCGCAGGAGGCTTCGATCTTCAGGAAGATGACGGCGGAACAGAACATTCTCGCGATCCTGGAAACGATGCCGATCAAACGAAGCGAGCGGTTTAGACGCTTGGATGAACTTCTTGAAGAGTTCGGTATCACTCACGTGCGCCGGACGCGAGGCGACGCCCTGTCAGGCGGCGAAAGGCGTCGTGTCGAGATAGCCCGCTGCCTTGCTACCCAACCGCAGTACATTTTGCTGGACGAGCCTTTCGCCGGCATCGATCCGCTGGCGATCGACGATATTCGTGAGATAATCCTTTATCTGAAACAGCAGGGGATCGGTATCTTCATTACCGATCACAATGTCCGCGAGACACTTTCCATCACCGACCGAGCTTATATTATGACCGAGGGACGGATCCTCCGCGCCGGTTCGCCCGCCGAACTGGTTGCGGACGCTGACGTTCGCCGGCTATATCTCGGCGAGAGATTTACCCTTTGATCAGATTTTTACAGCCGGTCGGTGAGGCGGCGAGTCGGCCGTCCAGCTTTATGGCCGTGTGAGATTAGCGGACGCGGGTTCAAGTTCGTTAAGGGCCTTTCGATAGTCGTAAACGTGCCGGTTCTTCGTAAATTCTTCAAGCATCTCGTCGTACAGCCCAAAGAGATTGTCGACTGACGTTTCCCAATCGTAGCGTCGAGAGGTTTCCAAAGCCTTCTCGACCTTGTCCCGTCGGCCGGCGTCGTCAGAAAAGATCTCATTTATCCCGGCGGCAAAGGAACGCCCATTCGGGTCACATAGCCAGGCATTTTCCTTGTTCGCATAGGAAAGGAGGCCGCCCGAATTAGGCGCGGCGACCGCGAGGCCTGAGGCCATCGCCTCAAGCGGGGTAATGCCGAAGGGTTCGCGGGGGTTGGGGTGAACGAACGCATCGCAGTTGGCAAATAGGTCGGCCAGCGCTTCCATATCATTTAAGTGGCCGAGCATTATCGTTTTACCGGGGGCCGCACGCTCACAGTCGACGGCGAGCCTATCCTGCTCAGGACCGGCACCAGCAACCAGAAGACGAAATTCAAATTCATTCGAGGCGGAGAGCTCTCTTATTATTTCAGGCAGAAGAAGAACATTCTTTTCAGGGGAAATACGGCCCGCATACAGCAGCAATTTGGCGTCGGCAGTTATCCCGTACGACTCGCGTATCTCCGTACGTTTTTGATCATTTTTCCTCCCGACACTGAAAGTGTTTGTATCCACTCCGCACTGGTTCACGAAGATCCGTTCGGCGGCTTCCGGTCCGGGAGCCTTCAATACCTTCCAAAGAAATCTTTTGAAATACCGCTTGCCCACATTTTTCTCCGATACCGCTTCGAAGAGTTCGCCGGCGGTATAGTCCGAATTCGTCAAATGAAAGTCGAACATCGGAAAAAGATAGTTGCGGACGACGGCACCGGACATTCGTTTGAACATCGGCGCCGAAGAAATGAATGCCCCTACATTGTCATCCATCCTTTCGCAGGAAAAATGTAGAAGTAACGGACGTTTGTCCGTGACGTTCATGATGCCCTTGCGGAGCAGACCTGCCATCAGGCTGAGGGTATATTTTTCACCTATCTCGATCAGGTCCGGCTTCTCATCGCGAAGAATAGCTTTGATCGGTGATTTGTCGAATATGTATGTCTTCCAGGGCCACATCACCCGATAACGTTTGTCAAAAAACGGCGAAACTGCAGCCTTTACGTAGTAGATACGTCCGAACTCACCAACCTCCTCGACGCTGCTTTCCTCTCCGGGCACGATCAGCCGGACATATCGTTTACGGCGATTCGCTCCCTCGAGAAGTTTGTTGTACGCGGTGCTGATGCCGCCCGAATTGCGGTGGTAATAATTAGTGATATGGACGGACTTGATCGTCATCGTGAATCTTAGATCGGGCTGGAAACAAGTTCGCCTCAGCTTCGCTCTCGCAGCTGAAGGACCTTGTTGCCGATAGCGACTATGACGGTCCACAGGAGCAGTGTTACGAAAGCGCCGAGAGCTGTTGTCCATCCCCACGACCATTTGCCGCGAAATACGCCGAGGATCGATCCGACCGATACGGCAAATGCAAACAAGATCGCGGCGGCGTGTGCAAATTTCTGTTCGCTAATAAATTTAAGGATCAGGAATGGCAGATATGTGGTGAATTCCAGCACGAGAGCAGGAATTTTTTTAATATCCGACCACAGCGACTTGGTTTCCCGGCCGGCACCAACCAGAAGTACGCCGTGCCTCATCATAAACAGATTGAACATCGCCGAGAGAGCGGAGAACAGCACCGACACGGCGAAGGCATATGTGCGCGCGTTGTTCGAGGCGGAGGGCAGCACGCCTGCGAAATATACTTCCTGAACGTAATGGGTCGCATATTCGACCGAATGGCTGAACACCGGCAAGGTCAGGGTCACGATCATCGTAGCCAGCCAGGGAGGTGTCGCCCTGCGAAAGGTCTGGACGAGAGCTCCTGACACGCCTGACGTAAAGAAGCGGAATGCCAGCTCGACCCCAGCCGCGGTCAGCGCAACGCTCATGTTCTCGCGGGCGGCCTGATAAACCGTGAAGTAGAACGAGGCCCGCAGCAGTGCACCAAGCATGGCGGCCTTCCAGTTCCAGCGCTTAAGGACCTGAAGTGGATGCGTTCCGAGACTTCGCAGTACCTCCGCGAGAGGTATTTCACGCTCGTGGACGTCTTCGATGTCTTCCGCTTCAGTTACCGAGCGATGTATGTCTTCGGATCTGGTCATTTACGTTTTCTTTTATTCTTTTGGAGATCGTATGCAAGACGGTAGCCGTCGTAAACCGAATCGAAAACCGCATCCCACGACTTAGACATCGCCGCGTTGCGCGCGTTCCTTTTCATCTCAGCCAGCAGGTCGCGATCGTCCATCAGCCTTTCCGTGCAAGCGACAAATTCGCTAAGGTCTTTTGCGATGAAACCGGTCTTGCCAGGTTCGACGAGGAACTTAGGCCCGCCGACGTCAGTCACGATAACCGGGACACTCGATGCAAACGCTTCCTGTGCGACGTTACCGTATGCGTCCGTTTTGGAGGGAAAGATGAACAGGTCAAAATTTGCGTAAGCCGTTGACAATTCCTTACCGTCGAGAAAGCCGGGAAACTCGGCATGTTTCATGTTCTGTTCCAGATATCCGCGTTCGCTGCCTTCGCCGACGATCTGGAATTTGAAGCTGTTTCGCCCGCGGGCCGTCAGCTCGCGTTCGAGATCGGCAAACAACCTAACATTCTTTTCCGCCCTCAGGCGCCCGACGAATCCGATGCGGAAAATACCATCATTCACGGTCCGGTGGGCCGGCGAGAAAAGCTCAGTATCGACCCCCCGTGCCATGATCTGGGACCGCCGATGAGTGCCCTCCGCAAGGATAGAAATAAGCTCTTCATTTGGTGCAAGTACCACTTTCGGCATCTTGTAATATAGGACGGCACCGTCGAGTATCTTTCTTTCAGCAAGCCCCGTGATCCTTTTGACAAATCCCTCCGGTAAGAACCGCAGCAGTATTTGGAGCCGATGAGAAGCGAATTCATGAATATTCGTATGCCATGACCCAAGCAGCGGGATCTGATATTTCCAGCCGAGGTACGCACCGATAATGCTGACGTCATTCAACCCCGTGATGTGGATAACGTCGGCGTCAAAGTCGAGAAGCTGCTTTTCCACCTTGCGCACGTGCCGCTGAAAGAAAGGATCGTAGGCAAGCTCTTCATCGAGAGAGAATGAGAGCGGCGACCTTTTCAGGGCCATGAACGTTACACTTCCATCCCGCCGCGTTTCTTCTTTTTTCGCGGCGTGGATGCATAGATAAGGAAAATTCTTCTTCTTAGCGTAGGCGGTCAGCCTTTGGCTGGTCATGGCTGCCCCGTTCACTTCAAGGTATGAATCGGGGAAAAACGCTATTCTCAATTGGTTCTCCACAAAAACGGTCAAAAACTATAAGAGGCGGGAAAGCCCGCCGCCTGGCAGCAAAAATTGCAAACCTGCTTGAGAGAGGTGGCCCGCCTGATAAGGCGGGCCGTCGATAGACAACTTCACGAAGCGGCTTCGGATGAAAGGCTTCCTGATAACTCGTCGAGTTCGATAACCTTAAAGTTCGCACGTCCGAGGTCCTTCGGCACGCGGTCCCTTCGTTTTCTCACGGCACGAAAGATCGGCCGCATTGACGGGCTTCCAAAGAAGCCGAGCGTCCAGACAGCCGCCCGCAACCACGTCGGCCCGCCGCGAATCCAACCATGGTCGGAAAGCGAACGAAGCCCGTTGCCGTCTCCCATATCGTAATAAACGCGCTCGAACCACTTGCGGCGGCCGTCGGCGAAATCTGGATAGTGCCTGAGGATCTCCGAGAACGACTGCATCTGACGGGAATGAAGCGGCTGCTCGTACTCCGGCATCAGGACGACCTCGCTCCTTTTTTCTACGCGGATCTCATTTACGAATTCCTCGAAGGTATTCGCATTTGTCAGGTTAATGACCGTGTTAGGCTTGCATCCGTGACGATCACCACCGGTGGCCAGAGGAATCCCTAAGGCCTCGGCCATTTCGATCACCCGTTTGTTCTCGGACCATGATCGGAAGCCGTTGACCTCGAACGCATGGATCCATCGAACGTGACGCTTGATGAATTCTTTCAGCAATGCCTCGTGCCGTTCGGTGCCGACGATCTCGATATCCCAGATCGGGTGGTTAAGTATTACCAGCACCCCGGGCATCTCGTTCAACATCGCGAAAAGCTCGGTAAGCTTTTCATCCGAGGGACCCTCTTCGCTGAACGTGTAATCGAGGAGTTTTTTGGTTATGTCGACGGCGTTCGACTTCGGCAGGTTGTGCACGCCGACATGGAAGAACCCATAATCGAACGGAACGGTCCATTCAAGCGAGATCGGTGCTCGATGATTTTCTTCCGCCTCGTTTATCTCAAGACACGCGCCGATGCTGTCGTGATCGGTGATCGAAACGATCGCCTCAAGGCCGGCGCCTTCGATCTGCCCGCGCTCGATATCGTAAACCGACCGGCCCGGCAGCGGGGGCGACCAGTAGGATGTCGAGAAGTCGATCCGACGGCCCTCCCTGTCTTCGTATTTGACTTGTTCCTTTTTCCAAAAGTATGAAATGATCGGCAGCCTTTCCGCATAATGCGGAAGGAAATCGAGCATCTCCTTTGAGTGTTCCGTGTGGCAATGGAGAGACACACCAGTTTTCCCTCGGCCTGAAAGATCCTCGGCCTGGGATAGAATGTGCAGCTGTGTTTGTTTTAAGTTCATCGCCCTTCTCCGTAATAACGGATCATTAAACCTTATAACCTAACAAATCACGGGGTATATGTAAATTCGACCGGCGGAATGTTTTGCCCGTATTCAGGGACTTCGGCCGAAATGGAGCCGGCATATGAGCACGGCCGGTATCTTAAGTTATTCCCATATGGAAATACAGCGAAAAACGTCACTTAACGAACTGTTAAGGAGCCACGCTCGGACCCCTAAAGGCATCGTAAGGACGAGATAGGCTTAGACGTAGACAAACGTCTCGCGGTTGCAGGCCGCTAGTTGGCCGACGTTCGTTAAATAGGCGAAAATCATCCAAAAATATTGTCATAAATAATATACGGGCGGTGTTTTGATTGTAGTTAGTGCATTGAACACATCATTCAAGTTCGAGATTTAAGGAGATCAACGTCAATGAGTTGGCTTTATTCGATAGTAATCGCGGGACTGGTTTTCTCGTCAAATAACGACACAACTACTGTTAAAACCTCGGTCCCCTCGACCGCGCCGGAACGCGTCGCTGCGGTCCAGGGTGACGAGCGGGAGAAGTTCGAGCAGTCCTATCCGCTGAGCGGCAACGGTCGAGTGAGCGTGTCCAATGTGAACGGATCGATCGTAATGGAGGCCTGGGAGCGGAACGAGGTCAAGCTCGAAGCGGTGAAGGTCGCCGATACCAAGGAAGCACTTGCCTGGGTGCAGATCAAGGTCGACTCGCAGGCGAATACGTTCTGTGTGGAGGCCGATTATGACCAATTCCGCCGAGAACGCGGCGAGAAGGGCTGGAGGAACCAGGGGCGGCTCGAAGTGCATTTTCGCCTGATGGTGCCGAGGGGTGCCGTTCTCGACGAGATCGAGACCGTCAACGGTTCGGTCACGGCGTCGAATTTTGTCGGCATCACAAAGATCTCGGCCGTCAACGGTAACGTAAACGCGTCAAACCTGCGGGGCACAGCGAACCTGTCGACCGTGAACGGGGAAGTAGTAGCTGATTTCGACCGTCTCGAGACGGGCAGCAGGATCGCGCTGAACACGGTCAACGGCAAGGTATCGCTCGTGATCCCGTCGGATTCGAACGCGACCTTAAAGGCCGATTCGCTGAACGGCGATATCCGTACCGATTTTGGCCTCCCGGTTAGAAAGGGGAAATATGTCGGGCGTGACATGTACGGCAAGATCGGCAACGGTGACGTCCAGATAAAGCTTGAGAGCGTGAACGGCCCGCTGTCGATACTTCGTAAGAACGACAACAAACCGTTGAGCCCGGCGACGAATCTCCTTCCTCAGAAAGCAAAGGACGACGAGGATTGGGACAACGACACCTCATCGTGGGATCCGAAGGCAAAAAAAGTCGAACGAGCTGTAGCCAGGTCCGTTCGTGAGTCAACGCGTGCCGCCACCGAGGCGCACCGAATTGCACAGGCGGAGCTGGTTCGGATAGCACCCGAGATCGAAAAGATCAGGGTAGACAGCCTTCATAAACCAAAGATCGACCAGGACCTGCTTCAAAAGCAGATCAAGGACGGAATGGAAAAGCAAAAGGACTCGCTTTTCAGGCTCAGGAACGCAAACTGGGCCGGCGGCGTTGGCTATATCGAAAAAAAGTCCAATTCCTTTCCGGTGAAAGGCACGCCGAAAGTTACCGTTGAAGCAAAGGGTTGTTCTGTAAGGGTGAAGGCCTGGGACCGGCCTGAGGTCAAATACGTGTTGACCGAGATGGAGACCCGTCGCGGCCGCGCGCCTGTGTCGGTAACCGAGACGGCCAACGATACTACCGTAAATCTAAAAGTTTCAGGCAACGAACGCGCTTCGCGCGATATGTTTTTTAATGGGGACGGCGAGTCGGTCAGGATCGAGGTCTTCGTTCCACGCAGGTCGAATCTAAAGATCGTGTCGAACGGCGAGATCCGAATGGAAGGAGTGTCGGGCGACGTCGATCTCACCGGCGTTGATGAGGCCGTTGACGTGCGAAATGTCGACGGCAAGCTGCGCATAACCGCAGCCGACGCATTGGTGCGCGTGATCGGTTTCAAAGGTGATGTGGAATGCCGGACCGTCGACGGCGATGTTTATCTGGAAGGCAATTTCACAAGTATATCCGGCAGCAGCGGTAACGGAAGCTTCATTGTTACAGTTCCGGCCGACCACAGCGCGGACGTAACGTCTAACGTCGAGGCGATCACTGTCGAGGACCTTCCTGAACCCGAGTCCGTTAAGGACGGCCAGTGGCGATTTGGCTCGGGTGGCCCGAAGTACACGTTCAAGGTGACCGACGGCGAGGTCAAGTTTCGCAACGCGAATACCCTTACCAGCTCCCAATAAGATTAAATTTTTTGTATTTTCGGCCCAGGATTCGGCCGAACATTTGAACCTTCTGACCGGAAAGGCGTTTTAGTCAACGCGTATTTGACGAGAAAAACGATCGCGATTCGTAGCACGGGATCGGACGAATAACAGCAGCGGACGATCATAAATTCCAAGGCAGGAGATCATTATCCTCCGCCATGTACTGAGCTTCTTATCCCGTTTTCCGGTTCTGAAGTCCGTTCTTCTAATTAATCCATTTGTTCGTTGGAGCAGGTGGAAGTGATTTTGTTACAATCGGTCATTTTGGGTTCGAGCAAGCGGGTATTCCTATTAACATTCTTTAGTATTTTACGTCTTTATAGGCGGGTACGAAGTGTTGCCGTCATGAAAAAGTTTTGTTTTATATCTCTCCTGTTTGTTTTTTTTGCGTTTCATCTCCACGCACAAACAGGGAATGGCGACACGGTCGCTAAGAAAACCGGTGAGGTCGTTGAAGTAACGAAATCCGCCGCTCCTCCCAAAAGGTCGGCACCAGAAGTCCCGCCGGAAAAAGCGAAACCCCAGAACGTCCCAAAGATCGCCCAGGCGATCACGATCGACGGCCGGCCTGACGAAGAGGCCTGGAAGACGGCTACAGTCCTCAAGGATTTCTATCAGACCTTCCCGGGCGACAATACCGCTCCATCCAAGCCAACCGAGGTCCTGTTGATGTATGACGAAAAGCATTTTTACATTGCGTTCAAATGCTGGGACGAAAAGGACAAGATAAGGGCTACCGTGGCACGTCGCGACGAGATCTTTGGCGAGGACAACGTGCGGGTTTGGCTCGATACGTATAACGACCAGCGTCGGGCATATGTGCTCGGCTTCAACCCGCTCGGCATCCAGCAGGATGGTATCTACTCGGAGGACCGTGGGGATGATTACACCGTCGACATTGTAATGGAGTCGAAAGGGGTGATCGAGGAATGGGGCTGGTCTGTCGAGGTCAAGATCCCTTTCAAATCGCTTCGTTATTCAGCCGGCAAAGGGAAATTTTGGGGCTTTAACGTGGCCCGAAATATCGACCGGTTCAACGACGAGTTCGATCAATGGCTGCCGGATGACAGGAACGTTTCGGGGCGGCTCGTAAAGCATGGACGGATCACCGGGCTTGATGAGATCAAATACGAGCGGACGCTCGAGATAGTGCCCAGCATTACGCTCAGCCAAACGAGCGAGCTCGTAGAGGCCAACGGGGTCCCGGGCGGGCGGTTCGTCCATAAGCCGATCAAGCAGGACATCGGCGTCACGCTAAAATACACGCTTTCGCCGAATGTAACGCTCGATGCCGCGATCAATCCGGATTTTGCCGAGATCGAAGCGGACGCTCCGGTCGTTACCGCCAACCAGCGTTTTCCGATCTTCTTTCCCGAGAAACGGCCGTTCTTTCTCGAAGGAAAGGAAATATTCGATTCGCCGCTGCAGGTGTTCTATTCACGCCGGATCGAAGATCCCGATTTTGCCGCGAAGCTTAGCGGGAAGATAGACAAAACGTCCTTCGGTTTCATGGCTGCGTCAGATAAAGCACCGGGAAATTTTTCGGAAGATGACCGCACAAGACTCCGCATTTGCAAGGAGATCCAGACGTCGTACAACCCGGCGTTGAACTGCCCGCTCGAAGAATTTCTCGACAAAAACGCGCTTTTTGGCGTGCTCCGGGTAAAGCGCGACTTCGGGGCAAGCAATAACGTCGGCTTTTTCGGAACAGCGAGAGTATGGCCTCAAGATAGAAACTTTGTCGGTGGGTTCGACGGAAAGTTCAAGCTGGATACAAAGACGGTGATGACGTTCCAAGCGGTCGGCACCCATACGCGTGAGCATTTCTACGACCCGGTAACTAATACAAACCCGTACCGAACCGGGAATGGCATGGGTTACTTTTGGAGCCTGGACTATACGACCGATAAGCATGGCTGGTACGCCGAAGTCTTTGGCCGCAGCAGCGATTACAGGGCCGATGCCGGCTTTACCCGTCGGACGAATACTAACCAGGCATTCTTTGTCAATCGATTCAGTACAAAGTCGGATCCGAAGGCTAAATTTATCCGGTTGAGCTGGAACCAGTTCGCCCGATACACATTCGATTGGAGCGGCCGCATCCAATACGCCCTTGCCGGTATGGGCGTGAACGGGTCGATGCAGGGAAACACGTTCTTTTCTTTCGAGGCAGGCGACCAGTACGAGAAGATCTACGAGGAAGAATTCGGCCCGAAACGTGATCCGGCCGGAATGATGCAAGGGGCATTTTACGGAGCTCCGACACGAGCGACGCAGCAGCCGTACTTTAGCTTTAACGCCGAGAAACGTTTCAATAAGCAATTCTTTATGTACGGTTTTGTCGGATCGATTTTCGGCGCGTTTGATTACGATTTCGGTGCCGGTCACCGATTTCCGCGACGAAGCCCGGCTTACCTGGAATGGGTTGAAAACGGACGACAGCCCCCTGAACCTCCAAAGGATCCCGGGCCCGGTTGGCAATTCGATGCCAATGTCGGCGCGGAATATAAACCGGTCGATCCGTTCCGGATCTCGCTCGACTATACAAAGAGCCAGCTTACCCGGAACGATAACGGCGAGGTCGCTTTTGATACGAACATCTTTACCTTGAGATCGACGTACCAGTTCACGCGGTTTATTTATATCCGCGCCCGCTTGGATTATGAATCGCTCAGTTCGCAGTCGGCAGGGCAGTTGCTGTTCGGATGGAACCCGAGCCCCGGCACGGCGTTTTACGCAGGCTATAACGACTCGTTTACATATAACGGCTTTAATCCTTACTCGGGGCAATATTCGCCGCGGTTCGAGAGGCAGGGCCGGACGTTCTTTGTCCGGGCGTCCTACCTGTTCAGAAAGAGTATTTAGTGTTTGCTTTGCTCCTCCTGTAGAGCTTTTCGGCAGCGGACGTGCCACCGCTGCCGCTTTTTTTTCATCTAATGACTGGGAAGAAAAATTAGTTAAACGTCCGCATAAAAGTTCTTGTAAATTCTTAAGCAGTCGTGTATAACTAAGGCGTTACTTGCGGTTCTTCCACTTCAGCAGCAATACCCAAAGGAGATCAAATGAAGCTAGCAGCCAGGTTTTTAGCCGGATTTCTTTGTCTTTCCATCCATATCACGGCATTTATAGCTCTTCCCGCACAGACCGCCTTCGGGCAGGATTCGAAAACAGCATTACAGCGAGGTTACCGGACCGGATACTCGGACGGCTACATGGCGGGCTACCGAGACGTTATCGACAAGGCAGCCAAGGACATTGCCAGCCATAGCGATTACGAAAAGGCAAGCCGGGCATATAACAAAGAGTACGGATCGCTTGAAGATTATCGCGACGGATACCGCCAAGGGTTCGAGCCCGGGCTATGCTGCCGGTTATGACAAACGCGCTTTCGAATCGGCGGTGCCCGAAAATATTGCCCGTCGAGGGCTCGATCAGGTGACCGCACAGGCCGAGCCTGCCGCCGAACCGCAGCCCGTCCAGCCGCCTGCCGAACCGCCGATTTCGGCCCCGGCCGTTAAAACTGAGGTGCCCGCGGCCGTAGAATCGCCAGCGGCACAGCCGACGGCAGAGGCAGTGCCAACTCAGGAACCGGCCCCGGCCGCCGTCGCTCCTACACATTCGGACAGCCCGCCGAATACGCCCGGAGCTGCCATAAAGACGACATTTACGCCGGTCAGCGACGCGGTCATTATCATTCCGAAAGATACGGAATTGATCCTCGAACTTGAGCAGGAATTGACCACCCAAAAGAACAAGGTCGGTGACCAATTTACTGCAAAGATCATCTCGCCGACCGAGCTGGCCGGGGCCGTTGTCGAGGGGCGTATTACCAAGATCACCAAGCCCGGCCATATCAAACGGCGATCGGAAATGCAGCTGTCCTTCGACCGGATAGTGTTGAACGAGTCGCGCTGGAGCAATTATTCCGCGAGCCTGATACAGGTCTATCCGGCAAAGGGCGATAACATCAAGCGGATCGATAATGAAGGCCTGGCCCAGGGAACGCGGCCGTATAAAGAGGATTTCATTAAGATCGGGGCCGCGACCGGCACGGGTGCGGTCGTCGGGACCATAGCCGGAGGACCGGTTGGTGCCGCTGTCGGCGCGGGCGTCGGTGCTGCGGTCGGCGTCGGTGCCGTGGTAATTGATCGCGGCAATCACATCAACCTTAGAAACACTCAACAGCTCCGCGTCCGGACCTCCTACGAGACGCAGATAAGGTAGTAGTTGCCCGTCGCAGGGCTTGTCTCACTGTACCAACTCCAAAAGAAAGCGGCGGGCCGAAAGTCCTATGTGGCAACAAACTTTCGGCCTGCCGGAGACCCCGAAACCTGCGGCCCTTAGCAACTCTTATCCACGATCACGCAAAGCTTTTTAGTCCTCCTTTGGGGCTTTGCGAAAGTTTGTGGATATTTTTTTGTCTGCCGGTCGAAAATGTATGAAAATCCGCCCGGCGAAGCCGTCGATTTCCTTTTAACTCGATAGCGCTGCGGCCGATATTTGTTTTCCACAACACGAGACGTCTGAACCGCTGATTTTTGCTTAAGATTTTAAGCATTCGCTTTAGATTTTGCACAGGTATCTGTGGAAAAAAACAGTCGCTCAGGAAGACTGATCCGCCAAAACTCCTTTCTCGAAGCTTTTCTCAACTGTCTCACATTTGTCTCACGGTGAGACGGCTTAAGTGCCGATATCTCAGCTATTTAAGTCCGATTTCGTCTCACCGGGCGGGAAGGACCGCTCCGTGAGACAAAATCCGTCACAAATAGCTGTGCTGTAGATACTTAGCACGATTCAAAGAACCGAGAAAATGATACAGGATGTTGCATCGATTGTCAAGAGTATTATATGTGCAACAAGCGGCTCCCTGAATTCAGGGTGGAGTAGCGGTTAAACTTGAAGGGGTCGCCACCGACGAAGATTCGACCACGGAAGGAGAGGAATAAGAGGAAGGTAAGAGGAAGTCGGGGAGCTGAGGAAACGGTTCACCGAGTTGAGAAATCAAATTTAGCCACGATTGCACGAATGTCCGATTCTCATCTCATTCGTGCATTCGTGGCTAAAAACGAGCCGTTAGCCCGTACTTGTTTATGTTCGGCCGGTCGGATAAAATTGGATAAGCCAATTATTTAGACCATTACAGGACCTTTAAGAGATGAGTACAGGAACAGAAACAACCGCGGCCACCGCGGGACTGCGTGGTGTCGTTGCCGCACAGAGCGCGATCGGCGATGTCAACGGCGAGGGCATATTGATTTATCAGGGCTACGACATTCACGATCTCGCCGAAAATTCGACGTTCGAAGAGGTCGTTTTTCTTTTGTGGAACGGGCGTTTGCCGAAGCAGGCCGAACTGGACGAGCTGACCGAGCGAGATCCGCGCGAAATTACGAAGCGCCGGCGGAAGTCATCGAGCTGATGAAGCAGTATCCGAAGGATGCCGATCCGATGGACGTGCTGCGGACGGCGGTTTCGTCGCTCGATTTTTATGATCAAGGACGGGCACGGCACCGACCGCGAAACGGCGTCGGATGCCGCGATCAAGATCACCGGCCAGATCGGCACGATCGCCGCCGCCTGGGACCGCATTCGCAACGGCAAGGAAGTGATCGCACCGGATCAAGAGCCTGAGCATCGCCGAGAATTTCCTTTACATGCTTCGCGGCGAAAAGCCGACGCGGACGAAGCGCGGATGTTCGACATCGCGCTGATCCTGCACGCCGATCACGAGCTGAACGCTTCGACGTTCACGACGCGTGTCGTCGCCGGAACGCTTGCGGATATGTACGGTGCGGTAACTGCCGGTATTGCCGCACTCGCCGGGCCGCTGCACGGCGGGGCGAACACGGCCGTGATGAAGATGCTTATCGAGATCGGCGATCCCGGCAAAGATCGACGCGTGGGTCGACGAACGCACTCGCCAGAAAAAGAAAAAGATCATGGGCATCGGCCACGCCGTCTACAAAACGGAAGACCCGCGTGCGACGTGGCTTCGCAAATTCTCAAAGCAGATGGCCGAGAAGAAAGGCGAGACGAAGTGGTTCGAAATGTCGCAGCGGATCGAGCAGCTGATGCTCGAGAAAAAGGGAATGTATCCGAACGTCGATTTCTACTCGGCATCGACCTATTACCTGATGGGCATCCCGCTCGATCTGTACACGCCGATCTTCGCCGTCAGCCGCATCTCAGGCTGGACCGGCCACATCCTCGAACAATACGCGAACAACAAGCTGATCCGCCCGCGTGCCGAATACATCGGCAAGCGCGATCAGAAGTATGCGCCGATCGGGGAGCGGTAGAGCGTTTAGGATCTGAGATCCAAGAGATCGCATAATGGTGGAAAAAGCCTCGGTTACCCGGGGCTTTTTAGCGCCCGGATTTTCAGTCTTTATTAATTGGGTCCAGACGGTTCCGGTGCATTATAACCGTACGGCTTGCACGATTTTGGTAAAGGTCACACTGACCGAAGTTAAGTAAATTCAAGTATTTACGGAGACGAAAGCGAATGGCACGAGCGTTGCAACAACCCGAGGTGTGAGGGCAAGACCGCGTTCTCTTCCGCTGGTTTTGGTCCTGGAAATTTAGGACAAAATCTTAGTCCCATAAAAGTGAGGGCAAATATGAGCAACAAAGTAATCAATCTATTTTTAATCGGCATTGTTGCGCTGGCTGCGGGAGCGGCCAACGCACAGGTGAGAGTAAGCGATTCGCAAATACGCGCGGTCCTGACGCGGATCGAAACCAAGACGGACACGTTTAAGCGGCAGCTTGATTCGTCGCTAGACCGGCCGCGATGGAACAACACTACACGCGACGAGAACCTGCAGGCGTTCGTGACCGATTTTGAGAGTGCGACCGATCGTCTGAAACAGCGTTTCGATATGAACCGTGCGATCGGGTCGGACGTCTCGGACGTGCTGACACGGGCCGCGTATATCGACCGATTTATGGCGCGTAATCAGTTGTCGCGGCAGACGGAGTCGCAGTGGATGAATCTTCGCTCCGACCTGAACACACTTGCCACTTTGTACAGCGTAAGCTGGAACTGGAACCAGACGCTTCCTGTCTGGGAGCCATGGAGAGCGCCGATCGACAACGATGTTAATACGGGCGGCAACCGCACGGGACGGCGTTTCGATAATCGGCTGACGGGAACTTATAGGCTGAACACGACGCTGAGCGACAATGTGATGAACGTTGTGGACCGTTCGATCAACTATTACTCGACGCCGATCGCGAACGCGTTCGCCGAAATCTCGAACGACGTCTGGCATCGCCGGAAATGATCGCGATCGAAAAGACCGGCAACGCAGTGACGATGGCATCGAGCAATGCTCCGCAAGTTACGTTCACGGCCGACGGGCGGCCGCAAACCGAGCGGAACACGCGTGGCAGGGTCATTACTACGACTGCGACCGCGGACCGACAGGACGGGTTTGTGATCAATTACACGGGCGAGCGAGCGAACGATTTTCACGTTTCGTTCGTGCCGACGCGTGAGGGACAGCTTCGCGTGACGCGGCGGGTTTACCTGGAAAATCGTAATGACCAGGTGACCGTTTCGAGTGTGTACGACAAGATCGACGATACCGCACAGTGGAACAACGTCTTCGACGGCCGCAGCGCCGGCAACTACGGCAATAGCGCCGAGCGTTTCTTTATTCAGAACGGAACGCAGATGGTAGCGACTCTCCGAAATCCGATCGACACGAATGCCTCGCAGGTGAACGACCGCGTGCTGCTGGACGTGACGTCGCCGGAGCGTTACCGCGGTGCAGTGATCGAGGGACGTATCTCGAACGTCGACCGTTCGGGGCGTTTGTCGGGACGAGCGAACATTTCGTTCGACTTTGACACGATCCGGATGAACGGCCAGACATATCGTTTTGCGGGGATCATCGACGGGGTGACTTCGGCTGACGGCAACCGTATTTCCGTGAATAACGAAGGCACGGTCCGTGACCGCAGCCAGACGACCACGACCGCAACGCGTGCCGGTATCGGAGCCGCTCTAGGTGCTTTGATAGGTGCCATAGCAGGCGGCGGACAGGGCGCAGCTGTTGGTGCGGCTGTCGGAGCCGGCGCCGGTGCAGGAAGCGTCCTTATCCAGGGCCGCGATAATATCAGACTTTCGGAGGGCACAACGTTTACTATCACGGCAACGTCTCCGGGAAATTTACAGGCCTATCGTTAAATTAACGGTTCAGGCTTGATGCAAATGCGGGCTTTCGGGCCCGCATTTTTTTGCGCATTTTTCGGACAGCACTTGACGGAACTGTGGTTATCCTCACTTCGGAATGTGGCGGGAAACATTATCAAGTTAAATAGTTAGGCATAAGCTTCACAAAGGTAGAAACGGAGTGAAGCTTATGACCATTAGATCACGGACCAGTTTAGTTAGACTTTTGTTCCTGCTCGTTGCCGCCGCCGGACTCGGCCTATCGGCCGCAGGACAGGTCCAGGAACGGACCTACGAAGACAAAACACTTTCACCATACTTTTTTGTGAACGGCGACCCGGCCGTTGACCAACTGCCGCTGAAGGACACACGCGTCGAGATATCGGTCTCGGGCGTGATCGCCGATGTACGCGTGGTGCAGGCTTACAGCAACGAGGGCACGCGGCCGATCAATGCAACGTATCTTTTCCCCGCATCGACGCGGGCGGCGGTTTATTCGATGAGGATGAAGATCGGGAACCAGATCATCGTCGCAAAGATAAAGGAACGCGAAGCCGCGAAACAGGAATTCGACGAAGCAAAAAAGCAGGGCAAAAGCGCCTCGCTTTTGGAAGAAAATCGTCCAAACGTCTTCTCGATGAAACTCGCCAACATAATGCCGCGGGACGTGGTCGAGATCGAGCTGCGCTACACAGAGCTGCTCATCCCGACCGACGGGGTTTACCAGGTGGTATATCCGACCGTCGTCGGCCCGCGGTACCCCTCAAAAGAAGGCGAGGACAAACCGCCGGTCGGAACGGCGTACCAGCGTGAAGGCGAGCAGCCGAAAAGTTCGCTGCATATATCGACGCGGATCGCGGCCGGGATGCCGATCGAAGAGCTGAACAGCCCGTCGCATAAGCTGGCGGCTGCGTGGGACGGCAATACGCTTGCGAGACTTGAGCTGGACGAACCCGATGCGTTACAGGGGAATCGCGATTTTATCCTTAATTACAGACTGAAAGGGAAACAGATCTCGTCCGGGCTGCTGCTGTTTCAGGGCGAGGACGAGAATTTCTTTTTGTATATGGCCCAGCCGCCGAAGCGTGTCGAAATGGCCGCGGTCCCGCCTCGGGAATATATTTTCGTTGTGGATGTTTCGGGATCGATGAGCGGTTTTCCGCTGAATACCTCGAAGAAATTATTGGAAGAGTTGATCGGCAACCTGAGGCCGACCGACATGTTCAATGTGATCCTGTTTTCGGGCGATTCGACAGCGTTGGCCGAAAGCTCGCTTCCTGCGAATCCCGAGAATGTTTCGCGTGCATTGCAGCTTATCGACGAGCAACGCGGGGCCGGCGGGACCGAGCTTTTGCCGGCGGCTTCAGCAGGCAATGGCGACGCCCCGTGAGAGCGACATTTCGCGAAGCATTGTCGTGATCACGGACGGATATATCTCAGGAGAAGAAGAGTTGTTCGACTATATCCGGGCAAATCTCGGCAGTGCGAACGTCTTCGCGTTCGGTATCGGAAGCTCGGTCAACCGCTACTTGATAGAGGGTGTGGCCAAGGCGGGAATGGGCGAGCCCTTTGTTCTGACTGATGAAAAACTGGCGGCCGAAACGGCGGCGAAATTTCGCGAATACATCCAGATGCCGGTTCTCTCGGGAATTAAGGTAACGGCCGAAGGGTTCGAGACCTATGACGTTTTCCCCGAACATCAGCCGGACCTGCTCGCCGACAGGCCCGTGATCGTATTCGGCAAATGGCGCGGCTCGCCCTCGGGTGCGATCGTGCTGACGGGCCGAACCGGGCTTGGCGAATATTCATCGCGGCTGGACGTTGGTACGGTGGCTCCCGAACCCGAGAATTCGGCGTTGCGTTATCTGTGGGCACGGTCGCGGATAGATGAGCTTTCAGGATTCGGCTCGGCGGCGATATCGGACGAACGGGTGAAGGCGATCACGGCGATTGGACTGAAATACAACCTATTAACCCGGTACACCTCGTTTATCGCGGTGCGGGAAAAGATCGTCAATCCAGACGGCTCGGCGACCGACGTCGATCAGCCGCTGCCGCTGCCGGTAGGCGTGACGGACATGGCGATAGGCAGCGAACCCGAAGTTTGGTGGATGCTTTCCGTGTTTGCTGCGATAGCTGTTCTTGCCGTCATTCGCCGCCGTCGGAACGATGCGGAAATGCTGAAAATTACGTGAGGTCCGTATGGATCGGGCGAGTGTCTGGCCAAAACTAAACTATTCAGCAAAATGGGCCGCTGTCGTCCTCCTCGCGGCGGCCCTTAAGCTCTATTATTCATCTGCCGGTGTCGACGATCTGCGCTGGATACTTGCGCCGACCGCTTGTCTCGTTGAACTAACCACGGGCCTAGGATTTTATTTCGAGGCTCACGTCGGATACATGAGCATCGATCGGACGTTCCTCATCGCGTTGCCATGCTCGGGCGTTAATTTTTTGATAGTTGCGTTCCTCACCCTCTCGCTTCGCCGACTGCTGGGTGACAACGTGACCTGGCGTTCGCTTGGTTTTGCCGTAGTTATCGCTTTTGTCGCGACCATCGTCGCAAACACTGCCCGCATTTCGGTTGCTATCCAACTTCGCGATCTCGCCCCGGCGCTCGACTGGCTTGAACCGGAAGATCTTCATCGTCTCGAAGGCATCGCGGTTTATTTTGCTGCGTTGCTTGTACTTTATTTTGTCGACGAAAGAGCTGACCAACGCAGCCGAAGCCGTTACACGGATCGCACAAGCAACCCACTCTGGCGCTATTTATTGCCGCTAGGCGTTTATTATGCGGTCACGCTCGGGATCCCGATCGCGAATGGTGCGTACAAGCAGGGAAGCGAATTCTGGCGGCATTCTTTGTTTGTCGTATTCGCCCCGATGGCGTTGATGGCGACGGCGCAGATCCTTCGAAGCATCCTGATCCGTAAAAGTCCGGCGAACGCAGGAGGCCGATCTATCCTCTAATGCTCTTATGCAGCGAGACATTGAAAACCGGCAAGATATCGACCGGCTGATGCAGCACTTTTATCGCGACGCGATCGCCGACGAAAAGATCGGGTACATCTTTACGGACGTTGTGAGGCTCGACCTGGAACATCACCTTCCGATCATCGGCGATTTTTGGGAAACGCTCCTTTTCAGATCGGGTGATTATGCTCGACATGGGCGAAACCCGCTGCAGGTCCACATCGAGTTGAATGAAAACGTACAATTGACGCCCGATCACTTTCAGCGGTGGCTTGAGATCTTCGCTACGACGGTCGACAGCCTGTTCGCCGGTGAAACGGCTGAATTCATTAAGATGCGAGCCGAAGCTATCGCTGTCCGAATGCTCCAGGCGATCGGGTATGAACCCGAACGCCCGCCGTTGGTCCCTATCGCTGCTGCCGTCCGTTAGATAATCGCCTTCGTGCCGATATGATTTCGCATTCCTCTCGGGTCTGATACAATTCTGTACACCAGCTCAGTCTAATTTCCAGATAATTGAACCCGGAGAATAATGCTATGAAACGCGTTGCTGCAGCCGTCCTCACGTATGCCTTGTGTACCCCTCTCTTTGCCCAGGCCCCGGTAAACAGCCCGAACAAGTTGGCCGACACTACTGCGGTTGCCAACCCGTCGAGCCGGAAAAATGATACACCGGCGACGAAATCGACGGCACAGCCGATCGACACGGCATATACCGAATCGATCATCAAGAACACGACCGACAAGATGTTTTTGACCGAGATCGTCGACCATCTGCCGGCCTCGGCGAAGGTGCCGACGCCCGAAAAGATCCTCGGTTACCCGATCGGGACGCCGGGCAAGCTGACATATACGAAGGACCAACATCGCTATTACCGTGAGCTGGAAAAGACGACGGCACGCGGTAAAGACGTTTACCGCTCCCGAAAAGAGCGAGCAGGGCCGTGAGCAAATGCTGGTCGTCGTTTCGGATGAGGCGAATCTGGCGAAGCTGGCACGGTATAAAGAGATCACGTGCAAAGCTCGGCCGATCCGCGAACGATAAATGACGAGCTCGCGAAACAGCTTGGTCGCCGAAGGAAAGGCGATCTACTGGGCTTCGGGGTCGATACATTCGACCGAAACGGGCAGCCCGGAAATGCTGATGGAAATGGCTTATCGGCTGGCGGTCGAGGAATCGCCGTTCATCCAGGCGATCCGAAAGAACGTGATCGTGATGATCACGCCGACGCTTGAAGTGGATGGCCGCGACACGATGGTCGATCTTTACAAATACCGAAAGGCTAACGAAGGTAAACGGTCTCCGGGGTTGATCTATTGGGGCAAGTACGTCGCACACGACAACAACCGCGATTCGATGGGAATGGCCCTGGCGTTGACGCGAAACCAGATGTCGCACGTTTCTCGAATATCATCCGACCGTTCTGCACGACCTGCACGAATCGGTCCCGTTCCTTTACATATCGACCGGCACCGGGCCGTACAACGCATGGCTCGACCCGATCGTGGTCAGTGAATGGCAGGACCTTGCGTACCACGAGGTCGAAGAGATGACGAAACGCGGCGTTCCGGGCGTGTGGACGCATGGGTTTTACGACGGCTGGGCGCCGAACTATATGTTCTATGTCGCGAACGGCCACAATTCGATCGGGCGATTTTACGAAACGTTCGGCAACGGCGGTGCCGACACGCAGGACCGTGTTGTTCCGCGCGGCACAGGCAAACCGCGATTGGTTCCGTCCGAACCCGCCGCTTTCGCGGGTGAAATGGTCGATCCGAAACAACATCAATCTTGCAGCAGAGCGCAATTCTGATCGCGATGAATTATGTCGCGAACAACAAGGAAAAGTTTCCTCAACAATTTTTATCTGAAGAGCAAGCGTTCGGTCGCAAAGGCAAAGACCGAAGGCCCGGCGGCGTACGTTCTGCCAGCGGACGAAACGCGTCCGGCCGAGGCTGCCGATCTCGTTAACCTTTTGAAAATGCAGGGCTGCGAGGTGCAGCAACTGAACGGCGCCGTAGAAACGAAGGAAGGAAAATTCGGGGCGGGAAGCTATGTCGTCCGGATGGACCAGCCGTATTCGCGAATGGCCGATATGCTGCTCGACACCCAGTATTACAACGTGAACGACCCGCGGCCGTACGACGACACTGGTTGGACGCTCGGGCCGCTGCGTAACGTGAAAACCGTACGGGTCAAGGACGAAAAGATGCTCGACGCGCCGATGACTATGATCAACGGGCCGGCGAAGGTTGTTGGCAAGATCGAAGGGAATCGGCAAGGCAGGATTCGTCGTCAACCACACTGGCGAAAGCGCGGATGCGCAGCTTCGATACCGGTTGAAGGACGTCAAAGTTTCGGCGGCTGAAGCTGCATTCAAGGTCGGCGACAAGAATTTCAACGCCGGGTCATATATCATCAAGTCCGAGGGAAATCCGTCCGATCTCGCGGCAAGGCTGACGAAGGAAGTAACTGAGCTCGGGCTGACCGCGACCGCCGTGGATAAATTCCCGGACGTCGCGAGCCATGCAGTCGGGGCTCCGCGGATCGCGCTTGTTCATACCTGGATCAACACGCAGGACGAGGGTTGGTACCGGATCGAGCTTGGACCGGCTGGGCATTCCGTACGATTACATCTCGGACCAGGACGTCGGCCGCACGCCGAATCTTCGCGAGAAGTACGACGTCATCATTTTCGGGCCGATCAACGGACAAGTGCTCAGAACGATCGTTCGCGGCGTTCCGAAATTCAGCGATTCGGAAGGGCCTATACCCTGGAAGAAATCGGAGCTGACGCCGAATATGGGACTGTCGCCCGACCAGACAGACGACATCCGCGGCGGAATGGGCATTCAGGGCGTTGCGAATCTGCAGCGAGTTCATCGAGGACGGCGGGTTGTTTATAACCGTTGGCGGCAATGCTTCGCTGCCGATCGATTTCGGAATGGTCAGCGGCGTTTCGATCCAGGAAGCCCGCAACGCTGCAGGTACGGGGTTCCGTGATGAATTCGGTTTTCGCCGACCGCAAGAGCCCGATCGCGTACGGTTATGATGAGAAACTCGCCGTGTACTTTAACCAGGCACCGCTGCTTCAGGTGGCGGCAATTGGAGCCGGGGGATCGGCGGGGGCGGCGGAGGAGCGGGCCAGGCGGCGCCGACAGGACGGCCGACCGGACGCGGTAGCGTGAGACGATCCGGATGTTGTGCAGGGACGCAGGCCGACGGATACGGCAGGTCCGACACCCACGCCCGATCCGGCGACAGATTCCACCGCTGGCCATCACGGCCGCGGGTCGTGCTGAGATTTCCGCGCATGAAAAAGAATTGCTCGTAAGCGGAATGCTGGCGGGCGGATCAGAGCTCGCGGGCAAAGCAGCGGTCGTCGATGTTCCGGTCGGCAAGGGCCACGTCGTGATGTTCGCAAACAACCCGATGTGGCGGCACCAGACGCACGGCAGTTTTTCGCTTCTGTTCAACGCGATCCTTAATTATGACAATCTCGGAGTTGGAAGATCGGAACCGGCCAGGGCGGCGGGGGCGAATCCGGCTGATGAAGAACAGTGAGAGGTTAAAGTAGCGACGAACGAGAAATCTGAGATCGGAACTGTGAGATCAGAGATTCGGAGATCTGAAATATGAAATCAGAGATTCAAAAATCTGAAATCTGAGATTTGAATTTGAAATTAAAGATCCGGAAACCTGAAACTGAACCACGAACTCTTACTCACTTTTGTCGTCATCCGGATAGAGTTTTTCCAGCGATTCTGCAAGAGTGTCGGATTCTAGTTCGCCTTTGTACGGAACTAAAATTTCCCGGTCGCCTTCGAGCAGCCAGAGTTTATGGAGCTCGGGGCTGTCGAGGATTACGGGCATTGCTTTTGGGTGGATCGGCTTCATGAAATCGTTGGGCTCAGTGGTGAAGACGGTAAACGAATAGCGGGGCACGTTGTTCTCGAACCACGTGCTCCATAGGCCGGGCAGGCCGAAGGGTTGACGTCCCTGCGTAAATATTTCGACTGGAGGCCGGCCTTTGACCGGCCATTCATAAAAGCTTGAGACGGGCACGATCGAACGTTTTCCTTTTTTAATAAGATCGTTCCAAAGCTTGGAATCGTCCAGGCGGTCGACTCGGGCGTTAAAGGTCGTGTAGTTTCGCGAGTTGAATTCACGGGCGCCGTCGTGCTGAGCCCACCATCGAGCGACAACCTGCTTTATTTCCCGGCCCTCATGCACAAAGATAGGCACTTCCTCGGTCGGCTTGATGTTTCGCCGCGGTTTGTAGTCAGGCATCGGCCAGCCGTAAACGCGGTTATAGTAGTTGTCTATCTCGACCTGCGATATTCGTCCACACATTGATAGTTAATTTAGTTCAAGTCGGGTTCGATTCAAAAAGACAGACGCTAACATATCGTAGCAAATTGTATTTTCTATGCCGTCGGGTCGGATCCTGATGCGCAAGCCCGACCGTTAGGAAGGGCGAAATGGCCAACGTGTGCATATCGCCCTTGCTTACGCGGCGGGCTTGCGCAACTTGATGCCGACGGCTTTGTGCCGAGAGGAACAAAGGCTAGAATCTCAGATATCGCTACGACGAAATCGAATCATAATGAGGAGTATTTAGAAGATGAGACGATCGCCCCTGGCAGCCGCTTTTTTTGTTGTCGCTCTTGGAAGTAATTCTTCGTTCGCACAAGTAAATATGAAACCACCCGTCGCAAAAAAGGAACCGAAAGTTTTGAAGATCCACGGGTATGAGATCATGGACAATTACGCCTGGCTTCGCGACCGAAATAAAGAAAGAACCCCGAGATAATCAAATATCTCGAAGCGGAAAACGCCTACACCGAGGCCCATATGGGCCAGCATAAACAGTTTGCCGACAATCTTTACAAGGAAATGCTCGGGCGGATAAAGCAAACGGACCTGAGCGTGCCGGTCAAGATGGGCGACCACTGGTATTTCAACAAGACCGAAGAAGGGAAGCAGTACCCGACCTACCTTCGCAGCAAAACGCGCGACGGTAAGGATGCCGAAGTTTTGCTCGACCAAAACGAGATGGCGAAGGGATTCAAGTATTTCGCCATCGGTGCATTCGAGCCGAGCGATGACGGCAATATGCTTGCGTTCTCGACCGACACGACCGGTTACCGCCAGTACACGCTGCAGATCAAGGACCTGCGGACAGGCAAGATGCTGCCGGACAAGATCGACGCGTGACGTCGACCGAATGGTCAGCCGACGGAAAGTATCTCTTCTATTCGCAGGAAGATCCGGTCTCAAAGCGTGACGACAAGATCTTTCGTCATACGGTCGGAACGACGAATGGCGATGAATTGATCTATGAAGAAAAGGACGTCCTTTTTACGACGGGCATCGGCCGCTCGCGGGACAAAAAGATGTTCTTTATCAATTCCGGTGCGGCGACGATGAACGAGGTCCGCTATCTTCCGGCCGACAACCCGCTGGGCGAATGGAAAATTATCTCAAGGCGTCGGGACGATCACGAATATACGGCGACGTTCGATAACGGCGAGTTTTACATCCTGACGAACAAAGACGCCGAGAATTTCAAAGTGGTCACGCGCCCCGGCCAACGATCCGTCCGAAGAAGAACTGGAAGGATTTTATTCCGCACAACCCGGCGATCAAGGTCGACGACATTAGTTTTTTCAAGGATTATGCCGTTGTCTCCGAGCTCGAGAACGGATTGGAATACCTGCGGGTGATGGACCGCTACGAATCGAAACGGCCCGACATCCGCATCCCGACGCCCGAAAGCGTTTACACGATGGGCCTTTCGCAGAATCCGGAATATGACACGCCGTTCGTCCGGTATAACTACTCGTCGATGATCACGCCGAATTCGACTTACGAATTCGACTTTGCCAACCGCAAAAGCGAGCTGGTCAAGCAGCAGGAGATACCGAGCGGGTACGACAAGTCGAAATACGAAACGACCCGCGTCTGGTCGGTCTCGCGCGACGGCGTGAAGGTGCCGGTCTCGATCGTGATGAAAAAGGGAACAAAGCTCGACGGCAAGTCGCCAATGCTGCTTTACGCCTATGGTTCGTACGGAGCATCGATGACGCCGAACTTTTCGACCAACCGGTTGAGCCTGGTCGATCGCGGAATGATCTTCGCGATCGCGCATATCCGCGGCGGTTCGGAGCTTGGCGAAAAATGGCGTCAGGACGGGCGGATGTTCAAGAAAATGAACACGTTTAACGATTTTGTCGATTCGGCAAAATGGCTGGTCGCGAATAAGTACACGTCGGCGGATCGGCTCGTGATCCAGGGCGGATCGGCCGGCGGGCTATTGATGGGCGCTGTGGTGAACCAATCGCCGGAGACTTTCAAGGCGGCGATCGTGCAGGTGCCGTTCGTCGATGTGATGAATACAATGCTCGACGAAACGCTGCCGCTGACGACCGGTGAGTGGATCGAATGGGGCAACCCGAATGAGAAAAAGGCGTGGGATTATATGATCCAGTATTCGCCGTACGACAACATAAAGGCGCAGGAATATCCGAACATGCTGATCGAGGTGTCGTTAAACGACAGCCAGGTGCCATATTGGGAAGGCGCGAAGTTTGCCGCAAAGCTGCGGGAAATGAAGACCGACAACAACATCATCCTGTTGAAAACGAATATGGGCGCCGGGCACGGCGGTTCATCGGGGCGCTACGATCGGCTTAAGGAAGTCGCTTTCGAATATGCTTACGCGTTGAGCCAGGTCGGGATCACCAAATAAGAACGACACAATTCGATTCATAAAGCGGCGCGGGTCCGACCCTGTGCCGCTTTCTTTTTCGTCAGCTTGACCACCCTCATCGGTCAATCTGACCGAACCCCGCGAACGATCTTCACACTTGTCACGTGCTCCGCTCATCATAAACGGTGTACTTACAATAGATTAGTGTTGCTGACAAAATCTGGCACGGTCGTTGCCATAAACCTCGCGACGCAGATGCGTACAAGATCACCCTTAGGAAGGGAATGCTTATGAGGATTTTTGTCACACAGGCCGTTATCATCTCGCTCGTTCTTGCGGTGACCGTTTTCGGACAAGCTCCCCGGCCGGTCGCCGCAAAGCGAGGGGACGCGGCCACACGCGACATCGAACAATTGCTAATCGAGGTAACCCCCGGCAGCAACCCGGATGGTCTTTTCTCTCAGGAAGCTAAACGAATAGCGGGGATCCTGTCGGGATCCGCACGTAAAAGCCCCGTCTTTATGGACGAAACGGGTTTGAACCGCGAGTTCGTGCTGAACGCGGCAGCGGCGCATCTTGCGGCAGCCGCTCCTGAAAAAAAGATCTATAAGGTCAACTGGGGAGCCGTTCTTTCTAATAGCAAAAGCGATCGCGGATTGACGAAAAGCGTTAAGGCACTGTTGGCGGCTTCGCCGGCCGGGAGCAAGGTCCTTTATGTCGAGGATATTTCGGCATTTTCGACGGATTCGCAATGGCCCGGGCCGGTCATTTCCGGGCTTGATCCAAGCTGCCGTCGCCAAAGGGAAATTGCAGGTCGTAGCGGCGGGCCGGCTCGTCGATTATCAGGAGCACGATCGCAGCCGACAAGCGACTTGAAAGGCCGGTTTCAAAAGGTCGATTCGTTCGGCGATCCTGACCCGTTCGTCGGCGATAAACTTTCGCCCGATCTGCGCGAGCTGGTCGCCGAGGGCGATCCGAACCGCGTCGTAAAGGTCATTCTTCAGGCCGACGATATCAGTAATCCTTCACTCCTTAATGTGCTCCGGCGAAATAATGTTGAGATCGAAAGCCGGGCAGAGAACCTGGACATGATCGTCGCAAATCTGCCGGTGCGGGTCGCTGAACAGGTTGCATCCGCCCGCGGGGCGCGTCATCTTTCGCTCGACCGCGAGACCCGCGTTCTCGGCCATATCGAAACGACAACCGGTGCGTCGCTTGTGCGGACGGTCCAGCAGGGTTTGAACCTCGGACTGCTGGGCGCGACCGTGCTGAATACGAGCAGTTATCTGGATGGGACTGGCATCGGGATCGCTGTCGTCGATTCCAGCATCCGCGAAGACCACCGCTCGTTCGTCGCTGACAACGGCTCGAGTCGTGTCATTACTCGCCGGAATTTTACGCAGGACAGCAATGTGACGCAGGACGAATACGGACATGGCAGTCATGTCGCGTCATTGGCAGCGGGTGGCGACGGAGCGAACCTCAGTTCCGCGGACGGCACATACCTGAGCAATTATCGCGGGATCGCCTCGAATGCGAACGTGATCAACGTCCGCGTTCTCGAAGACAACGGCGCCGGAAGCACGGCAAGCCTGATAAATGCGCTGGACTGGCTTTATACGGTCCGTACTCAATACAACGTTCGCATTGTAAATCTAAGCCTCGGAGCCCCTGCCATCGAAACATGGCGGAACGATCCCTTGTGCCGGGCGGCAAGAAAGCTTACGGCGGCAGGCATCGTTGTCGTGGCCGCGGCCGGTAACAACGGCAAAGACGCCAACGGGCAGAAGATTTACGGTGCAATACATTCGCCGGGGAACGACCCGTCTGTGATCACGGTGGGTGCGGCGAATACGTTCGGGACGGACCGGCGTGACGATGACGGCGTCACCACCTATAGCTCACGCGGCCCGACGCGCTCACATTGGACGGATAACGCCGGCGTAAAACATTATGACCACCTGATCAAACCGGACCTGGTTGCACCGGGAAACCTCGTGATCGGCGCCCGTGCCAAGGGCAATGATATTGCCGACGAGAACCCCGAACTCGCCGTTCCGAGCTCGGCTGATGACAGCCGGAAAGATGATGTACCTCAGTGGAACATCGATGGCTACGCCGATCGTTAGCGGAACGGCGGCCCTGATGCTGCAGGTCAATCCCAAGCTGACGCCGAACCTGATCAAAGTGATCCTGCAATATACCGCGCAGCGGCTCGGCGGATTCAATACCCTTGAGCAGGGAGCGGGACAATTGAACATCGAAGGTGCAGTCCGGCTGACGAGGGCGATCAGGCAGGACATGCCGAATCCGACGCCTCATGGTACGCCCATGCTTTCGGGCTCGCTTCCCGTGCATACTTCGACAATCGGGGGAACGAAGTTCCAATGGACCGGCGGTATCCTGCCCAATTACGCCGCCGTGACCGGGACCGGACTGATCACGAAATACCACCGCGTTTACGATAACGGGCTATTGATCAGCGACGGACTACTTATCAGCGACGGCCTACTGATAAGCGACGGACTATTGATTAGCGATGGATTGTTGATCAGTGACGGACTCTTGATAAGCGACGGGCTACTTATAAGTGACGGATTGTTGATCGCCGACAGCGTGGTTCTCGGGTCGAACGCGGTCAGCGAACGGCAATCAGACCATGACGATGGGAACGCCCATTGGAGGCGCCGGGCTTCTCATTTCGGATAACTTTATGCTTGGCGACAGGTCTCCGCTCGCCGACGGCCTGTTGATCAGCGACGGCTTGCTTATCAGCGACGGTTTGCTGATAAGCGATAACACACGGTCGAGTTCGGAATCCGTCCTCGTTCGGGGTGACCCAACCACCCGAATGCGCTAGATCGTTCGGTTCACAAGCAAAACACGTGTCATCAGGACACGGGTGTCTGACATCGGCATCCGCGTCCATTTTTTTGAACAAAATAGTTCTGGAAAAACAACATTGTTTAAGCTATACTCTATGAGGGTAAAATCCCCTCGGGCCTTTTCCCCGGCCTCAGCCCCCCGCCTTTACCTCTTTTCCATCGCTCCCGAATGGAGATCCAAGCAAAAAACGATCTTAGGACAAATCTGTATGTAGCGCTGGTCCTGGCGTCGGCTGTTGGTGCGCTTGCTTGGGCGGTGATCGGATTTCCGGTCGGAAGCCTTTCGGCGGGAATGGTGGCTATCTCGGCTGTGACGGTATTCTTTGGCTCCTCGCTTCGGGTCGAGCTGCCGGGCACAAGCGTTCATTTGACCGCGTCCGATGCGATGATCTTTTTCGCGATGCTCACGTTCGGCGGCGAACTGGCCGTTCTTTTGGGGGCATGCGAGGCAGCGTTCTCGTCATTCCAAATGCGTCGAAAGGGCGTGAAGATGCGGCCGCAAACCATTGTCGTGAACACGGCGGTCGCGGCGGTGTCGGTACTTATTTCAGCTATCACGATCCAGGTATTGTTCGGCCGGCCGGAAGGCGCGATTGACGCGTTTTCGTTCTCACGGCTTGCGACGATGATGGTCGTAATGGGAATCTCCCAGTTTGTCGGGCATTCGATCCTGGTCTCGTCATATATCTCGATCCGAACGGGCGAGAACATACTTAAAGTCTGGAACGAGCATTGTTTTAACGCCCTTGTTATTTATCTCAGCAGTGCACTCCTCGGCGGGTTGCTCACACAAGCGCTGTATCAGGTTGACCTGCTCCTGATCGCTTCTGTAGCCATTTTCTTTGCGGTCGTTTATTTCACATATGTTCGATATGCGAACGCCGTGCGGACCTCATCGGCTAAGGCGGAAAAAGCTGAGCGTGACCGTGCCGAACAGGCCGAACAGCACATCGGCGAACTCGAGCATTATATTCATCAACTCGAAGTAAGCACGACGGCCCTGCGGGAAAGCCACGAAAAACTGCATCATACGGTTTTCTACGACGCTCTGACCGGCCTGCCGAACCGAAATTTCTTTGTCGACGAGATAAACAAGCTGTTGAAGAGCCGAAAGCTGATCGACTCGGATTTCGCGGTGATCTTTCTCGATCTCAACCGCTTCAAGACCATCAACGACAGCCTCGGATATTCGATAGGCGACGAACTCATCAAGACGGTCGCCCGAAGGCTTCTTTCGGCCGGGATGGACAATTATACGATCGGCAGGTTCGGCGGCGACGAGTTTGCGATAATCATGCCTGGGATCAGATCGGTCGGCGACGCAATGGCGCTGGCCAACTTTATTAATTCAAAGGTAGGCCAGCCGTATGAACTGCTGGGCCGGCACGTCTTTGTAAGTGCGAGCACCGGGATCGCGATCAGTGACGATCGGTATACGAAGGCAGAAGAGATACTTCGCGATGCCGATATTGCGATGTACAACGCTAAGGAAACGAACAAGTCCTGCGTCGTGTTCGATCAGATAATGCACGCCCGTGCGGTGTCACTGCTTGAGCTGGAAACCGACCTGCGGCTAGGCGTGGAACGAAACGAGTTCGAACTTTACTATCAGCCGATAGTTAACCTGGGCGACGCCAGCCTGCTCGGGTTTGAAGCCCTGGTCCGCTGGAACCACCCGAGCCGCGGCCTGATCACGCCGGGCGAATTCATCGAAACTGCCGAAAAGACAGGGCTGATCATTCCGCTAACCTTTTTTGTTCTTCGCTCGGCATGCGAGCAAATGATGCGCTGGCGGCGGTCACATCTTGCGCCGCCCTCCCTGATTTTGACCGTAAACCTGTCGGCTACCCACCTGAGCCAACCCAACCTGGTCCATCAGGTCAAGCAGATCATTGAAGAAAGCGGTATCGATCCCCGCTGCCTTAAACTCGAGATCACGGAAAGCGCCGTTATGGAAAATGCCGAGGCGGCGATCAACGTTTTGAAGGGAATACAGCGGCTCGGCGTCCAGTTAAGTATCGACGATTTCGGGACCGGGTACTCAAGCCTTAGTTATCTGCACCGGTTTCCGATCGATACACTCAAGATCGACCGTGCCTTTGTAAGCGCGATGGAGGATGGAACGGAGAACGGCGAGATAGTTAAGACGGTGATCGCCCTCGCAAAAGCACTTAGGCTGAGCGTGATCGCTGAAGGCATCGAAACCATCCACCAGATGCATCAGCTTCGGGTTCTCGGCTGCCCCTATGGCCAAGGCTATCTTGTTCTCGCGTCCGGTACCTGCAAGCGAATCCACACGAATTCTGGAAGACACCAGCCGCTGGCGTTACATACTGCCGAACGAGAACTCTCATATCGTTACGCCCGACCTTGAGTATTCGGACCTGCGACTTCAGTAACCCCCGCCCATGAAAGATCAAGAGCACTCCGGAAAAACCCAGCCGGCTAAACGAAACACGAAAACGGCACAAGAGAACAAAGCGTCAATCGGCGAACACGGCCGGTTTGGCGTCGAATGGAAACTGCCTGCTGTAGCCGGCGGCAAGATTCAAAAGCTCGGACTCCGACCAAAAATTCCCCACAAGCTGAAAACCGATAGGCAGGCCTTCGGATGAGAGTCCGCACGGAACGCTGATGCCCGGAATGCCGGCAAGGTTGGCCGAAACGGTGTAAATGTCGTTAAGATACATTGCGAGCGGATCGTCCGATTTTTCGCCGAGCTTGAACGCGACCGACGGCGAGGTCGGCGTTAATATGGCGTCGCACTTTGTGAACGCAGTTTGGTAATCGCGTTTGACCAGAGCCCGGACCTTTTGCGCCTTTGCGTAATAAGCATCGTAATAACCGCTTGAAAGTACGTAGGTTCCGAGCATGATCCGGCGTTTGACTTCGGCGCCGAAACCTTCTTCGCGCGTCTTGAAATACATCTGCCGGAGCGCGTCCGTATCTTCGGCACGAAAGCCGTAACGCACGCCGTCGTAACGGGCAAGATTCGATGACGCTTCGGCCGTCGCGATGATGTAATAAACCGCGATGCCGTATTTGGCATAGGGCAGCTCGACATCAATGATCTCGGCGCCTAGGGTTTTATAGTTATCGATCGCAGCCTCGACCTTTTCCCGGACCTCGTCATCAAGACCTTCGCCGAAAAGAGCTGCGCGGCACGCCGATCTTCTTTCCGGCGATATCAGCGTCCAGAGCGGCCGTATAATCAGGAACGGGAACATCGGCTGACGTCGAATCGAGCGGATCGCGGCCGGCAATAACGCCGAAGCACCTCGGCAACGTCCTCGGCCTCGCGGCCAAAGATGCCAATGTTGTCGAGCGACGAGGCAAAGGCGACCAGGCCGTATCGCGAGATCCTTCCGTAAGTAGGTTTGAGGCCAAAGATGCCGCATAGGGAAGCAGGCTGACGGACCGAACCGCCGGTTTCAGAACCGAGTGCCGCCCGAACAACGCCCGAGGCAACAGCAACGGCGGAGCCGCCCGAACTGCCGCCCGGAACGCGCGTCGTGTCCCACGGATTCTTAACGGGGCCGAATGCAGAACTTTCGTTGGACGAGCCCATTGCGAATTCGTCCATATTCGTCTTGCCGATCATAACGGCACCGGCGGCGTTCAGCCTTTCCACGGCCGTCGCGTCGTAGTGAGCATGATAATTATGCAAGATTCTCGACCCGCACGACGTCCGCATTCCTTTTGTGCAGATGTTGTCCTTGATCGCGATCGCGTAGCCTCTCAGCGGTAGATCACCGCCGTTAGAGGCGAGCTGATCAGAGCGCTTGAGCGCGTGATCACGCTCGATCGATAAGAAGGAGTTGAGTTCCGGATTTAGCTTTTCAGCGTTGTCCAGTGTCTTCTGAATACTTGTTCGGAAATTGGTTTCGGTCATCTATCCTTTGGGACTGACCGAATCGATCAGCCAGTCGTTATTCTCGAACTTTGAGGTCACAACGATCTCTTTTTGCTCGCTTCGAGTATCGTCTTTCCAAAAAAGCAAGACCTCGAAGTGGGTCACTCTTCCGGCCTCGACGACCTCGCATTCGCCAACCCGGAATGTCTTCGGAAATTCCTCCGAATCCGTAAAATAATCTTTCTTGGTCGGCGGCATTCCGCCGGCGTCGAGACGCAGCCACATCGCATGTTGTTCGGTTAAAAACCGCTCACGCAGTCTGACGTTTTCCAGCGTCGGGTTCATGTCATGCCCCAAGTGGAACGAATAAAATTCATGTACCCGGACACGTGCCCTCGTGCAATCGGGAGCCTCCAAATTCGGAACGCTGCACGATGTCGAAAGGAGGATTAACCACAGAGGCACGAAGACACGGAGAAAAACAGTGATGGATCCGATCGCTTTGCAGGTCTGAGTTATCAAGAAAAACTCTGTGCCTCCGTGCCTCTGTGGTAGGGAACTACAAGACCTTCGGGACCTGGAAATGGCCGGCGACGCCGGCGGGGGCCTCGTCCAACGCTTCCTGCTGTGTGAACGAGGGCACAACGATGTCGTCGCGGTCAGCCTCGGTAGCGGCGCCTTCGTCGGTTAGCCCGCCGAGCATCGGTTCGATATCGGCCGTGTCGAGCTCGTTCAGCTGCTCGACGTACTTCACGATCTCGGCCATCTGCGGCGTGTAGATCGCCACTTCTTCGTCCGTTATCTCCAGGTGCGCCAGCTTGGCTACAGTTCGTACGTCCATGGGTTAGAAAGTAAAAAGTTAAAAGTCAAAAAGTTAGATTGCGAGGCCAGATGCCGGATATCCAAATTCAACACAGGTCTTAAAAAAGAATCGAGGCCTTAACGATCCTCTTTATGCTCCAGTCTTTGTCTGGCCAAGCTGCTTGTCGAGGCATTTAGAAACAACTGCCGAAGCGCTTCATCCCCGATATCGGTTGCGGCCGTTTTAAGGTCGGAAGTGAGTTCCTCGCGAACAAGCGATTTCCACTCATCTTCATCTTCGCTTTTGGATCGAACAGGCGGCTTATTCTGTTTTCGAACGTATCTGGCATCGACCGTGAATTCAATATACGAGACCATGGACGAACCGAGCGCACCGTTTAGCTTGAAGAGGATCTGGTCCGCAAGATCACCAACGTGTTTCTTCCACGTATCGCTCGAAACCGCAACCGTAAGTCTCTTGCCTTCCAACCCGACCGGAGACGTGTGTTCGCCCAATCCGATCCCGACAGCGCGGTTCCAGGCCGCGAAGACAATTGCTTCACGGGCCTTTCCTTTATCCGAAAACTCGCGAAGAGCACCCGGCAATGAGCTGAAAACGTCTCGCATTTATAAATCGACGGCTATCAACTATTATCTTAATCGAGAACAAACTAAATGCTAAATGACGCAAATGCAAAGGTAGATCTGCCACGGATGGTGCTCGCCTCGGGAAGTCCGCGGCGTTCGGAAATTATGACGTCGGTCGGTTGGGAATTTCGTAAAGTAGTTCCCGACATCGACGAGAGTTTGCAGAACGGCGAGTCACCGGAAGATTACGTGCAGCGGCTGGCAAGATCAAAGGCCGAGATCGTTGCCGCCGAGAATACGTACGAGATCGTTCTTGGCGCCGACACGACCGTCGTTATCGACGATGAGATCATAGGTAAGCCGATCGATATGGACGACGCTCGGCGGATGATCCGTTTGCTTTCGGGGCGTTGGCATGAAGTGCTGACCGGCGTGGCGGTCGTCGCAAACGGCGATACACGAGTCGGGCTGCAAACGACGCGTGTAAAATTCGCCGAGCTTTCCCCCGCGGAGGTCGACTTTCTCGCCGAAAAAGGCGACCCGCTGGACAAGGCCGGCGCATATGCCGTCCAGGCCCAGGCTGCGTTGTTCATTGAAGGCATAGAAGGCGATTACTGGAACGTGGTCGGGCTGCCGATCAGTTTGGTGTACAGGCTCGTCCAAGAGCTGGCTAGGGGGAAATTGCGGAAGCCCGCGCGATGAACGAGGGCTTCCGCATCGATCATAGGATACTGTCGATCTTCTTCGAGATCGGAACCGTTATATCGAACTTCGGGTCGATACCGCCGAAAGCTTCGCCCGATTGAGCGCCTGATTTATCGATGATCACGAAAGACGGGACCTGGTCGATGCGAAAGGTTTTTAGGACCGTTGCGCCGTCAGGGTCGCGCAGGACCGACATACCGATCTTGTTCGCGGCGATAAACTTTTTGACTGCATCGTCCGAAGCGAAGTTCTTTGACTTGGCGTTCGTCGAATCAGTGACGACGTAATAGAACACAACGTTCTTGCCGGCGTATCTCTTTGCAAGGGCGTTGACGTATTCAGCCTGTTTAGCCGAAAGCGGCACCCAGCTGGCGCCGACCGCCAGGACGACCACTTTGCCGTTCTGGGCCCGCACGTCGATCGTCCCGCCGTCGAGTTTAGCAAGTGGCGTTTGCGCCGACGCTGAAAACGCGGCGGATACTGTCAAAACGAAAGCCAAAAGAAATGACTTAATGATGTTCATAATATAACGAGGAGCTACAAGTAACTCCTCTGCCGGTTTAGATGCAAGTTTGATGCCGAATTACTGCTTTCGGTTAAGGACGACATTGTCTATCAGGCGGACCTTGCCAAACCTGACGGCGACCGCCACGAGAACTTCTTTATCTTCAATCTTATCAACAGGTTCCAGGTCGTCGTTGCTGACGACAGCGACATAATCGATCCGTGCCAGCGGTTCCGAACCGATCTTTTCTTCAACGATTTGAGCGATGTTCGACGCATTACGTTCGCCGTCCCTGAAAGCGAGTTTCGCGTCGCGGAGAGCCTGGTAAATGACCGATGCTTTTTCGCGTTCTTCATCGCTGAGATACGCGTTGCGCGACGAGAACGCGAGCCCCGATTCCTCACGGACCGTCGGTACGACGACGATCTCTGTTTCGAACCCAAGGTCGTGGGTCAGTCGCTTTACCACGCCGACCTGCTGGGCGTCCTTGCTGCCGAAAAATGCAAGGTCGGGCCGGACGGTATTAAAAAGGATCGTCACGACGGTCGCCACGCCGCGAAAATGGCCGGGCCGCGACGCACCTTCAAGCGTTTCCGTCAATCCCTCGACATAGACATAAGTGGAAAACTTGGGACCGTAGATCTCGTCAGTGTCGGGAGCGAAAACATAATCGACCTCGTATTCGGCCAGCATCGCGGCGTCGGCCGTCAGGTCACGCGGATACCGCTGGAAATCCTCGCCCGGCCCGAACTGCTCCGGGTTGACAAAGATCGAAACGATCACGATGTCCGACATCTGACGAGCCTCGCGGACCAGTGCAAGATGCCCTTCGTGGAGCGCGCCCATGGTCGGAACAAAGCCAACCGTCTTGTTCTCGCGGCGAAGCTTTCGCGCGATCGACGCCATTCGCTGTTTCCGGTTGATTATTTCCATTCGGTCAAAGGGAGGTAGCTGACTTGATCTCGCCGAACTTCTCCTTTTCAGGCATGCCGTACGATTCGGTTTCGCTGGGATAGTTGCCCTCGCGAACATCGTCCATCCACTGCGTGATCGCGTCGTGGATGACCTGGCTGACGTTTGCGTATTGACGGACGAAACGCGGCTGGCGGCCGAATGTAAATCCGATGAGGTCGTGAAGGACGAGCACCTGAATGTCGCACGCTACCCCGGCACCGATGCCGACTGTGGAGATGGAAAGCTCGCGGGTGATGATCTCCGCTATTTCGCGAGGTACGAGCTCGAGGACGATGGCGAATGCTCCTGCCTCTTCCAGCAGTTTCGCATCTTCGATCAGCCGCTGGGCATCGCCGGTCGTTTTGCCCTGGACGCGATAACCGCCGAGTTTGTGGACCGACTGGGGCGTGAGGCCGATATGGGCCATGACGGGGATCTCTTCGTCGACCAGCCGTCTGACCAGCCCGACGCGGTTGCGGCCGCCTTCCAGCTTTACCGCCTCGGCACCGCCGTCCTTTAATAGCCGCATCGCGTTGCGAACGGCCTTGTTGTCGCCGGTGTGAAAACTGCCGTATGGCATGTCCGCCACGATCAGGGCACGGTTCGCTCCGCGTTTTACGGCCTTGGTGGCTGAAAGTATCTCGTCGAGCGTGACCGGTATCGTGTTCCCGTAACCGTGGATGACATTTCCCATGCTGTCGCCGACAAGAACGATATCGACTCCCGCCTCGTCCACGATGCGGGCTGTCGGGTAATCGTAGGCCGTCAGGCACGCCAGCTTTTCACCGCGTTCCTTCGCGGCCCTTAGCGCGGGCACATAAACCTTCTCGGGTTGGTCGGGTTTCAGATACGCCATAAATTTGTGATAAGTCTAGTCCTTATCGCGTTTTTAGTCTAGCCAAAGCTTTAGCCGGCCGTCGCTGATGTCCCAGCTTGTTCCGGCCGTGTCCCGCGTGCCGGTGGAACATGCAACCATCTCTAAACATTGGGCTTAACGGCACGAAACCAGTAAATTCCGCTGTTTTGCACAAAACTTTTCTGACTTTGGCTGAACGGTCCCGATGACGATCACTTAGGACTTGTCAACGAACCAGGCAATATTGTATCAGAAATGCAACGAACGTTGTAAACAAATTTCTAACAGACCTATTTTATCGTTCGGACGAGCTTTCGAAGTTTGCCGTGCGATCGCTCTACCTGGCTGAAAGCCCGGTTTCGAAGCTTTCGCGGTCTGAGGGATACCATCGGGCGACGTGCGAGTTGTCGGGACACTCGGCGAGCAGAAGGCCCATGTCCTTATTGAACAGAGGGTGATTGAACGTATGCGCTATCTCGTTCATTGGAACGAGGACGAAGCGGCGAAGGTGGGCCCGTGGGTGCGGGACGGTCAGGAACGGCGTGTCCATATGTTCCTGCTCATAGAAAAGCAGATCGAGATCGACGGTCCGCGGCTTTTTCATCGATTTATCAGTGCGGCCGAGCAGGTATTCGATCCTCAACATCCGGGCCAGCATCTGCGTCGGAGTAATGCCCGTGGCCTTGATCTCAGCTACCATGTTAAGGAAACCCGGCGCGTCATAGTCCAACCCGACCGGCTCTGTCTCGTAGATCGCCGACAGCTTTGTCACCTGAAAACTTGCCTCCATCAGCCCGCGAACAGCAAGCAGCAGATTCCCGGCCCGGTCACCCAGGTTCGAGCCGATGCCGACATAAGCTGTAACAGTTTCTGATTCCACAGTTATGAATTAGATAGATGAAGGGGGGCGTTTTGTCAAAGATACAAGCGGCAAGCGCAGTTGTGTGTTACGTTAAATATTTGGGACAATTGATGTAAAACGCCCACACCCTGCGGTATCGTTTAGTTCTACGGTATGCGGGAAATAGTTAATGAAAGAGAACAAATCGGGAACATCGGCCATACTCCGGGACCTCTCCACACAGATCGGCAAGAGTATTCTTATGGCCTTGCCGCCGGTCCGGCGGTGGCGTCTAAGATCACCCCGGACAAGCAATAATCTAAATGAGCCGGATATTTATCTTCGGGACAGTGCTTTTCTTGGGCTTAACCTATTGCTGGCGCATGCGGGGGCGGACGGTGTAAAGGCGAAGTCGATCTGTGAGATCGGGCCGGGTGATTTTCTTTCGTCGGGTTTAAGCATGCTCGCGGCGGGAGCGTGGCAGTATACGGCGATCGACAGGTTTCCGGGCAATTACTATGGAAAAGAAGCGAAACGATTGTACGAAGAGATAGCCGCTGAGTGGAGTAAATATTACCCGACGATCGATTGGGACAAGTCGATCGATGTCAAGAGCTTTCCGGAGGGCTATGAAAGCCGGATAAAACTGATAGCGGAACCCATCGAAAAAGTAACCCTTACGACCGGATTCGATATAGTTTGCTCGTTTCAAGTAGCTGAGCATGTTTCGGATATCGATGTTTTCGCCGAAGCCCACAACAGGTTGTTAAAGAAAGACGGAATAGGAGTACATCGAGTGGATCTTGGCCCTCACGATGTATGGTCCGAATACCGCGATCCCACCACTTTCCTACGTTTTCCGAGTTCCGTTTGGGGGCTTACCGGTTCGAACCGCGGCATTCCGAATCGACGCCGCCACCATGAATTTCTAGAGGCATTTGATAAAGCGAACCTGGATGTTGAAATTCTCTTAACGGAACATTTTGATGAAGAGTTTATTGATTACAGCAAGCTCGATAAACAGTTCCTATCAATGCCGAAAGATTCAGTTCTTACCAAGACCGCGATATATCGGTTGAAGCGAAGACAATAGTCAGAGTAAAACTACCTACCAAATTCAACGGTCGGACACCGATGCGAAAGCCCGACCGTTAGGAAGGGCGAAAAACTCAACGTTCGCATATCGCCCTTGCTCAACGCGCGGGCTTCCGCAACTTGATCTCAACTTCAAACCGAACACAATCAAATAATCTGACATTGCGGTTGTTCCACGCAGGCGATTCTGACACAATGGTAATTGTTCTAAATCCAGCAGTGTTTCCTTCACCGGGGCACTCGGGCGGATGCCAGGTGTGATCCGTCTTGACAAAATATACACGCCACTTTTTATGCCGCGTAGAAAGTTTCGCCACACTCATCGTTACGAATCACCCGGCGACCGTTCCCACCAGGAATACATAGTCAATCAACCCGCCCAGCTGACCACGAGGTCCGAACTGCTGCGCCTGATCAAAGGCGGCGAGGACACGTATCTGGAGCTGAAGGTAAAGCTCTCGAACGTCGAAAAGATAACCCAGGGCATCGTGGCACTTGCGAACACGAGCGGCGGGACCATCATTTTCGGGGTGACCGATCAATTACGGATAGAAGGCGTTACTGACGCCGAAGCGGTCCGCGACGAGCTTGTCCGCATTTGCCGCGAAGAGATAGTGCCAAAGATCGTGCCGATGATCGACATCATCGCGTTCGACAGCGGAAAACGTGTCGTCGCGATCGATGTCGAGGGAAGAAACAGGCCCTACCGAACTCGGGACGGCCGTTTTTATATGCGGTTCGGGGCCGAGAAAAGGGAAGTGGCCCGCGAGCAGCTTTCGATGTGGCTGGACGAGATAAGGCCGCTCGGTTACGAGAATGTGCCACTGTTCAACTGCGCGGAAGACGATTTTGATGACGGGCTGTTGTGGACGTTTGCCGCAGGATTTGAGGAAGTTAATCAAAACCTGAACATGTACCAGACGGCGGAGTTTCTAAAGAAAGACTTGCTGCTGGCGGTTGGCATCGGAGATGACTTCTTTCCGACTGTGGCCGGTTTGGTCCTGTTCGGAAAAAACGACCGCGTGGCCCAGCTTTTTCCGAGGGCGGCCGTGAGTGTGTCGCGTTTTTCCGGCGAGAACGGTAACGCACAGTTGATCGAGTCTTCCGTGCTGCAGGGAAATCTTCTTTCGGTCTATGAGTCGGCTCAGAATTTTGTTCTCCGTTACGTGGACCTTCTAAAGTCGAAACCGAAAAAGCGTGTCGACGAAGACACTCTGCATGTGCAGCCCAGGAGCGTGTACAACTATTATGCGGTCTGCGAAGCGATAGCGAACGCCCTTATCCACCGCGATCTCGCGATGCGCGATATCCCGACACGCATCAACATTTACGACAACGCCATAGAGTTCATCAACGCCCGTCGGACCGCAGGCTTTGTTCCGCCGGCGTCGCGTGCCATACGATACGGCATTACCCAACGCGTGAACCCGCAGATCGCCGCCATTTTCGGCCGCCGTGAATACGGCGCCGGCATCCCGCGAGGCGGACTGCCGATGATACTCAAGCAATCCCTGCTTTTCTCAGGCCGCCGGGCTGAGGTTTTCACGGCGAATGATGAATTCAGATTGAAGATCTACGGCGTATAATCGATCAGGATCGTCGGTGAACTACAAATCCATGCGTCGAATTAGAATTCGGCTCACCTGACGTCTGATCTTCCAGATCTCTCGATGCCCAACGAACCAGATCCCATTCTATCGGTTGTAATGCCCGTCTACCGCGAGAGCTCCAATCTTGCCGCGACCTTGCGAGCAGTTTCAGCGGCGATCGAGAAAACAGGCGTAAGATTTGAGTTTGTACTTGTGGACGACGGCTCGCCGGATGATACCTGGGACCAGATAAAACGATTGTCGGCGGAGTTTCCGATGCTTCGTGCCGCCCGCCTGAGCCGCAATTTCGGAAAGGAGCTTGCTCTTTGTGCCGGCCTGGAAATGGCTGGCGGCGACGCGGTGATCGTGATGGACGCAGACGGACAGCACCCGCCCTCGCTGATCCCTGAGATGATCGACGCCTGGCAAGGCCGAGAGGCCGAGATAGTGGAAGCTGTAAAGGCCGCTAGGGGAAAGGAGTCGACCTTCAGCAAGGTGGCGGCGAACCTATTCTATGTGATCTGGAGTAAGCTTTCGGGCTTTGAGCTTCGCGGAGCATCTGACTTTAAGCTTTTGAGCCGCCGCGCCGTCGACGCGTATCTTTCGATGCAGGACCGCAATGTCTTCTTTCGCGGAATGACCGCCTGGATCGGTTTTTCGCGAAAGCAGCTGCCGTTCGAGGTCGGCGAGAGGTCGGGCGGAAATTCAGGCTGGTCGGTTATACGGCTCTTGAAGCTGGCAATGAACGGGATCACCGCGTTTTCAGCCATTCCGCTTCAGATCGTCACGTTGACCGGATTTCTTTTCCTAATATTTGCCTTCCTGTTCGGACTGCAAACGCTCTATGTTTACTTGAGCGGAAACGCCGTTACCGGGTTTGCTACCGTGATCTTCTTGCTGCTGATGATCGGAAGCTTGCTGATGATCAGCCTCGGAATCATAGGCGAGTATTTGGCGCGCATTTACGAAGAAGTTAAGGGCAGGCCACGATATGTCGTTTCCGATTCCATCGGAAAACCCACACCGGCGCTCGTCGACGCAAGCAGCCCCCGCGAACGGACCGTTATCTGAACACCGGGGCCGGCGGCCTTTCACGGTAAAGGAGGAAGGGGTCGTCCTTGCGGATCATTTCACAATTAACGCATTTATCCTCGGAACTGATGACAAGCCCGCCGGCCGGGGGGCGTTTCCCCTGTTCAACGTGAACGAACGTGGACGGGTCCAATTTATGCACGATCGCATACCAATAAGCGTGCGGATATGCCTGGCCCCAGTAGCCGTCGACCAGATAGATGGGCCTGTCAGGCATTGAGAGAGCGGTCTGCACCAACCGCGGGTAGGACTCGTCGAACCAAAGCCCGCGTTTCGTACCGTCGCGGCGAAAATCGATCTGGAAAAGAACCGTTTGAACCAGGGTGAATAACAGCGCACCTGCAAGAATGGTGCGGCGGACCGCGACCGAACGGCCATTCGTCCGGTCCGGATCGGTTTCCGATACCTCTGCCGTCCTGCCGGCCAGCCACATGATCGCCGGAATGGTCAAAGTTATCATGAAGATCGGAAATGCCGAGAGCCGGAGCATGTGAAACGCGTCACGTGTCAGCGAGGCCGGGATGACCGAGGCGAAAGCGCCGAAAAGCACGTAGCGCCACCAGACGTCACGCCGGTAAAAGATCAGAATCACTACGATCCCGGTGACAGCAAGAAGGAGCGTCGGTATAAATACCGCTCCGGTATCGAATATGTGATGGCGGCAGATTCGGATCGCCTTCGAAAAGCATTTTATACGGGCTAATATTTACTGCATAATTCTTTAGAAACTCAAATGCGATCTCGGCGTAGCTTTTGTCCGGCCCGGCAATTCCGACCGTCATATTGAACCGCCCCGTTAAGGCACCCGGATTGGTGAAATGAAAGATCACCATCGGAATAAGCGTTACCGCGTACGCAGCCCACGCCTTTAATACATCCTTAAATTTGTTGACGCTTGTCGCGAACACTATTAGCCCAAAAGCAAGCAGCGGACCGAGAAGCCGGCCGATGGAATAGGTGTAGGTTACCAACGCAAGCGAACCGCCCAGCGCCGCGATATTAAGCAGGGACCAGCGCTCCTTTTTCCACGCGGCATAAACCGCGGTCAGCAGGACCGCAACCGCGGACGGGTAAAGCGAGGCACCGAAGGCGAGCCTTCCCGTTTCGAATAACCAGGGTGTAACCATTGCCGTAAGGCCGGTAACGACACCGATCACCACGTTGCCCGAGATGCGGTTCGCGAGGTGCCCGAGCAGTATGCAGGCGATGAACATCGCCGTCGCGCTCAATAGCCGCGGAAGAAGATACCCTGGCGGGAACACGAAAAAGAGCCCGGCCATCGCATAGATCTGCACCGGGTCCGCCCAGCCGAGGTAATCGTGCGGCGGCGGGATCTTGAGAACCGGGAAATAAAGCGGAAGTGTATGGCCAAATTCACCCTGCCCCGTCTGCGATAACTGATAGGCATTGTAGGCCGCGAGGGTCTCGTCGATGTAAAAGCCGGGGGGATTTACGGAGAGTTCGTAGGTATAAAGAAAGTAAAGCAAAACTAATGCGGCCAATGTAAAAATGGTGGTCTTATTGATCTGAATTCTTTTCTTTTCCATTCCGTTGGAAGCGGCTCGTACCTTCGGTTGGTGAGATTTTAGTCCACGAATTGACTTGAACACAACCGCCAAGCGATTTACCGTGCAGCTGCCGTTTGGCCCTGCCACCTGTGTTAGTCTTGTGGCTTGGCGTTTATGCTGCTAGACCTGTCACCGCTAAAAGTCTCGCGCGATTACCGGCTGCTGTTTTTTGGGCAGCTTGTTTCGTTTTTCGGATCCATGATGACATTTATTGTGGTCCCGTGGCACATGTATCAGCTGACGGAGTCGTCGGCGATGGTCGGGTATATTTACCTTGCCGAGTTCGTGCCGATGTTCGTCCTGGCGTTCGTCGGGGGAGCTCTTGCCGATTATTTTGAGAAACGCCGGCTGCTGCGGCTGACGGAATTCGGCCAGGCATTTACGTCGGCTGTGTTGCTCATCAACTCGCTCCTTCCGCAGCCCCGAGATCTGGGTCCTGTTTGTTTGCGTCGCACTTCATGCAGGGCTGGCCGCGATACAGCGGCCGGCGTTCGAATCGTTCATTCAAAAGGTCGTTCCTGCCGATCTTATGCCGGCGGTGATGGCATTGAACTCGATCAGATGGAGCATCGGTGCCATCGTCAGCCTGTCGGTGGGCGGCGTGGTCGCGGTTACGCTTGGGCCTTCGTTCGCATACGGCTTTGACTTGGTGACGTTCGCCGCGACGATCTATGCGGTTTACGCCGTGCAGGCCGTGCCGCCGCCCGAGAATGCCGAGCGACCGAGCTGGGCCGGGATAAAAAAGGCTTGGCGGTACGCGTTCTCGCGGCAAGAGTTGTTGGGAACTTATTTCATCGATATCGCGGCGATGTTCTTTGCCATGCCGCAGGCGTTGTATCCGGCATTGGCGGTCTATTTCGGTGAGCGGTACGTTGGCTTTTTCCCGGCTGCGATCGCCGCCGGGGCATTGACGGCGAGCGTTACGTCCGGGTGGACGAAGAACATTCACCGACATGGGTTGATGGTCACAGCAGCGGCCGTGTTGTGGGGTGTTGCAATAGTATTTTTCGGTTTGTCGGACAGCATCGTGCTCGCGTTGGCGTTTCTATTTGCTGCCGGGTTTTTCGATATGATCTCAGGCATTTTCCGCGGAGCGATCTGGAACCAGACGATCCCAAATTACCTTCGCGGCCGGCTGGCGAGCATCGAGATGATAAGCTATCTGACCGGCCCGATGCTCGGAAGTGCTAAAATGGGTATCGTCGCGGAGTCGTTCGGCGTTAAAACGGCACTCATCTCAGGCGGAGTGCTGTGTGTTGCAAGCGTGGCGGGCGCCGCTTTGTTTTTGCCGAAGTTCCTTACGTATGACGGCCGGGAAGGAGTAAAGCAAAAGGAGATCGAGGAAGCGGAACGCTCAGAACTGTTGAGGGTTTCGGAGGCCGAGTTTTAGGATCAATTCTCCGGAATAACGAATAGCGAATAATGAATAATGAATAGTTGGATCGCGGGGTAAAAGATGCCAGTTGTTAGAAAAAGGGAGATAGAAAACCTTGAACAGATGAGCGGCGAAGAGCTGCAGGCGTTTTTGGACTCGCTGCCCGCGGGGCAAACGACAATTAGTGGGCTGCTGGACTTTGTTGAGGACGAGCTTTACGAGGCGGAGTGCAATCACAGCCTGCAATACGCCATGCGTTTTATGATGGAAAACCGGCTCGATTTCCCGAAGATAACAAGCTGGCTGAACGAGAACGGCGGTTATTGCGATTGCAAGGTAATGGAACAGATCGCTCCGATATGGCGGGCGAAATTTGGGGACGATTAATTTTTAGACCGAAGCATTAGATACCGCTCTCTTATGACACTCGCTTCTTCAAATGCCGAAACTCTCCAGCTCACTAATTTCCAACGTACAGTCGAATTGTCGCGGCCGTGGGTTTTGTTTTTGCTTTATGTCGCGACGGCAGCCGCCGGTTGGTGGATAGTGGCGATTCCGCTCGCGTTCGCCTCGGGGCTTGCGGGGTTCATTCAACTGCACGATGCCATTCACCGGTCACTCGGCCTGTCGAAACGCGGCCATGATGTTGTCCTGATGTTGAGCGGGCTGCTGATCTTAAAGAGCGGACATGCTTTGCAAGTAACGCACTTGCGGCATCACGGAAGGTGCCTGAAGGAAGACGATCCCGAGGGCGTTTGCGCGACCTGGCCATTCTACCGTGTGTTGTTCGAAGGGCCGCTGCATATTTTCACGATGCGTTGGTATGCCTTCAGAACGGGAACGAACCTGCGGCGGTTTCAGATCGTGGAAACGGCGTTGACCATTTTTGTCGTGGCGGTCGGGGTCGGCTTGTATTACTTTACAGGCTCCTGGATCGGTATCGTATACTGGGCAGCCGCGGCACTTTTGAGTGCGACAATTCCCATTTGGGCAGCTTATTTGCCGCACCGTCTGGCTCCGGAAAATCCGGTGGTCCGTTCAGCGGGGCGGCTCGCGGAAATATGGACACCGGTGGTTTCCTCGTTCGCCTTTCATCATCTTCATCATGCATTTCCAAAAGTTCCGACGGCTCTTCTGCCTATGATGGCGAAAAGGCCTGAGGCTGCGGAGTATAAGGTCCATGTACACCATTGAGCGAGTTGAGGCGCAACGCGGCGACCAGCTGTGGCGGCGCATTCTTTGCGATGATCAACGCGACCTTAATGCAGTTCCCCACGGTCAAAAAGGTCGTCTATGAGGTCGAGGGCAACACAAACGATTTTTACGAATGGGTCCAGGTTCGCGAAAGCTTGCACGGCAAGAAACACGGCGGCAGAAGCAATTTCAAGTAAGTTGGGTCACAGCTGAATAAATTTGCACGGGAATTTTTTCTTGCATGTTAAAGTATAGAAATGATCACTGTTACGGATCACTTGTATATTGCAAAAGACGACTCGATCCTGAACGGCGAGCCTATAATTAAGAGTACTCGGACGCCTGTTCGGGCCATCGTCGAGCTGTATCGAATCGGCATCCAGCCAGAAGAGATCCCAAATCATCTTCCGCATCTCAAACTTTCGCAAGTCTTTGGCGCATTATGTTACTACAGCGACCATACAGACGAGATCAACGAATATATCCGAAAGAACAAAATTGAGGATGATGCCGCTCTCCCTTTAGATGAGTGACCGGATATTTATTGAGCTTTATGTTGATGAAGATGTGAGTGTCCATGTGGCCGAGCTCATCCGCGCCCGAGGCTTTTCGGCGATCACCACTCTTGAAGCCCAGAATCTCGGAAAGAGTGATCATGAGCAGCTAACGTATGCGATCGATCAACACAAAGTGTTTCTCACTCACAACAGGATCGATTTTGAAAAGCTGGCAGTAAATTATTTTGATGAAGGTCAGCACCACGCGGGAATCATTATTGCCACCCGCCGACACCCGGCTCAGATCGTGTCAAGGTTGCTTGCGATACTCGGTTCAACAATGAGCGACGAGATGATCGATCAAATCAAGTACATTTAGCCGAACATCGATTTGAGATATTTTCCGGTGTGCGATTCACCGTTCTTCACCACTTCTTCCGGCGTTCCTACCGCGACAACCTCGCCTCCGCCGACGCCGCCTTCGGGGCCGAGGTCGATCACATAGTCGGCAGTTTTGATCACGTCAAGATTGTGTTCGATGACGACCAGGCTGGCGCCGTTGTCGATCAGGGCGCGAAATGCGGCGAGCAGTTTGTTGATGTCGTCAAAGTGCAGGCCGGTGGTCGGTTCGTCAAAGATGAAAAGCGTTTTTGCCCGTGTTTTTTGCGCAAGATGGGAGGCGAGCTTTACTCGCTGGGCTTCGCCGCCGCTAAAGTGTCGTGGCCGATTGGCCGAGACGGAGATAGCCGAGGCCGACGGCGTCGAGCGACCTTCAGCCGGTTGACAAGCTTCTTTGCGTCCTTGAAGAAAAGTATCGCTTCGCGGACGGTCAGCTGAAGGACCTCGTGGATATTTTTGCCCTTGTATTTGACGTTCAGTACTTCTTCGCGAAAGCGCGTGCCGCGACAGTCTTCGCAGGTAAGTTCGACGTCGGCGAGGAACTGCATTTCGACCGTGACGGTCCCGCTGCCCTGGCAGGTTTCGCAGCGTCCGCCGGGAACATTGAACGAAAAATGCGATGAATTGAAGCCTTTCGTTTTGGCGCCGTTGGTGCCGGCAAAAACCTCGCGGATCGCGTCGTAGGCTTTGATATAAGTGACCGGATTCGAACGCGGCGTGCGGCCGATCGGCGATTGATCGACCAGCATGATGTCGTCGATCTGTTCGACGCCGTCGATGTCCTTGAACAGCCCGACGTGCGACTTCCATTCGCCTCGTTGTTTCTTTAATCCGGCATACAAGCACGTCGTGCACAAGCGTCGACTTGCCCGAGCCGGAAACGCCCGTGATGCAGACCAGCATTTCAAGCGGAATATCGACCGATACGTTTTGCAGATTATGCTCGCGAGCACCGACGATCTTGATCTTGTCGCTGACCGGCTTCGGCGTTTTGTGGGACCTTGATCTCGGCATCGCCGCGAAGGTATCGGGCCGTCAGCGACGCGTGTCTTTCAGCAATCCTGTCGAGATCGCCTTCGAAACACGAACTCGCCGCCAAGCTCGCCGGCGTACGGCCCGATGTCGACAATGTGGTCGGCGGCCCGCATCGTATCTTCGTCGTGCTCGACGACAACAAGCGTGTTGCCGATGTCGCGAAGGTTTTCGAGGATCTTTATCAGCCGCGCATTGTCGCGCGGATGCAGGCCGATGCTTGGTTCGTCGAGAACATAAAGCGTGCCGACGAGCAGGGAGCCGAGGTTCGTCGCAAGCTGAATCCGCTGCGCCTCGCCGCCGGAAAGGGTCGAGGCGAGACGGTCGAGGGTCAGATATTCGAGCCCGACCTCGACAAGGAATTTCAGCCGCCGTCCAATCTCGAGCAGTACCTTTTCGGCGATCTTTTCTCGCTCATCGCACAGTTCAAGGTTCTCAAAAAATTCGTGCGCGTCTGTGATCGACATCGCGACGATCTCGGGCAGCGAGCGGCCGCCGATCTTTACATCGCGGGCCTCCTGCCGCAGCCGTCCGCCGTCGCAATCCGGGCAGGTCGTGTATCCGCGGTATTTCGCGAGAAAAACGCGAACGTGCAGTTTGTATTTTTTCGTCTCGAGCCACTTGAAAAAGCCCTTGATGCCGCGCCAGCCTTCGTCGCCGTAGATGATGCAGTTCTGCTGAAAATCGGGCAGGTCGGCGAACGGAGTGTTGATGTCGATATTCGCCGATGCGACGCATATTTCAGCAGCTCCTTTTGCGCCCAGGCATGCTGCGGCCGCGTGAAGGGTTCGATGGCCCCGTCCTTTATCGAGATAAGCGGGTTCGGGAATGACAAGTCCGTAATCGACGCCGATCGTATTGCCGAAACCCTGACACGTCGGGCAGGCACCGAACGGCGAATTGAAACTGAAAAGATGCGGCTCGGGTTCTTCGTAACAGGTGCCGTCGTATTTGCAGATGTACGAATCCGAGATACTTGAGCTGCCGGCAATCGACCGTTTCGAATCGACCGCGGCGTGGCGCTTCGCGAAAACACATCTCGAGCGAATCGACGAGACGCTGGCGGATTTCGGGTCGACGCTGACAGGCGGTCGATCAGAACGAAGGTGTCCTTGAAATCATCGAACGTGTAATCTTCGGGCCGGCTCAGTTCGATCATTTCGCCGTCTGCGATAGAGCCTGGAAAATCCCTGCTGCAGAAGCATAAGCAGAAACGCTCCGGTGCTCATGCTTTGGGCCGGTGCGGCCTTTGTCTTCGTCTTACCCTTGCCTTTCGCAGGCTTTGGACCAAGCTCCTGCTGTACCGGGAAAAGGACGTAAAATCTCGTTCCTTCCGCCAGCGTCGCGAGGATCTCGTCAGCCGCCGATTCGGGCGAATCCTTTTTCACTTCGCGGCCGCAGACGTGGCAGAAGGTTTGCCCGGCACGGGCATACAGCAAGGCGCAGGTAATCGTAGATCTCGGTTTGCGTCGCGACGGTCGATCGCGGATTTCTGGTCGAATTCTTTTGCCGGATCGCGATCGCCGGAGCGATGCCGGTTATCTCGTCGACATCCGGCTTGTCCATCCGTTCGAGAAATTGCCGGGCATATGCCGAGAGCGATTCGACATACCGCCGTTGGCCCTCGGCATAGATCGTGTCGAACGCCAGGCTCGATTTGCCCGATCCCGAAACGCCCGTTACGACCGTGAGCTTATTATGCGGGAGCGAGACCGAGATGTTCTTTAGATTATGAACGCGGGCGCCGCGGACCTCGATGGCTTCTTCTTTCTTTGGTACTGCACGCATAGGCGAAGAATCTGACGTTAAGGTCAAATCTAAAGTCTACCAAATTGGCGATGGGGTTGAAAGCGAGATCGTTCGGACGAAACGGGTCAATTATCGGAAATGTAACCTGAATCGCTTTTTGTTATTCTTTTAGCCATGAAAGCTTGCCTTTTAGCGTTTCTTGTTTCTCTTTGCGTTCTGATCGCCGCCTGCGGCGGAGGCGGTGACATTGCGTCGAACAGCAATGCGAATTCCAATTCCGCTCCGCGGGTAAAGGCTTCTGGAGCTCGTGAGCCCGTGCTGGTCGAGCTGTTCACATCCGAGGGCTGCGGCAATTGCCCGCAGGCCGACAAGCAGCTCGCTTTTCTTGAAACGCAACAGCCGATCGCGGGAGCTGACGTTATAACGCTTGGGTATCACGTCGATTATTTCAACGACCGCGGGTGGAAGGATGAATATTCCTCGGCCGAATACACACGCCGGCAGAACCTATATGCAATGAGGCTCGGTGCGGAGTCGATATACACGCCGCAGATGATAGTTGACGGCGGGTTTCAGTTCATTGGAAGCGACGCGGCAAAGGCGAACGAGATCATCGGCAGGGCCGCCAACCTGGAAAAGCCCGATGTGACGGCGACCGTCAGCGGACGGCAGGCTGAAGTAAAGATAACGGGCATCGGACGGCACTTCGGTCGCGACGGCGATCCTTGCTTCCGCCGAGGACGGGCTCGTAAGCGATGTAAAGGCTGGGAACAATAAAGGCAGGAAGCTGCCCCACATATCTGTCGTGCGAAATTTAAGGTCGTTTGGAAAGGTGCCTGAAAAAGCGACCGAATTTACCGGCACGGTGGAGCTGCCCACGGACCCGGCGTGGAAAGCCGAAAATTTGAGATATGTCGTTTACGTCCAGGAAGACCAAAGCGGAAAGATAATAGCGGTCGGACGCGTGAATGGCGGAAAGTGATCACCAGCGAGAATCGTAATTCGAAAAGTTCTCACGCCAGATATCGCCTTCTTTTGAGATAAGACAAGGTATCGGCCCGTCGTCCGCGACCTCGAGTTCAGCCGGGCGCCGCAGCCGGTAATTGTAGCCGGTTGGCGACGCGACGGAGATCGATATGAAATCCTCAGTCTTTCGGACGACGACCGCGAACCGCCAATCCTTTTTCGAGCGAACAAGCAGACGGCAGCCGACCGGGAATTCGCCCAAAGTTTTTATAGTTTCGGCAGGTCCCACGTTTTTTGAAAATCTTGTAGTCGGCCGAGTTTACCGGACGAGGTACGGTTTAATGAGTGAAGATGTTTTCGGAATAATGAATAACGAAGAACGAAAAATTATTCATTATTCACTAATCATTATTCATTATTTCGAACTATCGGTTTCTTAGTCTTTAATCCTCGAACACGCTGTCGGTCGCTTTGGCCGCCCGGGCACGGTTGAGGGCATAGACACGCAGGCCGAGAGAGATCATCACGACCGAGACGCCGAACCAGATGGCGACCCAAACGACGGCCGGGATGCCGGAAGCCGCCGCCATGTTTGCTGCGTCGGACCGTTCGCTCGTCATCGTCGAGATGAAGAAAAGGTTTACAAGATCGAATACGGCGTTAACCAAACACTGCACAGCCAGGAACGCAAGCGTGAAATTGGTCCATTTCGGGCTGGCGTAACGCGCGATAGCCGCAAGGCCAACGGCCAGGACAAGCCCGGCGAAAACAGTGAAGGCTTGGGTGAAGACGGATACATTGGCAAAAAAGTTCAGGACCGGTGCGAAGATCCCGAATATGACCGTCATCACCGTGACGAAACCGGCCGAAGCCAGCAACGCGATCCGCGATGAATAGCCGTAACGCATCCAGACAAGCAGGGCGGCACCAAAGGCGGTAGTGCCGATGTAACCCGCGCTAGATATCAAGAGCTGCGAGAACCATCCGGAGCTCTGCGACCAGACCACACCACTGCCGTCAGCCGAGACCGACAGGCTCTGGACCGTGTTGCCGGTCAGAACAGTGGCCAGCACGTGCGAGCCTTCGTGGATAAACGTCGCGAACAGGCGGATCGGGTACGTCAGATATCCGATCAGCGGGATATAACCCGAAAGAAACCAAAGTCCAATGCTTATAAGAGTTGCGACCAGCAAAAGATAGATCTGGGGACGTGCATCCTCGGCCACTTTGTATTTCATATAACTCATAAGACTCCTTTTCGGCTCATCACTAATATTAACGCCTATTTTAACCGAAAGTTCGGTTTGGCGGAAGAAAAATGAGCTATCTGTTGTAATCCTGTTTTCCGCCGGTTTTTGATTCCAGCCGTATTTCAGTGATCTCGATATCTTTCTGAACGGCCTTGCACATATCGTAAATCGTCAGGGCCGCGACGGTAACGGCCGTCAGGGCTTCCATTTCGACGCCGGTCTGCGAGGCGGTTTTGGCGGTGGCCTCGAGACGGACGCCGTAGTCGGTGATCGTGGCGGTCACGTCCGCTTTTGAAAGGTTGATCTGGTGGCAGAGCGGGATCAGCTCGGGCGTTCTCTTAGCCGCCATGATACCGGCGATGCGGGCGATCTCGAGAGGGTCGCCTTTAGGGTTTGTTTGCTCGCGAATGGCGGCGACGGTTTCGGGAGCGAGCAGGACCTTGCATGAAGCGGTGGCCGAGCGTGAGGTGATGCGCTTGTCGCCAACATCGACCATTTTAATGCGGCCGGATTCGTCGTAATGTGAAAGGTCACTCATAGAAACAAGACATCGATAACCTCGCCGGCATTGAAAGTCGTTCCTTTTGGAACAACGACGAGAGCCTCTGCCCGTGCGAACGCAACGAGATCGGAGGAGCCGACTGAGGGAAGCGGAACGGCGATCAATTTTCCATCTGCAGCTGTTGCCAATCTCGCGGCAATATAGCTGTCACGCGAACGGTTGCCTTTTACTGCCGAATTCAAGACCGCGAATCCCCTCTCTGCTGATACCTGAGCAGCTGATTGCATGAGCATTATCGCCCGGCGCACAAAGAGATGAAAGGTGACCGCGGCAGAAACGGGATTTCCGGGAAGGCCGAACAACAATTTCTTATTGCGAATGGCAAACACCGCGGGCTTACCCGGTTTCAAAGCGACCTTCTCGAACAGGATCTTTGCACCGACCCCGGCGAAAGCAGGTTTGGTCAGGTCGTATTTACCTACCGAGACACCGCCGGTCGTAACTACGATATCGTTATCCTGCAGTGCCGCCCGGATCGTCTTTGTCAGTGTTTCTAGCTCATCACCCACATTCTGAAACACGGTTGTGACAGTACCGGCCCGATCACAGAAAGCTTTAAGCATCACAGAGTTGGATTCCCGGATCTGGTCACGTTTCGGTTTCCGAGCGACTGGAACGATCTCTGAACCCGTGGGAATGATGGCAACTCGCGGACATTTTGCCACCTTTACTTTTGCACAGCCAAATGCCGCGGGCGTCGCCACCATTTCCGGGGTAATAACGAGCCCGGCACGGAGAACAACCTCTCCTTTTCGGATCTCAGAACCCCTCAGAACCACGTTTTGTTGTTTGGTGACGGAGTCGATGAGAGAAACAATGCCGTTAAGCTCTCTTGCGAGTTCGAGTTTTTGGACTGAATCTGCTCCCTCCGGAACAGGTGCTCCGGTCATGATCCGGACCGCTTCGCCCCGTTTCAGAACATTATGCCAACCGCTTCCCGCCGCGGACTCGCCCACCACTATGAGGTCGACCGGAACCTTTCGAGTGTCGCGCGAACGAATAGCGTAACCATCCATCTGCGAGCGATCGAACGGCGGCAGATCGGTGTCCGCAACAATGTCTTCCGCAAGAACGCGCCCGACCGAATCCTCCAACGCGACTCGTTCCGATCCGAGCTTTACCACGTTCCGGTCTATCGCCAGGATCGCTTTCGACACAGGGATCATTTGATCAAATAAAACTCCGTCTGCCGCGGGCGGAAACATTTGTAGCCGGATTCGGTCATATATGCGTCGTCTTCGGCCATCATCGTTACCTTTTGATTGTTCCATTCGGACACTTCGGTGGAAGTGTTCAGCTCGATCGACATGTATGAGCCGGGCAGGATCTTGTTCGCCCCGCCGCCAATGTTGCCGCGGAAATCGATCGACGGTCCGAGGCCATGGCCGTGCGTGCCGAGCGGGTGCGAATAGATCATCAGCTTCGATGTTCTGTTTTTTGCACTCGGCCATTGTGGCTTCGTAAACCTCGGTGCCGGTCATTCCGGGACGGGCGACGCTGAAAATGATGTCCTGCAGGCGATTGGTGTTTTTCAGCGCGGCTTTCAGACCCGCCGGAGCATCCTTTTCGCCGGGTTTCAGAACGTACGCGTGCTTTTGCCAGTCGGTCGCTGAGGCCCATGTAGTTGAGGCCGAAATCGACGTGGATCAGGTCGCCGCGTTGGATAACATCTGATTCGTTTGCCGTGCTTAGGAATTGGCCGGTCGTGCCGGTGGTTGCTGCTTGCCGCTGAATTCGCAGGTCGGGCTGGAACCACGTGTCCACGCCGAGGTCGTTCAACTGCTGCATCATCCACCAGCGGACGTCGCCGACGGTTGTTTTGCCGGGCGTGATCACTTCGTTCGAAAAGGCACGGCGGGTGATGACGTCGGTCGCGAGGACGGCGGTGCGGTAGTGTTCGAGTTCTTCGGGCAAGCGTGTATCGAAAAATTCGGTCAGCAAGTTGGCGGCGGAAACGAATTTCTTTTCATTCTCCGGCCCGAGGGATTCGGCCAGAAATTTGTATCCGTCGTACGTCAGCCCGCTTTGCTGGCCGCGCGTGCCGCCGATGTTGAGTGCGATCGTTTTCGGGTTGCGTTCGTCGACGATTTTTTTGATCGTCTCGCCGAATTTGTCGCGAGCCGGGAGGAGCATCGTGTAGTGATTTTTCAGCCGCTCTTCGGCATAACGTACGACGGCGATCCGCTCGATCCGCTCGCCGCTGGTCGATGAAAACAAAAAGATCGCGGCGGCCGACGATCGGGACCATGCGGCGTGATATGCGGCGTTACCGGATCGTTGTGGAATTCTTCGTTCACGACGATCCACATCTCGATCCCGTGCCGCTTCATCATCGGCAGCAGCAGGGAACCGAGCCGTTTTTTCAGCCACTGCTCGCGGATGTCTGCCTGCTCGCGTTGCGAGAGCAGCTTCGGCATCGGCGGGATCGGTTCGTTGGATCGGTTCTGCGCAAGAAACGGGATCAGCAAACTGAAACAACAAGGATCAAGAAGAACTGGCGATCTTTCGACTTCATACTTGAATGGAATCTGAGCGTAGCATTTCGCGGAAAATCAGAGCGAAATGATAGACTGCTTGCTTTGAATTTACAACCAAATTTTATCATACACAACAATTTACAAAGGAAGACTTAACGTGATCGAATTTGAATTGACCGAAGAGCATATTGCTTTGCAGAACACGGTCCGCGAATTTTGTGCGGGCGAGGTCGCGCCGTATATCAAGGAATGGGACGAAAAGTCGCATTTCGAACGGAGCGTTTTCGACAAGATGGCGGAGCTTGGACTGCTGGGCGTCTGTATTCCCGAGCAATACGGCGGGGCGGGGTTTGATTACATCTCGCTCGGGCTCGTGTGCGAAGAACTTGAGGCGTGCGACACGTTTTTGCGCGTGGCGATGTCGGTTCACGTCGGGCTGAATCGCTTCAGCGTTTTCAGCTGGGGAACCGAAGAGCAGAAGCAGAAGTATCTCGTTCCGCAGGCGAAAGGCGAAAAGCTCGCGACGTTCGGGCTGACCGAGCCGAACGCCGGGTCGCGACGTTGTCGGGATGCGTTCGTATGCGAGGCGCGACGGCGACGACTGGATACTGAACGGCGAAAAGATGTGGATCTCGCTCGGCGATGTCGCCGATCATTTTCTGTTCTTCTGCTGGACCGATCAGGAAAAGCAGAAGGTCCGCGACCACAGCGGCATTTCGCTGCTTTATCGTCGAGCGCACAATGCCCGGATTTTCGAGCGGCACGCTGCACGGCAAGCTTGGGCATCAAGGCGGGAAACACCGGTTATTTTTCGCTGCAGGACGTTCGCGTGCCGCAGGAGAATATGCTCGGCAACGAAGGCGAAGGATTTAAGATCGCGATGTTCTCGCTGGAGAACGGGCGATACACGGTCGCATCGCGGTGCGACCGGCGTTATCCGGGCTTCGCGTGATGCCTCGGTCGCTTATGCGAACACGCGCGAAGTGCAGGGCCAGACGATCGGGAATTTCCAGCTCGTCAAGCAAAAGATCGCCGATATGGAAGCCGATTACCAGATGTCGCATCTGCTGTGGCTCAAGTACGGTTACCTGAAGAATGAGGGCAAGCCGTCCGCAAGGGCCGCAAGCCTTGCGAAATGGCAGGCGACCGTTCGTTCCGAAAAAGCCGCCTCGATGGCGATCGAGGTCCACGGGGCGAACGGCTACACAAACGATTATCCGGTCGAACGATATCTGCGAAACTGCAAGGCTGCCGTCATCTACGAGGGAACGCGCGACATTCACACACTGATGCAGGCCGATTGGGCATTGGGACTGAAAAAGGAAAAAGCCGCCAGAGTAATTTTGCCGCCCTACCAACCGACGGAAGCGAAGAGTACGGCGAGCTAGTGTTAGCCATCTTCGTTCGGCCTGTTCACTCTTGCACCAGTACTTTAAGATTCGTTAAAGGCAAACTGTCGACTGAAACATTCTTAACTGTTAACTGACCGTCAGACTTTCTTTTCGGTCAGTTAACAGTTTTTCAGTTGACATTTAACAGTTGGGCATTCTAGAAACCTTTCGATGGGTCCATGTTCGACATTTTCCATTCCCCGTTCTCATTGACAAAAAGGACCTCGAAACCGTTCGGATAACTGACGGTCTTTACTTTTGCCACGGCCTTGTCGCCTTTGATGCGTTCGTTTGATACCTCGCAGACCTCGTTCGTCACCTTGTCTACATATTCACTCAGCTTTTTAATGCCCTCGTCCTTCATTCCTTCCTCAAAGCTTTTGAGCGTATCGGCCGTAAAGAACTTTCTGATCGCGGCGTCGTCTTTTTTTACAACAGCAGCGCAATAGGCTTTGTAAACGGGCGTTAGTGTCGGGGCGTTATTGTTGACCTGGTCCGGTGTCGGGGTCGTAACGGCCACGGGACTGTTCGAATTGGTTCTAGCCGCATTGGCCGTATTGGAATTTACGGTGTTCGTGTTGACGGCTGTGTCGGTGCCGCATGCAGCCAACATCATCGAAAGGCTTAACAGCAAAAAATAAATGGAATAAGATCGTTTCATCTGAAGTCTCCTTGATCAAATTCCCAAGTATAATAAATAGCTAAATAATGGACAAAACGTACAGGACCGAATTTCGCCGCAGGTACTTGATCGAGGCTTTGCCCGAACCCTTGACGCGTGCGAGCCGCCACCTGCAGTTGTTCGACAACTACATCATGGGCACCAGGATGCGAATCAGGACGGTTCGCGATCCGGGAACAAAACAGTGGACGTGGCTGCTGCAGCAGCGGCTGGCGGCGGAAGTTTCGGGGCTGATATGTCTGAAGGTCGGCGAGATCTGCCTGGACGAGGCCGAGCATAAGGCATTCGAGCCGTTCGAGGGTAACGAGATACGGAAGAACCGGTATTTTCACGAGTTCGACGGGCGCGAGTTTGCTTTCGATATGTATCTCGGAGCGTTGTGGGGGCTGAACATTGCGAGCGTCGAGTTTCCCGATGCCGTTGCGATGGAACGGTTCGAAATGCCTTCGTTCGCGGTTTTCGATGTAACGAACGATAAGTTTTTCCTTGGCGAGAGCCTTGTTGGAAAGAAATTCGAGGATGTTCGGGCCGAGGTGGCAAGGATCGGGGCGGCGGAGAAAGGCACCGCCCGGGCAGCGGACAACGATCTCGGCTGACCGTTACAATTCGATCCAGTATTGCAGGACCGGTTTTCCGGACCTTTCAGAGACGCCCTTGCCGCTTAGCACACCGCCGTTGTTCTCGATGATCTTTATCGAACCAACGTTATCTTCGTCGCAGGTCACGAGAACTTTATCAAATCCTATCTCCTTCGCTTTTTCCAGCGTGAGCTTTAGTATCAGCGTGCCAAACCCTTTACGCCTTTCGCTCGGGCGAATATCGTAGCCGATGTTCCCGCCTTCGTTTTCCAGGCTCGGAGTCAGCCGGTGACGAAGCCCGCTCCGGCCGATCAAACGGTCCCCAGACATCAGCCAGTACTCATCCGACCGCACCCTGTCGTGCGATAGATCGCGGCCGGCCGCGAATTGCTCGACACGTTTGAGATAGGCCGTGAAATCTTCGCGGGCGGAGTCATAGCGGTCTTCGCCGGCGAGGTGAAACTCGTCTGCCATTTCGAGAAAGGCCGATCTGTGTTCGGTGGAGGGTGTAACGAGTTTCGGTTGCGGCGGCCCGGGCATCATTCGATACTAGCACAGCAAAAAAGGCGGCTGTTGAGCCGCCTTTTTTGGTTTTGCTTTTGCGATTCAAGATGCCCCGGTCGCTACCGCTCCCGGTTCTGACAGGAGGCCGGTCGCTGGAGCTTCCGGGTCGTGACCTTAACGCGAACGCTGGGCCATTGGCACGTGTTTTTCGATCGAATCGTATATTTGAAGATAGATCTTTGTTTCACGCGGGATCAGGCTTGTCCAGTTTTCGCCGCCGCGATTGATGTAGCCGGCGAGGCGTGCGGGGTTCGAGTTATAACCCGCGGCCATAAGCTGCTCGGGCGTTGCGATGCCGGTTTCGAGGGCGTTCGTAACGGTCGGGCTGGCCACGAGGTCTTCCCACGTTCGCTTCATATAAAGCAGCATCGCCTGGGTTGCGTTCACGTGGTTACGCATTCCCTCGACGAAATCCGGCATTAACGCGACATTCGGATGCCACGACCGTACCATTCGATATGTCGACGGGATCATCTGCACCATCCCGCCCGCACCGGCCGAGCTGACCGAATATCGATAGGTCTGGCCTTCGTTCAGCGCGTAAAGAGTATAAATGTCGTTGTAAACATTCGGGTGATACTCGGTACGGAATCGCATATGATCGACGTGCTCAACCGCAGCAAGGCGTTCGGCGATGTCGGCGATCTTAGGCTGGATAACGATGCCTTTTTCCTTAAGGCGTTCTCGCGCGATCTCGATCACATTTCGAACGTACAGCCTTCCCGCGGCAACCACCTCAGACGTAACAAGGCCCGGATGCGTCGACATATAATAAGCGGTCTCGACGTATTTACCGCCGCGGACTACCGGATACTGAACCAGCAGCGGAAGGTGTTTGGTGCCGTCGTCGCCGGTCAGCATTATTGGCGTATTTACGCCGTTGCCGCGGATCGTTTCGGCTGTAATTGTTTTGCCGCTTTGGGATACGAGCTGCTGCGGTGTGTTCTTTGCAAGAAACGATTCCTTCGGCATTACGACAAAGTCGATCTCGCCGGACTTCCAATCGTGATAAGCGACTCGGACAAATTCGAGCGGCACGTTGCTTTCGACGGATGCGGTCGGCAGCGGCCGCGAAAGAAGGAGCCGTTTAGCCTCGGCGATCTTGCCCTTGATCGCGCCGAAGCTCATTGTTCGGTTTCCTGCGGAAATTGTTCCGCTTGGCGTAACAATCCTTGTAGGAGAACTCGCGTTCGGGCCCGACGGGGCAGATTGCGGCTGGCTCGCAACAACGATCGGCGTCGACGCCGGTGCCGGCACCGGCGTTGCGGCAGGCATGATCGGCGGCATCGTGTCGGTCACGACAACACGCCCGCGAGCTTTAGAAACATTTGGCCCCGAAACGTTTGCCACGGCGACGGTCGGCTTAACGGTCGGCACTTTGTCTGTCACTACGATGCGGCCCCGCGTTTTTGTCGAAGCGTCGGCAGGTAACTGGGCATACACAGCGGCGCTGGTAAACGACAAAACCACAAGGACAACGTAGTAGGCTGATCTCATAATTGTTAGAAGCGGAGAGTGTGTTTCGGGTGAATGGGGTAACGCGGCCCGCGGTCACGTTACCCGCGTGGATTAAGATTCGCTCATTTGCTGAATGGTTGTCAAGGTAAATGCAATTAATTATGCTTTCCACAAAGGATCTTTATGCTTTTCAAGAAGGACGGTAAGTCGCCGACGCAGCCGTCGGCCTTATTTTGTTATTCTTACGTGTTAGTTTTCTTAACGGTGTATGGCTAAACTTTTTGGAACGGACGGCATTCGCGGCGAGGCAGGGATCTTTCCGCTTAATGCCCAGACGATCTTCATCATTGGGCGCTCCCTCGCCGTGCGAATCCGCGAGCGGCTGGACCGCGACGCAAGGTTCGTTACGGGACGCGACACGCGCGAATCAGGCGGGTGGATCGAGAGTGCGTTCATTCGCGGTGCCGCTTCCGCCGGAGCACAGTGCAGCTCCGCAGGCGTGATCACTACACCCGGAGTTGCATTTGTCACACGTGAGTTCAGATTCGATCTCGGCATCGTTATCAGTGCGTCGCATAACCCTTTTTACGACAACGGGTTAAAGGCGTTTCTGCCATCCGGTAAAAAGATCGCCGAAGATCTTGAGCGGTTGGTCGAAGACGATGTCGAGGCTGGTTATGCCGTCAAAGTCGAAGAAACCGGAGATATGGCCGTTGGACAGGACACGGCGGCGGAATTCAGACGGGCATATCTCGATCATCTCACAACCGCGACCTCAAAATTTCGCCTCGACGGTTACAGGATCGTTGTCGACTGTGCCAACGGGGCCGCGTCAAATCTGGCGCCGCATTTGTTTCGGACACTGGGTGCCGAAGTGACCGCGATAAACGACCGGCCCGACGGACGTAATATAAATGAGAATTGCGGCTCGCTGCATCTCGATCACCTTCAGAAAAAAGTGATCGACGACCAGGCTGATATGGGCGTTGCCTTCGACGGCGATGCGGACCGTTCGCTCTTTGTGGATGAAAAGGGAAATATTGTTGACGGCGACGCGGTCCTCTGGATCCTGGGAAAACGGATGCACGACCGGGGCGATCTGCGGTCGAATCGGATAATCGCAACCGTGATGAGCAACATCGGGCTGGAGATCGCTTTGCGTTCTAGAAATATCGAGCTTGTTCGAACACCGGTCGGAGATAAGTATGTTCTCGACGAACTGCTTCGGTCCGCGGCGGAGATAGGCGGCGAACAGTCCGGACATATCATTTTCCCGCACGACAGCCTGGTCGGAGACGGCATAATGACCGGCGCTTCGCGTATTTGAAGCCGTGAGTTTGAGCGACTTGAAACTTTCGGAGTTGACGGCCGGTTTCAGGCGTTATCCGCAAGTGCTCGTCAATGTTAAAGTGATCAACAAAAGGCCGTTCGACGAGATCGAAGCCATCCGTGCAGCGTCGGCCGAAGTAGAAAAAGCCCTCGCGGGTAACGGACGGCTTTTGCTACGATATTCCGGCACCGAAAACCTGGCGCGTGTAATGATCGAAGGCCGCGACCAGCAAGAGATCGACGGCCTCGCAAACTCGCTGGCCCGGACGATTCAGACGGCGCTCAATTAAGGTGAGCTCGTTCCGCAGTATGGGCAGTGTCCGATCATCTGGTCCCTCAACATTCCGCATGACTGAAACTGTCCGCGTAAATACAAAAGAGAAAGCCGCGTCCTACGAGATCAAGATCGCACCGGGCTTGCTTGTAACGGCCGGGAAGTGGGCCGCCGGAAAGGCCGCAGGCAGACCGGGGCGAGTAGCGATCATCTCGAACAAGAAGGTTTTTGAACTGTACGGAAAGCAGGTTTCGGACAGTCTGGCAGGCTCCGGTTTTCAACCTTTTGTTCATCTGATCGGCGATGGCGAGCGATTCAAAAGCCTGAAGACCCTTGAAACAACGCTCAAGTTCTTTAGCGAGTCCGGCCTGACCCGGACCGATCTGATCAGTGGCTTTGGGCGGCGGGGTTGTCGGCGACCTGGCCGGGTTCGCTGCATCAATTTATCTTCGCGGCATCGACTTCCTGCAAATTCCGACCACCCTGCTTTCGATGATCGATTCATCGGTTGGCGGAAAAACGGGAGTAAATTCCAGCTTCGGAAAGAATCTGATCGGGTCGTTCTACCAGCCGAAAGGAGTCCTGATCGACACCGAAACGCTTCGGACATTGCCGGATCGCGAGTTGACCGCGGGCTTTTGCGAGGCTGTAAAGCAGGGAGCTATCGGCGGACGCAGATTGTTCGATCAAACCGCTGCCTTCCTGGATTCCATAAAAGGGCAAACGACGGCCGAATGGACCAGCGGCGGCAGCGGCCGAAAATCTCGTTTCCATGCTGGCGGCCCAGATTTCCTTCAAGGCCCGGGTCGTCGCGGGTGATGAACGCGAGGCCGTGGGCAAATTGGACGCTAGATCGCGAAAGGTCCTGAATTTCGGCCATACGCTCGGCCACGCCCTTGAAAAAGTAACAAATTACCGCTATTTGAAGCACGGCGAGGCCGTTGGCCACGGTATTTGCTTTGCTGCCTCGCTATCAAAAAATCTTGGACTTTTGGCGCAGGATGAAGTAAAATTGTTGTACGATGTTGTACATCGGGCCGGCCCGTTGCCGCCGATCGACAACATCGATCCACGCAATGTCTTTGCGTCCTTTAAGTACGATAAAAAACTTATCAATGACTCACTTCACTGGATACTGCTTGAAAAAGTAGGAAAACCGGTGATAGTGCCTCATTCAGAGGTACCCCAGACTGCCCTGATGTCCGCTTTCAAAGAAACCGCCCGTAAATAGGTCCCGCTTCACACGCCCCCCGAGGCCGCAGGAGTAGCAATATGAAGAATTTAGATCGAGATCGTAGTTCCGAGCGCGGCAGTGCCGCCGTTAAGTTCCTGGCTGTCGCTCTGGTGATCGTTCTGTGTGCGAATGCCGGTTACAACTACATCCCTATCGCGTATGAAGGGGCAACCTTGCGAGAGGCGATGGATACGGCCGTTGTGAAGGGGCTTGCAGCCTCGGGGCGAATGAAGCCATTGGATGTCGTCAAAGCGTCGGTCGAAAAAGCCGCGCTTGAGAACAATGTGCCTGCTGATGCATTTATTGAGATCAAACCGGCAGGCAATGTAGTGCAGGCCCACATCACATACACTAAGCAGGTTTCAATGCTGCCGTTCGGCATCTACAAATACAAATACAATTTCAATTACCTGGCGACGCCGTCGGGTTATATGCTTAAGGACAGTAAGGCGAATTAGAGGGCGGCGGCCGCCAGCGATTCGCGGACACGGAGGGGCTGAATGTTAATAAGACCCTGCGGAGCATCGGCCAGCCAGGTCGTCGGGCAAACGCCGCAGGTAGTACATTTTTCTACAGCAGGGCACGGGAGGCTCGAAAGAGCCTCCCGTGCTTTTTCGTGTTCGGTTTTCAGGAATTCGAACGATAGCCCTGAATCGACGATCGACCACGGCAGGAATTCGTCGTAATCGCGGTCTCGCGAAGTATGAAATGCGGGGTCGACGCCCAGTCTCGCGAAGCGCCCGGTCGAGATCGCCGTTCAGTTGGGCCGCCCGGTCGATGACCTTGGCGACCGTCCGGTCGCCGGATGAGAACAGCGCCTGCTCGTGAGCAATACGGGCGGACATAAAACGCACGTCCACATTCGGAATCTTGCTCAGGCCTTTGCAGACGTATTTGATACGCCGCTTTAACTCTTTTTCGTCGCAGATCGCGTCCCACTGCAGCGGCGTGTTCGGTTTCGGCACAAAGCCGTTGAGCGACGGGATGATCTTTCCCGCACGGCCGAAACTTTTTTCCGGCCTCGAGCATCCGGTCCTTGATCCGCTCGACGAGAACGAACATTTCATCAAGGTCTTCCTGCGTTTCGGTCGGCAGCCCGACCATCATATAAAGCTTGACGGTCAGCATCCCGCGGTCGAAGACCGCACCGCAGATATCGACGATCTCGTCGTTCGTCAGGTTCTTGTTGATGACGCGTCGAAGGCGGTCCGAGCCCGTTTCGGGTGCGACGGCGATCTGCTGGTCGTTCGATTCGACCAGTGCGTCCAGCAGTTCGTCCGAGATCTGATCCAGGCGAAGGGATGAGACCGAAATGCGGTAATCCATCGCGCGGAGTTCACGGAGAATCGTCGATATTTCCGGATGATCGCAGACGGCGGTTGAAACGAGACCGATCTTGTCGGTCTTTCCACGCCATTCCGCGGCCTTGGCCAGGATGTCTTTGGCCGGCACGACGCGCGGCGGGTAGTAGTTGTATCCGGCCCAGCAAAAACGACAGCCCTGCGAACAGCCGCGCGAAATTTCGACCAGCAGCCGGTCGCCCATTTCGGCGCCCGGCGACCAGACGGACGTCGACGGGCAGAACATGTCCTGGTTGATTAAGAACTCCGCTAATTCTTTTTCGCCGCGTTTCATTGCACGACGCAGCGTGCCTTCCTTCGGGTTGACAGACGCCAGCGCACGTCCGACGCGGCGCGGAACGCCTTCTGATTCGGGATGTAATCAAAAACCGTTCCGTCATCGTTATAAATGACGTCGTAAAGCGAAGGGATATAAAATCCGCGGCCGATGCGTGCGAGAGCAAGAAGAATATCATCCTTCGTTTCGTTTTCGACGATCGCATCGACCAACTGGAAGGCAAGGATCTCGCCCTCGCCTACGGCGATGATGTCGGTAAAGTCCGCGATCGGTTCAGGATTTAGGAACGACGCCGCGCCGCCCATGATGACCAGCGGATGAAAATGATTTCGTTCCGACGCCCAGACCGGGATGCCCGAAAGCTGCAGCATCCGCGCCATGTTCAGATAGTCGGTCTCGAACGAGATGGAAAATGCGACGACATCAAAATCGCGTACCGGCGTCTGCGTTTCAAGCGAAAGCAGCGGCGTACGCGACTTTTCGTATTCTTTCAACTCGGCGGGATCGGGCAGAAAAACACGTTCGCATGAAACGTCCGGGATGCGGTTGAAAAGCTCGTACATCGTATGCAGGCCGAGGTTCGCCATCCCGATGGCGTGAGTGTTCGGGTAGCAGAGAGCGATGCGCAACCCGGCGCCGTGCTTGACGACGAAGCCCTCTTCGACGGCGAGTTTATCCTTATAGCTTTGTACGATGCGTTTGTTCATCAAAATCCAATTGAATAGAATACCAGTATTTGTTGGCTTAGGCCAAACAAAAACGGCGGGCGGTCCTGTGGGCCGCCGGCCGTTTTGGTCCGTTTTTGGCTTGATCAGCTCTTCTTGTTCTTTACTTCCTTGTCCTTCGGCGAGGTCACGTACGGCCGGTGCTGGACGACGAACTGTTTGTCGTCAAACGTGCCGTCACCGTCGACATCGACCTTAACATCGAGCTTATATTTCTTGCCGGGCTCGTGCTTGGCCACAAGATCGTACCCGAGGCTGTATTGGCTTCGCAGCAGGCCGTTGATGCTTTGCAGATACTGCGGTATCTCACTTTCAAACGTCATCTCAAAATGCATTCCGCCGGATTCCTTTGCAAACGTATTCATCGCGTTCTTTGCCTGCAGGAAGGTGAGGCGGCCGGGCATTCCGCTGATGCCGTCGGTCGCGGGAAGATAGCTTTCGTAACGTTTATAGAACAGGTTGCCGGTGCTGATTATGTAGATCGGAATGCCGGCTTCCTGGATGATCCGGCGGACCTCGCCGTAGTTGATCTTGCTGAACGTGTCGATACCCGAGGCCACAAGGATTATTGCCCGCCGCTTCGATTTTACGCTGACCATGCCGCCGTAATCGGACTGTCTCGACTCGTTGTTCTCCAGCACGACCGAATCGCCCCGTCCACCTATCAGCGAGAACTTGATCGCGTCGTATAGATTGTTCTCGCGAAACGCCGGGACGGTTCCTAAGCAGCAGGTTGATGGTCTCATTGATGCGCCGCGGATCGTTCGTAAAATCGGTTATCGGCGTCGGCCGCATATCGAAAGCGATCACGGACGCATAATCATCCGGCGGTTTGATGAAGCGGGTCAGAAACTGGGCCACGGGCTTGATCGATTCATAAACGCCTGGTTCGAAACCGCCGCCGGCGGCCGCTCCGAACATCTCCGTCCATTTGCTGTACTCCAACACAAGCGTAACGGTGATCGGCGCGTCGGGCGTCGCAAAATTTGAAACGTTCTGCTTTACGCCGTCCTCAAAAACGGCAAAATTTTCTTTTTTCAGGCCCGAGATGATCTGCCCCGTCTTTTTGTTGAATACAACTGCTTCAACATTGACGACGTTCGTGTCGATCAAAATTACGCCTTCTTCGGGTGTCGCGGTCTTTTCCTCTTCAAGACGCTTGCGCTCTTCTTCCTCGGCCTTTAACTCTTCGGCAGTTTTCGGCTTTGGACGTTCGTTCCTTTTTTCGTTCTTTTTCGGTTCGACCCGCTGCGGTTTGGACTGCGCGGTTGCAAAGGGCACGGCCGCGGAAAGCCAAAGGCCGAACAGAATAAGAAGCGTCGAACTGCGGATAACAATATTTTGCATAAGACTCACCCGGGCAGGAGTAATAGGATTAGATTCCAATTGTGGCCCGTTGGTTGGTTTTAATCAAGGTTTGCGGGCGTGCGACACTAATAATCCCGTTCTTGGCCACAGATCACGGCCGGATCCTCATGCCGGTTCGATCTCGATGAGCACATCAAAGGTCCCCGAGTTATCGTTCAGATTACCCTCATTCACTCCCAGAAAAAGTGCCCCGTCGCGAGCGGCGACAAATGTGCGTTCGGACCCGATGTAAATGAATTCGTTATTGTCATCGCCGATCACGGCGATCAACGCGCCGGTCGGTACGCTTTTTAGCAGCTTTGTCGTGTCTTCGACCTCATACAGCCCGGACGGGCCGGTTGTTTTGCCCTTGCCAATCGAGATCGAGCCGTCGCCGACGATCCTGATTCGCTGGCCCTTACGTACAACCCAGCCTGTGTTTGTCCAGCCGTTCGTCGAATTATCCGCTTTTACCTTTACCTTGACCTCGACCGGCTTACCGCCCGTATGACGGACGGGTTCCATTACCACCGCGGGCTGTTCCTTGGCCGGAGCTTCCTTGGCGGGTGTATTTTTAGCGGTCGATGTTTTCAGCGTATCGGTTGTCACAACCTTCGGCGGGTTTTTGGGCGGCGTATAGTCGTCGTCAGGGACATTCCTCGCCTGAGTATTGTTCAACGGCGCCGACGTGCGCGTCGCTGTTGCGGAATCAAATTGGATCGATGCGACCTCTTCAGCATCGAACGTAAGCTGTCGCTGTCGGCCCGTACTCTCGCCGATAACGACCACAAATTTCCCGCCGGTAAAGGTTACGATCCGCCCTTTGATGATACTCCCGTCCTTCAGACGGAGCGTGTCGCCGAGGGCCGCAGCAGCCAAGGAAATCACAAGACCAATAACAACTAAAAGACGGGCAGGACGAATTACTCTAAACATGTTCCCTCCTAGGACTGGACGGCCGGGCAAACGAGGAGATAAGCCGGAACAAGGATGCAATTACGGCAATTTAAAGTTGCACCATTTTATTAGGCCGAACAAGGAAATCATAAACGATTTGCGGGCTGTTGTGAACATTTTTTCACGTACCGTCGTGTCCTGATCTTTGTTGCCGTAATCGATATTCCGCTTGTGCTTTGCGATCTTGTCTGGCTTTGTGTGAAGAAAGCGGTCTCACGCAGAGGAAAACAAAACGTCGCAAACTCAGAAATAAGGGCTCTCAAACACTAGCAGTATCAATCAGGATACTATTTCACGTCTTTCGGGAAATTTCTGGCACGCGCGGTTGTCGCAATATACCCTTGCAAGCGCAGCGGCCGGCACGCGTTCTATCATTGCGGCGGGGCGAGTGCCCGCCCGATGAGTTTCCCGGCAGGCCGGGTATTTTGGATCTAGCACGAAAAAGGGGAATAAGAGAATGAGAACCTTCATACTTACATCTGCATTTTTATTGTTTGGAAGCATCGGCGCCCTGGCTGCCGGGCCCTCTGATATCGACGGCATCCAGTGGACGCTCACGTACGCAAACGGGCGCAATGTAACGAGTTCGACGGCGGATTTTGAGATCGACCGGAACGGCACCAGATTTACCGGCAGCACCGGCTGTAATCGGATGTTCGGAAACGTGGACGTTCGCGGGCAGAACATCGACTTCTCCGCTATCGGGACTACAAGGATGATGTGCAAGCTGCCGGCGGGAAACGTTTCGGAAACGGCGTTTCTGAACGCTCTCGACCGGGCCGATAAGTTCGCCCGGAACGCGAACGTGCTTTACGTGTTCGACAGGCAGGGACGCACGATCCTCCGGTTCAAGCGACAGGTTAAGCAGCAGCCGGTGGAAGACCCGTCAGGACGCCGACAGCTCGAAGAAAAGAAATGGGTTCTGGAATCTATCCGCAACCGCAAGACCTTCGCGCCGATCAAGGGAGTGTTTATCAATTTTGACGCCGCCAAGGGCAGTGCTGGCGGCGACTCAGGCTGCAACGTTTTCGGCGGTGAGTACACGGTAAAGGGCGATAAGATCGAGATCACGGACATTGTTTCTACGCTGCGGGCCTGCATCGAGGACGAAAAGATGGCGATCGAGCGCGACTTCTTTGACGGTTTGCGTACGGCTAATCGATTTGAGCTCAGCGACGGTCGTTTGCGGCTTTACCGCGGCAAAACACTGCTGCTGACGCTTCGTGGGGAGCGAAAAAGCTAAGCTGGAAATAAATAGACGAATGAAAGGCGGTTCCGCGAGGGCCGCCTTTATTCATGGTGAATGAAGCCCGATGTCGCCGTGCCGCGTTCCATGTTCTAGAATGGAGTTTAATGAAAAAAGACGGCCTGATCTCCCTCACTTCGAAAGGGCTTTATTGCAGGCAGGGTGATTTCTACATCGACCCGTGGAAGCCAGTCGACAGGGCTGTTATCACCCACGCGCACGCCGACCACGCTTACCGCGGCAGCAGGGATTACCTCGTTACCGAGGAAGGCGTGCAGCTTTATCAGATTCGCTTGGGCGACGAGGCGAACATCTCCACGCAGCGGTACGGTGATCCGATCGAGATAAATGGCGTAAAAATTTCTTTTCATCCGGCCGGTCACGTTCTTGGTTCAGCACAGGTACGTGTTGAGCACAAAGGCGAAGTTTGGGTGGTTTCCGGCGATTACAAGCTCATGCCCGATGCGACGTGTGCGCCTTTCGAGCCGGTAAAGTGCCATCACTTCATCACCGAAGCCACATTTGGCCTGCCTATTTACCGATGGCAGCCGACGCAATTCATTTTCGACGAGATAAACACGTGGTGGCGCCGCAATCGCGAAAAAGAAAAGGCATCGGTCCTGTTCGCCTATTCGCTTGGAAAATCACAGCGTGTAATGAACGGCATCGACCGGTCCATCGGGCCGATATTTACGCACGGCGCTGTCGAACGTTTAACACAGGCCTACCGTGAGCACGGCGTCGATATGCCCGCGACGACCTATGCGGGATGCGGTAGGAAATAAGAAGGATTTTATTGGGTCGCTCGTCATTGCACCACCGTCCGCACAGCAGGCAGTTGGGTGGCTGCGGCGGTTTGGAACACATTCGACCGGTTTTGCGTCCGGCTGGATGATGATCCGGGCGCAAGGCGGCAGCGTGCCGTAGACCGCGGATTTGTGCTTTCTGACCATGCCGATTGGCCGGAATTGATGAAAGCGATCGCGGTCGCCGAGGCCGAGACAGTTTACGTTACACACGGTTTCAGCGAGGAGGTCGTTCGGTTTCTAAATGAGAACGGCCAAAACGCGGTGCCGCTGAAAACGCAGTTTGTAGGTGATGTTGCGGAGGAATTTATTAGCGGGGTTGATGAGCACTAGGCAGATTCATAACACGGATTAACACGGATCTCTCACGGAAAAAACACGGATATGATTACATATGAGAGATCCGTGTTTGTCTTGAGAATCCGTGTTTCATCCGTGTTTTAATTTCCTCTCTCATTTACGGAATGTGCAGGAATAATGAAACTCTTCACCGAGCTATACGTCGAGCTCGACCAGACAAATAAAACGAACGAAAAAATTGACGCTCTTCGTTCGTACTTTGAAAGAGCAAGCAGCCGCGACGCGGCGTGGGCGTTTTATTTTCTCTCGGGCCGAAAGCCGCGTCAGATCGTGCCTTCCAAGCTGCTTCGGCTATGGGCGATCGAACAGGCGGGAATTCCCGAATGGCTTTATGCCGAATCGCGAGACACGGTAGGCGACGGGTCGGAAACGATCGCACTGCTGCTTCCGAACAACGCGCTGATCGACGAAACTCCGCTGCATATTATGGTCGAGGATCGCCTGTTGCCGCTGCGTGGTGCGGGCGAAGAGGTTCAACACGAAGAAGTAACAAAAACCTGGGCCGGCATGAGCTATTCGCAGAGGCTTGTTTATAACAAGCTAATTTCGGGCAGCTTTCGCGTCGGCGTTTCGCAGCAACTCGTTATTCGCGGCACTGTCACAGATCTCCGCGTTGCCGCCGGACCTGATCGCGCATCGGGCGATGGGTGATTGGGAACCGACGGCGGAGTTTTTCGAACATCTGATCGATCCGACGGTCGATGCTGATGCTACGCCTGTCGCACGGCCCTACCCGTTTCATCTTGCGCATCAGGCCGACTTTCCGATCGATGAGCTGGGGCCACTTGACGAGTGGCAGGCGGAGTGGAAGTGGGACGGGATCCGCGCGCAAGTGATAAAGCGTGGCGGCGAGGTTTTTATCTGGTCGCGCGGCGAGGACCTGATCACGGAAAGGTTTCCCGAACTCGCGGCTGCAGCCGAACACCTTCCGGACGGTACCGTGCTCGACGGTGAGATACTGCCGTGGCGGGAAAAGGTCCTGCCTTTTACAGAACTGCAGAAAAGGATCGGACGAAAGAATTTATCAGCGAAGATACTGGCCGACGTGCCTGTCATTCTTCAGGCTTACGACCTGCTTGAATTCGGCGGCCAGGATGTTCGCGCTGAGCCGTTCGTGCGGCGGCGGCAAATGCTGGAAGAAGTGATCGGGTCTCTGGATGAAAATGATCAGCCGGCATTTCGCACGACCGAATCGGTCAACGCGGCCGATTGGAAACAGCTTGCGAAAGTCCGGGAAAAAAGCCGAACGCTCGGCGTGGAAGGCTTTATGCTGAAACGGCTCGATTCGCCGTATCGGACAGGTCGGCACCGCGGCGATTGGTGGAAATGGAAGATCGATCCGCTCACGGTCGATGCCGTTCTTATTTATGCGCAGAAGGGAACGGGAAAGCGCGCGAATCTGTTTACGGATTACACATTTGCTGTATGGAAGGGCGACGAGCTTGTCCCTTTTGCCAAGGCCTATTCCGGGCTGACCGACGCCGAGATCAGAAAGGTGGACCGGTTCGTTCGCGACAATACGATTGAGACCTTCGGCCCGGTCCGCAGCGTCAAGCCCGAGCATGTGTTCGAGATCGCGTTCGAGGCCCTTCAGCGTTCGACCCGGCATAAATCGGGCGTCGCGGTACGCTTTCCGCGAATACTCAGATGGCGTGAGGACAAATCGATCGAAGAGGCCGATTCGCTCGAGACCATCTACGCGATGCTCGATGCGTTTCAGAATCCGGTGAATGCCTAAGAAGCCCAGGTACAATTATTCGATCGAGGGCCGGCCGCTTTACCCGCATCTAAAGCTCACACGCGAACCGTTTCCGCGGCTCCTCTCCACCCGGGTCATTCACGACGACGACGCCGAATATTTCGGCCCCTTCCTAACCCGTTCGGCGACGCGGATCCTGATCGATCTTCTCAACCGCACGTTTCGGCTGCGAACGTGCACCATCGAAATCGACGGGAGTTTTCCGTTTCCGTGTACCCAGTATTACGCGAACCGCTGTCTCGCGCCGTGCGTATCGAGTTTGTGCGGGCCCGAAGAGTATTCAAACCAAGTCGAACTTTCGCGCTTATTCCTGCGGAATGACCGCGAAGAATTTGAGTTTTCGGTGAATTCCCTTATCGGATCGGCCGCCGACGATCTCGACTATGAACGTGCCGCGTTCTATCGCGACATTCTAACGCGGGCCCAAAAATTTTGGGCCGATCCGCGGGCGAGGGTTTGGTTGAACGACGCCGTGGATACTTTCGTCGTCGAAATCGAAGGCGACGTCGTGACCGTATTTGTAATAACCACGCGAGGTCCTCGGCCGCTTGGTTCGCGTGCATTTCAATTTACGGTTTTTGAGGAAACAGATGTTCGCGAGGCCGTTTCCGATACTATCCGCCAGTTCTACCGCGTCGGCGTTCCCCGCGAGATCCGAATTCCGTTCGACCTTGAAGATCGAAAGGAACTGGAACGCGAGCTAAAAATACGCGCCGGGCGGGCGGTGAGGATCACGGTCGAAGGCAAAATGCCGGGGCGTGTTGCGGCGCTGAAGGAGCTTGCACGCATCAAGCTTGAAACGGAACTTCAAAACCTGAAGCCTGTTGTTACCCCAGCGAGGTTGGCGAAACAGCTCGCCAGGGCATTCGATCTGGAAAAACCGCCGGAACGCATCGCCGCGTTCGACTCGGCCCACATCTCGGGAAGTTATTCGACAGCGGGAATGGCCGTTTGGACCGATGGCAGGCTCGCAACCGAAGAATATAGAGAAGGCCTTTCGCAGTTGACCGGAGAACTCGAAACGCTTAAGGAATTCATCAGCAAACGCCTCGAGAGAATCGACGGGGCATTGCCGGATCTTATTCTTGTGGACGGTGGTAGGTCACAGGTCAATGCAGCGGTCGGTGCCGTCGACGAAAGCGGCGCGAGAAAAATTCCGGTCATCGGTGCCGTTAAGCCGCGCGGCAGACATTCCGAAATATCCCATTTCCTCACAGCGTCCGGCGAACGTATAGACTTCGACCCCTCATCTGCATCGCATATTCTCCTGAAACAACTCCGCGACGAGGCCCACGCCCTCGCCAACGCGGCCCACCGTCAAAGCCGCGATATGGCACATTTTTACGAGTTGGCAGGGATATTTCCTTCCTTGAACGAAGCGGAACGCCAGGCGTTACGAACTCGCTACGGTTCCACCGCGAAAATAAAAAAACTGAACGAGATCGAACTTGCGAGAGTCATAGACGGAGGCAGCGTTCCCGCCGCACTTGCTGACCTGGAACGGCACCGGCGTGGCGAAAGTGCTGTTGTTATGCCTCTGATCGTTCCGATACGTTATGACGATCCTGAGGGGCAGGCGGGCGACCTCAGGCCGATCAAATCCGATAGTTTCGGCTAGACCTATCAATTTCCGGAATACTCGTCGATTGAAGGTTTAGACTTCTCGGTATTCCAGACTACTTACAAGGAGGAGGAATTCGCCTTAAATTTAGGGAAACGAACACAGAGGGAAAATTAGCTAAGCTAAATTTTGCTTGGAGTGGTTTCTTTCGCTATAAAGCGAATATCAGACCACCGCCCACATATCCATGCGAATTTTAAGGTTTTCGATCTATTATTTGAAACTGCGGGTAGGGAACTATCTTGGTACCCATCCCACGCACGGCCCCCTTAACATAAAATGGCGTTGGGAGATCTGGCACCGACTGAGAAAGGCTGAACGCAAGTACGCAACGGCCGGGACGGTCGCGCACCTTCGCGACGATCTGGTCCGTATCTGGAAAATGATCGTCAATTAGGGTCGATATTTGGAGAGCTTACGGTCACGGCAGCACCATCAGCACGGCTTCGCCGCTGACGACGGTCTCGCTGCGCTGGTTCGTGCAGATCGTTTCCAGGGTAATGATGTTCTTGTCCTCGCGGATCGACTTTACGGTCGATGTCGTCGTGACCGTGTCCCCGATGAATACCGGTGCTGTAAATCGAAGTGTCTGCGAAAGATAGACCACTTTTCGTTCGGCCAATTCGTTGCCCAGGACGCCGGAAATGAACGCTGCACTCAGCATTCCATGGGCTATTCGACGGCCGAATCGTGTAGAAGCAGCGAACTCGTCATCGAGATGGATCGGGTTATGGTCACCGGAAACCTCGGCAAAATCCCTTACAAGCTGGTCCGTAACCTCGCGGGACCGTGAAAACGAATCGCCGATCTTGATCTTCATTAATAGTTCGTCCTTAACCGGGTTTTTAGTGTCGTCGGCTCGACCGATCGCATTAATGCCTGGAGAATTTTTCTATTGAACATTTAGGGTGCTTGGAAGTATTATGAACGTCAGCGGCCGCAGCTCCCCCACGTTGTTTTATACTAACCACGAACTGTCATTAGAGTAAAATCGATAATCTATGAGAAACATTGGGATAGTTTTACTGGCGGTTTTGCTCACCGGGCCGGTCCACGCCCAGGCGAATCTCCAGCCCATGTTCGAAGTTCAGCGGGAATTTGAACAGGCGGTTGTCGAAAAGGGGGCCGGTCAGGCTTTCCTGGAATACCTTTCAACCGATGCGATCCTTTTTCGCCCCGAGGCCGTGAACGGACGCGAATATTTGAAGGGCCGCGGGTATGCAAGCGCCGGCGTGCTTAGCCGCCGCGTAACGTTCGCGGATATTGCATTGAACGGCTTGATGGGCTACACGACCGGCGAATGGACCCTTACTCAAAAAGGCAGGCCGGCAAATGAGGTTAAGATCGGGCAATATGCGACCGTTTGGAGCCGAGGCCCGGACGGAAAGTATAAGGCCATCCTGGATATTGAGATCTCGCACGATCCGTATGAAAGAAAGGCGTTCTATAGTTCCGTGCCCACATCGGAAGATCGTGAACGCAACAAGAAAGGCTGGTCGGCCGCCGATGCCTCAATGGAATTTCTGCGGATGAGCATGTCGAAAAAGGGCCTTTGGGGAGCATACGATAAATTTCCGCGAGAGGACGTCCGGTTGTTCCGCGAGGGCTCGCCGCCGATCATCGGCCGCGTCGCCGCCGAGGAAGAACTAGAGATGTATAAAGCTGTCGATTTCCCGGCAAAGGTAACGCAGTTCCAGACCGCCGATATGGCCTATTCATGGAACCAGTGCTCTTATGCGACCAGCAATGAGGGGATGGAAAAAGGAAACTGCCTTCACATCTGGAAATTTCGCGACGACAAATGGAAGATCGTCCTCGGCGTATTCGCACGGGTAAAGAATGAGCAGATCCCGGTATTAAAGGAAGCGGGCCGCAGGGGCACCGCGAAAAAGTAACCGAACCGTAGAATTAGAGATCCGCTCTTTCAGCATACGCTGATCGGGCGGATCTTTAGTTTTGTGCTGCCTTATCGGCAGCCTATGGAATCGATCCCCGGACTGGAGAAAGCGCTCGGTTTACCGATTTTTCGACGGCCTAAAAGCGTTTGTGAAAACATGATCGGCGATGCGTCTTCCCTGAATGATCCCTTCTGTCTTATCGAACGACCAGTGTATCCCAAGATAAATGCGGCTCTGTCCGTTTTCCTCTTCGGCTTGGGAGAAGTTCGCAAAACTACGAGGAACGAGCGGCCGGACCGTACCGTTGTTGTCGAGCGTTTCGCCGTTCAGCTCATCTGAAACGAACGTGAACGGAATATTATCGGTGCCATAAAAATTCCGGAGGGTCTGGAAAAGAGCTCCGCCGAAAACTGCATGGCCCGACGGATAAGCGGGGAACGGCGGCGTAAAGTTTGGGCCCAGCAGGTTGCTTGCTGGTGCACCAAGGGGGCTAAAGTTGGGATCGCCGATCGTATCCGGATTGCCATCGCCGAGGCCATAAGGACTCCATCCGAAGTCGGCCCCGCGTATCCCGCCAATAGGCCGCCAAACCGCGTAGTAATACTTCGATTCCCAACTGGCAATTCCGGCGTCGGCCATCGCGGTATTCGCAAGAGCCAGGAGACGAGCCGTCTGAATAGCGTTCGAACCCATCTGTGCGGCTATTTGGACCGTTATCTGATTATAAAGCCGGGGCGGGGCGCATAAGCTCGGTGTTCCGTCGTATGCCCAGTAGATCCCGATAAGTGTCTGCTCTGCGGTCCTTTCGGTCGGCGTAGTCGTTCCGTCGCCGCCAAGCCGTTTGACCTCGTTATAGGCTATTGCGTATTCCGGGCTATTCATTGCAGGCGGTGGCGGAACCCTAAACTGTGAGGCGGACGCCAGAACGAACGGCTGCACCTCGCCCCAGTGGGCACCGAGCGCAAGAGGGATGCGGCTGATCGGGTCCTGCTGCCACGCACCCATGCGAGAGTTCGGCATATAGTCGACATAAACGCGCGGTTCAGGGTGTCCGGCCCCGTCACCGGCCCGAAGAGCCAGCACGATCGCAGCGGCATTTTGCCCGACCGCAACACCATTCTCCCGCGTCGGCCCGGCAGGTAGGCGGTTCAGGTCCTCATCAAGAAGCTGCTGGATCCTCGGCCCCTGGGACGGGAACATGGCTCTTAGCGTTTCAGCTGCCGCTTTTGCGATCGCCGCGTCGGTCGATGCAGGCGTTCGCGTCCGTGGAACGCCGGCGTAGCTCATATAACCGCCGGAAATCGAATTCATTGCCTCGAAGATCGCGATGTGCACGATCGCCACTGCCCGGCTTGCGCGGCCAGGTCCGATTTGCTCGCCAAATACGCGATTTTCTCCGGGAGCGACCGGAGTGTGGTCCAGTCCGCTTGCGTCGATCGAGACCCTGTTCCAATAAACAAGGCGAGCAAGGGGATTCTCGCCCTGCGGGCCGCCGTTGAGCGCGGCAGTTCTTCCTGCGGACGCCGCTACGCGGTACTCGGTGCCCCAGAATGATTCGAATCGATTATCTCCGGCCCTCTGTCCCGAGGCATCGGCAACCGCGAAAAACAAAATAGCCATCGACACGATAATTGTCGTGCCTCGATCCAGCAAATCTCTCATAGCTTCTTCCTCTTTTGTGTTTGTGGCGAACTCCGCGAAATCTTTCTGCCCTACAGCTACAAAGGCATTGACTTAGCGACCGCAACGGGTGTCGCTCTGATTATCGCGATGGCAACCATAATATACGATTCCAGATGGCAATCAACAGGTTTTTTTCTGTCCGTTGACAATAGCTGACAGGCGATCGCCAGAAGCGGGAGCCGCGAACGAACCTAGTGGAAATTTGTATTATCGTGCTAGGCAGGTAACGGGAATGGCCGATCGTTCACTTTGTGAGAAAGGCGAGAAACTCGTTTTCGTCACGTGTCAGGCCTTCGAATGTGGCAACGACCTGATCGGCCGGGCTGATTATCGCATAAAGCGGCAGCACAACCGTTCCGAAGCGCTGTTCCTGCATCTTTTGAAAACCCTCGTATGGTTCGCCCTCGCCGTCGGTAAATAGCCGTACCCTCACAAACTTCTCAAGCTCGGCGTTGACCGCTCGTTTTGGAAACATATTCGTCTCCATCCAACGGCAATTTGTGCACGTGTAGCCGGTGAAATCTATGAAAAGATTTTTGTTTTCAGCCTTGGCCTGTTTGATCGCTGCGTCGTAATCGTTGGTTATCCACGAAATTTCGCCGCCGCTTTCCGCTCCGCCTGAGTTACGAGTTGCTGCCGTAGCCGGCGGGAGAAATGATTCGATCTCACCGAGCCGCGATCCGAACAGCCCGGTCAATAAGTAAAAAGCGAGCGTGGCAAACAGAAACGCGTTCATCACGCGGACGAGGCCAATGTTACGGTCCTCGGCATCATGCGAAAAACGGAACAGGCCGATAAGATAGAAAAAGATCAGGACCGATAAGGCGATCCAGCCTGCAATTACGACCTCGCGTGTGAAAATGCCCCAGCCCCACACAAGATCGACATTCGAGATAAATTTCAGGGCCGCGCCGACCTCGAGAAATCCCATCACCACTTTGACCGAATTCATCCAGCTCCCCGACCGCGGCAGCGATTGTAAAAGCTGCGGGGCTACGGCCAGTACAAAGAATGGAAGTGCAAAAACCGATGAAAACGCGAGCATTCCGATGACCGGATAAAAAAGGTCACCCTGCGCGGCCGCCACGAGTATCGTACCGACAAGCGGAGCGGTGCAGGTGAATGATGTGAGCGAAAACGTTAACCCCATCAAAAGCAGCCCCAGCGTCTTTCCCGACTCTTTTGATCGAGTGAGGTTGTCGAGCTTTGTCAAAAGGCCGGACGGAACACCGAAGTTGTATGCACCCAGGAGGCTAAAGGCAAACGCGAGGAAGATCGCTGTAATGAGTAAGTTGACGTACGGGTTCGAGGCAAATCGATTGATACCAGCTGCTCCGAAAATGAGGGCAAGTGCGACGCCCAATCCGGTAAATGTAAAGATGATCCCAAGGGCGTAAACAAGAGCATCGCGTACCGAACCGGCCGTGGTTTCCGAACCGTGCTTTGTAAAATAAGACACCGTGATCGGGATCATCGGAAAAACGCAAGGCGTCAGAAGCGAGAGGGCTCCGAACGTCATAGCCAGCCAGATAAAGCCCCAGAGCGGCTGGTTTTTCAGGTCACTTTCAGCCGAACGAGTTGTGGTGACGGCCGGGTTTGTATTCGTTGTGTTCGCGGCCGGCTGTTCGATCAGTTCGGAGAAGGTGCTGTTCGCATCAAGATTCGAATTCTGTTCGGCGTCTGTGTTCGAGTTGGTCGCAAGCGTATTCGCGTTTACATTCGCGTTAGTGTTGTTTTGTGCGGGCGTCGGGCTAGGTGTAGGTGTTGGCGTCGGCAACGATGCCGCTTTTCCTGCAGTGATCGCTACGGCCGAAGCGAGCTTAACTGTTTTTGGCGGTAGGCAGACCACATCGTTACAGACCTGGTAACGGATACTTGCGTTCAGCGTTTGAGGGCCCTCGGGCGTACCGGCCGCGACCGTAAAAGGAATATTGAATACGGCTCCACCGGTATACGACTCGGTGTTCATCTTGAAATTCGGGTCCAGCTTTACCTTCGGCTTCGGACCCGAAATAGCGCCCATTTTGAATGGGCCCTCGCCGAGGCTTATCCGTGTCTGGATCGGCCCGCCCGGCGGCTGCGTGATCGAATACATGTACCAGCCGCCCTCGATGGTTGCCGAGATACGGGCGGTTCCAGAACCACCGGATGGTAACACTTGCCGGGGCAACCGTCATCGACACCGACACGGGATTTTGCCCCGCCGCAACGTAAACGAACGCTGCGAGAATACACAGTATCCAAAATGCTCTGTTTTTGTATGCGTTCAAATCCGGAATAAGGAACTTCTATTATTTCTTCTTCTTTCCCGTCTCTCAGGGCCAAACTTCAATGATATATGCTTCTTCTGTAACGCTCAATCCGAAAAACAGGCGAATCGTCCCGAGCTCAGGTATTACGTTTCAGTTTGATGCTCGGTTTCGCTCATAGGTACGAACACAGAAAGGATGGATTTTCATGTTATAGTTTTTGCAAATACCGAGGTTGTTAACAGGTATGAAACAAGTAATCTTATTCACGCTCATATCCCTGGCGTTTCCCTTGCTGTCGTTTGGTCAGGACCCAACCAAGGCCGCACCGGATTCGTACAAACTGCAATTTGAGAACGAGTGGCTGCGGATCCTTCGCGTTAATTACGCGGCTAAAGGAAGGGTCCCTGTTCACGATCATTCAAAAGGCCCGGCGATGTATGTTTATCTGAATGATTCGGGGCCGATCCGCTTCACGCATTCGGACTGGGACCACCCGCTTTTGGTCCGTCCGGCGGTAAAGGCAAAAAGCTTTCGCCTTTCGCCGACAAGATTCGATAACGAAACCCATGCGGTCGAAAACCCTAACGACACGGCCAGCGATTTTCTCCGAATCGAATTGAGAACTGAGGCCCCGAACAGGGCAAGCCTCGTCGGCCGATTTCCACCGGAAAAGTTCGCTCGCGCAAACGGGCTTAACCGGCAGGTGTTCGACAATTCGCAGGTTCGAGTGACGCGTCTGTCGCCCGCCGAGGGCCGCATTTTGACCATTACGGCCGATGCCGACCAGCCCACCCTTGTCATTGTTGTTTCCGGTGGAAGTTCGGAGAAGGTAACGGTACGCGCCGGCGATACCTTCTGGCTAGCGCCAGGACGACAAAAAACGTTTGAAAGCTCCAATTCCGCCGCCCCGCTCGAAGTGCTCAAACTAGACTTGAAAACCGGCCCGAGAAAGAATGCCGTTCCCGAGGCTTCCTAAGGAATGGGCCCGCCAAGCTAAAACGAGAATTTTGCTCCGAATAACAAGCCGCTCATCTGTGTGTCGAAAATGAATCCTTCATCGTCGTCGTAGTCGACCTGAAGCCAACGATAGCCGCCGACGAGGGCGATGTTCTTCGTAATCCTGAACCCGGCTCCGCCGAATAATTGCGTTGTCAGGTCGGCCCCGATCCCCGCACCGCCGATGTCGAATTTCCCGCCAAGAAAGAACCTGCGTGAAAGGTTCACGTTGCCCTTCAGGCCGACGACCGGCGCAGCCCACGTCTTGCGGGCCGACGTATCAAACCCCGGCAAAATGCCTGTTGTGACATTGATATTGTTCTCGACGCTCCAGATCCTGACCCCGCCCAGAACGTCGAGGGAGTGGCCTTTCTCAGAATCCACGAGCCGGTAACCGAACTCAGGATCGAAAATAAAGATATTAATTCCGAGCTTGGCGGTCGAATACAGCGGCCCGGCCGTGTCCCTTTCAGCCGAAAGTTTTGACCAGAACAGGTCGGTAAATATCACGAACCTGCCCTTTCGGGCCTCGAAGGTTCCCATTAGCCCGATGTCGAGGTTCTCCCAAACGTTCCCGAAATTGGCGTCAACTTCCAACTGCCGCCCGTTCGCTCCGACCGTTCCGCTGACACCGGTTGCGAAAAGATACGGCGTGAACGCAAATTGCCACCCGTCGGAAGCCTGCTTTTTCTTAGGTACGACCGTTTCCGGAACGGGATCGAAATACGATTCGGTTTTCAGTCGGTCGGGACCCGTTTCAAAGAGCGCCTTCGTTTCCGTATTCGCGGCGACAAAATGTCTTGCCGGTTTGTTTTCGTGGGAACCTTCCTCCGGATCCACATCTTCATCTTTCTTCTCTTCTTCGACGACTGCGGTAAACAACGGAACCGGCTTCGGCTCAACCTTTGTTTGGGAATAGGCAAACCCCGCCGGAGAAAAGCACAGTAATAGAGCCGTAACGATCTCGATGGATCGATCAAGTAGGTATTTATTCATAATTTTGCTATTGTTCCGGACCACTAACGCGTGGCCTTGTCGTTGTGGATCAGAGTATTCCGTCGGAAAAAGGATCGAAACGACGGAATATAGCATTTTGGAAAGGGCGGGGTAACTGTTAATTCTGACAGGTGGCAGGATAGGCTAGCTTTTTGTATGCAATTTCCTGGCCGAAACTGCACTTTCGATACGACAGCGACTGAGCAGCAGGTCGGTTAAGGCTTCGCCCGCCGAGGTGCGGAAAGGCTGTGCCTTTCCGTCATTAGGCACCGAGGCGGAGCCTCAGGATGAGATTACTTGAACGTTGCGGAAAGGCTGAGCCTTTCCGCACACCGGACGGCGTAGCCGGAAGAGAGACCGACACATGACAGATCGTCTAGCCGTTGCCAACAGACGCTAATCTTTCCGCGGTGCCCGGTTAAAGAAAAGCCGGTAGCCGGTGCCGGCCAAAACTGCGGTCCAAAAAATCAGGCCCAACACGTAGGTTTTGTCGGCTACGAAGACACCGAAAAGTAAGAACGCAATCGATAACAAAAAGAAAATCCAGAGAAAAACTTTCGACATATCTTGATCGGCTCCAAACTCAAAACATTAAAACGCAGGTTCCTCGTAGATCCCGTACACATCACGCAAGCGCCACGCAGATCTCTTCGACCGTGGCATAGGCGGCGACGGCTTCGATGATGAGCGGGCATTGTGTTCTCGTTATGCCGGGCGGCGAGTTTTAATTTGTCGAGAGCATTTGACGACCGCACCGTTGTCGCGGGTGGATTTGGTGTGTGCGAGGCGTTCCAGTTGGTGGTCGCGGACGGTTTCGTCGATCTGGAGGATGTCGGTCTTGTGGATCTCCGTCGTCCATCGCGTACTTGTTCACGCCGACGATCGACTGTTCGCGGCGTTCGACTGCTTTTTGGTATTGGTAGGCCGATTCCTGTATCTCACGCTGCGGGAAACCGGCCTCGACCGCTTCGACCATTCCGCCGAAACCGTCGATCTTGTCGAAGTAATCGAAACAGCCGTCGATCATCTTCTGCGTCAGGGATTCGACGTACTAGCTGCCGCCGAGCGGGTCGACCGTGTTCACAACGCCGGTTTCTTCGGCGATGATCTGCTGGGTCCTCAAGGCGATAAGAGCCGCATTGTCGGTCGGCAGTGCGAGGGCCTCGTCGTAGGAATCGGTGTGGAGCGATTGCGTTCCGCCGAGAACCCCGGCAAGTGCCTGGATGGCAACGCGGGCGATGTTGTTCAGCGGCTGCTGGACCGTGAGCGATACGCCGGCAGTCTGCGTGTGAAAACGCATCTGCATCGTCCGCGGATTCTGTGCCCCGAAACGCTCCTTCATCGTCTTTGCCCAGACGACACGAGCGGCACGGTATTTGGCGATCTCTTCGAAGAAGTCGTTATGGGCGTTGAAGAAGAACGAGAGCCGCGGGACGAATTCATCGACGTCCATACCGCGATCAACGCCGTACTGAACATACTCGACACCATCTCGCAAGGTGAACGCCAGCTCCTGCAATGCTGTCGCTCCGGCTTCGCGGATGTGGTAGCCGCAGACCGAGATCGGATTGTATTTCGGAACGTGTTTCGAGCGGTATTCGAACGTGTCGATCACCAGCTTCATTGCCGGTTTGATCGGATAGATCCATTCCTTTTGGGCGATGTATTCCTTTAGAATGTCGTTCTGCAGCGTGCCCGGAGATCTTGTTGAAATCAGCCTTCTGCTTTTCGGCGACGACGAGATACATCGCCAGAAAGATCGGAGCCGGTGCGTTGATCGTCTGCGAAACAGTTACCTGATCGAGCGGGATGCCGTCGAACAGAACTTCGAAATCGGCAAGCGACGAAACGGCGACACCGCACTTTCCGACCTCGCCTTCGGACAAAGGCGAATCTGCATCGAGTCCCATCAGGGCGGGCAGATCGTAGGCGACGCGACAGCCCCGTCTGGCCATGCTCCATCAAATACTTGAACCGTGCATTAGTTTTCTCAGGCGAAGAGAAACCCAGCGAACTGCCGCATCGTCCAAAGCTCGCCCGCGATAGCCGGTCGGATGAATGCCGCGTTTGTAAGGGAACTCGCCGGGAAAACCTACATCGATGCCTTCGACATCAGCTTCGGTATAAAGCCGTTCGACCGGCTCAAGCGAAACGCCTTCGAACGACTTCTTTCGCTCGGCCGTTTTATCGAGAACCTTTTGCGAGGGTTTCCGCTTCCCAACGCTGCTTTTCTGCCTCCGCTTTACTTAATGCTTCTTTGATCTCGGGTGTCATAGCTTATTCAAGTATAAGCTTTGATTTTAGCATAACGGGCTTTTGTAGGAGATGGCGGTCAATGCGTTAGGTAGAACAACAGCCAAAGAAAGAACATCGGGACCCAAGGTATAGCAGTGTATATTGCCGCGTATCGCCACTCTCGGGACTGAGGCCGGAAAATGATCATCGCGATGCATGCCATAATGCAAATGAAACTCAAACCGATGATCCATCCCGCGGAACCAGGAAGAGGAGTCTGACCAAATAGGCGGTAAAGAAAGACCGGCCAAACGAGTGTCGTTGGGATAGAAAAAATAATTGGGAGGAGGAACTTTGTTTTCATCCACATTCTCATCGCGGATAAGCGGATTCAGCTAGTATTCCACCCGCCTTAACCTTTGCTTCAACGTCGTATCTTCCCCGTAATTCACATCGTCTATGACCCATCGGCCATTCGTTTTGATCAGGCCGATAGTGTAGACAACGGGGTCGCCGCCGTCGGTGCAGGCTTTTGGGTATGCGAATGTCGCGGTCGCGGCGGCACGCGAGCCTTTAAGGAATTCTTGTTTTACGGCCAGGCTTCGTGCGAGATTCTTTCCGCCGGCGTTGCAGGTCTCGTCGTACGGCCGGAAGGGCAGTCCGTCGCCGAAGTAAGGTTTGTCGGTCGGATTCTTTTTAATATAAGCGGCCTCGCGGCGGAGTTCGTTCTGGAACAGGTTGTAAAGCTCGGGTGCGAACCAGGCCTTTCTGGCGTCGATGTTCGCACGGTTAAAGGCTTGCGAGTGCGAGCTATCAAATTTGTAAAACGATTCGACCGCAGCCTTTGGCGTCGACTGTTGTGCAAGGGCCGTGAGCGAAAGCAGGGCGATCGCGGTGGTCAGTAAAAAGGGGTGCCTTATGTTGGGCATCATTTTCCTCTCATATAGTGGTCAAGAATAAAAACGCGGATCATAACATTTCCGCCGAGAATCGACGGACCGCCGCAGATAATTTGCAGTATCACGTGCCCTTCTGAATCTGCGAGTTCTGCAGTGCACTTCGTCTACTGCCCGATAATTCGCCGCGAAGCAGAAGTATATTCTCGCGGTTCCTGGTTATTATCGCCGTTGGGCCATCAGGGTCGCAGATGCTGGCGGCCCAAATATTTTTCCGATTGTAAAAAACAGTGATCTGTTCTCCGCTCAGACTGAACCACCAACTCGGCCGTGTTCGCAGTCTGATGAAAGCCTTCCGGTTGTTAAGGACCGTCCAACGGCGTCGAGACGCCAAGGCCAACAAAATCTCTCTAGCCTCGGTCCACGGAAGGTTTGTCGTTAACAAGGCCAACTTGCGCGATCGGTCAAGAATCACGAATTGCATTGCCGCAAGTACGAAAAGGACGAACGATAGTACAAGTAAAAATATCGACACCGGCCCGGTAAGATATGTCGGCTCGGCCAGATTGATGGAATAGAGGGCGTAAAGGAAGCATCCCGCGGCGCCGATCCCGAGCCAGATAATGTTCTCGAAATAACGGAACCGCTCCCAGCCCTCTAGTTGGAGCTTGCCCGTTTTCACCGAACGTGTGATCTGCGTAGATGTCATTTTCGGCCGGCTTCGGATGACTTATCCCGCATCCAGTCCTGCAGGCGGTCTATCTCCTTTGTCACGGTCCTCGAACCTGCCAGCAGAATAAAAGTAAGCACGATACCAAGCGCCGGAATTACGTACATCGCGGTGTGCAGGCCTTCCGCCCGGAACGGTTCCAGCGCGGTTTGCGAGAGCTCGGTCACGCCTGCAAATGTAGCAGCCTGTTTTGTGAAGTAGTCGCTCAACAGCCCCGTTCCGTACGGCCCGAGCGACGCGCCGAGAACGTACATCGCAAAAAAATAAACCGCCATCGCGGTACCGCGTGAGGCCGGCTCGGTCACGTCCTGGATAGTTGAATAGACGGTCGAGTAATAAAAATACATCAAGGCACAGGCGATGCCCATCAGGACGAGGAAAGCGGTCGTGCTGCCTTTTGAAACTCCGAGAGCAAAGTAAAAGGTCGGCACGGACAACAATATCGCACCAGCACCGAGCAGCATCCGGCCGTCCTTTCGGCGCTTCATCACCACATCGCCTATCAGCCCACCGATGAGCAAACCGGGAGCTCCCATAAGGCCGTAGACGAGCATCGAGACGAAGTTTGCCTGTTGAATATCCAGCCCGTGATAACGCATCAGAAACGGCGTGATAAACGCTCCGATGGCGTACATATTGAAATTGTGGACGGCACCTGAAAGGATGATCCAGATCATCGTCGGTGACTTCAGCACATTAAGGTACGCCGAGCCTTCGCGCCGCTGTCCGCCGATGTTGTGCGCTTCAGTAGCACCGCGTTTCGGTTCCTTGATGAACAACACCGCGACCGCACACAATAGACCCGGAATACCCGCGACAAGGAACGCCGCACGCCAGCCGTATTCCTTTGCGACCGTCCCGCTCACCGCAAAGCTCAACGCCACGCCGACCGGCAGCCCGAGCATAAAAATAGCAAGAGCCTTTGCACGCCAGCTTGCCGGAAACAGATCGCCAATCAGCGAAGTCGCCGCCGGTGCACACGAGGCCTCGCCTACGCCAACACCAAGCCGCAGTGCGAATATCTGCCAGTAGTTCTGAGCAATACCGGAAGCCGCCGTCATCAAACTCCAAACAAACACACCGGCCGACAAAATACCCCGTCTACCGATCTTGTCCGCCAACACCCCTAGCGGCACGCCGACAAACGCATACAGCAGCGTAAACGCCGTCCCCAACAACCCAAGCGAAGCATCGCTCAAGCCAAACTCCTTCCGCACCGGCTCGCCCACCGCCCCGAGTATCTGCCGGTCGAAGAAGTTCATCGTGTTAATAGCAAACAGCACAAACAGCGCGTACCAGACGGCAGATCGTGTAATTGATGACTGGCTCATCGTTCTTTTCCCCAGGTGATGAATCAAATAGCGTCGGGCGAAACCCGACGATCGGATAGTAAAAAAGTCTCCGACCCTGAAAGGGTAGAACTACGTCGCGTGTTGGACCAAAACCGCGTTTTCCATTGAGATCGGACTTCAGTTTCGCGCGTGACGAACTGCAAACATCGTTTAATCCTGAAAAATCTGTTTAATTCTCTGTTTTTAATAAATGGTGAGCTCTCATTAGAGAGGAGTACATAAAATATGGTTAAGAATACATCATTTTTGCCGGTCGGGATGCTTCTGGCTTGCCTGTTGTTAGTGGCCGGAACCACACGGGCGGCAACTTACACGGTCACGAACACGACCGATTGCTCGACATCCGGCTGCGGCTCGCTGCGGCAAGCACTCATGGATGCCTTTAACAATGCCGGAGCGGACACCATAAACTTCGCTTCCGGCGTAACCGGGACGATCACGCTGGCGAATGGAGATCTGATAATCAGCGATCCTTCGGGCGGATCATTAGTGATCAACGGGCCGGGTGCGAGCCTGTTGACGATCGACGGCAACCAGGCCTCGAGGATATTTCAAGTTATCTCCACCAGCTCAGCAACGGTCTCAGGCCTTACGATCGCTAACGGGCATAGTGCTTTCGGCGGCGGTCTCGTTAACATGGGAACGCTGACACTCGTCGACTCCGTCGGTTAGGGGTAATAGCTCCGACGGCGACGCCGGCGGCATCCTCAATCTAGGCACGTTGACGCTCATGAACTCCACCGTTTCCGGTAACACCGCTGGTTCGGCCGGACTCGGCGGAGGCATCTTAAATGAAGCTACGCTGACTGTGACCAACTCGACCATTTCGGGGAACTCCGCCAACGACGGCGTAGGCGGCGGCATCGTGAGCCGGGGCATGTTGGACATCAGCAGCAGCACGATAGTCAACAATTCAGCCAATGGCGGAGGCGGAGGCGTCGCCGTATTTCAGGCAAATGTCAAGAACAGTATCATCGCCAACAGTCCATCGGGAGGCGATTGTTTTTTCGTTCTGGGAATGATAAACGCTTCGGGCGTCAACTATGCGACCGACGGTACGTGCCCGGGCTTTACGGAGGTTACGTCGGCACAGCTTAGTCTGGGAGCATTGTCGTTGAATGCCCCCGGCAGAACTGAAACACACGCTTTAGAAACGGGCAGTGTTGCGATCGACTCGGTGACCGATTGCTCTGACGTGGCTGGCAATCCGGTCACGGCCGACCAACGCGGCGTCACCCGACCGCAAGTTGCGGCCTGCGACGCGGGATCCTTTGAGGTTGCGGTTGAGGTCGAAGAGGCAACGCCCGAGGAGATGCTCGAAGATCTGCGTGCGATGGTTCGATCGTTTTGCCTGCGTGACGGGCCCACAAAGTCTTTGGTTGCAAAGCTCAATGCCGCTCTGGCTGCTCTCGCTAACGGTGACACCGTAGGAGCCGCAGAAAACGTGCAAGGGTTCATAGATCACGTCAACAGCCAAAGAGGTAAAAAGCTAAGCGACGATCGGGCCGACCAATTGGTCGCGGCCGCCGTCGAGATCCTTGAGGCTCTCGAATAAGGAAGGGTCAAACGTTCCAATCGATCCAAAGCCCCGTTCATGCACTTTGAGCGGGGCTTTTCAACGTCTTCCGGCCACTGGCCGCCTTGGCGTACTTTACGTTAAACTTCGCCTCTTTCGCGGTATGAAGATCTAAGCGCAAAGGCCGCAAAGTTCGTCGCAAAGTACGCAAAAGGGTCGTAGTGCGTTACTTGTCCGGCTGCCATACGCCGGAATTCAAACTGATGCATTACGGCGGTGAAGGTCCGTTGCAAAGCATTATCAATGCACTTACAATAGCCTAATGGCTCTTAGATCAATTTCGATCATTCTATCACTGTTTCTACTTATAAATACGTTGGGCGGATGCTCACGGCCTTCATCTAATACAGGCAATTCAGCGGCGAACAATCATACCGATCAGGCGAACGCCGACCGTGCAGTAGAGCCCGGCATGGAGGGTGCAAAAGACAACACGGACGAGCTTGCAACCCTTATAAAAATACCGTACGAACCGGAAGACCTCGTCTGGAAGGAATTTCCGGCGGCTGCTGACGGGAGCTCTGCCAGACGCGTGCTTGCCGTGTTCCAGTTCACTCCGGCCGATGCGAAAAAGGTCGTCGAGAACGCATCGCAAGTTCGGACCCGGTTCATCGGTTCTGCTCCCAAGCGAGAAATGGTTCCCGAAGGAATTGGTGACGCAAACGGAAGTGAGCGGTGAGGAGGGCATCAGGGCAACGTCCTACGCGGCGGATGAATTCCTGAACGCTCCCTTTAACACCGGAACACTCTCACGCGTGGACAACACGGACTTTTTCGTTCTTGAAGTGTTCGCGAAATAAATTTCTAGTTTCCGGTTTCAGGTTTCGAAGGAGCCGGTGCAACGACCGCCAAGCTCCGGGCATCTACTCTTTGATCCTCCAACGCTCTCCCAACAGGCGTCTAACTTTAATGTTCCTATAATTTCGTGTAGCATCGTTAAAGCTACTTTTCAAGCAAATGCGATTGCCGAAAGTGATCATCGCCGCTCTGTTTGCCGTGTTGTTTTTAGGCGACGCCAGCGGACAGGATCCGAACCCGGTCGACCGCCAGGTCGCTAACCCGATCACCGATACCCCTAATATCAATCCGGTCTCACCCGAACAGAACATAAAAGCTCCGAAGACGAAACGGACCGAAGACGATAAGGCGGTCGCCGACGGCGAGCTGGTCGTTTATTCGGAAAAACAGATGGTCGAGGGAGAGAACGGAAGCCGCATTTTGACCTATTCCGGCAACGTCGATGCACGTTATGGCATTTACAGGATGCAGGCCGACAAGGTCGTTATTTACGAGGCCGAAGATAAGATGGTCGCCGAGGGCAGCGTTGTTTTCGACCAGGGCGACGACCAGCGGATCACCGGTGCCCGTGGTGTTTTCTATCTAAATACAAAACTCGGCTCGTTCGAAGATTCGACCGGATTTACTAACCAAACCAACGACGGCACGGTGATCTATTTTACGGCTGAACGCGTCGAGCGGACGAAGGTCGACGAGGTCGTCATCACCAAAGGGAAGTTCACGGCCTGCGAAGAAGCGGTGCCGAAATGGTCGTTCACGGCGGACGAAGCAACGATCAAGTTCAACGACAAGGTCAAGCTGAAGAACGCGAAGTTCCGCGTCAAGGACGTGCCGCTCATTCCGCTGCCGTATGCCTCGATACCGATCAAGCAAGAGGACCGTTCCTCCGGATTCCTTACGCCGACGATAGGCTTTTCAGGCAGCAAGGGCGTTCGTCTGATGGGCGCCTATTTTCAGACACTTGGGCGTTCGGCTGATATAACATTTCGCGGCGACATCTTCACCCGTCGGGGCTTCGGGTATGGTGCTGATGTTCGGACAAGGTCGAATGACCGATCGTTCTTTAACTTTGGTTTTTACGGTGTTAAAGACCGCGTTTTCGGCCCGAAGGAAGACGCGGAACATCCCGACCAGGGCGGAACGTTGTTCTATGCTGACGGTGTGCAGTATTTCTCGAACGGCTGGACGGCCGCTGCCGACGTTCGGGTGACATCGAACCTCGATTTCCGCCAGGAATTTTCCGACGGCGTTCAGCAGATCATCTCGCCCATCGAAGTGTCGCAGGGATTCGGCAACAAAAGCTGGGCCAACTATACGCTCGATCTATTGGCACGCACGCAGGTCATTTCCATCCCGAACGTCAGCATAAGCACGCGAAATCTACCTTCGGTCCATTTTGAAAAACGGCCCTCGATGCTTTCGTTTTTGAACGGGGTTTATTTCTCTTTCAAATCCAGCGGAGAAGGTGTTTCCCGGCGCGAAACGGCGACGAATCTCTCGCTTTATCAGGCCCAGACCGACGGCAGCGATCCGATCAGGACGCCGCTGTTCGTACGGCGGTTTGACGGTTATCCGCAGATAAGCGTTCCAATAAACACGAAATACGTGAATTTCACCTTTACGGGTGCCATGAGGCTGACGTTCTATTCGAATTCATTCAATGACATGCGGCGGGTCATCGAAAAGGACGTGCTGCGAAAATACGGCGAGTTCGAATTGGACGTCAGGCCGGTGGCGTGGGCAAAGAATTATTTCGGCAAGGCAAATGAGTTCAAGTTTCGCCACGTGATCGAACCGTTCGTAACGTACCGTTACATAAAAGGGATCGACAATTTTGCGAGCGTTATCCGCTTTGACGAGCTCGATACGTTGACTGATACGAACGAAGTGGAATTCGGCATAACTAATCGCTTTTACACCCGCCGCTATGCCGAAGCCGTTACCGACGAAGCACGGCGGCAGCTTTCGGCCAGAGGTTATGACCTTCCGTCACCGTACAATGTCAATACCGATAGGGTTGGAAACGATCGCATTCCGGTACCAGGCGGATCGCCGCGACAGGTCGAGCGCACAGACGAAGTATCATCGGTCGACGCCATCCTGGCCGGGGCCGCAAGACGACAAAGAGACGACCTTTCGATCCAGCCTTACGAGATATTCAGCCTTACCGTACGCGGTAAATATTTCTTCGATCCATCCTTCGGCGGAGCCCTCGTGCCCGGCCGTCGAAACCAGATCGCCCCGATCACTGCGTTGACCTTTTACACGTTCGGCGGTGTCCAGCGTCGATTTTCGCCGCTGAATATCGACATGACCTATCGCCCGCAGCGGACGATATATTTCAATACGCGAATGGACCTTGGCGTACAGGGTACAGCCTTAAGAGCAGCGTCCGCGACCGTCGGTTACGACACGCCGCTCGTGAAGATCTTTCAGACCTTCTACTACACACGAGCGGTCGACCTTGTCCCGTCACTGGCGGCCCAGTTGAAGCCACCGCCAACCACAGCGTTAGTCAAAGAGCCAGGTACGATACGCGGCTCGCAATGGAACCCGTCGATCTTTCTCGGAAACCGCTCAAAGGGTTTCTACGGAGGAGCTTCGGTCTTTTTCGACTTCGAAAACCGTCGGGCCACCCGCCTCTCACCGCTCATCTCGTCCATCTACACCCTCGGCTACGCCTACGACTGCTGCGCCGTCGCCGTCCAGTGGTACAGCTTCAACGTCGGCGTCCGCAACGAAAACAACATCCTCTTCAGCTTCCGCCTAAACGGCATCGGCGCCTTCGGAACCGAACAGATCGCGCAGGGGTTGAGATGAGCGCGGTCTGCGGTTACACCTTTATTAGGGTTTTGGCGTATTGGTTTCATCCAGCTTCTTACGAGCCTCGTTGATCTGATTCTGCAACTGCAAAAGTTCAAGTTCCCTCTTCTTACGCGTGACCGGATCGGTGGCGTCAACTACTGTTTGAACAGCGGTTTGAGCCTCTTTAAGCGTATTTTCATCGATCAGAGGCGTCGATGAAACTTTGAAATTCTTAAGCGCACCGCTGGCTTCGTCAAGGACAATGCTTGATGAGCTTGTTTTTCCCGCTGTTTTTGCAGGGACCGAAGCTACGGCTCCCAATTGAGCAATTAACATCTCGCTCCGGCCGAGCGTCGATTCGAGCAGCCATTCTTCGCGCTTATCTCGATCCGGCACATATTGATCGAGGGTAACTATTCCACGCGGAGGGATCCGATAGTACCAGCCGCTCGTGTCGCGAACGTTCTCGGCCAAAGAAACCTGTTTAATAAATCTGGGATCACCTTGATTGGTGTCGCCCGGGTCTATAGTTATAAAGAGATGTTTGATGCAAGAATTTTGAGCGGGATTGCCGTTAAGAAAGGCAGGGGTTACGCGTATTTTTTGTTCCTGGATCAAACTGCGATCAGTACATATTCCGGCGTTCGTCGCGTAACTGAACGCTAGCCTGTTGTTCGTTACATCCGGTGTGAACTCAACGGTGCCGGTCCATACCTTTTCTTCTGATTCACCAAGGAATGCATTTCGATACGTCGAAATTGCTTCCATAGTTTTTTCGACCATTGCCTTAAAAGTTTCGGGCGGCACGTTTTCTGCAGTGCTGATCAACTGGTCGCGCTGTGCCTGCAGAGCCTCCAACTTCACGAAAATTGCAAGCGCGCGCTTATAGTCTTCCTCGACCTCTTCACCAATTGAAATAAGATCCGTACGCGTCTTTATCTCCTTCTGAATGTCGGATCTGTTTTTGACCGCCTCGTCGAGCTGCGTTTGAATTGCATCACGCTTCTTGGGCAGCAGAGTTTTTTTCTTTTCCGTGAGGTGCTTGATCTTTTCTTCGACTAGTTCAAATTCGGATTCGAATTCGTCGATTCCTTCATTTAAGGTATCTGTTTCTCCAAAGTCTGGATGGATCTTGAGATATTCAATCTTCTTCTTAAGCAACGATATCGACTCATCGAGCGCCTTGATCTCCCTCAGCCGCTGGTCCTCAGGCCCGGCAGCACCTGCGAGCGTGATCGCATCGTAATCGGCCTTGATAGGGCTTAAGGCCGCGAGCTCCTTTTTGTCGATCTCGAGATGAGTTCTAAATCCCTCGAGGGCACAATTTAACTTAGGAACGGTGACCGTACGTTCGAATCCGTTTACCCGCCCTACGTTAAGCGTTCTCGGACCAACACCGCTTGCGGATCTAGCTATGTTCATTCCGAGGCCCGCCACTGTTCCTATTGCCTTTATTGTAAAATCGAGCGAATTGTCGGTCGTTTCAGCTTCGCCTTTCGTCAAAAGCCCCGTAGAAGTGTATTCCATGAAAATCGTTTTCGCTTGAAAGTAACCGCCCTTGGTGTTCACGACATAAGTATGGTCCGGATCCGGTTCGCCTCGAGAAGCAAAGGATGGGGTTTCGATCGAGAACTTTACGGTTTTCTCCTTTGTCCGATTATCCGACTCTTTCTTTGAGAAAAAACACGGTGCAAAGTCAGAAAAATTGCCGGGCTGCTTAGTTACCTTTTTTACGGGCACGGTTATCTGTAACACCGTTCGAGGAAGTCGGTAAACCACCCCTTCCAATCTGTCGGTTTGCCGTTTTCTATTGGTAGGCGACTCCAGCGAGCTGTTGTTGCTTGCGACGTTCGTTAGTTTCTTTACAGAAGTTTTGGTGGGACAACCAATTACACCGAGCAATAAAATCGTGAAAAGGACCGAACTTATGCCGCGAAAAATAACTCGATGACACGGGTTTTGATTCATAACTCCTCCTCTCTATTTAGGGGGTAACTCGTTTTCTTGCCAGAAGTCGACCGATATCAATCGTATTTCCGGCCAAGTGAAAACCAAGTGGTCATTCTATAATGATTGTTTGTTCAGAAAACTTACCGAGATATTAACGGAAAAAGCCAGTTTGAAAAACAGCCCTATAGGCAGCAGGAGAGTGCCTGGTTCATTCGATATTCGACGGGTGCGAGATCGTCGATGAAGATCCGCACGGTTTCGGCAACGGGTTCGCCGGTGTATCGCCGTCGTAATAGGGAGGATAAGAGGTGATTCTCGCTTGAAGAATTGTCGAACTGAGCGTCCTTGCAGATGGATTTGCACGCTACAAGTATGGCGTTCTGAAGGTCAGTGTCGGCCTTTTCGGAACGGACTTTGAAAAGTATCACGTCAGAGAATACCGCCCTATATGTCGCTAACTCCGCATGAAGAAATTGACTGGCCGGGCCTGCGAAGGCCGAGCCTATGTTGACTATCACAACTCCGTCGTCTCGGAGGATCCGTCGTATTTGTTGGACAGCCTCTACAGTTGTCAAGTGATAAGGAATGGAAAACAGTGAGCCGAATGCATCTATGAAAATTGCATCGTATTGCGCGCTATCCGCTCCATTCAGATAGATCCGACCGTCCTGATGAAAGCTCTTCAATCGTAGATCATCGACCAAACCAAAATGCCGCCTGGCGATCGCCGTCATTTGTGCGTCGATCTCCACCACATCAATGCGTGCGTGCGGGTAGGCCTTAATGTATTCACGCGGAAACGTATAGCCGGCCCCGCCAATCATTAGGGTGTTTCGGTGGTCGGGTTTGAAGTGTTCGACGAGGTGGAAGAATTTTGGGTATTCGAAGACGGACTGAGCCGTCATCGAGGTACATGGCGGACTGGGCGAAGTAGGGGTCGGTGGCGATGGCACGGTAACGGCGGCCGGTTTCGGGGTGGATGGCTTCGTAAACCTGAACGCGGCTGTATTCGGTGTCGAGGTCGATAAGATTGTGGACGGTGAACAGGTACCGGGCCATTATTTCCGTGCCGGCGACGCCGAATATGAAGAGGGTCAGGATGGTGAGATTCGTCCGCGTGAATGCGAGCGGGGCGAGCAGGAGGCTGACAGCGAAAAGGGAACCGGCGATGAGATATAAAGTGCGGGTGCTGCCTACAAACGGTATGAGAAAAAAGCCCGCGGCAAAGGTGCCTGCGATGCTGCCCACAGTCGATAGAGCGTAGAGGCGGCCGACGGTCTTGCCGGAGTCGGCGAGCGAGCGCGTGCGGAGTTTTACGGCGTAGGGCGTGACGAAACCGAGCAGAACGCTGGCCGGGGCGAATAGAAGTGCGGCGGCCGCTACGGATTTGAGCTCAAGCGGGCCCCGGGCGGCGTGGATCGCCGAGAGGACCGCGTCCTTTATCAAGACCGTTACTGAAACCAAACCGCCTGCAATGAAAATGGCTGCGGCGAGTACCTTTACATCAGGCCGTTTGTCGGCCATGCGGCCGCCGAGCCAGTAGCCTAGGCTGAGAGCAGCGAGGATCACTCCGATCAGGCTTGTCCAGATGTATGTGGAGGTCCCAATGTAAGGCGCTACGATCCGCGAGCCGATGATCTCATAGACCATCACCAGCGCTCCGCAGACGAAGACCGCGAGTTCGAGCGCGAATCGGGCAAGGAAAGCTCGCATGTGGATAGATTACATTAAAAACTGTTTTGGATATCAAGGCTTCGCCTCCGATGTGCGGAAAGGCTTGCCTTTCCGCACATCGGAGGGCAAAGCCCAAAAAGAAAAAGGACCGCCGTTTCGGCAGCCCCTTGGACTCAGGTTGGAAGCATTACTAGTTAGCAGTCACGGTCTGCTCCGCTTTCGCTTCGTGAACAAAGGTTAGCCAGTTGGCACCCTCCGGGGCGGGCCGTCTGGCATAGATGATGTTGAAAAATTCTTGCTGAAGCCGCTCCGTCATTTCGCCGCGTTTTCCGTTGCCGATGGTGATCCTGTCCACCGAACGGATAGGGCTGATCTCAGCAGCGGTGCCGGTAAAGAAAAGCTCGTCGGCGAGATACAATGCGGCCCGCTGAATTACGGTCTCGACGACCTCGATACCCATTTCGCGTGCGATCGCGATCACGGAATCGCGAGTTATACCGGGCAATATCGCGGCGCCGAGCGGCGGCGTATAGAGTTTTCCGCGATTTACGACGAATAAATTCTCGCCCGATCCTTCGGAAACATAGCCGCGGTCGTCCAGGGCGATGCCTTCGACAAAACCGGCCAGCTTTGCTTCCATCTTGATCAGTTGCGAATTCATGTAATTCGCACCGGCCTTGGCCATTGCGGGCAAAGCGTTGGTGTTAAAACGGTTCCAGCTCGAAACGCAAACGTCGATCCCGTTCTCGATGGCTTCGGCCCCGAGGTATTTACCCCACACCCATGCCGCAATGTAAGATTCGACGGGATTGTCCAGCGGGTAAACCCCGAACGCCGGGTTTTCCTCGTCGAGCCCGCGAAAAACGATCGGGCGAATATAACATTCATCCAGGCCGCTTTGGCGGATAAGCTCGACCGTGGCTTCGCAAAACTCGTCACGGCCGTACGGCGGGTCCATTCGGTAGATCTTGGCCGAATTGCACAACCGCTGCATATGCTCGGTCAGCCGAAAGACGGCCGAACCTTTATCGGTGTTGTAGCAGCGAATGCCTTCGAAAACGCTGGAGCCGTAATTTACGACGTGCGACATTACATGGATACGGGCGTCATTCCAATCAATAAACTCGCCGTTCCGCCATACTTTTGGTGCAATTTCCATTTGACTAAGAATATTATATTGGCCCGGGTTCCGCAATTAAGGAACACCGTCCGGGCAGTCAAAAAAGGAGCGGGCCAATGCCCGCCCTTTGATCACCTGACAAGTAAGAACCGTCAGAGAATGAAAACGCGCGCCGCCGTATCATCCAAACGCGATTCATACAATCTTCCGTCGACAGATATCGTAATAACTACCGGCTGGTCACCTGCCATGTTCAGGGTAGGCGGCAAAAGGAAATCCATCGTGTAAACCCCCGGTGCTACTAGAGTTGCTGCCGTCGAGATACCCGCCCCGCTTACTTGGACCGAGCCGATCCGAATGACCGTTATCGCCGGTGTAACCCCCTGGACGCCGGTCAGTTGGATCCGCATCCTTGACGGAACACGGCGGCCGCCGCGTTCCAGTATCGTTGTAACCGTAAACGGTTCCGTGGTATGCACGCGATTTGTGACATTCGTGATCTTTGCACGGCCAAACGGGCCCGGCGAAGGAAGGTCGGTGAATATGTCAGGCCGTGTCGGAACAAGCGTGACCGTACCTTTGTATTCGGTACCGTTATTATTGATCACGAACGGCAGCACGCGCCCCGCGGTTGTGCCCAGCAAACCGGGCGGCACGACGAACACGATCTCCTGCTGACTGACCGACTTAAGACCCGCGGCAGCACCGTTGATGGACATCGTAACGCCGCTTAACTGGATCGGAAGCGTAGGGCTCCGCAAGAGGGAACCTTCCGCCACCCGTGCCGTTATCGGCGGAGTGATCGGGCTGTCGAAATTCACTATGGTCAGAAGACCCGCCGAAGCACCATAAACCGCGGCAGGCGTGACCGGCGTCGGGGTTGGTACCGGCGTCGGTGTTGGTGTCGGCGATCCGCCCGGTGTCGGTGTCGGCGCGGGTGTTGGCGTCGGTGTCGGCGTCGGCGTGGCCGTCGGGGTCGGCGTTGGCGACGGCGTTGCAAATGTTATCGGAAGCCGCGACGCGCCTGTCGCGAAACTGAATGTTGCGGTACCCGGGCCCGTTACATCGGGCCTCAAAAGGTAATAACTTTCCGAACTAAGGTCGAAGTTGCCCGTGCCTACCTCGGTCAATGCCAGGTTGAATGCAAACCGTTTTGACGAATCGGTCGGCAGCGGCTGGGTCGAAGCGATCAGTGTCTGGGACAATGGGAAACTGGTCAATCGAGCAAACGCAGGGGCCGTCGGGTCTAACACAAACGAATATATTTGCGTCGGCCGAAAATCGATCGGGTTGAAGCCTTCAGATTCGACGGTCGGGACGGTACCGTCAGGTTTGATATTTTGACGCGTTTCCAACAGAAGGGTAGAAGGCGCCCCGCCCGCGTCATTATCCGTGAAAACAGGATAATGGTTTACGTCGCCACCCGTCGCTTCCGAGTCCGCCGTGCTGCGCGGGCCAACGCGTCGAAACGGATTGTTGGGCGCAACTATATTCGAATCGAAAATATATAAGTGCAAACGACGTCTGGTTCGTTCCGCTGTGTTCGTTCGCCAGGTCGGCGTAGGAATCAAACGCAATGAATCGGCCGTCCCGGCTCATTCTCTTACCCAGGTCGAGCAGATTTACCAGGTCACCCGCATTTGTCGGTGTAGTGGTCGTTACCTGCCGACCGCCGGTTGGATTTCCGCCTGCAAGGTCCGCATAGAAAATTTCTTCGTTCCGGCTTGATAACGGATTACTGCCGGTATCAAAATTCGGGGCCGTGGTGTTTGCGGGGTTGTCGATTGGATCGTCACCGGTGCTTGCGAATGCGACGCGGGTCCCGTTCCCGGATATCGAAGGATTCTTGTTATAGATCGGATTCGATATGGCATCTCTAGCTGTCCGAGTGACCTGGCCGGTAAAACCGGTCGACCGCACATAAGTAAAGATCTCGTCGTTATCGTTGTCCGGAAACGTATTGCCTACTGCAGGCACCAGGTTTCGCGTGGAAACAAAGGCCAGGACGCTGGCATCGTCACTCAACGCGGCATCATGATTGTCGTCTGCAACAAAAGCGCCTGTGGTTGCCGTTGCCGGAACGGGAAGCCGGCTAGCCGGAGTGTTCGTTACGCGAAGGAAACTGCCTCCGGAAAGGTTTGTAACCGGTATCTCCTCACCGGTCGTCAGATCGGCCGCGGAATAATTCGGGATCTGGTAAAGCCACATCTCAAGATTCGCGTCCGCGGTTAACGGGTTGTCTCCGGGGACCGGAGAAGGTGATGGGGTCGCTCCGGGTGTCGGGGCCGGCGAAGGTGTCGGCGTTGGTGTGGGCGTTGCAGTAGTTAGAGCATCGCCGTTGAAACTTCCCGGGTTGGTCATATCGGGAACCGCCGGCGTCGATGTGGTCGCGTTCGAGCTGAAAGCGATCCAACGCCCATCCTGGCTGATGGTAGGACGACGGTTTGTTATCTCCACCCGAATGTTCGAGAACGCAAAGCCGACGGCCCGGTTCCAAAGCACGCTTTTTGTATCCGTTATCTGGAAAATGCGGCGCTGCGCAAAGTCGAAAAGAAAGATCTCGACGTTACCGTCCTCGTTCCTTGGGTTCTCGGTCGCGAGATTTCCGCGCGATTCGAAAACAACGAATCGGCCGTCGCCGCTGATCGCCCCGGCAAATGTCTCAGCCCCCGAATTGGTGATCTGCCCGACGAGCGTATTCGGCCCCAGCAACGGGGTCGGCGACGGCGTAGGCGTCGGCGTTTGCCCAATGCCGGCAACCGGCAGTAAAACTGTTAAAAAAGCTAAAAATAATAACGAGCGAAGCGTCACAGACTCCTCCGAATGATGCTGAAAAATAAACACCGTAAGCGGCAATAATTGTCAGTTAATTACCCTAAGCACAAAACTTGCATTTTAAAGGTTAAAAATGCGTTCTGCAACCGAGCGGGGGTTAGCGAATTTTTCCGTCCTCGTAAAACAAACGCTTTGATGCACCGGCGGGCGGATTTGGTTGTCATTTTACATTTTCAAATTCAGGCCCCAAACTATGCGCTTGCAGCAGGATAGCAATGGCTGAAGCCGTAAAAATAATGCTGGTGGCCGGTGAACCCTCGGGCGATGCTCTTGCGGCGAAGTTGGTCGGGGCGCTCCGGGAAGCGGATTCGGACCGGGAATTCGAGTTTTTCGGGTCCGCCGGGCCGCGAATGCGTAATCTTGGAGTCGAACCAACCGTTTTCGCCGACGATCTTGCGATCATGGGCCCGATCGAGATCGTTAAGGCGATGCCGCTGTTTCTAAATGCCGTTAGAAAACTGAAGGAAGATCGCCCGGTCCCGACGACCCCACCTCGCTGTTCTCGTCGATTTTCCGGAATTCAATCTCAAACTTAGCCAAATCGCTGAAACGGATGGGCATTCCCGTTGTTTATTACGTTTCCCCGCAATTATGGGGCTGGCGAAAATACCGTCGGCGGACCATCCGCGATCACGTTGACCTGTTGCTCGCGATCCTTCCGTTTGAAAAGGATTGGTATGCACGGTATGGGATCGAGAATGTCGAATATGTCGGGAGCCCGTTGGTCAATGAGATAATACCGATACGTTCACGCGAGGAATTTCGAACGAAGCATGGGATTTCAACCGATGCCCGACTTATCGCCCTTTTGCCCGGCAGCCGACACAAGGAGATCGTCCGTATCCTCCCGCCAATGCTTGAGGCGGCTGCTTTGTTAAGCCGCAAGGAGCCGAGCATTAGATTCGTAATTGCCCTTGCTGCGGGCCGGAACGAAAACGAGGTCGAAGGTGCCCGAAAGTCTGCTCAACTTGCCGGCTTGGACCTTCCACCCGACATCATTGTTGTAAAAGACGAAACCCACGACGCCCTTAAGGCAGCCGACGCGGCTGCGATAGCCAGCGGCACGGCAACATTGGAAGCGGGAATCATCGGAACCCCGATGGCGATCGTCTATAAAACCTCAGCGATAAACTATAAGCTCGTCCGTCCGCTGATAAAAATAGATCATTTCGGGCTTATAAATCTGATCGCAGGCAAACGCATCGCAGCGGAAATGATCCAGGACGATTTCACGCCCGAGTCGCTTGCCGTGGAGCTGCGGGGGCTGCTTGAACCGGAGACAAACGCCCGTGTGCGGCGGGACCTACGCGAGGCGGTCGAAAAGCTCGGCGAGGGCGGTGCATCGAAACGGGCTGCGGCGGCGATACTTAGACTCCTCAGAAAATAACGAAAAACCGTCTGGAACTACTCACTACTAACCACTAACCATTGAATTAACCGGCGATCGGATCTTTATTCAGTGAATAGTGGACAGAGTTAGTTGATAGTTTTGATCAGCCCGCCTCGAATTGCCGAAGCAAGCGGTGAGTAAATCGAGGAAATTATTCCTTGTTACTCAATTCTCTTATTTTTTCCTTCAAAGCCTTCAATTCGTCCTTGAGTCGGGAAAGACCCTTCACGTGAGCGTTCTGCCGTTTGTAATCTTCAAGCGGCTGGATAGGCGTGCCCCACCAGACGCCGGGGCGGACGATCTTTCCGGGGAGGACGCCGGCCTGCGAACCGATGACCGCACCGCTCTGGACGCGGACGTGATCGCCGAAACCCACCTGCCCGCCGATGACACAGTCGTCCTCGATCGTAACGCTGCCCGAAATGCCCGTCTGGGCCGCGATCACACAGCGTTTGCCGATGTTTACGTTGTGGCCGACCTGGACCAGATTGTCGATCTTCGTACCCTCGCCGATCCGCGTCTCGCCGAGAGCCCCACGGTCGACGCAGGTATTAGCCCCGATCTCTACGTTGTCTTCGAGGACGACCGTACCGATCTGAGGAAATTTGACGTAGCCTTTATCGCCGTCGCGGACATATCCGAAGCCGTCCGCTCCGACCACAACGCCCGTATGCAGGATCACACCGTTGCCGATCACAGAATTATCTTCAACGAATACGTTCGGATGCAGGACACATTTACTGCCGATATCGACGTTATCGCCTACCTTCGCTCCGGCCCGCAGCTCCGTTCGGTCGCCGATCCGTGAGCCGTCGCCAACAGACGTAAACGCGCCGATGAATACATCTTTCCCTATCGTTGCCGAAGGAGAAACAACTGCCGTAGGGTGCATCCCGGGTTTTCGTACCTTTGGATGGATGGAGTTCAGCGGCGACACGGGCAAAAGCAAGCTTTGGCCGGTCGACAAAGATCATTGGTACATCGGATGAGGTATCGATTTCCCTGGGAACGAGTACGCATGACGCACACACGGTTTCCGGCAGAACTTTGCCGTCGAGGAATGCAATTTCTCCCGCAGTCGCCCGGTCTACCGCGGCACAGGCTGTGATCTCTATCGCCCCGTCACCGCGTAGTTCACCGCCGACGAGTTCGGCAATTTCGCTCGTTTTCATCAGCTACAATTTAGATGGTTTTGAAGAAATTGTCAGGTAGGGTAGATAAAACGACTACTGGCTGCCGGCCTGTTTCTCGGCCGCGTTGACCGCGGTTTGAAGAAATGTTTCCATACCTTCGATCCTGAACCCAACGCGCTGGTCCAGCCGGCGAAGAACGGCGGCCGCTTCGCTGTCGAGCAGGTCGAGTTCGGCAAGATCGATGGTGACGCAGGTGTCGAGGTCGGTTTGAATATCCGACGCGATGCGCTCGAGAAGCAGGGCATCATCAAGCATCATCTCGCCCTCAACACGGAGTACGGTCCGTTGATGTTCGTTGTCGTCTATCTGTGTAATATGCGTAGGCATATTTTCAACCACGAATTAAACGATAAAAATACGCAATTGGCAAGGGTTCAGTTTCACAATAGCCTCGGTTTCCGTGTTACCAGGAAGACACCGGCGAAAATGAACGCTGCAGCTATGATGAAGTTAACGCCGATTCGTTCGCCGAGAAGAGCGACCGCCGTGAGAAACCCTATCACCGGCTGTAGGTATACAAAAATCGCAACCGTAGAGGGATCGACCTTTGCAAGAGCCCATGCATTGAGAAAATACGGCATCGCGGTCGCGGCGATCGCTATGTGTACGACCAGCAGCCAGGTGACGGGATCGACGGCCTGGATGTCGACGGTCGAAAGCGATAAAGCCCCCATCGGAACGCATATAAGTGCAGAGAATAGAAAGATCCAGGTGATCGATCGCATCGCGCCGTTTCGCGTTACCACGTCCTTCGAGGTCGCAACATAAATGCCGTAGCAAAGAGAATTTAGAACGACAAGCAGATCGCCGAGTGTTGTTTCGGCCGAAAACGAAGCATTTCGCGGATCGATCAAAAAGATCACACCGGCAGCCGAAAATATTATCCCGAGCGCCTTTCGCCCGCTTAGGCTCTCGCGTCCAAGCACCGTTCCGGCAAGAACCGTAAAGATGGGGATCGTCACCGCGATAAGCGAAGCATTCGTCGCCCGAGTCAAAGAAAGGCCTTTGACGAAAAAGAGCTGGTTCAACGTGATCCCTAGCAGGCCGAATACAGCAAGGCGCCAGTAATCGCCCTTATTCGCCAGCTTCATTCCCCGCCCGCGAAGCCGCTGAAACACAAAAAGGATGACTGCAGCGATGCCGACCCGAAAGCCGACCAGAGCAACGCTAGGAATAACGTCAAGAACGGCCTTTCCCGCAACGGGAAATGTACCGAAGCATATTTGCACCGCGATCAACGCGGCGTAGGGCCCGGTCCGGGTTGCTTCGGATGTTTCTGCAGCGGTGTCTGGCATTATTAAAAATAAAAGCGGGCAGCCACGATCGGCTCCCGCCTTTACACGATCTGATTTTCCGAATTTACAGCAGCATCATGGCCGGGCTTTCGAGCATTTGTTTGAAGGTCTGAAGGAATTTCGCTCCGGTAGCCCCGTCGACGACGCGGTGGTCGCAGGACATAGTGACGTTCATAATCGACCGGACGACTATCTGGCCGTCGCGGACGACCGGCGTCGGGTTGGCACCTCCGATCGCGATAATGGCCGCCTCGGGCGGGTTTATGATCGCCGTGAATTCCTTGATGCCCATCATCCCGAGATTGCTGATCGAGAAGGTCGCACCCGGTGTATTCTTCGGGCTGGAGTTTTTTCGCTTTCGCTTTGCCGGCGAGGTCCTTGATCTCGGCTGAGATCTCGGCCAGGCCCTTTAAGATTCGCTCCGCGGACGACGGGTGTGATAAGGCCTTCGTCGATGGCGACGGCGACGCCGATGTCCGCTTGCTCATAGAATCGGACGGTCTTGTCCTGGTACGAAGCGTTCACCCACTCGTGCTTCATCAGGGCCATCGCCGCCGCTTTGACGATGATGTCGTTGACGCTGATCTTTGAATCGTCGTCGAGGTTCGCGTTGATCTGTTTGCGTGTTGCGAGCAGGTTGTCCATTTCGATCTCGACCGTCAGGTAGAACGTCGGGATCGGGCCGATCGATTCGGCCAGGCGGCTGGCGATGACCTGCCGCATCTTTGACGTGGTCTCGTCGCGGAAGGGCGAGGCTCCGACGATAGTCGATGGCGTGAAAGCTTTTGCGGCCCCCGGTTTCGACTTGCCTCCGCCGGCGAGAGCTTCCTCGATGTCGCGTTTGATGATTCGGCCGTTCGGACCGCTGCCGGTGATCGAGCGTAGGTCGATGCCGTTGTCCGCGGCCATGCGGGCCGCGATCGGGGAAACGATCATCCGGCCGTTTCCAGCGGCATCACGCCTTTGATTTCCGCGGCTTGTGTTAAACCGACCCGCTGCCGCAGGCGGTTCTGACTTTGGGGCCGGCGTTTCCGCCGATGTTTTTTCAAGCTGTTGCTCTTGCGGCTTTTCAACCGTCTTTGCCGGGGCTGGTTCTTCCGCGGCTGGTGCCGTACCGCCGCCTGCGGACGCGGCGTCGGCTTTCTTTCCGTTCGATCCGATCTCGCTCAACAATGCCGAAATATCTTCACCGGCCTTTCCGATGATCGCGATCGGCTCGCCAAGAGCCGCGGTGTCGCCTTCGCCTTTCAGGATCTTAAGGAGCGTTCCGCCGCTGTAAGCGCGGTCATCTCCATCGTCGCCTTATCGGTGTCGACCTCGGCGAGGGGTTCGTTAGCCTCAAAGGCCTCGCCCTCATTCTTCACCCATCGCGAGATCTGCCCCTCTTCCATCGTGGGCGAGAGTTTCGGCATCAAGAATTTTTCGGCCATATTGATTACCCGTTTCTGTTGTTAGCGATCATCCGCAAACGCTCTTCCCGCGTTTTCTTTCTTTCGTTATAGCCCTTGTCGCCATATGGCTCGAGCTTTTCGAGCCAAAGATCTTCGAGCGTTTCAAGGTCCGCGAGCGTAATTGTAGTCCGGATCCTCGCGCGGAAATATTTCTTCGAGGACCTCAAACTCGAATTTTCCGCGTTCCGTACTGCTTCCAATCGGCCTCAAGCGGCTTTGTTCGGATGAGCTCCGGCGTAAAGCTGAAAACGGATACGGTTGAAGATCGAACGTCGAGATTCATCGATCGAACCGACAAAAAGTCTTTCCGTTGACAAGATTGCGGATCTGGAAAACCCCCATCGGACTTGCGGTATGCTTTGTACGCAAGTTTCGCGGCTTTTTTATCCATCTGTCCAATAACGCTCTACAGATAACAAACTTCCTTTACCGCCGCGATGATCTTATTCACATCCGGCAGAGCCAAGGCCTCAAGATTCTTCGCGTACGGGTTCGGAGCCTCGGCGGTCGAGATGCGTTTTACCGGTGCGTCGAGGTAATCGAACGCGTGTTCCATCACGGTGTGCGATATCTCGGCGCCGACCGATGCGAAGTAATGTGATTCTTCGGCGATCACAAGACGGTTGGTCTTTTTGACCGAGTTGACGATCGTGTCGATGTCGAGCGGCTTTATCGTCCGCGGGATCGATGACCTCGACCGACACATCAAATTCTTCCTGCAACTTCTCGGCGGCCTGGAGTGCAAGCGGAACGGTCATCGAGCGGGCGACGATGGTGCAGTCGGTGCCTTCGCGCTTAACGTCGGCGACGCCGAGCGGGATGAGGAAATCTTCGTCCTCGGGAACTTCGCTCTTCAAGCCGTACATTCGCTCCTGTTCGAGGAAGAGGACGGGATTGTCGTCGCGAATCGCCGATTTAAGCAAGCCTTTAGCGTCGGCCGACGTCGATGGCATGACGACTTTCAGGCCGGGGAAGTTCGCATAAAATGCTTCCAGAGCCTGAGAATGCTGCGACGAAACCTGGTATGCCGAGCCGTTCGGGCCGCGAAACACGATCGGGACCTTGAACTGTCCGCCGGACATATACAGCATCTTCGCTGCGTGATTGATGATCTGGTCGGAGGCGAGGATCGAAAAATTCCAGGTCATGAACTCGATCACCGGACGCAATCCGGCCATCGCGGCACCGACACCGACAGCGGCAAAACCGAGCTCGGTGATCGGCGTATCGACGACGCGCTTGTCGCCGAATTCCTTCCACAGCCCACGCGTCACCTTATAGGCACCGTCGTACTCGGCAACCTCTTCGCCCATGATGAAGACGTTCTCGTCTCTCAATAATTCTTCGCGAAACGCCTGGTTCAGGGCGTCGCGTATTGTCAATGTGGCCATAAGCTATTCCGTAACCGAAACCTTTCTCAAACTCGTGACGAAGCCGACGATCACTATCAAAAATCCGATTCCTTTGATAACCGCCACGCATTCAGACGAAACCGGAGCCGGGTCAGTCTCGCCGTGCATGATCGCTTCGATCTGTCCGAAGAAACTCAGAAAGATCATCCCGAGGGCAACACCCCAACCGGCTGAAAGAAATCTCTGTCCGTCGACAGCGTTCTTGCTCACCCGCCACGGCACCGTAGAGCAGAAGTGCACCAAGGAAATAATCATCAAGCATCGCCGGCGGATATTCGGTCCACGTATTCCATCGCCGGATGGTATCGAGCAGCGGAGCAAGCACGCCGATGAAAATTGCAAGATTTCTGCTTAGCCAGATCGTCATTTAGTACGCCTTACGCGTAAACGTCGGTAAAAAGCTCGCTCTCATTCGGCAGCGGGCTTTCATCCGCAAATTTCACAGCCTTCTCAACGGCCTCGGCCGCTTCCTGCTCGATCTTTTCAAAATCCTTGTCGGTCAGCACCTTTGCTTCCTTCAGACTGTCTTTGAACAGGACGATCGGGTCGCGTTCCTGGTATTTGGCGATCTCTTCACGAGTGCGATAGTTTCCGGGGTCGGACATCGAGTGGCCCATGTAGCGATAGGCCCGGATCTCCAGCAGCGTCGGCGAGCCGTCTTTTCGCGCCCGTTCGATCGCCCGGAGCGTCGCTTCGCGGACGGCCATCACGTCCATGCCATCGACAAATTCGTTTGCCATCTCAAAAGCTTCGGCCTTTTTGGCAATGTTCCGGGTGCTCATCGCGCGGTCCTGCGATGTGCCCATTCCGTATTGGTTGTTTTCGCAGATATAAATGCACGGAAGTTTCCAAAGCTGGGCCATGTTGAGCGATTCGTGAAAGATGCCCTGGTTGCACCGCCGCCTCGCCAAAGAAGCATAGAGTAACCTGGCCAGATTCCTTATATTTCGCCGCGTAAGCCATGCCGGTCGCCGACACCTATCTGCGCCGCCGACGATGCCGTGGCCGCCGTAGAATTGGTGCTCGGCCGAGAACATGTGCATCGAACCGCCCTTGCCCTTCACGCAGCCGCCTTCCTTGCCGTAAAGCTCAGCCATCACGGCTTCGGGCGAGATGCCTTTCACCATCGCCTGGACGTGATCGCGATAGGATGTGATGACCATGTCCTCCGGCTTTAATGCCATCATCGAACCGATCCCGATCGCTTCCTGGCCGATGTATAGATGGCAAAAGCCGCCGATCTTGCCCATGCGGTAAACCTCGGCGCACTTTTCCTCAAAACGGCGGCCGAGCACCATCTCGTAAAGCATTGCCCTGAGAAGTTTTTTGTCGGTCTTCTTTATGGATTCGAGCTGAGACTTTCGGCGTTTTTGATATTCGGCCTTTGCCATCTCAACAACGGCAAAATCCGTGTTGCCGTTATTGTTCGCCGGCTTCGCCGCCTTTTTTGTCCCCGCAGCCGAGCTTTTGGTAACCGTTTCCGTTTTTCGGCTTGTCGCTGTTTTTGCCAAGTCAAACCTCCCAGCTCGTACAGGTTCGGGTTAATTGTTCACTGATAGAGCGTTTATAAAGAGTAAGAAGCACATTATAATAAAGATAGAGCCTTAAGTGCAAAGAATCGGTTTGCGGCCGCTCGGCCAGGGTCGAGAGAAAGATAGCTTCACGTTGACATTCGCCCCGAACCGAAAGAAAATTAGCCCGGAAAACAAGTGATGACCCGAGTCTCTATAGATAAACTGATCGAAGGCTTGCGAGCGATCCCCGACGAATCGTTTGTTTGCGATAACGTTTACGATTATCTGAGCCGTAAATCCCGTTGAAGTAAGTTCGATCCACCGTTTTTTATTCTGGAGCCCATCGTTCTATACACGTAACCTTGTCTATAAGGACGACCGCTTTGAAATGCTCGCCGTTTGCTGGGAGCCGGGCCAGGTTTCGCGGGTACATAATCACGACGGGCAGCGGTGTTGGATGACCGTCCCGATCGGACGGCTGAAAGGGCAGAATTTTGCCGTTGAAGAGATTAACGAATCTACCGGGTTCTGCAGGCTTCGCGAGACCGACGCGTTTGAACTTTCCGAATCGGTAGCCGCAAAGGTCGAGCTCGAAGAGCCTGTTCACCAGGTGCTCAACCTTACAGAATTCAACGAACGCGCGGTCAGCATCCATATTTATTCCAAGCCTTACGACCGTTGCCTTTCTTACTGCCGCGACACTAACACCTATAAAGAGGTGCAGCTTTTTTATACGAGCGTGGACGGCAAGTTGTGTGAAGGGGTAAAGCTCTAATTTCCAAATACGATCTTCCTCGACAGATCGTCTAGTTTCCGATTCCATCCTCCCGCCATTTTGCCAACAATGGTACAAAGATCGACCATTTTCCTGATCGCGACGGCGATAGTGTACATCCTGCTCGAGGCTCTGGGGGCTGACCGATTCGTGCATCTGGTTTGACGAGATCTTCAGTGTACACGCGGCCGAGATGCCGTGGAATGAGGTCGTTCCGTTCGCCGCCAAAGATCTGATCCATCCGCCGGCGTTCTATCTTTTGCTGAAATTCTGGATCCTTGCATTTGGCGACAGTCTTTTTTGGCTTCGGATGCTGCCCGTAACTCTTTCGGTCCTGGCGCTGTTCCCGCTGTGGATGCTCTGCAGAGAACTCAAGCTTCAAAAGACAACGGTCCTTGCCGCGTTCGTGCTTTTCGCGGTAAACGGCGCCCTGATCAAATACGCCCAGGAAGTGCGGATGTACAGCCTTCTGCTGTTCCTGACGCTCGTTTCGATTTGGCTTGTTCTCTCGATACTTCTTCCGCGGCAAGAGCTTTTGGATGCTCGTTCTGGCAAACGCGATCTTGGTCAACACGCACTATTTTGGCTGGTTCGTCGTTGTTTCCCAGGTGCTCGCGATCCTGATTTTCCAGCGCATAAAGATCCTGCGGACGCTGCTGATGCTGGCGTTGACCGCTGTTGCGTTCGTGCCGTGGGTCATCGCGTTGTTGCGGTTTTCCGAGCCCGGATCGAGCGTTACGCAAAACATCGGTTGGATGAAGCCGCCGAACCTGAGGGCATTGGCGGAATTCGCCTTCGATCTGGTCGATCCATTTTACTTTCAACAGAGCAGCGTTGATGCGGGGGCCAATTATTTCATAGCGGCCCCGTTGCTGCTCGTGTTCGTGGGTTCTTCAATCCTGTATGCGGTGACCGTCGAAGACGATGCGAGCAGGGCCAGATTCTATTTTCTGGCCGTCCTGGCGGCCGCTCCCGCGGTGTTGGTGTTCATTCTTAGTTGGCTGATGCCGCTTTCGATCTGGGGCTCGCGGCATCTGCTAATAGTATTTCCTCCCGTCCTTCTACTGTTCGCGATCTGCGTGACCGAGCTAAAGCCTGCGATTCTCCGAAATCTTATTCTAACCGTCGCCGGTATCCTGATCATCGCCGCGTTCGTCATCCACGCACGCACCGGACCGTCAAAACAGATCTGGTGCGCCTGGGAAGGTTTGGCAAAGGAATGGATAGTCGCACCTCAAGATTCAACCAAGCCCAAGAATCTCTACGCTTTCGAGGACCTGGTTGCTTATCACTATTGGTACATAACGCGCACTCTGCCGAACTACAACGTTCACCTCGTTAAGGGACTCGAAGGTGTGCAGAACGACCCGGCTTATTTTCTGCCACGCGGGTTTGGCGGCGTTAAAGTGACTGACGTTGACGGCATCTATAGCGACGAGATCTGGATCGCGTTTCGAGGCCAAGCGCGGGCGGACGAACAAAGCACGTCTTTTATTAATGATGGTTTCGATACTCGATTCGAAGTTCCCATAACAAATCTCGAAAACATTGGTTATTCGATTGAAGATGTAAAGCGAGAGACTATCGGAACTCAAACGGCGTACCTGATCCGAATGAAAAAACCCCGACAGTGACCGGGCCAAAAATTCGTCACCGAAATTTACTCGCGAAATAAATAGCTCACTTCCGCTTCCAGCGAACACCGTCCTTAGTGTCCTCCAGAATTATCCCTTGCTCGGCCAAGAGATCTCTGATCTCGTCCGAACGGGCGAAATTACGGTCGCGCCGTGCGGCCTGACGTTCTTCGACGAGGGCTTCGATCTCGGCGTCGAGATCTGCCGATTCCTCCGCGCCGAAAATACCGAGGACCGAATCGAATTTCGCGATTGCGCCCAATACAGCTTCGCGGTCGCCCGACTTCAAACCCGGGCCGGCGAGGATCGTATTTATTTCCCGCACAAGATCATGGATCGCGGCAAGAGCAGCGGCGGTATTGAAGTCGTCGTCCATCGACAATTCGAAGTCCGCAAGTGCTTTTGAAACGAATGCGGCAACGTCCGGGTCGGAACCACCGGCGGTCTTCGCATCACGTACAAGCGAGCGGAAATTTCGCAAGCCTTTCGACTGTCGATTCCGCGCCCTGCAAGTCCTTCAAATGTGAAATTCAACTGCTTCCGCGTCGGCACAGAGAGCAGCAAATATCGTATTGCCAGCGCCGAATAACCCTGTTCCCGCAGATCGCGAAACGTGAAAAAATTGCCCTTCGACTTGGACATCGTCACGTCATCGATCTTGAGGAATTCGCTGTGTATCCAATATTTCGAAAACAACTTGCCGGTGGCGCCTTCCGATTGAGCGATCTCGTTCTCGTGATGCGGAAACTGAAGGTCCTGTCCGCCGGCGTGAATATCCAAAGTTTCGCCGAGATACTTCATCGACATTGCCGAACATTCTATATGCCAGCCTGGACGGCCGCGGCCGAACGGAGCGTCCCAGCCCGGTTCCTCGTCCTCGCCGACGAGTTTCCACAGGGCAAAATCGCGAGCGTCCTCCTTCTCGTACTTGTCAGTGTCGATGCGCTCGCTGCCGCCAGTGATATTGCCCGAAAAATTGATCTTCGATAGCTTTCCATACTCGGGAAACGCCGTGATCCTGTAATAGATCGAGCCGTCGGATTCGTACGCCTTTCCGTTCTCGATCAGCTTCGCGATGATATCGATCATCTCCGGAATATGATGCGTCGCCCGCGGCGTTATTTCTGGCCGCTCGTTGCCAAGTGCGTCAAAATCTTCCCAAAAATACTTTATATACGGCGCCGTAAATTCATCGATGCTCACGCCCTTCTTCGCCGCCTCATTAATGATCCGGTCGTCGATGTCCGTCAAATTAAAAACGTGCGTGACTTTGTAACCCTTGAACTTCAGATAACGGCGCAGGATGTCGCCAAAAACGAACGTCCGGAAATTGCCGATGTGCGCAAAATTCCAAACGGTCGGCCCGCAGATATACATCCGCACTTTGCCTTCTTCCTGAGGGTGAAATTCTTCCTGCTGACGCGTCAATGTATTAAAGAATCTGAGCATATTCTAAAGCTATCAGCTATAAACTATCAGCTATCAGCTATTTGGGAAAATTCGGCCGGCTCCGATAGGTCGCCTTCGACGAAATTGGCCCGAGCCTCGTCTGAAAAAAGACATTCGCGGCTGTAAAATTTGAGAGGATAATCTTTGTCCCATTTATATGCGACCTCGTTTGCTTTCTCGAGCAGCGAAGCTCCGTTCGTTGAAGCGTTATAAGCCGCCACAGTCCGCATCCAAAACAGCGTGATCGTTTCGTGATACGGCATTTCTTTTGTCAAGTCGATCTTGAAACCGTACTCGAGCAGATTCAGAATTCCGCTTCGCATCTTGCTGTAAGCCGTATCGAGGTCGTGGTGTGTCATATAATAAAGTGCTACCACCAGATGCTCGGCATGCTTCCAGTCATCGTGAGCGATCGTCGCCTCCTCGAACGACCTGACCAACTCCAGCACCTCCGATTCGTCCGTATACTTCTTTTTCATACTCCGCTCCAAAATAAAAAGACAGAATGAAACCGGCCGACGTAGCCCGAATCATTCTGTCTAATTTCGAATCGATATATTAACCCAAAATATAGCGAAATTTCAAGCCGCCTTTTCATTGGAAACCGAAATGCCCCACTATCCTCGCCGTCGCTTCCGCCGGCAAAAAGGTCAAATCCGAAGGGCGCCTAGATCCGCGAAGAAGCCGAAAAAGGCAGAAGCGATAACCGAACGGGCCTGAACTTAATTCAGTTTGTTTTCGAAACGGCCGCAGATCGTTACTGCTCCAGGGCCGTTCGTCGCCCGAGTCGGAAGAATTCGATTATTCGCTCGGCGGTCTCCCCAGCCGTTAATTCAGAGTTGTCGATCACAAGAGTTTCCTGTCCCGGCAATGGCGATTCAAGATCGGGTCGTCCCTCTGATCTCGTAACGGAATCCGGGTTAGCCAGTTTGCCCAGCTTTTTTCGCGATTCGTTCCCGATTCGTCGTCTTCGTTCTTCATCGACGCACCTCAAAAGCACCGTATGCACCGTACCGCCGTTGTTTTCGGCGGCCGCGATCAGACTCTCGAAATACTCGTCGTCTGCTCCTTTCACATAACAAAATGTGTGAATGAGATCGATCCCTTCGCGTATTGCCTCGGCTATTATCTCGATACGGACGGTGCCGTTTATACGCCAGAACGCATCGGTGCCAAATTCGAACACCGGCTTGGTGCAGTCGATGCTCAGATGATTATGAAAAACCTTAAAGCCCGTCCGCGCCGCGATCTCGTTAGCGACGGTCAGCTTACCCACCGCAGCCGCTCCGTGAATGATTATCAGTGTCATAATAAACCTCACCTGACAACTGAATAGCCGGGCAGCACCGCTTGCGTAAGCGGGCGGCCAGTTCGATGGTGACGAGATCACCACAAACTAAACAGGCCGCTTCGAAAGCGGCCGCGAAAGGGCAAAAAGATTCTTAATTAATGTTTCTGACCGCCCGCTAACGCAAGGCGGTTCTGACTATGCTGCTTTAGAAACCTGTTCGGCTTCTTCGTCCATAAAGAGATATTTCTTCCACGCCGGACGCGATTCCGCGTAATGGCAAAGCAGTACGTGATCGAGCCCCAGACGAAGCAGTTTTTGCGACGTAAGCAGCGGCATCCTCGCCTGTTCCGGCGTGCGGTTGCCCTTACGCTGGTTGCATTTTACGCACGCCGTCACCAGGTTGGCCGGCGTGCTTTCGCCGCCCTGAGCGCGGGGCAGGATATGGTCCAGCGTCAGGTCCTTTGCGTGACGGTGATCGCCGCAATACTGGCAGCGATAGCGGTCGCGGATGTAAACGCGAGCACGCTTCATCGTCGTCTCAGGACGGTTGCGGCGGACGTGGATGTAATGACGAAGCCTGATCACGGACGGCACGGGGAAAATGGTCGAGGGCGAGTGGAGAACATTGTCGCCGTCGTTTTCCTCGACATAAACCGCGCCGCGAAACCAAAGGCAGACAGCACGAGCGACACCAACAGTGCCAAGCGGCTCGTACGAAAAGTTCAATAGTAATACTCGTCCGGTTAACAAAACTCTTTTTCCTCCTTATTGACGGGCAGGAACCGGAAGTGTGAACGCAGTTCAACACTCGTGGGAATCTACCCAATTAATGTAATATCAAACCCCTTATTTAGGCAAGCACTATATCGTGCTGTGCAACTATTTATTAGCACAAGATGTGGAGGCGATCACCGATCCCATCTCGATAATTAATAAGAAACGGCGTCGCGGGGAGCTGGTCGTCCCGTGCGGCGCCGTTTCAATTGTGTCATCGAAGTACGGGTATTTACTTCAACAAATGCTCCTTTATGAACAGGATCGTTGAATAATACTGGTAATCCGACATTGTTCTTCTTACCAAACCCGTGGCCTTCGTCGTCGGCCATCAGGAACCAGACCGGCGTATTGTTTTTTCGTGCCGCGGCGACGATCTGCTCGGCCTCGGTATAAGGAACACGCGGGTCGTTCTTGCCCTGGATAACGAACAGCGGTTTCGTTATCTTGTGGGCATTGGTCAGCGGCGAGATCTTCTCAAGAAACTCGTACATCTTCGGATCGCGCTCGTCGCCATATTCGACCCTGCGAAGATCGCGTCGATAAGTTTCCGTGTTCTTCAGGAATGTATTGAAGTTCGAAATGCCGACGACATCGATCGAAGCGCGGATCTTGTCGTTATAGTTGGTTGCAACGGCGAGCGTCATATAGCCCGCCGTAGCTTCCGCCGGTTACCATGATCCGGTCCTTGTCCAGATCCGGCTGCGTCGCTATCCAGTCGATCAACGCACCGATGTCCTTGACCGAATCTTCACGCTTGAAACCGTTATCGAGTTTCAGGAAAGTCTTTCCAAAACCGCTCGATCCCCGAACGTTCGGGTAAATGATCGCGACGCCCAAGTCGTTTATGTAATAGGCACCGCGTCCCTGAGGTCCGGGCGTCGCCTGTCCTTCGGGACCGCCGTGTATGTTGATGATCACGGGCCGTTTGCCCTTGAAACTCGTCGGCGGCTTGTAGATAAAACCCGAGATCTTAAGGCCGTCAAAGCTCTTCCATTCGATCAGTTCCGGTTCGCGAAGGCCCGCGGTGTCGAATCCATTCAGCTCCGATTTGGCCCAGTGCGTGATCTTGCCCGTTTTGAGGTCCAGCGAGTAAGCATCAGCTATGGATGAATACGACGCCACGTTAAATCCGAGCTCGCCCGTTTTCTTGTGAAAACTGTACCCGCCGATCTGGCCTGCAGGCAGCTTCGGCAGCTTGACCTCTTTCCGCGTCGTCGCGTCAAGCAAATGAAGTTTGGAGAATCCATTTTCATTTGTCGTAAAGGCGATCCACTTGCCATCCTCGGAAATGTCAAAACCGTTAACATCCCAATTGATGTGCTCGGTCAGCGGCGTCAGCTTCTTTGTCGCCAGGTCCATGTACATCAAACGCTGGAATTCCGAACCCTTGTCGGTCGTCACATAAAGGCCTTTTCCGTCCTTGCTGAATTCGGCGCCGCCGTATGCGACCTTTTCATCGCCTTCCTGCGGCGTCAGCAGCGACTTTTCGCCGGTCGCGATGTCATAGAGATAGATGTAGCTCTCGTTTGCCGATACACCTTTCCCGAGCAAAACCTTAGTGTCGTCCGGTGACCAGTCGGCCGCGTACCAGCCGACACCGTCCAGGGCCACCAGCAGCTTGGCAGATGATGGGTTAGCTGGATCGATCGTATAAAGTTCCGTTTTGATAGTTTCGCTCGTCGTTCCACCGCCTGTGGGAAGCGAAGTATAGATATACCGGTCGCCTTTCGTAGACCACGGCCCGCCGCCGATTCGTCTCTTGTCGTCGGTCGTGAGCCGTGTGATCTCGCCGGAAGCGACATCATACCTGTGGAGCTGGCTGATCTCATTGCCGCCCGTGGCCTTGAAGAACAGGAAGTAGTTCCCGTTATTCGGCTCCCAGTTCCCGCCGCCGACCGGATCGGGAAAATTCGTCAGCTGCTTTAACTCACCCATCGGACTCGAAAGGAGATGGACCTGGTTAACGTTGCCGGCACGCTTGCCTGCCAGCATTTCACGCTTGACCGGATGCCAGTTATTTCCAAAAACGGGTTTAGACTCGGTATATTTCTTTACCGATTCGGCAAGCTCGGCCGGGATCGAAGGAACATTTTCGATCGTCAGATTCTTGCCCGGCTCGATCATTTTAGTTTTTACATAACTTTTTACATCGGCCTGCGGCGGCTGAGCCGAGGCGACCTGGCCCCAGCAAACAGCGGGAATGAACAATGTAAGCAAAAGAAAAAAGGGAATTCGGGTACGTTTCATGGCTGAGCCTCCTCTAAAATGGAACCGTGAGAAACCTGGAATGCGCATAATATACATCCAACGGGTATTTACCACAACGCTTTGTTAATAGGTAACGATAGATCGATATACCTAATATAACGCTGGTCGCGGCCGTTTATTAACAATGTTTGTACGGATCAGATCAAACGCGGCAGGAAAACGACGATATGAAAAAAGCATCTTTTACAATACTTTCGTTCCTTACTTTTACTTTTTTTACGTTCGGAATCACTTCGGCCCAGTCTGACCCCGCCCGTACGCTGAGCGAGTCGGAAAAAGCGGTTCGTAAGCTCGAACGGACCTGGCTCGACGCCTACGAACAGCGAAATGTGGAATCGATGAACGCGATCGTCGCCGACGATTTCACGATCACTTTCCCAGACGGCTCGATCCAGACAAAACCGCAGATCATCGCCTCGCTAAAATCTCCAGCGGCTACCGCGATGAAATTTACAACCGAGAATGTTCAGTCGTCGCGTCTACGGCGACACGGTCATCCTCATCGGTACTGTCGTCTCGGAATGGAAACAAAACGACAAACCGATGACCGACCGATCGCGATACACCGACACATATGTCCGGCGCGGCGGCCGGTGGCAGGTGGTTGCATCTCACCTGTCAAACGCGGGAAAATAGAAACCTGTGCAAATTAACATTACAAGGGAGGTTTTATGGAAAGCACATCAACAAAACGATCGTCCGTAATATGCGGTCAATTCACGAAGGAACTCGAGGCCGAGGCCCGAGCAACTCGCGAATGCCTGGAACAGGTCCCAATGGACAAGCCCGACTGGAAACCGCACGAAAAATCGATGGCGCTTGGCTATCTCGCGACCCTCGTGGCCGATATTCCGCGCTGGATACAACACATTATAGAGAAGGGCGTGGTCGATTTTCAGACCTACGAACAACGCCATCCGAAAACGGCGGATGAGCTTGTGGCTCTTTTCGATGAAAATATGGACGCGGCCCGAAAGGCCTTAAGCACGCTTTCGGACGATGATCTCGCGAAAGAGTTTCAGCTTAAGAACGGCGACCAGCTATTGTGGACTTCGCCGCTCGACGAAAGCATCAGCTCGTCGATCAACCATATGGTCCACCATCGCGGCCAATTGACCGTCTATATGCGATTAAACGATAAAAAAGTACCGTCGATCTACGGCCCGTCGGCCGACAGCCCGGGTTTTTAACGCTGTCGAACTGAGTAAATAAAGATTGCATCTCGCGGGTTATCTTTATCGTCATATCCGAAGAAAGAACGATGAAGCTCAAATGGGAAAGAATGATCGTTTTGGTCTTTCTTTCCCTTTTCACATTTATCGTCGCATCAGCCGCAGATTCACAGCTTCGCGGCACACTTGTCGTCGCCGTGCCGGTCAGCGAGGGGCTGGTCGTATGTTCCGACAAACGCCTTTACAATCACGGCAGCGGTACGTTTACCGACAACTATATAAAGATACGCAAGGTCAGCGACAACGCCCTCTTCGTTGCAACGCACACGATCGGTTTTTATGACGAGCGGTCAAAGGCGATGGCGTTTAATGCCTTTGAGATAACCGAAAAATACGCTGCAAATAACGATCTTAATGCCGGAAAGCCGTTTTGGGACGGTTTGAAAAAAGAGATAACTGTTCAATTGCGGGCTTATTTCGCGAAACGAAGCTACGCCGAATGGCCCGAATCTGACCGCGAGAACAACAACCTATTGTTCAACCTGATCTTCTATACCGTTCGCGACGGCAAAGCGTGGAGCTATTCGCTGAAAGTCTTTTACGAAAAGGCCCGAACTCCCGTCATCTTCATTCCCGACCCCGTCCGCGAACAGGTCCGAACTCCGAAATTAAGCGGCAAAGGCAGGGAAGTGATGGCCTTTCTCGCCCGCAATCCTTCGGCCGCGGCCGATCCGCTTATTCAACGCTTCGACGAAACGCGTTTTGACGCGACGAACACCACCCCGGCCGGCGCGGTGGATTTTGCCAGAAAACTCTTTCAACTGACCAGCACCGGCGTCCCGCTAGCCCACGTCAGCCCAACTTTCGACTGCCGCTGTTGGACTTCAAAACCGGGTTTAAGTTGATAGACCGAAACGAATGACTTTTCATCGGTGACAATAGTTAGCTGCCCTATGGATGCGTTCAGAGTTCAAGCTTCAGCTTGCCTCGTCGCAAGCAAAGGCACGCTAAACGTGAACTCTGAACGTTAACCCTTAACACAGATGACCTGTTTTAGCTCGGCGACGACCTCGACGAGATCGTTCTGGGCACGCATGACTTCCTCGATGTCTTTATAGGCACCGGGGATCTCGTCAACAACGCCTCTGTCCTTTCGGCATTCGACGCCGGCGGTCTGCTGCTTTCAGGTCATCTGACGTGAACTTTCTTCGCCTTGGTACGCGACATCTTTCGTCCGGCACCGTGCGAGCAGGAGTTGAACGACTGAGGATTTCCCAGGCCTCTGATGATGAACGATTTCGCTCCCATCGAACCCGGGATGATCCCATACCGTCCCGCTTCAGCGTTTATCGCACCCTTTCGGGTAACGTAAACCTTATCGCCGAAGTGCTCCTCGATCGACCGACGTAGTTGTGATGACAGTTGACCGTGATCTCAGGACTTCCACTCCTGCTGATCGTTGAACATTCGATTGAATGATCGCAGCAGTCGCTTCATCATGATCTCGCGGTTTTTCATCGCGTAACGCTGAGCCCAGTCGAGATCATGCCAGTAGGCCGGAACTCGTCAGTTCCCTGGACGAAATACGCCAGAGCCGGATCGGGAAGCTTGTTCAGATCGTGCAGCGACTTCGCCGTGGCGATATGCCGCGTCGCGACCTCGTTCCCGATGTTTCGCGAACCCGAGTGCAGCATCAGCCAGACGTTGTCCTCGGTATCGAGGCAGACCTCGATAAAGTGGTTTCCTCCGCCGAGCGTCCCGAGCTGCTTCATCGCTTTCGACCTGCGGTCCTGAACTTTCGGATGAAGTTCGCCGAACTCGGCCCAGCCCTCCCACTCGTTAGACTCGTCGACCGGATCGCGATACTCGTTGAACCCGACGGGGATCGCACGCTCGATCTCGTGGCGAAACTCGGCCATCTTGCCGATCGAGAATCCCGCTCTTGAACGGCGTCTTTACGGCCATCATTCCGCAGCCGATGTCGACACCGACCGTGGCTGGAATAACAGCATCCTTGGTTGCGATGACCGAACCGACCATCGATCCGATCCCGAGATGTGCGTCAGGCATCAGCGCGACGTGCTTGTAAAGGCACGGCAGACGCGAGACGTTGCGGAGCATCTTGTGCTCGTCGGCCGACATATCGTGAGTGACCCACGAAAGAACGTCGCCGCCGGCCCCGCTAATATTAAGTTTGTTGTATGGCATGGTTTCCTCCTGATAATAACGAAAAGTTCAGATAAAAAATGTGTATAAGCAAGCGCGAGGCCAATAGTACAGCACGTCCAGATTGCGTACGGCGTAAACGTATCGGCGAGATACATATATCGCTCGACAAGCGTAAAAAAAAGGCTGTTGCGGATGGTCTCAAAATTGCGAGCGTGATGTGTATGCACTTGAAAGATTTCAGTTCAGGTGTAGAGCCAATATGATCTCGACCTTAAAAACGAACATTCTCTCACTGACGAGCATCGCAATAATGGTGATCGCGTCCGTGGCGTATTTATTCATCGGCGTATCAATGATATCGGGCAGCAGCCCGAACGGAGCGTCCCGCATCGCTGAACGTCCAATGGTGACGCCCACGCCCGAACCGACACCCTGCACGCCCGACGATCCGCGAGATCCGAAGAAACCGTGTCCAACCCCGACGGTCTCCCCGATGCCGACGCCAAGCCCAACAATGGTTCGATATTGGGCATTGTGATCTGGTTGCGGCGGGAAGATTCGAACTTCCGACCCAGGGTTTATGAGACCTTGCTCTACCGCTGAGCTACACCGCCAAATTATTCTGGTCCGCCGGGTGGGACTCGAACCCACGCATCCCTCGCTTAAAAGGCGAGTGCCTTAAACCAACTTGGCCACCGGCGGCCGTCGTGAAATACGTAGCCAACGCGGTGTGGAAAATGTTTCATCAGGAGCGGGACAATTGGGTTCGTTGCGGACCGAGATAGGAAAATTCATTCCCGTACCCCGGCATCACGGCTCGCCGCGTTTGTTTTGGTAAGACCGTTAGTGAATTCTCGATTTGCGATCTTGGATCTTCGATTTCGAACCGTCGCCGGCCGCTTCCGAGGTGAAGCGGCCGGGTGCGCCGTGGGAGATCAATGGACGGCTGTCATCGCGCGAAGAAGGGGAACTATCGCTTCGCGTGACTCGATGTCATTTGCCTCGATTTCCAGTGCGTCTCGGAATGCGGTGATCACGTCCGCAAGTTTGCGTGCCTTATAAAGGCTGTTCTCTCGTTCGATCCGATCGCTTAGATCGAACTCAAACGAGATCTCTTCAACGCAATCCGCCAATCGCAGCTCGATATGACCCCATTTCCATTCATCCTCCAGGGCCTGATCTATCTCGCGCGTGTCTTCAACTACAGCCAGGATGTAAGCTCTCATTTCCGGCTTCTTGTTCAGGAAGATACGTTCCTGCAAGTGATACTTCTTACTCATCTTCTTTTCCTCGTTTATCTCGTGCTGAAAGTTGTTGCTGCCAAGGCGACGTGTTTCAGCAGACTAGGAAAAGCTGAAGATTCACGCCGCGGAAATATTGCGGCTCTTGATCGCAAACATAGGATTTGCCTCCTTAAATAAACTGCCTGGCCCTTATGGGCCGGCGGTTCTGAAAAAATTGGTGGACGCTCCTGGTATCGCGCCAGGCTCTTCGGCTCTTCAGGCCGACGCTGATCTGTCTCGGCTAAACGTCCTAGGTGATCTTCGATTTGGGTCTAGATCGAAATCCAAAATCTAAAATCCAAAATTGAGGTGGCGGGACCGAACGGACTCGAACCGTCATCGTCTTCGTCGACAGCGAAGTGCATACGCCTTTCTGCCACGGCCCCGGATCGATGTGGGTGGAACGGCGGGATTTGAACCCGCATCGCCCGCATTCACAGTGCGGTGCTTTGCCGGTTAAGCTAAGTTCCACATTAAAACTTCTCGGGCCCGAGGGAAGACGCTCGGCATTTAGCGTCTTCCCTGAACACTGAGCGGAAAGCTCTCTAAGCTGGAGCGGGTAATCGGATTTGAACCGATGATTAACGGTTTTGCAGACCGCCGCCTTGAGCCGCTTGGCTATGCCCGCGAGAAAAGTTTCGGGTTCCAGGTTCCAAGTTTCAAGTTGGTCACGTAGACAAGCAAGCAACTTGAAACCAGAAACTCGAAACTAGAAACTGAATCTGGTACACGCGGGGAGATTCGAACTCCCAATATCCTGTTTCTAAGACAGGCGCCTTTGCCGGTTAGGCCACGCGTGCGTCTGAGGTCTGGTCAGAGAGCCAGCAGGATTCGAACCTGCGAACACTTGCTTCCAAGGCAAGCCCGTACGGCCGTCTGCGGAACACTCTGACGTACGACTGGCTTTCCAGCCTGTCGTCGCCGGCAGGCTGGAAAGCCCGCCGTACTTGTATGGCTTCGGGTCAAGGATTCGAACCTCGATTTACTGGTTCAGAGCCAGCCGTCCTGCCGATTAGACGAACCCGAAATATTGCGTGGCAGGGAAGGCGGGACTCGAACCCGCTAGGATCAGCTTGAAAAACTGAGGGCTCGACGCTTTGCATTCATCCCCGTAGGTAAAAATTGGTGAAGACGGAAGGACTCGAACCTACAACCTTCTCGTTCGTAGCGCGATGCTCTGGATCCTGTTGAGCTACGTCTCCGTCGAAAAGTGGCCGGTGGTCAGTGGACAGTGGTCAGCAAGAAACTGAGAAACTGATCACTGACCACCGGCCACCGACCACTGCTTTTACGGCTATTCAGTTGTCAAACATCGAAAGTAAAAGGAGCGGCTACTCTCGGGCTTCCAATATCCCGGGCGTAACCGCTCCTAAAAAAACGTGTTCAAGGCTTTCGCCTTGTTTTCGATGTTTCGGGAGCGGGAACGCCGCTCCCGCTGTGTTAGATCATTTGTTCCGAGCGATCCTGTTCGCCCGCTTTGGGTTGATAACCTGTGAATCCGAGGCCGGTGCACACGAGTGCGTTCCAGGCGGACTTCCGGCACATATTCATGCCCGGCAAGCTGCCCGCTAATGTTCTCGTGTTACGTATCGAATGTCGGATCACAAATTTATCTCCCAAAAAATTTGCCGCACAGTTTCGCGGCGAGTTATGAGTTTTAGCACGGCCCAAAAATCCTTGTCAAGGGTTTTTTGAAAAAAGTTTTAGCGAAGTCGGGAAGTTCTTAGAAATGACGATAGCCTTTCGGCTCTATGACCTGCGTTTTTCCGTCAACCATAAGTTCAATGATCCCAATATTTGAGGTGACCTCACCTATAACGCTAAACAAGCCGTCGCTGTCGCCTCCAACCAGCCCCGCAGAAAGTTGAGAGATTTTATCCGGAGGAAGTGTGAAGAGGAGTTGAAAATCTTCTCCACCGTTAAGTGCGAATTCTAATCGTTCCTCGAAGGGTCGGATCAGACGGTCCAAATTAAAATTCAGAGGAATCCGATCCGCGAACAGTTTTGCTCCAACATTGCTTGCGTTGCAAATGTGAAGCAGATCAGAGGCAAGGCCATCGCTAATATCGATCATCGCATGGACGATCTTTCGTTCTTGAAGATAAACGCCGCTACCGGTTTGCGGCCACGGTTGCAGATGGATCGACAGCATTATTTCTTCCCATGACTCAGTGTCGTTCCCGATTCGCCGGCCGCTTTCCAGCAGCCGTAACCCTCCGGCCGATCCTCCAATATGGTCGGTCACGACAATTGCGTCGCCTTCCACAGCGCCTGAGCGCAAGATCGCCTGGTTTCTAGGAACGTCACCGCCAACAATGGAATCTATAACCAATTTGTCTGGCGTTCGAGATAAATCGCCGCCAACCAGTTCAACCTGTGATCTGCGAGCCAACCGATGCCATCCGGCGTAGAATCTGTCGAGAAAATCGTCCGCCCATAACCCGGCCGGTACGCCGATCGACAGCATCGCCCAATCGGGCGACGCACCCATTGCCGCGATGTCGGAAAGGGAAACCGCAAGAGCCTTGTGGCCGAGAAATTCGGGCGTGGTCCAATCTAGCCGAAAATCGATGCCTTCGACCAGCATGTCGGCCGTTATCACAAGGTCAGTTTTGTCGTTCCTCGGGAGAACGGCGCAGTCATCGCCGACCCGATCGAGGCCATATTTGCGCTTAATGTTGTGGATGAACTCGAATTCGGATCGCATCGAAATGTTGTTGACACAAATATAATAAACACATACAATAACGGCGTAAAGGTTAGACTAAACTTTAACACAGTGGCTGGTTAATGGGACGAGAACCTGTAGTAATACCTGAGAAAATTTACTTCAAGATCGGCGAGGTCTGCGAGCTTGTCGACGTCCAGGCGCACGTATTGCGTTATTGGGAAACCGAATTCCCGATGCTGTCGCCGCAAAAGAACCGTTCCGGCCAACGAAGTTACCGACGCCGCGACGTTGAAATATCTCTCCGAATTAAAGAACTGTTGTACGACGAACTGTATACGATCGCCGGTGCTCGCAAGAGGCTTCAGAATGAGCTTCGCGAGAACGGCAAGTCGAAGAACGGCGAAACCGAGAGGATTGAGCCTAAACCGGCGATCTCGCCCGGGTTGTTCGAAGACGAACTAACGCTTGATGCTGATTCGAACGAGGCGGCGTATCGGTTGAACCAAGATACGCGTGAAGCTCTCCGTGCACTTGGCTCACAGCTTCTTGAACTTCGCGAGATGCTTAAGACAAACCAGACCGAGGAAGCCTCGGAACATCTGCGAAACCGCTGAATTTGACAATTCAGATCGCCAAATCTAATCTTAGAGTTCGATATTCCGGGACGTAGCGCAGTCTGGTAGCGCGTTCGCTTGGGGTGCGAGAGGTCGTGAGTTCAAATCTCGCCGTCCCGACCAATGCAAGAAAGGCCTCGCAAAACGCGAGGCCTTTCTTATCACCATTCCGGTTCTCCGCCGGAACCTACTTCAACCTGACCGTCAAAAACACCACCTGTCCGCCCCTTGAGATCAGCAGGAGGATCGGCCTGTCACCGGCCGAAGTTAGCGCGGATTGGACCGCTTCGATCGAAGTGACCGGTTTGCGGTTGATCTCCATGATCACGTCGCCTCGGGAGATGCCGGCCTCTGCCGCGACGCCGGCCTGGTCCACTTCCGTTACGACCATGCCTTCGGTTCCTTCCGGAACATTTAGCTGTCGTGCGGATTCGGGTGTAAGCGGCTGCAGGCTTAGCCCAAGCTTGCCGCTTTCGCCCTGTTTATCGGGGGATCCATCGTCCGGCGAGCGCGGCCCGGTGCCGGTTCCCGAAGTGTCGAATTCATCCAGCACCGCGGTCAATTCCTGCGTCGAACCGTCGCGGGAAACCGTCAGCCGCAACTCGGTCCCCGGCAGCGTTCCGGCGACCCGGTTACGAAGCACGTTGCTGTCTTCTATCTTTTCGCCATTGATCGCCGTGATAATATCGCCCCGTTTCAGGCCTGCCTTATCGCCTGCACTGCCCGGTTCGGACATTGCTGACCAAAACACCGGCCGTGTCTTTAAGGTCCAGGGCCTTGGCGGTGTCGTCGGTCAAATTCTGAATGTTGATGCCGAGCATGCCGCGGCGGACGCGGCCGTCCTTTAGCAGCTGTTCCATGACGGTTTTCGCCATGTTTGACGGGATCGAAAAGCCGATGCCGATGTTGCCGCCGCCCGAACCGGGCGACGAAAGGATCTGCGAATTTATTCCTATCAGTTCGCCATTAAGATTTACCAGTGCGCCGCCCGAATTGCCGCGGTTGATCGGGGCGTCGGTTTGCAGGAAATCTTCAAAACTCTGGCCGTCGCTTAGGCCGGTCCGTCGTCCCTTTGCCGAAATGATCCCGGATGTCACTGTCTGGCCGATGCCGAGCGGGTTTCCGATCGCGAGCACGATATCACCGACACGGACGGTATCGGAATTTCCAAGTGTGAGATACGGCATGTTCTGTGCCTCGATCTTTAACACCGCAAGATCGCTGGGCTTGTCGGTGCCGACGAGCTTCGCATCGTATGATTTATTGTCGGACATCAGGACAGTGATCTTGTCGGCCCCGTCGATAACATGGGCATTTGTCAGGATCGTTCCGTCGGCGCTCACAATAACGCCGGAACCGAGGCCGCGCTGCAATTGCGGCCGCTGCGGGCCCTGAAATCGCTTAAAGAAATCGTCACCGAAAGGCGACTGCTCGACGGCCGACTGCTTTGAACGGCCCTCCGATTCGATACGAACGACCGCCGGCGACGTTTTTTCGACAACATCCGCATAAGAAGTTCGAACCCCTTCAACGACAACAGGGGCGGCAGCCGGAGCCGGTTCGCTTGGCGCGGTTCCGGCATCACCGCCGAAAAGCCCGGTCCTGCACCCCGAGGCTCCGAGTGAGCCGAGGACAATAAATATGATCGCGAGATTTTTGCTAAACATCCGAAATACTCCCAAAAGTTTTTCTATCAAAATTCTACTTTACGCAAAAAGTTATTCAAAGAGACGGTGAATATACGAACTAATGCATTTCCGAGTTCGGAAAGTTAGACGAATATGAGACGCATGGCCACATTCGCCGACGAGGCCATCCGAAACTCCGATGGTGAATGGCATTTATTCGCAGATCTCAGGCTGGTTGGTGTGTATAGGTCCTCCGGTCAGTTCTTTGCAGTTTTTGCGGGCTTCATTTCCCAAAGAACGTTGACGATCACCCATTTTCCGTTGGAACGGGCGATATGCATATAGTCGACCCAGTCGCGCATCTCGAGTTTTACGGTGGCCGCGCCGCCCAGGACGTCCAGCACTGTCACGTCCTTCTGCTGTTCTTCTTTGGGTGTCTGTTTGCCGTAGCCGGAGCGTGTGCCCTGTACCAGCGACATGGCGCTCATCTGATCAAGCCTTGTTTGGCCTTTGTCATTTGATCGGGCAATGCGCTTCGCCAGGTCGGGATGCAGCGCACTTTCCATTTTTTCAGCATTGCCTTCATACCAGCCTTCGGCATAATTCAAGGCTGTGCGTTTGATGGCTTCACGGTCGGCGTCCGACTGGCTCAAGGCCGTAGTTGCAAAAATAGAAAGGACGATGGTGCAAACGAGGAAAAGTCGGGTTTTCATAGTGAAGCTCCTACGGGGCAAATTTCAAGGGTTAAACGTCACGCATCTACGAATTGTTTCTAACTCCGTTGATATGTAGTTGAGGCTTCGAAATCTATCAACGTACGGATCAGTGCCGGGCAGCGGTCACCTTTTCGACCTCATTCTCAAAGATGTAGGCAAGCGACTTATAGACGAGTTTCGCACAGAGGAACGCTGGAGAGTCGTAGTTCTCGAAGTAGGAATACTCAACCAGGTCCATACCGACGATCCTTTTCTTTGCTGCCAGTTTGCGGATAAGAGTTAAAGTTTCATACCAACCCAAGCCGCCAGGCTCCGGTGTTCCGGTTGTAGGCACGATGCCTGGGTCAAGGCCGTCTATGTCGATGGTGAGATAGACGTTTTCCGAGAGGGAATCTATCGCCTGGTCGATCCACTGCGTTTTTCCGACAATGTCCCGTGCCCAAAAGATCCGTGTCGGCAGGCCCGTCTCCAGCGACCGGGCCTCGTCCGCTGAGATCGACCTGATGCCGACCTGGACCGACGGTATTCGCAGGTCCTTTACGACGCGGGCCATTATGGATGCGTGCGAATGAGGCGTGCCGTCGTACGTGTCGCGGAGGTCGGCGTGGGCGTCGATCTGCAGCACGCTAAGGTCGTGATAGTGTTCCGCGTGGGCCTTGATTATCGGTGCCGAGACAGAATGTTCACCGCCGAGCATGCAAAGAAATTTGCCCGACTTCACCAGTTCCTTCGAGTATTCGTAGAGCGAATCCATCATCGACTCGGGCGTAGACCGCGGCAGGAACTCCTTCAGCGTATGGATCCCGATCTTATATACCTCGGTATCCGTCTCTTCTTCATAGAGCTCCATATTGCGTGAAGCGTTGACGATCGCCATCGCACCCGCACCGGTCCCGGTCCCATATGAAACCGTGCCCTCGTACGAAACCGGAAGAACAAGAACACGGGCCGTATCGAACGAGCAGTATTGCTCTTCGTCGATACCGCCGAAATTTACCGGAAGGTCTGCGCTTTCACTCATAGGTCACCAATAGAAAATGGACAACGGACAATTTCTTCAATTATCCATTGTCCATTTTCCGATGTCTATTAATTACGGGACGTCGATCGACATTTCCTTGCCGGCAAAACTGAATGTCGGACGCTTTCGTCCCTTCATAAATTTAGCGGCGGTTTGCGAAAGTGCCGTAATTATCATCGGCAATGCGATCGAAGGATCGGCCGGGACAAACGCTGTCGTGGCCCCACGATGAAGCTTTCCGAACATATTTGTATGATGGCCGCCAAAGGATGGCGTCCGCATATCCAGCGGGACAGAATCGGTCGCGATCGAGATCGCGTACTTATGCCCGCGATGCGTTGTTCTCGTAATATACGAGGAAAATTCAGCAAGATTCAGCATACTCTGACTTCCCGTGCTGCCAAGCGCTATGACACCTGAATTGCGGGTCTTTTGCACGATCTGCATTATGTCCATCGTGTCCTGAGTAACATCGAAACCCACTTGCGATTTCTTTTCAAACCGCGCCCGAGCGATCCCGATCGCCATCTCGGAACCCACAAGGTCGGGACAGAAGATAGGTATACGTGCCTTATAAGCCGATGTCATTATCCCGTCCTCGTGCGCGATCTCCGCCAGTTCGCGGCCGAGCAGATGCAGATACTCGCGGGTCGAGTATGAACGTGTAAGATCTAGCTGGTTGATCACACTGCCGATCCATTCGTCGGCTTCCTGATATTCCTCGCGGTTCGCAAGCGTATCGCCGACGCGAAGGATCTCCGCCCCATCCAGTTCCTCGTCACTCATGCTCGGATGTCCCTGAAAATGGTTCCGGCCGAGCGTTTCATGAATGTCCTGATAAAGGACCGTGCCCGACATAACAAGCACGTCTACAAAACGGTTCTTGATAACATACGCCAGCAAGCGACGCATTCCCGACGGGATCAGATTCCCCGAACCGCAAACATAAATGGTTGAATTGTCATCCAACATGTCCAGCCAAATGCGGTGAGCTTCCGCCAGCTGTTTTGCACCAAAGCCCGCGCCTTCCATTTTCTCCAACAAACCCGCGACCGATCGATCTCGGTCGATCGGAACCGGCCTTGTCGGGACCGTCAAAAACTTAGCAGACTTTGATTTCTTTTGAGCCACCATCATAAATTCTCCAAAAAATATATATGCAGATCCCGCTGCGGGAGTACGGGAGGTCCCTAGGTGCCGTTCGGCGCCAGGTATGTATAACTTTCAGCCTGATTCTCGTAAAACTCGATCAGGTCGTTGCCTTCCTTGGTCGACAACAGTCCGTCCTTTATCCTTTGCATCACGCTGCGTCTGAACTGGTCGTGGAGTTGAACAGCGTCAAAGCGCACAACAGCCAACGAGTCCGCAAGGGTCGCACCATAAATGACCTTCTTGATAATATGACCGTCGTCGCCTATAAAGATGTGAGCTTCGTGCGGCACTCCGAAGAGATTATGGTTGTTTCCCATAACTTCCTGATAAGCGCCAACCAGCATCATTGCCAGGTAATAAGGCTCCCCCTTGACCAATTTGTGTAGTTCGAGTACTGGCTTAACGTCGTGCAGGTCCACGAACTTATCGACTATCCCGTCCGAATCGCAGGTAATATCACAGAGCGTAGCATATTCCGTCGGCTTTTTGTTGAGTTTGTGGATCGGGATTATCGGGAACAGCTGTTCAAGCGCCCAGTTGTCGGGCATCGATCGGAAAACCGAAAAATTGGCGAGATATTTCGCACACATCAGACGCCTAAGCTCGTCAAATTCCTCGGCAACATACTTCTTCATCTGGGCGAACTGGTCCGCCTTTTCGCATACGTCCCAGAAGAGGACCTCGCCTTTACCCTTATGTTCCAGGGTGATCAACCCGAGATTGAACATAGTAAACAATTCGTCACGGTTCTCGAGGGCGTCGTGGTAGTACTCGCGATAGTTCTTTGCGTTGATCGTTTCGCGAAGGTCGTAAAGTTCGCGAACGACCGGCGGGTCGTCGGCGTGCATCTCCATTTCGGTGACTTCCTCGACCACCGTCTCGATCTCGTCCTGAATATTTGTCACGAGGATCGCATGATAGGCCGAGAGGAAACGTCCCGATTCCTGGATGATCGTCGGATGCGGAACGTTCTCGTCATCGCATACGGTCTTGATCACGTAGATGACGTCGTTAGCGAATTCGCGGGCGTTGTAGTTTGCCGAGGACTCGAACGACGTGCGTGAACCGTCGTAATCGACCGCCATACCGCCGCCAACGTCGAGGTATTCGATGGGAATGCCCATCTGGTGGATCTTCGCGTAGGTGCGCGCGGCCTCTTTCATCGCGTTCTTTATTCGCTTGATGTCGGTGAGCTGCGAGCCGATATGAAAATGGAGCAGCTTCAACATGTCGGCACGGCCGGCTTCCTGAAGCTGGTGAATTACATCGAGGATCTCTGTGGTAGTAAGGCCGAATTTTGCTGCTTCGCCGCCGGATTTTTCCCATTTTCCGGAACCTTTGGAGTAAAGTTTCACACGGACGCCGAGCATTGGGAGTTTAACGTCCGGGTTTTCATCTGTTACTTCCGCTAAAAGGCTGAAAGTATGAGCAAGCTCGCTAAGCTTTTCGATAACGATCACGACGTTCTTTCCGGCCGCCGCACCGGCAAAAGCCAGTTTTACGAAGTCGCGGTCCTTGAAACCATTAAGGACCAGGAGGCTGTCTTTCGACTGTTCGAGGCCGAGCGCCGCATAAAGCTCGGCTTTTGACCCGGCCTCCAGGCCAAAGTCGTAACGCGAGCCCTCGCGCAGATATTCTTCTATAACGGCGCGGTTTTGGTTCACCTTCATCGGGTAAACACAAAGATGCCCGCCCTTGTATTCGAACTCTTTGATCGATTTCTTGAACGCGGTCTGAAGTTTGCGGATCTGCCCGAAAAGCAGTTGAGGAAATCTAAGCAGGACCGGTGTCGAAATACCCCGTTTTTGCAGGCCGTCAACGATCTCTTTAATATCCGCCGTCAAATTCTCGTTCTCCGGCGAGATAACGGTAAGATGGCCTTTTCTATTTACACCAAAATACCCGGCACCCCAATTATCGATGCCATACGTCTCTCTTGTTTGTTCGATCACCGAGCTCAAAATTGCACACTCCGTCCAGTAATTGCCCGCACCACGCCTACTGCAAAAGTCGTAAGTGTATCAAAAATCCCGGGCTCGTACAAACGGGTAATATCAAAGTTACTTATATATCCTACAATTCCTATCACAAGGAATGATGCGTGCGAACAGTTCATAAGGTTTGGCATAACCGTTGCAAAACGAACGATGTGTGGCGTTTGCCGTTGGCCGCGTGATCGCGGAAAGGCCAGCAAATACGAGCACTACCGACATGGACAGACCGCAAAGGCCGAGTTCATTGCCAAAAAATGGTGTCAGATTTTGTCACCTTAAGCCCGAGAAATACTTTGAGGTTACTCCCTATGAAACTCAGCAATGAAAAAGGATTCTCTCTGATCGAGATATTGATCGTTGTAGTAATAATTGCCGTGGTCGCAGCACTGGCTATACCTGCTTTTCAGCGCGGAATAACCGCGGCAGAAAACCGCAGCGTTCACGCAACTATGAAGACCATGAGTTCCAGCCAGGCGATGTTCTTTTCACAGAACCGGCGGTTCGCAAGATTGGACGAATTGAATAATTTGAACCAGAAGGGACTAGGTACGGTGATTGTAAATCGCTTGTTCAGGAATAAGTTCACATTTGAAATGACGCCGCTTGCCCCTACGGACGCCGAGTTGCGAGAGGGATTCATGATCGGTGCGTTCCGCGATGCCGGCGGCGTCACCTACAGGTTCGAACTTACGAACGACGGCGTTCAGCGTGTATTGCCTAGTGTCGAAAACGACCTTTAATTAGACCTAGTGTCCTAGCATCTGCGGAGAAGACGTAATGAGTGTTTTTGAAGATCTGATCGACGAACTGAAGAACGAGAACCTGCTTGAAGACACGGTGATCGATCTAAAAAGGGCTGATGCCGCAGCCCAAGCTGTCGCGTTGTCCGGCGGCAATGGGGAGCTTTCGAAAGGCCATGCTTTTGTAACGAATGCGGATGATGAAAACCGTCCGGCCGACGACGGTCCCTTGATCGAAAAGCCTGCCAGCGAAACAGAATTCTTTAGAAAACGGGCGATGGACGAGATGTCCAGCCTTCAGATGGTCGAACACGTACTTTCGGGCGTCGAGCGCGAATACTTAAAGATCAGCCCCGTTTCCTTCGATGATCTCAACGCTAAAAAGGCCCTTCATCGATTTCTCCAGATTTCGGGAAACCCGAAGTCGCCGGAACATGCAGAAGCCGAGTTTGCTCTTCGCCAGGAAACAGAGGCGTGGAGCTATGCCCATTACGAAAGGGACCGAAAGATCTCGGTCGGGAACCTGCGCCGCTTTTGCGAGGCCTGCCGGCCGGTGTTAAGCTCGCAGGCCTTGGTGGCCTTGGCCCGATTCTATCGAAACTCACCTTACTCAGAAGATGTGCGGGGGAAATTCGAGTTCGTAATGACTCGACTGTTTTCCCGCGAGACCGGGGAGGGAAATCGCAGGCTTTTGTTCGAGCCTCGCGAAATGATCGTCCATATCAATACGCTTTACGCAAATTGGTCGAGCATCGCTCTATATACGCGTGACGACGATCGGATAGAGGTGTCGCTGACCGTTACAAGGCTTGGCGAATTTAAGGACGAGGTCGAGAAAGCGGGGTCGCTTGATGAATTATTGAGCTCTGAATTCTTCGACCGCGTTCGAATGTACAAGGAAGAATGCGCCGAGATGTTCTATGTTCCCGAGGTCGTGACTGAAGCGATCAAGTGCAGCGTTGCGGTCGGGAATCGATTTATCGAACTGATCGCCGACGCACGGCAAAGGAACAGCGTTGTAAGCCTGGAGGAAAAGTACGGTTCCACGAACGATAATATTGTTTCGGCGGCCGCCGGCAAATCTCTCGTTCTGTCTGAGCTGCTTGAGCTCGAGCCGTGGGCAAATGCTAACGACGGCGTCGAAAAGGTGCCGGCCGCACGGACGCAGCCGATCGTGACAAAGCCGAAAGCTTCCCGAGCGAGTAAGACGACATACGAGTCTCGCGGGTTCGACCTCTTCGGCGTAAACAAATGGCTTCTCGCCGCGTGTGTCGTTTGCATCGTTCTGGGTGTAGGGGTTTATGTTTGGGCCGAGAAATTTGCAGGCGGCGGCGAGTCGGCCGCCTCAGTTGCGGAGTCTGTCGACATCGCGGACCCGGACATCATGAAGTACATCCGCAGTCCGAGAGCGACCAAAGAGACCCTGTACGCGGTTGCCGAACCTTCGTTTGAAACACTAACCGAAGCCGAACAAAAGGAACTGCTTGGCAAGGTCCGCAAGTTTGCCGGCACAAAGAACCTACCTAAGGTCAGCATTCTAAACAATAGCGGAAAGACGGTCGCCTTTGCGTCAAAAGACCGGCTTGAACTCGTCGCTCAATAAATACTGAAGCATTGGGAGTAGAAATGCCCGCTATGATACGCGGGCATTTTCGTGTATCGAGTCCTACAAAAATGTCACGATACGTAAAGTGACCTACAGAATTGTAACGGATTCCTGAGAATTGAAAGAAACGGGGCCATACGGAATAGCCTCTATACGGTATGTTTTCAATAGTATAGGCAGTTTTCCTTGAAATGGCATCCTCTTTGCTTCTTCGGCAGCTGGAAAGCAAACCGGACTATACCGATTTCAGGTTAGGAATACATAAAGACGCTGGTTTGGGCGTTTCGAACGCTCAAACACAGCGTGCGTCCTTTGGTTTGCGAAGCATTTATTTTTCTGGAGGACCGATGAACGCAAAATCGATAATTTCGTATGCCGCCGAACACGAGGCCAAATTCGTGTCTGTGCGGTTCACCGACTTGCCGGGTGCCTGGCATCATTTAACTTATCCGATACATAACCTGACAGAGGACGTGTTTGAGGACGGATTTGGTTTCGACGCTTCGAGTCTTCGCGGATGGGCAGCGATCAACGAATCCGACATGCTGCTAATTCCGGACCCATCAAGGGTCTGGATCGATCCCTTTGCCGACGAAACGACCATTTGCCTGATCGCTAACGTCGTCGAGCCGATCACCAAGGAAGGATACGGACTCGATCCCGCGATCTGTTGCATTGCGGGCCGAAAGCTATCTGCGTTTCACGGGTATAGCCGATACCATAAACGTCGGCCCCGAAGCGGAATTCTTCGTCTTTGACAGCGCAACGTTTCACAACGATCAGAACTCCGCTGGCTTTACCATAGATTCGGAAGAAGGCCACTGGAACAGCCGGCGAAAGGGCAGCGACGAGTATCCAAATCTCGGTTATCATATTCGAGCGAAGGAAGGCTATGTTCCGGTCGCGCCGATGGACAGCCTGATCGATCTTCGCAACGCTATCTCGACGATGCTCGGCGAAGTGGGCATCAACGTCGAATGCCATCATCACGAAGTCTCGACCGCCGGCCAGTGCGAGATCGACTTCCGCTTTTCGAACCTGCTGCAGACGGCGGACAACGTGATGTTGTTCAAAAATATCGTCAAGAACACTGCTGTTGCGTACGGGAAAACCGTGACCTTCATGCCGAAGCCGTTGTACGGCGATAACGGTTCGGGAATGCATTGCCATCAATCGCTTTGGAAGGAAGGGAATCCGTTATTCAGCGGCGAGGAATACGCCGGCCTGTCCGAAATGGCAAAGTTCTACATCGGCGGGCTTTTGAAACATGCACCGGCATTGGTTGCGTTTGCGGCTCCGACGACGAACAGCTATAAGCGGCTTGTACCCGGTTTTGAGGCTCCGGTGAATCTGGCTTATTCAGCCCGCAACCGTTCGGCGGCTGTGCGCATACCGATGTTCTCACCTTCACCGAAGGCGAAACGGCTCGAATTCCGGCCGCCGGACCCGAGCTGCAACCCCTATATCACGTTTGCAGCACTGCTGATGGCGGGACTTGATGGGATACAGAACCGGATCGATCCGGGTGAACCGCTCGATAAGGACATCTATGATCTGCCGCCGGAAGAATTGGCAAATGTTCCCTCGCTGCCGGGCAGCCTTGATGAAGCGTTAACGGCACTGGAAAACGATCACGAATTCCTGCTAAAGGGCGACGTTTTCACGAAAACGATGATCGACCGCTGGATCACTTACAAACGCGAGAAAGAGATCACACCGCTTCGGCTGAGGCCTCATCCGCTTGAGTTCTCGATGTACTACGACGTCTAGACCGATTATTGTATTCTACTTACGTTCCCGGGCCGTCCCTTACGGGCGGCCCGGACTTTTTTGCGGATCATGAACATAGAGCCACTTACGTTGATAGGAACCAGGGTAATTCTAGTGCCTCTGTCGGGAGCTCATCTTGACGGGTTGGCGTCAATCGCGACCGATCGATCAATCTGGGAATTCGCCCCCGAGCAAGTCGACGATCGAGAAAAAATGGAAAAGTATATCGATCAGGCACTCAAGGAACAGGCCGACGGCAGATCATTGCCGTTCGTAACAATGCTGGCCGAAACGGGCGAGATCGTCGGCTCGACTCGTTTTGGCAATATCGATCCGTCGCATTTAAAGGTAGAGGTCGGATGGACGTGGATAACACCGAAGTGGCAGCGGAGCTTCGTCAACACCGAAGCAAAGTTGCTGATGCTGGCCCACGCCTTTGAAGTTTGGAAGTGCATCCGCGTTGAATTCAAAACGGACGCGACGAATCTTAGATCAAGAAATGCGATAGTGCGACTCGGCGCCGTTGAGGAAGGAACGCTGCGGCAGCATATGATCACCGAAAGCGGCCGTTTTCGCGATTCGGTCTATTTTAGTATCCTCGATAGGGAATGGGGGCCCGTGAAAGAGCGGCTCCAGGAGAAATTGAGGAAGTATTCCGAATGACCAAGCTTTTCGTTTTAGTTTTTATAATTCTGGTTTGCATATGCCTGGGATGCGGTCCTGCGGAGCCCGATCGTCCGGCCGCAAACGCCGCCAACAACCGAGCTTCGGAAATTGTGAAAGTTAGCTCGCCCGACAATTCCTCGGTGTCGAACACATCCGGTGATCCGGTTTCGGCGAACTCGACGCCGGACAGTCCGATCGCGGCGCTTCGGAAGAAGAAGCTTAAAGATATCCAGACAGCGGCGGGTGACCCGGCAGCACAAAAGCCTGACCTTGAAGTTGTTCTGAAAGGATCCGAGCGCCCGGCACCGGAAGACTCGTTATTTGCGGTCGCCCTCCTGGATAACGTTGTCGAGCGTCGAACCTTTCTAAAGCACCCCTCGCTGAAAATGGTCGAAAAAGTAACCACTAATGACGGGCGATCGTCTCTAAAGGTAGTGACCCGCGACGGACGCTCGTTCGACCTGGATGGAAACGCCATCGGCCCTGTCTCTACCGCCGCGAGCTTCACTATACTGCGGGCCATTGGCCTCGAGGCGCCTCTGGTTGATCGAAAGCGCCGGCGCCCGACGGAGGCTAAGAAAAACTAGTTCTGAAATCGTTTCGATCTATTATATAATTAGTTTGGTATGGAACGATTTACCGTTATGTGCCCTTGCTGCGAAGCAACGATCACGATCGACGGGCAAACCGGCGCGATAATCGCCCACGAGGAAAAGAAAAAGGTCCTGGGATCCTTCGACGAGCTGAAGAACGAGCTTGGAAAGCAAAAAGAGGTACGCGATGCGTTGTTCACGCAGGAAATGTCATCGCTTAAGGACCGAAGCCGTCTTCTCGATGAGAAATTTGAAGAGGCTATGAAGCGTGCCGACGTTGACAAGGACAAACCGTTCCGTAATCCTCTAGATCTGGATTAGACCCGCGACCGATTGTGAAATTTAGTACCTACCGGCCGTAATTCCTGGATCCAACTTAATGACAGCCCCGAAAACCGACCTAGTACAAAGCATAAAGCCGGAGGAACGACTAATTGTCGCCCTCGATGTCGATTCGGGCGTAAAGGCGCGGGCGATCGTTCGGGAATTGGATGGATCGGTAAATACGTTCAAAGTCGGGCTTCAGTTGTTTGCGGCCGAGGGCCCGACGATCGTTCGCGAATTGGTCGATGAAGGAAAGCGAATATTCCTTGACCTTAAGTTTCACGACATTCCCAACACGGTCGCGAAAGCCGGTCTCGAAGCGGCGCGTTTGGGCGTGTGGATGTTCAATGTTCACGCCGCCGGCGGAAGCGAAATGATGCGGCGGACCGTAATGGAAGTAACCGATTTTTGTGAATCGAGCAACCGTGCAAAGCCGTTGGTCATCGGTGTTACTGTCTTAACCAGCACGGGTCGCGCAATGATGACCGAGTTAGGCATCGACGCGGACCTGGAAGGTCAAGTCGCCCGGCTCGCAGCTTTAGCCGAAACTTCGGGGCTTGATGGTGTCGTAGCCTCGGCGAACGAGATCGGTATTATCCGTTCGGCCGCCCGCAAACCTGGGTTCTTGATCGTCACGCCCGGTATACGGCCGGATAATGCAACAAATGACGACCAGAAGCGTGTAATGTCTCCGGGATCGGCTGTTTCAGCTGGCGCGGACCACATTGTGGTTGGGCGACCGGTGCTTGAGGCGGCAGACCGGCGCACCGCTGCAGAGAATATTTTGAACGAGATCAGGAGCGCGAACTAGCTCTAACCCTATGCCGGAAAGAACAATTCGCTTAACCAAAATCGCGGTGCGGCCGGGCCTTTTGGGTCTATTTCTACTATTTGTTTGCCTGGTTTCGATCGGCGTGGCTTTCTCGAATCCTCTGCGGCAGGAAAGCGTGCGGGATTCAAGGTCGGCGAACGACTAACATACACGGTCGGCTTCGAGAAATTCCCTAATGTTGCGTATGCCGAATTCTATACTGTTTCACGTGGCAAGATCGGTGAAACGGATGTGGTCGAATTGCGTGCCCGCTTCAAGACCCTCGATTTTTACAGTGCCGCGTTTTATCTTATCGACGAATCCCGGACAATATTTTCGGCGCCCGAGACCGCTTTGCCGCTTTATACGACGCGTACGCAATACACCGGTGGGCTTCCCAAAGAAACGATCCAGAATAACCTCACGACGCCGACCGGGAACTACGACCTGGTGACAATGATCTACAAGATGCGATTGTCCGAAGGGGCGGGCTCGTTCAACATTTACGAAAATGAGAGGGTATATCCCGTTACATTTCAGATCACCGGTGTCGAAAAAATAAAAACGGACGCCGGCGAGTTTGATACCTCGCTCGTGAGCATTCAATCGGAGTATTTTAACGAGTTGGGTATCCGCGAGCCCAGGATCAATTTCAGCAATGACGAAAGCGCGTGTCCCCGTAGCGATCCGTTTCCGAACGGCAAAGGGCGAGTTTCGAGCTAAGGTCGCCAGCATCCAGAACGTAGAACCGCAGCCCGAAGCGTCGCCGACGCCGACACCGGCCGCCGCCAATACGCCAAAACCGACGCCCGCGCCGACCGCGGCTCCAAAGTCGTATATAGAAAATGTTCCGCTTCCGCCGGAACTCTCCTTCGTTTTGGGTGAAACTCTCGAATACGGGTTAACGGCCGGCGGCCAGCCTGTCGCGAAATTTGTGCTGCAGGCTGCTGAGCGGAAGGAATTTCTGAAAAAGGACAGCCTTCTTCTAACGGCGACAGTGACAGAAGCGGCGCCGGGTTCCCGTTTATTATTATTGGGCGATCAGGTCAAAGCGTACGTAAATCCGGAGACACTGGGGCCGCGAAAGCTTGATATTAATCTGACAGGTACACTAGGGAACTTCAGCCAGTCGGTCTCATTCGACGAACGTTCCAACCTGATCACATTTAAGGGAACAAATCAGATCGAGGCACCGGTCGGCACGCATAATATCCTGAGTTTGCTCTACGCCATCCGGTCATTCAATTTGAAGCCCAGCAAGGACACCTCGAACCCGATCAACGACACCAGGGTAGCGGTATTCTGGGACACCAAGCCTTACATCTTTACATTGAGGCCCGCCGTCGCGGATTCGATAACGATCCGGGGTGAAAAGGTCTCGTCACAGTTGATCAGCATCTCCACCGGCAACCCTCAGCTGGATGCCCTCAACATTAAGGTCTGGCTTTCCAACGACCCGCGGCGGGTGCCGTTACGCTTTTCGCTCGGCCGTTATCAGGCTGAGTTGCTTTCCGACAAACTCGTCCCACCCAAATCGTCCGAACCGGCCGAACAAGGGCCTAATTGAAATTGAAATTTAATTTCAATTAGCGTATCATTCACTTTTCTATGGCAACTGGAAAGGTGAACATCGCTGAACGAAAAAATCCACCGGGAACCTCGATAAAGCTTTCATCTCTGGAACCCGGATCGGATTGCCGCGTTGTGGCGGTCAACGGGACCGGGCGGGTAAGCCGCCGGCTCAAGGAAATGGGCGTCATTCCCGGCGTAAGCGTGCGGATGGTCAAATCGGCGCCGTTCGGCGACCCGTTCGAGGTTCGACTTCTGGGGTATAGCCTTGCTCTGCGAAAAAGCGAAGCCGAGTTGGTCGAAGTGATCGCTTAAGGGCACAGGGCTATGCAGGTATCGTTATCTCAGATCCCCAGTGCGACAGGAAACCTCGTCATCGCTCTGGCCGGAAATCCGAACGCCGGTAAAACGACCCTCTTTAATTTTCTAACAGGCCTCCGCCAAAAAGTAGCGAATTATCCGGGCGTGACCGTCGAGTGGCGGTCGGGCGTTTGGACAACGGCCGCTGCGTCGGTCACGCTGGTCGATCTGCCCGGGCTTTACAGCCTTGAAACCACATCCATCGACGAATCTATTGCTCGCGAAGTGCTTGAGGGAAAGTCTTCCGAGATCGCTCGGCCCGATGCGATCATCGCCGTGGCCGATGCGACAAACCTCGAGAGAAATCTTTACCTTGTAACACAGCTTTTCGAATACGGTATTCCGGTCGTCGTGGCATTGACGATGATCGATACCTTCGAAAAGCAGCCAACATGAAATAGATCTTGCAAAGATGTCGCGCCTGCTGGGCGTGCCGGTCGTGGCCGTTAAGGCGGCCGAGGGGGAAGGCAGGGATGAATTGGAGCGTCGCGGTCGCCTCGGTCGCGGGAAAGCGGCCTGAATTTCCTTTTCACGCGAACGGAGGCGGCGATGAAGGCGAGAACGCACGGATCTTTGCCCGCTACAATTTCATCTCAAAGGTTGTTCAGAACTCGGTCGTGCACAACGACCGCGGGGCCCACGAACTATCAGAGAAGGTCGATAAGGTCCTAACGCACAAATTCTTCGGATTAGTAATTCTGCTCTTTGTTCTGCTTGTAGTTTTTCAGACTATCTTCACCTGGGCATCCGTGCCGATGGACCTGTTGGAGCAGGGCTTCGGGTCGCTGGGGAGTGGTGTAAGGGCTGTTCTCCCCGAAGGTATCCTGTCAGATCTTGTCGTCGACGGGATCATTGCCGGCGTCGGCGGCGTGCTCATTTTTCTTCCGCAGATATTGCTGCTGTTTCTTTTTATTTCGATCCTCGAAGACACCGGCTACATGGCGCGTGCGGCGTTCCTGTTGGACAAGCTAATGAGCCGGGTCGGCCTGCACGGAAAGGCGTTTCTTCCGCTGATGAGCAGCTTTGCGTGCGCGATTCCCGGAATAATGGCGACGCGGACGATCGAGAACTCGCGCGACCGGTTCGCTACGATCATGATCGCGCCGCTGATGAGCTGTTCGGCCCGGCTGCCGGTTTATACGCTGATGATCGCGGCGTTTTTTGCGGGGCAAACGGTCTTCGGGTTTCTCTCGCTCGGGGCGGTTCTGATGCTGGCGATGTACCTGCTCGGTATCATCCGTCGCGGTCGTCGTTGCGTTCGTCTTGAAACGAACGATCCTGAAAGCCGCCGCCGCCGCCGTTTCATAATGGAACTGCCGCCTTATCGGATGCCGAACCTTCGGACGGTTTTGCAGAATATGCTGACGCGTGCGTGGCTGTTCGTTAAGCGTGCAGGCACGGTGATCCTCGCGATATCGATATGCTTTGGGCGTTGATGTATTTTCCACGTCAATCTCCAAATTCCGGGGCCGACATTCAGCAGCCTGTTGTCGCGAACGAAAATGCGGACGTTTCTGCATTGCCCGAAAGCCAGCAGCTTCAAAACAGCTTCGCCGGGAAGTTAGGCCACGCGATCGAGCCGGTCATTCGGCCCCTCGGTTTCGACTGGAAGATCGGTGTCGCACTGATCGCGAGCTTTGCCGCTCGCGAGGTGCTGGTCTCAACGCTTAGCATCATTTACAACGTCGGCAAGGACGAGAACGAGCGAATCGGAATCGCTGATCAGCGCCGATTCAGAAATGCGAAGAAGCCCGACGGCAGCCTCGTCTGGACGCCACTGACGGCCCTGAGCTGATGGTATTCTTCGTTCTGGCGATGCAGTGCATGTCCACAGTCGCGATCGTGCGGCGTGAAACGAACTCGTGGCGGTGGCCGTTGTTTATGATCGGTTACATGACGGCTCTTGCTTATATCGGTTCATTAGTTACATATCAGGGTGGAAAGCTGCTTGGATTCGAGTGATCGGGAGCGTTTTAATTTCAAGGCCCGATTTGCCGTTTTTCCAAAACGGGTGATAAGTAACAGGTGAAAGGTGATAACTTATTTCCGATCGGTTTCACTTATTAGTTGTTCCAAAGAAAATGTTCGAGTTTGAGCAAATCGTTGTTTTGGCGATCGTACTTGCAGCCCTCTGTTATGTTGGCCGGGCATTCTACCTCAAATCTAGAGCGTTCTCGCATAAGTCGAAGTGCGAGACGGATTGCGGCTGTTCCTCTCCGCGAAAAACAAATACCGCCGTTTGAATAACGACAGCACATTTCTGACCGCCGGTGTGCGTGCGATGTTTCTTTCGACGCTCGCGTTTTCTCTTTCCAATATTTTTGTAAAAAAGGTCTCGCACATTCCCGCAATGGAGGTGGTGTTTTTTCGCTGCTCGATCGCGACGGTTTTCTGTATTATCGGTCTCTATCGTGCGGGTGCCGATTGGAAGGGTTCGAACCGGTCGATGCTTTTACTTCGGGGGCTTTTCGGTACTACTGCGCTGTTCCTGTTTTTTACCACGCTCCAGAACATCCCGCTTGCTTCGGCGATGACGATCCAGTACCTTTCGCCGATCTTCACCAGCGTGATCGCGATCTTTTTGCTCAGCGAAAGCGTCCGCGGCCTGCAGTGGGTCTTTTACGCGATCGCGTTTGCTGGCGTTCTGTTGATCGAACGGGTCGACCCTCGGATTTCCCCCTTTTATCTTGCGATCGGAATAATTTCCGCGTTCTGTTCGGGCATGGCGTACAATCTGGTCCGCAGCCTTCGCGGAAAGGAGCATCCTTTAACAGTAGTGCTGCATTTTCAGTTGGCCGGAGCGGTCGCCGGGTTGGTTAGCCTGTACTTTGCATGGCGCACGCCGGAAGGCTGGGACTGGGCGTATCTGGTACTGATCGCGATCCTCTCTCAACTTGGGCAGATCTTTTTGACGAATGCCCTGCAAAGAGAACCCGTCGCCGGCATAGCGATCGTTAACTATACGGGCCTAATCTACGCATTGCTATTGGGTTCGCTTTGGTTTGGCGAGTCGCAGCCGGCCGAGTCGTTCGCGGGAATGCTGCTGGTGGTCTTCGGCGTATTGCTCAGCGTGTTTTATAGTAAGCGAATGTGCGATCTGGAGAAGATCGAATCCACGGTCAGCTAGCCGAATATGTCTGCACAACCGATCCGTGTTCAGGTAATAAGCATTTCCGATACCCGCACGGAGGAAGATGATCTTTCCGGGGCGAAGTTGGTTGAGTTGCTCTGCGGGATCGATGCGGATGTTCACGACAAGATTATCGTCTCGGATGATCTGGGAGAGTTAACAGCCGCATTGTTCGCACACTCCGAACGTGATGACGTCGACCTGATCATCACAACGGGCGGTACCGGGCTTTCACGGCGCGACAATACGCCCGAGGCTACACGGGTGGTGATCGATCGCGACGCTCCGGGCATCGCCGAGGCGATGCGCCGCGAAACGTCGAAGAATACGCCGTTCGCGATGCTCTCACGCGGGGTTTGCGGCAGCCGCGGCCGGGTGCTCATCGTTAATCTGCCTGGCTCGCCAAAAGCCGTCGCCGAGTGCTTTGAGGTTATCAAACCAGTGCTTCGCCATGCCGTAGATCAGCTAAAGGGGAGCGCGAAACACGATTGAGATCGTATGAGAATCGGCCCAAAGAAATTCTATTCGGCGGCTTTGGTATTTGTTCTTGCGTTCGTCCTGCAGCCCGGCTGGACGAGCGCTCAAACTGCTCCTGCCCCTGCTACGGTCCCTCCGACGATTCCCGTAGTCCGCGCCGAAAAATTCTTTCGGACCGAGCTTTACCTTGGCCGGTCGATACCGGGCGGCGGCGATGGTTTCCGATCCGGAGTGGAACAGTTTTTTGGCCGAGACAGTTACGCCGCGATTTCCAGACGGGTTCACGTCGCTGAAAGCTATCGGCCAATATCGCGAGAAAGGCGGCCAGATCGTTACAGAGCCGAGCGAGGTCCTGATCTTTTTCTATTCCGGTCGAAACAAAAATGAAAGCCGCGCAAAGATCGAACAGATCCGCGCGGCTTATGTAAAGAGGTTCAAGCAGGAATCAGTCCTTAGAGTAGACCTTCCCAAGTCTGTCAGGGTTACGTTTTAGCGGCGAAGCGACATTTGGATAAAAGCTGCCGCGTCGTCTTTTAATTTCTTCAGCGAATTTTTTTCGATATACATCATATGCCCGGCTTCGTAGTAGGCGAAGGACAGATTTCGCTTAAGCTGCGGGTCGAGATTCATAGCCGAAACCGTATATTCGGCCGCGTAAAATGGCGTGGCCATGTCGTAGTAGCCCTGGGCGAGAAAGATCTTCATATACGGATTCTTCGCCATCGCGTTCTTTAGCGGAATGCTCGTATCGGCGTAAGCGTTGTTCGTGTTCCAATTCCACGGCGAGGTTATGCCGCCGCCGAGAATGTAGTACTCGACGTCGGATTTGAATCCAAGTTCGCCGCGTACGTACGAATTGAAAGCGGCGGTATATGGCGTTCTGATCGCCGACATACTCGGGTCCATGTCCGGGCCCTCGCCGGCCGCGTCGCGATCGATGCCCTTGAACCGGCTGTCCAGGCGCCCCGTCGACCTTCTTTCCGTACGGAGCAGTTCCTTATTGAATTCTCCTAGTTCAATGCGGAAATTATTCCGTTCGATAAAATCGGTGCTTAGGCCAGTCAGGGAAGCTAAATTTTGCCGCCAGCGCGGAGCGTTCGGATGCCGAGAGACTGTCGATCCGGAGCAACGCCGGCATAAATTCGTTCGCCGCAAACTGTCTTGATTCCTGCGCGATCTGTTCTACCGATTTTGCCTGCATCTGCGGAGAAAGGCGTTTGTGGTACCACGCGGTGGTCGCGTACGAAGGCAGAATGAGCACAAGCGGAAGGTCGTTGTTGTCGGCGAATCTGATGGTCTGGAAATTCATCACCGTCGAGACCAGCAGGATCCCGTTCAGCCCGATCGCCGCGTTCAAAAAGATGGTTCGAAAGCCCGGCCGCCCGTGTCGTTCCATAGCTTTCGCCGACTAGAAAGAGCGGTGATGCCCATCGCTCATTTCGGCCGAGATACATCCGGATGAATTCGCCGACAGATTCGATATCGCCATTGACGCCGAAAGAATTTGCTTGCGAGGTCGGGCCTTACGGCACGCGAGTATCCGGTCCCGACCGGGTCGATAAATACCATGTCGGTCTCGCTCAGCCACGTATGCTCGTTATCGACCAGCTCGTATGGCGGTGGAGGCATCAGCCCATCGTCGAGCATCTTGACTCGCCGTGGCCCGAGCGCCCCGAGATGCAGCCAAACCGACGCCGACCCTGGACCGCCGTTGAACGAGAACATAAGCGGACGCCCCGCTGGCGGATTCTCCAGCGTATAAGCCATATAAAATATCCGCGCTTCCGTGTCGCCGGAAACAGCGTTCTTTATAGGCATGTATCCGGTCGTCACCGTGTAAGTCATCGTACGCGAAGGCGTCCGCACCGACCGTCGGACGACTACTGGTGCTTCCTCCCTCGGGTCCGGCGATACTGTCGGCCGCGGCTGAGGGGTTTCGGCCGGCCGCGGCGTCGGGGACACACCCGGAATTTGAAACAGCAATAGAACCGGCATTAAAAGGCTGGCAAGCATAAGATCTTCTCTCTTTTTATCTGAATATCGGGAGGCAGTAATTCGCCAGCGAGATTAACACAGTTTGGCTAAAGAGCCGAGCCAATAGAGATCAGGCCACGTGCCAAACCAATTGCCTTGATACTGCTTTGAAGGTGAGCGCCGAAGGCAACCGGAATGGAACGGAATAGCCAGAAGATCAAAAGATCCAAGTTCGAAAACGGTGCCGAAGCAGACCGCCGGCCGGCTAAACAGAGTGAGCACGGTCCGATTCTGGGAAATCTTGTACTAAAACAGAACACCACGGTTTCGCAGGTGAGGTTCTTGGATCGATCCGATCTATCCCAATCCACCAAGTCGCGCGGGAAACTCCCTATTTCCATCCTGGTCACCTATGGCGATAATACCTTTAGATCCTTTATTTTCCGTTCAAATTGAATGAATTTTCAGGAACAATCGGGCAGAATGATCGTATCTAGATATGAGCGTCCGAACTGGAATCATAGGGATAATTAGATTTTTTATATTTTCAAGTAAAAAACTGGGCAAAACGGTTTTGAAGCTCCCGTCCTAACTTAGGCACACCGATTGCTTAGTCACAGAATACATGGTCGAGTGCATTCGATCATTTCAGCTAACAAGGTGGAGGCAATTATAATGACAGCGAAGAACGCGAAAATTAAGGTGATCAAACGGAACCAGGCGGTGGCATCGGTCGTTGACCCGAAGCCGGCGAAGGCCCAGAAAAAGAATGCGGCCCGCGAGATGGTTTCGACGGTGACTACTTGGGTTTCGGACTTTCAGGCACGAAAGCGTGACGAGACCAAGGCCGCTATCGAAAAGTTTTTGGTCACTAAGCCCCAGCCGAGCGAGCTTTGATCGCACCGGGACGCGATGTCGTTCCGGTAAAAGCCCCGGCACCAATTTATAGCCCACACAAGACGAGGCAGCCGAAAATGTCGGCTGCCTTTTTTCGTTTTCCGCCGGTCCGAACATGAATGTTTGTCTTAAGTCCCGATAGATTGATATTCTAATCGGCGTTTCACCAAATAAGGCAAATAGTTATGAACGGAATGATTGCTGTAGTCACCGGTGCAAGCAGCGGTATCGGCCGGGCGACGTCAATTAAGCTTGCGAGCGAGGGTGCGACCGTAATCGCGGTTGGACGAAATCAACACGAACTAGGCAATACTCGCGATGAAGCACGTCAAATGAATGGGTCGATCAAGCCGCATCTGGCGGATGTGACGGAGACTTCCCAAATGGACCGGCTTGTGACCGAGACCGTCGAATCGTACGGGCGGATAGACATCCTTGTGAACGCGGCGGGAATAATCAAGAACGGTTCTATCGAGGACACGACGCTTGATGAATGGGACAAGATGATGAATATCAACCTGCGTTCAATGTTCTACCTTATGCAAAAGTGCCTTCCGCACCTCGTTGCGTCTAAGGGAAACATTGTCAACGTATCGAGCGTGACCGGGTTGAGAGCGTTTCCGAACGTGCTTGCGTACTGTGTTTCTAAGGCGGGAACGGACCAGCTTACCAGGTGTGCGGCGCTCTGAGCTTGCTCCGAAAGGAGTGCGCGTCAACGCGGTCAACCCCGGTGTCGTTATCACTAACCTCCATAAGAGAGGAGGGATGAACCAGGAAAACTACGAGAAATTTGTCGAGAACGCAAAGAACACGCATCCGCTGGGTCGGCCGGGAACGTCGGCCGAAGTTGCCGATCTTATTGCTTTTCTCGTATCGGACAAAGCCGGCTGGATCACGGGTGCCACTTATTCCATCGACGGCGGACGCGCTCAAACGTGTGCACGCTGATCCGATACCGAGTTTTGTCGATAAAATTTGAGTGAAACTTCAATTATTACCAAGTACGTTCGAGAGCGGAGGAGCGGCGTCGAAGCGGCAGCATCTGACCACTTTGGTTTTGGATGATGCGGTCGCGTTCGATGCAGGCAGCCTTGCGATGGCATGCTCGGAAGAGCAGAGAACGTCGATCCGCGACGTTGTTATCAGCCATGCTCACCTGGACCACGTTGCGGGGCTTCCATTGTTCATCGACGATCTGTTTGCGACATTGACCGAGCCCATCCGGGTCCATGCCACGCCAGAAGTGATCGAGGTCCTTGAGGAACATATTTTTAATTGGAAGATATACCCTCGATTTTCCGAGCTTGCTAATGAATTCGGGCCGGTGGTCGAGTACGTGGAATTTCGGCCCGGAAGCTGTTTTGAGGTACATAATTTAACCGTCGATCCGATCGAGGTCGATCACAAGGTCCAAAGCTGCGGATTCGTGATCTCAGACGACACGACTACCATAGCGGTTACCGGCGACACAGCGCCGACTGATGCATTCTGGGCCCGTGTCAACAAGCTTCCATCACTTCAGGCTGTTTTGATCGAGTGCGCGTTTCCGAACGAGCTGGCTGAGCTTGCGGCACTTTCCTTTCACATGACGCCGGATGAATTAGGCAATGAATTGAAGAAACTGGAGCGGTCGGATTGCGAGATATTTGTTATGAACATAAAGCCCGCATATTGCGTGGAGACGGTTTCGCAAATACGCGAGCTTAATATCGAACGGTTAAAGATCCTTGAAGTTGGAAAGATCTACGAGTGGTAAAGCTACCTTGCTTTGTCCCTCAGGAAATTGATGGGCTCGAATGCTCCTTCACGGTGCTCGCCTACAAAATCGTGAAGCTCCACACGGCCGTTCGCACGTACGGTCTTTATGCGAAATGTCCGTTCTTCGCGGCTGCGTCCGGGCATGATCTCGGCCCGGAACGTAACCTGCATTTCGGGACGTGCCCAGGTCATGACGATCGGCTTGTCGTCGGTTTTTTTCTTTTTACTAAACATCGTCGTCGGTGTCGATAGGTCCTGTCCTTTTCTTATGCTTTGCCTTTCTCTGGACTGGATCGGCCTTTTCCTTAGGCCTTTCCTCGCCGAACTTTTGCGAAGGCGGAGCGGTCGGCTTACGGATCGAATCGAAGATCGGTTTATCCGATCGCTTTCGCTTTTTCTTCTTCACGTGAAAAGGATTATAGCAGATGAATTTCCAAACAGGACCCGCCGGGACCGCGGGGCCCGTCGAGGTCTGATGGCGGTTCCGAGTGAGGTTTTTTACATAATTATTGACAAATAGTTAACTAATATTCACTATGAATCACGACTGAGGCGGGGTTTGAGTTCAATTGGATGCTTCGTGAATGGATCATCGGGCAAGATCAACGAACATTAAGAACGGGCCATATATGAAGGTCAGCGAGGGCAGGGGTTTGTCCTGGTCGTCGGCCGCTAACTACTATTTTCTCGCGTTTTTTGTCGGGGTCTTCGTTTTTTTCGTTGTTCTTGCATATTTTTACGACGGCTATGACGAATCGCCGTGGATCGTGGCGGCTCTTGCCGCGATCGTTTCAATAGTATCGTTTGTGGTTTTTCGCGAGGTCGTACTCCGTAGGTCGCTAGAGCGCGAACGTGCCGCAAGGCGCTTGGCACATCATCTAAGTGCGGCGAAAAAACACGGACAGGGCCGTGAGGAGAGGATCAAATTCACACTTGAGCATAACGCAAAGTTCCTCTCGGAGATCCGGTCGAAATCCGATGCTGCGTCTGTGCTCGGGAATCTCGCTGAAGCACACAAGGAAGTTTTCGAGCTTTGCGATGAATACTTAATGATCGTGACGCAGGAGATCGCCAAGGCACGGGCAGGATCGCCCCGTGTTCCCGCCCTCAGAAAAGGGTCCGTCACGGCCTCGAAACGACATCGTTACCATATGTTAAAATGGGCCGAATTGAGATCACGTTCGTTTACTTCCGAGGCAAAGAATGCAGACACGATCGACGGCAAGATCGGGGCGGCAGAGGAAGCACTCGAGGCTGTTGAAAGGGCCATCGAAGTTTATGCGAATGAGAAGGCATTGACCGATTCGCGCGAGGTCCTGCGGGTATTTCTTTCTTCGACAAGGCTGAGGTCGTTTTTGGACAAAGCCGAGGCAGCTGAAGTTGCGGGCGAACTTGAAAGCGCGGTCCGAAACTATAACAATGCCCTTATAGAGCTCAGCAGGCACGCCGGAACGTTTGAGGATCGCCAGACGATCGACCTGAAGATACGATCTGAAGTTGAGCGGGTCCAAAGATTAATGGAAAAATAGAATGAATGTCTGACAAACCACCAGAATTACCCTAATACGAATAAGTTGGGCTCCCACAGGCCGGTCGCATTAAGCAGAAAATGATCTCGCAGAAATGCCCAAAATGCAGGAGCTCGCGTATCCGCCGCGGATATCGGCCTACACCGTTTTGGTCTAAGCTCCTATTTCGTTATAACCTGCTGTGTGACAGCTGTAATCTTGAGTTTCGCGGTTTTGCGTTTCGGGTTTCGTCAAAATCGCGTAAGCGGCAGGTAAGATCCAGGGACCGTGAAAATGCAGGCGTTGAGTGAATTTTCTCTTACAAACGGCAGAGCGGCGATCGTCCGCCTGGCGCCTCACCTTCCGATCCTCGTCCGGTCGAATCTAAAAGCATTCCAACTCCTCGCGCTGGCGATCATGGTGTTGTCTGCCCATACGGCTCAGGGGCAAGAGAAAACTGTCCCGGAGGCCGGCACCTTTGGCGAGCAGATCCATTACGGCGATCTCGTCGAGGTCGACGTTGTTGGTAGTCTCGACTTCGATTGGCGCGGCGGCCTGACGCCCGAAGGCTTTCTTGACGGGCTGGAACGGGCTGAGTCGCCGGTCTATGCGTTGTGCAGGTCTGAAGGCGAGGTAGCAACAGCTGTCGCGGAACGGTACCGGCGGATACTTCGCGACCCGAACGTTGTCGTTCGGATACTTGACCGGTCAAATCGGGCCCTTGCCTATATTAGCGGTGCGGTAAAAACGCCCCAGCGATTTCAACTGCGTCGCCCGGTTACTCTGACAGAACTTATCATTCTGTCGGGCGGGATCACCGATGCGTCAAACGGCGAGATCAGCGTTTTCCGGCCGCCATACGTCAATTGCCGACAGGAACGCACCCCGGAACCCACGTTCGAAAACGCGGCGACCCAGACGCCGAAACGTTTTTCCATAAAGATCGCCGACCTGCTGAAAGGTGACCGGGCCGCTAACTTGGCAATACTGAGCGGCGATATCGTGAGTGTGCTGGAAGCCGCACCAATTTTTGTAATGATAGATGGACAAACGACACGTCGAATGAATCTTACCCCGGACCTCACACTGATCCGTGCTATAACCTCGGCGGGAGGCCTCCCAAAAGATCTTAGCGGCAAGAAGGTAAGGTTATACCGCCGAAGCGCGCCGGCGCAGCCCCTGGACCTCGATTTTCGGCGTATTTTTGAAAACAAAGAGGAGCCGCCCAAGCTTTTGCCGTATGACGTGATATTCGTCCAAAAAAAGGGAAGTGAGGAAAGCCGATTGGCGGACATGGGCCAGCCCCGCGCCGACGAAACGGACAGCTTTGCAAAGCTTCCCCTGCGAATTGTCGATTGACCAACCGAATTAATTCTCACCGCATCAAACCCGAAAATTGTCCAAAACGCGGAAATTTGTTTCAATAGGACATATTCTAATGTTATCCTTTTGAATTGTTATTAATGATGAATACCCAAAAACAGAGATTCGGCCGGCGTACGATCGCATTGTTCTGGCTGGCGCTAGTTGCGATCTTGATCGGCGTTCTTATTTACCTTGAACAAATTGCCGTTTTGTATGTTTTAGCGACCGTTTCCCTGGTCGTGCTGCTTTTGATCGTGGCGTTTGCCGACCTGGAAAAGGTTGGAAGCGATGGTTCCGGCGAAGGTTTTACCGTTAACTGAAGGACCCGTCTAAATGACCGATATGGCCAAAGGTTTCAACAAAATGTTGACGCTGGCACTTGTATTGATGCAGGTATCGGTGATCTTTGGCGGAACTCTCTCCACAGAGACGCAGGAAACACCCTTGCGTTGGCGGACAAGGGTGATTACGGTCGCGATCTCGTCATCCCTTTTGCGGCCGGCGCCGAATGTAAAGCACGGGACCGATATGGTGGCGGCGGTCCGGCGAAGCCTGCGGACCTGGGAAGAAGCCGGCGGGATCCAGTTTCGAGAGGTCCTTTCGGAAAAGCAGAATGTTAGCCCATCGGGGGCGGCAGGCGATGGCGTCAATTTGATAACGATAGCGCCGACGGCCGAAAATGTGGTTCTTTTCGCAAAGAACGCTGATGAAGTTGCCGCAACAACCCGAGTGTTTTTCGACGCCCGCGGCCGCATATCTGAAGGGGACATCGTTCTCAGCCCATATCAACAATTTTCAACGGACGGGACGTTCGGGACCTTTGATCTCGAGGCGACCCTGACCCACGAGATCGGCCATGTTCTCGGCCTCGAACATTCATTTGTCCGCGGCTCGGCCATGTACGAGAATTTCGGGAAGAACGGCGTTTTTGGCATTCAGGCATTTGCCAACCGGACGTTGTCCGAGATCGATCGTACCGAGTTGAGGGCCAAATATGGTTTCGAAGCTCAAGAGAATTGCTGCGGGACGCTTACGGCTAAACTGCTGATGCCTGACGGCCGCTCGGCAGTAAATTTGCAGGTTTGGCTTGAGGATAACGCGACCGGAAAGGTAGTTGCGCAGTCCGAAACGGGCGCCGGCGCGGTTGTAGAATTCAGCGGGCTCCCCAACGGTTCGTATTCTCTCTATTCCGCCCGGAAGGAACGTGCCAAGCGGTCGCTCCCGATGCAGTTGATAGGGATTTACGACGTGGCTTCGAATGATCCTGTTTCTGTCTCTAAGAAATTGGAAACAGGTTCCGATGACCTTGAGTTGAAATATACCGGCTTGAACGGACAACTCACTTTGAGTTCGGTCCCGATCAATTCGGGCCGAAGCTATACGATCTTTGTCGGCGGCAGGAATCTTTCGCCCAAGAATCTTTCGCTCCGTTTCTCGTCGCCTTTCCTTCAGGTTTCCAGCGGCTCGGTCGTCTCGCACGACTACGGCAGCGACCTTTCAGTCATTAGCTTTGAGGTGACGGCGGACGCTCAAACTCCCGTCGGCGAGTATTCCATTTTTGCCGAATCTTCGACGGGTGCCCGGTCAGCCGTGCCGGGCGGAATTTCGGTTCGGACCTTCCTGAATCCTTACAGCAATTTTGTTTTTGACAGTAAATGATCTCGGGTAAAGATTGTTGCATTTGCGTTACCGTTTATGCATAATCACTTTGTTCACCTCCCCGGTGAACATCCGGTCACGAGGGGTGAGGACTTGTGACCACCAGGGCGACGGTGTGGGAGACGTCGCCCTATTTCTTTTATTAAGCCTTATTCATCAACAACTTGACCGCGGGCGATTTCCAAGCCAAACTCATTAGGATGGATCTAGAGTTTTGATCGGAAGCCTTCCGCGGACGTATATGCGCGTAAGGTTTCGACGGAAGGCTTAACCGGGAACATTGGATCCCGAGATCTGGTTGTCGTTCTTACTTAATATGAAAAGTTCGGAACGTAGCTGGTTCAAAAAGTGGCTGTTTAGCGGCGTCGAGGAACCCGAGATCGCGGGCGGTGCCCATCCCAAACATCAACACCCCTGGTGGCAGGTAATGTGCCTTACGGGTGTCGATTATTTTTCCACCCTCGGTTATCAGCCGGGCATCGCCTTTCTCGCGGCCGGTGCTCTTTCACCATTTGCAACGCTTGTGCTGGTTCTGCTGACGCTGCTCGGCGCCCTGCCGATGTACAAGCGCGTCGCCGAAGAAAGCCCGCACGGCGATGGGTCGATCTCTATGCTTGAACGGCTGCTTTCCCGCTGGAAAGGGAAGATGCTGGTCCTGATCCTTCTCGGGTTTGTAGCGACGAGTTTCATAATTACGATCACTCTTTCAGCCGCCGATGCCACCGCGCACATTATCGAGAATCCGTTCGTCGAGCATAATCTTCAGTTCCTCAACCACAGGATAATCGTCACCCTGGTATTGATAGGGTTTCTCGGCGCTGTTTTTCTTCGCGGATTCAGTGAAGCGATAGGCATCGCCGTCGCGATAGTCATCGCCTTCCTGGCCCTGAATGTCGCGACAATAGGCTATGGACTCTACGATATTTTCTTCATCCATCCCGAAGCCTTCGGCAACTGGCAAAGCGCCGTTTGGGCCGTTCCGGAGGCAAACGGCAGCGTGGTCTGGCTCGTCGTATTATCGCTTTTGTATTTTCCAAAGCTGGCCCTGGGGCTTTCGGGTTTTGAGACAGGCGTTGTCGTGATGCCTCTGGTCGCGAGCGACGTGCCGCCGCCCGATCCGCATATGACGCGGACCTCGGAAAGCGATATTTCGGACGAAATGGAAAGGCATCTTCAGGGCCGCATTCGGAACGGCAAAAAGCTTTTGGCGGGCGCCGCGATGATCATGAGCGTTATGCTCATCGGATCAAGCATCATCACGACGATGCTTATTCCGGCCGAGGCATTTCGGGAAGGCGGGCGAGGCAAACGGCAGGGCTTTATCTTATCTAACGCATCACTTTTTCGGCTGCGGTGTTTGGGACGATCTACGATTTTTCAACCGTTTCGATCCTTTGGTTCGCCGGGGCCTCGGCCATGGCCGGATTGCTGAATATCGTACCGCGCTACCTGCCGCGGTACGGGATGGCCCCGGACTGGGCCCGGGCGACGCGGCCGCTTGTACTTGTCTTTACGGGTATTTGCTTCGCTGTCACCATTGCCTTCTCGGCCGACGTGGACTCGCAGGGCGGGGCATACGCCACCGGCGTGCTGGTGCTGATGATGTCCGCCGCAGTGGCCGTTACCATCTCGGCAAAGAACAAGGGCGAGAGCAAGTGGCTGGCATATCTAGCGATCACGATAATCTTTATCTTTACGACCGTCGTCAATATCGTCGAGCAGCCGAGCGGTATAAAGATCGCCTCGATGTTCATTCTCTCTATAATCGTCGCGTCGTTCTTCTCAAGAGCGATGCGAACTACAGAGCTGCGGATCGGCAGGATCGAATTCGACGAAAAAGCACGCGAGTTTCTTGACGAGCTTGCCGGAAGGAGAGATCCGTATCGTTACGAACCGCCGTGAAGTTGGGAACGTGAGTGAATACCGCTTTAAGGAACACGAAAAGCGGATCGACAATCATATCCCTTCAACGGACCCGATCATCTTTTACGAGATAGAATTGGGCGACGCGTCGGAATTCACGGGCGGGCTTTTCATTCGCGGAGTTGATGTCGAAGGTTACAGAATATTGCGGACCGAATCACCGGCAGTTCCTAACGCGATCGCGGCGCTTCTGATGCACCTTCGCGATACAACCGGTAAGATCCCGCATGTATATTTCGGCTGGAGCGAGGGCAACCCGATCATGTACCTTGCCCGTTATATTCTCTTCGGTGAAGGCGATACGGCGCCGGTCACCCGAGAGATTTTGCGACAGGCAGAAGAAGACCCGGAGCTGCGGCCAAATGTACACGTGGGCGGATAAAATTGACGACGGCCTATTGATTGCTTCCGTTCAGGACCGAAGGATTCATTTCAAGAAAACATGATCGGCAATAAACCGGCCTACCCTGCGAGGGGTAGAATGGGACCGTTGTTGTTTCGCCGCACTTGGCACAATTCACAGCCACCTCGATCCGCTGGCGAATGCCCGACGCCTGGGCAGCGGCTATTGCCGCAAGCCGTTCGTTCTTGGCCTGCTTGCACTCTTTGCAGCGTTTCGGTGGATTTTGAAGGTTCTTATCTCTGAAAAATGCCTGCTCGCCGGCGGTCCAGGTAAAGGTCTTGCTGCAGTCGCCGCAAACTATTGGGCGATCTGCAAATTCACTTTCATCTGGCGGGGCTGCCGGTGCAGCATATTGATCAGTCACTGCCATTTGCACCCTCCTTGTCACAAACTTGTTGCACGCACGTTCGGATAAAAAGCGCTAATAGATAAAAGCTTCAGGTTTTCCTCCGGGGGCGATAAAAGCGTCACAAATCGAAAATTCGACCCGCATATAGTAAATTGGAACTAAAGCCGGGCAGCATGTTTGGTAAGCGACGTAGGAGATTCGATTACGAAAACACCGTATAACTTACGATTTTTTGTGTCAAGCGACGCTCTGCGTTTGATTATAGTACATTCGCGAACATTAACAAAGAATCAATGAATATTTTAGTGATCGGGTCAGGCGGCCGAGAGCACGCCATTTGTTGGTCGTTCGCAAAGAGCCGACGTGTAAATAAGATCTATTGCGCTCCGGGAAATGCCGGAATTGCGGCGATAGCGGAATGCCTTCCGATCAAGGCCGAAGACGTCCGAGCCCTTGTTGATTTTGCCGAGTCGAATTTGATCGACCTGACGTTCGTCGGCGGTGAAACGCCATTGGCGCTCGGTATTGTCGACGAATTTGAAGCCAAAGGCCTCCGGATAATCGGAGCGTCTCAAAAGGCCGCTCAGTTGGAGGCAAGCAAGGCCTTTGCGAAGGATTTTATGAAACGCCACAGCGTCCCTACTGCCGAGTACGTCATTGCCGGATCCGCCGCTGCGGCCGTCTCGGCACTCGAATCCGGCAGGTTCGGCGGGCCCGAGTCACCAGTGGTCGTTAAAGCCGACGGTCTTGCAGCAGGCAAAGGCGTCGTTGTCGCCGTCGATCGTGCTGCAGCAATAACCGCAATCGAGGAAATGGAGAAAATAGCGGGTACGGAGGCCGCATCACGTATCGTTCTCGAGGAATGTCTGGTCGGCCGTGAGGTCTCGCTGATAATGTTCGCTGACGGCGAAGACTTTGCGTTGATGCCCCCGACCCGCGACCACAAACGCATCGGCGAAGGCGACACCGGCCCCAACACCGGCGGCATGGGTACATTCACCGACGCATCACTTCTGACCAAAGAGCAGCTGGACGAGATCGCAGAAACAATGATTCGCCCGACACTGCGCGGATGCATTACCGAAGGATTCCGATTCCGGGGAATTCTCTTCCTGGGCCTGATGGTGACCGATCGAGGCCCAAAGCTTCTCGAATACAACGTCCGCTTCGGCGATCCGGAAACGCAGTCGATTCTCGTTCGTCTCGACACCGACATTACTGACATTTGCGGAGCGATGCTTGAAGGTAGGCTCAAAGATATAAACATCGCGTGGAAGCCTGGAAGTTCCGCAACAGTCGTTCTTGCGGCTGAAGGCTACCCGCATAGTCCGCGAAAAGGCGACCGTATTTCGGGCCTTGCAAACGCGGCGGCCGTGCCTGGAGTAACAGTATTTCACGCGGGCACGAGCAGCATCGACGATAAGCTTATAACCTCGGGAGGCCGAGTTATGGGCCTAACGGCGGTTGGCGAATCGCTGGAATCGGCGCTCAAACGAGCCTATACGGCCTCTGAAATGATCTCGTGGAAAGGAATGCAGTTTCGCCGTGATATTGGAAGGGAAATACCGTCCACCGCAACGTCGAGTTAGTAACCCCGCAGCATTTGTTGATAACTCTCGAAATTCGAACGCATCTCGTCAACCGAATCTCCACCAAATTTCTCGCGAAACGAGTTCGCCACCACAATAGCCAGCATTGCCTCGCCGATAACACCCGCGGCCGGAACGGCGGTTACGTCCGAGCGTTCGAACGCGGCCGGGCTGTCTTCTTTTGTGTCGATGTCGACCGAATGAAGCGGTTTTTTGAGCGTTGAGATCGGCTTCAGATAGCCGCGGACGCGGAGTTCTTCACCGTTCGTTATGCCGCCCTCGAGGCCGCCGGCGCGGTTGGTCTTGCGGAAGAAACCTGCTCTGGAGACGGGAGACGCGAGACTAGAGACAAGAGATTCCGAGCTCTCTCCCGTCTCTTGTCTCCCGTCTCTTGTCTCATGCGAAAAATAGATCTCATCATGCACTTCCGATCCCGGGCGTCCGGCGTTGGCAACGCCGGTGCCGATCTCGACGGCTTTAACAGCGTGGATGGACATTATAGCCCGGGCGATGCGGCCGTCAAGTTTGTCTTCCCATGAGGTGTGCGAGCCGAGGCCGACGGGCAGATTTTTTGCCACTACTTCGAAGATCCCGCCGAGGGTGTCGCCTTTTTCTTTGGCATCGTCGATATGGGCCATCATTGCGGTTTGTATGTCGCTGTCGGCACACATGAGTGGAGCGTCGATCGAGATCGAACAGATGGCGTCCCAGTCGGCCTCGATCGGCGTTTCGGGGACCGCTCCGAGCTTGGCTACGTGACTTTTGATGTCGACGCCGAAAGCCGCAAGAAGCTGCCGTGCGACGGCACCGGCCGCGACGCGGGCTGCCGTTTCGCGGGCGGATGCACGTTCGAGAATGTTGCGCAGGTCGCGGGCCTGATATTTCTGCCCGCCCGCAAGATCGGCGTGGCCGGGCCGCGGGCGTTTCACTATCCGCGGATTTTTCGGCTGTGTTTCGATCTCTTCGGCCGACATAATATCGGTCCAATGGACGAAATCGCGGTTCTCGATCATCAGGGCGATCGGCGAGCCGAGCGCCTTTCCATGGCGGATGCCGGAAAGTATCTGAACGGTGTCCGTCTCGATCTTCATCCGACCGCCCCGGCCGTAGCCCTGCTGCCGCCGCCAAAGCTCGTGGTCGATCGCGGCCTTATCGATCGGCATCCCGGCCGGCACGCCCTCGATGATGACGACAAGAGCGGGACCGTGAGATTCGCCGGCGGTTGTGAATTTGAAGTGCATAAGGCCGTTTTTAACGACATAGAGACGCAGACGTTTGAAGACAGGAGGCTAGAATGGCTCCGAATCTCTGCTGAATCTCTAACTCCGCTTCTCTGCGTCTCTGCGTTGAGCTGTCTCTTGATCTCGCTTCGAAATACGATCAGTCCGATACTCGTCAATATCAACAGCCCGCCGGCAATCGTCTGCGGCGGAAGTGTTTCGCCGAGGACCAGGTTTCCGATCACGACCGCGATCAGCGGCGTGACAAGCGAGATCATCATCGCTTTGGTCGATTCGATTCTACTCAATAGCCAATAGTAAAGCCAAAACGCGGCGATGGTGCCGGCAACGGAAAGATAAATGACGCACACAACGGTCGCGGGGCGTCCAGTTCCACGCAAGCGGATTGCCTTCCGCGGCGAGAGCGTATGTGATGATCGCCGGGAGCCCAAAGGCCATCTGCATCATCACCAGCGAGGCCGGATGCATCGAACCCGCTTTTGCCTTTACAAGGATCGACGCCTGCGCCGCAGCATACGCTCCGACAACGATCGCCACACACCCGGCAAAGGCTCGCAAGTCATTGACACGAAGCTGATCGGCAAAGATGACGGCAACACCGGCAACGCCGATCAGGACCGCGAATATCTTTAACTTTGTGATCCGTTCCGACGGCAGAAAGATCCACGCCAGCAGCAAGCCGAAGACCGTGATCGTCGCCTGCAGTACGGCCGCCAGGCCCGACGTGATGTATTGTTCGCTCCAGAAGACGGCACTGTAATTCACCGCGAATTGCAATATCCCGGTGAACGCGATCAGCTTCCATTCGCGAGGGATTTTTTGGAAGAGGCAGCTTCCAACGTATGACGACCGGGGCAAGGATAAGAACGGCCAGCAGGAACCGCGCAGCCGAGAATGTGATCGGCGGCAGGTCATCGAGGCCGATCTTGATGAAGATCCATGTCGAGCCCCAGATCAGGCAAAGAATGACCCAGACAAGGATCTTCATATACATCTACAACGGGCTTTCAGCCTGTTGGTCGTCGACAAACCGAAGAGTCGCTCGTTACTCTAAAATCCGACGCCTGACGCGACAGGCTGGAAAACCTGTCGTACATTAGTTGCGTTCGAAAAAGCTGAGACTCGAATCTCCCTGTTTCAAGATGCGCCAGCGGCGCAGTTGCCCGACCGCGTCAGGCATCGCCATCTTTGAATGATGTTCTACAACTAGCAGGCCGTCCGGGCTGAGCAGGGTGCTTTCATCGGAGCCGAATTCGTACAGCACAGTCGAATAGTCGAGATCGTAAGGCGGATCGAAATACACCGTGTCCCAGCCGTTTCCATACGTCCTTCCCGCAAAAGTTTCGGCCGGAAGGCATACGATCTCGGTTTCATCCTCGGGGATACTCAGGTGTTCCAGATTGTCTTCGATAAGTGCACAAGCCTTACGTGATTTGTCGACGAACGTGACAAACGACGCGCCGCGTGAGATGGCTTCGATACCGATCGCACCAGTGCCGGCACAAAGATCCAGAAATCGAGTCGAATCGTCGATACGCGGCGCAAGAACATTGAATAAGGTTTCGCGAAGCCGGTCGGAGGTCGGCCGCGTTTTCGTGTCTGCGGGGCTCTTTAGCGTTCTTCCTCGATAAACTCCCGCAATAACACGCATTTTCTTACCGCTCCCTTAGAAAAACCTAGATTAGCCTATACTTTACGGTCGCACAAGGAACCGGCTGTTTGAACAAACATTGGAGGGTTCTAACCGATATCCGCGAGTTTAAACCGCGAATCGGCCTTGATCATTTCTATCAGCCGTGAGGTTTCTTTCGTGAGGCGTTTTTCGCCAAGGAAGTGCTCTGCCTCTTTCCTTGCCGCTTCCAGGATCTCGATGTCGCGGATGATGTTGGCGAGCTTAAAAGGCTGAATACCGGACTGCCGGGTGCCGAAGATCTCGCCCTGGCCGCGTATTTCCAGGTCCTTTTCGGCGATCCGAAACCCGTCGTTGGTTTCTTCCATTATTCCGAGACGTTCTTTTGCGACGGCGGTTTTCTTATCGCCCGTGAGCAGGACGCAATAACTTTGCTCGGCCCCGCGGCCGACACGTCCGCGAAGCTGATGAAGCTGGGAGAGGCCGAATCGCTCGGCGTGCTCGATAACCATTAACGATGCATTCGGCACGTCGACGCCGACTTCGATGACAGTGGTCGAGACAAGAATGTTGAGCTCGCCCGAAACGAACTGACGCATCGTTTCATCCTTTTCCGCGGGCTTTCATCCTGCCGTGAAGCAGGCCGACGCGCCGGTTTGGAAAAACCTCGTCGCGCAGTTCTTCGAACATTATCGTCGCCGCCTTCAGGTCGATCTTTTCCGATTCCTCGATGAGCGGATAAACGACATACGCCTGCCGCCCGAGGGCGATCTCGCGTTCGATACCTTTATAAACGCCGCTGCGTTTGTCTTCGCCGACGACCACGGTTTTGATCGGGGTCCGGCCGGGCGGGAGTTCGTCGATGATCGATACATCAAGGTCGCCGTAAACGGTCATCGCGAGCGAGCGGGGAATAGGTGTCGCGGTCATCACGAGAATATCGGGATTGAGCCCAAGGGCTCTCAACATCGACCGTTGGAGCACGCCGAAACGGTGCTGTTCGTCGATCACGGCGACGGCGAGTTTTTCGAATGACATTCCTTCCTGAATAATGGCGTGAGTGCCGATGACGATCTGCGATTCACCCGATGCTATCTCGCCTTGAGCCTTACGCTTTTCCGCGGCCTTCATGCTGCCGGTCAGCAGCGAAACCTTGTAACCGGCCGGCTCGAATAGTCTGCGGGCGTTCCGGGCATGCTGCTCGGCAAGGATCTCGGTCGGGGCCATCAACGCCGCCTGATAACCGTTCTCCGTCGCGGCGAACATCGTCAGAAACGCGACGATCGTTTTGCCGCTGCCGACATCGCCCTGAAGCAGGCGATTCATCGGTTTGTCGGACGTGATGTCGTCCAGTATCTGCCCGAAGACGCGCTTTTGCGCATCGGTCATTTTGAATTCCAGAATGTTCCTGGCGCGGTCCCGAAAGTTCTTTGCCAGCTCGATAACGGCACCTTTTTTCTCCTCTTTTCTGCGTCCCCCGGCGAAGTTGAAGCGCCAGTGAAAGCCAGAAGAACTCATCGAAGATCAGCCGCTTTTGTGCCGGGCTGACAAAGCGTTCGTACGAAGCGATCGGAACATCGGACGGCGGAAAGTGGATCTCAAAAATAGCCTGCGAGCGGGGTATCAGTTCGTGACGCTTGGCTGTCTCGGCAGGTAAATTATCGGGCACCGACGATGCGTCCAGATCGTTCAGAACTGCGAAGATGATCTCGCGAAGGCGCTTCGTTTGAAACGGGCCAAGTTTTCGGTAAACCGGGACCTGGCGGCTGGTGTGGATGTTCGCAAACTCGGGGCTGCCCAGGTCTTCCAAAAGCTCGTCGCTATTTTCGTCCGCGGCGGATTCCTCGCCCGGCTCCGCTTCGGCTTCGAAATCAAGTGTTTCGGGTGCGACGGAAGGCAGCAGCTCGAGCTCGTTCGGTTTGGCTAACTTAAGCGAGAAAGTATTCCGCCGGCCGTCCCACTCCCAGCGGCCGAACGCTACGAATCTGCTCCCACGTTTGAATCTATTGTTGTAGTACTCGATTATCGACGCGGCGCCTTTGCCTGAAATGAACCAAAAGATGGTGACGGGTTTTCTTGTACGCTCGCGGTCGCTGGCACTCACTTCGTAAATGTATAGCGGCGGCTGTCGCGGCCCGCGGTTCCGTCCGACGCGATAACCGCCGGCCATCCGAGTGTATAGCTCGACCGATGCTTCCAGTCCGTCATAAAGCTCATCGATCTGGATGAAATTCGACCGGTCTTCATAACGAGCGGGAAAATAGCTGAGCAGGTCTTCTACAGTCGATTCGTTGAGGTCAGTTTTCGCCGCGTGTCCAGCCACAGACGCAGCAAGCCTGCGGCACATCGCCTTCGACAGCGCGGCGATTTTGTATTTATGAAGATCGACGATCGGTGTTCGGATCGGAATGGCCATTTACACGCGAGAGATCGAAACGACAATCAGGTCTCGAGACTGAAGGGATTGAAATCAGTATTACGGTCGTAATAATCTTCGTGCTCGGTCTTTTTCAGCCAATTCACGATGATATACGTAAACGGCGTCGCCAATACTTCCCAAAGTACCTTTATAAAATAGTTTCCGATCATCACGCTGATCAGCTGTTCATTCGACCATGTGCCGAAAAACGCTATCGGATAAAAGATGCAAGAATCGGCGATCTCACCCAATATTGTAGACCCGATCGTGCGGCTCCATAAGAAGCGGCCCTTTGTCAGCAGCTTCATTTTCGCAAGGACGAACGAATTAACAAATTCGCCGACCCAAAATGCTAGCAGGGAAGCAGCAACGATCCGAGGCGTTTGGCCGAATATTAAGTTCACCGCAGCCTGTTGTTCAACTGACATCGTGGATGCAGCCGGCAGGGTCGTAACGACAATAGCCATGATCGAAGCGAAGATAAGCGCGCCGAAGCCCGCCCAGATCACTTTCCGGGAGCGCTTATAACCGTAAACCTCGGTCAGGATATCGCCGAACAGGTAGCTGATCGGGAAAGAAGAGTACGCCGGCACCGAAAATATATTCGCCGTAAAGAGGCAGGTTCACAGATGAGACCTTGTGAACCCCGATGAGGTTGGAACACAAAATGACGGCCACGAATGCCGCCATCATCAGGTCGTAGTATTTATAGTTTCGCTTTGCTGCTTCCAATTATCCGGTCCGCTGTTGCGAGTGGAAGTTTAGCAGAATCTAGAATAAAAAAAAGCGGGGCCGTGTTATGCTCACGGCCCCGAAAACCCGAGGAGAAGAACAGACTTTGCTGCGGGACGAACTACAGCGATCAAGCCTTCACCCCTGGAGGATCGATCACTGCAAAACCAAAGGGACCTCTGATGCCACCTGAAGGTCAAGCAGGGCATACAGCCTGCGGTCGATCTGAAAGAAGAGGGCAGCTTTTTTTCCCGGGATCACTTTTTCAACCATTGGAATATATTTACTACGCGTCTGGGCCACGCTCACCTGGATCGTGCTCCATCTCTTGATCATGCTCGAGGCCTGTGCGTCCGTGAGCGTTTTCTGATTTGCTGCGTAATCTTTGATCACAGCATAGAACTCATCATAGTTCTTCGACATGTCCGCGGCGTATTGGTCGTACAGCGGCCAGAATTTTGTCGCTTCATCCGGGGTAAGGGGAACATTCATGGCGATTATCTGTTTCTTCTCGCCACGTAGATTCTTTCGCATCATTTCGATGTTCTTGTCGATCTCGATCCCTGAGGCAGTCTGCGTTTGGCCGAGGGCGAGTCCCGAGAGAATGAAGGTCGTGATTATCAAAGTGAGAAATAGGAGAAATTTTCTTTTCATTGCCAGGCTCCAGTTAATTTGATTTGATCTTCGCCTTTGTCGTTGAGGCGATAGGGCGTTCAAGGTAATGGGAACCCGTCCCATGTAAACGCCGCTATAACGAGAGTATCCCAAGGACGGGACGCTTCGCGGAACTGTTAGAATTAACAGGTGGAAAAAGAAAAACGCCTCCGGAAAAGAGGCGTTAGATCCTATGGTTTGATATTCGAGGGTCACCCTGAAAAAGGGCTGGACGCTCGCTCTAAAATAGTCTATTTGATCTCAGCGACGTGACGGGTAAGCCGCGATTTATAGCGGGCCGCCGTATTCTTATGGATCAGGCCTTTGTTGACGGCCTTGTCGATAAGCGAAACTGTCGAACCGAGCGATTCGGTGCTCAGCGTTTTATCGTTATGCGAGATCGCACTTCTCAAGCCCTTGATCTTGGTCCGAAGCTCACCACGATTGCTCCGGTTGATCGCATTCCTTTTCGCCGTCTGTCTAACTCTTTTTTCTGCAGATTTATGATTTGCCATTAGCTGTTCGAAATAACCTAGTCTGATTCGTGCTGTAGACGAATCCTAAACTATAGGCAATACGTTCAAAACTGTCAAGCCGGCCTAGGCGCCCGCCCGGACCGCTAATGAGTGCGTTAAGTCGAAGAAAAGCACCAGGATCGGCGGGTAAAATACGAATTCGGGGCCAAGTTGGGCGGAGAATAATGAAGGTACCGTAACCGATGCAAAATGTATCTGGCTGCCGATGAAAATTCCGGCTGCGAGACAAACGCCGAAACCGATTATCAGAAACGCTCCGGCCGCCGCACGAGAGTAAGGCTTTGCGGCTATTTCGTGCTCGTCGAAGATCGAATCATGAAGGTCGTCAAATTTGTACGTGTAACGTTCAAATGCCTCCCGGATACGTCGGACAAGATGAATGATGCCTGCCACAAATAGCGTGACAACAATAATTTTGCCGATGATAGCCGAGTTTGCGAAGATCTGCGGCTTGAATATGCCGACGACCAGGGCCGAAACGAACAACGCCACCGTAAAGAAAATGTTCTTCTGCAAAGCCTGAGACTCACGGCGTTCTTCGGCGATCATCCGGTCGATGATCTCATTGTAGCGATGTTCGTAAACCAATTGCCGCCAGCGGCGAGCATGCGTGTTCGATGAAGTGAATACAGATTCGCCGTCGGCCGACCGGCTGTACTGTGCCTGCAGGATCTTTTTGTCGTATTTTTCGCGTTCGGCGGGATTTCCGAGGACCTCGTAGGCTTCGGCGATCGTCGCAAAAGCCCTCGCAGTGGCTTCCGACCCGTTGTTCTTGTCCGGGTGTAGCCTTCGCGCCAGCCGCCGGTAGGCAGATTTTATCTCCTTGGAAGAAGCTTTCGGTGAAACTTTTAACGTTTCGTAATAATTGGCCATTTATCCGAAAAGGAGAGCTCTTATTGCAGATAGCGGGCGAGGCGTCCGCCAGCGCTCATAATATCATAATATTTGGATGCGATTCCAGAGTTTCGGGATGACCTAATCTAAGTCGTCTATTTGCAGCGCGATCGGGTCCGCACCCGACTGCTTTACGGCGTCTACCACTCTTGCGACGCTCCCGTAATTGAGCGTCGAAGGGGCCTTTACAAAGACGGATCTTTGGATCGAACCCTCGCCCGCGGGAGAAAGCTCGGAATTTGCCTCACGCTGAGAAAACACCGCTTTCAGCCGTTCTATCATCTTCGCCGGGTCATCCACGGTCCCGAGACTCGTTTCGCCGTTTAACCTCAAGCCGGCGTCATTACCGACGACGACAACCAATGTTTGTGCATCGGGGATCACCCTATCATCGCTTGTCGGCTCACTCGGAACCTTTGCCTTGAACGCGCTCGGCTTTGTCGGCGTGACTACCATAAAGATTATCAGCAGCACGAGCAGTACATCGATAAGCGGTGTGACATTAATAACAGGTTTGGTCAATGGTGTGCCTCCTTTTCGGTTTGTTTGCCGAAAGTATAGACACCGGTTCGGAATAAATGTTCCGCCAGACGCGACATTGCCTAACACCTTTCGAGAATGATCTCGGATCAAGCGGCGATGGCCTGATGAGCGAAAAGGGAAGCAAGCAGGGCCTTCGCCTTAAGCATCGTTTCGTCATACTCGGCCTCGGGATCGCTATCGATCGTTATCCCTCCGCCAACATTAAATCGCGCCTCGCCGTCGCGGACGACCATTGTCCTGATAGCGACGCTCGTTTCAAAGATCTCGTCGTTACCTAAAACACCCGGGGCGATACGGCAGCCGATCGCGCCCATTGAAAGACCGCGAGGGACCGTCTCGATCCGATCGATAATTTCCATTGTCCTGATCTTGGGTGCACCTGTTATCGAGCCGCATGGGAACGCTGCCCTGATCACATCGGAATAGCGAACATCTTCTCTCAGCTTCCCGCTTACGTCGGACACCAGATGAAACAAGGTCGGATGGACATCAAGACGGCAGAGCTCGTCGACCCGTACGGTTCCGAATTCGCAGACCCTTCCAAGATCATTCCGCAAAAGGTCGACGATCATGGTGTTTTCCGCCCGGTCTTTTTCGCTATTGAGCAGGTCGGCTCGCATTTTTTCGTCGCCGGCCGCGTCGATCCCGCGTGGGCGGGTGCCTTTTATCGGCGAGGCCATTATGGTCCGTACCGGCCCCGCGTGTTCGATGGTGACGAACTGTTCGGGCGACGCCGAGATCACGAATGAGGATCCGCGGTCAAGGTACGCGGCGAACGGGGCGGGGTGGCTGCGCCGCAGATGAATAAAGATGTCGGCCGGCAGCACATCGCCGTATAAAGGCACACTTAACTGCTGGGTAAGATTAACTTGATACGTGTCGCCTGCTCGTATCAACTCCTTGATCCGGTCAACCGCGGCCATATATTGAGGCAGCGTGAAATTCGAGCGAGGAATTTCCCGGCCGCGGGCGGCGGTACCTCTTTCAAAGTCGCGGGAAGTTTCTTCCAACGCCTTCTCATATCGGCCATCGTTTTCAGCGTGCGCCCGCCGTGAACGTACTGCCGGTCGCGTAATCGTGAATTAGCAGGGAATCGAACAAAGCAACGTAAATATCCGGCTCGTTCGTGGCCGGACGGCCGCTTTGCAGGCCCTGGAGTTTGAGCCCGAGATCATACGAGATCGTAAAAATTGCCGAGCGGTCGGGGCTGAGCGTCAGCAGTTCCTCTAAAACCTGCAGCGATTCAAGCGGGTTGGGCTTGTGAATGATATGAACCTCAACCGGGTCGATGCCCGCGATCAGCCGATTCGAGCCGGAACGGCCCACGCCGCAGCTGTCGAGCAGGCACAGTCCCCGTCCGCTTTGATTAACGAGTGCGGGAACGATCATCTCGCCCGGCACTTCGATCTTCTTCATCTGGAAAATGGTAACACGTGGTTGATGCCCCTCGGCCGTGCGAATCATTCGCATCATTCGGATCGCGCGGATCATTCGTCTTCGTTCCGATCTTACCAATTGGCGATGGGTACCGGATGGACAGTTGTGTCAGCATAGGAACGGCCGGAAGATCCTTGATTTCCGGTTCTTTGAAAATTTGTGAAGCCAAGCTGGCCAATTCTTCGAGATAAAGCGGCCGAGCGGCATTTGTCTCATGCTGGGCCAACGTAAGTCTTTTGAGCCTATAATTTATGCCCGATGTTGTCCTCAAACTCACCGCAATTTGCGGTTTCCTTTGAGAATGAGACAAATTCCGGGCCAAATCTAACAGAATATTGAGCTTAGGTCGTCTCAAGGTGAGACACGCTGAGACCCAATTGAACGGCCGGGTACGGGCTTGACGATCGCGCGTGTCGGGGGCACTGCCAACAAGCGCGATTAATTTCACATGACGGCTGATTTCGCGTAATATGTTCGAGATTACTTCGGCATCGAAGCCAAACCTCCCAGATAATTTATGGACCTAAAGTCAGAAGAAAACTACACCCTTATCCGGGGGCTCGGGCTGATAGCAGCAATTTCGGTGATCATCGGCAACGTTATCGGCACCGGTGTATTCCTGAAGGCACGCGTGATGACATGCAACGTCGGCGATCCGATTTGGGTGATAATGGCCTGGGTAGCGGCGGGTTTGCTTTCTCTGGCGGGCGCCCTGACGTACGCGGAACTTACGGCGATGAAACCGCACGCTGCCGGGCCGTACGTTTTTCTTCGCGATTCGTACGGGCGTCTCTCGAGTTTTCTGTTCGGCTGGATGCAGCTTTTCATTGCGAGGACCGGTTCGCAGGCGTCGGTAGCTGTGGTTTTCGCGATCGCGCTGAATGATTACCTCGGCGGCGCGCTGAAAGCAAACCCTGTTCGCGACGAGCCTTGCCGGCATTCCGTTTGAGATAACATCGCTTCAGATAATTGCGGTCGTCGTCATCGTGATCTTTACGACGCTTAATTGCCTCAAAGTGTCCATGACCGGGCAGATCGCCACTGTACTGACCGTTGTAAAGATCGGGCTTGTTTTCTTTGTCGGCCTTGGGGCTTTTCTGTTTGTTACCGGCGGAAGTTTTGCCAATTTCTCGCTGGCGGAAACCGGCGGAGCGTGCGAAGGCGTCGCTGATGCCGTTCGATACGGTTCGGCCCGAATACACTTTCCTTGCCGGCTTCGGGGCGGCGATGCTAGGGGCACTGTGGGGTTATGACGGCTGGGACAACCTTTCGTTCGTCGCCGGCGAGGTCAAAGACCCGAACCGAAATATGCCGATCGCGATCATCGGCAGCGTGTTGCTCATTATCGTGCTTTACGTCGGTGTTCACGTTGCATATTTTTACGTTCTCGATCCGACCACGATCGCTTCGGTTTCGAAGGATTCCTCAGTCGCGATGGCGGTAGTGAGCAGGTTTTTCGGCGGCGATCTATTGAGCTTTGCGACCGGTGTCGCCGTCGCGATCTTTACTGTCGGACTGATGATGTCGTCGCTGGGCACACTTCATACGTCGATCCTGAGCGCTTCGCGAATACCGTATGCGATGGCAAAGGACGGAATGATGTTCAAACCGTTCGAGCGACTTTCGGTCAATGCGGTGCCGATCAACGGCGTGCTGTTTCAGGGCGTTTGGGCGAGCATTCTGGCCCTTTCGGGTTCCTTCGACACGCTCACCGATTACGTTGTCTTCGGCTCGTGGATATTTTACGCCTTGATCACGTCGTCGATCTTTGTCTTCCGCCGAAAATATCCTGACGCCGACCGTCCGTACCGAGCGTGGGGTTATCCGGTCGTGCCGATCGTATTTTTGCTCGTCGCCGGATGGCTTTTGATCAACACGATGATGACCGCACCCGAAGCAGTCCTTTATCGGTATCGGGCTCATAATTCTGGGATTGCCGGTTTATTACTACTTAACTAATAGAGCGGGCCACGGCCGACGAAGCCGGCATGCGCGAATAAGATGACACTGATCGACAGAAGAAGCGGACAGGACAGGCGCAACGTTAACAGGCAAAACGTTTCGATCGAGGTCGAATGGGAAGGCCCCGGCGGCCGTCACGCGGGCACGCTGGGCGACTTAAGTGAGGCCGGCTGTTTCGTCTTGAGCTCAGGCCAGGTCGAGACCGGCGACACGATAAAGCTTTTGGTGCCTCTCGGCGAAGGGATGAAGGTAGAACTATTCGGAGAAGTGCGAAATTGCGTTTTCGAGATCGGCTTTGCCCTACGATTCACAAAACCGAGTCGAGGCTCAGAATGATGTCATCAGCGGATTGATGAGCAAGTATTCCCAAAACTGAGGTCTGGCTAATTTATACCTCACGAAAAACCCCGATCGCCTCAGCAGCTACCTCACGGTCGTCAAAATCGAATTTATCATTACCGATGATCTGGTAATTCTCATGGCCCTTACCCGCGATGATCACGATATCCCTGGCCCGCGCCGACTCGACCGCACGGAAGATCGCATCCCGCCGGTCGGGGACTACGAGATATTCGGTACCGGTTTTGCTGCACGCCGGTTTCGATCTCGGAAATTATCTTGAGCGGATCTTCTGTACGCGGATTGTCGGATGTGAGAATGACCATATCGCTGATCTCGCCCGCGATCTGTCCCATCGGCGCCCGTTTTGTTTTGTCGCGGTCGCCGCCGCAGCCAAAAACGGTAATGATCCTGCCCTCGGTCAACGGCTTCGCGGTATTGAGAGTATTCAACAGAGCGTCGTCCGTATGCGCGTAATCAACGACGACAGCGAAATCGCCGTCGTGTACAACTCGCTCGAAACGACCCGGGAGCTCCGACACAAGTTTCAAGGCCCTTGATTATCGCATCGAGCATCTCATAACCCAATTCAAGAGCGGCACCCGCCGCGGCAAGCATGTTGTAAACATGAGGGCGGCCGACAAGCGGGGATTCGACCTGATATTCCTTGCCGCGTTGTAAGCAAACGGAAAGACGTTCCCCGGGTCAGCGAAACCGATACATTTTCGGCGATCAGATCGGCCCCGGCCCGGGTACGGCTGCGGCGTTTTGCGAGTAGGTGATGATGCGCTGCCTGGCAGCCGATAGCTCAGCAGCCAGGCTTCGTCCCCATTCGTCGTCGATATTGATAACAGACGACGCGGGTGGTTCTCCCAATCCGCCGTCGAACAGCTTTTTCTTTGCCGTCGAAGTAATTCTCCATCGTTCCGTGATAATCCAGATGGTCACGGGTCAGATTGGTAAAGACGGCGACCTTGAACCGCAGGCCAGTCGCATCGATGAAGGTCGATCGCCTGCGACGACGCTTCCATGACCGCCATCGTGCAGCCTTCGTTTACAGCATCGCCAAAAAACGGTTCGTGTCCGAGCTTCCGGTGTTGTTCGCACCGCCGGCGTGTGCCTGTTCCCGATTCGGTATTCAACCGTCGTCAGCATCGCCGTCTTTTGCGCCGGCGCTTTCCGCGAGCGCGCAGCAAAGATAGGTTGTTGTTGTTTTGCCGTTCGTCCCGGTCACGCCGACGAGCGAAAGGTGTGTGCGATGGTTGACCGTTGAATGATCGATGAAGCAAACGCGAGTGCAATGCGTGCGTCCTGCGACCTTTAGCCAGGTTCCGGAATAATTATCGGGCGGGTCAAATTCGGAAAGGATAGCCGACGCGCCGCGGCGGACCACGTCGTCGATAAACCGATGAGCATCAACGGTCGCTCCGCGTGATCGCCACGAAAATAGTGCCTGCTTTCGCCTGCCGCGAATCGTGTGTAATGTCGTTGATAATGCTTTGACCCGGGCCGGAAACTACAGCTCCGATTGCTTTGGCAACTTCTTCGATCTGAACCATATCAAAAATACGGCCGCCCATGGTTAGGACGGTGACCGCGTTCGTACCGGATTATACGATACGCCGAAAATTTGCACGAACTATGCCGGCGATTAAATCGTATTACCTTTAACTCGGAGGTTTTTGAGAGATGAATTTCATAAAGTTTTACTTGCGGTGCTCGGCCTTATTTTTGGCGTAATGCTGTTTTTCTGGCTCTTTGGCATAGTGACGTCATTGCTTTGGTACGGCCTTGTATTCGGAATAATTGGGGCGATCGGCTACAGCGGCTGGAGGCTGTTCAGAAAAGCCGAGGATAAATATGTCGGAGCGGGGCGGACCGAGTATCTGGAGTCGCGCGACTTCGATACGTCGTGGGACGAGTACAAACAAAAATATCTCTCTAAATAGCGGCCAAGCGAGCGAGGGGAATTGCGCTAGTTACCTCAACGTCCGCCGGGTGCGGCGATTTGCTTTTGCGTATTCGACAATTTAAAGTTTTACACGTGGCCGAAATGCCGAGGTGGCGAAATTGGCAGACGCACTAGACTTAGGATCTAGCGTCGAAAGACGTGCGAGTTCGAGTCTCGCCCTCGGCACCAAAAACAGTGGTTAGTGGTCGGTGGTCAGTTGTCAGTATTAATGACGACTCATCACCGATTTTCCATAAAGTGCTAAAAAGTGCGACGGCACACTGACAACTGTTCACTGTCCACCGGCCACTGTTTACGCTATTCGACAATCAATTTCGCATTCGATATTCTTAGCCTGAGAAAATTATTGTTGAGATCTAATGAAAAGCGAGTTAAACGAGGTTTCACCTACTCAAAAAGAGATCAAATTACAGATCGAGCCCGAGGCGCTGAAAGAGGCTTACTCGAGAGTAAGCCAGAAGTATGCCAAGGGAGCGAACGTTCCGGGTTTTCGAAAGGGCTTTGCACCGCTCGATGTCGTTCGGCTGCGATATAAAGAGGAGATCAAGAGCGAAGTCCTGCAGCAGCTTGTTCCTGCGAAAGTTGCCGAAGCCATCCAGGAACACAACCTTCATCCGCTTAGCCGAACCACAGCTTCACATTGAAAATGTCGAGCAACGTAAAAGTGAACGGCTCGGAGCCGGTCGGCCTGCACGTTCATATCGAGGTGATGCCGGAGATCCCGATTCCCAAATACGACGGTATCGAAGTAACGCGACCGTAAGCCGGTTGGCGATGCAGAGATCGAAGATCTTATCGCAAACCGGCTAAAGGAAGGCGCGGCACTGATCCCGGTCGAAGGACGTCCGTCTGAAATTGGTGACACGGTCATTGCCGATCTCGAGGGCACATTCGACGACGATCCTGAAGGCGAGCCGATCCGGGCGGATGACCTGGAAGTGGTGCTCGGCGACGAGCGATATCGAACACGCATTCACCGAAAATCTTGTCGGTGTGAAACAGGACGACGAAAAGGAGTTTTCGGTCACTTATCCGGAGGAATTCTCGGCGTCAGCTTTGGCGGGCAGGACGGTCCACTACAAAGCGAAAGTCAAATCGGTCGGGCGGACGGAACTGCCCGAGCTGAATGACGAATGGGCAGCAAGCCTCGACGAGGGCTACGAATCGCTTGAAGACCTTAGAAAGAAACTCCGGGCCGACCTTGAGATGTATGCGGCGGCGGACGCCGATGCGCGTGTCCGAAACAACGCTATTGCCAAACTCATCGAGGATAATACTTTCGAAGTGCCGAACACGCTGATCGAAATCCAGGCGCGTAATCTCCTGAATAATTTCGCTCATGACCTTCAGCAGCGGGGTGTCGATCTTAATCAGTGTTCGAGAGCGATTTTGTTTCAGATGGCGTTCGAACAAATGCGGACGCAGGCCGAACGCGATGTTCGCGGTGCGATGCTGCTCGATAAGGTAGCGGCCGCCGAGAAGGTGGAGGTATCTGACGCCGAGGTTGAGGAAGAGATCGGAAAGATCGCTGAGTAATACCGCACAACGCCGGATGAGATCCGCGATTCCATTAATAAACAGGGCGGCGAGAATACCGTCCAAAACAACCTGCGAACGCGGAAATCGATCGAAGCGATGGTCGCCAAGGCAAAAGTGACGGAAGGTAAATGGAAAGACCCCGCCGAGGCGGACGACGCCGAACCGGAAAAGCCGAAAAAAGCCGCGGCGGCTAAAACGAAGAAAGCCGACGGCGACGCGGCTAAAAAGAAAACGGCCAAATCGAAGGCTTGATCCAGGTTTTTATTGATATTTGATCGCACGTGCAGATGGGGTAACTTATTGTTTGCAATTCGCCGGAAAAGATGTACAATCGGTAGCCTATTCGGCTGTTGCCACAGAATCAACAAGTTATAGCCACTCAATTAACCCTTTACATAAACTACCTAAGAGAGAACGGATATGGCATTAGTCCCAATGGTTGTCGAACAAACTTCGCGTGGCGAGCGTGCGTTCGACATCTATTCACGGCTCCTGAAAGACAGCATCATTTTTATCGGCACGCCGATCGACGATATGATCGCGAATTTGCTCGTCGCGCAGCTTCTGTTTCTTGAGGCCGAGGACCCGGAGCGCGACATCAATCTGTACATCAACAGCCCGGGCGGATCGATCACCGCCGGCATGGCCATCTACGACACGATGCAGTTCATCAAAAATGACGTGACGACGATCTGCGTCGGTCAGTGTGCTTCGATGGGTGCATTGTTGTTATGCGCCGGTGCGAAGGGCAAACGATTTGCTTTGCCGCATGCGCGCATCCTGATCCACCAGCCGTCGGGCGGTGCTCAGGGCCAGGCGACGGACGTCCGGATCATGGCCGAAGAGATCCTGCGAATGCGCGAACTGACTTCGCGCATTATCGCGAACCACAGCGGCCAGTCGTTCGATCAGGTGGAAAAAGACGTCGAACGCGACCGGATTCTCACGCCGCGTCCAGGCAAAGGAATACGGATTGATCGACGAGGTGATCGAACACAGAGAAAAATAGTGAACAGTGGTCAGTGGTCGGTGAACAGAAGATCACTGACCACTGACCACCGGCCACTGCCCACTGTTCTATGGCAAATTTCAGGCGACCCGAAGAATTACTTTGCTGCTCGTTTTGCGGTAAATCGCAGAACGACGTCAAAAAGCTGATCGCCGGGCCGGGCGTTTATGTTTGCAACGAATGCATCGACATCTGCAACGAGATCATCAATGACGACGAGCAAACGGAAACTTCCAGCGTTCGTGCCACGATCTGCCAAAACCTCAGGAGATAAAGGGTTTTCTCGACGAATATGTGATCGGCCAGGACGAATCGAAAAAGCGTCTTTCGGTCGCGGTTTATCAGCATTACAAGCGGCTCGAAATGGCCAAGCGCCGCTCGGACGTCGAGGTCCAGAAATCCAACATTCTTCTTATCGGCCCGACCGGAACCGGCAAAACGCTACTCGCGCAAACGCTCGCACGCGTTCTTAGCGTTCCGTTTTGCATAGTCGATGCGACCAGCTTGACCGAGGCCGGCTACGTCGGCGAGGACGTCGAGAACATTCTGCTCAGGCTGCTGCAGTCGGCCGGCAACGACGTCGAAAAGGCCCAGCAGGGAATTATCTACATCGACGAGATCGATAAGATCTGCCGCAAGGACGACAACCCCTCGATCACCCGTGACGTTTCGGGCGAAGGCGTCCAGCAGGCACTGTTGAAGATTCTCGAAGGCACCGTCGCGAACATCCCGACAGGCGGCGGCCGAAAACATCCGCAGCAGGATTTCATGCAGCTCGATACCACGAACATCCTATTTGTCTGCGGCGGAGCATTTATCGGCTTGGAAAAGGTTGTCGAGAAGCGCTTTCGCAATAAATCGCTCGGCTTCCAGGCTGAGATCAAGTCGAGCTCGCAAAGGCAGACCGAAGCGCTCGACAAAACTCGAACCCGAAGACCTTGATCCATTACGGTCTAATCCCGGAATTCGTCGGCCGCCTTCCGGTCATAGGCACGCTCAACGAGCTAGACGAAGACGCGTTGGTCAAGATCCTCGACCGAACCAAAGAATGCGCTTGATCAAGCCAATATCAGCGTAAGTTCGAATTCGACAACATCGGTCTGAAATTCACCGATGAGGCCCTTGCCGCGATCGCCCACCAGGCCCATAAACGAAAGGTCGGTGCTCGCGGGCTGATGATGATCATGGAAGAGATCCTGCTCGAATCAATGTACGTCCTTCCGTCGGAAAAGAAAGTGAAGGAGCTGGTTATCACCAAAGAAATGATCGAGCGAAAAGCGCCGGTTTTCGACATTATTGGTCCCCGCATCGAGGAAGCCGCTTAGCTCCCAGGAACAAACTCCGTTTAAGTTTGAGCCTTTCCGGCCCGCATCGGCGCTCGCACCTCGTTCCAGGGGCCGAGGCTGTTCACACAAGTCGAACTTCGGCTAAAACCGGCGGTCTTAAAAAATAGAAAGCCGGGCCCAATCGGCGTATTAGTACACAGTTTACCGTCGCGGGCTATTTCTATTGCTTTTGCTTTCCAATTTTGCGTAAATGTTAATAGCCCCAAGCAGCGATCATAGATCGAAGAACTGAGTTGCTTCCCCTGCAATATGCAAGAATTTTCAGACCAGATGCCCGCGGACATTAAGCGTTATCCGATGGTCCCGATACGCGATGTTGTGATCTTTCCCTATACAAAAGTTGCTTTCAAGATCGGCCGGCCGAGCTCGGTCAGGGCGCTGGAAGAAGCGATGGCCGGCGAACGGGATATCTTTCTCGCAACCCAGCACGATGCAACGATCGACGAGCCGAACGCCGGACAGATCTACAGCGTGGGTACCCTCGGCCGCATTCTTCAGGCCCAGCGGCAGGATAACGGCCAGATCAAGGTCGTCGTCGAAGGACGCGACCGCGGCGAATCCGTTCGGGTCGAACAGGACGCGGACGGCATGTTCTACGCGCACGTTCGAAAGGTGCAATCGGTGGACGAATCCGGGTTTCGAACGGACGGGCTGCTGCAAAAGATCCATACGCTGGTCGAACAGTTTCTGCGCGTTTCGCCGGACGCATATACCGACGCGCTGCACGCCAGCCTTCGCGGAATCTCGGCCGCGCAGATCGCCGATGCGATGAGCTCGCATCTGCGCATCAGCGTTGAAGAAAAACAGGACCTTCTTGAAACGTTTTCAGTTCAGGAACGGCTTCAGAAACTTGCCGATATCCTCGAAGCTGAAATAGAAAAACGACAGCTCGACCGCGACGATCCATTCGCGAACGAAAAAGCAGATGGACAAGCACCAGCGCGAGTATTATCTGAACGAACAGATCAAGGCCATCCACAAAGAACTCGGGCGAAAGGACGATAAAGCCGAGCTCGACGAGCTGAAAAAGAAGATCGAAGAAGCGGGGATGAGCGAAGAGGCCCGCGATAAGGCCCTGCAGGAGTTTTCCCGCCTCGAAGCGATGCCGCCGATGTCCGCCGAGAGCACCGTTTCGCGCACGTACCTCGATTGGCTCATAAATGTTCCCTGGAAGGACCGTTCCGAAGAGATCAACGATCTGATCGAAGCCGAAAAAACGCTCAATACCGACCATTACGGGCTGGAAAAGATCAAAGAGCGGATCCTGGAATTTCTCGCTGTCCGCCAATTGGTAAAAAATCCGAAGGGTACGATCCTTTGCTTTGTCGGCGCACCGGGTGTTGGTAAAACTTCGCTTGGAAAATCGATAGCCCGGGCCACGGGGCGAAAATTTGTGCGTCTCGCCCTTGGCGGCGTTCATGACGAAGCCGAGATCCGCGGACACCGGCGAACCTATATCGGCGCGCTGCCGGGGCAGATAATTCAATTGATGAAGCGGGCGGGCACGATCAATCCCGTGATCCTGCTGGACGAGGTCGATAAGCTCGGCCGCGATTTCCGCGGGGACCCGTCGGCTCGGCATTGCTCGAGGTTTTGGACCCCGAACAGAACAACACTTTCCGCGACCATTATCTCGACGTCGATTACGACCTTTCAAACGTGTTCTTTATCGCGACGGCCAACGTGCTTCACACGATCCCGCCGCCGCTGCAGGACCGACTTGAGATCTTGCAGCTTTCGGGTTACACCGAACGCGAAAAATCCGAGATCGCCAAGCGTCATCTGATCGAGAAATCGGCCGAAAACAACGGTATCGATCCGGAAAAGGTGAAATTTACCGACGACGGCATCCTGGAAATCATTCGGCATTATACGCGCGAAGCCGGCGTTCGAAATCTCGAACGCGAGATCGGCTCGTGCCTTCGCAAGATCGCCCGAAAATATGTCGTTGCCGAAACCAAGGACGATTTCAAGGTCGTCGTTGATTCGGAAAAAGTAAAGGAATTGCTCGGCACGATCCGATTCCGCAAACAGGACATCGCCCGTAAGAGCGAGATCGGCCTGGTAAATGGGCTTGCCTGGACCGAGGTCGGCGGCGACGTATTGCAGGTCGAAGCGACACTCGTCGAGGGTAAAGGCGATGTGACATTAACCGGAAAACTCGGCGAGGTGATGCAGGAGTCGGCCCGGGCTGCACTTACATGCGTTCGCTCACGCGCCGAAGAACTCAATATCGACCCGAAGGATTTCCGTGAAAAAGACCTCCACATCCACGTTCCGGAAGGCGCGATCCCGAAAGACGGCCCCAGCGCGGGTATCACGATCGCGACCGCAATGGTCTCGGCGTTGACACGTAAAGCGGCACGTCATGACGTGGCGATGACCGGCGAGATAACGCTTCGCGGGAAGGTCCTGCCGATCGGCGGCGTCAAGGAAAAATTGCTTGCGGCTCACCGTTTCGGTTTGAAGACGCTCGTACTTTCAAAAGAGAACGAAAAAGACCTGGCGGACATTCCCGAAGAGGTCCGTGAAGACCTGACGATCCATCTGGTCGACATGATCGACGAGGTGCTTGAACACGCACTTTTACTTACCAAGGAAGAGCCGGTGATCGACACACCTCAATTATGGACGGCCGACAAAGCGCCGGATATCTCGACCTCGGTTGAATGATGTAGATGCAAACACTATTACGGTGTGCGCTATTATTTCGAGCACCCGAGTCAGGCCGCCTGGGCTTTTGCTCCTTCGATAATATTGTGGACCTCGAAGATTTCAGGCTCACCTTCGATCCCCAATTCCTGTAGGATCGGCATAAGCTTTTGCCCAAATTGTTCGAAGGATTCGGTCGAATCCCAAATATCGCTTACACGCAAATTGTTTTCATCTCCGAAGCACACGTGGTAAAGGCGTCCTGTGGGTGAACCAACACCGGCCTCCTCAAGCTTTGCTATCGTTTGACCGTATTTCTCCTGGGTCATTCCTATCGGGGCAAATCGTAGAACTACTGCCATGGTGTTCTCCTTTGGTTGGACTATACAACCGTTTCAGAAAGGGTAATGTTTCGTACGGGAGACACCGATCATATACCTATGCTGGTACAAAGAAAAGCCAACCGACAAAATAGGAACTAAGGCTCGCAGGAGAGCCGGAAGCCGAGGTAGGGCCCCTTTTGATCGGCGGTCAGGTAGTTTCGATAGGTAACCAGCAAATGCGGTTTTTCAAGCAGATGGGCAGGCGTTTCCCAGTATAGGCCGCGCACCGAGAGATATTCCTTATCCAGAGACTTGTCGCCCGGATGGTCCTTGTATAAGGAGTATTTGGATGACGTCCATTCGGAAACATTTCCGAGCATGTCACTGATGCCTCCGTCGACGGTTTTATCTTGAGACGAGCCGACAGCCGCGAGCGAGCCGCTCACGACCGCTAAGCCGGCACGCCATTCACTGCCCCACGGGAACGATGTGGCCTTTGCACCGTTTCGGGCGGCGTATTCCCATTGCTCTTCGGTGGGCACAACACATTTCTTTTTAATTCGTTTTGAGACCCACCCCGCGTAGGCTACTGCGTCCGTAAAACTCACGTAAGTTACCGGCAAATTTTCGGTCCCGTCGGGGAATTTACCTCCGGACCACGAAGCCGGTGTTGGATGCCCGGTTTCCTTAACGAACTCGGCATATTGGCTGTTGGTCGTTTCGGTCTTGTCCATTCGAAATGCAGGCAGGCTGACCGCGTGGGCAGGATATTGATTGCCCCATTCCGGATCGGTCCGGTTCGGAATATCGTTGCGGCCCATAAGAAAAGTTCCGCCCTCAAGAAGCGCCATGTCGCGTGTTGGCGGAGGCGGCGGTACTTCGGGTCCGGTGTTGTTGTTCACCGCCGGCGGATCAACCATGAACACGAAATAACCGAGTCCACCAAGAACGGGGATAATGATCACCGCTGCAAGCCCCGCCAACAACGGCATCAATCGACTGCGTCGTCTCGGAACCGAACCTGTTTCGACGAGGCTGCGCGGTAGGTCGCCCGACGTTATTATCTTGCCGCTATGCGTTTGCTCAATTTGTGCCTGCAGCGTATCGGCCAGCGGGGCCGGCCGGCGTTCCGCGGGCGATTCGGTTGTAACAGCCAGGGCACTGCCGGAAATGGCCCGATGGCTGTCGGCCGCAATGGATTCCTGCATCTGGTCCATTCGCTGCTGAACGAGTGCGATCTCTTCGGCAAGCCGGTTCACCTCCTGTTCGGCGGCCCGCCGTGCAGCTTCGGCTTCCTCGCGTTTCTGAGCTTCGAGGTCGGTCAATGCCCGCGCCTTCGTCCAGGCGTTGTCTCGCCGAGATCGCTTCACGTTCGAATCGCTCGGCCTGTTCGTGGATCTGCTTTTGAGCTTCTGCCTCGACTAACTTGCGGCGCTCGGATTCGGTTCGGAATGCCGCTTGAAGCTCGTCCTCGATCTGTTGCCGTTTGGCCTCGGCTTCAGATCTGAAATTAGCCTCGCGGGCAGCTTCGTTTCTCGCTTCTTCGTATTGCCGCTTTGCCTCGGCGACCTGCTGGGAAAGTTGCTGGACTGCAACTTCGGCTTGTCGGCGGGCGCCATCATGGAGCTCGCGTTGCTGGCTTTCCTGCTCACGCTGCTTTCGTTCGGCCTCTGCCTGCCGCTGGGCTTCAAGTGCCGCCTGGGCCAGATAATTTCCGCGGTCTTCAGCGACCTTTCTAGCGGCGGCCTCTTCGGATAAACGTTGGGCTTCTGCCTCACGCTTCGATCGCTCTTCAACGACCAGCTTCTCCATTTCGGCTTCGACCTGACGACGAACGTCGGCTTCTATCTGCCGCTTCGCCTGTATGGCCTTTTCCTGGGCTTCTTCGGCCCGTTTCTCCGCTTCGGCCAATTGCTGGAGCAGGTGGTCTGCTTCGATCGCCTGTGTCCTCGCCACCTCGACACGGTCCTGAGCATCCAGGAATTCGCGTGCAAGCTGCGGGTCGGCATTCAGGTTCATCGCGTCGCGATCGAAAAATGTCGACAGCCGCTGCCGCTGCGAATCGGAAAACTGGTTTGGCGAGGTAGAGGGCTGCGGGATGCGGGAATCGCTCGGTACGGGCGGAATAATGTATTCCGTGGCAACTCCGAACATTTCCGATGAGGAGCCGAGGTCACGCCCGGAAGCTCCGATATCGGTCAGCATCGATTCCAGTGTCCAGTATCGCTCCTGCGGGTTCTTCTGCAGAGCCTTTTGGAGTACGGCCTCAAGTGAAGGAGCGATCGAAATTCCGAACGATGAGAATGCCGGCAGCGGCGAGGTCAGATGCTGGTACATCATTCCCGGCATCGAATCGGCTTGATATGGAAGCCGGCCCGCAAGCATCTGAAAAAAGATGACACCCAGCGCATAGATATCCGTTCGGTGATCGATGTCCTCGCCTGACCACTGTTCGGGAGACATATAAGGCGGGGAGCCCATGACGTTCTGCGTCTGGGCCTGGATCAGCGATGGATAGGACTCGGCCGATTTGATCTTCGCGAGACCAAAATCGAGCACCTTGACTGCGTTTCGCGGTGCCAGGTTCTTCTGAACCATTATATTCGGCGGCTTAAGATCGCGGTGAACGATGCCTTTTTTATGTGCCTGCGCCACGCCTAATGCGATCGGAAGGAACAGCTCATACGCCTTTTCGAATGGGAGAGGAACGCCTTCGGAAAGAAAGTATGAAAGCGGCGTTCCGTCGACAAATTCCATTACCAGATAAGGCAGATTGTCATGCTCCACGCCGAAATCGGTCACACGGATCACGTTAGGATGATCGATGGAAGCTGCCAGGACTGCTTCCTGCCTGAAACGAATAAGAAGAGATTCGTCGCCGCTAACCAAACTTGGCAGGATTATCTTTATCGCGTGAGAGGATTTGAGAAATTTGTGCCGGGCCTTGAAGACGATCCCCATCCCGCCCTGGCCTAGGCGTTGTTCGAGGATGTAGCGGCCGCTGATAACCGTCGACCCCGCGATCGTGAAAGTCAAAATGTTGCCATCCTGCGGACACATCTCGAGCGTGTCTTCATAGCAAGATCGGCATTTTGAACATTCCTTCATGACGGTCGAAACGGGTGCAGGGCCTCTATAATACTACGAAACCGGTCCCGGTCTTCCCAAATACAGAAGCCCGCGGGTTAACGCGGGCGGAAAGTGATTCAACGTTTTGCTGTCGGACGAACACTGACAATTAACCTCACTTGCAAGAGGTGCTGCAGACCTCGAAATACATTACGTCGAACCGAGTTCTCGACCGTACAGCGATGCCGACAGCTCCCTTCCTAAAGGTCGAATCCCGATCGATGATTCGCCCTACAGGTTCACGGGCACCCGTTTCGCTGTTCTCGATCGACAGCAGAAAGCCGTTGTCGACACCCTTGATATTAACGCGAAACCCGTTTTTCGAGGCCAGCGCGGTGGCGAAACCCGAAGCTGGTGCGGCAAAGATCTGTCGGGCCTGGCCATCCTTTATGATGTACGCCTTTGCAACATTTGGTTCCGTTGCCCGGGCACCCGAAAACTCAATGTAATAGTAGTTGTTCGGGTCTACCGCTCTAATAGCAAAACCGGCAGTTCCTCCGTCATATATCCGCAAGTCGGTGACCAGTTCAAAATTCGTATAGTAGCGGTACTGCTCGTTTCTGGGAAGAGCGAGGCCGGGTGAATCTATCCGCATGCCGCGCTGAAGACTCCAGCCTGCCGGCATTTCCCACTCGCCTGCGGTCCAGGCTGTGCCAAAGGTTTGCGTACTTATTTTCTTCTGGATATCCAGCTCGAAGGTCTTGGTCTCGCTGGCAACATTCTCGTCGTCCTGCTCGGTGTCGTCCGGCACGTTCACGCCGACCAGAGTTTGTTCGAACTCGAGCGCCGTAGGGCGAATGTCCAGGTTGTAGTAACCCTGTTTGAGGTCGGGCACGACCGCCTCGCCGTTCTTCTGGATCTTTACGATGCAATAGGTCCCGACCTCTTCGGAGATGATCGAACCTTTTGCGTCTCTGCCTTTATTTACCGCCTGAGCATATCGGACCTCGCCGTCGGTCAGGTTCGTCTGGATCTTCAGCTTGTAAGTTACCGGCTTGAGGTCCAGATCGAGGACATGGGTCTTTTGGGGCTGTATCTTTACAAGGTCCTGCTCCAGGGTCTCGAACCCTTCCTTCGAAGCCGATATCTTGTAATTCCCCGGCGGGAGATTTTCGAAGATGGCGCTTCGTTCACGGCCCGCCACTATCGATCTGGGTGTGGCTCGGCTTGTACCGAGTATTGTTAGGACCACGCGTGCTCCCGGTTCGGTCGTTACGCTCAGGTTGCTCGTTCTAACAACTTCTTTCTTGACGACCACACGGTTCTCGACCTTTTGGATCACTACCTTGCGCGTAGTCCTGATCCGGGGAGGGCCCGAGGAGAGCGAATGTTTTGCCGCTTCGACGATCGGGATCCGTTTTCCGAACTGAGCTGCCGCCGGAACGGCTCCGGCGGCAAACAGAACAGAAGCAAAGACGACTGACACAAACAAGAACTGGCGATCATTCATGACAATACTTCATCCTGCGATCAGAAATTATACTGCAGGCCGATCTGGATGCGTCGGCCCGGAGTAAGCGTGTCTGTCGCCTTTCCGAAACCAGCCGCTTCGAGGAAACGTACCGGAAGACCGAAATTAGCCCGGTTGATAAAGTTAAAAACGTCTACTCGAACCCGAACGTCCTGTGTTTCCCTGAACCGGAACCGCTTCATGAACGACAGGTCGAGCTCGAGGATGCTGCCGCCGCGAAAACTGTTACGCGGGATCGCGCCGTCCTGGCCGAACGAGGCAAGCATCTCCCTGAAAACCGCGTTCGGGGCCAAAGCAAGAGGCTGCTGCCGGTCGCCCGTTTCCGTCAAGTATTGCAGATTGTTCAATCGGTCGGTCAGGTTACCGTCCTGGTTAATGTCGATTATCGAATTGACGGTATACGGCTGGCCTGTCGAGAACCTGCCGGTACCAGCTATTTGCCAGTCACCCAAAAGAAATCGGACGGCACCGTTATGGTTCCTCAGCTCCGGCGAATCGTAAATGAAGTTGTACGCGAAGCGGTGACGCACGTCGAAATTAGCCGCCGCATACTCGCCCGCGAATGTCAGGCTGTTCTGAGGCAGGGCGTAAGCTCCGGCGAGGTCGAAGACGTCTGACACATCATCCTTTACGCTGCCGTAAACATAGTTGGTCCGATACTGAAATTTGCGGGATAAACGTCCGCGCAGCTCAAGCTGTAGCGAGTGATAGCGCGACCTTCCGGTCGTTTCGAACTGGCTGATCGCGCCGGCGTTCGGCACCGGCCGCGGCGCAAAGCCTGAGGTCGTTCCCACGGTCAACGGCTCGCATGCAAGAGGGTTTCCGTCGGCGGATGCGTCCTCGAGGTAGAAGAACCCTTCTATCCGGCTGACGAAATTTCCGCCAAGGTTCGGCGTCGTAAATCGCAGCAGATCGCGGCCCTCGGTGCCGACATAAGCCGCCGAGATGAACGTGTCAGCGAACAAGTTGTGCTCGACACCGACCGAGTATTGATAAGAGAACGGCGTTTTCAGCTCTCGGGTCGGGAGCGTAGTTCCAAAAAGACTGCCGGCCGGAAAATTCGCGAAGATCTCGCTGAAGATGGTTTGCAGCTGCTGCTCGGTCAGGGCGGGATTGATGGTATTAAGCGTTCCGTTCTGGATCAGGAAAATGCTGCCATTCTCAGGTGCGCGGCACGGGGCCTCAACGCCCCGAAGCATGTCGTAATAATTGCAGACAGAGCCGCTCGCCGGATCAAAGATCGCCCACATTGGATTGAACATCGTGAAGATGGACCCACTCGCACCTCCGACACGATTGTCCGCGAGCACGCCGCCGCCGAAATTCACGTTCGTATATGTAGGGAAAACATTTCTCGACTGGCTGACCACCGCCCCCAGTATCTGGTCGAAGTAGACGCCGAAACCGCCGCGAATGACGGTGTTCGTAGTCGGCGCATAAGCGAATCCTAACCTCGGCGCGAAGTTATTGTTATCGCTCTCGAAAATACTCGTTCTTCCGTCGATGAAAGTGCTTAATCCGCTCAGGACTGACGGTAGCGGTGCGGAGAACGTATCTTCGATCTTATTGTCGGCTTCCTTCGGCGTCGTGTTCAGTTCATATCTAAGGCCGAAATTCAGCGTCAGATTTCGCGTCGGCCTCCAGTTGTCCTGGACGAAGAAGTTAAGCTGGTAATAGCTCAGGCTGATGTCGTCGGTCGTTCCCTCACGCTTCAGGGACTGGAAAAAGCCCGTCGCGGCGCCGCTGGCGGCGAAGTCCAACGGGTTGGCGAATCCGGCCGTCCGCGGGCAAAACGTCTGCGGATTGGTGCACTGTCCACCGTAGAACGTAACAAGCGACCGCTGATTACGCGGGAGGACGCTGTCAAGGGTCGTTCGCCGGATATCGGTTCCGAAGGCGAGATCGTGCAGGCCGCCACCCCGCACCTGCAAGCGGAGGGCATCGGCGAACTGCAGCGTGTTGTTCTTTCGGTCCTGAGGAAAATTGAATACATCGACTCCCAGCGGGCTGAAGCCCCCGATGATCAGTTGTCCAATCCGGCCGAGGTTCGCGAATTCCGTCGGCACCACACCGCCGTCGTCGGGGAACGGTATGGTTGCGAGCTCAACACTACTTGGCAGGATTACCTCCGAACGAAGGCAACGGTTCAGGCCATTTGAGCAGATTGGGATCGTCACGTTTGCATAAAATGGCGCGTTCAGTACAAACCGGCTGTCCTCAGCTTCGGAAATACTGTTGGGAAACGTAGTTGAAAGCGGCGTAAGGAAATCGTCGCGAAGCTCCTCGAACCTTAGCCGGGTGCGGCCGTAAGAAAAACGAAACTCGTTCGACACGCTTTTCGAGAGAGCGCCGGTCAGGTAGGTCGAGAAATTGTCCGTTCTGACATGTGGTCGGATCGCTGAGAATAGCGCTCCGCCAACGTCTGTCAGATCGCGCCTGTCGTTCGTGAAGTTGTAGCGTGCCGTCAGTAGCTGCGGTCGTTCCGAATCGGCAAAGAGGCTGTAATCCATCTTTCCAGACAAGATCACGCCTCGGGCGTCGGTGGACAGCTCCTGCGAGTAGGTATTCGCACCGTAAACGCCGCTCGGGTCGTTCGGGAACGGGATCAGACTGAAGACGGGATTGGCTGCAAAAATGCTGGTCGGAAATATCGGTACGACTGTGCCGTTCGTCCCGGCGGCGAGAAACCCTTGCGCGCCGCTCCCGAAAAGGCCTCTTTCCTCAAGCGTCGGTACAGCAAAGTGGCGCTCTTTGAAGCCGTCCATGGTCTGACCTTCGCCGGATGCAAAGAAAAAGAGCCTATCGCGGGCGATCGGCCCGCCGATGGCGAAGCCGCCCTGAAGTATTGAGAACTGGTCCTTTTCGCCAGCGTTGTTTCGGACCTCGACCGGTTGGCCGTCGCGGAAGACCGGGATCGAAACGCCATCGTCCAGACGCCGGCCGCGAAGTGCGAACGAAGTATTGCCCTCAGTGTTATCGAAAAAGTTGCGGGCGTTAAGAAAGTCGGCGTTTCCCATCCCGTAGATAGTTCCACTAAAGCGGTTCGAACCCGATCTTGAAAGTGCGTTTACCTGAGCACCCAGATTGCGGCCGTACTCCGCCGGAGCCAGCAGGGTAATGATCTGAAACTCCTGGATGGATTCGATCGGTTGCGGGACAAGCGAAAAGAAACCCTGCCGCCGAACGCCGATGTCCTCGTCGTTGTTGTCCGACCCGTCGACCATGAAATTGTTCGCACGCGAACGAAGGCCGTTGACCGAAAATTGTCCGGATGTGCCGACACCGCTGCCGATACCCGGTCCGACGGAGTTGCCGATGGCCTGCGGCGGCGAATAAACTCCCGGGACCAGGAAAGCGAGCTCGTCGAAACTACGGGTGAAAGTGGATCCCCCCAACGGCAAGGTCCGTATCGATCGCGCGTCAAAAGCTCCGTCCCGCCGGGGGTTGGCGATGATCGCCTGATCTTCGTCCGTCGCGGTAGCGAATTCAGCGAGTTGGCCCGGAGTCGCAGTCGGTGCCGGCGTCGGCGTCGCGGTAGCCATCGGGCTTTAACAGCTCGAAGGGAACCGGAACGACCGAGTTTTCCCGCGTTGCCAAAAGGCGCTGAAGCTTTTTTTCCGGCAAATAGCCGTCGGCCCTGACCTCGATCTCGTAGAATCCCGGCGAAAGCGAGGTCTTCAGGAACTGCCCGTCAGGGCCCGAGATCGCGGTTGTTTGCGACCCGGTGTCCTGATTCCTGAATGTGACGAGAGCTCCGCTTATCCTCGTGCCGGACGCCTTTTCCGTTACGACCCCTGCGAAACTTCCGCTGACCGGACTTTGAGAAGTTCCGGACGGTGCGAAGGCCGAAACGATGCCGAGCATCATGATAAACTTCAGGACAAAGCGACAGATATGATAATTGCTAAACAGACCTCGGCTATGGTCTGGAGTGGGTGATGCTCTCATCTTAGGGGTCTCCTTATGTTTCTAACTGTCAAGAATCGCATTAACAGCTGTTGGATCGTTTCAAAAAAGGGTGTCGTCCGAAATACCGTGCGCAACTCAAAAACCGGAGCGTCGGCCGAAAATACCACGCTTTAAAAAGCAACGCGAATTCAGAACGAGTTTCGTATCATCCGCGGGCACCAAGTCACTGTGCATCCGAGCGTGATGAGAGTTCCGGGTACGCGCGAGTATGCCTTGGATCGAGGCATCGATTGTACCAAAGCCCGAACCGTCTTAACACATCAAATTTTTTCGCGCGGGGCATTACTTTAATTACTAAATACGATCAAAAAACTGTTGCTGATGCCGAGGACGTTGCAACCAGGCTAATTTTGCTCAACAACCGAAAGAAAATAGAATCAAGGTATGAAGATTCGAAGCTCCGAATTCATAAAAAGTGCTTTTGACCGCAGTCAGTGGATAACGGACGGCCTTCCTGAGATCGCGTTTCTCGGCCGCTCAAATGTCGGCAAATCGTCGCTTTTGAATTCCTTGTTGAACCGGAAAGGGCTTGCCCGCACCTCAAATACCCCCGGGAGAACGCAGAGCATTAATTATTTCTTAATAAATGAGGAATTCTATTTTGTCGATCTGCCAGGTTACGGATACGCAAAGGTGTCCAAATCGACCAGGGCCGATTGGGGCGAAATGGCCCGGGATTATTTAAGCGACCACTCCGACCTGGTGCTGTCGATACAGCTCATTGATTCGCGACATCCTCCAACAGGCCTCGATGCTCAGCTAAACGAATGGCTTACCTTTAATGAAAAACCGCATATCGTCGCCGCCACAAAGGCAGACAAATCTTCGAGAAACCAGCTATCGAAGCAGATCCGCGACATCAAAACATCGTTCCCGTCGAGCAAAGTGATCCCATATTCCTCGCAAACGGGAGAGGGGCGAGACGAACTTTGGGCCGAGATCGGGGCTGTGTTGAAAAAAATCTGAAAATTTATTTGCTTTATTGCTGTACTTGTTGTAATAATTCAATAATCCCGAGAAAATTTGACGGTGCTTCGAGCCAGGCTCAACTGATTTACTACTTTTAGTCCATACGATCAACTCCACCTTTATACTTCAGGCCAGCTTTTTGGGGCTCTAGAATAATTACTTTTGCAATACATTGCGTCACATTGACGCGAACGAACGGTTAGTACCGAAACAAAATGGCAACCAAAACAACACCCACCCGTAGACCCAAACCTGCTAGGGACGACAAAGACGTGACCGACGAGGTTCAGGAAAACACTGCTTCCGCTGATAATGACGGGTCCCCTGCTCAGTCAAATTCCGCTCAACCCAAGAGCGAGTTGCTGAACCTGGCGGACCTGAAGGACATGTCCATAAGCGAACTCACCCACATCGCCAAAGAGATGGGTATCGAGGGCGCGACGGGACTTAGAAAACAAGAGCTGATCTTCAAGCTGCTCGCGGCCCAGACCGAGAAAAGCGGCCTTATCTTTTCGGAAGGCGTACTTGAAACGCTGCCCGACGGCTTCGGCTTCCTTCGTGCTCCCGAGTATAACTACTTGCCGGGTCCGGACGATATATACGTGAGCCCGTCGCAGATCCGAAAATTCGACCTCCGAACAGGCGACACCGTTTCCGGCCAGATCCGCCCGCCGAAAGAAGGCGAGCGTTACTTCGCATTGATCAAGGTCGAAGCGATCAATTTCGAGGCACCCGAACAGGCACGCGAGAAAGTCTTTTTCGATAACCTGACGCCGCTCTATCCGGACGAGCAGCTGAAGATGGAGATAGACTCCGACAATATCGCGGCCCGCGTAATGGACCTCGTCACGCCGATCGGTAAAGGGCAGCGTGCCTTGATCGTTGCACCGCCGCGAACCGGTAAAACGGTCCTTCTGCAAACGATCGCAAATTCCATAACGGAAAATCACCCTGAAGTAACGTTGATAGTCTTGCTCATCGACGAGCGGCCCGAAGAAGTTACTGACATGCAGCGGTCCGTTAAGGGCGAGGTTATCTCTTCAACCTTTGACGAGCCGCCTACACGCCACGTTCAGGTCGCCGACATGGTGATCGAAAAGGCCAAACGGCTTGTTGAGCATAAACGCGACGTCGTTATCCTGCTCGATTCGATCACCCGTCTGGCCCGTGCCCATAACGCGGTCGTGCCGCCCTCGGGCAAGATCCTGTCAGGCGGTATCGACTCCAATGCACTGCAGCGGCCGAAACGATTCTTCGGTGCGGCCCGCAACATCGAAGAAGGCGGCAGCTTGACGATCATCGCCACAGCTTTGATCGATACCGGCTCGCGTATGGACGACGTGATCTTCGAAGAGTTCAAGGGAACAGGTAACTCCGAAATTCACCTCGACCGCCGATTGAGCGACAAGCGACTCTTCCCGGCGATCGACCTGCAGCGGTCAGGAACCCGTAAGGAAGAACTCCTTATCGAGAAGGAAGACCTCGCCCGCATCTGGGTCATGCGCCGCGTGCTGAATCCGCTTTCGCCGGTCGAGCAGATGGAAGTTGTTCTTGAGCGCCTCGGCAAAACAAAAACGAACACCGAGTTCCTGGCGTCGATGCAAACCTAAAGCGTCACGTATCGCCGAACTGACGAAAAAGGGCCGTTGTCTGTTAAGACCGGTCCTTTTTTAAATGATTGACCCGTCTTTTGTCCAAAATTTTGGACATTGTCTAGTTTTCCGAACAAATTTCTTGAAAATTTCCGGTATCCGCCTTGTAAAGTTAGCCGGTTCAATGATATGGTCGTCCCAATCATCACGGCATACTTGTTGCACGGCGTTTTGCCGTAATTAATTCAAAATTCATACTCCCTAATTTCTCGATTTTCTTCATAGGGTCATTATTCTTACTCGAATATTGAGTTAGTAGTTGATTCTATTTCTTGGAGGGGCAAAATGAGAGAAAGAACTTTGCGCTTGTTGGCGGCAGGCGTAGTTGTATTCGCGTTCCAGTGGACGGCGCTGGCACAGATAACGGGATCCATTGCAGGCACAGTGGTGGATTCGAACGGCGCGGCGGTACCTAATGCATCGGTTGTGGTCACCGGCGAAAGCGGTCAGAAATTCACGGTTGTTACAAACGACAACGGCATATATAGGGTGCCCGCTCTTGGATCGGGCCTTTACAATGTCGTTGTGACAGCGAACGGCTTCAAGCGATCGCTTGTCGAAAAGGTTAAGGTTGACGTTGGTACTCCATCCACGGTAAACGTCGGGCTTCAGACCGGTGAAGTGACCGAGAGCGTTACCGTTACAGGGGTGGGCGGTGAGGTCCTTCAGACACAAACGGCAACGGTGGGCACAACCATCACCGGCCGTCAAATAATTGAAACCCCGGTCGCGTCCCGTGATGCGCTCGATCTAATCGGCATGCTGCCGGGAACGGCGACGGTAGGGGCTCCGCGGAGGTCCTCGATCAACGGACTTCCGAAAGGAGCACTCAGCATCACCATTGATGGCGTGGACGTCCAGGACAATCTTCTGCGTTCTTCGGATGGTTACTTTACGTACGTTCGCCCGCGACTGGACGCGATCGAGGAAGTGACCGTGTCGACGTCAAATCCCGGTGCAGACACAGGCGGCGATGGGGCAGTGCAGATCAAATTCGTTACCAGGCGCGGTACGAATGATTTTAAGGGAAGTGCTTTCTGGCAGCACCGTGATGAGAGTCTAAACGCGAACTACTGGTTCCAGAATCGCGACGGCGAACGTGACACGAACGGGGAGGCTTTTCGTCAGAAGATCAGATTGAATCAATACGGCGGCAGCTTTAGCGGGCCGATCCCGTTTTTCCGGTTCGGCGACGGCGGCGGGTCGTTGTTCGAATCGGGGGCCGACAAGCGCTTCTTCTTTGTCAATTACGAGGAATTCAGACTGCCGGCCGCACAGGCGACGTACGCGCGTGATCCTGACACCGGACGCACAGGCAGGGAACTATAGTTACATCCGATCTTTAGCTACCGGCGTTCCCGGATGCTCGGCGATCAGCGCCTCGCAGATGCAGTGTACGCGGAATATATACACGATCGCTGCCAATGCCTCGACCCCACAACTCGCGACGCCCGACCCGACGGTTGCGTCGGTGTTCAACATGATCCGTTCGGCCGTGGCAACCGAGGGAACGATCACCCCGATCACTGGTTCGCCGAATCATCTCAATTACAACTTCACCCCCTCGGGCGATTCCACGCGGAAATTCCTTGCTCTTCGCCTGGATTTCAACATAACGAAGAAGCACAGTCTTGAGTTTGTAACAAACCAGCAGGAGTTTGTTCCTTCAAAGGATTTCCTTAATTCGCAGGACGAGCGTTTTCCCGGATTACCCTGGTATACGCAAGGCTCCGTGCGGGACTCGTACGCGGTCGCATTGCGCTCCTCGCTTACAAATAACGTTGTAAACGAAGCGAGATACGCCGTGTCGACGGGGCTCTCTACCTTCAGCGAAGGGATCTCGGCGGCCGACTATGACTTCTCGCGAGGTCTGTCGCTCGGCATCGATGCGGCGGGGGCCACAACTCCATACTCCCGAAATTCATATAGCGACCGCAACACTCCGACATTTGACTTTACGGATAATGTCACATGGGTCATGGGAAGCCACAGCATCAATTTCGGCGGGCAGTGGAAGCTGATCCGGCGCGAAGGTGCTTCCATCGGGCGAATAGTTCCGTCGGTGGGCTTTGGCCTCGATTCGACGGATTCTGTTGCGTTCAACATGTTCAACGCCACAACCTTGCCGGGGGCGAACGCGGACCAGATCACAGCGGCCCGGAATCTCTATGCTACGCTCGTCGGTCGCGTTTTGAGCTATACGACGACCGCATACCTGACAGAGGACGGGACCTATAGGGAGAATGAAACTCAATCCAGGCTGGCGAAGCAGAACACTTACGGCTTGTTCATTCAGGACAGCTGGAGGATGCGGCCGAACTTTACACTGAACTTCGGAGTTCGCTGGCAGCCGCAGACGGCGTTCGTCGCCTTAAGCGAGGGGCTGTATACAAGACTTGAAAGTCATGACCAGATCTACGGCGTGTCGGGCGCAGGCAACATATTCAAGCCCGGGACCTTGACCGGGTCGGTCCCGCGGGTCGTTCCTCTCGAAATTGGCGAAAAGGCGTACCCCGACGACCTGAACAATTTCGCTCCGTCAGTCGGCGTAGTCTGGAGTCCGGAATTTGGTAAAGGGGGCTTTCTTCGCAAGTTGTTCGGCTCCGGTGGAAGGAGCGTGTTCCGTGGCGGATATTCAGCGGCCTTCGTTCGGGAAGGCTTCAACCTGCTGGAGAGCATTTACGGCGCCAATCCGGGAGGTTCGCTGCCGCTGTCGCGAAGCTTGACGGTTGCCGGAAGCTTTACGGCCGGTACCAACCTCCGCGACCCGAACAATCCGAATTTAACGCCCCTCGGTGGTATTATCGGAACAACTCCAAGTTTTCCGATCACTCTGACGACCGCCAATTCGACCAACTCGTTCGATCCGAATCTAAAGACCGGACAAGTCCACTCGTTCAGCTTCGGCTATCAGAGGGAACTTGACCGCGATACTGTGGTCGAGGTGCGGTACGTCGGCAATCGCGGCGTGGATCTGCAGCGTCAGTACAATATTAACGAGTTCAATGCGATTGAAAACGGCTTTGCGGACGAGTTTAGATCGGCGCAGGCAAATCTGTACGCTAACGAAGCTGCTTTCGCAGCCGGCAACTTGTCGCGCAGGTATTGTCCGGGTTTTGTTGTGACGGCAACTCAGGTCTGCCAGGTAAGCTCGACGAACACGCAGCTGGTCGCACGGGTGCCGACGTTTGCATATTTTGGATCCGGTACGGGTACATCGCCGCTTCCAATAATGCTTTCGTACTTCAACACGCCGGCCAATTACGGTCCGGGGACTGCCAGCTTTTATGGCGGATCATCAGGCGACTCGGTACGAATTTTTCAAATACGACCCTCGTTGCTGCCTTCTCGGTCAACAGCCCGAACATTGGTGCATTTAGTGGAACAACTTTCGAAAACAGTGCTGCTCGCCGTAACAAACGCGATCGCGAACGGACGGCCAATCAACTTCTTCTACGTTAATCCGACGACCGGGGTTAACGGGTCCTGGACCGTCGATAACAGCACAAAGACCTGGTACGATTCGGCCGTCGTTGAGTTACGGAGGCGCCTCTCACACGGACTTCGCGTTCAGGCAAGCTACGTATTCGCAAAAGCCCAGTCAAACGCCTATGCATCAAGCGATGTGGTAGCGGCAGGCTTCACTCAGCGCGAAGGCGGGCTCGAACTTGCCAAGGGACCGCAGGCCTTTGACATCCGCCACGCGTTCAAATTCGACGCGACATACGATCTTCCCTTTGGTCGGGGCAGAACGTATTTCTCGAACTCGAATTGGTTCGTGGACACACTGGTTGGCGGTTGGACGGTGCTCCCAACGATCCGCTGGCAGTCAGGTTCGCCGTTCAGTTTGGGTAACGTTCAACTCGTCGGCATGACGGTGAAAGAACTGCAGAAGGCGATCGGCGTTTACAAGAACACGATGATCAGCGGTGTACAGGTTGTGACCTATTTACCTGAAGACATCATCGTCAACACACAGAAGGCCTTCAACATCAGTGTGCCGAATACGGGCTCCAACGGTGGATACGGCACAACATTCGGAACGGGCGGGCCTCAAGGGAAGTTCATCGCTCCCGCCGGTTATGGCAACTGTGTCTCTACCTACGCAGGCCAGTGCGGATTCAACAACCTGATTGTTTACGGTCCCAGCTATTTCAAACTGGACGCGACCGTCGCGAAGAGGTTCAAGTGGGGTGAGAGACGGAGCGTGGAGTTCCGCATTACGGCCCTGGACGCCTTGAATGCTCCGAACTTCAGGGTCGGTGGCTGGGGAGCAGACGTCGTGAACATAACCGCGTTCGCTTCAACATTCGGCCAGCTTGGCAACGGCACGGCTTACCAGGATATCTCGACCACGAACGACCTTGGTGGCCGTCAGTTAGACCTGATGGTGAGGATCAACTTCTAGTTTGCTCCTCTTGGTTAATGTGATGGGAAGGCCGCAGGCCTTCCCATTTTTTTGTTTGACGAGCCAGGTTGACGAACCACTCGATTCAAGTTCTACTATTTACGTTCCCGGTCCTATATGCGCGTCGCGGTCATATCTGCTGAAGCTGTGCCTTATTCCAAGACGGGCGGTCTCGGCGACGTTGCGGGCGCTTTGCCGAAGGCGTTGAAGAACATCGGCGTCGATTCGGTACTTGTCACGCCTTGTTATTGGCAGACAAAAGCCGAACATCTGTGGGAGACTGCCATCGACGATCTTTTGGTCGACTGGCGCGGCGGAATTTATCCGGCAAAAGCCTTCTATAGCGAAGCAAACGGCTCACCGACATTCCTGATCGATGCTCCTTCGTATTTTCATCGTGACTCGATCTACGGCTATCGTGAAGACCACGAGCGTTTCGCGTTCTTCAATCACGCCGCTTTGGTTTTGCTGAACCGGATAGGGGCGGCCCCCGACATTGTCCATTTGAATGACTGGCATTGCGGATTTGCCGCCGCCGAGCTCGCGATCCGCCGCCAATGGGATCCGTACTGGCGAAACACGCGGACGGTATTCTCGGTCCATAACATGGCATATCAGGGCGTTTTCCGGACCGAAGATCTTTGGAAGTTCGGATTCGGCGGCGAACTCGAAAGAAACGCTTTCCTTTCGAACGGCGCAGCATCGGCGATGAAGGCCGGGCTTTCGTTGTCGGACACGCTGTCGACCGTTTCCCGCCGATACGCCGCCGAAATACAGATGCCGGAAAACGGCTACGGCCTTGACTGGCTTGTTCGGCAACGTGCGGACCGACTATTCGGCATCACCAACGGCGTCGATTACGAGGTTTGGAACCCGCGGACCGATCCTGAGCTGCCCAGCCATTACGACGCCAACGACCTGGACGCTAAACGCGAATGTAAACGTCATTTGTTAGAGTATTTTTCGCTTCCCGTTCGGCTGGACCGCCCGATATTTGCGAACATCACGCGATTGACCGCCCAAAAGGGCATCGACCTGATGATGCAGGTTGCGGGCGAGATACTTTCGACCGGCTCATATATCATTTCACTCGGCTCGGGCGAAAGCCGCTATGAAGAGTTTTGGCAAAGGCTCCGCGACCACGCTCCGCAGCAGGTCGGCGTTTACCGCGGCTACAACGAATCGCTGGCCCACAAGATCGAGGCCGGTGCGGACATCTTCATGATGCCGTCCAAATTCGAACCTTGCGGACTGAATCAGATGTACAGCCTTCGCTACGGCACTGTGCCGATCGTAAGAGCGGTCGGCGGGCTGGACGATACCGTACGGAATTTCGATGCGGTGAGCGGTACCGGAAACGGCTTTAAATTCGGCCCATATCGGGCTGGACCGCTTTCTCGAACGCATCTACGAGGCATTGTTCGCCTATGCCGACCCGGAAACGTGGCGTCAGATCCAGTTGAACGGGATGGCGGAGGACAATTCGTGGGAGAACGCTGCCCGGAAATATGTCCAGCTTTATGAACGGACGCTTGGGGGATGGTAAGTTTTCGATTACACGATCAGATCCTGCTCCGCGAATTTAAGCCCGGGGACGCGGACGCCGTTTTTGAAACGGTCATGCGGAATTATGACCATCTAAAACGTTCCATGCATTGGATCACGCCGGACTACTCTCGGCGATCGGCTGTCGAATTTATCGAACAGGCCAAAATCGCTCGGGAAGAGCGGCGTTCTATGGGATTCGGCATATTCGATGGCGACGAGTTTATCGGCTCGATAGGATTTGTTAATTTTGACTGGGCGGCAAAAACGACGGAGATGGGCTATTGGATTTCTACAACCCACGAGGGCAAAGGAATCGTATCGGCTGCCTGCAAACGGCTGATCCGGTTTGCGATCGGCGATCTGGAAATGAATCGCATCGAGATACGCTGTTCGACCGAGAATCTGCGTAGTGCCGCGATCCCCGAGCGACTCGGGTTCACGAAGGAAGGCGTTCTGCGTCAGGCCTTTCTTCGTGACGGCAAACTTCACGATTTCGCGATCTACGGGCTTCTCGCTTGGCCGAATGGAGGAATGAAGCTGGTTCTTCAATATTATGATCATTGTAATTATCGGTGCCCAATGGGGCGACGAGGGTAAAGGCAAGGTCGTCGACCTGCTCGCGGACCGTTTCGACATAGTCTCGCGTTATCAGGGCGGGCACAACGCGGGTCACAGCGTTTATGTAGGCGATAAGGCTTTCGTTTTAAGATTGTTACCGTCCGGAATAATCCATCCGGACAAGGTTTGTGTCCTTGGGAACGGGATGGTGATAGATCCGAAGGCGTTTTTCGAAGAAGTAGACCAGATACGCGAAAAAGGTATCGAGATCACGCCGGAAAGACTGAAAGTTTCCTCTCGTGCTCACTTGATCATGCCTTATCACCGGGCGCTCGACCACACATCTGAAGAACGGCTAGGCAACGAAAAGATCGGTACCACTCTCCGCGGGATCGGTCCGGCATATGAGGACAAGGCCGGCCGTCGAGGGATCCGTGTTTCCGACGCGCTGTCGCCTGAGATCCTCAAGCTTCGCATCGAACGCAATCTCGAAGAAGCAAACCGGATAATCGTCCTGTTCGGGCAGCAGCCGCTGCGGGCCGACGAAATATTGGCGGAGATATCGCCCCTGGTCGAACGGTTGAGGCCGTTCGTTTGCGAGACGTCCCATTTTCTGGCCGAGGCGAGAAAAGCAAATAAAAAGGTCCTTCTCGAAGGCGCACAGGCGACGTTGTTGGATGTTGACCACGGCACCTATCCTTATGTGACATCGTCGAACCCGACCGCCGGAGGTGCTTCTGTGGGTGCGGGTATCCCTCCGCACCATATCAGTGGGGTCCTCGGTATAGTAAGGACGTATGCGACGCGGGTCGGCGAAGGGCCGTTCCCGACCGAGATGCTGAACGGCGAGTCGTCGATCGCGACACACATTCGCGAACGGGGAAATGAGTACGGTTCGGTAACCAAGCGGCCGCGCCGATGCGGATGGTTCGACGCTGTTGCGACGCGCTATGCCTCCGAGCTGAACGGCTTTGATTCGATCGCTCTCACAAAACTTGACGTGTTAGACGAACTCGACGAGGTTAAAGTATGCGTTGGTTATAGCATAAACGGCGTCCATGTCGATACGTTTCCGGCGGTTTCGCATGACCTGAGGCAGATCGAGCCGATATACGAAACACTTCCTGGCTGGAACGCGGCCACGGTTGGCGTCACGGAATATGACGCCCTTCCCGAAAATGCCCGGAAGTATGTCGAATACCTTTCGGGGTCAATAGGCGTCGAGATCGGGCTGATCTCGACCGGCCCGGAGCGCGACCAAACGATCATACTCAAGAGATCGATCATGGAAGGATGGTTCAATCGGTGATCGGCGATAAAATTGAGATCGTTCCGTTCAGAGACGAATTTGCCGGAGCTTTCGCGAAGCTCAACTACGAGTGGATCGAAAAATACTTTCGGGTCGAAGCTCACGACCGTGAGCTGCTCGATTCGCCCGTTGAACAGATAATCCGCAAGGGTGGAGCGGTCTTTTTTGCGGTTTCAGGTAATAAACCGGTCGGGACCGTTGCCCTCGTCGTGCACACGCCATCCGAATTCGAACTGACGAAAATGGCTGTCGCGTCCGAATTTCAGGGCCGCGGGATCGGAAAGCTTTTAATGAAAGCCTGTGTTGACCATACACGATCGGTCGGCAAGACCCATATATTCCTGGAATCGAATACCGGATTGGCCCCGGCCATAGCTCTGTACCGGAACACCGGTTTCCAGGAAGTGCCTCTGGATCCGAATTCCAACTATTCGAGAGCTAACATCAGGATGCGGCTTGCCTTATCGGACCTCACGGGTTAAGATTTTGGTTTCTGCCGAATTTTGAAGAATTGCGGCAGTGTGGTCCGATAGCTCAGTCGGTAGAGCAAATGGCTTTTAACCATTGGGTCGAAGGTTCGAGTCCTTCTCGGATCACCATTTTCGAATCACTCATTTGACGTCGGAAAACCGGCGTCTTTTTTCGTTTCTTTGGAAGATCGCCTAACGATGGAATTGCTTTTTTATTAACCCTTTAGAAGGAAGACGCTGGAATAGTAGCAGAAGCGATATTATTTCGTGCTTTGTATGGCAGCATACAGACGTTTGAACGAATGCTGCCGTAAGCTAGCTCAAAATTGCCAAACCTGAAAACGCAGTTTGTTTTCAAAGAGGACGTTCCTGATCGTGATAAAAACGTTTTCAGGGCGTCGTTTGGGAAGTTTACGGCCCCTATAGCTGTGGATAGCCCACTTATAACAAGGACTCGAAAAAACAATGGAGGATTCGAAGATGGACGAGATCAAGACAAATGTCCCCAAGACATTTAGAGATCGCGTGAGTGCATTGAAGTACGTAATGGTGCTCACGGCCCTGGTTGCTTTCGCAGCTGCGGGTTACACGTTCCTGCCTGAGACGAGGGTTTCGGCCCAACGCCAGGTAGCAGAGACGAAGTCCGGCCAAGCAGATGTGACCCCCGACAATGTGGCGACTCAGGATATGATCGATTTTGCGATCGGATCACTGAAGTCGGCGTCGGAATACACTGTTTATGCCGAAAGAGGTATTACCGAGAACGGTAATGCAGAGATCAGAGGAACAAAGGGCGACGCGAGGCGAGCAGAGAGCCGCAAGTCGACCAAAGAGCTGGCGAACTCGATAGACGCGTTCAGACAGCTGCCGTGCGGCGAGATCAAGGGCGGAAACCTTACGGGGCGGACATTCGCACCGGGCGTTTACTGTCTGGACTCGGCCGAGTTGAACGGCGAGATGATCATTGACGGACAGGGCAGTGCAGCGGGAACATATATCTTCCGCGTGGCCGGTTCGTTGAATGCAAAGAACGGATCGTCGATCCGCCTTGAGAACGGAGCACAGGGCGGAAACGTCTTCTTCGTTGCGGGCGATGTCGAGATCGGCAACGACGTGGCGTTCCGTGCGAACGTCCTGTCGGGCGGCAACGTCAAGATCGGCGACGGCTCAAGCATGACCGACAAGGTGATGTCGTTGGGCAAGGTCGAACTGAACGACAGTGCACTGCTCGGCGGCACGACCGGTTCGCTCGAAATTTGTAAAGAACAGGCACTGCCGGTGACGGCAGGCAACGACCTGTCGAACCAGATCTTCCACTTTGTGGTATCTGGTACTGCGGCAGGAGCCCCCGGCTCGGCAGCGAATCCGCTGCGTGTTCCGGTAGGTTCATGCTCGGCACCGATCGATGTGACGGCAGGACCGCAGACAGTTACAGAGTTGAACACCGGAACGCTTATCACCCCGTCGACGGGAACGTTCACGGGCAACTTCGAGCTGATCGACGTCAACAACCTGACGCCGGCAAGCCCGTCGACGCTTGGGTTAGTAAATCTTGCAACCCGTGTTGCGAACATCAACATAGTGGCAGGCGGCGTTAACACGCAGCTGACACTGGAGTTCATCAACCGCCGTACGATCACAGGTTTCATCGAGATCTGTAAGCGTGCAGCAGTCGGCGCTCCGGTGACAGCTGGGACCCAGGCCCTGGCCTAACGTTGAAGGCGGCATCCCGCTTCCGGGACCGGGCCTTACGCTTTATAACCCGCCGGGAGCAAATCCGCTTTCAGGCGGCGACCCGGATGTGACCGGATTCTTCCAGTACACGATCGAAGACGTGTATGCGATAAACACACAGAACCCGAACGTCAAGGTGCTTCAGGTCTTCACGATCCCGGTCGGACAATGTACCGGCCCGATCGCGGTGACCAAGGGCGATCCTGCTCCGTTCCCGTTCCCGCCTCCTAGAAGCTTGCATCGCTGGCGTTCGTTTCCGAACTTCCGCGTGCGGGTGCGTATCTTGAGACGGTCGAGGTTATTCCCGCCAACCGTGCAAACGGTGGTCCGGTACTCGGTGCCATCGTCGGTGTAGACGCCAATGGAAACGACGTGTTCATTCCGGCTCCGGGCGGCGGCTTCCAGGATGTATTCGTTGTTGAATCGGCTACTACGGCCAACGAAACACTTATCATCTTTGCGAACCGTTCGAACCCGTCAAGGGTCAAGGTTTGTAAGGTTGCCGGTCCTGGCATCCCGATCAACACCTTGTTCACATTCACGGTTGTCGGTTACGGCCAGACAACGCGGTTCATCCGCAGGTGCGGTACTACGGTGTTGTCACGCGTACGTTCGATGTACGTGCTGGCGATCCGGCACAGGGCGGAACGTGCGAATTCGTACCCGGCTTTGGCGCACCGCCGCCGGCATGGGCACCGCACCAGACGTTTGTTAACGGAACACCGGTCTACATCTTTGAGAACGGTATTTCGGTGAACAACACTATCCCGCAGCTGCCTGGCCAGCTTCGTGTTGGTAGCATAACGGTTGCCGGTTCGGCGTTTACGTCGACGGCTATCGCCGGCTTCAGCCCGAATCCGAACTTTACCCCGGCAGCGGCAACGACCGAGGTGTTTGATTCGAATGCGGCAGGAACCCCGCTTCCGGACCTGACGACGGTCAATATCCCCGTCAACGTTCCGGATCCAGGTCTGATCACTGATGTCAATGTTGGTGTTCGTCTGAACCACACGTTCGACGGCGACCTCCAGCTGAGCATTCTGAATCCGGCCGGCGTGGGCACGGCGCTCGCAACGAATCGCGGTGGCGCTGGCGACAACTTCGGTACTGGCAATAACGACTGTACCGGTACGCTGACGACCTTCGACGAAGACTCGGCTAACCCGGTCAGCGGCGGAGTTGCTCCGTTCACCGGAACATTCAATCCGGACGGGAACCTCGACGTCTTTGACGGACGTGGAATGAACGGTACCTGGACCTTCCGTAGTGCTGACGTCGTCGGTGGCGATTCTGGTACCTTCGGTTGTGCCAGGTTGACCATCCAGAATTCGGCGTTCGTTGCCCGTGCTGCAGTATTCGCACGTGCCTCGATCGTCGAAGTCACGTTCGTGAACTTCCGGTTCAACCCGACCGTCTTGAAGGTTTGTAAGATCGGTATTGCTGGTGCAGCCAACAATCCGGTTGGATCAACCTTTAACTTCACGGTCAATCTGGTAAGCCCGACGTTCGTTAACGGTAGCGGGCAGACAGTTCCTATGTTCCCGGCGTTCTCGCAGGCCGTTTCGGTCATTGCTGGACCGTCAGGAACTCAGGAAGGTAACTGTACGTTCGTCAACGGCAGTGCGTTAGCTGGAGGTGCCTTTAACCAGGGATCGACGATAACCATTGTGGAAGCTGACGATCCGAATTCGACCTTACCGGTATTCGTTGCCCGTCATGCCGGTCCTGGTGGATTCGTGACTAACCTCGGAACGCAAACTGCAACGCTTAGCGGCCCGAACGGCCTGGTGGCCGGCATCAACGCGGTGGTCTTCGAGAACACCGGTAATGCCCCCAGTCAGGAAGCAAGGGCGGTCGCATTCGACTTCGACGGTGACCGCAAGTCTGACGCATCTGTCTGGACACCGAGCAACGGTGTTTGGTCATGGCTGTCAAGCGACGCGGGTAATGCAATGAGGCAGCGTGCGTTCGGCCAGGCAGGCGATAAGATCGTCGCGGCTGACTACGATGGTGACCGCATTACTGACTACGCCGTGTATCGTCCGTCGACGGGCCAATGGTACTTCCAGGGCTCGACGGCGGTCTATGAATACCACAATTGGGGTGGCGAGGCCGGTGATGTACCGCTGGCTGGCGACTACAACGGCGACGGAAAGGCAGACTTCATAATCTTCCGACCGTCGAACGGAACGTGGTATGTCAAGACGACGAACGGCCAGTTCGCGATCTTCCAGTTCGGTATCCCGACAGACCGTGTAGCCACGGCCGACATGGATAACGACGGCAGGACCGATCCTGTGGTGTTCAGGAACGGAACGTGGTACACGCTTGAATCCAGCCGTGGATTCCGTATCACGAACTTCGGCCAGACCGGCGATGTCCCGGTACCGGCAGACTACGACGGCGACGGAGCGGCAGACTTTGCGGTCTTCCGTAACGGAACGTGGTATATGCTGAGTGCTACGGCCTACACGGTCAAGTCGCATGGACAGGCAGGTGACATAGCTGTACCGGCGGATTACGACGGCGACGGCAAGGCAGACCTTGCGGTCTTCCGTGCCGGCACGTGGTACGTCAAGAAGTCGTCACTGGGAGAAAGCAGCAACTTCGAAACGATGAACCTTGGTTCAGCGACCGACGAAGCTGTCCCGGCCCAGTAGTCAACTAACCGATAAGGCGGACAAACCGTCCGCCTTATCATCAACCTTTTGGAAAAAGGAGCATGAGCGATCATGCTCCTTTTTGTTTTGTACTTTTGATCTCTAAGATCAAGAGTCAATTCGGATGACGGCATTTGTTGTGCGAGTTAAAGAATATAGTACGGAAGCGAGGTAGCGGTATAACATCAGAAAGCTCTACCAGCGCTGACGCGAGCATGGAAGGTCGTTCCAGTTGAACCGGCAAAGGGTTTATTGAACTGCGGGCGGCGTTCCCGCGACCGATGGATATCACGGCTTACTTTCGCTCTCGAACCACATAACTATCGCGGGCACGCAATACAAGATCTGAACGATCGACACGGACCCGGATCTGTTTTCTTTGGCCCGCTGCTCCCCGGTCGAATGGAACATAGCCTAGGACGTACTGCCGTCTAAGCTCTTCGGCGATAGCTTCGAAGGCGGCCGTCAGGCCTTCCGGCGAATTTTCCGGGCGGAAAACCCGGCCGCCGGTGACCCGGCCAAGCCGTTCCAGATATCTTCGGCCGAGTTCATAGTCTTCGGGGCTGCTGCCCCTTGGGCTGAGCACACCCGGAAAGCCTCCAAGCGAATTGAAACCGAGCAGCGTATTGTAATAGATCGGAAAAACCAGCGTGTCGGCTTCCTCCGCAAGACTGAGGGTCGTTTCAAAGTCCGCCTTACGCGACGTCGTGTCCACGCCGTCGGTAAAAAGGACGATCGCCTTACGGCCTTCTATCGAATTCAAACGCTTTCGCAGCGTAAAATCGACCGCTTCATAGAGCGAAGTGCCAAAGCCAAAGTCGGCCTTCCCGATGGCTTTGTATATTCTTGCCCGGTCGCGTGTAACTTCAGTCAATACGTGCACGTTCCCGTCAAATTCGATCACCATCACCGAATCTTCGAGTTTGAGCTGATCGACGAACGCAACGGCTGCTTTCCGGATCTCCCGGATCTTGTAGCTTGTCGAAGGGCTGGTATCCAGGAGCAGCACGACGGTGATCGGCCTATCGGTCGTCGCGAAATACGCGATCTCCTGCTCGACGCCGTCTTCGAATATCCGGAAATCGGCTTGTTTCAAGTTCGGGACGTAATGCCCGTTTCGATCGAATGCGGAAACTGGAATGGTCACGAGGTCCGTATCGATCCGAATTACTTCGCTTTCATCCTTTACGACCAATGAGGGGCTTTTTCGTGCTGGTTTTGCCTGAGCGCCTGAGCGGCCGGATCTGGAATCGCGTTTGATATCTGCGGCCGCGGGCGGGGTCGGCGTTCCAGCCGGCTCGATCCGCCTGCCTGACTGGGCCTGCGTAGATGCCGCTACTAAGACGATCAATGCCGGAATTTTGTACATACTGCGAGCGGTGGCTGTTATCGTTTTACTACCACGGCGGTTGTTAGGCAATATTCTTTTCCAAATATCAGAACAAGGAGTATACGGTCACTATGCTGAACCAAAGCATTACGGCGACGACGAACCATCCCGCGAGCTGAAGAATCAGCGGGTGAACGTAATCCTTGACTATCTCACGATTGCGTGACGCCAATAGGACCAAGGCCAGCCCGATGGGAAGAATAAATCCGTTTATCGTTCCGGCCCAAACCAAGACCGTCACCGGCCGGCCGATGAAAAAGAAAATAAGGGTCGAAACGAGAATGAAGGCCACTGTTACCAAACTGGTCCTGCCCTCGAGCTTCGGATGAAGTGTCTTGAAGAACGAAACCGACGTAAATGCCGCACCGACGACCGATGTGATCGCGGCCGCCCACATAACTATCCCAAAAAAACGAAGGCCAAGTTGGCCCGCTGCGTTTTCGAAAACCGAAGCCGGCGGGTTCGCGTCGGATATGGGCAGCCCCATTGTGATGACACCAAGCGATGCAAGAAAAAGCAGAAAACGGATCATTGCCGTAAGCATGATTCCTGTAACTGCGCTCCGGTTGACCTCGGGCAACGCTTGCCTACCGAATATTCCGGCGTCTATCAAACGATGCGCCCCCGCAAAGGTGATATATCCGCCGACCGTACCACCTACAAGCGTCACTATCGCACGGGCGTCGATCGTTTCGGGAAATACGGTCCGCAGTGCCGCCTCGGGCAGCGGCGGTCGCGATTCGAAGACGACGTAACATATTAGAACGATCATCAGGATGCCCAGGACCTTTACGAAAAGGTCCATTGCCTTTCCGGCTTCCTTGACGACGAAGATACCGATGCCGACGGCCGCGCTGATCAATGCGCCGATCTCAACGGGAATGCCAAGAAGAACGTTGAGACCGAGCCCACAGCCCGCAATATTTCCTACATTGAACACCAGGCCTCCGGCCGCTATCAATGCCGCAAGCACATATCCGCTCCCCGGGATCGTTCGGTTTGCAACGTCCTGGCCGCGCATTCCGCTCACGGTCAGGACCCGCCAGATATTTAGCTGGGCAAAAATATCGAGAATAATCGAGAGAAGGATGACGAAGCCGAAGCTTGCAAGCAATTGCTTCGTAAAAACCGTCGTTTGCGTCAAAAATCCCGGACCGACGGCCGAGGTGGCCATCAGGAAAGCCGCGCCGAGAACTGCCGACCGTGCCGCGGGTTTTTGCGGTTTCTCATTTTGCATCCGATGCGAAAGGAGCTGATATTTGGATCCCTTGTGCCGCAAAGGCCGCGTTGATCGCGCGTGCGAACTCGACGGCGTTGGCGCAGTCGCCGTGAATGCAGATCGTATCCGCCTTGATCGCGACGTTCGTGCCGTCTGTCGCGGAAACGGCATGGTCTCGGACCATTGCCACGGCTTGCGCGGTGGCGACTGCCGTTTCGGTGATCAACGCGTTCGGCTGCGATCGCGGCGTCAGGTGGCCGTCGTTCTGATAAGTGCGGTCGGCGAAAGCTTCGGATGCGGTACGAAGTCCTATCGCCTCGCCTTCAGACACCAGCAAGCTTCCTGATAGCCCGTAAAGCACAAGTGTCGGATCGATAGCCTTGACCGCGCGGGCGATCGCCGCGGCCAGATCGCGATCCTTTGCCGCCTGATTATAAAGTGCTCCGTGCGGTTTCACGTGATGGAGCCTTCCGCCGTGCGACTCGCATATTCCCTTTAACGCCGAGACCTGATATTGGATAAGGTCAAAGATCTCATCCGGCTTCATCGCCATATTCCGCCGCCCGAAACCCTGAAGGTCCGGATAGCCCGGATGAGCGCCGATCGAGACGTTGTGTTCGAGAGCAAGCTCGACCGTCTTCCGCATCGTCGTCGGATCGCCGGCATGAAAACCGCAAGCGATATTGGTCGATGAAATGAGCGGCATGAGCTCGCGGTCGTTCCCCATCGGCCAGGGGCCGAACGCCTCGCCCATATCGCAATTCAAGTCAACCGTAGTCATAATGATCGAGCAAGCTTAACATAATCGCCTCACCAGTAACGACCAAATCTGACGCCCAATTCCAACCGTTTAAGATCGGCTTCCAGAGCGAGTCCCGCCCGTTCAGCTTCGTTTATCGTGGTCGGTTTGAACGCGATCCTATCCCCGGTACCGAGCTGGCCGGCCAGCGGGAGATCGGCCGAGATGATATTGCCGATCCGCGGGTATCCGCCCGAGGTTTGATGATCTGCCATCAACACGATCAACTGACCGTCGGGCAGCAGCTGCATCGTCCCAAAATTGACGCCTGCCGACACGAGTTCGACATGTCCCGCAAGAGCGAGCTCGGGACCTTTCAACCGAAACCCCATCCGGTTCGAATCCGCCGATACCTCGAAATTCGATTCGGATAATAAACGCTTATTCGTCTCATCTAGCTGATGGAATTCGCCGCCCGCGAGAAACCGAACGGTTGGGAATGTGCTATAAGCCGGGACCATAGATGACGAAACTCGCCGGCCTTCCGATCGGAGATCGGGGTGTGGTCCGATAAGTTTTCGAAAAAGATGCGAGCCTCTGACCAATCTGCTCGTTGTCAGTTCATCCGACCGGAGTTCTTCATCGGGCGAACGCGAGGTCAGCCCACCGTTCACCGCCAGATAACACCGATTGCCCTTTGTCCGTTTCCTGAATCGGAGGGATTGGCCTGGCGCGGCAAAGTGGGTACGCCAGTTGTCGATCGGGTGGCCGTCCAGTTCGGCGGCAAAGTCGGCGCCGCCGAGGGCGAACAAACAATGTTCGTCGAATCGGACAACCCCTGCCGGAAAATGGAGTTCGAGGGCCGGAGAGTTCCGGTGCGTTTCCAAGAAGTATGTTGATTATCCGAACCGCCGCTCGGTCCATCGCGCCGCTGCGGGTTTACGCCAAATCGCTGATAGCCATAACTGCCAAGCCCCTGGACCGAGCTGAAAATCCCTTCCTTTTCGATCTCGATGCACATTGAGAGAGTCCACGTGTTCGGGCCTTACGGCAGGGATCGATCCGTTGCCCGTGTGAAGCGGACGTTATCACCCGGCTGCAGCACGCAAGGCGCCGACGGCTCGCCGGTCAGAAGTTCCAGATCGGTCACTCCTATGATCTGCCAGCCGCCCGGCGATTCCGCAGGGTAAATGCCCGTCTGACGTCCGGCGATCCCGACGCTTCCTTTCGGGACCTTCAGACGTGGGACGGAGTGCCTCGGGACGGCGATTCGTTCGTCAACAGTTCCCATGTAAGCAAAGCCGGGTAGGAACCCGAGCATGAACACACGGTATGTCCTTGAAAGGAATATCGAAATCGCTTCATCCGGTGACAGTGCCGGAATGGTCGGCGATCTGCTGTATATCGAGAGCTTCGTCGGGGCCGAAAAGCACGGGAATCGTGACCTCGCTCGCGGTCCTCTGTCCGACGTCCGTACCGCGTTTGACCGCGTCGAGTAGTTTCCGCCGAACGATCTCGAAGGCCGTGACCGCGGGATCATCCATATCCGTTAATACATCAGCGACCCGGTAAAAAAATGTTGCGGAAGAATATGCCGGAACGGCTTCGACGAAGCCCGGAAACGGGTTGGCGGTAAAATGTTCCGACAATGAGATGGCGGCATGATTCAGCTGTTCCGAGATCTCGGTCCCGAATTCGACGGTGACGGCATCGTCGCCGAGTGGAAAGACCCGCGGCTGGCTTGAAACCATATCGTCAACGCGTCCTTTGTTTAGGGTCGAGATATTCCCGCAATCCGTCGCCGATAAAGTTGAACGCAAGAACGGTCATTGCTATTGCGGCACCAGGTACAAATAGGACATGCGGATAAATCGCAAAGTAGTTGCGCGCCTCTTCGATCATCGTGCCCCAACTCGGTGCGGGCGGGGGTATGCCAAGTCCGAGGAACGAAAGCGACGCTTCGGACAATACCGCACCGGCCATGCCGAGCGACGCCTGGACGATCAACGGCTGGATGGCGTTCGGCATAATGTGCGAAAAGAGGATGCGAAGATTACCCGCACCTAATGCTTTAGCCGCTTGCACAAAATCGTACTCGCGTACCTTTAGGACCTGGGCCCTCATCACGCGTGCGTAACCGACCCAGCCGATTATACAAAGAGCCAGGATCACCTTTTCAAGCCCCGCACCAAGGACCGCCACCAGAGCGATGGCGAGCAGCAAACCCGGAAACGCGAGAAAAACGTTGAAGAGGTAGCCGTTAATAAGGAAGTCTACAACCGAGCCGACCGGCCCCGCTCCGCCGAAGAAACCGGCGAACGATCCTATTAAAATTCCTATAACACCCGACACAAAAACGACCGTGATGCCGACGAGAAGCGAAATCCGGGCTCCATACAGCAATCGCGAAAATATGTCGCGCCCGAGAGCGTCAGTCCCAAGCCAATGGTCGGCCGATGGCGAAACGAACCTGATCGACAGGTCCTGCGCGTTCACGTCATGCGTCGCCAGGAACGGCGCAAAGATCGCGGCAAAAATGACGATCGCCGCGAGAGCTATTCCAATGTACGCGAGTCGGTTCATAACATAGGCGCTGATCGAGATCAGGACAATCGGATACGCGGGTCAAGCCAACCATAGACAAGGTCGGTAAGCGTATTGGCAACAATATAGGTAATGCTGATCACAAGCACGCAGCCCTGGACAAGCCTATAATCGCGTTTGGCGATCCCGTCTTCCAACAGGAGCAGTCCCAGGCCCTGCCAGTTGAATATCTTCTCGGTTATTATCGCTCCCGCCAGCAGAACGCCAAGCTGCAGGCCAAGGACCGTCACAACCGGGATCAAGCCGTTTTTCAACACGTGTTTATATACAACCTTCCTTTCGCTCAAACCTTTTGCCCGAGCCGTCCGGACGTAGTCCTCACCGAGTTCTTCGATCACGCTTGAACGGACCATGCGCGTGAGTATTGCCGACAGAGCGGCACCAAGCGTGACAGCGGGCAGCACTATATCTTCCGGATATAGGCTTCCGGTGGGCGAAAACCAACCAAGCTTTACAGCAAAGATATATACAAGGAATGGGCCGATCACGAAAGTCGGCAGCGAGATGCCGAGCAATGCGATGAACGAAGCAAGATTGTCGATGAGTCCGTTCTTGTTTCTCCCGGCCAATACGCCAAGCGGGATCGCGATGGCGATCGCGACCAGCATTGCTGCCAAGGCGAGCTTTATCGTGGCCGGATAGCGTTCCAGGATCATGTCACGTACCGGCCTGTCAGTGCGGAAGGACCGTCCCAGATCGAGCGTAAATAAACCCGAGATATAGTCGTAATAACGATTATTAGTACCGTTCCATTTCAAACCGGATTCGGCTGAATATGAGACAAAAAAAGCCGGCCGGTCCAGGCCGTGCTTTCGATTGAAATCCTCTACCTGCTCTGCCGTTGCCGTTTCACCCAGGATGGCTTCAGCCGGCGTGCCCGGCACGAACTCGATGAGCAGCGTCACCAGCGACACGACCGTGAAAATCACGAGAAGTGTTAGAAGGACCTGCCTGAGAATCTTGAAGAGTTTGTATTTCATTCTGACGACGAATGTTAAGCGATTTTATAATTATGGAGTTCGGATAACAAACGGCGGAGCAGGGGCAGCCGGCAGCGGCAGTGGGGAGTAAGCAGTACGCCGTGAACGGTTAGTAGCAGTGAAAACAGTCAGGGCGATTTGGTTCCGGAATGAATGGCCGCTATGCCGCCGGTCAGGTTTTTGTATCCGACCTGTTCAAAACCGGTCTCGCGGAGCAATTGAGCGAGGGCTTTTTGGTCAGGGAAGCGTGAGACAGAGTCGGGGAGGTACTCATACGCCGAACGCTCGCCGCTGACAAGCCCGCCGATCCGCGGCAGGACCTTGGTAAAATATAGATCAAAGAGCTTTTTAAAGCCGGGAATCGGCGGCGTCGAAAATTCGAGGACGACGAGCTTTCCGTCGGGTTTTAGTACTCGGGCGATCTCCACGAGGCCGTCGCGAAAGTTGGCAAGATTACGAAGGCCGAACGCTATCGTTACCGCGTCGAAACTTTCATCTGCAAACCCTAGCTGCAGCGCATCGGCTTCGACAAAAGGCACATTGAGCGATCGGCTGACCGTTTTGGAACTTGCAAGTTCGAGCATGGGCCGGCAGAAATCCGCACCGATGATCTGGGCTCTGGCGTTCGTTTGCAGCTCGATCGAAAGGTCCCCGGTTCCGCATGCCAGGTCGAGCACGACCGCATTTTCATTTTCGAGAGTTTTCGAGAGTTCCTGGCGAACCTTTCGCCGCCACGTCCTGTCGATATTCACCGAAAGCAGGTGATTTAACAGATCGTACCGCGGCGCGATGCCCGAAAACATCGTGCGAACGGCACGGCTGTGGTCTATCTCGTTTTGGGCGCGTTCTGCTGCGGGCATTTTTAGGCCGTTGGGGGAGCGAAATACACGACCGCGGCTGCCGGCTGGCTTTTGATCTTCGCAGCGAACCGTTGAACATCGGCGAGAGCAAGGCCATCGAGGTTCAGGTAATTATTCTTTGCCGGGGTGATCTTGAACGTGTCGAAATCAAGCCAAATGTCGGCTGTGTCACGCTGCTGCCAGCGGGCGGCAACCTGGGATTTCGCGATACTGAATTCCTCTGCCGTGACGTCACTAGCGAGAATCTGTGCAAATGACTGCGGCTGCTTGCTGCCATTTTCGGCGGTGCCGGCCGAGGGGGCCGCTGGCATGCCGAGAACGAGCACGCCCGGCAAAACATGTGATTCGTTCCTGACGAACGATCTGTCGGCCGACTTGAGCTTAAGCCTGTTTTCGAGGACTTGGGCCAGGACGTCCGCGGCTGCGAGGTCCGGGTCGTTTTTTGACACGCCCCGTGTCGAAATGCGGATCTGAGCCGTGCCGGAAGCCGCGGCAGCGTTGATAATTTCCGGTTCCGCACGCGGCGGATCGGGCTGGCGGAATGTGGACGGCACCGTTTTGTCGGACTTTAGCCATGACCCGAAATAGCGTCGGGCGGCTCGAAAAACGAGGGCCGGATCGACATTCCCGCTGATAGCCAGGGTAGCATTATCGGCCGTAAGCAGCCGTTCGCGGGCAAATCTCAGGTCGGCGTGGTCGAGCTTTTCGACCGAGGTGACCGTGCCCATCTCAGCTCTTCCGTAGGGAAATGTTCCAAATAAGCGTTTTGCGACAGCACGGTCCGCGATGTAGCCCGGATCTTTTTCAAGCTCGCTAAGCGATGCGACCAGGTTCTTTTTTACGGCAGCAGCCGTTTCCTTGCTCAAGTCTGGATTTGAGATCGCCTGGGCCACGGTTTCCAGCAGGGTAATGAACTCCGACCCCTTTCCGGTGGCGTTTATCTGGATGTAGTCGTAATTGCAGATGATCTCGATACTTCCGTCAAGTTCCTCGCGAAAGAAGTTCTTCGAATCGGCGTTCGGGAAAAAGCTCTCCGAAAGCAGCTTCATTACGCCTTCTTTTTCCTGCGGGTCGAATGCCGAACCGGCGTGGATCCTTAATCTCAACGAAACCTTTTCAGCCGCCGGGACGTTCCATACTAATATCTTTAGCCCGTTCAGCAGCTTTTCCTGACGGGGCGTTCCGGACGGCTTTTGGCCGGCTGAAACGGACACGAGGGCGAAAGCAAGGACGAAGGCTGAAAAACAAAGGTTAATAGCTCTTTTAATACTCATTTGATAACGCGCGGGCTGAATCTGAGATGTTAACCTTTTTAGTTGCAAAACTCCATTGAAGTGTTGTAACTGAATAGCGTTCAAAGGCTTGCCCGGCCCAAAAAATTTATTAAGACGGGCATCGTCATAAAAAGGGCAGGCATCTATTTTAATTGAACAAGGCGGCCGCGATCGGCGGGATTCTGAAAAGTTTTGTTTCCATCCGCAAAAAACGGGTTATAATTAGTCATTTGTGCTGTTCACCGGCTATTAAGGTGTGATTAAAAAGCGAGGCCGTAGTTATGGGAAAAATTGTCAAGTATTGTACTTCGTGTGACGAGGGATTCGCCGAGAAGTTTAGTTTTTGTCCGGATTGCGCGGCGCCGCTGCAAGCGTTCGAAATGAGTCCGCTCGCAAATGCGGCTGCCGCTGAAGAGCCGATAATCGACGTTCCGGCAACGACGCCTGAGGTCACGCCGGACACGATCGAGCTGTCGGCTGCCGAAGGCGATGCGTTGCTTGAGATCCCGGCAGAATCGAGCATCGACGAACCGGTGGAAGAAGAGATGTGGGCTGACGCTTCGGAAGAAGTTGAGCAGGAGTCTGCTCCGATCGAGATCGAAAATGCCGACGTGATCGAAAACGAGCCGGAAGAAGTTTACGCGGCCGCTCCGACTGCAGCGGCGTTCGCGGCCCCGACCATGGCCGACGAAGCAGCCGGTTTCCACGATTATACGCCGGGCCACGTATCGAGCGACGACGGCGGCTATTACGTTACCGTTATTCAGGAAACGAACGGCAAGCAGAGAAATCTTCTCTTGCTGGGTTCGTTGATCCTTATGTCGACCTTGGCCGTCGGATCAACTATCGTTTCGTTGTTCCAAAAAGACCTCGGCGTGGGAGCTATCGGCGACGAGCGTTCGCTGGCTTATCTTTTAGAGGATGTCCCGATGCCTGTCGAGGACATGCCGGAAGAGAAAAAGAACGACGATAAAGACGGCGGCGGCGGCGGCGGCGGCAAGGAAGATCCGAAACCGGTCAACCAGGGCGACCTGCCCGATCAGACGCCAAATCCACTTCGTCCGCCGGATCCAAAGGTCCATCAGAGTGATAATTTCGAATTGAAGATGCCTCCGCCATCAACGCAGGGCATCATGAAGAACGAGAAGAAGTATGGCCAGTGGGGCGACCCCAATTCGCGTTTTGGTGATCTCTCAAGCGGTCCGGGTTCGGGCGGCGGTATGGGTACCGGGATCGGAACCGGAGCAGGCAGCGGCCGTGGTACAGGCCAAGGCAGCGGCGTCGGCTCGGGTGCCGGCAGTGGATACGGCGACGGATACGGTGATGGCTCCGGTGGGGGTGGTGGCGGTGTTCCTCCGCCAAAGGCACTCGGGGTTTCAGCTCCCTTGAAGATCCTTTCGAAGCCGCAGGCAAAGTATAACGACGCGGGCCGTACGAATGGTGTTCAGGGAAGCGTTCGGTTGAAGGTTACGCTTCTCGCCTCTGGAGCGGTCGGTTCGATCACCCCGGTCACGCGGCTGCCACACGGTCTGACCGAACAGGCGATCGCAGCGGCGAGGTTGATCAAATTCGAGCCGGCGAAGCAGAACGGGATTCCGATCTCAAAGACGGTTACTATCGATTACACGTTCAGTATTTACTAAGACGTGGATCAAAGGATAGAAAGAGGCTGCCTGAAAAGGCGGCCTCTTTTCAATTGCCTCCAGCTTTAGCTGGAGGTCAGGTTGAAGACTCAAAAGGCCTTAGCCGAACTGGGATAAAGAAAATTCCGATCGGCTTTAGCCGGACGGCCGCTGGAATCTGGGCTGAAGCCAATAGGAAAATTTCTCTAAAGAATTTTGGCTAAAGCCGACGGCCTCAAAATCAAAAACCTCCACCTAAAGGTGGAGGCAATTGATGAAGAGTAACTTGCTTGGCGGAGCCGCTTTTCCTGGCTCAATTTTCGCCCGATCAAATAGAATCTTCCGAAGCCTTCGAATCCTCATTGAGCTCAAAACGGTCGCGGTCGCGGCGTTCCATTTTATCCAGGATGTCCAGCGGTTCGTTGTCCTGAAAATCAATACCCATCGCGTGGGCGTTCGCTTCGACATCGGACTGGTCGGGCGTAGGATTGTGGCCGAAAACGGCCTCAGAACCCGTGTTGTCTTCCCAGTCGGCATCGATATCGCCGCCGGAGTCAGCAGGCGACGCCGCGTGGTTCTCGGCAAGGCGTTCGGTAAGCTCGCCTGGTGCCTGCGGCACGTGAGCGATCTGGTCGTCGATCAGTTCTTTGATGTCCTGATCGGGCGGTGCTTCCTTTTCGTAAAACTCCAGTTCTTTTCCCCGCATGTTTTACCTCCTTGTTCGGCGAACTTTGTTTTTATGAGCATACCATATCAGGCATAGTCCGCCGTCCAGGATTTTCAGATAAAGACCACGGACTGCGACGTCGGTATCTCGAACCGTTTTCTGCATCGCATGTTCTTGCACATAAGCTGATCGTCAATGCGGACCATATAGTCCTTCGATTTTGAAAAACGAGCGCGGTCGTCCTCACTCAAATGCCGCGGGGCCTGTTTTTTCTTGCGGCGGGTCATCCAGCGCACGTCATACTCGTTCCGTTCACGGCAAAACGGGCAAGAAAAGGAGGCTTTCTTGATCTCCTGGCGTTCGTCAAAAATATCGCGTTCATGCATCTCGAATATTGTAGCTTTTTTGCGCTCTAGATCGTAGCTGCGGTTGGTGTCAGTAGCCCGCACGTAAGTAAGGGCTCAAGGTACCGACGAGTACCGCTGATTTCCCGTCGATCGCGGCGCGTTCGACAGAAACGACATAGACGTATGGTCATGTTGAGCCCTTACTAACGTGCGGGCTACTGACACGGTGGGCCATATCGAAGAGTTCTAAGCGAGGCCTTTCAGGTATGCAAAGCTAAAAATGCCGGTTTCATGGCCGTCGGAAAAATGAAAATTAAGGGCATATCGTCCAACGATCGAGATGTGATCGAACGAAAGATCTTCGGGTACCGAGCCGGCGTCTAATGTCTTTTTTCCGGTCCATTCGTCGACGCACCCGGCGCAAGGGCAGACACGTCTGAGCGCTGCTGCGTGGAAGCGATTCTCCGAACCGTCCGACCATTCGATCGTCACTTCGCTGTCGCTCTCTTCGATTATCTTTGTCGGCTCGATCATCCTATTCCTGCAAAAGGCGCGTGATGGTATCAACGTTTATTCCGTAATGCGAGGCGTGATAAACGGCCTTTCCGTCGCGGATGACGAAAGCCTGCGGGGATTGATGTCGATAACCCGTTCGCCGCTCGATCGCGTTCGACAGTTCACGGTGACTTTGCACGACAACGACGTGGATTTCCGCTTCCACTGCCCTCAGTTCTTCCAACATATGAGCGCTGATGCCGCAGCTGCTGCTGTGTTTAAATAGCACCACCGGAGCCGTGTGAGAATCTTTAAAGAGGGAATCGAGAACTTCCGGCGAACCCACCGGGTTGATTTCAGCTGCCATAAAACTTCCTAGGCGTAAGAACTTGCCGGGGATCCCGGAAATACTTTGCGATAAGCGACCACATTTGCCGCCATGATCAGCGGGATCACCAGGTAAATGCCGACGCAAAGGGCCAGATAGCCGAGGATGCAAACCGCGAAACCCACAGCAAAAAGGCCGACGACACCGCTCAGATTATTCCAGACCGCCCGGGCGCTCGTCCTGATCGAGTCAACCGCGCCCATATTCTTGTCCACTATCAGAGCGAACGAGAAAAAAAGAAGGGTGTGGAAACAGACCATGACGATCGCGATAACGACCTCAATCGCGAGAATTCCCGCGATAGCGGCGATGACTTCCGATTCGCTCATCCGAGGGCTGGCCATAGCCATAAAGAACATCGGGATGTAGATCGCAAATATCAAAACGATGGTCGGCACCATTATTACGACAGCGAGTCCGAGGCTCGGCATAAAGTAGTCGAAACCTTTGAAAAGCTGTGCAAAGTCGATCGGCCTCCCCGATTCTTGCAAGCTTAATAACACGAGGTAAATACCGCACATCATCGGGCCCAACAGGACGACGGGGATGAAACTTCCGATCATCATACCGACCAGAACGATGGCAAATACCATCCAATACTGGCCCTTGATCATCTCCCAGGCTTCCTGATAGATCTCGATCGGTTTGAGGACGCCGGTCCTGAATTCGGTATAGGCCATATCAATTATGCGGGTCGTAGATTCGGCGAAGATACTCCGCGACCATTCTATCACTGGAAAATTGCGGAGTAAGCGTCGCGAGCGAGTTCTTCATCATCGCCACCCACCGTGCGGGGATATTCTGCTCGTTTCGTTCGTAATAGGCTGGGATAACCTCGTTCTCAAGAACCGAGTAGAGCGATTCGGCATCGGCCCGGTCCATTTCATCATCGGAACTAACCTCCGTTTCGCCGATAGCGAACCCGTTGGTTCCGTCATACCCTTCCAGCCACCAACCGTCGAGGACCGAAAAGTTGAGCGCGCCGTTCATCGCGGCCTTCATTCCACTTGTCCCGCTGGCTTCGAGCGGCCGCCGAGGAACGTTCATCCATACATCCACTCCATGGACAAGATATCGAGCTACCTCCTGGTCGTAATCTTCAACAAAAACCGCGCGTTTCTGCCAGTTGGAATCATGGTTGATGCTCATCAGCTGCTGCAGGATCTGTTTGGCCGTGCGGTCCTGCGGATGTGCTTTTCCGGCAAAAACGAACTGTACGGGGCGTTCCCGGTCATCGACCAACTTCAAGAGTCGGTCAAGATCGGACAACATTAGGTTCCATCGTTTATAAGCCGCTACACGCCGCGCGAAGCCGATAGTCAGAACATCGGGCGAGAAGAGTTTCTGGGTGTCCTGATGCTCGTGGATCGTCTCAAGGTCGCCCGTTTCCTTTCGCTGCGTACGCTGGCGGAGGTAAGCGATCAGGATACGCTTGAGCATTTGGTGAGTAGACCAAACATCCGAGTCGGCTAGTTGTTTGATCGCAGCGGCCCACGCTTCACCGTCCGTAACAAGGCGATCCCAATCTTCGTTGATCGAGTTCCGGTAGAGATCCTGGAACAATGGCGCGACCCACGTAGGTGCGTGGACGCCGTTCGTGACATGAGTTATCGGCACGTCCTTCGAGTTGGAAGCATCGGGAAACATCCCGGCCCAAAGATCTCGGGAAACCTCGCCGTGCTTCAGGCTGACACCGTTTGCCGAACGGCACATCCGAAGCGCGAGCGGCGTCATTCCGAACGGCTCGTCGGCATTATCGGGATCGACGCGGCCGAGAGCAAAAAAATCATCCTCGGTCAGTTTCAGGTCGGAAAGAAATTTTGAATCAAAACAGTTTTTCAGGTCGGCGGTTGAGAATATGTCGTTACCTGCCGCAACCGGCGTGTGCGTTGTGAAAACACACTGTTCCCGCACCGCAGCCCGAGCATCTTCAAAACTTGCGTCCGGATTGGCCGTTAGATATTCGCGTACCAATTCGAGGGTTAGAAAGGCCGAATGTCCCTCGTTCAAATGAAAGACCGGCGGCGATACATTCAGTTTGCGAAGAAAGCGTACTCCGGCAATGCCGAGGACCTTTTCCTGAACGATGCGGGTTTCGGAACTACCTCCGTACAAGTGCCCTGTGATCAACCGGTCAATGTCCGCGTTTCCAGCAACGTTCGTGTCGAGCAGGTAAAGCGAGATCCGCCCCACGCGGGCTAGCCAAGCCTGAACAAGGACCTCGCGGCCGCGGATATGGACACCTACGCTGATGCGTTCGCCGTTGGCGTCCCTCACAGGTGTCAGAGCAAGCTCAGAGTCGAAAACGTCGAGGTAATCTTCTTCCTGCCAGCCGTCATGGCCGATCTTTTGCCTGAAATAGCCATAACGATATAGCAGCCCGACAGCGACCAGCGGTACGTTCAGGTCGCTTGCCGATTTTAGATGATCGCCCGCGAGAATGCCGAGGCCGCCCGAGTACGTCGGCAGCGAATTGTGCACCCCGTACTCAGCGCAGAAATACGCTGCAGGAGTTTCCGGCGTTATTTTCCCTCGCGGGTTTGGAGCTTCCGCCACATAGGCATCCAAGCGGTCCTTGAAACTTCGGAGGCGTTCAAGGTAGGAGCGGTCGGTTGATTTTTGAAGAAGGCGAAGCTCGGAGACGGTTTTTAGAAAAAGCCGCGGGTTCTGTTCGCACTTTTCCCAGTTGGCGGGGTCGATCTCGCGGAAAAGTTCGCTGCCTTCGGGTTTCCACGACCAAAAGAAATTGAGTGAGATATCATTCAGGGCCGCGAGAGGCCGGGGCAGGTCTCGGTTTGCGGAAAAATGATCTCTAAAATTATTTTCGGCCGGTTGCACGGCCGTTGATTGCGCTTGGTTCAAATCTCCCGACTCAAACTCCTTCATAAAAATAAGATACTTTGTTGCTTACGCGAGCAAAGTATCAGAAAAACTATAATCGAATGGACGGGGAGTATCAAATCGAATGGTAAGACCACTGGCGTGCTGTTTACAGATTTGAATACTTGACGAATGTTTCGGCGTCGCTTTCGGAAAAGAAAACAAGCGTGACCTCCATGGTTGAAGGCAATAGATCGAGTTCGGTCCGGATAGTGCTCGCAACGATCGGTGCCGCCTCGTGCTTCGGATAGCCGAAGGCCCCGGTCGAGATCGACGGGAACGCGATCGATGTCAGTCCTTCCTGGACCGCGAGCCAAAGCGAGTTTCTATAAGAATCGGCCAGAAGTTCGGCATCGCGGCCGTCATTTTGTCCGTAGACGGGGCCGACGGTGTGGATAACAAAACGCGACGGTAGTTCTCCCGGCAGGCGTGATCACCGCTTGGCCTGTGGGCAACCCCGCGGGAAGTTCGGTCTCGCGAAGTCGTTTACAGGCGTTGTAGATCTCGGGCCCGCCCCGGCGATGAATAGCTCCGTCGACGCCGCCTCCGCCGAGCAGTGTCCAGTTTGCCGCGTTAACGATCGCATCCACGTTTTCTTCGGTAAGATCGCCGACCTTTATTGTCAATCGTCCATCAAGAAAGGTACTTCCCATCTCATAATTCTAGCCGGTATATTTCGTCGACTCATAGGACGGAAGCCGCTCAAAAGCATCGCTGTTCTTGAGACTCGCGTCTTCTTTTCGTAAAGTTAAAAGCTTGGCAACATTATGAAACTCAACATTATACCTGTTAAATGGACCGACGAAGGTGTGCTGATGCTCGACCAGCGGCTGCTTCCGACCGAAGAAAAGTGGCTGACCTTGAGGACATACAATGAGGTCGCGGCCGGGATAAAGGATATGGTCGTTCGCGGCGCACCTGCGATCGGGGTTTCTGCCGCATACGGAGTGGCTCTCGGTGCCAAGCAGTTCGTCGGGACGAACGTCGATGATCTGGAGGATGAGCTTGAGTACGTTTCGGAGGTGCTCGCGAAAACACGGCCGACCGCGGTCAACCTTTTCTGGGCCCTGGACCGGATGAAGCGGACCTTTCAGAAAGCAAAGGCGGAAGGGAAGTCCGTTAGCGAGGTAAAGCAAATACTGTTGAACGACGCCAAGGCGATCCACGAAGAGGACATTGAATCGCAGCGGTTGATCGCGAAGTTCGGCGGAGAGTTGCTTTCGAACGATTCGACCGTCTTGACGCATTGCAACGCGGGGGCGCTTGCGACCGGGGGTGTCTGGGGAACCGCCCTCGGAGTCATTCGCGGAGCTGTCGATCAGGGCAAGAATATATCAGTGATCGCCGACGAAACACGTCCATATTTGCAAGGCGCCCGCCTGACCGCCTGGGAATTGATGGAAGACGACATTCCTGTCACTTTGATCACCGACAACATGAGCGGCCACATAATGAAGAAAGGTGGCGTGCACGCCGTAGTCGTCGGCAGCGACCGCATTGCGGCTAACGGCGACGTCGCCAATAAGATCGGTACGTACATGGTCGCGGTCCTTGCCCAACGGCACGGTATTCCGTTTTACGTCGCCGCCCCTCTATCGACAGTAGATATGAATTGTCGGACCGGCGACGACATCCCGATCGAAGAGCGTGACCGGATCGAAGTAACTCACGTGAGAGATAAACAATTAGCGCCCGACGGGGTAGGCGTTTCCAATTACGCCTTTGACGTGACGCCGAATGAACTGGTAACGGCGATAATTACTGAAAAGGGAGTTGCTCGGGCCCCTTACAAAGAAAGCCTCAAGAGGCAGTTCGAAGAGCAGAAGGCTGAGACTGCAAATAACGCCAAAATTTAGACAGGGGATGCGGATATTATAGTTGTTTCGCAATCACAATTTGCTTCTTACTAAACGGTATGATCGAACGCGAACAGATCGAGATGGACGTAGTGTTTGTCGGGGCGGGACCGGCGAATCTGGCGGCGGCGCTGCATTTGAAGAACAGTATCGCGGAGCATGACGAGTTGGTCGAGCGCGGCGTCAAACACGGCAATAAGGTCGGCGATATTGAGATCGGCATCGTCGAGAAGGGGCCATACGTCGGCGCACATATCTTGTCCGGTGCGGTCATGGACCCGATCGCTATCCGCGAGCTGATGCCCGATTTTCTCGAACAGGGCTGCCCGGTCGACACGGTCGTGACCGAGGACGAGGCTTGGTATCTAACTAAAAATAAAGGATTTGTTGCACCGATCACCCCGCCGCCGCTTAAGAATAAGGGCAAGTACATAATCTCGTTGAGTAAGATGTGCGAGTGGCTGGCCGGTAAATGCGAAGAAGCTGGGATCAATATTTTTCCTGAATTTCCTGCGGCTGAGGTGCTATACGATGACGCGGACCGCGTGATCGGCGTCCGGACGGGCGATAAAGGGATCGACAAGGATGGAAAGCCGAAAGGAAATTTTGAGCCGGGCGTTGATCTTCTCGCAAAAGTGACCGTACTGGGCGAAGGTTCGCGCGGTTCGTTGGCAAAACAGGTGACCGCTCGTCTTGGCCTGAACATAGGAAAAGATGCCCAGGTCTTTTCGCTTGGCGTCAAGGAGCTTTGGGAAGTGCCCGCGGCCAATTTTCCTGAGGGCAAGGTCGTTCACACGCTTGGTTTTCCGTCGGATACTCAGACCTACGGCGGCGGTTGGATCTATGGCATGAAGAACAACGTAGTCAGCATCGGTTACGTGACCGGCCTGGACTATCTTGATCCGACCATCGACCCGCACGCCGAATTTCAGAAATTCAAAACGCATCCAAAGGTAGCCGAGATCCTTAAGGGCGGCAAGATGTTGAAGTACGGTGCCAAGACGATCAACACCGGCGGTTACTACACGATGCCGCGGCTCTATGCCGACGGAGTTTTGCTGGTCGGTGACTGTGCTTCGTTTTTGAACGGACAGCGGATAAAAGGAATTCACACGGGAATGAAAAGCGGGATGCTTGCGGCCGAAACGATCATCGGCGCTTTTGAGCATGGCGATTTTACGTCCCGCTCGCTGCGGCATTTTCAGGAAAAGGTAAGCATGAGCTGGATCTATGACGAGCTCTATCCCGTCCGCAATTTTCATGCAGCTTTCCAAAGCGGCCGCTGGTCTGCACTGATCAACACGGGGCTGCAATACTTGACCGGAGGGATGGCTTGGGGCTTTATGCCCAAGGAACACCACCTTGCCGGGCATGAACGGATGCAGCATATAGACGACCGTCACGGGCATACTGACCGCACCCGTTATGCCGACCTGAAGTTCGACAAGGAATCCATCTTCGACAAGATAACCGACGTTTACCACGCCGGCGTTGCCCATGACGAAGACCAACCATCACACCTGCACGTTCTAGACACCGAGATCTGCGCGACCGATGCACTGAAGAGTACGGCAATCCGTGCGAAAGATTCTGTCCCGCCGCCGTCTATGAAATGGAATTCAACCAAAAGACCGAGCCGCGGAGCTGAAGGTCAATTTCTCGAACTGCGTCCACTGCAAAACCTGCGACATCGCCGATCCTTACCAAATAATCAATTGGGTGACGCCCGAAGGCGGAGGCGGGCCTGACTATAAAGGAATGTAAATTGCTTTTCCTGAGATTAAGGTGCTTACCGTCCTAAAACAGTACGCCCCTAATTCGATCCTAGGAGGAACCAGAATGGCAATCTATAACGATGACGAAATTAAAGGCAAATGGGAGAAGACCAAAGGAGTTGTAAAAGACAAGGCCGGCGAACTAACCGGAAATGAAAGACTCGAGGCTGAGGGTGAAGCTCAGCGGGCCGGCGGTGAAGCCCAGGAAGGCTGGGGCAAGTTCAAACGCGGCGTCTCCGATGCGGTCGACTCGGTCGGAGAGGCTATAAGTGATACAGGTAAACGAGTAAATGATTAAAGAAAATGGCTGTCCGAGGTGGACAGCCATTTCTCTAATTAAGATAAGGTGATGACCTTCAGCCTATTCGATGATCTTAAAATTCACACGCTTTTCGGCGAGTTCTTTCATCAGCAACGCACGTCGGCTTGCTCTTACGGGTATCGATGTCGGTCCGTGAGTTTGCTCCTCGCTGAAGTTGTTTGCTCCGCTGGGCTGCCAGAATGATCATTCGGTACTTTGAGTCGATCTCTGGCGGATCGATAATTTCGTCGTCCTGCTCGATCTCTTCAATATTTTCTTGTTTCTTGTCAGCCATATATTTTCGATAATTTTAGCTTGAGGATATTTTCGAACTGTCGAAACTATCTAGAATAGCGTGGATCGCCTCAGTTTGTCGAGTCCGCCGCTGCCTTTCGCCAAGAATTACCGAACGGACACGATCAACAGCGTCCGTTAGATTGTCGTTTATGACAAGGTATTCGAATTCCGAGTAACGGCTAACCTCGATTATGGAGTTGCGAAGCCTGAGTGCAAGTTGATCCGGGCTCTCAGTATTTCGTGATCGCAGCCGACCGGCAAGAGCCTCATACGATGGCGGAAGTATAAAAATACTGACCGCCTCCGGGGCCTTTGCCAGGACTTCGGTGGCACCCTGCACGTCGATCTCAAGGATAACGTCCTTACTGGCCGCGATCTGTTCCGCGATACGTTCCCGCGACGTGCCATAGTAATTTCCGTGCACTTCGGCATACTCGAGAAAGCCTCCCTGGTCCCGAAAGGCGTTAAATTCCTCGACGGTAACAAACATATAATCGCGGCCGTCCACCTCGCCCACTCGAGGAGCGCGCGTGGTCAACGAAACAGAATATTCAAGATCGGGCAGGGACTTAAGTATTTCCTTGATTATCGTCCCCTTTCCGCCCCCGGAAGGCGATGTGATGATAACTAAGCTGCCGTTCATTTTGTGTGTTCGGATTCTTTCATCGGAATAAGTTATTGGGGATAGGGTAACAGATGACAAGTATCATAAGTTCTCACCTATAACTTATGGCATTTACCATCACCTATTCCGAAAAGAAAAGAGACTGCTTATTCAACGTTCTGCACTTGCTCGCGTATCTTTTCGATCTCACTTTTTATTTGCAAAGCATTTTCTTTGACGACCATGTTATTCGTTTTCGAAGTGATCGTATTCGCCTCGCGATTCAGCTCCTGCGTCAGAAAATCAAGCCGCTTACCGACCTCTTTTTCTTCCTTAAGGATGTGCCTGAAATGTTCGATGTGAGTGGTCAGCCGCGCGATCTCCTCTGAAATATCCGAACGGTCAGCAATATAGGCGATCTCCTGCGCAAGACGTGCCTGGTCGAGTTCGATCTGCGTCTCGCTTTTTGCAAGCATCTCCGTAATGCGTTTTGAAAGCCGCTCCTGGTATTCGGCCCCGACCGTTGCCGATTCGGAAACTATGGCCGGCAGCCGTCTTTCGATCTCGTCGAGCCGTGTCTCAAGTTCCGTTTTCAACATCGAGCCTTCTTTCTCGCGCATCTGCTCAAGGTCGTCTAAGGCAGCAAGAAGGGCGTTCTCGACGCCGACGATAAAGGCCGGATCGATCTCGTCCTTTTTGGGCGCCAATACATTCGGCAGCCGTGCGACCACGTTCAGATCCGGTTCGCCCGAAAGGCCGAACTCGTCCTGCATTTCTTTCATCGCGGAAAGGAAGCCGGAGATCATCGGGCGGTTTAGGTCGTACTTTATCTCGGTTGTTCGGTCGTACTGGAGGTTAACGTCGACACGGCCGCGAGACAGCCGGTCGGTGATCGTGTGTTTGATCACGGCCTCAAGCGGCTGCAGCTCGCCGTTCAGTTTCAAGGCGATATCGAGAAAGCGGTTGTTTACGGATTTAGCTCGACGGTAACTGAAAACGCGTCACCGGCCGCGGAACCGCGTCCAAAACCTGTCATTGATTTCATAACATTGGGTCGGCGTGTCAGCCGACGATCACCGGCGAGCCGGCCAGATCTTCTTCGGCGAACTGCAATTCGTAAAGCCGTTTGTATTTCCCGCCTGCCTCAAGCAGCTCGGCATGCGTGCCGCGTCTGTATTATCCGCCCGCGTTCCATGACAACGATCAAGTCGGCTCGTCTGATAGTCGATAGCCGATGCGCGATGACGATCGAGGTTTTGTTTTGCATCAAGTTCGCCAACGCCTTCTGGACAAGCCACTCCGATTCGGCGTCAAGCGCCGAGGTCGCTTCATCGAGGATCAGCACGGGAGCGTTCAACAGCACGGCACGAGCGATGGCAAGCCGCTGGCGTTGTCCGCCCGAAAGCAGGATGCCGCGTTCGCCCACGAGCGTATCGTACTTCTGCGGCAGTTCATCGATAAAATCGTTTGCAAAGGCGATGCGTGCGGCTTCGGCGATATCGGCGTCGGTCGCGTCCGGATCTCCGTAGGAGATATTGTATCGGATCGACTCGTTAAACAAGACCGTCTCCTGCGTGACGAGCGCGATCTGTTTTCTAAGGCTTGAGATCCGTGCGTCGCGCAGGTCGATACCGTCCCAGCTTATATGCTCCGGCGGTTGGGTCGTAAAGACTCTGCACAAGCCGAACAAGCGATGATTTTCCGCCGCCGCTTTCGCCGACCAGTGCGACCATCGCACCCCGGGGTACGGTCAGGCTCACATTATCAAGGATTAGTTTTGTCAGGATCGTTCTCGTAATTAAATGAAACATTCGAGATCCTTATTTCTCGTCGCAGCGGCGCCTAGATTCGACCGCGTCCGGCTTCTCGGGCAGTACCTCTTTTTCATCAAGGATATTCCAGACGTCTTTGGCCGCGGCGAACGCTTTCGATATTTCATTGTGCTGCCGAGATATGCGACGCAGCGGGTCGTAGCTGCGGAAGAGAAAGAAAAGGAATGTGAAGAACTGGCCCGGTTCCATCTGCCCGGTGTTTATCGAGCGAAGGCCGAAATAAAGAAGAACGATGACAATGATCATTCCCGCGATCTCGATCGTCGGCGGAGAGATCGCGGCGATCCGTCCTGATCGAAGATTTGCACGGGCGATCAGAGCAGCGACGCGAGCGAATCGCGTCCGCTCGCGTCCCTCGGCCGAATATGCTCGGACGATAGTCTGATTGGAAAGCGTTTCCTGAGCGGTGTCCGAAAGCAACTTATTACCTTCAAAGGATTCTTCCGCAAGCCGGCGCAGCGAGTGACTGAATTTCGAAGTCAGGACGCCGATAACCGGCCCGATGATCAGGGCCCCGAGCATAAGCCGCCAGTTAAAATAAAACGCCGCGCCGATAAAAAACACCAGCATGAAACTTTCACGAAGCACATCACGCAGGTTCGAGGAGACGGCCAACTCGATAGCCGCGCAGCTTACGACGAGCCTCGAGACCAGAAAGTTCGTACGATGACGCTCGAAAAACGAGGTCGATTGTCGGAGAATATGATCGTAAAGTTGCTTTCGCAGATCGAGCACGACCGTCTGCCCGATGCTTGACATCAGGAAGGAAGAAAAATACTCGGCAATGCCCTTCAGGACCGTAAAGGACATCAGCATCACAGCAATCGCAGCCCAGGAGCGATACCAGTCGTCACGCGGAATATAACGCTGGAGATCGAAAAGCGTTTGGGACGAAGCCTGATGTGCCGGCGAGAATTGATCGAAGATCGGGACAAGCAGCGCTCCGGTCGCCGTTTCAAAAACCGCGACCAGCACCATCGCGATCAACGCGAACATGAAAGTCAGCCAGTGCGGCCGAACATATTGTAGAAGGCGAACAAATTCACTCATCTCATTTGCGAAAGTCGAATATACTAGACCGTACCAGCGGATGTCCACGACGTTTCCGTTTGCAACGCTATTTTGCAGTATGGCATCTTTTTTTAAGCAGCCCGCCTCAGGGAGATCAATAAATGAACAAGAGATTGGTAATCATAAACCTGGTTGTCTTGATGTTTGCCGTTTGGCTACAGCCTTCCCACGCCGTCGGGCAGGTCGATGTTGCGCGGCGGACGACCGCGATCACTTATCCGCTTGACGACCTAGTATTCGTGCAATTTCGCGGAACGACGCGGTACCCGCGGATGAAGGGCGAAGCGAAGATCAAGCGGACGAGCCGCAACGGCAGCGAGATAGAACTGTCGATATCGAAAATGCCGCGGCCATTCGAACTCGGAGCGGGTTACGCGACTTATGTCCTGTGGGCTATCTCACCGGAAGGACAGGTCGACAATCTCGGGGAGATAAAACGCCGGGGAACCTTCGAATTCGATTCAAAGATGAGCGTGACGACCAAGCTGCAGACGTTCGCGTTGATCATCACCGCAGAACCGCATTTTCTCGTCTCGCGGCCAAGCCAGGAAATAATGCTGGAAAATCTTAGCCCGTATACGACCAGCGGAAAGGCGATCATCACGACGCCGTCGATCCAGTATTTCGGCAATTCGAGCGACTTTTTCCGCGATTCCCGTACGCCGGAAATAGCGGAAATAGATTACTCAAAAACGCCTTCGACGATACTGCAGGCCAAACAGGCGGTTGCGTTGGCGAAATACGCAGGAGCCGAGCGTGACGCCGCAACCGAGTTGAACGAAGCCTCAACACTTCTGGCCGCTGCCGAGGAAGCATGGAAAGCCGGCCGGCCGGAAGAGACCGTGGATATCTCCGCGAGGCAATCCATTAGTGCCGCTGTCAAAGCAGAATCGACGGCAGTGATGAGAAAGGCTGCTCGTGAGAAGCGCAATGAACAGTCGCGTGCCGATTCGGAAACGCGAGCAGCTGAGAAAAAATATCAGGATGCGCTGGATGAGATCGCCGATCTGAAGAACCAGCTTGCTGCCGAAACGCGCAGCAAGGAGTTAGCCGAGAGGGACGGGATCAATTATTCGCAGCAGATCAAAGACCTTCGGGCTGAGAACGGCCGGCTTCGTGAGGAACTTGGCCGAACTCGCGTCGAGGCAGACAACGCCAAGGCGAAGATGGAATCGATGGAAAATGCGGCAGCGGACAGCCGAAGAGCGGGCCGCACGCGAACAAAAATTGAGCGCGATGTCGGCGGCCGAACCCGCGTTGATAAAGTCGCTGCGCCGGTTTGGGGCCGTTGCTAAAAACGAACGCGGGATCGTGCTGACGATCCCTGAAAATTTCTGGTCGTCTATTCGCTCGACCTCATTTGCACCGGCGGCGGATGAGAAGCTGAACGGGATCGGCCAGTTATTGAATGACAATGCCGATTATCGGGTGGTGATCGAATCGCACACGGATAATAAGGGCACCGACGAAGAACTGATGAACCTGACGCAGCAAAGATCGCAGGCGATGAAGGACCGCCTGACCGGATTTGGCGTGCCGGGCGAGAGGATCGAGGCCAAGGGCTTGGCGGCGACCATTCCTGTCGCACCTAATACCACGAACCTTAACCGGGCAAAGAATCGCCGTATTCAAGTGATCCTCGTCCCAACTATATAAATACCTGACGCTATTGAATTTCCGCCGCGGACCACTGGACGGTGCCGGCGGAAATTTCGCGCTTTGCCCACGATCCCCGCTCTTTGGGAGGCGTCCGGAAAAATACCTTGGAATACGGTGGAAATATATGCTAAATTGCTCTTTTTACTCATATTAGAATCGTTCGCCCCCAATTTTAGGAGAAATTCGCTAATGAGCAGTTTTATTCGTAGCTGCAGGTATGTCGCGGTGGTCATTGTTCCATTCGTTGTCCTTGCATTTGTTTTCGCAGTCTACGAAACACCTCAGCTTGCCCAAAATATCAAGAACGGCCCCGAGGCCACGTTGAATGCAAAATTCAAAGGATCGGACACCGCCACCCGCGCCATCCGAAACGAATCAAAGGTGATCTCGCGGGTAAGCGTCGAAAACGCCGCCGACCGCGAAAAGGCGAGACGGCTCGGAACGATAGTCCAGGATTACGGCTCTTTTGTTGTTCTCGCTCACGACAAGCAGTTGGAAGCGAAGAATTACGGTCTTGAAGAGCAGGTCTTAGAAACGAGCATAAATTTGCCCGGCGGCCAGTTCGATCCGCTCCAGGCGTCCGCCGGCAGGCTCTCTCCGATTAGGGGGAGCAGCGACGGCAAATGGACCGGGTTATTACATCGTCCAGTTCGGTGGAAGCCCGACCGACGAATGGCTCAAAAGCATCACGAACGCAGGCGTCGAGGTTCTCCAATACGTGCCGCATCAAGCGTATTTCGTTTATGGCGATTCCGAAGCGATAGCTCGGATAGCCGACCATTCGCGTGTCCGGTGGATCGGCCGTTACCAGCCCGAACAAAAGTTGTCCGTTATGTTGAGGCAGCAGCTTGACGCAGTGAGAAACGGCAAGACGGCGCCACGCGGATCGAGCGCGATCGAGTCGACAAAAAAAGGTACGGCACTTTTCAATATTGCTGTCTTTGAGAGAGCGGACATCGATGCGGTTAGCTCCGAGATCCGACGAACGTTTGGCAAAGGGTTTATGCAGGTCAGCCGGCTCCAGAACAATTTCTTTAATGTGATCCGCGCCGAGCTTTCGCTTGACGATATCGAAACGATCGCTGCAATGCCGGACGTTATCGCGATAGAAACCTATTCGAGGTCTTCCAACGAAGACGAGAGGTCTAACCAGATCCTTGCCGGCAACTTCATCAACCCGACGACGATCAACGGCCCGGGTTATCAGCCGCTGAACCAATTTGGTGCCGACGGTACCGGCGTTACGGTTTCGATCGTGGACGACGGCGTCGGCATACCCGGCGAGGGTGGATTTTACATTACGACAGATAATGCCGTGACCGGACCGACGCATGGTGCGCCGCCGACGGCCTTCGGGCATGGGCATTTTAATGCGACGATAATTGCTGGATCGACGCCCTACGGCCCCCTGGATTCGCTCTTTTACAATTTCGCTTCAGGCGTGGCTCCAAGGGCAAATATTGTCAGCATTCCGCGCAATCGTACCGGTTACACCGGTACCGATGTGCAAGTTTACGATGACAGCGTATCCACGCCCGGGCCCAATGGTGTACATGCGACTATCAGCAATAACAGCTGGGGCCAGGGTACGAACGGGAATGCGTATAACTTACTGGCCGCTCAGTTTGACGGGTTTGTGAGGGATGCCTCGACCGATCCCGGAATCGATCCCCTGACCTTGATCTTTTCGGCCGGAAACAGCGGTCCGGATGGCCTGACGCAGCCTAAGATAGCAAAAAATGTGATCGCGGTCGGCAATTCGGAAGGCCTGCGTCCGGACCTCGGGTTTGCGAACGCGGACAACATGGACGATATCGCGTCAGATTCCAGCCGCGGCCCCGCTGCTGACGGCAGGATCAAGCCTGACATCGTGGCACCCGGCACGGCGATCACAGGCGGCCGTTCCGGGACCGACTCGCTGAAGGGTAATCTTGATACCTTCCATCGCTGGAGCAGCGGCACGTCGCATTCGGCAGCGCACATTTCGGGCGTCGCCGCCCTGTTTACGCATTGGTGGAAAAGCGCGAACTTCAACGATATTCCGAGCCCTTCGCTGATAAAGGCGGCACTGATCAATTCGGCACGTGATCTCAACGGACAGGGCTCGGCGGCCGCGATACCGAACGGTAATGAAGGCTGGGGGCGGCCGAATTTGAGATCGCTGCTGAACACGGGCGTCGGAATGAAGTATATTGACGAGCAGGTGCCGCTCGAGCAGCCGGGCCCGGGTTTCCTGCTGCAAGGAAGTGTAGCGGACGGTTCGAAGCCGTTGCGGGTGACGGTCGCGTGGACCGATCCGCCGGGCGTCGCTGATCCGGCGCTTGTGAACGATCTGGACTTGATCGTTACGGTTGGCGGGACCGTTTATAAGGGCAATGTGCTTTCGAACGGGATCTCTACAACGGGCGGTTTATCCGATAACCGGAATAACACTGAATCGGTTTTTTTGCCCGCGGGCATCCCCGCAGGTACCGGATTGACGATCGAGGTTCGTCCCGTAGCGTTGAACGGAGACGGAATCTTGCTTAACGGCGACGCAACGGACCAAAATTACTCCCTGGTAATTCATAACTGGTCGGGGGTGATCGGAACGAGTGTTTATCGTTTGGAGGGCAGGGTCATTTCGGCCGACGGCCGTGGTATCGGGATGGCGAAGGTCCGTATCGTGGACAATCAGGGCGTTGCTCACGAGGTCCGGACAAATCCGCTCGGATACTTTCGGATCACTCAGGTCCTCGGCGGACAGGCCTACACGGTCAATATCGCAGCTAAACGGTATAGGTTCGTCCAGCAGAGCATAAATGTAACCACTAATATGACCAATCTTTCCTTCCGTGCCGAACCCGGGGCTCCTTAAGTTACGACACGCTATTCGGGAAAGATCATCAACCTGTCCGGGGGAAGTCCGACCATGCACTCATCGCCGGGCCGAAGTCCGACAAGTCTCATAACCAGTGCCATGATCTCCAACCCCTCCGCGTCCAGAACGACGAGGGTCGCGGGCCCCAAAAACCTCACATCGGTAATAATAGCTTTGATCAGATTGTCTTCAGGGAACGACGCTCCCGTTGATATCGAAATATATTCGGGACGGATAGCTAACAGAACGTTTTGATTTATCGCCCCCAGGCCGGTTCGTTCGAACTTCTTCGTTCGCAATAGGTGCGAGCCCTTGATCGACTGAAACTCCGGTATCTCCGCTTTGCTCGACGACAGCCGCCGGGCTTCGATCAGCACGATCCTTCCCGTAAGTCGGGCGACCAAAGAAGACGCGGGTGTTCGATAGATCTCTTCGGGTGAGCCCGTCTGCAGCCACCTCGCCGCGCGATAGGACGGTTACCGCATCACATAATTCCAGAACTTCATTGAAATCGGCAGTCGCGGCGACAACGCAGATGTTATTTGCAGCCGCGTGTTCCCGAATTCTGCTGTATAGATGTGACCGCTGGCCGCGGTCGAGATGACAAAATGCATCGTCGAGCAATAAAACGCCCGCGTCCGAGGCGAGTGCATTTTCAATTGCCGAAATCTGCTCTTCGCCCCGTGACAGCTCCGGACCGCTGCTTTTGAGGAGTTTATGCCAAAATGAACGGTCTGTCGGTCCAACAAATTGAACACGTTTCGGCAGATCAACCGATCCATCTCTTTCGTACGCGAAAGTGCCATTAGCCGGCTTTTCATGCCCGGCCAGGACGCGCAAAAGTGTACTTTTACCGGCCCCGGCTGGGCCGAAAATGCCAAAAACCGCACCAGTCTCGGCGGTGAAGGTGATATCGCGCAGGATCCACCCGGTTTTCGTTCGTTTTGAGATTGCCGAGGCCCTTAGCGCCATTGGGTCATTGAATTAACGGAACTTTGCCTATAATCAGAAGCGTGCAAACAAAAGTATCTTGTTGTCATCCGAATAAAGCAAGTATAGACTTTTACGGGGATGGCGCAGAAAAAACACGGTTTAGGGCGAAAGATCGTACACGCGGGCGGTTGGCAGTTGGTCAAACGGGGAGCAAAAATGCTGCCGTTTGGCGGCGCCGCGGTCGCACTTTTCCTTGTCGGGCACGACATCAAGAAAAAGGGCGTTTTCGGCGGGCTGGTGAATTCGGGCCTGGATGCGATACCGGTGGTCGGCCTCGCAAAAAATGCGGTCGAACTTATGCGGGGTGATTTTATTGCCGACAGGGAACCTAAGAAATAGAGGAATTATGGAAAAGAAGGTGTTGATCGGGCTAAGGACCATCGGCTTTGTGGTTTTTGCGGCGTTGTTTGTCGGTATTCTTTCCGTTGACGGCTTCAGCCAGGGAACCCGCCGCAAGCGAACCCCGACGACCACAACCGTCCCGGCGGCAACTTCAGGCGAAGCTCAGATCATCAGCCGCGCGGAAGATTTTCCGGATACTGATACGATCCTGGTACCCAAGCCGGAAACAAAAAAGACGCCTGATCCGGTTTCCGATCCCGGCGAAACTTTCAAGACGATCGCTGAGCTTCGCAGCCGTGTCACCGGCCTGGAATCATCGAAAAAAGAGGACCAGGATGAAAAGCAGAAACGACTTCTTCTCAACCTCGATATTCTGACCCGCGCCGAGCAGCGGTCCGAATCACTTCGCAAACAGCTTTTCGAAATGGTCGAGAAAGAAAGCACGATCAAGACGAAGCTCGATATCATCGAGATAAATATTCGCCCCGAAGCCATCGAACGCGAGGTTGCACACGCCGGCACGATGCGGCCAGAAGATCTTAGGGCCCTAAAGAAAAAGCAACTTGAAATTGAACGAACGAGCCTTCAATCGATCCTCGCCGAGATCCAGAAAACCAGAATAGTGCTCGATCAGAACCTCCAGAGGTCTGAATTGATGGTCGAAAAACTTCGGGTACGCCTGGAGAAAGAGATCGACTCAGCATTGGCGGACGACCCCTCGCGGCCCTAAGCTTTTCATACTGATTCTTTTTTCAGGATCGGAGTTTTAGACTCCGGTCCTTTTTCTGCGCTCTGTAGGCTCACGTTAGTGTTCTAGACAGAGAAGCAGCTTTGTGCAATTCGGCAGGAGACGGCCGCTGCTCTCGACTCACAGAAAATCCAGCCCTCTGAAAACACCGAAAAATGAATTTTGTTCCAAAAGTTGTGCAAGCCGGTGCAACTAAATACGTTCCGTAAATGTCAAAGAAGGTAGCTGCCCTTCAAAAAAATTAAAAAATTCGGGAGACGTGTATGAATTTCAAAGGCCTCGCGACTCTGGCTGTAACTGTGTTTTCCAGTTTGGTTCTCGCCGCACCGATCGCGGCACAGGGCGTGATCGTCCCGATCATTTGCGACATTCGCCCATGCAGGCCGCGGCCGATACCGCGGCCGGCACCTCTCCCGAACGCATTGCCCGTAAAGTCGATCCAGATCGACACAAAAATAAACGGACAAGTAGCGACGACGCATGTCGAACAGGTATTTCGGAACGATACGCCATACACGCTCGAAGGGACTTATTTTTTCCCGATCCCCGAGACGGCGTCGATCGTCGAATTTTCGATCTGGGAGAACGGCAAGAAGTTGGTCGGCGAGGTCAGGTCTCGCGAAGAGGCACGTCGTATCTACGATGAGATCGTCCGCAGGCAGAAAGATCCGGGCCTGCTTGAGTATGCCGGAAAAGACCTGTTCCAGGCGTCGATCTTTCCGATCCCGCCAAACTCCGACAAAAAGCTCGAGCTTACCTATTCCGAGATACTCAAGGCCGAATCGGGAACCGTTGGTTATCGTTATCCGCTCGGCACCGGCCGCAATCTGTGGAACCGCGGCCAACCGATGACCGACAACTTGCGCCCTTCTGCTCCGCAAAAATTCGGGACCGTCTCGGGACGCATCGAGATCGCCGGCAGGCAGCCGATACGAAATATTTACTCTCCGACCCACAATGTCGACATTAAAAATAATTCCGACCGAACAGCCAGTGTCTCGTTCGAGACGCGTGACAACGACAATGACTTTCAATTATTTTTCGGGCTTTCCAGCGAGGATTTCGGCTTGTCGCTGTTGACCTATCGCGAGCCCGGCAAAGATGGTTACTTCCTTCTGATGCTCTCGCCGAGCGATGAGCTTTCCGAACGCGAGCTGGTCAACAAGGACGTAGTATTCGTTCTCGACACCAGCGGCTCGATGACTGAAGAGGGAAAGATGGAAAAGGCGCGGGCGGCGTTGTTGTTCGGTATCCGCACGCTTCGCGACGGCGACCGGTTCAACGTCGTCAGTTTTGCGGGCGAAGAACGGTTGATGGAAAGCGGCTTGATCGCTGCCGACCAGGCTGGGCGAAAACGCGGTGAGGAATTCGTGACAAAGCTGCGACCGTCCGGTGGTACCAACATAAACGATTCGCTGATCGCTTCGGTCAAGCAGTTCGAAAAAAACGATCGCCCGAAGATCCTCGTTTTTATGACGGACGGACGGCCGACGATCAGCGAGACCAACGCCGATAAGATCGTGTCGAATCTAAGGGCCGTGAAGACACTCGACATCCGGATCTTCCCATTTGGCTTTGGCTACGACGTGAATACGGCATTGCTCGACAAGCTGGGTGCGGAGAATTCGGGCATTTCCGATTATGTGCAGCCAAGGGAAGATCTTGAGGTAAAGGTGTCTAACTTCTTCGCGCGCGTCAGCTCGCCTGTTTTGACCGACATCGATATCAACATGGGCCATGTGGAAACGGAATTTGTATATCCGCGAAAACCCGGCGATCTTTTCCGCGGGATGCAGTTGATGATGATAGGGCGTTATCGGAATGCTTCCGATCTGAATAATGTATCGCTGCTGTTGCGCGGAAAGTCGGGGAGCCTCGCTCGCAGTTTCAGTTTTGACGGCCTTGAGTTTCCGCTCCGTAATGAAGAAAACGAGTTTCTGCCGCGGTTGTGGGCAAGCCGCCGTGTCGGATGGCTGCTGGATCAGATACGGTTGAACGGCGAGACTAAGGAAATCAAGGACGAGGTCGTTGAGCTCGGTACTCGCTATGGCCTGGTCACGCCCTATACTTCTTATCTCGCGACCGATGGGTCCTTGGCCAACACGACCGATACAGCTCAAATGATGAGAATTGCACCGTCCGCGCGTACCGTTATGGCCGAGAAGAGCGGTGCCGGAGCCGTGCAATTCAGCGTTCAGCAGAACGCCCGCAGCATGAATGCCCAGATCGCGGAAGACAGAAAGAAGGACAAACGCGAGCGGGTGCTTGTGGACAATTCGACGTTTAACCAATTCGTCGCGAACAAGAACTTCTTTAACCAGAACAACGTTTGGGTCGATTCTGAATTTTCAGCAGCTGCGAAACTCAAAGAGGTCGCGATGAAGTTCGGAAGCGAAGAATATTTCAAGCTTGCGGCGTCCGATCCTGCTCTCGCCCGATATCTCGCACTCGGCGAAGAGGTCGTGGTCGTTTGGCGGAATCAGGTGTTCCGCGTGACGAAATAGTAGAACCTGGACTGTATTTGCAGCGTAGGGAAAAGGTGATTTGTGTCGTGAAAAAGGTTATCCTTTACGGCACAAACACCTTTTTTCGCGCGGAGGAATTAAGTGCGTTTTATCAGTTCTCTCTCACTTATCGGGCTTTTTGCATTGATCTTAGCGGCGTCCTCAGCTGCCCAAAGCTGGAAACCGCATCCGACGACGATCAGGGAAGATCTTGTCGCGATCTACTTCACATCGGCAAGCAAAGGGTTTATAGCCGGCGATAGCGGTTACCTTGCCTCGACCATCGACGGCGGTCGGACCTGGAATAAATATCCGCTGAACACGGCCGAGAATATCAACGAGATATATTTTCGCAACGAGGACAACGGTTATCTCGTGGCCGGAAAAAAGGTCTATATCACTAGCGACGGCGGAACGTCGTGGCGCGAGACGGTGATCTTCAGGCCGACCGATTTTCGGAACAACACGCCGGTCTTTTTAAGTATCCGCTTTGCGGACAAAAAACGCGGCCTCGCGATCGGTTCCATTCTCAACGGTGCGGGACATGTGATCGATTCTCTTGTGATGCGGACCTCGAACGGAGGCGAAACATGGAGCCGCATGACGGTCCCGTCGAAAGGTGAGCTTTTTCATCTCGACTTTAACGGAAGCTCGCACGGATGGATCGTCGGTGACAAGGGAATGATCCTCGCGACGACCGACAGCGGCGAGACGTGGCGAATACAACATTCGGGCGTAACCGCCGCTCTTTATAATGTCGACTTTCGCGACGACAACGAGGGCTACGCAGTCGGTGAAGGAGCAACCATTCTCCGTACCGACAACGGCGGAGCTAACTGGGAGCGGATACGCAATCCATTCACAGGGACCTTCATGCGCGTTGATTTCGCCGATGACAAGAACGGCTGGATCGTCGGACACAAGGGCCTCATTCTCCGTTCCGGCGACCGCGGCAGGACCTGGCAGCGGGTTGAAAGCCTTTCAAGCAACAACCTCTACGGACTACATATCGAACGAAAATTCGGCTGGGCGGTCGGAGCAAAGGGTGCCATTCTGGAATATCTGAGATAAATCCCACTTTTCGGTAAAAAATCCAAATTCTCGAATTAACACTTCAGAAAAACTGTGGTAACGTTCATCATCATTTCTTGTTGATAAATTTTTTTTCATCAAGAATGATTATGCTTTGGTTCTTGAATTGAAAGGCTTTCAGAGCGTGTTTCGGAACGGATCGCACAGGGTTTTGCGGACGAATTGTGGAAAATGGAATACGAATTGCCTCTCAAACAACCAAATTGTGTTCAGGCATCTTAGTTGCCATCTTACCGGCGATTTTTTAAGAAGTAATTTGTTTGATTCCCACCTGAGTTCTAAAAAATGTTGGTCTGGCTCGTTCTGAGCGGACCGAAAACGAAGGAGCGAAAAATGAAAATCGAGAAGTGGATAAGTTCTGCAAAGCTGATCTTCATCTCCCTGGCCCTGCTCGCGTCGGCCGCGTTCGGCCAGGAGACGACAGGCGGAATAGAGGGAACAGTTAGGGATTCGGCCGGGGCCGTCGTTCCGAATGTAACGGTGACGATCTCATCGGCGAAAGAATCGTTGACCGGCACAACTACAACGGGTGTCGGTTCTGGATTCAAAAGGACGATCACCACAGATGGTGACGGTTTCTTCCGCGTGCTGCAGGTGCCGCCGGGAACATATGAAGTTGTTACCACCGCAACCGGCGGTTTCGGTGCTGCCCGCTACGAAAATGTGACCGTCGCGATCGGCAGGAACACCCAGCTTGAGATCGGTGTCAATCCGGGCGGAGGAGAGGTCTCGGTCGACGTCAGCGTGTCCGATGCACCGCCGGTCGATACGACCAACAGCACTATCCAAACCACGATCAACGCCCAAAAGATAGAGTTGATCCCAAAGAGCACCGGCTTTACCGGTCTTCTGAAAACCGTTCCCGGCACGCGCCCGAATCCAGGACGGGCGGCTTCTCGGTGGACGGAGCCTCGGGCGGTGAGAATGTATTCGTTATCGACGGTCTGGAAGTTACCAACTTTCGCACAGGGACGCTGAACGAGAACAACAACATTCCGACCCAGTTCGTTCAGGAAGTTCAGGTGAAATCCAGCGGCTTTATGCCCAATACGGCGGGGCAACAGGCGGCGTGATCAGCGTTGCGACCCGCGGCGGCAGCAACGAGTTCCATGGTGAGGTTGGCCTCCAGTTTGAAGACCCGAAATGGAATGGCTCGCCCGCGTCGGTCACTGCAGCGATTCACTGTCGCTACTCCTTTCTCAGCAGGTTCGAGCATTTCGATCCTCCGAAAGGCGGGAGGCGCGAATGTTTTTCCGACCGCGAATTTAGGCGGTCCGATCCTTAAGGACCAGTTTGGTTTTTTGCCAGTTATTCACCCCAAATTTTCGACACCGACTGCGACCAGTCAGTTTTACACAAGCTTCGCTCGCCGCTACTCGGACACTTCGGCAACCGAGAGATCAGGAGAAAGAGAAATTACGAGTACGCCTTCGGCCGGCTGGATGCGAGCCCATTAGCAGTCTTCGTCTATCAGGGACGTATCTTTGGAACCCGGATCCACGAAGGAGCATTCCGTTCGGCCTTATTGAGTTCGCCGGCTCAAACAGCAATCCTCGGTTCGACTACGACCCTGGGCGTTCCGATCGCAAATTTTGGCCCGGAATCGGACTCTTGCGGAATCTCAGTTGAGACCAAGCCAGGGCGGACGGCAAAGCTCGAACCAGGTCACAACCGGGCTGTGTACACCCCTGCCCGGCATAGTCATTGAGCGGACGTATCGGGCGAGGGTTTTTAACCAAAAGCTAGGAAATTATTTTGTTCCGGCGGGATCCGACAATTTGTTCCATCGGGAATGGCTTCGGGTGCCCCCGCAGTATCCTGGCGGCTGCCCTCAAGGTCAGCAAACCGCGTCCAATGCCGAAATTACTCAAGTGATGCTTCCATCCGAACGAGTTTGGAATTATCCGTACATATATATTTGGGTTCGGAGGACGTCACGAATTGAAGGGCGGTTATCAACGATATCAAGATCTTCAATGATGTTCCTAGTTCGGGACGACAAAGGGACGGGATGACCTTTTTTGATGGCACCAGAGAAACCAAATCGGAGCCGGACTGCTGTTCCATGGCCCCGATAGTACAGCGGGACAGACACCGGTTGTAGCCATTGGTTCTGGCAAGGTTTATTCGGAACCTGCGGCGTTGGCGAGAATCTGAGCCAGTCCATATTTATCCAGGACAAATATCAGCCTACTAGTCGCCTGACCTTAACCTTGGTATTAGGATCGAGAAGGAGGACTTGCCGTCCTTTAATGGAATTCCTCCGCCTAGCTGACTTCGATTGGACGGAAAAAATAGCTCCGAGGCTTGGCTTTGCATACGATATTACCGGCGACGGAAGAACGAAGGCATTTGCAAGTTACGGTCAGTTCTATGACCGCGTGAGATTCGAACTGCCGCGTGGATTGTTTGGCGGTGATATTTTCTTCAGGAACTTCTTTGAAATATTCCCGGGACAGAATGCGGGGATGTTTAACATAGGAATGTCGTAGGCAGCTTTTCCGGTACAAGCGACTGCCCGACGACCGGTTTCTCTCTCCGACGGGTTGGCAGGTGTCAGAGGAATCTACGTACAAACTCCAATGAACCCGGAGCAAATATTTTTTCTGGTATTGGAGCGGTCGATCCCGATCTGCGGCCTTTCCAACAGACCGAGTTTACGGTCGGCCTTGAGCGACAGATCGGTAAAGACTATGTGTTCCGGGCCAGATACACATACAAGAATGTAGATCAGGCCGTAGAGGATGCGGGTGTTGTAAACTCTGCTGGAAGTGAAGCTTATATTATCGGAAATCCCGGTCCTGGCCTACATCTGGAGGTGATGCAGCAACTCGGGTATAACAAGATCATAAGGCCGAAGCGAAGGTATGACGGCTTTGAATTCGTGCTGGAGAAACGGTTGACGACGAACTGGTATTTCAATGCCAATTATACATACAGCCGGTTGCACGGAAATTACACCGGTCTGACGAGCTCTGACGAAGCTCACTTGTCAAAGGCCGATTGGCGCCAGATGTTAGTCGAGCATTCGACCTGCCTTTCATCGGATTTACTGCCGAAGGCGAGACGGACAACGGCCCGTTGCCGACTGATAGGCCTCACGTGTTTAATTTTTACGGGGCTTATATCTTTAACTGGATGGGCAGCAAGTCGAATTCGACCGAATTCTCGGCATTCCAAACCATAACCTCCGGTACACCCCAAACTACGTCCATTTACTGTCAGTCAAACCTTACGCCGCAGATCTTCTACGCTCGTAATGATCTGGGACGTACTCCGACTTTCTCTCAAACCGATTTTAACGTTACACATCGTTATCGATTCGGGAGAGATAACCGGTTCACCGTAGCCTTTGACTTTAATGTTTTGAACTTATTTGATCAGGATACGGTCACGGGTATTTATCCAACAATGAATACAGCTACCAGCAGGCCAAATGCGATGTTCAATGTTTGGGGGTGGTACTAATCCACTCAATCCTCTGCGGTTTCAACTGTACGTCAATGCTTATACAAGCGGTGCCTTGTTGCAACCCATCCTGAACCACATAGCCGCGAATGCGAGCAGCCGGACGCCAGGTACAAGCTGCCATAGCTTTACCAATCGCCTAGTGTTGTGCGGTTTGGATTTAGATTGCTGTTCTGATTGATTTATGAAACTGAAAGTTGATCCCCTCGTAACGAGTTATCGATACGAGGGGATTTTTTTGTCGAATAAGGCAACCAACAGTTGTGGATCGACGTCCCTTTGTTCCCTCAAAAGGGGGGAATGATCCTTCACTCGACCGACTGCGGCCGAAGGTGGCAGCGGGTTGAAAGCATGTCCAGTAAGCACCTTTACGTCCTGTATATTGTGAAGAAATACGGGTGGGCAGTTGGAGCCGGCGCGACCTTCCTGGAGTATCTGAAATAAATTCAAATTTTCGTCTAAAATCTAAATTTTCAATTAACACTTCAGAAAAGTTATGATAATGTACATCATTATTTCTTCTCGATAGTTCCGTTTTCATCAGGAATCATTATATTTCGCAAATTCCCTGGAGGATTAAAATGGGTACAAAACCTTTTGCCTTTGCATTGGTTCTACTGGCTCTTTTTCTTTCGTTCGACCGATCCGTGTCTGCACAAGGCACAACGTCGCGCCTAACCGGCACGGTGACTGATACATCGGGTGCCGCCGTGAGCGGAGCGACGGTTACGCTAACACACGAAAGCACGAACGCTAGTATTACAACGCAAACGAGTGATAGCGGAGCGTACGTCTTCGACCTGATGCAGCCCGGCAACTATACCGTCACCGTTGAAAAACAAGGCTTTAAGAAGTTTATCTCGACTAACAACGCCTTGTTGGTGAATCAGCCTTCAACAGTAAATGCGGCGTTGGAGATCGGCGACGTTTCGGCCACTGTTTCGGTGCAAGGGTCAGCCGAACAGGTACAAACATCGACTTCAGGCAATGTAGGCACCACGATCGAACAGCGAACGTTGGAAGCGCTTCCGATCATTGGCCTACGCGGACGTAATCCGCTTGATCTTTTGAATTTCCAGCCCGGTGTCGTAAGCGGCGCGAATACCGGCGGAGGAGTTCACGTACACGGTTCCCGCGATAGAGCTTTCAACTTTACGCTCGACGGGATCGACATTAACGAATCCACGGCGGGCGGATCGAACTTCACTCCGCTGCGGCCGAATCCGGATTCGATTCAGGAGTTTCAGGTCGTCACAGGTAATTTCACGGCGGAACTCGGACGTAGTAGTGGGGCACAGGTAACAATGGTAACGCGTTCGGGCACGAATAGTTATCATGGAAACCTCTTCGAGTATTACCAGACTCCGGATTTTAACGCGAATGAATTCGAAAACAACCTTCAGGGGATCGGCAGAGCCCAGTTCGTCCAGCATATTTATGGCGGCAGCTTCGGAGGACCTATCATTAATCCGGGCTTTGGTGAGGGCACCGAGTTCTTTAAGCCGCTGAAAGATCGGGCATTCTTCTTTATAAACTTACAGAAGCTGAGTGCGATTGAAACCCGGCGTTCGGGCGGCACGGTCTATACTCAATCGGCGCGCGATGGAATTTTCCGCTATGTTTACGGCGGGGCTATCAACCCTGCCAACGGTCGTTTTGTGCCAGGACGAAATGCACCGGCGGGCACTTCGGCCAGTGCTACCACTAACCCGCTCGGAGCCTCCATCAACGCTGACGGGTCTCCTCGTTATCCGGCCTGCATCGGCAATCCGCCGACGAATGCCCCTTGCATCCAGTCGTATAACGTCATTACAAACTCGGTCGTCGCAAATCCCCAGTACACGCCTGACCCTAATGTGACCGGGGTCTTTCGTTCCTATCCACTTCCTAACGATTTCGCGACGGGGGACGGCTTGAACACGGCCGGCTTCGTATTCAACGCCCCTCAAACTGAAAAGCAATGGGATTTTGTTTCCCGGTTCGATGTCAAGCTGACAGACACTCAACATTTGTACGTACGATACGCTCAGGGTAGGCAGGACACGATCAACGACAGTGTAAACGGTGGCTTGCCAAGATTCCCGGATTTTCCGGGGTTGGTCGACACCTATCGCACACCCAAAAATCTGGCAATCAATCACCGATGGGCCCCCACATCTCGGCTTAGCAATGAATTCATATTCGGATACAGCACATTCGGATTTAGCTTTGCGACGCCGACGCCGCGGGCAGATGTTCCTTATATCCTAAATACGATCACTGACGCCTTCACAAACTTTGCGTACAATGCGCGGCAAGGCTCGAACGTTTCAGTTTGTGGATAATCTGACTTTCGATCTTTCACCTCACACCCTCAAGGCTGGGATCAATTTCCGTTTCGGACGTCAGTTCGACGACCGGTCAAGTGCAGGTGGGCAGATCGAGCCCTTAGTGGGCTTTGGAGCGGGGTCAAGTAGCTTCACCGGATTCAGCATTCCCGCAGATGCAGTCGCGGGAACGGCAGCGGCTCCAGCAGGAGCTCCGGGAATTAATGCTACGGATCGCGGAGTTCTGCAAAGCACTATCAATAACTTTCTCGGGCGTATCGGCAGTTTCAGCCAGGGATTTGTCGTCGATCCGACCAACCCTAGCGTATTTGCACCGGCTGGAACCCGCTGGAACTGGCGAGCTTATTATCCAGAGTATGATTTTTATGTCCAGGATACATGGCGCTTTAGATCGAATCTCGTCTTCGATATTGGCTTGCGGTATGAGATAAAGCTCAGTCCAAGTTCCAAGGACCTCCCGATCCTTGTTGCAAATCAACCGTTCACGATCGGCGCACCGCCTAGCAACACGCTCCGGTGGGAAGAGGGAGACCTTTTCAAGAACGATCTCAATAATTTCTCGCCTTCGCTCGGATTTGCCTGGGACCCGTTCAAGAGCGGCAAGACATCGATCCGGGCAAACTATCGCTTATCATACGATCGGTTTGGCTCGCAGGTGTTTGCAAATAGTATTTACCAAAGTGCCCCCGGCAACACGTTTTCCGCATCAGCATCGGGAATCGGTACTTCGAACCTATTGCTGCGGAATGGTTTGCCGAGTCTCGTACCAACTCAAACGCCGGACCAACTCCGCCAACCCCCGGCCATTTCCACCGCCGGGATAACGGTCGTCGATCCGGACACACGATATCCCGAGGTTCATCAGTGGTTTGCGGGTGTTCAGCGTGAGATGTGGAAGGACAATGTACTTGAGATAAATTACATTGGCCGTCGCGGTGTTCATCTATTCGGAGGCTACGATTCCAATCAGGTAGATGTCTTTGCAAAGGATCCTCGATGTGCGAAGAATTTTCTTGAGACCTTTAACGCGATTCGCGGGGGCTCTACCAACGAGTGCCTTACGAATCTCATGTTTACCGGAAATCCAGCCACTGCCTCGGGTACAGCAACATTTATTGGGATAACCGCTATTGCAAATACCCTTGCATTGACAAATACAGGGGGCAGCGTGGCGAATGCGGCATTGGCGGTCTCGCAGCGGCTTTGCCAAACCGCTGATGTAACCGCTGGACAGTGCACGTCCACCAGTCAGCAACTAATTGCCCGGACGATGACAAATCCGTTCTTTTTTCAACGCTACCCACAGTTCACCGGATCACTCAACGTCCTGGACAGTAACGACCTTTCCCGTTACAACGGTTTGGAGTTCATTCTTAAACGCCGTTTGACGGGCGGAATCGGTTATCAAGTGGGCTACACATATTCGGTTTCCAAGGACACTCGTTCGTTCGATCCTGTATTCACCACGGTTTCCCGTGCGAATAACCAATCGGCATCGAGTACGCCGTTCGACATCAATGACCGTTATGCCAACTACGCACATTCGGATTTTGACCGCAGACACGTTCTTCAGGGTACCTATGTCTTCGAATTTCCGTTTGGAAGGGGGAAGGCATTTGGCTCGGATATTCCGAAAGCACTTGATTTTGTGATTGGCGGCTGGCAGCTTTCGGGCACCTATCTTTGGGCGTCGGGCAGGCCATTTTCGGTTTATTCGGGTTTGAATACGCTCAGTAACGTGGTTCAGTCGCTTGCTAGCTGTAGTGACTGTCCTCGCGATTTGGGTGGCCTTGTTGAACGAAATGGTACCTGGTACTGGTTCAGCGAAGAAGCAGCAGCGAAGTTTAGCCAGCCCCTTCCGGGCGAACAGGGCAACACAACCCGAAATTACTTTATTGCACCGCGAACGTTTCAAACCAACGCGTCACTTTCAAAGAAATTCAGATTCACCGAGACGTTAAATTTTGATCTTCGCGTGGATGCCTTGAATTTGACCAATAACGCGTCGTTCGGGTTACCGACGGCAACACAGAATTCGTCAACCTTCGGGCAGATCCGCACGTCGGTCACAAGCTTTGCCCGACGTATTCAGATCTCCGGAAAGCTGAATTTCTAGGATATTTTGGTTAAAGATTCTGTAGTCTGCGAGGACTACAGAATCTTTTTTACGCGTGGGACAACCTGAAAGAGATTAGGGGCATCACTTTGTTTGGGTCAGAAAACCTTACGCCGAACTGATCAGGTGCTACGGCGGAAAGTCTTTCTAATTCCTCCTGTTTCTACCTTTGCTCGTTGAGAACAAGACTCAACGAGCTTTTTTCTTTTCGGGGCTGATTTCGTGCCCGGAGTGCGGCTGCTGAAAGACGCCCGGCGGCGGGCAGTTCGGATAAGGCCTTTTGTATAAGGGGGTCGGACGCGGCCCGTTCCCGCTGGGCCGATCCCTGACCCGAGGTACCCAATGCCAGATAATAACCAAGCATGCTCCGCACGAAGTCCGATTCCTTTTCGGCGGAGGCGGCAAGAGCTTCGTACGTTGGCTCTGTACGGAGAAAATCATTGAATTTGCTCAGAACTTCCACATTGACGACCGGGTCGCCGAACAGGACCCTCTGCGTGACGGCCTGCGCCGCGGACATACCGTCAGACGGGCGGGCCGGCACGTTCAGGTAATCCCTGGAAAAAAAGAAGATACGGTCCAAAAGCCTTAACTGATCTGCAGTATATTTATTTACAGGAACGACCGTGTCAGGCGTGATCCCGTCACCGCCGTAAACGGTTCGCCCGGTTAACGTTCGGGCGGCATAGAGCGGCTTATCGATGTCGACGGCCGGACCGCGTTGATTAAAGTAATCGTAAAGGCCCGTTTCGGAGTAGTCCCGCTGGATCGACCGGCCCGTCGGCGTAAAATAACGTGCCGCGGTCAGCGTCAGGCCGGTTCCTTGAGGCAGGTCGAGCACGTTTTGAACAAGGCCCTTGCCGAACGTCTTCCGGCCAATGATCAGAGCACGATCGTTATCCTGCAACGCCCCGGCCAGCACTTCCGCGGCGGAGGCCGTGTTCTCATCGACAAGCAGCACAAGCGGCAGCGTCTCATATCGCGGCTTTCCTGCGCGCCAGGTGCGAGAGTCGGCGGGCGTACGCCCTCTTTGCGTTAGAATCACGCTTCCCGCGGGAAGAAATTTCTCTGCTACCTTCACGGCCTGGTCCAGAATGCCGCCTCCGTTGCCTCTCAGATCGAGCACGAGCGACAACATCCCCTGACGATGAAGCTCCGTCAGAGCACTTTCCAGCTCGGGAAACGTCGAATTGCTGAATCCCTTTGTAAGATCGATAAACCCGATCTTTCCGTTAACAAAGAATCCGCTCGGAACTGCCGGTTCGTGGACCACTTCGCGTTTTAACTCGAAGGTCAAGGGAGAAGGGATGCCCGGCCGTTCGACCGTTATCCGTACGGAAGTCCCTCTTTTGCCGCGGACGAGATCGCGGACCATGTCTAGCGATTCGCCACGAACGTTTCGGCCGTTTACCGCGATGATCCTATCGCCGAATTTAAGTCCGACCCTTGCCGCTGGCGAATCGGGAAAAGTTGAAACGATGAACGTGTCTACCTGGCGGTTGCGTTCAAATCCGGTTATCGACGAACCCGTGCCCGAATACTCGCTTGAGTGCTCGCCGAGCAGCTCCTGATACTCCGCGGCGTTATAAAAATTCGAGTGAGGATCGAGCGCTTTTAGCATCGCGTCGATCGAGAAACCGATCAGCGAATCGGTGCCTACGCGGTCCTTTCCGGCATATTTTTGTTTGATGACCGTCAGGGCCTCTTCGACGTCTGCCGAGATCGACTCCTTGCTTATCGGCGCCGTCGGGCCGCCGGCGGCGGCTTGAGAAGATCCGGAGGCCGCGAAGGAACTGCCTACGGAAAGGCTGAAGGGGTCATGGGATTGTGATCTCGGGACCTGGGCAAATTTTCTGTCCTGGCCGACAGCAAAATATGAGAAAAATACGCACGTGAGCCCAACCAAGCAAATACACTTTTGCAAACCCATGATTACCCCCTTACCGAATAAAAGCCAGGATCGAACCTGCCCGGCAGTTATGGCTCGTTGTAGATTTACTATCTGTTTAGCCCTAAAAAACGAATAATGCAAAGCGGATTCCAATATTTCCGCCGCGAAAAGCGGTCCCGTTTGAAAAACCCAGAGAAAACGGCGAAAATCACTCCATGACCGATTCCGCCGGCCAGGACTTGCCGGTAAAACTCCAGCGTTTGATCGAGACGATCGACATCGCAAACATTTTGACCGAGCCGCTGACGCACTCGCTGACGAAGATGCTCGAGATCTCAGCTGCCGAATTGAATTCGGAAGAGGCGTCGGTGCTTATTCGCGACGGCGACGACGGCGGACTGCGTTTTCTGTCGGCGATAGGTAAGGTCGCGGAACAATTGATCAATTTGAAGGTGCCGCCCGGAAAGGGAATCGCCGGCTTCGTTCTTTCGTCGGGCCAGCCTATGGCTGTGTCGGATGTCGGCGAAGAGACCTCGTTTTATTCCGAAGTCGACAAAACGACCGGGTACTCGACCCAATTGATCCTGGCGACGCCGCTTAGCCATAACGGCGAGGTGATCGGCGTGCTAGAGTACATCAACCGGCGGGGCGATCCGCCGTTCGAGGCGTTTACGCCCGCGGAAATGGACCGCGCCGCGTCCTTCGCCGAGGTGATCGCGTCGATGGTCAATGCGTATGAGACGGCGAAGATCTTTCGCGATCTCGGCGAACGAATGCTGACTGACGGATCCGTCGGCGACGTGTCGTCGGTACGCGAATGGCTTCGGACTTTGCGCGATTCGGCGGACCATAAGGAAATGATGGAGCTTGCTCTTATGATCCGCGAGGTGGCGAGTCGCGGGGACGCTGAACGGGTCCTTTGCAGGGAGATGCTCGAATCGATTGTTAGATTTTCGGATACAAAGGGCGAAACAAGTTTTCTCTCACTTTAATTGAGGCTGATGACATTGCCTGGCGGTGAAAATATCGATCCAGTAGAACCGAGCGGCCGATACCTGCGGCTTGCGGGCGACTGGCGCACGGCGACCGGCCGCGGAGTTAAGGTCGCGATCATCGACAGTGGGATCGACGAAGGACATCCCGATCTCACTGGGCACATTGCCAGTTCCGTTGAAGCCCGCCTCGACGATAAGCGGATCGTGTTCGACCCGTCGACAAGCGGCGATTCCGCGGGCCACGGTACGGCCTGCGCCGGGATAATCGCCCGCATCGCCCCTGACGCACGGCTTTACAGTATTAAGGTCCTCGGGGCGGCGGGACTAGGGGACGGCCACGCGTTCCTTGCCGCATTGGAGTACGCGATCAAAGAACGTTTCGCGGTCATCAATCTCAGCTTAGGCACTACAAAACCACAGTTCTTTTCGCCGCTTCACGACCTTTTGGACAGGGCATATCAGGCCGGCTGTATTGTCGTCGCTGCTGCCAACAATCTTCCCCATCCGAGTTTCCCCTCGATATTCTCGTCCTCGCTGATTTCCGTGATCAAAAGTGAAGAGACCGATCCGCTAAAATTCGGATTTCATTTCGGCGAGGTCATTGAGCTTACGGCGCCCGGTGTGAATATCCGGACGGCGTGGCTTGAGAACGGATATCGAACGCTGACCGGAAACAGTTTTGCGTGCCCGCATGTCGTCGGCGTAATAGCCCGTCTTCTGGAAAAACACCCGGAGATGACGCCGTTTCAGGTCAAGTCGGCGCTCTACGCCATCGCCGGCGATAACGAGTACCGGTCCGCAACAAAGTAACGTGTTTTAAACGCGTCCATCCCGTCGATGGTTTTGCATTTTGCAGGCCAAAATGTTTTGATTATCAATTAGAAACGGCCCCGAAATGCCTGGCCTCGTTAACAGATCTATGTCCGAAAAATTCCAGCTTCCACCGCTTGAAATTGAACAGTACGAGCTTGCGAACGGACTTCGCGTAGTGTTGAATCACGACGATTCTGTACCCGTTGTGGCGATCGCGGTCTACTACGACGTAGGCTCGCGGAACGAGCGTGAGGGCCGGACCGGTTTCGCTCATCTGTTCGAACATATGATGTTCCAGGGATCCGAGAACGTTAAGAAGGCAGAACATTTTCAGTTCATCATGAAGGCCGGCGGAACGATGAACGGGACCACATCAAGCGAGCGGACCAACTATTTCGAGACGCTTCCTGCAAGCGAACTTCCGCTCGGTCTGTGGCTTGAGTCCGACCGTATGCGGTCGTTGGCGGTCACACAAGAAAACCTCGACAACCAGCGCGAAGCCGTCAAAGAAGAAAAACGTCTTCGATATGACAATCAGCCCTACGGCCAGATCTTCGATCTGATCGCCGAGATGATCTATAAGAACTTCTCTAATGCGCATTCGACCATAGGCTCGATGGAAGATCTGGACGACGCTACTGTCGAGGACGTTCAGGAATTTTTCCGCATTTATTATGCGCCGAACAACGCGGTGCTTTCTATCTCCGGCGCCTTTGATACCGCAAAAACGAAAGAGCTGGTCGAATTCTATTTCGGCGACATTCCGTCGCAGCAGCGCCCGCCGGAAATAAATGTCGACGAGCCGAAAGAGGTCGCGGTCAACTACAGGGAATGGGAAGACAAGCTCGCACCGTTTCCCGCGTTCCTGATCGGCTGGAAGATACCGAAACGCCGTTCGCCCGAGTTCAACGCGCTGTACCTGGCCGGTAAGCTTCTTTACGACGGCGACAGCTCGCGTCTGTACCAGAAGCTGGTAAAGGGCGAGGAGAGCGTGATACAGCTGTTCGGGTTCACCGACGAACGCCGCGGGCCGTCGAGTATCTACATCGGTGCGATCCCGAAACCGGAAAAAGACCTAAGCCGGATACGTAACACGATAATGACCGAGGTCCGGAATATTGCCGAGTTCGGGCCGAGCGCGGACGAAATGCAGAAACTGCACAATCAACTGATCAACGATATGGTCCGGCTGCGGCAGTCGGCCCAGAACCGCGCCCAGCAGATCTGTGAGTTTACCCTGTATGACGGCGATCCGAACCTGTTCAACATGGAACTGGATGCCCTGATGTCCGTAACTCCCGATCAGATCCGATCGACCGTGGAGACCTATCTGAATTCCGATAACAGGGCGTTGCTCGATATCATCCCCGGCGGCAAAGGATAACTCGCCGCAGACGGCCGCCGGTGGGAAAAAGCTCAGATAGGCCGTAAGGAATTTTATGAAGGCAGCCAGTAAACGATCGGCACCGGCGCCGCTGCCGCCGGTCCCATTCAACATCTCTCCGGCCTTTCGCACGACGTTGGAAAACGGCCTGCGTGTTGTCATTTTTGAGAATTCACGCCTGCCGCTTGTCAGCTATCGGCTGGTATTCAATACGGGCGACATAGATGATCCCGCGGACTCGATCGGCCTAACGTCGGCAACAGCATCAATGCTCACCGAGGGGACTGAGATGTATTCGAGCAGGGAACTCGCCGAAAAGGTCGAGCGGTTAGGCGCAAGCCTTTCAGCAAGCTCGTCGGACGATTTTACGGCTATTTCAGGCTCAGCCCTTGCGCTTTACAATTCCGAATTGCTCCAGTTGATCGCGGAGGTTACTTTTAAGCCGACATTTCCGGAGAACGAACTGGATCTCTATCGCCGGAACATGATCGAAAATCTCAAGTTCCAGCGCTCGCAGCCAGGTTTTCTCGCCGGCGAGCAAACGGCGCGGCTCGTTTATCAAAACCATCCCTACGCACGGATCTCGCCCGCCGCCGCCGACATCGAAAAACTAACTCAGCCGATGTTGGATAAATATCATGATCGGGCCTACATGCCGAACGACGCCGTAATGATCGTCGTCGGCGATGTCGAACGCGAAGCGGTCTTGGCGGAAATAACCGAATTATTTGGGAACTGGGAACGTGGACGCCGGGATAAAGTGAAACATCCGCTGCCCGGGCATTTGGAGTCGTCGCGATTGACGATCGTCGACCGCCCCGGCTCGGCACAGTCGAATATCGTCCTTTCGAACCTTGCTATTAGCCGCGACGACCCCGATTACTTCGCGGTCCTTGTAATGAATCAGGTCCTCGGTGCCGGAGCGTCGTCGCGCGTGTTTATGAACCTTCGCGAGGAGAAAGGATATACGTACGGCGCGTATACGAGGGTCGATGCAAAGCGTCTTGCGGGTGACTTCGAAGCGACCGCCGAGGTGCGGACCGCTGTGACAGGCGATTCGCTTAAGGAATTCTTTTACGAGCTGAATCGCATCCGCAATGAAGATGTTTTGCCGAATGAGCTTGCGGACGCAAAAAACTTTCTTACCGGAGTCTTCCCGATACGAGCCGAAACGCAAGAGGGGTTGACCAATCTTATCGTCACGCAAGAGTTATACAGCCTTTCGGAAGATTACCTACAGACGTACCGTGAGAACGTGGCCGCGATCACGGTGGACGATGTTCGGCGCGTCGCTAACAAATATATTCATCCGGACAAAATGGCGATCGTTATCGTCGGCGATGCCGTCGAGATCTTACCGCAGGCGGACGGATACGCAGCCGAGGTAGAGATCCGCGACACGGACGGAAACCCGAAGCCCCTGGCTGAGGCCTCTGTCTCGAACAGCGAAACCGCCGATTTTGGCGGCGAATGGAGCCTGAGCCTCGACTTTCAGGGCCAGACCGTGCCGGTTTCGCTCGTCGTTACTCAAACCGATGCCTCGGTTACCGGAACGCTGGAAACAGTGTTGGGCAGCGGGCAGATCACCGGCGGTTCGGTCCGCGGGCGCACACTTTCTGCAACGGCCAATACCGAGATCCAGGGCCAGAGTGTAGAGTTCCTCATCACCGGGACTTTGGATGACGGAACGCTGTCCGGTACAATTTCGGCCGGAATAATTCCAGATTCTCTGAGCTTTACCGGCTCAAGAAAGGTTTAAGCCGGGGCGGCGAACTGGATTATCGCAAAGTCGGCGCCGGAAGGGTCCGCGACCATCGCCATTCGTCCCACCCCCGGAGCATCAAAAGGCGGCACCCTCACACTTCCGCCGTTGGCAGTGATCTTCTCAGCAGTTTCGTCAGCATTTTCTACCGCGATATAACTTGCCCAGTGCGACGGCGGCGGCTCTGGGCCCCATTTTTCATCGATCGGCATCATACCGCCAGACGATCTGCCGTCGATAACGATCTCCTTATACTCCATCGGCGTTACTTTTGACTGCTCAACGGTCCATCCGAAAAGCTTTGAGTAGAATTCCAGGGCGGCCGGGAGGTCTTTAGAACGCAGCTCTCGCCAACAAATTTCGCCCGGTGCGGGTATTTCAAATTCAGCCATGGTGCCCTCCTGTCGTCATTTTGAATGTGGCGAAAACCGCGCCGCTCGGGTCCTGAATGATCGCGAATCGCCCGACATTAGGGATCTCGTCCGGTTCCTTCAGCACCGTGCCGCCCAGGCTTTTTGCCAGCTCGGCATTTGCGTCGACGTCGTCTACAGCTACATAGGTCATAAAATGCGGCGGCGGCACCGGTCCGTCGCCGAACATATCGGCCGAAAGCTGATATAGGCCGCCGGCCGGGTAATCCGAGCTTCCGGTCGTGAATTCGTGATATGCAAAACCGTCGGTAGCGGCCTTGCTGTCCTGAAACCTCCAGCCGAAAACGTTTGAATAGAAGTGCTTGCATTTTTCAACATCGCTGCTTGCGATCTCGGTCCAGCAAAAACTGCCGTGGCGCAGTCCGGCGGACTCCGCTTTTTCACTAGCTTCTTGTGCCATGAATTTAGCCTCCTGAATTAACGTCGAAATTATTCTTTGAGAGTTTTATACGTTCGGCCGAAGTAAATGTTCTGGCTTACCCCAAGAAAGTCAGTCAGCAACGTACCGGCCGACGTGAGCGGCGACGGCAATCCAGCGTCCCTCCACCTTGGTGAAAAAGACCGAACATTGTAAAGGGCTTTCACCCGGGGCCTGGGCTTTGACCTTATAAGTAAATACCGCGGCTCCGTCGAAAACAATGATCGCATCGTCCTGATTTCGTAGGCGGGTCGATCGGGCGCCGGATGCCGCGGGCAACGCTTCCAGCAGGGAGCGGTCACCACTGACCTCGCCCTTTAGGTCTGTGAACACGAAATCCTTTGACACGTTTCGGTCGAGGACAGAGTCCAGGGTTTCTTCCGTCGAGGTTCTTGCCTTTACAAGGCTGTTTATCAGTTCGCGGACCTGTTGTTCGGACGCAGTGTCTGTATTAGGAGGAGCCTTCGTCTCCGAGCCGACGGCCGCGACCGCTGCGTGGAGCGGGTGATAGGGTTTCGGGTCGCAGTGGAACGAAGTTACCTGTGCGGCCGCGATCTTCCATTCGCCGTCACGTTTGATCCAGAGTTCGGTACCCTGAGACCTGGTCATGCACTTCTGGCCGCGATACTGCCAATAGTTCTTTTTCGACACGTTGAGGACCGCCGTCTGGCCGTAGAAATTGAACCGCGGATTTTCGGCCTCATAAGATATCGTGTCGTATTCCAGTTTCCGACGAGCCTTGAGCTGGAACTGGTCGGCCTTCATCATCGCGATCAGCTGCTCTTTTGAATTAAACACAGGCTTTCCGCGAATGCTTACGTAATTATCAAGGTAGATCTTTTCAAACGGATCGGGTGTCCTGGCAACATAAGCGGACGAAAGGGCGGCGATCGAGCGGAGTATCTCGGTGCGGTCGCTCGAGCGGTCATTTGCTCGCAACGGCTGGCCGAGGGCATGAAAGCAGCCGGATACTAAAAATAGTAATGTCAGCTGTGCCAATTTCATCTTCGTCACCCAGGACCTGCTCTCCGGCGACGGGTTTAGGATCAGGTCCTGATAAAATCGGTCTCGACCGCGAGTTCTTCTTCACCTTCGGGCGAGACGTTGTACATCACTATCCGAAGCTTTTCGTCACCGGGAAGTATGTCGGTCCGCCAGCCCCAGTCAGGATGGCCCTCGACCTTGTAATAACCTTTGACCGAAATATCGCCGTTTTCCGCCACCTTTCCATCCGAAAGCATAAAAGTATGGCTGCTGTGGAATGAATCGGTCCAGACCGCCTGGACGGCATCCGATCTGGTATCGCAGCCAAGGAGAATGATACCTTCCTGGGGTTTGCCCTCATACGACCACGTATATTCGAACGCCACAAACTGCCCATTCGCCTTAAGTGAGACGTTCAAAGTGGATTGCGATTGCCTTAACGGGTCGGGCAGCCACGATAGATAAAGGTTATTGGTGCCGGTCCACGTGCCGACATATTTTGCCAGATCGTCGTTTACGCTCATTGAGAGGAACCTTCCTGCTTTACTTTGCAACAGGATAGCACCGTATCGGCAAGGGAGGAAAAGAGGGGGTTTTGAGTTGTGAGTGCTGCCGGAAGCTTTTAACGGGAAGCAGGACCGGTTGGAGATCACAACTCAAAACGCTTGGGTGGAATCAATTAATTATCCGGCCTTTCTGAGCGGAGGTGCCGAGGCTCCCGATTGCCGCTGGATCTTCAGAAGGTGGTCGATAAATGATGAAGCCGCACGCTTGGACAGTTCGGCGGTGCTGCAATTCAAAAGCTGTTTGCACTCTTCTTCCGGGTCCACGTCGACCTCGCGGCCGATAGCCCTGATCATCCCGAGTTGCTTTGCCGTCACAAGATCCGACAAATTAGCGGCGATCGGCTCAGGAGGGAAGTCGTTGCCGCCATTTTCAGCCCCGGTACTTTCGCGGTCGAATGCATCGAACTCACGCTTGTAAAGGTCGCGTGCGATACCGAACTTGACCGCGGCACGCTTCAACGCGTCGTGTTCTGCCTTCTTGATACCCATGTCGTTGAGCGCGCTGCCGGTGCCGATGCCTTCGCGGGTAACGCCGTCAATAGTGATAGCGACCGTGACGGTCATAATATCGCCGATCTGCCGTATGTCTTTGACCGAGTGGCCCCAGTTCGGAGCCGTTTCATCCAGGATGTCCGCAACGGTGTGCCATTCGACATAATCGACCATTTGCACGTTTCCGTTCCGGTCGCGCCACCCTTCCCGTTGCCGAACCATGTCCGGATCAAGATGCTTTCTCAATTCCCGTAATGTGTTTCCAAAATCCAATACGTTGTCAGCCGGCTGTTCTGCCGCGTTCATTCGTTCGTTCTTTTTGACCTGTGTCATTGTTCTTACTCCTAATTCGTTTTCCATGACCGGCAAATGCGGGGCTTTTAGTTTCCGCGGTGCCCGATTTCCACGGCTGCATCCATCGCATTTTGCCGATTCCTGTTCGCCGCGGCTCAGGCTGCCGCGACTCAGTTTTCCTTATTATCAATAAGATGAACTCACGAGTGCGTATCATCTATGCAACAGTGTACCAGTAAAATTTATTTGTTGCAAGGGTGAAACGAGGTGTTGCATTTAAAATTTTCGTGTGTTATGTTTTATCCGTGAAATGTACTAGGCACCTGTGACACTGACAGTTCGCAGGGTTAGGAGGACAAGTATGGCGTTCAAAACCGACAATTTCGTCAACACTGTAGAGCTCGGCCGGGCCATAAAGCGGCGGCGGGAAGAACTGGGATTAAGCCTGAGGGATGTGGCTGATAAGACACAGGTCTCGGCCTCGACGCTCTCGAGGATCGAGAACGGCACCGGAAAACCGGATGCGGACAATATCGCGCGCCTGACCGGCTGGCTGGATATGCCGATCGACCGGGTGATGAACAACCAGGCCACATCCGCGGTCGAGCCGGTGATCTATTACCCGCATGAAGCGACACCCGAAATAGTCGAGGCCCATCTTCGCGCGGATAAAAAGCTGACGCCCGAAACGGCAAAAGCATTGGCAGAACTGTTCAGGGTCGCCTACAAGCAGTTCAGCGGGACCGGTAAGAAATAAATCCAAACAAAGACAGGGAATTAATTTAGTCGGAGCCTGAAATATATGAAAGCTGTCGCTGAAGCTCGGCAGATCGCTGCCGTGTCGACTGAAAACCAGAGTATCGCAGCCGATACGACCTTCGTGCTCTTTTTTCTTTCCCTTGATCTAGGTCAGCGGGCGGGTGTCGGTTTCGATGCCGTACTTTCGACGCTGACCCTGATTATTTTTGTTGTATTACCGTATCTTTTGCCATATGATGGGGCGAAACCAAACTTTGGGCAATGGGTTGCGGGCCGGATGGCGGTCGTGGCTCTCGGTTTAGTGATCGGGGTGATGTTCGGACAGGCTGTGGGCGTTTTTCTTCCGGAATCGTTCCGCTTTGTGCCGCTCACGCTTTTGATCATAGCCGGCGTGATCTCTTGTTACTTGCGGTTTTACGGACTTTTTAGACTTCGTTTGGCAAAATAGGCAAAAGGCGCCGAGCGAATAACAGAAAACCCGTGCGTGTATCTGGAACCCGCACGGGTTTTTCTTGTGTGATGGTCGGAGTTATAACATATGTTATACTCTTTGCGGAGGTTTTATGACCGCAACATTGAAATTGACAGCTATCGGAAACTCCACAGGTGTGATCCTTCCCAAAGAAATTCTTGAGAAATTGAGAGTCTCAAAGGGCGACACGATTTTTGTGGTCGAAACAAAAGATGGTGTAGAGCTGAAGACCTACGATCCGGTGGTCGCGAAACAGATGGAGATCGCTGAACGCATAATGCGAGAAGACCGTGATGTCCTGCGGAAGCTGGCGGAGTGATCGATGGATTTTGTCTGGATCCCCGTAGAGACGGTCGCGGCCATCCATAGTCGTCAAATCGCGGAACATGGTGGAAGCGACGGGACACGCGACGAAGGCTTGCTTCAATCGGCTCTGGCTAGGCCGCAAAATTCACTGACTTATGGCGAAGGTGTTGATATTGCGGCACTTGCGGCGGCTTATGCCTTCGGCATTGCCAAAAATCATCCTTTCATGGACGGGAACAAGCGTACCGCTTTGGTGGTTATGCGAACATTCTTGGCAGCGAATGGTGCTGATTTCAAGGCAAGCCAGGAAGAAAAGTATATTACGATCTTGAAACTCGCTGAAGGCTCGTTGGAAGAAGATGAATTAGCGGCCTGGGTCCGACGGTGTATCGCCTCCTAATCCTAGACGAACGCCGGTTGGTAGCTTCCTATCGTTTGATGTATCTCTCGCACTTGGTGAACAAGGGTCTCATACTGCTGCAGCGTCAACGCCTGGGCACCGTCACACAGAGCTTCTTCCGGGCAAGGGTGTACTTCAATTATCAATCCATCCGCTCCGACCGCTACCCCCGCCCTTGCGAGCGGCGTGACCATATAGTTGTGGCCGGTACCGTGTGACGGGTCGACGATCATGGGCAGGTGTGTATAGCGATGCAGCGCCGGCACGACGGATAGATCCATCGTGTTTCGGGCATGATCAGCAAAGGTCCGGATGCCGCGTTCGCAGAGGATCACATCATAGTTGCCCTCGGCCATGACGTACTCGGCGGCGAGCATGAATTCGTCCAGCGTGGCCGAAAGGCCTCGTTTTAGCAGGACCGGTTTCCGTGTTTTTCCGACGTATTTGAGCAGCGAGAAATTCTGCATATTCCGGGCCCCGATCTGTATGCAGTCGCCGTATTTTTCAACCAGGTCCACGCCATGCTCGTCCATTGCCTCGGTCACAATGTTCAAGCCGAACCGCGCACGTACGTCAGCCAAGATCTTCAGCCCGTCCTCGCCCTTGCCTTGAAATGCATAAGGCGACGTTCTTGGTTTGAAAGCACCGCCTCGGAAGAACTTTGCCCCGCTTTTCGCGACGGCTTCGGCAGCGGCAAACACCTGATCGACGGTCTCTACGGCGCACGGTCCGGCGATGATAGCCAGCTCGGGCGCCGCCGATCGTCGCGTTGCCGACCTTGATGACAGATTTCTCGGGCCGGAGCTCTTTTGATATCAGCTTATAAGGCTTGGTGACCCGTATTGCGTCGGCAACGCCCGGTAAATTCTCAAAGTGCGCCGGATCGACGGCTCCACGATTTCCGGTGATCCCGATAGCTGTGCGGTTCTCGCCGGGCATCGCATGCCCGCGAAAACCGAGCGTCTCAATCACCTCAACGACCCTTGATATCTCAGACGCAGACGCGTCAGGCTTCATTACGATCAGCATAATTGTTAGGTCCGCAGCGAAAGCTAAACTTTAGATTTCCGCCGCATCTTTTGCAAATGAAGGCAATAGGCCGTTCACGAATTGACGAACCCGCTCGGCCGTATTGCCGTTCGGTATAGACCTTTCGATCTCACGCACTATCGCCGAGCCGACCACCGCTGCATCGGCATAACGCCAAACGTCCTCGATCTGCTCGCGCGTCGAAATGCCAAATCCGACCGCAACCGGTAGGTCCGTAAATTTTCGGACGCGGCGGACCAACAATTCGGCATCTTTGCCTGTTTCATTTCGAGCGCCTGTCACGCCGGCACGCGAGACAGCGTAGATAAATCCGCTCGACCTTGCTGCGATCTTCTCGAGTCGAGACTCCGTCGTGGTCGGAGCAACGAGTGAGATCAGATCGAGCTCATGACCTCTTAGCACCCCCGCGATCGCAGCCGCCTCCTCATCGACGGCATCGGTCACCAGGACCCCGTCAACTCCCGCTGCGGCTGCATCTTTTGCCAGGCGCTCGATGCCGTATCGGAACAATGGGTTCAGATAGCTGAACAAAACGATCGGCACATCGCTCACGACTCGCAGCTCGGCGACCATCGCTAGAACATCGCTCAGTTTCACCCCGCATTCCAACGCCCGCTGCGAAGAAGCCTGTATCGTCGGGCCGTCCGCCATCGGGTCGGAGAAGGGAACGCCGAGTTCGATAATATCGGCGCCGCTTTCGATCAGCACCGATACTATGCGTCGTGATACATCAAGATCAGGATCCCCTGCCGAGACAAAAGGTATAAACCCTTTCTTACCCTTTTTCGCAAGCGAACGAAATTTTGTGGAGATCCGATTCATTTAACTCCGTTCATTTAGTTCAGTGGATAGTGGATAGTTGATCTAACTATCCACTATGACCTATCAGCCACTCACTGAATAAAGATCTCTTCGATCGGCCTACTCCAGCAGGCCCGCAACCGTATTCACGTCTTTGTCTCCTCGTCCTGAAAGATTCACGATAATGACGGCGTCACGCGGCATTTCACCCGCGATCTTAATAACGTGCGCGATCGCGTGCGACGATTCCAAGGCCGGGATTATCCCTTCGGTTTCCGAAAGAACTCTGAAGGCCGCAAGGGCTTCGTCGTCTGAGGCGGAAACATATTCAACACGTTCTTCGTCATGAAGAAACGCATGCTCCGGCCCGATCGAAGCATAGTCGAGTCCAGCCGAAACCGAATGGGTCAACGCGATCTGCCCGTCCTCGTCCTGGAGCAGATAACTTTTTGTCCCCTGCAAGACGCCGACCGCTGCATTTGCCATGAATCGGGCGGCATGTTCGCCGAGCGAGCTGCCGCGTCCCGCCAGCTTCGACGCCGATCATCCGGACCTGCTTATCATTCAGGAACTCGTGAAAGAGCCCGATCGAATTCGAACCCCCGCCGACGCATGCGACCAGAAGATCGGGAAGCCGGCCTTCTTTTTCGAGGATCTGCTCGCGCGTCTCGCGGCCGATGACGCTCTGAAAGTCGCGTACCATTAACGGGTACGGATGCGGTCCGAGAGCGGAGCCCAGCAGGTAATATGTCGTGTCGACATTCGTCACCCAATCGCGAAGAGCCTCATTGATCGCATCTTTCAGTGTTCTCGAACCCGAATCAACGCCGCGAACTTCGGCTCCGAGCAGCCGCATTCGAAAGACATTCAACTCCTGCCGCCGCATGTCTTCGGTGCCCATGTAGATGACACATTCCAACCCGAAACGCGCGCAGACAGTAGCGGTAGCAACGCCGTGCTGCCCGGCGCCTGTCTCGGCGATGATCCGTTTCTTGCCCATCCGCCGGGCCAGCAGGATCTGCCCGATACAATTATTTATCTTGTGGGCGCCGGTGTGATTCAGGTCTTCGCGTTTTAGATAGATCCGCGCACCGCCAAGCTTTTCCGTCAACCGCTCGGCAAAATAAAGCGGCGTCGGACGCCCGACAAAATCTTTCAACAATGTTTCGAACTCGGCCCTGAAACGCGGCATCGTCGCGGTAAGCAAAATATGCTTCGGTCAATTCATCAAGCGGAGCCACCAATGTTTCCGGCACATACCGCCCGCCGAATTCGCCCCAATATCCACGCTCGTTTGGTTCGTAGTTGGTCATGCGTTCTTCGCGTTCCGTATGAACGCCTCCACTTTCTTCGGGTCCTTTTTTCCGGGCGAAGATTCCACACCGCTTGCGGTATCGACCGCGGACGGACGAACAATTCGAACTGCCTCGGCCACATTTTCCGGTGTCAATCCGCCCGCGAGATAGAGAGCTGGAACCAAATCCCTGGCTGCTCTTGCTGTTGCCCAATCAAATTGGTTGCCCGTGCCGCCATATTTATCTGCCGAGTAGGAATCCAGGAGAACAGCATCAACTCCGTACTCGCTCACGGAACTAGTGCGGAAGTCCTGATCTACACGTATCGCCTTGATCAGGATCGCGTCCGTATTTCTCTTAAGTTCTTTTACAAACGCTCTGTCCTCATCGCCATGCAGCTGCACGGCGGTGAGGCCAATAAGATCGACAAACTCGCCTATCCTGTAATCCTCCATGTTCACAAAAATGCCGACCTTGATAACTTCGTCCGGTAAGCTGCGGACGATGTCCCGGACAAAACGTGGCTCAACATAACGCGGGCTTTTCTCGCAGAAATTGAACCCCAGCATGTCGGCGCCGCTTTCGACAGCATGAAGCGCGTCCTCGAGATTCGTGATTCCACAGATCTTGACCTTCGTCATCCCTAAGCTCCGATCAATTCTTCAAGGTCTTTCTTGTCGGCGTCCGCTCGCATCAATGTTTCTCCGATCAGGAAACGCTGAATATCCCAAGCTTCTTAGTTCGTCGATCTCGTTTCGGGTTTTAATACCGCTTTCGGCGATCATAAGAATGTCGTCGGGTGCGTATCCGATCAGCTCCCGGCTAACGTCCAGCGAAACCTCGAATGTCTTCAGGTTTCGATTGTTTACTCCGATCAGTGTCGAGCCCATGTCTATAGCTGTGTCTAACTCGCTGCGATCGTGCACCTCGACCAGCGCGTCCAACCCCAGTTCGTGGGCTATCGACTGGAACCGTCGCAGATCCTCAATGCTCAACGCCGACACGATCAAGAGTACCGCATCAGCACCGACCGAGGCCGATTCGAGGATCTGGAACTCATCGATTATGAAATCTTTTCGCAAAAGCGGCAGATCGACACGTTCGCGGACCGCCCGAAGATCGTCAAGTGAGCCGCGAAAAAAATCTTCTTCGGTCAGCACTGAGATCGCCGCCGCGCCGCCGTCGCGGTAGGCGGCAGCGGCTTCGGCCGGCTCCCGCGAGCTGTTGATCACGCCTTTGGACGGCGATGCGCGTTTGAATTCGGCTATGATGTTCGGCCTTGATCTATCCGACAAAGCGTCTCGAAACCGATGGGGCCGCGCTTTCGGTTCGACGTGCCGCAGATCATGATCCCGCTTCGCTGACTGGACGCGAGGCCTTTTTGCTTCGATGATCTTTTCCAGGATAGTTCCCTTCATACTCGGACCGCCGCGGCCAGTTGATCAAGTTTTGCGAGCGCGGCACCCCCGGTAAGGCTTTGTTCAACGATTCCCAGAGCCTCCTGCATATCGTTTGTCCGCCCGGCGATCAAAACAGCAGCGGCTGCGTTCATCACCACCAGAGATCGGGCGGCCGTGTTGTTATGTGCATTCTCCAGGACCCGTCTGATCAGACGCGGCGCTATCTTCCGCCGATGCTGCGCGGCATGAATCAAGGGACCGCGTAGCGAGCGACAGGTCAGCCGGCGAGAGCCTGAATGTCCGTACCGACCCGCCTTCGACTTCGGCGACTATGGTATCAGCGTTCACCGAGATCTCATCCAGGCCGTCTAGCCCGTGCACAACCCACGATCTTTTCGTCCCTAGCCTGGCCAAGGCTCCAGCGATCCTAGGCACCATCTTCTTGCTCCATACGCCGATCAACTGATGCGGAGCCGAGGCGGGATTGCACAGCGGGCCAACGCAGTTAAAGACGGTAGGGAAGCCTAGACCGCGACGGACCTTGCCGAGCGTCGGAGATAGGCGATGAAAATTCGGGGCGAACATAAAGCAAATGCCGATATTGTTCAGGCATTGTTCCGCCGTCGCGGCATCGACAGCCGGCTCGATGCCGAGTGCAGAAAGGACGTCGGCGCTTCCGGAATTGCTTGTCGCTGCCCTGTTTCCGTGTTTGGCAACGGCAACGCCCGCCCCCGCAACTACAAATGCAGCAGCGGTCGACACATTAAAGGTTTTCGCCCGGCTGCCGCCCGTGCCGACGATGTCGATGAAGCGTTCATGTTTTGTACTAACCTTAGTGCAGCGGTCACGCATTAGCTTTGCTATGAAATAGATCTCATTTTCGGTGATACCTTTTTTATCCCAGGCTCGAAAGAGTTCGGCCATCAACGTCTCGTCCGTTTCGGATATCAACGCGTCGAGAAGCTCTTCAGCATCGTTACAGTCCAGGTCGCGGCGGCGGCCGAAGCTTTCGACTGTTTTTTTCAGGATCGAGGTGCCCATTCTAACTATGAAACCGGACTGCAGGTAGTACCGATCAGAACCTATCGCTAACACACTTGGCCTTCCGCGATCTCGATCGCCTTGAGTAACGCAGCGGCTTTATTCTCGGTTTCGCGATATTCAGCCTCAGGTTCCGAATCGGCCACGATACCGGCGCCTGCCTGTACTTTTACGACACCGTTTTCCAGGCTCATTGTGCGGATCGCGATGCACGTGTCCATATTGCCCGAATAATCAAAATATCCTACAGCGCCCGAATAAACACCGCGCGAGGTCGGCTCCAGCTTGCTGATGATCTCGATCGCTCGCACCTTCGGCGCTCCCGAAACCGTGCCGGCAGGGAAGCAGGCAGCGAGGGCGTCAAACCTGTCGCAACCATCCTTCAGATCGGCAGAAAGATATGTGACCAGGTGCTGTACGTGTGAATATTTTTCCACGCTCATCAGCCCTGAAACCTGAACTGAACCATACTCGGCAACCCGCCCCAGATCGTTACGTCCCAGATCTACGAGCATCAGGTGCTCAGCTACTTCCTTGCGATCGGCTCGCATTTGTTCGGCTAGTCTCTCGTCTTTCTCAGCCGTTTCGCCCCTCGGCCGGGTGCCCGCTATGGGGCGATACTCCAAACGTTTTCCACGACAACGGACAAGCATTTCCGGCGAAGCCCCTATGATCGAGCGTCCGTTCAACCTTATCAAAAACATATACGGCGAGGGGTTCAGCGACCGTATCGCCCGGTAAATCCCGACCGGCGAAGCGGCCGTGGCAAGCGAGAAGCACTGCGACAGGACGACCTGATAGGCATCTCCTGCCGCAATATGTTCCTTGATCGTCCTGACGGCGTTCTCAAAATCGGCTTTTTCAAAATTTGAAATGCACCCATCTCTTTCGATCTTCGACGGAGTCGCAGGTATCTCGATCACTCCCGTATCAAGTGTGTCTCGTATCCGACGATTTGCCCCGATCGCGGCTTCGTAAAGTTGCCGAAGCCGTCCGGCGTCGCCTCCGGCTTCGTCCGTAAATACCAGCGATACGATCTTGATGACCTGTTTCGCGTGGTCGAAAGCGACTATGGTCCGACAGAACATGAACGAGGCTTCATCATCGTTTTGAACAACGCATCGTTTAAGGCTCGGCTCAAACCAAGCCGAACATGAGAACGCCATCGACCCGATCGCCCCGCCGGCGAAACTCGGCAGTTCATCGTTTTCTGCGAGCCGGTTCTTTGCGAAATGGTCGCGAAGAAAATCGATCATTCCCTGCTCGATAGTATTCGAACCACCGGCGTCGCGGATTGTCACCTGCCGGTCGCTACCCGAAACCGTGAATTTTGGATCGACACCGACAAATGAATAACGCGCAAGTGTCTCGCCGCCTTCGACGGATTCCAACAAAAATGATTCGCCTTCGCCCTTGAACAGCTTTAAATACACAGCGAGCGGCGTCAACAGATCGGCCGGCATCGTTTCGATCACCGGGACGACATTGGCGTTTTCCGTTCGCCGCAAAAATTCGTCTAATCCGTTCATTTAGCAGAAACAAAAATGCCGCCTTCGTTATGAAAGACGGCACCTTCTGGAGATTTGGAGACCTGGCTTCTCAGGAACAGGAAAGGGAACAGGTCTTCGAATTCACAACAGGCTCCGCCGAACGGCCGAACGGCCGCCAGCTCCAGGCCCAAGGCCATGAACTCGAAACTGTTGCTCTGCGTCGATCCCGTTTTCATCTCCTCACTTTTTAACAGAAGCGCTTTCGATCTGTCAATCACATTTTCTCCGGTACCTCGATCCCCATCGTCTCAAGCGCCGCCGTCAGCGACTTTCTGGCGGCATCCGCGGTCATTGCAAGGACCGCTTGTTTGACCGGATCGGTCTCAGCCAGGATCTTGTGATGGTGATAGAAAAGATTGAATGCCTTTGCGAGGGAAAAGGTGTATTTCGCCAGGATGGCCGGCTCATTCTGAGAGGCCGACTGGCGGATCGTATCCTCGAGCCGGGCGGCAAGCGTCACCAACGACCAAATTTCATCGCCGATCTCGCTTTCAAGTAATACTTTAACTTCATCTTCTTGTTGAAGTGCTGTCTGGAAATGTTCCATCAACAAGCCTTGTTCAGCCAGCTTCCTGAAGATCGCATTTGCCGCGGACAGCCGAATACTGGCAGAAGGTACCGGTTTCGCCGTCGGTTGCAAGTGCTTCTTTAAAGTCGAAAACGATGATCGTGTTCCGGGTAAATTTGAGCAGAAAGAATCGCAATGCCGCGACCGCCAGCTGATGAGCTATATGTGTTTTTAAATCCGGTGCAAGGTCGGGGTGCCGCGATTCTACCTCAACAAGCGCGCTGGCCTCTAAGCGGTCGATCATGTCATCAGCCTTTACGCCCAATCCTTTACGGCCGCTCATCTCAACGAACGGTTTAGCTTTATCTTCCTCCGTAAGCTCGAATCCAAGCTCTTCTGCGGCTGCCGGTGAAAGCACGACGAAAGCATACGAAAGGTGCACACTAGCCGACTCGCCCTTTTCGGGAAAGATGGCCGCTACGCCTTTTCTGACGACGTCCTGCGGGTATGACTGCCGAGCGTCGATCACGTTGTAAACCGTTTCGCCATGGCCGAAAACCGGAGTGTTGGCCGCATGCTCCTTAGGCTCAGCGGTTGTTATCCAAACGGCCTTTCCGTCAGGGTATTTAAGAAACGGCTTGTAGTAGAAATCGAGACCCAATAGGCCAAGCTTCCACATTTGGTAAGCAATGTCCTTGCCGGTATAGGTCACGGTGCCATTCGACCTGACCAATATCTTATCCGCCTCGTGCTCGTCGGTGCCTTCGTGAGATTCGAAAGGCATAACCCAGCAGCCCGCGTGTTTCCCCTCGGTCTCAAAGTGAATAACGCCGCGCTCCTTCATTTGCTCGAAGGCCTTGTTCCAGAAGTGAAGATGAAGGATCTCCGATTCACGCGGAAGGAGATCGTACCTGATGGACAAGCGGTCCATCGTTTTTGTAATGCACTCGACATTTCTGGTAGCGACATAATCGGCGAGGAGGGCGGTATCGTTGTTGCCTTGTTCGATAAGGTGCAGAACTTCGGCCCGCTTCGCTTTTAGCTCTTCATTCGTTTGATATTGCAGTCCAACATTCGCGTAAAGGTCCCAGCAATAGTAATCGAACGACCTACCTCGTGCCGCAAGCTCTTTATCAAGAACCTTGATCTGTTCTAAATCTTTTCCCTCTAAATAGATAAACCCAACAACCACATCCGCTACTTGAACTCCTGTATTGTCGATATAGTTCTGCACCTCGACAGTTTTGCCGGTAGCCCTGAGTATTCGCTGGAAGGTATCGCCAAGAACCGAGTTACGAACGTGCCCGACGTGAGCGGCCTTATTCGGGTTTACGGAAGTGTGCTCAACGCAGACCTTTACACCGTTTTCCGAGTTCCGCTGCGGCAGGGCCTCGGCCGCGGCGTTCTCTTGCAGAAAACGAGCACGATCGTAGAACACGTTCAAATAGCCCGGCCCTGCCACTTCAACGCGGCCTACCGGATCAAGCTTTTCAAGTTCTGCCTTAAGTTCTTCAGCTATCGCTCGCGGATTTTGCTTCTCCCCCGTTTGCTGCTTTAGCAGCTTTGCCAGCTCGAACCCGGCAGGGAACGCGGCGTCGCCGAGCTCGGTTTTCGGCGGGATCTCGAGTACCGGGCTGCCGAGGTCGACGCCGAATTTTTCCTGTGCGGCGTCACGGACGGTTTGTTTTAATAAGTTCTGAATTTCAACAATGGTCATCTTTAATTCACGTTCTAAACGAAAACGGAAATTATAAGCGTTAAGAAACCACGTTAGCAAAACCAGCGTAACTTAAAGGCAGTTTTTCCTTTCGCGGCGAAAAATAATAAACTTCTTATCGGATGAAAACCCTCTATTTCGACTGTTTCGCCGGTGCGAGCGGTAATATGATCCTCGGCGGTTTGGCCACGCTGGGAATTGACCGCGAAGAACTGGTCCGACGACTGAAAGCACTTTCGGTCGCCGAATTTTCGGTTGAGTTTAGTACCGTAGATCGTTCGGGAATTTCGGCCACGCATGTTGAGGTCACGGCGCCGGACGAAAAGAACCATCGGCATCTTCACCATATCCAGGCGATCATCGATGGGGCCGAGTTGACGGACGGCGTGAAGCAGCGTTCGAAAGCGATTTTCGGGCGGCTTGCAGAAGCTGAGGCGAGAGTGCACGGCATTGACATTCAAAAGGTTCACTTTCACGAGGTTGGAGCGGTCGACGCGATCGTTGACGTAGTTGGTGCCTGCATCGGTTTTGAAATGTTAGGCATCGAGCGTTTCGTCTGCTCGAAGATCCACCTTGGCAGCGGATTCGTCACAATGGAGCATGGAAAGTATCCGGTACCTCCGCCCGCCGTCGCAAATCTGCTCGAGGGCGTTCCCGCTTATTCGACCGAAATAACCGGCGAGCTGATAACGCCTACGGGAGCGGCGATCATAACTACACTTTGCAGCGAATACGGCCCGATGCCCGAAATGGTCATCGAGCAGAGCGGCTACGGAGCCGGTACGCGAGAGTACGACGGTTTTCCGAACGTTCTGCGGATGATCGTCGGAGTTTCGAAACCGAAGGAACTCGCGGCAAATGCCGGCACCGAAGGCCTGATAAGCGAAAAGCTTATTTTGCTCGAAACTAACATCGACGATATGCCGGGCCAGGGAGTCGGGTTTGCTTCGGAAAGGGCTCTCGATCTAGGTGCGCTGGACTGCTGGATAACGCCGATCCAAATGAAAAAAAGCCGCCCGGGAATGCTGATCTCAGTGCTCTGTTCCGAGGAGCTTCGACCGTTGATCATCGAACTGCTGTTCAAGGAAACGACGACGCTCGGCGTACGATCGACAATCATCGAACGAGATTCGCTGCCGAGAGACGTTCGCACCGTCGAAACTAAATACGGCCGCATCGAGATAAAGACGGCAACGTACAACGGAGAAATAGTCAATTTTATGCCCGAATACGAGCAGGTGAAGAGTGCCGCTCTTGAGTACGGTGTTCCGTTCCGTCTAGTGCATGCCGAGGCAATTGCGGCGTTCAAAGGGGCCGCCCGGTCGGCAGTCACTTAATAATCGACCATCATTCATGGCCAGGAAATCAAAAAGGAAATTTGACAGCGAAAAGATTGCCGCCGGCGTTCGAATGATGCTGGAAGGCATGGGCGAAGACCCAGAGCGCGACGGGCTGCAGCGGACGCCTGAGCGCGTGGCGGATTTTTACGCCGAGTTGACCGAAGGGATGTGGCAGGACCCGAAGGAGCACATTGTCCCGCTGCCGGGCGATTCGCACGACGAGATGGTCTTGGTCAAAGATATCTCGATCGCCTCCGTCTGCGAGCATCACCTGGCTCCTTTCGTCGGCAAATGTCATATTGCATACATCCCGAAGGGCGGCCGAATCGTCGGACTATCGAAGCTTGCCCGGATAGCCGAGATCTTTGCCCGCCGACTCCAGGTGCAGGAGCGTCTAACACAGCAGATCGCACAGACATTATTTGACGAACTGAAGCCAGTTGGGGTCATGGTCGTGATCGAGGCAGAACATACGTGTATGACGCTGCGCGGTGTGAAGAAGCCGGGCGCGATAACGATAACCTCGGCCGTCCTCGGCGGGTTCCGGCGCGATTCCCGAACGCGGGCCGAGGCGATGAGCCTGATAAAAGGCTAATAACTCCCAAACAAGCCTTTGCGTAATGCTTTAACAGTCGGGGTGCCGACGTCTAGAAATAACCTTAACTATGAAAAGAACGATAAATATCTTCCTCATCGCTCTCCTGTCTTTGAATTGGGTCGCCGCCCAGGACCTCTCTTCGCGGTTCGACGCCGACAAGCTTCGACAGCGGGTCATTCGTCTCTCGGCTGACGATTTCGAAGGCCGCGGGCCGGGAACCGCCGGCGGGCGGCGAGCGGCACAATACATTGCCGACGAACTTAAGGCCGCCGGTGTTCGTCCAGGCAACGGGCGAAGCTATTTTCAGAACGTCAAGATGATCGGCGTCAAAGCCGATCCGAATACACAGCTTCAGGTTTCAGGCCGCGGCGGGATGAATTCCTTCAAGTTTGCCGACGAGTTCGTGGCTACAACCAGTGCTCAGACCGCTAATGTGTCGGTCGATGCCGACCTTGTTTTCGTGGGTTACGGCATTGATGCTCCGCTTTACCGCTGGAACGATTACAGCGGCCCTGCGGAAGATTACCGCGGCAAGGTCCTGTTGATCATGGTCAACGACCCGCCCGCGACGGCCGCAGAACCCGATCTTTTCGGCGGCAAGGCTCTGACTTACTACGGCCGCTGGACGTACAAGTACGAAGAAGCTGCCCGACGCGGAGCTGCCGGCGTTATCCTTATCCACACCAACGAATCTGCCGGCTACGGCTGGAACGTCGTCCGAACGTCAAACGGCAACTGGCGTTATGAGATAGCACGCGGGCCGAACGATAAGATGCCGTTTCTCAATATTAAATCGTGGATTACGCACGACGCTGCGAAGAAGATGCTCGGTTCGGCCAGTCTGAACATCGACGAACTCACGGCCGCCGCCAAAAGCCGTGGATTCAAACCGGTAAAAACCGGCCTGAAAGTTAAGCTCGATCTAAAGAGTGAGTTTCAAACCTTCGATTCACCAAACGTGGTAGGTGTCGTGGATGGCAGTGACGCAAGGTTAAGAAGGGAATACGTGCTCTACACGGCGCATTGGGACCATCTGGGGATCGGTGAGGCCGACGCAGAAGGTGACAAGATCTTCAACGGAGCTTATGACAACGCCTCAGGTGTGGCGGCAACTATCGGTATCGCTGAGATCCTGAGCAAAATGCCGCGAACTGAGCGACCTAGGCGCTCGAGCTATTTCCTCTTCCCGACCGCCGAAGAGCAGGGCTTGCTCGGGGCTGAATACTTTGCATCCAATCCGATCATTCCGCTCGCCTCCATCGCTGGCAATGTGAATATCGACGGCGTCAACTTCTTTGGTAAGGTCTCTGATTTCTCGGCCCTCGGGAACGAGCGTTCGACAATGGACGCGATCGTCAACGAGGTCGCCACAGAACGCAAACTGACACTCGAAGGCGACATGCGGCCCGAGCAGGGATTCTTTTACCGCTCAGACCATTTTCCGTTCGCAAAGGTCGGCGTTCCGGCGATCTCGCTTCGGCACGGCGACAATTTCGTCACGCAGTTGGAAGGCGACGCCCTCATATTTTTCCGTGACTACACGGCAAAGTACTATCACCAGGCGTCCGACGAATACAGGGAATGGTGGGACACCGCGGCAATGATCCAAAACGCCGAACTGGGCTTGGCCATCGGCATAAAGCTCGCGAATGCCACGTCGGTGCCAAGATACAAAGCCACGGACGAATTCTCGGCGGCGGATAAAAAGCGTCTGGGCCGATAGCTTGAGGTGACTCTATTGATCGTTGACGTAGAAACTGCACAGCATAAGCTTGAGCAATTGATCGAACTCGCGAAAAGCGGCGAGGAAGTTTTGATTCAGGACGGCAATGCAATCGTCCGATTAGAGCCGATTTTTGGCGGTATGGAACCTGAGGCTCGCTAGCTTTATGATCATTTCTTAGTGCGAACATCTAATTAATCGCATACAATATAAGTTTGTTTTATGCGGCCGGATTCGAGTTCGGTCGCATTATTTGATTGGAATGGCCGAAACGTTTTACATCACAACCCCCATCTACTACGCGAACAGCCTGCCGCATCTCGGGCATCTGTACACGACTATCGTGGCCGACGCGATCCATCGTTACAAGAAACAACGAGGCTTTGACGTTTATTTTTTGACGGGCACCGACGAGCACGGCATCAACGTTCAGCGTGCCGCGGAACGCGAGGGCAGGTCCAATAAGGAACAGGTTGACTATATCTCTGGCGAACTGAAAAAGATGTTCGCCGACTTCGGTCTGGGGCCGGAAAACGGCGGCTACGACATATTCATGCGGACGACCGAGCCGTTTCATTACACCGCGGTTCAGCATCTGTGGCGGGAGATCGCGAAAAATAAGACTCCGAAAGGGAAACGCGGCCATATACAAGGGCCATTACGAAGGCTGGTTCTGCGCTCCATGTGCTGCATTCAAGACGGAAGACGAATATTTCTTGCCGGATGGTTCTGAGATACCGAACTGCCTCGTACACGAACGTCCGCTCGACCGCGTTTCCGAGGAAAGCTATTTTTTCCGCTTATCTGACTACGACGAATTCCTGATCGACCTGATCGAGAATGACCCCGATCGTGTCCGGCCCGAGGCCCGCCGGAACGAGGTGCTCTCGTTTGTTCGCCGCGGGTTGCAGGACCTTTCGATCAGCCGGTTAAAGACCTCGGTGTCATGGGGAATTCCGGTACCGGATGACGACGACCATGTGATGTACGTTTGGCTCGACGCCTTATCGAACTACATCACCGCTCTTGGTTACGGAAACGACGGCGGTAATGCGGCCGGGTTTCAGAAATACTGGCCGGGAATGCATTTGGTCGGCAAGGACATTCTCCGCTTTCACACCGTCTACTGGTTTTCGTTCCTTCAGGCGGCGGGCGTTGAGTTGCCCAAATCTGTCTTTGCTCACGGGATGTGGCTTGATGGCGAAGGCCGGAAGATGGGCAAAACTTTGGGCAATGTGATCGAAGTTAATGTTTTACGTGAACATTTTCAGATCGACGCTGTCCGTTATTTCGTCCTCCGCGAGATGGTCTTTGGGCAGGACGGGCGATTCAGCTATGGAAATTTGCTCGAGCGGGTTAATGCCGATCTGGCCAGCGGGCTTGGGAATCTAGCGAGCCGAACGCTTTCAATGATCTCTAAATACCGCGGCGGCCTTGTGCCCGACGGCAAGATCGCAGAGGAAAACTACATTCATGCACGCCGGGCCGGGATCGATCCCGATGGTGCCGAGATAGTGTCGGTCCTTGAGCATGCCCGGGACGAGTTCATTCGTCGTTTCGATAATTTCGACTTCAGCCAGGCCCTTGAGACTCTTTGGGCGGTGATCGCTCGTATCGACAAGATGATCTCCGACTCAAAACCGTGGGAGCTTATCAAAGATGAAAAGCAAGGTGAGACGCTGAACGCGGTGCTTTACCGGTCCGCCGAAACGCTTCGGTGGCTGAGCGTTATGCTCTATCCCGTGATGCCTGAATCAGCCGGGAAGATCTATTCGCAGCTTGGCCTAATAGACGAGGTTTCAAAAATAGACCCGGCAGAACTTAAATGGGCCGGTCTGCCGGCCGGAACGCCGATCGGAGAAACGCAGGCAGTATTCCCAAGAATCGATAAAGCTAAAGTTATGAATGAGATAAAGCAGGAAACCGACACAAAAGATGAAGTCGCAGAGCGCGATGCAGCGCCCACGCCCAGCGATGCTTCCGTGTCAAAAGATCGTCCGGGCAACGGACAAAAGAACGGAGAAGGTGTCAATAGCCCGACCGTAAGAGAGGGCGCCATGTCCGAAGAAGACAGTTTCATCGCCATCGACGATTTCCTAAAAGTCGAGCTCCGCGTAGGCGAGGTCAAAGTTGCCGAACGCATCCCGAACGCCGACAAATTGCTCCGTTTCGAGATCGATCTCGGCGAAGAAAAGCCCCGCCAGATCCTCGCCGGCCTGGCCGAATACTACGACCCGGAAAAACTCATCGGCCGCAAGGTCGTCGTCGTCGCCAACCTGAAACCCCGCAAAATGCGCGGCTTGGAATCGCAGGGAATGATCTGCGCCGCATCGCTGACGGATGACGACTCTCCCGCAATCGCTACGTTTCTTGAGGATGTCAAGATCGGAGCCAGGCTTAAATAGACCATGAAACTTGAATTAAAAAGAAGCCTTTTTTTCATTATCATTATACTTGCCACGGCTTTTGCCAACGGCCAAACGACCGAGCGGAAATCGGCGGACCCGGCCGATTTTCCTGGGAAGCTGAGTGATGGAAGGTATACCAATCGTTACTTCGATTTGGAGCTAGACGTTCCGCCGGGTTGGCTCCCGATGAATTCGGAGGAGGTTGAGGCGGCCCGGCAGATCGGGACCGACGGACTCAAGACCAACAGCGACCGCTTTAACAAGCTTATCGATGATGCGTCAAAAGGAGAGGTTGTCCTGCTGGGATTGACCAAAAAGCCGCTCGGATCGATCGAAAACTCGGCCTTTGCGATTGGGGTAGCTAAACAACCAAGCGCTGCCATCACGGCAAGGATGGTGGCCGAGGCATCAAAGTCGCTGCTCCTGAAGAATACCGCGAACAAACTCCTTAAGGATATAACCGTCGAAACGATCGCAGGCAAGTCATTCGCTAGTTTTGAGCTTACGCTCGGCATGTACGGACAATCCGTGCCGTTGAAATATTACGCGACGATGGTTGGCCAGTATTCGTTGACTATATCTCTCTCCTCCAGCGATTCAACCGATTTGAAAGCGATGGACACGTCGCTCAGAAGCATCCGATTCGTGCGTAAGTAGGCCGCGCGTCGACTAGTAATGATCCGACTGATCGATTCCCATTGCCACATCGACGGCGAGCAGTTCGACGCAGACCGGGACGAGATTGTACGGGGCGCGAGAGAGGCGGGTGTGATCGCTATGTTAACGGTCGGGACCGGCGATCCGCATTCAGGCGAAATTGCGCGGGCGGTTGCGGTGGCAGATAAGTTTGAAGGCGTTTACGCGAGCGTCGGCGTTCACCCGCATGACGCAAAACTGTACGACGACCAGGCTGAGGATAGTTTGGTCGGACTTGTCCGATCGTCAAAAAAAGTTATCGCGTGGGGCGAGATCGGGCTGGATTATTACTACGATCACAGCCCACGAGATGTGCAGCAGGGAGTTTTTCGTCGGCAGATAAGAAAGGCCCGGGAATTAGAACTGCCGATCATCGTTCACAGCCGCGATGCGGATGATGATACGGTTGCAATATTGGGCGAAGAATATCCGAAAACGGCGAACGGCACTGCCCAGCTTCCGGGCGTAATGCATTGTTTCGGCGGTTCCCGCGAAATGGCCGAGCGAGTGATGGAGCTAGGATTCCTTATTTCGTTTGCCGGCAACGTTACCTTTAAGAAAGCTGAGAATCTACGTGAAGCTGCGCGTATCGTTCCTATTGATCGTTTGCTAGTGGAAACCGATTGTCCATTTCTTGCGCCAGTTCCTAACCGCGGCAAGCGAAATGAACCGGCGTTTGTTGTGCATACCGCTCGCTTTCTGGCCGATCTTCTCGGGGTTTCTTTTGAATCGTTGGCCGAACAGACAACCACGAATTTTGAACGTCTGTTTCGCGTTCGCGTCGGGTCTACGTCTCAGTATTAGTAATTCACTCTTTATAAATTAGAATATTGTGCTTATGCAGCGGACGAAGCGAATTTCTATCTGCTGCAATCTGTGATTAAATTGATACTTATGGCGAAAGAGAATTCGTTCGACATTGTTTCAAAGACCGATTATGCCGAGGTCACAAACGCGATTAACCAAACCACAAAAGAGGTTTCGCAGCGGTTTGACTTTAAGGGCAGCAAAGCGAACGTCGAACTGCAAGGCAAGGACCTGCTGTTGACTGCCGAAGATGAGACGAAGCTGCGAAATATGAACGATATTTTTCAGGGAAAGCTTATAAAACGCGGCATTTCACTGAAAGCTCTCGATTATGAAAAGGTCGAGCCAGCCGCCGGCGGCACGGTCCGCCAGGTCGTTAAGATCCAGCAGGGAATTCCGATCGAAAAGGCAAAGGAAGTCGTCAAGTTTATCAAGGATGCAAAGCTGAAGGTACAGGCCTCGATCCAGGGCGAGACGGTCCGCATTTCGGGCAAGGACCGCGACACGCTGCAGGAAGTGATCGCCGCGTTAAAGGCCAAAGACTTCGGCATCGATATGACGTTCGATAACTACCGCTCAAATTAAGTTTCCAGTCCTCGGCTTTATGCTAACGATCGCAACTCTGAAAAAAAGGGACGTCCTGCCTAAGCTTAAGGCCGGCCGGATCCTGGGCCTGATAGAGGACGAGATGGGCCTTGTCGAAGCTGAGTTCGAACGGCAGGCGGCTTCAAACATCCACGTCATCGAACAGCTCGGGGAGTATGTCAGGTCGTCCGGAGGTAAACGCGTGCGGCCGGCGCTTTTACTGCTTTCAAATTATGCCTGCGGTGGAAATGCGAGTGATGAAGGCGTGGTCCGGCTTGCGACCGTTATGGAGATGCTTCATACGGCCACGCTCGTTCATGACGACATCATCGATCACGCCGAAACACGCCGAGGCCGCGAATCGGTGAACAAGCGTTTCGGAAATCAGATGGCGGTGCTCATGGGCGATTGGCTTTACATGTCGGCCTTTGAGACGTCGCTCAAAGAGCGTTCGCTTGAGATCCTGGATATTCTAACGCGCCTAACCCGTAAGATGACCGAGGGCGAATTGATCCAGCTCACGGTCATCGGCGACACGGAGATTAGCGAGGAAGCCTACTTCGACATCCTTCGTCGAAAGACCGCATATCTCTTTTCCGGTTGTTGCGAGATCGGGGCTGTCCTTGCAGGATCGGACACAGAAGTGCAAAAAGCCCTCCGTGAATACGGGATGAACCTCGGCATCGCATTCCAGCTTGCCGACGATCTGCTTGATTTTGTCTCCGATGAACGAGCATTGGGTAAGGCGGCCGGAGCCGATCTCCTCGAAGGCAAACTCACGCTGCCACTTATTCTTCTTTGCCGTGAGCAGCCCGAGTTCAAGAAAGAGCTTAAGGAAATAATTGCCGACGGCACCTACGGGAATGGGGCCAGGGCGAAAGTTATGAAAAAGCTCGAAGCTGCCGGGACGTTCGACCGGATTCGAAACATCGCCCTCGGATATGCGGATGCCGCGAGAAAAAATCTTGAAGTTTTGCCTCAAACAAAGTATTCTTCTGCTTTGGAAGAGATCCCGAGTTTTGTGATCGAAAGGAACAGTTGATCCGAAACAAATATCAGGTCTTCCCCTCGGTAGAGCTTCAGCCGTAAGACCAAATCAGCCAACATGATAGACGCGAAACATATAGCTGCACTTGAAGCCTGGCTAAACAAGACCCGTGACGAGCAGAACCAGTTGGTCACGCGTCTTCGGGAAGCCGAGAGTGAAGCTGAAAAGCTTCGCGGCCAGATCGCCGCGCTTGACGAGATCGCCCAGCAGGCCGAGTCGATGATCGATAATGCACTGGTGTTGATGCGAGGCGGCATAGGCTCCGGCGGGTCGACTGCGAAGAGCAAAACGACCATTGGAATGGATGAGTTGTCACATCCGGCGCCAGAGGCCAGACCGGTCGCCGAAGAACCAAAAGTATTTACGCCTCCCGTCCGAAACCCGGGCGCTTCCGGAACGGTCGCATACCTTAATCGGCCGCATTCGATAACAGGTCGAAGCAGGATCGAACCGATAAGCAACCGCTTTGCCGACCGGACCATCACGCAAGCCTGCACGCTTCTGCTTCGCGAGGCCGGCGTTCCGCTGCACGTTAATGAGCTTTATAATCTGTTGGTCGCCGGCGGAATGGAATTTAAGGGAAATAACCCGACTATCTCGGTGGCCGTATCGCTAAACAGAAACCGCCGATTTCGTAAGGTCGGGCCGGGAACCTTTGATCTGATGATGCGCGAGGCCTCCCAATCCCAGGCCGCATCATGACCATCCGTTCCAGGACCTCGAAGTTTTCAGTCCAGGTATTATATAATCGATCTCTAAATTAAACGCCTCCGCGGTTGACCTCAAATGGTTGTTACGGCCGTGGTCACAGGCGTAGTTTGACTTGGCGCTATTTTGAAATGAGAAGTATCTATATATTCGCCCTTGCGGGCATGTTCGCGCTTTCGCTTTTTGTCGGCGCTTCCGCACAAGATGTCCGTCTTCGTTCGCTGATAACCCCTCCCTGTGAAAGCGGCGGCTCACGTTTGAAATACGCTGATCTATACGGTGACGGTAACCTTGCGGTTCAGGGAAGCTACCAATGCCGCGGCGCGTTCATTTACGATATTTCCAATCCGGACGCTCCAGTGCTTGCGAGTTGGTACAACCCCGGAAACAATCAATCGTTCCTGGAAGCTGTCGTCGTTGGGAACCGAGGCTATTTTGGCAGCGGGACCGGCGGCGGCGTTCATATTGTCGACCTTTCGAATCCCTATTCGCCGCAATTGCTGGGGATCGTTAATCCCGCCAACGGCAATGGGCTAACTAGCATTCACGAAATGCTCATTTGGGGAAATTTTCTCATTGAGAACGCGAACACCTTCACGAACAAGACCATCAGGGTGATAAACATCAGTAATCCGGCGGCTGCGGTCTTCGTTCGGGACATTATCCCGACCGATCCTCTTTGGGTCCACGCGATGCACATCCGCGGCAACCGGATGTTTACGTCCGGCTGGGGAACATCAACTCAGCGTGGCCGCACCGAGATTTACGATATATCCAATCTTGCCACACAGGCCCCTACCTTACTCGGATTTATTGAAGATCCAAACCCCAACGTCACCGCCGGCAACAACATGCACAGCAGTTGGACAACTGAAGACGGAAATTACCTTTACAGCGCTCGCGAAACGAACAACGGCACGGGCGACCTGCGTGTCTACAATATATCCAACCCGGCTGTACCGCTTCTGGTTCGTTCGATCACGATGGGCGAACTCGGCCTGAACGCCGTGACGCCGCATAACCCGGTGGTGATGGGTAATCGCTTGTACGTTTCGTGGTATCAGGCGGGAGTGCAAGTGTTTGATATTACAGATCCGGCGATTCCCGTTCGCGTGGGACAGTACGATACCTTTCAGTCTGCCTTTGCACCGAGCGAAGAAGAAAGACAGGCATCGGCCAACGCCGAGCCATGGGACATGCTCTGCTCGAGCGAGTTCCGTCAGAATGCATTACCGACGACATACGACGGTAACTGGGCAGTTTTTCCGTTTCTCGGCACGAACAAAGTGCTCGCAGGCGACCTCGCCACGGGATTGTACATTCTAGATGCCACACGAGCGGGCGGGCCTGACCGAAACCGTATTTCTGATTTTGACGGCGATGGAAAGACCGATCTGTCCGAAATATTTGATGGCAGTGCTTGGTGGATCGAGCGTAGCTCAGATGGAGCTTTCGCACACTACCAGTGGGGCATGATGGGAGCCTCGGGGAGCGATAAGCTGGTGAACGGCGATTTCGACGGCGACGGCCGGGCGGATGTCGCGATCTGGCGTCCGTCGACCGGATCCTGGTATCTCAACCAAAGTTCGGCCGGATACCTTACGGTCCAGTGGGGAGTTAACGGAGATGTCCCCGTGCCAGGCGACTATGACGCCGACGGGAAGACAGATCTCGCGGTTTGGCGGCCGTCTACCGGCGTCTGGTATATCGTCCAGAGCTCGCTCGGCATTCGCACCCAGACCTGGGGAGTTTCGGGTGATAAGCCGCTGACCGGCGATCATGACGGCGACGGCAAGGACGACATCGTTATCTGGAGGCCTTCGAACGGTATCTGGTACATTGTACAAAGCTCCAACAGCTTCATTGTCCAAATAGGATGGGGCGAGTCGGGAGACAAACCGTTGGTTGCCGATTTTGACGGGGACGGCAAGTCGGACCTCACGGTATTCAGGCCGGGCAATAACACCTGGTATATTTTTAACCCGTTCAGCTCGCTTTATCGTACTCAGATTTTCGGCGAAGCCGGCGATATCCCGGTACCCGGAGATTACGATGGCGACGGTATTTTTGATATTTCCGTATTTCGGCAGAGCAATCGAACGTGGTATCGGTTGAACAGTTCCAACGGCGGCTTCGTGACACGGAACATTCATGGGACCACCGGTAACATTCCCGTGCCCGGTTCGGCGCATCCCGAATAGTTTTACGTAAAACTTTAATTGCCCTAAAGTCAGGCCTTTGCTTGACTTTGGGGCTTTTGTTTTTATGATTGTCGATATGAAATTGCAACTGACGATAAACAGCGGCACGTTGGCGGGACAGGTCTTTGAGCTGGAGACCGGCTTTCTAACGATCGGGCGCGGCGAGAACTGCAGCGTACGGTTCGATCCGGCCGGCGAACGGATCGCCTCAAAGCAGCACGCGTTTATCGAGGCGAAGCCGGATGGTTATTATCTGACCGACAACCAGAGCACGAATGGGACCTTGGTGAACGGCAACCGAATTCAGGTGACCCGGCTGAACGACGGCGACAGCCTCGAATTCGGAAAGAACGGCGTTTCCGCAACGGTCAACCTACATCAGCCGGCACCAGAACAAGCACCCGCACCTGAGGCGTTTCGCCAGGCCCAGATCAGCCAGTTCAACCAGGCCGCACAGCAAGTGCCTGATAGTTTCCAGAATTCGATGTCGAATATCGGCCTCGGAAATATAGCAACGACAGCTCCCGAACCGAGCAAGGCGAAAATGTATATCGGGATCGGGGTCACGATCTTTGTTCTGATACTGCTGATCTGTGCAGTTTCGCTGATAATCACGTTTTCGCTTTCACCCGTCACGGCCCGGGGTGAGATCTCGATAGTGACCGGGGTCATATTCGCGATAGTTGCCAGCTTTGCTGCTTTTCTTCCGGCGATCTTTTACATGCTCCCGATCATTTGGCTCGACCGATACGATCCCGAGCCTTTCTGGCTTCTGGCCCTGGCCTTTGCTTGGGGCGCACTCGTCGCCGTGATCGTTTCGTTTTTTGTTAATAGTTTTATCGGCATTGCGGTAAGCATCGGCATATCTCCGGAAGCGGGGCAGATAGCGGGCGCGGTGATCTCGGCCCCCGTTTTCGAAGAAGCTTCAAAAGGTATCGGCCTTCTCATTCTTCTCTTCGGCTTTCGCCGTTATCTTGACGACATTCTCGACGGGATCGTTTTTGCCGGTGTCATAGCGCTGGGTTTTGCGACCGTCGAGAACGTGCTTTATTACGGACGTGCCTTCGGCGGCGGCGGGGTCGCGGGTCTCGCGATCCTTTTCTTTGTCCGCGGAATAATGTCGCCGTTTGCACACGTGACCTTTACCGCGATGACCGGTATCGGTGTCGGCATAGCCCGTGAATCGCACAACATGGCGATCCGGATCATCGCGCCGGTGATCGGATACTTCGGCGCGGTGTTCCTCCATGCGTTATGGAATGGAATGGCAGTACTGTTCGGCCTTGAAGGATTTATCCTCGGCTACATTATTCTGGAGATCCCGTTCTTCTTTATCTTTGTTGGGTTCGCGTTCTTCGTGATGTGGCGGCAGAACAAGATACTTAAGGAAATGCTTGCAATAGACATAGCACGCGGGCTGATCCCCAAAGAGCATGGCGATAAAGCTATCTCGGCGTTCAAGAGCACAGGCTGGCTGATCGGCGGCCTCTTCAGCGGAAAATTCCTGCCGCGAAGCCGCTACCTGCGGGCAATAGGCAAGCTTGGCCTAAGCTACTGGCACATCCAACGAGCGACCGCAGCACAGGGACAGACCGGAAGCTTTCAGCAGAATCCGATCCTTCGTGAAGAAGTGCTCAAATGGCGAGATAAGGTTTGAAACAAAAAAGCCGCCAATATTGGCGGCGTTTTCATTTCGGTGGTAGGCCGTGCAGGGATCGAACCTGCGACCCGCGGATTAAGAGTCCGCTGCTCTACCAACTGAGCTAACGACCCGAAAGTAAAAGATTATACCAGCAACAAATTCAAAGTCCAATCCGCAAAAATCAGTCACCCTGAACGTTCAGGTTTGGTACTTTTTTTGAATTTCGTAGAGAATAGACCGGGATGAAAGAGTGTCCTAAATGCGAGACATGTTATCCGGACGAGGTTGCCGCGTGCCCGAACGAAGGGACGGCGACGCGGCTTTCGCTTGCCCGGTGAACAGCTTCTCGCGGGCCGGTATTTTCTAACACGAAGGCTTGGCCGCGGAGCGATGGGCCAGGTCTATCTCGCCAAGGATACGAAGTTCGCATCGCGAAATGTTGCGGTAAAAACGGTCCGCCAGGATATTTTGAGCAGCGACGATCTTCAGGAAGGGGAGGCGATCGCAAGGTTCGAACGCGAAGCACAGGCGGCGGCCTCGATCCAGCATCCCAATACGGTCAGCGTTACCGATTTCGGCGAATCGGGCGACGGCATCTTTTATCTCGTAATGGAATATGTCGAAGGCGAAACGCTCCATAAGCTGCTTCGCCGCGAGGGAACGCTGCCGGTAAAACGGGCGGTTCGCCTTCTTCGCCAGATCGCCGACGGCGTCGACGCGGCACACGATCTGAATATTCTTCATCGCGATCTCAAGCCCGCAAACATCTTCCTTATGCAAAAAGGAAAGGGCGGCGACGGCTTTATTAAGGTCGGCGATTTCGGGCTGGCGAAGATCATCAACCAGACCGTCACCGATTTCAGCTCGAACGCCACACCGTCGTCGCGCGGCATTATCGGCACGCCTGAATTCATGTCGCCCGAGCAGATGCAGCCCGAGATTGGCGTGGATGTACGGGCAGACGTTTATGCGCTAGGGACGATCGCGTATCTGATGCTCGGCGGAAAAACGCCGTTCTCTGGCGACATGATGCAGCTCGTGATGCAAAAGATCATGCACAAGGCCCCGCCGTTGTCGTCTATACGGACGGACATTCCGGCCGATGTCGAGCATGTGATAATGAGGTCGCTCGAGATAGATCCGTCGAGCCGGCATTCGTCCGTGGCCGACTGGATCGCCGATCTTGAGCAAGCGTCCGCGGACATTGACGAGGCGAAACGCTCCGGTGGCACGCGGGTCATCATCCTCGCGCCCGCGGCCGCAGAGGTGTACGTAGACGACGAGCGAAAGGCGAGCGTCGGAAGTTCCGGCCGCGTTGTGCTGAGCAACATCCCACCCGGCCAGCATATCCTTCGCGTAGCTCGAACCGGCGAGCGGGACGATGAACGCGTTATCGAGATAAGAGAAGGCGCGAGCGAGCAGGTCATTCAGGCGCATTTGCGATCGCGAACGGACGCGGGAAGCAATCCGTCGCCGTCGCAGGGAAGCAGCAGCAGCGGAATACATTCCAGCGTGATGCCGGGCATTGTGGCGTGCACCAACTGCAGCTCGCGTTTTGCGGAAGGTGTAAAATTCTGCGGCCGATGCGGCAACCGGTCCTTTACTCTCGTAAGTCCGGGCGAGTCGCCCGATTCGTTTCCTTGCCCTCGCTGTTCCAACCCGCTTCCGCAGCATTCCAGATTTTGCGGACGCTGCGGCTTGAGCATCGGGCCGACGGCGCCATTGAAAGTCAGCCAGCCAGTCGGATTCGTGACCAATCCGTCCCAATTCCCGCCTCAGGCCGAACGCGTCTGCCGCCGCTGCAACGGAGCATACCCGCCGCACATCAAATTTTGCGGCCGCTGCGGCTACAGCCTGGTTTAGTCGCGTTTCCAAAGGCAAATGCGTATAATGTCTCAACTCGGCAACTCTGCCAGAGATCTCCTACAGGAACGCAAAGATGAAGATCTGCCCCACTTGCCGCAAGACCTATACCGACGATGGCCTGAATTTCTGCCTCGAAGACGGGTCCGTGCTTACCATTGCGCCGGGAACGCCGCCCGAGACCGTGATGATGAACCAGCCGCGGTACACCGATCCCAATCCGGCGGGCGGACAGGAAGTACGCACTTCGTATGGTGACCAGCCGGCGTTTTCGATGCAGCCGAAAAAATCCTCAAAAGCCTGGATCTGGGTGCTCGGGATCATTGCGGTTCTGCTTCTTGCCTGCGGCGGCGGGTTTGGGGGGTTACTGATCTATCTCGCGTCGATCGCTCCGGATGAAGGCAATCGAACGCCGACACCGTCACCCACCCAGCGAGGCTCGACGCCGACGCCGTCGCCGTTCCCGCGTAACCAGGTCCAAAGCATCGACCTTAAAGATTGGGTTAGAAAAGATTCGAGCTTTGGCAACACCGATTTTGCAGATGGCGAATTCTTTATGAGTTCGAAGAAACCCGGCTTTTACTATGTGGTCGCGGCCCCGGCCGAATTCAAGACGGAATCCGCAAGCACGTCGGTAGTTCTGCGAAACGTCGGCGACGCAACATCAAGCCTCGGCTACGGCATCGTGTTTCACAGCGATCCGAAACCGCTGCAAAAAGGCTACGCGTTCCTTATCGATACGAAGAAACAAAAGTATCGGGTCGTCAGGCACGAACCGGGCAAGGAGACCGACGTGGTCGACTGGACCTCAGCGGCTTCGATAAAGGCCGGTACGGCCGAAAACACACTCGAGGTACGCGACACGCCCAGCCGTGTCGAACTTTATATAAACGGTGAAATGGTTACGACCATCAAAAATACGCACGGCTACAAAGGCGGCGTTGTCGGGCTATATTCCGGCGATTCGGTAAATATCGGTTTCAAAAAACTCGAGATTGTTAAATGAGTTCGTTCCACCAGATCCAATGAAAAGATGTCCAAAATGCGGGCAGACGTATGAAGACAAGGACCTTAACTTCTGCTTCAACGACGGCGAACTCCTGAGCTATCTTGCGCCTGATGCTCCGGCTTCCGGATATTCGGAACGGCCTTTATACGCGAACGATCCGCCACCGACCGAATTCCTGCCTTCGTCACGAGTTACGAACGAAACCCGATGGACGCCGCCCGCCGCTCCGCCCGCGGTTTGGCAGGGAAATCAGGCAGCTCCGGTAAACGTTCCGTTCTCACAATATCCCACAATGGTTTCGCCGAATCAGACGCTGGCGATCGTATCCATAGGCTTGGGAGCGGCAAGCCTTACCGTCGGATGGTGTTGTTATTCCGGTTTCCTCATAGGGCCGGCCGCGATCATCACCGGCGCCATTGCGTTAGTACAGATTAAAAGCAATCCCCAGTTATACAGCGGCAAGGGACTCGCGATCGCAGGTATCGCCTCGGGGGCCGCCTTTATCGTATTCTTTTTATTGGCTATAATATTCTTCGGCTTCGTCTCGGCGATCAGTTGACCTTGCCGTCGCCCGCTCGTAGTTTGCACCAGAACGCGAATTTTAGCTGATGCGTGTTACCCTGCACGTCGTTGCCGGTCCGCAAACCGGACGCGACTTCACATTTGATCAGCACGACACATTTATGATCGGGCGAAGCGAGGATGCTCAGTTTTGCCTGCCGCACGACCGTTTTTTTTCGCGACATCACTGCATTCTCGAGATCGCGCCGCCGCAGTGTTTTCTTCGTGATCTTAGCTCGACCAACGGCACATTCGTCAACGGCATCCGCGTCGAAACGGCCTACCTGAAACACGGCGACCGTATCCAGGGAGGCGAGACGGTGCTGGAGGTTGCGGTAGCTGCCGACGCTTCGGAAGCCCAGTTCAACCCGTTCGGAAAATACGAAAAGACCGAGCCGTCGCTGATAACCGTGCTATGCCTGAACTGCGGCGTGCCGTCGAACGCCGAGGCCTCGCGACCCGACGCTAAGCTTTCATTCGTCTGTGACAATTGCCGCGAAAAGCTGCGACAGAACCCTCAACCGATTCCCGGATTACCAAATGATGCGCGTGCTTGGCCAGGGCGGAATGGGCAGCGTGATGCTGGCCAGGTCCGAACGCGACGGCCACGCCGTTGCGATCAAAACGCTGCTGCCCGAAGTTGCGGTCAGCGAACAATCGCTAAAGCGATTTATGCGAGAGATCGAGGTTGCCGCATCGCTCCAGCATCAGCACATCGTCAGCTATATCGAGCACGGCACGCACAACGGCATTGTCTTTCTTGTTACCGAATACGTCAGCGGAATGGACGCCTCAAAGCTGGCAAAACAGCGCGGTGGGAAACTGAATTTCAAAGAGGTCGCGAAGATCATGGAGCAGATCCTTTCGGCACTGGACTTTGCCCATACCAAAGGTTTTGTTCATCGGGATATCAAGGAGCAAAACATTCTGGTCGACGGGAGCTATCCCAATTACATTTCAAAGCTGACGGATTTCGGCTTGTCGAAAAGCTATAAACAAACCGGAATGAGCGGCGTGACGATGGTCGGCGACGTGGCCGGGACCATCGCCTACATGCCGCCGGAGCAGGTGAGAGATTTTAAAGAGGTCCGGCCGCCATCGGATATTTATGCCATAGGCATGACCGCCTATAGCCTGATCACGGGAAAACACGCGCTTGATATTCCGCCCAACGCGGGTATATCCGACACGGTAAAGGCTATTTTCGAAAAACCGATCATTCCGATAGCGACGCGGATACCGGATGTGCCGCTGCGAGTTGCGGCGGTATTCGAAACTGCACTTGCGAAACAGACCGAACTCAGATGGCGGTCAGCCGGCGAGATGCGCGAGGCCTTGCTAAGGGCTGTCTCAACCGTTTAACCATTATCACCCGTCAGTTATCACTTCTCAGTTACTTCCGAAACAAACTCCGCAAACAAGATCCATTTCCGCTTACCTAAACAGTCTTAGTGACCTTCGTTAATGACCTCGGAGCGTCCGGGTCCAGGCCTTTTGCTTCAGAAAGGTGTGCCGCGAATAACTGGGCGGGAACGGCGAATGGTATCGGCGTTAAGAGCTCGTCTGTTTCGACAGGGAATACAATGCTTTGCGATGACCTAGTCGCGATGTCGGCATTGTTTGTTATGGTCAGGCAGTCGGCATGGAGCGACTTTAGCCGGTCGAGCAGTTCGATGCTCGACTTCATCGTCACGCCCGCCGGTGCGAAAAGTATCACCGGAAACCGCCTTTCTATGATCGCAAGGGGTCCATGCAGGAAGTCCGCCGACGAGAACCGTTCCGCCACAACGTAGCACGTTTCCATCAGCTTCAGCGCCAGCTCATAAGAATTTCCATAATTCATTCCGCGTCCGACAACAACGCAGTTTTCCATAAAAACATAACGCTGGACGGCTTGTTTAACCTGAGGTTCGAGCTCAAGTGCTTTCTCGGTCAGCTCGGGTATCTGATGATAGTTAAGCCGTTTATCGCCGATAGCATTGGCGCAGCAGATAGAAATGGAGGATCTGGCCGGTATACGTCTTGGTCGCGGCCACCGAACGCTCACGGCCGGCGTGGATCAACAGCGTTTCGTCTGCGATCTTTGCCATCGTCGACGCTGCCTCGTTCGTGATCGCAATAGTAAACGCCCCCGATTCCTTGGCCCGCTCCATCACCAGGTTTATATCCACCCCTTCGCCGGATTGCGATACGCCGATAACAAGAGCTCTGTTCAAACGGAGCTTCGCGTTATACAAAGTAAAAACCGACGGGGCCGAGAGTGAAACCGGAATTCCCGTCGCGATCTCGAGCAGGTAACGGCCGAACAAAGCAGCATTGTCCGAACTGCCGCGGGCGACCAAAATGATCAGATCGATGTCCTTTTGCCGAAGGAAATCGCCTATCCTCGTGATCTTTTCGCTCTCCGCCTCGATCGTCCTCTGCAAAACCTGAGGCTGTTCTCGGATCTCATCAAGCATTAATGACATATTTTATTAAGAAGCTTCTTTAACGGATCACCGTAAATGAAGGGATGTAAAGAGTAATCAGATTCCGCGACTGTCCGCAACGTCCGGAGCCTCTTCCGAGCGTTCTTCAGTCATTTCCTTCAATACAGAGTTTATCGAAGCCCCGACCAGTATTGCCGTGCCGGATAAAAACAACCAAAGCATCAGAATGATCACGGCGCCCAGCGAACCGTAAGCCTTATTGTACGTGTTGAAATACTGAAGATAAATTCTGAAAAGCCCCGACAACAAAAGCCAAAGAACGATCGCCGTCGCCGAGCCCGGAGTTGCCCAATACCAATGAAATTTCTTATGGCAGGGAAGCCAATTGTAGATCACTTCACTCGTGAATAACAGGACAACAAAGATGGTCAGCCACTGGACAACGGTCAGTATCAGCACCGAGTCTACTTGCAGGCCCGCCCAGCTAAGCATTAGGTCGAACATCCTAAGGCCTGTTGAAACCGCCATCAGGCCAAAAGAAAGCAGCAAGATGAACAGCAGCGTTAGAAGGATCGATTGGACCTTCGTCCACAGGAGCGAGCGCGTTTCCTTGATTTCGTAAACTGCGTTCATCGATGACCGTAGAGCGTCCACGCCTGCCGAAGCCGACCAAAGGGTTATGAACAGGCCGAGCGTGAGCTTGCCGCCCGAACTGTTCTCGATTATCTCGTCGAGCGTTTTGTAAACGAGGTCGTAGGCGGTCGACGGCATTATCTGAAATAGATAGCCGTACAGGTCACGCTTAAGGCTGTTGGTGCTTCCGAGGACAATACCCGCCAGCGTTAAGAGGAAAAAAAGCAGCGGAAACAGCGAGAACGAGAAGTAGAACGCGATGACGGCGGCGCGGTTAAAGATATCGGTCGAATCTACCTTGTGATAGAGCTTTAAGAAGAACTGCTTCCAATCGTCGCGGCCAAAGACCTTCATTTTTTCTTTGTTCACCCAATTTGATCGAACGCCTCGACATTTGCTTCGTCAGCTACAAAACGCCGCGGTACGCGTGCCGAAATTCCGCAGGTGATCTCATAGGATATAGTATCAAGCGGCGCGGCCAGGTCTTCCGCCCGTATCGATAGATCGTTCTCCGTCCCTATCAGTGTAACTTTATCGCCGATCCTGGGTTCGGGTACGTCCGTTAGATCGATCATCGTCCAGTCCATCGAGATGCGGCCGACCACCGGCGCCGTCACTCCGTTTACCAGGACCTTTGCACGGTTCGAAAGCCCCCGCCGGTAGCCGTCGTAGTAGCCGACCGGCAGCGTGCCGATGACCGAATCACGTTCCGTTACGAATGTCCGGCCGTAGCCAAGACTCGTTCCCCTCGCGACGTTTTTGATAAACGATATAGCCGAGATCACCGACATCACGGGCCGCAGGTCGGGATGTTGGATCCCCGGAGGCAGTACGTCGCCGCCGAGGCCGTAAAGAATTCCGCCGAGCCTGACCATATTTCCGTGCGATGCGGGATAGGCGACCGCACCCGGAGAATTTGCCATGTCGATGATCGACGGTGAAAACCCCTTCGCACGAAATGTCTCGACGGCTTTCGTGAACTTTTCGATCTGCGAGTTCGTGAATTCAGTTTCGCTGAGATCATCGGCCGAAGCAAAGTGCGTCATCATGCCTTCGACCTCAAGCTCTGGAAATTTCGTGAGTTCCGTCGGCAAACTCGGCCACACTCTCAAACGGGACACCGACGCGGCCCATGCCGGTTTCGATCTCGACATGAATTTTAGTTTTTAAGGCGCGTTCGCGTGCAGCCCGCGCGAGCCGGTCTGCATAACCGAGATCGAATATTACCGGAGTTATTGTAAATTCGATAAGCTGGCCCTCCTCTCCGGGCCACGGGCCGCCGAAACAGAGGATCGGTTTTGTAATACCGCTTAGACGAAGCTTGACCGCTTCACTTGGCGAGGCGACCCCGAACCAGTCGACCCCCTCGCGTTCGAGCCGCCGCGAACACTCGACCGCTCCATGACCATAGGCGTCCGCTTTGACGACGGCCATATACTGAATATCACTGTCAAGAAATGACTTTACAGAGTGAAAATTTAACGCCAGGGCGTCGAGATCGATCTCAGCAAAGGTCGGGCGTCGATTGGAAACGGGTTCGGGCATGTCAGGGTGCAGGTTTGACGGACTTGAAGTATCGGTTTAACTGAGGTGAAAGCAAAACTTTAACTGTCGGAATCCCGACACTTAAAGTGAATTCTAAAGCGGTATATTGCCGTGTTTCTTACGCGGGTTCGTATCGACCTTATTCCGGAGCAGCGAAAGGCCACGAATGAGCTTCGGACGCGTCTGGGCCGGTTCAATAACCTCGTCTATGAAGCCACGCTCGGCCGCGATATAGGGATTGGCAAATTTCTCGTTGAACTCATCAACTATCCGGCGCCGATTTTCCTCCGGATTGGTCGTGTCTAAAAGCTCTTTTTTATAAAGTACGCCGACGGCGCCTTCGGCGCCCATCACCGCGATCTCGGCGGTTGGAAACGCAAAGTTGATGTCTGTCCGGATGTGCTTTGACGCCATAACGCAGTAGGCGCCGCCGTAAGCTTTTCGCGTGATAACCGTGATCTTAGGGACGGTAGCCTCGGCAAACGCGTAGAGTAGTTTTGCCCCGTGGCGAATGATGCCCAGATGTTCCTGATTCACGCCGGGCAGAAAGCCGGGAACATCTTCAAATGTTATGAGCGGAACATTAAAGCAGTCGCAAAACCTAACAAATCTTGCGGCTTTGACAGAAGCGTCGATATCCAGAACGCCTGCCAGATACGCAGGCTGATTGGCGACAATGCCCACAGAATAACCGCCGAGCCGTGCAAAACCGATGACGATGTTCGGTGCGTAATGCTCCTGGATCTCGAAGAAATAACCGTCATCGACGACCGTATGAATGACGTCGCGGATATCGTAGGGCTGGTTAGACGATTCCGGGACCATTGTATTCAGCGATAAGTCTGCGCGGTCCGATGGGTCGGTTGTCGCAACGAACGGCGGATCATCTACGTTGTTCGATGGAATGAATGAAAGGAGCTCGCGCGTTATCCGCAGTGCGTGCTCGTCGTTGTCAGCGGCAAAATGTGCGACGCCCGACTTTGCATTGTGCGTCATCGCCCCGCCCAGCTCGTCCTTTGTCACTTCTTCATGAGTGACCGTCTTGATCACATCAGGGCCGGTGATGAACATATACGACGTGTCCTTCACCATTATGTTGAAATCCGTGATCGCCGGGGAATAGACAGCCCCGCCGGCGCATGGGCCCAAAATGCAACTGATCTGCGGGATCACGCCGCTCGCCAGCGTGTTTCGCAGAAAAATGTCCGCATAGCCGCCCAGACTGAGAACACCTTCCTGGATCCGCGCGCCGCCCGAATCGTTCAACCCAACGACCGGGCAGCCTGTCTTCATCGCCATGTCCATAACCTTGCAGATCTTTTGCGCGTGAGTTTCCGATAGGGAACCGCCGAAGACAGTAAAATCCTGTGCGAAACACGAAAACCTCCCGGCCGTCGACCAGGCCATGGCCCGTCACTACGCCGTCACCCAGATATTTCTGGTCGTCCAAGCCAAAATCGGTCGACCGATGAACGACAAATTTATCGAACTCCTCAAACGAGTCTTCATCAAGAAAGAAATCAATGCGTTCGCGGGCCGTCAATTTCCCTGCGGCCTTTTGTTTTTCGACGCGGGCCTTCCCCCCGCCTTCTTCGGCCGCTAGCGATCGTTCCTTCAAACGCTCTAGTTTGTTCTGCACGCGTGATCCAGGTTTCATAAAGTATCCTGCTAATTCTAACGTAATCCATTGCTTCTGCAAGCAACTATACCCGGCCGGTTTAGTGGTTGATCGCTGCTTTGATTAGAATAACGACGGGATGCCCGAAATAACCAGGATAACCAGTCGTGACAACCATCGCCTTGTTCAGGCGCGAAAGGTCCGCGACGGAAAGGACAAGAGCAGAATTTTCGTCGAAGGAGTGCGTTTGGCGGATGAGGCACTGCGTTCCGATTTGGACATTACGGATGGCATCGTTTCAGCCTCGTTTTTAGCTGACGACCGTGGAGTCTCGGCCGTCCAGGCCCTGTCTACCCGGAATGTCCCGATCATCGAAACACCCGACCAGCTGTTCTCGGGTCTTGCCGATACGGTCAATTCTCAGGGCGTGATCCTGATCGCCCGTCGTCCGGAAACGGGCCGAAACCGGCTGAAGACTATCAGTCCGGGGGATGCTTCGGGCCTTTTTGTCTTTCTGCAGGAAACGAACGATCCGTCAAATCTCGGAGCCGTGCTTCGAACAGCCGAAGCGGCCGGCGTCGATGGAGTGATCGTTTCCGTTGGCTCCGCCGATGCTTTTTCACCCAAAGCATTAAGGGCAGCGATGGGGTCGACATTTCGTGTCCCTATTTGGGACGGAGCGACACTGAGAGAATGTGTCACGTGGGCCCGTGAAAATGGAATTCAGGCGATCGCAGCCGATATCAGCGGAAGAAGATCCTATTCAGAGATCGACTGGCTTCGGCCAAGCCTTCTGGTGTGCGGTTCGGAAGCGAACGGGTTAAGTAAAGAAGATCTTGAATTGGTCGACAACGTGGCGGTCATCCCGATGAAAAACGGCGTCGAAAGCCTGAATCTGGCGGTCTCTACCGGGATCATTCTTTTCGAAGCCGTTCGCCAGCGTTCTGTTTAGCCGGCCGCTTATCGAATGGGCCCGCTAATATTCGTTGCGGTGTTTGAATTGACGGTTACCGTATTGGTGTTGGAATTGGCGTTTACCGCATTTGCTACAGTTATTTCCCGAACAAATTGTTCTGTCGCTTTATAACTGTCCAGGAGCGCCAAGGCCATCGATATTTCGTTGGCCATCGTTTTGGCGCTCGTACGGTCGTCGAACGAGGCTAGCCTTGTCCGGGCTTCCTCAAACTGACGTCTAGCCTCTACAGGTTTTCCGGTAAGCAAAAGTGCCCGCCCGAGCCAGAAAAAATCGTCAGCCTCCTGCGGAGTTGCGGCCCTTGCGTTTAAGTATCTGACAGGGTCCTCGTCGACAAGACGCCTTGTCGTCTCGAATGTCGCCAGCGGAACATTTTCGCTTTGTTGAATCGGAGCAGGCGGCACTTCCACGACCGGCTGCGGGGCTGATTTGAAAAGAAAATATCCGCCCGCGAGACCGGCGACAAGGCCCAAAACAAGCAGCCCGATCATCGGGACAATGCTTGATGACGGCCTCGGCTCGGTCGAATAAGTGATAACTTCGTTTCGTTGGCGAACAGAGGGACGAATCGGATCGGCCGTCGGTTCTTCCTGTTTGGTCCTGACATAGATCGGGCTTTCATTGCGGGCCACCGACCCTGCAACTCCCTCGGTCGCCGGTTCGGTTTCTATTAAATACTCTTCAGCGTCTAGTGTTTCGGGTTCAGTTTGCAACTCTATCGGCTCATCCGATGTCAGATCGTCCAGCTCAAGAATTCCGTTTTGTGCTTCGCGTGAATCTTCGGCACTTGGATCGATATTCGCGCGCGCCATCGTTGCTGCGGATGCTATCGCTCGGATCCCCGGGATGGTGACGTCCTCGGACGGGTCGTATACCGGCGGAGCCGCTCGTTCGCCCGCAAAGCTCACGATCACCGCGGTCAAATTATCTTCGGCACCTCGGCTAAAACACAGCTCCTTCATCCGGGCACAGACGGCCGCTGGCTCGTCGTCGGAGTTGAGCATCGATTCGATCTCTGCATCGCTGATATGCCGCGTAATTCCATCGGAGCACAACAGAAATCGTGTCGCCGGATAGACCAGCACAAGTTTTATGTCCGGTTCGACCGTATGTTCAGCACCTAATGCACGGCTAATGACGTTTCTGCTTGGATGAGTGAGCGCCTGCTCCGGCGTCATCCGGCCCGGCCCTAACTTCTTCTTCGACAATGGAGTGGTCGTCGGTTTCCCTAAAGAGCTGCCCGTGTCCGTCCATCCTGTAAACACGCGAATCACCGACGTGGGCTATCGTCGCGATATCGCCGTTGACGTGCAGGGCAGCGATCGTCGTCGCCATGGACGAAAGCTGCGGCAGGTCGTGCGACATTTGAAAGATCGCCTGGTTCGCCCTGTCCGAGAGCTATTCGCATCGTTTCTTCGGGATCTGCGTTAGCGTCCATATTGATGAACGCTTCGCCGAGGATCTCGACCGCCATCTGCGATGCGACCTCGCCGGCCTGGGCCCCGCCGACGCCATCCGCCACGGCGAATACACCGTGTTGGGCTAATTCAAGGAACGCGTCTTCATTATGCGGGCGACTCTCACTAAGGCCTCGGTCGCTTACGGCGGCCGATATGTATTCATTAACTATGGTCATCAATTATCCTCCGAACCTCCAGGGAACGGCGTTGGCGAGAAGACTAAAAGCAAATAATGCAATAAGTTGGCGGTACGGAATTAAGGTAATGCCTCAGTATTGTTCACGCTTCGATCCATTGCATTTCGATGGGAAAACGCCATCAGCATTCCGAGCATGACAAAGCTCGTGATCAATGAAAATCCGCCGTGGCTGACAAACGGCAGCGTTATTCCGGTCATCGGCAGGGCGCGTGTAATGCCGCCAATATTCACAAGGGCCTGAAAACCGATAAACGCGGCCAGGCCGATCGAACAAAGCTTGCTGAACATGTCTCGTGAATCCAGAGCGGTCCGAACGCCTGCGCTGACGAACACGATCAGGGCAAAGGTTAACAACAAACCTCCGAAAAGTCCAAGTTCTTCGGCCAGCGCGGCAAAGATGTAATCGGAATCAGCGACCGGTATCAATTCGGGAAATCCGAGGCCGAGGCCGCGTCCCGTTGTACCTCCCGACGCAAGCCCGAAAGTGGCCTGTGCAGGCTGAAACGCAAGTACGTCGAACCAGGCATCGATATTTATCGTCCGCTGCAGATCGGGGTCTTCGGCAAGCATTTGCGGCAGGTTCGGATCTTTTTCGACAAGTTTTTTGTAATACTCGTCGTAGTCTTCCTTCCACCAGGCCGTTTCCGGCGTCGGCGGGTTGAAACCGTCGAGCCAGAGATGAAACCGCTGCTGGATGCGGTCGGGCAGCACGGCTTTCACTGGACTAGCAAGCGTCGGAAGCAGCGGGATCTTTTCCTGCGTTTTCTCCGGCAAAGCGCCGGCGACCAGAATCCCGACCATCAACAGCACACTGCCGACGAGAACGAACCGCTGCGAAAACCTGCGGACCGCGATCAGATAAAGCGTCGCATAAACACCGCTGAAAACCATCATCTGGCCGAAATCCTTCAGCACGAAAAACGGTACAAAGGGAAGTATCGCCATGAAGACGAGCGGCACGACATCCTTCGCACGCGGCAATCCCCAATATGTCCGGGCGAGATTCTTATAAAGAACGGCAAGTATCGCCGCAAAGCCGATGAGAAATGGTATCTTTGCCGGCTCCCAAGGGGTCATATTACCGATCGATTTTCCGGCGCGTGACGTTATCGCCGCAAGTATGAGCGGGCCTAAAGTAAGTAGTACGATCAGGAAACCGTTGTTCTGCAGGAATTCGAGAACGCGTTCGGATCGTAGCGCGAACAAAACGAAGATCAACCCGGCTATTCCCAGGAGCGGGTTCAACGTCCGGCCCGAAACCAGCACTCCGCCGAGCGAATCCGCCGCCGGCCTCGGCGTCTCCGCGTCGAGGTCTACGGGCGACGGCGGAGTCGGCGGCAAGCCCATCATTTGTTTCTTTTCGGCCGAATAATTTTCCTGAATGTAATGCAGCTGAAGCGTCTTTATTTTTTGCTCGCGGGCCTCGGCCTTGTCTCGCCGCGATGTATATTCGGGGTCGCTGAAGAGCCTGTACTGGACGGTAAGGCCGATAGAGAACAACAGCACAGCGGTCGTGTAGACCGTCCAATTACCCTGAAACTTAAGGAACCTCTTTAAGAAGATCGGCAGGACCGCCAGCAGTGATAGCAGGCCGAGGTTCCGCATCGCCGTGTACCACGAGGTTTCGTAACCGCGGATCAGCCCGCCGTAATAAACGGCATAATGCGCGATAGCCGCCAGAAAGACGATCAAGACGAGGATGAAGAAATGTGATGATGTTCGGTTCTTCAATTTTCTGTCCGTGTACGACAGGCTTTCCGGCCTGTCCAAATTAACAAGATTGCCGGGCCAGACGACAGGCTGGAAAGCCTGTCATACTCTCGTCAGCGCCGCTTTCTCGGCGCTGGCTGCGTCGGCTGAGGCGCCCGCGGCCTGTACTTTTCGCCAAGCAGGCCTAGTTCCCGTGCCTTTAGGATCATGTCGGCAGCTATTGGAGCGGCGGTTGTTCCGCCATACCCTTCGCCGATGTCTTCGACAACGACCGCGATCGCGAGCGTCGGGTGCTCAAGCGGCGCAATGCAGATGAACCAACCATCGGTGCGGCGTCGAAACACCGGTTCTTCATACTTGATCAACTCGCCGGCCTCATTTCGTCTTGTTTTAGTAACGGTTATGCGCTTTTCCGTTTCGGTCATACGCCGGCACGCCGTCCTTTTCGGCCGTACCCGTTTTGCCGCCCGTTACAATGCCGGTTCCGGCGAGCTTTGCTTTTACACGCGAGCCCGTGCCGCCGCTTTCCTCTGTCACCGTCGACATTATTTCGCGCACCACCGCCGCCTGTTGGGGCGTCAGAACTTGCGAGAACATCTGCGGCTGGATGTCGGCCTCGATCTTCGGTTTCATCAGCCGGCCCTGTAAATTTGCCGGTCCGGCCGCGATCAATGCCATTTGAAATGGGGTCATTTGTCCTGCGTAGCCCTGGCCCATCCCTACCTGGCCAAAATCGAACAGGGTCAGTTCCTTGCCGGTAACGATGGTCGACGCGTGCCGGTGCGATCGAGTTCGCGATCCGTCGTGTCGAGGCGTTCCAGATGTCAGGGAAGTAACCTTGAGACAGCGCTTCTTCCGGAGTCTCAGTCGGTGTAATGCCAAAGATCCGGGCGGTCTCGGCAAGTCGGTCGCGCCCGAACGCGTTCGCGAGCTGCGCGAAATATTGGTTGCTGGAAACCTTGTACGCTTCGCGTATCGGGATATTCTCCGCACAGGCGTGACAGCTTCCGCCGGCGTCGCATATCGGCTTTGAGCCGCGGGACGGCGTATAACACGGCGGGTTTGCACTGGCCGGTCTGCCCGGAAAGGTAAGGTCCGACCTGCCGGCGCGAAACGCCGAAACCAAAGTGAATGTCTTAAAAGTGGAACCGGGGATGTAAAACTCTCGCGTTGCGCGATTTAGGAGAGGTTTCTGGTCCTTGTCGGCCTCGAGCTTTAAGAATCCCTCAAGTGTTTCCGCGTCCCTCAGGCTGTACGAAGGGTTCGAGTACATTGCCAAGACGTCGCCGGTCTGCGGATCGATCACCACGATGCCGCCTTTTTTTCCTTCGAGAAGTTTGGCCGCGTATGCCTGCAGATCGCGGTCGATCGTTATCCTTACGTCCTTCTGCTCGGGCTCGGGCTTTTTATATTTGGTGAGGATCTCCCACGCCTCCGGCATTGGGTCCGCGTTGAGCGAATAAAGCGTACGCTCCAGGCCGGGAGTGCCTCGTTCCGTCCCGAGCAGGTGGGCCATTTCACGTTCAAGCGAAAAGGTGCGGTCGATCTCGCCCTCATTGTTTACTTTATAATAGGCAAGGGCCGCTCCGAGCTTGCCCGTGCGGTCGAGCATCCAGCCGCGCAGCGATGCGGCCGTGGTTCGCCGACTGCGAAGATCCTTATAGGCAAGTGCCTGAAACTGTTCGTTAGCTTCGTCGGCGTAATATGTCCAGTAAACCTGAAACCCAAAGACGGTAAACGCGAGCAGGAAAAAAACGATCTGCCAAACGCGGATGCTTCGGTTCGTAATGGTTTGCGTTAGCCTTCGCTTTACCTCGCGGGGAAGATCGTGTTCGAAAAGAAACTTTGGCCGGCTGAAATTGTCGAAAAATGAGATGACCAGAAAGCCGACCAAAATACCGAGACCGATGAGGAACACGATCGTCAGGCCCGCCGGTGTGCGTTCGAGAATCTGGCCGCCGAACAATTGCTCGGGGCGGAACTTGTTCCAATCGATCTGTAACAGAAGTGCCAGGATCATTTCGTTACAAACGCGTCGTCGTTCGGACCGACAATGCCGTTTCGCCGCGTCAGGCTGAATTACGAGCTGGCCGTTCAAGCAGGCCTCAACAATCTCGGTCTTCGGCATTGGAATGCTCGGGTACAGTCGGGGCAGGCTCATTCGATCTCGTGCTCGAGTGCATCGACCTTTTTGGTGAATTCAAATTCATCCGACCGAATAGTGTTTCGGTGACGGCCGTCGTCGCCTTCCCTTTCCGACAACGTCTTCTCCGTGTTTCAGCGGCGTCGTTTCGACAAGCTGGAATGCCAGATCCACGGTACCTACACGTAGCGTGCTGTCAGTAGCGAACGTCGACGCTTTACCGTATGCGATACGTTCGCCGTCAATGAACGTACCGTTGGTCGAGCCGGTATCGGCCACGACAAGGCGGTTCTCGGCACCGAGCTTCAGCGAGGCATGCATTTTTGAGACGCTCGTGTCGTTGATCGCGATGTCATTTTCCTTCCCTCGACCTATCGATAACCGTCGGCCGCCGGTCACATCGAATGACTTCTCGACGGCCTTTCCGTTCAGCTCAAATCGAACGCGTAGCAGCGAGGACGTGGCCGGACTTGATTCTTCCGTTTGAACATTTGGAATATCGATCTTTAGATGCGGGACCGTCACGTCCAGCGAGACCTCGCTCTCATCTTCAGTCTGACTTTCGAAACCGGCTAATAACTTAACCCCGTTTGTAAAGTAATCGGGTTTAACCGTTAAAGAAATTGGGGCATACGTGTAATAGCGCCGATCGTTAATGTGATCGACCAGCGAGGTCAAAAGTTCGTGTTCCAGTTTCCTAAGGGAATCTTCCGCATCCGTCGAGAACTTGTCCCACTGCATTTTAAGCTGGATATTATGAGGAACGAATTTTCGTTTATCCGCGGTCTCGCGGGCCTCGGTGTCGATCAGAGACTTTAATCTCTCGGCGAGTTCGCTTGTGGCTAGACTGCTTGAAGGTTTCCAGCCACGGCCTATAAGTCGGTCAAATGTGTCCCCTAGTTTGGTTAACACTCCCTGCACGAACCAGTCGGCCGACAGAGGCTTTTTTTTGGGTGTCGATCTATTGACCATCCGTCAGGGAATTACGCCGTATTCGGGGAAATTGTTGCCATTTTATCTGAAAGCGGGCCGGTTGAGAAGCTACCAATATTCTAGACATTGTTTGTTTAACAATGTAAAATTGTCCTGGAAAGTGTTTTCCGTTCCGCTTTTCTGCATTATAGGTTCCTGATCTAACGGTACCCAAATCACGAATCGGCCAGTCGGCATGACAATTTCCGCACTCTGACGACCACGACAACGCAATATTGTCGGAGCACCACCAGATACTCTTTCCACACTATTGCAGGACCAAGATCAAAAATAGACATTCACGTCCATCGTCCTCCTCCGCGGACGATCTGATGCCCGCACCTGCGTAGTCCTTGACGCTGGTGCGGGCCTTTTCATTTTGGTGCCTTTTTTGAACTTTGCTTTTATAATATCGTATTAACGGTACAGCAGCCGGGTTTGAGCTTAGGTCGGGCTGAAGGCCGGTCATTTAATGAAAGAGCTGTCGCTAGATAATTGCAGACTTGAAAAGCGCTGACGATATTTTCGCGCAGCTTGGCCGCGGCAGTTATGCCGAGATCTTTGCCGCTCGTGATACGCTCGCCTCGCCGGAATCGCCGCACCGCCTGGTTGCAATAAAAGCCCTCAACGTATTTCTCCAGGACGATCTCGACCCCGAGCTGGAACGCACGCTCGTCGAGAACTTTCAGAACGAAGCCGTGGCGCTCGACCGCGTTCGCCACCCGAACATTATCAGCAGGCTGGGGCACGGTACCGCCCGCGACGCTCGCGGGACGCTGTTCCATTATCTTGTTCTTGAATACCTGGAAGGCGGCGACCTGCAAAAGGCCTGCCGCGAGAACCGGCCCGAAATCGCGAAGGCGCTCGGCTATATCGAACAGACCTGTTCCGGCCTTCGCCACGCGCATTCGCGGGGCGTTATACATCGCGATATCAAGCCGCAAAACCTGCTCTTTACAAAAGACCGCTCGACGGTTAAGATCGCCGATTTCGGCGTGGCACGGATAGACATCTCCGACGCTCCTATAACCCGCGTAGGCACGAACATCTACGCGGCCCCCGAACACAGTCCGATGGGCCCGGACGGGAACGTGATGGTCACGTCGACGCTGACTCCTGCCGCGGACATTTATTCGCTGGCGAAATCCGTTTATACGCTTTTGACCGGCGAGGCACCGCGTTTTTACGCCGGTCAGCCGATCACCGATCTGCCGCACTCGGTTCGAAACGAGGAGTGGTCCGATGATCTCAAACGTGTTCTGCTGCGGGCCACGCAGCGTGATCCGTCGGAAAGGCATCAGTCGGTCGACGAGTTCTGGCAGGACCTGGCGAACGTGCGTCGGTATGTAAAGGATTACGAGACCGGGACACGAGTCCGGCCAAAATTCCACGCCGTGCCGCAGCCGCATGTGGCGCATGGTTATTCGCCCATCGCTCCGCGGCAGCCGCACTTCGACACATCTCGAGACCTGAAGCTGAAGCATCCGTTCGGCCCCGCCGCCGGCGTCGGTGCTGTCAAAAGTGAGAACGGGATCAACAACCGCCCGCCGCTGATCGAACGTGCCAGGCCCGTGATCGATATCCCGGACCTCGATGCGTCATCGAATTCCCAGTTAAGGATCGAGATACCGAACGCCGTCGTTTCTACCGTAGGGGAAGTTCCAAAAGCGAGACGCCCGGTTCTGCGGAAACTCGCCGGCTTTGCATTATTCCTCGTCATCTTTGCTTCGGCACTTTACTTTACGCATTCGTTCCTTCAGAACGCGGGGATCGTTCCCGGCGTTTCGCAAGTTTTCGGGTCCAAGACCGGCCGGGCAAATACGGATATAAATCTCAGGCCGGCTCCGAGCGTGAACAACGATCCCATCGGGCTTGTCACACGAAATTCGAGGCTTAGAATTGTCAAAACGCAGAATAACTGGTATCAAGTTGATGTGCTCGAACAGGGGCGGGCGCGCGACGACCAATTGCCGACGACGCGGGGCTGGCTGAACGGTAAGTACGTTGATCTTGATGAGAACTAGGCGGTGAACAAATTTGAGCTTGAGTGTACTGGATAAAGTTAGGCGTTGGATCGACGGTGAATCGGCGGAGGCCGTGTTCGAAGAAGCGGCACGCGACGCGCAGGTAAAACCGCGGAGTAAAGCCGAGGAATTCATCGTCAAGATCGCCCGCGCCGTCGAGGGGGTGATGCAGGCCGAGATGGTGCCGCTGCCTCAAGGGACGACGATCATCCCGAGCGAATACACGATCTTTCTTAGCGACGAGGATGACAAAGAATGGCAGGGTGTGAAACGGCGCGGGCTGGAACAGGGCCTCTACCACATCCTGGCAGAGCGGGCGAAGGAGATAGCGGGAAAGAAAAAGCTCGAGACGAAATCGTTTGTGATCGAGCTGCGAGTGGACGGGACGCTGGAAAAAGGCGATCTTCGCGTCCAGCACAGTTGGGAAGAATCTTCGGGCCAAAAGACCGGTGTCCTGGCACGTCCAAAAGGTGCCCAACCTCCGGCCGTGGAAACACCCAAACCGATGTCTGCCGTTCCGACAAGCCCGAATTTCAAATCGAGCGTTCCGCGGCCGGCCCCCTATTCACCGCCAACGCAGTCAACCGTTCCAAAGACATTGCCGAACGTAAGCCTCGAGGACGCGATCCCGCCGGTCGTGCCGGGTGAGGACGAAGGCGAGGAAATGACCAACGTCCGCCGTCGGGCCTCCGAGTTGTACCGGCTGGAGATCTGGCTTAATGGAGTTCGGCAGAATGTCGTCCCGATCTTTCAAAACGAGATCATCGTCGGCCGCGGTTCGAAATCGCGTCCCGTCGATATCGCTCTCGCCGGTGATGCCGAGATCAGCCGCCGTCATCTGACGATATCGACCGATGGGAACGGAAAGTTTTGGGTAACGAACGAAGGACGAAATGCGGCCTCGATAAATAACTTTGAGCTCCCGCCGGGTCAGCGCGTCAGCCTCGCTCCGGGCGTCAGCCTGTCGGTTTGCAGTTATATTCTCAGGATCCAGCCGCGTTCTTAGAAAACTACCAGGGGAGTTCAGGTTAAGGTTCGGCCAACTCCCGCTCAACCAGCGGCAGGTATGTTCGCCGTAGTCGGATCACCAGATCCCGCGATTCACGCACGCTGCTCTGTGCATCTGTTAATGCTGCCTGGATCTGCTGCAGTCCATTTTGAAGCGTGGTTCTTTCTGCCTGAAGTGCGGCGCGTCTGACCTCTCTTATCTCGGGCGTACGCGTTGAGCCTTCGATATTCGAGGGATATGTCCGGTCTAGCTGATCGAGTTCGATATCGATCTGAGCAAGCCGCCCGCGGACCGAGATCTCCTTTTCCGCGACCTCAACGTTATAACGCTGCTGGGTCGCTAGACGTTGTTCCGCCTGGACAAGGAGCTGCATGCCAAGGATGAGTTTCTGCTGACGGTCCGGAAGAGCAACTCCCTCCGCTTTTCCCATCCTATCGACAAAATCTCGAAGCGCTTTCGAAAGCGCTTGCACCGAAACAGCTATCTTAGAAACATCTTGGGCGATGGCCGCGTTCGAGCCAGCAGCGGGCTGCTGCCCGGAAACTTTCATTATTCCGACTAGAACGATCAACGAAAAAACGATTGCCTTTAGTCTCATTTTGGTCCTTCCTTGAAGATCGATTTTGTTCGGTTTGATTCTAACACGATGATTCAATCACGATGTTGCATCGATCTCGTTGTGCCGAAAGGGAAGTCGCCGTTGCCGAACGGCTTCTTTCAGTTCAGCTACCACTCCCGCGACCGTTGTTCGAATCGATTCGGGGTAAGCGAATCTGATGGCGTTGTGTTCATATTCGTCTTCGTCAAGAACTGATATGGCTCCGTTTCTATCGACAATGAGGTCGATATCGAGGTCGACGAAATCAACAACATTTTCGCTCACGGTCGGAGGCATTGCGACATTGCAATAGTAGTTTCGAAATGTTCCGTCGGGTTCGTGAAAGCGGAAGACATTGAACCAGCGGTCGAGCCAGAAGTATTCGATCGAGACAGTTCCTCTCTTGATCCGTCCGAGATGCGGATGGATGACCTCAGTGTCGAATTTGCCTTCGAACACGAGCAGCGCATCGGCCCGTTCGATCAGCCGGCACGGCCAGCTTCGGCGTACCTCGCCGCCGTAATTCGCGAAACGATCGTGTAAGGCGAGCCCATTAGACGTTTTCCGGCGGCAGTCGGACGACCAGCACAGAGCACGGGGCGTGATGCACGACCGAATCGGATACCGAGCCGAGCAGCAGCCGTTCCCACCGGCTGTAGCCGTGCGAGCCTACCACGATCAGGTCGGCATTCCATGTCTCCGCCGTTTCGACGATCCTGCTGTCAGGCGAGCCGAACAAAACTTCAGTCGAAATGGCGACGTTCTTTTCACCGGCGAACGTTTTTACTTTTGCCGCCGATTCCTCGACGATCTTTGCGGCATTCTCTCGCGCCGTTTTTTCCAGCTCCGACGTATCGGGCAAAAAACCGCCGTAAATATCTATCGCCATCGGAAGGGCCATATCGACCACGCTGACCAGCTTTATCTCGTCATTCTCGCCAAGTGCGAATTGCTTGATCGCATCGATCGCAGCGTCGGATTGTTTGCCGCCGTCAGTTGCGAATAAGACTCTCATTCAATGACCTCCCTCGTGTTTAAGCACACTTTAAAGGATCTCGACGACCAGCTTCGTTAAAAGCTGGTGAAGCATCAACATTTCGGTGTCTGTTAGGCCTCCGAGCGTTCTTTCCTCGAGTGCCTGCCATTGTTCCTCGAGCCTGCCGCGGACATCACGGCCCTTTCGAGTCAAAAAGATCCGCGTCGAGCGCGCGTCGTTCTCGTACTTTCCCCGCGTGACCATGTCGTTCTCGAGCAGCCCGCCGAGGATCTTGTTTACCGTCGGGGCTGAGAGATTGAGTTTCGCTGCAAGGTCGATCTGCCGCTGGCCGTCCTCTTTCCATAATTCGAGCAGAACGAACGCCTGCCCGCTGTGGAGTCCGGCTCCCACCGCGGCCTTTTCAAATAAGTTGCGATGAGCGAGGGACAACTTTGCCAACAGGTACGTGACCGTGTTCTCGAGATCCATAAGCACCGCCTTAAGTATAAGCGCTTACGCTGTTTAATCCGAAACAATAAGCCCGCGAATAAACAAACGTTAGCAAGCTTATATGCTTTGATTAGCCAGCTAATAAATTATCATTAGCCGGCTAATAAATAAAGAATAGCGGGTTAATAAGTTATAATTAGCCGGAACAATGAATAATGCCGAGCTGCTTAAATCGGGACGTAACAGGTTACTTGACCTTCACAAATCGCTGGTCGATCGCGAGCGTTCAAACTACGAAAGTTTTAATGGCCCGGTGACAAGCGGGCAGTTCCTTAATCTTTTGATCGAAGATGCTGAGTTCGTCTGGCTGCGCAAATTCTCAACGCTAATCGTCGATATCGATGAGATGTTCGCACAAAGAGACGGCTTTGATGACAAAGCCGTCACGGTGCATTTAGCGAAGATGCGTGAGATCGTTATGCTCGAGGGTAACGATGAGGATTTCGTCACGCGATACAAGATCGCAATCCAGGAAGATCGGAGTGTAGCCGCCATCCAGGCCGATCTTAACCAGCTGCTTTCCTAGCCCTATTCCCGGCCGCTTTTCTTCCAGTCGGACAAGAATGCGTCCAGGCCCTTGTCGGTCAGCGGGTGCTTAACCAGCTGCTGAATTACCTTGAACGGGATCGTTGCGACATCGGCACCGACCAGAGCGCAATCGACAATGTGCATCGGATGGCGGATCGACGCGGCTAAGACCTCGGTCTTGAAATCATAGTTGCCGTAGATCTGCACGATGTCCTGGATCAGCTGCATCCCGTTTGTCCCGACGTCGTCGATGCGTCCGATAAAAGGCGAGATGTACTTCGCCCCAGCCTTTGCGGCGAGGATCGCCTGGGCAGCCGAAAAGCAAAGCGTGACGTTCACGCCGATCCCCTCGTTGGTGAGAGTCCGGGTCGCTTTCAATCCGTCCAGCGTGAGCGGGCATTTGACCACAACGTTCTTTGCGATCTTCGCAAAGCTGCGTCCCTGTTCCAGCATCCCGGCCGTATCGAGCGCGGTCACTTCGGCCGAGACATCGCCCTTCACGATCTCACATATTCTGGCTATGTGTTCCTTGAAATCAACATCGCCTTCTTTCGCAACAAGCGAGGGGTTTGTCGTAACGCCGTCTATCATCCCGAGTTCGTTCGCCTCGCGGATCTCATCCAAATTTGCGGTATCAATAAAAAATTTCATAGTTGGTTTTGATAGATTAAGTTTATTACTTTATCGGCGCGGCACAAGGAACAGGATCAGATTTATTGCCAGGACGACTAGCCCGATCAGGGCGTACGACCTGTTCTTTGAGTGCTTAAGGCCGTACATCCCGCTTAAAATGCCGCCGGCGAGCAAGAGCAGCCACATCACGAAATTTGCCGATAGCAAATAATCCGTAAGCGAATATACGTACTGCTTTTCAAGATAAACCCATTGCCACCAATTGTGGGCGAGGGCCACGATCGTCGGTGCCAGGGTTATGAGCTGTGAAGTGTCCGCCGGCGGTGATGCTTGTCCGCCTTGACCGGGTAGGCTCTCGGCTTTATTCAATACGACGGTCGGTTCCGAAAGCGGTGCCGCGAGTGGACCGGCTGTTCCCAGTACAGAAGTTTGCTCGCGAGTGTTAGCAGCAACATTTGGCCCATTTGCGATGAATAATTTTGCGCCATCCTCGAGGCAGTACTCGAGCATGTTGTCAAAGTAATCTGCATTGCACCGCGGACAACGTTTCATCGTTTCAGGCTACTGGATTTTTCAGTATGCCGATCCCTTCTATCTCCACCTCGCACACGTCGCCCGACTTAAGCCGGGAAACGCCCGAGGGCGTTCCGGTCGCAATAAGATCACCGGGCAGCAGCGTCATCATTCGAGAAATGTATCGTATCAAAGAATCGACCGGGAACACCATTTGGCTCGTCCGGCCGTCCTGCTTTACAACGCCGTTAACGCGGCAGAGGACGCGAATGTCTGACGGGTCTAGGTCTGTCTCAATGACCGGCCCGACAGGGCAAAAAGTATCGAAAGATTTTGCCCGTGCGAACTGGCCGTCGCTTCGCTGCAGATCGCGGGCGGTGATGTCGTTCAGGCACGTGTATCCGCGGACGTAATTGAGCGAATCGTCGCCGTCGGCGATATCCTTACAGAGCTTCCCTATTACGACGCCTAGTTCAGCTTCGTGTTCGACCTGGTCCGAATATGCCGGCAGGACGATCGCATCTTCATTTGTTATCAGGGACGAAGGCGCCTTTAGGAAGAGCAACGGTTCTTTCGGCACCTCATTACCCAACTCAGCAGCGTGGTCGGCATAGTTTCTGCCGACACAGACGATCTTCGACGGTCTAACGTCATTCCCGATCTCCATTTTCATATCTAACGCCGATCCGGCCCTTTCACTATTCTTGAAATAATGAATCTAGAGCGTGGAAGGCGAAATGTCGAATGTACTGAGTAAATTATGCCTCGAACAGGCATTACACGTTCCGGCGGCCGCAAAATTTCTTGAAAAAAACTTCAAAAAAACATTGACAAACAAACGGCAGGTCGGTTATTATTATCTCACTGAACGTTTGGTAATCAGGGAGCAAACTGAGTTCGGCTCCCAGCCTGTTGGTCGCCGATCTGCAAAATCCGACGTGGAAAGTAGCGATTGGAGTTACGCTCAGCGGGAACATCCTTGAGGATCTTGTCGGCGCGATGCTCTTGATTCGATACAGGGTAGCTAGATAAAGAATAGAAGGCTTGTTGCCGGCATGCAGCAGGCCTTTTCTTTATTTATGACGTACTCGATGTTCGATTTTGCCGTCCGAACTGCTAATTTCTTTATCTTTCCTGAAAATCAACGAAAATAACCTTGAAATAGGCGTAACCGGACGATATCACGGCAGTTTATCGCTAACCACCTCACTCGGCTGGCTTTCGTTGCTAAACCCATCTACGGCTGTTACATAATAGAAATAGGTTTTTCCTTTTTCGACGTTCGTGTCCTGGAAAGTATTTGCATCCTGCGGTTTAGCGGTCAAAAGCTTCCATTCTGCTTTAGGCAGCGAAACTTCATCCGAACGGTATACTTTATATCCGACGACATCTTTTTCCGGGTTCGGCGGGAAGAATATCGAGATCGAATCGGGCGACGCCGCGATCGTTATCGAAGCGGGTGCGCTAGGCGGGAATTTGTCTACCGGCCTTACTTCTACAATATTCGATTCCGTGCTCTCAGTGGGCTGGTCGCCGGTTCCGGCTGAAACGGCTCGAACAAAATAGAAATAATCCTTTTCAAATTCGAAAGTTGTATCGGCAAATTCCGTGGCCGATAACGGCCGCTGGTTGATCAGCGTCGCCGCCTTATCTCGCGATTCGGAACGATAAACGTTATAGCCGAGCAGGTTAACGGGCGTCGTGCCGTCGGCATTCTTGTCCGGCGCGGTCCATTTAAGCTCTATAGAATCCTGCGTGACCGCAGCCGATACTCCGGTAGGGCCGCCCGCGACCTTTGCTTCAGGCTGGATAACAAGAAGGTTGGAAAAAGCCGCCTTTTGGCCCGAAGCATTCACGAACCGGACCGCATATCTGAGCCGCGAGGGCTGGCCGGCGAACTGTAATGGGTCCGTATAACTAAGAGGCTTGTTCCCAAAATCGCTATCTTTGATCGGTATCGAAGCTATAAGAACGCTACGTGAAGCAAACTCTTCTTCCGTGATGTTCGGCGGTTCGGTTGACCGTTCGGCAAGGCGATAAACTTCGATCTTTGCGATGTGCAGGATGTTGTCTCGCGAAGCGTTCCGCGCAGGCATTCGCCATGACAAAACGACCCGGTTGCCGCACTGAAAACCGGATATCTCGGCCCGCTGGACTACCTTTGCGACCGGCGGCAGCGGCGGCCTTCGTTTACCGCAAGCTAAAGCGAAGGGGATTGCCAGAACCAGCAGCGTAAGGACGACGCTCGTTGTTGGGGGAAAATACTTCTTGCCGTTCTTTAACGACCTGTCAGGAAAGGATATTGACATCGGGTGATCAAAGAACGTACTGACGAAGGTTTTGGTCCTGGATCAATCCGCCGAGTCGATCGACCACATATCGCTCATCCACAACCTGAAGTTTTTCCTCAAGTTCATCGCCCAGAAAGCTGATCTCTTCAAGCAGCTTCTCAAGCAGCGTGTGAAGCCGCCGGGCCCCTATGTTTTCCGTGGTCTTGTTCAATTCCGCGGTCATTTCAGCAAGCTTTGCCACAGCCTCGTCCGTAAATTCAAGCTGGATTCCTTCGGTTCCCAGCAAAGCCTGATATTGCTTGATCAGCGAATTCTTCGGCTGTGTGAGGATGCGCTTTAGGTCATCGATCGTAAGTGATTCTAATTCCACCCGGATAGGGAACCGACCCTGAAGTTCGGGAATAAGATCGGACGGTTTTGAAACATGAAAGGCTCCGGCCGCTATAAAGAGAATATGATCAGTATTGACCATCCCGTATTTCGTATTAACATTCGTTCCTTCCACGATCGGCAAAAGATCTCGTTGAACGCCTTCGCGCGAAACGTCAGGTCCAGCTGTGGATTCGCGGCCGGCGATCTTGTCTAACTCGTCGAGAAAGATGATCCCGGAATTCTGCGCTTTCTTGATCGCCGACCTGATGATCTGTTCCTGGTCGACCAGGTTTTCTTGTTCATCGCGAAGCAAGGCCGCCCTTGCGTCGATAAGTTTCATCTTTCGCCGAACGGTCTTAGAGGGGAAGAGGTTGCCGAACATGTCCTTCAAGTTCACGCCCATCTCTTCCATGCCCTGCCCGCCGACGAAATCGATGGTCGCATTGCCGCGGTCCTGCGTATCTATTTCCACGAGCCGGTCGTCAAGGTCACCGCGCCGAAGCTGTTCGCGAAGCTTTTCACGCGTCCGGTCATGCGACGAGACTTCCGCGTCGGAGCCGTCACCAGCCGTCTGCGTCTGATAATGCAATCCGACCGGCGGCAGCAGAATGTCGAGGATCTTTTCCTCGACATTATCTTCCGCAAGATGCCGGACCTCATCATATGCCGCGTTCTTGGACATCTCGAAACTGATCTCGGTCAGCTCGCGGATCATGCTCTCGACGTCGCGTCCGACATAGCCGACCTCGGTAAATTTCGACGCTTCGATCTTGATGAACGGGGAATCGGCTATCCTGGCAAGCCGCCGAGCGATCTCGGTTTTACCGACACCGGTCGTGCCTATCATCAGAATATTCTTTGGCAGCACGTCCTGGGCAACCTCGTCCGGAAGCTTCTGCCGCCGTACGCGATTTCGCAGTGCAACCGCCACAGCCTTTTTTGCCGCGGATTGTCCGACGACATAGCGGTCAAGCTCCTCGACAATTTGTCGCGGTGTCAGCTCGTCTAATTTCGGTTTTGCGACGGCGGTTTCGCCGCCAAGGAAAATAGCCATTTATTAATTCAATCGCCGGTCCTTTAACTCCGCGTAAACTAAGAGAACGATACGGGCCCGTTTTGTTGCCCGACCGCTGCGACAATCGAAAAGTTATTACAACTCCTCGACCGTAATATCCGCATTCGTGTAAATGCAGATCTCGCCCGCGATCCGCAGCGCTTCTTCCGCAATCTCGCGCGCCGGCATCGCGGTATGTTTTATCATTGCCCTCGCCGCCGCAAGTGCGAACATGCTGCCTGAACCGACGGACAGCAGGCCTTCGTCGGAAGAGATCACGTCGCCTTTGCCCGAGATAAGGAAAGCGTCCTTTTTGTCGGCCACGATTAGCAACGCCTCCAGGTGACGCAAATATTTGTCGGTCCGCCAATCCTTGCTTAGCTCTATCGCGGCCCGTTCCAGCTGTCCCTGAAATTCACCGAGCTTGGTTTCAAAACGGCTCAGTAAGGAAAATGCGTCTGCCGTCGCACCGGCAAATCCAACGAGTATGTCGCCGCTCGCAAGCCGTCGGATCTTTCGCGCATTTCCTTTGATGATAGTTTCGCCAAGCGTGACCTGTCCGTCACCCGCCATGGCGACATCGCCGTCGCGCTGTACAAGCAGCACAGTCGTCGACCGCAGTCTGGGCACGTTTTCCGGGATAGTCATAAAATCAAATGATAAATCCTAAATATCAAATGCTCAAATTGACATACCCGCCACATTTGTTTGAACATTAACTAGTTTATGGTGTTCAGACCACGGATCGGGCTGACAATGCGGCTCGAACTCGAAACCGGAAGATTTTATCTCGGCCGCGATTACTGCGAGGCTCTCGAAGCTGCAGGGGCATTGCCGCTCCACATTCCGTTGATACCGGACGCCGAATATATCAAAGGCGTCGTCGACGGTTTGGATGGAGTGTTGCTGCCGGGCAGCGATACGGATGTCGATCCGGAATACTATGGCGAGGATCCGCATCCAAATCTCGGACGCGTGATACCTGAAAAGGACCTTACCGATCGCCTTGTTTTGGAAGAAGCGGAAAGACGAAACATCCCGGTGCTTGCCATCTGTTACGGAGCACAAGCGTTAAATGTATTCCGCGGCGGCAGCCTTATACAGGACATCGAGTCGCAGGTCGAGAATTGTGCTAAACACCAACAGGGAAAACCGGCCGCCCGGAATTCTCACAGGATAACGATCGAGGCCGATGGTATGCTGTCATCTATCGCCGGCAAGATGGACCGGGAAAAACTTAAGGTGAATTCTCACCATCATCAAGCTATCCGATCGGCGGGACAGAACTTAGCGGTATCTGCAAAGGCTAATGACGGCGTGATCGAATGTGTCGAAGACGACCGCGAGGGCCGGTTTATCGTAGGAGTGCAGTGGCACCCGGAACTCAATTGGAAAACGGACGTATTATCAAAGGGCATCTTTGACCGGTTTGTAGCCGAATGCCGTTCGCGTAGCGTTGCGGCAGCCACAAAGGCCTAGGTTTGGTTAAATCTAACGCTTTCAAAAGTTTGATAGGATTTTATTAATTGAAGTTCGAGAAGTCGAAACATCGACCTTTAACGTTTTGCGTTAACAGAAAAAGGGCTAAATAGATAGATGGACAGTCCATTCATTGTAGGCATCGCCGCATGGTTCTTCCCGGGAGCCGGTCATTTGATCCAGAAAAGGATCAACCGGGGCGTGATATTGTCGGTCACTATTTGGGCGATGTTCATCATCGGCTTGTTGAGCGGGGGAGCTTATTACCCGGGATTTGATTTTAAGGACGGAGCTTTGCTTTATCTCTTGAATGTTTTCGCGACGTTCGGAAACGGCCTGGGCGACCTAATAAGTTTTCTGGCCTCGGTCGAACCGGCAAAAGACGTGGCTGCTCGGGCCACGTTTGAATACGGCGGCAGGTTTCTGGAGGTCGCCGGCCTGTTGAACTATCTCGCTGTGATCGACGCGATCGACATTAATCTCGGCAGGAAGAAATGATCCATTTTCTTTATTTGATCGGCTTTGCTCTCGTTGTTTCTGTCTGCTTCGGCGTTTTCGCACCGGGCACGCCGAAGCAGCGCCTGTGGTACGGCGGGAAAACCTTCCTGCAGTTTGTCGGCATCAGTTTGGTCATTGCCTGGGTCCTTTATTTCATACCGTTTTAACTGCAAACGCACACCCCGAGTGCTGCGTCTAAGTTTGCGGCCCTCTGATCCTTAGATAGAATGTCGTGGCGTGCTCGCCGACCCTTTAGATAACCGTGCGTCTGCCGACAACGGGACCAAAAAATCAATGCCTCTCATCGAAACCGAAGGCCTCGTGCTGCGAAGCTATAACCTGGCAGAGGCCGATCGGATCGTAGTTTTCTTCACCCGTGAGCAGGGCATCGTGCGTGGCGTCGCAAAAGGTGCCCGCCGGTTGAAAAGCCGGTTCGGCAGCATGCTGGAACCGTTCTCAACGGTACATCTGACGTATTTCCAAAAGGAAGAACGCGAGCTTGTTTCGATACAGCAGCTCGAACTGCTCGAATCGCGTTTTGATACCGCCGCCGAACCGGGCCTCCTTCACACGCTTTCTTATTTGTCCGAGCTGCTTATTGCCGTCGTCCCGCCGCACGATCCGAATGAGACCATGTATCGCATGGCAAAAGCTTGTCTCGAAACGGGGCCTGCGACCACGTCGGAACTCGGGGCTCTCCGCCTCTATTTCGAACTCTGGGTCCTTAGGCTCGGCGGGTATCTTCCAGATTGGTCAAAGTGCGCCGGCTGTTCAAGGCCGGTAGATGGGGAAGACGAGATCACGCTTCGCTCAGATCTTCACCTCGTGTGTCGTCAATGCCGCCGGTCGTCGGGGCTTGCCCCGTTCACGGTTCCGATGGCCGATGCCTACCGCGGCATTCAAAAGCTAACGCCTAAGAAGTTCGTGGGTCTGGCGTCGAAAGACGCGGAAACGGTCGCCGCACTTTCCGCGGTGCTTCGCCGGATAATCGCCCAGGTTGTTGGCCGCGACATTCTGAATGAAAACACTTTGGCGGTAAACTCTTAGTTCGGTCACGATGCGTTTTAGCTGGACAATCTTTCGCTATCTCATCCGCACGGTGCTGCCATACTTTATTTCCTCGTGGCTGCTCCTCAGTGTCATCCTCTTCGTCCAACAGGCCAGCCGGTTCTCCGACATTTTTTTCAGCGTCAATATCCCTACCAGCCTTATCTGGCAGCTAAGCTTTGCCTTGGTCCCGAGCGTGATAGCGTTTACCTGCCCAATGGCCACGCTCGTGGGCGTTATCATCGGCCTTACAAAAATGCAGTCCGACAGCGAATTGGTCGCGATAAGGGCCGCCGGGGTAGGGAATTTCGGAATAAGCTTGCCTATCCTGGGGTTAGGCATACTTCTTTCGTTGTTCGCATTTTTTGTAAATCTCAAGGGCGTCCCCGCCGCGGCCGGCATTGTCCGCCAGGTTGCTCTGCAGACGGCGCTTTACAAGCTTGAATCGCCGATCGAGCCCGGTGCGTTCAACACCGAAGTTGCCGGTTTCACGATCTACGTAAGGGAAGGCGACATCGAGCGCGGCACGTGGAAGAACATCTTTATCTACGGCGACGATCCGAAGACCAAAACAGTGCGTCTGATAACGTCGTCCGGCGGCCGGATCGATTATTCGAACGAGAATTCCGAACTGGTCCTTGAGAATGCGACCGCGACGACGATATCGAATGCCGACGGGGTAGAGAAGTTCTATTCTGAGAGCATAGGGGACGTACGGTACGCGATCCGAACCAAGAGGAACGAACTTGTCGAGCGGATGAATAGTGGCGACCTGAGCCCGGACGAACTCGGGCTTGCCGAACTGTCCGCGTATGCTCGCTCGCGGGCGGGGAGCGAACGCACCGAAGCGGAATTGTTATGGCACCGCCGGATAATGCTTTCTGTCAGCCCGCTTATATTCTGCCTTTTCGGGGCCTTGCTTGTTCTTAGATACAATCGCACCAGCCGTGGTTTTGCTACACTCTCGGCCCTGCTCAGCCTTATCATTTTTTATTTGCTTGCGTTTCTGGGCGAGCAGCTCGCACGAACGGGAAAGATCAGCGTCATCGCTGGCAGCCTTGTGCCGATCGTTTTTAGCGCCGCTGTGATCGCTTGGTTCGCGATCACGGCTCGCTTGAATGTTGCGGGCATCGTAAAACGCGGTCTCGTTCCCGGGCGTACAAAATGGAAACCCGATCTGAAAAGACTGCCGACAGCCGATCTATTCGTCGACCTGACGGCGGGCCTTCGGGATTTCGACATCTTGCTGAACGTTTCTAAGTTCTATCTCCTGTCGCTTGGATTCCTCGGGTCGGTCTTCATTATTTTCACGGCGTTCGAATTATGGCGATTTGCCGGGACGATCGATAACGGTATTTGGCTGCTGCTGAAATACCTGTTTTTCCTGGCGCCGTTCATTTATCTGCAACTGGCTCCGTCGTCTGTAATGATCGCAACGCTGGCGACGTACGTCGTAAAGTCCCGGCAAAACGAGATAGTCACATGGGCCTCGGCCGGGCAGAGCGTTTATCGGCTGCTACTGCCCTGTATGCTTTTTACCATCGTGCTCGGTTTTGCAAATTGGGAGATCCAGGAACGCCTGCTGCCAAGGGCGAACCGGATCCAGGACGAACTTCGGGACCGGATACGCCGCGCCGGAAAGCCCGGCAACCAGTCTCAATGGACGTGGTCGGCGACCGACAAGCGCGTCTATTCTTTTGTCCCGGGTGACGGTGCGTCTGATAACGTAAACACCCCCGGCAAAGCCTGTCCTCCCGATTGCGCTGCCAAAAGCCTTGTCGTTTATGAATTCGCGGACGACAGGGCAAAACTGCAATCCGTGTACCGCATTCCGTTTGCTGTCTGGGAACGGGGAAGGGTGGTTTCACGCGGAGCTTCGGAAAAGTTGGACCTAACGAATGGAAAGGTGATCAAGAGCGGTTCGGACGAGATGGAGCTCGCAGAAGATTCAAATCCGCTGGGAGGCGTACGCAGCAAACCTAATCATCTTGATTCGAACGAAACGAAGAGCCGCATTGCGAACAGCGGCTCCGACGCCGAGCGTCGGACGTTCGCGATCGCCCTCGAAAAAAAATACGCGACGCCGTTTTTGCCTTTTATAATTGCCTTATTTACGGCACCGTTTGCGCTTAGTTTGAGCAAAAAGGGGAAGGCCGCGACCACCGGATATGCGGTTGGCTATTGGCTCAGTTTTCTGGCGGTCACCAGTGTTTTCGAGCAGCTGGGCCTGAGCGGTACGCTAATACCGACGCTGGCGGTTTGGGGGCCGCTGGTTCTTTTTGTAACGCTCGGGGTCTATATGCTATCAAGGGTCCGGACCTAACCGCCTGCGGTTTCAATTTCGATTTTCGGTCAAAGGCAACGAGGTCGTCTCGACGCACACGAACCTGTAAAGAGCCTCACCGACCGATCCCGGCTTTACCGTATCTTTCTTAGAGGCGGGCGTCAGCGTTTCGCTCTTGGCCTCGAGCACCTTGCCGTCCGCGTCGTAAGCTCCCGTTTTTTCCAGGAGCAACAATCTCTTGTTGCAATCGACGGTAGCGTATTGCAGGACGAAATTCGTCGCCGCCGGCAATGAGTACATCCTGGCAAAGGCCGCCGTGTTTGTAGGTGTGATCTTTACCCAGAGTTGATATTCGCCTTCGCGATTGAGCCGAATGTCCCGGCCGTGCAAAGTAAATCCCTTTGCCCCTTCGATCGGCTGCCCGAGTTTCGACCAGCTTTTCGCTTCGGTGATCGGCGCCTTTGCCGGAGCGGCGGCAGGGTCCTGGCCAAACACCGGCGCAGCCGCGATTGCGGCCAGGAGAACTACAATGTATTTCATAGCGACAAATATGTGCCAAATCGTCATTTTTTGCAACAGTTAAATTTAAAGCCGCTGATGGTAAACGGCCCTGTTTCCGGTTTGCCCGCGACGTTTTCAAAGTAATCTAACCAAAGCCCGACAGTCTCCTCAGATCCAATATGAAACGTACAATATCCGCCTTCATTTTCTTAACGCTGCTCCTCAACGTGTGTTCGCTAACCTTATCGGCACAAACTACTTCGGATGATGCGGCCGTGATCGCAAAAGCGACCAGGATCCACAAGGACGTGATCACGCTCGACACGCATAACGACATCAACGTCGCTAATTTTACTGAGGCGGTCAATTACACCCAGGACCTGCCGACACAGGTGAACATCCCGAAAATGCGAAAGGGCGGGCTCGACGTATCGTGGATGATCGTTTACACGGGCCAAGGGCCGTTGACCGACGAAGGTTATGCCGCCGCGTACAAGAACGCGATCGACAAGTTCGACGCCATTCACCGGCTCAGCGAAAAGATCGCGCCGAATGAGATCGAGATCGCCCTCACCTCAAAGGACGTTCGCCGCATAATCAAAAGCGGCAAGCTGGTCGCGATGATCGGTGTCGAAAACGCTTACCCTCGGCATCGATCTCGGCCGCATAAAAGATTTCGCCGACCGCGGTGCTCGGTATATGTCGCTTGCCCACAACGGCCACAGCCAGTTTGCCGATTCAACACCGGCGAGGCCGACGGCAAGTGGGCCTACAACGGCCTTAGCGACCTTGGCAAAATGGCGGTGCACGAGATAAACAAATGGGGCATCATGCTCGACCTCTTCGCACCCGTCAAAACAGGCAACATCCAAACCATCAAGCTCAGCCGCACTCCCGTCATTGCATCACATTGCTCCCGCCCGGGCGTTGTTGATCACAGCCGCAACCTTGATGACGACCTGCTTGAACTGATCAAGCAGAACGGCGGCGTGGTCCAGACGGTCACACTTCGCGGCTTTACGAACCGCAAAAAGGCCGACGCCCGCTCGGCCCGCTCGGCCGAGATCAGCCGCAGCTTGCCGCAAAGGAAGGTTTTACCATCC
>CAVXOI010000004.1:0-243785 GCA_963763355.1 uncultured Acidobacteriota bacterium
TTCCCTGAAAGGGAAACAGATAATAGCCAGGGGTGGAACCCCTGGAATCGTTCACACCGAAAAGCCGACCCTGAAGAGTTCGAACTGCCCGCAGCGGATGTTCGACCCCTTCAGGGTCGAGATCATTTCGTTGACCTGTTCCCAGGGTTGCGGCCTCCCGACCTGACCCGTCCCAACAAGCCGGAAATGGAAGGCCCAAAACCGCAGCCGAAGAAATGCAGATGATGCGTAAGCCTCTACAACCAGATGGTCCTCGAAAAAGCCCAGATCAAAGCCGAACCCCTCATCCAGATCGGCGGCATCAAACGCGAGAAGAATGAAAGTCAATGGCTGTGGCTGAGTAAGTCAACGGGCGGAGATCTTAAAGGCCGGTGGATTCATCCATCCGGCCTTTCTTGCGCCTGATTCGACACGATTGGTCAAAGGACAGGTCTCCTACAGCGATCCGGATTATCGTCCCGGACTCTGCGAAGGAATGATACGTAAGGCCGGGGCCAAAAGTCTGGTCCGCCGCCCGGCTTTTTACTCGCATTGTGTTCCAAACTGTTCCGGCATGTTCCAAGCCTGCTGGAACGTGCAACCGGCTGTGTACATTCAACTTATGCGACCTGTTCCGGGAATGCGCACAAAAACTTTTGCCACACCTCGCAAGGACGCAAGTTACTGCAACCAAACGGGTTATGCAATCATCACCGATTCGCCGCGTGAAACGAATTCGCTTCGTGTCAGGCACTCGGTAACCGATTTTCGGTTCATCAGTCAACCTTTCAAAGAACTACGCCCCAGCCGCAATACCGGCTAAGATATTGTATCATACATTGTCACTTATTTTATCATTGCAACACAATAGCTTCACTAAAATAGCACGATCCTTGATCAAACGTGACAGTAAGCATAAGAAATCGAGGTAAGAGTAGAAAAAAGCGTTCGTGACACACTCAGCGCCGTCTGAGCCCTAAATGTGTAGAGTAGTCAGAAACCATTATAGCTACTATGACCGTTACCACCATTATCATAATTTAGTTGACTAAGTCGCTAAACAATGTTTATATTTTAATGGCAAAACAATGCCATTACGTATGTCAATAGTTGATGACAACTGATAGATCATCGTTGACATCGAATGAATTGTTGGGAGATAATGTCTAATCGTTGCATTGTCAACAATCATTATTGAAGGAGGGCGTACCGATGCAAGTTCCAATGATCTTAGAAGAAATGAAGAAGCCGCAAGCAAAAGCTAGTCGCGGCTGCTGTTAGTAAAGTCGTTTCGGCTAAACAGACTAACGTACGTCCGCACGTCGCTGAATTGATCACAAAAGTTATGATCGAAAATGCACCTACGTGGAAAGAACTAGCGAAACGCTAACGATTGACGAAGTCATTGAAATAAACCGCCAACAAATTGATTTGTTTGGCGGTTTTCGCGTTACTGAGACTAATTTACGCAACCGAGACTCACTAGAATTTGCACTGGATAGTGTAGACGCGGTTTCCTTCGGTCAAGTCCTGTATCCCACATTAGCCGATAAAGCATCAATGCTCGGCTATACCATCATCAAAAGCCACGTTTTTCACGATGGCAGCAAACGTACCGCTATAGCCGTCTGCCGTATATTCTTACTTCTTAATGGTTTCGATCTAGCTATTGAAACACAAACAATAGACGAAGAAGCAATGGAAATGTTTATTCAGGTCGCTAATTCGGAATGTGAGCGGGAAGAACTTACTGCGTGGATTGAGGAGCGTATGCACACCGTCGCCTAGAGCGTTTAATTTTACTCTTTTTCTTCTCCTCGCTTTCATGATTCTCGATTGCTTCTTTCGGGGCTGAGACAACCTTCTCGAATCGTCAAACTTCTGAAATTCCTTCGACTCTGCTTCCTTGAATGCTTTCCGCCTCGCCCCATCCACGCCTGACATCCACGCCTGACAGCCCTCTAGATCGTCCGGGGGAAGTGGATTGAATAGTCACGCGTCAGTGCGAGAATCACAATCGATCAACGAGATCGATCGGTATAACTTCAAAAAAGTTGGCATGCACTGAGCTGCTAGATTGATTAATACCTTTTGCAGCAACTCCGATCACTCGTAAATCCTTGTCGAAAACCGGACCTCCACTATTTCCTTCCCTTATCGCAGCACTAATCAGATATCGAGTGTTTCCGTTTTCGTCAATTCTGTTTCCGGTGATAATCCCAGGCTCTACGATCCCTGTGCTACCAGGACCATAATTCGGAAATCCAGCTAACCAAATCGCATCTCCCTGAACCGGGAGAATTTCTGATTTTTCAAATGGAGGCAATGGTAAATCCTTAATCCAAACTCTTGCTAAGTCGAGTGCCTGGTTCCGTGCGTCAATCTTCCCGTACTGTTTCTTTACATCGCCCCGGTGATAGATTTCGTAAAGGCTTTCGTCCGGCACAGTGTGTTCGCAGGTGATAACTCCATAACCTTCTAAGTGAAATCCAGTACCTTGGAGACAATCAGAATCATCCCACTTAGTTGAATCGATCACGACAAGCAGGTCTAAAATGAATGCGAATCGGTCATTTAGCTTCCTTAGCCTTTCGTGAACCCTGTAGCTTAACAACGCAGGCTCTAAATCAGCCAGTTCCTGAAGTAGCTTGAGGTAAATTGAATCGTCCCTACCCCGAACCGAGCCGATATAGTCGATCTTCCCACGCACAAACTCCTTGAATAATGGCTTGGTCCCAGGTTTATGAAGGACAGTATTGCGATATTTTCCTTCGTATGCTGTCTGACAAATGTTTAGGCCCTTTGTTCTCCAGTTATTAAGCATCGCCCTAACATCCCGAATATATTTTCGCGGCAAATTAAGCTTTTTATTCGTCACAAGGCCTGTGACAACCTGACGTTCGTTCTGAAGTTGTAGCCGAGTCTTAGCATCATTGATCTTGAAACCGTTATTTACAATGGTACCTATTACTGACTTGCCTAATCGGCAAACAAGCTTTCCTTTAATCTCAACCCGTTTCGCCAAGGCTCTCGGGAATCTATATCTGCTGGATGAAAATGTAATGTCGTCTGCGTATCTCGAATACTGGCAGTGATGAATCACCGCGAGGGTTCGCAGATGCGAATCCAACCGCGAACAAACCATATTCGAAACGATTGGCGACGTGGGAGCGCCCTGCGGTAGATAACCTTTATAGCAGCACAACTGGGCCAAGACTGTGGCTACTTCACTAGTACAATTGTACGGACGAGCAAGGAACATTCCCCTCACACGACCGAAGTGTATCGTCGGGAAAAAATTCTCTAGGTCGAAATTGAGAACGCTTCTTTTACGAACGTGATCACGTGCGTTTGTGCATATACTGCGATTCTTGACGAACCCGTGTGCGGACGGCTTTGCTGAATAGACCTCTTCTAGAACCGCAAGAAGACGTCGCTGTAATGTCCGAATTCTCGGAATTGGGGCAGCAATCGAACGCGCACCGCCTCCCTTCTTCGGCAAATCGAACCGAACGTATTTGTCGTCATCCGACATCCCATAAAGAACGTGTCGAAGATATTGATCAGAAGTGCCTAGGAGTTGCGCGAACGTCACTTCGTGTCTTTGTTGAATCAAAGGTTAATGGTGATGAGGGCGGGGTCGGAACGGCACCTGATCTTAGCATGGGAAATTGTTGTGCACATTGAATCCTGCTTATTGACGAAAACATGGACACCAACAATCAATCGTACCATGCGTCGTAAAAGTATCGTACCGCACCGGGGTCATTTAGGCCTACCGTTGGTAGACATCTTCGCAGTTGCACGAAGATAAGTAGATTCAATATGCACGGACGTCAAATTACCATCTAACTCGTAAAGTCGCAAGCCATACAAATGAAACTAAGCATGTAGCTTATAAGCTTGAATTGTTTAAAGTTGGAAAAAAAACCGCAAGGAATCTGCGAATTTATGTCGATTTGTTTCGTTATTCAGCCTTTCGACGACGGTCGTTTTGATAAGCGATTCGAGGATGTTTTCGGTCCAGCGATCATCGATGCTGGTCTTGAGCCGTATCGCGTTGATCGAGACCCCAAGGTTACTATCCCCATAGAAGAAATCGAGAACGGCATTCGTCAGTCGACGCTTTGCTTGGCGGAAATCACTCTCGATAATCCTAATGTATGGTTTGAGCTAGGTTTTGCAATTGCGTCCCGCAAGGATGTGATTCTCATCTGCTCAAGCGAACGTGAGAGACGCTTTCCATTTGACGTACAACACCGTTCCATTATCACTTATTCGGTTGAATCGAAGAGCGATTTTGATCGTCTGAAAGAAAGTATCACTCAACGAATTAGGGCGATTATTACGAAGAAAGAGAACTTGCAAAGGGTTGGCGAACCAAAGTTACTCACTAATATTGAAGGCCTTAGTCAACACGAACTTTTTTCTTTTGCCGCTATCGCAGAAAACTTATTTACCCCTTCCGATAACGTATCTGCTTATACGCTGAGACAGGAGGTGGAAAAAGGAGGATTTACCAGAACCGCCTCGATGTTGGCGATAAGGACCCTTATGGAGAAGGGCTTCATCGACGAGGGTCGTTTTGAGGAAGGTTATAACAGTGGTGAACTATACACCGGATACACTATTACAGATTTAGGTTGGGAATGGATTGTAGGGAACCAAGACAAATTTGTCATCAAAACGATGACAAATTCGGAACCCGATGACGGAGCTTAAACTTCATGTTTGGCCTGAAGGGTCGGTTCCCACCACCCCGTCTGCGCGACCACCCCGCCGACGAAGCGTCGGCACCACCAGGAGGGAAGCCAAAATTCCACTGCTCCGGCAGGAGGGAAGCTTTTGTGCGGGATTTTTAGGCGTTTTAGATATCTTAGATCGTCACCGGCCTTAGGCTGCGGCCGAGGGTGAAGACGGTGTCGGCGAGCCCTTACGATGCGGCTTCTGCCGGCCAGGGTCGCGAAGCTCGATCGGGCCGGGCGTGCGGCCGCTCCGAAAGACACGCCGGTGACCAGTAATGGGGAAACGCTGTCAGGCCTGCAATTCTGAAATCATTTCGAGCCATAGCTTTAGCGTCAGATCTTCACGTTCGGGATTGCCGGGGTAAACACGCAGTTCCTACCGTGTATCGCTGTTTCAGAATTTCGAGATCGAACGGGACGACGCGGGCGAGGTGTTTTACGTCGTCGCGGCCGCGGGCGGAGTTTCGTTCGATCTTTGCAAGGGCCGCGTCATACGGATCGAGGGCGAAGAGGCGGAGGCGGAAGCCTCGGGTGAATTTTGGAAGGCCCACCGGAAAGGCGAAACCATTGCGGCACATCGGTCGGTTCGGCACCTCTTCTCAAACCAGGAGGGGGATCCTGCATTCGTCCTTCGGGTTGGAGGAGAGCTAAATCCTTTTTGTCCCGGATTTGGGAAATCGCGAAGGTGGTGGCATTGTTTCCGGAGGGAGATGTGAGTTATGAAAAAGGTGTTGTTGTGCATTCTATGTTTGGGCGTCGGGGCGGTCGGCGGTGCGGCGATAGGGGCGTACGCAATGAAGAACGTTCACGAGAAGTGGGTGGCGATGAATCTCGCGGGTAACCTGGGTCTTACCGCGATGTACGCGGAGCAGATCAAAATGGGCGAGGCGCCTATGCTTCTACAGTCGTTCGAGAGGACGATCCCCGCTCTGGTCGTTGCCCTCGATGAAAACGGCGTCCTCCGGAGCGGCTCGATGTCGGCCGATACCGCACTTATGGCCGTTAAGCGGTTCTACGTCTGCACGAAAACTGACATCCCTGAAAGTATCGCGCCCACTCTAGCGAACGTACAGCTCGCCGAGGACGCCTGCCCGCTGGAGCCCTGAGTGCGGTGCGGGAGAACTGCTGCAGGAGTTTGATCGTGCGGTCGGCTTCGGCGGCAGTGGTTCGGCGGGCCGCGATGTACCAGATCCGCCCATAGAGCGTTCGAGTTCGGCTTGCGCGTTGTTTTAGGGCTGCGTATGCGGCGGCTTTGTCGGGACGATTTTCGTTGCCTGGAATGGCAACCTGTTCAACCTGTCGTATTAGCGATCAGGCTTGATATTTGGATGATCTCTTAATGACCCGTCTTTGGGAAAAGCTCGATAACAGGTCAGGCATCTGAAGTCTTTGGTATCGCCCTTTAGATTGTATTCCTGGTAGTATCCTCGGCTATGTTCGCACGGTTGGTCACCGAAGCTACGTTGTAATGAGTCGGCTCTATCCTTCTGAATTCTCTGCATGAGCCTCCTTTGATAACTGTGTTCACGAGTATACTCCGCTTGCCACAATTAAGATACGAGTAACTCCCGCGTTTACCAATTAAACGCCAGCCTATTGAGAGCTTCGAGCGGGGTCAATTTTGTGAATGCGACAAGACCCACGGAGGCGGAGCCCCGGGTGAGTTTTGGACGGCCGACCGGAAAGGCGGGGCCATTGCGGCACATCGGACGGCGAAGCCGTGGAGATAAAAACCCCGCTCGCTATCGCCCCGGTACTGGCATGCAGCCGCGGTTTCCGCCGGTTTTTTTTGATCAGTCACAACGCGATCTCTCACAAGTCGGAACTTTGCGAATTCGCGACGCGTAAGGCCTTTCTGAAATCAACCAGATCGGGAGGGCTTTTTTATGGCTTCAACTACGGTTGCGGGCGGGGGATCGGTGTGCTGATGCTGCTGCAGATGGCGGCGGGGCTGATACTTTCGTTTGTGTTGATGGACGCGGTCAGGAAGGGCTATCCGTCGTTCCTCGAGACGGCCGCGGCCAGCGGAACGACACCGGTTTTACTCGATCATAGATCTGTTACGAGCCCCCGGCTTTTGAGCGTGGTGAAGGGCTGCAGAGAGGGGAACGCTGCCTTTTAGCTCCTCAGGCCCATTGGCCAGCTAGGCGGAACCTCGGCTACCTTTCCCAATTTCTGAAAGAAGACAATAGCGGCATCTTCGCCAAGCTGAAGGGACCTGCCGCCGGTGAAGTGGATCACGGTGCTCCACTCTTCAGACCGCTCTACGTAATCTATCCGATCGACGTTTATCGTGTACTGATCAACCTGGATGAAATGCTGTGTACAGTCCATGCGTTCACCTAATCAAACTTAATATCTTCGCGTGCGACCGTTTCTTCGACATAAATTGTGATGACGTTATTTGCCATGACTTAGGCGACACGCCTACCATTAAAAAACTGAATGAAAAAAATGACGAGAGCGGCAACTAAGAGTAGATGCAGACCTCCGCCGAGGGTATTTGCGGTGACCAGGCCGACCAGCCAAAGGGCCACTAAGATGATCAAAATCGTTGTTAACATAATTTTCTCCCTTACCTACTTTCAGCCGATATCTAGCTGCTCTTCCAGCTCAAGATCTTGCGGTTGGAAAACCTGGCCTCGGCAAAACGGTTTTTCCGTCGCTCCCGGACCCAGAGACCGACTAGACTTTCGGTCGCTTGGTTATTGTCAGCTTTGACAATCACTCGCGGAAGGATGGCAGGTGCTTTCGTCGTCGGTTCGATACTGAGCCGTTTTATGACTCGAATTGCACGTTCTTTACTAAATTTCATGAATTGCCTTTAGCTTCGACTGGGCGAGGCGGGTAATGGACCTTAGATAAAATGTGAAGGATGGCGGCCTTGCGGCGGCGGAATACCATCCTTCATAAATAGCTTTTGCTATCAATTGCCCCCGTTGGTTCGTAGATTTCCGCCAATGTTCCGACCACCATCGGAATTCGAGCGTTCCTTTTCGATCGCGACAATAAATTGGTGGACAATGGGTGTTTTCGCGGTCAGTTCTAAATGAACAATACGCCAATGCATACACCTCGTATGTGCGTCGTCGCACGTATAAAAATCTTTTTCATCGCGGACGCCTATGATATATTTTCTTTATCCCCTCCATTGAGCCATGTGATTTTTCTTAAAGATTCTTTATGTCAGCGGATGGAGCACTAAAAAATCACTTGCTTGCCGCACTGCCGGCCGCTGAGTTCGCCAGGATAGAGCCTCGCCTGGAGGGAGTTTCGCTGAACCTCGGCGAGGTCCTTTATGAATCGGGCGATCAGATGACGCATGTGTATTTTCCGACGACCGCGATCATCTCTCTGCTTTACATCATGGAGAACGGTGCGACCGCCGAGATCGGAATAGCCGGCAGTAACGGCCTTGTCGGAATTGCGCTTTTTATGGGCGGCGAGACCACGTCAAACCGGGCTATAGTGCAAAGCGGCGGAGACTCGGTGAGAATGAAAGCCAGGGACGTGCAGGATGCGTTCTCGTTAGGGGGTGTTTTTCAAAGCGTCCTGCTTCGCTATACCCAGTCTCTCATGACACAGATATCGCAAACTGCTGTCTGCAACCGTCTCCACAGTGTAGAACAGCAGCTCTGTCGCTGGCTGCTTATCAATCACGATCAACTCCAAACTGATAAGCTGGTAATGACGCATGAATTGATCGCCAACATGCTCGGCGTACGCCGCGAAGGAGTGTCGATCGCCGCTCACCATTTGCAGGAAAAGGGATTGATCGAGTATGTACGCGGCACTATCACGATACTGGACCGCCAAGGGCCTGGAAACGGAGGTCTGCGAGTGTTACAAGGTCGTAATTAATGAATACGACCGTCTGCTAGGCACCTTCATTCCCAAAAACCGCTGAAACCCACACCACTTGTGTTAAAACATCACTCGCCGGGTATGTGCTGCAACGCACGGACGAGCTTGGCCTCTCGGCCTATTCTATTCGTATAGCTTTCATCACGGGTGAGGTCGGACCGAACGTAAATTAATGAGCGATGAAGAAAGGGCAACGGACAGGTGGGAAAATGAAGGCGGCCATCGTTGAACGTAGCTGCAGATGCCGCCAACCAAGATCATGAATCCAAAAATTCAAAGACTCGCCCGCACATGGTTGCTGCCGTTAACGCTGTTGATCGTTTCGCCGCTGCTGCTGCGAACGGCCTGGGTAAAGTGGAGACGGAGGTAGGCTATGAGAAAGCGATTTACCAGTATCGAGAACCACCAACTGACGCTGCTTCCTCCATTCGACCATAAAGAGCCCGTCGATGACGATTGCGGACTTCCCGAAGATCCTACGTTTTCAAATTACGCAAAATATCTCTGGACCAGCCACACCAGAACGGGCGGACTTCGGCCATCTGAAAGGCCGAGGAAAAATACCAACAGATCTAAAGTTTAAAACAGTGCCGGGATCAGGCCTGCGTTTCTGCGATCGATTGCGATGTATTCTTTTGTTTAGTTACAAAAACGGCCCGGTGTCCGAGGTGTTCGACGCGGATGCCGAGGGGGTCGCCGGAAAATGCGTTAACCGAACTGTCTTGAACGGTTTGCGTGTCCAAACACAACAACCGGACAAGCACCGGACAAGCGGCGGACAGGCACCGGACAAAAAGGTTCTATTTAAGTACTTCACCAGCCAAAAAAAGCCCGGCGGTGTGGGCCGCCGGGCTCTTTGTTGGTAACGCTTTCGCGTGTGGTTTAGTAGTTCTGGATATTCAGAACCTGGTTAAGGATCGTGCTGAGGATGCTGGGCTGGCCGTTGTCGTAGGTGCCGTACTGGAACCTATCGCTGCGGTCGTTCATGTACTGGCGATTTGAGCCGTCCTGGTAGCCGCGTTGGAAGCCCTGCTGGAAGTAGTATTGATACTGTCCGCGGTCGACCGATGCTTGGTAGCCCATGTTGCCGCTGCGGTAGACGTTCGAGGTTGACCAGCTGCCGCGTCGGTTATTGGTCATGTTCTGCCGGCCGGCGATGAAGCCCTGTCGGTAGCCTTCGTTAACAGCGTTGCGGAGAAGCTCGGCTCCACGTTCATCTGTGTTATACCAGCGTCCGTCGCGGTTCACGCGATAGCGTCCGGGGGGAGTAATGTTCCCTCCAGTCTGAAGCGTGTAATAGCCCGTGCCGGTGCGGCGGTTGGCCCTGATCTGGCTATTGCGTCGCGCCCACTCGGCCTGCTGCTGGGCTGCGAGCCTTGCCCTCTGCTGCTCGAGCTTTGCTTCCTGCCGCTGTATCTTCTGCTGCTGGCGCATTGTTCTGTCGCTTTGTGCGGTCGCGATCAGGCTGCCGCCCGTTACCGTAAAAAAACCCGATCGCCGCTGCGATCGCCAAATTTTTCAAATTAATTGTTCTCATAATGATTCCCTGGTTGACCCTTCAAGCAAAAATATCAGTCGCGGCCCGTTCGTGGGCGTAATCTGTCAAGATTTGTAAACGATTGATATTTCAGCATTTATCAACTTCCGCAGTTGATACTGCAATGCGCGAGCCACGGTTTGGTATGTGTCTATTCGCCTAGGTTTAGCGTCGCCAGGTCCGGGGCTGGCCGCATCAAAAGGGATCATACAGTGCACGGTTCGCACGGATGGTGCATGCGAGGGAATATCCGGAGGCGGAGCCTCGGGGGGAATTTAGGAGGGCCTGACGGAAAGGCGTAGCCATTCCGCACATCGGACGGCGAAGCCCTCTCAATTGAGAATGGTGAATGGTAAATGGTGAATGGAGAACGGGAATGCGGACTTTGCGGAGTGCGGCCTTGTTCGGCCTCCGTCGGAGATTGTACTACCAACGCGAGCCGATTCGTTCCGGTAATAGCAACGCGACAATTATCCCGAAGGTGGCCGCGATAAGCGCGGTTGTAAGGCGATCGGGGATGAACTCTAAGACCACAACGAAGCATAGGATCGCTGTAAAGAATCCCAAGCCGCCCGACAACCATCCCGCGCGGCGTTCGGATCTGATCTCTATGTAGGGTTTCATGGCTTTATCTGCCCCTTGGCGCGGGGGACCTCGATTGCCGGGTGGAACGACTGGATGAATGTCGAATTTGCGGAGATCCCGTTCTGCGGCTTTTCCGGAAGCAGCCTCAGGCAATTCGAACAGAAGGACGAAAGGGGGTGCTTATCTACAACACAGTTCGGGCACTGTTCGGAATGAAACGTTCCGATCGCCGAGCTTATGCTGCCGGCATAGTCTGTATGGGGTTCTATCATTTTTACCTCCGCTGCCGCTTTTCTGCCGAATCACAAAGTGTGGAATAGAAGGGTGCAGCGTCTGCTCACAAACCTTGCCTTTCGACATCGTCTTAAAGATACCGCCCGATCGTGTGGGCGACCGGGGCGGTTTTCAGTTTTCGCAAGGTTGACCTAAAAGATCGGTTTCGCGGTATTGACGGCTTTCGCCGCCAGCGGTAATGGTGCAGGCGCCACTGAGAATTGCCAAGGGTGTGTTCACCGGAATTTCGGCGGTCACCGCTCGCCGACGTGGGCTGCCGGGACCGTCGTGTTTCGTGCGGCCGATGCGAGCGGGTTTTACCGCGGCCAACGCAGCCGGGATCGTTAAGGCCTGGGCGCCGGAGCCGAGCGGTTTTTCGCCAGCAAGGGGCGGCGGTGCCAGAACGGTGCCCAGCGAATGGACCACGCCGTTTGTGGCCTCGATATTGCGGGATTGCAGCGGGAGGCCGTTCACCTTTATTCCCTGATAATCGGCAAAGTTGATCTCTTCGCCGTTGATGGAATTACGGACCTGCTTTCCGCCGATGTTGGCCGCCATTATCTTGCCCGGCACGATGTGATAGGAAAGAAGGGCTTTGAGCTTTAGCTGGTCAGTCTCATTCAGCAGCGCGTTCATCTGGTCGTCCGGTATTTTTGCGAACGCGTCATTCGTCGGAACGAATACCGTGAAATCGCCGGGACGGCTGAAGAGAGCGTTTGCGTTGGAGGTGCCCATGTAGCGTGAGAATGTTGAAAACTTGGGTTCTTTGGCAATGGTTTCGATAAGATTCAGCTTGTCGGTCATATTGTTATCCTTATTCGATACAGCGGCACGCGTTCCTTCAAAAAAGGATACGGCTGTGGCTGCCCGTCTATAGGCTTAAGGCCCTTTGACAGTCGTCTCTGGCTGTATGTATCAGGATTTAGCCGAGGTATTCGGGAAAGCTGAAAAAAGAGAGAGCTAAGCTCGATTCACCTTCAAGCATACTCTCTTTCCGATCAAACAACAATGTGTTTCGAGCGGGACGATCGTGGCCTGAAAGCTAGAGAACCACCCCGTCAGCCGAAGCGGCTGCCACCCCTCCTTCGTAAGGAGGGGAGCTTTGGGGTAAGCTTTTGTAACTTTCGGGAAGAGAATTATGGCCACACCGTCTGATGAACGACGAATAAGGAACCGGCCGCGGCTGCGTACGTTGGATGCGGAGGCGGGGGAGCGGCATGCTAGCTGGCTGGAGCTGTTCTTTGACCTGGTGTTTGTGCTGGCGGTGGCACAGGTGGCCAAGGTGTTGGCCGGGCAGACGGATGCGGCCGGGTTTTTGAAATATGCGGTGCTGTTTATTCCCGTATGGTGGGCTTGGGTGGGTTTCACGTTCTACGCCGACCGGTTCGAGAGCGAGGGGCCGGCTTACCGCATTTTGATGTTTGCGGCGATGCTGGCGGTGACGGGCTTTGCGTTGACGCTGGGCGGGGCGTTTACGGCGGCGGGCGATCAGGCCTTTATTATTTGCTATGTGCTGGTGCGGCTAGTTTTGGTGGCGGGGTATTTCCGCGTGGCTTATTACATTCCGCTGGCGCGGTCGTTCAGTATGCAGTACCCGATAGGGTTGGGGGCGGTGAGCGCTTTGCTGCTGGGGTCGCTGCTGGTCGATCCGCCGCTGCGTTATGCGATCTGGGGCGCGGCGTTGGTGTTGGAATTGCTGACGCCTTTGCTGAATCTGCGGGCGGCGCGGGTTTTGCCGATAGACCGGTCGCATATACCGGAGCGGTTTGGGCTCTTTACCATCATCGTGCTGGGCGAGGCCGTTATCGCCACCGCGATGGGCGCCGCTGAGGTGCCGTGGAACGTTTCGACATTGGCGACGTCGTGGCTGGGTTTTGCGATGGCTGCGTGCATCTGGTGGATCAACTTCGATTTTGTCGAGGACAGCGCGCTGACCGCGGGGCAGCTGTGGCGGCGGTTCATGTACCTCTACGGGCATTACCTGATCGTTGCGAGCATCGTCGCGATGGGCATCGGCGTCGAGCATGCGATAAAGGAATCGAACGAAGCGCACCTGCATTTTCCGACAGTTGCGTTGATAGCGGGCGGAGCTGCCGTTTACCTTGCGGTTATAACGATCATTCGCGTGATAACGGGCGTGTGCAGGGTCGTGGTGCCGCGCGTCGCGGCTATCGTATTGATGCTCTCGCTGCTGTGGGTCGGGCAGTTCGTGCCGCCGGTCGTGGTTATTGGTGCTGCATTTTTGCTTCTTTCAGCGGCGGTCTGGCTGGAAAGCTTTTACGTGCGGGAGGAGGTTGAGGCTGAGGAGGCCGCGCATCTGGTCCCGTGCGAACACGCCGGCGAGATGACCGTCTTCGAGCCACGCATCGAACCCCCGATCGGCTGCGAGGAATGCCGGAAGAACAATTACAAATGGGTCCACCTGCGGCTGTGTTTGAGTTGCGGCCATGTCGGATGCTGCGATTCGTCGGTAAACAAGCACGCGACAAAACACTTTCACAAAACCGGCCACCCGATAATGGCCTCGCTCGAGGCGGGCGAATCATGGTCGTGGTGCTACGAGGATGATAGATTCGTGCCGCTTGGGGGAAAGGTCGGGTAGCAGTCGGCGGACAGTTGTCGGTCCTCGGTAGCCAGCAAATTGAGTCAAGTTAGTCCGTGGCTAGATCCGTGCGGTGCAAAATTTCAAAAGCCCGCGAATTCGCGGGCTTCACTTTATCCTTTATCCTTTCTCTTAGGAATCGGCACGATCATCGGAACCTTTTTTCTATATGCTCGATAATCCTCGCCGTGTGCGTTGACGATATCCCGCTCCTCGAGCTGGATCGCGACTAAGATATAGACGGTCGTGACCGCGGCAAAAAGCAAATGCCCGTAGGTCATGCGCGGCGTCGCCCAAAACGCGATGATGAAGCCGAGCATTATCGGATGGCGAACAAACCGATAAAAGAAAGGTGTTCTGAATCCGAGGTCGGTGTATTCCTCGCCTTTTTGGTACATAAAAACCTGACGCAGTCCGAACAGATCGAAGTGGTTGATCATAAATGTGCTCAGCAGCACGGTGGCCCAACCTATAAGGAAAAGTGCCCAGAGAATGTATGCCCCAATGGCATTATTCACCTCCCAGACAACGTCGGTGATGGGCCTCCATTGCCAGAAAAGGAGGATCAAGGCCAAGCTCGCGAGCAGCACATATGTGCTTCGTTCTATCGGCACGGGCACAAAGCGTGTCCACCATCGTTTGAATTCAGGCCGCGCCATCACGCTGTGCTGGAGGGCAAAGATCGTGAGGAGCACAAGGTTGGCTATCAGCGCATTTGTGAGCGTCGCCGCGGGGGGACCGGTGTCGATCGATTTGGGAACAACAAAATTCCCTACGAAACCGATCGCATAAAGAAAAGTAACAAAAAAGACAACATAACTTATCGCGCCATACGCAAAAGCCAGAGTTCGACCCATCTTGTACCTCCTCCTCTCCAAAATTAGAATAATGCCTTTTTTTGTTATGAGCGGAGATCGGAAGGCCTTGCTAACTGCTCTTTATATTCTTAGTTTTCTGCGAAGTCAACAGGGTCGGTAGTCAGTAGTCGGTAGTCAGTGGTCGGTAGACGGACGTCAGAACCATTTGCGGTAGCGGGTGGTTTCTGTCGTACCACCATCGGAAGCCCGCGATTCGTCGCAGGCTTTATCCCTTATCCTTTATCCCTTATCCTTTATCCTTTATATGTTCGCCTGCCACCAGATGACGATGTCCGAGAGTTGGACAAAGCGAAAGTCTCCGGACGAGCTGTCAAAGCTGAAAACGTTTGATCCGGGCTTGACCACGCCGGCGGCGATGACTTCCTGAAAAAACCTCGTCGGAAGATCGCTGCTTCCCGACCATGTCCAACTCCAGACCTCGGTCCCGTTCATTCGCAGCTTAAGGGTCATGTCGTCCAAGTTTTCCACCTTGAGCATAAACCCCAGTACCGCCCGCGACCCCGCATCGATGTTTGAGGGCACATTAAAATTTATAGTGTCCTGAGTCGCCTCGACAACCCAGCCGTCCGCGATGATCGAATAATCTGCAACCCTTGCCATTTTTTATAGTCTCCTTGCCTGGAATAAAAACTCACTTTTCTGAAGTGGAGTTCACATGGCAGACGCTCGGGGTTTCAGATATTTGCGTGTATCCTATATTCGGAGCCAGGCACGCGACAATAAGCCCGCGAGCAGTTCGAGGCAATCGCTCTTCGGGCAACTTGATCATCCCAAACATCCTCTAACCCGACTTTATGCGACTTATCACTATTAGCTTTGTCATAATTGCGGCTGCGATCGCCGTTTCGCCGCAGGGCATTAAATTCGCTACGGAAGTCGAGATCAAAGAACAGATCGCCGCGACTCCCTGCGGCAAAAATGCGGAGCGACTTTCGGCGGTCAAAGAGCTGTTTCTAAGTGCCGGAGCCTCTACAGAAGACGTCAAAATTGAGAAGATCAAGGATGTCGAGAATGTCGTTGTCGTCAAGAAAGGTAAAACGGCTGAAACGATAATCGTAGGTGCCCATTACGACAAGACGCACGACGGGTGCGGAGCCATCGATAACTGGTCGGGCATCGTCATCCTGGCTAACATCTATCGAACTCTGAGGCCGCTCGACACGAATAAGACCTACGTTTTTGCTGCGTTCGGCCGCGAGGAAGAAGGACTGATCGGTTCGGCCGCTATGGCGAAACAGATCAAAAAAGAGGACCGGCCCAGCTATTGTGCAATGGTCAATTTCGACAGCTACGGCCTTGCCTTACCTCAGGCAATGTCAAATATTTCGAGTTCATCGCTGATCAAACTTGCCGAAACTGTCTCTAAAGATATGGAGATGCCCTTCGGTCGAGCCAGCATCCGGCTTGCAAGCAGCGACTCGGCGTCCTTCCTCGACCGAGACATTCCGGCCATCAGTCTTCATGGTTTGTCTGGCCGGTGGCAAGAGTATCTCCATACCGCGGCGGACAAAGTAGCGAACGTCAATATCGGGAGCGTCACCGTAGGCTACCGTCACGGCGTGTACTTTCTCGCTAAACTGGAAGCGTCGCCATGCGATGCCTTTAGAAAATAAGATCGGAACCGTTCAGCTTTCTTCTAGAAGCCGGGCACGACGACTTCCTGAAAGGACCTTGCCGAATGATGGCTGCTTCCCGACCCCGGCCAATTCCAAATCTCAGTCCCCTTGATTAGCGGCTTAGACCGCAAATTCTGTCTTTTTGTTCATTTTAATACATAAAACGGGCCGGGCCGGGGGGCATGATAGTTGTATGAAAGGGGTAGTCTTGTTTTGTATTTGTATATTGTCGGGGGCAGTTGTGGCGGCGGGCCAGCGGGGGACGACGTTTACCGGGACGGCGGTGATCCTCGGTTCGGAGCTGGATACACGGCCGATTACGCGGCCGTTTACTTTGACGGTACGCGGGCGAACGTCCGGTGCTGAAACCGCGAGGTATGTGCGTACGCTAGAGAGCGTCGGGCAGGAAGCGCTTCAGCGCGAGATCGATTCGAATGAGCTTGGCCGGTTCTCGTTATCAGGTTCGGTCGCGCAGCCATTGCATGCCGTGATCGTCCACGAGAGCCAGGCAGAAACGCGTATCCGTGCGGTGTTTCGGTGGATGGAGTTTGGCGAGTGGCGTAGTTACCGGTCGGCGGACCATCCTTTCGCTTATATTGAGGTGCGCGTGAATCGCCGAACTGGCCAGGGCGACGGGACGATCATACCCGCGGCGCGGATACGCTTTCGTCCGTCGCGCGATGGAGGGCCGGATACGATCCAGATCCAGGAATACGGTACGTTTCCCGGCCAGCTGATGGGCGTTAGGATGCGCGGACGCAGATCGTTCTAACGCCGCACGATGCTGTAGCTATGGGTTAATGGAGGATCTTGGTCTTGGCGGCCTCGCGTTGGTATTCGCGCAGCTCTGAAGGTTCGAGGTCGAAACGGGCGTAAAAGATGTGCGTTTCGCCTCGTTCTCGGTCTTCGGCGACGATGATGGCGAGCCCGTTCTCGCGGGCGTCGTTCGGACGGACGAAGAGGCAGACGGCGCCCTGGCTGGTTTCGGTGCCGCTGTCACCGACGCAGCCGGTTTCATGGGCGGTCCAGCCGTGGGCCTTCATTCGGCTGACGCTGTAAATATCCTTTATCTGATCGGCCGTCCGATCGGTGGTGAAGGCGATGAAATTGATCTTGCCCTGAAACATCGTGCGGATCAATAACCGCGCCGCAAGCGGGATGGCGAGGTCCGCTTTTTTCGAGCCGGGAACCTCAGGGATGTCGGACCACAGCCGGTCGACTGTCCCAGCACGCTCATTTCCGGCAAGGACGTCGACCATCCGACACGATTGGGTGAACGGGACGGTTAGCAATATTGCGAATAGAGCGATCTTGTATCTCATAAATACCTCACGGATATTGACCGAATTCGAGGGCGCGTTTTGCGGTTGATGATGCAAAAGCCCGACCGTTAGGAAGGGCGAAATGCCCCAGCGTCCGCATATCGCCCTTGTTTAACGCGCGGGCTTCCGCAACCAGCCGACGAAGCTCCGATTTCTAACCGCACCGCTACGGAATGCCATAAAGGCTTGCAATTATCGGCCAGAGATAGTTTAATTATGGTTTGCCTTTCGAGGCTTTATACCTGCCGAAAGGAGGTGAGTAAACAAATGGCATTTATTTCGGTTAACAATAACGAATCGATCGAAAGCGCTCTGCGGCGATTTAAGCGCAAGGTTATCAGCGAAGAGATCATCAAGGATCTGAAAAAGCACGCTCACTTCATTCCGCCGGGACAGAAGGCGAAATTGAAATCGGTCAACGCGCGAAAGCGTAACAGGCGGCGTTTCCGCCAGCAGCGTCCGATGGGATCGGGCCCGCAGCGTCCGGGCGGCACTGGCGGCGGACCGTCGAATCGGTAGAACCAAGGTAAAAGTGAGATAGTAAAAAGGTGAAAAGGTGCGCGGCTGACGCGTTCATACTTTTCACCTTTTTATTTCGGAAGTCCGGTCCCCTTTTTCCAGTTAACAATTGTCCAATTTACAATCAACAATTTTTTATGGGCGATGAACGTCCGCGAATTCTTATAACTAATGACGACGGCATTCACGCCGACGGGATCATCGCGCTTGAGGCGGCGATGTGTGAATTGGGCGAGGTTTATGTGGTCGCCCCCGAGTCGGAGCAGAGCGGTGCCTCGCACAGCCTGACTCTGGCACGGCCGCTGCGGATAAGGCAGATCGATGAGCGGCACTGGACCGTGGACGGCACGCCGACCGACTGTGTCACGTTCGCCCTCAATCAAATTTTGTTGCCTAATGAGCGGCCGCACATCTGCGTTTCCGGCATCAATCACGGTGCAAATTTGGGCGACGACGCGACCTATTCCGGAACGGTTGCGGGTGCGATGGAGGCGACGATCCTTGGCGTGCCGGGCTTGGCGTTCAGCCTTGTTGCGAACCGCAGTCAGGATTTCACTGAATCGGCCAAGGTAGCATTTGATGTAACGCGAAAAGCGCTCGAGAACGGCATACCGGACGAGACGCTTTTGAATGTTAACATTCCGAAAGGTGTTCCCCGCGGGATCAAGATAACCAAGCAAGGCTTTAAAACGGCGACACCTATTATTTCCGAGCACACGGACCCGCGGGGCAAGCTTTATTACTGGATCGGCGAAGAGCGCGTTGGTTTCAGGGCCGAGGGCGGGACGGATTTTGAGGCGATAGACGAAGGCTATGTCTCTGTCACGCCGATGCGGAGCGACCTGACGAATTACGCGGCACTGGAGTTACTGGCCGACTGGAACGAGAACTAAAAAGGCACGGGTGTGGGCCCCGTGCCAAATCCTCCTTTATACCTACCCTTCCTCGCTCCTCTACCTTAGATCGATAGCAACTATTTCAGATCTCGGGGCCGCATTCACCGCGAGTTTTGAAGACGGCGTGGTCTTGAATTTCATCGAGATGGTCGGCGTCGCGATCCGCTGAAGCATATGCTGTCCGTTCTGCTTTACGAAGATCAGCTTTCCGGTATCGCCGCTGCCGGCGTTAAGCTGCGACACGCCGATGACCTCCATGCTGTTATCGGCATTTCCGCGAAGGGTGATGGCCGCCACGCTTGAGCTACTTCCCACGGGTTCGAGCCTATATGTGCCCGCCTTGAACGTCTGGTTCCTTACCTGAAAATCGAACGGGATCTCAGCGACGTATTTGGTCGAAAGCTGTGCGTTCGCAACCGCCCCGAATGTAAGAACTATGCCGATGAACATTAACGATCGTACGAATTTTTTCATTATGGCCTCCTATGACCTTTGAACCTGTAAATTTACCCTTTGGAAGGGACAACATCTCGCCTTCACCAATTGACTGCGACAACCGGCCGGAAACCGTCTCAAAGTTTTTTCAAATCTTCGCAAAAGCTATTTCAGGCAAGCGTCAAGCCAATGAACACCGGAGATTGAAAAAATGAGAGGGCTTGAGGCGGCATCGGTAAATATCACCGGCATGCTCCGCGAATGGGGCAGCGGCAGCCGCGAAGCGCTCGATGAGGTCCTGCCTTTCATCTATGCGGAACTCCGCCGGCAGGCAGCCCGGTGTTTGAGGCGGGAATACAGAAATAACAGCTTGGGCGCGACCTGCGCTCGTCCATGAAACTTATCTAAAATTATTAAAAACGGCCGATGTTGACCTTGAGAACAGGTCGCACTTTTTCGCGATCGCGGCAACAGCGATGCGGCGGATACTGGTCGACCACGCCCGATACCACGATCGCGAGAAGCGTGGAGGCCGAGCCGAAGACCTGCCGTTAGAAGATGGATTGGTTGCCGCCGAGGGCCCGGCCGATGTCGATCTGATCGCGCTGGACGAAGCTCTTAATAGGCTGGCAAGGATCGACCCGAAGCAGGAAACGCTTGTCGAGCTCAGATATTTTTGCGGACTCAGCCTGGAAGAATCGGCGGCGGCGTTAGGCGTTTCGCGGGCGACGGCAGCACGTGAATGGAGCGTAGCGAAGACTTGGCTCTATCGCGAAATGACACGCGGAGGTATTTAGCGATGCAGCCGGCTGACTGGAGCATAGTCAAGGACGTATTTAACCAGGCGACCAGGCTCGACAGCGGCCGACGCCAGGTATTTCTTGAACGCAGTCTGTGCCGACGACGCCGAGCTCCGCGGCGAGGTCGAATCGCTTCTTTCATCATTCAGGAATAGCGACGCATTCCTCGAAAAACCTGTTTACGGAGGCCCGGCGGCCTCATTCTGGCAGCTCGAACGCGGCCAGGAGCTTTCTCATTACAGGATCGTTGAGCCGATCGGCCTGGGCGGAATGGGCGAGGTCTATCTTGCCCGTGACAAGGAGCTCGACCGCGATGTAGCGCTAAAGCTGCTGCCGGCCTTTATGAGCGGCGACGCAAAGAGGATGCGCCGGTTTCGGCTTGAGGCGTCGATCGTCTCGGCCCTGAACCACCCGAACATAGTTACGATCTATGAATTCACCTCGGTAGACGGCGTTGACGTGCTGGTTTCGGAATACGTCAACGGCGAAACCCTCCGCGAGCGCATGCGGCGGGGCCTTTCGGTTTATGAAGCGGTGGACATCAGCATGCAGATCGCGTCCGCGCTGACCGCGGCCCACCGCGCAGGGATCGTGCACCGCGACATCAAGCCGGAGAACGTGATGGTCCGCGACGACGGCTATGTGAAGGTGCTTGATTTCGGCTCGGCAAAACCGACCGAGCGCAGCCCGCTCTCGCCGACCACAAGCAGCGGCGCGAAAGCTGAGCCTGCCGGGAATGGTCCTTGGTACCGTGAGTTATATGTCGCCCGAACAGGCCCGCGGACGGGAACTTGACGGACGGTCCGACATTTTCAGCCTTGGGGTCGTGATGTACGAGATGCTGGCGGGACGTCCGCCATTTACGGGCGAGACGATGACTGACGTCATCGCAGCGGTCGTGCAATCAATACCTCCCGGATTACGTTCCCTCGATCCAAAAACGCCGGCCGAGATCGACAGGATCGTTTCACGGTGCATGAAAAAAGAAAGGAACGACAGATTCCAAACCGCGGCGGAGGTTGTAACCGAGCTGAAGTTGGCGACGAACTTTCCGCATCCCCCGCCCTTCAAGATCAGCTGACACGGACGCCCTGATGCAGAAGCCCGCGCGTTAGCAAGGGCGAAACACTCAACGTCGAGCATTTCGCCTTTGGGTACGCGCGGACTTTCGCAGCTTCAACTTGATCCACAACGCTTTCTTCATTGGAAATAGAACTTCTAACCGCCAACCGTTATAATTAAAAGTTTGATGACCGCACGTGCTTCAATTGCTAACGGTTCGGATGGGTTTGAGATTCCGCGGCTGCGTATGGTCGAACGGCTTCGCGGCCATTACCGCATTGCCGATCTTCGCGTTCTGGATGTGATGAACACCGTTCCGAGGCACCATTTTGTGCCCGATGCGTTGCGGTCGCAGGCATATAAGGACAACGCCTTGCCGATCGCTGCGGGGCAGACGATCTCGCAGCCGTTCATAGTTGCCCGGATGACGGAGCTGCTTGAACTGAAAGGCCGCGAGCGGGTGCTTGAGATCGGGGCCGGTTCGGGCTATCAGACGGCAGTGCTGGCGAACCTTGTTCGAAAGGTTTACGCGATCGAGCGGATAGAAGTGCTTGCAAATTTTGCGAAAGAAAAGCTTCGCTCCCTGGGAATCGGAAATGTTTCTATTCGTATTGCCGACGGCACGAACGGCTGGCCGGTCTATGCCGCCGTTCGACGCGATACTTGTAGCAGCGGGCGGGCCCGAGGTGCCTAAGCCGTTGATCGAACAGCTCGAGATAGGCGGCAGGCTTGTGATCCCCGTCGGTGCGGGCCAAAAGAACCAGGAGCTGATCCGTGTAACGCGGACCGAAACCGGTTTCAAGGAAGAACCTTGCGGCCCTTGCGCATTCGTGCCGCTGATCGGCGAGCATGGCTGGCAGAACAGGATCTGAACCGCCGTAGAATTTGTTCCGACGATATTTATGGAAAGCATTTACGATCTTTTGATCCAGGTCAAGGATTTCATCAATCCGAAACACCTGATCGATTGGCTGCTCAACTTGCTGGGCGTTTACGTTTATTTTGGTCTCTTTTTGATCATTTTTGCCGAAACGGGGCTCGCGGTCGGGTTTTTTCTGCCGGGCGATTCGCTGCTGGTCGTTTCGGGGTTGATGGCCAAAACCGTGCCCGATAAGCTGAACGTTCTGCTGGTCATGCTCGCGTTCTTTCTGGGCTCGGTCATCGGCGACAACACCGGATATTGGACGGGCCGATATATGGGAAAGAGGCTTTTTAACCGCGAATCGTCGCGGATATTCAAGCCGAGCCGCGTGGCGAAGGCTCATGCTTTTTTTGAAAAATATGGCGTTAAGACGGTAGTTCTGGCGAGATTCATGCCGATAGTCCGGACATTTGCACCGATGGTCGTCGGTGCGGCCGAAATGCCTTATTACAAGTTCGTCGTGTTCAGCCTCATCGGCGGCGCGCTGTGGATCAGCAGCATGGTCCTGGCCGGCTATTTCCTTGGCGGAGTGGTCGAACAGGCTCTCGGGATCAAGCTCGAGGACCATATCGAAAAGGTCGTAATCGTAGTGGTGTTCCTTTCGCTCTTGCCGCCGCTGATCGAATTCCTGAAGCACAGGTACGGTAAGAAGACGCCCGATCTGGAACCCGAGGCCAATTAAGCCTGTTATAAATGATTGCCGGAAACTGTTTGACTAATACAGACCGGTAACCTACACTCAAATACTTGATCGACGGGGCGTAGCGCAGTCTGGTAGCGCGCACGGTTCGGGACCGTGAGGTCGGAGGTTCGAATCCTCTCGCCCCGACCATTTTTGGAAAGGCTTCTCTTCGGGAGGCCTTTTCGTGTTTTAAAGTCGAAGCAAACTCGCCGCGACGTAGTTGAATCTTAGAATGTTCCCGGCGGGCCGTAGCGGCCGCTTAAGCAAGGCGTGTTAAAAGAGGCTGAATTACCTCCGCGAGCGCGTTGCTCACTGGTACTCAGCTCCTATATAATCCTCGTTCTTGTAAACTCAATACCTTAGATCCATCGTAAGCCTGCCGATCCGCAGCCGTGTGGTTGAAGGCTTATGGTAACGTGCGCGGTCAGATGCATGCACAGTTCAAGCAATTTAGGATCCGTTCGTTTTGATCGATAAAAAAAAATTCCCATGAAAGCAATCCATAATCGTAACCCACGAACTGCGGAGCTCCGTGTGAGATTGGCAAGTGCCTTTCTTCTCACTTTGTTGGTGTTACAGGGTCTGGTATTCGTTTCGCCGGAAGCAGTACAAGCCGACAACGCTGCGCAGACGCTCCCCTTTTCTCAGAATTGGACCAATACGGGACTTATCACCGTGGACGACAATTGGTCCGGCGTGCCGGGGATAACCGGCTATCGCGGAGATGGGCTGGTGGGGAGCACTGCCGTAAATCCTCAGACTGTCATAGCTGAATCGACGGTAGTCGATGTCACCGCAAATCAAGCGAATCCTAATACCTTTACGACCGGCGGGGTGGCGGAATTTCATCTGACCGATCCGGTTGTGGCTCTGCAAGGCTCGGGTACGGCGCGGGCACCTTACCTACAGGCTTCATTCACTACAGCGGGCCAGAGCGGGATAAACGTCTCTTACATCCTTCGCGATGTCGACGGGTCCGCTGATAACGCGGTTCAACCGGTGGCTCTCCAGTATCGTCTCGGCTCGACCGGCAACTTTACCAATGTGCCTGCAGCCTTTGTCGCGGACGCCACGACCGGGCCCAGCCTGGCGACTCTTGTAACGCCCGTTAGCGCTGCGTTACCGGCCGCAGCCGAAAATCAGGCGCTTGTGCAGATCCGTATCATTACCACGGACGCTGTGGGCAGCGATGAGTGGGTGGGCATCGACGACCTTAGCATCACCAGCGGCGACGTAACTCCAACTCCGACTCCGACGCCAACACCGACCGTCACACCTACGCCAACGCCGGTTCCAACACCGACGCCCACGCCTACACCGACACCTACTCCAACTCCGACGCCTACGCCGGTCCCGCCGGCAGATCATTTGACGATCAGCCAGCTTTACGGCGGCGGAGGAAATGCGAATGCGACCTATCGGAATGATTATGTCGAGATCCACAACCCGACCGGCAGCTCCGTGGACACGGCAGGATGGACGATCCAGTATGCATCGGCGACCGGAGACCTTTGGACGAACAATCAGCCGTTGGGCGGTATTATCGGCCCCGGCGAGTACTATCTTGTTTCGCTGGGCTCGGGCGGTGCGGTTGGCCTGCCGCTGCCGGAAGCAAATATTTCGGGTTCGATAAACATGAGCGCCGCGACGGGCAAACTCGCCCTGGTGAGCAACGGTAATCCGCTTTCCGGTCCCTGCCCGATTGGGAATCCGAATATTGTTGACTTCGTCGGCTACGGCACAGCCGGCTGTTTCGAGGGTGCGGCCAGGGCCCCGGCTCCGAGCAGCTACGACGGCTATCTTCCGCAATGCCGGTGGGGCGCAGGATACGAACAATAACGGTGCGGATTTTGCGACTGGCGGCCCAACCCCACGAAGAACGACTCCGATACAGGAGATCGGACCGGTGGTGATAACAACCCAGCCGACAAGGGACGGCACCAATGCTCCATTTGATGCGAGCCCGACGATAATTTTCAGCGAGGCGGTTGCGGTCGACCCCAACTGGTTCAACATATCCTGCGCATCCGGCCTGCATAACGATGTAACGACCGCGAGTGCGAATGGAGGCAAGACCTGGGAGGTTACACCGAATCAAAGCTTTACTCCGGGCGAGCAGTGCACGGTCACTATCTTCAAGGACGCGATCCATGACGTCGACCTGGACGATAGCGCCCCAAATACGGATAACCTGCCGGCAAATTATGTCTGGACCTTCACGGTCGCGACCATGGCCCAGCCGGCCCCGTTCTCGCCGGACATTCATCTGGCGATGGGAAATCCGACCAATGCGACGACAGATGTCCTCGTACCCGACAACTATCTAATGCAGAAGCCGGGGATCGCCCTTTCGTACAACCGCGACAAGGGAACACCGAATTGGGTGAGCTGGCACCTTAGTGACCAGTGGTATGGATCGCTCCACGGGTCGATTCGTTCCGCCCGGACCCGCAGGTTCCGGCGGAGTGGTATCGCGTCACGGATTTCGACTACGGCTCTAGCGGCTTTGACCGCGGCCATATGACGCCGAATGCGGACCGCGATCATCAAAACATGATCCCGATCAACCAGGAAACCTTCCTGATGACGAACATGGTCCCGCAGGCCCCGGACAACAATCAGGGGCCGTGGGCCGATATGGAGAATGATCTGCGCGACATTACCGATGCCGGGAATGAGTTATTCATCGTTTCGGGCCCGCATGGCGTGGGCGGCGTCGGGGACAATGGTTTTGCAAACACTATCGCGAACGGCCGCGTGACTGTTCCGGCGTTTACGTGGAAGGTTGTGATGGTTTTGCCGCAAGGTGTAGTGGACCCGAATCAAGTCACTGCCGGTGCCCGCACATTCGCCGTTTTGATGCCCAACACAAACGACGTTTTAGATAACTGGAGGATCTACAAGGTCCCGGTACGCCAGGTAGAGACGCTTACGGGATATAACTTCTTCTCGAATGTGTCAGAGGCTGTCCAGAACAGCATCGAGAATGGGGTATGCGAAACCGCTGCATGCAACGGCCCCGGCGACACGCAGAATCCCCCGGGAACTGCTAACCAAACAGTTGCGGCAACGGAGGATACATCGGTTCAATTTACGCTGAATGCCGTAGACCCCGCGAACGGCCCGCTGACCGCGACCTCGGCATACCCTCACACGGAAGCGTTAATTGCGCGGGTATTAGCTGCACGTACACTCCCGGCCTCGATTTCAACGGCACGGACACGTTCGTTTTCAGCGTGAGCAACGGCACGAGCAGTTCAAACACGTCCACGGTGACCGTCAACATTGCTTCGGTCAATGATCTGCCGATCGTAACTAACGGCCAAACGCCGAATTATCCATCTGTTCAATATAGCGATGCTATCCAGCCGATCGAGGTTAATGCTTCCGATGTTGAGACCCCGGCCGGTTCGCTCGTTCCGTCTCTATCATTCAGCGTTAACGGGGGTGCGACCCAAACCGGCCTTCCGTCCGGTTTATCCTTCAGCCCTACCTCGACGGCGGGCGTTTGGCGGCTGGCGGGCAACATTGCCGAACCGGGCGGAGGTTACGTCATAACCATTACGTTTACCGACGCGGATGGCGGCAGTGCCTCGACCATTCGCTTCGCTCATTGTACTCAGGGAGGATGCGAATCTGGTTATTTCCGGCCCGACTGCTGTTGCGGTTGATCCCGCGACGGGGAGATCTCCGGCATTTACCTTGACGGCCGACATCTCGGAGGTCCCCGACGGAGCTCCCGGCAATATAACCAACGCCGTTCCGGTCACGTTCGAGCTGACTCCCGTGGGCTCGGCCACACCTTCGTTCACCTGCACTGCGCCGGTAATACAACCCGGGACATCAGTTGCTTCGTGCACATTCACGAATGTAAATGTTGATGTGTATGACGTGACGACGACAATAGGCGGATCGTTCTATCAGGGGTCGAAACGTTCTGTAGTTGCCGTTTACGACACATCGCTTGGCTTTGTAACGGGAAGCGGTAGTATCAGCCGGAGCGTGGATGGACAAGTATTGACCGCCGATTTTAGCGTTAATCTCAAATACCTCGCAGACGGACAATTGCAGGGGGCTTTTTCCTACCTTGAGAACCGCGCATCGGGGGCGGTTCGCTTCCAGGCCACGAGCATCGGCTCCCTTGCCTTCGTCGGAAACGAAGCCAGGATCAACGGAAGCGGAACTATTAACGGCTCGGGTAATTACTTATTTGTTGCGAGGTTGGCCGATAATGGAGAACCCGGAAGGAATGACACTATAGGACTTCGCGTGACCAGTACCGACGGGACCGTTGTTGCCGATCTTACGTTCGATCCTGTCCGACTAGCCAACGGGAATATAAAGGTCCACTAGTTGATACGAAAGTATCGTAACGAAAGGAAAAGGCCGGTCATTCGCCGGCCTTTTCTTTTTCATCTTGAGATCGGATCGGACGTTTCTAAAGGGCCCGGGCCGATACTGGTTTGCCTTCTACGTCGAGAACGATTATCTCGCCGAGATTTAGCTCGCGAATGCCGGCTTCTATTTTTGAAAGGTCACCGACCAGCAGGATCGACGTACCCGCGGTGTTTGCGTATTTGGACGCGATCGCGTTTACGCCGGCAAGCTGGAGCTTCCCTAACTCGTCGGTTTCCGCCTGAAGATACGTCATCGGCAGTCCGTGCAGCCAAAGGTCTGTTATCTGGCCCGTAATACGGCCGTATGCCTCGAACTGCTGGGCATAACCGCGGATCTTTGCGAGCTTGGCGGTGGTGAACTCCTTTTCGGTTATCGGTTTTTCACCGGCAATCCCCTGGAGTTCCTTCATGAATTCGATCACGGACTCCTTTGTCTTGTCGGTCTGAACGCCGCCGTTGGCTATCCAAGCGCCCGCCTTTGTGTTGTGCTGAGGAAACGCGAACACTCCGTAGGAATAGCCTTTGTCCTCGCGTAGGTTAAGGTTAAGGCGTGTGCCGAATCCGCCGCCGTAAACCGCGTTGGCAAGTGCCAGCGAATAGTAATCGGGCGATTTGCGTTCGGGCGCCTTGAGAATGTGCGAAACGATCGTTTGAGCCGAGCCAGGGCGGTCGATGAGATAGACCTTGCCGGTAGGCATTGGCGTCGTAGGGGGAATATTTACTGCCGGTGCCGCGCCGCCCGTCCACGAGCCGAACTGCTGACGAGCAAGGCTTGTCGCTTCTGCCAGCGTGATATCGCCGACGAAGACCAGGGCAGAGCTCCCCGGTTTCCAATATGTCTTGTGGAAAGCCACGAGATCTTCACGGTTGATCGCCTGGACGGTCCCCGGCAGTCCTCCGCTCGGCTGGCCGTAGGGATGATTGCCGCCATACGCGATCATGCCTGCAACGCGGTTCGCGACCGCGTTCGGATTGCTGGCCGTCTGGGCAAGATTGTCGAGAGCGAGTTTCTTTTCCCGGTCGAACTCCGACGCCGGGAAATTCGGATTCATAGCTACGTCGGCCATAACACCGAGAGCCGGGGTAAGATTACGTTTCAACACCTCAGTACTCAGGAACGCACTCTCCTTCCCTGCTCCGCCGCCGAGCCCGCCGCCGAGGTTACCCATCGTTTCATCGATCTGGATAGCGTTGCGTGTGTGCAGTGCCGCGCCGCATCAAGCCGGAAGGTCATCGCGGAGAGGCCCGCCTTGCCGGGCGAATCGGCGACGCTTCCGGCTCGTGTCGCCAGCGAAACGGCGACCTTCGGCAGCTCCGGCTTTTCGACAACAAAGATGTCCATGCCGTTCTCGAGCTTGGCTGTCTTGACAGAGGGAGCAATAAACGGTTTGTCGCCGCCGAGGGCCGGCTCCTTTTTGCGGTCGATGGCAACGTCGGAAGCCTTGCTCGACCTTTCGGGGCGGAACCGGACGAGCACGCGGTTCTTGTTGTTCAGGTACTTATCGACCGCGGCTTTCAGGCTTTCGGCGGTCACGTTGTTGTGCCGTGTCAGGTCGGCCTCGAATTTTCCGGGGTCGCCCAGAAAAGTGTTGTACTGATTCAGCAGGTCCGACTTTCCGCCGAATCCGCCGATCGCTTCGAGGCCGGAGACGAAACCGTATTCCCATTTGGTTTTCGCACGGCTGAGCTCTTCGGCGGTCGGGCCTTCTTTGGCGAGACGGTTGATCTCGTCGCCGATGATCTGTTCTATCTGTTTCAGGTCCGCGCCCGGCCGGGCGGTCGCCCACATTGCGAAGAAGCCCGAGAGCGGCTGCCCCGATTGGAATGCCGTAACGTTCGACGCAAGCTGGCGGTCGTACAGCAATGCTTTATTCAGGCGTGCTGAAAGGCCGTCGGTCAGGATGGTCGCGGCGAGTTCAAGCTCGGCATCGCCCGCGTCGAAATAGGCGGGCGTGTGCCAGCCGAAATAGGTTCGCTCCTGCGGCACGCGGTCCCTGACCTCGATGATCTTTTCACCGGAAAGCGAGATCGCCGTCTTCGCGGGCCGGTCGAGGGCCGGTCCCGGCGGGATCGTGCCGAAATATTTCTCGACAAGCCGTTTGGCCTCGGCCGGGTCGAAATCTCCGGCTATTACGAGGGAAAGATTGTTCGGCGTGTAATATGTGCGGAAAAAGTCCTTTACATCATCGAGATTGGAGCTGGTCAGGTCGGTATGCTCGCCGATAACATCGGTGTTGTACGGATGGCCGATCGGGAAAAGGTTCTGCAGCACAACCTTGAACCAGCGGCCGTAGGGTTGGTTCTCCAGGCCCTGGCGGCGTTCGTTCTTTACGACCATTACCTGATTGTCGAACTTTGCCTTATCGACCGCGTCCGGCAAAGTGGCCAGTCGATCTGCCTCGAGCCACAGGAGCTTTTCGAGATTGCCTGACGGAACCGTGGCGAAATAATTCGTGCGGTCCTGATTGGTCGTGCCGTTCACGCCGCCTTCGAGCAGGTTTGCACCGGCGGCCTCGACGTATTCAAAATATTCCTTATTCGCGTTCTTTGAGCCCTGGAACATCATGTGCTCGAAAAGATGGGCAAACCCGCTGCGGCCAAGGCGTTCGTTGGCCGAGCCAACAAAGAACCACTGGTTCACGTGCACGACCGGCAGTTTCTTATCCACGTGCAGGATCACCTGCATACCGTTGGGAAGCGTGTATTTCTCAAACTGTATCTTAGGAACCGACGACGCCTGCGCCCGACCGGCTGTTATGAACCCGTTCGGCACAAACAGCACGGCGGCTAATGTGAGGACAGCTACAAATTTAGGCATAAACTTGTTCATGGGAAAACTCCTGATTTGTGTGGAAATTTTAGATTCCTGGATTTTAAGTTATGGATTATTACGTTACAAGCCGGGAATTGGTTCTGAGATAAGACGACAAGGGGACTCTTTTTTCGCAAGCACCGAAGGTGCTTACAGAGCGATCTCATACAAGGCTATTCGATTGAAGACTACTGAATACTCGCTATACCAACCGTATGCGATGCCGAACTAGGCCTTATTTCGAGCCCAGCGGCGGCCCGATCCGCGAAATCGCTTTGGGCCGTACCATAGCCAGAATCCCGTTACAGTGAACATCAAAAGTGCCGTGCCCAGTACGGTAGTGTAAACCAACTTGATCTGACCGTAGTTGGTTTCAAATAAAATATCGAGTACCGAGCCGTCGTGGATGTTTTCGATAAGGTCCGACCGGCGCCGTTCGATGTGAAGGAGTTCGCCCGTCGTGCAGTCGAGCTGAATGCCCCAATAATCATCGACAAAAACGAACTTCACCATCCCCTTGTCCGGCCGCACGTCGATGCGTTCAAGCTCAAGCGACATGTCAGGGTCGATCTGAGTACGGGCAATCTCAACGGCCCGCGTGTGTAGCTCCTGCAGCGAAAGCCAATCCTTAGGATCGGTCGATTTGCCTTCATAGGACTTGGGCAGTATCACGCCGCCGGAGTGTTTCTTCCACCCCAGAAGCAGTCCGGTACACGCCGTAACAAAGAAAAACACGAACAGGATCGCCCCGGTCGTGCGGTGAATTTTTCGCGATATCCTCAGGATGTCGGCCTGACGCTTTCTTTTGGCAGAGTTCACTAAAACTTAAGTGTCGACCTGGTAGGTCGCAACACTGGTCGGAGTTTCGTAACAGCGGACCTTATATACCTTAACGCGGTCGTCAACTATACGGGTGTTCAAATATTCGACAAAGTAACGCGCGATGTTCTCGGCCGAAGGGTTAAGCTCTTCGTCGAAGGGCGGCAGCTCGTTCAGGTTGCGGTGGTCAAGATACGTCACTATCTCGTCAGCCGCACTTTTCAGATCGCCAAAATCGATAAGGAGCCCGATATTGTTTAGCTCCTCACCCTTTGCGAATATCTCGATCTTGTAATTATGGCCGTGCAGGTTCTCGCACTTCCCTTTGTAACCACGAAGCTGATGGGCGGAGGAGAAGTTGCGTTCGATCATGACCTCGAAAAATGAAGGCATGTCAAACATAATAGCGAGCAGGAAAGCTAAAGTCGAAGCTTCTGCTGAGTCGGTGCCCGTATCACTTTGCTACAGGTCGTAAAATGCCTTGCGAACGCTGGTTTCGCATTGCTGGATCGATTTCTTAGCGATTCTTAGGGCGCCGGGTTTCACTTTTGGACTCGATGGGCAGCGTGACATTCACGTTGACCAATCCGTTCGGATATTTCAGGGATGACGTCGAGGCCGGTGGAACCTATATTGTGGGACGTGAAGTCGAAACGATAAACCTTCCAACCGCGCGTTATTAACGTCGATGAAGAGTCACAGGGCTCGACTTTGTCGCCGAACAATGATCGTTCGATAATTTTTCGATTTGGGCAGGACTTTGTATCCTGCCTTTTTTTGTCGGCAATGGTGGGTAAGATCCACAGGCGGCCGAAAAAAAGCACGCCGGCGGCGGCCGCTTTCGCTATTTAAATGCGGGTGCAAAATCCGTTCGCGGCCGAGGGTCAGTTGATTCTGGGCATTTCAACTTCCAACTTATAGACCCCCTTAAGCATTTCCACGTGCTCTCTCATCGGCGGCAGGCCTATTTTCTTTCGGCGTTTATCGAGATTTTGAAGGTCCTCAGTCCGGCTCAGTACCAGCTTGCCATCCCTGGTTTCGAATCCCGAACCGTAGATCTCGCCTTGCCCTGGTGCAGCCTCAGGCGGTCGATGAAGTTTGCGTAGTCCTGCGGCGTGAGTTCCTTTTGCTTGAAAGCCCGGGTGATCGGCTTTTCGCTTTTCAGCCGAAGCGCGTCGGTCGTAGTGTGCTGCAGCAGGACCATGAAAGCCCGAAGGCCTTCCTTGCCGACCTTCGCGGTGTCCGGAAAACCGTGCTTATCGAATATTTCCTCGAGCCGTTTCGTGTTGCGTGCATCGACCGTTTCCGAGAGCACTTTCAGGCACTGCGTCTGAAAGTCCGCATCGCCGGCCGTGCATTTCAAGCGCTCGTCCTGGTCGACCTTCTCCATCGCGAGCAGTTCGTCACGGAGGCCGGGGTTTGAGGCTTGTGCCGAGGCAAATTGAAATAGGCCGAAAACAATAAAGCCAATTAAAACGAATCGGATCATCATATTGCAATTTGCGTCACGCCCTAGCCGCTTCATTGTTGTTTGCGAGGATCTTCTCCACATCGGTGAGTTCGCTTGTTATCCGCATCCTCGGCAGGCTTTGCAGGAAGTCGCGGCCGTAGCGTTTTGTTCTTAGTCGGGGGTCGAGGATGGCGATGACGCCGCGGTCGGTGGTGCTGCGGATAAGGCGGCCGATGCCCTGTTTTAGAGTGATGATCGCCTGTGGAACACTGAAATCGAAGAACGAGTTTCCGCCGTTTTCATCGATAAAGCGTGTGCGGGCCGCGACGACCGGGTCGCTCGGTACGGCGAACGGGAGTTTGTCGATGATCACGCACGAAAGCTGTTCGCCCTGAACATCGACACCCTGCCAAAAGCTTGAGGTTGCAAATAGCACGGCGTTAGGCGTCTCGCGAAAACGGTCGAGCAGCCCGGCCTTTGCCATCGAGCCCTGGACAAAACACGGGTAACCTACGCGCGACGAAACCAGCTCGTACAGGGCGTTCATCGATAGGTTGCTCGTGCAAAGGACGAAAGCCCGGCCCTTTTGTCGCCTGAAGTATCTTTACGATCTCGCCCGCGGCAAGCTGCGTGAATTCCGGCGACCGCGGATCGGGCATTGCCCGGGGCAGATAGAGTATCGCCTGCCGTTCGTAATCGAACGCCGAAGGCGCCTCGAAACCGCTTGTTTTAACGGTATCGAGCCCGAGCCGGTCGCGGATGAAATTGAAGCTGCCGTTGCTCGAAAGCGTCGCCGAGGTGAGAATGCACGTCTCGACCTTGTCGAAAAGCTTTTCCCGCAATAATTCCGAAACATCGACCGGCGAAGCACGAAGGAACATTCCTTTTCCGCGTTTTTCCAGCCAGTAGACAAATTTCTTTTCGGCCTGCGAGACGATGAAATCAAGGTCGAAACGGGCCTGGCGGGTTCGGCGAAGCAGGCTTTCGGCCTCCGGTATGGTTTCGGCATGATCGGCGAGCGAGCTCTCGAGGCGTGAAAGCACCGCATCGAGGGCTCCGCATGCCTCGCCCAATGGGGTCGGGGCCGTGTCGCCGCCTGTGGTCCGCTGGGCGAACAGGTCGGTGTGAAGCGGAAATCTTCCTTCGTAACGGGCCTGCGTGAACCGTATCCAGAATTGGTCGGAGAGGCCAAGGATCTTTGACGCGATCTTGTCCAGCTCTCGCGTGGCGTTCGCGTCCGCTATCGGCAGCATCGCGGCGTCGCGGGCGAGTTCGTCGAGCTGGAAATTGGAGACCTGAAATCCGAAATAGTCCGCCGCAATGTCCTCGATCAGATGCGCCTCGTCAAAGATCACCGCCGCGTAATCGGGTATCACCCGGCCAAACTGATTGCCGCGAACGCTGAGATCGGCAAAGAAGAGATGGTGGTTGACGACAATGATGTCCGCATCCTCGGCGTTCGCCCGCATTCGCGTGATAAAACACGGTTCGAAATCGGGGCATTTCTGGCCGATGCAGGTGTCGCCTTTTGCGTTGATCCGCCCCCAAAAGGAAAGGTCCTCGGGCAGGTCGACGAGCTCGCGGCGGTCGCCCGTGGTTGTTTCGCGGCTCCAGGCGGAAACGCGGTCAAAATGTCCAAGCTGGTCAAGGCCGTCGAGTATCGGCTGGCCGTCCGCCTTGTGGATGCGGTAAAGGCAGGCGTAATTTGCCCTGCCCTTCATATAGGCTGCGGAGAATTTCTTTGGCAGGGCCTTTTGCAGGAACGGGATGTCCTTTTCCATCAGTTGTTCCTGCAGATTCTTGGTCCCGGTCGAGATAATGATCCGCCGCTTTTTACCGAGTGCCGCCGTAATGGCCGGGATAAGATACGCGAGGGTTTTCCCCGTCCCGGTTCCTGCTTCGACCAACAAATGCCGCTTGTTCTCAAATGCTTTTGCGACGGCGTCGGCCATCGCTACCTGGCCGCCTCGGTACTCGTACCGTTCGTGCGACCGGGCGATCAAACCGCCTTCACCGAATACTTTTTCCAGAAACACATCTTCCATCTAACACCAGAAATTCATTGACTTTACCGGGCCGATTTGTTAAAAACGTAGGTTGACACCAACAAACGGAAGGAAAGTGCTAGGGCTTCTCACGCGCAACCTGGGACGCTCCTAATTATAACCGCTGTACAAATCATACATAAATTGTATTTGTAATGCGTTACCATGTCGAAGCGTCGGGGCCTGAGAACCGTACGGTTAGATAAGGGAAAATACCGCAAATTGTGACTTTATAGTTGTATTATATTTAGCCGCAGATGAAGTGTGGCTTGCCACTGAAGGAGTTTGAGCCAATGGATCGATCGATTGTCGCCGGATCGCGGCGGAGCATTCTGCTGAGTCTGGGTTGTTTGAGCGTTATTTCAGCGATATCGGTTTTGCCGTTCGCATTCGGAGTCGAGGCCGTCAGGAAGAGCGACGGCAAAGGGCTGTCTGTCCAGGGCCGAAGCCATCAGGAAGAGCTTCCCAACTACGACATAAGATCTGATAAGGGAGCCTTCGAAAAGATCGCGGCTTTTCGCAGCGCGTTGAACCGAAGCGCGTCGGAGGTAGCGAATAAACGCGAGGACCTCGTACGCGGCGAATCGGCTTTAAAGGCAAAAGTTCCTAACCTGAGAGTCGAGTACGGACGCGAGATCTTTACGCCTGAGATCATCGGAACCGATGTAACCATGGGCAGGGCCGTTCTGGCAAAGGCAACCCGGCAGACGAAGTCGCGGGCCTTGATCGGTTTTCTAAAGCAAAACAAAGGCCTGATCGGCGCGACCGACGAACAGCTCGACGGCCTTGAACTTTTCGCCGATTACAAAAATCCCGACGGGAATCTTGGCTTTGTAGAGTATACCCAGAAGATAAACGGCATTCCGGTTTTTCGCGGTGCGATCAGGGGCGCGTATTCAAAGGACGGCGAGCTTTTTCGTGTGGTAAATAACTTTGCACCCGGCCTGGATTACGCGAGCCTATCGGGTGAGTTCAACGATCCGGCGGAAGCTCTTGCGGCAGCGTCACGACATATTAATTACGAACTGCCGGCCGGCGAGACCGCGAAGAACGCGGCCCGGTCCAGCGAGATGAAAACCCAGTTCGGCGAAGGTGATTGGTCACCGATCGCCGAAAAGGTCTATTTTCCGACGGAAACCGGCGTGGCGATCCCTGCGTGGCGAGTCATTATCTGGCAGCCCGTGAGGGGCTACATGGTGATCGTCGACGCCGAAAGCGGAGAGCTGCTCTGGCGCAAAAACGTGACCGAGGACCAGACGCAGCAGGCCACATACGACGTTTATACGAATTCGCAGGCAATGATCAATGTTGCCGACAGCCCGGCACCCGCCTCGCCGACCATACTGGACCCGGGCCTCGGCATTCAGGGCCTGCCGCTGCTGCGGAACACGGTTGTCCGTGTTGGAAACGAAGCACCATACAATTTTAATAACAACGGCTGGATAAGCGACGCGATCAACGTCACGGACGGTAACAATGTCGAGTCCGGGCTTGACCTGGGGATCCTCAGGACGGGATCGACGTCGGGCTCGCCAGTCGAGGGCAATCCTTCCCGCGTTTTCACGTCCACGTGGAACCCGCCGCCCGGGATCCCGGGCCCCGGCGATGGGCCTTCCGACGTGCAAGCTCGACGCGGTGCGGTCATCCAGCAGTTCTATCTGATGAATCTGTTTCACGACGAACTTTACAGGCTCGGGTTCACGGAACAGGCCCGTAACTTTCAGGCGAACAACTTCGGCCGCGGCGGGATCGGCAACGACCGGATATCTGCCGAAGGCCAGGACTTTGCGACCGTCAAACAACGCGAATTTTGCGAACAGGCCCGGACGGCGTCCGCGGCAAGATGCAGATGTTCGTTTTCACCGGCCCAAGCCCGGACCGGGACGGCACGGTCGATTCCGAAATAATGGTCCACGAAGCGACGCACGGCGTGTCGAACCGCCTGATCGCCAATGCCGAGGGACTGAACGCAAATATGTCGAGAGCAATGGGCGAAGGTTGGTCCGACTTTTACGCTCACTGCCTCTTGTCCGAACCGGGCGATCCGGTAAACGGGACCTATTCGATGAGCGGCTATTTGCTGCTGAACGGGTTCGGCGCCGTTGGCACCGGCAATTATTACTATGGTATCCGCCGTTTTCCCAAGGCTACGATGAGCTCAACGGGCGGCCCGTTGAACCGGCCCTTTAATCCGCTAACCTTCAACGACATAGACCAGACGAAGATCAACACCACTAACGGCGCCTTTCCGGCGATGTTCGGAGCCCACATCTCGACGACCGCCGACCAGGTACATGCGGCGGGCGAGGTTTGGAGCAGCGCGCTGTGGGAGATGCGAGACCCGGTTCGTTCAGCGGCTCGGCTGGGCGGTAGGGAACCGCAAGGCACTTCAGCTTGTGACCGATGCGATGAAGGTCTCGCCTATCAACCCCTCGTTCCTGCAGGGCCGCGATGCGATAATCAGCGTCGCCCTGGGTAGCGCCACAACGACCGCACAGCTTGAGGACGCGGCCGACGTCTGGGCGGGCTTTGCAGTGCGAGGAATGGGCGTAGGAGCAAGTATCCAGAATCTTGGCACCGACGAAGTCGGTGACACCCGCGTGACCGAGTCGTTCGATAAACCGAACCTCCTTCAGCTTCCGAATTACTCGATCTCGGATATTGCCGGGGACAACGACGGCCTGGCTGAACCGGGCGAGTCTCTCCTCATTACCATCCCGCTGACCAATTTAGTCCGGCCAGACCGCGGCGACCGTTACCGCCGACATTCCCGGCGCCAGCTCGGCGGTTTACGGGTCGATCTCCAACGCTACGACCGTTAGCCGGCAGTTTAATTACACTGTCCCGAGCAATACGCAGTGCGGCTCGCTGATAAACCTGACGATGAACGTCAACAGCAGCCTCGGTGCCAAGGCGTTCACGATCCCGGTTTCGATCGGGCTTAAGAACGTCACGCTTCAGGAGAATTTCGACATCGTGCCGGTACCAAGCTTTCCCGCCGGTTGGAGCACGACGGTTGCGAACGGCGGTATCGGTTGGATCACAACAGGCTCTTCATCCGATTCGGCTCCGAATTCGGCTTTCGGACCGAATGCGAGCAGTAGCCGGCAGTGCGGAGCTTGTCGGGCCGGCGATCTCGGTCAATTCCGCCGCATCGACGGTTTCGTTCAGAAACCGTTGGGACCTCGAGTCGGGATTCGATGGCGGCGTACTGGAGATAAGCGTGAACGGCGGAGCATATCAGGATATTCTTGCCGCTGGGGGCACGTTCCTTGAGAACGGCTATAACGGAACCATCAATCCGGACACCGAACAGCCCGATCGCCGGGCGTCAGAGCTGGACCGGTACGTCGAACGGTTTTGTCACCACGACAGTTCAGCTTCCTTCATCGACCAACGGACAGAGCGTGCGGCTCAGATGGCGGCTCGGAACTGACGCGAGCGTGGCTGAGCTTGGGTGGTTCATCGACAACGGTGACCGTACGGGCGACAAGCTCTTGCTCGTTCGCACCGACAGGCGTCAGGTCGCGGGCCGATTTTGACGGTGACGGAAAGACCGACCTTTCGATCTTTCGGCCGTCCGAAGGCAATTGGTGGGTTGCACCGTCGCTTGGCGGGATCACGGTCATCACGTGGGGCGTCAGCACGGACGAGCCGACACCGGGCGATTTCGACGGTGACGGCCGCACGGATCTTGCGATCTTTCGGCCTACGGCGGGAAGCTCGCCGGATTTCTATCTGATGCAGAGCAACGGATTCGTCATCAGCACGATCGCTTGGGGTGAACCTGGCGACCGGCCCGTGGTCGGCGATTATGACGGCGACGGAAAAGACGACGTGGCTGTGTTCAGGCCGACGGACAACACGTGGTACGTGGTCAAGAGCAGCGGCGGGCTGGATTTTACTACTTTCGGCCAAGCCGGCGATACGGCTGTCCCCGGAAAGTTCGACGGCGATAATAAGACCGACCGGGCCGTTTACCGCAACAGTCAATGGATCATTTCGCAAAGTACGGGCGGAACGATGATCGCGAACTGGGGCGAACCGGGCGATATTCTCGTGCCGGCGGACTATGACGGTGACAACCGCGACGATGTGGCCGTGTGGCGGCCCTCGACAGGCTTCTGGTATATCCGCAGAAGCACGAATTTTGCCCTCGATATCTTTTTGTGGGGCCAGAACGGCGATGTCCCGGTCCCGGGCGATTATGACGGCGACGGGCGTGACGATCCGTCAGTTTACCGTAATGGGGTCTGGTGGCAGGTACGCTCGACGCAAGGCGTGGGGGCGTTCGGCCATTGGGGTCTTGCGACCGATATTCCGGTACCGCGAAAGTATGTTCCTTAATGCGAAAGAGCTTGGAGAGGCGGCCGAATTAGGCCGCCTTTCGGGGTCTTTGGAATCTCGGCCAGATCAGGAGTTGACTTTATCGACACCGCAAAATAACTTCGTTGTATTGAATTTCTTAGACTTTTCAGATCGGCCCGCCGTCAAAAACGTATTGTTTTCCGCAGTTTAGAGGAGTATCCCGCGCGATGTTCAGTTCCGGCCTTAAAGTAAGAATCACGAAAGTCGTTTTTGTTGCGGTTGGCGCGATTTATTGCCGCTCTCGGGTTCACCGGCGTCGGCTCGTTCAACCGGCAGGCGAGTGCCTCGGCGAGTGGGCCGTCGCCGTCATTCACATCGGCACCGATCCAGAACGAGTGCCCCACTTGCCCGCGTGAAAATAACTGCACGGCTTGTCACACGGGTGCCCAGCCGAACACGGGGCAGGGTTCAGTCACAATAACCGGCCTCCCGGCGAACTATCTGCCGGACCAGCAAGTCCAGTTGACCGTAACCACGGCCGACCCGAACGCCGTGATCTATGGATTCCAGATGGTTGCCGTTAACCGGAACGGCGAGAATGCCGGAACGCTGACGGTGCCGGCGGCGAACCCGCAGCCGCTGCAGGTGATAAGCGGCTTTGTGAACGGTAACGAACGGCGTTACGTCGAACACACCGTCAACGGTGTGACGCCGACGCAATTCGGATCGAAGTCGTGGACGTTCACGTGGACCGCTCCGTCAGAGCGCATCGGTAAGATCGGTTTTTATGCCGCCGGCAACGGAGCGGACAGCAACGGAGCCTCGAGCGGCGATAACATTTACCTTTCATCAAAAGCATCTCTTTCGGGAACGGCGATCGCGAATTTTGACGCCGACACGCGAAGCGATATTTCGGTTTACAGGCCGTCGACCGGAACGTGGTATGCGCTCACGACCGACCCGCCCGCTTACGTGGTTACGGTGTTCGGCGAACCGGGCGACAAGCCGGCACCGGGCGATTATGACGGTGACGGAAAGACGGACCAGACGGTCTTCAGGCCTTCAACCGGCACGTGGTATATAAAGAAAAGCACGGGCAGTTTTACCGTCATTCCATTCGGCGTTTCGGGTGATATTCCGGTGCCGGGCGATTATGACGGGGATGCTGTCAACGATCTGGCGGTCTGGCGGCCGTCGGACCAGAACTGGTATGTGTTGGGCAGCACAGGTGTGTACCGCGTGAGGAATTTTGGCGCTGCGGGAGATAAGCCGGCGCAGGGCGATTACGACGCCGACGGTAAGACGGACATCGCCGTTTTCCGTCCATCCACCGGAACATGGTATATCCTGCCATCGAAGGTCCCGGGTTTTCTTGTTTATACTTTCGGCGTTGACGGTGACCTTCCGGTCCAGGCAGATTACGACGGCGACGGTAAGACAGACCTATCTGTTTTCCGGCCATCCGATGGTACGTGGTACCGGCTGACGGCGACCGAAGGCTACAGGTTCTACGCGTTTGGCCAGGCGGGCGATCGGCCTGCCCCGGCCGACTTTGACGGCGACGGAAAGACCGACCTCGCGGTGTTCAGAAACGGCACGTGGTATATTCACGGGTCGCTCGGGCCGTCGTACAGCGTTGTAGCGTTCGGCCAAACCGGCGATATTCCAGTCTCGAGCGGCTATATCGCGGAATAAGAATTATCCGGATCTAAAATAGAAAAAGGCCCGTCAGTGCACTATGGCACTGACGGGTTTTTTCTCGGAGGAAACCGAGAGGCCTTTATAAAGCCTTGTCAGAAGTGATCCGTAAGAAACGAGCCTTACGGTCTCGGTGCGGTTGCCGGAGCGACCGGACCGAGCGGGTTTGTTACGGTGACCGGTGATACTTCCGAGTTTGACGCCGGGTTACCGAGCGGGACCGGCTGAACAATGGTCGTTCTAGGCCTGTCGGATGCAGATCCGGTTGCCGCATTCATATATTCGGGACGATAGATGCGCGGCGTGATAAAGAACAGCAGTTCGGCTGTATCACGACGAACACCTTTACGTTTGAACAGGTTGCCGAGGATCGGGATCCTCGAGAGGCCCGGTGTGCGGTCTACGCTTTCACGTTCGTCGTCCGAAAGGACGCCGCCGATAACCGTCGTGCCGCCGTCGGGGACCGTGACCATCGTCTGCATGCTCTGCGTGTTGATCGAAGGTGCCGCACCGGAAACGATCGTTGCGGTCGAGCTGTTCTCGGCGACGATGCTCAGGACCACTGTTCCTACGTCTGTGATCTGCGGTGTTACTTCAAGCTTTAACGGCACGTCGACATATTCCGTCGTCGCAACCGCGAAACCGCCCGCACCGCTGCCCGGCTGGACCGTGGTAACAGGGATCTTGGAGCCGCTCTTGATCTCGGCCTTGGTGTTGTTAAGCGTCGTGACACGCGGTGTCGCGATAACCCTTGCCTGGCCCTTCTGCTCGCCGGCCGTGATCAAAGCATTGAGCCTGACGGTACCCATTAGGCCTGTCGTAAGACCGATAGCCGTATTGATAAGCGATGATTGAAGCGACGAACCGGTCGGATTTGCCATGGGTGGGCCGCCGACTACGCTCGAGGTCGGCGATGTCTGAAAAACGCCGCCGGGCCCGTTCAAGCCGTTGCCAAGGACAAGTGCGTTGATCTGAATACCGACGTCGCGGCTGAAATTCCTGGTGGCTACAACAATGCGGGCTTCGATCTCGACCTGCGGCTCGGGCTGGTCAAGAAGCACTACGAGCTGACGGATCGCATCGATATTCTCACGCACGTCGGTGATGATGAGCGTATTGGTTCGGCCATCGACCTCAACCGCACCTCGACGCGACAAACGGCGCCTTACGATAGGAAGTATTCCCTCCGAAGATCCGCTGTTGTTCGCAAAATTCGGGGACGAGGAGGTCATTTGCGTTTCGCTGTAGGAAGCGCCGCCGTAGGTCCCGGACATATTGCTGGAGGTTCCGGCAGTCGTGCGTCCCATCTCGAGCCCGTCCTTCGCCCGCGCGTAGTTCAAGCGGATGAATTCCGTATATAGAAGCTGGGAATCGAGCGCGTTGTTCTGCGTAGCCCGGAATATCTCGCCTTCCGAGGCCAGCGTTTTGCCGTCGGCCACGCGAAGGATCGTTCCATTCACCTGGATACCGAGCTCCTGCGACCGCAGGATCGAATCGAGCGCCACGTTCCACGGAACGTCGTTGACGTTCACGGTCACCGGTATCTTGGCGACGGACTTGTCGATGACAAAGTTGATGCCGTACTGTTCGGTTACGTAATTCAGAATGTCCCGAATGTCGGCATTGACAACATTGAGGTTGATCGGCTCACCGCGGAACCCGGGGTCGCCGTATCTGGAGCCCTGCAGCTGCGAGCCCGTTCTCTGGGCTGCGGCGGCGATCGCCAGTATGCTGATCATCAGGATAGCGATAACTACTTTCTTGCAGATACCGCTGGTTGATTGAAGAGAAGTCATGTTTCCTCCGTTACAAAAACCATGCGCGCCCGACGATGGTGTGGGCGATGGGATTTAGTGATTTACTGCGTGACATTGAGGCTGGCCAAGACACGGCCGGCCGCAAAACTTTTAGGGTGAGAGGCTATTTGTTCTTAGCTACCTTGACCGGCTTTTTGGCGTTTTTCGCAGCGGCCTTTTTGGCCTCCGATTCGGGTACCTGGCTGTTCATTTCGTCAAGCGGCGATACGACCGGGCCGGCTGCTTTTGGAGCGGCTGTTTCGGCGGGTGCCGGCGGCTGATATGTTGCTACCGTCTCGGGGGGCTTGCCGGTCGATTCGGTCGGAGCTGTTCCCTGGATCTCTTCCTGGGCGCTGTATTTACGAAGCGTCTTGTTCTCGACCGACGCGACGAACTTGTTCTTGCCCATCTTCGTCACCTTGCGGAAAACAAGCCGGTTCTCTTCGACCGCGACAAGCTGGCCGTCAAAGAACTTTTCGCCCGGATAGATCGTGTATGAAAGCTTGATCGGGACCGCTTCGACCATCGCGGCATAACCGCGGGGCGTCTTGAAGATGCCGGTCACGGCCATTTCGTTCAGCGTCAGGACGCTGGTAACCTTCGGCAGCGGCTGGTTGTTCATCGCCGCCTCTTCGCGAAGACGCTTGAAGAAGGCGATCGCTCTGGTCGATCGAGGGTGCCGAGTGCCTCGGCAGGAACGGTTGGTGTCTTTTTCACCGACGTGCCCCTCGATTCGCGAGTGATCGCCCAGCCGGGCTTTGCGAACGGGTCACGGGTTTGTCCGCTGACATCGTTTGATTGCCCGGCGATCAGAACAGAACCGGCAACGGCCGCGCCGAGTAGACAAAAATCTTTTGAGGTTTGCTGTATTGATCATGGCTTTTTCTCTCTTAGTGCGTAGGTGACGAAAGATCATTTTGCGGCAGGGGCCGGTGCGGCTGCAGGCGGAGCGCCGCCGGGGGCGGCGGGTGTGCACGGCGGCTGGCCCGGAGCGGCCGGCTGTCCCGGAACGCAAGGCTTGGCGGCCGGTTTGTTCAGGGCTTCCGGATCGGCGTAATAGGCCGTCAGCACGAACATGCGCGTGGATCGTCTTATCAGCCGTCTGCTTTTCGAGCTGGTTGATCTTGAAGTCGGTGATCGAAACGATGCGCGGCAGCTTTGCCATCTTGTCGAAGAAGGCACGCAGGTTGTTGAAGTTGCTGTCGACCTCGATCTCGACCGGCTTTGCCATAATCGATGTCCTGCTGCGTATCGTCCCGCGGCGCGAAACGCCATGACGATCATCCGCGAATCTTTGGCGGTGTCCTGCAGGCCCTGAAGAACGTTCGTGATCTCGCGCTGTTCCGGCAGCAAGACCTTTAGCTCTTCGTACTCGTCGCCTTGCTGGCGTAAAGAGCGCGAAATTCGTTGATCCGCTGCGTGGCGACGCGGGCCGCTTCGTTCTTTGCCTGCAAGCTGCGAGACCTGGTCGGTCAACGTCTGCGACTTCTGCACGCGTTTCGCTGGTGACGAAATACCACACGCACAAGTAAAGCAGCGCGGCGATGCTGACCAGAATGATCAGCTGGACAGTGCCATTGCAGGTTTTTGATTTTCTCTAACATTGTAGTTTCCTTCTTTTTGGCTGAGACTTCGTATGCATGCCGTATCGGGGTGATTACGCTTTAATTCTTTGCGACCTGGACCTGCGGTGCCGCCGGGCTGCCGGGTGCGGGTGCCGTGGCCGAAGCCGTTGTCGGTGCCATGCGTTGTCGATCCGCGCTCGCCTTCGAGGGCGTGTACGCGGTCTTGATCGTGAAGTTGACCACGTTGACCTTTGGCGCTTCGCCGCCCGCCGTTGGCGCGTCGCCATCTGGTTTACGATTTCCTCTCGCTGCGTTTCGATGTTCAGGTTCGAGAAAAGGCCGTTCGAGAATTCCAGGCTGCGGCCGAACTGCGTGACCGCGATTTCATCGGGCGAATTTCCCTTGATCTCGATCTGATCGCCTGTCTGCTCGACGCTCTGCAGATAGAGTCCCGGGACCATCGCGATCCGTTCGCGCAGCGCTTCGAGCACCGCACTCGGGCCGGCCTGCGATCGCGCGGAGCTTCTTGATCGCTTCGATACGCGTGTCGATGGCGGTGATCTTGTCTTCGAGCTCTTTCTGCTCCTTCATCACGACCTCGAGCTCTGCTGCGATCTGCTTTTGCTCCTCGAGCTGGCGTTCGGCATTCGGCCTTTGCCATCTGGGTGCTGATCACATCCCAGCCGATGACCGCGACGAGCAGGAAGACGACAGCGAGCGACATCAACAGCGAGGCGAGTTGCCGGGCTGCCGACCTTGCGGTCGACGGCGACGACGGCTCCGCCCTGCCTTTCAGTAACCGAATTTAATAGGTTGATCTTGATCATTGTTGGTTACACTCCCCTCATTGCCAGTCCGACGGCAACCGCCATTTCGGGCATGATCTCACTCAGATAGTCAGGGTCGAATTTGCGTGTATCGACCTTGATGTTGCGGAACGGGTCGAGAACTTCGACCGGCAGTTCGAGGCGTGCCGAAAGGTCCTGCGCCAGGCCCTGCAGCTTGGAACCGCCGCCCGAGATAAGGATCTTTTGAACGACCGTCTGATTGTCTTCGGTCGTCGCGCGGTAAAAATCGAATGTCTTCTGGATCTCCATCGCGACGATCTCGGTCACGTTGTTCATCAGCGGCTCGATCGACTTTTTCTTCGACGCCTTCGACCGCATGGTTGACGCCGCGTTTGACGGCTTCGGCCTGCTGGAAGCTAAGTCCCAGGCTGCGTTGCAGAACGTCGGTGAACTGGCTGCCGCCGACCGTGATGTCGCGGGTGAACAGCGAACGGGTGCCCTTGACGATATTCACGTTCATCGTCGAGGCACCGATATTCAGAAGCGTGACGACCTGCGATTCGTCCGGCTGGTAATTGACTTCGTAGCAGTTCTGGAGTGCGAAGGTGTCGACATCGATCACGACCGGCTCTTTGCCGGCGAGCTGGATAGCCTGGCGGATATTGTCGATGCGTTCGCGTTTGCACGCTGCGATCAGAACCTGCGTCGAATCGGAGGTCGTCCGCGTCACCTGATAATCGAGGCTGACGTCGGCCAGATCGTAAGGAATGTGCTCTTCGGCGTGCCAGTCGATCGATTCCTCAAGCTCTTCGCTGGCTCATCGGCGGCAGAACGATGTTCTTGATGATCACCGAATGTCCGCTCACGCCCGTGACGACGTGGTCGGCATTGACACTGATGATTGCCGCAGACGTTCTGGATCACGTCGGAAACGGCGTTCAGCTCCATGATCTGGCCGTCGATGATCGTATCGTCGGGAAGATTCTCGAAGCCGAGGCTGACCAGGCTCAGATTGCCGATTTGCCGTCAAGCTCGACCATCTTGACCGAGCTGGAACCGATGTCTAGACCGGCAACGCTTTTCTTTTTACCGAACAGCATTATTTTCTCAGCTCCTTATTTGGCGTTCGATCCGGGAATCTTGTTTGTCGATGAGTTTTCTATTTGGAACGAATCGAGGCGGGTCACGGGACTTCGGAAGGTATTTGTGCCACCTCTAATGAACTTGCGAAGTCATAGAGAGGACATCTTTCTGAGGAAAGGCTCAACTGAATGCGGTGCCGGTAGGCCCGCTTCGTTCGTGAGATTACCGCATCCCTGTCGTCAGGAACGGCCGTAGAAGTTGTAGTTAGTTAGAAAACTTTTTCGCATCGGGTGGCGAAGGGAACGACAGCTTGAACAGGCTGTACTCAAATAAAGTTACAGCGTATGTGCAAAACATTGTCAACACTTTTTTGTCATGTTGAACGACATCTGACTGAGTTGGGAAATTGTCAGGTTGACCGAGGACAGCAATCAGATTGAGTCCGACAATACTACAGTGGCATCTAATGACTTATTTCGAGCTCCATCTTCGCGACCGATTCCAGATGCACTTCATCCGGGCCGTCGGCAAGGCGAAGCGAGCGGGCGTAGATCCAGAATTGCGACAGCGGAAAGTCCTGCGAAACGCCGCCGCCGCCGTGGACCTGAATGGCGCGGTCGATGATCTTCAACGCCATTTGCGGAACGACGGCCTTTATCATCGCGATCTCTTTGCGGGCGGCTTTGTTCCCGGCCGTGTCCATCATCCACGCGGTGTTGAGAACAAGCAGGCGTGCCTGGTCGATAGCGAGACGGGCTTCGGCGATCCATTGGCGGACGACGCCTTGCTCGGCGATCGGCTTTGCCGAAAGCGTACGCGAGCCTTCGCTCGCTCGCATCATCAATTCCAGCGAACGCTCGGCAACGCCGATCAGCCGCATGCAGTGATGAACGCGGCCCGGCCCGAGCCGTCCCTGGGCGATCTCGAAACCGCGGCCTTCGCCTAGGAGAAGATTTGTTTTCGGCACGCGGACATCGGTGAATGAGATCTCCGCGTGGCCGTTCGGGGCGTCGTCAAAACCGAAAACGTTCAGCATGCGTTCGACCTTTACGCCCGGCGCGTCCATCGGCACGAGGATCATCGATTGCTGCAAATGCTTCGGCAGCGGTCTCGTCCGTCTTGCCCATAAAGATCGCGAGCTTGCACCGCGCGTCGCCGCCGCCGGTCGACCACCATTTTCGGCCATTCATAATGTAGTCATCGCCGTCTGCTTTGATCGAAGCGCGGATATTGGTCGCGTCGCTCGAAGCAACATCGGGCTCGGTCATCGCAAAGCACGAACGTATCTCGCCGTCGAGCAGCGGTTCGAGCCATTGTTGCTTTTGTTCGTCCGTTCCGTACAGATGCAGCACCTCCATATTGCCCGTGTCGGGTGCTGAGCAGTTGAACACCTCCGAGGCCCACGTGACGCGGCCCATCATCTCGGCCAGCGGCGCGTACTCGAGATTGGACAGCCCGGAAACATCCGGCAGGAACAGATTCCACAGTCCTTCCGACTTTGCTTTTGTCTTTAGCTCTTCGATCAGCTCAAGCGGCTGCCAACGGTCTCCCCGGTCGACCTCCGCGTGATATGTGGGCCCGTTCGGATAGATCTCGCGCTCCATGAAAGCGGACAGAAGGCCGATATGATCACGGCATTTTTCGGAGTATTCGAAGTCCATCGAGAGACACGATAGCATACATGCCGACGGCGTCGTATTCCGGCTTCAGCACAAAAATGTCTTTGATAAAACGAACCTTCCCGTTACAATGGCGTGAAAATAGACCCGCAAATAGATCAGTCGGAGGTAAAAGATCATGACTTCGAAGTTTACGCTTCGCATTCTGTCGTTGGCGATGGTGCTAATAGTATGTGTGGCCCACGGATCTGCTCAATACGATGCGGCGGATGCGTTAGCGGCAGGATCACCAGTCGAAGGCCGGACCGTCATAATGGGCACATGGTACTGGGACATAGAATCGAACAAGCAAGGCAAATTACCCGGCAGCGATCTTTGGTGGCAGCAGGTCGACCAGGTTCAGCAGTTTTTGACTCCGCTCGGCGGTACTGGCATTACGCTGCTTGAGCGAAAAGATTTCGATGCGATCGGGGCGGACGACCTGAAAAACGTCAAATATCGCCGCTGTCCGATAGAGAATGTTGAGTTCGAGTCCGGGTCAATACTGGGAATAAAGACGGCAGACGGAAATTATGTAAAGATGCGGATCGTCGGCTATCGAGACCTACATGACGTTTCGTTTACGGACATACAGTACGCACGTCCAAGCTGGTCGGCGTTTTTGCTAAGCCGCCCGAACAGGCCAAATTATCATCTTGAAGTCGATTGGATGATCTTTCCGAGCGGCAAGGCCGCACAGCTTTAAGGTTCGTTCGTTGACAACGCGACGGACCATAATAAAATAGCGTCTGAGCACTTCACCCGACGACGGTCGTTAGCCGTTCATCTACAGTTATGAATTCTCTTGTCAAATTGACTCTCTCTGCCGCTTGTCGGCCTCGTTTTCCTGAGCGCTTCATCAACGGCCCAGACCCGCCCGGTCCTCGAGATGTTCTCCGAGGTCGAAAACTACATTTCGGTTAGGTCCAGGGAGTTGTCCAGTGCCGGCAAACGTGTTACCGCCGATGTACGCGACGACCTTGCGAATGAAAGAAAAGCTCTCGCGGGCAAATATGCTGTTGAGATTGCAGGCCGTCCAAGTCTGGAGAAAACGGACCACTATTACCTTGGGCGGCTTTACGGCACAGCCGGTAACGAGGTCAAGCAGCTTGAATCGATGAAGCGGGTGCTGAACGAATTTCCGGCTGACGCAAAGGGAGATTTGATCCAATCGGCCCGGTCCTTCGTGATCGTCATCTCGTCCAGGCGTAAGCAAATGGCCGAGGCCGAGGCGGCATTCGAACTGTGGAAGACCGGCTACCCGCTGGTCAAAACTCAGCAACCTGTCCTTCAGGACCATCTCGCTCTCGGTTATTACAAAAGCGGCCAGTTCGAGCCCGCCGTCAAACATGCCGAAGAAGCATTCAACTTCCTAAAAGGCACGAAAGCGAAAACCTTCGCCGAAAAACGCGACCGCGAGCAGATCTACATGAACCTGGTCGAGGTATTGGCCATGGCGTACCGCAAAAGCAAGAACAACGACCAGGCGTTGAACATTCTTGCCGAGGCGCGTGCCGAATCGTTCGCAATTCCGTCGGCGGCTCTTTATTCAAAAGTGATGGAGTTCGTACAAGGCAGCGGATTTTCCGAGAAGAAGCTGATGCAAAAGGTCGAGTCATACGCCTCGGCCGAGCCGGCACCGGAGATCATTTTCAAGGAATGGCTGGGACAGGAGTCCATGTCCCTTCAGGAACTGCGCGGTAAGGTTGTTCTGCTCGATTTTTGGGCCACGTGGTGCGGCCCGTGCATCTCGACATTCCCCCGCCTGCGCAGCTGGCATAAGAAATACGGCGGCGAAGATTTTGTGCTGATCGGCGTAACCCAGTATTACGGCATGCAGGACGGAAAGCGGATGACGCCCTTGCAGGAGTTGGACCTTTTGGGCGAGTTCAAACAGAAACACAAGCTTCCCTATCCGATCGCTATCGTCGGCCCGACCGAGTGGAGTATGAAATACGGCATCCAGGGCATTCCATGCACGGTCCTGCTCGACCGAAACGGTGTGGTCCGATACATAGGTATCGGTAACGGCACCGAGGAAAGCGAGAACCTGGAAGAGACGATCGAGAAGGTCCTGAAGGAAAACAGGGGTTTGGCGATGTCAAAACCGTAGCTGCATTTCATGAACATAGCCGGTCTGGTGTAAGTTGCATGAGAGATGGAGGAAACAGCAAACGCCAGGCTCGGCGAGGAAATTGATGCTGCAGCACTCTCAGAACATCTGCGCGATCAACTTGGGGCCGTCGGCCCGGTCGAAGTCGCTCAATTCCCCGCCGGCAGTTCTAATCTTACATATCTGATAAAGGTTGGCGGCGATGAATATGTGCTTCGTCGCCCGCCGTTCGGCAACACGGTAAAGACCGCCCACGACATGCGGCGGGAATTCGAAGTTCTGTCAAAACTGTCGGTCGTCTATCCGCCTGCTCCGAAGCCGCTGCTCTTTTGCGATGACGAAACGGTGATCGGGTCGGAATTCTACCTGATGGAACGGCGTCGCGGTCTTATAATCCGGGGAATATCACCTTCTCTGCTGGAATCGTCGGCCGAACTTCAACGTCGAGTCGCCCAAAGTTTTATCTCGAACCTGTCGGCGTTACATGCGATCGACATTAATACGGCAGGCCTCAACGGCCTCGGCAAACCGGACGGATATGCGAAACGGCAGGTCGAGGGTTGGACAAAGCGTTACTTCGGAGCAAAGACGGACGAGCATTCCGAACTTGAATCGGCGATCGAATGGCTGAACCAGAACATCCCGACTGAATCAGGCGGCTCCCTGGTACACAATGACTATAAGTTCGACAACATAATGCTCGATCCGGACGATCTCACGCGGATCACGGGCGTGCTCGATTGGGAAATGGTAACGGTCGGCGATCCTCTGATGGACCTGGGCACGACGCTCGGCTATTGGATGTCGGCGGATGCGGGCGAGGACATGATGCGAATGCCGTTCAATCCATACGTTTTGATGAAGAACATCTCGCGGAAGGAACTGACGGAAATGTACGCCAGCACCGCGGGACGCGACACGTCGAACATCCTTTACTATTATGTTTTCGGCACGTTTAAGATCGCGGTCATTTGCCAACAGATCTATGCACGATACGTCAAAGGGCTCACCAAGGACGAACGGTTCGCGGGGTTCGGCACCTTCGTCGGGCGGCTTGGTGAAATAGCTTCGCGAGGTATCGAACGCGGGCAGATCTGAATTTATCTATCCTTCATGCTCAATAAACTTTTGCTTTGCTCCCTGCTTCTGGTGTCTGATCTCAGTACATCAGCACAGGAAGCTCATATCCGCGTGAACCAAGCCGGATATCTTCCGAGCGATAAGAAGATCGCGCTGGCTTTCTCGCGCGCTCCACTTGAAGACACAGCCTTCCTGGTTCGCACCGAAAGGGGCATCGTCTGGTCAGGAAATGTCCGAGCAGTTGCGCCGCCAGAATGGGGACCCGCGTTTTCACATTATTACGAGCTCGACTTCTCATTGATGCAAAACAGCCCAGGTACTTATTACATCCAGCTTGTTAAGGCAAAGACCAGGTCTCAAGCTTTCTCGGTTGGAATCTATCCCGGCTATCACGAAGATCTCCTCTTCTTCATGCGCCAGCAGCGGTGCGGGTACAATCCGTTCCTGGATATGGCGTGTCACCGCAAGGATGGGCGATCGTTTTACGCCCCTTTTCCGGATGAGACTTTCGTCGATGCCAGCGGCGGATGGCACGATGCGGGCGATCAGTTGAAATATCTGATAACGGCGAGCAACGCGACGGCGCGGATGATGTTGGCTTACGAGCTGCAAAAGGCGAAGTTCGGAGACTTCGTCGATGAACTAGGACGCGAGAACCGTCCGAATTCCATCCCCGACATCCTCGACGAAGCGAAATGGGGCCTCGATTGGATACACAAGCTTCACCCAAAGGCCGGCCAGCTTTTCCACCAGGTTGCCGACGACCGGGACCACCGCGGCTTTAAGATGCCGAACAATGACAACGCGGACTACGGTTGGGGTGCGAACAGCTACCGGCCGGTCTATTTCGCAGACGGCAAACCACAGGGCTTGAGCCAGTTCAAAAGCCGCTCAACCGGGGTCGCCAATATTGCGGGCCGATCGGCCGCCGCGATGGCGATGGCCTATCGCATTTGGAAAACCGATCTCAAAGACGCCGCGTTTGCGGGCAAATGTCTGCGTGCCGCCGAGACATTGTACGCCATGGGCAAACGGCAGGAGGGTTTTCAGCAAGGCAATTCGTTCGGCGCACCGTACCGCTACAACGAGGACACTTGGGCCGACGATATGGAGCACGCCGCGGCGGAATTGTTCAAGTCTACTCGTAAGCCGGTATACCTCGCCGACGCGAAACGGTATGCAAAACTCGCCGGCACTAGGTCGTGGATGGAATTTGAAGACTCGTCAATGGGCGAGCAGATGTCGCGGCATTATCAGATGTATCCGTTCACTAACGTTGGTCATTTCGCGTTGTATCCGCTGGTCGACGCGAAAACGAAGCGTGAACTGGCCGGATACTACCGCAGCGGAATTGAACGGATCGTTACACGCGCAAAGACGAATCCCTACGGCGTCGGGGTGCCGTTTCTGTGGTGTTCCAATAATCTTGTGGTCGCATTCATCACTCAGGTGCATCTTTACGAATTGATGACCGGCGACAAGCAATATCACAGTTCAATGATCGAGCATCGCGACTGGCTGTTTGGCCGCAATCCGTGGGGCACGTCGATGTTCGAAGGCATACCGGCGGGCGGCGAGTATCCGGAGGACACGCATCTGCCAACCGTGCAGTTATTGAAAAAGCAGGTGCGTGGAGGACTAGTCGATGGCCCGATAGCGGCATCGACCTACAGAGGGCTGATCGGCCTGACCCTTACTAAACCAGATGAGTTCGCCGCGTTTCAGCCACGCGATGTCGTTTATCACGACGACGTCGGGGACTACTCGACCAATGAGCCGACAATGGATGGCACCGCCGATGCGATCCTCGTTATGGCGCTCTGGAGCGGGGCAGGTCAGAACCGCCTGCGTGAGCGGGCGGCCAGTTCGTCAGCCATTGATCCCCGTTATACCTACAACGAAGGCGGCATCACCCGCGGCGACAAGACTTCAAAACGAATTGCTCTCGTCTTCACCGGCGACGAATTTGCCGAAGGCGGAACCGCGATAGCCGACGCCCTTCAGAAGCACAACGTAAAAGCCACATTCTTTCTCACAGGCCGCTTCTACCGCACGCGGGCCAACCGCCAGATCATCGAACGCCTAAAACGCGAAGGCCACTACCTCGGCCCGCATTCCGACGCTCACCTGCTTTACGCCGACTGGAATGACCGCAGCAAAACTCTCGTCACCCGAGAGCAGTTCGAACGCGACCTGAACGACAATTTCGCTGCGATGCGGCCGTTCGGTATCGACCGCAAACGAGTTCCCTTCTTTATGCCGCCTTATGAATGGTACAACCGCGAGATCGCCGATTGGACGGAGGCCCTGGGTTATCGCATCGTGAATTTCACGCCTGGCACACGATCAAACGCCGATTACACGGCCGATGATGATAAGAATTACATCTCAAGCGACGCGATATTGGCGCGGATAAAAGAATACGAAGCGAAGGATGCGAATGGGCTGAACGGATTTGTTTTGTTGACGCACATCGGCTCAGGTCCGAAGCGGACGGACAAATTTCATAACCGTATCGATGAATTGATCGGATGGTTGAAGGCAAAGAGCTACGAACCCGTAAGAGTGGATGAATTACTGAAGTAATCTTACCTGGGCTAGTTTGCATTTTTCCACGCCTCGCGAATTCTGAGCTGTTTCGCCGACGCGTTTTCCAGCTCGATAATCCGGGCGTTCGGCATATCGAATTGGTTGAGCGGTATATTCACGATCTTCTCGACACCATTGCGTAGTATCACTAGCCGTGCTTTGTCGCCGATCTTCAGCGTTCGAAGCCATGTTCGAAACGTGGGCCAGTCGGCGATCGCGTTGCCATTCGCGGAAATGAGCTTGTCGCCGGTGCGAACGCCGGCCCCGGCCCAGGAGCTGCTTGAGTTTGTGATCCGCAGCTTCAGTTCGCCGTCCGGTGACACGGGCCCGATGCGAAGATCGACCGACGGCTTTCCCTGCGGGTCGACTGCGGGTACTTGTTTGATCTCGGCCCGCATTCCCATCAAGCTGAGATACGTGTCAAACTCGACCTGTTTCGCGGCGTAAATGTATTCGCCAAAAAACCCTGAGATCTCACATCGGCAAATGTCGCTGATCACCCTTTCAATATCTGAGTTGTCTACGCCGCGGTCTGAATCGAATTTGGCCGCGAGAGTGCGCATCACGTCATCGACGCTGCGTTGACCGTCGGTGGCGTCGCGTATCTTCAGGTCAAGCATATTAACGAGGACTTCCCCCTGAAGATGCGTGCCAGCCCAGTTATCACCCAGCACCCCCGGATGCGAATCGCCGCGGCTGACCAATTCGGCCGCAAGGGTCGAATATCCCGGAGCCGAGAGATAGCGGGCGATCAGGGATTCCAGACGCTGCAGCCGGGTCCGACGCTCACCCGCCAGGCCGGCACGCCTGATGAGAAGGTCGGCGAACATTATCGTCGCTCCCTCGCTCCACCAGAGGACGCCGGTCGGGTCGGCGAACTTATACTTAAGACCGACGCGTTCGCGAGGCCGCACGTCCATCAGGTTCCAGACGTGGATGTATTCGTGCGCGATCTCATCGAACCCGAAATTGCGTTCGGAAGAGATGCCGGCATTCAGTGACGTCCTATGCTCAAGTGCCGCCTGCCCACCGTTTTCGAGCAGGAATGCATATCGCGGGTATGGCGGCTTTCCAAATGCCTTGATCGCCTGTTCGGCCAGCTTTTGTATACCCTGGACTATGGGCGCCGTATCTACCGGCTTAGCGTCAGCCGGCGACCAGATCACGATCTTGTGCGGCGCACCGCCCGCGTCAAATTTCCATTCGTCGAATTTACCCACCACGACCGGAGCGTCAAGTAGATGATCGACCGGGCCGGTAAAGACCCTAGAATCGGCCGTTGGCTCGAGCCCCGTCGCGGCGTTCCAGTCAGCGGGCATTTCAAGCGTAAGTCGGGCGGTGGATTTCTCCTGGCCGACAACGTACATCAGCATATGAAGATCGCCGACCATTCCGCCGGTCGGCGTCAGGAACGGCTTCCAGGTTTGCCGCCATTCCCGCTCTTTTGGCGGCCGGGCTGACGCGATACCGAATCGCAACTCTCCACGGACACCATCGACCTGCCAGACCGCTCTTCCGCCTTCGTGACCGAGAGTTTCCTGCCGCCGGATTCCGCCAAGAAATTCTCCACATACCGGAAATACCGGTCGTCATACTCCGGATGCGCCGCCATCGCGAGGCGGATGGTGCCTCTTGCATCCGGAATATGCATTTCAATGTTAAATCCAGAAAGGTCGGACGGGTTGATAGTGATCTTGTAGTTGATTGCTACACCGCTATCGAGCGGAGAAGCGTGCAGCACAAAAGCGAGGACTGAGACGAAAATAACTGATAGGGTTCGTTTGATTTGCATGATCGTCAATTAGACGATCTGGGAGCCGGTCTTCTTCCAGTTTATCCACTCAGGAAGCTGTTCTTTCCTTCCACGTCTGCGGATTCGATCCGTCATCGCGCCGTTCCATCGTGATCGCTCCAGGCGACGGACAGATAAGATAGCAGAGATTACATCCGACGCATTCTTCCTCGATGACGCGAGGATAACGATGTCCATTTGACTCCACGAATTCGAAGCTCTGGTGGGCGCCGTCTTCGCAGGCGATGTAGCATAGGTTGCAGCGGATGCAGTGTTCTTCGTTGACGTGGGCCTTGACGTCGTAGTTGAGGTCGAGGTTGCTCCAGTCGGTGACGCGGTTGACGGATTTGCCGACGATATCGTTGGCCGACGCGAAGCCTTTTTCATCAAGGTAATTGTTCAGCCCGTCGATCATGTCCTCGACGATGCGGTAACCATAGTGCATCACCGCCGTGCAGACCTGAACATTGCCCGCCCCAAGCAGCATGAACTCGACCGCATCACGCCAATTCGAAATGCCACCGATGCCGCTGATCGGGATATTGAATTCCGGGTCGCGTGCAAGCTCGCTCAACCATATTCAACGCGATCGGCTTCACCGCCGGCCCGCAATAGCCGCCGTGGGCCGCTTTGCCGTTGACGTTTGGGTACGGCACCATCGTGTCGATATCGACGCCAATCACCGAGTTGATCGTATTGATCAGCGAAACAGCATCAGCACCGCCTTTCATCGCCGCTCGTCCCGGAGGGCCAATGTGTGCGACGTTCGGCGTCAGTTTGACGATGACCGGAAGGGTCGAAACTTCCTTCACCCACTCCGTGACCATGCACGTATACTCCGGCACCTGCCCCATCGCCGAGCCCATTCCGCGTTCGCTCATCCCGTGCGGGCAGCCGAAATTCAGCTCGAACCCGTCGCAGCCCGTGTCCTGCGAACGTTTTACGATCTCTTGCCACGCTTCCCTTTTCGATTCGACCATTAAGGACACGATGACCGCGTGGTTCGGATATTTTTTCTTGCACTCGGCGACCTCTTTCAGGTTCACTTCCAATGAACGATCAGTGATCAGCTCGATATTGTTCAACCCGATCATCCGCATCGCCCCATGATCGATCGCCGCCAGCCGCGAAGAAACATTCACGATCGGCTCACCCAAAGTCTTCCAAACCGCCCCGCCCCAACCGGCGTCGAATGCACGCTCTACCATCGAACCCATATTGGTGGGCGGCGCGGAGGCTAGCCAAAAAGGATTAGGAGACTTTATTCCTGCGAAGTTTGTGCTTAGATCGGCCATAACTTATACCTTGACGGCCTCGATCACACTAAACGGCGACGCCGTTGGGACGATGCGATTTAATTTGAAACCAGACCGCTCGAATAATTGAGCGTATTCATCCTGCGTCCGTTCGAGTCCGCCCGGAGACGTGAGCATTTCCAGGTCGAGCATCTTGCCCGGATGCGGGTCGTTGCCTTCGGGGATCACCATTTCGACCAGAAGCAGTTTACCGTCACCGATCATCGCATGGTGGATACTCTGCATTATCCTGATCGCTCGTCCGTCATCCCAATCGTGTATGATGTGCTTCATGATGTAAGCATCGGCGGCGGGAACTGCCTTAAAGAAGTCGCCCGAAGCAATTTCGACCCGTTCGGAGACACCGTGGCGGCTCAGCATCTCGCCCGCACCCTCGATAACATGATCCAGGTCAAAAAGTATGCCCTTCATGTTTGGATTGGCCCTAAGTATTTGTGAAAGCAGTAGTCCGTGTCCGCCCGCGATGTCCGCGAGAGTGTCGATGCCTGAGAAATCATAGGCGGCGACAACTGCAGGAGCCGCCCCGCCGCTCATTTCCGACATTGCTGCGTTGAAAATCTCCGACGCATCCGGGTTTTTAGGAAACCAATCGAAAACCTCCTCACCATGAGTGGCTTTCCATGCGGTCTCACCAGTTCGGGCGCTGTGCAACATATTTCCCCAGACATTGTAGTGCCATGGCTCGGCCATAAATATCATCGAATTGCGCATCGAACCCGGAATATCGACGCGGAGGGTATCGGAAACAGGTGTGTTCGCAAAGGTGCGAGGGAGCGTTTCCGTAAACACGCCAAGCGATGCGAGGCTGCGGAGGATACGGTACAGCGATGGCGGATGAGCGTTCGCGGCTGACGCGATCTCATCGATATGTTTCTCGCCTTCGGCGAGCAGGTCAGCAACGCCGAGCTTTGCGGCAACGCCTATCGCTTGTGTGACCATGGCTCCCATCGCCAACTGCATTATGATCGCCTGCGGCGGAATAGACGTTTGTTCAATCGTCGCCGTCCGTGTTTCCATATTCTTTATTTCCTCATTGCGGTTTTAATTATTTACTAACTTCCAATTCTTATAAAACACCCCATTAATACCCCTGAAGATAACGCGAATTACACTAACCACAAAATCGAAAACGAACGACAAGTACGAGGGCCGGACGATGTCGACAAAAAGAACTAGCCGCGGGTCGTCGGTTTCGTTGAACGATTGGTGGAGCAGCGTGTCGTCGAAGATGAAAAGCTTGTTCTCGCACCAGTGGTGTTCGACCGGGCCGACCTTGATATACGCCTGTTCACCGACGTTGTCGTTCAGGCAATAGAGAACGCGAAGAGAGGGGCGAAACGGGCCGAAATGACGCGAGGTGCTCTCGCGTTCGCGGAAGACGGAAACGCCAATGGTCCGAACGAATTTATATTGTTTGTGAAATTCGGGAATGTCGATGCCCCCGTCGACATTTTTGCCGTACCACTTAAAGAAATACATCGCCCGCTTCATTCCTTCGGTCTTGCGGTCGACCAGATCGACGAGATGTAGTTCGTCGGCCCGTCTCAACAGGCTTTTGATCTCTTCCTGATACGCGGCCGGTAGATCGGTCAGTTGATAAACGCCCTTGTTGATGTAAGGCAGGGCGAGAATATCCATCAAGATATTCACCGGTGATGCGAGCCACGTGCCGATGCCATTTCGCATGAAGTATTGGCGGACAACACCGGCGTCAAGGGCACGATTTCTTGAAACGTCCCAAACGCCGCAAAGCGTCAGTGCGATCATCGGCACCGGCAGGAAATAAAAGAGGGCGAGGAATGCCGCACCGACCAGAACATATTTTATCGATTTTTTTAGCTTCCTCGTCGCTGGCATTTGAATCTTCCGCTCTCCTTTCTTATCAATTGCCACTAGTTTTAGGTAGTGGAAAGAAAGAATTAGGAACCGGCTTTAGCCGAAATCTTTACAAGAATAGATTCCTACCGCCTTAGCTTAAATTAGGCTAAAGCCATAAGGAAACTCATTTGAAAAGAATCTGGCTAAAGCCTTGGTATTTAAGATGTGGTCCACTAGCTAAAGCAAGTGGCAATTGAAGGTGGAAATCTGGAATAAACTGCTCACACAGAACCGGCAAATTTAACAACCTCGCCAGTGAGCGAATGATGAATGCCCTGTCGCGGCAAGCTTGCCCATTTGCGAGGCATCGACCGCCTCGCGGCCCGCCGTTTGCGCAGTCGCCCCCGGCGAAGATGGTGGGATCGGACGTCTGCATGTTTTCGTTGATAACGACACGGCCTTTTTCGTCCGCTTCAACACCCGCACTTTTTCAAAAAACGACCGCATCTTTTGCTGGCCAACGGCCTTGATCACCATGTCGCACGGAATGTCGAACAGTTGCAGCGAGCCGTCGGTTTTTTCGCACTGCAATGCGGCGACCCGCTTGTTGTCCTCGTCGGAGAGAATGCCGATCGGGGCTGCCTGCCAGACGAATTCGATGCCGTCCTTTCGGGCGAGTTCCATTTCGTAATCGTAGGCTGGAGCGTCTTTTTCTGTTCGGCGATAAACCATTATGACCTTTTCGGCGCCGAGCCGTTTTGCCTGCGTGACGGCATCGACCGCCGTGTTGCCGGCGCCGATCACCGCAACGGTACGCCCAAGCGGGACCGACGTCCATTCACGCGTCTTTACCTTTTCAATAAAATCGAGCGCGTCGATCACGCCGTCGAGATCTTCGCCGGGTATGCCAAGTTTATTTGTTGCGCCGAGGCCGACACCCAGGAAGATCGGCGTCGTGCCATTCGCGAAGAAGCGCCATGCTTACCTTGTTCAATTCGCCTAACTCCTCGCTTTCTTCGTCGCCGCCTGTGATCAGCGTGTTCAGCATAAATTTGACGCCCATTTCTGCGATGTGTTCGTACCTCGCTGAGCGAAACGGCCTGCGGCATTTTATATTCGGCCATGCCGTAGGTGTCGAGGCCGCCCGGCATTGGCTCTTCGTTCGTAAACCGTCACGTCATAACCGAGACGAGCAAGATAAGCCGCACACGAAAGCCCGGCCGGACCTGAGCCGACGATGCCGACCGACTTTCCGTTCGGCTCGCCTTTTGTGAAGATCTGCTTTTCGCTCTGCCATCGCATAATCGGTCGCATATCGCTGCAGCCGCCCGATCTCGATCGGTTTTTGCAGCAGCGTTTTTTCGACGCACGCACCTTCGCACAAAACCTCGACCGGGCAAACGCGCGCACACGTGGCGCCGATGGGGTTTGCGTCGAATATCACCCGGGCCGAGCCCATCAGGTTGCCGGTCGCGATCTTTTTTATGAACGACGGCACGTCGATGTGCGTCGGACAGGCGTGCATGCACGGCGCGTCGTAGCAATAAAGGCAACGGTTCGCCTCTACCGTCGCTTCAGCGGAGGTCATCGCCGGATTTATTTCGGCAAAGTTTTGCTCGATCTGGCTGATATCGAGCGGCGTGCAGTAATCAATTGGCATAAATCACGAAATAGAACACGGACCTCCACGGAGAGGAACGGATTTTCACGGATCTGACAGACTTCTTTCAGATCCGTGAAGATCCGCACCGATCTGTGTAAATCCGTGTTCTATTTTAACTTTAATCGGCCACTATCGGTCCATACAGGTCAGGACGGCGGTCGCGGAAGAATTGCCATGTGTTTCGAACCTCGCGGATCTTGTCCATGTCGAGGTCGGCGACGACCAACTCGTCCTGGTCGCGCGTACCGACGGCGAGCATCTGTCCGCGAGGGTCGCAGAAATAGCTTTGACCGTAGAATTCGCCGATGTTCCACGGAGCTTCGGTCCCGACGCGATTTATCGCCCCAACAAAATAGCCGTTTGCTACAGCGTGGGCCGGCTGTTCCAGTTTCCAGAGATACTCACTTAACCCGGCAACCGTGGCGGACGGATTAAAGATGATCTCCGCTCCGTTCAATCCCAGGCAGCGGGCACCTTCCGGGAAGTGCCGGTCGTAGCAGATATAAACACCGATCCGCGCAAAGGCGGTATCGAAACAGGGGTAACCCAGGTTGCCCGGACGGAAATAGAACTTCTCCCAAAACCCGGGGGCCACGTGCGGGATGTGCGTTTTTCGATACTTGCCGAGATACTTCCCGTCGGCGTCGATCACGGCAGCCGAGTTGTAATAAACGCCCGTCTGCTCTTCTTCGTAGATCGGAACAACAATGACCATTCCGTGCTGTTTTGCAACATCCTGCATCAGTTTCACGGTCGGGCCGTCAGGGATCTTTTCGACCGCTTCGTACCAACGCGTCTGCTGTTCAGCGCAGAAATAAGGTGTCGTGAAAATTTCCTGAAAGCAGAGGATCTGAACGCCCTGCTTTCCGGCTTCCTCGACAAACTTCATCTGGTGATCGATGTTCGCTTTCTTTATTTCATCGATCGACGCATCGGCCGGTGCCTGGTTGTGTGCCTGTATCAGGCCGCATTTGATAATTCTTGACATAGGTCCGAAAACACTAAGGAAATTTTAATATACGAAGGCTCCTAATAAATTGCCGTTGCCTTTAGGCAACGGTTCGGATAAAACTCACCCGGGCTTTAGCCCAAATAAGTTTGGCTAAAGCCCTCAAACGTACTATGCCATGTGTCCGTTGCCTGAAGGCAACGGCAATATGGACAATACTGCTCTACGACATCCAGTTAACACCAGCTTCAGGATTCCATTTCGTCGTCGTCTTCTTCAACTTAGTCCAAAACTCGATCGAGCTTTTGCCCGTGATGTCGTTCGCACCGAAACGCGATTCGTTCCAGCCGCCGAATGAGAACGGTTCGCGGGGAACGGGGACACCGATGTTGACGCCGATCATTCCGGCGCTGGCGTGTTCCATAACATATCGCGCGTGGCCACCGCTTTGGGTGAAGACAGCCGCAGCATTGCCGTAGGGATTGGCGTTCTCGATCTTGATCGCTTCGTCGAGGGTCTTGGTACGGATTATCGAGATGACTGGGCCAAAGATCTCTTCGCGGGCGACGGACATTTCCGGCGTTACATAGTCTATAACGGTAGGGCCGACATATGTTCCGCCTTCTCGTCCATTTACCGTGGCACCTCGGCCGTCGACCAGGACCTTTGCTCCGTCTTGCTCGGCCTCGGTTATATAGCCCTCGATTCGTTCTTTGGCAGCCTTCGAAATAACGGCCCCGAGATTTTCGCCAGGAACGACCTTGCGGGCCTCTTCGCAGATCTGATCGATTATTCTGTCGACATCGCCGACCGCGAGCATCGCCGACGCGGCCATACAACGCTGGCCGGCACAGCCGGTCATTGATGCCGTCACGTTCGTGGCGGTCATTGACGGGTTCGCATCCGGGAGCACGAACAAATGGTTCTTTGCACCACCGAGGGCAACACAGCGTTTCAGCGCGTGCGTGCTTCGTTGATAGACGAGCTTTGCGACCTTCGTCGAGCCGACAAAACTGACCGCCTGTATGTCCGGGTGGTCGCAGATCGCTTCGACGGTTCCCTTGCCGCCGTTCACAATATTGAAAACGCCGTCGGGCAGGCCTGCTTCGTCCAGAAGTTCCGCCATTCGCTGACAGGACAGCGGCACAAGCTCGGACGGTTTCATTATCATCGTGTTGCCGAGGACCAGCGCGTTCGGCATTGTCCAGTTCGGCACCATCAACGGAAAATTGAACGGCACGATCGACGCGACCACGCCGAGCGGAAAATGTTCGGTACGGCATTCTACGCCTTTGGAAACTTCAAGAATTTCGCCACCCACAAGCTGTGGCATCGAGCACGCAAACTCAGTCAGTTCAATCGATTTTTCGACCTCGGCTTTGGCTTCGTCCCAGGTCTTACCGTTCTCTTCGGAAACAAGAGAGGTCAGTTCGTCAAAGTTTTTCTCAAGCAAGTAACGGTAGCGGAAAAAAACCTGTACGCGTTCCTTGATGGGCGTGTGGCTCCAGCCTTCGAACGCTTCTTTGGCCGAAATGACGGCCAGGTCCAACTCGATCGCCGGCGACATCGGGACTTGGGAAAGCAGGTTCCCGTCGATCGGCGACGTGACGTCCAAAGACTCGCCCGCCCGGCTGTCGACGAACTCGCCGCCGTAATAATTTCTGACCTTTTCGTACTTCATTGTTGCTGCCGCGGTGCTCATATCAAACTCCTTCTAAGACACGTCGGTCAGGTGTCGGCGGGAAAAGTTTCATCAGTGCCCAATGGACCAAAAACGCGACGCCGAAACCGACGAACCACGCATAGTCGTAGAGTACACGAAACGTAGGAATTATCAGCCCTATCCACGCAAAAAAGCAACCTAAGAGAGTTGCCGCCACCGCCCGCCAGTTCCATCCGCCGTAAACTCCGCGCGTGCGGTAAAGGTCCGCTAGCTTTAGATCCTTTCCTCGGACCAGCCAATAATCCGCGATCAGAACGCCCGCTATCGAACCCAATCCGCCTGAATAGCCCAAGAGCCACGAGAAAATATAACCGCTCGGGTCGGCCAGCAGTTTCCACGGCTGCATAAGGATGCCGATGATGCCGGTTATCAAGCCGCCGGTCCGGAACGATATCCATCGTGGAAAAGCGTTGGCAAAATCGTTTGCCGGCGACACGACATTTGCCGCGATGTTGACCGACAACGTCGCGACGACGATCGTGAACATCGATACCGCGACGATCAGCGGCTGCGAAAATTGGCCGACAAGCTTTACCGGGTCCCAAGCGTCCGCCGGGTTCATATTCGGGAAAACGACGGTCGCCGCGGACGTTATCAGAATGCCCATCGCGGCAAAGACGACCATTGTCGTCGGCAAAGCGACGGTCTGCCCGACCACCTGCTCTCGCTGGCTTTTTCCGAACCTGGTGAAGTCGGGCATGTTCAGAGAAAGTGTTGCCCAAAAGCCGATCATCGCCGTCAGGCTCGGGATAAAGACAGGAAAGAACTCACCAAAGGTCCGGAACTTACCCGGCTCGTTCAACAAGAAACCGACGCCGCCCGCTTCGTATAATATCCAACCGAGCAGGACCGCCGTCATCACCAGCACGAACGGGGCCGCCCAATTCTCGACGTGCCGAAGCAGATCCATTCCCTTGTAAATGATGGCGATGTTCATCGCCCAAAATATTAGGAACGAAAGCCACTCGGTCGGCGTGTGCCCGCCTATAGGACCGCCGAGGGAGGTTGCCCAACCGGGAACAAAAGCCCCGAAAAATGTATGCAATGCCTGCCCGCCGATCCACGCCTGGATGCCGAACCACCCGCACGCGACGAGTGCACGCATTAGTGCCGGCAAATTCGATCCGACGGTTCCGTAAGCCGCCCGTGCGAACACAGGGAACGGAATTCCATACTTTGTTCCCGGATGCGAGTTAAGCAGTATTGGTGCAAGCACGATCGTATTCCCAAGCAGAATAGTGATCAACGCCTGCCACCAGTTCATCCCGGCCGAGATCAGCCCCGAAGCCAGCATGTACGTCGGTATGCAGTGAGCCATCGATATCCACAACGCGGCGTAGTTGTACGTCGTCCAGTTTCGCTTCGCAACCGGCACCGGAGCCAGATCTTCGTTATAAAGCGGTGATTGACGAATGCTCTCTTCAGCATCAGCGTTCAGCTCAACGCGGCCGTCTATGTGCTGGATCGTCTCGATCATAAACCTATTTCCTAAATTTAATGGGCCGTTCATCAATTACGACTTGACCTGTTTTATAGTGCCGCTTGATGTCGCTCCCATTGTTGCTTTAATCGCGTCATTAACGATACAAAGCGTTCATCGTGCCGGAGACTGTGCAAATGCGGGTCCCTTTCAAATAACGGGTAGCAAGGAAGGCCGTTATCAGCCGTAAATTCGAGCCATCGAAGAGCGTCGTCCCGTTTGCCGAGCAATGCGTATGCGGACGCGATATTATATGCGGCATGGTGAAAATGCTGAAAACTCTGACCGATATCGATCGCGCGGCTGATGGTCGTCTCCGCTTCGGCCCCCTCGCCCGCCTTTGCCAGCATGAGGGCCCTGACGCTTGTTACGTTGCCGTTCTCGTCCGAACCGGCTGAAAGGACCTCATCAATGATCGATGAGGCCTCGTCGAGCCGCCCCAGTCGGAATAGTACTGATGCCATTTGGCGGTTCACCCCTGCCGAATAAGCGTCACGCGGTACCGTTTTATAAACGGATAGGGCCTTTTCGAAATCCATCCGGTATTCGCTAATGACACCAACGCGGAATCTGGCCAACGCATCGGAGGGGTTTATGTCGATCGCTCGCTGAAGCTCCTGTTCTCCCTTGTCGAAGAGGCCAATATGATAATAGATCTGGCCGAGGAGATGATGAGCCTCTCCAAGATTTGGATCGAGAGCGATCGCTCGCTTTAGCGACCGGATGGACTGCTCGTGCGGAAAACGGTCGAGCTGGTTCCAAATGATCGCGCCGCGAACAAAATGGCCTGTAGCCAGGTTTGGCTCAAGGGCGAGCGCTTTTTCGACCGCGACTCGGGCCTCGCCATATAGCTTCTTCTGCTCGTCGGCCGGAGCGAACATATTGGCCCTGATACCATATGCCCGTGCCAGGTCGGCATAGGCCGGCGCAAATCCTGGATCGGCCGCAACAACCTCTTGAAGGATCTTTATGGCACTCTCATTCCGTTCGCGGTTTTGGCTGCTTGCGTCGATCTTAGCTCGCAGGTAGTACTCATACGCCGCCGAATCAACAGACCTAAAACTTCCGGTCGGGACCGGTGAGCTCGGTGTTCGATAGAACACCGCGTAGAGCGACACGACGGCGATGAGGAGAGCTATACCAGCCAAGATCAGCCGCAGGCGCGAAACTCGATTCGATGACCCGGGGCCTTGGTCTCCTCTGCTCTCAGACGGTCTATCGTCCAATACTTTAGTAGCACCTTCTAATGCTGACGGAGCATACATTTTTGCTGTGGCTTGCTCGTCAACACCTGCGGGGCCCTCGAGCAGGCGGGCGCCGTCGTCGAGGCAAAAGATCAACGCGTCGTCATAGTAATCTCTTCGACAATCGGGACACCGCTTCATAGTTCTCTATTCCGGAAAACCGACCTTCCTCAACAACTCCTGAAACCGGGGATCATCCCGGAGAGGGTCAAAAAGCGGATCAACTTTTATTAGCGTAGCAAAGCTTTCGCGATTTGCGATCGCGCTCTCCAGCTGTTGAAAGGCTTGACCTTTTTCGCCCAGCCGCAGGTAAGAGCCGGCCACAAGGACTCGAGGTCTATTTGTACGAGTTTTCTCGATACGAAAACGTTCGAAACCCTCCCAGCCACCAGCATCAAAACTCTTTCTCGCGCCCTCGGCTGATTCTCTGTCGCCGGCCGCCTCAAGGCCGCGAGCGTAGGATTCAGCCGCCTCGGCGTATTTTCCCTGAATGTAGTACACAGTCGAAAGAGTGTAGTGCGCCAACACGAATGTCGGATCTAAATCTACGGTCCTCCTTAACTGCTCTTCGCTCTCACTGAATCTCCGGGCCTGATAAAGCGCGAATCCGTGGAGCCGATTGAACGGGAGCGAAAGCGGCTCGAGTTCGAGACCGCTGCGTATTAAATCAAGGCCCTCCTCGAACCTTCCAACTTGGACGAGCAAATATCCGCAGTTAACCAGCGCCGCCGCATTCTTCGGATTTAATTCGATGGCGCGTCTGAACTCGCGTTCGGACCCGACAAAATCATAGTCATAGCCGTTCATTATGAGAGCAAGTGATGCATGAGCCTCCGAGAGATTATCGTCCAATGATAAAGCTCGCAGCGCGGCCTCACGAGCCCGAGGCGCCGTTTCCGCGGGGGGTTGCCGAGAGTAACCCGGAAGCACAGCATAGGAGTCTGCCAGAGCGGCAAAGGCCAGCGCGTAACTAGAATCCCTGGCAACGGCCTGCTGGAGATACTCGATCGCACGCTGAATGTCTTTTAACGTACGCTTGTTGAAATGGTACCTGCCGCGGAGATAAAGATTGTACGCTTCTGTGTCCTCTGTGTCTTTCTTCTCAAGCTGTTGCCGTTGGGTTCCGGATAGCTTTGTCACGAGCTTTGCCGAAACGTCGCGCGCGATCTCACTCTGAAGGGCGATCAAATCGACGATCTTGCGATGATAATTATGGCTCCACAATACGTTCTCGGTCCGAGCGTCGATCAATTCGATATTGAGCAGAAGGTCTTGCCCGCGCTGTACGACTCGGCCGTTTAAAACCGCCTGGACCGATAGATCGTTGCCTATCGTTTTTGGATCTGTTTCCTTACCCTTGTAACGAAAAACCGAACTCCTTGCTTTTACACTCAGGTTCGGAAGCTGTGACAGATTGCTGATGAGCGTATCGGTCATCCCGTCGGAAAGATATTCAAGGTCGGCATTACCGCTTTCATTCCTAAATGGCATTACTGCGACGGAATCGATCTGCTTGGTCGTAGCCCGGCTGTAGTAAAGATAACTGCCGATGCCGAGTGTTGCTACGAGCATTATCCCGGCGACTCCGGCGATCAGAGAATTCCTGCGACTCACATTGCGCATATGGGTGTCGTTCAGGATCCGGGTCGGCGATTCGTTTGGCAATGATAAACCACCCGCTACTGCAGGTGGTTCTGACAGGATAGCGGTCGCGGGCTCATCGGATGCCGGACCTTCGAGCAGCGCCGTTCCGTCATCGAGACAAAAGTTTAGCGTGTCGTCGTAGTAATCTCTTCGACATTCGGGGCACCTCCTCATAGAATTCTTATTCCGGCAAACCTATTCGCCGCAGCAGGCCGGCAAAGCGTGGGTCCGAACGCAGGGTATCGAAAACCGGCTCTACCTTTAGAAGCGTCATATATGGATGTCGTTCCCGATATGCCGCTTCCAACAGCTCAAGCGCCTTGTCGTTCTCGCCTAACCCGGCATAAATCACGGCTATAAAGTATGGCGACACGTACCTTGACTCCGATTGCCGCTGCAGCTCGTCGATCACTTTCCGCGCTTCGTTACGCTTCCCCGCAACTGCATACGCGTATCCGAGTGTTGCCAGCGTACGCGTGTTACCTTCCGAAAGAGAGATCGCCCGGTTTATTTCCGCAATGGCTTCGTCGTACATTCCTTTACCCAGGTATGCCTGCCCGATCCAGAGATGCGACCATGAGTAGTTTGGATCGAGCTCCAAAGCCTTTCGGTAATGTTCTATCGCTTGATCGTACTGTCGGGCGTAATAGTAAGGATATCCAACATTCGCGGTTGCGGTAGGTGATAACGGATCGATCTCGCGGGTGAGCTTTATTTCGGCAATAGCCTCATCAAATCGGCCCAATGCCTCGAAATACATTGCGTAGGACAAGTGTGCCGAAGCATCATTGGGATTCAGTTCAATAGCCCGATTAATTTCCCGTTCCGCACCCGGCCAATCCCACGCATAGGAAAGATTGTAATCACCCAATTGCCGCCCGAGCTTCCGCAAGGGTTTCGTCGATCTCTATTGCCTTTGTCAACGCTTCTTTGGCTTTCGGAAACGTTTCGCGAGGCGGAAGAAATCCCCAAACATGTCCAAGCCGCATATTTGACTGAGCCAGGCCCACATAAGCCAGGGCATAGTTCGGGTCTTTCTCGATAGCCTGCTGATAATACTCGATGCTCTTTTTTAACGCTTCTTCGGTGACTTTCCCGCCCGCGAAAAAGCGGCCCTTGAGATACAACTCGTATGCTTCCGGATCATTCGTATACCGCTTAGTAACGCGTCTCTCATCCGCACCGGACAGCTTCAGCCGCAATCGGCTTGAAACATCACGTGCGATCTCGGTCTGCAGCAAAACCAGATTCGTTGTCGGTCTATTGTAATCGGCTTTCCACAAGACATTCTCCGTCCGAGCGTCCACAAGCTCGACATACAAAGTCAACTGCCCGCCCCGCCGGATGACGCGCCCGTTCAGCACCGCCTGAACGTTCAATTCTTTACCTATGGTTGCCGTAGCCGTTTCTTTACCCTTGTAGCGAAAGACGGATGAACGTGCTTTCACATTCAGATTCGGCAACTCCGCCAAACTAGCGATCAGCGTCTCCGTCATTCCGTCTGACAAGTATTCGAGATCCGCCTCGCCCGCCTCGTTGACGAACGGCATCACGGCGATAGAATCGACCTGTTTCGAGCCTGCCGCAGAGAAATAACGATAGCCATAAAAGCCGCCGACGAGAATAATGACAGATAGGACCAGAGCCACCAGAGGCTTCGCCCTCGGTTGCCCGAAGAAACCTCGCGTTTCCACAACGTCGCCTGTTTTTCCGCGACCCCCCGCCTCACTTGCAGCCGTATGAATTTGCCGCCGCGTTTCATCGCCGTCGCGGAACCCGGCTGCCGGTCTCGATTCAGCCAGGATCGCAGTTGCCGCTTCGTCGTCCGCCAGACCGTAAACAAGCTCTGCCCCGTCCGCCAAACAAAAACTCAGCGTATCGTCGTAGTAATCTCTTCGACATTCAGGGCACCGCTTCATAGTCCAGATCGCGTGCTACTCGGGAAACCCGACTTTTCTCAGAATCTCCTTAAATCGCGGGTCGTCGCAGAGGTTGTTCCATTTTCGTTCGACTACTAAAGCGGTCATTCTGGGATCCCGCTGTTCTATTCCGCGTTCCAGCCATTTAATGGACTCGTCGGGCTCGCCGAGGCCGTTATAGGCCAGGGCAATATTATACGGCGAAACAAAATATCCCTCTGTGGGCTTCAGCAATGCTTCCAGCTCGGCCCGCGCCTCGGCGCGTTTTCCCGCCTTGGCCAAAGCGTAGCAAAGGAATGCGGTCGAGCGGGAATTTATGCTGTACAACTCGATTCCTTTCCACGCGGCGGCCGCAGCCTCATCGAACATCCCCATTTCGATATATCCCGCTGGCCGCAAACTGATGAGCGAACCAATAATTCGGGTCGAGTTCGAGCGCTTTCTGCAGGAGGTTCAAAGCTTCGGCAGGCTTGCCTGCATGAATTAGCGTCTGCGCTTCGATCGCGCTCGTTCGCAGGTTCAACGGTTCCGCCTCGCGGGCCCGGCGGGCTTCGGCAATGGCCTCGTCGAGCCGCCCTGAAACGGTGAGCACGTGAGCGTAAAAAAGGTGGGCGTCTCCGCTGTTCGGGTCCAGCTCCAGCGCCTTTTGCAATGGCCTTCCGCCTCCGCCCAATCCCAGTCGTACCAGAAAACTATCCAGCCGAGCATTGAATGCGCTTCCGCGGAATTGGGGTCAATTTCGACAGCCTTGACTGCTGCCGCTTTTGCCTTCGGGAAGTATTCGGTGGGCCTCATGTGGCCGGCAAGTGCAAGGCCACGGTGGGCATCGGCAAGACCGACATAGGCCAAAACATAATTCGGATCGATATCTGTCGCCTGTTCAAGGTAAGGTACAGCCTTTAACAGGTCCTGACGTGTATTCTTTAATGTGTGGAACCGCCCCTTTAGATAAAGCTGGTATGCTTCGGCATTAACCGTTGAATTCTTTGTTAGCTTTTGCTGGACCGATCCCGATAATTTTACCTTGAGGCTCTCTGCAACGTCGCGGGCAATCTCCGTTTGCAGTGAAACGAGATTGGCCATCGTTTTGTTGTAGGTCTGTTTCCACAGACTATTCTCCGACTGTGCCTCGACCAACTCGACATACAAGGTCAAATCCTCGCCACACTGAACGACCCGACCGGTCAGGATAGCCTGGACAGCCAATTCTTTGCCGATAGTTCGTGCGTCCGTTTCCTTGCCTTTATAACGAAACACGCTTGACCGCACCTTTACGCTCAGGTTGGGGATCTGCGAAAGGCTGCCGATCAGGGTTTCGGTCATCCCGTCGGAGAGGTACTCGATATCGGGACTACCGCTTTCATTAAGGAACGGCATGACCGCTATCGAATCGATCCGGCGATCCGCACCGCCCCCGAAATACAAATAGCCGGCTACGCCTGCAGCGGCTGCCATTGCCAGGAAAACTGTAATAAGGATGGTTTTTCTTGAAGGCCAGGCCTTATGTTCCGGTTCGAATATCCGGGTCGGTTTCTCACTGTCAGCCGGAGGGTCAGCAAGGAATTCCGTTATGTCGCCGCCGGTCGAGGGCCCTTCAAGCAGCCGCGCTTCCGTCATCGAGACAATATAGAAGCGAGTCGTCGCAGTAATCTCGCCTGCATTTAGGGCATCGTTTCATACAAGCTTTATTTGGGCCGCTCCATCCCTTTCAGCAGATTCAGGCCGGAAAGCCGATCCTTCGCAGCAGTTCCTCGAATCGCAGATCGTCGCGAAGATCGTCGAAACGCGGGTCGGATTTCATCATGACGATGTGGGACTCGCGTTTTTCGAATGAAGATCCGAGTTCGGCGAAGGCCGCGTCGGCGTTGCCGAGGATCGCGTGGAAGACGGCAACGATGTATGAGGTAAAGGTTATCGGCCGCTCGCTGCTGGTCATTGCGCGCAGGAAAGCTGTTCCAGCCGCCCTTGAAGCTTTGCCGGATATAGGCCGCGTTTTCCGGCGAACCCATCACCTCGCTGCAGCGGGCATAGGCCTCGACGCTTTGCTCGTATTCGCCTTTCATCTGACAGGCGAACGCGACGCTTAGGTAAGCGACGCCAAAATTAGGATCGAGATCGAGCGTAAGTTTCGCTCGTTCAAGAGATTCATCGTAACGACGCGCAAGGAACAGGCAAAAGCTGTGTATCCAGTTACTGACAACCGACAGCGGATCGACCTCCAGCATTTTTTTGAACTGAACATCCGCTTCGTCGTGCCGCTCCAGTTCGGTCAGCAGGGCGCCGTAAGCCTGACGTGGGATGGGATTGTTCGGACTGAGTTCGATGGCGCGTTTGAATCGGTCCTCGGCCGCGATGAAATCGTAATCGTGACCCTGCAGCACCATCCCGAGCGAGCTATGCGCCTCGGCCAGCGTCTCGTCCAGGCTGAGAGCTTTCAGAGCTGCCTCCTTCGCTTTCGGCATCGCTTCCCGCGGCGGTATCGGGCCCATTTCGGTCGACATTATATGGGCATCGGCCAGGCCTGCGTAGGCAGGCGCAAGACGCGGATCCAGGGAGATCGCCTGGTCGAAAAGCTCTATGGCGCGAGATGCGTCGACGAAGGTGAATTTATTCAAGTAGAAGCGCCCACGCAGATACAGGTTGTACGCTTCAACGTCGTTGCTGTAGCTTTTCAGATCGTGTATCAGCTCGGTCAACGGATCGGCCTGATCGTCGCCCAGCAGCTTGGACCGCAAGACCTTAGTCACCGCTGCGGCTATCTCGTCCTGCAGCTCGAAAATGTCGCTCATCTCGCGGTCGTACTTTTCGGACCAGATGTGATAGCCGTCCGCCGTGCCGACAAGTTGGGTTATAATTCGCAAGCGATTTCCCGATTTTCGAACGCTGCCCTCCAGGACTGTTTCGACCCCGAGCTGCCGGCCGATGGAGCCTACATCGATGTTCTTTCCCTTGAACGAGAACGCCGAGGTGCGAGCGGCCACCTTCAGATCGGCTATCTTTGCCAGAGAGTTGATAAGCTCTTCGGCCAGGCCGTCGCAGAAATATTCGTTGTCGGGGTCGCTGCTGAGGTGTGTGAAGGGCATGACAGCAATGGAGTTAGACCGTCTCACGGCAGAATCAGGCGGGGCATAGGCGGCGGCCTCGCCCGACGATCCGGACGAGTAAAGCTTCGTCCGCGATTCGCTGGCTCCCATCGAATGGGGCATAACCTCGGTCGGATAGTCAGCGAGCTGAATATAATCCTGCAGCGGCTCGCCGTCTTCAAGGCAGAAGTTCAGTGTCGCGTCAAGATAAGCTCGCTGGCATTTTGGGCATTGCTTCATTGCGGCGAGAGGAACGGCTCAGGCTTTCAACTGCCATTTTATACGAGTATAGGCAATTTCAAAGCCATTCCGCTGAGCATTCTTTTGCGATTGGCTGCCCGGCAGCGCGCACATCATTGCGAGTGTGCAGCCAAGGCTCTCGGCGTAGTTGAGGCGTGCGGACAACAACGCATTTTGGGCACCCTGCCGACGGGCGGAAGGGATGGTCGACGCGCCGGCAAGAATGCACACGTCGTCGTAGATAGAGAAGCCGCCGGCCGCGACCGGGCGGCCGTCCAGGTCGGCGAGGAATGGATGGCCGCCCTTCGTTTGGACCGCTACCGTGCCGATCGCTTTCATGAAGTTGAACAATTCGGGATGAAGCGTCGCCCAACCCTCCGCGGCAACCGACGCCCAGAGATCGGACTCGTTTTTAGATACGAGTCGCGTAGAAATATCAGGATTTCGCTGCGTCCGAGGTTCTGCCGAAGGATCGAGGTTTTGGACCATCACACTTGTCATCTCGATCGGGCGATAGCCGCGTTCGGTGAGAAGGGCCAAGATCGCCTGATCAGCCATCGGGCTGATCTCGTGAAAAACATCGGCACCGCGGCTTTTGAAAAACTCTTCCAGTTCGTCGAGATGATCGCCTGTCAACTCTTCAAAAACGCCAAGTCCGAATGTCTGCGTCAGCGGCGACCCGATGCCGTCGAACATCGCGTACCCACCGCCGACCTCGATCCACGCGGCACCACTTGCCGGATCGAGCCGGGCACGTGTTTCGACAAAATCGGCATTTGCCCGAGCCTCGGTCCGCTCGAGCTTTTTCGAAAGCTCAATGTCTGAAATTAGCATCTATTTTTGAGAACTCATCTTAGGCCGGTATCATATGTTAGCGGCCTTATCTCGGAAACTACTATCGATTCATTGCGAAGAGCGTTGGCCTTGCCTGTGCCGTTTGAGAGAAGAACGATCGAACGCACTTTAAGGTCCGCCAGGATGCCCGCCGCAGCCCGATAGCTGCGATCGTCCGCCGCGAATCCGGCTTTGATATAAGCCTCCGCCTGAGAGCTGCCGGCTTCTTTATAGGGAATGCTCTGCATCAGCGCCAGATGGCCGTTACCTTTGCCTTCCTGGTCGAGATAGATTATCACTCCGCGGCCCTCGCGTTCGATGGAAGCCTGTGCCGTTGCCATCTCGGCGGCACATTCACATTCGATACTGTTAAAAACGTGCCCGCCCAGACAAGCCGAATGGATGCGGCAGAGCACGTTTTCCGTATCCGCGACGTTACCCATTACCAGAGCGATCGATTCCCGCTGGCCGTCGTAATAAAGCGTCTCGGTAAAGGTGCCGAATCTGGTTCGCAGGTCCCTTTCGGCTAACCGAATGATCATAAACAAAAGATGCTGATGCTTTGACCGCTAATTCAGCCTGGAAAAGCCCATACGCTTGATCAGATCGGCAAAGCGAGGGTCGCCTCGCAGGCCGTCGTATTCATAGCCTGTGCCGATAAAACGAAGTAGCGGGTCGCGTTTGACGTATGCGTGCTCCAGCCGTTCGATCGCCTTATCATTATCACCGAGCGACGCATAAACGATAGCAAGAAGCGCCGGAGAAACATACTCATTCGCCGCCTCGAGTCTGGCGAGAATAACACGCGCCTCGATCTGTTTGTCCGGCATTCTCGCATAGGTAGCGGCCAAATAGACGAGGGGCTGGCTGTATTTCTCTTCGCCGCCGAAAGCCGCAACCGATCGGCGAAGATGTTCTGCGGCTTCATTGTACATCCCCTTTCCGGCATATGCGTATGCGAGCAGAAAGTGCGATATATCCGTTGACGGATCGACCGCCTGGGCTTCGCGATACGCATCGAGAGCCTCGTCAAATCTCCGTGCCTGAGTCAGTACAATTCCCTGCTGCAGGAAGTTCATGCGGCGGTTTATAGGGTCGCGGATGTTCTGTTGTTTCAATTCGTTGATCGCCTCTTCCTGTCGGCCCATCACCGAGAGGAAAAACGCATAATTGTTACGTGCAAAATCGAGGTTGGGACTTAATTCGACGGCGCGTTTGTATTCCGCCTCAGCGTCGCGCCAATCGAATTCGTTTTCCTTCATCATGGCCTGCAGCACGTGAGCTTTCGCAAGGTCCGGGTTTATTTCCAGCGCGCGTTCGGTCGCCGTCTTCGCCTTCGGCATTAGTTCCTGAGGGTTACTGCTGCCGTTAGCTCGTGCCCAGTGTATCCACGCGATCTCCGCGAAGGCTGCCGCAAAATTTGGATCAAGCCGCACCGCATGCTCAAAATACTCGAGTGCCCTGCCGCGAATGTCCTGCGGTCCGTTCAGTTCCACCAGCCCGCTGAGGTAGTAGCGAAAGGCCTCGGAATTCTGCGTGGCGAATTCATTGAACCTTTCGGCTTGCGGCGTGCTCAATCTTAACTTTAGCGAATCGGCTACCGCCCGAGCGATCTCGTTTTGAACGCTTAACAGGCCGTCGGCCTTTCGACGGTATTGGCCGCCCCCGAGATGACGGTCATCGACCGCATCAACAATGTCGATCCTGATAGAGAGATCGTCGCCGACCTTCGAAACGCTTCCCGTTACAATGGCACGCACACCCAGCCGTGACGCCACGTCGCGCAGATCGAGATCGGGCCCGCGGAATTTAAAGCTGGAATGCCGCGAGATCACTTTCAACTGACGAAGCTGTGCGAACCGGTCGATGAGACTTTCGCTCAAGCCGTCCGATACATAGTTCAGGTCGGCGTCGCTACTTGCGTTCTCGAACGGGAGGACGGCAAGCGAATCGATCTGCGCGACGGCGTTTGACGTCGGGACAGCAAAATAAATACCGAGCGAAACCAGGCCGATGATAAGCGCGGAAATGATCACTGACCAAACCTTATGGGCCCTCGCCTGCCGGGTTATGACCTCGATCCCGGATGAGAAACCCGACGGCGAAGATCGGACTTCGCTTGTTGTGTTATCGGCATCATCCGATGTCTTAAGGCCAGCTTCGAGAGTTGAGTGGACCTTCTCATCACGCTTTATTTCCGACGAGGCTGCCGGACCGCCGCCTGAATTGCGAACTGTTTCCTCCAGCTCCAATTGTTTTCGGATCTTGATCAGATCAGCGCGTATTTCCTTGGAGGTTTGGTACCGGCCTTCGATATCCTTCGACAATGCCTTGGTCACGATCCATCCAAGCTCAGGCGGCATGTCAGGCCGGAGCCGCGAGGCCGGGATCGGCTCGGCCGAGAGCACCGCTACTATCACGTCGGCCCGCGTCTCACCGAGGAACGGGCGTTGGCCGGCGAGCATCTCATAGAGAACCACGCCGAGGCCCCAGATGTCGGTCCGCGCATCGACACCGATGCCGCGTGCCTGTTCCGGCGACATATAAGCATCGGTCCCCATCACGACGCCGGGCTCGGTTCGCAGAAGCGCCCGGGTCGGATCTTCCGGGCCCGCGTCCGCAGCGTCTTCGTCCTGCAACAGTTTTACTAGCCCGAAATCGAGGACCTTAATGTATCCGTCGCGACGGACCATTATGTTTTCCGGCTTGATATCACGGTGGGTTATCCCGGCCTCGTGTGCGGTCGAGAGGGCCGACGCAACCTGTATCGCAAAGTCGAGCGCGTCTGCCAGGTCAAGCCGGCCCGCGAGGAGTTTTTGTCTGAGTGTTTCACCTTCGACAAATTCAGAGGCTATAAAATGGATGCCGTCGGACTCGCCGAACTCGTGAACGGTGAGGATATTCGGGTGATTCAGTGCAGAAACTGCCTGGGCTTCGCACTCGAAGCGCATCAGGCGCTCGGCATCGCCCACGACGGATCGTGTAAGAACTTTCAGTGCGACCCGCCGCTGCAGCCGATCGTCAGCGGCAAGATAAACCTCGCCCATGCCGCCTCGGCCGAGAAACCGTTCGACCTTGTAATGGCCGATCTTTTCGTTTACGAAGTTTCGAGTTTCACGCTTGTCCCCGAACAATTCGGCAGCAAGGTCAGAGGGCGGCGTATCCATAAAGTTAACGCCGTTATCCTCATAACGAAGCAGCGATTCGACCTCGCGTCGAAGCTCATCGTCATTGCCGCATTCACTTTCCAGCAACGCGCGTCTATTTTCAGGCGGCTGTTCGACTACCGCCTGGTAGATAGCTTCGACCTGTTCCAGCCGCGATCTGTCCATTACTTTTATTAAACGGGAAACTATCGGAAACCGGCTCATCAGGCCGACGGTTGTTCAAGCTCGCGAAGCAGCCACGTACGGGCGAACCGCCAATCGCGTTTTACCGTTTCGACCGATATGCCCAATGATTCGGACGTCTCTTCATTTGTCAGCCCACCGAAATATTTCAGCTCGACAACGTCGCTTTTGCGCCGATCGAGTTTTGCAAGCGAGTTCAATGCGTCATCAAGGGCGAGGACCTGTAGCGATTGAACACCGGTTTCCGCGATGTTGTCGGTAAGCGAAATTTGCTCGCGCCAACCGCCTCGTTTCCCCGCGTGTTTAGACCGGGCATGATCGACCAGGATATGCCGCATCGCTTTGGCCGCGACACCAAAAAAATGGGCACGGTTGGCCCAGCCCTTTTCATTATTGCCTGCGAGTTTTAGATATGTTTCATGGATCAGCTCGGTCGTCTGGAAAGTATGCCCTGCGGGCTGGCGGCGCATATAGCCCCGTGCCATACGCCGAAGTTCGTCGTAAACAAGCGGCATAAGCCGTTCAAGGGCTTCTTTATCGCCGCCGCCCCATTCACTGAGGAGCAGCGTTATCTGATGCGAAATATCTGACATTATGGTCTTTTTGCGAGGCGGTACCGCCAGATTATAGAACACAACCGATCAAATCATTAAAACGTTCATGATGTGACCCTCCGTTCGGACGAATTGCGTTTAGAAGTCAGAGGCAGGCGCTGGACCGGCTTGCCTAGCGAGATCGTCGTGGAGCCGCGGCGCTGATCTTCGGCCGCCGGCTACTTGCGGCAACGCCGGCCATCCATTGACGGCGTTGCCGCCTTTTTCAGTACGGTTTTGATGTTTCCCTTAATTAACCTATATTGTGTCCACCGTACCGATCCGGGCGATCAGGTCCGGTAGGAGGTCACAAATATGAGCGAAAAAGAATGGACGATCATGATCTACATGGCAGGCGACAATAATCTTTCCGTCGACATGGCTTACGCGATGGAGCAGATAAAGGGCGTTGCCGGCGATGGGCCCGACAGCCCGAACCTGTTTGTCTATTACGACGGCAATTCGCCCTCGATCCCGACGCTTTACTGTGACTTCTCGGAACCGCAACGGCCAAAATACGTCCGCTCGTTCATGGTGCCGGACAAGCTGCACGACGTCGCGGACAAACAAAATGAAAACGCCGCCGACGACAAATCGGTGCTCAATTTTGTCAATTGGTGCGTTAACCAGGTCGAGGTGGTGAACCAGAACGGCGAAATTACAAACGGGCGGCGGGCGAAAAAATATGCTTTGATCTTCTCGGGCCATTCGCTGGGCTTTCAGGATATCGGGCTGTTCCGCGACGAGACGTCCGGCAAGGCAATGAAGCTGAACGACCTTTACTATCTTCTTCGCCGGCTCACCGGCGACGAAGATCAGTTGGAAAGGGACATCAAAGGCTGGGGATTAAGGGGCGAGAAACGCGACCCGCACACCAGGGTCCTGCTCGGTCAGAAACTGGACATTCTGGGTTTCGACAGCTGCGTAATGGGCATGCTCGAGGTCGGATATCAATTCAACGACGTCGCAAAGGTGATGATCGCGTCAGAAGGCAGCGTTCCGAACGCCGGCTGGACATACGCGAAACTGCTCGGCTGTTTGGCCGGCGATAAGGCCGGCAACGGAACGGCCGCCGACGTCGCGGAAAGATTCGTCCGCGACTTTATTAAGGCCCAGGATTCCTACACTGTAGGCGGAGTTTCGGTAGATATGGCCGCGTGGGACCTGAGTTGTCTCAAAGACGTGGCCGCGGCATTCGACGGCCTGTCAACGGTCCTGATCGAATGTTTCGATGATCCCGATAGCCGAATTTATAGGCAGATGGAGCGCGTTATTCTGCAGGTGCACTGGAAATGTCAGTCGTATATGTACGACCAGAATGTGGACCTCGGCGATTTCTGCGAATTGCTCGACCGTGAATGCGAGCTGGTCAAAAAAGACCTGGGGACCGGTGATGATCTGACGATCCTTGACGACCTTCAGGAATGCTGTCAAACGGTGCTCGGCGGATTGAAGGAAGCCGTCATCCTGAGCGGATTCAGCGGCGGAGGTTACCAATATTCGAACGGCGTATCGGTGTTTTTCCCCTGGTCGCGGGAGGGCTTTGAAGTGTCGCAGGAGAATTACAAAAGCACGTGGTTCGCGAAGGAAAGCGGCAGCAGGAAATTCTATTGGAGCGGCTTCCTGAAGAAATATCTCTACGAGGTCGCTCTTCGCCACGCCGAACCTGTAACACCGGACGCCGCTCCGGGCACAAAACACAGATACGAATCCGGTATCAAGTTCCATGAGACGGCGGCCTTACTCGATTTAGCCGGAAACGGCGGAACTAAGTTAGCCGGTACTGAAGGTTCAAAGATCGCTGGAACTGAAGGATCGAAGATCGCTGGTACCGAAGGCTCCAAGCTCGCTGGAACTGAGGGATCAAAGCTCGCCGGAACTGAAGGTTCAAAAATTGCTGGAACTGAAGGATCGAAGCTCGCTGGAACCGAGGGATCAAAGCTCACCGCGACGGAGGGTTCGAAGATCGCGGGCACCCAGGGATCTAAGATCGCAGGCACTGAAGGGTCCAAAATAGCCGGCACAGAAGGCTCAAAAATAGCAGGGACCGAGGGGTCGAAATTAGCTGGCACGGAAGGGTCAAAGATCGCGGGCACCGAAGGTTCAAAGCTCGCCGGGACGGAGGGCTCGAAACTGTCCGGGACCGAAGGGTCGAAGCTGGCAGGCGGGGGATCTAACGCGTTTTTCAACAGCTTGCGCCTATTCAAAAATATCGAGAGCCACTGGAACGTTTCCGGCTTCACAAAGAAAAAGACGGATGCAGACTCAGGATCGGACGCCGCGGCGGTCTAAGGGCGGTTCTTTAAGGCCGCAGATCCATTAAACAAAACGGAGAAAACTTTTATGGAAGATGTGCTCGACACTGCCTCGCCGGAGACCGTCAAAAGCGGCAAATTATTGCGGATACTCGGCGTGGGTTTTGGCCTGGCGATCGCCGTCGGTGGGACGATAGGTGTCGGCATACTTCGCTCGCCCGGCCCGGTAGCCGAACAGCTCGGTTCCATCCCGATGATCCTGCTTGTGTGGACGCTCGGCGGCGCATACGCGATGCTTGGTGCAAATTATTTGGCTGAGCTTGCGACCATGATGCCGAAAGCGGGCGGTTTTATGGTTTATGCTCACCGCGCTTACGGCGGCTATGGCGGGTTCGTGGTCGGCTGGAGCGACTGGTTGTACAACACGCTGGGCCTTTCATTTATCGTGGTCGTCTTCGGCGAATACTCTGTCGCTCTATTCAACGCTACCTTTCAGGGCAGCAGGATCGTCTTCAGTATTTCGATATTGATACTGCTGACGCTGCTGAACTGGATCGGTCTGAGGTCCGGAAGCTGCGACGCAGAAACTGACAAGCATGATAAAGACGATCGCCTTGCTCGCATTCGTCGCGGCATGTTTTGTATTGGGCGGTGGCAGAGCGGCCGAAACAACCGTCTCGCCGGTCGCTTCCGCGGGAACCGTCGCTTCGCTCGTCGCATTCATTCTGGCCCTTCAGCTTGTGCTCGGCGGTACGACGGTTGGCATTCGCCGATCTATTTTGCGGAAGAGGACACGAATCCGAACCAAAATCTTCCCAGGTCGATCTTTGGCGGCATCGCGATCGTCACCATTATCTATTTGCTCATCATCGTGGCGGTCCTTTACGTGCTGCCGATGCAAGATCTCGTCGGTTCCAAATTTGCCGGTGCCGACGCTATCAGCGTGCTTTTCGGTCAACTCGGCGGGCAGATCGTTACCATCCTTGCCTTGCTATCATTAGTAGGCATTATCAACGCCTTGCTGATGATGAACCCGCGAATACTGCTTGCCCTCGGCCGCGAAGGATTGTTCGCCACAGCGCTCGACACGCGTGAGCAGAAGCGGGACTCCGGTTTTTGCGCTGATAACAACGGCCGTTTCAGCGGCCGTTTTTTCATCGATCGGAACGTTCGAGGTCCTCCTCGCTATCTCGCAGTTTTTCGCCGTAACCATCACGATATTGCTGATCGTTGCATTGTTCGTTCTTCGCCGCCGCGAACCCGATCGGCCCCGGCCGTATCGAGCATGGGGCTACCCTATCGCTCCGGCGCTAATGCTGATCTTGGCCGTCCTTTTATTCGCCGGATATATTTTGAGCAATCCGTATCCGAGCGCATACGCGCTTGCGGCGTTGGCGATAAGCTTTCCCGTCTTTAAGGTATTAATAGGCCGGAAATTGGATTGAAATTTCGGAAAGTTAGAATGGTGAGCGTCGTTCAAACGCGGCTGTTGCGGCGGAGCCAGGTCAGAGACTTGTCCCGGTCTGTAAAGAACTTCGCCCTCACCCCGCGTGATGCGGCGACGACCTCGAAAAGCTCCCGTTGATCGGCCGGGTAAAGCTCGTCCATACAAAAGGCGATCCAGAGATGCGGCTTCGGGCTCGCGTGCTGGCCGGCTTCGACCACCTCAACGGTGCTTAGTTCGGCCCTCGGCCGGAAGCCTTCGATCAGGATACGCCGCGAACTGTAGCGTTCGCTTGCCGCACTAATGGCGGCCCACAATTTCTTTCGCTGTCCGCGGCTGGTTTTGTATTTAGGGCCGATCGTTATATTGATATGATCGTCGCGAAACTGGACCTGAAAGTCCTCGTCAGGGACGAGCGGAGCAAGCCAGACCTTTTGATCAACTTTGCTTTCAGGCATATCCGGTTCAGGTCATATCTTCACACACTCGCCGCGTTTCAGGAATTGTCCGTCGCCCGCTTTGCCAATGATGTTCGCCGTTCTCGATAACGACGCGGCCGCGTGACAGGACGGTTTCGACCTTACCTTTCACCTTCCAGCCTTCGTAGGAACGAGTAATCGACATTCATATGCTCGTTCTCGACGCCGAAGGTATGTTCCTTTTCGGGATCGAAAATGACGATGTCCGCGTCGGAGCCGACGGCGATCGTGCCCTTCTTTGGAAACAGTCCGAACATCTTTGCGGCGGCGGTTGAAGTGAGTTCGACAAAGCGGTTCAGAGAAATTCTATTCTCGACAACGCCGCCGTTGTAGATAAGCGACATTCGATTCTCGACTCCCGGAGCACCGTTCGGGATCTTTGAGAAATCGTCTTTGCCCAATTCCTTTTGCTCCTTCATACAGAACGGGCAATGGTCGGTCGAGATCACCTGCAGGTCGTCCATCTTCAGGCCCTTCCAAAGCTCGGCGTGATTGTGTTTTTCACGCAGCGGCGGCGTCATCACGAATCTTGCCCCTTCGAAATCCTCGCCGTAATCGTCGATCGAATGAAATAAGTACTGCGGGCACGTTTCAGCAAACGCCGGAATGCCTCGGTCCCTCGCCTGTCGCACTTGGTTCAGAGCGTCGGTGCAGCTTAAGTGAACGATATAAACCGGCGACTCGGCCATCTCGGCAATGGCGATCGCTCGGTGGACGCCTTCGGCCTCGGCGATCGTCGGCCGTGTCAACGCGTGATACTTCGGAGCCGTGCGTCCCTCGATCAAGAAAGCGTTTGATGATCTCGTTAATAACAATGCCGTTCTCAGCATGCATGCAGATCAGTCCGCCGCGTTCACCCGCCGCCGACATCGCCCGAAAGATCGTCGCATCATCCGCTAGAAACACGCCGGGATACGCCATAAACAATTTGAACGACGTGATGCCCTCGTCCATCAGCGTGTACATCTCTTCGGTGTGCTTGTCCTCGAAATCGGTAGTGATCAGATGAAAGCCATAATCGATCGCACACTTCCCTTCCGCCTTTTTGTGCCATGCATCGACCCCGGAGATCATCGATTCGCCCTTCGTCTGCACCGCGAAATCAATGATCGTCGTCGTCCCGCCGAACGCCGCCGCCCGCGTGCCGGTGAAAAAATCATCGGAGCTCATGCGTCCCGCCGAACGGCAGTTCCATATGCGTATGCGGATCGATCCCGCCGGGGAAGACGAGTTTGTTTTTTGCGTCGATCATTATGTCCGCCTCGATATCGATCTGCTTGCCGATCATCGAAACGGTTTCGTCGTCGATAAGGATGTCGGCCGTGTAGTCATCGACCGCGGTAACGATGCGTCCGGATTTAATTAAAGTTTTCATTTGTTTTCACTCAAAGGACGTGTGGCTGGCCCCCACAACGGCGTAGCGAGTTTCTTACTCCACTGCTTCCAGTCGGCGACGAGCTCCGCTACTTTTTTCGGATTTTCGGAAGCTAGATTTTTGCTCTCTTTGACGTCGTTTGCAAGATTATAAAGCTGGGCTCCCGACAGATCCCGATCGGTGCGGGGATCCGCCGCGTACAGCCGGCCCTCGAGCGTTTTTACCAGCTTCCAGTCGCCTTTGCGAATGGCCATGTGTTCGCCGAGTCTCCAATAAAGGGAACCGTGTGGGACGCCGGTTCTTTTATCGGTGAGAAACGGAAGCAGATTCACTCCATCTAGAACCACGTTCGATCTTTTCTTAATTCCCGCCGCAGCAAGAGCAGTCGGCAGCACGTCGAGTTGAATGATCGGGCGCGAATCTGTTTTCCCCTCAGCCAACCTACCCTTCCAGCGAATGATAAACGGAACGCGAATACCGCCCTCCCAAGTTTGGCGTTTCGACCCTCGCAGCGGCGCGTTGCTCGAACCGTTGATGGTCGTTCCCGCCATTGTTGGCCCACCGTTATCGTTGAAAAAGATGACAAGCGTATTTTCTTCAAGGCCCGATTCGCGTAAAGCGGCGAGTACCCTGCCGATTCCATCGTCCATCGCCGACAGCATAGCGGCGTAAGTGCGTCGGGTTCGATCAGTGATGTGGGGAAAACGATCTAAATACTTAGAAGGGGCCTGCATCGGCGTGTGCACAGCATTGTAAGCCAGATAAAGGAAGATGGGATTCGTTCTTTGTCGTTTGATAAAGTCAACTGCTCGGTTTGTAAACGCCTCCGTTAAATAATCCGTTTCCGCGACAGGCTTTTTGCGGTCAAGAACAGGATCTGAGCCGAAAGGCTCAGGATCGACATACGAATGGTCCCCGTCCAAAAAGCCGAAGAACTCATCAAAGCCGCGCGCCATCGGATGGAATTCTTCACCCTTGCCCAAGTGCCATTTCCCGAAGAGGGCTGTACGGTAGCCCGCCGGTTTGAAATGATCCGCAATTGTCAGCTCACCAACGGGCAACCCGAACTCGTGGGGATCGGTGGGACGTCGGTCGGGATTGAACTCGTGACCAAACCGTTGCTGATACCGGCCGGTCAACAGGCCGGCACGCGTCGGACTGCAATACGGTCCGCTAACGTATGCGTCGGTAAAACGAATTCCGCCTCGGGCGAGTTCGTCGATGTTAGGTGTTGGGATATCCTTACTGCCGTGAATCCCGATGTCCGCATAGCCCATATCGTCCGACACTATAACGACAATATTAGGAGAGCGCTTCTGTCCCGCGACATCCACGTTGCAGACGGATAAGAAACCGATCGCGAAACTGAGGGCGACGGATAGTTTCAGGATATGTTTCACGAGCGTCCTTGATTGCGGCATCGCTTATTACTCTTCTCCCGGCCTGTACGACTTCTCGAGACCGAAATCGGCAATCAGCTCTCAGCAGGATACTTCAGCATCATCGATTGCCATTTATCGAACTCCGCACGCAACTGCGACAGGACCGGCGGATGAGCGTCGGCAAAGTTTGCCTGCTCACGCTCATCGACTGAAAGATCGTGAAGACTTTCGTTTTTCCCGTCGCGAATGTACTTCCATTTCCCTTGTCGTACTGCGCCCTGTCGATAGGTCCGCCAGAAAAATGTTCGATCGAAGATCGACCGTTTGCCGGCAATAATTTCGCGAAGGTCCTCGCCGTCGAGCGGGTAACCGGGCTGGGGTTTCGCCCCGGACGCAGCGATCATTGTTGCGGTCCAGTCCATCGTGATCACCGGCTGATCGCTGACCGTTCCGGCCCTTGTTACGCCCGGCCATCGTACGATCGCGGGGACACGCACACCGCCTTCACGCACGTCCATCTTCTGCCCTGAAAACGGCCAATTGTAGGAGAACCGCTCGCCGCCGTTGTCACTCGTGAAGATCACCAGCGTATTCTTCTCAAGTCCGGTAGAGCGAAGCGCGTCCAGAACTTGACCGATGCCGTCGTCAAGGCTCTTCATCATCTCCTTGTAGATCTTCAACGAACCTCCGGCTCGAAATCCGACCGGACCGTGCTTCATTGCGGAACTTACCGCGATGTCTTTCGGCCCTTCCCACGGCCAATGCGGCGCGGTGTAATGCAGGCTGAGATAGAACGGTTTTCTTTGGGGCCGGTGCAAATATTCCACAGCTCGGTTCGTGAGCAGCTCGGTCATGTATCCGATCTTTTCAACCGGGACCTCGCCTTCGAAGAAATCGAGGCTGTCTGTCATATCGCGGTGCGTGAAGTGGTCGACCGCGCCGCTCATATTCCCGAAAAACTCGTCGAACCCCGACTTTAGCGGACCGAAGTGCGGAAGGTAGCCCAGGTGCCATTTACCGACAAGGGCAGTACTGTAACCGGCAGATCTGATCAGCGACGAAACCGTCGGATGCTCGTGGGGAATACCGGTCCTTGTGAGTTCGTCAAGCGAGAGGGCCTTTCTCTCGTGAATGGGTTCTTCAAGACCGACCGGCAACCGCGCCGGATATCGCCCCGTGTGAAAACCGACACGCGTCGGCGTGCAAACCGGCGCGGCGGAATAAGCGTTTGTAAATCGAAGGCCTTGTTTCGCCAACCCGTCGAGGTTTGGCGTCTTATAGTCGGGCCTGCCGTAACAGCTTAGATCGCCCCATCCGAGATCGTCGGCGAGGATGAAGAGGATGTTCGGCCGAATTAAGGCTGACGCAGGTTGATCGAACAGCATGCTCGATGCGGAAGCTGCTACGATAGCTCCTCCGATAAACTCGCGGCGACTGACAGCTTTTTTCTTCTTATCGGTCATCGCGTTTCATTGATCAGCGCTGACGACTTCGCGAAAGGTCTTCCACCCGTCGGGAGTCCGGTGGATCAGGACCATGAATGTCATTGTCTCGATGATCGGATCTCCCCATCGGCACTCGGAATGGTGAATGTATCAGTTCCAAAAGCGTATGCCCACTCGCCATTGATCACTTCCAACTCGGTCGGATCCACTTCAAAGACCGCACCGGCTGGAAGCGGTGGCCTCGATTCAAACACTTTCTTGAGCGCGTCACGACCCCGAACGGGCGGCGTACCGGGCATCGAAACGACAGCATCGTCGGTAAATGCGGACGCGTACATTTCGGCATCATTGGTGGCGTACGCTCGTTTGATAGTATTGGCAAGCTCCTCAAGAGCTGCGAATATCTCGGTTTTTTCGGCGGCAAGAACAGGAACGGTATCCATATTGTTTTGATACTTACCTATCACGTCGGAACAAAGACCTACTCCGGCTGCAGTGCAAAGCTGCTGATCTTTCCGTCTTTGTTGACGGCAATAGCAAGAAACAATGACATTCCCGTGTATTCGACCCGATAGCGGTAGCGTGTAGCTTCCGCCTCGGCGCTTTTTTCCATCAGCTCAAATTTCTGGATCACGCCCATGGTTTTTACAAATGCAGCGAGGCGGTCCTGTTGGTCCGTGATCACCTTTTGCACTTCCGGGAGTAAACCGGCTCATGTCGGCCTTGCGATCGATGACGGCTACGAGCAATTCCCTGGCGTTGGCGGTGAACGCGGGATCGGGATCGGTAATAGGTTTCGGCTTTAGGTTAGGGTTGATGATTGCGGCAACGCCGTTAGCGAGGCGCCCCTGATTGGCCTGGATCAGATTTGCGAAAACAATGACCGTAAGATCGTCATCGACGAACCTTGCGATGTGGGCCTTAAATCCCTGCCAGGCACCGCCGTGCTCGATGACGTTCCGTCCGTTCACTTGACGGACCGCCCAACCGAAACCGTACGGGTGGCTTTTGCCGCCATTCAGCTTTATCGGCGTCCACATTTCATCGAGCGAAGCCTTTTTTAACACCTTGCCGTTTCTCAGGCCTTCATCCCACTTGATCATGTCGAGCGCCGTCAGATACAGGGCCCCGTCGGCGGTCGTGTTCAATGACGGAGAGACCCAGTCATGATTCTTGACCTCGCCTTTTACAAGCCTGTAACCTGACGCGCGGTTCGGAATGATGTCGGCTTCGTTAATGATCCGGGCAGTGGTCATCCCCAATGGTTTAAAGACGCGCTCCTGCAGAAAATCGCCGTAAAATTTGCCTGACACTTTGTGAATGATTATGCCGAGGGTGACATAGCCAAGATTGCTGTACTGCCACTTTTCGCCCGGCTGGAATGCGAGAGGGATCTCCCTGGCACGTTTTAACAGGTCATCCTCGGTGTAGTCGCGGCGAAAGTCGAAATCCTGCGGATAATCGGTCATTCCGCCGGTGTGCGAGAGCAGCTGGCGGACAGTTATGTTCTTCCAAGCCGTCCGGCACTTCACCGAGATATTTACCGATCTTTTCATCCAGCCCGATCTTGCCTTCTTCAACCAGCAGCATCACGGCCGTCGCGGTGAACTGTTTTCCGACCGAACCCGACTGAAATATTGTCTCGGGCTTGACCGGGACCTGGTGTTCGAGATTGGCGAAACCGTAGCCCTTGACGATCAAAGGCTTGCCGTCCTTGACGACCGCAAGCGACACGCCGGGGATCTTTTGCCGCTCCATCTCGGTTTTGATGAATTCATCGACCCTGGCCGTAAAGACATCCTGAGCAAAGGAAACGACGGATGCCAGGAATATTATTATCAGTATGTTCGAGGATCGTTTTGCTTTCATAGGAACTAATTTTCGGACAAACGTTTCCACATTTGGACGATGTTCACCGCATATCCGGATTTTTCATAGGCGCGGATCGCGGCCGCATTTTCGGTATAAACTTCTAATCGCATTTCAAGGACGCCTTTGACGGCAGACCATGTTTCCAGAGCCTCAAGGATCTTTTTGTTCACTCCTTTGCCTCGATGTTCGGGAACCACATACATGAAACCGAGGTACGAATGCTGTCGATGCCTGAAGTATGCGTCCGATGATTCTATCCGTGCATACCCTGAACCGATGAGCTCATTCTCGATCTCGGCAACCACTAATTCGGCATCCGGTGAGGCGATCAGTGCCTCGAGATCATAGTAACGGACATCCTCGCCGGTTCGTATCGAGCTGTCGAACGGACGCTCCGCCTCTATCATGGCCTGCTCAAATTTGAGAAGGATGCCGAGATCGGATAGAGTCGCACGCCGTGTTACGATCTCTGCCATCGCTCTACTTTCGCACGCGGTCGAACAGCATGTCGCGCATGCGCCCGCCGCCGACATGAAGTTCGGTTACCTTACCTGTTCTGTCACGGGTGAACCACATTATGTAACCGGGAACATTGAAAGCGTCTTTATACGCCGGCTTGAGTTCAAATCGTGCCACAGGGCGGCAGGATCAAGAAAGCTTTACCGTTCTCGACCTTGATGGAAACACGTGATTGGGCTTCCTCGCTGTACCAGTCTCCGGCGAATTCATTGAGATCGCCAGGTTTCCATTCGGGTTCGAGAATGAGTTTGGTGACAGAGCCGTCGGTATTGGCGATCTCCAGTCGTTCGGGGACGCCGTCTTTGTTTGGGATGAATTTCGCTTTGCGGTCGCCGAGCATGAACGCTCCTTCCGCAACGGGTTTTAACGGCCCACCGTTGATCTTGAGCTCGCCTTTATCAAGAGCGATCTGATTTGCATTCCTCGTTTTCTCGTTTTTCCATGTCCCGACGTACTTCTTTAGTTGGTCCTCGGACAGTGTCAGCCCCGCCTTCTGTTCGGCTGCCGCGGGAAAAGGCCCGAGGATCTCGTCGACGACGCTGTACACGACGTCGCCCGACGAGGGAGGATAACCGTTGCACATTGCCGCGACCGATAGTTTCTTTTCCGGAAAGCGCGCGAGATAGGTCTGATACCCGGCGGTACCGCCGCTGTGGGCCACTTCTTTGACGCCTTTGTAATTGCCTACGTCGAGGCCCAGAGCGTAGCTTATCTTTCGCCCGTCGTTCAACACGCCCTGCGTTTCGAGCGCTTCGACAAATGGAGCGCCCAGCGTTTTCGTGTCGAGTGCGGCGTTCCATTTTAGCCAGTCTCCGACCGTCGTGAGCATACCGCCGTTACCGACGACATTCATTATCGGCATGTTCAGCATCCACGGTGCTGTTGGGCCCGATTTCGAGTAACCCTGAGCACGGCCGGGAACGAGCCGTCGATAATCATCCCGCCACGAGCTGTTGCTCATCCCCAGCGGTTTGAAGATGCGGTCGCGTACGAAGTCGCCAAACTTCTGCCCCGAAACGCGCTCGACGATCACCGCCGCAAGCTGATAGCCGCTGTTCGAATACGAGTATTCGGCACCAGGCTCGAAATCGAGCGACTTCTGGCGGACGATGATATCCAACGCAATATCCTGCGTCACCACGCGGTCACCGCGCCCGGCTCCGGTCAGGGCCATCACCGAGCCCCAGTCGCGCAAGCCGGCCGTGTGGGTGAGGATGTGTCGTATCGTCAGGGGCTTGCCGTAATCAGGAAGGTCTGTGATGTATTTTCGCACCGGATCGTCGATGTTCAGCTTCCCATCCTGCTGCAGCAGCACGATGGCGGCAGCGGTGAACTGCTTCGCCACGGAACCGGATTCAAATATCGTCTGCGGAGTGTTCGGAATGTTATGCTCCATCTCGGCCAGGCCAAAGGCCTTCTCGAAAACCGGCTGACCGTTAAGCGACACGCCGACGGCACAACCCGGCGATGGGCCTGTGTTGGCCTTCGACGCTTTCTCAAAAGCCCGCTCGGCACCGGCGATAACCTTTTCCCTGTCCGGGGCCTGTCCTAATGACACGAGAGTCAAACATAGTACGACGGGGATGAACGCACGAATTCTCATAACTTCAAATGTTCCTCTTACTTTATTCAGGCTGCAGAGCGAACCTGCTGATCGTTCCTCTCCTTATTTACGGTCATCGCAAGAAATAAGTTCATACCCGTGTTAAAAACGCGCTCGCCCACGAACAGGTGGAACACGTACTCTTTTATCCTCAAGTAAGTATTTCCATCGTTGTTTTTCAGCGGGAACATATCAGTCTATAAGATTTGAGGAGATCGCAACTGCTACCGGGTTGCCAGAGTATAGCGCGCTCCCGAAAAAGAAGGAACCCAAATAAAAGAAAGGGCTCCCCGTGACCGGCGAGCCCTTTCCTTCTGAATTCAGATTCAATTACGGCAGGTAAATGAACCGGTTGTTGTTGATGTTATCGAACACATCCTTCAACGCGTTAAGGTCAGCAGCGGGCGTCGACTCCGAATAGGTCTCGGCCAATGCAGCCAACTGCGCGACGGTCATGCCGTCAAACAGCGAGTCCGTATCCGAATCGTAAACCGCGTTTGCCAGTGCAGAATTGCTCTGCGATGTTGAAGAGCGTCACCGCATACTGAGTCAGGAACTTGTTGAAAGCCGAGCTCGAGTAGTTGGCGAACGCGTTTCTGATCTGTTGTGTCGTGAACTTGGTGACTCCGTGGTGCATACAGTAACCGTTAAGCTACCCGAATTGTCTCCGTAGTTGTTACCATCCGCAATTTTGAAGAACAGCTGAGTCTGGTCGGCAGCTGTCGTGTAATTGATATCGTAGACGTGATCCGTATTGAACGAACCCCAGTTCGGCGAGGTATAGGTGGTGCCGTTTCCACTCAATTGTAGGTCGAGAACTTCCGCGGGATATCCTCCCAGGGGGAACGCGTCAGTCCATAATCCATTTCCGTTTACTTCGCTATATTTTGCGTCTGCGACGATGCTAGTACCGGCCATGTAGGTGCCGGTTGACGTGATCGTGTAGGTTGTATTCGGAACAACATTAAAGATCGAGGTGGAAGCTGCCGATGAACCAACCTGCTGGGTGCTGCAGGTGATAACCGGCAGTGTTGGCAGCGGGCCGTGGGTCTTGTAATAACCGTAGCTGCGGTTATCGCCGTCGAAAGGCACACGAACAGTCGCGGAAAGCGAATACGTCCTGCCCTGTTGGTCGTTTTCCACCGTCAAAGCGTTGCCGACGATGGGCACACCGTTGTTGTTTGGCGTCCAGACTGCGGGATCGCCGACGTAATCGAAAGGGATCGTACCTGTCGACTGGAAGTACATGCCGATGTTATCACCGGCCGTGACATCGATCGGAGCCTCAGGCGTGTAGGTTTGAACACCCGTCGCCGCCGGGTTGATCAGCTGGCTGACGTACTGGACCACATTCGCTGAGTCGACCACAACGAAACTGAACGGGTTGGTGTTCGCAGCGTAATAAGAAAAGCTCGTGATCTTGCCGTCGGCGAGTACCGAGTTATTCGTGTCGATGATCGTGAAATCGCTATAGGTGTCTGTCCAGGTTCGGGCGATCGTTGCATTTCCGATCGTCGCGGCGAACATCTGCACGACGCTGATTGTGAGCATCAACGACATAATTGTCCCCAGCTTGAGGGATTTTTTAACTGACATAATTTGTATTTACTTTTCGAAGGGGTGGGTTATCGAAGGCGAGGTTTCTCGGCTGCGGCCCGGTAAACTTTCGAGCGGCCCAGTGCCGTTCAAATGCAGTAAAGGTAAACTGAATAGGTCAGGGCGCTTCACGGGGAAAGCTTGGAGATTTCACCCGCCGACCTGGAACCAAGTCTCCATTTGGCAGGATGAACAGAAAGCCTGGGGCTGTTCTCCTCCTTCTCAATGACGAGCCTCGATCGAGATCGTCAAACTTGAAGCATGCTAGTTACGGTAGCAGATATTAGGTCAAATACAAAATACAGGATTTATTCGTCCAGCGGATGGGGCCGGACCCAGGCCCCCGACGGAGTCCGGCGGCGAAGCGTCAATAGCGAGACGCTTGTGATCTTAGAGAAAGGAAACGGACACGGTTTCAGTCCCCTTTCGTCCGGCCTTTTGAAGTGAATTCGGGTGGGTAAATTGTTCCCGCTCAAACCCTCTACGAGGACGAACTGGGCGGCCGGATCCTCCATAATCTAGCAAAGGGCAAACCCAGCATCCAGCGAGCGAATGAGTTCATCAACAGTGTCCTTTGTCGAATTGAGCATCAGGCCGGTGCGGATCACGTTCCCGTACAGCCCTCCTTTGCCGATAAGGACGCCCTGTCGTTTGGTCTCTTCAAAAACTTTCAAAACTCCTTCGGGATACGGTTCTTTCGTCTGGCGGTCCTTAACGAGTTCAATACCCTGCATCAATCCAAGGCCGCGGACCTCGCCGATGCATAGATACTTGTCCTTTAGCTCCATCAACTTTGCCCGGAAATAATCGCCGACGACGCGGGCATTCGTACGAAGGTCGTCTTCCTCGATCACTTTAATAACTGCAAGGCCGACCGCGCAGGAGACCGGATTACCGCCAAAGGTTGAAAATGTGAGTCCCGGAAAAGCGTTTGCCACCTCCTCGGTCGCGATGGTCCAGCCGATCGGCACGCCGTTGCCCATTCCCTTCGCCGACGTAATGATGTCCGGCTCGACGCCGTAATGCTCGATGCCGAACCATTTATCGCCGGTGCGGCCCCAGGCGGTCTGCACTTCATCGGAGATGAACAATCCGCCGTGTGCTTTCGTGATCTCGTGAACACGTTTGAAATAATCCTTCGGCGGAACGATGAACCCGCCGACGCCGAGGATCGTCTCAGACATGAACGCCGCGATCTCGCCGGTCGTCGTTGTCTTGATCAGCTCTTCGATATCGTTCGCACAAGCCATACCGCAATTTTCCGGCGTAGCGTTGAACGGGCAGCGGTAGCAATAAGGCGCGTGGGCGTGAACAAAACCCGCCATTTGCGATGCGATCGGTTTCCACGTCGAATGGCCGATCGACGACAAGGCCGTAGCCGAACGCCCCGCGTAACTGTGACGCAGCACAACGACCTCGTTATTTCCTGTCGCGAGCTTTGCCGCCAGAACGGCCGTATCGTCGGCCTCGGTCCCGCTGTTCGTAAAAAATGACTTTTTAAGTTTACCCGGCGATATCTCGGCCAGCTTTTCCGCCAGGTCGCCCTGCGGCCCGTTGGCATAAAGGGTGGACGTATGCGCGATCGTGTTGACCTGGTCGATCCACGCCTTATTCACACGCGGCTCTGCATGCCCGACGCTGACGGTCAGCACGCCGCCGAAGCAGTCGAGATAGCGATTGCCCTGGTCGTCCCAGACGTGTTCGCCTTCACCCTTCACCAAAGCAAGCGGTTCCTGGTAGTAAGTCGCAACGGCCGGGAATAGAAATTCCTTGTGTTTTCGGATCGCATCCGATAGCGTCGATTTTTGTTCTTGAGGATTCATAAGAGTTATTGAATCTATCCTAAAACAGCGGGCCTTTGTCATCTTTGCCCATCATTGCCTTTCGTACCATCGGTATCTGCGGGCCGCCGTAAGAAAGAAATTGATCGTGAAATTGTTTCCACGCAGCACGGCCGCCGCGCGATGCGGTCCAGTCTTCGCGGAGTTTCTTGATCATCAGCTTGCCCATTGTGTAATTCAGGTAAGCGGGATCGAATGTGCCGCGGTTGGCCTGCTGCTCTGCGTTCCCTTCATCCTGCAGGCCTTGTTCGATGAACATTTTCTTCGATTCCTCAACGGTCATTCCTTTTGTGTGAAGGCCGATGGCGGAGAGGAATCTGACATTTCTCAGAAGAGCTTCCTGCAGTTGTCCAAGATGCAGCTCGGCATCGCCGGCACCGAGGCCGGCTTCGTACATCATTTCCTCGGTGTAATGCGCCCAACCCTCGGCGTATGCATAGCCGACGAAGACCTGGCCGAATTTCGATTTGCTGCGATTCGAATGGAGGAAATTTAGAAAATGTCCCGGGTAGCCTTCGTGCACAGAAGTGAACAAAAGGCTGCCTTCGCCCGGAAGATAAGCGTCCTGTTTTTCCTTTCGGCCACGACGCGTCGGGCGGCGAAACATAATAGACCGACGGAAGGCCCTTTTCGTACGGCCCGGGAATATTTATGTACGCAAAGTTCCACGCCTTATATGAAGGTGCCAGTGCGACCTTACATTCCTCTGTTCCGGGAACGGTGACGATGTCCTTTTCCTGCAGGAATTTTCGCAGTTCGGCAAGCTGCTTCGTCGCTGCCTCGACCAACGTTCCAGGTGCCTTTCTCGCGTTCGCCTTGTTGTTGCATTCGACCAGCGAGACGCCCGGCGCGTACTTGTCGCATTCGGCCTTTACGGCGGCAAGGTTGCGGTCAAGGTCGGCCTTCGCGATGCGTTCCAGTTCGGCGAGGTCGATGTCGACACCCTCGGTCTGCTTGAGCATCAATTTGAACTTGTCGGCGCCGAGCGCGAAGTTGTTCGTCGCCGAAGCTTCCTGCTGTCCGAGCCAGGCGTCGAAATCGCGGATCGCCTTTCCGGCTGCCGAATTCGCCTCCTTGAAATCCTTCTGCGACTGCTCATCCTTGACCGGTTCAAAAACCTTAACAACATCCTTCTCAAAAAACTCCGCCAGGCCGCCGATGGTCTGCCGGCCGATCTTAATGTGGTTCATCGCAAGCGGCAGCCGTAAATTGCCCTTGATCTGTTCAAGGGCGGCAGGCACGTTGCGGGCATATGCAGTATAAGCCTTGATCCGCGTTTCAAGCGGTGCATACTCGCGTGATACGTAAACGTCCGGGTCGAGCGCGTCCGAATAATAATAGGGATTGCCGTGCGGCTGATCGGCCGTTTCTCGCCAGAACAGATCATCGTCGATCTGCGAAATAAGATAATCACGCTCGAACCTCTGTCGCTCATCCAGATCCGCGTCTTTAAACGCGGTGGCCTTTTCGCGTTCGGCTTTTCAGCCGTGCTATATCTCGCGATTCAAGCCCGTCGGTACTCCAATCAGGCAAGCTTCCCATCAAACTCATGCCGTCCCTGATAAACTCCAAAATGAGGATTCGCCGTGAAATGATCCGTAATGAACTGGTCGACATAAGCGTCCCATTTCGCGTTGGCCGCACCTGAATTTGTATTAGCCGTCTGATTCACGTTAGGATTCTGAGGCTCGCAGGCAACAAGCGAGAACACCACAAACAGCATTAAAAAGATCCATCGAATTTTCATAATTTTGCTCTCCCATACTCGACCGTACCTTCGACGGCGGGCCCGATCCTCTAACGGTGAATGTGGGATCAAGGTTTCTTCGGCGGCGCTCCCGGCGAGTCCGCTTTGGGTAAGGTCAGCTTCCACTCGCTGCCTTCCTTTACAAAGTCCATTTCCTTCCATTCGCCGTTGACTTCCTTGTACTCGATGATCGCGCGGTCGCCGGTGATCTTTTCATTTCGGGCTTCGGCGGTTGGGGTCTGTGGTTTTTCGCATAGCTCAAGAAGCATTTCGTCGAGGGATTTCGTTTGCAGCTATTACCCATCTCGGTAAAGAATTCGAGTATCTCTTTCGAAATACACGCTTCATCCCCTGAACGTCTTTCTTTGCCCTCAAGCGAGTGTGCGGTTCGATAGGCATCGGTCGGCGTCGCCAGCGATCCGATCACCGAGTTCGTTTCAGAAGGCGTTGCCGGCGGGGCTTCGGTTGGGCTCGGAGTCGATTCCGGAATGTGGCTGTTATTCGAAGCAGGTCTATTATTTACGGGTGTACTCGGGCAAGCTGTCAACATAACGGCGATCGCGGTCCAAAGGGTGATCGCGAGGAGGTTTCGATTAAGACTCACAATGTTTTCTCTCATATCCATTTATCAGATTTTCGGCTACAATTCTCGCGCCGTCCGTTCGTTCGCTGGGCCGTTGCCTTTTTCGGTCATGGTACCCGATTCCGGACGCATTTTCGCACTCAATGGAAACAACAAGCAACGTGAGACGGCATATAAAATGCCGGGCATACGGTTCTGCTTCTAAAGCATTCCCGGCATCCTGCGTGGAATCGTCTTATTTGAATTCAGCATTTCTCCGCTTCGTCGGTATTGCCACGTTGATTTGCCTGGCCGCTTTTTCCGCCAATGCTCACGTCAAATGGTTCTTCGACTACGACGTAACAAAGCCGCCGACGCCGATAGGCGAGGTGCTCGACGGCACCTTTATTAAGCTCTTTCTTGCCTCCGCGCTGGCCTGCTATATCTTCTTTTTGATCGACCGTTACATATTTGAGGATGCGATCTTCGAAGATTTTGACCGCAACCTAAAACGCCTGGACAACGCGGCGCAGTTCATAATGCGAGCGGCCGCGGGCATCTTCTTTCTCTGCCTTTTCGGTTGGTGGGCGTTTGGTTACGGCGAAAGCTTTTATCTGACGCCCGAACTTAAGACCACATCGCCATTCGTGCCCTGGGTTCACTTGGCGATCGCCATCTTCGTGGTTTTCCGTTATACGGTCTTTGCCGCGGGATTGGGAGTATTTGGGCTATACTTCGCCGCGGGCCGGGATTACGGACTGTTCCATGTATTGGATTACCTGATCTTTCTCGGAATAGCGTATTTTCTCCTTGTCCTCAGCTCGTCGTCCAAGCGGCTTTTGAAATCCGGTTTCGTCGTACTCTTCGCCTGCACGGGCCTGACTTTGATCTGGGCGGCGGTCGAAAAATTCGCTTACGCGCACTGGACGATGTCTGTGCTTGAGACGAGGCCGCATATGCTGATGGGAATGACACCGCCTGTCTTTATGAAGGTATCCGGGTTTGTCGAGTTTTTCGTCACCTTCATCTTGCTCGGAGCTGTTTCGGTGGTCGGCAGGTTGATCGCCCTGGTGTTGATGTCAGTGTTTGTCCTGGCGATATTCGAATTTGGAATGGTCGACGCTCTCGGCCATCTGATGATCGTCGCCATCCTCTGGGTTCTGGTCGTCCGGGGCCCGACCGACGCCCGGAATATGCTTGTACTGCCCGACAAATCCCTCTTTACCGAAGCCTATTTTATGACCGGCCTTTATTTTCTGGCATTTGTGATGATCTTTATTCTTTACTATGGCATTCACCATCTGACTTTCGGATCATAAGCAGTTGGGGACGGCCGCCTCAACGTTGTAAACTAGGCGTTTTGTTATGGCGAAGAGAAAGTTGGGCATAGCGGTCGTCGGCGTCGGCGGAGCGGTCGGGACGACCATGTTTGCCGGCATAGAGCTGCTGCGAAAAGGCGTAGTCGACTCACACGGGCTGCCCTTGGCCGGGATCGCGGATGCGGGATTGACGCCATACGATCAAGTCGAAGTTGCAGGCTGGGACCTTTACGAGACAAATCTTTCGAAAGCCGCCGAAGAACACGATGTACTTACTCTAAAACAGTTTGCGGCAGTTGAAGCGGAGCTGAAACAAGCGAAGCCATGGCCCGGGATCGGCAACCCGAACTTCGTTAACAACATCAGCGGCCAGAATCTTATCGGCGGCGTCGGGGCATCGTGCAGCTGTTGAACGTATCAAGCAGGACCTCGAAAAGTTGCGGGAACGATGCGAGTCCGTCGTCGTGATCAACCTCGCCTCGACCGAGAAATTGTCTGCTGAAGGAAACGAGATCTTCAACAGCATCACGAGCCTCGAACGTGCCCTCGACGAGGACGCAAAAGACATTTCGCCCGCAATCCTTTACGCATATGCCGCGATCTCATCCGGCATTCCGTACGGTAACTTCACCCCGTCGGTCGCAGCTGACATCCCTGCCCTGATCGAGCTGGCAGAAAACAACAATGTCCCGATCGCCGGAAAGGACGGCAAGACCGGCCAGACATTTATCAAATCGGTCCTCGCACCCGCGTTCCGAAGCCGCGCATTAAAAGTTGAGGGCTGGTTCTCGACCAACATCCTCGGCAACCGCGACGGGCTTGTATTGAGTGACGAAGAATCGCTGGCGTCGAAGGTCAAAACTAAAAGTTCGCTGCTCGACGACATCCTCGGCTACCGGGTCGAAGACCACATCGTCGACATCCGCTATTACCGCCCGCGTAAAGACAATAAGGAAGCCTGGGACAACATCGACCTTACCGGCTTCCTCGGGCAGCCGATGCAGTTAAAAGTGAACTTTCTCTGCCGCGATTCCATCCTCGCCGCCCCGCTCGCCATCGAGATCGCCCGCTGCCTCGACCTCGCCCGCACCCGCGGCGAAAGCGGCATTCAGGAACAGCTTTCGGTTTTTTTCAAATTGCCGATGAGCAAGGATGAGGTGCCCGAACAGGCTTTTCACAAGCAGGAAGCCAGACTGCTGCATTGGTTTGGAAATTGAGAGTCAGCGTCAAACCACCCACTTGTCACTAACCACTGATCCACTGAATAGACTAAATATTCTGAAAATCGAACCTTTTTTACAGTGGATAGTGACGAGTGGATAGTGGTTAGTTTCTGAATTTATTTCTTGACGTATAAAGCAGGAAACTGCTTCTTCAGAGCCTCCAGTTTTGGCAGGTCGTGATAAACGATGTACGGGATCCTTCGGATTTTTCCGCAGGTAGTCCTGGTGATAGCTCTCGGCGTCGTAGAATTTTTCAAGCGGGACGACCTGCGTCACGATCGGGTCTTTAAAGGCTTTCCCCTCGCCGAGCTTACCGATATACGTTTCAGCCGCTTTCTTTTGCCAATCGTCAACAAAGAATATCGCTGAACGGTACTGCGTCCCGACATCCGGTCCTTGACGGTTCAATTGCGTCGGGTCGTGGATGACCTTGAAAAATATCTCGAGAAGCTGGTCATAGGAGACAATTTCCGGATCGAAACTGATAAACACCGCTTCGGCATGGCCGCTCCCGCCGCCGCTGACCTCGTCGTAATTAGCCGACTTTGCCGAGCCGCCCGCATAACCCGATTTGCATCAGCCACGCCGCGCGTATGCTCAAAAACGGCCTCGACACCCCAAAAACACCCGCCGGCAAACACCGCCGTCTGAAGCTTTGCCCGGATCAATCGGGACGCGTACGGCTCTCTGAAATTGTTTCCGGAAGAGGTGGTTCCGAAACTCTCGAGGGACTTACGCCGAACCGCATGAAAGAAGGCCCGCGACCAAAAAAACCGAGAACAGTACAATAAATTGAGTCTTCATAAAACACTCCCTTGCGAATAAATCTCGAGGCTCTCGAGACAAGTCTCCATAACCTAATTCGACAAAAGCTCCGTTTCGGATGTCATCCGCTTTTTTCAGCGCCCATCCGTGCTAATTCCGCCTCGGCCGCAATATACCCAAAACTCGACCATTGGTTACCTTCCACTATCTTTTGAAAGACGGTTTGCCTTTGCGATGTCTCCGTTATACAGAAAATAATTCCCGATGCCGTATCCTAATGATGCGGAGCTCGAGCGTACTTACACCGTCGCCTTACGGATCCGGACAGCAACTCCGCTATCCTTTTATCGGCCCTCGGTTAAGCTTGATGAGATCTGTAATAATCGTGCGTTCTCGATGACCTCGATCTTCTGCGGCGAACTTTTCAAGCACGCGGGCCGCATCCTTGTCCCTGCCCAGCCGCCTCAGCGTCATATATCGCCAATAGGCGGACGCGACGCTCATATCATTGTTTTTCGAAACCTTTATACATTCATGAAATAGGCACGAAGGGCATTCTTGAAGTCTCCCTTTAGGTAATAAGCGAGGCCCAAGTGGTACCAGATATTCGATTGCAGCGTACTTGTCGGAGATGTTCTTCGCGTTCGGCATGCCGTCGGGCTCGACCTCGTCCGGCTTTCCGGCAATGAGTTTGGATGCTTTTTCGAAGTCTGCGACCGCGTCGTCAAAACAGCGAAGCGTGATAAGGCGATGACCCCGGTGCCTGTAGAATCGGGCGTCATTGGGAAATTTCGCCATTCCGTCAGTGAATATTTTTATCGCTGCCTTATATTCGCCGAGATAGGCTGTTCGGCGTCCGAACCAAATAATAGCCTCGGCGTCGGAGGGATTTGCCGTGTACGCGGTCTTGGCTTCAGATAGCTTCTTCTCATAACCTTCGCGGGCTGACGCCGAAAGATCGGGCTTTATTTCGCGTGCGGACCCGGCGCAATGATGACCGTATGCCTGCACTACATTCACTACCAGAATGCCCCAATACAAATAGACACTTTGTCATAGCCGAGGATTTTATCAGAATTTCCGCCCAACTCATTAAGAATACAACTTTTGCATGCGGTACGCCTGTGCTAGATTAGGCACATGTCAAACCTGATGACCTACTCGCTTCCCGAGAAGCTCAAGCAGGCATACCGAGCTGAGATCCAAAAAACTATTGAAGAAAAACGCGTTCCGCGTATCTGGGAAAAGGACGCGTCTGTCTGGACCGGTAGCGACGAGAACAAATGGCTCGGCTGGCTGGAGGTCGTCGGGGAGGAGCTGCAAAACCTCGAAACGTACAGAGAGCTTCGTAAAGACGTCGAGGCGGCCGGATTCAAGGACATCGTGCTGATGGGTATGGGCGGCTCGTCGCTTTGCCCGGAGGTGCTAGCGATAACGTTCGGTGTCGGCAATTTTCATATACTCGATTCGACCGTCCCCGCACAGATCATCACGCTGGAGAGCAAGCTCGATCTGGCAAAAACGCTATTCATCGTATCCAGCAAAAGCGGCACGACCCTGGAGCCAAATTGCTTCAAACAGTACTTCTTCGAACGCGTTTCGAAAACCGTCGGGAAAGAAAATGCAGGCAAGCAGTTCATCGCCGTCACCGATCCCGGGTCGAAAATGCAAAAGGTGGCCGAGGAAGACGGCTTTCGAAAAATAATGTTCGGCAAGCCGGAGATAGGCGGCCGTTTCTCGGCCCTCTCGGCGTTCGGGTTGACCGCCGCCGCGGCGATGGGGCTGGACGTCGAACGGCTACTGAACGGCGCGGCCTCGATGGTCCGTTCCTGTAAAGCGACGAACGCAGGAGAAAATCCCGGTGCCATCCTTGGCACGATCGTGGGCGTTTGCCACCGCGAGGGAAGGGACAAACTTACAATATTCACGCCGCCCGAATTTTATGATCTCGGGGCGTGGCTCGAGCAATTGATCGCAGAATCGACGGGAAAGAACGGCGTGTCGATAATCCCCGTCGACCGCGAACCGCTGCAGCCCGCGGACATGTACGGGAATGACCGCTTGTTCATTAACTTTACGGTCAAAGGTGCCGAGGTCGACGAAGACACCGCCACCGACCTGGCAGATATAGTGGAAGGCGGTCATCCGATGGTCACGATCGAACTTGAAAATGAGCACAGCATCGGACAGGAATTTTTCCGCTGGGAATTTGCCACTGCTATCGCTGGAGCGATCATGGGAATAAACCCGTTCGACCAGCCGGATGTGGAATCGGCAAAGGTCGAGGCCCGGGCTATCACCGAGGCCTACGAAGCTTCAGGTACGCTTCCAGAGGAAAAGCCGTTTTTCGAAGAGAACGGGATAAAGCTTTTCTCCAGTGAAAAATATGCGAGCGAGCTACAGAACGTTGTAGAGGAAAAATCGCTTGCCGGATTCATCGAATCTCACCTTTGGAACATTAAGGAAAACGATTATTTTGCGATCCTCGCTTATGTTGAAATGGATGAGGAACACGAACTGGTGCTTCAGGATATCCGCTCGCGCGTGCTGGAGCATTACACCGCAGCCACATGTTTAGGATTCGGTCCGCGCTTCCTGCACTCAACCGGCCAGGCATACAAAGGCGGGGCAAATAATGGTGTATTTCTTCAGATCACGTCCGGCGACCAGGTTGACGTTCCTGTACCGGGGCAGAAATACACGTTCGGTGTGGTCAAGGCGGCACAGGCTCGCGGAGATTTCCAAGTGCTGCTGGACCGCGGCCGGCGGGCGCTTCGCATACATATTGATAAAGATGTGGCGGCGGGTCTCGAGGCCATCCTAAACGCGGTCCACTGACGGACCGGGGTTAGGCCTGCTCTAATGCTTCCAAATACTTGATCCCAGAACCGGTATTGAAAAGTACCACGGTCTCACCGGAATCGATCTGCTGTGAATCGATAAGCTGTCGCAACGCGGGTAAACATGCCGCACCTTCGGGAGCTGCGAAAATACCTTCGGCAGCACCGATCTCTCCGACTGCGTCGATGAGTTCCCCATCCGAAACCGAAACGGCCGTGCCGCCTGACGCCCGAATTGCGTCAAGGATCAGGAAATCACCGATCGCCTTTGGAACTCTCAGGCCGGACGCCGCCGTCGTTGCATTCTCGAATTCATCCGCGAAACGATTGCCCGCTTTAAACGCTCGCACGATCGGTGCGCAGGTCTCTGACTGGACCGATATCATCCGCGGCCTCTCACTGCCGATCCAACCCATCGCTTCCATCTCGTCAAAGGCCTTCCACATCCCGATCAGGCCCGTTCCTCCCCCGGTCGGGTAAACGATGACGTCCGGCAGCCGCCAGCCAAACTGTTCGGCCAGTTCGTAGCCCATAGTCTTCTTGCCTTCAACGCGATAGGGCTCTTTCAGCGTCGAGACATCGAACCAGCCCTCGGCCTCTTTCCTCTCCGCGACGATCTTTCCGCAATCCGTGATCAGGCCGTCGACCAGCGTCACATTCGCGCCGGTCTGCCGGCACTCGACAATGTTGGCTTGCGGCGTGTCGGCAGGCATAAAAATATGCGATTCCATTCCGGCACGGGCCGCATACGCCGCCATCGCACCCGCCGCATTTCCTGCCGACGGAACGGCAACCTTTTTCACGCCCAATTCTTTTGCCATCGAGATGGCGGCGGTCATCCCGCGAGCTTTAAAACTTTGTGTCGGATTTTGACCTTCGTCCTTGATGTACAGCTGCAGCTTTTTGGATAGCGTGCCGCCGAGTCGGTCGGCCTTGATAAGAGGCGTCCAGCCTTCGCCGAAAGTGACGGTATTCTCCTCTTTTTCAACGGGCAGCACTTCGCGGTAACGCCACAGTGACGATACTCTCCCGGCGAGGCTTTCTTTTCTTAGTGATCCGGACGCCTTTTCCAGGTCGTATCTGACAAGAAGAGGTTTTCCGCATTCGCGGCAAAGATTCTGAAGCTTACCGGCCTCATGCCGCAGGCCGCAGAGGGCACATTCCAGATGGGTCACATTCATGTGGAGGATTATGCCAATAGCGGAGAGGTTTTTCCACACAAACCGCCGTATAGGGGAGTGTACCTTTCGAACGCAAAAATAACTGCAGATCAGTTGTGCTGCGAGCTAATCCGCGGTCCTTCGGTAATTAACTCAGGAATTCCTTAAAAATCAACGAATTCCTTAAGAAGGTTCCATCCCGCGTGAAATCCGAGCGAAAACGTGCCGCCGCGCACGCCGTTCTTCCAGCTGTACCGGTCCGGAAACCAGGCCTCGGCCGCGATTATCGATGCCGCGTAGGTCCCCGCGATCTTCGGGATCCCGATCGTGCGCGACCCGTCTGGCCTTCGCGAAGTGACCGTCGTCAGCAACGCGTTCTTTACCCTCGATCCGATGTCGCGCTTTTTGCTTCGGTAGAACCGGCTGTCTACCTTCAGGACCTCATCCAGCCCGTACATCGTCGAATTCTTGATAATGCTAGTTCCCGTGCTCGAAGCGAACCTGCGGCCGAACCCTTCCCAGGTGTCACCCCACTCTTCCGGCGAATTCGTCCAGGTATAAAAACCCGATTTGCCGACACGCGTCGCAAGTGCAACGGGACCGAACATACTTTTTATGTAGCTTTTGAAACGTTGTTTACCGGTCGGCCTGACATATCCGTTCGGCGCTGCCGGAACGCCTGTTGACGTTGAAGGCTGTGAAGGCTGCGGGTCTTTCGACCCCGCTACGGTATCCTTCGATCCAGTTTTTGTTTCGGGCTCAGGCGATGACACGGGCGTCTGGGCAAGAGCCGGGATTCCCGCGGCAATGATCGCCGTAAGTAAAAGAATTGTCTTTGTCATCTTTCCCCCTTGAATTTGAAAGGTAAATTTAAGTGCGAAGCCTACATCTCATTTTTAAGAAGCGGTTTCAAAGCCGTATATACATTCTCCATCATAATTTTAGCACCTTCGGGATTGGGGTGGATCCCGTCGGCCAGGTTGAGCTCCCTTTTTGTGGCGATACCTTCGAGGATAAATGGAACAAAGGCGACCTTATGCTCATCGGCGAGATCGGGAAAGGCCATCATAAAGTCTCGCTGGTAATTGGAGCCTGCGGTAGGCGGGGCAAGCATGCCGCAAAGGAGGACATCGATATTACGTGCCTTCGCTTTTTTAATGATCTTGTCGAGATTCTGCTTCATCCGAGCCGGCGGCATCCCACGAAGAAGGTCGTTGGCGCCGAGTTCGAGAATTAGTATTTTTGCGTTTTCCTGGTCGAGGACCCAATCGGCCCGCTCAAGCCCGCCGAGGCTTGTATCGCCGGAAACCCCCGCATTCACCACCTCGTAATCATATCCGTCGGACTTGAGTTTTTCTTGAAGGAGGTACGGGATAAGATTCTTTTTCAGCGAGACCGAAACCAGCAGTAAGACTGTCGCCCAAGCGCTATTATTTTCTTCCGTCCGACTGTTGTCTGCGGCGTGACAAGCGGTTTCGCCGCGTTGCTGCCCGAAGCCCGTTCAAACTTCGCGGCGCCGCAGGCTCCTAACAGGGCACAGAGAAAGATGGAACATACAACTGCAATTGTTCGAACAATATAATGCATAATTACCTTGCTATTGTACGTAAGGCTCAGAGGATATGATGCAGGAAAAACACGCGTTGTTTGCATTTGAATGCTCGGCCTATTCGCTTTTTCAGAATGCCTCTAAAATTCAGCGCTCTGCCCTAATATGATCATATTGCAGAATTTAACGAAAACCGTACGTTCCGGTACCGAGGACCTGACGATCCTGGACGACGTTTCGGCCGAGATCCCGAACGGGCAGTTTGTGGCGCTGACCGGTGCCTCGGGGAGCGGCAAATCGACACTCCTCGGCTTGATCGCCGGGCTCGATTCGCCGTCGAGCGGAATCATCACGATCGACGGCGATACGGTGACCGAAATGGGCGAGGACGACCTGGCCGACATGCGAAGCAAGAAGATCGGGTTCGTGTTTCAGTCGTTTCATCTCATACCGAGCCTCACCGCGTTTGAGAACGTTTTGATCCCGATGGAGATCCGCGGTGTGCATAACGCTGCCGATAGGGCAGAAACCCTGTTGGCAGACGTTGACCTCGCGAATCGCGGCCATCACTATCCGACCGAGCTATCCGGCGGCGAACAACAGCGGGTCGCCATCGCCCGTGCATTTGCCAACGAACCGTCGATCCTGCTGGCCGACGAACCGACCGGAAATCTTGATTCGAAAAACGGCAAACATATTTTTGAGCTGATGACGGGACTGCATTCGCGCCGGAACGTTACGCTTGTGCTTGTGACGCACGACGCGGAGCTGGCAGGACAGGCTGAGCGGCAGATCGTGTTGAGAGACGGTCGCGTAATTAGCGATGAAATGAATTCCGGGGCGGCCGTGGACGAACGAGAGAGATCCTTTACGAAATGAGATTCATTCTCAATTTGACCAGGCGTGAGATCCGCTCGTCGTGGCGGCGGCTGCTTTTCTTTTTCCTGTGCATCGCGTTGGGCGTGGGCTCTGTCGTTGCGCTTCGCTCGCTGATCCAGAACCTCACACAGGCCGTGGGCACCGACGCGCGGGCGTTGATGACGGCCGATGTCGAGATCGGGTCGACCGCCGACTATTCGCCGTCCGACATATCAAAGATCGAGGCCGTGATAAACGCGTCGAACATCATCGAAGCCCGCAACGAGACCATAACGACGGCCGCGATGGCGAGCCCGAGCGATCCGTCAAACCCGAGCACGCGGCTGGTCGAGCTGAAAGGTATCGAACCGCCGTTCCCGCTTGTCGGGAGTTTTGTAATGGCCGACGGTTCGCCGTTCGATTTTCGGCTACTCGAAAACAACGGGGCCGTTGCCGCGAAGATACTACTCGAAGACCTGAACGTAAAAGTCGGCGACAAGATCAGGATCGGTGAGGCCGAATTTCAGATCCGCGGCATCTTCGATCAAGAGCCCGGGGGAACGAGCGGTTTTCGTTTGGGCGCTCGCGTTTTCGTCGCAAAGACCGCGTTCGACACGGCCGGCATCACCAGAAACAGTAGCCGTATTCGCCGGCGGATACTCTATCGAACGTCCGACAATCCGACCGAACTGGTGGGTCAGCTTCGCGATGCATTGAAGGGTACTCCGATCACGGTGCAGTCTTATCGCGAAACACAGGAAAACATCGGCGAACAATTTGCCCGAACGGAAAATTACCTAGCTTTGACCGGCCTGCTCATTCTTGTGCTTGGCGGCGTCGGGGTCTGGAATGTCGCGAGGGCATTCGTCGAACAGAAGCGGAAATCCGTGGCGGTTCTGAAATGTCTGGGGGCCGGCGGGACGCGGATAATTTCAGTTTACCTGCTTCAGATCCTGACACTCGGCTTGGCCGGCAGCGGTTTCGGTGTGTTTCTTGCCCAGCTTGGCCTTTGGTTCACACGATCGCGGTTCGCGGAAACGCTGCCGGAAAAGATGTCTTACACCGTAAACGCGTGGACCGCCGTCCAAGGCATAATTCTCGGCGTCGCCATCTCGATCCTTTTTTCGGCATTGCCGCTGCTTCAAGTCCGCAACATCAAGCCAAAACTGCTGCTTCGCGATGAGAACAATGAAAAACTGAGGCGGCTCGACCCGATACGGCTTTTGCTCGGCGCGGTTTCTCTTGCCGCTCTGCTCGGCCTTGCGGTCTGGCAGGCGGGGTCGTTCAAGATCGGAGCCTATTTTCTCGGCGGGCTTGGTGCGACCGCAGGCGTTCTTTATTTGGCCGCTCTGGTTTTGACGGTACTCCTTCGGCGAATGAGAGTTTTCGGATCATTCAGCCTGCGTCAGGCGGTGAACTCGCTTTATCGCCCGGGAAATCAAACGCGGATCATCTTACTCGCTGTCGGCCTGGGCGCATTTGTCGTGCTGGCTGTCCAATCGTTGCAGGCCAACCTGATACGTGAATTCGATTTTGCGCGAAACCAAAGGCTGCCGAGCCTGTTTTTTGTCGATGTTCAGAAAAGCCAGATCGACGAGCTTGTCCGTTTGATCCAGGAACGAGTCGGTGAAAAGGCGGAGTCGACACCGACGGTCCGAGCCCGCATTTCACACGTTAACGGACAAGGATTCGATTTTCAGCAGCGTGAGGTTCGGCAGCAGCAGGGCCAGATCGGCCGCGAGTTCGCGATCACTTACAGGCAGATGCTGGACACCAACGAATCCATTCTCGACGGCGAATGGTGGAACGGCGAGCCGGCGGAGGTCCCGCAGGTCTCGGTTGAAGAGGAAATGGCGAAACGGCTGAAGATCGGCGTCGGCGATTCGATAACCTTTGATATTTCCGGCCGCAAAGTAACGGCCCAGGTCGCGAATATTCGTAAGATCGACCTGCGGAACACAAGGACGGCATTCGTCTTCGTTTTTCGCCCGGGTACGCTCGAATCGGCACCGCAGACCTATGCTGCAACGGTCCTGACCCGTGTTCCGCCGACGGAAAGACAGCGGCTTCAGCGAGAATTATTGGACCGGTTTCCTAATATTCAGATCTTCGACGTAGCCGACATCGTCGAGGCCGTTCAGAAACTCGTCAACAACTTTGTTCTTGCCATCTCATTCGTAGGCAGTTTCGTGATCCTTGCCGGCATTTTGATACTGATGGGTTCGACGGCTCTGACCAAATCTCAGCGCATTTATGAGAATGCAATAATGAAGACACTAGGAGCGAAACGCTTGACGCTGGCAACGATACTGCTCGGCGAATACGGCCTGCTGGGCACGCTCGCCGGTCTCATTGCTGCCGTCTTTGCCGTTGTGCTCTCGTGGGCCGTCAGCACATATGTTTTTGAGATAGATTGGGAACTCGATTGGAGCCTGATGGCGACGGGAGTAATTGCGACGGTCGTGATAGTCGTTACTGTCGGGTGCCTCTCGAGTTTTGACGTTCTTTTCCGCAAGCCGCTGTCTACGCTTAGATCGCAGTGAGTGCTTACTTTTTTTCAACGAATGGGTGCCCTGCCAGGACCGTCCGCATATTCACAAGGCCGAAAAGCGTTTCAAGGTAGGCACCGAAGCGATGGAGGATCGGCACCAAGTCCTTTTTATCGGCGGTCGCAAAGATCTCTTCGGTAAATCGTTCCAGCGTTTCGCGGTCCTTAAAAAACAAATAACTTATCGGCTCGTGCATAAAGCTGGTCAATTCCTTTCGCACAGCATCCACCTGCGTTTTCTGCGGATCGGTTTCGGCGGCCTTTACGGATCGAAGGGCGTTCCAGAGATGGCGTCTCAGGCTTAGCGAACGCTCAAGCTTTAGATGAATCCCCGGGAAGAGGTCGGTAACTACGACCTTTGGATCGACAAGGCGGGCAAACCCGGCCAGGATCTGCTCGAAGCTGTCGTTCAGGGATGCATACGCCGTTTCAACACGCGCATGAATGGACGGCGCAGGCCGGATATCGATCAGCCCGGTCAGTTCCTGTTGATAAACCTTCTTGAGTTCAAGCGAAGCGGTGTATGACGCGCCGTCAAGAGATGCGAACAATTCCGCCCCTTCATCCTGAAATCGGGCAAGACGGTTGTTGATGAAATTGATAAGGTCCTGCGAGATCTCGTGGACTTTTGCAAATATGAGAACGGTCGTTTTAAGCGGCCGGTCGTTTCGCAGCATATCTCCCACAATATCAAGCGAGCGGATGATGATGGCGAATCGTGATAGCACTTCGGTCAGGTCCGCTCGGTCGGAAAAGGAAAGCGTGGTTCGGGACACGAGCTGTTTCAGGTCGGAAGGCAGATGCCTGAGGCCGTCGCGGCCCCAACCGCGGGAGAATTTGAGTGTCGCCGGCGATGTGCGGAGCCTCTCGACCAGCAGCGATTTCCATGCCTTCCACGCATCAAATTTCAAGGAGCCCGAACCGATAAGGTTGCGGTTGAGGGCGATCATTTCGCGAAGCTCCAGGACAAAAGAATCACAGTCAAAAACGGTTATCGCTGCAGAACCCTGAACGGCCGAGTAATGATCCGGCTTGAACTGATTACCCGCAGCAAGGCTTTTTCTTAGCTCATAGTTAAGCTCTGAACAGATAAGCAAAGCCGAAAACGTCAGCCGAAATTCTTTTGACCAGCTTGCCTCGGGGTCGCCGGGTTTTTGGGTCTCGCACGCTATCCTGTCCCAGTCGCAAAGAAAGTGTTCCAGCCCGGATAGCCAAAGTCCGGCTTCGAAAAGGATCTCATCCGGCTCGCGAACGGGACGCGACGGCAGAACGGATTCGGGAACGGGATCATTGGAAATGGGCACAATGGTATCGATGGTCGTTGAAGCGGTTAATTCCAAGGCAGCTCCTTCTGGAAGCGGAAGTTTCGGCGGCGGGCGGCGGCAATTTGCCGCTATTTAATTTATACAATAGAAAGGGATATAAGGCAATAAAAACGTGTTATTTTCATGCCGTTTACAATGACGCAATTTAAGTATGCAGACCTCTGAACTTCCTACAATTTTGCTGGCAACGGGAAATGCGGGGAAGGTACGGGAGCTTAAGCGGATGTTCGACACCGTTCCTGCACGTTTTTGCAGTCTGAAGGACTTCCCCGATATAAAAGAGGTCGAAGAAACCGGGACGACGTTCGCCGAGAACGCAGCGTTGAAGGCATCGGGGTACGCACGTCAGGCCGGAGTTTGGTCTCTGGCGGACGATTCCGGCCTTATGGTCGATGCCCTGGGCGAGGCTCCCGGTGTACTGTCGGCACGCTACGGCGGGGCTTCGACGAGCTTTGCGGACAAAATGGAATTGGTCCTCGAACAACTAAAAAAGGCCGACGACGAGCAGCGAACGGCACGCTTTGTTTGCTCGATCGTGTTGGCGGACGAGACCGGACAGATCCGTGCGGAGGCGCATGGCGAGTGCCGAGGCCACATCGCGCCTGCACCGCGTGGCGTGCGCGGATTCGGCTACGACCCGATATTTATACCCGACGGCTACCAGCAGACATTCGGCGAATTAGGTGACCATGTGAAGGCGAACATCAGCCACCGGGCGAGGGCGGGTGCGAAAATAATCCGATATTTACTCGATTTTACGGGCATTCCGACTTGACCACTCCATTTTTCGCCTGTAGAATTCGACACTTGGTAGCGTTGCACAAGACAACTCGGGGCGTAGCACAGCCTGGTAGTGCGCACGGTTTGGGACCGTGAGGCCGCAAGTTCGAATCTTGCCGCCCCGACCATTCCAAGCCGGTAGACCCATTCCCAAGGACCGACTAGAAAGCACACTAAAAAAGCAGTACTAATATTCTCAAATCCATTGGAGGTTACTCAAAACTATGGCTCGAATGACACAAACAGAGATCGTCAATACGTTGGCGGAATCATCAGGACTTAAGAAGACCGATGTAAAAGGGCTTTTTGATGCCATCGCCGACCTGGCATCAAAGGAAGTAAAGAAGAACGGTGAATTTACGCTGCCCGGCTTTGGAAAGCTTGTAAAAGCCACGCGAAAGGCCCGCGAAGGCAGAAATCCGGCGACCGGCGCAATGATCAAGATCCCGGCCAAAACAACCGTGAAGTTCCGTCTTGGGAAGGCCATGAAGGACTCAGTGGGCGGAAAATAGTATCTGAACGATCTTTTGTTTGAGGGGCTGGCCGGTTACATCGGTTGGCCCTTTATCATTTAGACAAAAACCAATTATTTGCCCTCTCAGCGAAAAAAAAATGGTGACAAGATCGTACCGTTTTGTTACTATTTCATTACATAGTTGATAGCAAGCTGGTTTCCCTCCAACAAGTTGCAACGAAAGAGTTGAAAATTTCAACTAATTGACAGGCCATAGTGCTGAAATTGCAGTACTTAACTGGGAGCCGGCGTTTTTGAGACTATCTGATATTTGATAAAGATAACTTATCTATAAGGAGAGAGAATAACGTGGCAGCAGCGAAACCAATGACACTGCAGGATCGGATTCTGCAGATCGATCATATTCAGGCTCGTCGTTTTTCTAAGCTTACCGGCGACGCGACCGAGATCGCGACAGAAGGTATCATCAGGCACCTGAGGGCTTGTGTCCGAATGGATGTAAATCCTGATGCATCGGCTGTTCGCGAGATCATCGACGACGCGTTGAACGGACGGCGGGTTTTCGCCGAAACTTCGAACGACCTATTAGCAGCTTAAATTAGTTATAAGAAATAGCAATAAATATAGACCGCCCCTTTGAGGGCGGTTTTTTTTATACCCGCTCATCAAGGTTCTTTTAACCAAACTCGATGAACGGTGTATTTACCGATGACCTCGCCCTGGTCACGGCCGTACCATCGGTCGATGACGGATAGATCGGTGTCGGCCTCGATTGTTAACTACCACGTAAGAAAGCAGTGGATTCGCTGCTTGGACTGGGCCGAAGTTTGCACGAAAAGCAGCATAATTCCTTACTTCGGCATCGACCTCGCGATAGGTCAGCGGCTTTGCATCAAAGCTCAGTCTGTCGGTATGCCGCCCCCAGCCGAAAAGAGCGATCTGCGAAGCAAAGTCATTCTTCAGTAAATGATCCAGGCCCTCTTCATCCACATTGAGATAATAAAGATACTGGTAATATCTTTGCTTGCTTTCCTCCCACGTCAACCCGGCAAATACATGCTGATGCCGAGCCCAAAGAACGTTTTGCGGAGCCACGGACGGAAGGTCGTCACCCTGGATCATGTCGCTGGCAAAGACGGTCATCCGGTGCGGATCGGTTTCAAATGCGGCTAACTCCTCGAGCCGTCGGGCGACAGGAAGCTGCACATCGCGCTCGACATTCGCGTCGTCCAGGACCCGGACCGTGAAATGACATTCGACGATTCCCCACATTATACCGGCGGTTGTTAATATCAAGCAGACCAGCCGGGCTGAAAAGCTCTCGGCCTGGAGCTCGCTCTTGAACATAATGCCCAATGCAAGAACAAGTGCCAATCCGGCAACATAGTTCCCCACAAACACTTGATAATGGATCGGCTGCAGCGAACGGCCGGTTACGATCTGTTGGTTAAAGATCAGAAACGGTACCAGGGCAAGCGAAAGCGTGAAGAGAGTCGACGGATCACTCATCTTTATCCGCCGCGTTGCCAGCCCCGCGATAAGAATAAGCAGTACAACGAAACCGATGTATTCAGGCATACGGAACAGGTCAGGCGCCCGTGTGAAAACCAAAAGCTGCACATGCTCAAGCGTTTCGGACCTCTTCGAAAGCAGGTAGGCATAAGGGCCGAGGGCCGCCACGCAGGCGGCAGCGGTAATGGCAAGAAGTTTTACGTCAACCCTCCACCGTTCGGGACGTTCGACTATCCAGACCACGAATATACAGGCCAAAAACGCCGCCGCGGTCGTCCACATGTAAAAATACGAGTAAACCGTGTAGGTGAAGCAAAGTGCTGCGATGAGGGCGATAATATATCCGCGCAAATTCCCCGCTTTTAATTGCCGATCGTCCTCACCTGCGGCCGGCTCGATGATCTTCCAGACCGCGGCGAACATCCCGAAAAGCGCCGTTAGAGCGAGAGCCGGTATATATCGCCTGAAGCCTGGAAAGTATGGATACGAAAATCCGTCGAAGAGAATTTCAAGGATCGCACCTTCACCCGCGGCAAGCGCCCCGCCCGCAAAAACAGCGATGGCACCGGCCATTCCGAACCACGAGCTTTCGGTCACCCTCGCGATCAGCCAGAATGCAGCCAACGCCGCAAGAAAACCGGCGAGAGCACCCGCGATAATCATCGCCCACGGCGTTCCGATTCCGAGAATTCGCGCCGGAACGGCGATCGTGTAGGGTGCGATGAACTGTATCGAGAAAAGCGATTCGGGCTGCGGTGTCGCCGGCGAATCATCTCGGCCGCTGTACGGGTCGTTCTTCCGCGGCCGTCCGTCGATCAAAGCGCGAACATAGGATGCATAGGCAACCTCGTCTATGTCGTTGTAAGCGTAGTGACCGTTCCATGCGTCGCCGCGCAGGTACAGCATCTTGAACTGCGGGTAAAGACAGAATATTGCGAGAACGATACCGGCAAAGATGCCGAGCTGCCAGCGGATCTTCATAAAAAGAACTGTCAGATTAGCATACGGCCGATAAGGACGGCATGCGCAGTATTGCGAAATGGATGTAGGAATCCAAACTGCTTAATTCCGAGTCAGCATCAATCCCGCGAACGCTGCAGTGAGGCAGAGGACAAAGCTTGCAATACTATAAGCGGCGAAGGTGGAATAGTTCTTATCAAGAAGTAGTTCGACGTTCTCGAACGCGAATGCCGAAAATGTGGTAAATCCTCCGCAGAAACCCGCGGTCAGGAATGCCCGCCAATCGTGATGAAGCCATAGAGAGCGCTCGGCAAGCCCGGCAACCGCGCCCATTACAAAGCAACCGGCAATGTTGACCATGAAGGTGCCAAACGGAAAGGCAAAGGGCAGCAAGGTGGCGATAAACGCAACGGAAAGGAACCGGCAAACACTGCCGATCATTCCGCCGATCGCGACAAATAAAACGCTCCTGCTCATAGTTTCCTCCTATCGAACAGGCGTCATCAGCTAATTGTTAGCGGTTTGGTACGGGAAGACACCATTTCCCTTGAATTTTGACAATGAAAAGTTTGTCACGCCTTATCGGCAACGTCAAACGCATGGTCGCGGCAAATACCCCTAATCTGTTAATCTGCAAATGTTATGAACCTGAACAAAAAGATCATCGCCGACATAACGGATGCGATGAAAGCTAAAGATGCAGAACGTCTTTCAACGCTTGCGGATGGTGAAGGCGAATTTGATGAACCGCAAGATCGAAAAGGGCGCCGAACTGTCGGACGAGGAGGTGCAAAAGGCCCTGCAGTCGCTGGTAAAGCAGCGGCGCGATTCGATCGAGCAGTATGAGAAAGGCGGCCGGGCTGAACTGGCGGCGAAGGAATCGCTCGAGATATCGCATATCGAAGCCTATCTGCCCGCAGTCGGCGACTCCCGAAGAGATCGAACAGGCTGTAGCTGAGGCGGTAGCGGAGACCGGAGCGTCTTCAATGAAGGAAATGGGCGTGGTGATGAAGGCAGCCCAATCGAAACTTGCGGGCAAAACCGTGGACGGACGTTCGATGAGTGAGTCGGTCAAGAGTAAGCTCCAATAAGCGGTCCTGTCATCTAAGATCTGTCGTTCCCGGTCTCTCTGGCTACCAGCCGCGGTTCTGATAGTTGATATCTATCGATGGATAGCAAAATAAGACCAGAACAGTGGCCTTTTCTTTTGTTTATCGCATCCCTTCCCTTTCCTGCCGTTTTTCAATTCAGATCTTCTTACGCGATTTTCCAGTTGTCAGATCTGCTGTTTCTGGCGGCTGGGGCATCGTGGGCCTTTGCCTGGGCAACAGGACGCAGGGCCCTTGTGCGGAGTTGGCTTTATCTGTTCCTGGCGGCCTACGGGATTTCTGTGGTCCTTTCCACCGTCGCGTCGGCCGATCCGGCGCGAAGCTCGGTCAAGCTCATCGGCAAATTTTATCTGATCGGTATTGCGTTTTTAGCCTTGAACTCAATAACCTCCATAGAGGAATTGAAGAGGTGTTTGCATGCATGGCTCGTCGGTGCCGGGGCGGCCATTGTTCTGAGCCTCGCCGGAATAATTCTTTTTTACGCAGGATGGACGGACCCATCGCGAAACATCGTGCTGCATCCGATTTTCGGCAGCTTGCCGCCCGGCAACTATCCGCGGATCGAGGGACTTTTTTTCTATCCCGCGATGTTTTGCAATTTCCTGGGCGTCACGTGGATGTACGTCATCCTGTTTGCATCCGTCGGCTGGCTGAAGCCCCGGGCCTTTTGGTTATATTCGATCGGCCTTCTCATCGTCAATGCGTTTACACTCACCCCCGGATTGGGCGGGATATTCATAAGTACGGCGTATTTTCTGCGACGTAAGCTGGCGGCACGACAAAAGCTTATTTTGGGCCGTGTGGTTATGGCGGCCGGCGTGCTGATCGCGTCGATCTTTTTTGCGGCCGCCGCGGTCACGCTGTTTAGTTATGATCCGAGCGGGACCGGAGTTCCGGCGTTAAATGGCGAGATCTCGCCCTCGCACAGGGCCGTCGCCTGGCGAACGGCGTTCGACACATTTCTGCAGGATCCGATCTTAGGCTACGGCGTCGGCCTTCCGACAGCGAATTCCAGATTCACCGACCCGTCCGGCCGTCGCCAACTCCTCGTGGACGCGCACAACACCTATATCAGTCTTCTGGGCGAGACCGGCTTGATCGGCTTTTTCGGATTTATGGGCCTTGTCGGTTTTCTAACCGTCGGATTAACTCGATGGAAGCCCGAAGGTGAGCTCCAAGGAATGATCAAGATCTGCCTGCTGCTGGCACTTTGCGATGCTTTCTTCTATCAAAGCCTGACCGGCTCATACGAAGATTCCCGGCATCTGTGGGTACTGTTTGGAATTATCGCCGCCGTTATCCAGCCTAAATTGCTTTTCGCTCGCGATGGTGTTTGAACCGAGCTCGACAATTAGGTCCGCGGAGAGAACAAACTGATCATGATCGAGTGCAGCCAGATTAGCCAAAAATATTCCTTACCTTTTCGATAAACGACTCGTCGTTGAAATCGGTGTCCTCGATATCGGCCAGTTGTTCGAGGAGTTTTCGCTGTTCTTTGGTCAAGCGTTTTCGGCGTTATAAGCGTTACCGCAACGAACAGGTCGCCGCGGCCGCGGCCGCCGAGTGCCGGCATTCCGTGCGATTTGATCCGAAAGACCGTTCCGGTCTGCGTCCCCGCCGGAACCTTCAGGTCTTCCTCGTCCATCAAGGGTTTTGACCGAGATCTCGGCACCAAGTGCCGCTTGAGCGAAAGTGATAGGAACCGCTGAATAAAGGTTCGCTCCCTGCCTCTCGAAAACGTCATGTGCCTTTACGTGAATTACAACGAACAGATCGCCCGACGGCCCGCCGTTCGGGCCCGCCTCACCCTCGCCTGAAACACGAAGCCGCGAACCCGTTTCAACGCCCGCCGGTATCTTTATCTCAAGTGATTTCTCCTTTTCGATACGGCCGGCCCCGTGGCATTTCTTACACGGCGTCCGGATCGACCTGGCCGCGGCCCTGGCAGTTCGAGCAGGTGCGCATCACGCTGAAAAATCCCTGTTGATAACGCGTTTGTCCGCTGCCCTTGCAGGAAATACAGGTCTCGGCCGTCGTGCCTTTTTCGGCACCGCTGCCGCTGCATTCGCCGCATTTTTCAAGCCGCGGGATACGAAGCTTTTCTTCCTTGCCGCTCGCGGCCTCTTCCAAAGTGATCTCGAGGTCGTAGCGGAGATCGGACCCGCGCTGGACGGTCGTGCGCCGGCCGGCCCGTCCGCCGAACATGTCCCCGAATCCGAACATATCAAAGATGTCCTCGATATTCGAAAAACCGGGGTCGAATCCGCCGGCACCCGCTCCGGCTGCATGGCCGAAACGGTCATACGAGGCCCGTTTCTGTGCATCGGACAGTACCGCATAAGCTTCGGCGCATTCCTTGAAACTCTCTTCGGCGGTGTGGATCGTCCGGGTTCTTGTCCGGGTGGTATTTTACCGCCAGCGTTCTATAGGCCCGCTTTATCTCGGCCTCGGTGGCCGTGCGGGAAACGCCCAATACCTCGTAATAATCTCGTTTCGACATATGTTCTCGGCCGCCGGCGAACAACACGGTCGACCGATCATTTTATCAGTAAACGGCCCGCCAGCGACAACAAAGCGCCAGCCCAATTAAATGAACTGACGCTTTTATTATTTTGACGTAAACTGATGTTTTTCTCAAGCCGCGGTCAGACTAAACCGCGGTCAACATCGCCTCTGTTATCCTGCTCGAAGTCGCTTCGACGGATGCGATGCCGCGTTTTATCTCGTTCGTATCCTCCGATTTGACCGCTGCGTCCGCCTCGCCAAGCGTTCTGTTGATCTCCTGCTGAAACTCGAGCGGAAAGCCCTTGCCGACCTCGGCCATTGCCTTGCGGGCGTTGCGGATCAGATTCTCCAATTGGTTGCGGAGATTTATTATCTCGCGTTCCTCGCGGTCCTTCTCCACTGACGTTTCTGCTTCCAGAATAAGTCGCTCGATCTCATCCGGAGAAAGGCCCGACGACGGGGTGATCTGCATCGCCTGTTCGAGCCCAGTCATCTTGTCCTGAGCAGACACGTTGACGATACCGTTGGTATCTATCTCAAAGCCAACCTCGATCTGCGGCACACCGCGAGGTGCCGGCGGTATTCCGACGAGCTCGAATTTGTTAAGGCTGCGGTTTTCGCGTGCTATCTCGCGTTCTCCCTGCAAAATGTGGATCTCGACCGATCTGCTGATTGTCGACAACGGTCGTAAATGTCATCGTGTTTCGCAGCGGGATCGACGAGTTTCGCGGGATCAATTTTACGAACAAACCGCCGCGAGTCTCGAGACCGAGGCTTAGCGGCAGAACGTCGAGCAGAACGATGTCCTTGACGTCGCCGGTCAGCACGCCGCCCTGAATGGCGGCACCCATCGCGACGACCTCGTCCGGGTTGATCTCGGCCGACGGTTCCTTTCCAAAAACCTCGGTGACCGTCCGGGCGATTATCGGCGAACGCGTCTGGCCGCCGACAAGGATCACTTTGTCGATATCGTTCGGCTGTAGTTTTGCGTCCCAAAGTGCCTTCTGGCATGGCTCGACGGAAGCGTCGACGAGGTCCTGGACCAGCTCCTCAAATTTGTCGCGAGTAAGGTTTGCGTTGATGTGCTTCGGCCCGCTGGCGTCAGCCGCGATGAACGGCAGGCTGATGTTCGTTTCGCCGACACTCGAAAGCTCGCACTTCGCCCTCTCGGCAGCTTCCTTCAGTCGCTGCAGAGCAAGGCGGTCGCGAGCGAAGATCGATGCCGCAATCGGCCTTGAATACCTCGACCAGCCATTCGATGATCCGCTGGTCAAAGTCCTCACCGCCGAGGAACGTATTGCCCGATGTCGACAGCACTTCGAAAACTCCGTCGTTGATCTCGAGGATCGAGATATCGAACGTACCGCCGCCAAGGTCATAAACCGCGACTTTTTCGGTCTTGTTCTTTCCGAAACCGTAGGCGAGCGCCGCGGCCGTCGGCTCGTTGATGATGCGTTCGACCTCGAGGCCGGCGATCTTACCCGCATCGCGGGTCGCCTGCCGCTGCATGTCGTCGAAATAGGCCGGGACGGTAATGATCGCTTCCCGTGATCTTGTCGCCGAGAAATTCTTCGGCCGCTAACTTCAATCTTTGCAGCACGATGCCTGAGATCTCGGGCGGGCTGTAGACACGGTCGAGAACCTTGATATGCGCGTCGCCGTTCGGAGCTTCGACGATCTCGAACGGCACGGTCTCGCGCATCTTTTCGACCTCGGGCGCATTGAATTTGCGGCCGATCAGGCGCTTGACGGCATAGAGCGTGTTGGCAGGATTGGTCACGGCCTGGCGTTTCGCGATCTGCCCGACCAGCCTTTCATCCTTATCCGTAAAGCCGACGACCGACGGGGTTGTCCGGCCGCCTTCCTTGTTCGAGATGATCTGCACGGTGCCGTTCTCAAGGACGGAGACGCAGCAGTTAGTTGTGCCAAGGTCGATTCCTATTACTTTACTCATGTGTCGAAGTTCCTTTTACTGTTTGGTGAGCGCATTTGGCAGCTCGGTTCGTCGAGTTCGCTGCTAAGATATTTCCCCGTTTCGCTCGATAGAAAATCCGTTGATGTCTTCGAGTTCAATATCCTCGCCGACATCGGCTTCTGCCACGTCGCCTCTATCAACCGACGTAATTTCCGCCGTCGTTTCCTCGTCCCCCGGCCGCTCGATCTGCGGCCCGGTACCGACGACGGTTTCATCCGTTTCGTCGGCTGCTTCGCCGGCCGCCACCGGCTCGAGCGATATCGATTCGTCTTTCGGGGCCGCCTTTGAAACCTTCACCATAGAATGGCGGATGACACTCTCGCCGATGCGGAAGCCACGGAGCAGTTCCTCTGTGATCGTGCTGGGCGGAAACTCACTTTCCTCGTCGATCGCTACCGCTTCGTGCAGGTTCGGATCGAACGGCTCTCCCACGGTCGCTATCGGTTCGATACCCATTCCGACGAGCACCTCGTTGACCTGTTGGTTCACCAGGACGATCCCGTCAAAGAACTGTGCAAATGCCCCCTGTCTCTCGGCCGATAGATCGGTGGCACACTGAAGCGCCCGATCGAGATTGTCCAGCGCGGGCAGCATCTGTGTTGCGAGATTGCTCAATTGACGATGATAGGTTTCTTTTCGTTCCCGCTCGGTGCGTGCCTTGAACGCTTCAAAATCCTTTAACCTACGCTGTGAGTTCTTGTACAGTTGGGACCGTTCTTCCTCCAGGCCCGCGACCTTGGTTTTCAACGAGGCGACCTCGCCCTCGAGCTTTCTTACAGCCGCAGGGTCGTCAGGCTCGGGCTCGGGAACCGCGGGCTTGACAGTTTTCGTTCCCTTTTCCGAGAGGTCCTGCAGCATGAAATCCGGGACTTCACCCTCTTCGAAATCGGCGGCGAGCTCGATAAAGGTCGTTTCTGCCGTTATATGCAGATCCTTTTCCTTTGCCTCGAGCTCGCGAATGAAATCGTCAACCGAAGCCGATTCATCCATTGATGCTTCGTCGGCAAGTTCAAACACGATCTCGGAATTTTCGTTTTCGTTGTTGGGGTCCATCAGGGATAAGATAGGGCCGGTTGGGTTGGGAAATTAAGTTCGGTCAGGATCGAAGCGGTGCGGCGGAAAACCGTGGGGTCAATTATTTGAAATATCTCGTGACATCATCTTTTCGAGCGTGCGGGCAACGTACGAAACGATCGAGATCATTCGTCCGTACTCAATTCGCGTGGGGCCAAGGACGCTCAGCGTTCCGACGGCCGAACTATTGCCGATCCTGTACGGAGCCGAGATCAGCGTGCAGTCCTGAAGCGAAGGCGTGCGGTTCTCGCTGCCGATGACAACCTGTACCTGCCCCTGTGCCGACGCATCGCGTGCGATGCATTCGTTAAGGATCTGGATCAGCCGCGAACGTTCACCGATCGTTGAAAGAAGTTCACGCAGCCTTTCCAGGTCGGCAAAATCGCGTTTGGTAAGGATGTTGGACGTCCCGTCGATAAATACTTCGCCAAGACTGTCCTCTTCGTTCTCGATACTCTGAGAACAAAGGATAACGGCCGTTTGCAGCAGCTTGTCGAAAAGCGTCTTTTCCTCGTGCATCAATTTCAGGATCTGTGCACGTATTTCGGAAAGGCTCTTACCGACAAATTCCGCATTCAGGTAGTTTGCGGTCTTTTCGAGTTCTTCCTTCGCGAACGGCACGTTCGGCCGGATTATCCGGTTATGAACGATGTTCGGGGCCGAAACCAGGACGACCAGAATGCGGTTGTCCGTCAGGTTAACGAACTCGATATGCTGCAGGCGGTCGTTTGCCAGGCTGGGCGAAACGACGATACCTACATTATTTGAAAGAGCAGAGAGCAGCTGTGAGGTCCGTTCCATCAATCTGTCCGGTGTTTCAGCCATATCGTTCAAGCCGAACTCGCCGCCTATGCGGTGAAGATCGTCGTTCGAAATGCTGAGGACCCCGAGCAGATTGTCAACGAAAAACCGATAGCCTCGATCGGTCGGGATTCGTCCGGCGGATGTATGAGGCTGTTCGAGAAGACCGAGGTCTTCGAGTTCACCCATCACACTGCGGATCGTTGCCGAGCTTAAACCCGAAGCATTGGCAAACTTCTCCGCGATCGTCTTGGAACCGACCGGCTCGCCCGTGAGAAAATGTTCGTTGATTATCGCTGAGAGGATAGTTTGCCCGCGTGCGTCGGGAATAGAATGCTCGTTTCCGACTTTAGGGTTTGGTCCGAGGACAGACATCTTTTCACGGTAAGTTTGAAGCACACTGCCCGCGGGCGGTATGCTCTCTTTAAAAGGAATAGCATTTGGCCCTGTAACCTGTCAAGATTTATTAGTTAAACTGTGATTAACAACGGCGAACCGATCTCATCCTCAAGAATTGCAGCGATCTATCAGGACACGTTCCGAACCTTCGATCCAACCCGGGCAAATACAGTCGTTGAGGTCGAATATTACCCGTATATCGGGATGAATCATACTATCCGTGTGCGAAACGGCAAGGTTTTCGTGCGTATTTCGGACGTTTGCAGCAACATGAGCGAGGCCACCCACACCGCCCTGGCTTACATTCTGGTCGCAAAATTATTGCGGAGGCGTGTTCCCGTTCGGGCGCGCGACGCCTATGCAGCTTATACCAGAACCGAGGAGATGCGTGAGGCCGCAACGCAGAACAAGCTGGCCCGCGGCCGAAAGGTCGTAACGACGGACAAAGGAGAGGTTTACGATCTAAGTGCTATCTTTGACAAGTTGAATTTCGACTATTTTGGTTGGAGCATCCCAAAACCGGTGCTGACATGGTCGGCGCGAAAGACCTACCGGATCCTGGGACACCACGACGCCACGCACAAGACCATCGTGGTTAGCCGTTCTCTAGATTCCAAAGACGTGCCTAAATACGTGGTTGAATACATCGTCTTCCACGAAATGCTCCACATACACCACCCGACCGTCCATCACAACGGCCGCCGCTATAACCACACGCCGGCTTTTCGGAGAGATGAAGAAAAGTTTGAACACTTTCAAGCTGCGGAAACATGGATAGAACAGAACGTTAGGAAGCTGAAGCGCCGGGCGAAGAAAAAGTGATCCGTTCGAAACAGCGAATAACGAATATCGAAAAGTGAATAATTCGTCTTCCGACATTATTCACTTTTCGTTATTCATTATTCGCTATTCCGGAAAGTGGTCCTCAGCTATCCCGATCAAGCCGTGCGATTATGAGCCCGATCAGCCCGAAATCGGAAACTGTTCGGCGTTCGACACCGTTTTGATTGAAACGCGTCTCGGTCGTGTAAGTTTGAATTAACGCTGCATTCTCGTTCTTTCGATCGGTGAGGACCGCAACAAGCCGAGCCTGTGGATCGGAATTGCTTCCCATTGTAACAACCGCCGCGTTCGAAGATGCCAGTGGACCCGTCTCTGTGTGCGGTGTATCGGCATCGAGTAAGATGTAGGAGTTAAGGCATTTCTCGACGGTCCGCGCGTCGCCGACGATAAGCACTTCTTCTCTGATAGCAGCGGCAAGTTCATCGTCCTTCGAGCGCCACAGAATTTGAGAGTCAGGAGTTAGTTTTGTGTGGTCAGCGGCATGAGAAGCTGCGAGGTTCAATTCCTTTGCCAAGGCGCGTTTTACGAGTTCAAGGTCCCTTATCCGGACAACGGCCACGACCTCTTCCCCGTCGGGATCCAGCCGGATCGTCTGGATCGGACCGGTGACACCGCTTAAGAAAATTTCCGGATTTTCGATCCCGTAGGGCTCGAACAACGAGCCGGAAAAGCCACTGATGAGATTGCCGCTTACAGGATCCAACTTCGCACTGGCGGTGAGAAGGATACTCCGCCATGCGATCTGGAGATTCTTAAGGTTGTAGTGGGTTGCCGAGACAAAGTCCTTTGGAATGAACCTTTCTAAGGCTAGCTCGTCGCGGGCGCCGGGAACGATCGTTTCACTTAGCACTTTAGCTGTGTCGGGTGCCACCGAGAACGTGTAACTGTCTTCGATCTGGCCGTCATCCAGCCGGCGGGCCGTCCAGCTCGCTTCGGTGATCGAATTGCGCACTACCTCAGGCAAGACGCGGGCGATAAAACTTTTCACCTCGCCTTCCTCGCTGGCACCCATTGCAAAAGAAAGTCCGGCGATATTGGCGATCTGGGCGACGCCGTCCTTGGAAACGTAGCCCGACGCCAGCGAATCGGAGGCAAGGGCCGACACTTTAGCGTTCTTCGCGATGCTCTCCGACTCGCCGTTCTGGACCGCGATGCACTTTTCGATTGACGATTCGTCGTTGCCGAAAAGTATAAGGCTGCCGCGCACAAGCGCGAATGCTTTGCGGCCGTCCTGGGCCGTCCAGGTGAAATATTTTCCGCCGTGCTTGTCGGCCGTGACAAGTTCGATCTCGCCGCCGTAGATGTCGTTTATGAATTCGCCAAGCTTATTCTCGGCAAAGTTCATTGCCTGGTAGTTCCACGCGTTGGTCTCGGCCACCGCCACGAAATGTGGCTTGAAATTCAGGACGGCGTTCTCTTCCGAAACGGCTTCTTCGGAAGTTTGGAATCCGGTAACCGCGATAGACAGCCGTATGCCGTTCAACGCCGAGGTGTCGGGTTTGGTCTTGGCAAGCTCCTGGAATTTAGGATTTGACGTGATCGCTTCCAGGACTTTACCAAGATCTGACGTTTCAAGATAAACCAGCGAATCCGCCGGTATGACGGTCCGCGGGTCAATCGGCTTTGAGCCGCAGGAAGTTATCACTACCACAGAGACACAGAGGCACAATGGAACCAGAAAATGCTTTCTGAAGAAGTTCTCCCGACAAAACGCGTCAATGATCTTCATATTTCTTCTTCTCTTCTCTGCGTGTTGGTGCCTCTGTGGTAAGATTCCTCACCATGGCGGACAGCATATTTTCCAAAGATATTTTACAGGGTAAAGTTGCGTTTGTAACCGGCGGCGGAACGGGTATTACGGGCGGCGTGGCGCGGGCTTTCTCTGAGCACGGGGCCAAGCTTGCGATAACGAGCCGCAAGATCGAGAATCTCGTGGCGATGAAGCAGATCATCGACGACAATGGCGGCGAGTGTTTCGCGGTCTCCGGCGACGTTCGCGATTTTACCGAAGTCCAGAATGCGATCGCCCGGACGGTCGAGCATTACGGCCGGATCGATATTGTCGTCAATGGAGCTGCCGGCAATTTTCTTTGTGCCGCAAGCGAATTGTCGCCAAACGGCTTTGGGACCGTCGTAGATATTGATACCAAGGGCACATTCAACGTCTGCCGCGCGGCCTATGAAGAATTGAAAAAGTCGTCCGGCCAGATAATCAATATTTCCGCGACGCTGCATTACCTTGCGACGCCTATGCAAATACACGTTTCAGCCGCGAAGGCGGGCGTCGACGCCATCACACGCAACCTTTCGGCCGAATGGGGCCGTCAGGGCATTCGCGTAAACGGTATCGCGCCGGGCCCGATCGAGGATACCGAAGGAATGAAGCGACTCCTTCCCGAAGCACTTAAAGAAAAGATCACGAAGCGGATCCCGCTTGGACGGTTTGGAAAGATCGCCGATATCGAGAACGCCGCCTTATTTCTCGCTTCGGACGCCGCGAGTTACATCAACGGCGTCACGCTGGTCGTGGACGGCGGCCAGTGGCTCCAGGGGACCAGCCTGGCATAAAACTCCCAAGTTCTACTTCAGTATCACTGGTGGTTCGGGCATCTCTGCTTTTGGTTTTTCGCCTTCTCCCAACACGGCCCGCAGTATCATCATCTTGGCAAGGATGCGAACCTCCGTCCTGTCGAAACGGTTTGACAGGGCCCGTGTCTTCTTGAAATCGGCCCGGGCCAGTGTCCGCAGAGTATTGTCTGCCATCCCGAGTTCACGAGTCAGCCCGCGGATCATCTGGCCGCCGAATGCACCTACCTGCACCTCGCCTTCGTCTATCATGTCGCCGGCCACGTCGATAAATTCGCCTACCTTGATAAACGCCGCTAAAGTTTCATTCGCTCGCACGATCGTGTCCTCAAGAAGCGGAAATGCCTTTTCGGGGTCCGCTTCGGCATAGCCGGACGCGAGCATCCATGTCAGCAAAAAGTCCTGATAATTCTTGGGCTGCGGATTAACCAGTGCCTGGGCTTCCTTCATTATTTCTGCGGCAAGTTCCCTGTCGCCCGCTTTTGCGACCTGTGCGGCGAGAGAGCTCAAGCCCACGATCTTTTTGTCGCGGCCGGGTGTCTGCAAAAGGATGCGGCGAGCCTGTGCCACGATCTTTTCGCGCTCTTCTTTGGGAAGCTCCTTGTTGCCGAGCTTTTCGACATTTTCCTGGAGTTCCTTTTCACTTTTTTCGCGGTTCAAGCCGCTCGCGTTCGGCTCGGCTGTTAACGTTCGAGCCATTAGCGGCTGTGTCCGCATCGCCCATCGAATTCACGGCACTTGCCATCGCGTTCGTAGCATAAGTACGGTCTCCAGACGCAGCCGCGTTCTTAAACTTTGCGCGGATCTGTCTGGCACGGGCCGGGTGGTATTTTCCGATCTGGTCGGCATATTGGGCACCGGTCGGATAATCGCGGTCGCTGTCCAGGATCGCCGCGGCGAACGCGTCGGCAAGGTCGCGAAGGCCCTGCTGGTCAAGCATGGGCTTTTTGCCGCCTTCGCCTTTAGACTTGTCGAACGACTCGCCGGCCGTATTCAGGAACGAACTCGTCACCCAAAAATCGGAGGCGCTGTCGCTGTCCGATCTGATCTTGCTGACCATTGCCGAGGCGAACTCGGCCCCTTTTTCGGGGTCTTTTTCGTGGATCTTCTTGAGCAGCTCGACGTGATAAAAGCTAATGCCGTCCGAGATGGATTTGACCGCGTATTGTGTCGCCTTGGCAGCGTTCGTTGCCGCTATCTGGGTCATCAGCTGCGTTTCAAAATGCTTGTCTCGGCTTTCCATCTGGCTGCGGAACTCGGGGTTCGTTAACGCCGAGAGGCTTTCGAAATAGAACGAGAACGCCAGTTCGGCATCGTGCTCAGCCAAGCTCATCGCTATTTGCTGCCGCACCTGCATCGCCGCCTGGAACCGTCGCGTCAGGCGGCCCTTTTCCGTGACATCACCGAACATTCCGCCGCTGTGAACCGGCTCCTCGTCGTCTTTCGGCTCGCCGAAGGCATTCATTTGCTGGTCATATTGGATAAGCAGTTCCTTGAAGTTTCCGAACGCGAGCAGATAAAGCGAGCGTGCTTCTTTTTCATCGTGAAACCACATCAGCCCGGCGAGTTCGGCCGAAAAGCTGATACGATTCTCGAGCGTGCGAAGGTTGTTGACATCGACCAAGGTCTCCCGCAGGAAGGTCACCGCCTCTTTTTTCAAAGCGGCTTTGTCCTCGGTCGGCTTTTTATCGGGAACGGCCTGTCCGAACAACGTTGACGCGGTTACGGCAAGGAGTGTGAGAGAGCTTAGTAATTTCTTTATTTTCATTCTGTCTCCGGGCGGTCAATCGAATATGATAGGTTCGATACGTCAAATAGTAAATAGATAACGTTGGCCGCCCGTGTTTTTGCCAAGGGGCCTGACCCTATGCTGCTGGTCATAGACAACTACGATTCCTTTACCTATAACCTCGTCCAATACCTGGGCGAACTCGGCGCCGAAATGCAAATTTTCCGGAACGACGAGATAACGGTGGGCGAAATCGAAGCGCTTTCGCCGGAAAAGATACTTATTTCGCCCGGCCCCGGAACACCTGACGGTGCCGGTATCACGCTGCCCGTGATCGACCGGTTTGCGGGTCGCGTGCCGATCCTGGGTGTTTGTCTCGGCCACCAGGCGATCGGGCAGCATTTCGGCGGCAAGGTCGTCCGCGGCCCCGAACCGGTACACGGAAAACCGGTCACGGTAAAACACGACGGGAAATCGCTGTTCGCGGGCATCGAAGGCGAATTCCAGGCCGGGCGATATCATTCGCTCGTCGTCGAACGCGATTCACTGCCAGATTCTCTCGAAATTTCCGCCGAATCTCCCGACGGCCTGATAATGGGCCTGCGACATAAAGAATTACCGGTCGAAGGCGTCCAATTCCACCCCGAATCGATCCTCACCGAACACGGGAAGGTAATGCTGGCCAATTTTCTTGGCCTCTCCCAGGAATAATTAATAATCGGTTAATTAGTAATTACTAATTAGTTTCAGTTACCCTCGTCCATGTGAAAGTGCTGGCACCGGTTGGAATGCTATATGGCCTAATCATGGACTTGCGGAACTTACTATACGACCGCGGCATTTTCGGGTCGTATTCACTCGGTGCCCGGACGATCAGCATCGGTAATCTTACGACCGGCGGAACCGGAAAGACGCCGCTTATTGCTTTCCTCGCAGAGATTCTTGCTGAAAAGGGCGAAAAGGTTTGCATTCTAATGCGAGGGTATGGACGCAAGAATTCGAATGAGCGGATACTCGTTTCCAACGGTGAAAAGGTTTTGGCCGATGCCGTAACGGGTGGCGACGAGCCGGTGGAGTTAGCTAATAAACTGCTCGGCAAAGCTGTCGTTGTCGCGGACGCGGACCGGGTCGGTGCTTCCCGATGGGCGAAGGAAAAATTCGGGGTAACGACTTTTCTTCTCGACGACGGGTTTCAACATCGACGCGTAAAACGTGATCTGGATATTGTGTGTGTTGACGCGATGCAGGGCATAAGCGGGATGCTTCCAGCCGGCCGTATGCGGGAACCGGCGGAGAACCTGAGGCGGGCCGATGCTGTCGTCATCACACGGGCCGATCTTGTTGAAAGTATCGAAGATCTGAGATCTCAGATCTCAAATTACGCTCCCGCGGCGTCTGTCTTCACCGCGGAAAATGCGGTCTCGGACATTGTGCCGCTCCACGAACACGAATCGAAAAAGGCCCCTAGGCCGGAAATTGGCCTTGATCGGGCGTGGGAGAAAATGCGTTGCGAAGGGCAATCCGACGATCCTGATAACGAGGTACGGGTCTTGGCCTTTTGCGCTGCTCGGAAATCCGGAGAACTTCTTTCTGCTTCTCGTTAGGAAATTTGATGAAGAGGCAATGGAAGAGTTCGATCTGTCGGCGACAAGAACCTTTCCGGACCACCATCGTTATACGCAAAAGGACATCGACGATATTCAAAAACAGGCCCGTGAGTGCAAGATCAATGCGTTCGTGACGACGGCGAAAGACGCGGTCAAGCTGCGGCACCTAAAGTTTGAAATTCCCTGCTACGTTGTCGAGATCGTGCCGCGTATCGATGATGAAAGAGGTTTTCGCGAAATGATCACTTCTTTTTAGTCGGCGGGCCTTTCTTGTCTCCCCAGTAGTAAGCCCGCACGACGAGCACATACACGAGGATGCTCAGTCCGAGCAGCACAAAGAAAAAGACCACAAACCACGCGGTCGTAGACATTAGACTTCGGCCTCCTTGTTTTCCTGAGCGGCAGACTCGATGATGTCTGCGACCAGGCCTTTGCTGCCTTTATATTCGACCACATGGCGATAGATCACGACCGCTATAGCAACGATCGGTATCGCGAGGAAAACGCCCGGAATGCCAGCCACCTGTTCGCCCGCCAGGACCGAAAGGATTATCAGGACGGGGTGAAGATTTATGCCGCCCTGCACGATCCGGGGGTATGTGATGTAGTCATGAAAAATGCGTAAGATAACGAGAAATATAAAGACATAAAGACCTTTCCACGGATTGTCCGAAAGCAACGCCACGCTGGTGACAAAGATCCCGACCGCCGCCGGCCCGAGCAGCGGCACAAATTCCAGGATCCCGGCCAAAATTCCAAGCAGCAGGGCGTATTTCAGTCCGATCAGGTAAAAACCGATGGTGCAGATCGTACCGATGATAACGCACGAGATGATCTGCGCCCGCGTGTAAGCGGCGAGCGTGGAATTTACCTCCTGCATGACGGCGTCGGCACGTATCCGCCACGGGCCAGAGGGGAAAACGCGCAGTACCGCAAGCCGGATAAGCTCGACGTCCTTAAGGAAAAAGAATGCAAGGATCGGGACAAGCACGAACCACGGCAGATAGGCCGCAAATCCCAGCAGAAAGGTGCCGAACGCCGCGGTGATGGCCGTGCCGAACGCTGAAGCCTGTTCGTTTATCCGGTTCTGAAAATCCTCTGGGACCCTCATCCTATCGAACCGGCGGTTGAGATCGTTGAAGCTCTGCCTTATCCCTGAGGCGTAGTTCGGCAAATTTGCGCCAAACTCTTTTCCTTGTTCCGAGACAAGCGGTGCAACGCTCCAGATTCCCCCGCCCAAAACCGTAAAGACCGCGAGATACGCGATTATGATCGCCACCGAGCGGGGCATAAACCGTTCGGCGTTCCGAGCTTTAAATGGACTACGGAGAAGTTTTATCAGCGGATCGATCAGGTACGCGAAAAAGACCGATAGAACTATCAGGAAAAAAAGATATGTGAGCGACGCGATGATGCTCGCAAGGAACCCGCCGACGAACAAGAGGAGCAGCGTTATCGCGACGACGCGGACGATAGTACCCACCGAGATCGCCGAGCGGTCGAGTGTAACAATTACCGGCCTTTCAATTTCTTCCGAAACCGCTGGACGCGGCCGGTTGGCATGGGTCTTATGAATGTCCTCGATCTCGTTCATTTTTTTCGCTCGCCGTGTGCTGCGTTCCCGTTGGCCGGCGTCTCTATCTCAAGCGGGCCGGCTTCTGGTTTCGAATGGTCTTCCATAACGAACCGGTTGGTAAGATTGCCGATGGTTCCCGGCATAAATGGGAAATTCGAGCCGATGATGACAGCCTTGCCGTCGTCGGAGAGTTTGCGGCGATTCACATCGGGCGGCGTATTCGCGTTTATCCACGCTTTGTCCTCGGCGTCCAACACGCCGCTGTCCTTGCGTCGAAATACAAGGACAAACTTGAAATCGGCCGTCCGCATCGCTTCAAGATCGACCTCAAAGCCGGTCGGAACGGTCGACGACGCGACAGGCGCCGGCGTCTCGGCCGCCGAATTGATTATCCGCTGATTAGGCGTACAGGCCATTACGGCCGCTGCGATAAAAATGAAAAATGTGGCGTATCTCATTCGAGCCTATCACGGCACTTCATTCTCTTCCACGTTCGCATTACCTAGGTTCCCGGCCTTTTCTTCCTCGTCGAGTATCCGTTTCTCCTCAGGAGTTTCCGGCGCTTGTTCGAGCGAGGCCGGGTCACCTTTCTGATCACGTATCTTCAAAATTCGGGCTTCGCTGTCCTCATAGACCAAATCAACCCAGCCGCTTTCGAGCGCCTTTGCGATCATTTCCTCATTCTCGCCGGCGTCGGCAAAAATGTAATCCGCCCCATATTTTTCACGAATTATCGGCCCGGCGTCCTCTGTCTTGCCGGCGGTTATGTCGAGAAGCAGCTTGTAAAGATCGGGGTTCTGCGAATAAAGATAATTTGGGTCCAGGCCGTAGACGTAGCTGTGCTTGGTGTTAAAAAAGAACAGCTTTGGAAAGTCGTCCCAGTTGCAGTTGAATATCCGTGCTCCGGCCGGGATATTCTCTTTCCCGTTCTCATTAACGCCAGTCGCCCAGGCCATCGACCGCCGGTATTTGTCGTTCGCTTCGTTCTCAGCAAGCGTTTTCATCAAACCGGGCTGATCTATATTGAGCCATCCCAGCCCAACCGTGTTGATGTAAAAGTAAGCGACCAGAATGATCCCAAGCACCCAAACGACGGCCGTCTTGCCGGCTTGCCACCATTCCTGACGCTGCGTAGGTTTCTCAGCATCAAGGTACGGCCCGATATCGCGTTTGAAATGTTCGGGAAGCTGGACCAGGTGCGGAACAAGGAACGCCTGCCAGCTGAACGCCGCGAAGAGAACGGCGAACGGCGGAAAATATTCGGCGTACCGCTTTGAGCTGAACTGTCCCATTAGCAGCATCGTGGCGAAAACCAGAAAGAAAGTGGCCTTTTCGGGCAATTTGCCGCCACGCGGTGCAAACAGGACGTACCCCAAAAGCATCGCCCCCATCGCAACCGGAAAATGGGTCATCAATTCCAGGCCCGAATATGGATACCATTCACCGCCCACCGAAACAGCGAAATTCCCCGCAACGGCTAGCTTTGTCTTGAAATGCTCATAGAAGAGGATCAGGTTATTGGGAAAATAGGGATTAATTATATTCCCCATTATCATTCCGCCAAATGTGTAGGCGACGGGCTGCCACTCAAGCTTTCGTTCGTTCCAGCCGATGATGGCGGCCCATATTATGGCGGCAATGAACAACAGCGGGAACAGGCTATAGGTCCAGACAAACGCGAACATCAGCGGCAGCAGCCATTCGTATTTCCGCTCGAACAGCAGGTAGATGCCGGCGATGGTGATAATGATCGTCAGCGGCGGCGCCTTTGCCATGTTCATTCGGTAGTAGAACATGTTGGCACAGGTAAAGATCGCCGCGAGCCAGATCAACGGGTATTTGATCTTGTAGCGATGGATCAGCCAATAGACCGAAAAAATAGCGAACGTCGAAAAAACGACCGCGGCCACTTTGGCTGCTGTTACGGGTTCAAAGAACCACAGGAACGGTATCTGCAGCAGATGGAACAGGAAATGGTGATCGTTGTAATGCTCGGGGTTCAAGACCGTCAAGGGCAGCCATTCGAACGTCGGCAGCCATTTCCCTTGCGAGAAATTTTCCCACAAAAGGCTGCTCCATTTAATGTGGTAATAGCCGTCCCAGTCGCCGCAGCAAATGGCCGCCGTGCGAAACTGCAAAATGCCCATCACCATCGCAATGGCAACGAACGCGAACACGAGGTAAACAAAACGCGTCGCGTCCTCAGACTCGAGATAATCACGCCAGGTCGACTTAGCTTTTGCTGGCGGAAAGGTCGTTTGTGCCGGCCGGCCGGCCGGCTTGGGATCATGAACTTCGTCCATTTAATGCTTTCTTTACGAATATTTGAAGCGGTCTCGTCAACTTGAAAAAGTATCATAAAGGAGTTTCGTTTTTCTAATCAGCGATCAACCGATGCGGAAGCCCGCGCGTCAGCCAGGCGGATATGCTGATGTTGAGTGTTACGCCCTTGCTAACGCGCGGGCTTCCGCATTGGCGTTTGCTTATCTGAAACGCAGTACCTAAAATCGAAGTTTCGTTTATGTATCCGAAAGGCAACCTGATGATCCCGGCTTCCCACGGGCAGCTTGAAGGAATACTGAAAGAGCCTGCGGGCGGGCGGCGCGGCGTCGCGCTTGTTTGCCACCCGCACCCGCTGGGCGGCGGGACAATGCACAATAAGGTGGTATTTCGGGCGGCGGCGGGCCTGGTCGACGCCGGGCTTGTTACGCTGCGATTCAACTTTCGCGGAGTAGGAGCCTCGACCGGCGAGCACAACGAGATCGAAGGGGGGATCGAGGATGTTCGAGACGCGTTGGAATACATGGCTGCGAAATATCCGGACGAGGACCTGACTTTAGCAGGTTTTTCCTTCGGTTCGCGGACAGGACTGGCCGTGGGCAAGGATGACGACCGTGTAAAACGGCTAATTAGTATCGGCACGCCGGTGGACAAATACCATGATTACGATTTTCTCGACGGCCTGAAAAAATCGATACTCTTCGTTCACGGCGACAGTGATGAATTCGGTTCGGTGGATAATTTGAAAAAGCTGGTCGATGAAGTTTCAAAGACAGCGGAAACCGAGCTGATCGTGCTTGAAAACTGCGGACATTTTTTTGATGAGCATTTGAACCAGCTTCGGGATGCGGTGAAAAATTGGACCGTGATGCAACTCCGGAATAATGAATAACGAATAGTGGAAAGTGAATAATGATGAAGACATTATTCATTCTTCAATATTCACTATTCATTATTCCGAACAAAAAATATGGAAAAGCGGCCAAATGACAATCGCGATGCGGCAATTCGATTGACAATGATGCCTCGGGATACCAATGCTCATGGGACCGTCTTCGGCGGGATCATCTTGAGCTATATCGACGTCGCGGGTGGCGTCGAGGCGGTGAGGCATACAAAACACGAGCGTTTTGTGACGGTGGCCATGAACGAGGTCATCTTTCACGAGCCTGTGTTTATCGGTGATCTTGTAAGCTTTTACGCTCAAACTACGCGGGTCGGCAATACATCGATCACGATCCACGTGGATGTCGAGGCCGAGCGGTTTGGAAATCACGGCCAGGTGGTCAAGGTCACGTCCGCGGATCTTACATTTGTCGCGATAAACGAAAAGCGGGAAAAGGTAAAGATCGGAAAGTAGCCACGAATAACACAAATAACACGAAGGGTTTCTAGCGTTCGTGCAATTTGTGTAATTCGTGGCTGATCATTATGCCAACTTGGAAACTTGAACTCGAATACGAAGGCACGCGTTATCGCGGCTGGCAAATGCAGCATAACGCACGGACCATCCAGGGCGAGATGCAGGACGCGGCGAGGAAATTGTTTGCCGGGAAATTCGAGCTCTACGGCTCGGGCCGGACAGATGCCGGCGTGCACGCGGTCGGTCAGATCGCACATTTGAAGGTGGACGAATTGCGTGTGAATATCACGCCCAGGCAGATCCAGTTCGGCTTCAACGATGTTCTTCCGCACGACATCAACATCCTGAAAGTTTCGAACGCTCCAGATAACTTTCACGCCCGTCACGACGCCGTCTCACGCTATTACCTGTATCAAATTTCCCGCCGCCGAACGGCAATGGCGAAGAATTTCGTTTGGTGGATAAAGGACGAACTGGACGCGGCCGCGATGGCCGAAGCGGCGAAGATGCTGGTGGGCAAACACGATTTCGCATCATTCGCCGAGGTGGAAGAAGGCAAGAAACAGTCGACAAAGGTCGAGGTAGTGCACGCGGACGTTTTTACGGACGGCGATCTCATTTGCTTTCGTATCGGAGCGTCGCATTATTTGTGGAAAATGGTGAGACGGATCGTCGGGATGCTCGCCGAAGTAGGCCGCGGGAACCTAACTTTCGATGCATTCGAGCGGCTGCTGAAGTTTCATTCCGACTCTCCGGCGAAATTTACCGCTCCGCCGTCCGGGCTTTTTCTTGAAACCGTTTTGTACAAAGGTGATGCCGTACGGCATGAGAAAAAGGCAACTGTTCCAGTCAAATGACCCGCTTGCGTTCGACGGTCAGTTGTGACAAATTCAAATGATCCAGAATTACCATTTTCGACCTCGGGAGAATTCATATTAATGCCCAGAATAACTGCTGAAACGGCAACAGGTACCCAGCCGTTTGACTGTGAGAGTGGCCGTAAACTTGTACTTTGCATTGAAGACAGCGGTATCGACATCCTGCACCGCTGCGGTGGGAACGCGCGTTGTACGACCTGCCGGATCGAGGTCCTTCACGGTGATCCGGGACCGATCCGCGAAGCGGAAAAGGCTGTCATGGCAACGAAACCCGACATGACCGACCACATGCGCCTTTCCTGCCAGGTCCGCGTCATCGACGACCTTCACATTCGCGTTATCAACCAATCAAGCGTTGCTGGTATGGATCCGGGCCCGAGGCCGGCGGACGAAGACACACCCTAAAACGGCAGATGGTATAATTACGGCACGGCCATTTTAATAAAGGAGAAACGACAATGGGTTTGAAAACTGTTTACAAGGCAAGATCGTTTGACCTGAGCGACCTGACTGGCATTTCCAATGAAACGCTTGCGATGCATTTCAAGCTTTACGAAGGTTACGTAACCAACACGAACACGCTTAACGAAAAGATCTCGGAGTTGATCAGCGGCGGCGAGTTGGACGCGACGAAAGCGGCGGCTTTCTCGGAGTTGCGGCGCCGTTATGGTTTCGAATACAACGGTATGGTCCTGCATGAATATTATTTCGAGAACATGGTCAAGAACGGCACCGGCGACCCGGGCAAGGATTCCGCGTTTGTGAAAGCGGCAGAGGAGAGTTTCGGCAGTTACGACGTTTGGAAGGCCGATTTTGTCGCCACCGGCAAGATGCGTGGCGTAGGCTGGGCCGCGACATATCAGGACCCGTCGAACGGCGCGATCTCGAACCACTGGATCAATCTGCACGAGACCGGGAACGTCGCGGGCTATACGCCTGTTCTGATAATGGACGTCTGGGAGCACGCGTTTATCAAGGACTACGCTCCCGCAGACAGGCCGAAATACATCGAGGCATTCTTTTCGAATATAGATTGGGATACTGTGAGCGGCAGGCTCTCAAAGGCTGGAAGCGCAAAGGCTTAACGCTACGAAGTGCTATATAGACCGGCTGTGGGCTTCTACAGCCGGTCTTTTGAGTTCATTGACATCTGATGCATTGATGCGATAGCATCAGCTATATGCGTACTACGCTGGATATTGAAGAAGATGTTCTTCTGGCCGTGAAAGAGTTGGCGAGGCACGAAAAAACCACCGCCGGAAAGGTCATCTCGCGTCTCGTTCGTAAGGGTTTGAGCGGCGATACCAGCCGATCGAGAAAAATTACATACCGAAATGGCGTGCCTATACTCCCGTCGCGTGGGCGGATAATTACGAACGAACTTATCGACCAGATCAGAGAAGAAGAAGGGATCTAAGAGCGTGCGGTCATTGCTGGATATAAATGTCATTCTTGCTCTGATCGATTTTGACCACGTTTTTCATGCGTCGGCTCACGCCTGGTGGGGCCGGGCGAAGAAAGACGGCTGGGCTAGCTGCCCTTTAACCGAGAATGGAGTCGTGCGAATAATGGTTCAACCGAGTTATTCTTCGCCCGATCAAAATTCTCCCGACGATGTGATAACCTGGCTGACCAGGTTCGCTGAAGATACGGATCACGAATTCTGGGCTGATGACATATCACTTCGGGACAAGAACCGCTTTGATACGAAACGCATATTTGGGCCAAAACAGTTGACGGACATCTACCTGCTCGGCCTCGCCGCATCCAAGGGTGGCAGGCTAATTACATTCGATCGAAAAGTAACTCCAGCCGCGGTTCCAGGAGCGTCGGAAAAGAATCTTCTTGTGATCGTTTAGATTGCAACAATCAGTAACCAGTTCTTGACGTTTAGTATTTCGGAACGCTTGCGTCGACAGTGTCCGACCACGCACCGATTCCGCCCTTTAGATTTATTAATCTTCCCTCGAATCCCGCGTCTTTTAGATACTCGATCGCCTTGGCGCTTCGGACACCGCCCTTGCACTGAACCACCGTCGTCTTTCCTTTCTCGATCTCGCAGATACGGTTAACGACCTCACCGAGCGGGATGAGCTTCGCGTCGGGAATGCGGGCGATCTCGATACTCGTACGGTTCGCGAACGTCAATAAGCTGAAAGTCTTCTTTGCTGTCGAACAACGATCTCAATTCGGTCGCGGTTATTTCTTCGAGCGCCGGCTTCTCGTCTACCGGAGCTTTCAGGCCGCAGAATTCTTCGTAATCGATCAGCTCTTTGATCGTCGGATTTTCACCGCAGAGCGGGCAGCTCGGATCTTTTCGCAGCTTCAGCTGGCGAAACGTCATCTTCCACGCGTCGAACAGCAGCAAGCGATTTAGCAGGATTCCTTCCGCTCCGAGAATCACCTTGATAACCTCGTTCGCCTGGATCGTTCCGACGATCCCCGGCAGAACGCCGAGCACTCCGCCTTCCGCACACGACGGCACAAGTCCCGGCGGCGGCGGCTCCGGGTAAAGGCAGCGGTAGCACGCTCCTTTTTCCGCCCAGAACACGCTCGCCTGCCCTTCGAAGCGGAAGATCGATCCGTAAACATTCGGCTTGCCGGTCAGGACACTGGCGTCGTTTACCAGATAACGTGTCGGGAAATTGTCAGTGCCGTCGACGATCACGTCGAATTCGCTGAACAGCTCAAGGGCGTTCTCGCTCGTCAGTCGCGTTTCGAACGCCTCGACATTCGTGTTCGGGTTGATGTCGTGAAGGCGGTCGTTAGCCGACTCGATCTTCTTGCGGCCGACATCTTTAGTGCCGTGAATGATCTGCCGCTGAAGATTTGATACGTCAACGACATCGAAATCGACGATGCCGATCGTGCCGACGCCGGCCGCCGCGAGATACAGCCCGAGCGGCGAGCCGAGCCGCCCGTGCCGATCGTCAAGACACGGGCGGCCTTCAGCTTTTTCTGCCCCTCGAGTCCGACTTCCGGCAGGATCAGATGCCGCGAATAACGAGCGATCTCTTCGTTCGAAAGCTCCGGCAGCGGATCGCGGACTTCAGTCCGCAAGCGGTGCTGACTGAAGTCCGTGTTCCAACACTGCCGCCGGCGATCGACGGCACGATCATAATCGTCTCGCCATCCTTGACAGGCGTGTCCGGCCCGTCGAGATGGCGAATGTCTTCGTCGCCGACGTAAACATTGATGAAATTGCGGAGTTTGTCCTGCTCGTTATAAAGATGCTTGCGAAGCTCGGCGTGCGTCGTCGTCAGCTCCAGCAAAGCGTCGCCCGCTGTTGCGGCTTGTACTTCGATCTCCGAATTGCCGCCCGCAAACTGCCTAAGCGGCGTTGGTATAACAACCGTTACTCCCATATGATGCTCTCCTTTTTCGGAATAAGTGATCACTGATAACTGAAAGCTGATAATGAAGTTGAGCTGGAATTATCAGTTATCAGCTATTCCGAGTGTGTCAAAACTTTCTCAATTTCCTCCTCGTTGAATTTTGATCGATCGTTCTCCATCTCCCACGACCGGATATCGACGACCTTTCCTTCGATCACCGACGCGATGACGTACGACCAGACCGGCAGCGCGTGATCGAGATCGTACTGCGACGGCACCGCCTGGTCGTCCGGGTGCGAGTGATAATAGCCGACGACATCGAGCTTTTTCTCGCGAGCATACCGCTCGGCCCGCAGAACATCTTTCGGCAAGGATCAGCACGCGGTTGTGTCGTGCCTCTTCCTCGCGGGCGTTTTCGAGCGGGAAGATCTCAATTACCGTTTTTCGGTCGTCTTCGAACTTGGCCGATCAGCATACCGCCGCATTCGTGCGGATAGTCCCGCTCGGCGTGAGCCGCGATGCTCTTTGCTATACTTTCGTCAATACGGATCACTTTTTTCCCTTTCGATTTCTTGGCGTCTTCGCGACTTTGCGGGAAACTAAGAATATTTCCCGCAAAGACGCAAAGGAGCAAAGACGAATTTCAAACAGTGGCAGCCAGTGAGGCTTTCTCAGTCAGCGGCGCTGAGTGCCAATGCCTGTTCGATGTCCGCGCAGTATGTCGTTCACATCTTCGATTCCGACCGAAATGCGGATCAGCCCTTCTGTGATCCCGAGCGCTGCCCGTTTCGCCGGCGAAAGCTCGCGGTGCGTCGCGGTTGCCGGGTGGACGATGCCGGTAAACAGATCGCCGACGCTGGCGGCACGCGTGCAAAGTTTCAGCGCGTTCAAGAATCTGTAGGCCGCCTCCCGCGTGTCTTCGGCCAGGCGGATGGTGACGATCGCGCCGAATTCGGAGCCGTGGAACGTGCTGTCGAGAGCGTTGCGCTTGCTCATCTTCAAAGAACTTCGGGTAGATCACTTCATCGATCTGCGGCAGCTTTCGCAGCTGAGCCGCGAGGCGTTCGGCGTTCGAGCATTGTTTTTCCATCCTCAGCCCAAGCGTCTTAATCCGCGCAGTATCGAATGAGCCTCCCACGGGCTCAGCACTCCGCCTGCCAGCGTCAACGCCCCCAGCAGTGCCGGGCTGGTCGAAATCCTCTTTCGCCACCACAACGCCGCCTGTCGCGTCGGCGTGCCCGCCCAGATACTTGGTCGCACTGTGAACGACGAAATCGGCTCCCAGATCGAGCGGCCGGCAAAGATACGGCGTCGCGAACGTGTTGTCAACGATCAGCTTCGCGCCGACCTCGCGGGCGATCTCGGCACATTCTTCGATATCGCAGACTTTCAAGAGCGGATTCGAAAGCGTTTCGCAGATCAATACCGTCGGCCTGAGCTCGAACGCCTTCGCCCGCAGGGCCGCGATATCGGTGAAATCTTCCGTAACGGTCTTTACCCCGAACGCTCCGAATAACGTGTAGAGCAGCTCGAACGTCGAGCCATAAAGGTCGCGTGAGGCGAGCACGACCGAGCCGCTCGACAGTTCGCACGCGAGCAAAGCAGCGTGCATCGCCGCCATTCCGGAGCCGTACGCATACGCGAATTTTCCATGCTCGATCGCCGCCATCGCCTCCTCTAACGCCGCGACCGTCGGGTTGCCGTAACGGCTGTAAACAAAGCCGCTTGTCTCGCCCTCGACGATGCGGTCGATGTCCTCGACCCGTTCGTAAATGAACGACGAGTCGCATAGATCGGGGTCGAAGCCGGAACGCCCGCCGGAGCAGTTCGCCGCTCGCCGGCGTGTACAAATTGCGTCGCTAATCGAAAAGTCGGTCATAATTTCCCCCGGACAACCTCCAAAACGAAAAAAGCTCTCGTGCCAAATAAGCACGAGAGCTTTTTAAAATCTCTTTGCGTTGTTTAGCAGTTTTTTTAGTGGAGCAAGTTAACCTTAAATCGCCACTGTCGTCGTTTCCCTCTATAGAAAAGCATGTAAAAGAACTAAAGGCAGATTAACGGAAGCTTGACCGGCTTGTCAAGCGTGATCGCGAATTGATTTTCAAAGAACCATTTCACGGACCGGTATTAGCAAGTGTGTTCACAGAAGTTACTGCATGAGTCAACTGCGTGCTAACGCGTGAGCCTGTGCATTATTCGTTCCAAAATTCCTCGTGCATATACTTTCCGCCGCCGTCGCAAAGGATCGTTACGACCACGGCGTCACCTTGTAACTTTTCGCCAGGTCGAATGGCAGCAAACACATTTGCCCCCGAGCTCGGCCCGACGAAAAGGCCCTCTTCGCGTGCAAGCCGCCGCGTCATCGCCTGGGCTTCCTCCGTCGATACCGTTTGATTCTCATCGGCCACCGATGCGTCGTAAATACCGGGGACGATCGCCGTGTCGAGATGCTTCAACCCTTCAAGCCCGTGCATCGGCGATTCGGGCTGGATCGAGATCGCATGCAGCTCTGGATTAAATTCCTTCAGCCGCCGTGTCGTCCCGACGAACGTTCCGGTCGTGCCTAGTCCGGCGACGAAAATGCGTAACACGGCCCTGTGTTTGCCACCAGATCTCGTGCGCGGTCGTCGCGTAATGGGCCTTCCAGTTCGCTTCGTTGTTGTACTGATCGGGATAGAAATACCTTTCCGGATGTTCGGCCGCGAGCTCGACGCGCAAGACGCTGGGCTCCGTCGGTAGCCTGCATCGGATCGGTTTCGATGATCTCGGCACCGTAAAGTTTCAGGATCCGCTTCCGGGCGGCACTGGCATTTTTCGGCAGCGCGAGCGTTACCCGATATCCGCGGGCGGCGCCGATCATCGCGTAGGCGATGCCGGTGTTTCCGCTCGTCGCGTCGAGGATGGTTTTATCGGGCGTCAACTCGCCGCTTTTTTCGCCTGCGAGGATCATCGCCAGCGCAGCACGGTCTTTGACGGAGCCGCCCGGATTCATGAACTCTGCCTTCGCGTAAACCTCGACGCCCTCGGGCAAGGCCGCTCGTCACACTTCGAAGCGGATCAGCGGCGTGTTGCCGACCGCGGCCTCGAGAAAGCCTTTCGATATCTCGTCCGCCCGAAAAGATCGTGCTACTTTCATTTCTTTTACTGCTGTTTGCATATTTAGGTACGACGGACTTTCCAATTTGTCGTCGCGAACAGGCTGGAAAGCTTGTTCTACATACTCCCGCTGAAGCGTGAACTCCAAACAAAAAGCCGTGAATCCTGAGTTAGGCTTCACGGCTTTCGGTCTTATTGATTGCGATCGTCTATCGTCACTCAACGCAACACCTCAGCCGCCGCGCCCAACAGGCGCACTTGTAAGCAGCAACAACAAATGCAGTGAATCGGCTGAGAAAACTTCATATTTGAATCCTTACAAAAAAGTCTATATTCTGAAATATAGTGAATCCGGCCGTTCAATGTCAACTGATATTTTCGAGCGGTCGATGATAGACTTGAGGTTCGCAACTGATTAGTCACATGATCGAAGAAAAGGTCCTAGTACAAAAATTCCTCAACCGCAACCAGCGTGAGCGGCTGAAAAAGCCCGACTGGCTGAAGATCAAGCTCGGCGACCCGACGAATCAGAACGCGGTGCTCGACCTGATCGAGGGGCTGAATCTGCACACCGTCTGCCAGGAAGCGAAATGCCCGAACATTTTCGAATGCTGGACGGACAAAACCGCCACTTTCATGCTCGGCGGCGACACCTGCACGCGGCATTGCGGATTCTGCGCGGTAAACAAGGGCAAGCCGATGGACCTCGACCCGATGGAGCCGACGCACGTCGCCGAGGCCGTTAAACATCTCGATCTTAAACACGCCGTTATCACTTCGGTGAATCGCGACGATCTCCCCGACGGCGGCTCGATGCATTGGGCGGAGACGATCATGAGGGTCCGCGAGATGAATCCGGAATGCAAGGTCGAGGTCCTGATCCCCGATTTCAACGGCGACGAAGACGCCTTGAACAACGTCCTTGACGCGCGCCCGGACGTTCTCAATCACAATACCGAAACGATCGCCCGCCTCTACCGCCGCGTTCGCCCCGATGCGAAATATGCCCAGTCGATGGAGTTGCTTACTCGTGCCGCGCATTTCCGCGACACCCAAATGCCCGCCGATGCTCACCAAAAGCGGCATCATGGCCGGGCTTCGGCGAAACTTTCGAAGAGGTCGTCGACCTGATGCGGGATCTTCGCACAGCCTCGTGCGACATCATGACCATCGGCCAATACCTGCAGCCATACGAAAAACGCCTGCCGGTCGAGCGCTACGTCACGCCCGAAGAATTCGCCGAATGGAAAAAGATCGGCGAGGCAATGGGCTTCAAGCACGTCGAATCTTCGCCCCTGACGCGCAGCTCGTATCATGCGCGGCAGCAGACGGAAAACGGAGAAAGGGTTTCCGTTTAGTCGTGTTATCATTCCGACGATATGAACGACACGGATAATCATAAGGCGATCGAGATCCTAAACCGGATCATGGAACTGGAGCTGGCGGGCGTGGTGCGTTATACGCATTATTCGCTGATGGTGTTCGGGTACAACCGGATCCCGATCGTTTCGTGGCTGAACGGGAATGCGAATGAAAGCCTGGCACATGCCAAAAGGGCGGGTGAGTTCGTGACGATGCTGGGCGGGCACCCGAGCTTGAAGATCGGAACGCTGCTTGAGACGCATAAGCATGATATCGGCGACATCCTGCGTGAGAGCTTTGAGCAGGAATCGACGACGCTTGCCGCTTACTACGATCTGCTCAAACTTGTCGAGGGCAACACCGTCGCACTTGAAGAATATTCCCGTGAGATGATCCTGCTCGAAGAGACGCATCTCGACGAGGTCAACAAAATGCTGCGAAAGCCCGGCGAGATAACCCCATTCAGCGAATGAACTCGCCGCGACCGGTGAAAATACTCGAAACCGAACGCCTGCTCCTTCGCGAGGTCGAGCCTGACGACGCCGGCTTTGTGCTCGACCTTCTCAACCAGCCATCCTTCAAAAAATACATCGGCGATCGCGGCGTTCGCACCGTCGAGCAGGCACGCGAATATATCGCGACTCGCTTTACAAAGAGTTATGAAGAAAACGGCTTTGGCCTGTACCTCGTCGAACTGAGAACGGACGCGACACCGATAGGCGTTTGCGGTCTTGTGAAACGCAACGAGTTGGACGATCCGGATATTGGTTTCGCCTTGCTACCGCAGTTCGAGAAAAGAGGCTATGCATTCGAGGCCGCCGACGCCGTGATGCGTTACGGCCGCGAAACGCTTGGGCTCTTGCGGGTGCTTGCTATTACAACCCTCGATAACGAAAGTTCCGGGCGGCTTCTGGAGAAGATCGGGCTATTGTTCAAGCACGAGATCGTACTCCGCGATGAAACGCTCAAACTGTTTTCGACTGTACATGAAGACTAATGCGTCGATGTAAAAAACCTGAGACCCGCAGTCCCGCGAAAGCAACGATAAACGCCCGTACCGCATCAATTTAGGCAGATCACCAAATATCTAGAGGTAACCGTATGGGCAAAAGGCGATTGAAGGCCGCGATCACAGGCGGCTTCATGCTGGCGGCCGGTTTTTTCTATTTTTCCGATGCTGACGGCGCCCGGGCACAACGGGCTCCGAAAACCGAGAAAAAGGAGACAGTACTTGCCTCGGTCGCTGGATACAGATCATGGAATTTAGTTAGCAAGCCCGCTCCCGGATTGGCGGACGGTACGCTGAGGATCACCGATTCTTCGATCGCGGGCTGAACGTTCATTGTTGACGGCCTCGGTTCGGGGCTGAATGACGAACAGATCGTTAAGAAATTGGGATTCTCTGATGCAGAGAAGACAGGTGTGTTCAGGCCGGTCAAAGATACTGGCGCTGAGCCAGCCCTAACCGAAGGAAAACCTCCACAACGATCTGTAGGTAATTATGATTTTATAGTCCCGCCCGCCTATCGGCCCGACGACAGCGAACCTCGCGAAGATCACAAGACCGGCGAATCATTCGCGCGAGTTTATGCAAACGAACAGGCTCGACCTGCGATGACAAAGCAGAACATAAGTTTCCCGCTTGGTTCCATCATCGTCAGGGAAAAACTTTGGCGGTCGGATTCCACCGAGCCGGCATTGGTCACGGCGATGATCAAACGGGAACGCGGTTTCAGCCCAGCGACGAACGATTGGGAATTCTTCGTCATCGACCGTGGGTTGACCCGCATCAAGGACCGCGACACGGTTGGAAGTTGCGCTTCGTGCCACATCAACGCAAAAGAAACCGATTGGGTTTTCAAAACGTATTTACCGTAGATCGATCGGGTGGCTCGTGTTTCTAATTTACCGCGTTTACAAATACCTCGTTTCTTCCTGATAATAAATCCGCGAACTGTATGAAATACGGACTGATCGCCGGAAACGGCGATTTCCCATTTCTTGTGCTTGACGGAGCCCGTAAGGCGGGCGAATCGCTGGCGGTCGTTGCGATCAACGAGGAAACGGACAAACGCATTGAACAAGCCGCGGCCGAGTTGAAATGGGTCGGCATTGGCCAGCTTGGAAAGATGATCGGTTATTTCAAAGACGCGGGTGTTTCAAAGGTGATCATGGCCGGTCAGGTAAAGCACGTCCAGCTTTTTTCGGGTGCTGTTCCAGACATGCGGATGCTGAAAATGCTCTGGGGCCTTCCTCGCCGCAATACCGATGCATTGATCGGCGGCATCGCGTCGGAGCTCGAAAAAGACGGCATAGAGTTGATTGATTCAACCTTCTTTCTACAGGACCATCTAGCCGCCGAAGGCGTGCTTACAAAACGCGGGCCGACGGATATTGAAGCAGAAAATATAGAATACGGCCTCTATGTAGCAGGCGAGATAGCCCGACTCGACCTCGGGCAAACGATCGTAGTTCGGGCAAAAGCCTGTGTCGCAATAGAAGCCATGGAAGGGACGGACGCGACAATTGCGCGTGCCGGGCAGCTTCCGCGAGGAAAGCTGACCGTCGTTAAAGTTGCAAAGCCCGACCAGGACATGCGTCTTCGACGTGCCGGTTATCGGCCTGCCAACGATAAAGGCAATGGCCGAGGCTGGAGCGACCTGCTTGTCGGTGACGGCCGGCAAGACATTGATCATCGGCCGAGATGAGATGCTCGCGGCCGCAAATAAAGAAAAGATCGCAATCGTCGGGTCCATCGGTCAGAACCGAGAGCCTTAGCGAGCGCGGGAGTCGCAAAGATGTAAGCCCCGTGTCGCTAGTGTCCCGGTCTGACAAACCCGACGGCCTGAACTTTTGAAACAAAATACCTAAAAAGTCCGTAAAATTGGACGACGCTTAAATGCCGAGTGCCGCCGACACCGGTTCCTCGCATCAAAGTAGTATCCTTTGCCGCGGCGATCTAGCGGCCAAATAATGGAGAATAGATGAAAAAGACCTTTCTTACTTTGTTACTAGCTATTAGCCTGCTGCTGCCGACCCTCGCGTTCGGCCAGGTGGCGGTCAAGATCACGCCGAAAGAGCGTGAAATCGCCGAAGCGATCACCGCTTCGCAGTTGAGTTCGTATCTGCATTTCATCGCGTCCGACGCCCTCGGCGGCAGGGACACTCCTTCGCAGGGGTTGGACGTCGCGGCAGAGTTCCTGAAAATGAACGTAGAAAAGTGGGGTTTTAAGCCCGCGGGCGATAACGGCAGTTTCTTTCAGAAGATCGCCCTTACCCGCGAAAGCCTTGACCCGGCACAAACGACTCTCGAGATCGGAGGGCAGAACTACACGTTCGGAGATGACTTCTTCCGCGTCAGTGGTACCGGAACCGTGAGCGGCCCGGTCGTATTCGGTAAGGACGGCTGGCTGGTCAAGTCTAAGGGCATAGATGCCTACGCGGGAGTTGATGTCGCGGGTAAGGTCGTTGTTCTCTATAGCCCGACGTTCAGCCCACAGACGATGATCCCCAGGCCGGCGGGCGTCACCGACGACGACCTCAAAGGTGAGGTCGGGGTAGACTGGGCCAACCCGGTCGCCTATGCGAAGAAAAAGGGTGCGGCCGCGGTTATCGTGATAGCTCCGCCGCAGTTGCAGGGCATGTGGCCCCAGCTTCGCAATTTTCTCGGACGCGGCGGCACGTACCCGGAAAAGCTTCGCGACACGCCCAGTGAGGCGGGCCCGAACCCGCCGGCGTTCCTTGTTTCCGAGAAGGTAGGCACTGCTATTTTCGCCGGCGAGGCTGGTGATAAGACTGCCGCCCGGGCGTTTGAAACCAAAAAGGCCGCGAAGCTAAGCTCGGCAAGTAAAAAGGAAACACTCTGGACACAGAACGTCGTCGCCCTTTGGGAAGGCAGCGATCCGGTTCTCAAATCGGAAATGGTCGCGGTCGGGGCCCATTACGATCACGACGGGACGCGGCCGAACGCACCCGGCGAGGACAAGATCTGGAACGGTGCCGACGATGACGGTTCGGGCACGGTTGCCGTTCTCGCTATCGCCGAGGCTCTTGCTAAGGCCAAGGAAAGGCCGAAACGGTCGGTACTGCTCGTATGGCACGCCGGCGAGGAAAAGGGCCTGTGGGGCGCCGACTATTTCAATCGTTTCCCGACGGTCGATATCAAAAAGGTCGTTGCTCAGTTGAATATCGACATGATCGGCCGAAGCAAAAAGCCGGGCGACACTAACCCTAAGAACAAGGACCTTACCGGCGAGAATGCGATCTATGTGATCGGCTCGGAAATGATGAGCTCAACACTCGGAGCAGTTACAAAAGGCACGAATGACGCGTTTCTAAAATTGGCCTACGATTATAAGTACGACGACCCGAATGACAAGGAACGGTTCTTTTTCCGCTCGGATCATTTCCACTATGCCCAGAACGGCATCCCGATCGCGTTCTGGTTCGACGGCGTCCACGAGGATTATCACCAGCCAGCGGATCACCGCAGACAAGATCGATTACCAGAAAATGGAAAAGGTAACGCGGACGATCTTTCTGACGATGTGGGAGCTTACGGACCTAAAGGAACGCCCCGCGGTGGACAAGAAACTGCCGGCGGAACTTACGCAGCGGTAATAGTAAAGGGAGCCGACTGAACGGCTCCCTTTATTGCTTTTCGATAAAGCTACGATCAGAACACGATACCGGCACCGAACCGAACGTTATGCTGGGTGTTTCCCTCTATCCTGACCGGATTGTAATCCACCTGAAAGGCACGGACCTGGAACCTGTCGCCCACGCGAATATCCAACCCACCGCCAAAAGCTCCGGCAAACCCGGTACCACTGGCTGTTTCATCCGGAACAAAGACCGCGGTACAAAGCGGGCCCGGCGAGCAGGCAAAGGCGCTGAACTTCGTCCGCGCGTGCCCGGCCCCGACCAGAGCGTGGGCAAACGGCTTGAAGCGGCCCGATCTCGCATTGTCCTTTACCTGGATGCCGCCGAGAAAATTGTACAGCGAGCTGTCGGTATCAAAACTAACCGTCGCGGGAGATCCGCCCACGTCAAAATTGCCGGTGAACCGGGTACGAATTGTAAGTTCCCGAAATGTCGCCTTTAACGCCTAAGTAGCGGGTAAAATTGTAGACGCCCGAAACATTGAAGCCGTGAAAGGTCTCTCGGTCACGAAAGAAATCCGCCGCCGTACTGCCCGAATCCAGTCCGGTGTCGACTTGCCCGTTTGAATAGCCGACATAAAATTCACCCTTCTTGTGATCATCGACAGCCTGTGCCGAAACGAATACGGCCGAAAGGGCCGCGATAGAAAATAACAAAATTGCCTTTTTCATTAACCTTGTCTCCTTGTCTTAATTTGTGGGGGAGAGCGAATATAAACAAAAAGGCCCAACAAATTCGATACTGCTAAATCCGTTGGGCCGTTACACTTAGAGGGTAACTGTTAATATTTGATGCCGGAAAACCGGTTCGGTTGTCTAGCGGGCGGCGTCGATGGTTTTTTCTTTTTCGCGGTCTCCGATGACCTTGTCGCAGCGCGGAATGAACTTTTGTATCAGCTCGTCACGCAGCTCCTTATAAGTTTGTTTTTTTACAGCCGGAACGTCGCTGGTTTCGGGAGCCTCAGCGTCAGTTTCGGGTGGCGTCCTATCTTCGGCATCGGGCGGCGCGTCGGTCTCTGCCTGCGGCTGCTCGGTTTGTGAGTCAGCTTCCTCTTCCTCGGCTTCTTCCTCGTCGCTCCGTTCTCCGACTATGTCGGTTTCATTCTCCCATGCCGACTCCTGGTATTTATCGGCTAACGATCCGGCTTCATCGTCGTCGAGCAGCTCGGCAACGGTTCCCATCGTGTCGGCTTTGTAATAGGGCTCGTCGGAACCCGACCGAAGCGAATCAAGCAAATAGTTGAGCAGCCGCGGGTCGCCCCAACGTTTGATCAGTTCGATAAGTTCCCGGTCACCGCGGACCGATTCCTGCTTTCCGCTTTTTTCCGCGGCCGTCCGTGCACTGTCAAGCAGTATATCGGCCATCAATTGTTTCTGGTTCGGATCGATCATTTTGGCGAAAATGGTCGTGTCGATATTCTTTCGACGGCCTTGCACCGGCCCATCGTGCTCGCTCTCGGCCGGTTCAGCTGCCACTTCCTCGACGGGCTCACCGTTTGCGATCCGCTGGCGCCGGTGCTCAGCCGCCTGCTGCTGCCATTCCAGCTGCTGGACGCCGGACAGAAGCTCGTACGTTCCTTCCCAGCGGGTCAGCGGGTCCTGGGCACAGCGGATGATCCATTCAAGGATACGATCATGATTTACCCTTTTTTCGGCAAAGATACCGTTCAGCTCGTTGATCCGTTTTTCGTACGCCGCCAGGCGTTCCGGTTCCAGCTTTTTCAGCCCGTCGCTGAAATCGGTCAATCGCGACGGCTCGCTATCGGACGCTTTTCTCACGAACAATAGAACGGCGTCGCCGGCCACCAGTTGGGGCTCGACACTGACAGATTCCACTTCATCGTCCATTTCGGCCGTTTCCGGTTCGGTTTTATCCTCGCTCTCGGACTCCGGCTCCGATTGATCTGCGTCAGACGCGGGTGCCTCGGCCTGCTCGGCTTCCTCGGGCTCCTGAGGCCGTTCCTTATGACGGTATTCCACGTCCTCAACAACGAAGAACTTTTGGGCATCGCCCTTCAGCGTGGTCGAGATAATGAAATGTTTCTTTCGCCCTATAGCTGTGTAATCGTCCGTATCCTCGATCACCTTGTCATCTTCCAGCCTGTCAAAAGCGGCAATATAGATGGAGTCGCTGTTCTGATAGAGCGACAGCAGCGTTTCAGGCATCTTCATGCCACACCGGCGGGCCATCGCATTTTGCGGGATGAGACAAACGGAAACGAGAAGAAAAAAGATCGCGGCGGCGGATACGAGAGACCTGAGCATACAAGAAACTCCTCGGTTAAACTTTGACCTTTAGCGTGCTACTTTTCAGAATCGGCAATTCGAATTTTCGTTGCTTCGACCCGGAAAAAAATGTCCAAATTAATAGACACCGAAACCGGTCAATAAGTTCCTCTATTTCGCGAAGACTGAAGACGGCGATACGCCTCGGACCGGCTGATGCCGAATTCTTTTGCGGCGGTTTTCAACGCTGCCTTTGCGTCCACGCCTGAATTTTCAAGCTCGCGGACGCGTTCATTGAGATCGTCGAGCGTGGCTGGCCGTGCTTCATCACCCGCCCGGTCAATTACAAGAACGAACTCGCCCCGCGGGTTTGCACTGGAAAAGTGATCGATAAGCTCAGACAGCGTTCCGCGAACGACCTGTTCGTGAAGCTTGGTCAACTCACGCGCCAACGCTGCCTTGCGGTCACCCAAAACAGCGAGACAATCGGCCAGCGAGCCTACCAGTCGATGGGGCGATTCGTAAAACACGAGCGTGGCCGGAACGTGTTTGATCTCATCCAGCCGCCGCTGCCGTTCGCCTTTTTTTGACGGCAGGAATCCGCCGAAGAAGATCGAATCGGCGGGGAGGCCTGAAACTATCACGGCATTGACGAACGCCGCCGCACCGGGGATCGAGACGACATCGATCTTGTTGTCGATCGCCTCTCGGACAATAAACTCGCCCGGATCGTTTATGCCCGGCGTTCCCGCATCGGAGATCAACGCGACCGAATGTCCGTTCAGCAGTTCACGCAAAAGTTCGTCTGCCCGCTGTTTTTCATTGTGCTCGTGATAGCTGACCAGCGACTTAGAAATACCGTAGTGGTTGAGGAGTTTTATAGAGTGACGCGTGTCCTCGCAAGCGATCAGATCGACACTTTTCAGGACCTCGACGGCACGAAAAGACATATCGGTGAGATTGCCGATCGGCGTCGCGACAAGATAAAGGGTTCCGGGCATATCGGTGCTTCACGGTAAATCGTAATTTCTGATTCTACGGGAGAAGCATGCTGAAGCGTGAACTCTAAACGAAAACAAAAAAGCCCGGGCTGTTAGACCCGGGCCCCGAATGAAACTGCTTCGGGTCCAATTACTTTCCGATCTTAGAACGGAAGATTGTTTCGCCAGCCGCCGCCGCGGTTACCGCGGCCATTTCGGTTGTTGTTATAACCGTAAGTATTGGCAAGAACATTCAGGTCCTGGCGCATGCTGTTCCACTGGCCGTGGAGATTGCCGGCGTCGGCCTCGCCGTGAATTGTTAAGCTCGCGGTCGATGGCGGACGCAAGATCCAGGACACGACGTGCTTCGTCGTCGCTATTCTCAAGATTGCGCCCGCGGCCGAACGCATCCTCAAGGTCGTCCGCAGCGTTTTTGAACTGGTCGGCCAGGTTCTCAAGATTCCCGCCGTAATTATTGTTGTTACCCCAACCGCCCCAGCCGCCGCGGTTGTTCCTGTTGTCGTTGCGGTCGTCAAAACGGTCGACCGCGTTCTCAAACCTTTCGGCCTTGTTCTTCAGGTTCCTTACCACCGATCGAACATTTCCGCCTCCGTAATAGCCGCCGGCATTACCATAGCCGCCGTTGTTACCGTAACCGCCGTTCCACTGGGCGGAAGCAATTGCCGGCAAACCCAAAATTAATAAAGAAAAAGCGCTGATCGCGATCATGCTTTTGGTCCTGTTCATTTGTTTCTCCAACTTTTATTAGTCTCAGGCAATGACCAGGCATTGCTCGGCGAATGGATGGCAAGGAATGTGCCAATGACGGTTAACGCTGGCACAAAAAGAAAAAGCCCTGATTTACAGGGCTTTAGCTTAATAAGCTGTTGTGGGTTTCGAACGGATCCGCACGTTTTCGGCAGTCAGCTAAACCAAAACGTCAATCCGTTTTACTTCAGGCCCAAAGCCTTTGCAGCGTTTATCCTGCCGCCGCTTGCGACCTTTCCGTTAAGCGAATCGATCTTGTCGACCGACTTGATTATGCGATCACGAAGTTTCTCGAGCGAGATGTTCGGCTCGTTCGCGATGATCAGGGCCGCGACACCCGAGACATACGGCGTGGCCATCGACGTCCCGGACGCTTCACGATAAGCGTTGCCCAGCCACGTCGAAACGATCTCGCGTCCGGGTGCGGCGACGTGCACGGTCTTAACCCCGAAATTCGAGAACGAAGCGAGCGAGTCAGTTCGGTCGAGAGCCGCGACGCTGATCACGTTCGGCAGGTCGTAATTCGACGGATAATGCGGACGCTTGTCGTTGTCTGTCGACGCATTTCCGGCGGCGGCGACGAAAAGAATGCCGTGTTCACCGGCCGCCCGGATCGCGTCTTCAAGCGGTTTGGAATATGCGGTCGAACCCCAGCTTGCGCTGATCACGCGAATATTCACGCCTTTTTGCTTGCGGTCGATGGCGTAGTTGATCGATTCGATGGCGTCTTTGGTCGAGCCAAAACCGCCGCGGCCCAGGAACTTGAGCGGCATGATCTGGACATTCCAGTTGATGCCGGCAATGCCTTCGTTATTGTCGCCCTCGGCTCCGACGATACCGGAGCAATGCGTGCCGTGGCCGTTGTCGTCCATCGGGTCGGCGGCATTGATGTTGGCGTCATAACCTCGTTCGTCATTGAACGAACCAAGCTCGGTATCGGCGTATTGCGGGATGTTGTCGGGCCTGGACCACATGTTTGCGGTCAGATCAAGGTGATTATAATCAACACCGGTGTCCAGCACCGCGACGACCACATCGCGGCTTCCCTTCGTTTTGGCCCAAGCCTGCAAAGCGTCGAGGTCGGCACCGGCCTTACCGCCATCCTGGCCGATATTATTCAGGGCCCATTGCTCGCCGAACTGCGGGTCATTGGGAATATTCGGTTCTGGACGATCTAAAAGGTCGCGGGCCATCAAGCCTTCGGCGGGGTCGTCGAGCTGGATAACCTCGTTCCGCTCTGCGTATTCGACCATGTCGGTCATGCCTTTATACTGGTCGACCACAAGGCTTACATCGGCTCCGTCAAGATCGTCTATCGCTACAAGGCCTTTGACGGCTTCGATATTATCTTCGACGCGATCGTTATTTCGGGCGGCGATCTTTTTGATGTCCGAAAGCTTTATGCCGGGCTTGAATCGGACGAGGACCTCGGGTTCCGCATCCTTAAGGCTTCGCGCCGCTGTGCGCGGTTTATGCGTGGACGAATGATCGACCTCGACATTAAAGAACGGCTTGGTCTGCCACCGCCTGATCTGGCCGAGCACGGCCGCCGTGACGATCAAAATACCGACGATCCCGATTCGTATCCAAATATTGCTGCGATTCATATTAAAAGCTCCTGAATCAAAATCCTGTTTATTTATGAAACGATGACGTAGTTCTCACCGTCCGAGCCCTTTAGGCGAAGCTGATATTTGTCAGCCCGATATTCGTAATTCTTGTCCTTAGCATTAAGGTTGATCCGCCACCCGGTCGAGATCATCTGCGCCGACATTTCACCCTCGGCCGGCGCGCCTAACGACATATCCGGAAAATCGACCTTCGAAACCGTTCCTTCGCCGATCTCGCTCTCATTGATCCCTAGCCGTTTTGCCAGGTCCTGTTTGGCCCGTTCAACGGCGCTTTCCTGCGTAAATCCCATATATTTCCAAACCTCACAATCTTGCTACTTCTACGACCATAAGTCAACAAAAGTTCAGGCCGCCGCACGCCGCCGGTGAGCGAGATTTCGCCTTATTTCCACCAACGCCGGAACGATGTAAGTCGCGCATGCGGCACCGAGAACAAGCCCGGTTATGAACCGCGACAGATGCGTATTTTCCCAGATGCCGAAAACGGTGAGGGACCAGTCAATTGAGATCGGAATTAGCGAGAGTATCAGCCATATCCGCGGCAGCGGCTCGACATCTTCCATCCTTCGCCACACCGGATAAATCAGCAGGCCGGCCAACAGGCCAAAGTAAACGCCAAAGCAACGCGAACACACCGCCAGCGGCTCAGCCCCCAAGTGAAACGACCGCTCTGTTAATTGATGACAAATGTAACTGAAAAAAGTATAGATCGGCGGGTCGATGCCCCATGCCAACATTTCGTGAGATCGGGCCGAGAACGATCGCCCCGACCCATACCGTTACGATGGCGGCCGTCACCGCCCAGACACGAAACGCCTGAGCGCGGAAATAGCCAGGATAATAAGGCGAAACGTAATTTTCAGCCGGTTCGGTCATAGAGGATGTAAGAGTTACGCCTTTAGGCGTGAATCTGCGTCGCGCTAACACCGCGAGGCTTAACGCGTAAACGCGTAACTCTTACCCGTTGCTTCACGCGTCAACGCGTAACTATTACTCGCGGCCCATCACCGCAGCGGCGCTCAACGCCTTTTCGGTCTCTAATATATGATGCGTGGTTTGAATCACCGTATCCGGATTAAGTGAGATCGAATTGATCCCGCGCTCGACCAGAAACTCGCGCAAATTCCGGATAATCCGACGGCGCCTGCCCGCAGATTCCGATTTTCTTCCCGTTTCGTTTCGCGGCATCGATCGCCATCGCGACCATTTTTTCGACCGCTCCGTTCCGCTCGTCGAACAGATGGGCGACCATCTCGGAATCGCGATCAAGCCCCAGGGCAAGCTGCGTCAGATCGTTCGAACCGATCGAATAGCCATCGAATACCTCAAGGAACTCATCCGCGAAAACCACGTTCGCCGGCAGCTCGCACATCGCGTAGATCTCAAGGTCGTTTTCGCCCTGCACAAGTCCGAACTCGCGCCATCAGCGCGATCGACCTTTTCGCCTTCTTCGACCGTACGGCAGAAAGGGATCATCGGCTTTCACGTTCGTCAGGCCCATGTCTTCGCGGACGCGTGACCATAGCCAGACATTCCAGCCTGAAATCCGGCTTTGTACCGGTCGTCGTAATAGCGGGACGCACCGCGAAAACCGATCATCGGATTTTCCTCGATCGGCTCGAACTCCTTTCCGCCGATAAGCATCGCGTATTCGTTCGATTTGAAATCCGACATTCTGACGATCACCGGCTTCGGATAAAACGCCGCGGCGATACGGCCGATACCTTCCGGCAAGCGAGCGGACAAAGAATTCCTTCGGGTCTTCTTCGAGAATTCGTCCGGCGATCACATCGATATCGGCCTGCTTTCTCAGATTCGGATAATTGACCAGCGCCATCGGGTGAATGCCGATGTGGTTGTTGATGATGAACTCAAGCCGGGCAAGCCCGACGCCGTCGTTCGGCAGCCGCGAAACGGCGAACGCGTGGTCCGGGTCGCCGACGTTCATCATGACCTGTGTTTCGGGGCGTTCGTTGTCTGTTATCTCGTGCTTTTTCGACCTTGAAATCGACCTTGCCGTAATAAACGTTTCCGCCGCTCGCCTTCGGCGCACGAAACCGTTACTTCCGTGCCGGTCCTGATCGCCTCGGTCGCGTTGCCGGTGCCGACGATGCACGGAATGCCCAAGTTCGCGGCTGATGATCGCGCTGTGACATGTCCGCCCGCCGCGTTCGGTGACGATCGCGGAGGCGCGTTTCATGATCGGTTCCCACGCCGGATCGGTCATCGTCGTGACAAGGATCTCGCCTTCCTTAAAGGTATTCAGCTTTGAAGGGTCAAGCATGACGTGGGCAGCACCGTTTCCGATCTTTTCGCCGACGGCGACGCCCGTCGCCAGCGGCGCTCCGTGATCGCCCGTAAGGCGATAGGTTTCGATGAAATTTGTATCCGTTTTGAGTGTGAACCGTTTCGGGCCGGGCCTGAAGGATGAACAGCTCGCCGGTGATCCCGTCCTTTGCCCATTCGATGTCCATCGGCTGGTGCTGGCCCGCAAGATTCGAATAATGGTCCTCGATCGCGCATGCCCATTTTGCGAGCTGCAGCACTTCAAAACCGGCAAGACAAAAACGTTTTCGCTGCGACTCGACCACATCGCGGACCTGTGTGCCGGTCCCGTCGTCGGCAAAAACCATTTTTACTTCTTTTACGCCAAGCTTTCGCGTAACGATCGGCCGAAAACCGAGTTTGAGCGTCGGCTTAAAAACGATCCATTCGTCCGGCGTCGCCATTCCCTGCACGACCGCTTCGCCGAGGCCCCAGGCACCGTTGATGACGACTGCCTCGCGAAAACCGCTTTCCGTATCGAGCGTGAACATCACGCCCGAACAGGCCGCGTCGGAACGCACCATCGGCTGGATACCGATCGACAGTGCAACATCGAAATGGTCGAAGCCTTTTGCGGTTCGATAAGAGATGGCCCGGTCGGTCCAGAGCGACGCAAAGCATTCGTGGCAGGCCTCGATGAGCCGCTGTTCGCCGCGGACATTCAGGATCGTATCCTGCTGTCCGGCGAACGATGCGTCGGGAAGGTCTTCGGCAGTCGCCGAGGAACGCACCGCGACCTCGAAGTTCTTTTTCCCGATACGCTCGCCCAGGCGCTTGTATCCATCGTGGATGGCGGCCTCAACCTCAGGCGGGAATGGCGTTTCGAGCATCAACGCTCTTGCCTCGCCCCCGACGCGGGCCAGCTCGTCGAGATCATTTACATCGAGGCCTTTGAGCAATTTTTGGAGCTTTTTGCGTAAGCCGTTTGTCTCAAGAAGTAGCTCGTAAGCAAAGCTGGTCGTCGAAAAACCATCTACCGCGCGGACACCCTGTGTCGTCAACTCACGAAACAACTCACCCAGGCTGGCGCACTTGCCGCCAACGAGGGCAACGTCTTTATTGCCGACCTGGCTGAAATCTAGTACGTATGAATTTCCGTTTGTCATTCGCCTGCCTTCTTGCGGCTGTGCCGCCCGATGTGCGGAAAAGCTGTGCTTTTCCGAAAGCCAACCAAGGCCCGATGCGGCTATGCCGCCGCTCTCTTGTTCAACCAACGACGGCATAGCCGCAGGAGGTTGAAGTTCGCTCGGAAAAGCGTAGCTTTTCCGCACATCGGTGGCGCATAGCCCCAAAAACTCAAGAACCGGCTTATGCTCTCGCCGCAAAGGCATTCGTCAAATATTCCGCGATACTCACTGAATTCCTCCCAATTCAAGCTGGTGTCCTTAGAGCCTAAACTCCTCTCGATGAGATTTGAAACGGGTTTCCGTCCGGGTCACGCCCGTCGCATAAATGAATGTCGCCGAATTCGACCACTTCCGACATTTCAACCCCGTGCCCGATCAGCCGTTCGCGTTCCGCGGCCACGTCTTTTGATCCAAAAACGATCTTGATCCAGCCGCCTCGTCCTTCCCCAGCTTCGCCATACTTATGAAAGGCGATGTTGCTTTTGCCCGATCTAAGCTCGGCCCAATCCGGCCCCGGTTCGCCGACATTTTCAAGGCCAAAGTTCGAGCGATAAAACTCGCAAAGCCGAGCAACATCGTGAGTGAAGATTATCACGCGAGACAAGTCCATACCGGCCGATTGTGACAGTGTTAAAAACGTATTACGGCATCCGGCCCGCCTTCGACGTGGACGGTGTCGACAAAACGGATGCTCTTTGAATCGGTGGTCATCACGACCGAATGCGTGCGTTTGCCGGCACCGAAAAAGCGTACGCCGCGGAGCAATGCCCCGTCGGTAACGCCGGTCGCGGCAAAGATGACCTTCTTTCCGGGCGCCAGATCGTTCGTATCGTAAATCTTTTCAGGGTCGCTGATCCCCATCTCTTTGAGCCGTTCTTTTACTTTGTCGGCGGGCGGCACCTTTGATTTGTCGACGCCGAGACGCTCGGGATCGAAAATAAGCTTTGCCTGGATCTCGCCGTTGAGGCATTTCATCGCCGCGGCTGTTATGACGCCTTCGGGCGCTCCGCCGATTCCCATCAGCGCATGAATGTTCGTACCGGCGACGGCCGCCGAAATTCCGGCCGAAAGGTCGCCATCCGAAATAAGCCTGATGCGTGCACCGGTCGCGCGGACATCGGCAATGAGCTGCTTGTGACGAGGACGGTCGAGACAGATCACTGTTAGATCGTCTACATCTCGTCCGAGGCGACGTGCGATGTTTTTCAAGTTATCGGCCACCGGCGCTTCGATATCGACAACGCCCCGCGACGACGGACCGACGACGATCTTGTCCATGTAGATGTCCGGAGCATTTAGCAAACCGCCGCGTTCGGCCGCGGCGAGCACGGCGATAGCGTTATTTGCACCGAGAGCACACAGGTTCGTGCCTTCGAGCGGATCGACCGCTATATCAACTTCAGGGAACTCACTCCGGGCTTCGTCGGAAAATATTCCCGCCGCCGACCTCTTCACCGATATAGAGCATCGGGGCTTCGTCGCGTTCGCCTTCGCCGATGACGATGCGGCCGCGCATCGGGACGGTGTCCATTACCTCGCGCATGGCCTCGACCGCTACATGGTCGGAATGTTTGCGGTCGCCCTGCCCCATTGTCTTGGCGGATTCGATGGCCGCGGCCTCGGTCACGCGCAGAAAATCAAGAGATAATTCGCGCTCCGCTTTGATGTCTTTCATCTGTTTTTCCTTATATTTAACGACCCGTCGAGAATCAGTGATTCAGGCATTCTACCACTTGTCTAACCTCATTTGACAAGTTATGCTCTGGATATTACGGTTTTAGTTTGCTGCGTTTGAGCGGAAGGCCCCGTAGGGTGAAACCCCGGGGTTTTCAAAGGAGGAGAGTGTTTTGAATCGATGACCTATATTGTCACTGAGCCCTGTATTGACTGTAAATATACCGACTGTGCCGCCGTTTGCCCCGTCGAGGCCTTTCACGAACTGCCCGATCGATTGCTGATCAATCCGGACACCTGTATCGACTGCGACGCGTGCATTCCTGAATGCCCGGTGGAAGCGATCTTTTCGGACATGTCGGTCCCAGAGGAGTATCTTTCCTGGCTCGAGATCAATAAAGAGGCCGAGAATTATCCGATCATTAGTACAAAACAGCCGGCCCTTTTTGCCTCCGCCTGCAAGGGCCAGCCGGAATAGAAGGTCCTTTAAACGATGACAGCGGCCGCAATCAAAGGATCCGGCCGCTGTCGCTGCGCTCGCGTGTGGTTACGGCTCGGCTATAAAGCTAAGGTCGGTCACGGAGTCGCCGGCATTTACCAGGTGGTGTGACTCAGCGAACCGATATTGCTTAGATCTTACCGATACGATATACGCCTCGCCTGCCTGAACGCCGTCGAACCGGAAATAGCCAAATGCATTCGTTATAGCGCGAAGCGGTTCCTCGAGACCTCCGCCCGAGAGTGTGACCGTCACCCGCCCGAGCCCACGGCCATTCGCTGTCATAACTCGACCGCCGATCGAAATATCGGCCGCGGTCTGGACGCCAGCTGTCACTGGAACGGTAGCAATACCGAACGGACATGCTCCCGTGGTCGGGATCTCGGCTATGACGGCCAGCGTGGTGGCATTTATTACGGAAACGGTGCCTGAACCCTGATTCGTGACCAAGATAGTTCCGCTGGCGCCCAGGGCGATGCCGCTCGGGAATGCCCCGACTATTACATTACTGATGATCGTGTTGGTCGCTGTATCGATAACCGAAACAGCGTGCGAACCTTGGTTGGCGACGTAAACACGGTTCCCGCTCGCAGTGACCGCGATAGCGATCGGGGCATTCAAGACCGGAATGGTCGCGACGACCGAATTCGATGTGGTATCGATCACCGAAACATCATCCGACCCGCCATTCGCAACATAGGCGCGTCCTCCGGCCGAGTCGAGAGCGATGGCCCATGGGATAGTACCGACCGGGATGGTCGCCTCCACAAGGCCCGTCGATGTATTGATCACCGAAACCGATCCCGACAACCGGTTCGTTACGTAAGCTCGAGTGCCGGCCTGATTGACCTTGACGCCGAACGGTGCCACGCCGACGGGAATGGTTCCGACAACAGTGTTTGTGGCAGTATCGATGACGGAAACATTATCGTTGCCCTGATTGGTCACGTATACCCGCTGATTGTTGGGTGACGCGGCGACGCCGCTCGGCCCGAGCCCGACCGGAACCGTTGCGATCACGGACTGTGTCGCGGTACTGATCACCGAAACGCTTGAACCGTTTTGATTTGCGACATAGGCGCGTGTTCCGTTCGGCAGCAGAGCGACCGCAATAGGCCGCGAACCGACCGGAATAACCGCTATCTCGGCATTAACTCCTGTATCGATGACGGAAACAGTGTCCGCGGCGATATTCGTTACATACGCACGGTTCTGCGCCGCGGCAGTCCCGATTCCGATCGTGAGAAGAAGAAAAACCAACAACGAGATGACAAAATATTGTGAGAAAACAGAGACGTCGAAACGTCGTGAGAGGCGGTGGGCATACATACTCCTAAAAACCCCCTATTTAAACTACAGTTCCCTCACATTATGGAGTCCCGAGGCCAGAGCCTTTGTACCCGAGGAGACAAATGCCTTTTGGCAAACACGGCCACGGCGAACTACACTATTCCTCGAAGTCGCGATAAATTCTCGTGAAGAGCACCTTAATATGGTTGAATCCACTGATCCGAAGAATACTGCGAAACCGCCGATGCGCTGTACTGAATGCGACCGGGAAATGGATCACTATAATGTTTGGCTGAGGCCGAACGGCGAAGAAGTGGTTGTGTGCTGGGAATGTAAGGCACGCGAAGAGAAAGGCTTCTTTGCCCAACGAGGCTTCCGCCGCGGCGCCCGGGGCGGTTATATCCCGAGATAGGTTTGGCCCGCGAATTACGCGGATCTTCGCGAATGAAGAACGTATCTTTATTCGCGTTTGTTCGCGTAATTCGCGGGCAAAATTGTATGGCCGTAAGAAAGATCACCGAATATCCCGAAAAGGTGCTTGCCGAGGTTGGAAAGCCGGTCACCGAGTTTGACGATGATCTGGCAGCGCTCTGCGCCGATATGTTCGACACGATGTACGACGCCGAGGGCGTTGGCCTCGCGGCACCGCAGATCGGGCTAAACCTCCGCTTGTTCGTTATGGATTGCGACGGTGTAAAGCTGATCGCCGCCAATCCTGAGATAACCCATACCGAGGGCGAACAGTCCGGACCCGAGGGCTGCCTCTCGATCGGCAAGATCACCGCAGTCGTCCCGCGTCCTCAAAAAGCGACACTGCGAGCACAGGACGAAAACGGCAACTGGTTCGAACGCGAGGCCGAAGGCTACGCCGCCCGAGCCTTCCTCCACGAAACCGACCACTGCAACGGCACACTCTTCATCGATCGATTGCCGAAACTCCGGCGGGAAATGATAGTAAAGAGATTTAAGAAAGAGAAAAGCTGGAAGTAGCGACGGAGCCTAAGCGCGAAAACCTATTTGCCCATCTCCTTAGCATTGCCCTCGAGCGAGATCGTCGTTACGATCGCGCTGAAGCCGGTTGAGTCGCACTCGTATTTGCCGTTGCTTCCATAACCGACCGAAAAGTCGACAGTTTGGCCAGCAGCACATTTAAATACTGAATCGAATGTTTTTTCGAGATTGTATCCTTCAACTTCCGCTGAAAATCTAACTGTTGATCCGTTTTCGATCACCATCGCGTCGGTTGACCCATAGCAAGCCGCATTCAGACCGCGCCACTGTGCCTGAACACGATAAAACCCGTTCACCGGTGCGATCCATCGAACAACACTTCGCTCGCCCTCCGGCCCAGGATGCACCTCGAACATGCTCGGTGGTACAGCTATCGCGTTTTGAGTAAGGAATACGACGTTGGAAGTATTCTTTAGGACGAACGGGAACCACTCGTCGGGGCGGCTCCACCAATCAACGGGAACTTCGGGGGAACCAAAGTGATTGTTATGATTTGCCTTCTCGAAAAGTATGAATTTTGAAGGATCATCCTTCGGCGAATAACCATAAGCCCAGTTCCCGTTCGGGTTAGAGGTTGACGCGAAAGACTTAACCGCATCGTCACATCCGCCCACTACCAGATTTGTCGTCTCAGTATCTCTTAGGCACTCCTGCCGATCCCAATTAAACCCAGTTTTTCGATTGCCCACATTACTGCCCGCATCCAGGGAAAACCACCACGCGCTCGCCGCGGCACCCACGACAAGCCCTGCAAGTCCAGCCCAGATCCATGTTAGCCGATATCGTTTCGGAGTTTCGGTGGCGGCGGAAACTGCGGGTACGACGTCTACCGATGCCTGCGACCCTGCCGCCCGGAGCCGAACTCGGTAGTTCACGAACTTCCGCATTCAGTCTGTAACCGGTCTTGGGGAAAGTCTCGATGGAAACCCCCGAGTCCGACTCCATTGCTAAATATCCTTCTTAATGCGGAAACGTGAACAACCAAATTTGCGTCTTCAACAAAGGAATTACCCCAGACATTTTCGAAGACCTCTTCCTTTTTTACGACCCGATTTCTGCGCTCGACCAGAAAGAGAAGGAGGTCGAATGTCTTTGGCGCCAGGTGGATCGGTTCCCCGTCGCGGGTCAACAGCCGTTGTTCGACATCGAGGCGATAGCCGCCGAACTCGTAAACCGCTGCACCAAGATTTTTATTTTCCTGTGAATTACTCCCGTTTTCCGACATTTAGAAAAAATTTAGATTTCGTTTGAGACACGGCTGCTACGGAAACGATACAAATAGCACGCCCGAAAAGAAATAACACAAGTTATTGGAAACATAAATAGGCGGCTCGCATTGTGCGAGATCCGAACAGTACTTTTTGTTTTCACAACTACTCTTCTTACAACGAGGTTTCGGCAGGAAACTATTGCCATCAACATAAAGTTTCTCGGCTGTTTTCTACATTGAAACTTTGCTCAAGAAATTTTGTCACCTAATTGAAGGAGTTTACACAATGAAATCGATCATTCTTTTTTGCTCGAGTTTGCTTTTTGTTGCGAGCATCAGTTTGCAAGCAATGGCCGCAACATACAATGTTGCAGATGGAGATGTAACCGGTTTGATCGCCGCCGTAAACGCTTCAAATGCGAACGTTGGACCCGACACGATCAACCTTGCCTACGGTGGGACCTACACCCTGACTTATATTGCCGGGCCCGACGGGTGGCACGGTGACACAGGACTTCCTATTGTACAAGGCCCGTCTCAGGCACAGCCTGAGACGCTTACAATAAATGGAAATGGTTCCACGATCCAGCGAAGCCAATCTCCCGGCACACCGGATTTTCGGATCTTTCACGCCCTCTACGCAAATGTGACTATTGATAGCCTGATCATAAAAGGTGGTCGCGGTCAGGGAAGTCGTTGTGGCGGCGGCGGTTTATACCTAAACGTCTCCAACACGGTGATCAGGAACAGCACAATCACAGAGAATTTTGGCATAGAGGGCGGCGGTATTTGCAACAACAATGGGAGTACTCTGGCGATCGAGAACAGCACTATAAGCCATAATACTGCTATAGGCGGACGGACCGGCGGAGGGATTCTTAATTTCGCCGCTACCCAACTCTCGATCAGCAACAGCACGATTTACGAAAATCAAGCTGGGGGCAGCCCGGGTTTCGAAGGCCGAGGTGACTCGATCGCTGATGATTTTAGCCCACCTGGAAGTATCTCGATCAAGAACAGTATTTTGGCGAGCCCTACTCGCGGTATCGGGAACGAGTGTATCTGGTTTACGCCTGTTTCTGGTGGGCATAATATTCTCGGTGATAGCACCTGCGGCCAGAACGTCGCTGGCGGCGACTTAATTGTACCGGACCTCCAACTAGATTCGCTTACGAACAACGGTGGTTTGACGCCTACACACGCGTTGCCACCCGGAAGTCCTGCTGTAGATGCTATTCCAATTGCTAATTGTACGACCGTCGCTGGGTCACCAGTCTTAACCGACCAACGGGGAGTAGCGAGGCCGTTCGGATCGGGCTGTGATATTGGGGCCTACGAGTCCGACGTAGTCGAAGATTCGACTCCACCGGAGATCTCGCCATCCGTTACCGGCACGCTCGGAAACAATGGCTGGTATACAGGCGATGTCGCAATCCACTGGGAGGTGAGCGGACCCTGAGTCCGACGTCTCTTCTTACACCGGGTGCGACTCGTCAAGCGTGACGAGCAGATACAGGCGGCGTAACGTTCACATGTTCCGCGACAAGCAGCGGTGGAACGAACTCTGAGTCCTTACGGTCAAGCGTGACGCTACGGCGCCTGTAATCACTGTCAATTCGCCAACGGCGAGGAAATTATCTACTAAATCAAGCGGTCACCGTCAATTTCTTCATGCACTGAGGTGCCCACTCGGATGTCGCAACCTGCTTCGGTTCGACGTCTAGCGGAGGATGCACTCGACACGGCAAGCGTTGGTGCAAAGGTCATCACCGTCAACGCTTCGGACAATGCCGGTAACAATGCTGCACCTTTGGTGGTCAACTACACCGTAGGATACGCGATCCAAGTCTTGTTTGATCAAACCAAGGCCCATAAGTCCGGCAGTACCGTGCCGATCAAGCTACGGCTTATTGACGCTAACGGTTCGAATATGTCGTCATCCTCGATCGTGCTTCATGCAGTTTCCGTCGTTCAGGTGAGCAGTCAAGCCTCGACTATTCTCGACGACACGGGTAATTCAAATCCTGATTTTGACTTTAGATTTGATAGTGAACTTGGTGGTTATATCTTTAACCTCAAGACGACCGGCTATGGGACAGGTACCTATCTACTGAGTTATACGGCCGGCGCGGATCCATATCTCCATTCCGTAGGGTTTCAGGTAAGACAGTAGTTCACCTGATCCTGGAGACATTTCTCTTTTAACGAATCTGAGATTTGAATTACTCGTGAATCGCGGTTGAGCGAAAAACCGAAAGTCCCTTTTCCTCAACCGCTTTTTCGCGCTCAGTTTTCACAGGGAATGGGTTACCGTCGATGTTCGAAATCCGGAACTGTCTGTGGGCACCAAAGAGTTGACCGACTTCCTCAGCCAAGAATTCGATATCCGTCTGCACGAAGACCTGACCGCCTGGCGCAAGGTGGCGGGCGATGGTGTCGACCATTTCATCGTTCACCATCCGTCGTTTCGCGTGCTTTCGCTTGAACCACGGATCGGGAAATTGAATTGTCACTTTTTGCAGCAATCCGGCGGGCAAGGCTTCTAGCAGGCGGTCGAGCCAGAGCATTGCGTTGCAGAATGTGTAGTGGAGATTTTCCAGGCCTCGTTCGTCGGCCAGGCGGTTCGCTTCTTCGACAAGGGGCTCGCGAATCTCGACGCCGAGGTAGTTCCATGCCGGTTCGGCTTCGGCCATTCTTAACAGAAACCTTCCGCGCGCGCATCCGATATCGAGCAGGAGTGGGCGTTCAGGATCGGCGAACACGGACTCAACATCGACGGGCTTTGGGGCCTGGCGGTAGAACGGGGAAAGCGGATTTACGTGTTGATGAACGCGGACTCGCGGCATTATTGATCGAGGGCCTTTAGGAAAGATTCAGCGTGATCAGGATGCTGAAAGCACAAGCGGCAAGATAAATACCGAGACAGACGACTCCAAGCACCTCGACAGTGCGGCCCGCGCTTCGCGGGTCGACGTATTCGTCACCCGGTATCTGAAGCAGGCCGTATACGGCACCTGCAAGCAGGCCGCCGATATGCGCAGCGTTATCGATGACGTCGAACAAAACAAAGCCAAAAATAAGTATAAATCCGATGTTTATAAGCAGGTTCTTGCGAAATTCCGGTGCTATGAATTTTCGACGCTTGAAGGCATAAACGGCCAGGTACGAGATCAAGCCGACTATACCGCCCGACGCTCCGACCGACCTGCCGTCGGGGGTATACAACAAACTCAGTATACCGCCGCCCAAAACAGACATAAGAAACACGATCGCAAGGTGCGCGCGGTTCGACAGCAGTTCGACAAAACCGCCAAAGCTGAACAACGCATAGCCGTTCATTACCAAATGCAGCGGTCCGCCGTGGACCGCGGCCCCAGTTAAAATGAGCCAGTACGAGCCGTATCGAAACAACGGCTTGTCGAATGCCGCGGCGTAGGCCTGTTCGTTATATGGCCCGACGTAAAGCTGGGCCGCGAACGCCGCGAGGATCCCGGCCAGTAACACGTAGGTATAAACAGGGACCGGAAGAAGAACCGCCGGCGACACTTCTTGACTGTACGCCTCGTCTTCGTCTCTAAATTCTAATGACATCCCCAGTTCACCCTCACATCGCTAAACCGCCGTCGGCCTGAACGACCTGACCTGTTATATATCGCGCCGAATCGGAAAGCAGAAAGCAAACGATATCAGCCGCTTCCTGCACCGTGCCGAGCCGGCCGAGCGGGATCTGGGAGAGTATCTTGTCGCGGTATTCAGCGTTCATTTCAGAGGCCATCTCCGTTTCGACCAGGCCTAACGCTACGGCGTTGACCGTGATCTTGCGGCTTGCCACTTCTTTCGCGAGCGATTTGGTCAGGCCGATCATGCCGGCCTTTGATGCCGAATAGTTCGATTGCCCGATCATCCCGACAACACCGCTGATCGACGAGATATTCACGATCGCCCCGCCATTCGCGTTACGCATCATCGGCCGCACAACGGCCTTGCAAAAATTCCACGCTCCTTTAAGATTTGTGTCGATGACGGCGTCCCAGTCTTCTTCCTTCATTCGAAGAATAAGCTGGTCGCGAGTGATGCCCGCGTTGTTCACCAGCAGATCGATCGTGCCGAAGGCTTCTTTTACAAGGCGACGTAATCGGCGACAAGGTCCGTGGCCGCGACGTCGCATTGAGCGGAAAATGCCTTGACGCCAAGCGCCTCGACCTCGTGTTTGAGCTTTTCCGCCTCGTCGGCGCTTTTGGCGTAGTTGAACGCCACGTTCGCTCCGCGCTTTGCCAATTCAAGAACGGTCGCCTTCCCGATACCGCGCGTGCCGCCGGTCACTATCGCGGACAGCCCGCTAAATTGTTTTTCTTCCAATGTTTTATTTTCTCCCGCTATGATCTTAGATTCTAGTTTCGCTTCGGGGCCCGCGTCAAAACGCATTGATTACGGTTGGACGATTAAACCGGGTTTCATTATCATTTGCCTGCATATGCCAAAAAGAATTTCGGTCCTGCTTGTTGCTGTTTTAGTTTTGCTCAACGCGCCGGCGTCCGCTCAAACCCGTTCGGTCGTTATAAACAACGCTCGTATAGTCGATGGTTCGGGCCGACCGGCCTTCATCGGAAGCATCAGGATAAAGGGCGACAGGATAGAAAAGATCGGAAAGATCAAAGGCTCGTCATCCGACGAGGTCATCGACGCTGCGGGCCTCGTGCTGGCACCAGGATTTATCGATATCCACAACCACTCGGAATCGGGATTGCTCCGCGACGGCCATGCACCAACGCAGGTCTCCCAGGGCATTACGACCGTGATCGTCGGGCCTGACGGCGGATCGCCTTTCCCGCTGAAGGACTATTTTGCAAAGCTCGAAGGAAAGATCGCGGTCAACGTCGGCGCATTTATCGGCCACGCAACGCTCCGTCAGCAAGTAATGGCGCGAGACTATATGCGTAAGGCGGCCGACACCGAGATCGCCGATATGCAAATGCTCCTCACGCAGAATATGCTTCAGGGAGCGTTCGGCTTGTCGTCCGGCCTGGAGTACGACGTGGGTTTCTCGGCATCGACCGAAGAGATGATCGCCCTTGCGAAGATCGCCGCAAAGCATCACGGGATCTATATGACGCACATGCGCGATGAAGAAGAAGGGATGCTCAATGCACTGCGCGAAGCCATTCGCATAGGGCGCGAGGCAGGCCTTCCGGTCCAGATTTCGCATATAAAAATGGGCAACCGCAATGTGTGGGGCCGTTCGGCGGACGCGATCGCCATTGTCGAAGAGTCGCGGAAAAGCGGGCTCGACATAACTGCTGACGCTTATCCTTACACTGCCTGGGCGTCGACGATAACGGTGCTGGTGTCGAGCCGCAAGCATGAAGATCGTGCCGAGATCGAAAAAGGATTGAGAAACGTGGGCGGCGCCGACAAAGTGCTGATAACGAACCACGCCGCAAATCGGTCTTATGAAATGCGAACGATGGAAGATATTGCTGCGTCTAAGAACGTTTCGCCCGTCGATCTTTACATTGAAATAGTAAAGAACGGCGGTGCCGCTGTCGTTTGCAATTCTATGAACGAGGCAGACGTAAAGGCGTTTTACACCCAGCCGTGGACGATGGTCTCAAGCGACGGCGGGATCGGCAGCCGCCACCCGCGAGGTGCCGGAACGTTTACGCGCGTGCTCGCTAAATTCGTGCGGGAGGAGAATTGGTTTGGGCTCGAAGAAGCCGTGCCGCAAAATGACCTCGATGCCGGCGGCCAGACTGGGCTTGAAGGATCGCGGGTTAATAAAAAAGGGAATGAAAGCGGACCTTGTCCTTTTCGACCCGGCGGCGGTCGCCGACCGTTCGACTTTTGCCGAGCCTCAGCTTTTATCGGATGGCATTAGAACAGTATTTGTTAATGGGGCTAAAGTGTGGGATGGCGGCAAAACGACGGGCGCTGTGACGGGCGGTATCCTGCGCCGAAAATAACTCAACTACCTATCGCTAATGCGTTCCTTTGAATCTCGAACAGCTTGCCAATACCGGTTTCCGCAAGGACAAGCATTTCATCCATTTCCTCTCGCGAAAACGGCTCACGCTCGGCGGTTCCCTGAAGCTCGATGAACTTGCCTTTGCCCGTACAGACAACATTCATATCGACGTCGGCGTTGGAATCTTCGGTATAGGCGAGGTCGAGGACAGGCGTGCCGTCAACAATTCCGACACTCACGGCAGCCACTTCGCTCAGGATCGGCGATGTTTTGATCGTTGCCTGTTTTAACAGCTTTCGGCAGGCCAGAGCAAGAGCCACATAGGCTCCGGTTATCGACGCGCATCGTGTACCGCCGTCTGCTTGGATAACGTCACAATCCAGAAAGATCTGTCGTTCACCAAGCAGTTTTGTATCGACGATCGCACGCAGGCTGCGGCCGATAAGCCGCTGGATCTCCTGGGTCCGGCCGGCGGGCCGCTGCGTTTCGCGTTGTGTGCGCGTGCTGGTGGCGCGCGGCAGCATCGCATATTCGGCGGTCACCCAGCCAACGCCTTTGTTCCTCAGAAACATCGGTACGCGGTCTTCGACCGAAGCCGTGCAGATCACCTTCGTCCCGCCTACCTCGATCAACGCCGAGCCTTCGGCATAAGGCGAGATATTAGGCGTGATCTTTGTGTTCCGAATTTGATCAAAGGTCCGGCCGTCGAGTCTTTCGTAGCTCATAAATGATTTTGGTCGAGTTTATCTATCCCGTAGACCTCGATAGCCTCCAGCCGCGACGGCTGTGAGCCGAGAAATCGTTCGGCAACGCGGGCAAACCTTTCAGCAGCGTCCGTAACGTAAAAATGGTCGAGGTCGTCGCAGAGCGTCCGCTGCCCCGTGATCGTGATCTCGCTCGCGAGCCCTTTCCGAGCAAGAAGCGTCTCTACCTCTTCCGCCGCCGCTTCTCCGGAATCGATAAGTCTAACACTTTCACCGACCGTTTTCTGTATGACGTCGCGCAATATCGGGTAGTGCGTGCAGCCAAGAACGAGTGCGTCAGGACGGAAGTCTACAACGTCGCGGCAAATGCTTCGCCGCTATCGCATAAGTTTCTGCCTCGTGAAGCCAGTTCTCCTCGGCCAGCGGAACAAAAAGCGGGCACGCCGCCTGGACGACCTCGGCATTGTCCGATGCCTTTCGGATCGCGTTTAAATACGCGTTGCTCGAAACGGTCGCCTCGGTCGCGATAACGCCGATTCGAGCTTCCGGAAGATGTTTCGTCACCTCGACGGCCTTTCGTGCTCCGGGCCCGATCACCCCGACCACGTCTAAACCGATTCCTTCGCGGATCTTCGGCAATGCAAGGGCGGACGCCGTATTGCATGCCACGACAAGAAGCTTGATGCCGATCGACGCAAGGAACAGCGAATTCTCGATCGCGTATCGCTCGACCGTTCTCAACGATTTGGTCCCGTACGGCACACGGGCCGTATCGCCGAGATAAACAAATCGCTCGTCCGGCAGTCGGTCATGCAGCGCACGGTAAACCGTAAGACCGCCTACGCCCGAATCGAAGATGCCTATCGGCAATTCGTGTTTGTTTAGACCCATTACAGAAAAACAAGCCTACCTAAACGCGGAAATAGCGGCAACTCCCGCGATGCCAAAAACAAAGGAAGGTACCGGTCCGTGAGATCGCGGTAGATAAAAATGCTTTACAACGCAAAACGCTGTTGTTACGATGAAAGGGATACTCGCCACCGGCCCTCCGGTGTGCGGCTCACAAACCTGCCACCCGGATCGACTTACGCCGGCCTCCTCGGCCCTTCCCAAAACAAATGAAAAAAGCAATTTTTACGTTTCTAGCTGCGGTTTGCGGCGTCTTCGCCGTTAGTAACTTAGATCGGGGATCGCTCCTCACGAACGCCCAGGCCCCTGAAAAAAAGGGCAATTCCACGACCTTTTCCAACGAAAAGGACCGCGAAATGGCCTCGGAGTTGAAGCGGCTAACTAACCGCGAAACGACCTTACTTTCGCAAAAGCACTTCGCATATGGTATCGCTTTGGACCTGGACGGTGGATTTCACAGCGTGGCATTGCTGCGGTCCGAGCCTGACGGAGACAGCTCATCGTTTTGCGCGACAAGTCTTGCCGAAGCGAACCGATTTTTCGGCCGGGACCTCGAAACGGCGGAAAGTCTGCCCCGCCTCGAGCGTCCGAAGCGAAACACTGCAAAACTGGCTGAGGACCACGAAATGTCAGAGGCCGAGTTCATTTTTTACACGAATCTTATCGAGGAAGCCCGCCAGAACCGGCTAATGTCGCCCAATTCGGCAACGATAAACATTGTGAATGGCGACGGAGCCGGAGAAGGCTTTAATGATGCGACAGCGGCTTTCGCCAATCCTGAAGGCGGCAACACTGGAGCGACCAGAGGCGAGCAAAGACTCAATGTTTTCAATTTTGCCGCCGGCATTTGGGGTGCATTTCTCGACACCAGCGTTCCGATCGTTGTAAATTCGCAATTCAATCCGCAGACCTGCTCAACAGGCAGTGCCGTACTCGGCTCGGCCGGCGCTTTTACGGGCGTTAGCGGTTTTCCGGGGCAGGCTGTTCCCGGGGCATGGCATCACATTTCGCTTGCGAATAAACAGGCGGGAGCCGATTTATTTCCGGCAGACCCCGACATTAACGCGACGTTCAATCTCAGCATCGATTCAAGCTGCTTCGCCGCCGGCCACAGATGGTATTACGGCTTGGACAACGCGACGCCGGCCAACAGGACGAACCTTCTTGTCGTGCTGCTTCATGAAATGGGGCATGGGCTCGGGTTCTCTACATTTGCCAACGGTTCTACCGGAGCCCTGGCAGGCGGGTCACCGGATGTTTGGAACCACCTAATGTTTGACAGCGCGACCGGCCAGTACTGGAGCTCAGCCGCAATGACGAACGCACAGCGGAAGGCGTCGGCGACCAGCAACGGAGCGCTTCGCTGGGACGGCCCGAGTGTAAAAATGGCGTCCAGCTATCTTACCGGGGGCCGTGATGCCGCGTCCGGGCAAGTTCAGCTTTATGCACCTACTACATTCTCGCGCCGGTTCTTCGGTTTCCCATTTCACGACGGCGGCATCTCCGAACTTGCTTATGGAGCCGTTCATCAACGCCGGCCTGCCGATCGACGGAGACCTTACCCGTCAACTTTTGCGAGATATAGGGTGGTTTCGCGATACTACCGCGGACGTAACGCCGGATACTATCTCCGGGGTGACGCCGAACAGCGGCGCCGCCGTGATCGGCTCGGTGGCGTCCATCACATGGACTAACGGCGGAAGCTTCAACCGCAACGTCAAGATCGAGCTTTCTACCGACGGCGGAGCAACCTACCCGACAGTGATCGCGGCAAACGCGGCGAACACCGGTACTTTTGCCTGGACCGTGCCTAATATGCCGACCGCGACGGCCCGTATTCGGGTCCGGGAAGCGGATTTTGCGGCCCCGTCGGGCTCTTCGTCGGCCAACTTTGCGATCAGCTCCAGCCCGCTTGCGGGCGGAGCTGTCGTGTCCGGCCGGGTCCTGGATCAAAACGGCAGGGCGATCTCGCGAGCGATGGTCGTTCTTAACGACGCGAGCGGCGCATCTCGGACCGCTGTTTCAAATCCCTTCGGATACTTTACGTTTGATGATGTGCCGGTTGGCGAGACCTATGTCGTAAATGTTAGGCACAAGCGATACCGATTCGAAGCCCAGGTGATCAACCTGAGCGACAGCTTCGCCGGGCTGGTATTCATGGCCTCGGAGTGAATCGATTACAAGGACTTGATCAGATAACGGCCTTTCGGGGCCGTTTTTTTTACGTTCGAAGCTTCTTGTCGGGCCGCGGCTAAGTTGCGCCTCCCATAGTCAACTCCTTAACTGGGTCAACACCCGCTCTATATTGCGTTCGACCGCGGCGTCCGATCTCAACGAACCGAGGTATCGCAGGATCTCTTTCTTCCGGCCCGGCGTTAACTTGTCGAATGCCTCCGCGACGCGCGGATCCGAATCGAGTGCCGCACGAAACTTTGGCGGGACCGGCACAATTCTTTCGCTCGGATCGAACTCGATCTCAAAATGGGCGGTATCGCCCACGTTCAGGCCCGAGGCCTTCAACATTTCGCCGTTGACGTACAGACGCCACTGGCCGCGGTATCGTACGAGCGTCTGCACAAATTCGGCACCGTTGAGCGTTCCGCGCACGGGGATCGGCCCCTTCGACCTTCCGGCCTGCTCAAAGATCACTGCCAGCACTTCTTCGGCCGGATCGACCACTGGATTGATACCGAGCTTATATATTTTCGCCGAAAATTTGATCACGTCTATTCGCACTTCCCGCCCATCGACCCTATCCGGCGCGCCTTGCGGCTTCGCGAGAAGCGGTCCGGAACTGAAAGGAACTTCCGGCCGATTTTGAGCGTAAGGCATCGAGGCTATAATACTAATTACCATGTTTTGTCCTCAGTGCGGCTCAACGCAAAGCGATGAATTAAGATTCTGCAAGTCCTGCGGCGCGAACCTTCAGGCCCTGCGGCAGGTGATGGCGTCGCGGGAAACCGACGAAAAATTTGACTGGAGCAAGACCTGGCTCGCCGAAATGTTTCAGTCCGGCGAGGTTGCCACGAAGCGGGCTGCTGAGATCGACTTGCTGATGGGACGAACTCCCGAAGAAAAGCGGCTGATCGAGATCAAGGCGGGCGTCATTACCGCCAGTGTCGGCATAGGTGTCGCGGTCCTGCTCTTTGTTCTCATGGGAGGCATTATTGCCAGCGGCCGTGTTTCTGATGCAGCCGCCGAGATACTTAGCCGCATCTGGATTGTCGGTATTCTCCCGCTCATGATCGGTGTCGCATTGATAATAAACGGCGTGTTAGTAAGCAAGAGACGCGGCGAAAGCGAGAACGTTGTATCGGCAGCGGGAAAGCTACCTCAAGCCGAGGGTGCTTCACCAAGTGAGACCCAAAGGCTCCATGATGCCGAGGCCGGCGGCTACCTTTCACCCGCCGATACGAACGAGCTTATCGGCACGCCGTTAAGTGTCACAGACGAGACCACCCGACACTTGAAACAACCCCGTTAAAAGCAATTGCGGATTTTGGCTTTCAATCCAAAATCCGCAAATTAAGATCCAAAATCGAACTGGACAGGCCGGCCTTGCTCTGCTCCCGTTTGCTACTCGAGAGGCTGAAAATAGTCCTTCGCGACAAGACGCCCGATCTTCTTTCCCATGTTAACGCCGTGTACGTCGGCGGTCCGGAAATGGTACCCGACGTAAACGCGGGCGTCGATCATTTCATGGTTGATATCATCGGTGCTGGCGAAATTGCGCGTTGTGCCCGTTACGACGCTCGTCATTGTAAAGTTGACAAATTTGGTCCCGAAGAATTGGTGGATCGTTTCTGAGAACGCTCCCCATGTGGCCGAGTGGGTGGAAACGTAGTCGGGGAAATTAGGCGTCGCGGCGAGCGGCGTCCAGGTCGGGTCCGCGACAGTGTCCGGATTGCCGTCTGTGTCCGCATTGCGGACCGCAGTGATCGGCCGCCAAAAACCGAAGTAGTATTTCGACTCGACGCTTGCGATCGCTGAATCGCCGAGAGCCACGTAAAGCATCGCGAACAGCCGGGCGTTGTCTTCCAAACTCATTGCTTTGTCGAACGCCAGCTGCCGAAACCCGCGTGCGGTTTGTGCCGGTCCGTTGTCGGTATAGAAAAGTCCGATCACCCGTTGTTCTTCTGTACGATCCGGGCAGTTGAAACATCCGAGTCGTTTGATCTCGTTAAAATCTGCGGTGTATTGATCGCTGGTCAATGCCGGCGGGCCGTCCGCCCGAAACTGTGACGCGGTCTCCATCGCAAATGGGCGCATCTGGCCGAGGTAAACAACAATTGGCGGAACGGGCGACGTTGGGATCCACGCCCCTGGCCCGCTGCCGGGAGTGTAGGTCACAGGTGCGTTACGCCCGTCGCCAACCCGAGAAGCCAAGAATAGATTCGCGACCTCGGTACCGACCGCGATCCCGTCAGTTTTAGCCTGCCCGTCAGGTATCAACGCCAGCGAACTCGCATATCGAGCGTCGAATGTAGCCGCCTGTGCCGGCAAGATCGCCCGCAACACCGTATAGGCAGCCGCAACCGCGGCCGCGTCCTTTGACGCTCCCCGCAGGTACGCTCGACGGCGTAACCGCAAACGGCGTATACCGTCCGTCTATAGCATTTACAGCGTCATACACGGCTATGTGCATGTACGCGAGATCGACGTAACCTCCCGGTCCTCTGCCTCCGGATACCACGGCCGAAGCGGCGTAAGAATTCCAGTCTGTAATAGGATCGGCATTTGCCGACGCGGAAAATCCGGCCATTGCTACAAATACAAGGGCCTTCGTTATGACGTTTGTCCGTATACTCATCGTAAGTCTCCTCTGTTGAAAAAGCATCAGCGATCTTCAGGTGATTGGTTCGAAAAATGTGTTGCTTTTGCCTGGTTGCGAGCATAGAATGCTCGCGAAAGCCCTATTGTTTTTGCGTAAAGCTATCCCTCCCGGCATGGGGCCGGTTTCATCAATTCTGTCTCGGAATAGGTTGAGTCCAACTTAGCGGGTCGAGGCGGAAAAAGTCCTTGAAAAATTATTTAAGATTTCTGAAAGATTTCTCTATGAATTAAGTGGCCGCCAACCCCAAGCAAATCTACGAGTTCGGAACCTTTCGCCTTGACCTGACGGATCGTTTGTTAACACAAAAAGGAAAGCCGATCGCGCTGACGCCAAAAGCGTTCGAGGTTTTAGTGTGCCTGGTCGAGCGTCGCGGGCACCTCGTTGAGAAGGACGAGTTGATGAATGCGGTCTGGGCCGACTCGATAGTCGAAGAAGGCAACCTCTCGCGAACTATCTGGATGCTGCGCCAGGCACTGGGCGACGACCGAAACGGCCACGGTATTATTCATACCGTGCCGAAACACGGTTATCGGTTTGTCGCGGACGTAAAAGAGCGATTTGCCGACGTGGCTGGCGACGAGGTTAGTTCCGACTATTATGGTAAGGACGATGCTTGCGGTGAAACCGAGTACCTTTCAAATCGATCGTCTCGCGGTCCGGTCGGCGTTCTGTTGGTCCCTGCACCACCCCGTCGGCGTTTCTGGTTATGGACGACCGCCGTTTCCAGTTTGATTGGCATCGCAATCATCGTGATTCAGTTCGGCTTCTCTACGACAAGATCGAGCAGCCCGATTTCATTTGAACGAATGAATCTCACGCGGTTGACCCAGACGGGACGCGTTCATTCCCCTACCATCTCACCCGATGGTCAGTACGTAGCCTACGTTTCCATTGACAACAGATTAACCCTTCAACAAATTGCGACCGGGAGCACTCAACAGATCGTGCCACATCGTAGCGACGTTCAATATTGGGACTGGAAATTTGCCCCGGACAACAGCAATTTCTATTTTGTTGCGGCCGAGCGATCCACCGACATAGGGATCCTTTACCAAACCTCAACGCTTGGTGGTCAGCCCAGGAAGATAATCGAATTTGTAAATGGCGGCCTGGCGTTGTCTCCCGACGGACTGCAAATTGCGTTCAAGAGAATTGACCTAAAAAAACAGGAGACATCGATCGTCGTTATAGGAATTGATGGCACGGGCGAACACGCGATAGCTTCTGTTAACTCGAATTCGGATTACTGGTCGCTCGATTGGTCGCCTGACGGCTCGACGATCGCTTACACGATCAGGCGACGGGAACCTGAGAATGAATCGTGGTATGTCGCCGAAATCCCCGCATCGGGCGGGACGGAGCAACGTATAGGCGAACAACACAATTCACAGATCTGCTGCGCTCGCTGGCTTCCCAATAAAAGCGGGTTGTTGTTAAACGCGATGGACCCAATCACCCACCAACCGCAGATCTATCATTTGTCGTACCCCGATGGATCGGAACGGCGCGTAACAAATGACACTGACCACTACGGTTATCTCAGCGTTAGTGCCGATGGAAAGTCAATCGTTACCCAACGGTTCGATTGGGATAGGCAAATATGGATCGAGCCCGTCGAAGGTCCCGGCCTTGCTCAGCAGCTCACAACGGCTATTGGTACAAACTTTGATACGGTTGTTTGGTCAGTAAATAATCATATAGTCTTTGATTGGGACGAAAAGGGTAATTACGGCCACAATAACATTTGGCGAATGGAGGCCGATGGAAGCAGCCTTCGGCAGCTAACCTTTGGGGCGAGCCGCGATTTCTCACCTACCGTTTCGCCTGATGGACAAACTATTGTCTTTGTTTCAAGTCGAAGTGGGACAAAGCAGCTTTGGAGCATAAACATCGACGGTGGTCAGCCAACGCAAGTGACTAACGTCCCGTACGGTATTACCTATCCGCGATTCGCATCAGACGGACAAACGGTTTTCTTTACTGCTTCCGTGGGCGGCGAAGGTCGCTTGTGGCGGGCCTCTCTTTCCGGCGGCGAGCCGACCGAGGTCAGCGACGCACATATCGGTTTCTGGGCGATCTCGCCCGAAGGCGGACGTGCGGCGTACAGCTTCCTTAATAAAGAAACCGGAAAAACGCAGGTAAGAGTTCATGCGCTGAGTGAAGACCGGTCAGATGTGGTTTTGGATATTCCGCCTTTGTCCTGGATAGTGTGGTCAAAAGGTGGCACAGCGATCTACTTCAACAGCTATGAGGATCACGGTTTGAACATATGGCGGCAGGAGATCGACAGCGAGCGAGCGAAACCGGTTACAGATTTTACCCGGGACGGACAGACGCTGCGGTTTTCCCTTTCACCCGATAGCAAGAAACTAGTTTGCATTCGCCAAAAACATACAGTTGATGCTGTGCTGATTCGTTTTGAAAAGTGAAGGTCGGCGTCTTGGAAGCGATCCCGCAGTTCCGCGGCCCGCAACTTCAGGATCTGTTATGCGGGTGGGACTTGAATCTTTGAAATGAATTTTACTTTCGGTCCCAAATCTAGCGTGCAAATTCGAACATAAATTGGTGGAGGCGGCGGGAATCGAACCCGCATCCAAAGGTTGCGACCAGTGAAATCTACACGTTTAGCCCGTTTGCTCGGTTCTCATTTTCGGCAAGTAAGCAAGCGGGCAAGACCTTGCCGAAAACCAGCCTGACTAACATTTCAGACGCGTCCGCAGGCGGTGGACGTGCCCTAGCCTGGACTGAGTTATGCCTTATCCGGTCGCTCTAGGCTGACTTCCGGTAAGACATTGCTGTAGCTAAAGTTAATTAGGCAGCAAGAGCTAATTCTTGATTAGCATTTGTGTTTTGCAAGTTTTGTTAACGAGCTCACCTACAAAAAGCCCGACGTGCATCCAAAGATCTATACAAGCCCCTGTCGAAGCCTGTCGCCCCCATAGCGAGGACTGCTAGTTTACGAAATTTAGATGAAAATAGAAAGCGTTACGTTGGGCGGTTTTGTGCCCGTCCTCTCATTTTGCGGGTAATTCACGTTATACTTTAACTGATATGAATATGGATTCGAAGAAGATCATGGTTGCCGGAGCAAGCGGTTTGGTCGGGCGTGCGGTCGTTAACCGCCTGGCCGAGGCGGGCTATGGTGAGATATTGAAGCCTGCTTCCTCGGAACTTGATCTGATCCGCCAGGAGCAGGTCGAGGATTATTTCGATACCCATCGGCCTCAGGCCGTGATCGTCGCCGCGGCAAAGGTCGGCGGGATCGCCGCGAACAATGCTTACCGTGCCGATTTTATCTACCAGAACTTGATGATCGAAGCGAATGTGATCCATTCAGCGTTCCGAACGCGCGTCGAAAAGCTTATTCTGCTCGGCAGTTCGTGCATTTACCCGAAACAAGCGAGTTATCCGATCCGCGAAGAGGAACTATTGGCGAGCCCTCTTGAATTTACAAATGAACCGTACGCCATAGCAAAAATTGCCGGGATCAAGCTGTGTGAGAGCTATTACCGGCAGCACGGGTGCAATTTCTTTTCGGTGATGCCGACAAACCTATATGGTCCCCACGATAATTTCGATCTTGAAACCTCGCACGTGATACCAGCCCTTATGCGAAAATTTCACGAAGCAAAAATATCAAACGCGCCGTTCGTCACGATATGGGGGACCGGCAAGCCGATGCGGGAATTTATGTATGTCAAAGATATGGCGGACGCGATCTTTTTTGTATCTCAGAATCTGAACGCCGACGATATCTACAACCGCGGCATTTCACATATCAACATCGGCACCAGCGAGGAAATTTCGATCAGCGAAACGGCGCGGCTGATCTCCGAGATAGTCGGTTACCAGGGCAACATCGAATTTGACGGTTCGCGGCCTGACGGCACAATGCGAAAAGTAATGGACGTATCTCGTTTGCACGAACTCGGGTGGCGACACAGTACGGGGTTACGCGACGGGCTGGCTGAAGTCTATGGCTGGTACTCGCAAAATTACCGCCCTGCCGTTAACGGGGCAGTTCCGGCATTAAAACATATGAAAAAGCCCTGATATGGGAGTTACGGGCCAGGAGGTCAGTCCTTTGACCGGTCCCCACTAACAGAGTCGCGAACAAACAATGCTGCCATTTTGGCGGCATTTTTATTTCCGGGGTCTGCTGACGCGGCCAAATTACGGCAGATTTGATAGAAGTGTACGCTACCGCACACAACCATCATTTCGCAGGCTCTATCATTTATTTGCACGAAGAGAAAAACGATGGAATCTGCGATCTCAATACTCCGCCGAAGGGCACTTCAGCATTCAAGGCAGGCCACCCGATTGTGGAAACGCTCTACACAATTGCTCGTTTCACAAGATCTCGTAGACCGGCATTCTGCGGTCCGAACTGCGGTAGAGATGAATGAACGGGCGATCGACGAGTGTAAAAAGGCCCTTAATACGATCGATTTTCTTCGCCGCTATCAGGACCCCAAGCCACTTCGCGGCGATCGGAATTAAGTCGGCTCAAATTCCTCGAAAGAGAACGGTGAACACCAGGACCAAACTATCGCTAGCGGTGTGGCCTGAAAAGCTGCACGTTTACCGTACTGTAGCCTACGCGGCCTGTCCGTTCGCTATAAGCGTTGGGTAAGCGCCGGTCCAGCAGGCGGTGCAGGACGATGTGGCGTCGATGCCGATCGCGGCCAGCATTCCTTCAAGCGAGAGATAACCGAGGCTGTCAGCTCCGATGTATTCGCAGACCTCTTTGATGTTCATCCGCGACGCGATCAGGTCCTGGCGGTGCGGGCGTGTCCACCCCGTAATAGCACGAATGTGTGGTCGGCGGACAGGAGATGCGCATATGAACTTCTTTGGCACCGGATTCGCGGACCATTTCGACGAGCTTTTTTGAAGTCGTGCCGCGGACGATCGAATCGTCGACCAGCACGACACGTTGATCGCGGATAAGGTCCTTGATCGGATTAAGTTTCAGACGGACGCCGAACGACCGGATCGACTGTGACGGCTCGATAAACGTGCGGCCGACGTAGTGATTTCGGATTATTGCCTGGCGGAAATTGATGCCCGACTGTTTCGCGAACCCGATCGCGGCGGCGACGCCCGAATCGGGAACCGGCACGACAAGGTCGCGCCTCGACCGGCTGCTCGATCGCGAGCTGCTTGCCCATTTTATGCCGTGATTCATTTACCGACCGCCCGAATATTATCGAATCGGGACGCGAAAAATAAACGTGTTCGAACGTGCAAACGGCCGCAGGTTTCTTATCGAAGGGCATTCGCGATTCGATACCGTTTTCCGTGATAACTATCATTTCGCCCGGCTCTACTTCACGGACGTATTGAGCATCGATCAGATCGAACGCACATGTTTCTGACGCGATGCAAAAGGCGTCCTTAAGTTTACCGAGGACGAGCGGGCGAAACCCGCGCGGATCGCGAACGGCTACCAGCGCATTCGGCATCAGAAACAGCAGCGAAAATGCGCCGTCGGTTTGTTTCAGCACCGTCTCGATCGCCTCGATCGCATTCGCGGCCTGGGTTCGGGCAATGCCGTGAAGGATGGTTTCGGTATCCGAGGTCGATGAGAAAATGGCGCCTTCCTTTTCAAGCTCCCGCCGGCGCGCCTTTGCAAACGGCAGGTTTCCGTTGTGACAAACAGCGATATCGCCGTGCTGGCAGGTGACCGAAAAAGGCTGCACTTCCTTTATCGTGTTGTGGCCGGTCGTCGAATATCGCGTGTGCCCGATCGCGCTCGAGCCCCTCAATTTGCGAAGAACATCTTCATTCAGCACATCCGCGACCAAGCCCTGCGAGCGAAACTGGTGAAGATCGCCGCCGTCGCTTGAAACGATACCGCAAGCTTCCTGCCCCCGGTGCTGGAGTGCAAAAAGCCCTAACTGCGTCAGCGTCGAAGCCTCGGCATGTCCGAAAATGCCGAAAATACCGCATTCTTCCTTAAATTTGTCCAAAACCACATCCATCATTTCTATTTTAACCGCTGGGCCCGCGGAGGGCACGAAGGGAAATTACTTTCTATCTTTGTCCCGCTTTCTCTCTTTGTCCCCGCTTGATTAGATTTAGCCGCCGCCTCAAAGTTTGCGTTCTATTTCACGTGCCTGCTCCAGATCTTGTTCGGTATTGATGTTTGCAAAATAATTTACCGGCGGCGCGGTCAAGGATTTGTACTCGTCGGGTTTGACTATAAGGGGATGAAGTTGCTCCACGACCTCGTGCATAGGCGGGGAGACGCGAGGGCGGTGGATTATCTCATCCACGACAGCTTTCACCTTTTTGACGTCATAAAAGGCACAAAGCGGCTGAAGGCGGCCATCGGGCTGCTCGGGGACGATCGCGCCAAAGCTTTCGTATTCACCATTGGTGTAACGAGATAGATTGGTTATCAGATCCCGCGTTACAAAGGGAAGATCGCAAGCGACCAGAAAGACCCAATCGGCGGAAGCGTGTGTCAAGGCGGTGTACAGCCCGCCAAGCGGGCCGCGGCCTTCGATAACGTCGAAGACGAACAGGGCATCGAGCCTTGCGGCCTCGATGGCGAACTGGACCTCATTTCCGGTCACGAAATAGATCTTCGACGCGATCTCGGAATCGCGAACTGTTTGGAGTGCACGTTCAGCGAGAGTCTTGCCGCCGATCCGTTCGAATGCCTTGTCGCGTCCGAGCCGGCTCGAACGCCCGCCGACCAGAATAAAAGCTTCGATGTTCATGGGGCATACTTGCTGCTCGTGTTTCCGGCTGTTGGTTTGACAGAGACGATCACACATTTTGACGTCGGCGTGTTGCTGCGGCGGGCGATACTGCCAAGGGGAACAAGCGGGTTTGCCTCGGGGAAATATGTTGCGCAACAGTCGAGCGGGATGTCGTAAGGTACAACAGTAAAAGCCTTTACCTGACGTTCGCCGTCATCGAAATGGCTTGTAATATCCACCGGCTGGCCCACCTCAAGACCGCGATCAGTAATGTCCTTTTTGTTCATAAAGATCACCCGTCGGCTGCCGTCGATCCCGCGGTAACGGTCGCGGTTATCGTAAATGGTCGTATTAAATTGCCCGTGCGAGCGTATGGTCGTCATCAAAAGCCTGCCAGGTTCGAGGCGGATGGTTTCGAGCGGAGCCGGGCGGAACAGAGCTTTGCCGGAGGGTGTTTTGAAGATGCCCTCGCGTCGGCGGGTTTGGCATATAGAAGCCGCCATCCGTGCGGATGCGTTCGTTGTAGTTCTCGCATCCGGGCACGACCCGCGATATAGCGTCGCGAATGTTATCGTAATCGGCTGCCATTGCGTCCCAGTGGACGGTGGTTCGCGTCCCAAGCGTCGCCTTAGCCAGCTGAGCGACGATCCACGGCTCGCTGCGAAGATGCTCGGACGCGGGTTCAAAGACGCCGCGTGAAGATTGAACACTGAGCATTGTGCTTTCGGTCGAGACGAATTGGTCGACAAGCATACGCCCTCCGGGCACACTGCCTAGCGGATGTTTTTCCACCTTCGCAGGCGGAAACCTGAGTAGTAGCGAGGGTGCGCCATGTGGAACATCATCCAACTTGCGCACACTCCCTACCGGTCGTGTTTCCGCCTGTGGTTGTCGGTCAATTTCGGTACGGCCGAGGCATGGGAGGATAATCGAAACTCTTCCGGGCGTTACCGCCGTCCGGTTCAGTTTAGTCAGAACGTTTACTGTCAGGGCGCAATTACGGACCGCAGTTTCAACAACGTTGGTGTCTGGAGACGCTGCGACGAAGTTGCCGCCCATGGCGAGGAACACCTTCAGACGGCCGTCTCGCATCGCCGCGATGCTCTCGACCGTGTTGTACCCGTCCTTTTCCGGGGCCGTGAATCCAAATTCCCTTTCAAGATTTTCGCGAAAAACCGGATTCATTTTCTCCCAAATACCCATAGTCCGGTCGCCCTGCACATTCGAATGTCCGCGGACCGGGCACAACCCAGCGCCGGGATGGCCGATCGCGCCGCGTAGCAGATGCAGGTTAACTATGTCCTGAATGGTCGCGACCGCGTCCGTGTGCTGCGTAACGCCCATTGCCCAGCAGGTGACGAATTTGTCGGCAGACATTATCATCTCGGCCGCTTTCGAGATCTGTTCGTGTGTAAGACCTGAGGACTCGCGGATGTCGTCCCACGGTGTAGCGTCAAGCGTTTTAACCAGATCTTCGTAACCTTCCGTCTTCGCCTGAATGAAGTCGTGATCGAAAACAGTGCCGGGCTTTTCACGCTCGCGTTCGAGCATTGTTTTCATCAGACCCTTCAACACAGCCATATCCCCGCCGATCCGGAGCGGAAGGTGAAGGTCTGCAAGCTTCACCGGCTTTCCACCGATCAGCGAGAACGGATTGCCGTGCTGCGGGTTAGGGTCCTTGAAATTCATCAATCCGGCTTCCGGCAACGGGTTGATGGCGATCATCTTCGCTCCATTCTTTTTTGCGGCAGCCAGCGACGTCATCATCCGCGGAGCATTTGTTCCCGGGTTCTGGCCGATGACGATGATCAGATCGGTGTTCTCGAGGTCTTCCATCCGCACGGTCGCTTTGCCGAGACCGATAGACTCGGTCAACGCGACGCTCGTCGATTCATGACACATATTCGAGCAATCGGGCAAATTGTTCGTGCCGAATTGGCGGACGAAAAGCTGGTAGAGAAATGCCGCTTCGTTCGAGGTGCGTCCTGAGGTGTAAAAGACCGCCTCATCGGGCGAGGCGAGCGAGTTTAGTTTGCCGCCGATCGTTTCGAAAGCATTTTCCCACGATATCGGCTCATAATGCCGGCTGCCCTCGCGCATGATCAAAGGCTCGGTCAGTCGGCCCTGGTCGTTCAGCCATTGATCGCTTTGCCGGGCCAGTTCGTCTATCGAATACTTCGCGAAAAATTCGGCGGCCGATGCGTTTCGTCGTCGCCTCGTCCGCCATCGCCTTGGCACCGTTCTCGCAAAATTCGGCAAACGTCCGGTGGCTTTCCGGGTCGGGCCATGCGCACGACGGGCAATCGAACCCGCCCGCCTGGTTGATCTTCAGCATCCCGCGGGTCCCGCGCACGACGCCCATCTTTCCGAAAACATTCCGCGCCGTGCTGATGGCCGCGTCGAGGCCTGCCGCGGTTTCTTCAGGTTTCGAGATCTCGAGTTTTTCTTTTTCTTCAGACACGGAAGTTTCGATAGACTTCATTCGGAATAACTGATAGCTGGTAGCTGAAAACTGATAATTCAACCCAACTTTGATTGCTTTAATTATCAGTTATCAGCTATCAGTTTTCAGCTATTCCCGATCGGGCTCTGACTCGCTGGCCGCAATAAATATTAAACCTCTCTTCCCTGACAAACCCGATCAGCGTCATACCGAACTCGCGTGCCAATTCGACCGCCAGGCTGGACGGCGCTCCGACCGCAGCCAGTATCGGAATGCCCGCCATCAGCGCTTTTTGCACGAGTTCGAAACTGGCGCGGCCGCTGACCAGCAAAATGCTGTCGCTGAGCGGCAGTCCGTTCGCCAGGAATTTTGAACCGATCACTTTGTCGAGAGCGTTATGACGACCAACATCTTCGCGGACGATATCCAGCGTGCCGTCCAGGTGGAACAAGGCCGAGGCATGAAGGCCGCCGGTTCTGTCGAAAGTTTCCTGTTCACGGCGCAGCGCGTCCGGCAAACGGTTTATGAATTCCGGATCGATCAACGGCAGGTCGGAAACCGGCAGCTATTCGCGCCGGTTTTCAAAGCTTCGATCGAGCTTTTGCCGCAAACGCCGCAGCTTGACGATGTATAGAAATGGCGTTCAAGACGTTTGAAATCGATGTCCACCCCGTCTTTCAGATCAACCCGGATCGTGTTTGAGTTGAGCGCCCCGGCCCGATCAAGCGTGCCTGAGCCCTTGCCGATCTTCAGCCCGCAGTGGCGGATCTGTTTGATCTGATCGGGCGATTTGATTATTCCTTCCGTGAAAAGAAATCCGGCGGCAAGGTCGGCATCCTCGCCGGGTGTCCGCATCGTGATCGAGATCGCTTTGTGCGTTCCGTCGGGAAATCCAAGGCGTATCTCAAGCGGCTCTTCGACCGCGAGCACGTCGGCGAGGTCCCGTTCATCCGAGCCCGACTCGACACGCCGAACGGTGATTTCGAAGATCGCGGATGCCGGTTTCACAGTTCAAGTTTAGCAGAACAGGCGGAAACCCGAGCTGTAGCGAGGGTGCGCGACGTTGAATGGCAGCCGCATTGCGCACCCTCCCTACCGGTCGGGTTTCCGCCTTTTGCTTTAGCAAGGAGGCAGTACCGCAGAGACGCGGAGACGCAGAGGAAGCGTGGTCCGAGCTGTCCTCTGCATCTCCGCGTCTCTGCGTTGAAATCAGCCGGCCGGGAGGATACGGCCGCGGCATTCGCCGAAGCCGATGCGGCGGAAGCCTTCGCGTTCGCAGTAGCCTTTCATGATGATCTCGTCGCCGTCTTCGAGGAAGCGGCGTGTTTCGCCCGATGGCAGTTCGATCGGCTCGGTGCCACGCCAGGTCAGCTCCAGCATGCAGCCGCGTTCGGTCTTTTCCTTGCCGCTGACCGTGCCGGTGGCCATCAGGTCGCCGGTCTGCAGGTTGCAGCCGTTCGAGGCGTGGTGCGTGAGCATCTGGCCGATGGTCCAGTAGAGGTCTTTCGTGTTCGAGCGGCGAAGGCGATGCGGTTCGATGTTTTCGTTCCGCATCTTTTCGGTCTGGATATAAACCTCAAGATTGATATCGAGCCCGCCGAATTTTTGGTTCTGCTCGTCGCTCAGATAATCAAGCGGCTGCGGATCGTCCGGATCGCGTTCGAACGCCTTTGTCCTGAACGGAGCAAGCGCCTCCATCGTCACAACGAACGGCGAGATCGTCGTCGCAAAATTCTTTGCGAGAAACGGCCCGAGCGGCTGGTACTCCCACGCCTGTATGTCGCGTGCCGACCAGTCGTTCACAAGGCACAGGCCGAAGATATGCTCCTCGGCCTCGCCGATCGGGATCGACTGTTCCGAGCTCATTTCCCTGCCCGACAAAAAACCCGAGCTCCATCTCGTAATCGAGATTCTTCGCACGGGATAAAAACCGGCGGCTTCTCCGCATCGCTCCGGTTCTGCCCATTCGGCCGTTTGATATCGGTCCCGCTTATCACAATACTCGAAGCCCGCCCGTGATACCCGATCGGCACATATTTGTAATTCGGCAGCAGCGGATTGTCCGGCCGGAACATCGAGCCGACATTCGTGGCGTGGAAGATGGAGCAGTAGAAGTCGGTGTAGTCGCCGATGTTGAACGGGCTATGAGAATTGCAACATCAGTCGAGTCGTAAAGGAACGCTTCTGAGTTCGACTGCCTCGGCCTTGCGAATCACCTGACAAGTCAGCTCAGAGAGCCTTTGTCTCGAACTTCGAACGAAACATCCTCGGTCCGACATACCGTACGTCAACATCCAGTCAGACGGTGTCCTGCTAATACGTGTTCAGGATATGAATCTCGAAATGAAATCCAGCTGCATTCGTCAGCAACTAGACATCGAGTACCCTGATCACCAATTCTGACACCGATGCTCCGTATGATCGTGCAATCTCGGATCTTCGAAAACACAAAACGGCAGATTCTGTATCGGAAAATCCGTATTCGGGTCGTTGGCGGATTCGACCCAGCTTTTGAGGTAGGGTCGTGGGTTTCGTTGATCTCGTAGGTCATATTCGACTGTCGGGTCGATAAAGGCAGAAACACGACCGGTAGGGAGTGTGCCCCGTAGCATTCGGCCTATTTAGAACTTCGGTAGATCTATCTCCTTGTCCGTTCACGGTGTAATCAACGGCGGCCTCCACACTGATGTGGTTTCCATAAATATCTTGTGCTGCCTCCACGCGACCAGATCGCAAGCTCTTTCGCCACTAAACCCGCTTCGCGAAGTTCCCGCGTCGCATTCGCTTTAAAGGCATTCATTATCGAGGCGGGTGTCGAAATCGCGGAAACGACAACGTGGACATGGTTGGTTCTCACATTGATCGCCAACAGCCTGTAACCGCGGATTCTGCAGACTTCACGAATCGCGGATTCACACAGCCGCTCGCTGGCGGCCATTCAGTAACACCGGCTCCGAATCCATATTCCGTTGCCATCTTTACCGAAAAAACGGGATCAAGTGACGATTCGTTCGGCGCCGTAGATATTCTGCCCGTGTCGGTCGACCGAACCTCTCTGATCGCCATGAAGCCAAGTACCGTGCGTTCTGAACGTGATAAAGTATGCAAGCGGATATTCGTTGTCGTCCCATTCGTTGTTAGACATCTTGTTTTGTTGCAGGGCACACTCGCTACCGGTCGTGTTTCTGCCTGTGTGGGCTACGACCGCCTGCTGGTCATAGAAGTCCCAAACTCTGCAGGTCTTCCACCGGTTCCGTGAATGAGCATGATCCGAACGAGATCATGCCTTTTCGGCGGAGGAAATCGAGGTTGGCGGCGGTCAGGATGTGTTCGTTGCGCCAGAGGACCGAATCGTTCTGGAACGCAAATGCCTCGTCAAACTCCTCTTCCATCAGCTCTTCCAGCAGGGCCACGCGGTAGCTTTCACGCGCAAAGGCGGTCATCAGCAGGACGTTCAAAAAGCCGTGCATTGTCCCTTGCGGCGCGTTTGCGGCGTAGGTTAGCGGGCGAAAACAGCGGATCGGGTGGTGCAGGCCGGCTGTTGCCTTGAACGGCACGTTCGCGGCCATGCACGTGCGGACAAAGCGTACGACGTCACGAGTCGGCGGAAATTCTTCCCGTGTCGTTCCGCCTGTTCGCAATTTTGCACGCTGTCCCTTAATGGAAAGCATCGCCACGAGCTCGGCAAAATTCTCGCCGGTCGAGATCTCAAAAAAGGCCGTTAGATCCTCGGGCAATGCAGCGACGGTGTTCTCGATCTTAGAAACCGTATTCGCCTTTACTTCCAGCGAATCGCAAACCGCTCGGCCTGCGTTTTCGGAGTTAAAGATCTTTATATCTCGAAGCGTCTGAGTAATGTCCTCGCCTGCGAGCACGCTCAGCCGAAACGGATCGCCGTCAATCAAATGACCATCGGCGGCCTCGAGAAACTCATTGAGCCGGGCCGCGGGCAGGACGAACCGCCCCAGCATCCATCCGTGCTCGCTACGACGGTACGACGCAAAATTTTCGACAGCCTCATTCATCGTCACCATCGACGGCGGAAAAAGGCCGGCGTAATCGACGATATCTGCTAACAGCGTGCGGACAGATTGTTTAGGCGGCGGGGCCACGGCTTGAATACTCATTTTATTCGTCATGGGGGAACCGAGTATCCTGAAATCATAAGATTTATTCCGGCGTTTTACAACTGACTTCGAATGCGGAGGCCCGCGCGTCAGCAAGGGCGATATACGAACCTAGAGTAATTCGCCGGTGCCACGCGCACGGGCTTGGGCTGAGTTGCATTTAGCGGAAAAGTTAGGCTATCTTGTCACTATTCGGCTCCCGGAAATGTTATGAAATGAGAGTTTTGGGTATCGACCCCGGCAGTGAAACGCTCGGTTGGGGTGTTGTCGACGGCAGCGGCAGCAAATACTCGCTTGTCGAATTCGGCACGGTCCGCTCGAACCCCCGTCATGCGTTTTCGAAACGGCTGGCCCGAATTTTTGCCGAGGTCGATGAGATCGCGGAGCGTTTCAAGCCGGATGCTTTTGCCATCGAAGAGGCCTTTTATTCCGTAAACGTAAACGTCGCGATGAAGCTCGGGCAAGTCCGCGGCGTGATGCTCCTGCTGGCGGAACAGCGGGGCCTGGACATCGCCGAGTACGCCCCGCGTTTGATAAAGAAAACCGTGGTCGGATACGGCAACGCCGAAAAACACCAGGTCGGCGAAATGGTCCGGCTGCTATTGAATTTAAAGGCCGCGCCTACGCCGCACGACGCCGCGGACGCCCTAGCCATCGCGATCTGCCATTTTCACCATCACGGTTTGAGCGACCGGATCGGCAAAGCGATGCGAGGTGCGAAGTGAAGATCCGTCCCTCCACCTAAGGCGGGGCAATTATGAAGCTGTGAGTTTAGACGGCAATGAAATTCTCACACAAAATCGTAGCCTTGATCTTGTTTACATTCGTCTTCGCTTCTGAATCCGAAGCTCAGAGACGAGCGCGGCCTACAGCCTCAAAGTACGCCGCTCCCGCGAAACCGAAAGAAATAGGCAGTACCGCGGTAGTTTTAGATGAGACCTTGTCCGTCCTCCGTGTGAAACCAAGCCTGTTTGCCGATTCGGTTCAGCGGATGCGTCGGGGGAGAACGGTAAAGATACTCGGCGTCACCGAGGCTGACGGCGTCAGGTTTTATCGGGTCTCGGCCCCGCCGAATAATACGGGCTGGGTGCAGGCGGACGCGTTGTTTGGCAGGTTTCGCGAGACTGATGACGACAGGCTTGCCCGCCTGGTGAGGGCGTCGAACGGTTTCGATCAGATCGAGCTGGCCGTTGCCTTTTCCGAGGTTTTTCCGGCTTCGAAACAGCGTCCGGGCGTCCTGTTGCTTCTGGGCGACTTGCTCGAAGACGCGGCTACGAAGCTTTCAAAGGATGCGGGATCGCGGCTCGACCGTCGTGAGATGGCAGCTTCAGCTGCGCCGATGCACAGCTATTACCTGAATTTCAACATGCTTGACCGCTACCGTAAACTCGGCATAATTTTTCTCTTCAATCCCAACACCCGGCAATACCATTACGAGGGTGCCTGCTGGCGCGAGCTTACGGCTAAGTTTCCCGACGCGGCCGAGGCTGTCGAGGCCCGCAATCGAATCGATTCGCTGAAGAACAAGATGGAACGTGGAACGGCGGCGATACCGTAAGCTTTCCTTTTTTCCTCTTATTCCTCTTATTCCGCTACCTCGGTGGTCAAGTCGGACCCAACCGCAGACTAAGAGGAGAAGAGAACGGCACGCGCCGGATGAAGCTCCCGGTGCTCAATACTACTGATTTTAACGTTCTATTATGCACGACACCTCTGCTGCGATCCGTGCGTTGTTCTCAAGCAGGGCAATATTTGCGGCCAGGGTCCGCCCTTCGCTGATCTCGGACATCTGAGAAAGTAAGAAGGGAGTTATCTCTTTTCCGCTGATAGATCTTTCATTCGCAAGACGCAGAGCGTTTTTCAGCATTTCCTCAACCTCGCTCGAGTCCAGGGCGGCGGCTTCCGGAACAGGCACGGTCAAAAGCACCGCATTCTTCAGGCCGAGTTCGTCTCGGGATCTGAGAATGGCAGCGACCTCGCGAATGGCGTCGACCCGACGGTCAACGGAGAGACCGCTCCTCGCGGAATAAAATCCCGGCATCTCGTCGCACCGCCAACCAAGCACCGTAACGCCGTGGGTTTCCAGCCACTCTCGCGTTGCCGGAAGGTCGAGGACGATCTTTGCTCCGGAACATACGACCAGCACCGGTGTGCTGGCAAGCACGGGCAGGTCGGCCGAAAGGTCACTCGCTGCACCGCGGTGCACGCCGCCGATGCCGCCGGTCGCGAAGACTTTTATTCCAGCACTGTGTGCGATCAGGCTTGTCGTCGCGACGGTCGTCGCACCGTTCAGTTTCATCGCGAGGGCGACCGGCAGGTCCCGTGTTGAAAGCTTTTGAATATCGGGCGACGTCGCCAGTGATTCGATCTGTGCGTCGTTCAGGCCGACCGAGACCTCTCCGTTGAAAATCGCGATCGTCGCCGGCGTGGACCCGTTCTCGCGGACAATGCGCTCCAGTCGGTACGCGGTCTCTATGTTCTGCGGAAAGGGCAGGCCGTGTGCGATCACGGTAGATTCAAGCGCAACGACCGGCCGGTCGAAATGAAGAGCTCCCGAAACCTCGTCGCTGAAAGTTATCTTCATAAACAAAAATGGCGGCCGTTTTGACCGCCACTAGCAAAAATACTTGGACACTTTATTTAACGAATTTAAAGATCCGGTCCAGCCGCGGATGAGTAAGGCACCCCGCAACGCTGCCGTTCGAGGCGGCGCGATCACATGACCAGTAAACGAACATCGCCCGACCGATGATAAGCTCGCGCGGCACAAAACCCCAGTAGCGGCTGTCTTCGCTGTTGTCGCGGCTGTCGCCCATAACGAAAAAGTGGTTTTCCGGAACGATCTGCGGCTTTCCGGGCACCGCAAATTCATAATCACGGCCGGACAGACGCCGCTTGGAATAATAAACGCTCCATTTCTCTTCCGGCGTACGTTCGGCGACGTCGGTCGTCTCAAGAGCGGAAACATCGTCGTCCGAATCGGCGGTGATCCGATGTTCCGGAAGCAGCTGATCGTTTATGTAGACCTGATTATCGCGGAACTCGACCTTTTCGCCCGGCAGTCCGATAACGCGTTTTACGTAATTGATCTGGTAGGCCTGAAGCGGCGGGTTCCGCATCGCGTCCTTTCGCGGGTTCGCCTTATTTCCCGGGTACTTGAACACGATGATGTCGCCGCGTTGTATTGCCCGCTGCGGAAGAAACGGCAATTCGTAGTTGCCCGGCGTGAAAATGAACTTGTTCACCAGCAGGTAATCGCCGACAAGGATGGTGTTCTGCATCGAGCCGGTCGGCACGGTAACCGCCTGAAGCACGAACGTCATTCCGAAGATCGCCATGATCAGCGTCACCGTGAACGATTCGAAATACTCGCGGAACACCGATTTAGGCGGGCCCAACGGCTTAACTTCTGCTTCGATCGGCCCGGCCTTTTCTTTTGTTTCTTCAGCCATAAACTCCAATTCCAATACGGTTACTGATCGCCCGATGTTTCCCTTGCTTTCAGCGCGGAAAGCGCTTCGCTGGCCGCCATCATCTCGGCGGACTTGATCGACCGGCCGGTCCCGACGGAACGCCCGCCGCTCCAGACGGCTTCGACAACGAATGTTCGCGAGTGCGGCATTCCTTCGGCCTTTAGCAAAGCATAAGTCGGCGCCGCCAGCTTTTGCGCCTGCAGCGTTTCCTGGAGCATCGTCTTAAAATCGTTCGAGCCCCGCGGCGTGGTGCTCTCTATCTTTCCTGCAAAGATCCGGCCGACGAACTGGCTCGCCTTTTCATAACCCACGTCGAAGAAGACAGCGGCGATCAGCGCTTCCAGCGTGTTCGCGAGCAAAGCCGTCTTTTCACGGCCGCCCGTTTTTTTCTCACCGCGGCCAAGGCGTATGTACTCGCCGATCCCCATTTCACGGGCAATTGCGGCGAGCGTCGCAGTGCTGACCAACGAGTGTTTCATCAGGGTCAGGTCACCCTCGCTAAGCCCCGGATGCGCCCGGTAAAGCAGCTCGGCGATGACGAGCCCAAGAACGGAATCGCCGACAAACTCAAGCGACTCGTTCTGCACGTCACGCAAGGCCTGTTCCGTCTCGCCCGGAAACTCTTCGTGCCGCCCACGACCGGTGAGTTACCGCCCTGATCAACAACTCGCGATCGGCAAATTCATACCCGAGCAGTTTTTCGAGCTTTTCCAGGTCCATCCGGCAACCACAATTCTATGAGGTATACAGGCAAAAAGAAAGCCGGGCTTACGATGCCCGGCCTTTCTCCAAAACTATCCTGACTAAACCCGCGGTTTTCTCGTCGGGGCTTTACCCTTGGTCGTACCGGGCTTCGAGGCCGGGAGTGCTTTGTCCGGGGTTACAGGCGAGGCCTTGGCCGGTTCAGGATCGTAAACCGGCGTCACCTCGCTCGTCGGATCGGGAAGAGGCTTCGAACCTGCGTCGGCCATCCATTTGTCCATACCCTCCTTGTTTGAGAACCGCCGTTCGAAGAGATTTTGCAGAGCTGTGTAGACGCGGGCCTTCAATGCCTTCTCCGATGCGACGGTTGGGTCGGCAAACTTATACGCCCGACTAAAGGCATCCAGAGCTCGTTCGTTATACCCGTTGTAAAGAGCTATCTTTTTCTTCGTCTCGGCTTCAAGCCTTACCATCTCCTCGTCCGTTAGGTTCGTTTGCATCTTGTGGATCAGCGCGACGATCTCTTTGGCGATCGGCGCCGCTTCTTCGATGTAGTGTTGTCCGATCGTTGCATAAAGCTGCGGCTCGTTCTTGTAGGCACCCGGTGTCTGCGAGACCTCGTAATAGTAGAGAAGGCCGGCTTTCTTGTCGTTTTTCTTGTGGTAAAGGATGAACGCCAGTGAATAGTTCAGCTCGCTGAGGGCGTCTTCGGTATTGCGCTCAAATTGGAAAGGGCCGAATACCACCTTGCCGTTTGCGTCCAAAATGGGCTTGCCGTCCCTGCCTTTTTTCGGTTCGGGCTTTCCGTTCTTCAATTTCGCAAGGGCGAGTTTTGCGTATTTGATAGTGTCGTCGTTGTATTTGAAGTTGTTCTTGTATGATTCGTAAAGGCCTATCAATCCCAACGGCATCAGGTAGTTAACGTTGTCTGGATAACGCTGGACGAGCTCGGCCCCAGCCGCATAAACATCGTCAAATTTCTTAAGTCGAACCGCTTCGTCGAATTTAGCAACCCTTTCATTGCGCCACTTTCGTTCCTTCTCGAGGGCATCGCGTTTTTCCCATTCGGGCAAACGACCATTTAGCCACGCAGCGAATTCCTTTGTCGGCGCACACTCGCGATACTTCTGAAGATATTTTTTCGCGGCTTCGATCGCTATGCCGACGGTCACGTCTTTTTCATAGTTTTCCCTCACCTTTGCGTCCAGCGCCGCTATTCCGTCAGCATCGTCACACGGAGCTTGAGCCGTCGCGACCGTAAAAACACATCCCAACACCGCCAAATACACTACTGCCAAGCCTGCAGATCTAAGGATCGCTTTCATCGAAATGAACCTCCAGTTTGTATTCAAAAATAGCGGGTGAAATCAATATATTCGATCGGCAACAGGCCGTTTGGACCTACTGCTGACAAAATAGAAGCCGGGCACGTATAAAACGTTGCCCGGCCGATCTTCAGATCTACGGTTTGATAAGTTTTACTTCTTCGGTTTGGTCGTCACCGCCGTCTTGCCGTTAGGCGAAGCAGGGGCCGGTTTAGTGGCCGGAGCCGCCTGTCCGGCGGGTGCCGTGGTAGATGTAGTGGTCGTCGGTTCAGGGTCGGAAACCGGCGTCACTTCGCTGGTCGGGTTCGGGAACGGCTTCTGGACGACCGTAGCTATGTACTCGTTTAAGCCCGCTTCCTTATCGGGGAAACGGCTCTTATAGACGTCCTGCATGATCTTGTAAAGATTGTCCCTGTAAGCCTTATTCGCCGGCGTGTCCTTGGTTACCTTGTACGCTCGGCCAAGAGCGTCGAGAATGCGCTCGTTGTAGCCGTTGAACAAGGCAGCCAGCTTCTTGATCTCGTCTTCCAGGGCGATCTTTTTCTCCTCGGAAGTGCCTGCAGCATTTTGCTCCGCGATCTTTGTTCGGATCTGTTCGCCGACCGGTTTCCTTTGCTCGACGTAGTAGTCGCCGATGGTTCCGTAGATACGCGGATCGTCTTTGAAAGCACCCTGCGCAAGCTCGTAATAGAGAGGAAGCGCCGTCGCCTTGTCCTTCTTGCCGTAGTAGCTCAGATATGCGATCGCGTACTTCAGTTCGTTGATGGCTTCCGGCTTCGTGAATTCGTACTGGAAAGCACCGGCCTTGCCGCCCGGCTTGGGGAACACCGCCCCGGCGTTGATCTTGGACATAGCAAGATTCGCAAACCGGAGGCCGTCATCTGCATACTTGTAATTGTTCGCCTGGTTCGACTGATATGAGCCCACAAGGCCCAGAGGAACGATAATGTTGATATTGTCAGGCTGTCTGGCGAGGATCTCTTTTCCGGCAGCAAAGACTTCATCAGTGTTGGTGGTCTTAATGCCTTCATCAAACCGCTTGAACAACGCCGCCCATGACCGCGCCTTCTTCGATCTTCTTGATCGCTTCTTCAAGTTTCGGCAGCGCCGACTTAAAGTAATCCGCCTGTTCCTTTACAACCTCACAAGTTCCATATTTCTCCAGGAACTGTTTGGCCGCTTCCACCGCTGCCTTTCGGTTGGGGAGATCCGTTTTTGGATAAAGTTCTGTAAACTTTGTGTACAGTGCCGCCTGCCCGTCTGCGTCACCGCAATTGTCCTGTGCCGAAACGGCGGTTGCTCCCATCCCGAGCACCGCAACCGCAAGGACCGCTAAACCTGTAAACCTAAAGATCGTCTTCATTAACCTACCCTCCAAACTAATAAATCAATCCGTAAAATTCGTCCTGCGCTCTCCGAGAAATGCAGCGTCGGATAGCGATGATTCTGATGTATCGCTTAATAAAATAGTTGCAACATTTCGGACGGTAACCGCCCGGAACACACCTATAATACAACCGCGGGCCGCGAGAAACGGAATGGTAAATAATCCGTTAATTCTCGCGCCTGTGTCAAGTAAAACCCGTACCCTAGGCGCAAAATACACCAAATCAATTCTTTGCGGGAAATGATCTGGTGTATTAAAACCCGAAACTCTTATCTGTTATGCAAATTCCTAGTTCTTAACGACCCGGGGCCGCGTCAATTCTGTACCGCGCGTCGGTGCCGGTTTGTCGGCCCCGCTCCTGTCATATGTGATCACGACCTGCGGATGCACCGGCTTTGACTGGCTGGTCTTTTGAACAAGTTTCTTTGGAACCGGCTGGACAGCTATCTGACGGGAACGGGCATCGACCGCCACGGGCAGCTTCGTGCTCTTCGGTTGCGGCCATTTCGTCGGCCTCTTCTTCGTCATCATCGGCGACCGCAGTCGGCGGATTGGCCGTTGCCGGTTTCATCGTCCGCTTGGCCCAGAGGCTCTCCGGGTTGCGGTTGATCCGCGGCCGAAGGGTGTTGTAGATCTGGCCGGCGATAGCCGCGGCATGCCGTCCACGTTCGCTCTGGCCGCGAGTGATGACAACGACGGAATATTTCGGGTCTTCGACCGGTGCTACTGACGCGAACAGGCCGACCCACGATCCCCTGCCGATGCACGATCCTGTTTTGCCCGCTACGCCCATCGAAGCGTCCACGCCGCGGCGGGCGGTACCGTATTCGGCAGCGCCGACCATACCGGGCAACACGCCTTCAACACTCGTCTTCGAAATGCCGACGTCGCCGGCTGCTCTAGGTGCGTAAACCGCTTGTTCCGTCCGCGGCCTCGAAAAACGCGGGACCACCTTGTGGCCGCCGTTGGTCAAAGCCGAAACCATGACGGCGAGCTGCAGCGGTGTTACCTCGAAATCGTCACCGTGCGAATAAATGCGTGCGTTGTTGTTTCCGTAAGGAAGCTTGCCGGCGGTCTCGCCCGCCGCGTTGACACCGGTCGGGGCACCGAGGCCCAGCTTGCGAGCGTAGTCGATCATCTTTGTGTTCCCGACCTTCGAACCGACACGTTGAAAGTATCCGTTCTTCGATTTCGCCAGGGCGTAATCCAGGCCGTCAGTGCCTTCAATGACCTGCTCGTTTATACCGGCGACGCCGGTGACGAGCTTAATGGTCGAACACGGTTTGAAGCCTTCTTTGATCGCCCAATCCTGATTGACCACGGTCAAAAGCTTGCCGGTCTTTGCCTCCATTACGACAACCGTACCCGCGTGATTGCCAAGGGCGCTGACCGCGGCACGGCGGACCTGGAGGTCCTCGCCGTCGGTAATGTCCTTCGCAATATTTTCGACGGTTTCGGTCCGCAACCCCCGTTCGAATGCAAGGCGTCGTTCGCGGGCCTCTCGGGCGGCCTGTTCCCGGCGGCGCTGTTCGGCGATCGCGGCCCGGCGGCGCTCCTCAGCCTCGCGGCGGCGAGCTGCCTCTGCCTTACGGCGTTCGGCGGTGCTGAGTCGGCCGGCCTTTTTGCTCGCCGCAGTTTCACGCTTAGACTCTTTAGAATTCTTTTTCGCGCTTGCTTTAGCGGTGGCAGCCGACTTGCTCTTTGTGTCCTTTTTCGCGTTCCGAGCCGCGGTTTTGCTCTTGGAATTGCCTTTTCGGGCATCCTTTGCCTGTTTTTCGTTCTTCTTAGTTGGCGCCTTTGCGGCGGCCTTTTTCTTTGATTGAGCGTAACCGCCTGACGCGGCGACGCTTACGGTTAACAGGAGAGCAAAAGTCAGCTTCAAAAGACGGTGACTGGAGCACATCAACTTCATGTATTACCTCGGCCCTGGCTAAATTTAGATTGTCGGTCGTGGGGTGAACTCTGGAACGAAAATTCGAAAGTGACGACTTAATTGTTCAAGAGTGTGCGAAAATGCTAAAGCTGACTATAGCACTGCCGTCAAGTATTTCGCAAGGAAAATAAAAGCTCCCCAGGAATTATCGGTCAAAATGACATTCTTCAAGACGTTTCGGGCCAGGCTGCTGTTAGTGCTTGCGTTGCTTCTAATTGCGACGCTTGGTGTCCAGTTCTACCTCAATTATCGGACCCAGCAGGAAAATATAGCGTTGCGCGATGCCCAGGCCGAGGCCCTTAGAGCGGGTATTATCCTCGGCACCGCCGGGATCACATCGACGAACGAACGCATGGTGGACCTCGTCGAACGTCCCGATCAGGTATATCTCGACGAGCACGCACGCGAGCGGGTTACCGACGTCCTGATCATCGACGATAAGTGGCAGATCTGGGACAGCCTGAGTGAAAAGTATTGGCCGGTTACTAACGAGGACGGTTCGACCTCTTACAAAATGCTTGCCGAAGCAGACGATCTTCCGCCGTTATCCGAGGGTGACCGGCTCGGGGCCGACCTGCAGCAGTTTCCCAACCGCTGGGCCGATGCCAACAGCCAGGGCGAGGCACATGCATTACCGCTCGACACCAGCAAGGGCCGCTGGTACGTGATGGTGCTGTTGAAAAGCGACAAGAGCGAGGCTGCGTGGCGGGCTGCCCAGCCGCTGCTGGTCACGCTCAGTGTCCTTTCCATCTCGACGTTAATTACGTTCTGGCTTGTTTGGCGATTCACGCGTCCGATCGCGAACCTTTCGAACGCGGCACGTCGCGTGGCGGAGGGTGACCTCTGCGTCCGCGTGCCCGGGGACGACCGGACCGACGAAATGGGGCAGCTTGCGCAGCGTTTCAATGAAATGACAGCCGAGCTGGAAAAATCGAAGGAGCTCCAAGCCCAACTCCAACAGGCCGAAAAGAGCGCCGTCATCGGCCGCCTCGGGTCCGCGATCGCGCACGAGATAAAAAATCCGTTGAACTACATAAACCTGACGCTTGACCACCTGCGGTCCAAATTCGCTCCCGCCGAGCCGGACGACCGGGCGAAATTCGAAAAACTGACCTCGCAGCTCAAAGGCGAGGTGGCAAGGATCAACGGCCAGATCAACGACTTTCTAAATTACTCGCGTCCGGCAAAGGCCGATCTCAAACCGCTTGACGCGAGACAGGTTGTCGAAGATTCGCTCAGGCTGGTCGAAGCCCAGGCACACGAGAACGACATTAAGATAAGCGTCGTCGAACACGAGAACGTGCCCAAGGTAATGGGCGACCCCGAAGTGTTGAGGTCCGTTTTCAATAACCTCTTTATCAACGCCGTTCAGGCGATGGGCGGCGAAGGCGGGCGGCTGAACGTGAAGATCTCGCCAAGTGACGGGTTTGTGCGGTTCGAGGTGGCCGATACAGGCCGCGGTATCTCCGAAGAGAACATTTCAAAGATCTTTGAGCCTTATTTCTCGACAAAGGAAACCGGCACCGGCCTCGGGCTGGCGATCGCCCAAAAGATCGTGGATGTTCATCACGGAACAATACAGGTCGAATCGAAGGTGGACAATGGAACAAAGTTTACCGTCCGTCTGCCAAAAGCGACCTGAGGCCGGCGGCCGATCAAGGGGGGTCGTTATGAAGTTCAATTACAAGGAGTTTTTCACCCGCCTTTACGAAAAGATCTCGGACGATGACATTCTAGGGAACGCCGCCCAGGTGGCGTTTTACTTTTCGTTCGCACTATTCCCGCTGCTGCTTTTTTTAATGAGCCTTTTCGGCATCATCCTCAGCGACAAGCAGGACCTTCAGGAGGAGCTTTTCCTTCTATTAAGTCAGGTAATGCCGGGTTCCGCGTCCGAATTGGTCGAAAAGACGCTCAAAGAGGTGACGGCGAACGCCTCGGGCGGAAAGCTGACATTCGGCATCCTTATCACTCTTTGGTCGGCGTCGGCCGGCATCGACAATATGCGCGGGACGCTGAACGAGGTCTATAACCTTAAAGAGACACGGTCTTGGATTAGGGCGAAACTGACCTCGCTGGCCCTGACCATCGCTATCGGAATTTTGATCCTGCTTGCACTCGCGTTTGTCGTCTACGGATCGGAGTTTCTCGACGCCTTTACGCCCATCGACTCGCAATACCTCTTACAGCCGCTTGAATGGATCGCGACGATCGTCCTGGTACTGTTTGCTTTTGCGCTGATCTATAACTTCGCCCCGAATCACGACCCCATCCAATGGAAATGGATAACACCGGCGCCGTCGTCGGCGTGATCCTGTGGATCGCCGCATCCGGCGGTTTTAAGCTCTATCTGAACTACTTCGACTCGTACGCTGCCACCTACGGGTCGCTCGGGGCGATGATCATACTGCTGCTTTGGCTATACCTGACGGCACTCGTGATCCTGATGGGAGGGGCAATAAACGCGATCCTTGACGAAAAATCGGCATAAAAAAAGGAGACTGAAGACCCGAAACAGGCCAAAGACGAAAAAACCGAAAGCGGCAAGGCGGCGAAAACCTGATGCTCCTGTAATATTAATCCATTCTATGGCAAGAAAATCGATACTCGTCGTCGATGACGAGAAGAATCAGAGAGAGATATTAGAGACCATCTTTCCGGCGAGGGTTACGACGTAACGACGGCAAGCTCCGGCGAGGCGGCGATGAAGTTTGTCGAATCGCGGCGGTTCGATCTGGTGCTGACCGATCTGAAAATGACCGGCATGTCCGGGCTCGACCTGTTAAAGGAGTTTACGAATTTCGACAAATCGATCATCGTCATTCTGCTGACAGCTCACGGCTCGGTCGATTCGGCGGTGGACGCGCTTGCGACTGGGTGCGTTCGATTACCTGCAGAAACCGTACGACACGGAAAGCTGCTCGATACGGTTTCGCGGGCACTCAATAAGCTCTCCGCTCTCGATACCGAGATCGTTTCCGTCTCGCCGGAGATGGACAAGGTCAAGAAGCTGATCCTGAAGATCGCGAAATCGAATTCGACCGTCCTGATCCGCGGCGAAAGCGGTACCGGCAAAGAGCTGATCGCCCGTTCGATGCATATGAACAGCCTGCGGGCGAGTGAGACGTTTCAGGCCGTGAACTGTGCGGCGATCAATGAGAATCTTCTCGAATCCGAATTGTTCGGGCACGAAAAAGGATCGTTTACCGGTGCCGTCGGCGAAAAAAAAGGACTGTTCGAGATAGCGGACCGCGGAACTCTGTTTTTGGACGAGATCGGTGAGCTTGATATCGCGCTCCAGGCAAAACTTCTGCGTGCGCTTCAGGAACGCGAGATCCGGCGCGTCGGCGGCGTCAAGGAGATCCCGGTCGATGTCCGCGTCCTGGCCGCCACAAATCGCGACTTGCTGAAAATGACCGAGGAAAAGCGGTTTCGAGAAGACCTTTATTACAGGCTGAACGTTCTCTCGATCGAGATACCGCCGCTGCGCGAACGGCACTCTGACCTGCCTGTCCTGATCGAGTATTTCATCAAAAAGCACACTCGCGGCACCGACCGGAAGATAACCATCGAACCAGCCGCGAAAAAGCTGCTGAATGATTATCATTATCCCGGCAACGTCCGCCAACTCGAATCGGCGATCGAGCGTGCCATCCTGCTCAGCGAGAACGACACCATCACGCTCGAAGACCTGCCGCCCGAAATGATCCAAGCACCGCGCGGCCGGCATCAGTCGATGGCGACGCCCAGTTCAAGCTCCCGGCTGAAGGGCGTCAACTTCGAAGATGTCGAACGCAGCCTGATCATGCAGGCAATGGAGCGGACCGACAACAACATCACTAAGTCCGCCAAACTGCTCGGACTTACATTCAGAACTCTTCAGTATCGCCTGGAGAAATTCGGGTTCAAGAAGGATGGGGAAGGAACCGAAGAGCCGGAAGAATCGTAATCTGCGAGGAGGTGGTCGGTGATGGAATGGTTCTCGACATTAACACTTGCACTCGGCTCGGCCTGGACGAGCGGGATCAACCTTTACGCGACTGTTTCCGTGCTCGGTCTACTGCAAAAGTTCGGTGGAGTGAAACTTCCCGGCGGTTTGGACGTGCTGGACAACTGGGTGGATCATCGGCGTCGCAGGCGGGTTGTATATTGTTGAATTTTTTGCGGACAAGATCCCTTATGTGGACAGCGTTTGGGATGTGGTCCACACCTTTATCCGTGTGCCGGCTGGCGCGATTGTCGCTTACGCCGCAGTTTCTGACATGGATCCGGCTATCGTGATCCCCGCAACTCTTGTCGGCGGGGGTTTCGCTTTTGCTTCGCACGGGACAAAGGCGGCAGCACGCATCGGGGCCAACCTTTCGCCTGAGCCGGTTTCGAACTGGGTGCTTTCGCTGGTTGAGGACGTGATAGCTTTCGTCGGCACACTTTTGGCCGTCTTCGCTCCGGTGATCATCGCGATCGTGCTCGTACTTTTCGTCATCTTTTTCTTCTGGTTCTTCCCCAAGGTATTCCGGGCCATCCGGCGTCTTTTCAACGCTACTGCCGCATTTTTCCGCGGCGAAAGTTTTAAGGAAGTTGCACGCAAGGCCGGCTGATCGGGAACGTTCTTGTTACTACGGCATCTATTAGAGCGGAGGTAACAATGAACAAGACTATTCTTCCTTGCGTTTGTTTCTTTGCGCTGTTCTTAACGGCGTGCACCGGTTCTCAATCAAGCACTCGATCCGCGGCAAACTCTGCCGCGAACTCGGCACCGTCGAACTCGAAGGTTTCTTTCGGAGTGTACGACATTTCCAAAAGCGGTCCGGACCTGCGGCTTAATCAAGGGGATCTGGCCGACACCGCGACCTCGGTCCCCGGCGGAGGTGGCGGCGGGGGAGGAAAGTCGGATCCGCGGTCGCTTCTGGCAAAGGATCAGAGTATTTCTCTTACTCAAGCCTCGACCTCGCAGATCGAAACGGGCCCGGTCGACAGAAAAATTATCCGCAACGCGGAATTGGGCATCGAAGCCGAAAAACCCGAAGAGATCCAGGACCGTATCGGATCAATTGCACAATCAAAAGGCGGTTTCGTTGTAGCGTCGCAGCAACGCAGCATCGACCCGCGCGTTAGCGTGAGGGACGTCGTTGAGATGTCCGTCCGCGTGCCCGCAGACAAATTCGCTGAAACAATCGCTGAGATCAAGGCCGGCCCCGGCCGCATCCTGACTGAGACGATCAAGGGCGAGGACGTGACCGAAGAGTTCATCGACGTCGAGGCCCGGCTCAGGGCGAAAAAGGCACTCGAGCAGCAGTTCATGGAAATAATGAAGCGGGCCAACACGGTCGACGACGCCCTCAGCGTGCAGAGCCAGCTGGCGGACGTCCGAAGCGAGATCGAAAAGATCGAAGGCCGCCGGCGGTTCATCGAGAACCAGGCCAGCCTTTCGACGATCTCGATAAAGATCCAGGCCCCAACGGTATTCGCCGCTGAAACCGTCGGGTTTACAGACCGCCTGTCCGATTCGTTCGGCAGAGGCTTTGAAGTTGCGTTAAACTTTATACTTGGCCTTGTGACGTTCGTGGTCGGGGCATTGCCGTTCGCGATATTCATCGGAGTACCTGGTTACCTGCTGGCAAGAGTTATCATGGCCGGCGAAACCGTCCGATGTCGTTCTCAGAGATTGCGAAGGACGAAATAAAGGCCGAGTAGCTTTATGGAAAGAGTTTTTCAGATCGTGGCGGTGGTCCTTGCCGGGGTCGCCGCTTATTTTTACTGGGCCGGCAACAAGGACGGAGCTTTTGTTTCGATCGTACTCGCGTGCGTGGCATTTTTTCTGCGCGTTCGCTTTCAGGTAAAAGAACGCAATCGCCTCCGTGAGGCTCAGGCACAAGCCGAAAATGACACCGCGAGCGGATCGTGACCAATCGGCGTCCTGTTTCAATTTGCAGATAAAAGGCGTAAGAGACCACCCGAATTACTATTCATTGTTAGCTATTCACTACTCCGGAGACCCTTCGTATGGGAAGGCGGGCTCCGAGACGGTGTGACAAGATCGAAAAGTATCTATATGGCTGTAAGGGCCGTGTTGGTTTAAGATAGATGTTATGAGAAGGATCCTGGAATTGCTTGAAAGCAATCGCTTGTGGGCCGAAGAGCTAAAGGCAGAAGACCCGGGCTTTTTCGAGCGGTTGTCCGAATCGCAAAATCCTGAATTCCTGTGGATCGGCTGTTCGGACAGCCGCATCTCGCCCACCGCAAGCGTGGGTATGCTGCCGGGCGAGATGTTCGTCCACAGAAATGTGGCAAACCTTGTCGTTCATACTGATATGAACTGTTTGTCGGTGCTTCAATACGCGGTCGAGGTGCTCAACGTAAGACACATAATCGTTTGCGGCCATTATGGATGCGGCGGCGTCAAAGCATCTTTAGATGACGCTCGCCACGGCTTGATCGATAACTGGCTGCGGCACATCCAGGACGTAAGGACAAAATACGCTGATGAACTCGAACGCCTGCCTAATTACGATTCGCGGCTCGACAGGCTGTGTGAGCTGAACATTATCGAACAGATAATAAACGTAGGGGAAACGACTATCGTACAGGACGCCTGGCAGCGCGGTCACGAACTCTTTGTCCACGGCTGGATATACCGGATCGCTGACGGTGTATATCGCGATATGAAGATAACGGTTCAGTCGATGTCCGATCTTCTGGGATTGCGCGGCGGCACTCACGGCCGAAAGGCGGGAACGCTGCCGGCTGGAAGATCGCAGGGTTAATATATAGACGCAACAATGGCCCAATTCATGAAGATCCTACACGATTATTGCGGCCTGGTTGGCCGGTTAGCAGCCGGGGGAACGATAATCCTGGTGGCTTCATTTGTAACTGCCTCCGCACAGATGTCGCGCAAGCCGTCGCCGATGCATCAGCCGGCCGGCGCGATGGATAAACGGCCTGAATCGAAAAAGAACTCGCTGTTAAAGATAGCTTCCCGCGAAGAGTTCGATACGATAGCCCGCGTTTATCATCAAAACACCCCCTACGCTTTGCCGCACGCGATGTTCGTCATCGACCGCCGCGCAAAGAACAAGGTCTATTTCGTAAATTCACAGCGTTTCAAATTTCACAAAGATTTCCTTCTCGCGACCTATCTCGTCCCTCGCGGTGCTGACGTCTTCAAACCGATATACATCGACGAGGACCGCCGCTTTATTGTCGGCACGATCGCCTGGCAAAAGCCGGTCGAAAAATTCACCTGGGAGCTTTGGGAAGGCGATCTTGCTCCGGCCGAGATCATCAAAACGGCAAACGACGCTATTAACTCTCACTTCTATGAAAAGGTAGCGTTCAAGCCCAATTCGATCCGTCAGGAAGATGTTTCCGAAAATCTCGCTATCGATCGCATTTCGCAGGACGAGCTGAATAAGAACCAGGAATACCTGGCACTTAATACAGGCTCCGCCGTCGGACGTATACACATCATAGACAAACTCGATGATACGGTCGAGATAGGCGACAACGAGATCATCGTCCTGAAAGAGCTGCCCCAATCGCTGCCGCCCGTCCGCGGCATCATTGTCGCTAAACCGTCATCGCCGCTTTCTCATATCAACATTCTGGCGAAAGGCTGGAACGTTCCGAACGTGTACATAAAAGACGCCGACAAGCTTTTTCGCGAGTTCGATACATACGTTTACAAGCTTGAAGCGAAAATGACAGATTACAAGCTTGTGCGGGCTTCGCAGGACGACTCTGAAAACCGCATACGTTTCGCCGGACCAGCAGATACCTCCGGTCAATCTGGCAGTAAAGAAACTGGCCGGGCTTGCCGAAATGCGGAAAAAGGACAGCGTCATCTACGGCTCAAAAGCCGCGAACCAGGGCGAAATAATCCGTTCCCGTGTTGCCGGGATCGTCGTGCCGGATGGATTTTCCATTCCGTATTATTGGTACGACAAGTTCATGAAGAACAACGGGTTCGATAAACGCATTACCGAATGGCAGGACGATCTGGAATTCGTCCATAATCCGCGTGTCCGGCGGCAAAAGCTTGAGCAGTTCAGGAACGATATCCAAAAAGCTCCGTTCGATGCGTCGCTACGGGCGCAGGTTATCCGGCAATGGAGAACGCAGCTAGCCGGCCGGCCCGTATTCGTCCGCAGTTCGTCTAACTCCGAGGACCTGCCGAATTTCAGCGGGGCCGGATTGTATTCGAGCGTCCCGAACGTCCGCGAGGCGGACAAACTGATCGAGGCGATCAAAAAGGTGTGGGGCTCGCTTTGGAAATTCGAGGCGTACGAGGCCCGCGTGCGAAACTACATCAGCCAGAAGGATGTTTATATGTCGGCCCTAGTCCAGCTCGGGGTCGATATGCAAAAAGGCGGCGTGATGATAACCAAAGATCCGTTCGCCAAGGACAGCGAAGATTCGGTCTATATCAGCGCCGTCTGCGGGCACAATTCCAAGGTAGTCGACAACAGCGGCCTGCCGGAACAGATCCTGTTCAATCCAAAGTCAAACTCCGTGGTTGTGATGACACTCTCGCAGCAGGAGAACGCACTCGCTTTTGACGAGAACGGCGACCTGAAGGAAACGACGGACAAATGCGCCAATGCACAGCGTCGTGTTCTTTCGGACCTTCAGGCGAGGGCCCTGGCCAAAACAGCCATTCGCATCCGAAGCATTTTCGGAAGCAAAGAACAGGACATTGAATGGGGAATAATGAACGGACGCATATACATCGTCCAGGCGAGGCCGTATATCGACAAGAATTAACGTCCAGACTCCGCGTTCAGAGTACACGCTTCAGCGTGCTTTACGCGGCATTAAGGACCGCTCTCGATCACAACATTTTTATGAAGACGTACTTAATTATAGCAACCGCAATACTAGCGTCCGCCTGCGCAAACAACGCGCCCGTCGTACAGAATACCGCTAACAGCAATACCGCAATTGCTGCGAACGGGAGGCCACAAACGGTAACGGCCCACACCACCGAAGGCCGTCCGCCTATGGCAAATTCCAATGGTTCGTCTCCCGGCAAATGGTCAGCAAGCGGCGATCCCATCGATACTGCGAAATTTGACGGAACGATCGCCGAAGCCGCAAAAGCGGTCAAGAGCAAACCTGATGATGACGCGGCGAAGAAGACGCTCGCTGACGCCTATTTCGACCGGGGTTTTGCCCTTACGGAAGCTCGACAGTACGCCTCGGCAACCGGCGATTTCCGCCGCGCGTTGAAACTCGATCCAACACACGAAGAAGCAACGAAGTGGCTCAATCAAATAGTCGGCATCTATAAAATGCTGAAAAAGGATCCTCCAAAGGAAGGTGAGGAACCTCCGCCGCTTCCGTTAACGAAATAGCTCTATCTCACGGCGTCTTCGTACCAGTCTTTCCAGGCACGGGCTTTCTTTCGGTTGATGAGAATATAGATCGGGTGAGTCAGGACGAGGGTCTTGAAAACCGACATTTTGTCGAATCGTCTTGTCGAAGTTGTTACGCGAGGTTCATCGATAAACTGCAGACGGCCGCCTGATTTGCGGGCAAAGCGTTCAAGTTTCCAGTAAAACTCGATATCTTCGCCTAGATAAACGGCCTCGTCGTAACCGCCTGTTGCCTCAAACGCACGACGACTGCAAAACTGTGCGGCCCCCTGTCTCATATTAAAAACCTTTCCCCAGAATTCCCAACCTTTCGCGTACCAGTTCATCCACCATCGTTTGAATTTGCCGTATTTGACCGCGACTGCACCGCCGTGACATCCAGGGTCCCGCATGATCGTGTCGATCTTTGAAAAAAGGCCTTGCGGCACTAACGTATCCGCATCGATAAAAACAAAAACGTCGCCGTTTGCCGCGGCGGCCCCTGCGTTTCGAACCGCCCCGATATTGCGAACCTGCTCCTCGATCACGGTTGCTCCTGCCTCCGCCGCGATCTGAGCGGTGCGGTCGGTGCTGACGTTATCGACTACGATCAGTTCAGACGCCGGATCACACTGTGTGAGCGCTGCCTTAACGCACCGCAGTGTTTCGGGTAGCAGTTTCTCTTCATTATGGGCCGGAATGATAACTGAGAGCTTCACGCGGCCGACCTCAAACTAGACATACAACTGCCGATATTCTAAACTAATCGTTTCCTAAAAACAGGCATTATTGTATCTATTGGAGTTAAGTATTTTTTATGGCGATCTCGGCTAACGATATAAGAAAGGGAATGGTGATCCTGCACGAGGGCAACCCGGTCAAGGTGATGGAGTTTCATCATCACACGCCCGGCAACCTGCGTGCTATGGTACAGGCTCGGCTGCGAAATCTGCTCACGGGAAACTCGTTCGAGTACCGGTTCCGCTCGAATGACACGCTTGAGAAGATCACGCTCGAACAGCACAAGATGGAATATCTTTATTCCGACGGCTCGCACCACCATTTTATGAACAGCGAGAATTACGAGCAGGTCGCCCTGACCGAGGTCGAACTCGGCGACGCAGCCCAATGGCTGATGCCGGGCTTAAAGATCGAGGTCGAATTCTATAACGGAACGCCGATCGGCATCGCCCTGCCGGCGTCGATGGAACTCACGGTTACGACCACCGAGCCGCAGCTAAAAGGAGCGACCGCCTCGAACTCGAACAAACCGGCGACCCTCGAAAACGGCGTTACGCTATACGTCCCGCCGTTCATCCAGGAGGGCGAAAAGATCCGCGTAAACCCGGCCGAGGCCAGGTATATGGAGCGGGTGAAATAAATTGCCGTTGCCTTTACGCAACGGATGATATATTCGGGTAGACGATGGGCTTTAGCCCCAATAGTTTTGTTGGGCTAAAGCCCGTTGATATTTGTGCAGCGGGACCCGTTGCCTAAAGGCAACGGCAATTGAATGTACCTCCTATATTCGATCGCACTTTCCTTCGTATTTCTTCTTATGCTGCCGCTGTTCCTGATACGGCGGGAAAAATATGCGTCTGGATTTTCGCAGAGGCTCGGAAACTATCCGGAATTCGTTCAGGACGGCCGTCCGGTCATCTGGCTGCATTGTGTTTCTGTCGGCGAAACTAATGCCGCTCGCCCGCTTGTCGATAGGCTGCTAGCCGAATTTCCGCACCATCGCCTGGTCTTCTCAACGACGACGAAAACCGGACAGGAACTCGCACAAAAACTGTTCGCGGATAAAGCCGACGCCGTCTTTTATTTCCCTTTTGATTGGAAATTCAGCGTTCGTCGAGCGCTTGAGAACTTCAAGCCCTCAGCCGTTCTTCTAATGGAAACCGAGATCTGGCCGAGGTTCATTCGCGAAGCGAAACGAAGCGGTGCAAAGGTCGCTATAGTAAACGGGCGGTTATCCGAGAGGTCGTTCGGACGATACCGCCTGCTCCGACCATTTATCCAAACAGTCCTCGCCGATATTGACGCCGCGCTGATGCAGAGTGACGCCGACGCGAAGCGAATTGTTGGTCTTGGCTTGCCCGCGAACAAGGTTGTTATTACCGAGAACCTGAAGTTCGAGCAAACCTCGGGTGAAACGGACCGTGGGATCAGCGGATCGTTCCGGTCCCGATTTGATATTTCCTCGGATAAGCCGCTGATCATTGCGGCAAGCACGCACGATCCGGAAGAAAGATATGTTCTTGAAGCCCTGGACGGCGAGTTGAGCCACTCATGCCGGTTGATGATCGCCCCGCGACATCCGGAACGTTTCGATGCGGTCGACAAACTGTTAAGCGATTCTGGTTACAGTTTCGTCAGGCGATCCGACGCTCCTTCGGAATCGGACAAAACCGCGGCCGTTATCCTGCTCGATACGATCGGTGAGCTTCGAGCCGCATACCCGCTTGCTGAGATCGTTTTTGTTGGCGGCAGCCTGATCCCGCATGGCGGACAGAGCGTCCTGGAGCCGGCAGCCGAAGGAAAGGCGATCGTCACCGGGCCGTACACCGCAAACTTTGACGCAGTCGTAAAGGAGTTTCTCGACAATGATGCACTCATTCAAACGCCTAAGGCTCCTGATGATGGGCAGATATCGGAACGCCTCTATGAAGAATTCACCTCTCTCCTCGAAAGCGAAGTTCGTCGCCGATCTCTCGGGGCCAATGCGGCCGCGTGATGTTCGGATCACGTCGACGGGCGACCGCACGAACAATTGAAGGTGTCAAGCACCTTCTGGAAGGCTGAGAATCCGGAGTGGTCATTCATCTTCTACATCTTCGCCACTCTCCAGCTTTTCTTTAGCTGGAAATCATTCCGTGACGGGCTGGAATATCTGCGTTTTTTCCGAAGCGAAATGGCGACGCAGCCATCTGGATATTCGCCCTTCGCGACCGTTATAGCTCCGTGTAAAGGCCATGATGACGGGCTTCGCGAAAATCTTTACTTGCTCCTGAACCAGAATTATCCGAGGTACGAGGTCATCTTCGTTGTCGATGACGCGGACGATCCGGCGGTAGAGGTCATCGAAGAGATCTCCGTCGCGAATCCTTTACGACTTCAAAGCTGATCGTCGCGCCGGCAGCTGTCGATTCCGGCCAAAAGGTCGAAAACCTCCGCGAGGCTGTACTGCATACAGCCGATTCTTCGCAGGTCCTCGTATTTTTCGATTCCGACATTCGAGTCGCAAATGACTGGCTCGCCTCGCTGGTCGCACCACTCGAAAACGAGGCGGTCGGCGCGGCCACGGGTTATCGCTGGTTCATTTCCGATGGCTTCAATATCGCGGCAGCAGTGCGGTCTGTATGGAATGCCTCGATCGCATCGGCGCTGGGCCCTGATATGAAGACGAATTTCTGCTGGGGCGGCTCGACGGCGATCCGGCGTGAAACATTCGAAAAGCTCGAGGTCCGCGAAAAATGGAAAGGGGCCTTGTCCGACGATTTTGCGCTTACCAGAATGTTGAACGAGGCCGGCTTGCTCATTCGATATGTTCCACCGGGCGGTCGTACCGTCGTTCGGCGAATGTTCATTCGCCGGGCTGCTTGAGTTCACGAATCGTCAAATGAAGATCACGCGAGTTTATTCCCCGCGGCTTTGGCTCCAGTCGTTCCTCGGTTCCGGCTTGTATGCCGTCGTCATGGTTTGGGCGATATTGCTTTTGCTTGATTTGCGGTCGCTATCCGCGCCGTCGATAACCGCAGTGCTTATTCTCTTATTCGTCATCGCTTTCGGAACGGTCAAGGCGGCGCTGCGTTTTAAGGCTGTGGATCTCGCGTTGAACACCATCGTTATAAACCGTCGGCAACACATCTTTCATCTGACCTTGTGGCTTCTGACGCCTTTTCTTTTCCTGCTAAACTCAGCGGTCGCCCTTTTTTCGCGCCGCGTACGCTGGCGGGGCATCACATATGAAATGGTTTCGCCAAATGAAACCAGAGTGCTGGAACGACGGTAAATAGTGATAATATTATTGTTTGCACCACTTTGATCAGAAGGTTTATGCGACAAACAGGATCTTTTCGTTTACTAACGCTAATTTGTTTAGTTTTTGCTCTGGCCCCCATATTTGCCCAGGATCCGCCCAAGTCGGATCCGGTTAAAACTCCGGTTAAAACCGGCAAAGCTCCGATCATAATCATTCCGGGTCTTACAGGTTCCGATCTCTGGAATGACCGCACCGGCGAGCACGTGTGGTTTCGTCCGCACCGCGTTGATGACGACGACATCCGTCTGCCGATCTCGCCGAATATAGCCAGAAACCGCGATAATCTCGTTTCCCGCGATGTGATCCGCGAGCTGAAGGTCGTTAAGTTCCTGCCCGAAATTGAGGTCTACGAACGGCTGATCGACGCGCTGCAGATCCGCGGCGGGTATAAGGAGGGAAAATGGGACGCGCCTGGCAAAGACGGCGATAAGGACACGTTCTACATATTTGCCTACGACTGGCGTCGCGACAATATTGAAAGCGCCCGCAAGCTTGTCCGCCAGATCGAGAGCCTGAAGCGAAAGCTGGGCAAGCCCGGTTTGAAATTCAACGTTATCGCACATTCGATGGGCGGCCTGGTTGCCCGCTACGCCGCGATGTACGGCGATGCGGACTTTACCGGCGGAAAGCAGGTGCCGTCGTGGCCCGGGGCTCGAAACTTCAATAAGATCTTTTTGCTCGGCACGCCGAACAGCGGCACAGTTTCCGCCCTGGACGCGTTGTTAAACGGGTTTTCATACGTCGGCGGTGGGCTGAATATTCCGTTCATTCAGGACATTAGCAAATACGACGTCTTCACTATTCCTTCGGCCTTTCAACTGCTGCCGCACGACGGCACGCTGCGCGCCTTTGACGAGTTCCTGCAGCCTGTACAGGTCGACCTTTACGATCCGGCAACGTGGGAGAAATACAACTGGGCCGTTTGGAAGGATGACGCTTACGCAAAAAAATATCGCCCAAGCGAGGTCATTAACATAAAGCCTTATCTCGCCGCCGTGCTAAACCGAGCGAGGCAGTTTCACACCGCATTGAATGCGAATAACTCGAAAACAGCGCCCGTTGCCGTTTATCTGGTCGGCGGCGACTGTAAGGAAACATTGAGCGGCATCGTGCTTCGGCAGGACGAAAAAAAGCAAAGATGGTATACGATGTTCAAGCCGGATTCCTTTACAAATTCCAAGGGTGAAAAGATCGCGGCCGAACGTGTAAAGGAACTAATGTTCGCAAAAGGCGACAGCGTCGTTCCCAAAAATTCGCTCATCGGCGATGGCCTGATCGGGAACGGGAGCGGGCATGTTCTGCCGGTGACCGCCGAGATCTTTCAGTGCGAAGGCCATACCAAGCTGATAACCAGCCCCGAGGTCCAGGACAAGCTGTTACTGCTTCTCGAACCAGCCGTGCCCTGATCGTCGCTTATGATAAAGAACCTGCTTGACGCCAACGACGAGCCGCCGCCGGAGCCATCCGCGGAACGGTCGAAGCCGGCCAGAAAAGAGGTTATCGGCTTGTTCAACAGCGATGACACGGCGGATACATCGTCGAGCCGCGATGATGAGCCGTTCGTCCTTTCGAGATCGGAGCCCGAATCGATAGCAGAAACCGCCCGACGCAGCGGGCTTGCCTGGTCGATGGGCGTCGTTTTCTTCGGAGCGGTGACGTTCATGCTCGTATTGGGCTGGGGAGCCGATCTTTTGTTCGGCAGTCCGCCGTGGGGCGTCGTTCTCGGCGTGGTCTTCGGAGCACTGATCGGCTTTATCCAGCTTTTCCGGCTTTCCTCGCAAATATTCAAGAAATAAGCGTCGACCGCAACAGGCCGCTCGCCTTTGAATATCAGCCTTTTTCTAGTAGAATTTACGTTTCGCAATGAGCGACCCGATCGAACCTAGTGCGCCGGCACGATCAGATGTAAAGCCGCTATCGCACGGACGCATCCTAAAGCTCATGGGCGTTTTGGGGTTGGCCGCGACTGTCCTGGGTTCCGTTTTTGTCGGTCTTCATTTCGGCCTCGGGGTTCTGGCGGGAAGTGTCCTTGCCTTTGTTAATTATTATTGGCTGAAGTTTTCGCTGAAAAAGGTCTTTGACCTCGCCAGCGAGACAGGACAAAAGCCGCGCCTGCTCGGCCTTAAGTTCTTTGGCCGTTATGTTGTTCTGGCCGCTATCGTTGCGGTGCTGTATGCGACGGACGCGGTATCGATCATCGGCTTGGTTCTTGGCCTGGGCAGCTTTGGTTTCGCGGTTGTACTAGAAGGAATAATCAGAATATTTTCCGGCCCGGACAAACAGGGCCAAAACTGATAAAAATGTTCTTATTTGCAGAAGGCGGACATCACGTGCCGCTGATCGTCGAATTCGTAAATCATTATCTTGGTGAGCCCCTGCACGAACTGCAGATGCAGACCACGTACAAGATGTGGACGAAATTCTTCTCGAATTTCGATACCACACCCGAGGCAGTCTTCGGCGGGCCCTACACGCCTGAAAATGCGATCCCGTGGTACACGATCATGTTCGTGATCGCCTGTATCCTGACCGTCATTGTCATCAACATACTGAAAGGAAAATTGTCCGAAGACGACCCGAAACCGGGCCAGATGACGCTCGAAGCAGGGTTTCTTGCGATTAAGGACCTTGTTGTTAAGGTCATCGGTGAACACGGCTTCCGATATTTCCCGGTCGTTGCGACATTCGCGTGCCTGATCCTGATCTCGAACCTGATGGGCCAGTTCCCGCTGTTCATGTCGCCGACCGCTTCGGTGAACGTGACCTATGCCCTGGCTATCTCGTCGTTCGTCTATTACAACTACGTCGGCATAAGCGAAAACGGGATCGTCGCCCACCTGGCTCATTTCACCGGGCCGAAACTTCCGTTGATAATGACCTTCATCATTACGCCGCTGATCTTTACGGTCGAGTTGATCAGTAACATGATCCGCCCGTTCACGCTCGGCGTGCGACTGTTCGCAAATATGTTCGCCGACGAAAAGATCTTCGTCGAGATCACGGGTCTTTTTCCGCCGTTCACACAGTTCCTGCTGCCGCTCGTTTTGACCCTTCTCGGCGTATTCGTTGCGTTCGTTCAGACGCTCGTGTTCACGCTGTTGTCGATGATCTACATCAGCGAGGTTTCGCACGCGCCGCACGATGAGCATCACGCCGACGAGCATCACGAAGAGATCAAGGCAGAAGCCGCGGCAGCAGCGGCGTAACAAGTTTAGAGTTCACGCTTTAGCGTGTTCTCTTTAAGCAGAGAGGCAAGCTAAAGCTTGTACTCTGAACTCAGGAGAGATCGTTTGAAAACTCGCGTTTTATAGCAGATATGCCCGCACGCAGGCAGCGCTTGACTCTTAGGGAGTATAAAATCAGGCGAATACCGGAAGTGAGGCGAAATAATACCCGCAGAGCGAGTTATACGGATCGGTTCCTCCTGTAAAAACGTAAATAAAAATAGGACAGGAGAAATAAAATGAAGAAATCTCAAATATTTGTTTTTTGCTACCCTCGCGGTCGTCGTTTCGGCACTGCCGGTAATGGCGCAGGCCGGTGCGGCCGCCGGCGACAACAAGTTCACGGTCAACGCCGCTAAGGCGATCGGAGCCGGTATCGGCTTCGGCCTCGCGGCCGGTTTGGCCGGTATCGGCCAGGGCCTCGTTGGTTCGCGTGCGGCCGAAGGTGCTGCCCGTAACCCGGGAGCCGCCGGCACGGTCCAGACGCTCATGATCATCGCGCTCGCTCTGATCGAATCGCTCGTACTGTTCGCACTGCTGATCGCGTTCGTCGTCGTCAAACCGGTTACCGATCAGTAGTTCGTTGAACTCTGATAATATCTATGCGGACGCGGGCTCGATGGTCCTCGTCCGCATTTTTGCCTGATTTTTTCACCATTAGTAATTACGAATTAGCTAATTACTAATTAATAATGAACGGACGTCCGGGGATAGACCAACACTTTTCTGCAACCCTTGCCGTTCTAAACCGTTCTAAACTTAAGATGGCCGAACAGTTAACAGGAACCGTTATCGCCGAAAAATACCGTCTCGATTCTCTGCTTTCGAGCGGCGAGCTTGGCGATTATTATCGCGGCCGGCACCTTTTTATGGACAAGCCGGTTACGCTCAAGATACTCGACCGCTCGCTGTCGGTCGACCCGCTTATCCGCGACCGCTTTACGGCGGAAGCGCGTTCCGCGTCGGCACTTGCAGATCCGCATATTCTCGGCGTCAACGACTTTGGCCGCGGGAACGACGGGCTCGAATACATCGTTTACGAAAATTTCGACGGCGAGCTCCTTCAAAATTCGATCGGTACGGGCGGGCGTTTTTCTGTAAAACGCGCGGTCGCTATCGCCCGACAGATCGGCGTCGCTCTCGAGACGGCTCACGCTAACGGTTTTGTCCACGGGGAACTAACGCCGGGCAAGGTCCTTGTCGCAAACACGGAGGATTCGGTCGGCGTTAAAATTTTCGATTTGAAACCTGCTGCCGCGGGCGATCTCTCGCGTTCCGAAAATCGGTCGCCGGCGAGCGTCGCCTATCTTGCCCCGGAAACGTTCGCGGGCCTTCGGCCGACAGACGGCCGCTCGGATATTTACAGCCTCGGCGTGATCTTTTATCAGATGCTTGCGGGCGAGGTTCCCTTTACGGGCGAAACGCCGACCGACGTGATGCTCAAGCACGTCGAAGAGGAAGCAGCGGCGCTGTCCGACCATCGAAAGGACGTTCCGGCAACGATCGAAGCAGCCGTCGCAAAAGCTCTCTCAAAAGATCCTGACGCCCGTTTCCAAACCGCGGCCGAATTTGTAAACGAACTGGATAAAGCCGCCCTCGACACCGGTTCGACCGGCCGGTTCTGGAAGACGGCCTTTGCGGTAATACTCGGGATCGCTGCGCTCGGTTCGGTGTTGATCTATGCCACCTGGACCAAACAGACCGATCCCGTGACGCAGCTGATGCCCGACGCTAACGGCCAGCCGGTCCAGCCGATCAATCCGGCGACAGGTGCCGAGGAACAGACCCTTATCGCAATGCCGGGCTCGATACCGGGATCGATGAGTAACACCGACATCATGGCCCAGCCGCCCGGGACGCTGCCCGGCGGTGATAATTACAACCCTTGGGCCACCGGAGTCCCGCCGCCGGGTGCGCCGCCGCAATACTATCCGCAGGGCGGCCAGGTCTATACGATCGATCCGAGTACGGGCAGCCCGTTCATGCCGAGTGACGGCGTGATCCTCGTGCCTGTGCCGGCAAACACCAATACAGCGACGGCAAAGCCTTCACCAACGCCGAAATCTCCTGCCAACGCAAATACACAGGCCGCACCGGCTAATACTTCGGCGAAACCTGCAGCTACGGATAAGGCGCCCGTAGGGACGAACCCCGCGAAACCGGCCGGCAAAACTGAGCCGCCAAAGAGCGACGGGAAAAAGCCCGAGTTACCCGAGGAAAAATAAGGCTGCCAAACCGTCGTAAAGCGTCTTTGCGGCCAGCAGGAGCACCGTAACCAAAAATAACCGCCTCAGCCACACTTCGTTCATCCGCGAAGCGTAATGAGCACCGATGTACGCCCCTATAAACATCGTGACCGCGAGGACCACACCCAATCGGAGATCGACAAGCCCCTGCCAGAGGAATATCGCGGTCGCGATCAATGATGAAAACACGTTGATCAACTTGGTCGAACCGACCGCTTCGGCGAACGGCATCGCAAAGAACGCGACGTACACGGCCGTCAGCATCGTCACATAGCCGCCGCTGTATAGACCGCCGTAGATCGCGAGAATGAAAGTAAGAACATAAACGATTGTCGGTCTGCTCTTGTCGGTATCCAACCTGCTGCGTCGCACCAATGTAAAAACCGCAACCGTTATCATCCCGCCCGAAACGATCAGCTTCAAACTATGGTTCGCGATGAACCCGACCAGCACTGCACCGATAGCGGAACCGGCGACCGTCACCGCGATCAGCGGGGTGACCTTGCGGTGATCGATGATCCTCTTCCGCAGGAATGGAATGGTGGCCCCGATCGACATGAACGTCAGCCCGAACATATTGGTAGCGATCGCGGTCCTTTCGTCGATCCCGAACTGAAACATTACCGGAACTGTTATCAATGAGTTACTGCCCGTAACGACGCCGATTACGCTTGTGATGAAAAACAGGAGGATGAGAATTATGAGGGCTGCGAGCGACATTAATTGTCACGAGTTTACCCGTACGCCAGGATTTTTGCGAAAGCTTAGGGCTTGGTTAGTGGATCGTTTTGAATTTTGAGCTCGATCGCCACGGCGTCCGCAAGCCCGACCGTAAGGGAGGGCGAAATGCTCAACGTGTGCTTATCGCCCTCGCTCACGCGCACGACCGCGCAACCACAATAAAAAGCCTCCGGCCGAGACCGGAGGCGAGTTTCGATCAACAAAAGTCGTCGAAGGGGCGATCAGAAATCGTACCTAAGTGCAAACTGTATCACTCGCGGAGCACTTTGGGTCGCTGTAATCCTTCCGAAGGTCGCTGCATTGAATGTCAGGTCCGGCGGAGAGAAGAAGTTGCTGTTGGTCAGGTTATATGCCTCAGCCCGGAAGGTGAGGTTATGGCCTTCGCCCCACGGCATTCCGAATCTCTTCGAAACTACCATGTCGATGTTCCAATAACCTTCGCTTCGGAAAAGGTTGCGGTTACCGATCTCGCCATGGCGTGGGTAGCGGAAGGCTGCCTGTACCGCAGCGGGATCGGCAAAGTACTGGATACCGTCTCCAACGTCGCGGATGTCCACCGCAAAGTTGGTGCTCGCCCCCTCACGCAGAACGGTCGGCACGCCTTCCAGATCGGGCGTGTAGTAGCTGAGCGGATAGGAACCGGAGAAACTCGTCGCCGGCAATCCGCTGCGGGCCGTGAAGATGCCCGATACCGTCCACCCGCCCAAGAACACGTCCGCCCAGCCGGGCATATTACCGCCGAGCCAGCGGCCGCGTCCGATGGGCAGCTCCCAGATCGCGTTCGCGTTGAACAAATGGCGAATGTCGAAATCGGCATTCCCGCGGCCCGCCGAGTCGTCGAACGCGTTGTACAACAGGCCGCCGATCGACGCGTTGGTAACGCTCGACTGGTTGTCGATCGCGTGCGCCCACGTGTAGTTCACGTCATACTGGAACCCCTGTGAGAAACGCTTTCGCAGGCTCACCAAAAGCCCGTCGTACTGCGAAAATCCCCGATTCGTGATGAAAGCGTTCGTCGCGAACTGCCGCCCGAGGCCGATGTTGGAATCGAGCAGCCCGTTGCCGAAAAGCCCGTTCACGCTATCCGCTGTTCCGCCCACCTCCAGCAAGCCCGACACGAGCCCGAAATCGGGATCGGCAATAAGTTCGGTACAGTTGGCCGGCGAAAAACCGAGGAAGGCCTGCCCGAGTTCGGAGCAAGTCAGACCGTAGCTGAACGCCGACATTGGCCCCACCTGGTTCTCGATCCAGGGCTGGGCCGTGATCGGCTGGCCGGCAAGCAGCTGCGCCTGCACGTTGTTGAACGCCGCAAGCATCGACTGGCCCGAAGCGTTGTCGCGGAAATCGACGATCTGCCCGGCGTCCGATTGCGAGAAAAGCTTTCTCCCGCGGCGGCCGACATACGAAACATCGATCAGCATATTGCCCGGCAGCTCACGCTGTATGCCAAAGCTCCACGTATAGGCGTACGGTATCTCGAAGTTCTGCGCGATCGCGTAATTGAACTGCCCGGAGGCTTGGCCGAACGGGTCCGGGGTGAACGGCCGGGTGCTGACCGGCGGAGTGTTCTGCACGGGCAGTGTCGAGATGGATGTGAACCGCGGATCGTTAAGCAGGGCCGTCCGGGCGTTAAGAGCACCGAACGAGCGCGAGGCCTGGTTATCGAAAATATACGACCCCTGGTCCTGAATGAACGTCAGGGCACCGCCCACACGGTCGAACACCTGCGAAGCGCCGCCGCGGATAACGGTTTTTCGGTCGCCGAACAGCTTTCCCATAAAGCCGTCGGTGAACGACGGGTTCCACGCGAAACCTATGCGTGGCGAAAAGTTATTCCAGTCCGTCTCGTAGATCGGACGGCCGTTGTTTTCCTTACCGATCAGATCGTACTGGAGAAGCGGTTCGGCATCATCACCGCTGATGCCCGCCGCCCCATTGGCCAGTCGGATCCGGGCCAACTCCTCGAAATCGAGGTTGTTGCCCGCCTGGAAGCCGTTCTTCTCATACGGTGCCGGATAAAGGTGCCACCTAACGCCGAGATTCAGCGTCAGATCGCTTCTGAGCTTCCAGTTGTCCTGCACGTAGAGCTCATACTCGTTGTAGACGTAGTCGCGCTTTTTGCCCGTGCCCAGCGGCTGCACGTTCCCGCTCACGTCATAAACGAAATTGGTATTCAACTGCGCCAGCCTGCCCAGCATGAAGGTGTACATGTTGTCCCAGTTGCCTGCCGCCGTCGCACCGCCGCGAATATCGGTCGGGCGAAGCGTCGAGTTCAACGCCGTAGTGATCCCGCCGAGGCCTATCGAAGCGGTGTTGAAGTCGTTGATCAATGTGGATTTCTGCCTAATGGGCTTAAATTGCCCGCCGAACAGGAAAGTATGATTCGCGGCAGTCCACGTAGTATCGTTGCGGATCGTCGGGACGATCACGTCGCGGTTTTGGAAGCTGATGTCCGCGAACGGGTCCTGGATCGGCACAAACGAGAAAATGTTCGGAAAGGCCGGTGACGAGGGTACCGGGAAATCCCAGATCTGCCTCGACAGGCCGACTATGAACTGGTTCGTTATCGATGACGAAAGCACCCAGGTGTGTCCGCCGACAATTTGATAGCTTTCATCGAGCAGCACTTCGCTGTCGGGATCGCCGGGGAAAAGGGCCTCGGCGTTAGTGGAATCGTTGCGCGTAAGCGTAAGCCGGCCGAACGCCCGCTGCCGGTCGTTGATATTTCCGTCGATGCGCGTGGTGTACGTGTTGTAGCTTAAGGTTACCGGTGCATTGAAGCGTACGAGGCCGGTGTTAAGGCCGTTGCCGCCGCTTGGATCGTTTGCAACCGGATAACGGTCGTTGATGAACGAGAGAAGCTGCTGGTTGACGCCGACGCCCCGCGGGTCAAGCGTAGCCTGCAAACTGAGAGGGGCGAACGAGATGCACTGCGGATTACTGTCCAGCCGGATCGCTGCCACGGGGATCGCCGCGCAGCCCGGGGCGTTGTTCATATAAGCGATCCGCCCCTCGCGAACGTGCTGAAGCGGTACGATGCGTGGTGTCACAGCGATCTCGGAGTCGTCGCGGCGGGCGTCGTAATCGAAGAAGAAGAACAGCCGGTCTTTCCCGCTCTTGATATACGGTCCGCCGTCGTCGCCGAAATTCAAGAACGGCAGCGGCCCGCTGATGCTGCCGCCGAACTGGTGGCGCTGCAGCCTCGGCCGTTCGACGCCGTTGCGGTTGTTGAAGAACGTGTTTGCGGCAAAATCTTCGCCGCGGTAATACTCACGGAGGTTGCCGTGAAAATCGTTGCTGCCGCTTTTCGTCCCGATCTGGATCTGCCCGCCGCTGGACCGGCCGTCGATGGAGCCCGGATTGGCGGTGACGGCACGAAACTCCTGTACCGAATCTATCGGCAGGTTGCCGATCGCTTCGAACGCCTGGCCCGTGGCGACATCGTTCGAATCGATCCCGTCGATCGTGATATTGCCCTGATCGGCGCGGGCACCCGTTACGGAACCTACGCGGTTCTCGGCCCCGGTGCCGACGTTGAGCCCGATGACGCCAGGCTGAAGCCCGATGAGAGCGGCCGGACTGTTGCGAAACTGATTCGGAAGCTCGCGGATCTGGCGTTCGCTTATCACATTGCCGAGACTCGCGTCAGTCGTGTTAAGCGTTGCCTCACCGGTCGTCGACGTGACCTCGACCGACGCCGCCACGTCGCCCGGCACAAGCTGGGCATTATAGGTCTCGGTCTTTCCGATACCGAGCGTCACGTCCGTCAGAATGTACCGCTGAAAACCAGACGCCGAAAATTCAAGCGTGTAACCGGTACCCTGCGGCACCTTTGTAAATACATAAGTACCTTGTTCGTTCGTCGTAGTGACCAACTCACGCGAGGTTTTTGTGTCCGTGAGCTTTACCTGGACACCGGGAACCAACGCCCCCGTCGCATCCGTCACGACGCCCGTGACGGCAGAGCCTGTCTGGGCATTTCCGGAGGAAGTAAGAATAAATAACAAAAATAAGAAAACACTGACCGCGAAACCGGCCGTACGAATATGCGTTACGGCCGCAGGGTAAAAGCGGCCCGCTGTATTTCTCGGCCGCATACCAAAAATTGTTCTCATGACTCTAGTCCTCAACTTCATTTGGGATAGGACAATAGGACATTGTCGAAGGCCGCACTTAAAGCCGGCCGCTTCCGTTGAAAGAGGCAAACGATATTCCGACAACCTATTTATTGGATCTATTGGGTTTAGGTAGGAATTGAGGACACTCGGGACACTCATCGGCGTCCGAACTATCTTATTGAATAACATCTTATTATTTTTCGATCGACGGGCAGGCGAATCGAGAGGCTAACGAAATGCGTGCTCAAAAACAAAAAAGCCCCGCCGGGACAGGCTCCCGGCGGGGCGAAAGTTTGGCTCGAAAGCCTAAAGTTTTTACCATTCAAAGCGAAGGGCAAACTGCATTTCTCTCGGTCCGAAGGCCGAAGTGATCTGGCCGAATGAGGCGCTGGAGATGTCGGCGAACTGCGTATTTTGAACGAAGTTCACGTTATTCAACAGGTTGAATACCTCAGCTCGAAGTTGAAGACGCATCGTTTCGGTTAGCCTGATGTTCTTCAACAGGGCCATGTTTACGTTGAAATATGAAGGCCCATCGATCAAGGCACGACCGATATTGCCGGTCGTTCCAGGAGCGTTGTTGAAGAATACCTGACCGTTCCATGTCGTACCCAACAGGTTGTACGCCTCAGCAGCGCGGCCGGTGGTATTGATAACCGACGGATCGATCCAGTAGATGCGGTCCGTGGTAACACCGCTTACGACAAACGGAGCCTCGATAAACCCCAACGAGGTCCTGGATCTGCTGATTGCTCAGCGAGCTGGTCGGCGTTTGACGGCCTGAACGGCCCGAACGGTTCCACGTACCGCGAGCATCCGTGAAGGTTATAGGTGCTCCGGACTGCCACTGGCCAAGGGCCGAAACTTCCCAACCGCCGAGGAGCATGTTTGCCACGCCGCCGTAGTTGAGGAATTTCTTGCCCTGCCCAAACGGCAGGTGATAGATACCGTTAAAGTTAAAGACATGGGTCGTGTCGAAATCGGCACGCTGATAATCCCAGTCCTGGTTATTGTTGTCCAGATACGGCTCGAACAACGCCTGCGACGTACCGACCGCGTTTGTCATGTTCTTCGAATAGGTGTAGTTCACCTGGAAGTAAAGGCCCTGAGAAAATCGCTTTCGGATCTCGGCCTGAAGCGAATCGTAACGATACCGTCCGTCGTTCAGGAAGAGGTCAATAACACCACTGGATGGGTTCGGAAGGAACCTTACCCTTGGCACAGCGTTAGGATTCGCCGACGTCGCCTGGTTGTTGATATTGGCCGGGCTCGTTTGATTCAGGATACCTGCGGTTCCGCTACCGGAATTCCCGTAACGAGATCAGCCGGTATTCCCTGCTGAAGTGCCGTGATAAAAGTGGATGCGACCAAGCCATTCGCCTGTACCAACCACAATGCGGCCGGGTGCCGGCAATTCCGCCGTTCTGGAAGATCTGAAGCGGTTGGCAGCCGGCCGCCACGCAGAACGGATCACCAAGGTTTGGATTCCCAGGGCTCGAAACCCTCATGTTCTGCTGGGCACGAAGGAAATCTGCCAGGAATCCGTTGTTCCGAATGTCGATCTGCCCGAGGTCGATACCGCGGCCGAGGTTGGTGCTTCGGCTGCCGACATAGCGGATCTCAAATGCCATGTCACCCCAGATCTCACGCTGAATGCCGACGCTGTACTGCTCGACCATCGGCGTTTCGATCTTGGGATCGACCGCGAACACGGTACCAAAGAAGTTGCCGATACCTTGGTCGTTGTTTTGCTGGTAAGTGCGCGGGAATCCCGATATGACCGGTTCCGGAACAACCGGTAACGGCCCGGCATCGAGACGTCCGTTCAGGTTGGCAAATTGAAGGCCGCTTCGGCCAAGCCCGAAATTACCAACTGCCGCATTGTTGATCGAGGTCACGATCGAATCGTTCCCGTAAACATGGCTATAACCCGCACGGAAGACCGTCTTGTTCTGGCCAAACAGCCACCCAAGCGGGCCACCCTCGAAGCTGGGTGTCCACGCCACGCCGAGGTTCGGCGCGAAGTTGTTCCAGTCCGTTCGATAGTAGGCATTCTTTCGATCAGCATTAAATCCGATCGGAACATAAACGCCGTTCGGGTTCAACAGTGACGCGATCGGATCGTCCGGATCGTCAATTCGCGGTTCAAGTGCGTTGCCGGTATTGTTCCGGAGCGCCGGAAACATCTCGTATCGTACACCAAGGTTTAGAGTCAGGCCCTTCGCCGCCGCCCAACGATCGGCGAAGTATAAAGCGTTGTTCTCATATCGGAAAGGCCGAAATTCGGTCGCCCCCCGCTTGAACCCTTCGCTGATCGTCGCAACGTTGAAGAACTGAACGACATTGGTGTAGTGCCCGCCAAGCAGCCCGAGCATGCTGTTTGCCGGAGTGGCTGAGGCTATGCCGCCGTAGGCTGCGAAGTGGCCGGTCGTAAGGGCCGTTGCCGACCCGCCTGCAACCGTGACAACGGGCAGGATCTGTGCGTCGTTGTATGCATTGACGCGGAAGATCTGTGCCTGGCCGCCAAACCGGAAGGTGTGGTCACCAACGATCCAGTCCGCATTGCTCTGGAAGTTGAACGCCTTGGTCGTACGTCCCTGGTCAAGGAACTGCAAGGGCGAAGTCACCAGCGGGACCGAAAGGATCTCGTTCGGAAGCGAGTCAAAGCGGTCGAAAGGAACGACACTGGTGAAAATGCCGCCGCGGAAATCGTTGATGAAGTTATCGCTGAAAACACGGCGATAGGCCATTGTAAACTGGATGTTTTCGGAAGTTTGATTCACAACCGGATCAACTCCAAATCCGGAGGTATCTACATCAGGCCGCTTGTTCAGCTCGTCGTTGTAGTTGAAGATACCTGTCAACGAGTTCCTATCGTCGAAATCAACGTCGATCCTTGTCGAATACTGGTCACGCGTCTGGTTCGAGCCGCGAAGGAACCGGTATCCAAGTGTGTTGATCCCGTCACCGCCGGTGAAATTGCTCACCGTCGGCAAATTGTTGATGACCGTGTTCTGGATGACCGGCGATATCGTGCTGCGAATATTTCCCGCAGGAAATATCGATTGCCGCGAAATTCAGGAAATTAGTGATCTGGCAGGTCGGTGCGGGGGCCGGTGCTCCCGTCCATGCGGGGCACGTGACATTGGCCCCGTTAACAGTTGACGCAATTGCGGCACCTGCCACTGCACGAGTGTAACCGAACGTTCCGGCTCGTGCGGCGGGTGACAAAATGGTTCTCGTCGCCGCGGCGCTTACAGGATCGCGGATACCTTCATATGCAAAGAAGAAGAAGGCCTTGTCCCAAAAGATCTCCGGCGTACCTTCGCCAATGCCCGGGACGGGAAGCCGCCAGCTGGCCTTTCCACCGAACTGGTTCCTGTTTCGGAAGGACGGTTTCTCTGCTACGGCCAGGTTAGGGGTTCCGTCAGCATTCCGGCTGCGGTTGTTAAAGAAGCTGTTGGCCGATGACCAGGAATTGCGGTTATAAGCAAAAAGCGCACCGTGAAAATCACTTGTGCCGCGAGGCGTCACAAGGCGGATCTGAGCGCCGCCATAACCCTGATCAGCTTCCTGGTTGGTGGTCGTGATCGTGAACTCACCCGTATCGTCCACCGACGGACGTCCCGGAGCAAAGTCCGTGGCGTTCGAGCGGATGAACGTGTCCTGGATGTTGATGCCGTCACGCGTGATGTTGGTGAACGTCGTACGCATGCCGTTGATCGTGGTCAGGTTCGCGCTATTCGCCGCAACGCCGGCCTGAAGCGCGGTCAATGCCAGGGGATTGCGGACCAACAGCGGAAGCGAAAGGATCTGCTGCGGGCTGACCGTGTTACTGACCTGGGCGGTCGTCGAAGTTACAACATCGGCACCGGCGGTCACCACGACCTCGGCAGTAACTTCACCAACCTCAAGCGTTAGGTTGAGGGCGGCTTCACGGCCGACGTCGATTTTTTGCTCGTTGGCGACGAGGGTTTTAAAACCCGGCGACGTCACTCTGATCGTGTAAGTTCCAAACTCAAGCTGGGAGAATTTGTAGGCTCCTTCTGAGTTTGTAGTTACAGTCTGCTCTCGTTTCGTATTGTTGTCAGTAGCGACCACCGTAGCACCGGGCAGCACACCGTCCGGACCAGAAATGGTACCGGATAGCGAGCCTGTGGTTCCCTGTGCATAGGCGAATACCGTACTGAGAGCAATCAAAACCAAAGCGATTGAAAACCTCTTCATAGTACTCCTCCTAAAGATCTGCGTCTTATGTTTTTAAATTTATTTGGCCCTTATGGAAAGAAAGCAAAATGGATAAGACAAATACTATGCCAGAAGCGATCGCTTGCCAAGTGGTTACAAACAGGCGGGTTAATCGGGTGTGGTGTTAGCGAAAATCTAGCAACTTGAATTAATGTCCGAATTTTTGAACACGTCGACCCGCGGTGTGTATGGTCGAATACATTTCTGCGGACCTCCATTGCGGGCCCATTACGTTTCAAGTTTCGAACTTTTGAGCGCCGGCGACGGGCCGGAGATCGCTATAACGGCCGCTGCTCGACGGTTTTACCTCTCGACTAGTTCTGTTGGCGGCTGTGAATGTTATAGGACTTTATCTTCGAGTTGAGCGTCGTCGCATTCAGACCCAACAGCCTGGCGGCGCGGGATTGGTGGCCGCCGGTCTGGTCGAGGGCTCGACGGATGAGATCTATCTCAAACCGTTTCACTTCATCGTAGAAATTAACGCCCCGGGCAAGATCGATCTCGCTGGACATTCCTTCGGTGCGTTTGATCATTTCGAAGGCGAGCTCGGGATCGCGCACTTCGGGGCGAAGACACTCGACCGTGATCTCGTCGCCCGACGCGATCACGACCGCCCGCTCGATAATATTCTCGAGCTCCCTGACGTTTCCCGGATAGTAATAATTCTCCAAAAGGGAAAGCACCTCGGGTGACGGCTGGTCGGAGATCTCTCGCTGATTTTCTTCGTTGTATTTGTGAATGAAATGCTGGGTCAGAGGCAAAATGTCCTCGGGCCGCTGCCGAAGGGATGGAAGCTCGATAGGTACCACGGACAGACGATAGTAAAGGTCCTCGCGAAACGTGCCCGATTTAACCGCCTCTTTAAGGTCGACATTTGTCGCGGCAATTATTCTGACATCGACCTTTACAATGCTCGTGTCGCCGAGCGGTGTAAATTCCCTTTCCTGGATCACACGCAGCAGCCGAACCTGTGTTTCGGGCCGCAGGTCGCCGATCTCGTCCAAAAAGATAGACCCTGTATCGGCCACCTCGAACAATCCCTTTTTCGCGGCCACCGCGCCGGTAAACGCTCCTTTTGTGTGCCCGAAAAGTTCCGATTCGAGAAGCTCGGACGGGATGTTCGAACAGTTCACGACCACGAACGGATTGTCGGCCCGAGGGCTTGCTTCATGAATGGCCTTGGCCATCAGTTCCTTGCCGGTCCCGCTTTCGCCGGTGATCAGGACCGTCGATCTTGCCGGGGCCACGCGGTCGACAAGGCGAAAGATGTCTTCCATCTTTTCCGAACGCCCGACGATCGCGTCGCGTTTGACCGAGCGCGTCATCACTTGCCGAAGCGTCTGACGCTCCTCTTCCTTTCGGCGTTTCTTTATGCCCTTGGCGACAAAGGCAAGGATCTGTTCGTTCTGAAAAGGCTTTCTAATGACACCCGCTGCGCCCTTTTCCCAGGCCGAGATAGCGGTGTCGAACGTGGCGAAGGCGGTGATCATCAGCACAACGGCTTCCTGATCGAATTTGATCAGCTCTTCCAAGGCCGTAAGGCCGCCGATGCCCGGCATTGACACGTCCATCAATACGACGTCATACGGTTTTTGCGAATAGATCTCGATCGCTTCTTCACCCGTTTTCGCGAGATCCACTCGATAACCCGCACCCGAGAGGATCGTCTCCAGGACCTCTCGCATGATCTCTTCGTCGTCACAAATTAAAACTGAACCCTTCTTCGCCATAAACCTCTGACAGTAAACACAAATCTTGATATTAGACAGAAACACCCTGCTTCGCAAAGACGGGTGCCCCAGGGGACGGCTGAAAGCCTTGGTGTTCTTCTTTGCGACCTTTGCGTCTTTCCGCCCTTGCTTGAGACAAATTCTCTCCGCTCAAAGCTCGCGAGATCGCAATGAGAGGCGGAGACCTCGCCGCGACCGAGTTCATTTCTTTCCCGTGTTTGCTACGTTAGCGTGGATACGGCCGTGTTGATGGAATGGTAGAATATCGAATGGATGACGCGCGAGATTCGCATCGGCTGCCAGAGCTGGGGCTATGAGGACTGGATCACAAAACCAGACGGCCCGACTGTCTTTTACCCGCGCGGCACACGGTCGTCAGAGATGCTCCAGCTTTACTCGCGCGTCTTTGATACTATCGAGGTCGACTCGACCGCCTACGGACCGCCCGAAGCGTCAACAATTGAAGGCTGGTACCGCAAGACTCCGCCTGATTTCAAGTTCGGTTTGAAGGTCCCGCGGCGGATAACCCACGACTTCCCGCTCCTTCCGTCGATTTATCCCGAGATGGACCTGTTCCTCGAACGAGCCGCTCTGCTCGGCGAAAAACTCGGCCCGATACTTATCCAGTTTCCTGCCGCGTTCGAATCTTCAAAAGAGAACGGACTTGCGCTCCGCAATTTTATCGCCCGCCTTCCCACCGACATCGACTTCGCCGTCGAGTTCCGCAACCCCGGCTGGTTCGTCGATTGGACCTTCGAAGAGTTGGCTTCTCGTTCCGTCGCGGTCGCGCTTGTCGAAGGCGAATGGGTCGATCGAGAAACAATGTTTTCATCGATGCCCCGCTGATGACGGACAAATTCGCATATATTCGCCTGATGGGAATAAAGGACCTGCAGGCTTTCGACCGTATTCAGCGTTCTCGCGATGATGTTCTGGCGTTATGGCAAACTGAGCTCGGACGACTCGATGCGAAAACGATCTACGTCTATGTCGACAACTATCTCGAAGGATTCGCCCCCGGGACCGCGAACAAATTGAAAAGCAGCCTGGGCCTGGCGGCGATCAGCCCGGAATTGCTCGAAAAACAGCCCTCGCTTTTCTGACCCGCCGAACATTTTCCTGCTAAAATACGTATTGGAGATGGTGAGAAGCCCGCCCGAAAACCGGCACTCGCATTTGTACTCATCGGTTCTAAAAATGGCAACTTCAAAAACAGCAAAAGTATTGATTATCGGCGGCGCCGTTGCGCTAATTCTTTTTTTGGTGGCCGTCATCGGCGTCGCATTGCTGATCACTTCGATCAACCAGCCGACAGTCGCGCAGAACAGTGTTCTGCTCCTGAATGTTTCAGGATCGCTGCCGGACTATTCGCCCGACGATGCCTTTGCCCGGGCGGTCGGTATTGCACAGCCGCAGTCATTTACGAGTTTGTTGACGCAGCTTCGCAAAGCTAAAGTCGACAGCCGTGTTAACGCCGTGTTTCTGGACATCAGTTTCCCCGGTATCGGCTGGGGCCATGCGGACGAGCTGCGCGACGCGATCAAAGATTTCCGCACCTCGGGCAAGCCGGTCTATGCCTATATGGAGATCGGCTCGAACAAGGAATATTACATCGCCACCGCCGCCGACAAGATCTTTCTGCCGCCGTCGGGCGACATTTACATAAACGGCTTTGCCGCCGAAGCGATGTTCTATAAAGGCTCGCTCGACAAGCTCGGCATCGAGGCCGATGTCATCCAGATCGGCCCGAAATACAAGAACGCACCCGACCAGTACACAAAAAAGGAAATGGGCGAGGGCCAGCGTGAGGTGATCAACGCCCTGCTCGATGAATACTACGGCCGATTTACCGGCGCGATCGCCGAAACCAGAAAGCTGCCGATCGAAACAGTCAAAAAGCTCGTCGACAAAGCGCCTTATAACGCCCGCCAGGCAAAAGAGCTCGGCCTGATCGACGAGGCCTTTTACCGCGAGCAGGTCTATGAAGAGTTGAGAACCAAGCTTGGCTACGGCGAGGGCGAAAAGCTACGAACGATGCGAACCGGCGAATATCGCGAGATAGCGTCCGATTCGCTCGGACTTAACAACGGCGAAAAGGTCGCGGTTATCTTCGCGTCCGGCGCGATCAACGTCGGCCGTTCGAACGACAGCCCGTTCGGCGGCGAGATGGTCGGTTCGGACACGGTGGTCGCGGCGGTGAATGATGCCGCGAACGACAGCTCGATCAAGGCGATCGTCCTTCGCGTCGATTCGCCCGGCGGCTCCGCCCTTGCGTCCGACCTGATGTGGAACGCCATCGAGAACGCCAAAGCGAAAAAGCCGGTCGTCGTTTCGATGGGCGACGTCGCCGCGTCGGGCGGTTACTACATCGCGTGCAACGCGAACAAGATCGTTGCCCAGCCGTCGACCGTGACCGGTTCGATCGGCGTTTTTATGGGCAAGCCGGTGGTCAAGGGTTTGTACGATTGGCTCGGGATCACGAACGAATACGTAATGCGCGGCAAGAATTCCGGCATCTTCCGCGAGACCGAAAAATGGACGCCCGAAGAACGCGCGAAGATGGAAGCGCAGACCAACGGTATCTATTTCGACAATTTCCTGCCAAAGGTATCACAGGGCCGCAACATGTCCCCGGAACAGGCCAACACCCTCGGCCAGGGCCGCGTCTGGACCGGCACACAGGCAAAAGGCAATGGCCTTATCGACGAATTTGGCGGGCTTGAAAAAGCGATCGAGATCGCCAAAGAGCTGGCTCAACTGCCGGCCGACAAAGACGTCCGCCGCGTCGTTTTCCCCGAACCGCGCCCGTTCTTCGAAACCTTTTTCGCCGACGAAGAATCGGCCGAGATGAAAGCGCAAAAGGCCTTGGCGGCCTCGCTCCCCGAAGACGCCCGCCGAGCCCTCCGTTTCGCCGCCCTCTTCGACCAAATGAAACGCGGCGAGGCAATGTTGCTGATGCCGTTTGAGTTGACGATCAAATAGCGGGAGGTTAGTTTCAAGTCGGTTTTTTCAACGCTTTACCGTCTATCACTTCAACGTCAGTGATAGCGACAATTTATAGTCCGGTCGGATTCTATAGATTTTTGTCCAATAACGAATCACGGATATTCGGTCTCCGAACAATGAAAATAAAGCGTCGAAGTATCGAAGTCTCTGAATTTCGCGTGGCTCAAAAAAAATTTGATCTCCGGGTTGTCAATCGTTCGTTTTTCCTTTGGGACACCACAGAAAAGAAAGACGCCCCTTTGCCCAGGATTATTGGTAAGCTCCGCAAAAAATAAGTCCAAGACGCCCTCGTCTTGTCGTTTGGCTTGAGTTTCCCCCATTCGTCCAGATACTATGGAGCGGAAGTATTCGGCAGCAATACCAGCCGACTCCGAGGCGAGATTATCACATTCATTGGGCAACCCGATTATTCTTATTGTTGCCTTTACGTTTGCGTTTGGCATTGTCTCCAATAACGACGATCTTGGAGGTTCCTTGACCGCTGAGAAACTTTGCCACATTGTAACGTCCATTCGAATGTCGGATCGGTGCCGTCGGTAGCTTTGACAAGCGAAAGATCATCTCTTCACCTGGTGATGAGTAATCGTAGACAGGACCGATCACTTCAATTTTCGGACAAGGCTCTTGCATTTCCTGGGCCGCGACCAGCATAACCGTGAAGAGAATTGCAATCGAGTAGATGGCGCAACGTTAACATCTAGTCTTCAAAAGCATAGATCACCGGTCTCGAACCGCTTAAATCAAGACAATTGAATTCTCTTGAAACATAAACCCTTTTTCCTCTATAATCCGCCCGTTCATCTTTCCTTTAATCGACAAACAACTAAGGAGAACCTAATGGTACGGATCATCCTCGGCGTTATCGCCGGATTCCTGGTCTGGTCGATCCTTTGGCTCGGAAGCGATCAGGTGCTTATCAACTTTCAAGGGCTGGTACGGTACTCATCAGCGGCGGCTTTGAAACGGCGATGCTCAACGAATCGGCATTCACATCGGACAATACGATCATGTTAATGCACCTGGTCCGCAGCATTATTATTTCGCTGATGGCGGGCTTTATCGCGGCGTTCGTTGCCAACGAGAACAGAAAAGCGCCGCTGGCTCTCGGCATCACTTCTTCTTTTATTCGGTCTGATTGTCCAGATAATGTCGTGGAACTATCCGCCAATGTGGTATCACGCGATATTCCTGCTTTGCTGGTCTCCCGTGACCGATGATCGGCGGGCGGCTGAGATCGAGTGTTTAAGAACGGACCGGATGCACCTCTATCTGAGGGATGGTGAGAAAGAAAACAGGAAATTATTTTGAACGGAGGAATGTGATCGCCGAACTTTGGTGGCGTGAACCGACCGTTGAAAATTACATTCGGTAAGCTGACGATCGAAAGCTAGGCAAATTGAAGTAGATATCGATATGAATTCGGTTCGCGACAAATGAGAGGGCCGGATATTTTCAGGCCCTCTTCTTCTCCCTCAAACTTAGTCTACTGATTGCCGCCTACGGCATCTTGCCAAATCTCAAGCGTTCGGTTTTCGATGGTTAGAAGATCATAGTATGCCTTGCCGCAAGTCGTAGGCGAGAAGGAACAGGCATCGTCGACCAAGAAGCCCGAGGTTACCCGATGGTTTGGGAATGCTAGCAGTAACAGCCGCCGCAAAAGTTTTCCAAGGTGTATACGGATAAACAGGAAGTCCGGGGACAGCTCCGCCGGGCGTGACTTCCCAACGGGGCAAGATCGTCTGCCTAAGTCCTCATACTTCCATTTGTCTAGAACACATGCCGGAGTATCGCCGGAGGGTTTACATGCCCGTGAGCAGCGAAATCGGTATCGCCGTCGGAGTCACTGTCGACCAACAGGGTCAATCGTGGGGAACCCGCCGCCGCAATGTTCTTGGAGAGACAAAGTAATACTTGAAACCGAGTTGATTTGTGAAATGCTGTTATTATTACGCACGGAGTCGTTCGGCGAAAAGCAAGGGCCACGGTCGTTGGTGTCGGGATCGCCGATATGGTTTCATATCCGCCAGTTCAGCCGCCGGAATTTCCCGGATTTCCTACGGTATTTTCGCGGATCGGTATCCTTCATCATTACTCCGAATAACTCGAACTTATGTCCAAGACCTGGCAATTCAGGTTGCGTGCTTGACTCATCGCTTTGGAGCAAGAGATTGCTGTTGCTTAACGGGATCGTTCCCAGCGGTGGAACGATCTGTGAAGTTGAGAGCGTTGGGACGATCTGTGCAGTTGAATTAGTAAACCCGAAAACGAACAAACCTGCGAGTGCAAGGATCGCGAAAAAAATTTCTATTCATTAGTAACCTCCCTCAGTTCATTCGGCGTTGTGAGAGACACATGAGGTCGCGCCGGTGGGCCCCAAGGTATTTGGTTGGGGGCGTACCAATGAAATTCGTCTCTAACAGGATCACGTAGAGGTCCCGTATGATAAGCAGACCTTTGCTTAGGGCCGTATTTTGATTTTGAGGCTAAGATGTTGAGAATTTCTTGAGGAATTTAACGTGTTTAACAAGGGCTCAGGGGGTTTCCACCCTCGATCCGTTTTTCATCGCCCGCGTAGATCCCTACTTCATCTCGCCTCCACGCGTTCGGGTGGCCCATGTAAGGAACAGGAGCCGCGTTTGCGTGGCGTTGATGAGCAAGGTTAAAACGGTGGTCCGGCAATAGCGATCGGGATCGAGACCGGCAGCGATCGCTTACCGTAGACGCGGCGGTTGAGGTCGGCTATGAGAGTTTCCTTTTCCTCGAGCATTCATCCGGCGGCAGGTCTTCGTTTTCATAACACGCGTGTGGATGCAGGGTATCGGCTTTGCGGTGTTATGGACCAGGCAGCCAATTCCCTTTTCGTAAAGCGGACAGGCGAAGGTCCTACGAGTGCATCCCGGAGCGGTCCAGCCCGAAGTTCACGATCGCTTTGCCGACGCGGTCGTAAACGCGGTTTCGCAATTCCTGTTCCAATTCCTCCAGCCGCCTTCCGATCGCGACAGCCTCGAGCCGGGTGATCTCGACATTCACAAAATGCTCGTCCAGGCAGCAGATCCCCGGCGAGTCGAACAGCGTGCACGGCTTTGCCTGTATTTCATACGACTCGCGTATCTCGGCCGCGAATTCAAACGAATTTGCCGTAGCATCTCTATTCCTCGCGTTTCCGAAACTAACCTCATCACGTTTTAGATAATCGCTTTTTCATCGGCCGCACGGTCAATTCTGCCCGGTATTGCATCTGTCAGGGTGACAAGTGGAAAATCGGAATTATCTATAAACTATGCTAAAAGAAGGCGATAAAGCACCCGATTTCACCTGCCGCGACCAGAACGGCGATCCGGTAAAGCTCTCGGACTTCAAGGGACAACGCGTCGTCTTGTTCTTCTACCCAAAAGACGACACCCCTGGCTGAACGAAGGAAGCGTGCTCGTTCCGTGATGCGAACGACAAATTCGAAAAAGCGAATATCAAGCTTCTCGGCGTCTCAACCGACAGCGAAAAGTCGCACCAGAAGTTCCGCTCAAAGTACGGTCTGCCGTTCGACCTCGTGGCCGATACCGACAAAGAAGTTGTCGAAAAATACGGCGTTTGGGCCGAAAAGAGCATGTACGGTAAAAAGTACATGGGAATAAACCGTTCGACATTTCTGATAGATGAGAACGGCAAGATCGTGAAGATCTTCGACAAGGTGAATGTGGCCGAACACGCCGATGAGGTACTTGAAGCGTTCGGCGAGAAATGAACTGGACACGACGTATATGCGACTTTCATTATTGATCACGCTCAGCGCCGCTCTGGCCGTCATGTATTGCGTGCACTCAACAAACCGTACAGCCCGAACAGGCTGCGAACACGCCGGCCGCAAACTCGAGCCCGGTCACCGTCATCACGCCCTCAACGATAGAAGCGAACCGCATCACGGTCGCCGAGGCAAAAAAGGAACTTGACGCCGGGACCGCCGTATTTGTAGATGTCAGGGCTGAGGCAGCCTACAAAATGGAGCACATCAAGGGTGCCCTGCATATCCCGCTCGAATCACTTGACGCCAACCTCGGCAAGTTGCCGAAAGGAAAGAAGCTGATCATCTATTGTTCCTGAGCGAACGAAAACACCAGTGCCAGTTGGGCATCTGAAGCAAACAAAAAAGGAATAGTGAACGCGGCCGTTCTTCTCGGTGGGACCCAGGCCTGGGTCAACGCGGGATATCCAACAGAAAAGGTACCGTAGTCGCTACGTTAAAGATCGAGGCCGGGCGGTAAAATTCGCCGATTCGCCGCGGTTTTCCTCAGCACATACCGATCACGAGCCAACCCGGAAATTCGCCTGACAACCAAGAGTAGGCGGCGTCTATTCCGAAAGAGAAAAGAACGCCGGATAAAACCACTATGGCAAAACGAACAGGCGAGAAATTCTTCCTCTCATGGAGGAACCAAATCATTCCCGCCCAGACAAAGGTCCGGGTTAGGGTCAGCCAGACGAAATCACCAGACTGCCCTGGCTCAGAGGCTAGGCCCGTGATCGGAAAAAGCAACAAGATTCCGACCGCAAAACCAAGGGCAACCCGTAACATTCCAAAAACAAACGGGTTGATCCCTTCTTTGTAAAATCGGGCTAGCGCCCATCCGGCGACCGAATAGCAAACAATTTTCAGCGGGAAATAAAGGATCGGATTCGGTATTAAGCCGGGCATAATTCGCTACAGTCTAACCACCTTCGCCTTGCTACCGTTACGTATATCCAGCGAGAGAGCGTTCCGCGTATCCACGATCAGCGGGGCAAGTTCGCAGATGCGGTGATAATCGACATCCGAATGTTCGGTGCAGATGATCACGCAATCGCTTGAGCTCACAAGATCGTCCGTCAGCTCGCTGTTATACAACGGCTCGGCCTCGCCGATAGTGTAGGCGTGGTCGAAAGTCACCTCGGGCACGAACGGGTCGTGGTAGGAAAGGTCGGCCCCTCGCGAACGCAAGAGGTCGATGATCGACAACGCCGGCGATTCGCGCATGTCGTCGATGTCCTTCTTGTAGGCAACTCCGAGGACCAGTATTTTTGAACCGTTCACAGCCTTTCTTACATCATTCAGCGCGGTAGATACGAGCTTCACCACGTAGGCGGGCATTCCGGAATTCACCTGTTCGGCCAGCGAAATGAATTGCGAATCGAACCCGTGCTGACGGGCCTTCCATGAAAGGTAATGCGGGTCGAGCGGAATGCAATGCCCGCCGATGCCGGGCCCAGGATAGAACGGCATAAATCCAAAAGGCTTTGTCGCCGCGGCACGGACCACTTCCCATGTATCGATGCCGAGAGTGTTACAAAGCCGTGCCATCTCGTTCGCCATCCCGATGTTGATCGCGCGGAACGTGTTCTCCCACAGCTTGCACGCCTCGGCCACGCGGGCCGAAGAGACAGGGTGCACCTCGTTTACTATCTGTCGATATAGCAGCGCAGCGACCTCGGTCGAGTCGTCCGAGACCCCGCCGACCACCTTTGGAATATTATGCGTCTGGTATTGCGGATTGCCCGGATCGACGCGCTCAGGTGAAAAGGCCAGCAGAAAATCCTCGTCCAGCTTGCAACCCTGTTCCTCAAGCATCGGTTGTAGCACTTCGTCGGTCGTTCCCGGGTAAGTGGTCGATTCGAGGATCACCAACTGCCCCGTCCGCATAAATTTTTGGATCTGTTCCCCCGCTGCGATGATATAGGACATGTCCGGGTCCTTGGTCTTTCGCAGCGGCGTCGGGACACAGATGATGATCGCGTCGCATTCCGCTAGCCGGGTAAAATCCGTCGTTGCGGACAGTTTTCCGCCGTCAAGGCATTTCTTAACGTTCTCGCCCGGCACGTCGACGATGTACGATTCGCCGGCGTTTATAGTCTCGGCCTTTTTTTCGTCAACCTCGAACCCGATTCCGCGATAGCCCTTCAGGCAAAACTCAACTATCAGCGGCAGCCCGACATACCCCAACCCTATCACGCCTATAACAGCGCGCTTTTCCTCGATCGATCCGATAAGTGCTTCTTTTATCATTAATTTGTCGCACCAAGCGAAGGCGCGGTGAAGACGGGCCCTTGTGCCCGGGAACCTTTACATTATTTCAACAAATAACCCTCGTCTAGAGTAATACAAAATGTGTTAAAATTCTGAATACCGGAGCCGACTCCGGCCGCGAACCCTCACATTTTCTCTGAAACTCCGCATAAGTTCTATGGCCCCGGCGATCGAGTCTCTAAATCCCGTTGTAAGGTCTATTGTCGAAGGCAAGGCACCGCGGCCGGCCGTTGTCGCAGCTGCCGCGGCGTTTTGCCGCTGCCGCAATCCGACTTACTTGAAGTGCTCGTGGCCTTTGCGAGGTCGGACGACGCAGAATTGTCCGGCGAGGCGAGCAAGACGCTGCTGGCTCAGGACCTGGAGACGCTCGAGAGCTCGCTGCGTTCCGCCGATATCGCTTCGGCGGTTCTGGATTATTTCGCGGACCAAATGTCGGTGTCCGCCGCGGTCCATGAAGCGGTAATTACCAATACGAAAACACCGGCCGGCGCCTTTGTGCGGTTCGCTCAGACCTCGACAAACGGAGCTCTGCTTGAACGCATCGCCCTGAACCAGCAGCTTCTTATCCAAACGCCCGCGATCATCGACGCGATAATCGCAAACCCGAACAGCACATCCGAAGCCGAGCGGCGTGCTTCGGAAACAAAACGCGAATTTTTCGAAAAAGAGCGCGGCGCCCAGCAGATAGCCAACGAGCTGCGTGCCCAGGGTAAGGAAGCCGCGGCTGAATTTCTCGAACAGTCCGACTTTCGCCAAGGACCTCGACGCCGCCGGTATGGACCTTGACGATGCCGCGTTTCTCGCGAGCATGATCGAGGTACCCGACAGCGAGACCGACGATTCGTGGCTCGGCCTTGAGTATATCGAAGAGATATACGAAGAAACGGCCGAGGAGCGCGAAGCAATCGTCAACAAGATCCTCGGCGAGATGCGCTTTGAGGAGAGCGAGGTCAGCAGCGAACGCCTCTCTGTGCTAAACCGTGTGTTGAAAATGGGTATGAAAGACCGCGTCAAGCTGGCAATGAAAGGCGACCGCGAGGCCCGCAATATCCTCATTCGCGACCCGAACCGCATTGTTTCGCAGGCGGTTGTACAAAACCCACGGATAACCGAGCAGGAAATGGAGCGCATCGCCTCAATGCGTTCGATCGCCGAAGATGTCCTGCGAAGTATTGCCAACGACCGCCAGTGGTCGCGGAGCTATTCGATCGTGCATAGCCTGGCCCGAAATCCCCGTACACCCATTGCAAACGTGCTTAACATCCTTTCCCGTCTTCAGTTACGCGATCTTAAGGCCCTTTCCGCTAACAAAAACGTGTCCGATGCGGTAAGGCGCCAGGCACTTCGCCTGGCGCAGGCGCGTACCGGAAATAAGTAGCTCTGGCGGTCCGAATGCATCCGGTAGCCTGATTCTGGTAAGATTGTGGTCAAAGACCATGGCCGCATTCTTCCAAAAGCTTCTGACGACGCTTCGGATGATCAAGTTCGAGCATACGCTGTTTGCGCTTCCATTCGCGTTTCTCGGCGCCGTGCTCGCAGCCGAAGGCCTGCCTTCATGGGACAAGGTTCTGTGGATAACGGTCGCGATGTTCGGCGCCCGGTCGGCGGCAATGACCTTTAACCGTATTGCGGACAAGGAGATAGACGCCCAAAACCCTCGAACAGCGAACCGCGAATTGCCGGCGGGCAAGCTCAGCATTGGCTTCGCATGGGCGTTTTTGGCCGTTTCGGTAACTATTTTCCTTGTTGCTGCGTATTCCCTGAATTGGCTAACCTTTGCACTTTCACCGGTTGCATTGCTCAGCATCCTGGGTTATTCATACGCTAAGCGTTACACCGCATTTGCGCATCTTATGCTTGGCTGGGCGCTTGCGATCTCGCCGACTGCCGCGTGGATAGCCGTCCGCGGCACCATCGATTCCGGCGTTCCGCTGCTACTTTCGCTTGTCGTTTTAATGTGGACGGCCGGGTTTGATGTAATGTACGCTTGTCAGGATCACGATTTCGATAAACGTTCGGGCCTGCGGTCGATTCCCGCCCGATTTGGGGTCGGGAATTCGCTCTGGATTGCGCGTTTGTTTCACGTACAGGCCTTTTTGGTGTTGGTTTTATTGTACGTTGCGCTGGGTTTGGGCTGGCTTTCGCTGCTTGGCGTGTTGGCGGTCGGCGTGTTGCTGATCTATCAGCATACGCTGGTTAAGCCCAATGATCTCAGCAGGATGAATGCGGCGTTCTTTACCACGAACGCGTTTGTCAGCGTAATTTTGTTCTTAACATTCGGCGGTGCGGTTTTTTTGACAAGGTAGGAAGTTGTGGCTTATCGCAAACGAAATATAGCCTGTTTGGAGTCGATGTGGAACGCTAAGATGGAGGACCGTCTTAACGTCGTGCCTACGCTCGAGCTGATCTCCAAGACGCAGGACGCCAAATTCAGTCATCTTACCTGCAACACCCGCGAAGAGCTGCGTTACAACCTAAACCTTTTATGCCGAAAGAGTTACGGCGTGTTGTACTTTGCCTTTCACGGCTCTCCCGGCAAGATCCATCTCCACCGCGACAAGGTAACGCTGACCGAGCTGGCCTCCATGATGAACCATCGTTTTACTAACTGGATCATTCATTTCGGCACCTGCAGCACCCTAAGAAAACCGAACGAGGTCGCCTATTTTGTTGAGCAGACAAGGGTTTCGCTCGTAACCGGATTTACCCGAGACGTCGACTGGATCGAGTCCTCGGCCTTCGAGCTCCTACTTTTCAAAGCATTTCTCAATTACAAAAGCCCGAGGATCATTTGCCGCCACCTGGTCACCAAATATCCCGAACTTGCCGACGCAACCGGCTTCCGGTTTTTCCCCCAAATGGACGTCTACGGCGATATCGCCGACGAAAAACCCCTCGCCCTCGCCGCCACCCGCCGTCGAAGACGCCGATAGCCAGGTCAGAACCGCGAGCGGTTGCGACCGGTTTCTTTTATCGTCGCCAATTTGAAGAATAACCAGCCGAATGCCTGAGAAAAAATCAAAACTAGCCCAAATAAAACAAAACCAACAGCCGCAAGCGTCGAAGATTTCATCAGTCGCGTGCAGGACGACCAAAAGCGTAACGACAGCCTTGTACTCCTGAAATGATGAAAAAAGCGAGCGGCGAACAACCAAAAATGTGGGGTGGCTCGATTATCGGCTTTGGAGAGAGAAGATACAAAAGCCCCGCCACTGGCCGCGAGGTTGATTGGCTGCGGATAGGCTTCTCTCCACGTAAAGCTAATCTGTCCTTGTACCTAACTCTAAGCCTGAAGGAGCATGCGGAAACTCTCGAAAAGCTCGGCAAGCATAAGACCGGCGTGGGCTGCCTATACATCAGTAAGTTGGAAGATGTTGATCTAAAAGTTCTGAAAGGAATGATCGAAGACTCACTTAAAGCAAGATCGACGAGCGCTTAGGATCTCTCAGGGAACTCTGCGGTCTTTTCTCGGCGTCTCTGCGTTAAACCATCCGACCAAACCTGCAACCCTGATTCGGATCACCGAAATGGTACCAAGACAGAAAGAAGCTTTATAATGACTTCATGCAGTTTTCTTTCGATCCAAATCTTCGCGACATTGCCTTCAAAGTTGAGGACGGCGAACGGCTGACCTTCGACGAAGGACTCGCGCTTTACCAGACCACAGACCTCAACGCGCTCGGAAAGCTCGCCGACACGGTCCGCCGCCGAAAGCACGGCCTGACGACTTATTACAACGTCAATCGCCATTTCAATCACACGAACATCTGCGTCGCCGACTGCAAGTTTTGCGGCTTTTACCGAAGGGCGACGGCAGGAAGACGCCTACACGCATTCGATCGAAGAAGGCATCGAGATCGCCCGTTCCGCCGTCGCCGAAGGAGCGACCGAGCTGCACATCGTCGGCGGGCTGAACAGCAAACTTCCCTTCGAGTACTACACCGATCTTTTCTCGTCACTCAAGCGGGAATTTCCCAAACTTCACCTTAAAGCCCTGACGATGGTCGAGCTCGATTTCTTCGCCACGGTTCTACAAGATGTCGGACGAAGAAGTGATCGAAAAACTCACACGCGGCCGGGATGGATTCGTGTCCCGGCGGCGGTGCCGAGATTTTCGCCGAGCCGACGCGCTCGCGCATCTGCGACCACAAATGCGACGGCGACCGCTGGCTCGAGCTTGCGGGCAAAGTTCACAAGGCCGGCCTCAAGACCAACGCCACGATGCTCTACGGCCACATCGAATCGATCGAAGACCGCATCGACCACTTCGTCCGCCTCCGCGAGCAGCAGGACAAGACCGGCGGCTTCCAGTGCTTCATTCCGCTCGCCTTCTACCCGCCGGGCACCGCCCTCTCGTCGCTCCCCGGCCCCGACGCCATCGACAACCTCAAAACAATCGCCGTCTCCCGTCTGATGCTCGACAACTTCGACCACATCAAGGCCTACTGGGTCATGCTCGGCAAAGCCACCGCCCAAACCGCCCTCCACTTCGGCGCCAACGACCTCGACGGCACCATCACCGACGGCGGCGAACTCACCCACAGCTACGTCGAACGAAGGCGAAGTGAAAATGACCAAGCAGGAGATCATCGAAATGATCCAACGCGCCGGGTTCGAGGCTGTGGAGAGGGATACGGTATATAACCGCGTTGAGAAAGTCGCGGTCTAGTCCGACGGTCTGAAAAATATGTTGAGATACGTAGCGTTTTTCACTTTGGTTACCTTGTTCCTTTCGAGCGAGGTTTCCGCGTCTTGCATGGTAAAGCCGACCGTGGAAGCAGCGGCGCGGGAGTCAGCACTCGTTTTCGTTGGCAAGGTCACGAAGATCACTCCAGCTCAGCTGGCAAGCGCTAGTCCGCTGAACAGGAAAAAAGCCAGGTGGGAAAAGTATTTCTCCAGAACGGACATCGCGACCTTCGAGGTAACGCAGGTTTTCAAGGGTGTTCTGAATAACACCGTCGAGATCGCGACGAGCGCCGATGGCGATGCTGGCTATAAATTCGAAGGCGGGTCGTGGCTGAAAGAAGGCGAGTCTTATCTCGTTTATGCACATAGGATCCAGCCAGCGGGAACGGTGGATACAGACTGGACAGGATACGATAAGGGTGTTGCCCGTGAGCTGAAGAAAATTCAGGAATCATTTCCGAAGGAATTGGCGGCGGAGATCAATGAGATCAACTCGAAGTTAACTCCGTACTCAGCGAGCATTTGCGGTCGCACACAAAGAGTCAATGAGAGCAAGGAGGAACTTGATGAGCTTTATCGCATCTTCCCGAACACAAAACGGATAAATCAAAGTGCGAGCGAACCGCGACTTTCGCTACTCGAAATGATGGCTTTCGCCGTTCTGCAGACGGTTTTTGCGTAAATTCGACGCGAAGCACAACAAGCCGTTCGCGAAAGCACGAAAGTGCCTCACGAAGGACACGAATGCGCGGTCCGGATTTGATAACCGAGTTATAATACAGTTATGAATGCAACGATTGAAACAACGGTGATCTCACGGTCGCCGGACGTGATGAGCGGAGCGGCGGTTTTCGCGGGGACCCGCGTTCCGGTGCAGAGCCTGCTCGATTACCTTGCGGGCGGGCATACGCTGGAGGAATTTCTGGATGACTTTCCGACGGTCACTCGTGAGCAGGCCGTAAAGCTGCTGCATGAGCTGAGTCACTCCTTCGAAGCCGCCGGTTTATGAGAGTCCTTCTCGACGAGTGCCTCCCAAGAAAACTGAAGTTCGAGATCGAAGCCGAGTTTGTTCAAACCGTACCCGAAGCGGGCTGGGCTAGCAAGCAGAACGGCGAGCTTTTAAAGCTTGCCGAGCAGGACTTTGATGTGCTGCTCACGAACGACCAGAACATGGAACAGCAGCAAAACATTGAGTCGTTCAACCTGGCATTCGTTGTGCTCGTCGCACCAACAAACGACATAGCCGATCTTTTGCCGCTTATGCCTTCCGTGAATCGAATCTTGAAATCGATCGAACCGGGAACTATCGAATACATCAAGTAACCCGGAGCAATCAACACGCCAACTCAGCTACAAGCTTTATTTGCCAGCTCCCCGTTGCACTTTCGGCGGAAGGTGTTTCTTTGGAAACTTGCCGACGACGGTGTAGATCGGGTCGACCATGTTCGCGACGCGGATGGTCGCTACTTGCGAGGTTAGCTGATAAGCGTCGGGTTTTGAGAAGCCGTAGTCAGCGACGAGCCAGTTGATAAGCTGGACGAACGAGATACGGAGCGCGTCCGAGAGGGGCCTGGCGCTGCCCGCGACCATTATGTGATCGGCGTCCTCGAGCCGCGGCCACTGGATGCGTTGGCCTTTGATAAGGTCGAAACGAAGGGTTACTTCCATTGACGTCTCAAGGCCCGAACCGCATACTTCCCCATCACCCTGCAGTGCGTGACCGTCGCCGAAATAAAACAGCGCGCCGCGATGAAAGACCGGCAGGTACACGGTCGTCCCCTCGCGGACGTCCGAGGCGTCCATATTTCCGCCAAACCGTCCCGGCCAGAGACCGCCAAACTCCTCATCCCCTTCCGGCGCGGTCGCCACACGCCCGAGCATCGGGCTCAAGCGGAACCGTTATCTGCTTCATCGCGCTGCCCGGCAGATCGACCGTCCCGGTCATCTTTGTACGGTCGAGCCGCCAGATATACCGTCCGCTTGGAAACGTGTCGTTCAAAAACGCAGTCCCGCCATCAGGAACAAGCGCGCCGAATGTTCCGCCCTGCGTTGAAACCGCGGTGTCGCGATTCGGCCGAACGCGTATTACATGAACGACAAGCGTATCGCCCGGTTCTGCACCTTCGATCGCGAACGGGCCCACCTCGCCCGGCCATTTCCCGCCGGCCCGCTCGTACCACTCGCCCCACAGCGACTCGCTCTCAAGCGTGTCCCCGGGCCTCACCGTCAGCACAGGCGGCCGGACAGCAAATGTCGGATGCCCGACCGTCGGCTTGAAACGGTGCGTCTTCTGGCCCGGAATCAACTGGGCCGAGGCTGCGAAACACAAAATGAGTAGCAGAAAACCGCGTATCGACATATTCTTTGACCTCGAATGTTGCAAGATGGAATCGCCTGATTATACTAGCGGCACGGTGATCGGACAATTTGCGAGGCCAGTCGCGGGTAGTCTAAGGTTCGAATATTCACCCCTCACCGTATCGACTTCCAGATAGGAGAAAATATGGGAGAAAATTTTATCAACTTGGGCCGCATCGCGTGGCTGGTCGGGATTGCCCTTTTGGTGATGGTCGCGAATATCGCGGCAAGCATTCTTTATATGGTTGTCTACAGCTACCTGATCGACCCCGGCCATGAAAAGGAGTACTACGACGCTCACGTCCAGGTCGCCGCGCCGTATTGCAGCATTGTCGCGGGCATTCCCCTAATGTTTCTTGCAGGCTGGTGGGTCGGCGGCTGGTGGCAGGGCGAATTTGCGGTAAAGTCGGCATTGGTTGTTTGGCTTACCTACGCCGTCATCGACGTCGCTATAGTCCTTGCCGCAGGATTGACATCGAGAATGGCGTTACTGGTCGCCGTTTCGATCTTAACTAAGCTGGCGGCAGTTTACTTCGGCGCGCTTTTCGCAAATGGCTCACGAAGCGGGTAAAATCGCCGCGAACCCTAACAAATTACACAACCCGCTCTTGCGCCGCGTTGCGGCACGCTGATTTTAACCGTGGGTTTCAACCCACGGAAAGGTTGATAAAATAAACCTCGTCGCGTAGCGGCGATTGACTCGAACGCCAACATTATTCAATTGTCGCTGACGCGACAACAACGTATTAATTCGGCTTTCCGTGGGTTGAAACCCACGGCTACATTCAATTGATCGCTACGCGATCCTTTCGATGGAATATACCGACACCGCCGTGAATACAACCACCTTGATCTCCGCTTTGGAGACTGCCCCCGGCGTGATCATTCCCCTGATCCGAGAGGTGCCGCCGCAGGTCCTGAAGCGTCGTCCGAGCCTGGCAAAATGGTCGGCTTACGAGCACGCCATTCACCTGTCGCAATCTGACGCACCGTTTCTCGCACGGCTCGATCTTATCTTGTCCACGCCGGAACCGTACATTCAATCGATCGAAAATTCTCCCGAGGACGAAGAAGGAGCGATGCTCGAAATCGATCTGGACGAGAGTCTCGACCGGTATGTACGCGAGCGGGCCGAGCTCGTCAAAAGGCTGAAGAACCTATCCCCCGACGAGTGGCAGAAAACGGCCGAGCATGAGGCGTTCGATCATTATTCGGTTTGGATCATGTTCCGGCATGTGCTGAATCACGAGATGTTTCATGCCTACAGGATCGAAGAGCTGCTGCTCAAGAAGGATTGGGATTAGATAACCTACGAGTATGCGAAAACTAATTGCAGCGATGAACATGACGCTTGATGGGTTTTGCGACCACACAGCGATGACCGCGGATGAAGAAATTCATCAGCATTATACTGACCTGTTAAGAAATGCGGACGCGATCCTGTATGGGCGGATAACGTTCCAGCTTATGGAATATTGGAAACCTTTCGTGGAGAAGCCGGCCGGTGACAGATCGATGGATGATTTTGCGGTAGCGATCGATAATATTCAAAAGATCGTCTATTCGCGGACGCTGGAAGGTGTCGATTGGAGGAATACGGAGCTGAGGAAAGAGATCGTCAAGGACGAGATCCTGGAGCTTAAGCAACGCGCCGGTAAGGACCTTTTAGTGGGCAGTCCAAGCTTGATCGTAGCGTTGACGCAACTCGGCCTGATTGATGAATACCAGATAGCCGTTCATCCAACCGTTATCGGCAGCGGACTTGTCCTTTTCAAAAACATCACGGAAAGAGTTGATCTCAAACTCTTGAGAACAAAAACATTTGGTTGTGGTGCGGTATTCCTTTACTATGAACGGTCAAAGGCTCTGAGCGTATAGCCGACAAATAGGAGAGGCCTATGTTACGAATCGTTTTGGGCGTCGTTGCCGGATTTTTTTCCTGGTTGATAGTGTGGGTCGGAAGCGAGAAGATCATTTCCGCCATCTGGCCGGCCTTCGGCACTCATCAGGCCGCCTTCCAAACAGCCATTACCGATGGCGGCCAGTTCACGGCGGACAACACGATGCTTCTCACACATATCGTCATGGGTTCAGTAATCTCAGTCATGTCCGGAGCATTGGCTGCGCTAATCGCTGGTGAAAGTTCCCGCGCACCTTTGATCGTCGGCATCCTCCTTTTAGTCATGGGTGTTATGAAAGCAGTCATGTCCTGGCCATATGTTCCCACTTGGTACCACGTAATCTTTACAGCGGTCCTGCTTCCGTTGGCGATTGTTGGCGGAAAACTTATAACCCGTACGTAGGATAAAATGAGTGACGAAAAGCGATTGCTAGCATTTGTTGTTTCGGAAGAGTCTGACCAGATATTTCTTCACCTTGATAGAGCGGGCATCGAAATCTTGCTTCGCGCACTAGAGAGAATCCAAAAGGATTTAGACAAGAATGAGGTAGAGCACGAGCATTTATTCTCAGAAGAATGGGGTGGTTGGGAGCTTAGCATTTCCGATAAAGTTGACAAAGGAAAAGGGAAGCCAATTCACCATGTCAAGATTTATGGTTGGACCGACGAATGGGCTGACAAGAATGGATTCGATAGAACTTTAACGTAATCTCACGACACGCCTCATGAAAGATTTTTCAATATACCCGCCCGAACGCCAAGCCTGAAAATTCCGACTTTATTTGACTCTTAAGAAATTTGCGAAACCGAACGGTTGCACTTGCATTTGCAACCGTTTGGTTGCATACTTGAATTCAGATGATGAAACGAGACGTTTTTCAAGCAGTAGCCGACCCGACAAGACGCGCGATCATTGCGTTGATAGCGTTGCAAGCGATGACACCCAATGCGATCGCTGAGCATTTTGACACGTCCCGACAAGCCGTTTCCAAGCATCTGCGAATACTGACTGAATGCGAGCTTGTAAGGCAGGAACAGAAGGGCCGAGAAATTTACTACTCGTTGAAGATCGAAAAAATGAAAGAGATCGACAAATGGTTAGAGCAATACAGAAAGATCTGGGAGACGCGGTTCGAGCAGCTTGGTGAGGTGCTCAAGGTAATGAAAAAGAAGAAAAGTGAGGGATGAATATGGAATTTATTGTCGACAAAGAGACGAAAACGGTCTCGATCACCGCAGAGTTTGACGCGGACCGCGAGCTGGTCTGGGACGCTTACACCAAGCCGGAACTTCTCGACCAATGGTGGGCGCCAAAACCGTACGCATCGCGAACAAAGGTTATGGACTTTAGAGTGGGCGGCCGGCGATTTTACGCGATGGTCAGCCCTGAAGGTCAGGAGCGTTGGGCGCTGCAAAAATATACTTCCATCACTCCAAAAACCAATTTCAAGATCTTTAATACTTTCGCGGACGCAGACGAAAACCCCGAATTGCCGGGCTCCGATTGGGACCTGAATTTCAGCGAGCAGGACGGAACGACAACGGTCAGTATTTCTATTTACAACGAGTCGCTCGAACGCTTAGAGAGGATGGTCGCAATGGGCTTTAAAGAAGGAACCGCGGCGACATTCGAAAACCTGAAAGAG
>CAVXOI010000005.1:0-819997 GCA_963763355.1 uncultured Acidobacteriota bacterium
TTCATCGGTTCGATTCCGATCGCCGCCTCCAATAGAGTCAACAGGTTAGAGCGATCGAGTTCGGTCGCTTTTTCTGTTTGCCCACAAGATGTCCACGGGTCGGCCTAAGGCATCACTCCCATTTAGTCCTTTTTGTAACATCAGGTCGTAAGTTCAAGTCTTATAATCAGCTCGCACGGCTAAAATTTATCGATTTCAGCCACCAAAACATCTGTCTCGAACTTTCCCTGTTTGGAATAGACCGTTTCGCCCTGTGCGTTAAAAAGGATCGTAAACGGCAAACCACCTTGCCAGTCTTTCGAAACGAGGTTGATCGCCGCGTCTGCGTCCGTCGTTTTTAATAGATAAGCGGGTGACTCGGATCTCATCTCGGCCAGAAACTTCGGGACCTCGCCGTGGATCTCAGACGATTCATCCAGAGATACGGTGATCAGGTCGATCTTTCCTTTGTGATCCGTTGCCGATCTTGACCAGATCGGGAAATTCCTCTCGGCACGGGCCGCACCACGTCGCCCAGAAATTTATCAGCAATGGTTTGCCGTTCGGTTTGAGCAGATCTTTCAAACCTTGCTCGTCAATTTGCGTGACTTTCGGGGGCAAAATTGAAACAGTTTCAGTCTTTGCGGCAGGAGCGTTTTCATGTCGCCTTTTTCGTCTGAGTTTGACAGGAGAATAAGGAAAGCAAGGAAAGACAAAAGACGGAGATCATCAAAGAAAAAACACGAGCGGGGAAAAAGAAAATTATTTCTCTGCTTCCGCTCGTCGCTGTAAATGTTTTTCGTATTCATACGTAGCTTTTAATTCTTTGCCGCTATACACGCTTGATAGAACAGCCGATAGCTTTAACCCTGTTTCTTGCAACCGGTTGTCCGCTTGAAATCGCTTCGACCGCGTTGCGTAAATAATTCTCGGTGATCTCGTCACCGCTGCTGCTGTTGTCGATCGCTCCGTGATAAACAAGGACATTCTTCTCGTCCAGATAGAAAGTCTCCGGCGTTACGTTCGCTCCTAATTTATCGGCTAGAACGTTTCCTTTATCGATTAGCACGGGAAATGTATAGTGTTCGGCGGTGTGCGATCTGACCCATTCGAGCGACTCGGTAGAGTTGGAATTGATACCGATTACGTTGATGCCTTTCTCCGCGAAATCGGCTGCAAACTGGGATATTCGTTCGTTATATTGTTTGACCGTCGGACACTGAGCCGACACGAACACGAGAATCGCGCCGTTTTTTCCTTTCAAATCGTCTAACGATCTTTCAGCTCCGTTCGTGTCGGCCAGTTTAAACTTTTCCACTGTCGCACCGACGGGCAAACTTTCTTTCGGGGTAGGATCGTCGAAAGTACCACAGGCGGCTGATCGCAAAAATTGCCGCTGCTAAAAAACTTAATCTTTTCATCTTTGTATAACTCCGCATTTAATTTTTGCTGGAATTGAATTTGAACAATATAGGCATCAGCATAATGTTCTCTTCCTTAAATATAAACGTCTGCGGTGATGGATTATTAACAACGAAGAGAAATAAAGGGCGGGGTTGCATCGGAATTGCGTCAAGAAGGTTGGCGAAGGGAACGCGAAACAGGGTCAAGCGCTGGTGAGAATGCTGCAAAACATTTGTTCATCGGTTCGATTCCCATCGCCCCTCAACAAACCCAAACTGTTGTAGTTGTTTGGAGAGGTTTGTTCGGGGCTTACGTTGGTTGTTTCTGGTTAATTAGCTTGTTCCCGAAAGCAGCGACGCGATCGGGATCCAAGATCCTGATCGCCGCCGGTATCTTGCCTTTGGACATCACTTCTAAGGTGTTGTTTGAACAACAGGGACGGCGATGTGGGATAAATACTGCCCCGAGCGAAATATCTTTTGCGTCGCCTGCTGAAAATCAGATTCTTTCGCCTTGAAGATATTTGCCACGAACCGCTGCGGATTGCGATCGATCACCGGGAACCAGCTGCTTTGCACGTGCACCATGATCCGATGTCCCTTTTTGAAGACATGGTCGTTGGCTGGAAACCCGATCTCGTAGTTCACCACTGAGTTTGCAGGGATCGGCTCGGGCTTTTCAAAACTCTTTTGATAGCGGCCGCGGAATACGTCGCCCGCGATCATCAACTGATAACCGCCCATTGTCGGGTCGGCCTCATACTTTTCGGGATACACGTCGATCAGCTTCACTATCCAGTCACTATCCGTGCCCGACGTCGAAGCAAAAAGATTCGCAATGATCTTTCCCGAAACGACGATGTCCTCCGTAAGCGGCTCGGTCACCCAGGTGCGCACATCAGGGCGGTGATCGGCGAACCGCTGATCCTCGACGAGCCACGTTCCCCATCCCGACTTGAGCCGTGATCGGACGCGGTCGATACGGAACCGGATTATCGGGGTCCGAAACGTAGGCGTCGAAGCCCGGCTGGCCGTTTGCCGCCGGCTGTTCGAATGAAAGCCGTTCCTTTTCATGGAAATACAGTTTTCGCCCGATAATATTCCGTTTTGGCGGCCACGCATCGTGGGCCACCCACTCGTTGGCGCCGGTCCTGAACGTGGTCGCTTCGGACAGGCCAGGATCGGCCTTTCCTTTCAAATGATGGGCCAGGAATTTTGACATTATGTTTCGCGGTAATATTGCCCGGTTGGACTGCCAAAATCGATACGGCCGAGTTTGCGCCCTTCCCCGGACCAGCCGCCGTGGTTCCATGGTCCGACGACCAGAAAATTTTGGTTCGCCTTATCATGTCGTTCGAGCAATTCATATATCTTGATCGGGCCGTAGAAGTCTTCCTGGTCCCACCAGCCTGCCACATTAAGAGTAGGAACAGTCACGCGATTCAGCCACGGTGCAAAACCCTGGCGTTTCCAGAAGGCGTCGTAGTCAGGATGATTGACAAAATCGTTCCATGTTGGAAACTTGCCGTTGAAATACTTTGCATCCACGTTGGAAAGCGGCCCCAGATTCAGATACCACTCATATGCATCGTACCGATCGATGAGCTTCGCAGTGTCAGTCATTTCTTTCGACGATTCCATCATGTACGTGTACTCGAGGCCGTAGCTCAAGCGGAACGCGCCGTTGTGATGAAAGTCGTCGCCGAGCCACATATCGGCCGGCGATGCCTGCGGAACTACGGCCTTGAGCGCGGGATGCGGGTCGAGCATTCCCATTACGGTCAGCCAAGCTCCGTAGCTCGTGCCCGCCATGCCCACGCGCCCGTTGTTCGGCGTATTCTTGAGCAGCCATTCGATGGTGTCGTAGGTGTCTGTGCTCTCGTCGATCGCCTGCTTGTTCTTAGGATCTCGCGGCTGCCGGAGCATGACGAATTGCCCCTCCGACTTAAATCTCCCGCGAATGTCCTGACGGACGACAATGTAACCGTCGGCCCACAATTCCGGTAACGCTTTCGATAACTGTTCCGGGGCTTGCGTCTCCAATACCGTACGGCGTCCTGAGAAGCAGTATCGGAAGCCGCTCGCCGGCGTTAGCCGGCGCATAAACCTGTGTGTGAAGTTTCACGCCGTCGCGCATCGTGATCATCGTGTCCGTACGTGTAAACGACGAAGCCGGCGTCTGCGAGGCGAAAGGCGTGAGACCAGCAAAACACGCGACGACGACAAGTGTGCGCAGGAGGTGTATTGTTACTTTCTTCATTTTGTTCAAAAGGAGCATGGCCCCTGCCCAATTGATAATTTCACTGACTAACAACTACTGATCACCGCCAGCTCTGGCAGGTTTTCGGGTCACCCGGTCGATGGGTGTCGGACGCTGCAAACGCGGCAGCGGGTTCTGCTGGATCAGCTTCATTGCCTCCGCCACGGCGCGTTCGAGTTGCGGATCGCGGCCCTTAATGACATCCGCTGCCGTATATTCGACCTCGATATCGGGTGAGACGCCATCATTCTCGACGGCCCACCGGCCTGAGAGGTCGTAGAAAGCGAGATTTGGAGCCGTTATGCCGCCGCCGTCGATCGTCGATGGAAAGCCGAGGGTGCCGACAAGCCCGCCCCACGTCCGTGTTCCGACCAGGGGCCCGAGTTTCCGCTGCTTGAACATATACGGGAGAGCGTCGCCGCCCGAACCGGCGGATTCGTTGACGATCATCACCTTCGGTCCGTAAATGCCGGCGATCGGCGATGTCGAAGGGTGTCCGTCCCGCAGGGCAAAGTAGCCCATCAGCTTCCGGTCCAGTTCATTGACGATGTAATCCGCGACCTGGCCGCCCTGATTGTATCGCTCGTCGATGACCGCACCCTGCTTGTCCTGCTGCGCATAATAGTAGCGGGTAAAGTATGTATATCCGGCGGTGGTAGTGTTGGGAAGCCAGACGTAAGCCAGTTTTCCACCCGAAAGCTTGTCAACAAGCCGGCGGTTGTCTTCGACCCAGGCGCGGGTCCGCAGGCCGTCTTCGCTTGGGATCGGGATGACGGTGACGACACGTGAACCCTCGCCGGACGGATCTTTTCCTACGCGGATCAACGTCTGCCGTCCGGCCGTGCCCTCGAACATGCTGTATAAATTCGCCGGCGACGCGAGCGAGCGGCCATTGACCTCTAGCAGATAATCGCCCTCGTTCACCTGGATCCCCGGCGAGCTAAGCGGCGCCCGCAAGTCGGGGTTCCAATTCTCGCCGGTGTATATCCGCTTGATCCGATAGCGTCCGTTCTCGATAGCAAAGTCCGCTCCCAGCAGGCCGACGGGAACAGGGTCTTCGCCAGGCACGTCACCGACGCCGGTCAGATACGAATGGCCGACGACCAATTCGCCGCCAACACTCGCGATCAGGTACGCAAGGTCGGCGCGATGACCGACATGCTCAACCAGGGGCAGGTATTTTTGATAAACAGCTTCCCAGTCGGCTCCATGAAATTTCGGGTCGTAAAAATACTCGCGCTGGATGCGCCACGTTTCGCGAAAGATCTGCTTCCACTCGGCACGCGGGTCGACGCGCATCTCGAGCTGCGCGACATTTAGCGGGCCATCGCCAACCCTCACGGGTGCAGACCTGTCCGTCGGGACAATTCCCCAGCTCGTTCCGGGGCCCTGATAGAGGAGTTTTTTCTTGTCCGCGGAAAGCGAATACGCACGAACGCCTTCGAGAAATGGTGCTGCGGCTCGCGCGCTTATCTGATAACGCTGCAGCCGAAGCGACGGCGGACCGGGCGCCGTGGTAAGGATCGGCTCCGTGTAATAGAAACTACCCGGACGCCCGCCCTCAAATTACTGTACTCACCCGCCGGAATATTGACAGAGATTATTCGCTGGCCGATACCAGCGGGGTCGATCCGCACGTTTACGCTGCGTGGAGCAGCCGGCTGTGGTTGAGGCGTCGGCACGTCCTGCGGCGAGCTCGGTCGCGGCGGCGGCTCGTCGCCGGTCTCGGGCAAAAGGGGCGACGGTTCGGTCGCACTTAACACCGCAAGATAGATCGCCCGGCGCACGGGCCGGTCGGTCGAGCTCATCTCGAGCCAACCCGTGCTTGGCCCGAAATTCGTGCTCGCCATGAAGTAAAGATATTTGCCGTTTGCATCGAATGCGGGCGAGATCGAATCGGCCATGCCGTCGGTGATCTGATGCGGCTTTTTCTCGGCGAGCGAATAAACGAAGATCGCACGCAAGCGGCTTGGCAGGTTCTTTGAATAAGCGATCCACTTCGAATCGGGCGACCACACGGCGTCGAACGAGCGGCTCGGATCGGGATGATCGTCTACGTCGATCTTAGTTGCTTTGCCGCCGGGCAATTCTATCGTCCAAAGATTGCGGTGATTGTCCTGCAGCAGTATCTGCGAGCCGTCGGGCGACCAAACCGGCGCTGAATAAAATCCGGTCGTCGGCAACGCAACGGCCTTTGGTGCACTCACGCCCAGCGGATCGCCCAGCATAAGTTGGTATTCACCACTCGCGTCAGAAAGCCATGCGAGCTGCGCTCCGTCTGGTGACCACACCGGGCTGCGATCGTGGGCACCCGAGCTTTGCGTAAGGTTTCGGGAATCGCCTTTTTCAGTAGGAACGGAAAAGATCTCGCCGCGGGCCTCGAACGCCGCTCGCACGCCCGTCGGCGAAAGCGCGGCATTGCGTATCATTCGGCGCTACCTTCTTGAACTGTTCCCGGGCCCACGGCAGGTCGCCGGTCACTTTTATGTCGAGCCGCCGCGCCTGACCGGACTTTGCGTCGACGAGATGAATATAACCGGCCTGTTCGTAAACGACCGCGTCGGCCCCGGCCGAGGCCGTCATGATGTCAAAGTCTTCGTGTTTAGTTAGCTGCGTGACTTGCTTAGTGTTGATCTTATAAGAGAAAAGATTTGCAGTATGATTTCGATCGGAAACGAAATAGATCGTGTCGCCGACCCACATCGGATAGCTGTCGTTGCTGTCCGTCCATGGAAGCTTTTCGACTGAATTGTTAGCCAGGTTAATTACCGAGATCGGGTGAACGCGGCCGCCGCGGTGATGCCGCCACATACTGGCTTCGTACCACGGGGGAAACATGGCGGTCGATATTCTTCGTAAGCTATGCCGTTTGCCGTCCGGCGAGTACGCGCCGGTAAAAGCCCGCGGCATGGGCAGCGGTTCCGGGAGCCCGCCATCTAAACCGATCGTCCAGAGCCGGATATATGCTTCCAGCGGAGCGTTATGCCTGACCGACGCAAAGACAACGCGGCGTCCGTCGGGGCTCCACCCGCGAACACTGATCGACGCCGGGATGATAGGTAAGCCGACTTTGGGTCGCCGCCCGCGGCAGGCATAATGTACACGTCAGTGTTGCCGGCGACCGTGGCGCTGAACGCGATCTGCGAGCCGTCAGGAGAGAAGAACGGATCGATCTCGACCCCGGGCGTCGAGGTTAAACGTCGGGCCTGGCCGCCGCTCCGCGAAACGGCCCAAAGGTCGCCCGCATACTCAAAGGCCACCAGCTCGCGGCTCACCTTAGGATGCCGAAGCAGCCGAGTTCCCTGCGCCATACCGGCCGCCGAAACAAACAGGCAAAGAAATAGCGTAAAGACCAGTTGTCGTCGGTTCATGATTGGTACCTCCTTTAGAAGTCCGTGAGGATTCGATTTCAATTAACGCGGCGCCAGTTTTACAACAGCGTCCTGCAGCGGCATTTCCAGCCGGCGTTTTTCGACCGGCGTCTTGCTTTCCGAAGATTTCCAGCCCCAGCCTTTTCCCTGCACTTCGAACGAATCGAGGACATAAGGCAATCCTTCTGAGGCTAGCGGAGCGTTCTTATTGCCGATGTGAAAATGCAGGTGCGGCTCGGTCGAGTTTCCCGAGTTGCCAACCAGCCCGACCACCTGTCCGCGTTTTACCTTATCGCCGACCTTGACCCGGAGGCTGCCGGGCTGCAGGTGAGCATAAAAAGCATACCGGCCCTGGCCTAGATCAAGAATGACGTAGTTGCCGCCGACCGTCTCCAGCGTTATCGGCACGGCGCGCGAATTTGCGCCTGGAACGTTCTCCGGGATGCCGTCCTTTATTCCTGCTACGACACCGTCCGCAACAGCCAGGGCCTCCGCACCGTAACACCGGTAGCTCTCATTCTTTAGCTGATCGCCGGCAAACGTCTTGCCATCCTCGCGCAGCTGTACCCAATCGATAGCGAATCGCTGTGCGATATGTGCGGCGCCTCCGACCGGAATAAGAGCTCGCCGATGTCCCGAAGCGTTCGATGGGCCGTTCGCGGCCAGCCACCCGTCGCCGCGGAGAGGAGACGAGATCACGATGGGCGTGCCGTTACGAACGGCTGTTTCGGCACCCGCACCTTTGATCTCAAACCCGCCGTCCGCAGCCGAAGGATTGACCTTAGCAGTAAGATTGTGACGAAGTATGGCGGGCACGGCCGACGGTGTATCGAACGTCAGCCAAATGTATGCAACCGCCCTCAAACCCCCTCCAACACGCTGCTTGTCGGAACCCGCGGGCACCCCGGGACGGCCCAGACGCGCGTCTAATTCTTTTCCCTCATATTTGGCAAGAGTGCCGCCATTACCGTCCTCGACCTCTAGGGTTGCCATCGCCAAATCCGCCGCGCCGAAATTCGTAAGATGAAGCTCGTACGCGAGATGCGTTTTACCATCACCCGCAAAGGCCGCCGGTGCGATAGGTATCATCATCTCCACCGGCAACGCGAGCGGCGGGCGCGGGGCTGCCGGCGTTGAAGCAGCAGCTTGTCGTGCAGGCGTCGCGGCCGTGGTCGGCAAAGCTATCCTTTTTGCCGTCTGTTCTGCTCCGCCCTGATGCAGGATCAGATGCGTGACCTCGCCCTTCTCGTTTTTGACAAACGTGATCTGTGCATCGACGGCCGTCAGAAAAAACTTATTTTCAGATTCGGCAAATACCTCAAACTTCGGCTGATCCGTCGCCTGGATCGAGATCCCTTCGCCTTCACGCGTTACCGTGATAATAAAATCGGGAGTAAGCTCGTACCGGCCGACATAAGCATCGTACGTCGCCGCAGCCAAGCTTGATCGCCTTACGTTCCTGCCCCGCCTGCGCCACCGCCGCGTGAGGGATCGCCCAAAAAGAGAACAGTGTAACCGCCAAAAATAGGATCACTTTGAGCATGCTGTTTTAGTTGTTCGACCAGGTGTATGGCATGGAGGCGGCCAAAGCCGCCTCCATCGTCCTAATTAGAGAACCCAAAAGGATCCAAGGTGATTAAAACTCGATCCTGGCGCCGACCTGGCCCTCCCGTCCCGGCAGTACCTGCGTTGCCGTTCCGAAAGGCCGCAGGTTCGGGCGGTCCGGATGGTCTGCACGATTCTGGACGGCGGCCGGATTCTGCCGGTTCAACATATTGAAAAACTCAACCAGAAGGTGGATCTTTACCCGCTCGCCGATGTCAAACCGTTTCGAGAAACGCATATCGAGATTGACGAATGCCGGCGCGGTAAATGCATTTCTACCGGCCGTAAAATCGATGCTGTTGAAGTTTCCGTTGCCGTCCGGGTCTCTTGACGCCTCATCGAATCGGCTGAAGTGAAAACCGCTCTGCACCCGGAATATGCCGCTGATCTGAAATTGCCACGGCAAGGTCGACGAGGCCGTTGACCTGAAAGATATGATCCAAAGCCAAGGGTGGAAGGGCCTTTGTCGAGATCGGGGCCGTTATGAAACGTCCCGGCCTGCTGAACAAGGTTGCCGTTACACGCGATGAAGGAACCGCTGTGATTGTTTTGGCTCGGACAAGCAGGAACGGTTGGGGTCGCAACTCTTCCCGGATCGGTCACCTCCGGCACGATCCCTATGAATTGGTCGGTAGGATTCGTCCCGATGCCAAGCGAGTTGTCGGTCGCACTGGACCAGGTATAGCTCGCGCCGATCTGGTAGCGATTGCAGAAGCGTTTGTTGAAGCTTGCTACCAGAGCATCGTATTCGCCCTCAAAGAAGGGCCCGAAAGTCGGCAGCTCAGGGCCCGGAGGGTCAAAGCTGCGGCCGCCCGGTGACACGTGATCTGAAGGCGAGGTTACTAAGTCTGATACCAAGCAGATTCTTCATTTTGCGGTGGTGATAGTCCACCTCGACCACCATGTCCTTCGTTATTTCGCGTTGTACGCCCACGCTAAAGCCAAGCGTATGGGGTGTTCTGAACGTAGCGTCGACCGCCGTAGGGGAGGCCGACTCGGGAATGATCCGATTGTTCAATACGCCGAAGCGGCCCCATACAAAATATCCGTTCGGCTGGCCGACTGCGGCCGCCGCCTGCGTCAGGTATTGATCCGGCGTTAGGCCCGAGAGAGCCTGGACGTTGCTGATGTTTATGGCCGCATTGGCCGGGATCGGGGCGTGGCCCGGGGCAACGACATTGTTGAGCCTGTCGACCCCGAGGATCGGTCCGCCGCCCGTTGGACAGACATGCCGCCGGCCGCGATCTGGGCGTCCGTCAGATGATTGGAAATGCAGGATGCCCGGAAGCCCGACCGCACGGGCAAGGCTTGCAACGTAACTCGGCGATCCGTAAAGCCCTCTTGGGAAATACAAGTACTGCAATATACCGTCGCTCGGCGCCGCCAAACGACGGAACGCTACTTACAAGGCCCAGGCGGAACTGATCATAAAACTTGCCATATTGGGCCCGAACAACCGTCTTTGAGTCTACCGCCCATGCTACGCCAAGACGCGGAGCGAAGTTTGTCTTAGACGTGAATTCGGAATCGTGCTCCCAACGAATTCCGAGATTAAGCGTGAGATTTTTCAGTGGTTTCCAATCGTCCTGAATATACAGAGCCGTTGTAGTTGTTATCCAGATGGATCTCGCCTCTTTCCGGCGTCGGCGCCCCGCGTTCGAGAAGCAGGAAGATGCCGCTGTTTACTGGCCCGAGGTTTACATAGTCATTCACCGTTGCGAAGATCTGGTTGGTAACCACGACCGGGTCGGTACCGTCAACCTTTGTCTTTAGAAATTGCCAGCCGAACTTCAAGTCGTGCTCGCCAATAAGTTTATTCGCATTGGCAGCCAGCGACGTATATTGCTGTTTAAGAAACGAATACGTACTTGCATTACCAAACTGGACCTGAGGAAGATCGCCGAACAGATTAGCGGCACTGCAAGTTGGCGGGCACAGACGGGGGACAGTGAACGAATTTAATGACGTAAGACCAATGATCTCCGGGTTTGACGGCCCGGTGTCCGATGGTTCGCCGCGATATGCTCCGCGAAGAGACACGATCCACGGGTTTGCCTGATCACCGAGCAGCATCGTATCGCCGAATCCTAACAATAGGTATCGCGCTCCTGAACTGGTCCGCGTTGTCGGTAGGCCGCCGCCGGCGCCCTCGAGTGAGTTCGTTCGTATAGTTCACCTCCTGCGTGAGTTGATGACGCCCGAAATTCTCATTGAGCTTAAAGAACATCCGCGTTTCACGGAACTTCGTCGGAACATCGAACGGATCCTCCTGAGCATGGATCAGGTCGTTGAGCACCGGGGGAAGAGGAGGATACGTGAAATCTACGCCTCGATCTTCGGTTATCCTCTCAGCCGAGCCGAAAAAGAAGATCCTGTCTTTCCAGATCGGGCCACCGAGGGCAAGGCTGTAATCAAACCGCCGCAGGTGCAGCGGATCCGTGTCTACCTGCGTGCCGGTCGGGGGGTACGGTTCCAATGAATTGGACGAATCGAGGGCTTCATTTCTATGAAAAAAGGAGCCGACGCCGTGGAAGGCGTTTCCGCCGCTCTTGGTAATAACGTTTACGATCGCGCCGGACGCCTGCCCGAATTCAGCTTTATAACCTGTCGTCAGTACCTGAAATTCCGCAATGGTTTCCTGATTGAACGGTGCCGCCGGGCCGCCTGTGACGGTGTTCTTGTTCGGCTGTCCGTCGATAAAGAAATTGTTGTTGCCGCTTCGTTCGCCGAGCACCGGATTGGCGTTGTCGCCGAGGACTGTCTATTAATGGCGACGCCGGGAACTAGCTGCAGCAGGTCGAGGTATTCGCGTCCGTTGACGGGCAGGTCCTGGATCTGCTTGGGCATAATGGTCGCCCCTGTAGCCGTCGTGGTCGGATCGATAAGCGGCGGGTCGGAGGTGACCGTTACCTCGGTGCCTCCAACATCTCCAACCTGGAGTTGGAAATCGGCCGTGACAGTTCTGTTAAGGGTCACCTCGAAGTTCGAACGGCTGACCGAGAAGCCCGTTTGGGTAATGCTCACCGAATAGTTTCCGGCGGGTACAGAGGCGAACCGGTAGAAGCCGTCTTGATTGGTTACGGCCGTGCGTTCGGTGCCGACGGTTTCGCCGGTCAATTTGACCTGTGCACCCGCTATCACAGCGCCGTTAGCATCTTTAACTGTCCCTTCGACATTCGACGTTGTGGTTTGCGCGATGGCACCCAGAGAAAAAAGGACTATCGCCAGTAGCGTAACGAACGGGGCCGCGATCCTAGAGAAGCGCCTCCCCAATTTATGATCATCGCCGTGCTTGATCGGCGTCTCGATCGATTTCGGCAAGGTCGTGTTGGTCTCCATAACTGTGGTCTCCTGTTAGATGAGATTGAATCGCGGCCGAAGCGTCTCACGTGGGGATAATCTTTGTAAACGCCTCGATTCACTCACCAGACATAAAAGCGAGAAACATTTCGTTAGTGCGATGGAATTCAACTAAGCCGAATTTCCTTATCTATTCATCGCAATCGAAAGATTTTTATTGCCTGACGGTGAAATGCAACATATTTCTACATCAACCTTACGATAATGTCAACAAAACGCATCAGACATTGCATCATTTCCGTTTTATTTCGTAAAAATATATGCCTCGATAGCGCAAAACCAAGGCTTTCAGGTTTTATTTGCAACAGGTGTTGCTATTTTTCGCCGCCTGATCTACCATACCGCAGCGTCAGGCAAGTCGAACGCGTTGTCAATCGCCCGGGAGCGGGGTACTGAATATGAAAAGGAACAACGCCCTTTTTGGGACCGAAGAAATTGAAAGCGATGACGGAAGCCGATCGTCGGAGGCCGTAAGCTTTCCAGGTGTTTCCGGACACACCCCGCTGGGGGCAAAGTTTCTGGCGAATCAATCGAGTCTTAGCTCGAGCCGGAAGCGCTTGCTTCGCAAGATACTCGACGAGTCGAACGAGACGTTCTTCCTGTCTTCGCGGGAATTAGGACGGCGATACGACGTAAATACCGCAACCGTAATTCGGACCATTCAGGCACTCGGATATGAAAAATTCGCGGATTTTGCCAATGACCTTCGCGAGCATTTCGTAACGCAGATCACGCCTTATTCGGCTATGAAGGCTGCGGAGCAGACGAATCGGAGCGTTTCCGATCGTGTCCGGCAGAGCGTTGAAAAAGACCTTGAGAACCTGAATGACTTCCGCGCCAGCCTTGACGTGGACCAGATACTGGATATTGCAAATCGGATCGGCCTGGCTCGCCGGATCGTCGTTCTCGGGATAGATTTTGCGGCGTCGCTCGCCAGGCTGCTTGCCTACGGCCTCGTGCGGCTGGGCTATGACGCCGATGCCCCCGAGGGCAGCAGCGGTATTGTCCAGAACCGCATAAAGATAATGACGCCGCGGGACCTGCTTATAGCGATAAGCTTTGGCCGCGGGCTGCGTGAAACGATCGAGGCAGTTCAGAGCGCACGGCGGCGTAATATCCCGAGTCTCGGGATCACAAACGGCGACGCAACCCCGATCGCCCGTTATTGCGACACTTTTCTGGTCGCAACGATTGCCAGGACATCGTTCATAGATTCTTACGTCGCCCCGACCGCGGCGCTGAATGCGATCCTGGTTGCCTGTGCCCACAGCCAGTCCGAACGCTCGCTCGAACACCTTCGCGAGTTTGAGGACGAATACCTGGCAAGCCCTCGTTGGTACCAGGAAACAGATGGCTCCCCAGACAAGGATTCGGAAAGCTAATTTTGAATTATTTATTTCGAATGCAGCGGCATCCGCGACGTGAATTGCATCAAAAGATTCCGATCGCCCGAGACCGATCATTTTTTCAATTTTACTACTTCCGAACCGGCCAGCAGGTAAGCACCGGCACCGTAGACTTCCCAACTATCCGCATTGAAGTTTCGGCGTGGGTCCGCGCCGATCGGCTGTGTCCATCCGACCTTGCCGTCTGTGTGGACGAGAGTGTTCAAGCCCGTCCAAGCCTTTTTGATCAAGGGAAGAAATTTGTTTCGCTCCAGGATCTTGTTGTTTACGCCCCAAGCCATCGCGTAGATGTAAAAGCCGGAACCGCTGGCCTCGCCGCCAGGGTATGAGGCCGGATCGAGAAGGCTTGACCGCCAAAGGCCGTCAGGCTGCTGCAGGCCGGCGATGCGGTCGATAATATCCCTATATTGTTTGAGGTAGAAATCGCGAGTCCGATGATCCTTTGGCAATTCCTTCAATAACCGGACAAGGCCGCCGGAGACCCACCCGTTGCCGCGGCTCCAAAAGATCTTTTTCCCGTTCGATTCGCGCTTCCCTTCACCTTTTTCATTGATCAGATATGATGCGTCGCGGGCATAAAGTTTTTCTTCTTTGTCGTAAAGCCGATCGTACGTTTCCTTGAAAAATTTGTCGTTAAGCTCAAGATAAGATCTATCGCCCGTGATCGCGGCAAGTTTCGCCAGCGTCGGCGGTGCCATGAAAAGAGCGTCGCACCACCACCAGATGATCCCGTGTTTCTCCGCTTCGGCGCTTTTCTCCGTCTTGATGCGCTCAACGACGTCGACGGTCGGCTGCAGCATCTTTTTGTCCCTGGTGATGCGGTACATGTCGAGGTAGGTCTGGTTGATGACGATGTCGTCAGCGTGATCGAAACGCTTTCCCGGGCCCCAGCTGTTCTGCTCACCCATCTGAATCATCGCGTCCCATAGCTCACGCGACCGAGTCGTCTCATACGCTGCGAAGATACCGGCGTAAAACGCTCCGTTCGTCCAGTCGTAAAGCTGGTGCTTCGGGTTCGCAAGCTGCCATCGGGCGACGGACAGCATTCGTTTTTCGATCTCCTTTCGCTTAAATAGATCCGACGATTGGGCCGCGGCGGCCGAGCAGAAAAGGAGTATCGATAATACGAGTTTAGTCATAAACAATGTGTCGCTATCGCAAAATGAATTTTCCGGTGAGGCTGCCCACCATTACGGTCGTTGCCGGTCGTCACCATGTCGATGGTAAGCTGCGTCATCTGGCCGACCTTTTCCTCGATCGTCATGCGGCGAAGAAGGGCCTCGATCCTTGCGGAATTGTCAATCCGCTCTGGCCGACGCGAATCGACACGGAACGCGGTGTCGCTATCGACGATCAATTGAGGAAGAACCGGCGGGACAAGATTTACCGCGGCAAGGAGCAGCAGGAACGACGTCCTCATTTTCATTTATTATCGAAGCTGGCAGATATCCAGGACGTTCATGTCGGTGTAATCCAGGTTTTCGCCGCCCATCGCCCAGATGAATGAATAATTCGTGGTCCCGACGCCCATGTGTATCGACCACGGCGGCGACGCGACCGCCGTTTCGTTGTCGACGGCGATGTGGCGCATGTTGTCCGGCTCGCCCATGAAATGCATGATCCGCTGGCCTTCTTTCAGGCCGAAGTAAAAGTAGATCTCCGACCGCCGGTCGTGCAGGTGCGGCGGGCAGGTGTTCCACACGCTTCCATGTTTCATTGACGTGAGGCCGAGCAGAAGCTGTGATGATCTGCAGACTGCGGGTACGACATATTGGAAAACTGTTCTTTCGTTGGAGTTCTCCGTCGAGCCCAGCTCGATCGGCACCGCTTGTTCGTTAGGGATATGCTTGGTTTCGAATCTCGCGTGGGCGGGAGTTGAAGCGAGATAAAAACGCGCGGGTTCCGCGGCCTCGACCGATTCGAAACTGACATTCTCACTTCCCATCGGAATATACAGCGCGTCTTTCGGTTTAAGCTCGAACGTACCACCGTCCACCGTAATGCTGCCGCTGGAGCCACGCCGACATTTACAGCACACATCTCGCGGCGTTCAAGGAACGGCTTCCCTTTCGCGGACGCAGGCTCGGTTTGTACAGGAAGTGCAATGCCTCTGTCAGTCGGAACAACACCGCCGACCACGAAGCGTTCGTAGTGAAGATAATCCAACCGAAGTTCCCCATCTGCGAAAAGGCCGTCGATCAAATAATCGTCTCGTATGTCCTGATTGGTCGCCGCAAAAAGACTTTTCGGACTCGTTGCGTAATAGGTTTTTTTGAACATGTTCCAATATAACCCAATCGGAGAGGACGGATAATTAGCCTTCCATTCAAAAACGCGTGTTGATCCTGTCGGTTTTAATTCGGCCCGTCGATCGATCCGACATCGGCCTTCGAACTGCCGTTCCCGCTGTGGTCCTGCAGGAAGTCTTCGCGGATCGGGGAGAAAATATCGATAATAACAACCTCTTCATCGAGCATTGTCGCGCCGTGGCGGTTGTTGGGCGGAAAGTAGAACACGTCGCCGGGGGCCGCGATCGTTTCCTTGCCGTCGATAATGAACCTGACCTTGCCTTTGATCACAAGCGTCATTTGCTCATGCGGATGCGTGTGCTCAGGTGTTACGAGAAACGGCTCAAAAGTGAACCGGCACATCATCAGGTTCTGTCCCGTCACCATTTGTCGCCGGATGCCCGGAGCGGGCTCCTCCGATCTTACCTTGCTCCAATCCGTTATCAGTGCAGCGGCCTGTATTTGATCGAGTATCATAGATCTTCCTGCTAGTTCGTTAATTCTAAAAATAATTTCCAGGTTATCGACTCGCCTTTTTTGAGAGTGATGTTCTTTGCCTCGGCGACGATGTGTAATGGGATGGCCAGGAGAACTCCCTTGCCCAATTTACTGTCGTTTGTCGAAATAGTCGCAATTGAGGTTCCCGCGAAAGGCTCGAAAACGGCCTTCAGCTGCCCTTCGCGTCCATTAAGAATAAATGTGTTTCCATCCTGTTTAGCTCTCGCCGCCGTGGACGGGAGTGCGAATTTCCAATTAACGATCACGGTGTCCGATTCGGCTGTTAGTTTTTCAACCCTTATCAACCGGTCGCCCGCCACCTTCCAGTCAACCACACTTGTTATGCCATTGGAAAAACGCTCACCCGATCGGCTGCCGATCCGGGCCCATTTTTCGTTTGTCGTCCGAAGCGAAAGTCCGTCGCCAGCGGGTTCGATCTTGTCGGCACCCTCGCTCGCGGAATAGGTTTTACCGTCGGCTAACGTAAGGAACGGGACCATAGACGGATACACTTCCTCAACCGGTGCCGCGAATCCACGCAGGCCGAATGGAGCGGGGAGATAATCCGCAACACCGGGTTTCGTACCGACAGTGATCGGCAAAGCAAATTGCAGCTTACCTTTGCGGACAAGCCAAACGCCAAGCTGCCTGTCCGCTGTTCTTGCGAAGAAATCGAAGCGGGCCACATCGGCCAAAGCCGGTGTAGCGGGGAAGGCGGCGATCTTCTCCCGCTTTAAGGCCCGCAAGAATAAACTGTTTGCCAGAATGATCTTTCCCAGTCCGGTCCCGGTCTGCTGCCATTCGCGTTTCGGGTTGATGTAGGAATAGTTGCCGCGGCCAGAATCGAACACGCGGAACATATGAGTTTCGTCATTGTAGTCGGCTCTGATCCATCGCCACGCCTGATTGTAGATCGCAGCCAACTCCAGCATCGACGCCGGGCGAAACTCGGGGTTCTCGCCGAGGAATGCAACTATCTCAAGAGTATCCAGATAGCTGACAAGGCCCTGGCTGCGGCCCCAGTTATAGCCGTAGCCGGCGGGGGAAACCAGGTCCCACCAGATCTTCATCTGGTGCTTTAATGAGGGCTTGAGTTTTTCCTTTATGTCGTTTCGGCCGGCGATATGTGCCGCATCCCAGCAGAAACGCGCGTACTCGTTCGAATAACGGTCGTAGCGGCCTGTCGGCGGATTATCGTCGGCATAAAGGGCGCCGTTTGTGAATTGCTCGGCTGCGCGCTCGACTACCGAATCGAGAAATGCCCGGTCCTTTAATACGCCCATCTCAAAGCTTACCGCGGCCACCCGTGCCGCGACCCCGAGATAGTTCTCCGGCAAATTAATGACCGCCCGCTTCTTTGCATCGTAGAACCGCGTCGGATCGAGCAGCGATCGCCACTCCTGGCGTTCACTTTCATTCATGCTTTGCCAAACGGCGTTCTTTGAAAGATCGGCACCGTAATGCCGCAAGGCTAGTGTCGAATAAAGTTGGGCAAACGACTTGCCACCCTGACGCGATTCGTACAGTCCCATTTCGGCGATCGTGCGGGCTGTGTCCTTCCCTGCGATCGTATGACTCCCGCCAATATCGGCCTGTGCCGCCAACGCTCGGGCAAAGCTGCCCCACGAGAAATCACCGACGGTCAGAGCATTAAAAACACGCTCCGGCGGCGGGTCCATCGTCTTGATGCCGGCAAAATGAGCTGCGACCTCTCGCGCTAGAAACTGGTTTATCTCGCTGCCGATGTCTGCGGTCGAGACCATTTTACGCGAGCTGCCGCCGCCATTCTGTGCGGAGATCGCCGTGCACACCGCGAGAACAACGGCAAAAGCCCTGATAGATTTTCGGATCGTATTGATCATTGATACCGATCTTCGGCCTCCGGGCCGGACGCCGCCGGCCTGTCATCTTAAAACTGGAATTTGGCTCCAAGCTGGATGCTCCGCCCTGGCCCCGAAGCCGTGAGCAGCCCGAAATCAGCCGCGTTAACATTCGTTTGCATATTGCTGAAGTTGGCGCGGTTGAAAGCATTGAAAAAGTCGCCCTGCAGGCGAAGGCTCATGGTTTCGCCGAAACGTATCCGCTTGCGAACCGAAAAGTCCCAAACCATCAGTCCCGGGCCTTCGACATTCATCGCACCGCTGGTTCCCCGCCGATTGCACGGCGAAACGCCGAAGGCTCCCTTAACCACAAGCGAAAGCGGCTGGCCTTGGGCGTTCAAGCAAACGTCCGGGACAGTGCTCGCAGTATTGTTCAACCATTGACGGTCATCCTTGAGATAAACGTCCACGCCGCCGAGAAGATCTGCCCGCCTGTTGCCGCCGATGTTCGCGTTGCCTGTTATCGTGTAAAACCGGCCGGACTGCATTCGCGTGACTCCGCTTACTTCGAAACCGTCCATCACCGCTTTCACGAACGAATTCGAACTGCGGAACCAACTCGGAGCATAAGTGTAAGTGGCGACGAACACGTGACGACGGTCAAAAAGGGCCGGGCCGTAGTTGTAACTGCGGTTAAAGGCATCCTCTGGATTGTCGTTGAAATTACTGGCGTCGGTGAGAGCTTTGCTCCACGTGTAGCTCGCTGTGGCGAGAAGGTCGCCTTTCCTTTTTGCCACATAGAATTGGCCCGCATAGTAGTTCGATGTCGAGTCGCTCCGACGCTGATTGATCACCGAGTATCCTTTATATGGTCGATTGGCCACGTTGTCGGCAAGACCGAACGGGATGGCGTTGATGTCCGGGTTCCTCGTTAGAAACCGCCCCAGGTTCCCGATCGCGTTAGCTTCGACAAAAATGCCGCCGGCGAACTCATGTTGAACGCCAAGGCTGAAGTTCATCGTCCTGGGCGTCTTGAGGTTCGGATCGATCGCCGCAAGGGTACCGAACGATGTGAGCGCCGATGCACTCCCACCCGTAATGTTCGCAAGATTTCCGTTCTCATAACTTGCGCTGTTCACGAACGGCGGATTGCTTATCAAAGGAAATATTATGTTGCCCTCGATGCGGTCGACATACATTCCAAAACCGCCGCGTATCGAGGTGCGGTTGTTGGAGAACGGAGAGTAGGCGAAACCGACCCGCGGCATAAAGTCGTGTGACGCTTCATATAGGCCACGCGGGGCTCCCGTGGGCACCGCATTCACGTCAGTACTGTTCCACGTCGGGATGTAATATCGCTCAGCTTCCGGCACGCCGTCGCCGGCCCGAATAAGGCCGTTGAATCGGTTTCCATTCGGTCCGATCGTCACAACGCCGGTGGTCAGGGTTGACCGTAACGGCTCGGGCCGGATCGTATAACGCCGGGTCGAAGTTGGTGATGTTATTGCCTCTTGTATAAAAGGGTGTTCCGTATTGGTATCGGATCCCTAATTCCAGGCTCAGCTTTCCGTTCACCCGCCAACTGTCGGAAACGAATGCATCGTATTGCTGGAAACGGAACTTTCCGACGGGGTCGAACGAAAACTCGCTGTATCGGCGAAAATTACCGAGCAGCATGTCGCCGATCACCTGTGTCGTCGATGATGGGCGGTTGGTGTTGAAATCGAGGTTGCCGGCATAGGTCGATCGGCCGTTCTGCTGCACTTTGCTGAAGTTGTACTGGCCGCCGAATTTAAGGGTGTGACTGCCTTTGATCCAGGTCAAAGTGTCGGAGACAGTAGAGTCGTGTGCCAACGCGACAAGCGATCGCGCAGCTCCGGCCCACCCGGTGAATCCGCCGCTGAAAACAATGTCGGGGATCGAGGCTTCGTATGTTCCTCCGTCGGGAAAAAGCTGAGTGTAACCAAAACCGTAAGTGTCTCGTGCCCACAGATCGTTCGCCGGTGGAATTATTTGATCGGTCCAGGCGAAATTGACCTTCGCATCGTTGATAAGGCTTGAATTAATATTCCAAATATGGCCGACTTGGACACCGTTCCCGGGGCGATTGCGGGCATGCTGGATGGTCGGCAGCTGCGAGATGGTGAATGTTCCGAACGGGTCGATATTTTCGTTCTTGTCATGGATGTAACGGCCGTAGATCGTGTGCTGAGGGTTGACCAGATAATCGAGTCGGAGCAATTCCTGGCGGAAATCTGCCGGGCTGTCCGGCTGAAACGTGATATTGCTTCCGCCCGGGAAATTGGTGAAGCTCGACGAGATATCGATCATCCGCCTATAAACGTTTGCAAGTGCAAGGCCGTCTGGAGTGATGCGTGCCGTCGGAATAATGTTCCACGCCGCTGAGCTCGTTCCGCCGAAACAGGCGGTGCGGTTCGCCTGCGTCGTGACGACACCCGACGAGTTCACGACAGGTGCTGTACATGCGCCTGTGAGAGCCGGATCACGAAGAACGCCATCGTCGGCAGTTCCTTGAATCCCATCAAAACCTCTAAGCCTCTGTCGGAAATTACCGTTGAGTTCGTCCAATGTCGGCAGCGTCCGCGTTGCAACAGCCGCCTGCCGATGAATGGTCTTCCACTCCTGGCCAAAGAAAAAGAAGAACTTGTCCTTGCCGGATTTGAAAAAACCGCCTTCGCCGTCACCAAAATTAAAGAACGGCATCGGGCCGCCAATACTGTATCCGTAATTGTTGTAACGAAGGAACGGCCTCACCGGCGCAAAAAAGCTCCGGGCGTCCATGCCGTCGTTCCTTAAGAACTCGAACGCTGATCCGTGAAACTGATTGGTCCCGCGCTTGGTGGTCACATTGATCTGTGCCCCGGAATTACGGCCGTATTCCGCCGAATAATTAGAGGTTTGCAGCCTTACTTCCTGGATAAAGTCGACGCCGACATTGTTGATCTGGCTCGCGTTCGATCCCGCGTTCAAGTTATTACCGCCATCAACCGTAAGGTTGTTTGAAACACCTCGGTTTCCATTGATGTTTATCGTATTTGTTGCAAGGTTCGTATCGAGTTGGTCTTCCTGGGTGATGACCGCTCCCGGAATGAGCGTGAGCAGTTGATAATAATTGCGGCCGTTCAGTGCAAGATTATCCACCTGCTGATTATCGATGACCTTGCCGACCTCTCCCGAGGTAGTGTTGACCGTTTCACCGCTGGCTTGCGTAACCTCGACCGTTTCCGAGACCATGCCTGGTTCGAGCGTCACATCAACCGTCAACCTCGAATCCGCGCTCACGGTATTCTCGGAACGGATCGCCTTTTTGAATCCATCCCGTTCAACGGTCACGACGTATTTCCCAACCGAGAGGTTCGGCACGACGTAACCGCCGGATTCGTCGGTGATCGTCCTCCGGCTAAAATTGGTAGCCGGGTCCGAGACGGTTACGGTCGCACCGGGCAAGGCTGCTCCGGTTGAGTCGAACACGGTGCCCGAAATGCGGCCGAAGTTGGTTTGGGCGAAGCTTGTCGATGCGAAACAGAAGAGAACCGCAAAGATAAGGCCGGCAGATTTCGCGGCGAGTGGACGGAGAATTGACAAAGTCGAGTGAGCCATTTTTTTCCTCCAGAAATATGGACCGCTGGACGACAGACAAGTCTGTGCCAGTGCCGTTTTGTTTCCTCCGGTCGTTCATCGCCGCGATTTACGAACGGGGCCGTTAGTTCAAAATTGAAAACCTAAGCTACTTTCGGTGCCGCAAAGGCCGGAGCCGTCACAAGCGCCGCCGCGCCTCGAAGACGCGGGAATTCGACTGCCGGTACGATCCTGATGGACGGTTCACGCAACTCCGAATTGAGTGCCCGTTCCTTGACCGCGTCAAGCACGGTCTGCTGAAGCATGTCCCATGCTTCGGTGATCTCGCCGCCGATGTAGATCCGCGACGGGTCGATAGCATTTATGATCGAAGCCAGCCCGAGCCCGAGGTATCTTGCCGTCGACTGGAGGGCGATGAGGGCCTTCCCTTCGTTCGCGCGAGCTCTGGCAATTAGCTTCTCGATAGTGAAATCGGAGATCTCAAGACTTTTCGGTTTGTTGACAGTGGTTCCGCCAAAATAACGCGAAATAGTTGCGATATTGGAAATGTATGCTTCCCAGCACCCGTTGGCACCGCAGGAACACGGCGGGCCGTCGATGCTCAGCGGGACATGTCCGAACTCGCCCGCCGTGTTATGTTTGCCACGCACAAGTTCGCCATTCAGAACGATGCCTACGCCGACACCGTCCGAAACACTGACGAAAACAATGTCGTTAAGGCCATGGCCGTCTCCGCGGACGGACCAGATCTGTGAAAGCGCGCAGGCCTTTCCCGAATTCTCTATGTGAATGTCGATGTCACCGAATTCCTGCTTTAACAACTCAAGAAACTCGACGTTACGCCATTTAAGTGTGGGTGCGTAGATGACCGCACCGGTTTTCAGATCGATCATGCCCGGAACGACGACACCGATACCGCTGCACGCAGAATCAAGCGTTTCAGCCCGCAGCATCTTTTTCACCTGCCAGCCAAGGGACTGCACGAACTCTTTGGGGTCGAGCCTGGTCGGGAAACTCAAAATTTCGCCGATCTGTTTTCCGAGCGAATCCGTGAGCATGAGAAAAGTGCGGGTCGCCCGTACGTCTACCGCTACCGCGACGCTGTTCTGGGAATTCAAATAAAGGAATGTCGGTTTTCGGCCGCGCACTTTCTTTTCACCGCGCGACCCTTCGCGAACAAGGCCTTCGTCCATCAACTCGTTAATGATCAATGTGACGTTCGCCCGGTTCGTTTCCATTAAGCGGGATAGGTCGGCACGTGACACCGGCTGATGCGTTCGTATCAACGTCAGCGCTATTTGGCGGTTTATTTCCCTTGAGGTTCCGCGTGTCGCAAGCGTGAAGTTGTGCGGATTGATCTTTCTCAATTTTGTTAAAGACTAGAACAAATTCTACGTGCCGAACGGTTGTATGCCCGCAAATCGCCAGTACCGATGAGATTTATCCTGAAATGTTTACTGAATTAGTTAAAGCTTTTGACATAATACTCGGAATTCGATCTGTGTCAATAGAAAAATTACGTTCAAAATAAAAAAATTGGTTTGACCAATTGCCGCGAACTGATGCGGTCAAGCTATTTATTCTTCGGGTTTTAGATACTGAACTTTTCGAGAGTTAAGGTTCGGGCCGCTGCTCGGTATATTTGGCAAAAGCCATACGACGGCCTCATTGATGTTCTCGAATACCCTTACGTTCATGCCTCGGCTCGCGGCCGTTGCCTCACCCAACCTTTGTTCGTGAAGCACTGGCTCTTTAAGGACGTACGCAAATCGAAGTTCTGGCCCTTTCCAGCCGCGGTCCTTTAGATCCTGAATAGTATCTGCAACGAAATGGCCGTAATAAAAACGTTCCATTAGGCGTGGTTCGCCGGCTAATGCCCTCCCGTCGTACAGCACGTTGCCTAACCCGTGCCTTTTGACCGCATTGACCAGGTCAAGAAATGAGAGTTTAGCCTCTTCGAGCGAGAATTCACCCGAAACCTGGACGAGCAGGTGATTTGGCTCGGCGATGATCTTGGTCGTCATGCTCATAACAGGCTTCGCTCCTAATTTTGCTCGATCGGTATGGCAACCTTGATGCGTGTGATCCTGCCGGGCCGCGAATCGATCGAAACTTCCCCACGCAGCAACCTTACTCGCTCCCTGATGCTGATCAATCCCAAGGATCCGTTCGGGGTCGCGATCTTCGGATCGAACCCGCATCCGTTATCGGAGACAGACAGTTGGAGTACCTCGCCTTTGGCGGAAAGGGTAACCGATGCGCGGGTTGCACCGCTGTGCTTCACAACGTTTTGCAGAGATTCCTGGACGATACGGTAAACATTAAGCGAGGTCGGTGCGGGCAATACCGCAGGAATATTATCCTCGACGAATTCGACCTTTCAGCGCGTGTGCCGATTCTATTTCGTTGCAAAATCCGCGAAGGGCCGAGCCAAGGCCGAGGCGGGTCAGCCGGGCCGGGTGGAGCTGGTGCGACATTTGCCGAAGATCATCGGAAAGTTCACCTACCCGGGCCGATAGGATACTGATGTTCGAGCGGATAGTGTCGGCCTCCGTGAGCGGGACACGGCCGAGCAATTCCAGTTCGATGGAAAGCAACGCGAGGTTTTGGCAGGCGTCGTCATGGAGCTCGCGTGCAAGCCGTGCCCGCTCGTGTTCCTGAGCACTGATCAGGCGGCCGCTTATTTCCTGTGCTTCTAGCTGCGTCCGCTTTAATTCGGTGATATCGATGTTGACGCCGAGAATTCGTTCGGGCTTTCCATCGTCTGAACGTATGAGCGCCCCCTTTGACGCCAGCCACAAGATGCCTCCATCTCTCCGGATGATGCGGAACTCATCTTCGTACTCTTCTCCATCATCGATCACCTCATTAACTTTCCGCAAAGCGCGGTCCCGGTCGTCCGGATGTATGAAATCCGCAAACGTCTCAACCGTGATGTCCTGATCACTCGGTTCAAGCCCGAGCAGTTCCCAGATCATCTCCGACCACACGGACGCCCCCGTTTCGATCTCCCACTCCCACGTCCCGACCCGGGCCGCATGCTGTGCCATGCGAAGACGTCGCTCACTCAGCTTTAAGGCCACCTCGGCAGCTTTGCGTTCGGTAATGTCGATTGCGGTACCGATATAGCCGAGGAACTCATCGTCAGGGGAAAACCGTGGGGTACCGGCAGTGAAGACCCATCGATATTCTCCGTCTGTTCGCTTCACGCGGAATTCCAGTTCGAATGGAACTCGTTCGTCAAAAGCTGCGGTGTAATATTCGACAGTTGTGTTTACGTCATCCGGGTGAACGTGCGTGCTCCAACCCAAGCCTATTTCCCGTTCCAGCGTGCTTCCAGTAAGTTCGAGCCACCGTTTGTTAACATACGTTGTAGCCTGCTTCTCGTCAGACATCCAGATCATGACCGGCGCCGTTTCCGCCATGTTGCGAAAACGCTTTTCGCTTTCTCGAACCGCTTCCGCGGCCAGCTTGCTGCCAGTGATGTCGTTATGAACAACGACCGCCCCGCCTTTGGTGCCCTTAAGCTGAGTGACGATCATCAGGAACCAACGCTTTTCGTCAGGGGAATGGCATGGATATTCGAGCTGAAAATACTCCTGGGTTCCGTCGCAGACAGCCCTCACGCCGTCGAGCGCGAACTGAGCGAGTTCGTCTCCCTCTTTAGCCGCTCTCCCGCAGACGTCGAAATAATTTACCCCCGGCCCCACCGAAGCTTCCGACGACAATCCGTTATCAAGTGCAAAAGCGGCCCACGAGTGATTCACCGAGATGATCCGACCGTCCCCGGCGAGAACACAAACGTGCGTGTTCAACGAGGAGAGAATAGCGCGGTTGAATGATTCACTTTCCCGCAGAGCTTCCTCGGCTGCCTTACGTTCGCTGACGTCGATATTTATACCTGCGAGCCTCAAAGGTTTGCCGGCAGCGTCTCTAAATGCCTGACAACGACCGAGGATCCAGTGAATACTGCCATCCGGCCATATAACGCGCCACTCGACTTCGGCCGGTTCGCCGGTTTCTAAAGCCGTTTGCACGATCAACAGCGCCTTCCGCGGTCGTCCGGATGTACGAGGTCCTCCCATGCGATTTGGGTGCCCGGGAAAGAGCCGGGAGCCAGGCCGTACATTCCTCAAGTTCGGGAGACCAAATGTTCGTATTGGCCTGAATATTCCATTCGAACGTACCCATTCGACCCGCCTGATGGGCGAGTAGCAGCCGGGCCTCGCTTTCTTGCAACGCTTGCTGTGCGGCGTGGCGCTCCGTAATATCGGTCGACGCTATTAGGAAACAATCTTCGCCGCCGAGCTGCACTCGCTCAGCCGACATAAGTAGTTGTCGGAACTCTCCATTTTTGGCTCGGAACTCTGTTTCGAGATTGACGACCGATCCGTTAGTTTGAATCGCCGCAACAAACTTTTCGCGATCATCCGGGCTTCGCCAGAGTTCAACCTCCGCCGCTGTCCGGCCGATGACATCTTCCCTGGTGTAGCCGCTGACCGAGAGAAAGGCGTCGTTGACATCGATAAATCGTCCGTCAGCGACGGTCGTTATTGACATCGGCTGCGGATTGGCCCGAAACGCCTTTCCAAATCTCTCTTCACTCCGTACCAATTCGTCCAATGCATTAACGCGGTCGGTGATATCGCGAATAACGCTAAGGATCTTGTCGCCGCTGCGGACCATGCGGGCCTCGAACCATTTGACGCCTTTTTCGGTATCGAGACTGTACTCAAGGATCTCGGGCTCGGCGTTTTCTCTCGCTCGTGCAAAACATTCGGATAACTTGCCCGCGAGGTCCGCCGGCAAGACCTCGCTCATGTTCTTGCCGAGAAACGATTCGGGCGAGACAAGCAATTCGCTTGGGTGCTTTGCATGATAATCGAGATAAATGCCATCGGCGGTCTGGATGAACATAAGGTCAGGAATGGCGGCCAGGATCGCCCGGTCCTTTTCCTCGGCATCACGCGCCTTTTTTTCGGCTACCTTCCGGTCCGTGACATCGAGGGCGACACCCCGCAGGCCGACGATGCCGTTTCCGTTATCAACGATCGGAGCGATGTAGTTCTCGACCCAGCGGATCCGACCCTCTTTCGTGAACCAACGGAACTCGCTAACTGCTTCCTTCCCGGTTTCAACGACCTGATCCATTTCCTGAAGAACCCTTTCGCGCTCTTCCTCCGGTATGATCTCCAACCCAAAACCCGGCGGTTCCTGTAACCATTCTTCCGGCGAATAGCCCAGCATTGTTTTTACATAGTCACTGATAAAAGTGGTCCTTCGCCCGTTGATCGCCGGATCTGTCCGAGATTCCCAGACAACTCCCGGTACGTTCGAAACGATCTCCGCCATTTGGCCGCTGAGTCGTACGTTCTCGGCCATTGCTTGCCGCCCGCGAAAACGAAGATAAATGAGCAGGCCGATTAGCAACGACTCAGCCACAAGCAAAAAGGCCAGGCCGAGGATATACCACTTATATTCTTCCCATACTGTCGGCTCGTTGAACTGCACGACGCTGCCTTCAGGAAGGTTCGATTCGCTTATATTCCAACGGCGAAGCTGCCTCTGGTCGAACATGTGAACGCTCCCGGTTCCGTGAGGAGCGATTGCCTCAGGCTTTTCGCCTGCCAGCAAGCGTAAGCCAACCTGTGCTCCTTCAGTTCCGAGCGCTTCAAAACTAAGAAGTCTTCCGCCGACGATTCCCTGGCCCAGTTGAGCGTCTGTGGTGCCATAGATCGGGGCAGTTGAAACAGGAGAGACTTGGTTTACATAATCCGGACTGTCGTAAACATTGCCCGCGTTATCACGTACAGTCGTGACGAAAAATACTATGGTCAAAGGTGGCAAGCCAGCCAGTGCCTTCTGCATTTCCGGAACGCTCAAACCGGTAAGATACGTAAACTCAATGCTGGATTCGAATGCGCGAAAATCCTCCTGTGCGCGGGCTGTCCAGGCTTTGTCAAAATCGGACGCTCCACCGATAACTACTACTCGCCTGGTTCCGGGGTGCAACGCCAGGGCAAGCTCCAGATTCGGCCTAAAATTTATCTCTCCCCAGACCCCGGTCACACCCGGTGCTGGATAGAGGTTCGCAACAGTACGTTGATCATGCGTTAGAAAAACGATGGGAGTACCGGAAAACAGCTCGCCACGGTTCTTCAGCAGTATACGCAAGGGTGATTGAGTGGTTGCAAAGATCAGGTCAAACTTTTTCTCCTCGTACTTTCGCTTCAGCAGGGCGACGAACTCTTCCTCATAACCCGTGCCGGTCCGCGTATCACCTATGTATTCGGTGTAAGTCTCGACGGGAACAGGTGAGCCGTTTTTGAGGGTCGAGCGTATGGCACGATCCATCGTGTTAAGTGATGGTGTGGTCGAATCATTACCAAACATTATCAGAACACGTTTACGTTCTGCTGAGTCCTGCGCTGGTCCCTGAAGTCGCACAGGGCGCGGCTATCACCAGCGTCAGCAAGAGACTCTGAACCAGCGTCCGAAACAACGATTGAAACTGTGCTTCACAAGTGAGCATCTTATAACTCAAATTTCAGCCCAAACTGAAACTGCCGAGGCGATGCCGCCGCAACAAATCCGAGCGGAGCGGTCGGCGGCAGACCAGGAATTCCTCTGAAATCGAACGGACCCGTCAGGAATTTCGGATCGCACCCATTGATGAATCCCGGCTGGGCCGCCGTACCGCAGACAACGTCGTTCACGCGTAAGTAGTTGACGCGGTTAAAAAGGTTCGTCACTTCGGCGATCAACTCCACTCTAGGCCCTTCCGCGTTCCGACGCAGGAAGAACCGCTTGCTCATTCTGAGATCGACGCTATAGAAGTTCTCGCCCACTCCCGAATTGCGCGGAGCATGAAACGGGCGGTCGCTAGTATTCAAATCACCGTTAACGTCTCGACCTATGAATAGATTGAACGGAAACCCGCTTCGTAGGGTAATGATAGGGCTTAACGTGATATCGGCAAGGGCCTGCTCGATCAGATTGTGTCCCGGACCGGCTTTAAATGGGCTATCAAAAGATCCGCTCGCGACAAAACTATGGCGAAGGTCGTAGGACGAGTGGCCCCTTTCAAGGTAACGCCTCGTCGGCAGGTACGGCGTGAGTGCACCGTTAAAATCCGTTACATCATCCAGCGTCTTGCTATAGGTGTAGCTAGCACGGAACTGGAACCCTTTTCCGAACCTCTTGAGCAAAGAAGCGCTCATCCCGTAATACATCGAGTTCCCTTCGGATGAATGCACGATCTTTTGGGTGATCGCCGGGTCAATGCGCTCGAGCCGAGGGCCGAAAAGGTCGCTTCCAGGCAGACCCGGCACAGTCACAAGTTGGCCGCTCTCCCGGTAATTCCCTTCGAGTGCGATCGGCAAATGAACTCCCTGGTACATCTGTAAGGCGAGTTCGAGAGCGAAATCCCGGCCCAGTTGCTGGGACAGGCCGAGGCTGGCTTGAACTGAATAAGGATTATCGTAGTCCGCAGCAGCCTCCGCCACTCGGCGGTTCGGTTGGCCCGGGCCGGGCGTGATGCCAAAGGCACGAACGTCCGTTTCGGTGAGCGGCACGAACGGAAGTTTCCCTAGACTTACGCCGTGAGCCCACAGCGCCTGGGTTGACTGTGGGCCATCTTGCAGCGTCCGCTGTTGAAAGTGAATAAACCGGCCGTTATCGCCTTGAAGGGTAGCTGAGAGTATGACGTTAAGGCTAACAGGCGCGTAGAAAGTACCAAAACCGCCGCGTATGACCGTCTCACCTTTACCGAATGGATCCCACGCAAAGCCAACGCGCGGTGAGAAGCTTATATTCCGACCTATTGGCTCAGGTTCTCCGTCATAATTCAACCGCCCCCCCAGATTAAGGGTCAGGCGCGGGTTAGCCTTCCATGAAACCTGCCCGAAAGTGCCGAAGTTGTGCTGCCATGCACGAAAGCCCGGATTGCCAAACCCCTGCTGCCAGATCGAGGGGAGACCAAAATTGAAGGATTGCAGCGACGTCAAGATCGCGTCCGCCGGTGGAGCAAGGGGCCCGGTCAGCACGGCCACGTCGCCTGGCAGGATGGCTCGCGTAAGAGGAAGTCCGGCGGCGAATTGATAGGTGCCCTTAAACGAGAGCGGAGTGATCAGAGTGCATCAACGGGCCGGTACGAACCGCCGAATTTAAAATCCTTTGTTCCACTACTCCAGCTCAGGATGTCTTCGAACTGGTAGCGCCTCTGATCGATGATGAACGGAACTGCGCCCAAGTGCCCATAAGTGATCAGCCCGGCAATGACGAGTTGCGCGGTTTCCGGAGACGCGCGAGGTTTGCCGGTAATCGTCATCGGCGAACTGCACCCGAAGCTGGTTCACAAGCTGATCATTGAAAATGTGTGTCCACGTTCCGACGGCGGTGTAATCCTGTGACTTTTGTATGATCCCGTTACTTGGGGCTTCAACGTTCGTGGAGCCCAGTAGATCGATATCTTCGAACGCCAAAGTGAAGCGTCCGCTGAACAAATCGCGTTCGCCATGGTTGTAATCGAGCCGGGTCGTCCAATTGTAGGTCCGGGTCGGAGCGATAAACTGGCCCTCACTCTCCTGTAGAATTCGCATCGTGGTCGCGTAGTTCGCGGTTGTAAGTGCAGACTGCAGTCGACCTGCGATCTGGCGAGTCATATCAGTCGAGTTTGGCCCTGAGACAAGCGTTTGTAGGTACGCCGACTTGTGCCCCGGTCGGTGTCAGCAGTGAGGCGTTCGCCGTATACGAGCGAATCCGGGCAACGTCATATTTGAGTGCTTCAAGCGACGTGAAAAAGAAAGCTTTCTTCTTAATAAGCGGACCTTCGAAAGTAAATCCCGGCGAGACCCTCTGCTCAAAGGCCTTCTGGCCGGTCGTATTGAATGCGTCACGTGCGGCAAGGTGTCTGGGAACGATAAAAAAGGTACAGGAACCATGAGAACAGATTAGTTCCGCTTCGGGTGATCGACATTTACCGCCGTCCCAGCGGTAAAGCCGTACTCGGCGGCGTAGGCGTTGCGGTTGACCTGAAACTCCTGCACCGCTTCGACACTCAGGTTTCTGATCCGCAGATTGCCGGTCCCGGAATCGTTCTCGCCCCCGTCGATCGAGACATAATTGCTCCGGCCGTTGCCCGCACCTACAGAAAAACCTGAAGTCGCTATGGGGATAACACGCGACTGCTGTACGCTCGCCGCGGCTACGTCCGCCACACCTGGCAGAGTGAAAATGTAGGAGGTGAAATTTCGCGAAAAATTTGGCAGGGTTTCGATCTGCCGGCGCTCGACCGTGTCGGACTGTTGCGTCCGCTCGATATCGATGAGCGGCGTGGCTTGGCCGACCTCTATTTTTTCCTCGACCTGTCCGATCTGCAGTTGGAAATCGCGAACGGCGATCTGGCCGATAGTCAGAACCGCACCGCTCACGATCTGTGATCCGAAGCCCTTTGCACTTATTCGTATTTCGTAGGTGCCTGGTTGAAGGAGAGGTATACGATATATTCCGTCGTCATCCGTCATCGTCGTGCGTGTCAGGCCGCGTTCCCCGTTTACAGCGGACACAGTAACTCCAGCGATCGAGTCGCCGTTGTGGTCTGTCACCCGACCCTTGAGGGTTGAGCTCGAAACATCAGCCTGAGCGAAAGACACGATCGAGCCGGCGAGGATCAGGAAAAACAGAAGGAGGGCTGGACAAAGAACTGACCACCTCGATAAAGCAAAGATTGTTTCAGCACTTTTCGGCATACCGAGGAGCTAAGTGCGTCGCCTAGGACCCACTCTATGTCGAGCCACAGGGTCGGAGTTCGTTTGCTCTAGAATTGGCCCCCCAGGTTCGCCAAAAGCCAATAAATATTTATCTATTTGATGTTAAGGTAGCATATTTCTATAGTAAGAGACGAATTTTTACGGGAATTGGCAGCCCTCACGATCCTCACCCCCGCTCGGCTGTAAAAGAAATGTATGACACGTTTAATTGAAAGCAGTTTTGGGCATAGTACAGCCATCTAAGGTAGTGAACACCGCCCGTTTGTGCTAAATTGGCGGTTTATACATTCTTCACGCAATGTCAATACAGTTGTTTTCGTCAGGGCCGGTTAGAGTTTCGCGTTTCGCGTTAAGATCGTTTGCGGCTTTTTCGCTCGCTATCTTGTTTTCGGCAGCGGCCGCGGCGCAAGACGGTAGTTCGGCCCCGGTCGTCGTACGCCCGGGAGCACCTGGACAGCCTACAAAAATTCTGCCTGCATCGACACGGGCCAAGCTGCCGCCGTCGTCGCGGAAGGACGTTGAGTTCATGCAGGGCATGATCATGCACCACGCACAGGCGGTCGAGATGACGGCGCTTATAGAAGAGCGTACAAAGAACAAGGACCTCCATCTTCTCGGAGAGCGGATCAGTAAATCCCAGGCCGACGAGATGAATTTCATGAAACGTTGGCTCCAGCTCAGGGGCGAGTCCACCGTGCACGAGATGCCAGATTCACATTCTCACGACGCCCACGGAACAAGCCAGGAAATGCTCATGCCGGGTATGCTGACCAAAGCGCAGATGGATGCGTTAAAAAAAGGCGAAAGGGGCCGAGTTCGACCGGCTTTTCCTGGCCGGGATGATCCAACACCACAACGGTGCACTTATAATGGTGGATGAGCTTTTCAAAACCGCCGGTTCCGGGCAGGACGCAGAACTATTTAATTTCGCTACCGATGTCGACAGCGGCCAGCGTGCAGAGATCAGATCGATGGAAACTTTACTCAAGAAAAAACCGTAAACGCATAACTATGAATCAAGTACGAATTAATGCACTTCGTTTACTCGCAGCTTCCGTTCTGCTGTGTTGCTATTTTGGTGCCTCTGTCCCGGCACAGGAGCCGAAGCCGGCGCCGACGCTGCCGCCCGGCATGAAGGGCGCAGACGCCAGCGACCCGCGAGCCAACTTGTCCCCCGGCCTGTTCGATGCCGGCGAAACCTCGCTCGGTATCAGACACGTCCAGCTTCTCAGGAAGCCTGATGCGTTTCAGCTCGGCGTCGATCCGAACAGCCCGAAAGTGGAAAAGGCCCTCACCGCCCTCGGTGTTGGAAATCCAGCCCAGATCCCCGCTCAGATCAAGATGACGTTCGCCGGTTTGGCGTTTGCCAATTCCGACCTTGCGTTCCAGGGAAACAACCTCTTTCTGGGTAACTTTTACGGGATGAATATTTACGATATCTCCGATCCCGCAAAAGCGAAACTGGTGACCTCGATGTTGTGCCCGGGCGGGCAAGGCGATGTGTCCGTTTACAAGAATCTGATGTTTATGTCCGTCGAGATGCCCAATGGCCGCTTAGATTGCGGCGAGCAGGGCTTTCCGCCGCCGGCCCAGCAAGGCCCGCCGCCGGCTGAAAAAGACCGGTTTCGCGGCGTTAGGATCTTCGATATTTCCGATCTTCGCAATCCCAAACAGGTCGGCGCGGTCCAAACTTGCCGCGGGTCGCACACACATACGCTGGTTCTCGATCCGAAAGACAAGGCCAACGTTTACATTTATGTTTCGGGAACGTCGTTTGTCCGTCAGAATGAAGAACTCGCCGGCTGTTCAGACGGCCCTCCGGACAAAGATCCAAACAGTGCCCGCTTTCGTATTGATGTGATCAAGGTGCCGGTTGCCGCTCCCCAGAGTGCAAAGATCGTTTCGACCCCGCGAATTTTTGGTGATCCCGCGACCGGTGCCATTGCTTCTCTTAAGAGCGCACCTACACACGGAACGGGACGGGCCTCGGAAACCGACCAATGCCACGACATCACGGTGTACCCCGAGCTCGGTCTCGCGGCCGGAGCCTGTTCGGGCAATGGCATCCTGCTCGACATCAAAGACCCGGCCAATCCCAAGCGGCTTGACGCGGTAAACGACCCCAACTATGCCTACTGGCACTCCGCGTCATTCTCGAACGATGGCAAGAAGGTCGTCTTTACCGACGAATGGGGCGGCGGGATGGCCCCCCGGTGCCGGCAGAACGATCCGGACAAATGGGGAGCGAACGCGATCTTTACCCTTGAGGGAAACAAGCTAAGCTTCCAGGACTATTACAAATTGCCGGCCGCTCAGACCGAGACCGAGAACTGCGTCGCGCACAACGGCTCGCTGGTTCCGGTTCCGGGCCGCGACATTAAAGTGCAGGCCTGGTACCAGGGCGGAATTTCGCTTATGGACTTTACCGACCCGGCAAATCCGGTCGAGATCGGCTACTTCGACCGCGGCCCCATCGACGCAAAGATCCCGATGATGGGCGGTTCGTGGTCGGCATATTGGTACAACGGAAATATCTACTCGTCCGAGATCGCACGCGGCCTGGATATCTTCGAACTGACACCGACCGAGCATCTGACCCAGAACGAGATCGACGCCGCCAAGACCGTGCACACGGATATACTAAATGTGCAGACCCAGGAGCGGATCGAGTGGCCGAATAAGCTGGTCGTAGCAAAGGCATATCTCGATCAGCTTGAGCGGTCGCAGGGCCTATCCACGGAACAGATCGCGGAACTTAGACAAGCGATCCAAAAGGCCGAGGGTTCGTCCGGTGAACTTAAGAAGCTCAAAAAGCTTGCGAAGTCGGTGGAGAAGACCGCCGTTACTGCAAGGAATGGTGCCGACGCGGCCCGCTTGGCTGGGTTAGCTGCAATACTGAAACGCCCGATGGCTTGATCTTCCGCTATCGCCGTTCTTGAACGTAATAAAAAAGCGACCGTGCTCGGTCGCTTTTTTATTGTCTGTTACAAAAGGATACTTGGGTGCAGGTACAGTCCCGATCAACGCCGCAGCTCTTGAAACTCGATCATATTTGGTTCCTTAGGCCGCACGAGTCCGTAACCGGGCCGGTACTGAAGCGAATATCGGATACGTCCGAGTGCAACGACGTATATCCGGCTTTCTTTATCAAATACCTTCCACGTGCCCGTGAAGCCGTTAGCGGTTACCACCGTTCCGTCGGCGAGGAACTTGGTCGCGCCGTATTCCTCGCTGTAGTGCATGGTCATCGGATCGTACGTGCGAACGATCGGGTCTTCCGCACTCGCCGCACCGCCAAACGCAACATCGCCCGTGGCCTCGATCTCGTAGTCGCCGCCCATCCGAAGTAGATTTTGATTCGGCGGAGCCACGCTGACGATGATCGTCACCCTCTTGTCCAGCTTATTTGAGGTAAAGGTTGCCTCAGATTGAGTTCGATTTCCCGTAACGGTCTTGACAACACGCCACGTTTTCTTATCGTCGGTGACGGTTATGGTCAGCGCCGTATTCATCGAAGCACCGTATAGCGTCGTCGGATTCTTGAACCTCACCGTCAGCCGATTGGTTCCGGGCAAAACATGATAGTACCAGTAATGCGTGCCGACAAGACTATCCGAGGTTCCCTGGTTGATACCGGCTTGCATCGGATAAGGACTTTGCGGTTTAAGTGACTGTGCCGGTATAATGGCGGCGGCAAATAAAATTACAGCGAAGCCAAATAATATTCTCATCTTGAGTCGGTCCTCCATTTACCTCAAGGACCTGACCGATCTGGAGCTGGAAATCGCGGACGGCGACCTGGCCGATCGTCAGAACAGCACCGCTCACGATCTGTGATCCGAAGCCCTTTGCATTATTCGTATTTCGTAGGTGCCCGGCTGAAGGAGAGGTATACGATATATTCCGTCGTCATCCGTCATCGTCGTGCGTGTCAGGCCGCGTTCCCCGTTTACAGCGGTCACAGTAACTCCAGCGATCGAGTCGCCGTTGTGGTCCGTCACCCGACCCTTGAGGGTTGAGCTCGAAACATCAGCCTGAGCGAAAGACGCGATCGAGCCGGCGAGGATCAGGAAAAACGGAAGGAGGGCTGGACAAAGAACTGACCACCTCGATAAAGCAAAGATTGTTTCAGCACTTTTCGGCATACCGAGGAGCTAAGTGCGTCGCCTAGGACCCACTCTATGTCGAGCCACAGGGTCGGAGTTCGTTTGCTCTAGAATTGGCCCCCCAGGTTCGCCAAAAGCCAATAAATATTTATCTATTTGATGTTAAGGTAGCATATTTCTTTAGTAAGAGACGAATTTTTACGGGACTTGGCAGCCTCACGATCCTCACCCCGCTCGGCTGTAAAAGAAATGTATGACACGTTTAATTGAAAGCAGTTTTCGGGCATAGTACAGCCATCTAAGGTAGTGAACACCGCCCGTTTGTGCTAAATTGGCGGTTTATACATCTTCACGCAATGTCAATACAGTTGTTTTCGTCAGGGCCGGTTAGAGTTTCGCGTTTCGCGTTAAGATCGTTTGCGACTTTTTCGCTCGCTATCTTGTTTTCGGCAGCGGCCGCGGCGGAGGACGGTAGTCTGGCCCCGGTCGTTGTACGCCCGGGAGCACCTGGGCAGCCTACAAAAATTCTGCCTGCATCGACACGGGCCAAGCTGCCGCCGTCGTCGCGGAAGGACGTTGAGTTCATGCAGGGCATGATCATGCATCACGCACAGGCGGTCGAGATGACGGCGCTTATAGAAGAGCGTACAAAGAACAAGGACCTCCATCTTCTCGGAGAGCGGATCAGTAAATCCCAGGCCGACGAGATGAATTTCATGAAACGCTGGCTCCAGCTCAGGGGCGAGTCCACCGTGCACGAGATGCCAAGTTCACATTCTCACGACGCCCACGGAACAAACCACGAAATGCTCATGCCGGGTATGCTGACCAAAGCGCAAATGGATGCGTTGAAAAAGGCGAAAGGGGCCGAGTTCGACCGGCTTTTCCTGGCCGGGATGATCCAACACCACAACGGTGCACTTATGATGGTGGATGAGCTTTTCAAAACCGCCGGTTCCGGGCAGGACGCAGAGCTATTTAATTTCGCTACCGACGTCGACAGCGGCCAGCGTGCTGAGATCAGGTCGATGGAAACTTTACTCAAGAAAAAACCGTAAACGCATAACTATGAATCAAGTACGAATTAATGCACTTCGTTTACTCGCAGCTTCCCTTCTGCTGTGTTGCTATTTTGGTGCCTCTGTCCTGGCACAGGAGCCGAAGCCGGCGCCGACGCTGCCGCCCGGCATGAAGGGCGCAGACGCCAGCGACCCGCGAGCCAACTTGTCCCCGGCCTGTTCGATGCCGGCGAAACCTCGCTCGGTATCAGACACGTCCAGCTTCTCAGAAAGCCTGATGCGTTTCAGCTCGGCGTCGATCCGAACAGCCCGAAAGTGGAAAAGGCCCTCACTGCCCTCGGTGTTGGAAATCCAGCCCAGATCCCCGCTCAGATCAAGATGACATTCGCCGGTTTGGCGTTTGCCAATTCCGACCTTGCGTTCCAGGGAAACAACCTGTTTCTGGGTAACTTTTACGGGATGAATATTTACGACATCTCCGATCCCGCAAAAGCGAAACTGGTGACCTCGATGTTGTGCCCGGGCGGGCAAGGCGATGTGTCGGTTTACAAGAATCTGATGTTTATGTCCGTCGAGATGCCCAATGGCCGCTTAGATTGCGGCGAGCAGGGCTTTCCGCCGCCGGCCCAGCAAGGCCCGCCGCCGGCTGAAAAAGACCGGTTTCGCGGCGTCAGGATCTTCGATATTTCCGATCTTCGCAATCCCAAACAGGTCGGTGCGGTCCAAACTGCCGCGGCTCGCACACCCATACGCTGGTGCTCGACCCGAAAGATAAGGCCAACGTTTACATTTATGTTTCGGGAACGTCGTTTGTCCGTCAGAATGAAGAACTCGCCGGCTGTTCAGACGGCCCTCCGGACAAAGATCCAAACAGTGCCCGCTTTCGTATTGATGTGATCAAGGTACCGGTTGCCGCTCCCGCAGAATGCAAAGATCGTATCGACCCCGCGAATTTTTGGTGATCCCGCGACCGGTGCCATAGCCTTCTCTTAAGAGCGCACCTACACACGGAACGGGACGGGCCTCGGAAACCGACCAATGCCACGACATCACGGTGTACCCCGAGCTCGGTCTCGCGGCCGGAGCCTGTTCGGGCAATGGCATCCTGCTGGACATCAAAGATCCGGCCAATCCCAAGCGGCTGGATGCGGTCAACGACCCCAACTATGCCTACTGGCACTCCGCGTCATTCTCGAACGACGGCAAGAAGGTCGTCTTTACCGACGAATGGGGCGGCGGGATGGCCCCCCGGTGCCGGCAGAACGATCCGGACAAATGGGGAGCGAACGCGATCTTTACCCTCGAGGGAAACAAGCTGAGCTTCCAGGACTATTACAAACTGCCGGCCGCTCAGACCGAGACCGAGAATTGCGTCGCCCACAACGGCTCGCTGGTTCCCGTTCCCGGCCGCGACATCAAGGTGCAGGCCTGGTACCAGGGCGGAATTTCGCTCATGGACTTTACCGACCCGGCAAATCCGGTCGAGATCGGCTATTTCGACCGCGGCCCCATCGACGCAAAGATCCCGATGATGGGCGGTTCGTGGTCGGCATATTGGTACAACGGCAATATCTATTCGTCCGAGATCGCACGCGGCCTGGATATCTTCGAACTGACACCGACCGAGCACCTGACCCAAAACGAGATCGACGCCGCCAAGACCGTGCACACGGATATACTAAATGTGCAAACCCAGGAGCGGATCGAGTGGCCGAATAAGCTGGTCGTAGCAAAGGCGTATCTCGATCAGCTTGAGCGGTCGCAGGGCCTGTCCAGGGAACAGATCGCGGAACTTAGGCAAGCGATCCAAAAGGCCGAGGGTTCGTCCGGCGAACTTAAGAAGCTCAAAAAGCTTGCGAAGTCGGTGGAGAAGACCGCCGTTACTGCAAGGAATGGTGCCGACGCGGCCCGCTTGGCTGGGTTAGCTGCAATACTGAAACGCCCGATGGCTTGATCTTCCGCTATCGCCGTTCTTTGAACGTAATAAAAAAGCGACCGTTATCGGTCGCTTTTTTATTGTGTGTTACAAAAGGATACTTGGGTGCAGGTACAGTTCCGATCAACGCCGCAGCTCTTGAAACTCGATCATATTTGGTTCCTTGGGCCGCACGAGTCCGTAACCGGGCCGGTATTGAAGCGAATATCGGATACGTCCGAGTGCAACGACGTATATCCGGCTTTCTTTATCAAATACCTTCCACGTGCCCGTGAAGCCGTTAGCGGTTACCACCGTTCCGTCGGCGAGGAACTTGGTCGCGCCGTATTCCTCGCTGTAGTGCATAGTCATCGGATCGTACGTGCGAACGATCGGGTCTTCCGCACTCGCCGCACCGCCAAACGCAACATCGCCGGTGGCCTCGATCTCGTAGTCGCCGCCCATCCGAAGTAGATTTTGATTCGGCGGAGCCACGCTGACGATGATCGTCACCCTCTTGTCCAGCTTATTTGAGGTAAAGGTTGCCTCAGATTGAGTTCGATTTCCCGTAACGGTTTTGACAACACGCCACGTTTTCTTATCGTCGGTGACGGTTATGGTCAGCACCGTATTCATCGAAGCACCGTATAGCGTCGTCGGATTCTTGAACCTCACCGTCAGCCGATTGGTTCCGGGCAAAACATGATAGTACCAGTAATGCGTGCCGACAAGGCTATCCGAGGTTCCCTGGTTGATGCCGGCCTGCATCGGATAAGGACTTTGCGGTTTAAGTGACTGTGCCGGTATAAGGGCGGCGGCAAATAAAATTACAGCGAAGCCAAATAATATTCTCATCTTGAGTCGGTCCTCCATTTACCTCAAGACGTAAAAACCGGCGGCCTTTGCCTAGATATTCCGGCGGTTGGGTTGACCAGGTCGTTTTTGAAAAAATAGCCGCGAGGTCAAACGTTCTCGCGGCTTTTTGCAATTGTCGGTGGTAGGCCGAAGGTAGGTTGAGGTATTGAATTACGCTGCCGGCTGTGTTGCGGTGGAGACGATATCCGAAAACTGTCCCACGGGCGAGTTTCCTTCGACGTAGCGGGCGCGGACCTGGACGGAGCGCGGCAGGTTCTGGGGGTTTTGCGGGATGACAAGGACGGCGGGCGAGGTCGGGTAAACGCCGACACTGTTCCACGTCTCTGAATTATCGATCTTTGTCTCGACAAAAATGCCGTTCGTGTCGCCGCGGGTAAATTTTACCTGCACGACCGAGCCGGGCAGCGTCGTCACCTTTAGAACCGGCTGCAATTCTTCCGGAAGGATGTTGTTCGACTGTGCGGGCACGATGCCGAGCAAAGCGCCGATCTCGGCCGTATAAGCTGGTGCAACGCGAATGCGTTTTACCAATTCGTCCAGCCGCTCAAAGATACCGGTCGGCACCTGGGCCGGCGGGACCGCCGAAGGATTCAGCGGATACGCAGGTGCGGGTTCGCCGACATTGCCTTCGGTGACGGTCTGCCGGTAGGCGCGAAAGGCCTTGGCAAACGCCTCGACCTCCACCGTCTGGCTGGCACAGAACTGAAAGTCATCATTGTCACTCGCCACCTGCGTCACGACCGCCGGCAAAAAGCCAAGCGAAGCCGCGATCGGCGAGAACTGGACAGCAAAATTCTGGAACCACGCCGCCCTTTCCTGCAGCGACGCCGGGAACCAACTCCTTGATGGAATCATAATTTCTTCTCCTATGAGCTTTGCTCAAAATGAACAGGGCTGTCGCCGCGAACGCCCCAGCTTTACCTCAAGGGACAGTTCGACGGGCGCGCCTCTGCTCGCCAATGGCCGGGATCGATACCACAAGCCGAGGCAAATCCGAGCACAGCGTCGGACCGCATTGCGTTAAAACGGATCGGAACTAGAGGCGAAAACAGCTAACCGGCAAGTTCTGGTGATCATGCGAAGCCAAGGGATCCATTCAGGAGAACGGCAGGCTTATTTGCGGAAAACAACCGAGGATGAACAGCGGAATCAACCATCGGCCCACTACCGGGCCAATTACAATTTAACAAAGTTCAACAATCTTATGCAATAACTTTTTCCCGCTGCCCAAAAGTAGGAAAACTCCGATCAATGTCTGCCCGACAGAGACCATTGTTCGCCAAACGGAGACCATTGTTCGTCAGACGTTGACCATTGTTTGCTCGACAGAGGCCATTGTTAGCCTGACAAAGGCCATTGTTCGCCTGACAGAGGCCGACGTTCGTCAGACTCAGACCAAGGTTCGTCAGACAGAGACCGACGTTCGTCAGACACAGACCAAGGTTCGTCAGACTGAGACATACTTCAGCCCTACGAGGGCCGGACAAAAACCTTGGTTTTTGTCCAGCTACCCAGATAGTAAAAACGCTCGTAAGCATCAGCGAGCTCTTAGACTCTCACCAAGATGCTAAAGGTGCTCGCTATCGAAGACTCTCCGCCGACGTGAACTAACGTCCGTCGAACCCGTAAATGTCAGATCCACTCTTCCACGCCGCCATCTTCATGTATCGAATCAGTGTCAGCTGCGGAGATTGCGCCACTCGGGATATTGCGTTATCCAGCGATCTTCTGTCCGCCATTCGGTATCAGTATAACGATTCCAGCGGTCTTCATGTAGGCTTTGCGGAATTGTCCCGGTTGTCGGTACGCCGTAATTGCCGAGCATCGATACGACCGAGTATCGTTGTCGGTCTGGATTCCAAACGTATCCAGTGAAGGTCTGATTGTCTCGCATATTCCGTTATTGATTTCTCGGGATTGCCGGCTGGATGTTCTCCGCCTCCTCAGCGTATAGAATCGCCTAAAGCTTTTCTCAGCGATTCGTCAAACCATCTCGAACTGCGCGACACATGATCGACATCTTCAATGTTAGTGACCTCACAATCGTATCTTCACATGAGTGCTATGCAAGTTCGCCGTTGAGCTGTGGACTACGGCACGATTTCGATAGCCATGGATTTCTTGAATTACGGACCGTGTATCGCGGATACCTGCCGAAGTCGCTCTCCGGACCGCTGAGCATTGACGTCGTGTCCGAGAGTCAACAATAAATATAGGTCAGTATGTGGATTATGGATCCTCATTCGATACCTCGACCGGTTAGCGGACAAAAACCTTCGTTTTAGTCCGGAACGGTACTAATCTCCAAGGTACCTTTCCAGTGTTGGCTCGAATGTCGCCATAAAATCGGCTTTGCTGAAGATCTCGTTGCAGCCCGCGTCGAGTATTTCCTCTTCGAGTCCGCGAGCATAAGACGAAACGCAGACTATCGGCGTCGATTCGGTTTGCGGGCGGGACCGGAGTTCACGGGTGACAGAGACCCCGTGCAGATCGGGGAGGGCGAGGTCCATAAGGATCAGGTCCAGTTGCTCGTCACCCGCTATTTTGAGAGCCTCGGACCCGCTGTTGGCGACGAAGGCAAGATATCCTCGCATCTCTATCAGCATCTGCAAGGCCTCGGCAATATCGTGGGAATCTTCAACGATCAGGACTCTTTTCGAGTTTCCGCCCTCCATTTTTCAAACGCGCCTCCTAAAGCGTCCCAAGTGTACTTAGTTAGCGGCGTGAAGTCTATCCGGCGGAAGATCGGTGCCGCCGATCGTTTGAGTGTCCCCGCCATCAGCCAAATTGCGCCCTTCATCAGAGAAATTGGAGCCTCCATCAGACAAATTGGAGCGTTCATTAGCAAAATGGAAGCCTTCATCAGACAAATGTAAGCCTCCATCAGAGAAATGAAGCTGTTCATCAGAGAAATGAAGCTCTTCATCAGACAAATGAAAGGCCCCATTAGAGAAATGGAACGCTTCATCAGCCAGATCTTATCTCTCATTGATCCGCCGGAAGTCTTCGCTTTCTCGACCGGTCCCAGTTAAGCGTAAGCGAGTTGATCAGATTACCGCCGTCGCCCGCCGCCTCGGAAGCCTCCGCCGCCGCGGAATCCGCCATAGCTGCGGTAGCTCCCGGCCGAGCTCCGGCCGCCGCGATCCGCCTTGTACTTGTTGTTTTCTTTAGTGCGCCGGTTTGCCTCCGCGCGGTTCTTGCTGTCGCGATCGAGCTGTTTGGATGTCGATTGATCCATCTTTTTCTGTTGCTGCGGTTTTGAAGCAGACGACCACCCGCCGTTCTCCCACTTTTGCCACTGGCCGTCTTGTTTTCGATAAACACTGCCGTCGTGTCCGGCATATACGTCGCCGCTTCCCGTTCGTCCGATCGTCGTTCGGCCGTCGTCCGTTTTACGCGTGACCATTCCGCCGCCTCCGCTGGTGCGGATGCCGCTTGTCCGGGTGCCGGTGACCTTGTTCGTGAGATGGGCCGTCCTCGCCCAATCGTCGCCGCGTTTTACAAAGCTCGAGCCCCAGTTACCATAGATCCCCTTGCCCTGGCGGGTTTGGGCATATGTGCCCGTCCGCGGGTTCCACGCCTGTGCATACTTCCGCGAACCCCCGTAAGGCCCATAAGCCGCACCTCCACGGGCGTAAGTCCCGGTCCGCGGATTGTACGCCGCGAATGCAGCCGCGCCGCCGTACGGCCCATAAACCGCCGCACCCCGGCCAAAGGTCCCGGTATAAGGGTTGTACCACGCGGCAAAACCGTATGTACGCGGATACCAGAAATAAGGAGGATAGTAACCGCCGTACCAGTAAGGCGGATAATACCAACCGCTGCCCCAGACAGAACAGCCCCATCCGATCATCATTCCGGCATAGCCGGCCGCCGCGGCGTAGGTTATCCATTCATCATCGTCGTCTTCGTCGTCTTCGATCTTTACAAAGGTCACGTGATAGATCGGCGAACTTGGCGGGATCTTATAGATCTCATCCGGAACCGACTCAGCAAGAGCCCAGGGGCCGTGAGGGACCGCGGACCGGAACCATACACCCTGGTAACAGAGATAATAGGTGTTCTGAAATTTGATGACGTCCTTGTCGGTGTTTACCGCCCGCTCAAGCGATGTGGTTTCGATCGGTTTAAATTCCGGGTTGCCAAAATATACCACCTCGGGAGCTTGTATCTCGTTCTTATTTACCCGCGGCGGTTTGCGGCACCGAAGCCAGCAGAACGGCTTCGGCTGCCTGGTCGGTTCCGGGCACGGAGGCGAAAACGCGGGAACGCGGATGCTCGACGGGAATCTTCTTGAAATCGGCGGGCAGCTCGGGCGTCGCGAATTTCCACGGCCCATCAAGGCCGGGAGCGGAGAACCACCTGCCGGCGACGAGGTAATAGAACGGGCCGTTCCGGCCTGCACGGAAAAGATCGCTTTCGGTGTTACTGACCCAAAGCAAATTTGTAGCTCCCTGGACAGGCGCGTACACTGGTTGGCCGTTCGTCACGATCATTTCCGCCGGTTCGATGCTCACGATCACTTTCGGAATGGTGGAGCTTCCCGATACTTTTACCGCCAACGCCGCTTTTACTTCCTTCCAGTTCTCGTCATTCGGAATTTTCGAAAAGCTCGGCGGCAAGGAAGCGGCCATCGACCACGGGCCCATAACGTCCGTCGCTTTCAGCCAGGCCGTATTATTTCGCAAATAAAAAGTTTTGGTCGGGATGTGTTCGAACAGGTCCCAATTCGTATTCACCGCATATTTCAGGTCGGTGTCCTTGATCGGGCTGAAGATCGGCTGGCTATCGATATTGACGATTATCGCCGGGGTCGCGCTGTAGTAGATCTTTGGCGGGTCGGCCTTGAGGCCGTTAGAGTCCGTGCCGCGGGGATTGATCTGGCTCTTGTCGACCGCGGCCAATAGACGATCGAGCGAAACCGTCCGATTCCCTTTCACAAATGCGTCCTGCAGTTCGCTTGATAGCTTTTGCGACTCATCACGGGACAGCGTCGGGAAATTGATCTCGGTGATCTTGACCGGACTGAGGTCGACCAACCGTTCCTCCAGTGCGACTTTCGTTTCTGCCTCCGCCTTGATCACACCCATTGCCGGCTGGGCGGCGGCTGTCGATTTATACGAAACGGCTGCCCAAACGACGGCACGTTTTTGATCGTCCCAACTTGCGATCTGCGGCGTGAACAACAGAGCGTTACCGCTCGCGAGATCGAACGACCGTGGAAACTCAGCTTCATGAGGCAGCGCCTGGGAAGGCTGGTCGGTATTTTGCAATGACCTTTGTGCGTACGACGGAACCGAAAGATAAGGGCCGAAAACCAGTGAAGCAGCTGAAATGAACGCGAATATTGAGCTGCGATATTTTATTCTTGCTAGCATTACCTTACCCCCGGGAGATCGAGATTCACCGGAATCGGCGGCTCTGACTCTCGCATCAGCTATTGGCGCAGACGCCGATCTCGGGATCCCGTTCGATTCCCTTGCCAAAGGATATCGGGGTTTGTGATGATCGGAAACTGTAAGTTTTTACAGTGAAATGGAGGAAGGAGAGGGAAATTACTCGGCCCGGCGATCAGCGGCGCGTCCATAAACGGTCGTCAATTCTTTTAATTTTTCAGTAATCTCTTTCGTCAACGTATCTTTCGAAAACCGCCACGACCAATTACCGCCGGTCGAGGCGGGCAGGTTCATCCGGCCCTCGTTTCCGATGCCGATAATATCCTGCAGCTGAGCTATCGCCGTATCGGCAACCGATGACCAAACGGCACGGACAAAATCCAAATGAATTTCCTCGCCGTCGGTATTCAGGTACCTTTTGCAGAATGAGCCTTCGTTGGATAGCTCCGGAGGGCTGCCCTTCGGGCCCTTTCGAATTTGCGAGTTCCACCAGCCGACAACGGTATCGTTATCATGCGTTCCGGTGTAAGCGACACAATTTCGCGGGTAATTGTGCGGAAGGTATTGGTCGTTCGGATCGCCGCCAAACGCGAACTGAAGGATCTTCATTCCCGGAAAACCGTTACTGTCGCGCAGTTCTTCAACATCGGGCGTGATGACGCCGAGGTCTTCGACAATTAAAGGCAGCTTGCCCAGGTGTTTGCGGAGCGTTGAGAAAAGCTCTTTGCCGGGCACTTCGACCCATTTACCTTTTTCCGCCGTCTTGTCCTCACCAGGAACTTCCCACACCGCGGCGAAACCTCGGAAATGGTCGATACGAACGACATCGACAGTCCGAAGCGTAAATGCGACCCGAGCGGTCCACCATCGGAAATCGTCCTTGCGCATCGCGTCCCAGTCATAGATCGGATTTCCCCACAACTGGCCGGTGCTGGAAAAAAAGTCTGGCGGCACGCCGGACACGACCGTCGGCGAGCCGTCTTTATTCAGCTTGAATTGATCTTGATTGCACCAAACGTCGGCGGAGTCGCGGGCGACAAATATTGGAATATCGCCGATGAATTTCACGCCGTGTTCGTTGGCATATTCTCTTAACGATCCCCACTGCGCGAAGAACAGGAATTGATAGAATTTTTCCGCCAAGATCTGATCTTTCAATTCACTTTCAGCGGCGGCCAGCGCCGATCTGTCACGGAATTTGAGCCCATCGGGCCATTCGTACCACGCGGAATGATCCCGCAGCTTTATCGCTTTATATAAAGCGTAATCATCGAGCCACCAGGAATTTTCTTGTTGAAAGGTTTCGAATCGGTTTCGAAGATCTATGCCGGCCGATCGGCCGAAATTCTTCGAATGCCAGCAAGAGTATCTTGTTCTTCCATTCGTAAACACCGCCGTAGTCGACCTGGTCGGACGGAAATTCAGGAACATCGGCGATCTGGTCGGCCGTAAGCAGTCCGTCATCGACCAACTTTTCGGGCGAGATAAGCAGGGTGTTTCCCGCGAACGCCGAATAGCAGTTATAAGGCGAATCGCCATACCCGGTCGGCCCAAGCGGTAATATCTGCCAGTAGGTCTGGCCCGCCTCCGCTAGAAAATCAACGAACGAGTACGCTTCGGGCCCGAGATCGCCGATACCGTACTCGCCCGGCAGGCTGGTTGGGTGAAGAAGAATTCCGGCACGACGGGGAAAGCTCATAGTTATTTGTTAACAACACGAATAGGATACTTTCAATGGGGCCGTTTCTTGAAACGTCGCCGGTTTCTCGGTGCTGAACCTGGGGCTGTCCCAACGGATCGTTCAACGTCGCTTAATTCATAGCTTCTTCTTATTTCTTCTAATTCATCTTCTTCAGTGATCAGTTGACACGGAAACCGCAGAGGAAGAGGAATAAGAGGGAGTCGGAAGGAAAGAATCCGGCAGCAGCCAGCGATCGGTACAGTGCTTCGAAATAGATGCCCTTGACCCTGCGGGCCAATCGAACTAGAATTGCCGTGTTCAAATTCTCAAGTAAAATCCACAAAATCGAAAGGTGAACAAATGACTTTTTCTCGCCGAGATTTCATTAAGACAGCGGGCGTCGTGCTGGGTACAACCGCGCTGCCAAGCTGGGTTTACGGGGCCCACGGTCTCACGCATCCGTATGGTGAGGTCAACAAAGACGCTCTGGCCGATGCTGCGCTAGCGACAGCCAAAAAGCTCGGTGCGTCGTATGCCGACATTCGCATAAACCGGTACCGGCTTGAGGCTGTTTCGACCCGTGAACGTCAGGTGCTGAATGTGTCGAGCGGGCAGAATTTCGGGTTCGGTGTCCGTGTGCTTATCAACGGCACGTGGGGTTTTGCGGCTAGCCCTATTTTAACGGCCGACGAGGTGCAGCGTGTGACTGCATCGGCCGCGGCTATCGCAAAAGCTAATTCGACGATCGCCCGGCGGAAGATCGAGCTCGTGCCGACGCCAAAAGTCGTCGCCAAATGGAAGTCCTCGTTCGAACGCGACCCGTTCGATGTCCCATCCGAAGAAAAGATCGCGATCCTTTTGAAGCTCAACGAAGCGGCTCTCGGCGTGAAAGGCATTAACTTTGTCAATTCCAATCTCGGTTTCGTGAATGAGCAGAAGTACCTCGCGAATTCCGAAGGATCGCGTATCGAACAATACATCATCCGAACGAACCCGAGCTTTTCCGCGACGGCAACCGACCGTTCTACCGGCGATTTTCAATCGGTGAACGGTTTGCGCGAGGCGCAGCAGATCGGCTTTGAATATATGACAAAGCACGATTGGGTCGCGGAGGCAAAAACGGCGGCGGAACATGCGGTGATGAAGCTGAAGGCTCCGAGCGTTCAGCCCGGCAAATACGATCTCGTGCTGCATCCGTCGCATTTGTTCCTTACCATCCACGAATCCGTTGGACACCCGACCGAGCTCGACCGGGCGCTTCTTTGGGAAGCGAACTATGCCGGAACGAGTTTCCTTACTCCGGAAAAAACGGGCAAGCTCCAATACGGTTCCAAGATGGTCAATTTCGTCGCCGACCGCACTCAGCCGCAGGGCATGGCCACTGTTGGTTACGACGATGAAGCCGTACCCGGCCAGAGTTGGCATCTCGTAAAGGACGGCCTGTTTGTGGATTGGCAGACCACGCGTGACACCGCGAAACTCGTCGGGAAAAGCAAATCTTACGGCTGCCTCCATGCCGATAGCTGGGGCAGCGTCCCGTTCCCGCGGATGCCGAATGTTTCGCTTCAGCCCGCAAAGGAAAACGTCAGCCAGGACGATCTGATAGCGGGCGTCGAGAAAGGCATTCTTATTTACGGCCGCGGCAGTTATTCGATCGACCAGCAGCGGTATAACTTCCAGTTCGGCGGACAGACCTTTTGGGAGATAAAGGGCGGCAAGGTCCAGGGCATGCTTCGCGATGTTGCATACCAATCGCGAACGACCGATTTCTGGGGATCGCTAGACGGCCTTGGCGGTAGAGCACATATGAGATTCCCGGCTCGCCGAACGACGGCAAGGGCGAACCGGGCCAGTCGAACGCCGTTTCGCACGGCTGCCCGCCGGCACGTTTTAGGAATATCACAGTCTTGAATACCGCGTCGGGCGTTCAGGCCGGCCAGATGGAGGACCACGAATAATGCTGCTGACAGAACAGGAAATAAAAAGCTTGACGGATAAGATCCTCTCGATGACCTCGGCCGACGACGCGACCGCAAGCGTGAACAGCAATCAACAGTCGCATCTGCGGTTTGCCGCGAACAACGTGCTGACCAGCGGCACGCGCGAAACACGTAACGCGAGCGTGACCGTTTGGATCGGCGGGAAACGGGGAGCGTCGAATACGAACGATCTTGACGATGCCAGCTTGAAGGCGATGGTCGAACAGGCGGAAAAGATCGCGCGAAATGCGCCGCCGGACCGTGAATACGTTCCGTCGTTGGGCAAGCAAACTTACAAGCCGACGGCGGGATACGTCGAGGCTACGGCAAATCTTTCGCTCACCGACCGGGCCAAGCAGATCGGGGCCGTCCTGACCGAACTCGAGAAAAATAACGTCATTGGAGCCGGGTTTCATTCGGCCAGCGCCCAAGCCGGCGGGAACGCGACCAAGAACGGTAATTTCGATTTTGAGCGAACAACGGGTGTCGGCCTTTCGGTGACGGCAAGAACGCCGGACGGGACAAGTTCGGGTTATTTCCTCCGCAGCCATCATGACATCAGCAAACTCGATACGATGCGGATCGCTCGGGAATCGATCAGAAAAGCTATTGAGGGCAAGAACGCGAGAGCGATCGAGCCCGGCCTTTACACCGTCGTCCTCGAGCCTCAAGCGGTAGCTGATCTGCTCGGCAATCTCGCGGGCGGATTCAATGCGAGAAACGCCGAAGAAGGACGCGGCGTTTATTCGGCACCGGGTGGCAAGACAAAGCTTGGGCAGCAGCTGTTCGACGAAAAGGTCACCATCTTTAGCGATCCGTGGCACCCGGAACTTCCTGGTTCGCAGTCGGTTGGCGGAGGCGGCTTCGGCGGTGGCGGTGGAGGTGCCGGGCTTCCGGCGGAGAAGGTCGTTATGGTCGAGAACGGCGTGTTGAAAAATCTTACCTACAACCGCTTTTGGGCCAAGCAAAAAGGCGTCGAGCCGACGCCCGGCCCGGTCAACACGATCTTCCAAACCAGCGGCCCTACGGCAACCCTGGAAGAAATGATCAAATCCACCGAGCGCGGCATTTTGGTCAGCCGTTTCTGGTACATCCGCGCAACCGACCCGCGAACGGCAAGCTCGACCGGCCTGACACGCGACGGCGTATGGTGGATCGAGAACGGCAAGATCGCCTATCCTCTAAAGAATTTCCGCTTCAATCAATCGGTCATAAAAATGCTGGCGCCGGGGAACGTTTTGATGGTCGGGAAACCCGAGCGCGTCGGTAGTTCCGAAGGCGGCGGCGGATCGCTGCTGCCCGCGTTGAAGTTGAAGGAGTTCAATTTTACTTCTCAGTCTGAGGCGGTGTAAGAAGTCGACGGTTACACTCTTGTCCGCATGAGTGCGGTGCACGAACAGGCGCGTTGTTAATGCCTGAAGCGTCGCCCGAGCCGTGCCAATTTTCGGTCGGACGATTATCCACGCCTCAGCGATCAAAGCGACCGGCGTTGCTTAGAAGGAGGAAGCCGTTTGTTCGAATCTGTATCTTTTTCGTGAGTGCTTCCCTTTTCAATCGGAAATCACTATTATTCTTAGAAGGATGTCGTTCGCATCCTTCTTCCTTTTTCTTTCCTGCCATTTTTAAGTGACATATGTTCGCCTTCTCTTCCTTTGAAGCCGTGACCGGTTTGCCCGATATTTTCGGTCTCGTTTTTGCGTTCGCTCTGGGTGCTATCGTCGGGAGTTTTTTGAATGTCGTTATCCATCGAGTGCCGAACGAATTGTCGATAGTATTCCCAAGCTCGACCTGCCCAAAATGCGAGTCACCGATCAAGCCCTACGATAATATCCCTATACTTAGCTGGTTGATCCTTGGCGGCAAATGCCGGAACTGCAAAGCTCCGATCTCGGCCCGTTATCCCGCTGTCGAATTGTTAACCGGCCTGGTTTTCGCGTTGGTCGCGTGGCAGATCGGGTTCAACGCGTTCCTTCCTATAGCTCTAGTTTTCGCGGCCGTGACGATCTCACTCATCTTTATCGACGCGGGACACATGATCCTGCCGAACGTCATTACTTATCCGCTGTTCGTTTTTGCATTACTTGTTCGGCTCGTGTATCCGATCGCATTCGGCCCGGGATACTTCAGTGATATGAATTACGCTCCGGCGACGTGGATGGCGGGTTATCCCGAGTGGGCGGTATCGCTTGCGTGCGGTGTGGCGGGCGCACTTGCAGGCGGCGGTTCGCTTTGGCTTGTAGGCGAAGTTTGGAAGCGTCTTCGCGGCGTTGAAGCAATGGGGCTCGGCGACGTAAAAATGATGCTTGGCGTCGGAATGCTGCTCGGCTGGCGGCTTACGCTTTTATCGATCTTTTTAGGAGCATTTTCAGGCGCGGTTATTGGGATGCTTATTATCGCAAAGCAGAAGGACAAAACCATGCAGGCCCAGATCCCTTTCGGGATATTTCTCGGCATCGGCTCGATTCTGGCGTTGTTGTTTGGTGAGCAGCTGATCGCGTGGTATGCAGTAAGATTTCTTTAGCTCTCGATCATTTGTTCAGATTTCGCCATGATCAACCGTGCTCGGCAATTTTGCTCGATTCAAGGCATTGCGATGAACAGAACATCGCCGTCCGCCCCAACCTTATAGCTCTTTCCTCGGGCACCCAGGAACCGCATTTTTGACAGTTAACAAGCGGGCCCTTTGATACCGGCTCCTCCGCGATCCGTTCCCTGCGGTTTTTTAATGCCCTCGCGAATGGCTTTGACCTGGTGGATGAATTCAAGAACGGCGGATATTTGGCGGCGGTAGCGATAAGCTGTCAGCGCTGCCAGAACCAGCAGGACCGCCAGGATGAAGAGAGCTTCCTTCATTTTGCGTTGTCGCCGCCTTCGCCGGCCACTAACGAATTCAGCTCGCCGATCGCCGGGTTCGACGGATTGGCGGCCTTTAATTTGTCGAGAATTTGGGAAGCCCTTGCGTTGTCGCCTTGTTTAACGTAAGTATGGATCAGGAACTGAAGCGAGCGTTCATGCTTTCCGTTTATTGCAAGGCCCTTTTCAAATTCGGTGACGGCGGTACTCAGATCAGGCGGTGACTGGAGATAGTAGGTCAATGCAAGATCTGCACGCACGTCCACGTCATTAGGAAGCCGCGACAATGCCTTGTTGTAAAATACACGGGACCGCTCAAACGCGGCGTTGTCCTTCTCAAAATATCCGACATCGAAATGCGCGTTACCGAGGCCGATCTGAAGATCGCGGTCTTCAGGGTCAAGATCAAGAGCCCGCTGCATTATTTTGATCGCATCAGGCAGAACCGCCGCGTCCTGTTTCAACGAAGCATAACGATAAAGCGAAATGCCGAGGCTTTTTTGAAATGAAAAGTTCTTAGGATCGGCATCCGCGGCTGCTACACGAGCCTTTATTTCGTCGGGCGTAAGCGTGGTTCCCTGCGTAGGATCAGCCGGATTGGTCGGTGCCGCTGCCGATTGCTGCATCGGAACAGGCCTCGCAGCCAAATCGTTACGATTAAGCGTGTTTGCCAGCATGAAACCCCCGATAAATCCCGCGAGGGCGGCGGCTATGGCTATCAAAACGGTCTGCTTCGTCATTAGTGCGATTTTAGCAGATAGGCGCGCCGAAAACTAAAAACGCCGCCTCCCCCGGGGATGCGGCGCGACGTGCCAAATATATTCGGGCTCACTTCTTTTTTCCGCCGGCAGGAACGAACGGCAGATCTTCGGAACGGCGGCGCGGGATGGGGTCGGTGGACCTTCGCCGCGGTATGGTCGCATTGGCTCGGCGGTCGACACTTCCGGCGGGCAGCCCTTTGCCATGAACCGCTTCTACGAGAATGCGGGTTATCTCTTGTGAAAGCGTCCGGTGTTCGGCCGCGGCACGGCGACGGAGCGATTCCTTAAGTTCATTCGGTACGTATGCACCGATAAATACACCTTTCCGGTTTGCCATAACTTTGAGGGGGATCTCCTTTTTTTGGGGTAATAAAAAAAGAGCCTGATCGGAGCAGATCTGTAAGCCGAATTCTGTAACCGCAAAATGCGGCGGCAATCATTCATCTAGGCTGACCGTTACCGGCCAGCTCGAGCGACCTACCCGGAAACGCTGCCGGCCGAGGCCGACGCTCGGACGGGCTGCCCGATACGCGTTTCCCTATTTGGTCTTGCACCACGAGGAGTTTACCTGGCCGCGAATGTTACCATCCGCGCCGGTGAGCTCTTACCTCACCGTTTCACCCATCACCTCTCGCGAGGCTGGTCTGTTCTCTGTTGCACTTGTCGTCACGCGTTTTCACGCGTGCCCGGACGTTATCCGGCTCGTTGCCCTATGGTGTTCGGACTTTCCTCCTGCCCCGAAAGGCAGGCGACTGCCCGATCTGCTCCGATTAAAGGCAAGATAATTATAGCAAAAAATGTTGAACAAATAAATAACCGTTCCAGCCCCTTAGAATGTAAAGTCCTCTGGAAACAGATGCAGCCAGTTTTTCCGTGCCTTCGACCGGGCCTTCGCGTCTATCTCCTCAACCGTCGAAAGGCTCTCCAGGCTCTGTACAAGCTGCCGGGCCTCTTCAGCCGCGATGCCGGAAACGACACGTCGTACGCGCTCGATCGAGTTTACGTTCATGCTGAACAATTCGGCACCCAGCCCTATCAGTACGGGCGCGTAGAACGGCGAGCCGGCCATTTCGCCGCAAACGATCGCCGGTTTCTCTACCGCTGCTGCTGCTTCCAGGACCCTTCGAATAGCTTTTAGGACTGCGGGATGCAGAGTTTGATACCATCCGGACACGTTTTCATTGTCGCGATCGACGGCAAGCAGGTACTGGATCAGGTCGTTGGTTCCAAGGCAAACAAAATCGGACTCCAGAAGAAGCTCGTCGATCTGGATCACCGCGGCCGGCACCTCGATCATGACACCGACGCCGGGTTCGCCTGCCGGCTTTCCCTTCGAACGCAAAGCGTCCGACTCGTCCTCCAGAAGACGTTTTACCTTCCGGACCTCGGAAACGCCCGATACCATAGGTATGACGATATCGATATTCCGTTCGTGAGACGCCCGGAGAATTGCGCGTAACTGGGTCCGGAGCAGTTTCTCGTATGCCAGGCCCAGCCTTATCGCCCGTAGTCCGAGAGCGGGATTTGTTTCGCGGCCGCCGGCCTGCTCGACAAGACGGTCGGCACCGAGATCGAACGTGCGGATATTAACGCGGTCCTCGCCCGCTGCGTCGGCGATCGCTCGGTATGCCTCGCACTGCTTTGCCTCCGACGGCAGGCCGCGATTGCGGTCAAACAGAAATTCGGACCGGAACAGCCCGATCCCGGCTGCTCCGAATTCCCGGCCTTTACGGTAGGCTGATGGCGAATCGGCATTCGCCAGTATCCGGATGATCTTTCCGTCAAGCGTTTTAACAATTGAATCCGGGTCAGAAGCCGCTGTGGAAATGGTTTCGGCCCTCGGTATTGCAGGGACAAACCGTTTTAGCGTCTCTTCGGCGGGATTTACTATGACCTGGCCGTTGAATCCGTCTACCACCACGCTATCGCCGTTTTTTACGCGGCGAAGCAGCTTCTTGATCCCGGTAACAGCAGGAAGCTTCAATTCGCGAGCCAGGATAAAAGTGTGCGAGGTCCATCCGCCGTTTTCGGCAACTATCGCAAGCGGCGGCGAGCCGGCCAACTCGACAAGCGTCGACGGCCTTAATTCCCGGGCGGCGATCACTGTATCTTTTGCAAATGGAAGCAGTTTCGCCGGACGGCTGTCCAGCGTGCCCAAAATACGTTCGGCAACGTCTTCGATGTCAATATAACGCTCCCGGAAATGCTCATTCTCGATCGCCTTGTATTGAGAGACATACATATCCGTAACGTGCTTTATAGCCCATTCGGCGTTGACCTTCTGCGCGATTACCTCTTGTCCGAATTTATTTTCAAGCGACGAGTCTTCAAGGATCACACGGTGAGCTTCAAAAATACTGGTAGCGGAATCAGCGTTCGACAAGCCTTTGCCGGCGGCAAGCCTGGCGAGTTGACGCCGCGCGGCGGCGACCGCCTTTTGCAGCCGCTTGAGCTCGCGGTCGACCTCATTTGCCTTTAAGCTTATCCGGTAGAATTGGCGACGATCGCCGTGAAGCCAAACGATCTTTCCGACGGCGATGCCCCGAGACACGGCTCGTCCGGTCAATTGGACTTCTGTAGCAGCGCGTGATCGCGCATCGGATGTTCGCTTGTTTTTTTGGCGGGCCATCGCTGTTTTCGTCTTACTTCCTCCTATTCCTCTTCCTCTGTGGTTTCGGTTTAATGCTTACCACCGAAGAAGAGGAACAAGAATGAATAAGAGGAAAAAACCATCCGCGACATCTGACAAAAATAAGGACACGGCTGCTTAGCTCCCGAAGCTAAAGCCGCTGCTGCCGCCCTGTGACGGGAAGAACGGCTTTAACAAACCGGCAAATGCCGCCAGGTTGCGGGTTTGGATAAGGACCTCGCCTGGGCCGCTGAACTCAGCGACCATACCTTCACCGCTCAAGAAACTTTTGAAGAAACCGCTTGCCGCCTTTCGCAGGCTATATTGCATATGTCCTTCCCACGCGACAAGGTGGCCCGTATCGATCACATAGCGTTCACCGGCCCTGAGGACCTTCCTATGGATGGACCCAAATGACGAAACGAGCAGGAGGCCCGATCCGGAAACCTGCAAAACAAAAAGGCCTTCTCCGCCAAAGAACGATTTTGCACCGCCGAATTTGGTATCGACCGTCAGGCTCGTGTCGCCCGCAAGATACGAGCTCGACTGGACCATAAATGCCTGATTATTCATTTCGATCCCGGCAACGTCGCCCGGTGCTCCCGGAGCGAGCGTTACTTCACCCGGGCCGCCTCTGGAAGTAAAAGTAGAGACAAACGCGGATTCACCCCCGACTGCGCGTTTCAATGCGCCAAAGACGCCGCCTTTCAAACTTGATTCCAGATCTACGTTGGCCGACATCGAGACCATTGCTCCGGCTTCGGCCGAGATCGCTTGTTCCGCCCCTAGTTTTACTACGGCAAGCGCAAATGCTCCCTGATGTTCGATCTCCCACGTATAGCCGCGGCCCTGTCCACGCCCGTCGGCATCGAAACGGAAACGCGCCGCCGGGTTGTTGATATTGCTGTCCCGGCGGTGGAGGCGGCGGATTTGGGGGCGGTGCCGAAGCCTGGATGGTAAATCCGCAGGAACCGCAAAAGCGGGCATCGGGCAGCAGCGGCATTGTGCATTTCGGGACAATTCATTAAACGACTACTCCTTTGGCTTTAAGAACAATGACCTCCGCGGCTTCGCGGGCGTCGGCCGCAAAATCGAGGAATGTCACATCGGCGCTCGAAACGACCAAATTCTCTTTCCAGCAGTCGACGACCGAACGCCAGCAGTCGCCTACCAATACGAGCGGCCGCTTTGCCAGTACGCCGGTCTGCAGCTTGTTCCAGACAAGCGAAACCTCGGTGACCGTTCCCATTCCGCCTTTGAACGCTACAAAACCGACCGACCGCGTGATCAAATTTTGAAGCCGGTCGTAAAAATGGTCGGTGGCAACCTTGTCCGTCAGGTACCGGTTCGGCTCGGACTTGAACTGGTTCATCACGATTCCGAAAACACGTCCGCCCTTTTCACGGGCGCCGCGCGACGCCGCTTCCATTATCCCGAGATAGCCGCCGGTACAGATGGTAAAACCCGCTTCGGCAAGCCGTCCGCCAAGGTCGCGGGCGTCCTTGTATTCGGCGGAATCCGCGCCGCATTTCGATCCGCCAAATATGGTAACTATTTTTCCTTCAGTTCCTTCGATCACAATAGGTCCTTTCAATTACATCGATTTCCGCGATCTTGTAATTATTATAGTCGGTGCAATTCTGCCGGCCAAACGTTAGTCTCCACCGGCTTCGGCGGGCGTAAGGTTGCCGGCCTCGTGTATTGCCCGGTCGGTGTCGGTGAACAGCAGGATCACGCTGCCCACGACAAAGAAAACTATCAACCCGAGGATCGCATGTCGGAAAGAGCCGGTCGCCCCGACGATGATCGTGAATAATAGCTGCCCCATCCAGGAAGTCCCTTTTTCCGATATCTCGTAGAGCCCGAAAAACGACGATTCACGTCCGGCCGGGATCATCTGCGAATAAAGCGATCGTGATAATGCCTGTGCCGCACCGAGGACCATCCCGATCACACTGCCCATTACATATGCTTGCGTCGATGTCGCAAAGAAGCCGTAGGCATAGATAACAATTCCGCACCAGATCACCAACGCGAGAATTATCGTTCGCTTTGCTCCGAGGAAACGCGCGATCCTTTCGAAAACTAGAGCCCCGACAAATGCGGATAACTGCGCCACGATAAAGATCTGTATCAGAAACCCTTTATCAGCGTCCGCGTTCTGCTGTTCCAGCGTAAAAAGCTCGTTCGAGATGAAGACGGAAGACTGTAGAATGACGGTTTGAATTCCATCGTTATAGAAAAGATAGGCGATCAAAAATAACATCGTGTATCTAAGGCCCCGCAATTCTTTAAGGGTCTGCCGCACCTCGCTGAATCCGACAGTTACGATGTTTCGGTTTTCCGGGATCGTGTTCGCCGCTTCACGTGTTTTCACCAGGAGGAACGATATGGCTGCGAATATTCCCCACCAGAGTGCAGCTCCGAGAAAACATATGCGAACCGCGGTACCTATCGAGATTCCCCAGTCTTCCGCCTTGCTCAGGAGTATCGCGTTGAGGATAAGCATCATGAAGCCGCTTAAATATCCCAGGCCATACCCATAGCTTGACACCTTGTCGCGATTGTCCTCTGTCGTAATGTCGATCAAAAACGCGTTGTAGAAAACATTCGCGGCGGCAAAACTCATGTTGCCGACGATGAACAAAATGCTGCACACAACATATGATTCGGTTACGAAATATAACAGGGCGGCGGAAACGACCCCAACATAACAAAAGATCGCCATGAAGACTTTTTTCAGATGAGTATAATCGGCGATCGCTCCGAGGATCGGCAAAAACACGACCATTGCGGCGACCGAGAGGGCCGTACAAAATGCCGGCAGGCCCTTTGGCGTAACATTAAAAAGACCGAGGTCGAGTATCACGCCGTCCGGCCCGACAGCTCGTTGGGCCAGCCCGAGTAGATAAGGCCCGATCAGGACGCCGACAACCGTCGTAAAAAAGGCCGAATTGGCCCAGTCATAGAGCATCCAGCCGAAGATCTCTTTTCGATCATTTTTCATAACATCGCAAATCCGAAAATACAGTAATACAAATCCGCATAAACCGCATTGCGTAAACGGTTTTTCCGGTCAGTTGGCAAACGGGCGGTGTTACCGTAAAGTTAATCTTGCCTTTTCAACCGTTTGGCATATGAAAACCATGATCCTTGCCGCGGGTTTCGGGACGCGGTTGTTCCCTCTGACAATTGACAGGACAAAGCCGGCGATCCCGTTTCTGGGCAAGCCGCTGGTCGGATACGTGGCCGAATATCTTGCCGGTTACGGATTTAAGGACATCGTCGTCAATCTCCACCACCAACCGGATTCGGTGATCGAAGCCCTCGGTGACGGGAGCGATTTTGGCGTAAAGATCGAATACACGATCGAACAACCCGACATTCTGGGCACGGCCGGTGCGCTTGATAACGCACGCCACCTGCTGGACGGCGACACATTCCTGATCGTTAACGGCAAGATCATCACCGACATAGATATCGCGGCTGCAGCCGAAACGCACAAACGCTCGGGAGCCCTCGCAACTCTGGTCCTAAAACCGAATGTCAAACGCGAGCGGTTTACGATCGTTGACACCGACGATGGATTTATTAAAGGTTTCGGCGCGATGGCGAAACCGCTGACCGAAGACGAGATAAGGGACACCGAGCACGAGATCACGACGCCGCTGATGTTTACCGGCATACATTTTGTCGAACCGCGGATATTCGACTACATTCCGCCTGGCGTTTTTTCGGATACGGTTTCCGACGTTTACAAACCCGCGATGGCACGGGGCGAAAAGTTCGCGGCTCACGTTTCCGAAGGTGAATGGTTCGAGCTTTCGACCATTCCGCGTTACCTGGACATCTCGCTGTCGCTGATGAAGGAGAGCGATGTTTTCACGGGGACCAACTGCCACATTTCGCCGAACGCCGCGATTCGCGATTCAGTATTGTGGGACGACATTACCATTGGCGATGACGTCAGTCTCTACCGCACCATCATCGCCGACGGCGTAACGATAGAACCCGGCGAGCATTATGAGAACGCCGCCATCGTCCGCGCGGAAATGGTCCGAAACTGTGAAGAGATTCCGGAAAAGGCTCTGAAGGGTTACATTCAAGGGGAGAATTATATTGTTCCTCTGAACTAAGGGTCGCAGAAGGGCTGTGCCCACCGATTTGCAGGCTTGCAGCTCGGTGCGGTCATGGTGATCGGCAACGAACGGCGGCAGAGCCGTGAAAGATATATCGGCAATCGCGGAAAAGCAAAGCTTTTCCGCAAATAGAGCGGCATAGCCGCAAACCCTCTAGGATCTGATACGTGTTACCAATTTATGTCCGACTTTCTTTCGCGGCTTGAGGGATTTCTAAAGAACAGAAACGAGCAGCCGTCATTTCAGCAGCTTACGCCGGATGCCTCGACTCGCGAGTATTTTCGTGTCCCGTGGCGAGCAAGCACCGCGATCGCTTGTGTTTACCCCGAAGCCTTCATTGAGGCTGAGCAAAGCTACCTGGACATTTCGCGGCTTTTTGCGTCTGCCGGCCTTCCGGTCGCGGAGGTACTTGATTTTGACGAGAAGCTTGGCGTTATCCTGCTCGAGGATATGGGCGACCGCATCCTCCGCGACGAATTGCAGAACTGCGGTGAGGAAAGGCGAGAAGCATTAATAACCGACGCGATCGACCTGATCCCTCGAATCCAGGCCGCAACCGCGCGAGCCTACGAGACCAACTCGATCTCTTCACGCCTGAAGTTCGACACGGAAAAACTCTTGTGGGAGCTGAATTTTTTTAAGGAGCATTATTTCACCACCTTCAAAAAACAACCGCTGCCGGCCGATGTCGACGCGGCCTTAGAAGCGGAATTCATCGAGCTCTGCAATGTGTTGGAAACGAAGGCGACGGTCCTTTGCCACCGAGATTTTCACGCCGCGAACCTAATGATCGATGGCGAGGGACGCCTGCGGATAATCGACCATCAGGACGCACGTATCGGTTCGGTCGCATATGATCTCGCCTCTTTCCTGCTCGACCGCGTCACCGAACCGCCGACCTCCGAATGGCTGGCGGATAAACGACGCCATTTTCTTTCAGAACGCGAGCGAATCGGCCTCAAGTCAATCGATGAGCAAGAATTTGCGGAAGAATTTCGTTTGCAGACGATCCAACGATGCCTTAAGGCTGCGGGCACGTTCTCGTTCCAATCAGTAAATCGCGGTAAGACCTATTTTATCCCGTTCATCGAGCCGATGTTTCAGATCGTTTTACGTGCGGTGGAGAATCTGGTGAGATTTCCGACCCTGCGACGTGTTTTAGAGAAACAGATCGTCACCTGAGTTTACGAATTGGGCCCGCATACCTACTTTTGAGGATGCCGTGCATCTATTAATAAGTTTCACATGACATTAACTTGTGATAAGGAGTTAGTTCTATGCGAGTCGCTCTCCTGTTTGTCTTTTTCGTCAGCCTTTCTTTCGCCGCTTCCGGCCAACTGGACGATAAGGGCGATGACATCCATCTGAAGGTCACGAAGCTTCTGCTCAAGAAGGACCTCAGGGCTCTTGTCAACGAGATGGCGGCGGTCAAAGCCACTGATGTAGAGTCGCAGTTGATGCGTCTGGATGTGTTCTGGCGGGCCGGCGAAAAGCTTCGCGTGTACCAAACGCTTGTCCGGCTTTCCGAGGCGGCGGACATGCCTAAGGAGGAATCAGCACGACAATGGATCCTCAATTTCGTTCGCAACCGTATCGCTCACGATTTGGCGGGAAACCGGATCTACTATGAAAGGGTGACCGCCGACGACGGATACTACCACACGAACCCGTTTATCCAGCTGTGGCAATCGCAGGGCGATGAAAAGGAACTGGAAGAATGGCTTTCGCGAAAAGCTCAAATGGGTTCAAGCTGGTTCATGATCGACCTGGAGAGACGGCTTAAACGAGACGAAGCGCAATCGATACTTGATCGCTTGGCCAGCAATGTTCGAAGCGATCCGAAAGATGCAAAAGCGCTTTCCGAATACCTAAGTGTTGTGGCTCATTCTCAATCGTATACCCGACTTTCGCATCCGGGCAAATACGACCGTGAAACTGATTGGCTCGGAGATATTTTGAAAGCAACGGGAGCATCCGACGCATATGATTTAGGGACGAGATTCCAGACGGTAAATCCCCGGCTTGCGATCAAATATTACGAGCAGTCATTGGCTATGCCAGTCACAGCCGACGATGTGTCTCGGCTTGAACAAGTTTACAGGGTCCATTCTTCCAGTGGCCAGACACCGAGAATTAACTGGGAAAAGCAGCTGCGCTATTGGACAAAGGAAAAATTGGCCGACGCTTATCAGCGGACTGGACAGTCCACTCTCGCTCAACCGCTGATCGAGGAATTGGTCGCCGCGAAGTCAGACGACGTTTACAAGCAGAATCTGCATGCCCTTGCCGGTGCCGTTCAGGGGGGCTCAGGAGCGCGTGCGGTCGAATCGAAGGTGGTTCAGGAGGAGGCGGAAAAATTCCAGTCCGTAGAATATTGGAAGGAAAGGGTCGAGTATTACATCGGCCGCAACGAAGGAGCGCCTATCGTTGAATCATTCGGTAACGCGTTGAAGAAAATACCTTCCGATTCTAAAACCTGGTTCATCTCATGGTTCTCAGCTCGCTTCCGGCACCAGCTGAACATAATGGAAAATTATACTCGGCCTAAGGAGCGTCTGAGCGAGATCCTGCTCGAACAGTTCAATTCGACAAAACCTGATTCACCGCTCGCCTTCGAAGTTGCCCGGGCAGGCAGCCCAGGCGGCCTTGGGATCGAAAGTGTGATGAAGGAACTGTTTGTACGACGCAAGGACGTATTCGCCGTGATAGTTGCGAACCAGAAGGACAGCGAGAGAAGCGATCTGATCCGCTATGTGCTGAGACCCGAAGGTCGCACTCCCGAGCACCGCGAATATTACCTGAGTCAACTGGAACGAATCGTCGCGAATGAACCGCCCGAGCGTTTGATCGAAATGGCAGATAGCTTCGAGTTCCTCGAGGAATTCCAGCGAAGCATTCCATTGCTCCTCGCATACTTAAGAAAGGTTCCTGTTAGCAAAGAAAACAATTTCGGAAGGTGGGCGGCGATGGGGAAACTATTCGTCGCATACAACAATACGGGCCAATGGCAAGCGGCAGAAAAACTGATGAACGAAAATCAGCCGGCTTTTCTCGGAAACTGGGGATGGTTTCTACAAAGATTGGCGATCGCGGCCGGGCAGAACAACGCGCCTCAGGATGCGTTCCGCATCTGGCTGAAGGCAGTGAACTTCAGCGGACACAGTGAGTTCGGACTGATGAACCTGGTGGACACATCCGCAAGACCGTTGCTGATCGAATACTACAAAAAGATCAAGCTCGATGAACCAAATTCGGCCGCCGCCGATAAGGCCCTGAAGATCCTGATGCGAGGCCGCAATTAAAGTTTTGTCTGGGCCATCGACTCAGCCTGCTTTGTCGTAAAATCCTCGCCGGGATTTACGAACAAATTCTGCTCAAACCGGTATTGCTTATCGTAAAGCTGCTGGTATCTGCCGTTCAATGCGATCAATTCTTCATGGGTTCCCCGTTCGACGATCTCGCCCGATTCCACGACCAGGATCTGATCGGCACTTCGGATGGTTGAGAGGCGGTGGGCGATCACGAATGTCGTCCTTCCCTGCCGCAGGTTTCGCAGGCCTTCCTGAATGAGGGCTTCGGACTCGCTGTCGAGGCTCGATGTAGCCTCATCCAGTATCAGAATGCGCGGATTTGCCAGAAGTGCGCGGGCGATGGCGATCCGTTGGCGTTGGCCGCCGGAGAGTTTTACGCCGCGTTCGCCGACGACGGTGTCGTAGCCGTTCGGAAATTTCTCGATAAATTCGTCAGCATTGGCGATCGCGCAAACTCGCTTGATCTCCTCGAGGCTCGCTTCGGGATTGGCAAAGCGAATATTTTCGAGGATCGTCCCGTCAAACAGAAAATTATCCTGCAGCACGACGCCGAGGTGCCGGCGGTAATCGCGAAGGCGGACCGATTGCAGGTCTTTCCGTCGACCAAAACACGGCCTTTCGTAGGCTGGATGAAATTCAGAACGAGGCTGAGGATCGTCGATTTGCCGGAGCCGCTCGAGCCGACCAGCGCGGTCGTCGTGCCGGCCTCGGAATGAAAATCCACGCCTTTCAGAACGGGAACGTCTTTATCGTACTCGAATTCAACTTTTTCGAACTCGATCGTTCCTTTGAGCGTCGGAAACGATTCGCGATTAACATCTTCATCGATCTCGGTGGGCATCGCCATCACTTCGCGAATGCGGTCGAGGCCGGCGAGGGCTTCCGTGATCTGCGTGCCGATCGAGGTCAGTTCGATGACCGGCATCGCCAGCAGGAACGTGAACGAGATGTACATCAGAAAATCGCCCAGCGTCATCGTTCCGGCCTGAACGGCGTTACCGCCGATAACGATCATCACGACCGCGACGGCGCCGATGATCACCGACGAGAACGAACTGATCGCCGACACGCCTGTCACCGTTTTGGCTACATTCCTAAAAAGCCGGTGAGCACCGCGGGCGAACGAAAGCTCCTCTCGTTTTTCCGCGGTGTACGCCTTGACGATGCGGATGCCGCCGAGACGATTCGCCCAGCCGGCCGGTTACTTGGGCATTGATCTCACCCCGCTCGCGAAACACGGGCCGCAGAACCTTGAACGCATAAAGCAAAGCACCGCCGAAGATCAGCAAAACGACGATCGTGGCCAGCGTAAGCTGCCAGTTCAAATAGAAAAGGACGCCGATCGCGATCGTCGCCGTAACGACGCTGCCCAAAATCTGGCCAAGACCCGTTCCGACGAGATTTCGGATCCCCTCGGCATCGTTCATGATGCGGGAAATAAGCTGTCCGCTCTGTGTCGAATCGAAATACGAGATAGGCAGGCGTTCGATATGTGCCTGCACACGCTTTCGCATCTCGGTGATCGCCCGCTGCGCCGCGACGCCGAGTATCTGTGACAAAGCAAATGAAGTGACGCCCTGAATCAGTGTGGAAATACCGATGGCAAGAGCGATCCATTTGATCAGGCCGTAATTTCGGTTCGTGAAAACCTCATCGCCGATGTATTTCGTCGACGCCGGCAGAACCATTCCCGCCAGCCGCGAGATGAGCATCAAGCACGCTGCCGAACGCCAGCCGCCAGCGTGCGTTCCAGATGATCTTCCGCGCCTCGGCCCAGGCACTCGAATAATTAACTTTCTTCTTTTTCGGTTCTTTTCTCTTCGCCACCGTACGAAAGTCTGATTTTACTGGACCGAAGTCAAATAAGGCAATCGGTCGAAGGGCAAGCCTTTTTATTCGAGGTGGCTTCCGTTGCTGAAGAATGCACGGGCTGCAACCGTGGCTTCTCATTTGGTGGGGTTGGGCTGAAAAAGAGGCAAAGCCTTTGCTTTGCCCCTGGAGAGGTGGCAGTTTCATTTACTGCACTCTGATTTGCCTCGCCTACTCGCCCTTGTTCTTTTGCAGCGTGTTGTTATAGACGTACTGAGCAACCGCATTGCCCCGCCCTCCGCCGGCATCCTCATACCGGAGTGTATGCCGCCGTAGACGCGCGCGTCAAAAACGTCATTGGTCATGTCCGAAGGTCCGAATAGCTAAGGACAAAGCCGGAACCGACGGATGTTGGACGGTGATCGAATGCCCAAATCTGCCATATGCCGAACAAGTACTTTCCAGCAGCTCCGCTTAGCGATCCGTGGGCAGACGGATAGCTGGGAAAACAGGGAGTCGTAATCAGCGGTGTCAACGCTCCCGGCGTGGTCCGATTTGATTTCCGTCCTCGTCACCCCGCGGTATCGCTGTTACGGGACGCCAGGTTCTATAAAAGTACTTGCTGTCGAAGACGGACACCGCGGCGTCGCTGACGGCGCATGTTCATCAGTGCCATCGTTCGGGCCGTGTCGGTGATGTCATCATTGCGGGTGCTTGCGATCTGCAGGAGTGCGGCATTCCACAGCGAAGGGGGGTTAGCCAACGCATAGAGCCGTGCAACATCCGTCCGATCCTTCGGGCGATTCACGCTGTCGGCTTCCGACGGCTAGTATTCGTTAAAGTCTTGTGCATATACCCCGGAGTCCAGCGCCGGCGGTGGCTCGGCTCGAAACGGAGAAGCATTGTCGATCGCGAAAAGGCCTGAGCGTTCTGCCAGTGAAAGAAGGCACCGCCGCCGGCCGGACACCCTCCGTAGCACCTGCCACACGTAGGGATCTGAGTTCGACGGCATATGGAATAAAGGCGGGGCAGAGCCGACACCGGTTCGATTGATGATAATAGCTGCTGCCGCCGCCAAGCAAATGATACCGTAGTCTTATTGTCGACGTATAGCGGTCAACCGTTTGGTCCGAGCGGGTTTTTGTCACGGTTGTGGAATGCCGCAAAGAAGGTCGCGAACGTTGATGTGCCGTTTCACCGCCGCGAGAATCCGCCGATGCTCCGATCGGGCTGCTGATCGTACCTGAGATATGGTTCATATTTGCCGGTTATGGCGTTGACCGCATCGAATACAGCGGCCTGTACGATGGCCATTGACCGGTTAGCCGGTAATGGCGGGCTGGGGAGGGATCTGTTCTGAACGCTATCTCGTTCCATTCGGCGTACGACCGCATCGCTGGTGAACACCGGTTGGCCGAGCCGAGTGCATCTTTGCCCTCATAGCCGCCTGTGCCGCGATCAACATCATCGAAACGATCGATACCGTCGCGAGCATGTGTAAAAGCTTTTTTGTTCTTGTGAATATGGGGTTCATAGTAGGAGTCTCCTTTGTTAATTTCGTTAGGTTCCGGGCCGCTGCGGCCGAGGGCCCGTAAAATCGTTGCGTTTACCGGGCAATCGGACTAGAATTCATGCACTACAGCACTTATCTGGCAACGCGGTAGGTCCGACTTGGTCCTTGAGCCGGACGTTCCGTCCGGATAGGTAAGTTAGGTGGCAAACGTTAAAAGGGTATAGGAACCGCATTGAGGAGTATTGGAGGAACTCTTCCTTTTTTCTTCCAAAACCTTCAACTTCGATGTTGTCGACACTTACAAATAGGATTTATGAGTTCGAAGATCTCCGCCTCATCCCGCATGAGAACTTGCTCCTTCAAAACGGTGTGCCGATAAGCCTGAATCCGAAAACATTCGCCTGTGCTCGTAATGCTGGTCGAACGCCATGGCCATCTTGTTTCAAAAGAACAGATCCTTGAAAGTGTTTGGGCGGGGGCCTTCATTGAGGAGGGTGCGATCTCCAAGGCCGTCTGGTTCGTCCGAAACGCCCTCGGCGATACGTCGAAGGAAAAATTCATAAAAACGGTTCCGCGACGGGGATACCGTTTCGTTGCTCCGGTATCGGTCGTCAGTGGTTCGGGGGCCTTCAGATTGTCGGACTTGCCAGCGCCGACAAATCACGATGTCTCTCCCAGCCGTCAGCGAATTCTTTAGCGAAAAGCCCACGGCCGTGGCGGCCCGAACTTGAATACAAAAGAGTGGACCCATACAGACGAATCAGCAACACAGTCATCGAGGGATCGCACAATTCGACGCTCGATTTTACCGCGACACCTGATCCTGTTGCTCTTACTATTTACGGCAGGCGTCTCGGCGGCATATTTATTTACGTCTCAAAAATTGTTTCAGGCGGTTCAACCGAATGAATTCGACGCCGTTCGATCCGGATCACTAGTGAATGCTTCCGCCGAAGACTGGCATATTTTAAGCGGGAATACTACTTAGACGCTGCTACGAACACGCCGAACCTTGATGAAGAGGCCAAACTTTTCTCCAAAAGCGATCTCGAATCGAGAGGACCATTTCGCTCGAGACGATACGCAGACGCTCAGATCGCTTCCGCGGACCTATCATTGGCGGGGTCGGGCGGCAAGCCCGAGGCCTACGTCAAAATCTAAGGCTGCCGCAATCAAAGCAGTTAGTTGGACTCCTTCGAACGCCAAGGCTCACGCATCTCTTGCCTGGGTTTACTGGCGGCTCGACTGGGACTGGGCACGAGCCGAGGCGGAATATAAGCGGACCCTTGAGCTTAGCGACGGCTCGTCGACCGAGCTTGCTCACGGATACGCTCTTTTCAAATCGGCGCAGGGCCGCCATGAAGAATCTATTGAGATGATAAGGCGGAACGAGGAGTCAAGCCCGTTAAGTCTGGCGGCCAAATTGAGTTCTGCCTTCATCGACCTCCGTGCAAGAAAATATGAAGCGGCCGAGGTCGATTTCAGGCGAGTATTAGAGCTGGACCCGGAGCAAACTCGGGCAATTTCAGGCCTGGCGCTGACGCTAGCGTGCTTAGGCCGACTTGATGAAGCAATGGCGGTCGCCCAGCCGACAATCGGGCATAACGACAATCCAGCGCAAGTATTAACGTCAGCCTGGGTCCATGCGAAAGCAGGGCGGGTCAGAGAAGCAACAGAAATTCTTAGGAAAGCCGAAAAGCAATTTCTCACGGATCACTTAAGGAACGACCCTTATGCGATCGCGAAAGTCTATTCCGCTCTCGGCGATACTGACAGGGCATTCGAATGGCTTGAACGTGCATTTGCGGTCCGCTCGCAGTACCTCGTCTTTATGGGCGTTTCCCCGGAGTTCGACAGCATAAGCGGCGACCCAAGGTTCGCCGATATGTTAAAGCGTCTCGGCATCCCGCGTCAGTAGCTCGGTCCTCTTTTTTACTCCGCCACGCACCTTCCGTTGTTTTTGTAGAATCTACCTTTTACAATTTCTTTTCACCGACATCTACAATTCAAAAATGAAACAAACATATATCAATCAACTAAAGGACCACATCGGCGAAGAGGTCACGCTCAAGGGCTGGCTTTACAACACGCGTTCGAGCGGCAAGCTCGTATTTCTGCAGTTCCGCGACGGCACGGGCATCGTGCAGTGCGTCGTTTTCAAGCCGAACAACGAGGAAGTGTTCGAAACGGCCAAAGCTCTCGGGCAGGAAGCTCGATCATCGTAACGGGACGGTAAAGGAAGACACGCGGTCGTCGATCGGCGTCGAACTCGACGTGAAGGACATCGAGGTCCTGCAGAACGTGCACGATTATCCGATCACGCCGAAGGAACACGGCACCGAATTCCTGATGGACAACCGGCATCTGTGGATCCGCTCGAAAAAGCAGCACGCAGTTTTGAAAGTCCGGCACACGATCATCAAGGCCGTGCGCGATTATTTTGACGACAACGGATTTACGCTTGCCGACACGCCGATCTTCACGCCGGCCGCGTGCGAAGGCACGACGACGCTGTTCGAGGTCGATTACTTCGGCGACGAGAAAGCGTATCTGACGCAGTCCGGCCAGCTTTATAACGAAGCGACCGCCGCGGCGTTCGGTAAATCGTATGCATTCGGCCCGACATTTCGTGCCGAAAAATCGAAGACGCGCCGGCATCTGACCGAGTTCTGGATGGTCGAGCCGGAGGTCGCCTACGCCGGTTACGAGGACATGATGGACCTCGGCGAAGGCCTGATCCTGGCGATCGTCGAACGCGTTCTGGCTGACCGGCAGGAAGAACTTGAAGACTCTCGAACGCGACACGCCGTGCTCGAAGCGATCAAAGGCCCGTTCCCGCGGCTGCATTACGACGATGCGGTCAAGATGCTGCAGGAAGGCGCACTGCGAAGAGGCGAGCTTCGAGAACAATTTCGAATGGGGCGGCGATTTCGGCGCACCGGACGAGACGTATCTTTCGAACCAGTTCGGGCTGCCTGTTTTCGTCCATCACTTCCCGACCGCGATCAAGGGATTCTATTTCGAGGTCGACAAGGACCGTCCCGAATGTGCTCTCGGCATCGACCTGCTCGCCCCCGAAGGCTACGGCGAGATCATCGGCGGCGGCGAACGTGCCGCGTCGCTCGAATACCTGACGAACAGCTCAAAGCCCACAACCTGCCGCAGCGAATCTTCGAATGGTACCTCGACCTCCGCCGCTACGGCAGCGTCCCCCACGCCGGCTTCGGCATGGGCATCGAACGCACCGTCGCCTGGATGTGCGGCATCGAACACGTGCGGGAGACGATTCCGTTTCCGAGGATGTTGTATAGGTTGAGGCCATGAGGAAGATTTGCCGCTGATTACTTTCCTCGGAATTTCTATTGTTGGAACTACGTTCTAAGTTCAGTCGTACTCTGAATCCGAGTGAAGAGGACCGAGGGAACGAGGAGCTTGGTTTCGAGAAATGTTATACGGACCGCCGGGCTACAGTCGGGCCGTCGTCGTAATATCGGGCGTCATCCGGATTATCGTTGGAGTAATAGGAGTCTTCCGGATGCTATTCTCTTCCATGATTGAGGCACCTTTTGTGCTGGACGAAGAATTCATCTTCGATAAAGAGCGATGGGAACTGATAAGAAAATAGATTCACAAGGCGGCAACGGTCGTTGTGGAGCCAGCTAAGATATGATACTTGAACCTGACGAATATAGGTCGAATAAATGCGGAAGCCCGCGCGTTAGCAAGGGCGATTCACTCAACCCGGAGAAACGACAGATGCTGGACGACTACGGTTTCGAGATCTACGAAGAAAATGCCTTCCCTATAGCCTATCTGCTGACGTTCCGCACCTTTGGCACATGGCTTCACGGAGACGAGCGGGGAGCGTTACAGCGAAGTCGGGATCCGAGGTTTAAAACAATTACGTTTCGCCAAACGTGCCATTGCGGGAAAAGATGGTTTCCGAAATGCGGCAAGAGCCGATAATACTGTCGGAGCGACAACGCGATATTGTGAAGGATGCAATAACGGAAGTGTGTACGCATAGAGAGTACCTTTCGCGAGCCATAAATGTTCAAAGTAATCACGCCCATATTGTGGTTTCCAAAAATATAAAGCCAGACAAGATCGTCAATGACTTTAAGGCATACGCGACGCGGCGTCTTCGTGCCGCGGCTGAATTTCCTGCGGAGGTCAAGATCTGGTCGAGAGGGGCGAGTACACGATACCTCTGGAAACCGAGACACGTCGAAGCGGCGGTCGACTATGTTCTTTATTCGCAGGAAGACATGCCATTCGACACTATTTTCGAGAAGCTTTAGCGGACGGGAGTTTGCCCGGGTTCACGTCGAGTGTATCGCCCTTGCTTACGCGCGGGCTTTCGCAAAAACTTTATGGCTACCTACACAGCAAAGATCACGTGGAAGTCTGACTCGCCTGAATCGTTCACAAAGAACCAATACTCACGCGGGCATACATGGGAATTTGACGGCGGGGTGAGCGGTGCCGGCGAGTTCTTCGCCGCATGCTGTGCGGGTGCCGTTTTCGGTTGAGGCGGCGGTCGATCCTGAGGAGGCGTTGGTTGCGGCGGCTTCGTCTTGTCATATGCTGACGTTTCTGTATTTTGCGGCAAAGGCGGGGTTTAATGTGGCGGCTTATACGGACAATGCGGTCGGGGAGATGACAAAGGGCGAAGATGGCAAGGAATGGATGTCGCGGATTACGCTTGATCCGCAGATCGAATGGTCAGGCGAGCGCGTTCCTACGGCCGAAGAACTCGCCGAGCTGCATCATGAGGCACATGAGGGGTGTTATATTGCCAATTCGATCAAGTCGGAGGTTGTTGTCGCAGGCACTGAGAGAACCACCCCGTCAGCCGAAGCGGCTGCCACCCCTCCTTCGTAAGGAGGGGAGCCCGGAATTATGTACGACGTTGCGATCAGATTAGAAAACAAACCCGGCGAGATGGCGCGGATGGGCGAGGCGCTTGGTGCGGCCGGCGTTAGTGTCGAGGGCGGCGGCGGATGGGTTGTTGACGGTGTCGGGCACATGCATTTCTTGTTCGATGACGGCGAGGCTGCACGCAAAGCGCTCGCGGACGCCGGCATCGAGGTTACGGGTGTTCGCGAGGTGCTCATGCAAAAGCTGCGTCAGGACGTTCCCGGCCAATTGGGGATGATCGCGCGGCGGATGGCGGACGCGGGCGTCAATATCGAGGTCGTTTATAGCGATCATGCGAACCAGCTTTGCCTCGTCGTCGACGATCTTGAAAAAGGCAGGGCCGTCTCCGAAGCATGGCAAGCCGAGATGTGGCCGTGATCGGACAAGTCCGACCGTTTGCGAAAGCCCGCGCGTTAGCAAGGGCGAAACATTCAGCGTTGAGCAAATCGCCCTTGCTTACGCGCGGGCTTCCGCAGCTTTGAAAGACACCTTCCCCGATCTCTTTTAACATCGTTAAGCAAATCCTGGGCACTTTCGTGCATCCAACTAGGGTCGCAACCCCCTCGGCGACGCACTCTTCTTAATATGGACGCCCCCGGACAGGAAACTGAATCGGTCCTTGCGGTTGACGACATCGAGTCGGCGGTACACGTTTACACGCGCCATCTCGGTTACCGGCTGGAGATGATCGCGCCGTCCGACGGGCCGACGGTCGCCGTACTTCTCCGCGGCAACCGGCGTTTAAAGCTCGAAAAGAACCGAAACGGGCACGACAGGCCGATCGACGATCCCGGCGGCGGCGAAACCAACCTCAAACCGGTCATCTCCAGAGGCGGCAGCGAGGCCGTGTGGACCGCGGGGCGGGCCGGGATGGAATATCGCGACCTTGTTCCCGGCCGTCTCAACGGGGCGCTGATCGCTTCACACATTCGTATTCCCGCCGGCGGCGAGGTGCCGGATTACGTCCATTACCACAAACTGCAATTCCAATTGATCTATTGCCTTGCCGGAGCCATTAGGGTGGTTTACGAAGACCAGGGCGAGCCTTCTGGCTGCGGCCGGGTTCTGCGGTGCTGCAGCCGCCCGAGATCAGGCACCGCGTGCTCGAGGCCGAGCCCGGGTCTGAGGTGATCGAGGTCGCGGCACCTGCCGGACACGAAACCTGGGCTGACAATCAAATGCAGCTTCCCACCGGCCGCCAACTAACGTCGCGAAAGTTCAACGGCCAAAGCTTCGTTCATAGAAATTCGGCGGACGGCACGCCGGTTTACGGTATTTTCGGGGGTTTTGAGGCGATGGACCTCGGCATCTCGGCTGCGTCCGCCGGCGCTGCCTCCGTCTTTCAACTCCGCTCGACCGAAGACAACTCCAAGTTCGGCTCCTCCGGCGTCAGCGAACGCCACACCTTCTATTACATCCTCAACGGCAGCATCCGCGGCGAGTTCAACGGTTTCGGCGAGCACAGCCTATCCGCCGGCGACAGCATCATGATCCCGCCACAAACACCTTACACACTCAACGCACCCGCAAACGCCGGGAGCCTGTGCGTAATGGTCTGAATTCCGTTTTAGATTAAATTGCCGTTGCCTTCAGGCAACGGAACCAGGCAATAAAGGTCCACCGGGCTTTAGCCCTAAACGCTCGACTGGGCTAAAGCCCGGAGATCATCAGCTCGACTTCCGTTGGCTAAAGCCAACGGCAATCCCTTTAGATATCCAAACAAAACAAAAAGCCGCCCGACGGTTAAACCAGCTCGGACGGCGAGGTTTTCTTGTTATTGATCACGCTCCGACCGAATCGCCGGGCGTAAAAGTTTACACGCTCGGCTGGGTCGCGGTGGAGACGATATCCGAAAACTGTCCCACGGCGTCGTTCCCTTCGACGTAGCGGGCGCGGACCTGGACGGAGCGCGGCAGGTTCTGGGGGTTTTGCGGGATAACGAGGACGGCGGGCGAGGTCGGGTAAACTCCCACACTGTTCCACGTCTCTGAATTATCGATCTTAGTCTCGACAAAAATGCCGTTCGTATCGCCGCGGGTAAATTTTACCTGCACGACCGAGCCGGGCAGCGTCGTCACCTTTAGAACCGGCTGCAATTCTTCCGGAAGGATGTTGTTCGACTGGGCCGGCACGATGCCGAGCAAAGCGCCGATCTCGGCCGTATAAGCTGGTGCAACGCGAATGCGTTTTACCAATTCGTCCAGCCGCTCAAAGATACCGGTCGGCACCTGGGCCGGCGGGACGGCCGAAGGATTCAGCGGATACGCAGGTGCGGGTTCGCCGACATTGCCTTCGGTGACCGTCTGCCGGTAGGCGCGAAAGGCCTTGGCAAACGCCTCGACCTCGACCGTCTGGCTGGCACAGAACTGAAAGTCATCATTGTCACTCGCCACCTGCGTCACGACCGCCGGCAAAAAGCCAAGCGAAGCCGCGATCGGCGAGAACTGGACAGCAAAATTCTGGAACCACGCCGCCCTTTCCTGCAGCGACGCCGGGAACCAACTCCTTGATGGAATCATAATTTCTTCTCCTATGAGCTTTGCTCAAAATGAACAGGGCCGTCGCCGCGAACGTCCCAGCTTTACCTCAAGGGACAGTTCGACGGGCGCGCCTCTTGCTCGCCAATGGCCGGGATCGATACCACAAGCCGAGGCAAATCCGAGCACAGCGTCGGACCGCATTGCGTTAAAACGGATCGGAACTAGAGGCGAAAACAGCTAACCGGCAAGTTCTGGTGATCATGCGAAGCCAAGGGATCCATTCAGGAGAACGGCAGGCTTATTTGCGGAAAACAACCGAGGATGAACAGCGGAATCAACCATCGGCCCACTACCGGGCCAATTACAATTTAACAAAGTTCAACAATCTTATGCAATAACTTTTTCCCGCTGCCCAAAAGTTGGAAAACTCCGATCAATGTCTGCCCGACAGAGACCATTGTTCGTCAGACGTAGACCATTGTTCGTCAGACGTAGATCATTGTTTGCTCGACAGAGGCCATTGTTAGCCTGACAAAGGCCATTGTTCGCCTGACAAAGGCCATTGTTCGCCTGACAGTGACCGACGTTCGTCAGACACAGACCAAGGTTCGTCAGACTGAGACATACTTCAGCCCTACGAGGGCCGGACAAAAACCTTGGTTTTTGTCCGAAAGTCGTATTAATCATTTCGGGCGATGCGTCTGCGTCCAGCAGGCCAGAAAGCTATTCCGAGCGTGCTAACGCAATTAAAACGACACTCCATGGCTTTTGTGAACGACTTTATCATCTTTGTCCAAGGAGACAATCCACCTTTCGAATAGCGTTGTGTACTCCAATTCCTCTGAGCAGTCAGGGGAGCTATTGATGTTGTTCTGGCACGCAACGGTGTTCGAGGGATGCCCGAATTTCTCAAGGACATCTCCTCTTGAATCGCCTGTTTGGATCAAATCATACGCGGTCTGATAACTTTTAGCTTGGCTTACAATTGAGAGTGCCCAATATCCTAGTAGGAAAAACCCAGTAAAAATCAAACCACCCAAAATTAATAGAGTAACTTTTCTTTTCACGGTTATTAAACCTGTACTCACGTACAAAAACCTTGGTTTTTGTCCGGCTAAGGAAGATACCAGTATTCTACGACTGGTTCGCGATTGTTCAGAGGATTGGAGAATTTTCTGGAAAAAGACGAAGACGGGATCCAGGAATGCCATATCGGCGCGTAAACTCCCGTAAGATATTGGCCGACGTTCGTCGTGCTCGGCCTACCGTTCCTTCGCGTACGACTATGTTTCCTCTGGACGAAGGATTTGCTTTCAAGAACTTGGAGAACACATACAAATCGTTGCCTGTTGGACAAGGTCCCTCATCAAGCTCGTATGTAATCGCCAGTATGAACGGTTCGATATCTTTCGGAAGTATGAAAGACATATCAACATTTTCGATCTCAGGTGCATCGGCTCCCACCGGTATCTGCCACATCTGCACCTTAAATTCACTGTTCGAGGTAGTCCGTAAGTATTTGATGCTCAACCTGTCAGCTCTCCGGAACTTCGCATGGAGCTCCATCATCAGTTGCCTAAATACTCCTAAATGTTTTTCCCCGGGAGGGCTCGCGATTACGGCGAGTCCAGTCGATTTGGGATTTTTACCCAATTCTGAGTACCATCTGTCGACCCGACTAAGGCTCTCGTCGCATGCCAACAGGCCATGCTCGTCCACTAAAACTGCTTTAAGCGTTTCTTGGCCGTTCGCGTGTGCACCAAACGCCATGACGAAGATGGCGATCAAATAAATTCGGGAAAGGTTCATTGCGTAAGCCCTACTTCGCCCATTCGTCTTTCGTCTACAATTGGGCTGTATGTTCATCGCCCAGAAACCTTCGTTTGTGTCCCTTAGTTATCGTCCTCCTGCTTCTCGCGTGGTGAGAATACTAATCCTTCCGGGTTTTTTTGTCTTCGACCGCGGCGACCTTGGCGACAGTGTTCCCGCTGGCGTTGTCGGCGACGACGGGGCGGCGGCCGTTGAGGTATTTTGAGTGCTCGATATTGTTGTCGGTGCCGTTGATGACTATCTCGTTGAACGCGACGCCGGTGATGCGGTTGCCGTCGCCGTTTATCATTAGTTTGTTGCAGGCGCCTTTGATGACGACCTCCTGCTGGTCGGCGTTGACGTTGACGTTATTGAATTTGGCGCAGTCGACCGGCTTTTTGTCGGCCGATCTGTTCACGCTGAGGACCGGGCCGGGCGTGGATGTGTCGACGGAAACGATATCAGCCGGGTCGATCGGCGGCTCGGGCGTTGCCTTTACTATCGTGGGCGTCGGTGAGGGTTCGAATTTCTCTACGCTCTTTTTCGTGATGCCGCTCTGGACGTCGCAGGCGGCGGTGAACGAAAGGATGAGAGCTGTCGTGATGAAAATGCTGAGTTTCATGTGATGATCACCTGTTCGGAAGAGACTTGTGGAAACCGTTCGCCTAAGAGTTTAGCTCCATAGGAGCGGTATGTTTGTAGGATCGGTGCCAAGCCAACCAGTGTAAGCTCCGTAGGAGCGGTATATTATCGAGTTTCTGTCGCCCCTAAAGGGGCTCGACCTTGCTTACTTGTCCTCGCTGCTACAAACATTCGGCTCCTACGGAGCCGGTTTTGCGATCCGGTTTTGAGTTATTAACAATAACATTTATTCAGAAGCACGCCGCCTTCTTAGCGTTGGCCGCGGCCTCGGCGGCGAGGCGTTTCTTGCGCAGTTCGCGGAGCTTTTGGACGAGTTCACGCTGCGAAAGCTCGATGGCGCCGTTTTGTACGGCCAATTCTCGGCCGGCCGCGGTCAGATCGAAATGCGGCGTGCTCTTCGCCTGGAACCATTCTTCGCGCATGCCCATCGCCACCGCAAATTCGATCAGTTCCTCGATCTCATCAGCGATCAAATGACACGAAGGCCCGTGCCGCCAGCCGTAATCGCGTAAATTGTCGACATAAACACCCAATGCCGACCAATAATATCATGCGAAAGCCGCGTGCCGGCGGCAGGTGCAGAAGCCCGCGCGTAAGCAAGGGCGATATACTCAACGTTGAATGTTTCGCCCTTGCTAACGCGCGGGCTTTCGCATTCGGTCCTGAAAGCAATGCTGAGATAGGTTTAACTATCTCCGCTTCGGATAGTAACCACGGCGATCTCGGGCGTTACAAGAAACCTCAGCGGAAGGATGCTGGTGCCGATCCCCGACGTCACGAATACATTTATCCCCGCGTCCTTTATAAACCCGCGGGCAAACTTTTGCCCGAACATCGACGGCACGACCGGCGCTCCGACCACCGGCAGCCACACCTGCCCGCCGTGCGTGTGGCCGGTGAACATTATTTGCGTGTCGCCAGATATCGCGAGCTCACCGGTTATCGCCGGCACAGCATCCGGGCTGTGCTGCAGTATAATGAGATCGCCCTTGCCTTCGGTCGGCGGAGTGAGACGTCTGGCGTCCCCCGAATAATTTTTCCAGATCCCGATCGTCATATGATCGGTCAGCCCCAAGATGCGCAGCTTATTCCCGTTCGCTAAATTGATCTCCGCCATCTTGCCGTTCAGGACGTTGTAGCCGACACCGGCGAGCGCATTTTCGATGGCCTGCGGGTCCGACCAAAGATCGTGATTGCCGAGTACCGCGAAAACGCCGTAGCGCGCCTGCATTCCCTGCAATGCATTGGCAAGAGTTGCCGGATCCATCCGCAGCGACCGGTCCGTACGATTCTGCGAAACATAATCGCCCAGGAGAAAGACGGCGTCGACGTTCTCGGCGTTCGTCATCGCGACGATCTTTCTTAGTTTTTCCTCGTCGATGTAATGCGATCCGGCGTGTATATCCGAGATCAAGGCGACCCTGAACCCGTCGAACGCGGGGTTCCATCCATCGATCTTTATCTCGTGATGGTTGATAATGAGGCGGCCGGGCTCGATGAAATATGCATAGCCGAGGCAGACGAGCGCCGCCGTGAAAAGGACCGAGGTGATCTTTATCAGCGTTGAGAGTTTCGTCATTTATTGCGCGGCGGCGTTCACCGTAACGACCGCGATCTCCGGCGGTACGCGAAACCTGATCTGCGGGCCGGTACAGCCGACGCCGGACGTGACGAAGATGTGCTTTCCATCGACAAAGGCCTTTCCCTTCATAAATCGAATGTCGTTGACAAACGGATGAGGGCCGTAGATAGGAAAATTCACCTGCCCGCCGTGTGAGTGGCCGGCAAGCATCAGCGAGATCCCGTCTGGCGTTTTTAACAATGAATCGGGATTGTGCGTGATAGCAATAATATTTTTCTTTTCCGCGATCTTGTCATAACTATCGGCCAGCGGCACACGGCGGCTTTTCCAGTAATCCTCGATCCCCCATAAATTTACCGTCTCGTCGCCAACCTTTATCTGCTTTACATCGTTCTCGAGTATCGTGATGCCCACACGCTCGAATTCCTTTCGTACCCGCGTCTGGTTGTGCCACCAATCGTGATTCCCGATAACGGCATACACGCCGTAACGCGCCTTAAATCCGGCCAGGTTATCGGCGATGACCGAGACAGGCATCCGCAATTCCGTGCGGTCGGTGCCTTCCGGTTTTTTCAACGCCGAACGGTCGTAACGGAGTTCCGAAACATAATCGCCGAGCAGCACTATCAGGTCGGGCTCCTGCTGATTTGCCGTTTCGACCAGCTCGCGAAGCCTCGCTTCGGTAACGCCGTTCGAGCCGCCGTGAATGTCCGAGATGGCGACGATCTTAAAGCCGTTCAATGCGGGGCTGAAATTCGGCACCGCGACGGTTTCTTTTGTCACGACCAGCCGCTTCGGTTCAATGAAATATCCGTAACCAAGCGCGGCGGCGAGCAGAACGATCAAAGCAACGATCAATAATCCGATCCGTATGATCCATTTCTTCATACCAGGTAAATACGAAACTAGCGGTATGTTGTTCCCGTCGGAAAATATTCGCTCCACCGCCGGTCAACAAGTTCGACGATGTCTTCCCGGGCTTCGACCTCCTTCGGATACCACGGTTTCATCCGTGCGTCGATCACTATCGGTGCTTCGTAGCCGATGTGATTGTTTTTAACGGTGACGCTTTTTGCGTGAATGTCTGCCGCGGGATCGAAACGCGTCCAGGTTGCCCACAGGAACTTGTCGACAGAACGGGCGAACTCGATATCGTCGTGCAGGACGATCATCTGCCAATTCGTCGAACTTACCGCTTTTTGCTATGCGTTCGGCCAGGTCCGGCTCGCGTTCGTAGGACGATCCTTCGACCACAAGGCAACCGGCACAGAAAGGCTCAGCCGCACTCGTCCCCTGCGGCAGCTCGCCGCTAAATTCGCGTGCTAATTCCCTCTTAGCGTCACCGACACCCATCAAGATCGCCTTGCTGCCGTAGTTGATCTTTCCGCTCGCATAATCCAGCGTGTCGAACGCCGTCTGGCTGAAAACGAAAAGATCGCGGTGCCATTCGACGCGTGCAAGAATGTGCTCGAACAGCGAACGAAAATCACGAAGGTCCTGCGGCTTGTCGGTCAGCAGAAGAAACTTTGTCAGCGTTAACTGCCCCTCGCCAAGGATCCTGAAGCCTGCCGACAACGCCTCGCGGCCATAGCGTTCGCGGACAACCGCCGCTGCGAGAGAATGAAAACCCGTCTCGCCATAACTCCATAGATCGCGAACGGCCGGCATCACCAACGGAAATAGCGGCGACAGAAGCTCCTGCAAATAATCGCCGAGAAAAAAATCCTCCTGCCGCGGTTTCCCGACGACCGTGGCCGGGCATATCGCGTCCTTTCGGTGGTAAACGGCGTCGGCATGGAAAACGGGATAATCGTGGGACAGCGAGTAATAGCCGTAATGGTCGCCAAACGGGCCTTCGGGCCTTCGATCATGTGCCGGGACGTGGCCGCAAATGGCGAACTCGGCCTCGGCGATGAGCCGGTGTCCGCCCATCGGGTTGTCGGCCATACCGAGTTTCGAGTCTGCGAGCAGCGATGCCAGGAGCAATTCCGGCACATCCTCCGGCAGAGGTGCAACCGCCGAAATAATGAGCGCCGGCGGGCCGCCTAGGAACACGGTGACCAGGCAAGTCCTGTTCTTTTTGCTCGGCTTCGAAATAATGAAACCCGCCGCCCTTTCCGATCTGCCAGTGCATGCCGGTCGTCCGCTCGTCGTAACGCTGCATCCGGTAAATACCGAGGTTCGGTTTGCTGCTCACCGGGACTTTCGGTATAAACGAGCGGAAGCGTGAAGAAAAAACCGCCGTCCTCATGCCAGAGCTGTATAAGCGGTATCTTTCCGAGATCGACCTCGGATTGCCGAGCTTCAAGAACGGGAGCATTTCTCACGCGTTTCGTTCCGAGTTTCAAGCCCGTCCGTCCAATATCGCGATAACTCCACAAGGTGCTCAATCGCGGCGGGATGATCGACTCAGCGAACTTAACCGCGCGGCGAACAAATTCCTGCGGCTTCTTTCCAAATGCGAGATCGATCCGCTTGTTCGTTCCAAAAAGATTGGTGACCAGCGGAAACTCCGAGCCCTTAACATTACGAAACAAAAGCGCCTTTCCGTTTTGCTCGATCACGCGACGGTGGACCTCCGCTATCTCAAGATATGGATCGACCTCGGCATTGACCTCGACGATCTCGTCTTCCTTTCTGAGAAGGTCGAGAAATGAACGCAGGTTTTTGTGCATAAATGAAAAAAGCCGGAGAAGGACGGCCTAAGGAACAATTGAATCAGACGTGCGTTCAAACGGCAAACCGCCGGTGTTTACGACAAAAAAGGCGTCGGCAAGTGGTGCCAACGCCGATCTTTGGTTAGGCAAAACCGTGTTCAGCGGACATCGCCCTTGCGAAGTGTTTCGCTTTCAATATCCAGCTCGGATACTTTTATTACGTCGATCGGAAGGCCGGGAAACCTCTTAGCCAGATCGTCCTTAAAAACCGCATAATCGCCCACGATAATGATGTCACCCTGAAACAGGCCCAGCGAGGCGAATTCCTTAAGATCAGAGCTTCGGACCGAATTGACGCTGGACATATAAGCGTTGAGTTCGCTCGTCGGGATCCTGTACGTATATAGATCGGCTATCGCTGCCGCCAGGCCCTGCGTCGTTTCAAGGTTCCGCCCGAAACCGCCGGTAAGGACGGACTTTCGCGGCGTCAGCTCGGCCTCGCTCGCCGCTGTCTCGGCAAGCCGTTTTATCTCGGCGACGATCAATTCCGCAACCTCGGCGGCCGATTCGTTCTTTGTCTGTGTTCTTGCAGAGAAATTGGCCGTTGTATCCCGCCAGGAAAAACCGCTTCCGGCACCGTAGCTAAGTCCGCGTTTGATCCGGATCTCCTGGTTCAGCCGCGATGAATAACCGCCGCCGAGCAGCGAGTTTAGGACCGACGCGGAATAATACTGTTTACTGCGCCGCCCGATACCGCGCAAGGGCTTTACATAGTTGACCGCCGCCTGGCCCGCGTTCGGAAGATCGATAACAAGTATTCGCCTCACCACAGGTTTCGGCTCCACGGCACCAATTACGTTGCCCCGGCCCGTACCCCAACCACGTCCTTCCTTTCGCCACGCTCCGAAATATTTTTCGGCAGCGGCAGCGGCCTTTTCGGGCGTTATATCCCCGACAAATATCAGGACCGATTCGGCAGGACGATAGTTTTCGGAATAAAAAGACGCAACGTCGGCGCGGCTGATGGCAGCGACGCTGGCCGGCGTGCCGCCCGCCGGATGCTCGCCGAAACTGTACCTGCTGGCAACGTAGCTTGCAAGAAACCCGGGCTGCGTCAGGCTGTAGGTCATTTCGTCCAGCGTTTGCGAACGGGCAAGCTTTAGTTCCTCTTCAGTAAATGACGGATTTAACGCCACGTCGGCCATTATTTCCATCGCCCGGTCGAATTTGTCCGAGGTGATCGACATTCCGACCGAGGAATTCTGCCAGCCGGCGAACGAAAATATCGATCCGCCGAGAAACTCGATCTCTTCGGCGATCTGCGTCGCCGATCTCGTTTTCGTGCCTTTCGTCAGCAGCGACGCGGTCAAATTCGCTAGCCCGGCCAGTTTTCTGTCCTCGTCTGCCGGCGCCGTTCTTTACAAGAAGCTGGACCGTCACCAGCGGAATGTGATGCTTTTCGGCGACCGCGATTGTTAGTCCGTTTTTTAGAGTTATTTCCTTAACCCCGGGAATTGCCGCCGACCGCGGCGCCCCAGGCGAGGGTATTGTCTCTTGGGCAAAGGTTTGAACCACAGAGGCACCGAGACACAGAGAAAGAGAAAGGAGGGCAGGGAGTAAAGATACTCTTCCTCAAAATATCCTCTGTGCCTCGGCGTCTCTGTGGTAAATATCAGTTCTTCTCATTTCGAACCCTCCGCCGGTTTCGCCTGGTTGTAATAGATCACAACCCGGTTGTTATCTTTGAAGTAATGCTTCATTACACGTTGAACGTCCGCGGTTGTAACGGCCTGAAGCTTTCGCACCTCGTCATTCGCGGCTTTAGCATCGCCAAGATACGCGATGGCCCGTTCGATCACGGTCGCCTTACCGTCATTGGTCTCACGTTCCCTTATCGCATCGGCAACAAGCCTGTTCTTTGCTTTCTCGAGCTCTTTTGCCGTAACACCTGCATTCTGGATCTTCTTCAGTTCGGCGAGCATAGCCCGTTCGAGGTTTTCGGACGTGCCCTTTTCAGCTCCGATAGCGACGAAAGCCATCCTGCCGCCTTCGGTATTGAACGTAAGTTCCAGGTCTGCCTCTTGCGCGATCTGCTGTTCGCGGACCATCGAAAGGTAGAGCCGAGTACTCTGGCCGTCAGAGAGGATCGATGAGGCTATCAGCAGTGCCGGAATATCAGGACTGTTAGTTCGCGGAGCACGGTATACGATCGCAGTCGCTGGAAAGGGGACAATTGGGCCGGTGATCTGCACACGTCGTTCGGCGGTCCACTCCGGTTCGACCTCAGATACACGCGCGATCTTATCTGTAGGTTTCGATATCCGGCCAAAATATTTGTCGATCCAAGTATCTAGCTGCTTCTGCTCAAAATCGCCAACGACGATCAAAACGGCGTTATCCGGCCGGTAGAATTCTTTATAGAACTTTTCCGCATCGGCACGGGTCGCGGCGGCGAGCTGTTCAAGATCACCGATTACCCCGCGGCGATAAGGGTGTTTTTGAAACGTCACGTCATCGAGGGCCCAATACAGCCGGCCGTACGGCGGGTCGAGAATGCGAAGACGGTATTCCTCTTTAACAACGTCGCGCTCTGACGCAAAATTGGCCTCGTCTACATTGAGGTTGACCATCCGGTCGGCTTCAGCCCACAAGATCGGCTCGAGATGATTCGAAGGAACGACCTCGAAATAGTTGGTATAATCCGGCCATGTCGACGCGTTGTTAAATCCGCCGACGTCCTCGGTTAGCCTGTCCAACTTTTCATTCGGCATATGTTTCGTTGCCTTGAACATCATATGCTCGAACATATGCGCAAAACCCGACCGGCCCGGCGGGTCGTTCTTGCCGCCGACGTCGTACCAAAGGTGGATCGAGACCGTTGGGTTCGAATTGTCCTGGACCGTGACAATGCGAAGGCCGTTAGCCAGCGACCGCTCCTTCATATTTATCGGGGCGACGGTCAACTGGGCGACGGCTAGGACCGACGAAAATATTGCAAATATAAGCAGAACAATGAATTTTCCCATTCTTATTTGGCGGAGACAGGGTCTCAGGTATTACGCATGTTGGACGAAATAGTTCTGGGCCGGCGTTGTTTCGAAACTGCCGGAAAAATGAGAGCTGCGAATACACGCATATCCCTGTTAGGCGTTCGTGGCTAAATTCCAACCACGTTTATCCGGCGTAATCGTAAAAGCCCTTGCCGGATTTGCGGCCCAGCCAACCCGCGTCAACATACTTCCTCAACAGCGGACACGGCCGGTATTTCGGGTCGCCCAATCCTTCATGTAATACATTAAGTATCGCAAGGCAAACATCTAAGCCAATAAAGTCTGCGAGGGTCAACGGGCCCATCGGGTGGTTCATCCCGAGCTTCATTATCTCGTCGATCGCTTCTTTGGTTGCAACTCCCTCGTGCAGCGGCAAACACCGCTTCGTTGATCATCGGCATAAGGACGCGGTTCGAAACAAATCCTGGATAATCGTTGCATTCAACAGGCACTTTGCCGAACTGCTCGGAAAGCGTCTTTACCTTTGCATAGGTCTCATCGGATGTAGCTATTCCGCGTATGACCTCAACCAATTTCATAAGCGGGACAGGGTTAAAGAAATGCATTCCGATGACCTTGTCCGGCCGTTTGGTAACGGCAGCGATCTTTGTAATGGAGATCGAGGAGGTGTTGGATGAAAGGATCGTTTCCGCCGGGGCGATCGAATCGAGCTTTTCAAATATCTGCCGCTTGATGTCAAAGTTTTCGGTCGCGGCTTCAACGATCAACGAACAGCCCTTTAGTTTCTCAATTTCCGTCGTCGTCGTGATACGGCCGAGGATCTCAGCCTTTTGCTCTTCGGTAAGAGTTTCCTTTTTTACAAACCGGTCCAGGCTTTTTGAAATGTTCGCGACGCCCTTATCGACGAGGTCGGGCTTCACATCGCACATCACGACGTTAAAGCCTGCGTTCGCAGCCGTCTGCGCGATACCGTTACCCATTGTCCCCGCACCGATCACTCCAATAGTTTCAGCCATTATTTATAGATCCCTTAAATTGATATGAATTACAAAAACTAGAGGATAACGAAATGACGGAGAAAAGAAAAAGGGAGAAGAACTATGCTCGCCGAAAGTAAATAACTAATGTTTCGTTTCTCGCGGTGCCGGAACGGAAGCTCCGTAGGAGCGAAATGTTTATAGATCGACCGAAACAAATAAGGGCAAAAGCTCCGTAGGAGCGGCAGCTCTAATATGCCGCTCCTACGGAGCTTTCAATCATTTCTGCGTCCGTTTGCTACAAACAGGCCGCTCCTAACGGAGCTGTTTTGCATTCGCAAGGTTGAGGAACAAGCGTGCAAAAAACGTTATGGATGCTTATCGCCAATTCACCCGGTTGGGGTCACGGGCGTATCCCGCGTCGTACGGAGCATAACCCTGTCCGGGCAACTGACCCTGGCCCGAAAAGTATAGCTTTCCGGCGTCGGACATCGCGAACCAAAGGCCATAAACACCGATGGCGACGGAGAAGATCCCGCCAAAGCCGACACCTACTAGGTTCATAATGCTGGCAAAAATAACAAAACGCTGTGTCGGCGGCGTCGGTTTTCTAAGACGCTTACCGAAAATTATATTCGTAATGACGCACGCTATTCCGACCATCGTGAAAACGCTGAATATCAACGCGAACACTGCCATCATGATCGGGGCACCGGCGTCCTTGACGCTTGGGTCTAGGGCCATACCTATCGCCACGCCGCCCGTGAACAACACGTAAAGGCCCAATAACAAGACCATCAGGAACTGAAAGCCCGCCATTATCCAGGCGAAGATGCTCAGCAGATTTGCGTGTTGGTTTAGCTGCATAATTTAAACCTCTCCACGGGTTAAGACGTCCTGTGTTCGATCTTTTGCGGTCGATCTGGCTTTGATGCGGAAGCCCGCGCGTAAGCAAGGGGGCGATGACCGGAACTTGAGCATTTCGCCCTCGCTAACGCACGGGCTTTCGCACTGGACTATGCTCGCTCCACTGCCATAGCGACCGAGTTCCCGCCGCCAAGGCAAAGCCCCGCGACACCTCGCTTGGCACCACGCCGTTTCATCTCATACAGCAGCGTCGTAAGCACGCGGCCGCCGGAATTGCCGATCGCGTGGCCCAGGGCAACAGCACCGCCATTAACATTCACAAAGTCGGGGTTGATGCCAAGTTCTTTCATTACGCCGAGTGCCTGTACAGAAAAGGCCTCATTTAATTCAAAAAGCTCAACATCCTCAAGTTTCCAGCCGGCCTTGGCCACGGCGCGGCGAACGCCTTCGACCGGTGCCAGCATTATGTACTTCGGCTCGATGCCCGAAACGGCGTAGGAAACAATGCGGCCGAGCGGCTGGATGCCGAGTTCGGAAGCTTTTTCCGATGAAGTCACTACTAAAGCCGAAGCTCCATCATTAACGCCCGGAGCATTGCCCGCGGTAACGGTCCCGCCATCTTTTTTGAATGCCGGCTTTAGCTTGCCAAGCGTTTCGACGGTCGTGTCCGTGCGGACGGTCTCGTCATAGTCCAGCACTATCGGCTCACCCTTTTTCTGCGGTATTTCGATCGGGATGATCTCGTCCTTAAACCGGCCCGAAGACTGTGCCTCCGCTGCCTTGCGGTGCGAATTGTAAGCGAAATCGTCCTGTGTCTCGCGTGTGATCTGATGTTTTTCCGCAACCACCTCGCCGGTGTTGCCCATATGCCAGTTCTCGAACGGGCACCAAAGGCCGTCGTGGATCATCAGGTCAACGGCCTTTTGATCGCCCATCCGAAATCCGTCGCGGGCCGTTTGCAGAGCGTACGGAATATTCGACATTGATTCCATCCCGCCCGCTACGACAAATTCAGCATCGCCAAGCTGCACCGACTGGCCCGCGAGAGCAACGGCCCGAAGCCCCGAGCCGCAAACCATGTTGACCGTCAGAGCCGAAACCTCCGGCGGCAAACCCGCCTTCATCGCCGCCTGCCGCGCCGGTGCCTGCCCGATCCCTGCCTGGACGACACAGCCCATGATCACCTCGTCGACCTTCGCCGGGTCGACGCCGGCACGTTTGACCGCTTCCTTGATCGCGATCGCTCCCAGCTCCGGCGCGGTGAAACCCTTTCAACGCTCCCTGAAACTTCCCCGTCGGCGTCCTCGCCGCGCTTATGATAACTGCTTCTTTATTTTCCGCCATTTTGTTAGTCTCGTATGAATAAATTTCGACCCTTACAACAAACGGTTATTTTCTCATCACGCGAAATGCAGCAGGAAATGCGGACCTGAGGTACAGGGGATCTATTTCCTCGCCGATATCTTCATTCCACACTGCCGGATTTGCGGCAATAAAATCCGCGAGCATCCTGGCACATTCCTGCGAATTCAGGTCAACAACCTCAACGCCGTTGTCCCGAAGCCAGTCGATCCCACCCTGAAAATTCACTGACTCGCCGACGATCACCTTGCCGATGCCGAACTGCCGTACAAGGCCGCTGCAATACCAGCACGGGGCAAGTGTCGTTGACCATTACCTTCTGCCGGATAATTCCGTTGGCGTCCTGCCTTTCGGAAAGCGTCCGTTTCGCCATGTATTGACGGGTCGTCTTCCTGAACACGCCGGTTGTGCCCGCGGCCGAGAAGGTTTCCTTCGCCGTCAAACAAAGCGGCACCTATCGGAATACCGCCTTCCTCAAGCCCGAGCCTTGCTTCTTCGATCGCAATGCGGAGCATATCGCTGTCATTCATCATGTAGCGGATCTTATATCCAAATTCTCAATTATGTTAATCTCGCAAGATATGTCACAGGACTTTCAGCCCGGCGATTATCTGGTTTTTCAGCTTGAAAGCGGCTTCGGACTGCTTCGTGTTTTGGCGATCGATGAGGGCGAGAAAGGTGCCGTTTGGCACGTTGCCGGTTACAGCGATCTTTTTCCTGACGTTGACACCGCGGAAACCGCGATCGCGAATGGCCAATACCTTTCCCGCTCCGAACCTCACCTCGCGCTTACCAACCGGGCATTTGAAAGCACGCAGGTGGCGAAGATCGGCTACGCCCCGATACAGGACGAAGAACTCACGGTTTATAAGAATTGGAAAGCGGCCGGCGGTGATGTTTCTGACCGTTCTGTTAGATTGATGCTTGGCCTGCGGTGAAGGTACGCGTAGGCCAAAGGTTTACGTTTGTTTTCTCCGCCTCAGCTCTCTCTCAATCATTTCAAGCTCACGGCTCATCTGTCCTGTTACGGCAGCTGTTTTCTTCGGCACGTCGGGTCAGGTAGGGAATGGCCTCGCGGATCGGGCCGTACGGAACGTATTTCGAAACGTTATAGCCGTTCTTTGCGAGGACGTAGCTGAGATTGTCGCTCATTCCCATCAACTGCGAAAAATTCACGTGCGGGTGATCGTGGGGCAGGCCGCGATCGATCAATTTCCGGGCTAATAATTCCGTGCTCGTTTCGTTGTGCGTGCCCGCCACAAAGGAAATGTGGTCGACATTATCGAGGCAATAATCGACGGCAGCGTCATAATCGCGATCGACAGCCGCTTTGTCCACGTGGATCGGCGACGGATAATCCATCTTGGCCGCGCGTTCCCGCTCTTTTTCCATATACGCCCCGCGTACAAGCTTGGCGCCGAGGATGTATCCGTCATTCTTCGCCTGCCTTCGCGAGTCCTTTAAGAAACTGAAGCCGGTCCGTCCGATAAAGCTGGAACGTGTTGTAAACGATCGGCCGCTCGAGATTGAATTTCTCCATCATCTCCGTGGCAAGCCGGTCTATGGCGTCCTGTATCCACGATTCCTCGGCGTCGATAAACACCGGCTGCCCGACCGCATAGGCGTGCGAGCAGATCTCGTTCACACGGCTGTAAATGTGCTCGCATTTCGTCTGGCTTTTTGCGTCGAGCTTTTTCTTTTTGCTTAACCTTTCCAACGTGCCCAGCGGGGCGATCCCGGTCACCTTGAACACCGAAAAAGGAAGGTTCGGGTCGTCCTTTGCACGATCGATGGTCCGGATTATCTCGTCCTTCGTTTTATCGAAGTCGTCCTCGGTGTGACGCCCCTCGACCGCGTAATCCAGGATCGTGCCGATGTGCGACGCTCCCAGCCGTTTTATCGTCGGCTCACATTCTTCGATCGTCTCGCCGCCGCAGAATTGTTCAAAGACCGTGCTCTTGATCAAACCCTCGACAGGCAGCCCAAGCGAGAGGGCAAACTTCGCTGTCCGCGTTCCGAGTGAATTGAGAAGAGGTGAATTAAGGAGACGGAAAATTCGGTGTTTTTCCTTTAGTTCCTGATCGGATCTGTCTGCAAAAGCGGTAGCAGTGTCCTGGAAGTCCAGCTTGAGATCGCTCATAAAGAGTTAAGATGGCGCCGAGGCACAAAGACACAGATTATGGGATGCAAATCGATTTGTAAAATTGTCACTGCCCGGAAATTGCTCTATCATCATCGTTTTACCGCTGCGGTGGATTCGTCCCCGGTGTATATAGAACTATGAGCAAAGCACTTCCGAAAAGGTCGGAAAATTATTCCGAGTGGTACAACGAGATAGTCAAGCGGGCCAACCTGGCCGAAAACTCGGCCGTGCGCGGGTGTATGGTGATAAAGCCGTACGGTTTCGCGATATGGGAAAAGATGCAGCGGGCCCTGGACGATATGTTCAAGGCGACCGGCCACGAGAACGCCTATTTCCCGCTGTTCGTGCCGCGCAGTTTTCTGGAAAAGGAAGAGGAGCACGCCGAAGGGTTTGCAAAGGAATGTGCGGTCGTTACGCATTATCGCCTTAAGAAAAACCCGGACGGCCCCGGCCTGATGGTCGATCCGAACGCCAAGCTCGAGGAAGAGCTGATCATCCGCCCGACGTCCGAAACGGTGATCTGGAACGCTTACAAGGGCTGGATCCAGTCGTGGCGCGATCTGCCTATTCTCGTTAACCAATGGTGCAACGTCGTCCGCTGGGAGATGCGCACGCGTTTGTTCCTGCGCACCACCGAATTCCTCTGGCAGGAAGGCCACACCGCCCACGCGACCGAGGAAGAGGCGATACAGGAAACGCATCAAATGCTGGGTGTTTACGCCGAGTTTGCCGAAGGCTGGATGGGGCTGCCGGTCGTCCAGGGTATCAAAACGGCCAGCGAGCGGTTCGCGGGTGCGGTCGAGACGTTCTGCATCGAGGCAATGATGCAGGACGGCAAGGCCCTGCAATCGGGCACATCGCATTTCCTCGGGCAGAATTTCGCCCGGTCGTTCGATGTTCAGTTCGTGAACAAGGAAAATCAGCTCGAATACGCCTGGGCCACAAGCTGGGGCCTGTCGACGCGAATGATGGGAGCGTTGATAATGGCCCATTCCGACGACAACGGCCTCGTCCTGCCGCCCAAACTGGCGCCGATACAGGTGGTGATCGTGCCGATCTACAAGTCGCCCGAAGACCTCGCGACGATCAGCGAAAAGATAGCACCGCTGCTCGGCGAGCTAAAAGCCGCCGGAGTTTCGGTCAAATACGACGACAGCGACAACCAGCGTTCGGGATGGAAGTTTGCCGAGTATGAGCTCCGCGGCGTGCCGGTACGCCTCGGCATCGGAATGCGCGATCTCGAGGGCGGCGCGATCGAGGTCGCCCGCCGCGATACGCTGACAAAAGAATCACGCCCGGTCAATTTCGAAACGCCCGGTGAATTTGTCGCGGGGATCAAGCTGCTGCTCGACGAGATCCAGGAGAACATCTACAACAAAGCCCTCAAATTCCGCGAGGAAAACACCTTCCTCATCGACACCTGGGACGATTTCAAGGAACAGATCGAAAAAGGCGGCTTCCTCATGGCCCACTGGGACGGCACCGCCGAGACCGAGGAAAAGATAAAGGAAGAAACCAAAGCAACCATCCGCTGCATCCCGCTTCTCTCCGCGGAGCACGCTGGAAAGTGTGTTTATTCAGGCAAAGAGTCAGCGAAGCGCGTTCTTTTCGCCAGGGCCTATTGAATCATCCCCGTCCAGCCATCGTCGCCAATAAGCCGGTGATTTACGGACGTGACCCACTTGCGAAAGCCCGCGCGTTAGCAAGGGCGAAACATTCAACATCCGCATATCGCCCTTGCTAACGCGCGGGCTCCTGCACACGGGTCCCTTTCCCCGTGTTTCAATGCGTTTGTTAGGTTATTGAAGGCCGGCATCAACTGCGCGAAGGCCAACATGAACTGCACGGAGGCCAACATGAACTGCGCGGAGGCCAACTTGAACTCCGCGGAGGCCAACATGAACTGCGCGGAGGCCAACATCAACTGCGCGGAGGCCAACTTCAACTGCGTGGAGGCCAACTTGAACTGCGTGGAGGCCAACTTGAACTGCACGGAGGTCAACATCAACCGCGCGGAGGCTAACATGAACCGCACGGAGCCTACAGTTCACGGTACAGAGCTCATCCGGAGAAACGGGACGAGTCCCTGAAAGGGACAAAGTTAATAGCGTAGGGTGAAGCGAGGAACGAGCGGAACCCTACGATAGGCAAACAAACAGTATCCGCTCCCTGAAGGGGAGCAATAGGATCGAGCCTTGTTCGACCCCTTCAGGGTCGGAGTTATTGTTTGCGACTCGATCGTCGGGTGTTTCCCGACGCTATTAAATGCGTCCCTTTCAGGGACAAGCGAGACTAGGAACGGTCTCACGTGCGTTTTCTGCTATATTCGGATCCTGATGGCAACATCTTGATAATATTGCAGGAACGCAGGCTTGACGCCGTTCCTTTTGCACAGAATGTGATTCGTAGAGACCGGACCATTTAGCGACCGGAATTCCATTTTGCAGAATACATTTCAATTATTTCGAGACAATCTCTTTCTTATATTCTTGCCATAGCTCCTTTGCGACTTCAAAAGATCGTTGTTCGCTAACGCCGATCATTGTCACTATCGAGCTCCATGGATACTGTCCCGTCCGATATCTATCAACTATCCATTTATTGAACTTGGAATATGTTTCATCTATATGCGTTCCGTTTTCATCAATAAAGGCAAAGCCGAAACCCTCCACAAATGCTTGCATCTTGAAAACTGATGCATGACCCAGAAACATGGCCGGTTTCTCAAATATCAAATCCATTAACTCAGTTTGCGTCATAACACCTTTATCCGCATTTATTTTCGCACGAATACAAGGACTTTCGGGTCCAATGCTTCACTAGGTCCCATGAAATACGGACTGTATCAGCCATGCAATTATCTAGATGTGTGGGTTTTTACAACGACGAGCAAAAAAAGCCCGAACATCGGGCTTATTTTACCACTTAGCGGTAGATGACGCTGTCCTCGTGCTAATAGAATTGAGGGCCGCTTTGCTCGCAAAGCGGTCCTTGAATCTTCCACTCTAATACGAATCAACAGAAGGCAAAGTGAGCAAGCTGCCGGGGTCCGTCGGCTGCGGCTCGGGTGGTGCGGGCGGGAGCACATTCGGATCGGGCGGCTGGTGGAGGTTTATTTTTCCCGCTGTTGCTCAGCGATATTCCGAAGAGTTTCGGATCGTTGGCAAATTCGGCCATCTTTTCCGGGCTGAAGGTCGCACGGATTATGGCGGCCTGTTTTTTGTCGATCGTCACGAGCGTCAGCCTCACGTCTTTGCCGGCCTCGCGCATGTACATATAGACCTGCTGGCCGTCGCGTGAACGGACGCGGAGAATCGGGCTCCAGGTTTCGGCATAGGCGCGGTCGAGCGTACCCTGCAGTTCCTTGTCCAGCATGTCCGGCGTGAAGTTAAGGTCCTCGAACAGCGTGACGCTAAAGCTCTTGACGCCGGCGGGCCGGACGATGCTGACCGCAAAGCGGGCCAGCCACAGGAGGGGTATCTTTACCTTTTTCGCCCGATACCTCGACTTAAGGTGATTTACTATCTGGTCATATTCGCTCGGTTTTGCCTGGACCTGAGGCGGCACGGAAACGAATGAGAATACGACCGCCGCCAGCACCAGGGCAAGGGTATGATTCTTTTTCATTTCGCCTACTCCTTATCTTCGTCTTTGTCTTCATCCTCGGGTTTTTCGGGCTGCTTGTTGTGCTCGATATCGATCTTGGGAATGTTCATTTTCCCGCTCAACTGCACAAGCAGCTCGATATCGATCGGCCCGACGACATTGACCAGGGCCACGCTCTTCGATTCGGAGATAACAACAGCTACGCCGCTCATCACGTTGCCGGTGAACATCGTATACACGTCCACCCGCTGATTGTTCTTTTTGCTCCGGACGTTCGCAAGCTTTTCCCAGCCGGGAGCGTTTAGCTGTGAGCGGATCTCGTCGATATCGGCGATGTTGTATTCGTTGTCCATCGCGAAGTTGTAAACCCGGACGTATATCCCTTTCAATCCGTCGATCGCCGCCGCCACTTTTTTCGCGTCTGCGTCGTTCACCTTCGCGGTCACCCGCTTTGCAAGATCAAGCAGCTTTCCGTCGACATTCACCTCGACAACATCGCGGGCACGCGTTTCAAGGCCGTTCAGACGGTCAAAATTCAGCTTCGCGTCCTGGCCTTTCGCACCGTATGCCAACGGCATCAGCACAAAAAACGCGGCGGTTAATATGTATTTCATTGGTAGGTTCATAACATCTCTCCTAACTTGATCAACGTTTGTCGGTATGGTTCGTCTTTTTATGTTCAACATCGCTGCCCGTCATCGTGTCGCGTACGATCTTCAGCTTTGAATTCGTGATCGAAAGGGCAAGCATCAGTTGTTGATATGCGTATCGTTCCTCGGTCGTCAAAACCGGCTTGTCGTTCTTTGCGGAATGAGAGGCGAAATTTGTTTGTTTCTTAGGCGGCGACGTTGGGCGACGCTGCTTGACGGCTGGTTCGTTTGCCTTGGCCAATGTTGGCGTTACGGTTTTCGGGATTTCGTTTGATTCTCGCGGCGTCACGGCTGCCGGTACCTGTGGCTGCGACCGCGTTGGTTGCCGGCTCTACTTCTTCAACATTCGCCTGAAGTTCCCCCGTCGACGTCTGGAACCAAATCAGAATTCCGCGACTGCTATCGCTGCTGCCACTGTAGCTGTCGCTGCAAAGGCAAGCCGAAATCCTGTGAACCAGGACGAAAATCCATTCTTCTCGTTTGCTGTTTCCGGAACGATCAAGGGCGGCATATCGGTCCGAGATCTGAAGACAGCCAGAGTTTCCTCAAGCCGCTTTATCTCAGCGTCGTCGCCCGTTTTGTTCCATAAATAATCTTCTTTCATCTCAGCTACTTCCCTATTCCAAGCCTTTTCTTTAACAGCTCCATCCCGCGATGAAGATTAACGCGGACCGATTCATGTGTCAGGCCCGTCCGCTCTGCTATCTCGATGCCCGTCATTCCTTCGACCAATCGCAGCACAAGAGTTTCGCGATAAGCGGCCGGCATCGATCTGACCACCTCAAGCACCTCTAACGCTTCACCCGAAACACCTCTCGACCCGCCAAGCTCTTCGGACAGCTCTTCGCACTCCCGTTTTCCGCGATGAAATTCGGCGGCCCGGTTTCTCGCTATCGTTGCCAGCCACCCGCCGAAAGTGTTCTTGTCACGCAGCGTTTTCAAATTCTTGTACGCAAGCAGAAACACATCCTGCACAATGTCCTGCACTTCGCCGTATGGCACTTTTGCTAGGACTATCCCATGCACCATCGGGGCAAACATTTTGTAAAGATCGTCGAAAGCTTCCCGGTCACCCGCCTCTATCCTCTCGATCAGCCGCACCTCGGGCCGCAGCTTCTCTTCGGCAGCGGCCGCGGTACCAGCATTTCCAAACATGAATAATTCTCGGGCGATCTCGGTTTCGGGCATTTCTTCCTTTTTGAGCACTTTCTCGAAACGGGAGAGTCCGGGACAGGTTCTTAAGGATTCGTTTAGCGTTGTTTGCCGATACTATAGACGAGGTGGAGCGGGAATTGTTAACAAATAATAGTTATGGCGCATACCGGAGGCGGAAACCTGACCGGTAGGGAGGGTGCGCGAGATGGATGGGCTGAGGTGATGGCGATGATCCCGCAGCATATTGTACGACCGGGCCACGATACAATATCGCCCACCCGCGAACTTCATATACATCCGCTCCGTAGGAGCGAAATGTTTGTAGAACCCGTTACACCAAGAGGTTCGAAGCTCCGTAGGAGCGGCATATTCAATCGATCCAGTTAAACAGGTAGCGATCTTCATATTCGATCTCGAATCGTTTTAACAGTCCAACATATTCGTCTTTGAATGCTTGTCTCACATGATGTTGTTCCTGATTCAGGACGTATTTTGCAACCTCATCGAGCTGTGAACGCGAATAAGAAAATGCTCCGAATCCCTCCTGCCAGTAGAACTTGCCGCGAACGAATCCTTTCTCATTAATGAACTTACTTGAATTTGCCTTCACGTCGCGGACAAGATCAGAAAGAGCGATCTTTGGGTCAAGAGCAACCAAAATGTGAATGTGATCTTCCACTCCGCCGATCGCGATCAATTTTATGTTTTGGTTCTTAAGAATTCCGGCGATGTATTTGAATAATTCTTCCCGCCATTCTTTCTTGATAAGGCAGGCCCGCTCCTGGACCGCAAAAACGACGTGAACATAGATTTGCGTGTACGTATTGGACATGGTGTCGCTCCTACGGAGCTGAAATAATTATTTTCGATCGGCTTCTACAAACATTTCGCCTCTCCGAGGCTCGGGGTGACGGGCCCCTTTCTGCCGATACGTATTCATCATTTACCATTTGCCGTCCCCGAATCAGAAACTCACCTCCGCTAGTTAGCCCGACGGGATCATTTCCCCTCAGGCGCATCGGGCCAATGTTCGTCGGGAGCGGCGGGTTCGGGTTGGTCGGAAGAAAGATTCTGGCCTGTTATTTTGGCCTCGATAAAATTCTCCGGAGCAACCGGGTCGCCGTGAAGCCTTCGTAACATCGCGAGCTGCCCGGCATGCGTCATCGCGTCGGAAAACGGGCCTTGCAGCATTTTCTCTTCGGTCATTTCATCGAGAAACGGGTGTTCGGCACCAATGTGATCGGCCAGCGTCGCCAGCATTTCGTGAAACCGTGCCACCTCATCCTCAAACGTCGGCAGCGGCTCAGGCCAGTACTTCCCGCCGATGAAGAACGTCCGGGCATAGCCAAGCACGCTCGTCATATGCCGAACTAACTCTTCAGGCGTGCGTGTGCGGTTCCCGGCTGAAAAGGCCGCGAAGTCCGGCGGACAGCCGCGAAGTGCTTTTTGGGTTCGATATGCAAGTGCAGCCAGAAAATGCCGGAGCAGTTCACGTTTCGGGTCCATTGCCGCAATGATAGACCGAAACTACGATCTTTGGAACGTATCTTGCCAACAATCCGGCGACAGGATAATGTCGTACGAATTTAATGCATAGAACGTGAAGAGGGAGGGTATTATGAATAATCTATTAAGAGGTGGATTGGCGGGTGCCGCGGCCTATAAATTCGGAGGTGGGATCATCTCGATGATTCTTATCTTTCTTGTTGTATTCTGGCTGCTCGGCAAGTGTTAATTCCTTAGACGCGCCCCGGTGAAGTTCCAGGGCGCGTCTTTCCTGTCCTAATAAAGGATCGACGGAATAAATGCGCCCTGTGGTTCGGAATAATCGCCGCGGCACATCAGCGTCATCGGCTGAACGATCTTTAGACCATTCTCCAAACACCATCGCATCACCTCGCCGTTTCGCGTCGGCAGCAGAAAGCCGGGCCCGCCAAACTCTGGCGCCGCGGCAATCAGAGCTTTCAAGTCATCGTTCGTTCTTCCCACCGAATGCCCGAAAAACGCGACCGATGTCGAATATCCCGTTATTTGGCCGTCCTTTTCTACAACCGTTCCCGTTCCCTGGTGAACAGCTCCGGCGATCTCATTCTTTCGGCTAAGGCCGTAAACGTCGCGGCAGACGCTGTCGGCATTGTCGACGTCCCGTTCTTCCATTTTTCGGACCTTCAGCCCGTCGATCTCTTTGCCTATCGCCGGTCCCTGCATTACGGAAAGCGGCTCGACCGTGTTGAAGCCGAGTTTTGTATAAAGTGCCAGCGAGCGGTTATGAAATGCCGCCTGGACAAGCCTGATCGACGTAAAACCTTTTCTTTCAGCTTCGTTGATGACGTTTGTCATTAATTGCCGGCCGATGGTCGAATTCTGAACGTTCGGATCGATCGTGATCGGCCCGATACCGGCAGCTTCATCACCGAGCCAGATAAAGTTGCTGCCCGCGACGGAGCCGTCCTTTTCGGCGACCACCGAATAAATATCGGGCCGCGGCAGCATCATCGACATAAAACCGGTCCCGACCTCGGGCGACGGAAAGTCGGGCGGAAAATTGTGCTTGTTCGAGATAGTGGTGAATGCATCGAAACATATCTGTCCCAATTCGGCTGCATCGTCTACTCGGCCCGGTCTAATACTTATGTTATCGGTCATATATTCCTTATTTTGATATGCCATTGATTTGACACCTCCACGATCATACGCGAATCCCGGAGTCGAAAAGTATCGAAGCCGGGCCTATCGCGAGATCTCGTCTGTATTTTTAGACTTTTTACCCGCTCCACGCGTCTAAGTTACCGGACGCGAAGGGCTTTCGCGTTTAGCGAAAACGGGCTTATTATTTTCGTGTCCGGGCGGGTTTTGACACTATTACATGTTTATCGATCTTTCGGATGAACAGCTTGTCGAGCTTGCGGTCTCATCAGACCAGGAAGCTTTCGGCGAAATAGTGAAAAGGTGGGAGCGCAAGATATTCGCGCTCTGCTTCGGTATGCTTGCCCGCGAGGACGAGGCCCGCGATGCCGCGCAGGAAACGTTTATCGCCGCCTATCGCAACTTATCGCGTTTCCGCGGCGAAGCAAAGGTCTCATCCTGGCTGCACCGAATTGCGGTAAACCAGTGTTTGACAACGAAGAGGCGGACGAAAACAAGGTCGGAAGATTTCCTCGACGACGATAAGCACGAGGAAGAACGCTACTTCGTCGCTTCGGAACGCACCTCGCCATCGCGAACGACCGAAGCTAATGAAAGGTTGACGCTCGTCCGCCAGGCTGTCACGTCGCTGCCGTCGGAACTTCGCGAGGTGATAGTGATGAAGGAATTTGAGGATATGACGTTCCAGGAAATATCGGACACTCTCGAGGTCCCGCTGAGCACCGTAAAAAGCCGCGTCTACACGGCGCTGAAACAGCTTAGAATGAAGCTCGAGCGGGTACCGCTGGAGATCGCCTAAGGATCGCGATGGAAAAATTGGTAAACAACATTGTCTCAGCTTGCTCGCCGCCGGAAGAACTGGCCGCATTGCTTTATAACGAATTGGACGCGACGTCGCGAGCGTCGATCGAACAGCATCTTGCGGCGTGTGACGCTTGTACCGGAGAATTTGCCGACCTGTCGTTCGCCAGGCTGGATGTTTACGAATGGCACCGCGATGAGTTTGTCGAAATGCCGACACCGCCGATCGTGATCCCTTATGCGGAAGCAGTGAGGCGGAGCTCGTGGCTGGGGGCACTCCGTGGGTTGTTCGCCGGTTATGGTCAGTGGGCGACGGCAGGAGCAGCGTTTGCGGCCGCGGCCGTGGTTTTTGCCGGAGTGTGGATGTTCGATTCGAAGCCCGTCGAAGTTGCAGGTACCGATAATCGTTCAACCATTGTTCCGGTAAATGAACGGCCGCTGCCGGCGCCTACGCCCAGCCCTGTTGCGAATAAACCGCAAGTTATTCAGCCTGATTCCCAGCCGCAAAAGGCATCGGCTGTCCCGGTCAAGAAGCAGTCCGTCCAACCCGCCAAGGTAACGGCGAGTCCGTCGGGCCGTGTCCGGCCTGCCAACCAACCGGTCCAGGCAAAACAGCCTTCTCCGCCGAGGCTGAACGATTTTGAAGATGAAGACGATACGACGCTGCGTTTAGGCGATCTTTTGGCCGAGGTCGATACACGCGATTAATTGTGAGGATCCCGAAAATGCGAAGAACACTCTACCCCAGACAAATTATTTTCGCTTTACTTATTTGTGCTTTACCGATAATTGCCGCGGCCCAAAACCCGCCGCCCGCGGAAGCGGGACAGGAAGCCCGTTTTGCACAGCCGGCCGACGTTCGGCCAAATCTACGGATGGAACTCGGCCTGACCCCCGAGCAGATGCAGGCGCTTCGCAGAATAAATGCCGAGCGTAAACCCAGCGAAATGTCGGCGCGGCGGCGTTTTCAGGACGCGAACCGGGCACTGAATATGGCCATCTATTCAGACACCGTCGACCAGGCGGAATTTCAAACAAGATTGAGCGAATTCCAGGCGGCACAGGCCGAGCTTGCACGGATCAAATTCACCAACGAGCTTGCCGTCAGGCGTTTGCTGACGCCGGACCAGTTGGTGAAGTTCCGAGACCTTCGCCGCCGCTTTGCCGAAGGGCGCGGTAGAAGAGCGAACGACCGCATCGATCGGGGTGGTCGGCCGCCGATGCGACGAGGCGGGCAAATGCCTCCGCCGATAAACTAATTGCCCACGCTGAATCCAAGCGACGATAACGGCCGCCAGTAATTTAGGCGGCCTTTTCGTTTTCGCGAGGTCTCGCGGCTCTCGCCGCTGCTGCCGACGAACCTGAACGTCCAGCCGTCATAAAAACTCTACTGTGTTTCCTTACACCAATTAACCCTGCCGATCAGCCCGACCTTGTGTTTGTCTAATTTAAGACTTCGTTGTAACCTTTCTAAGATCAACTGAACTCGTTGCCTCGATCCGAACAGCGAATGAATCCGTTAACTAAATTCCTTTTCGAGCTCCAAGAGTTCAGCTTGCTCCTCTGGAGCGTTATCACCGGGCTTTTCCGACGGCCGCGGTACTTCGACGAAATTTTCAGACAGATGGACCTGATCGGCGTCGGTTCGCTGCCGATCATCTTGCTGACCGGCTTCTTTACCGGCGGCGTTCTCGTACTTCAAACCTATCCGACGCTTCAGTTTTACGGTGCCCAGAGCGAATCGGGACGCTCTGTCGCTGTATCGCTCATCCGTGAGCTTGGCCCGGTTTTATCCGCGCTGATGGTTTCGGGCCGCATCGGTTCCGCCATCTCCGCCGAGCTCGGATCGATGGTCGTTTCGCAGCAGATCGACGCAATGCGGGCCCTCGGGACGGACCCGCTCAAAAAGCTCGTCGCGCCGCACGTGATCGCGCTCATTTTTATGCTTCCGCTCCTTACCGTCGCCTCGGACATATTCGGAATTATCGGCGGGGGAACCGTCGCGGCCTATGTCTACGAGCAGGACCAGCACGTATTCATCAATTCCGTTCGCGACGGTATTACCGCAAACGATATAATCGGCGGGGTTATTAAACCATTGTTCTTCGGCGTGGTGATCGGCGGCATCTCTTGTCACAAGGGACTGTCTACCACCGGCGGCACGGTTGGCGTAGGCGTTTCGACCATCAACGCTGTAGTTCTTTCGTCAATCTGGGTAATTATCGTTGATTTCTTTCTCGCAAAGGCGATCCAGACCGTCCTCGGCGTCGGCCTGTAAAGGCGGCATTTGTTCGATATCGATATGTTCTCAGCAGAAGAGCTACCGCAAACACTGCCGCAAGTAGATGTCGAGCATATCGAGATCGACGATGCCGTCGACTTGCCGCATCGCGTCATTCCGGCGATCGAATTTCGCGACGTACACCTCGCCTTCGACGACAAGGTGGTGCTGGACGGCGTGAGTTTCACCGTCCGCCGCGGCGAGACGAAAGTGATCCTCGGCCGCAGCGGCGGCGGAAAATCGACGATCATCCGCCTCATCCTCGGCTTGTTAAAACCTGATTCCGGAACCATCCTCATCGACGATGAGGACATCACAGAATATGGCGAATCCGAGATGATGCACGTCCGCCAGAAGATCGGGATGGTCTTTCAAGAGGGCGCATTGTTCGATTCGCTGTCGGTCTATGAGAACGTCGCCTATCGCCTTCGTGAACAGCATGTCGAAGAGGAAGAGATCGAACAAGAGGTCCGGCGGATGCTCCAGTTCGTGGCGCTGGAAGATGCGATCGACAAAATGCCGGACGAGCTTTCAGGCGGAATGCGGCGGCGTGTCGGCATCGCCCGGGCGTTGATCGGCGATCCGCAAATCCTGCTGTTCGACGAGCCTACCGCGGGCCTCGATCCGCCGACCGCCCGTACGATATGCGAGCTTGCGATCAAGCTTCGCGATCTGCAGGACGTGTCGTCTATCTTTGTCACGCACGAAATGAACAACGTCAAATACCTCTCGTCGGAATACGCGGTCGTTGACGGAAACGGCGAAGTTTCCTTTGAAAAGGAGGGCGAAAAGCTTTGTTTGATAAATACGGAAGTGATAATGTTGCGGGACGGGCAAATTATCTTCAGCGGGACCGACGAAAGGTTGAATAACAGCACGGACCCGTATATCAAGACGGTTCATTCACGGAAAGTAGGACGCCTAAGATTTATGGTCGAGACAAAAAGAACATTGACGTTCAGCAAGGTAAGGGTCGGTATTTTCGTTCTGTTTGGTTTGGCCGTGCTCGCTTTCCTGGTTATGAATTCGTCCGGGGATTTTAATCCGTTCGAAAAGAAACTAAAGCTGAAGGCTCGCTTCCCTGCCGCCGACGGCCTCCGCGAAGGCTCGGAAATTCAGCTCGCCGGGGTGCGGATCGGGAAGGTCGAAAGCGTTGACCTGCTGCCGCCCGACAGCCCGGAAGAATTTAAGGTCGAGGCCATAATGGCGGTCGACACCGAATTGAACGGCACGCCGATCACTGAACGCATCCGCACCGATTCGACCGCGCAGCTTATCGCTGCGTCGCTGCTTGGTAACGAGAAGACAATAAATATCACTCCCGGCACCGCTAAAGGCTCTCCTGTTTCCGAGAACACGGTACTCGATTCGCGAGTAGCGATGTCGATAAACGAGCTGACGAAGACCGGAAACGAACTTCTTGAACAAATAAATAAGCTTTCTATCCCCGCGAACGAGATCCTTAACAAAGCAAACCAAGGCGAGGGTACGCTCGGCCGCATCATTAACGACCCGTCGCTTTATACCGAACTTGATTCGACGATCTCCGAGATGAAGACAACGCTGGATAAGGTCAATCGCGGACAAGGGACCGCCGGACGGCTTGTAAACGATCCCGAGCTTTACAACAGTCTCAATCGTACTGTCGGACAGCTCGAGGCGATAGCCGCCGATATAAAGGCGGGACGTGGCTCGGCTGGCAAATTCGTTACGGATGAAGCGTTGTATAACGAAACCAAGGGCGCCGTTACAGAGCTGCGTGCTTCGGCGGCTAAGATCAGCAGCATCGCCGACGACTTCAAATTGATCTCGGCCGATATTTCCGCGGGCCGAGGTTCGGCCGGAAAATTCCTGAAGGACGAAAAGCTTTACGAAGATGCCCGCGACACGCTGGCCCGCTTCAATTCGACCGCAACCCGCATCGAACAGCTTATCGCCGACGCCCAGGCCGGCAAAGGTACGATCGGGCGTTTTGTAACGGACGAGACGCTTTTTAACAACATCAACCAGGCCGCTTCCAACATCAACCAATTCTCAAGCGAGACAACAAAGCTCATCTACGATTTCCGCCAAAACCCGAAGAAGTATCTCCGAATAAAGGTAAGCCTCTTCTAGCCACCTTGCGAAAGCCCGCGCGTAAGCAAGGGCGATATGCGGACGTTGAGCATTTCGCCCTTCCTAACGGTCGGGCTTCCGCATAGACTGCGACCCGCCGCACAGGTAGTTCTATTTAATTAAATAAACATCTTGCATTCCATTCTATGCATCTATACACTGGTTATGCAGCAAACCTGCATAATATTAGTATGATGCAGAAATCAAAACGTCAGGAAGCGCTCGTAAAACTTATCTCGGCCGAGCGGATCGCCAGCCAGGCCGAGCTTGCATCGCGCCTGCGTTCAAGGAATTTCGAAGTTACACAGGCAAGCATCTCGCGCGATCTGGATGAGCTCGGGGTGATCAAAGCGGCCGGGGTTTATACCGTGCCTGAACGGCCGAGCGGTTCGTCCCTATTTGGATTGACGACGTTGGACACGTCAGGCGATTCATTGATCGTTGCCAAGTGTGATTCGGGATTAGCATCGGCAGCCGCCGTGAGGATCGACGCGGCCCGCATACCCGAGATCGTCGGCACGATCGCCGGCGACGACACTATTTTCATTGCCGTTAAGGACAGCAAAGCGCAAAAGTCGGCGTTGAAAAAGATCTGGAGCGTTTTCGAGAAATAGCCATGGAAAATATAACTACAGTTCAAATCGACAAGCCTGGATCGGCATCGTCGCCGTTAAATCTGCCCCGGACGCTGGCCGTAGTCGACGGCAGCAACTTTCCCGTGGCTGGCGATGTCGTGGTTGTGCGTGCCCTTTCGGAAAGCGTGACTTACGGAAACCTCGAACTGCCAAGCGGCCGCCTTGCGAAGATCAACCGCAACGATACGCTGCTCGGTGTTCTGGGAAAACGGCGGGCGCTGAAAGGGCTTTGTCGGCAATGTGCCCGATACGGTCAATGTCGGTGACCGGCTTCATTTGCTTAATATGGGCGGCGTTATCGGCATCTGCAGCGGGCATCATTCGTCGCTCTCGGACGCGATCGAGGTCGAGGTGATCGGGTTGGCGTGCGATGCGGACGGTAACGTGTTGAATATTTCCGACAATTCCCTGGCAACCTCCGATTCCCTGCTTCCGTCGGCTCCGATCGTTATGGTCGCAGGTACGTGCATGAACTCCGGCAAGACCGTGGCCGCCACCGAGCTGATCCGGCAAGCCTCGAACGCCGGGCTCCGCGTGGCCGCGGCCAAGCTTTCGGGGATCGCCTGTTTGCGAGACACGCTGAATATGGAAGACCACGGTGCGATCGCAACCGCCAGCTTTCTCGATTGCGGCCTGCCCGTCGACCGTCGACCACGAAGACCTTTCGCCGATAGCAAAAGGTATCCTAAACCACCTGAACAGCTTCGAGCCCGACCTGATCGTCGTCGAGCTAGGTGATGGTATCGTCGGCGGATATGCGGTCGATTCTGTACTTCGCGACGCAGAGATAAAGTCGGCAATATCGTCATTCGTTTTCTGTGCTTCGGACTATGTCGGCGTGATCGGCGGCCTCGCTGTGCTTAAGGAATTCGACATCGACGTTGACGTTGTTGCCGGGTCCGTGACCGATTCCCAAATGGGCGAAGATTTTATCGAGAAGCGATTTGGGATCAAGGCAGGAAATGCGCGTCGTGACGGAAAGCGGCTGTTTGATCTGCTGAATGTCCGAAGGCCGCTGCAGGAGAAGATCGCCGCCTGAGAACCGACATGCCGGATCAAGAAAATAAAGATCGCCATCTTCGGCGGGTCAGGATATGGCGGCAGTGAACTGCTGCGGATACTGCTGTTTCATCCGAACGCCGAGATAACGCTTGTAACGGCTAACGAACATGCCGGAAAGGACGTATCGGCGGTTCATCGGAACCTATTAGGCTTGACCGACCTTAGTTTTTCTCCGGCACTAACCGATCTCTCGGAGCTGCGGGACATCGATGTTGCGTTTTTTGCCTTGCCTCACGGCCAGGCACTTAAACTTATTCCGGACCTGCCCGAACCGGTGAGAGCGATCGACCTTTCAGGCGATTTCCGCATCGACGACCCGGATACATTCAAGCAGTTTTACAAACTCGACCACGCCGGGGGGATCCAGGATAGTTTCGTTTACGGGCTGACCGAAATGAACCGCGAGGCTGTGACAAGAGCCCGTTTTATCGCGAATCCAGGCTGCTTCGCTACGGCAACATCGCTTGCTTTGGCTCCGGCGGTAAAGAGCGGGCTGCTTACGGGGCAGATCATCGTCGACGCAAAGACCGGTTCGTCGGGTTCCGGTGCTAAGGCCGCTGTGAACACACATCATCCTCAGCGGACTAACTCGTTCTACGCCTACAAACCGTTTCAGCATCAGCATGTGCCTGAGATCGAACAGCTTTTACGCTCAGTCGGCGACTTCGATAATGAGTTGGTTTTCATGACGCACAGCCTGCCTGTGTCCCGGGGGATCTTTGCTTCGTGCTACATGGAAACAAAGCTGAACATTACGAACGAGGACCTGGACAATCTGTACCGCGATTTTTACAAAGATTCGTTTTTCGTTCGGAGAGTGGAGGGCTCGCCCGACATCAACTGGGTCAAGAACACGAATTTCTGCGACATTGCGACGCATTCGAACGGAAAGCAGATCGCCGTCTTTTCTGCGATCGACAACCTGGTAAAAGGCGCCGCCGGGCAAGCCGTTCAGAATATGAATTTGATGTTCGGGCTGGATGAGAAAACCGGATTGGTGTTTGCGGGCGGGAACCCGTAAGAGTTACGCGTTTACGCGTGATTCAACGCGGCCTGTACTCAACGCAATTTCACGCCTAAAGGCGTAACTCTTACTTAAATGAACTTTACCGAAATTCAACAACTAGAAGACCGCCTGCAGGTCGAGACCTACAAGAAAATGCCGATCGCCATCGAACGCGGCGAAGGGGCGTGGGTTTGGACGAGCGAGGGTGAAAAATATCTCGACCTCTACGGCGGCCACGCGGTTTGTGCGACCGGGCATTCGCATCCGCACGTCGTGAAGGCGATCAAGGAACAGGCTGAGAAGGTCCTCTTCTATTCAAATCTCGTCTATTCCGAGATACGAGCCAAGGCCGCAGAGAAGCTCGTTTCCGTCGCTCCGGAAAGCTTAACGCAGGCGTTCTTTTGCAACTCCGGGACCGAGGCGAACGAGAATGCAATGCGAATGGCCCGGATGGCAACCGGCCGTGAAAAGATCGTTACGTTCGACGGCGGGTTTCATGGCCGAACGGCTGATTCGATCTCGGCAACCTTTCTCGGCAAATATCGCGAGATCGGCAAACCAAATGTCCCGGGCCATGTTTCGGCAGCCTTCGGAGATATCGACAGTGTTGCCGCGGTCGCGGACAGCGAGACGGCCGCGATAATGCTCGAACCCATTCAATCGATGGCCGGTGTTACCGAAGCCGACCCCGCATTCTTCCGCTCCCTCCGCGAACTGTGCGACGAACGCGGGATAATGCTGATTTTCGATGAGGTGCAGACAGGCATCGGCCGAACAGGCAGCTGGTTCTTTGCCGGCAGCGAATATGCTGACGGCGTTGAGCCCGACATCATCTCGCTTGCTAAGTCGCTTGGCAGCGGCATTCCCGTCGGTGCTTGTCTTGTAAACGGCAAAGTATCGTCGAATATCAAGATCAACGACCTCGGCACTACTTTCGGCGGCGGCATGCTGGCAATGGCGGCCGTTGTCGCGACCCTCGAAGCGATCGACGATGAAAGCATGATCGACAATGCCCGTGCGATCGAACAACACCTGAGAGATTCATTAGCGAGCGTTCCGTCGATTCTTTCGATCAGAGGAAAAGGCTGCCTGCTCGGCATCGAATTCGACGGCCCTTGCGCCCCGATACACGCAAAATTGTTAGAGAACAAGATCATTACCGGAACGTCGAGCGATCCGAACGTGCTGCGGCTTCTGCCGCCGCTTTGTGTGAAGATCAATGAATTAGACAAGTTTGTTGAGGTGCTGGCCGCGTGACGAATTTTCTAAAAACATCCGACTTTTCGCGGCGTGAACTTGAATCGCTCATCGAATCGGCGATCGAACTCAAATCGACCGCTGCGTCTGAAAAACCGCTCGCCGGCAAATCGATCGCACTTGTATTCTTCAACCCCAGCCTCCGAACACGGGCGTCGATGCAGGTCGGGATCTACGAGCTCGGCGGAAACCCGGTAATACTCGAACCGGGCGGCACGTCGTGGACGCTCGAGCATCGCGACGGTGTCGTGATGGACGGTGACAAGACGGAGCATCTGAAAGAGTTTGTCCGCGTCCTGGAACGATATGTCTCGGCCATCGGCGTCCGCACATTTGCTGCGTTAAACGATTGGGAGACCGAACGGACCGACCCGATCCTGAACGCTTTCGCCCAATATGCGACAAAGCCGATCATCAATCTAGAATCTGCAATGCATCACCCCTGTCAGTCGATGGCGGACATGATGACGATCCGCGAAAAGCTCGGTGCGAGAAAGAAAAAGGTGTTGCTTACCTGGGCATGGCACCCGAAGCCGCTGCCGATGGCGGTCCCGAACAGCTTTGCCCTCGCGGCGGCGCAGTTCGGCCACGACCTGCGGATCGCGCATCCGCAAGGCTACGAACTCGACGATGAACTGATCAAGAGCATCGAAAACCATGCGACCGCGAACGGCGGCACCGTCGAGATTACGAATGATATTGAAACGGCGTTCGACGGCGTCGAGGTGGTCTACGCAAAAAGCTGGGGCAGCAAGAATTGTTACGGAGACGCGGAGACAGGACATCGAGCATTTCGCCTCGGTTTCGAGAAAGAACTGGATCGTCGACAAGCAAAAATGGCGCAGACGCACGACGCGATATTTATGCACTGCCTGCCGGTCCGAAGAAATGTGATCGTCACCGACAGCGTGATCGATTCGCCCAACTCGGTCGTGATCGACGAAGCCGAGAACCGCCTGCACATGCAAAAAGCGATAATGACGGAGCTGATAAAATGAACATCGAAAACCTCGACCTGCTTCGCGAAGCACTTCCCTACATCCAGCGATTTCAAGGGAAAGACCTTCGTCGTTAAATTTTCCGGCAAGGTCACCGAAGACCAGCGAAAACCTGATGTCGCTCGCCGAAGAGCTTGCGTTGCTGCACCAGGTCGGCATCCGCGATCTGCGTCATTCACGGCGGCGGAAAGCAGCTAACTCAGCTCGCGCAAAAAGCTCGGCGTGGTGCAAACGGTGATCGAGGGCCGCCGCGTGACCGACGACGACACGCTCGAGCTCGCCAAGATGATCTTTCGCGGAAAGATCAACACCGAGATACTCTCGCGCACTTCCGTCATCGCGGAATACGATGCCGTTGGGCTTTCGGGCCTCGACGGCGGGGTCATCAAAGCCGTCCGCCGGCCGCCCAGAGACGTCCTGAACAAAGAAACCGGCGAGACCGAAGACGGTCGATTTCGGCCACGTCGGCGATATTGTCGACGTCGATGCGCGGTTGATAAACCTTCTTCTTGAGAACAATTACTTGCCGGTCATCTCATCGCTCGGGGCCGACGATGAGGGCAAAGATATACAACATCAATGCCGACACGATCGCCTCCGAAATCGCAGCAAAACTCAGGGCCGAAAAGTTGATACTCCTGTCGGACGTGAACGGCATCTATCTTGACGCGAGGACGAGACGACCAAGTTATCGCGGCTGACCGCGGCCGAGGCTCGTGAAATGATAACGAGCGGCCGAGCAACCGGCGGAATGATCCCAAAACTCGAAAATCTCATTTCCCTTCTCGACCGCGGCATGGGCTCGGCCCACGTGATCAGCGGGACACGATACGAAATGCGTTGCTAGCGGAGGTGTTTACAGATGAAGGGACCGGAACAATGATGGTTCGCGATTCAATGCCGCGAGACGATCGCCAAAATAAAAAGAGACCGGCCAAAATTGACCGGTCCTTTCTTTATCGAGTGGTGCTGAGGGCGGGACTCGAACCCGCACGGATTACTCCACACGCCCCTCAAACGTGCGCGGCTACCAATTACGCCACCTCGGCTGATTTTTCAAAAGAGCTATTGATTTGACGGCGGATTCGGCTGAATCGGAACTGCAACGCCGCGGTTGCTGTTACCTGCCGGTGCCGAGTTTGTGACCGTCGCGTTGCTGTTCGAGTTGGCCGGGAACGTTACGGTCGAGTCACCCTCGCCAACTATCGTCTGCGCATCCGGAACGGGAGTCGCCTCCGGTGCCGCGGCCGGCGTCGGCGTTGCTTCGACGGCCTCTTCGTTGCCCGAAAGGACCGAAACGTTGCCGCTCAACGCGGGCATCGAGATCAGCAGAGCCGACAGCATGAACATGATCGCGGCAGCCGATCGTGAATTTCGAAAGACCGAAGCCGTTCCGCGCGGGCCAAAGCCGCGCTCGAAACGTTGCTCGTAAACAGGGCTCCAGCGTCCGTCTTACCGGGCTGCAGCAGCACCGATGCGATCAGCACGAAGCACGAAATGAAGAACAAATGCGTATAAAATGTAAAGCAATCCGTTATCCGTCCAACTATTTGTAATTAACTATCCTGGCAAACGTCTCGGCGTCCAAACTTGCTCCGCCGACCAATGCCCCGTCGACATCCTCTTGCGACATCAGCGTCCGATATTGTCAGGTTTTACCGACCCGCCGTACAGAATTCGCGTCGCTGCTGCCATTTCCGTTCCATGGCATCGGCGAGGATATTTCGCCGGATATGCCCGTGCATTTCTTGAGCCTGTTCGGGCGTGGCGGTTTTACCCGTACCGATCGCCCAGACAGGCTCGTAAGCGATTATGATACGTTCCATATCGGAAACTGTCAATCCATCCAGACTTCCGCTTAGCTGGTTTTCACGACCGTATTCGGCACTTCCGGCCTCCCTCTCCGCTAGCTGCTCCCCGACGCAAACGATCGCCGTCAACCCCGCCTCGATCGCCGCCTTTTGTCTTTTTATTGACCGACTCGTCCGTCTCGCCAAAAAACTGCCGCCGCTCCGAATGGCCGATGATCACATGACAGCAGCCGGCGTCCTTGATCATTCCCGGCGCCACCTCGCCGGTATGACGCCCCGAACTCATTCTGAGCAGCGCAATTCTGCGCCGCGACCTGGATATTCGAACCTTCCAGCCGGTCAGCGACGGTCTTCAGCGCCGTAAAAACCGGTGCGATGACGACGTCGCAATGTGTAGCGTTCGCGACAAACGGTTTAAGCGCCAGGGCCGTTTCGACAGAATCGGCCAAGCAGCTTGAACATCTTCCAGTTTCCGGCAATTACAGGTTTTCTCATTTATTTGTCATCAAGCGCAGCCACACCGGGCAGTTCATCACCGGCGAGAAATTCCAGCGTCGCACCGCCGCCGGTAGAGATGTGCGAGATCTTGTCCGCAAGTCCGGCTTGATTTATGGCAGCGACCGAATCGCCGCCGCCGACGATGGACGTAGCGCCTTTTTCGGTCGCATCAGCAACCGCTGTTGCGATTGCAACCGTTCCTTCGTCAAACGGTTTTTCTTCGAACATTCCCATCGGGCCGTTCCAGACGATTGTTTTTGCTCCTTCCAATGCTTTCTTGAATATCTCGACGGTTTCCGGGCCGATGTCGAGGCCAACCAGGCCGGCGTTGGTGAAATCGACAGGAATGGCTTTACGCGAGGTCAACGGCTCGTAGGAATCGACGACCTGATGGTCCGTGGGCAGCAATAATTCGACCCCGGCGTCGTTTGCCTTCTGCTCGATCTCTCGTGCTTTGGGCATCATGTCGTCCTCGACCAGCGACTTCCCTACGGTAAGTCCCTGTGCCTTAAAGAACGTGTAGGCCATCGCCCCGCCGATCAGGAGCTTATCGACCTTTCGCTCGATCAGAGATTCGATCACCGGGATCTTGTCCGAAACCTTTGCACCGCCAAGAATCGCGACGAACGGCCGTTCGGGATCTTCGAGAGCCTTGCCAAGGAAATTCAAGTTCCTTTTCCATCAAAAGCCCGGCTACACAGTCATCGACAAAATGCGTGATACCTTCGGTCGATGCATGTGCCCGATGTGCCGTTCCGAATGCGTCATTTACATATACATCGCATAGCCCGGCCAGCTGCTTTGCAAATCTTCGTCATTCTTTTCCTCTTCCGCGTGAAGCCGGAGGTTCTCCAACAGGAGCACCTGGCCTTCCTTTAAGCCGTTTACCGCCTTTTCAACTTCGGCGCCGACGCAGTCTGTTGGCAAAAAAGACACGGTCATTTTTGACCTCGGCCTTTCCGACCGCGGTTCCTTCATCGCTCAGATAGACCGGATCGTCTGCCTTGCCGGAAATATGCTGCAGCTCCGGGATCTGTCCGCAGGTATTCGAAGACGGGCCGAAGGCTGTACTTTGCCGGATCGTATACGGTCCCTTTCTCTTCCGCCTTCTTTTTGTCCTTCAGCGGGCGGCCAAGATGCGAAGCCAGGATAATCTTTGCTCCCTTTTCGACCGCGTATTCGATGGTCGGCAATGCGCCTTTTATCCGCGTGTCGTCCTCGATCACTCCATTTTTGATCGGGACATTGAAATCGACCCTCATGAAAACCCGCTTGCCCGCAATGTCTATATCTTTGATCGTCTTTTTGCCCATACACGAAACCTCGAAGTGAATCCGGCCGGTCAAAAGCAGCGAATTGAACCATGGTACCGGAAGGAATGCACTGAATATTAGATTCTACCAAATAGCTGAATCGAGGAATAATATGAACAAACGAAACGCGATCCTTTTACTTACGGTGGCAATATTTCTATGGGCGTCTGCGGCGGCGGGTCAGAACACAATAATGAAACGGCAAGAACAGTAATGAAGGGTGTCCCGATGATGAAGAAGGCTCCATCGTTAAATGAAAAGAAGGGGAAAGCTGCGAAAAGGAAGAAGCGAGCGACGAAGAGGCTATCCGAAAGGAAAATGGCTGAAAGAGAGCTGCTTGGTTCCCATCAATTGCCTCCACCTTTAGGTGGAGGTTAGGTCATCTGCATCCGAGCGGCTTTAGCCGGACTTCCGCAAAAAATTTCCGATCGGCTTCAGCCTTATTCTTTGGGCTAAAGCCACTGGAATCCTCCTTAATGATTTTCGGCTAAAGCCGCGTTCTTCCCACTTTTCAATTGCCTCCACCTAAAGAGTGGAGGCAATTGGAAAAGACGTACGTGCGGGGTGACCTCAATTCTCTCTCTTTATGACCTTGATATAAGAAGCCGAGTCCTTGTTTTTCAGGTTAAACTTTCCCGGCCCGAACTCTTCGCATTTATCAGGTGTGCCGGCCGTCCCTTCGTCCGCGCAAACGGTTGCGCTGTAACCGGCCTTTACGGTTATGGATGAGGCCTCATCGTTCCCGAGCTTTTTGAATTGGCCCTGGCTGGCGGCAAATACTCCGACATCGAATCCCTGCATCTTACCGCCCTGGGCACCGTCCTCGTAAAGAATCACCGGCATCTTGCCGTCTTCCGGCGAGGTATCGCTCAGGTCCTTTATTTCGAAAAACGAAATGCCGTTAGCGAACCTTAGGTTATGCCGGCCCTCACCGTGCGTCTCACAGTCGCCGCTGCCGCGGGAATTGTCGCCTTCATAGGTGCAGAACCGCACCTCGAAGCCCTTGGTGATGATCACGGATTGGACCATATTGTCGTTGATCCTACCGAACTCACCGCGGATCGATCTATACATACCGGGCATGTAACCTTGCGATCTGCCGCCCCAATGTTGCTGCTCGAAAACAATCAAGGCTGGTTGGACCTTCGGGGCTTCCGGCTGTGCCCAGACCTTGATAAATGTGAAGGCTTGCGATTGAAGATTATGAACCCCTTCACCAAACTCTTCGCACTTGCTCGCACCATCGCCGGCACCCTTTTCATCGCAAAACCGTACCCTAAAATTCTTGGGCACACGGACGGAGAGGCCGGCATCCTTCGCCTCGGGATCGCCTAGATCCTTGCCGTTGACCTGATAGGTTCCCGGCGGAATCTCCTGAGACTGCCCGTAAGCGTCACGCTTTATGAATAACCTGACGCCATTGCCCGTCGGGGCCTGAGCATTCGATGCGCCGACAAAGAGGCACGACAAAAGGATCGACACTGAAAACTGAACGAATCTATTGCATCCGCGGATGATCAAAAATACCGGTTTCAAAGCTCCGGCAAACTTCAAAGGCCTTTATCCGCTATAAACTTAACAAGGTCGCGGACACGGCAGGAATAACCCCATTCGTTGTCGTACCAAGCGAGTATCTTGATCGCCGTTCCGCCTATGACCTTGGTGTTCTCGGCGTCGACGATCGACGAATTCGGATTGCCGCGAAAATCGATGGAAACGAGCGGCTCTTCGCTAAATGCAAGAATGCCGGTTAGTTCCTCGTTGGCCGCATCTTTGAGTGCCTTATTCACTTCCTCGACCGACGTGTCTTTTTCGACGTTCATCACCACATCGACGAGCGAAACGTTCGGCGTCGGCACGCGGACCGAAATGCCGTCAAATTTCCCTTTCAGTTCCGGTATCACCAGTGCGACCGCCTTGGCTGCTCCTGTCGATGTCGGGATCATCGAAAGCCCGGCGGCACGTGCACGGCGAAGGTCCTTGTGAGGCAGATCAAGAAGCTGCTGGTCATTGGTATAGCTGTGGATCGTGTTCATCAACGCGTTCTTAATGCGAAATTTCTCATGGATCACTTTCGCCACGGGTGCCAGGCAATTCGTCGTGCAGGAAGCATTCGAAATAATATGATGATTCGCCGGGTCGTACATCGCGTCGTTTACGCCGAGAACGATCGTCACGTCCTCGCCCTTCGCGGGTGCCGAAATAATGACCTTCTTCACGGATCCCCGAAGATGTTTCGATGCATCTTCAGCCTTTGTAAACCGGCCCGTCGATTCGATCACGATCTCCGCCCCGACCGACGCCCAGTCGATCGCCGCCGGGTCCTTTTCACTGAAAACCTTAAACGACTCACCGTCGACTCTGATAGTATCGCCTTCCGCCTTGATCTCCTGATCAAGGTTGCCCATTATCGAATCATATTTGAATAAGTGCGCGAGCGTTTTGGTGTCCGTCAGATCGTTGACGGCAACAAAATCGATATCGTTGCTTCCCAGACAGGAACGCATCACATTTCGGCCGATGCGGCCAAAGCCGTTAATCCCTACTTTTATACCCATTTTGACAATTGGTCCTCCGGATCATTATTCCTGTAAAATCTTCACGATAGCTCAATTTACCCGCAACATCAATCCATTGTACCTCGGTCGTGCGCACGGACATTTTGTTGAAACTATCGTAAATTTGAAGTCGTAGTAACCGATTGGGTTTTTCGGTATCTAAAATATTGAACCCGGTCTAACACTGGAGCGATCCTAATAATGAAAAGTCGTCGTCTTTACCCTTTTGGGTTGAATAGTATAGTCGTTTTGTTGCTTTTTTGCGGCAGTTTGTCTGCGCAGGGGCAATCGGATCAGATCTCAAAGGCCTCGTTTACGTCGGCCGATAAGGATGCGGCATCACCGTCACCGGTTATTCCAGCCGCTGCTGCTCCTGCTGCTAATCCTGCTGCTGCTATCCCTCGCCATCTTGAAAACCGCGAACTGACCGGACGTGTCGGCGTGCAGACAGCCTCGCCGGTCGCGATCTCGCTTGACGATGCCATCCGCCGCGCGCTGATGAACAACAACAATATCGAGATCACGCGTGACGATGTTCGCTTTCAGGAAACGGTCATCCGGTCGATAAGGGGTTTTTACGATCCGGTATTCACTATATCGCCCACGTATACGCGAAATTCGACTACTGGCTCCGCGGCTACCAACGACTTCATTGCAAACGCGAATTTGTTCCAGTCGCTGCGGTCCGGCGGCAGTTACCAGGCGTTCTTCAACAACACACGCACGGAAAACGCGTTTCAGCAGGCGGAGGTCAGCTCCGGCTCGCCGCTGGCTATCGGTACGAGCGCGATTTATACCACAAGTTATGGCGTCCGTTTTACGCAGCCATTATTCCGAAATTTCGGGGTTGACATCACGCGTCGCAACTTAAAGATCGCCCGGAAACGCCTTGAGCAGACGGATGCCGATTTTCGACGGACGACGATCGACGCGATCCTTGCGGTCCAGCAGGCATATTGGAACCTGGTCTTCGCCCTTCGCGACCAGCAGAATCGGCAGGCTAACCTCGACCTTTCACGCGAAAACCTGCGGCAGATCGAGGCACGCATTGCCGCGGGAGCTGCCGCTCCGCTTGCACGGGCCGAGGTTGAGACCGAGCTTGCCACGCGCGAGGCAGATCTTCTGGTCGCGACGCAGCTTGTTTCAACGGTCGAAAATACGTTCAAGCAGCTGATACTCCGCGAGGCATTGGCAACGGAATGGACCCAGAGCTTTCTTCCAACCGACAAACCGGCATACAGCACCGATCCGGTCAATATGGATGCCGCGATGAAGGATGCCATGGCAAACCGCGACGAGCTTCGCCGTCTGCGGACGGAAAACGAGATCAATCAGATCGATATAGACTTTTTGAAGAACCAGACAAAGCCGCAGATCGATCTGAACAGCACATTTTCGATGGACGGTTTCGCACAAGGCGCTCCGAATAACGAAATAATCACAAACCAGTTCGCGTCAACGAATGACCTCATTCTTTTGAATGGCCTAAACCAGGTCCGTACATTCCCGACGATCGGGCTTGCGCCTATACCGAATCCGGACATCGTTATCCCGCCGCGGCCTTCGTTCCTGTTCGGCGGTTTCAATCAATCGCTCGCGAATACATTCAGAAGCGATGCTCCGAACTGGTCGGTCGGCGTTACGATCTCGTTCCCTTTCCGTAACCGGACCGCGCGGGCGAACCTTGCCGGGGCCGAGATCCAAAGAAACCAGATAGCCACCCAGCTGCGGGCACAGGAGCAGGCTGTAGTCGTCGAGGTCCGCAACGCCGTGCAGGCCGTGGAAACGGCCCGGCAGCGCGTTCTGACCAACCGCCGTGCTCGGGCAAGTGCCGAGATACAGCTTGAGGGTGAAAAGAAGCTCTTCGAGTTGGGCAAATCGACAGCGTTCCTCCTGTTCACGCGTGAGAATGCGCTCACCGCTGCACGCAATGCCGAGATCAGGGCCGAGACCGATTACAACAAAGCGCTCGCCGATCTCCAGCGGGCCACGGCGACGACATTTCAGTCGAATAATATCGTTGTGCAAACGCCGACCAACGACAAGTAGACACATCGGTTCAAACTCATAACATAACCGGCCCGGCCCGCTGTGGTTCGGGCCGCTTTTCGTTTAACGGTAACTTTGCGACAATCGGGTGCGTGAAGATATCGGCCGTACTGATCAGCCATAACGAAGAAAAGAATATCGCCGACGCGATAAAAAGCGTCGACTTTGCGGACGAGGTCCTTGTTGTCGATTCCGAAAGTACCGACAGCACACGCGACATCGCTTCCAGCCTCGGGGCAAGGGTCATCACGCGTTCCTGGCCCGGCTTTGCGGCTCAAAAGCAGTTTGCAACCGATTCGGCAGAACACAATTGGATACTCAGCCTCGACGCCGACGAACGCGTCTCACCTGAGCTTCGCGAGGAAATTCAAAATCTAAAAAACCATGCGACGAAGGCCGATGGCTATCGGATACCGCGGCTGTCGTACTATATGGGCCGTCCTATCCGCCACGGCGGCTGGTATCCGGACCGCCAGCTCCGGCTGTTCGACCGGAGCAAAGGGCGTTGGAAGGAAGTTCGCATTCATGAATCCTTCCAGATGCATGACGGAGCGAAAGTAAGCGAGCTAAGCAGTGATATTTTCCATTACAGCGTCGAAAATGCCGCCCACCATCACCGTATGATCGGCGAAAGATATGCTCCGCTCGCGGCCGAGCAGATGTTTTTGGAAAAAAGAAAAACTTCGCCATTAAAGATCGCTGCGGCCGGGCCTGTGGCCTTCATCCAAACATATTTATTAAAACTAGGCTTCTTTGACGGGCTTCCAGGTTTTGTCATTGCCACGTTTGCGGCCCATCACGCATTTTTGAAGAATCTGCTCCTATGGGAAATGCAGGGCGACGACGAGACAACCTCACGGGAATAGTCGCTCCAACCTTCTTCCGCGCGGCAACATCAAATCTTTCCAGATACTCCCAACTAGGCTATAGTTAAAGATAAGTATTTTCCTGAGCCCGTGGGAGGTCGAAATATGCCGCGAATTTCATTGTTCATCGCGTTTCTTGTGCTGCTAAGTATCGGCGTATCCGCCCAGGTATCCTCCCAGGTTAAAGGGATCGATACGCAGACCCAGAAGATAAAGGACGATACGAATAAGGCCACGTCGCGCGCCAGTGACGCAACGCGGTCTATTAACTGGGGCAAGGACAAGACCCCCGTTCGCGATCGGCTGCCCAACCCCTACAGGCTTACGTCGCGTCGCGATGTTTTGATCGAGACGATCAAGACCGTCCTAAAAGATCGGCAGATCATCGTCGACGAAGCTTCGTCGCGTTTCAGTGACGGCATCATCGTCACGCAGCCTTTTTTGTTCGCGAAGGGCCCCGTTATCACCCAGAATGAGCTCAAACGCTACGGCGTGATCGAGTTCGCCGACAACACATGGTCCAAGGGACGTTATGTGCTGACGATCGAGGTGCAATCGATCGACGGTGTTCATAATAATGTCTCGGTGAATGCAAAGATCGAAGGCCTGGCCGGCCGCGGGCTGGGTTCCGAATGGACGACGGTGCAAAGCTCGGGTGCGGCCGAGGAAGAGTTTCTCGTAAAGCTTGTCGAAGCCGTGACAGGAAAATCGCCGAACGACCCGAATACGGTTAGCAATTGAGTAAAGTGGTTCTAAGAACGATCCAAATTAGCTTCTATGTTTTGTTGGCGGCTGCTCTGCTGTCGATCTCGGCTTTTGCGCAATCAAGCAACAACAGCGATCCGTTGATCCCCGGACGGGAGAAAATGGATCAGCCGAAGAGCATTAAGGAATACCTCGCCAAGCAGCGTACGGAAAAGGACAAGAAGGAGCACGAAGAACTGCTCAAGCGTGTCGAGGAAGCCGCCATTTTGTCCGAAGAACTGGACTTCGCATTTAACAAGAACAACCGGCTTTCGTCGGCCGATCAGGCGAAACTTGATTCGCTCGAAAAACTTGTAACAAAGATACGCAAGAACCTCGGCGCCGACGATGACGATGAGATGGAAGAGCAGGTAAAGAATGCGGTCGCACCGAAGTCGCCTTCTACCATCGAAGAAGCCTTTACCGAGCTCAAGGACATGACCGCGACGCTTGTCGAAGAGGTAAAAAAGACCACTCGGTTCACCGTCTCCGCAATGGCCATCCAGACATCGAATACAGTGCTGAAGCTCGTCCGTTTCCTTCGTTTCCGAAAATGATCAGGCTTTCCGACCTTTCACGGCCTCTTTCGGCCGCTCTGCTCGCCCTTCTCATATTCTCGTCCGGCCTTTTTGGCCAAACTGAAGACGAAGTTCTGACCGTTGACTCGTCAACTGTCCTGCTAAACGCGACCATTATCGACAACAGCGGAAAAAGCGTAACGGGTTTGAAACGCGAACAGTTCAGTGTTTTCGAGAACGGCGTTCAGCAGCAGATAAGTTATTTCTCGGCGGCCGAAACGCCGTTCGCGGCGGTGATCCTTATCGACACTTCCGGCAGCATGGAATCGCGTATCAGCATAGCCCGTGCCGCGGCGATCAATTTCCTAACAGGGTTGCGGGCAAACGACTCAGCCGCGATCTACCGTTTTTCGTCAAAGGTTGAATTGATCCAGGAATTTTCCGCAAGTCAGGACATAAACGAATCGATATTCGAGATCCGTGCCGACGGGATGACGGCGTTGAACGATTCGATATTCAGGGCCGCCGAAGAGTTAAAAAAACGCCCCGAAAAACGAAGGGCGATCATCGTCTTGTCCGACGGCGAAGATACATCCAGCGGAAAGTCGGCGGATAAGGCACTTAAAACGGCACTCGACGCCGGCGGCGCTGATCTACACCATCGATATGTCGTCGATGGACTCGAACACGAGACAGCGGGTACAAAATCAGGGAGTGCTCAGAAATTTTGCGGAAAAGAGCGGCGGGAAATTCGTCGCGACGCCGGGTGGCGCCGCCCTGAGGCAAGCCTTCAAAGGCATCGTCGATGAGCTCGGCATCCAATATACGTTAGGCTACGAGCCGACAAACCTTCAAAAGGACGGAAAATGGCGTGCGCTGGAACTCCGCGTCGCCCGTTCTAACCTCACCATCCGCACCCGCAAAGGCTATCACGCGCCAAAATAACCGGCTGTGCAGTTATTCCGCACCTTCGTCGGACAATACAAAAGTAAGGACCATCGTGACCCGATATTCGGTCACTTTCCCGTCCTCGATCTCGACCTTCTGGTCCTTTATCCACCCGCCGCGGATGTTGTTTATTGTCTTTGCCGCACGGGCGATGCCCGAACTGACGGCATCGTCAAAACTCGTCTTCGACGACGATGTGATCTCGATATTTTTTGCAACCGACATTCTTAACCCTCCCTTTTCTCACTTCGGCAGTGTCTCATTACGGCCTCTTGGTCTGAACTTTGGTTTTCCTTTGTGTCTTTGCGACTTTGCGGGAGAAGATGTTTCCCGCAAAGTCGCAAAGACGCAAAGGAAGAGAATTAAGTTAGACCATCAATGCAAACCAACATCAATTACCCTCATTTAGATGTTCGATTCCTCGCCCGGTCCTGATGCCGCTCGATGGCCAATGCGATCAAGCGGTCCAGCAGTTCCGAAAAACTAACCCCGGTCCCGGCCCACATTTTCGGATAGCCCGAAGCGTCCGTCAGGCCGGGCATCGTGTTTATCTCATTAACCAGCAAAGCACCGGTATCGGTCCGCAGAAAGAAATCGACGCGTGCCAAACCCGAACCGTCGATCGCCTTGAACGCCGCGATCGCCATCTGCCGGATCTTATTCGAAAGCTCCTCGGACACCGGTGCCGGAACGACGAACTCGTTGTTTCCGGTACCGGTGTATTTTTCGGCGTAATCGAGGAAGGCTTTGGTTTTGTCCTTGATCACATATTCCCCCGGCAGGCTTGCCTTGGGTTCGTCGTTGCCGAGGATGGCGCATTCGATCTCTCGCATTTTCAGGCTTTCTTCAACGATTATCCGGCGATCGTATTCCGCCGCCAGGTCGATGGCCGCCTCAAGCGACGCGGCGTCTGTGGCTTGCGAAATTCCGACCGACGAGCCAAGATTTGCCGGCTTTACAAAACACGGATAACCCAACGCCCGCTCAACCATTTCAACGATCGAGGCCCGTTTTGCTTCCCAATCGCTCCGCAGAAACCATGAGTATTTACAGATAGGCAGGCCCGCCTCGAGAAAAAGCGATTTCATTATCACCTTGTCCATTCCGCACGCGGACGCCAGCACGCCGCAGCCGACGTACGGCACGCCCGCCATTTCCAGCATGCCCTGAATAGTGCCGTCCTCGCCAAACGTGCCGTGCAAAACAGGCAGTACCACATCGAGGTTCAACTCGACAGGATCTTGCCGCCGATCATGAAAAAGTGTCAGCCCCTCGAGCTTTTGGTTACCGATCAAGCCTATCTCCGGGTCGCCTTCCATCTCCGGGTCGAGCGAGATCAAGTCCCCTGCGCCCGGGTTCAGCAAACCCTTCGCCTGCTCCGGCCCAAGCCATTTCCCGTCGCGGCCGATCGCTATCGGAATGACCTCATACTTCTCACGATCGAGAGCCTCGACAACAGTTTCCGCGGACCGGACGGAAATATCATGCTCGCCCGAGCGGCCGCCGAATATTACTCCCACTCTTGTTCTCATATCCGTTTTAAATTCCTCTTATTCCGCTTTTTCTGTGGTTAATCATCAGCCGACCACGGAAGAAGAGGAATTAAAGGAATAGAAAATATCCCAAACCCTGCGATGTTTTCTTATCTCTTCCTTTCCGTCTTAGCGGCTTTGCGGGAACCCGATCAAATTGCGAAAGCCCGCGTGTTTGCAAGGGGCGATACGCGGACGTTGACCATATCGCCCTTCCTAACGGTCGGGCTTTCGCATTCTCCACACAGCCTTCGTCTAAAGTATCGTCTTCCCCAACGCAGAAAGTATCAACTCACAGCCCAGTTCCACCGTGATATTACTTTGATCGAGCATCGGATTTACTTCGACAATTTCAAACGAACGCATCCCGCCGTGCTCGGCGATCACTTCCAGGGCAAGATGCGCTTCGCGGTATGTCGCGCCGCCGCGAACAAGCGTCCCGGAACCCGGTGCGAACCGCGGGTCGATCATATCGACGTCGAATGTCACCGCAAATCCGCCCGATGCCTGCGATGCAATAGCGATCGCATCGTTCACGCACTCGAGCATCCCGCGCTTGTCGATATCGCTCATCGTGAAAAAATGGTCGCGCAGGCCGAGGTCCCGGACACGGCTTTTTTCACCGTTATCCAGATCACGTGCACCGACGTGCGCAAAATAACGGCCGTCAAGCTTTGGCGAAAACCCGCCCAACCCGACAAGCTTTTCGTGACCCTGGCCCAGGATAGCGGCGAGCGGCATCCCGTGAATATTTCCCGACGCCGAGGTTTCCGGCGTGTTGATGTCCGCGTGAGCATCGAACCAGATCAGGCCAAAGTCCTCGCCCCGCTCGCGGAAATACGAGGCCATGCCCGTCACCGACCCGATAGCAATAGTGTGGTCACCGCCGAGGATCACGGGGATCGAGCCGTTGGTCATCGATGACCGCACCGCTTCAGCAATGTTGCCGCACGTTTCGGTGACCTCATCCAGATACTTCGGATTATCATCCGCAGCGGCAGGCCTTTTCGGATGAACGACCGGCACGTTTCCGCGATCGACAGCTTCGTAACCCAGGTCTCTTACAGCATCGATCAAACGGGTGCCGTGAAGCGATGCAAGCCGCATTGCCTCGACGCCAAGCTCGCTGCCCGGCGACCCGGCACCGTAGCCGAGCGGTGCTCCGATGAGCTCTACCTTTTTCCCGGATCCGGGTTTTTCCTGTGTTCTCACAATATCTCTATTTCTCACCGAACCCCGATTCGAAAAGCTGTGTGATCGCGTCCATCGCCTCACGCTCGTCCTCGCCGTCGATCTCGACGATAAGCCGCGAGTTTATCGCGGCTGCAAGCGTCAGAACGCTGAGCATCGATCTGGCATCGGCTTCCGCCGAACCGTCCGGTTTTCTTAAGGTTATGCGGCTCTTAAAACGCCTTGCAAGTTTTACAAGCTGGCCGGCGGCCCGGGCGTGCAGCCCGAGGTGATTGACGACCCTGACCGTCGTCTCAAGCATCCTTTTTAGATTTCGCCGGCGAAAAAGTGAGGCGGTCCTGTAGATAGATTGTTTCCCCTGTTCCTCGACGTCTTTGGCGATCTCGCTCAGGCTGCCGCCCTTTGAATGAGTGGCAAACTTGACCACCATGGGCAGGTTAACGCCGGTCACCATCTCGATCTCGCCCTCGTCCAGGAACATTGCCGAAATATTTGTCGGCGTCCCGCCGAACATATCGGTCATCAGCAGTACCCCGGCGCCCTGGGATACGCTGCTGATAGCTCGCCGTATTTCGGCCTTTGCCGCTTCGACGTCGTCGTGCCAGCCGATCGAGACAGCCGCCACATTCTGCAGATCTCCTATCACCGTTTCGGCCGCCGCCAACAGTTCGTTCGCCAACTGGCCGTGCGAAACGATCACTCCTCCAACTCTGTGCATAATGTTCAAATTCCGACGAATACCGACGAGGACCGGCACCACTCATTTTTGCATATCGCGATGAGCAACCGAAACGTTGAAACCTGCTTTCTTGATGGCATTTCGCATCGCGTTTGCCACCATCACCGACCGGTGCCGCCCGCCCGTGCAGCCTATGCCGATGGTCAGGTACGACTTGCCTTCCTTTTGGTAGAACGGCAGCAAATATTCGACCACATCGACGAACCGGCGGATAGTTTCCTTTACATCGTCGCTTTTATTGAGATACTTCACGATCTTGGCGCTTTCGCCCGTGAGGTCGCGAAGTGTTGTCTCGAAATATGGATTCGGCAGATGGCGGACATCGAACATCAGGTCCATATCGCGCGGATTCCCGTATTTGTGACCGAAGCTTATGACCTGTACCTTCAACGGCGCCGCACCCGGAAGATGGCTGAACTTTTCGACGATCAGCCGCCGCAGTGTGTGGACGGTATGTTCTGTAGTATCAATTATCAGGTCGGCCGTATCGCGGACCGCTTCCATCTCCTTTCGCTCTGACTTGATCGCTGCCAGCAGCCCGCGACCCTTATCGGCCGGATGCGGCCGGCGTGTTTCCGAGAACCTTCGGCGAAGCACGTCGTCCGAAGCTTCAAAGAACAGGACGAACGGTTTGAGCCGCTTTCGTTCAAGTTTCTTTAACTCCGCCTGAAACTGCGGCAAAAAATGCCGCTCGCGGATATTTATCACAAGGGCAGCCTTTTCAATGGCCGTGACCTCTTCGTCGTTCGGCTGCAAGAGCCGGGCGAACGTCGAAAGCATCGTCAAGCGGCAGGTTATCAACGCAGAAATAGCCGAGGTCCTCGAACGCATTCGTCGCCGAGCTCATTCCCGACCCGCTCAGGCCGGTGATGATGACGAACGCCGGCACCGCGGTGTTGACTTTTTTCTTTGCTGCCATTCTATTGCGGAATGGGAGTTGAATGAATTATCGACGAATCGTGTTCCGCCGCAACGCGGCGTGCGACAACTGCCGATGCATGATCAAGCATTCTAACTGCCGTCTCGATGATGATCGGACTAGCCGGCCGTTTAGAAACATCCAAACGCACCAGCGGCACCGGAACACCGAGGATCTTTTCGTCGGACCGCACATCGGACAAAAGATCAAAACGATCCTCTTCGCGTTCCGGCATCAAATCGATGCAAATATCTATCTTTGCCTCGGCCTGTAATGCTTCCGTCGCCCAACACCGCAGCAACATCGACCAAACCAAGTCCGTTTATCGCAAGAACCCCCCACGTCAATTCCGGGGCTTCACCATACAGCTCATTGCCGCGGCGATCGATCCTTACGGCATCGTCTGCGACAAGCCGGTGTCCGCGTGCGATAAGCTCAAGCGCAAGCTCCGATTTCCCGGTGCCCGACGCCCCGCGGATCAGCGTTCCTCGATCGAAGACCGCCATCAGCACCCCGTGGATGATCCGGCGGTCAACGCTTTTTTTCTCTATCATTTTGCAGAAGCACGCACGGAGTAAGTGCACGCCTTACTTTTGCAGAACCATGCACGGAATAAGTGCATTCTTAACTCCTATCCTGCCTAAGGTTCGATCAGCCCGTAATTGCCGTCCTTTCGCTTGTAGATCACCGAAACTTTCTGGTGATCGGCGTTGCGAAAGACCAGAAAATTCTCATCCTGTTCTTCCAGAAGCATCGTCGCCTCGTCCACGGTCACGGGTTTCACCTCATAGCCGTTCGATATGACGATCCGAGCCCCGAGCGGTGTCGGGCTGACCTCGTTTCGCTCGCCGACGATAGTACTCGCCCGTTTTGCGCGGTGCGAGCGGTCGATGACCTTTTGCTTGAGTTTGAGCGCCTGTTTCTCGATCTTTCCGATCGATTGCGAGATCGACTGGTACATGTCCGACGAACTGCCCGTGGCCGTCAGCACGTCGTTCCGCCAATTTAGCGTTATCTCACACCGGTGGCGCGCCCGCTCCACCTCAAAGATGACGTGGGCCTTGATCGCCTTTCCGTCGAATACATGGTCTATTTTCTTGAATTGTTCTTCTGCGTGGGATTTGAGTGCAGGTGTTACGTCAATATGCCTTCCGGAATATTCGATAATCATAGTCTCCCCTTTTTCAATAGGCCGTCCCGCGTCCGGATCCCCACTGGAAAGGATCCTGTCTAGATCACGGTCTTCCTCTCACGCGAACCGGCAATGCTCATCTGGTCGCGATATTTCGCGACCGTTCGCCGCGACAATTTAACCCCTTCCTTGCCCAGGACCTTTGCGATCTGTTCGTCGGTAAGCGGGTTCTTCGAGTCTTCTTCTTCAACGAGCTTCTTGATCCTGAGTTTGAGGATGCGGGTCGAAACTTCCTCGCCATCCTCGTTCATCATTCCTTCGCTGAAGAAGCGTCTCAATTCGATAACGCCCTGCGGGGTGTGGGCGTACTTTCGGTTGACGACGCGCGAGATGGTCGAAAGGTGCATCCCGATATCTTCCGCCACGTCTTTTAGCATCATCGGCTTAATGTACTCGACGCCCTTGTCCAAAAATTCCTGCTGCCGATGTACGATACATTCGACAACGCGGTAAATGGTCTGCCGGCGGTGTTCGATATTCCGCAGCAGGTCGACCGCCGAGCGCATCTTTTCCCGAATAAAATCCTTGGTTTCCTTCGAGGTATCGTTCTGGTCCAGCAGCTGATGGTATGTCGAGCTGATGCGAAGCCGCGGGCTGCCGTCGTCGGTGAAATAGATCAGATATTCGTCATCGATCTTTTCGATATAAACCTCGGGGGCGACGAATATCGCTTCTTCGGAAGCGAACCGCCGGCCCGGATACGGATCAAGTGCGCGGATCTTTTCGATCTCGTCGTGCAGCGACTGCACGTCCATCCCCGTCTCTTTCGCAAGGTGATTAAGCCGGTGCGGCTGAAGGTCTTCGAAATGGTCGCGTACGAGCCGTGCCGCCAGCGATCCGCCTTCGCCCACCGCATCGAGCTGCGCCCAAAGGCATTCCTTTACATCAACGGCGCCGCAGCCGACAGGGTCGAGATTCATCACGACCTTCCGTGCTTTCTCGAGCGTCTCCAGCGGTACCGACAGCATCCCCGCCGCATCCTCCGGCGAAACGGTCAGCCGCCCGTCCTCGTCGAGGTTCCCGATGATAAAGACGCCTATCTCCTGCAGCGTTTCGCTTATCTCCTGCAGGTGAAGCTGCCATTCGAGGTGTTCGCTCAGCGTTTCCGTATGCGACAGAAACTGCTCAAAGCTCGGCGCGTCTTCCTTATATTCAAATTCCTGGGTCTTATATCCGGGGTCGAGGTAATCCTGAAATTCCCTGCCGTAATCTATCTCGTCGAACGAGTCGGATGATTCGGTGCTTGCCCCGTCTTCGGTAGCTTCGCCATCCGGGACCGCGGGAGTATCGATGCCCGAATCGAACCCCGCATCAACCCCCGCTTCGACACCGCCCGCCTCAAACGTCTGCACGCCGTCCTCAACCGCCGCCGACACGTTCACCGTCGGATCGTGCCCATTCTCAAAACCTTCGTCATGGCCGTCGGCGTTTTGGTCGAGAATGTTATCGGAAATTTCCTTGACCTCGTCGCCCGGCTGGACCTCTTCGAGGATAGGGTTCGCGACCAGCTCCTGCTCGATCAGCTCCGACAGCTCCATCGACGTCATCTGCAGCATTTCTATCCGCTGCCGCAACTGCGGCGTCAAGATCATTCGCTGCTGTAAACTGGTTGTAAGTCTGAGAGATGACATTCCTTGTTCCCGCTGGCACCTAAATTGCTCTGACTAATTATACGAACTTTTCCATCGAAAAGGAAAAAGCATTTTCCCGCCTTCTCTTCACAAAAAAACCGCCCGAACGAATCGCCGCCGGACGGCCCTTTTGACCGCTAATTATTAGATGCCCTAAAGATACGCCGGGCTGTATCCATCTAGGCTCCCCTCCTTACGAAGGAGGGGTGGCAGCCGCTTCGGCTGACGGGGTGGTTCTCTCTTTCTCGTCCTCGATATCTACCAAGACCAACCGTCAAACCAAGGCACCAACACCATCCCAGGGCGTAAAAAGACCAGGAACATCAGCACAGCAAACAGCGCCGCATAGACCCCAATGATGGTCCAGCCCGTCCTGTCCAGCCGCTTCGTCTCTATCCACCCCGTCGGAAAGCTCTGCATACAGATTCCGACCAGCCCGCCGACCCACGGCACAAAACGCAGGAACGCGAACCACTCACTGACCCCGATATTCCGCAGCCGCATCACATCCAGCACCACGCCCGCGATCATCGCCGCCAGCGAAAGCACCTTAAACAAAGTACTCTCCGGCCCCAACCCGATCACCGCCCCGACCATCACCGCAATGATCGCCACATGCGCCAAAAAATAATTCAACCGCCCGATGCCGGGATAAATATCATCAAGTGTTTCGTCGCTCATAATTCCTCTTCCTCCCAGCTCCCCTCCTTACAAAGGAGGGGTGGCAGCGGCTTCCGCTGACGGGGTGGTTCTCTAGTAATCGCGTATCAGTATGCCGCCATATTATCATGAGCCGATTGCCCGACAAAAGAAAATGTCGGAATAGATTCATCGGAGTAAGGAACAGATCAAGGATCGGCCATATCCCGGAAGGGTGTCAAAAGTCCCGCAGGGACGATCGTAAATAGCCCAGCGATTTATCGCTGGGCTACGTGTACGAGATCTCCCAGTCCCGTTAGGGACGGATGAGAGGTTAACGGTTTCGGCCGTCCCTACGGGACTGCCTCACTTGCGATACGCGCACCCAGCGATCAATCGCTGGGCTATTTTCTTACAGTCCCTACGGGACAAAGCCCTATCCTAAAACAGCCGATTCTGATTTTTATGGTTTCTTACCTTTCCCGCCGCCTCCTTTGCCTCCAGGGTTCCCGGTATTTGCCTGTCTTCCAGGATTCATTTTCGGCTGCTCAGCCCTGGCCGGTTTTGGAGAATTGACTCTTGGCATTTCCATTCTCGCCGGCCTTGGAGAGTTAACTCTCGGACTTTCAAATTTCGCCGGGTTCATCCTCGGTTGTTCAACCCTGGCCGGTTTCTGTCTTTCAACCTTGGCCGGTTTCGGAGAATCAACCTTCGGTCTTTCGACCTTCGCCGGTTTCCCAACATCAACATTCGGCCTTTCAGCCCGAATTGCTTTTGGCGGGCCGCCTCGATCGTGTTCGACTTTACGTGCCTCCTTCGGCTGGCCCTCCGGAGCGAACTCCGGCCGGCCTGGTTTATCGCCGCGTCTGTCGTCCGGACGCGATTCCCTCTCACCCTTTCCAACCCGGGCACCGCGAGGATTGTTACTTATGAATTCATTCTGTTCCTTTGTCGGTTTCGCCAGCCTCGCATAGACCCTATCCAACTGCCTGCCGCGGTAGGGCGACTTGATCTTCACCTTATTTACAAACGTCGGAGCCGTCGTATAAACAAAGACCGGCTGCGGGACTATCTGCCGCAACCCTCGTGCGGTAAACGGGCGTCTCCACCACCTCATAGACCACGTAATCCGCCGGATAATTGTCGTAGTAATACGGCGAACGGTAGTACTGGTCGCGCGGGTTAAACAGAAACGTGATCAGATCGACCGTGCGGTCCATCCAGTTCGTTTCAACATAATAGTCATCCCCATAGATGTGCTCGTCCCCGGTAATAAGCACGCGAGCACCCGGATAATTAAAATCGTCGCGGTAAAACACGATCTGGGCTAATTCCTGTATATCATCCGGCCCATAACGGCTATACAACGAAAGCCCCCGTTCATAGTCGCCCCTATCCTCAAACTCATCGACGCTTATGTAATCGACATAACCGTCACCGTTCAGGTCGAGATTGTTGATCCCGTCGTCTTCATTCAGATAACCCTCAAATTCCTCCGGGCTATCCGAACACTCCAACAGATCGCCAACCCTCTGCAGGTCCAGATTGTCCTTCGCCCAATATTCCCCCGACAACCCCGCCGTCGCCCCCGGCTGCTGCTGCCGGTTCGTATTGCACGCCGTCAAAAATAAACCAACTACAAATATCGTCGCCAATAACCTAAAAATTCCCATGTTCGCACCCCCTGTCCAATATCGCCCCCAAACCCCGGGCGCAATTTATTTTACACAACTACCTAAAGTGTGAGTCCCAAATCCCGGCTCAGGTTGCTTTAAATCTGGACTGTACTATTCAAGAACAGGCGATAAACATTGTAGAATAAGAACATACGAGCCTATCAGGCTTCGAAATCCTCACTGGTCGACGGGCTCACTTTTTTACGTACTTTGTTAATATCTCGCACATCTTTCGAACGCCATCTGTTGCCATCATCAGTTAAATTCGAAGGCCGGGTAGTTGCCCTTGCGGGACTTGAAGTTGTCGTGATCGATGTATTCGTAAAGGTCTTTGCCGGTCTTGTTCCGGAAGGCATCATTGGCAACCGTCAACAGCATTGATAGATAAACCACGTCTTATCAAAATTACGTTCCAGAAGGTCATCCTTACGGATCCAGAATAGATCCGCCCGACGTCGCCCCACATCATACCCGCATTCCTCATTGCTATCGATCTGCAACAAAAGGCGCCAATCGCCCAAAGATTTTTCGGCCGATCTTCTTCTTTCATCGTCGGTACCGACGGCGTCGCCAATATAGTGGCCACACGTTACCATCTCACACTCTATTTCCATTTCTCCTTGCACAGCATCAGCATAGCCGAACAGCTTGTTTACTAACCGGTTGTCGTGAAGTCCATCGTAAGCATCTTGATCCTTTCGCTGCTGAAAAACCGGTCCATTCTGTCGCTCCACATATTGGGCAGATTGAGTTCCTGAACCGGTGTAACAGCACACGACGAAAAACATGAATATTCGGATAGAACCTCCGGAAAATCACGCCGTTTCAACTCGGACCGATCGCCGTCAAAATAGATCACCTTAAAGCCCGAGGTGTCCCGTATGAATCAAAACCCCAAACATCTTGTTCGTCCGAATAGAAAAAGTACAGCCAACCGCTGCCGGGCAAGAGATTTTCGTCATCGAATCCGGAGATCTCACTTAGATCAAGCTGGGCTATATGCGAAAGGGGTAAGAGTGGCTTGGTTGTAGAAGATTGATCGAAGGATCGATCCCGGTCATTTGGAGGCCGTTCCGTTTCATACGGCCAGTCGATCGAATCCGGAAGATCCGGGTCGACCACCAATTTTTGAACAGCCATCGGGTATTTCAGTCCTCATCTTGCTTGGAAAGATAGAGGCGGATGCAAGGGCGAGCGACAGCTTTTAGTCGATCGATGGTATTTCGATAGGCCCTTGCTCTTCAGTTTCGACGCAAGGTTCTTCAGCGGTTAAAGGGCTAGACTTCGATTCGGTAGACTTGTCCGCTGTCGCCGGCGAACATCTCCTTAAGAAATTTCACCGGAAGAACTAGCGTAGAACTCTCGGCCTCTTCACCGACATCATCCGCGAGCGAGTCGGGTCTCTCTGGCATTGTGAAGGACTGCCGCCCTTGTGAGATGATCCACAGGCGAAAATACTCGATAGGAGTCGTCCGAGCACCGGTTGACACATCCGGTCCGCGGCCAACTATGCTTCGGAGGTGAGCCACTCGACCGCCTCGGCCTCTTCGCGGAAGACGCCGATCCGGGTCATCGAGCGGGTATGGGCGAGCCGGCTCCAATTGACGGCCCGCTCATATTCGACGTCAGACTTGACCAATATCGCGATCCGCCGGACAGAGGTGCCCAGCGTGCTGTCGGCAAACATGCTGTTGCTGACCAGCATTTCATTGGGCGTGATCCGGCTGACGTCGAGCCCCCGGTCGTCGAACAACAGCGGCCAGGTGGGATGCTCCCGTAATGTTCCGCTGATCTCCTTTAATAACGCGGCGTAATGCCGTGATGTCATAATCACCGCTCAGCTCAACCCGTATGATCTCCGTCCCTTCAGGTATGCTTATCGCCCAGTCCATGCCCGAATGCCCTCCCCTGGTACATAAAAAACGACGAGTCTATCCTAACGGCGAGGAATGTTCAAATAAGCTCCGAACTAGCGAAATGCGGAGATATCGCGGAGGTAAGGCCCCTTGGCAGGCTTCGGATCGCTTCTAGTTTTTATTGTAAATCCCGTGTCAACAGCCGCTTATGTTCAATTGCGTACAACGGGGGGTGGGTACTATCAAATAGTCTCAATAGGATGGACCGGAACGAACACTCCGATCTTTTGGCCGAGGCCGAACGGGCTCTCGCTGAGAGCGAAGGACTGCTGACGCAAATAAAACAGGCTGAACAGTACGTACGGGAGATGATAGCTGCGCTGAGAGAGGAACTTAAGGAATTAAGGGACCTTGACTCGACCGAAAACGGTATAGCATAGATCAGACTCTCGATCCGAAGCCCCCTGTAACCAGCCCCCAAGCCTAAAATTCGTCAGGCCTTTCGAACTCGTGGAGCTGAAGGGAATATTCAACCAGCGGCTGGATCATCAGCTGCGAAATACGGCTGACGGTTGTCGGCTGGTTATGTTCGGCAAAAACCGGCGGACCTCCATTTAGGCTCGGCATTACCGGAAGGAAATGCTTCGTGATCTCTTCGTCCGCCGCCGAAACCTCGATCTCTAACTGCAGGGAAATGTCGTTAAAACACGCAACGCTCATCACCTCGCCGGTCACGCACGAGAGGCTTATGGCATGCGGGCCGCCGTTGCCGAAACGGACTATCTCAGAACCGACAGAAGTATTAATGTGCTCAATATCGGCACTCAGCCTTTCCTTTAGCTCTTCGAAGATCGGGGAGATCTTTGGCAGTAGTCGAGCGGTGATCTCGCTCTTGTGCCGCGCACGCACGACAAGGTCCTCAATCCAATTCATTCAGCCTCCAAAGCTCGTCAATTCCATCCGGGGGCAAACGCAGAGGCGACTCAATACGGCGCCAAACGTTTCGCATCGGCCCAAATTGCCAACAAACATTGCGGGAGAGAAGGTTTCGCAAGAGTGTTAAGCAGTCCCTTGCGCTCGATCAGATTATGATTGTTAAAACTCCGATGGTTAGTTGAGCAAACTGTCTATTATGTTGTCCTAATCTTTACGTAACGTCAAACGGCTAAAGCGTTTATGCGAGGTTCTGTTGCAGAATGTACTGAGTCGATACGAGTATTTTTAATAAGTGTTGCAAAACGCGGTTTTATTCGCGATAGCGGGCACGTCCGGCGATCCGGTCATATAGCCAGGCCGGCATGAATTTCCCTGCCCGGACAATCGTTGCAAGCTGCCAGGGAAATGCGGCGAATTTCTTCCTTTTTTCGATCGCCTTGATGAAGAGCGGTATCGCGTCGTTCAGTTCCATCAAAAACGGCATTTTGTTGGCGCGGGCCGACGTAAGGGGTGTTCGAATAAAGCCCGGCTGAATGATCGTTACGTCAACACCGCTGTGTTTTACGTCCAGCCGCACGCTTTCGAAGAACGCGGTCATGCCGGCCTTGCTTCCGCTGTAAGCGGCCGATCTAGGCAGCCCTCGAAAGCCCGCAAGGCTCGAGATAGCGACAATATGGCCCGACCCGCGTTCCACCATGTGCGGGACCACGGCGTGGACGGCGTTTGCGGCGCCGAGCAAGTTGGTCTCGATGACCTTTCGGACGGCCTGCGGGACGTAAGACCGCGTGTCCTCATCATTACCGCCGATACCTGCGTTCGCGATCAGCAGATCTATCCGCCCAAATTCGCCTCGCATCTCATCGGCCGCGTCCGCGAACGCCATTTCGTCGGTAACATCGACCGCGAATGTGCGGACACGCACGTCGAACTTTCGGCAGCGATCCGCCAGCTTTTCCAGCATCTCCTTTCTCCGCGCGAGCAGCCCGAGAGTTGCTCCCCGCTCAGCCATCGCCAAAGCCAAGCCTTCGCCGATGCCGCTCGAAGCCCCGGTCAGTAATACGACAGTATCGCTCCAGTTCATTCCGGTCGAATTTAACTCAAAACCGCCAGGTTACCAAAGCCGGTTCACGTCTGGCGGAGTAAGGTCGGCATAATACCGCCGGCTATGTCGAATAAATATACTCCGGCGTGTATAATGACCCCGACCTTGATGTCCGGTAAGCTGGCTCTATTCCATGGGTTTAGTCATATTCCGGCCTGAATCATGAGGAAAGTGCCGTTCTCCGCCAAGAATTTAATGGAATCTGGCGGAAATCGATATAACATGTACAAGCATCAAATAAGGACAGTGGCAAAAGCGGCATTCGCCGTCGATTGATCGATAACGAAAGCGCTTTTCCCTGGCGGCCGGCCTTCCATTCTTTGGTAGGCCGGCTTTTTTGCGGTTAGAATTGGTCTTCATGATCGATACGATCACGGTAAGAAACGCGTATCCTGCAGAGATCCCGGCGATCGCGCGAGATCTGGTACGACGCTTGGCAGGATGCTCACGCAAAGATCTTGCCCGCAAAGCTCGCGAGAATTCGCACGCTTGAGAGCTTTCGATCTCGTCTTGGCGAAATGCTCGATATTGTTCGCGTGACGGGCAAACCGGGGCTGCCGACAGGGTTTTGTATCGTAAAGGATGACGAACTCTTCCAGCTATTCGTGTCCGCTGACGCGAGAGGGACGGGTGTCGCGGCGGCACTTATCTCAGACGGAGAAAAGCGGCTTGCGATTAACGGCGTTAGAATTGCATGGCTTGCTTGTGCGGTCGGCAATGACAGGGCCGCCAGGTTCTACGAGAAATCAGGTTGGCACAACGCAGGCACCGTAAGCCATTCGATCGAAACGCCGGAAGGTGCGGTCGAGTTCGACGTTTGGCGTTATGAAAAGGTGCTCTTCTGATAACCGCCGAGAGCATCGACCGATCCCTTTAAGACCTGGAGCAGCGTATCGACAGTCTTTAGATGTGTACGAAAGGCAAGGCATGCAAAACGAAGCATATAATCGCCGTCAAGCACGGTCGACGAGATGAAGATGCGGCCGTCTGCAACCACGGCTTCGAGAAGGCGACGATTGAATTCGTTCGGATCTCCGTGCTCCGGAACAAAACGGTAAACGACCACTGATAGCTCGGGCACAAGCCGACACTCGAACCCGATCTGTTGAACTTCCGCGTAAAAATACTTCGCAAGCATAAGCTTTTCTTCCAGGCAGGCCCGGAATGGGGCTATGCCGTGGAGTTTTAACGGAAGCCACAGGCGCAGCCCGCGGAAATGCTTGGTCAGCTCAGGGGAAAGCTCGGCCGGCGATAGTTCATCCGGTCCAGCGAAGGCGTCCTGCATATAGTGGGCGTCAAACCGAAAGGAACGCTTTAGGTCCTCGACGTCCTTTACCAACACAACACCAAGACCATACGGGAGGAAAAGGCCTTTGTGCGGGTCGATTATCAGCGAATCAGACAGTTCCAGGCCCTGAAGCTTTTCCTTTCCTTCCTTTGTAAGAATAAAGAACCCGCCATAGGCCGCATCGATGTGATACCAAAGGCCGTGCTTTTTTGCGACAGCTCCTATCGACTCAAGCGGGTCGATCGCACCGACATCGGTTGTGCCGGCCGACGCCACGACCATAAAGGGTTCAAGTCCGGCAGCCTTGTCCTCCTCGATCTGTTTTTCAAGCTCGGCTGGAACCATCCTGAATCGGGCATCCAGCGAGACAAATCGGAGGATCGATTCGCCGAGTCCCGAAACGCGGATCGCCTTATCGATCGAATGATGGGTTTGCTTTGAAAGATAGATCACTGAGCGTGGAATATCCGCTGCATTGATGCCCATTGCATCGCGGGCAACAACGACGGCGATCATGTTCGCCAGGCTTCCGCTTGTGGTCAGATTACCGCTCGCCATCGAGGGATATCCGACAAGGTCGTTCATCCAACGGATGAGCATATTCTCCATCCGGACAGCACCGGGGCTGGCGTAAAATACGCCGGCATATTTATTGAAAATATCGGCGAGATAATCGCCTAACGCCGCGTTATAGATGCCGCCGCCCGGAATGTATGCAAGATGTCCGCCGGACGCGGGATTCAATCCGGGCGTATCGACATTTTCGGCTATCAGGCGAATTGCTTCAGCCACGTTTACGCCTTCTTCCGTGAACGGCGAAGCCAATAGCCCGATGCCTTTTTCGTCGGTTACGTTGTAGGTTTTGAGTGAGTCGATATTATCCAGAAAACGTTCGCCGTAATCGACAATGGCCTTTCGGGTATCGGCGCGTTCGACCGCGTCGGGCTCTAAAACCCGGGCTTGCTTTTCTAGTTCCTTGATCTCTTCTCTCATTTATTGAGGTACCTGCACGGCTCTGCTTTCAACCATTATCAAAATGATCGATGAAACGTCGGATGGAGACTGCGATCCTATACGTCAACGATCGTCGTTACGATAACGGGCTTTGTTCCGAGTTCTTGCTGAATATAACGCTTAAGGGCGAGGCGAAGTGCCTCTTTTAGAAAATTACGGTCCGCGATGTGCTCGCGTTTCATGGCTATCACGGCTGCAGACATCGCGTCCCGCGCATCACCGGCGAAACCGTTCATCGGGTCCACACCCGCGACACCCTGAAATTCGATCTGGGGCTCGCCGGCGAGCTCGCCGGTTTTACGGTCGATGGACACTACCAGCGAAACGGCACCGCCATATGCGAGTTTTCGCCGCTCGCGAATGATGTCATATTCGATCTCTTCAGAGGATTCTTCGTCGATAAAGGTCTTGAACAACTCGCGTTTTTCGAGGATACGGCCCCCAAACTCGTCAAACTCAAGGACCTCGCCGTTCTCGATAAGAAAAATATTATCGTCCGAATAACCGGGCACATGGTTCTTTACATATTCCTTGTGGCGGAACAGCATCCGGTATTCCCCGTGTATGGGGACAAGATACTTCGGCCTGGCGGTTTCCACCATTATCTTTATGTCTTCCTGGGAGGCGTGGCCTGAAACGTGGATCAAACGGCGTTTTTCTTCGATTATATTCGCTCCACGCTTGTAAAGATGGCCGATAAGGCGGCTGATGTTCTTTTCGTTTCCGGGAATGATGCGGGCGGAAAGCACGACGGTATCGCCTTTGTCGATCTCCATGCCTTTGTACGTCCCGGTGGCCAGGTTCCACAACGCAGCGCGCACTTCGCCCTGCGAACCCGTCACCAGATAAACGATCTCGTCATCTTTCAATGCGCGAGCCTCCCCGAGCGAAACCATATCATTCGGGTCGAATTGAAGCAGATTCTGATCATCGGCGATCTCGACATTCTTCTGCATCGAACGCCCGAGAACGCAAACCTTTCGGCCAAACATCCTCGCTGTATCAAACACGATCTGCAGCCGGTGCATCGACGATGAAAAGGTAGAAACGAAGATCCGGCCCGCGGTCTGTTCGAAGATCTCTTCGAACGCAGGTATTACAGCCTGCTCGGAAGGCGTGCGGCCGGGAACGGTAGCGTTTGTCGAATCGCCAAGCAGTGCGAGAACGCCCTCGTCACCTATCCGTTTTAGGGTTTTCAGATCGTACGGTGCCCCAATGACAGGTGTGTCATCGATCTTATAGTCACCCGTGTGAATGATCGTTCCGAGCGGCGTTTTGACGGCAAGCGAAAAACAATCGACCAGCGAATGGGACGCGTGGATGAACTCGACCTTGAAATTGCCGATCTCGATCACGTCGTTCGCCCGAACGCGGTGAAGGAGAACGTCGTCGAGCATTCCAAACTCTTCAAGCCGCTTTTCCGCGAGTGCGAGTGTGAAGCGGGAGCCGTAAACCGGAATATTGAACTTCCGCAAAAGATAGGCAAGCGCGCCGATGTGGTCTTCGTGCCCGTGCGTCAATACAAGCGCGGTTATCTCATGCCGATAATCTTCAAGAAAATCGAAATTCGGGATAGATATGTCGACACCGAACGGCGTTTCTTCGGGAAAGCCCATCCCCGCATCGATGATGATCATCTCGTCTCCGAAACGGAGCCCGAGGCAGTTCATCCCGAATTCGCCAATGCCGCCGAGTGGTATGATCTCTAATCTGCTCAAATATATTCGCCCCTAGATGAAAAGATAGCTTAGCACATAAAGGGTTTGTGCTTCGTTTAATTAAACGAGACGACTCGTGGAACGCCAGGTTCCTGGCTACGCCTTGAGGCATCGATCAAGCTGCAGCCAGTCATCCAGCGACAGCGATTCCGCACGGCGTTTCGGGTCGATCCCGGCGAGGCTGAGAGCGTCTTCCGCATTGACGTAGGAAGCTTTGAGATTATTGAGGATTGTTTTGCGTTTTTGAGCGAACGCCGTGCTCAGCAGTTTTCTAAACTCTTGCTCGTCAGCGCCCTTACTGCCCTTTGGTTTCAGGCGAACGACGGCACTCGTAACCTTTGGTGCGGGTCGAAAGGCGGTCGGCGGCACATCAAATAACCGCTGGATCTCAAAGGCCGATTCGGTTAGGACCGTCAAGAAACCACGATCCGAGCTGCCCGGCGGTGCTGCTATCCTTTCTACGACTTCACGTTGAAACATCAAAATGAGTGCGTCAAATACCCCACGCTGCGCGGCAAGCCTCTCAAGGATCGCGGTAGAAATATAGTAAGGCAAATTCGCGACCAGTTTAACAGAACCGGCCGATGCGATACCCGGCGTCTTTGATGAAAGTAATCCGGCGAAATCTGCTGTGAGGGCGTCTTGATGAACCAGCTGAAAGTTTGTTTGTCCTTTGAACCGTTCGGTCAGCGGCCCTATGAGATTGTTATCCAGCTCGATCGCAACGACGTGAGCACCAGAGCTGATGATCCTTTCGGTCAACGCCCCGCGCCCCGGCCCGATCTCGAATACCAGGTCATTCGCCGTTGGCCCGACGGCCGCGATGACCCTCTCAATGTAGTTTTGATCGACAAGGAAATTTTGCCCCAGGGACTTTTTTGGTTTCGGCTGGCCGGGGAAATTCCTGCTCATTTTGAAACGGGATATCCTGTTATCTCGATGTCGTCACCGAGTCGTTCGATCTGCAGATCTGTTAGGCGCATGGCGTCGGAAAGTTCCGACGCTCCGGTTCCGCCGATCGCGTTCGGAGCGACGCCTCCTCCAATTATGATCGGCGAGCAGATGAACGTGATCTTATCGACAAGGCCGGCGTCGACAAAGGCACCCGCAACGCCGGTACCGCCTTCGACAAGAACGGACTGAATTTCCCGCTTGTAAAGTTCTTCGAGCACAAGCTCAAGGTTTCTCGCGCCGCCTTCGATCGGCACAACTTTCACTCCGGTCTCGGAAAGCGGGCCGACCGCGCTGGGATCGATGCAGTTGGTCAAGACAATTGTCGGCGCGTCGCCGGCCGTCGTGGCAAGCGTGGAGTTCAAGGGCAAGCGTAACCTGTTATCGAGAATTATTCGTGCCAGTGCACGGCGTCGGGGCTTACCGCTTCTGTCGGTAAGGCTCGGGTTATCTACGACGGCTGTATTTGCTCCCACCAGGATCGCATCGTGTTCGTGCCTTAATTCATGCACGCGATCGTTTGCCGCTCTGCCGGACAAGGCGGTCGAAACGCTATTTTTTAGTGAAATACGCCCGTCTAGCGACATTGCAAGCTTCAAGTGAATGAACGGCCGCTTCTTTTTATGCCAGCAAATGAATTTCTCGTTCAGCTTTGCGGCTTCTTCGGCAAGGATGCCGGTTTCGACTTGAATTCCGGCATGCCTCAATCGCTCGAAACCGCGTCCCGAAACAAGCGGATTCGGGTCCTCGATCGGACAAACAACGCGCTTGATGCCCGCCTCGATCAGAGCCTCGGTACAGGGAGGCGTTTTACCGTAATGATCGTGCGGTTCAAGAGAAACATAAGCCGTTCCGCCGCGGGCGTTTTCGCCGGCTTGCTCGAGCGCAACGGCTTCGGCATGAACTGTGTTGTCTTTAATATAACTGCCTTCGCCGACAACACGGCCGTCGCCCGAAACTATCACACATCCGACAAGCGGGTTGGGTGAAACCTGGCCGATCCCCTCGGCCGAAAGGTCGAGGGCCCGCCTCGTAAAAGCCGCGTCGGTATTTATTTTGTCGGTGTCCAAATTAACAGTTCTAGTCGTTCGCAATGGAGTTCGATTTGGTCAAGGGCGATCAAGAATTCGCTAGCCCTCCTAGTTGAACAAGCCGTTCACATAATCTTCGGCGTTAAAGACGACCAGGTCGTCGACTTGCTCACCGATCCCAACGTAGCGGATCGGGAGCTTGAGTTCCTTTGCTATCGCGACCGCGATACCGCCTTTTGCAGTTCCGTCCAGTTTGGTCACGACCAGGCCCGTTACGTTTGCAACCTTCATAAATTGCCGCGCTTGCTCAAGCCCGTTTTGGCCGGTCACGGCGTCGAGCACGAGAAGCGTTTCGTGGGGCGCGTCCGGGACTTCACGGCCGGCGATACGTTTCATCTTTTCCAATTCAGCCATCAGGTTCGCCTTATTGTGAAGGCGGCCGGCCGTGTCGACAATAAGGACATCGGCGTCGCGTGCCTTTGCTGACTGAAGCGCGTCAAATAGTACGGCCGCCGGATCGGTTCCCTGTTTTTGCTGGACAATCGGTACACCTGCACGCTCAGCCCATATCTCTAATTGATCGGATGCGGCTGCCCGAAATGTGTCGGCCGCACAGATCAGCACCTCGTTGCCTTCATTCTTTATCCGCTGCGAAAGCTTGCCGATCGTCGTAGTTTTCCCGACGCCGTTGACGCCGACAACCATCATCACATAGGGCTTGATCGAATCGGCGACCGCGGTCTCTGACTCGACACCGTGGTCCTTCGAATGCTGAAGGATATCCAGCAATTCATTCTTCATCACCGCCTTCAACGCGGCAAGATCGTTGATCTCCTGCCGCGACACGCCTTTCCTTACTGCTTCCAGAACTTGCAGCGTCGTCTGCACGCCGATGTCGGTCGAGATGAGTAATTCCTCAAGCTCATCAAGCAGTTGATCGTCTATCTGCTTGCGGCCCTCGAAAATGTTGTCGAGCTTTGTGTTTATTGAATCACGGGTCTTTGCGATCGCCTTCGAAAATCGGACCCCGATCTCCTTTTCAACCGCTTCTTCCCGTTTTTTCAGTTCCTCGATCGAAAGATCGAGGCCCAATGTCGATGTCGAGAATTTGTCTTCCTTTCCCCTACGCCAGAAAAATGCCATAAAGTCCTAAACCGAAAATTCGCACTCCAATGCAAATTTCCAATTATAAAAAAATATCGTGCGCCAAACAACGCACGATATCTTTGTTGAAATTTTCGATGCCGCTCTCAGCGATACAGTTGAAGGCGATCGGCCTTCTTAAAGAGAGCAAAACCGAGAACGCACCAAAATACTACCCAAAAATAGAAACTGAAGATGCTGCCCACAGCGGTCGCCGGCAGATTGCCGAAACCGGACAATTCGAACGGGAGGAAAATAAGCTGCACAAAGCCCCCGACAATACCCGCCGCGATAAGGATGACGAAGCCCATCAAAAGTATCTTGGCGTAGGTACCGCCGAGACGCTTGATAGTATCAAGCCCGACTCGCGGATCGATCGTCGCACGGAACGACCGCGAATAACCCGCTACGACGCATGCCGCGGGAAAATACAGTAAACCCCACAACAACGTTAGCAATCCGAAGACGACAACCGGAGCGGCGATACGCAAAATTCCGCCAACGGCCTCTCTGTATTTGCTTGTTGGATCGGATGAAATGGCTGGAGCAGTTGGCGAAGGCGGGGTGCCGGGCACAGCTGGTGACGCCGGCACGCCGGTCCCTCCCGCGAGCAGCTTCTGAAGCTCGGCCTGTTCTTCCGCTGTGATAGTTTCCGATTCAAGGACTATCTCGTCTGTGCCCTGTCCGTTCTCGACCGCCTCCATGATCTTCTGCTGTTGCTCCGCCCGGCGTTCTTTGCTGTGTTTCACCCGGTCAAGAATTTCCTGTACCCTTCGGCTCTGCTCGCCGGTATTGTCAGGCGCGTAGTACTGCGTGCCGGGTACGCTGGCTAGTTTTTCATTGAACTTTTTCGTTTGTTCGTCCACTGCGCTGATCAAAAGATAAGCTCCGATCGCCGCGACCAGCAGAAAGGGGCCGAAGGATGTGAGATAGGCCGCCAGGCTGAGAAAGAACGGATGGAACACATCGTCCCAGATAGAAAAATCTTCAAAGCTGGGCATGAAATCGGAATCCAAACGCCCCTGCGTGAAATTGTCCACGGTGTTGCCGAGAACTCCGAACGTGAGCATATTGGCGAGCATGAAGCAGAATATCGACGCTCCGAAAAAAATAACGCCGCCGAACGCAGATGCCATCTGCCCAAGCGAAAACACCATGAACATGAGCGCACCGAAAAAGAGACTCACCGGAAATTTGAACGGATACGCAAACGCCCGGCCGAGATCGGAAAAACCAAAGTGTTCTCCGCCGATCGCCGCAGCGGCGGCTGCATGGCGCGACGATTCAGCTACTTGCCCGGATTCACGGCAGAGCGAGTCGCAGTCAGGGCATATTCTTACGCTTCCTCCGTACCAGCTTGGACAGGCCCGACAGAACTCTGAACTGCATGCCGAACAGATGTAAGAAGCTTTGATATCGTTATGTACGCGACAAAAGCCCGGCTGTGCTGCCGCGTGCGATGTTTCGCTTGGATGATAACCGGTTGGCGGCGGTGAAAAAGCCGTTGTTTCGGTTCGTAACTCGGCAGTGCTCTGGCCCGTGTTCCCGTCAGCTGTCTGGTCTTGTTCCCGCGCATCAGTAACACTTTGGACGAAAGGCATCGGCTCGCCTCGTTCTTTTGCGTTAAAGAACGGAATAAGCGCCGGCACTTTTCGCGCCTCGATCCAACGAAGGTTCCCCTTCCGCACTTTGTCCTGCGGCATCAGCGAACCTTCGCCGATCCATTCGGGAAGCTCCGCCAACGGCGCTTCGTAAACCTGACCGCCGACCTCTACCTGCCAGATCTCGTTCCGATTCTCTGAATTCATAGGCTGGGAAACGACTAGAGGATCGTGAGGATCTCTTCGTCGGGAGTTTCTGCGGGAATGGCCGGCGAGGGCTCGACGGGAACTTCGAGCGGCATTGCAGGCTGAGGGTTTTGCTGTGCGGCAGTTCGATTGTTGACAAGGCCAGTGTTGTCCTTGTTGTCGTTAAGGAACTTGACCAATCCTTTTCCTATATCGCCCGATTCGCAGCCGCTGACCAATGCATCGACGACTTTCGGGTCGTATCGAGTACCGACAAAACTCTTTATTCTTTCCAGGGCATCCGGCAGCAGCATGCCTTTCTGATAGGGCCGGTCGATGGTCATCGCGTCGAATGTATCGGCGACAGAAACGATCTTTGCCTGCAGCGGTATCTCGTGATCGCGAAGGCCCTGAGGATAACCCTTGCCGTTGACCATTTCGTGATGCATGTACATGCCGGGAAGAAAATCTTTCATCGCCGGGATCTGCGACATGATCTTGTAGCCTTTTTGCGGATGGGTTTTCATTACTTCGAATTCCTCATCCGTTAGTGCCGCCGGTTTCTTGAGAATGTTGTCATCGATCGCAATTTTACCGACGTCATGCAGAAGAGCACTTATCCTAAGGGTTTCGAGTTCATCCTCCGCCATGCCCATCTGCTTACCTATGCCGACCGAAATTCGCGCTACACGTTCCGAATGGCCTCGCGTATATTTATCTTTCCCGTCGATCGCGGCGGCGAGTGCCTTCACGGTGCCCACAAACAATTCCCTGTTCTCTGTCGCAGCTTTCGCGAGGCTGGCAATATGCTCTTCCAGCTTATCGCTCATCAAATTAAATGAACGGCCAAGGGTTCCTATCTCGGTAATGTTTCGCGTATCGACACGCGTGGACAGGTCGCCCGAGGCGATCTTCTCTGCGGCGGTCGACAATTTTAGGATCGGCGACGTTAATGTACGTGCGGCAAAGGAGCCGATCAACATGGCAAAAAAGGCGAAAGCGAGGCTGGTCATCCAAGTCTGCCAGCGCATCTCGCCGACCGAAGCCAGGGCTTTTCGCTCGTCCTGCATAGTAATGACGCCAAACGAAGACCCGGAGCCGAACCTGGCGGTCGAATAAGCTCCGATCATGTCATATGAAGTGCCCGCAAACTGAGCCGTAAACGGAACGAGTCCCGACTGGATCTGTCGATTCGACTGTTGCCATTCGTCGACGATCTTGAGGTCGGTAAGCGACTTTTGCGCATCGACAAGCCCATTGTCCGGGTGAAAAATAGCCTTCCCGGACTGGTTAACAACGAAAATGATGGGCAGCCCTTCGGTCCATAATTCTTCTTCGCGTTTCTCTGAGGTGCCGACCACGCTTTTCGATATTTCGCGTAGCGAGACTATGGCAACGACCGACGCGATAGAGCGATTGTCAACATCGACCTGAGAGATCATCGCGATGACCGATTCACCGCCCGCCGAGCGGCGAGGCGATCCCAGAAATAGGTCGGTCGCGCCCGAAGCCGCAAGAGCTTCGCTTGCGATATTCTCTAATTCTTCACGAGCGATCGAGCCCGGACGGTACAATGAAAGGGCTTCCGATCCGACGGGCTGTAAGTAAAGAGCCAGCAGGTTGTTGTCTTTCTGAAGCGTTTCGCTAAGTTTTTGTTCTGTCTGCGGCGAGGACAGAACGGCGAGGTCGTTCGAGAGTTCCAGCGCGTTAGAGAGGCTCTTAACTAGATCGCCGTATCGCTGGCCGAACATCTCTATTTGGCGGGCCTTTTCCTGGACCAATTGTATCTGGTACCGGTTTTCGACCGCACGAAGCTCGGTGGCGCTTCTTTCGGAAAGTGACCAACCCGTGAGTAAAAGCGGTATCAACCCGACAAGAAGCAGGGTAAAAACTACAAAATATACAAGACTTATCTTAGTTGTTTGGAAGGGCATGGGGGGCGGAACGAGAAGATTCCACAACAATATTCTACCCGAATTGACGATGGCGGTCAACATTATTAAACATACGACAACAGTTCGTTAACTTGGCGTAATGGCCGCAAAACAGGCGTCCGGAATAGCGATTTCCGCAAAATACAGTGTAAGATTTATTAGATGTCTCCCGAGCGCTGGCAGCAGATCGAAGAGCTTTTTCAAGCTGCGGTCGAACTCCCGACAAACGACCGAAAAGAGTTTCTTGACGCGAATTGTGCGTCAGACACTGAACTGCGCCTCGAGGTGGAGCGGCTTCTGGCATCGGATGACTCGGCTGAGGGGTTTATCGAATCGCCGATATGGACCGACAGTAGTTTTCTGAATACGTCCGCGAAAAAAGAGATCTCAGACTCGTTTGCGGAGTCTGAAGTGAGCGTCGCTCCTGATAATTATTTGGGGCGGGTTATCGGCGCCTTTCAACTAAAGAAAGAGATCGGCCGCGGTGGAATGGGGGCGGTTTATCTCGCCGAGAGGGCCGACGGCGAGTTTCAGCAGCGGGTCGCCGTAAAGCTTATAAAGCGGGGAATGGATTCGGACTTCATCATTCGCCGATTCCGGCATGAGCGGCAGATTCTCGCTTCGTTTGAACACCCTTTCATAGCCCGGCTGCTTGACGGCGGAACGACGACGGACGGCGTTCCCTATTTTGTAATGGAGTACGTCGAAGGGCAGACGTTTTACAATTACAGCGACGCAAATCGTCTCACTATCAGGGAACGGCTAAAGATATTTCAAAAGGTATGCTCCGCTCTCGAATACGCGCACAGCCGCCAGATAATTCATCGCGACATAAAGCCCAGCAACATTCTGATCGATCGCACCGGGTCACCAAAGTTACTTGATTTTGGCATCGCAAAGATCCTGGATCCGAATCTGATCCACGAATCGTTAAACCCGACAGCTTCGATGCTGCGGATGATGACTCCTGATTATGCGAGCCCGGAACAAGTTCAGGGGTTTGACGTAACGCCGTCAAGCGACATTTATTCTCTGGGCGTGCTGCTCTACGAATTCCTGACCGGGCATCGTCCTTACAATTTCGCGGGCCGCGCGCTTCACGAAGTTTCTAACGTGATCTGCAACACGATGCCGAAGGTGCCGAGCCGGATCATTAAGGTACGCGAAAATCTGCTGCCGCATTACGTAAATAAAAACGGCGATTTCCTGGAGGCGCGGAAAACGACAGCGAACGATCTTGCGGCCGAGCTGAGCCGAGACCTTGACGATATTGTAATGAAGGCTCTCAGCAAGGCCCCGGATGAAAGATATGCATCCGTCGCCGAATTGTCTAAGGACATTTCGCGGCATCTGAATGGGATCCAGGTGGTCGCGCCGAGATATACCGCGCAAAGGTCCGTGCGTACGGAAACTCTCCCGCGGGTGCCCGCAAATACCAAATCTCTCGCGGTCCTTCCCTTTTCTTTCCTGAATCTCGTCGCATCCGAAGACACCGATGACAGATTTCTTGGGAATGGGGCTTGCCGACGCCTTGATAACCCGCCTAAGTAAGGTGAAGCGGTTTGTCGTCCGGCCGACCAGCTCGATAACTTCGTTCGGCGACGGGCCGATCGATCCGGTGGTCGCGGGTCGTGAATTGAATGTCGACTTTATTCTCAACGGCAGTATTAAGAAGGCAAATGACCGTTTGAGGGTAACCGTGCAGCTGCTTTATGTTGCCCAAAATGCCGCGATCTGGGCAACCTCTATCGACGAGGAGCTTGCCGATGTATTTTCGCTCGAAGACAAGCTGGCCTCGAAGGTGGTGGAGGGCCTGCTGCCTCAACTTACTGCCGACGAGCGGGATGAATTCGTAAAACGCGGCACCGACGATCCGGAAGCTTTCGAACACTATCTGCGCGGCCGTTATTATTTCAATACCTTTACCGAGGAAAGCTTTGCAAAGGCGTTCGTCAGTTTTCATAGTGCGATCGCGGCGGATCCGAATTATGCACACGCGTACGCGGGCCTTGCCGATTACTACAACTGGCTCGGGATAATGGGCGTATTACCGCCGCAGGAATGTTTTCGTCCTGCGATCGAAGCAGCAAAACGAGCGGTCGAATTGGATGAGAACCTCTCCGAAGCACACGCTAGCCTCGGTTTTTCGCTCCACGCCGGAAACTATGAATGGTCGAGGGCTGAACACCATTTGAAACGAGCGATCGAGCTAAATCCGAACAACTCGAATGCCTATGTCTGGTACTCGATCGTGATGTATACCGAAGGCCGTTTCGCCGAGGGCCTGAAATACGCCGAACGCGGCGTTGAGATCGATCCGCTTGCCCCATTCAATCATCACAACATTGCCTGGGGCCTATACTATGCCCGCCGCTATGACGAGGCCGCCAGTGCTTATCGAAAGGTGATCGCGGACTTTCCGGAGTACAGTTTCGGATATTACGGGCTAAGTAAAGTACTGCGGATAAAAGGTAATACCCACGCTGCAATTGGGGAAAACGCACGGGCGATGGAACTGTTAGATAACAGTATCTTTTCTCTTTTGTCGGAGGCGGAATGCTACGCAGCAGATGGGCAGCGGGAGGTCGCCTTGCGAAAGCTGGCAAACCTAAAGAAACAGGCTCGCGAACGCTATGTTTCTCCATACCAGTTGGCGCTTGCTTACTGTTATCTAAAAGAACCGGATATAGCGTTGGCCGAATTGCAGAAAGCAGCCGAACTTAAGGAGGGATGGCTGAACTGGGCCGGTGTCGAACCCGTTTTCGACAGCCTTCGCGGCGACCCGCGATTTGAGAAGATCATCGAAGAAACGGGTTACCGGCCTTTCTTTCGGAGCTTTTCGACTGTTGCTGCACCCGCGGAAATACAGAGGCCCCAGGACCTTCATAATCTGACTACGCTGGTCATTGATGAGGGCGAGATCACCAGTGACGGAATAGAGTCTTCAAGGGCTCCGCGGAACGTTTTTAGATATATCGCAGCCGCGCTTCTTGCGATAATTTTGATCGGTGCGGGTGTTATCGCCATTAATCTGTACCGTAGTTCCGCACCAACGACTCCGTCCACGGCCCGGATCCCGGCGTCAAGCATTGTTGTGTTACCCTTTACAAGCTCAGATCAGGCCATCTCGGAAATAGGAAATGGCCTCGCCGACGCTCTTACCAATAAGCTCGGCAATATAAAGAGTCTTCAAGTCGTATCGTCGAATACGGGCCGCTTTCTTGCCGGTATCGAACCTTCGCAAATGGATAGCGAACTCGGGATCGCATATGTGCTTCGCGGTGCTATCACTCGAACGGGAAATTCCTTCGATGCCGAAGCCGAGCTCTGGGACACGCGGACAGGCACGGTTGTCTTTCACGAAACGATCAGTACCGCGGACGGCAATCTCTTCGAACTTCAAACAAGGCTGGCTGCGAAAGTCTGGTCGGCCCTCGGAATCGATCCGCTGCCTATCGAGCGTCAGCAGGTCGAGCGGAGTTATACCGCCAGCATTCCGGCTTATCAGCTCTATCTCCGCGGACAGGTCCGAAATGACGAATCGGTCGGTCGAATCGTTAACTGCCGCCGCGGCAACGTTTTCGTCCTCGATACGTGAAGATCCTAACTTCGCTTTAGCGTATGTTGGACTCGCCGATGTGCTGTCGCTGCTCAATCTTTATTCGATGACACCGCCGGAGAGCTCCTACGCTGAAGCAAAAAGAAATCTCACAAGAGCTCTGGAGCTTGATCCGAACCTTGCCGAAGCGCATGCGACCCTTGCTTACATAAAGTTCTTCCACGACCGCGACCGAACCGGGTCCGAGCTTGAATTTCGTCGAGCGATCCAAGTGAATCCGTCCTACGCCCCGGCTCATCACTGGTTCGCGCTTACCTTGGCGGCGAAAGGTGAAAAGACGGACGCCGAAACGGAGATCGCGATCGCGAAACGGCTCGATCCGCGATCGGCGGCCATAAGGTCGGCTGCGGGCGTCGTATATTTTCATCTTGGCGATCTTGCGAGAGCCATAAGCGAGAGCGATGCCGCACTCGCACTCGACGTCCGTGCGATCCCCGCGTATAAGGTAAAACGCTGGGCCTATACGTCAATGGGAGATCGAAGCCTCGCCGCTGCCGCTTTGGCCAAAGAGATGGAGTATTCCGGCGGCTCGGGTGACGATTGCGGTTGGAAGGTCATTCAGGTCCAGGTCGAATCTCTCGGAGGCAGCAAGGAATCGCTGCTCCAAAAGATCGACGAATGTGTGAAAGAACCGTCGGTCCGCAACAATCCAGGCGGTTTTGCTTACGAGATCGCTCTTGCTTTCAATTCGGTTGGCGAAACACAATCGGCCATCGAATGGCTCGAACGCTCTGAGGCCGCCGGAAGCCACTCGTTCAATTACGCGGGCGTTGACCCGCGATTTGCTAACCTGCGCGACTATCCGCGATTTGGCGCGTTACTGAAAAAGTTGAGATAGCGATACCCGTAATTTACCGTTTGCTCTTGTCCACCCATCAGAAAACATCCATTTGACCGTGTATTTGAACTAGTTCAGAATGTTCACATCGAACTCCCCCACGAATTTCGATGGCACAATCCGAACCTGCTAATGAAACATCGATGATCGGCCGACGTGTCGGCGCCTACCGGCTTGAAGATGAGGTCGGGCGCGGAGGCATGGGCGTGGTCTATCGCGCTCAGCGGGTCGACGGTGAATTCGAGCAGACGGTCGCGATAAAGCTCATCAAACGCGGGATGGATACAGATCAGATCCTCAAGCGTTTTCGCCGAGAACGTCAGATCACTGCGGCCCTAAACCATCCGAACATTGCTTATTTCCTCGGCGGCGGATCCACTGAGGACGGCCTGCCGTACTTCGTAATGGAGTTCATCGTCGGCAAGCCGATCTATAAGTATTGCGACGAAAAGCGGCTTGACATCAAACAACGGCTTGCCGTTTTCCAGGGCGTGTGCCGTGCGGTCAGCGCCGCTCACGAACTCCAGATCATCCACCGCGACCTAAAGCCGTCCAATATCATGGTCAATGCCGAAGGCAAGCCCAAGCTTCTCGATTTCGGCATCGCTAAGGTCCTGGACCCGGAATTGATGGAAACAGACGGCGAGCCGACCGCCACCCAGCTTCGCGTGATGACGCCGGAGTACGCATCGCCCGAGCAGATCCGCGGTGAACCGCTTGATGCATCGAGTGACGTCTATTCGCTTGGAGTTATTCTTTACGAATTGTTAACCGGCCACCGGCCGTACCAGTTCAAAAGGAGCTTGCCGGATGACCTTGCCCGGGCCGTTCGCGAGCAGGCCCCGACGCTGCCAAGCGGAAGCCTTTCGCGTGAAGAGACTGTCCTTCCGATGTATGAAAGCAAGGAGGGCACCTTCGAGTCGGTATTCCAAAGCCGCAACACCTCGCTCGAAACGCTGCGGCTCGAGCTTCGCGGCGATCTCGATAAGATCGTTTTGAAAGCGTTGCGAAAAGATCCGTTGGAGCGATACGCGTCCGTCGCCGACTTTGCCGACGACATCGACAATTACCTCGAGGGGCGCCCGGTGTCTGCGGAGCCGTATGTTACAGCCGGCACGGCCGCGGCCGGTTTGCGGTCGATAAAGACGACGCTTGCAATTCTCCCTTTCAATTTACTTTCCGGTCCACATTCAAGCGACACCGGCGATAATTTCTTTGGTGTAGGTTTGGCGGACGGCTTGATCACGCGGCTGAGTGGAGTGGAACGGATAATTGTTCGGCCGACAAGTTCCGTACTTCCCTTTACCGAAGCCGATCCGCTTGATGCTGGCGTGAAACTTGGTGTGGAATACGTGCTAAGCGGAACTATCCGTCAGGCCGGCGAGCGAATTCGTGTTTCGGTCCAACTATTGGATGTTCAGGGCCAATCAGCTAAATGGGCCCAAGCCTTCGACGAAGACCTTAAGGATGTGCTGGAGTTGGAAGACCTTCTTTCCGAACAGGTCGCCAGGGCCGTGCTTCCCGAGATATCGGGCGATGAAAAGAAGCGACTTGAACGGCGGGGAACCAATAAACCCGGTGCGTACAGGGCTTATCTGCGGGGCCGTTACTTCTGGAGCAAGTTTACCGACGCGTATCTCTTGAAGGCCGTCGAAGCGTTTAACGAAGCCATCGAACTGGATCCGGATTATCCGCTGCCTTACATCGGTTTAGCCGATTACTACGTCTGGTCGGCCATTTTTGGCGAGATAACAAGCGAGGAAGGATTTACGAAAGCGCAGGCGGCGCTCAGAAGGGCCTTGGAGATAGATGAAACGCTCGGCGAAGCTTATGCGGTACTCGCCTTTACAGTTTTGTTTTATGACTGGAATTGGCCGGAAGCCGAAACGTTGGTCCGTCAGGCGCTGGAACTAAACCCGAATCATGCCTTCGCCCACGAATGCTATTCGAATCTACTTACGACGCAGGGCAAATTCGACGAAGCCATTCACGAAATAAATTGCGCCGAGGAGCTGGACCCGATGTCCCCGCGAGCGATGCTAATGACGTCGTGGACCCTTTACCAAGCCAGGCGATTTGATGAAGCGATCTCGTCCGCGCGAAAGGCCGCCGCAATGCAGGACGATTTCGCCCAGGCCAACATTCATCTCGGTAATGCCCTGACCGAGGTAGGCGAATTCGATCAAGCCGTGACGGTACTAAGAATGGCAGCCGAGATATGGAGCAGGTCCGGAATGCCGCGGTACATGCTTGCATTCGCGCGGGTGCGGCAGGGTGAAAAAGATGCAGTCCAAAAGATCCTGACGAAATTGGAACAGACGGAATCGCGCGACGATATGAAGCCGTATTTCATGGCTATGACATATCTGGCCGCCGGTCAGATCGACACGGCCTTTGATTGGTTCAACAAAGCGATCGAGGAACGGAATGAATGGATGGTCTGGTTTGGCGTCGAGCCGAAACTGGACGTAATTCGCAGCGACCATCGGTATACGGCTTTGCTGGAACGGACCAACAATCCGATCGCCTCCAAAACACGTTCGCCGATCACCGCAGAACGCGAACGATCGATCGCTGTACTTCCGTTCCACAATGTAAGCGCGCCTGATACGGGCGACACGGGCGAAGAATACCTCACGTTGGGCATTGCGGACGCTGTAACAATGCGGCTTTCGAACGTCCGACGATTTCTTGTCCGGCCGACCAGTTCGGTGCTTCCCTTCGCGGGCGCAAACATCGACCCGTTTTTGGCCGGTCGGCAACTGGGCGTGGAATTTGTCGTTGATGGCATAATTCGCCATATCGGCGACCACATACGGGTCACGGCTCAGCTGCTTGACGTCGATAAATCGGCGACGATCTGGTCTGCGAGTTTTTCCGAAAAATTCTGCGACGTGCTGGAGCTGGAAGATTCCATTTCGGAACAAGTCACTTCTCAGCTTGTTCCAAAACTTACAGGTGAAGAGCGGCAGGGGTCTTGCAAAGCGAGGTACTAATGTTTCCGAAGCCCACGACGCTTACCTCCAGGGAAGATACTTCTGGAATCAGTTCACTCCTGAGTCTTTCCCCAAAGCGATCAATGCGTTCACTCGCGCCGTCGAACTCGATCCGAATTACGCTCTGGCGCACGTTGGGATAGCCGACTATTACACCTGGGCGGGCATTTACGGATTTTACCGGCCGGAAGAAAGTTATCCGAGGGTCCTTGAAGCCGCAACGCGGGCGCTCGAGATCGACGACACACTGGCAGAGGCTCACGCGGCCCTGGGGCTGTATCACTCGAACGCCCGGCATTGGGCCGAAGCTGAAGAGTGTTACCGCACGGCAATCCGTTTGAATCCGAATTATGCCCTGGGACACGAGTGGCTTTCGTCGCTTTTGTTGGCGCGCGGCCGTATCGAGGAAGGCACCAAGGAAATAATTGCGGCTGAACGGCTCGATCCGTTGTCGCTTCGACCGAAGGTACTATCGGCCTGGCACTATTACCAGATGCATGATTATGCCACCGCACTCGCGAAAGCCGAGGAGATCTATGAGCTAAGCCCCGATTTCCTGCAGGCGAGTTTGCAGTCGGCCAATAATCTGCTTGAGTTGGGTCAGAACGAACGAGCGCTCTCGGCTGCACGCCGGGCGGTCGAATTGGGCGGCGACTCACCTCTTCCAGACTATGTTCTCTGCTTTGCCTTGGCGGCGAATGGCCTTATCGACGAATTGGAACAGAGGATCGAAGCCCTCGAAGACGCGGCAAGCAAGCAATATATCCTTCCCTACTTTCTGGCTATGTCTCATCTGGCCGCTCGGCATGACGACGAGGCATTGGAATATCTGGCAGCCGCGGTCGAAGAGAAAAGCGCCTGGGTCATTTGGCTTGCGACCGAGCCAAAGCTCGATCGGCTTCGGGATGATCCGCGGTTTCAGGCCCTTATGCAGGAATGCGGGCACGTGGATCAGCGTATGGAAGCGCGAAAAAAGGGCAGCTGATCCAGCTGCCCTTTCCGCCTTCCGAGCGTCCCCTTTGTCATTGAAAATCGAATCGTTTCGGATCTCAATAGACTCTGACGATGACAATCGTCATATTGATCGGAATGACGGATGATTATGCAAAATCCTAATCGCCCGTCGATTCCAAAGAATTTGTGAAACCTCAAAAACGGATCCCTTTGCCGCGGTACTACATCTCGCTATAAACACTTCCGGCTGAATAAGTTACGACGCCTTTAAAGAGTCGACGATTCCCTGGGCTGCCAGTTCGACGACCTGCGAAATAATGTCGTCGCCGTTCGACTTTGCCTTGGCTTTTAGGACTTTCTCGAATGCCAAGGCTCCGCTTATCTTGTTAAGCTTAACGTCGAGCGTGACCTCATCCTTGTTCTTGACCTGGCCGGAGATTGTTGCCGTGGTGAGAACAGCTTGAGTAGCAACCGTTCCGGCGATGTAGCCGCCCGTCCCGGCGACCGGGGCCACGCTGCTTATCATCGGAGCGAGCGCCTTGAACATCCCGAAACCGCCACCGCCTTTTTTATGAGACGCGGTAATCTGGGCCACATAGTCACATTCATTTGTTTTCGCCTCGGCGTCGATCGCTGAAGCAAGCTTTGATTCAAGAGCGACGACCTCGACATTCGGCACCTTCAGGTGTTGAATTAGCGAGTTTCGTACTGCCGTAGAAAGGTCCGCGGCCGAAATGCTCTCGCCTACTGCACCGGTCTTCACTCCGGCGATGCCGATCCGGATAACACCTTCTTTCTTGGGACCCAGGGCCGCAGGTACCGAACTCGGCTGATTCGCGGCGGCGATAGCAGTAACTACACCGTTGTTCCCTTTAGCGTCCGCGGTATCGTTATCATTTGCGGGTGCCGTTGACGGTGCCGATGAAGCACCTGAATTGGTCCTTGGCGCACCATACATTTCCGAGGCATCCTTGGCTTCGCGAAAACCTGCCGGTATTTCAAAAAGGCCCGGATCAAGCGTCGCCTGCGAAAGCTCGACGACCTCGTTTGTCATGGTCATTGTTTCGCGTCCGCCGGCATCGAACATCGTCATTTTCTCGTAAACCGGAAACCCTCGTTTTGCGGTGCCGACATTCTTTACGTTGTAAGTGTCGCGGCAGCCCCCTTTTTGATAACTGTTTGCGCCGTAGCCGCCGAAAGCATTGTCGCAGTCGAGCGCGAAACGCAGCATCGATATACCATCCGTCGGTCTGCATTTTCATGTCAGATTTTGTACAGGCATCAGGCGAGGAAACGGTTTCCATTGTTATGATCAAATGGCGGGCCGTATAGCCGAACATCTGCTTGCGTTCACCGGTATCTTTTGTGGTGACGGTCATTGTGATCTGCCCGCCGGTCTGTACGACACCGTTACTTGTCCGTTGTCGGCGACGATGTACGGGTGGTCGTTTGGGTCGTAGGCGCGAACGGCGTGACCATATAGGTTTGCGAATTGCTGTTGATCTGGACGCCCCGTTTTAGATCGCACTGGGTAATGTTTACCATTCCGCCAAAGGATTCGCTCCGCTGGCGCTTGCCCTTGATGTACGTAGTGCTTTCGTGGCTTTGGCCGGCCACGGTTTGTTTTGACTTGACCTTAACATCGGCATAGGCCGCAGTGGCGAACATCGCCGCAACAAAAATAGTTAAAAAAGACAATATAGATCTCTTCATCATTGCTCTCCGTTTGTATCGGGTTGTGAGGCTTAAGTAGGCCGTCACCTTTGTAACGCGTCACGCCGGCGGGAAATCTATCAGTTTGCGGACTAATTTTTGTTTACCTATAATTGCAGCGTGAAAAAGAGATGAGCGAAAAAGCCCCGAGCGAAATTACCCAGATGCTGATCGAGCTGACCGGCGGCAACCGCGACGTCGTCAATCAGATCCTTCCTCACATTTACGACGAGCTTCGCCGCCTGGCGGGAAGTTATTTAAGAAGGGAGCGCTCCGACCATACGCTCCAGCCGACCGCACTTGTCCACGAGGCTTATATGAAGCTGATCGACCAGAAGCAGGTCCATTGGCAAAACAGGGCCCATTTTTTCGGTATCGCTGCGCAGGTTATGCGCCGGATCCTGATGGACCATGCCAGAAAGCATACGGCGGAAAAAAGGGGCGGCGACGCGGACAAACTGCCGCTCGAAGAAGAGATCCTTGTTGTTTCACACGAAAAGTCGGCCGACCTGATCGCGCTCGACGATGCTCTGCAGACCCTTGCTCAGTTTGACGAACAAAAGGCGAAGATCGTCGAGCTTCGCTATTTTGGAGGGCTTTCAATAGAGGAAACGGCCGAGGTGATGGGAGTGAGCGTCCCGACGATCAACCGCCAGTGGCGAATGGCAAAGGCGTGGCTGCACGCCGAACTCGCCCGTGTCTAAACACGTTTCACAATAACGAGCGTAATGTCATCGTTCGCCGGGGCCGTCTGGGTAAATGAGGACAGCGCCGACTCGACCCTATCACGCATCCCGGCGGCCGAGGCGGAAAGGTTAGATTTGATGACATTTGCAAGGCGATCCAGGCCAAATTCGTCCCCAGCCAAATTGTTAGCTTCCGAGACACCGTCGGAATAGATCACAAGCGATTCGCCGGGGCTCAACTCGATCTCACCTTGTTCAAATTCGGCCGTCGGAATAATGCCGAGCGGAAATCCGCCCGACGAAAGCTGTTCGATCGAACCGTCGAGCCTGCCGATCAGCGGAGGATTGTGGCCCGCGTTTATGTATGCGAACTTACCCGTCCCCGGGTCAAGCTCGGCCGCGAACAAGGTAACAAAACGGTTTGTCGGAGTATTCTCGGCAAGATATTGGTTCACCGAGCTCACTGTGCGCTCAAGTGAGCTGTTCGCCGATATCTGGGCGTGGATCGCCGCATGAAGGCTGGACATTAACAGGGCCGCCGCAGTTCCTTTACCCGAAACGTCGCCGAGAGCGATCAGCATTCGCCCATCTCGCCGTTCGATGAAATCGTAGTAGTCGCCGCCGATCTCATAGCAGGAGAATGATATTCCCTGAAATTCATATCCTGGCACCAGCGGCGGCCCCGAGGGCTGAAATCTTTGCTGGATCTCGGTCGCGAGCTCAAGCTCGCGTTCCATTCGCTCGCGTTCGAGGCGTTCTTCAAGAAGCGTCGCATTTTCGACCCGGATCGACGCTACCGAAGCAAGGGTAGTCAGGATATTAAGATGTTCCTCGGAAAACGTAGCCTCATAGGTCGGGGAGTCAGCATAGATCAGGCCGAAAATATTTCGTTCATCGACACTCAACGGAACGGCGAGGACCGAACGGATACCCTGAAAGGGCCATCGTCTGACTTGCAAAGCGTGGGTCATGCTGAGCGTCTGCCGTAAGGACGGATTTTCCGTTCTTCAAGACTTCGTCCATCACGGTGCGGCTTATTCGAACCTCTTCGATCGTCTCTTCCTTGCCGCGGATCCGGGCGACCCTGATCTTCATGTTGCCGGCGTCCTCGTCGTCGCGGAGCATGATAACGCATCGCTCGGCGGGGACGGCTTCGAAAACAAGTGACGCGACCTGATTAAGCGTCTCGTCGAGCCCGCTCGACCCGAGGAGGGCTACACCCACTTTACTGATCAACCCGAGCAGTTCGGTCCGCGACGAAAACTGCCCTTTCAACAGCTCGGTCGTGGGAATTTTCCGGTGTTGGAATGAGATCGTCTTTGAAGGGTCGAGGGCGTCGGTGCCATCCGAGATCAGCATCGAGGCCGACATATCGGCGGGCTTTTGGTCGTCGAATATGATCGATGTCTCACCGATCTGGATCTCGCCGCCGGAGGACAGCGGAACCGAAGTTTTTACCGGACTGCCGTTGTACCTTGTACCGTTGGCCGATCCCAGGTCCTGAAGCCAGTAGCTGTCACCCTCCTTTCGTACCTCAGCGTGCAGACGCGATGCGAAAGCGTCGGGGATACAAACATCGCTGCGTGCGGAACGGCCGATAGTGGTTCGCAAGCGGGAAAGCGGTACTACTTCGGCGATCTGGTCGGTATTCTTGAAGATCAATTGGGGCATATCAAAGCATCATTTATATTTGCGGTCGGCGTAAATTACAACCGTTCCGAACAAATAATCGTGCAGCGACCGGCCTGAGCTATTCAAGGCCGAAACCAGAAATCCGAGCCCGAGCGTTAGGAGCGTAACCGAATAACCTAATAGGTTTCTCAAGACGATCTTCAGCGGCTTCGCGTCTCGGCCATCGATAGTGACTATTTTTAAACCCGTTACGATCTTACCGATCGAGCGCCCGGAGGCGACCGGAAGCAGGACAAAGTTCCCGATCGCGACAAGGACAGCGAGCATCCAACCCGTATCATTCAGGCCGCCCGCGACCAGTTTCGCTCCGTCGTTGCCAAAGTAACGCCCGAGGAGCATCATTGCGACCGGCACGATCAGGACCAATATATAGTCGATAAGTACGGCTCCGCATCGCAGAAAAAACGGCGCAGAAAGCCGGTAAGGGTCGAAATTAACTATTATCTCCTGGTTGCGCGATCTGTCGGGGACCTTTGTGCCCACCTTTGAAGTCATACAGGCAGTATTTTAACCGATAATGAAATGCAGAGTAGCGTCCCCCAACCTGATCCGATCGCCGGCAGAAAGCACCTGCGGCTGTTTCGGAGCTAAACGGAACGATTCGGCGGAAGCCCGGGTCAAGATCGTCCCATTAGAAGATCCGAGGTCTTCGACCATAAAATTGCTGCCTTCACGCCAGATCCTTGCGTGACGTCGCGATATCTTTGTTTGTGGATCGTATTTGGACAGGTCGACCTCCGGAAAGATGTTCGACATCGGATCGCGTCGTCCAAGAAGGTTGTCATCCTTCTGAAGCGAGAATGCAGGTGCTGCCAATTCGCTCGTTCCCTCGATCACGAGCTTCGCGGTCCAGGCCGCGTCCGTATAAATTTCCGCGTGGACGCCTTGCTGCGCGATCGGCTGCTTGGCACCGCAGAAAGCGCAGAACATATCCGTCGCCACGATCCGCTGGCCGCAAAAGCCGCAGAAAACGGCTTGATTGGCGAGGCTAACGGATGCCGGAACCTCGCCGACACCGTATGTAACGATCCCCGCCTTAAGCTTTAACAGGTGGTCCTCGAGTACATCACGCATCTCCGCCGCCGACCTGAAACGCTCGTCGGCGTTGTACTGAACGGCCTTCATAAGAATCCGCTCGATCTGATCGGACAATTGCGGATTTATCTGGCGCGGCCGCGGGTTCTTCTGAAAGTCGAAGATCAGCAGCGGGTTGCTTTGCGGGTCGGCTCCGGTCAAGAGATGGAACATCGTCGAGCCCAAGCTGTAAATATCGGACCGCGGCTCAACGTTCCCGCTAAACAATTCCGGCGGCGCGTAACCCATCGTGCCGACGGCGGTCACGCCTTTTTCTTCACGCTGGCTGATCGAGCGCGCGATACCGAAGTCGATCAGCATCGCCCGTCCCGAGTTGCCATCGATCATAATATTCGACGGCTTCAGGTCGCGATAAACGATAGTTGACGGCTGATTATGAAGATAATCAAGTACATCGATTATCTGTACTGCCCATTCGCAAACACTCCGCTCGTCTACCTTTCCTTCCTGAGCCGACCTCAAACGGGAAGAAAGGTCACCGCCCGAGACGTATTTCATCACCAGGTAAAAGCGGCTTTCCTTTTCGTCGTAGAAATAGTCGTAGATGGTCGGTATGGAAACGTGATCCAGCGAGGAGAGGATCATCGATTCACGCTTGAAGTCGTTGATCGCCTTTTCCTGCTGTTCTTCCTCAATGTGGGTTTGCACCATCTCCTTGACGGCGCGGAGCACGCCCCCGAGATTGTTGTCGCTTGCAAGATAAACCGCGCCCATCCCGCCGCCGCCGATCTTTCGGATGATCTCGTATCGGCCGTTCAGGACGCACCCTTCCGTCAGTGGTTTAAGTTTCGCGCTTCTTTTTCCGTCGGTATCGACCCTGCCGATATTGTGCGACGTTCCGGGAATATCCGTACCTGCCGGACCTGTCTTATCTCTTTGCGATGAGCTCGCCTGGTCCTGGCCGCGGTCAAATCGTCCGCTCCCCGGATGGAGCCTTGTCTCGATGTCGTCCGGCTTGTCTGCTGCCTCGCGGCTCCATAATTCGGACAGAGTCGAACATTGACGGCGACGAATAGCTGTCAAAAGAGCTTAGGTCATCACCCGGTTTTTCAATGCTTTCGCGACGAGGTACAGCGTCCGGCATGTCTTCCGCCGACCCCTCGGCCTGCGTTCCGGTTACAGGGCCCGCTTCGGTCACCGCGTCAGCGGGAACAGCCTCAGCGGCTGGAATCAGAGGTTCGGGAATAGGAGGCTCGGGCAGCGGAGGAATGTCCGCCGCCGCCGAAACAGGTTCGGGTTGGATCGTTTCAGCGGTCGGTTCGGACTCCCAGCTTTCGCTCTTTCTCGCTCCCGTCGAGCCCTCGGTGTTTTCGGCTAATTCTGATGATCCAGCCGCAACTGACTCCAGCGGTTCGGACGACGGGCGATCTCTGAGTATCTCTTCGACGAATCCCCCGGCCCTCGGGACCGGCGCTGCATCGCTGGTCTGTGATTCTACAGACCGAGCGTATCGATCCGGCACTTCGGCCGCCTTATCTAGGAGAGGCTCTTCGAGCCTGATCTCACTCGCAGAAAATTCAGAGGTCGAGGGCGGCGGCATATTGCCCTCAGTACGGCTAAAATCTGTAAGAAGGGCCGGCGTCGGTGCCTCATCCATCGGCAAACCTTCGGCTGCCTCATTTTTTGATGTAACTGTCTCGTTAAGTTCGTTCGCTTCCGGTCCGGTGTCAGAGGTGTTTTCTGAACTACCGGCGGTATCTTCGGAGGACGGTGATGCTGCGGCGCCGCCCGCAAGCTTTTGCGCGTCGGCAATCGGCATCATTATCGTGCTTTCCAAGGACTCGTCCGATTCGCTTGGGGCGATCTCCAATCGAATGCCGCAGAACGGACAGAAAGCCTCGGCGTCACTCACCGATGATCCGCATTCCTGACAGGTAATTGATTTCTGTGCGTCCAATGTACTTTTATCCTCGTTCAACGGATCAGATGAAAACGTAAGAAGGTCTTGCCCACAATGATCTCATCGCCCTCGTTCAAGACCTGCGGGCTGCCGGGCAAAAGCCGTCGGCCGCGGTTGAGAAACGTTCCGTTCGTCGAGCCCAGGTCCTCGAGCATGTGGATCTTTCCGCGATAGGTTATCCGGGCGTGGCGCCGCGAAACCTTAGCGTCGGGGTCGTATGCGTCGAGGTCGACGTCAGGAAATATACCGTTATCGGCGTCCCAGCGGCCCAGATACGATTCCTCGGTGCACAATTGAAATTCGGTGTTCGCCGATTCGCCCCGTTCGATCACGAGCTTCGCATGAGCGCCGCGGTCCGACTGTGATTCGACTTGTTCTCCGTGTTCCGGAAATTCGAACGGTTTTTCAACAATAGGCGGGATGCCGACCGACGTTACCTGGACCGGCCTTGACCCGGAATTGCTTACCTCGGCCGGTTGCGGATCTAATTCGATCCGTCCGTTAGAGTCTCGGGAGAAAGCGTTCGGCTGGACGAGTTTCGCACCGCACTCATCGCAGAAGCGCGAAGAATCCGGGTTCTCTTTTGAACACGTCTGGCATCTAATCATTATGTTAAACGTAACGGCGATAACGCCGTATCAATTTGGTTCGGTCGACCTGAGTGTAGTTTACCCGTTAATTCAATTTTCGTAAATGCCGATCGCGGTATCATTAAACCACACATTTAAGTTACAAAGCCGGAGTAAAATGCGGTCTATTTGCCGTTGCCTGCACTTTTTTGAAACTTTAAAAACCTGATATCGTAATAACGGCTTGACCAAGGAATTCCTTTTCATTTCCCTGGATTCTGTCCATTTATTTCGATATCGACTTTTGAGGATTAATAGATATGGCACTTAGCCGTAAGAAAAAGATAATTATTGGTTCGTCCGTCGGCGCTCTGCTGGTGATCATCATTATCGCCAGCGTTTTTGCGACGCGTAAGGATACACCCGAGGTGACAGTGGTCAAAGTGGAATCGAGGCCCGAGCTGAAGTCCACAGTGACATCGTCGGGCGAAGTTCGGCCTATTCAGTTCATGAACCTGACCAGCGAAGTACAGGGCCGGATCGAAGAGATCTACGTGAAGGAAGGGCAGAAGGTCGAAAAGGGCGAGCCGCTTGTAAGGCTTGATCCTAATCAGCTCGAATCCAGCACAGACGCCCAGTTGGCGGCGTATCAGAGTGCCCAAAACGAGATCAATGTCTCGCAGAGCCAGGTTACTGCAGCTCAGAATGCGATCGCTCAGGCCCAGCAGCAATTGAACATCGCGCAGGTAGCGGTCGACTCCGCGCGTCAGGCCGTCGACACCGCGAAGGTTGACGTCGAACGCGAGCAAAAGAACCTTTCGATCGCCAAGCGCGAATTATCGCGTACCACACAGCTTCTGGAATCCGGGGTAGCATCGCGGTTGGAGTTTGACGAAGCAAAAGACAAGGTGGATCAGGCCGAGATCGCGGTCAGGAACGCGCAGTCGCGTCTTCAATCGTCGACGCTTCAGGTAAAAGATGCGACCGCCCGTGTAGCCAATCAGCAGGTGAGCATACGAGATGCCCGCCGCGGCGTCGAGACGGCGGAATTGAACGTTCGCTCAAGCCGATCGCGCGCCGAGCAGCAGTCGGCGTCTCTTCGCGGCCAACGCAATCTTCGCGATAAGACCTTGCAGGTTGCTCCGATCAACGGCGTGATCGCCGAAATTCCGTCAAAGGTTGGTACGTTCGCCGTTGCCAGTTTGTCCTCGACGGCGCTGATGACCATCGCGGATATGTCCACGATCAACGTCGAAGTGAAGGTCGACGAGACCGAGATCGACAAGGTCGCGGTCGGCCAGAAAGCAAAGATCAAAGTCGACGCGTTCGGCGAGAAGGAGATCGAAGGCGAAGTGACCCAGAAAACGCCGCTTGCCGTCGGCAAGTCGCAAACGAGCGGAGGCCTTTCGACAAACATCAACGTTCAGGAAGCCAAGGAGTTCCGCGTCGTCATCCAGCTTGTGAATTTGCCGGAAGAAATTCATAACGGCCTGCGTCCCGGAATGAGTGCGACTGCCGTTATCACGACCAAGACGGTCGAGAACGTCATTGCCGTTCCGCTGCAGGCTGTGATCGAGAAAAAACCGGACGACAAGGACGGGCAGCAGTCACCGCCGAACGCGCCGCCGCCGTCCGAGAAGCCAAAGCCGATAAAAGGTGTTTTCGTTATGGACGGTAATAAAGCCAAGTTCGTTGCAGTGGAGACAGGCATCACCGGCGAGTCGGACATTCAGATAACCGCGGGGCTATCCGAAGGGCAAGAGGTAATAACCGGCCCGAGCCGTATCCTGAACACCTTAAAAGAAGACACGATGGTCAAGAAGCAGGAAAAGAAGGAAGGGACCGGAACGCCCGGAGCATAGCAGAACATAGGCATGTACAGATTCATGGAAAACGAAAATGGCGGACCCGAGACAGCCCCCAAAACGGTATCCGAAGACGGCGGGCCGTTGATCCTGATGAAGAACATCTGGAAAACGTACCAGATGGGCGTCGAAGAGCTGCATGCCCTTCGCGATGTTTCATTCAAGGTGAACAAGGGCGAGTATCTCGCCATTATCGGGCCGTCCGGTTCGGGCAAATCGACGCTGATGAACCTGATCGGCTGCCTCGATTCGCCGACGAAAGGCGAATACTGGATCAACGGCCACCTTGTTTCCGATATGACCGACGACGAGCTTGCCCGCATCCGGAACAAGGAGATCGGTTTCGTATTTCAAACATTTAACCTTCTGGCCCGAGCGACAGCCCTGCACAATGTCGAGCTGCCGCTTATCTATGCCGGAATGCGTGCCGGTGAACGTAACGAAAAGGCGCAGGCGGCCCTTGCGTCGGTCGAGTTAGGCGACCGCGTCACACACAAACCGAACGAGCTCTCCGGCGGACAGCGCCAGCGTGTTGCGATCGCCCGGGCGCTGGTCAATCACCCGTCTATCCTCCTGGCCGACGAGCCGACCGGTGCGCTCGATTCGAAAACGAGCGTCGAGATCATGGCCCTCTTCGAAAAACTCCACGCCGAAGGCAATACGATCATCGTCGTCACGCACGAACACGACGTCGCCGAACGCGCCCACCGCGTGATCACGATCCGCGACGGGAACATCGAAAAGGACGAGAAAATAAAATAAATGGATCAGGTCCCGGCCTTTGTATCAGTCGTTTTCATGGTGACGACTTTTATTACGGTCGGGATCTTTCTTTATGCTGTGCGGAGGTCGGGTGCAAAGACGTTGGCCGCTCGTCTCGTACTTTTCATCGTTCCCTTTTGGCTTATTTTTCAGTTCGTGGTCGGTGCTGGCGGGTTCTATCAGGATACCGCTTCCCTGCCGCCTCGAATGTTCGTGTTCGGCGTCGCGCCTGCCTTGCTGCTTATTTTGGGGCTGTTCGTATTCGCAAGATCGAGCTTCATCCTGGCGTTGCCGATCACGTGGCTGACGATCATTCATGTCGTCAGGATTCCGGTGGAACTCACCCTCGCCTGGCTGGCCGACGCTCAAACGGTCCCGGAGGTCGATGACGTTTCGCGGGACAAATCTGGATATTATTTCGGGGCTTACGGCACCGCTTGCGTTTTATTTCGCGACCAAAACGACACCGGTCAGCCGCGTAGTCTTGATCGTCTGGAACCTGGCTGCCCTCGCCCTTGTTCTGAATATAGTTATCACCGCGATTCTTTGCGTCCCGTCTCCGATCCAAAAGCTCGCCTTCGATCAGCCGAACATCGCGGTCCTTTATTTTCCGTACTCCTGGCTGCCGACGGTCATTGTCCCGATCGTCTTATTTTCCCACCTTGCGTCCCTCTACAAGCTGCTTATTCGCCAACCGGCTTAAACATTGCAAACCTTTTCGCGTATCATCATCTAAACGACGTATAGTGTTCGTTTAGCAGATGAATTTCGCCGAAACCCTAAAACTTGCTCTGGCAGCAATCTGGTCGCACAAGCTCCGGTCGTTTCTGACGCTGCTCGGGATGATCATCGGCGTTGCGGCATTTATGATCGTCTTTTCGGTCCTGCAGGGATTTAACAGTTATATAGACGAGAAGATCGCAGGGATCGGCAGTAATACGTTCACGATAGGGCGATTCAATTTCGAAGACTTTAAGGACACAGATACCATCGCGGAAGCTCAAAGGCGAAACAAAGAATTAGTACTGGACGACCTGGAGTTTATCCGTTCGCGGATGCAGGTGATCGACAAACTCGGCGCCAAGGCCGGCGGGAACCGGCGAACAGTGCGGGCGGGAAGCAATACGATGGATGACGTCACGATCGACGGTGCCGAGCCGGTGATCGGTGATATCGAGAAGATCGACGTCCTGAAGGGCCGTTATTTTGTCCCGGTCGAGGACACCAACGGCCAACGCGTAGCCTTTATCGGTACCGACGTCGAGAACAAGCTGTTTCCGCAGGGAGATTCCGTTGGGCAGGAGATAACGATCAGCGGCATACCGTATCGGGTCATCGGTGTCCGCGTGGCCAAGGGGACCGTTTTCGGGCGTCCGATGGATGCATTTATCCAATTGCCGCTTAAGACCTTTGGGACCAACTTCGGCGGATTCAGAGGAAGCAGGTATCTGTATTTCGTCGGCTCGGCAAGCTCGGACAAACAGTTTGATGCCGCGGTCGATGAAGCCAGAACGTTGATGCGATTAAGGCGCAAGCTGGAGACCGGCGAAAAAGACACGTTCGGGATAATGACCCCCGACGCGATCTCCGGCCTAAGGGACAGCATCTTTGGAACAACGTTCATCGTTATCCTGTTCGTTCCCACGATCGCTCTCGTTGTCGGTGCTATCGTGATAATGAACATCATGCTTGTTGCCGTGACCGAAAGAACCAAGGAGATCGGTATTCGCAAGAGTTTGGGCGCCCGTCAGTCCGACATTTTGAAGCAGTTCCTTTACGAAGCAGCCGTGCTTTCCGCTTTAGGCGGCCTTATTGGTTTGAGCATCGCCCATTTGGTTGGACTAATTATTTCAAGCATGGTCATCGAAACACGCATCCCCTGGTATGCGGCCGTTATCGCCATCGGCGTTTCGGCCGGCGTCGGGATCGTCGCCGGGATATTTCCCGCCTGGAAGGCAGCGCTGCTTGATCCGATCGAAGCATTGAGGGCCGATTAGTTATGATCCGACTTGTAGGAAGCAGGTTTTACGAGAATCTGATGATGGCGTTCGATACGCTTCGCGGTAATAAACTGCGCTCGTTCCTGACCATAGTCGGCGTCGTGGTCGGCGTTATCACGGTAATGCTTATTTCGTCGATCATAAGCGGTATCAACGTCGCCGTCGAAAAACAGGTCGAATCCTTCGGTACGCGGTCGATCTTTTTATATAAGTTCAACATCGGCTTTTCCCACGGCAATCGTACGCGAGAGGAACGCATGCGTAAGCCGTTGACGGTTGACGACTCGGAAGCGATCAAGGCGCTCCCGTCGATCGAGACATCGGTACCAAGCCTGGATGTTTCCAATAACTACTGGGGATCGAAGATCGCCGTCACGGGCAAGAATGGCAAGACCTCGTCGGCTGTAAAGCTCGAGGGAACGCTGCCGGAAATAGAAAAGACCACTATGCAGGTTCTTCTGAACGGCAGGTGGTTCTCTCAATCCGAAAGCGATGAAAAGGCCAATGTTTGCCTGATCGGGTCAGCGGTTGTCGAGAGCTATTTCCCATATGAGAACCCGATAGGGGAAGAACTCGATATCAGCGGAACACCCTTCCGAATTATCGGCGTCCTTGAGAAACGCGAACAGTTGTTCGGCGGTGGGGGCGGAAGCGATGATCAGAACAACGTCATCTACATGCCGCTGGGCGCGGCGCTGAAACTAAAACCGAATGCCGACGACCTGTTCATTCTTGCGGTGGCCCGCGAAGGCATGCTGGAAAAGGCGAAGGACGATGTTCAAGACCTGCTTCGTGTTCGTCGTCAGGTCGAATACGGCAAGCCGAATAATTTTTCGATGGAGACCGCGGCCAGCCTGATCGAGCAGTTCCAGGCGATCACTGCCGGCGTTGCTATAGCCATGGTCGTCATTTCGTCGATCGGCCTGATGATCGGCGGTATCGGCGTGATGAACATCATGCTGGTTTCGGTCACCGAGCGGACACGCGAGATCGGCATCCGAAAAGCGATCGGTGCCAAGCAAAGCGACATCTTGCTTCAATTCCTTATCGAAGCGGCTACACTGACCGGCTTCGGCGGGCTTATAGGCCTCCTCATCGGTTGGCTTTTGACCCTTGCCGTTAAACTCGTGCTGCCGTCTTACGTGCCGCTTTGGGCCCCGGCCCTGGGCTTTATTGCCAGTGTTGGCATCGGACTGATCTTCGGCCTTTTTCCGGCCTGGAAGGCGGCGCGGCTCGACCCGATCGAATCGCTCAGATACGAATAGCCAAACAGGATAACTTAACAGTCAGGTATGATTCGAGCTCCGTTAGGAGCGGACTGTCTGTAGATTTCGACCAGAACCGTGAAACAAAGCTCCGTAGGAGCGACATGTGCGTCGCTTATTCGCACAAGCTGTCGCCCTACGGGGCATCGAACCATTCTAACCGCCCTCACCTACAAACATCTGGCTCCTCTGGAGCCCATGACGACTTCTCAGAAGGCCTTATTCTAGTTTTGCGACAAACTTTGCTAGCTCGGGTTTCCCGTAAAGATCGCGCCGATAAGCCGGAACAACACTCCTATCACGGCGACAATGATCACTACCGCCCACGCCGAGCCGGACGATAACCGATTTGTGATGCGCAGGCCGATCGCGGCAAGCACCCATCCCCAGATCATGAAAAGGTCCAGCGTTCCTATCAAAGTAGCGATGACCGGATTCGCTTTTCCGTCGATCAGAAATGCCGGGTTTGCCTGAAGCACGCCGCGCTGGCTGGCCGCAATGTCTATTTCATCTGCGGATTTCAGCGCCATCACAATAAAGTTGCCTATCATGCCGACGACCGTAGGCGGAATGAACGAATAGATCCACACCGACAAGGAGTGCATAAACCCGCCGTCGCCGCCGAATGCCTTCGTTCCTAAAAAATAGATCAATCCGCCGATAAACAAACCGACAACGACCATGATCGGCATTGCGTACCTGATACCGCTCTGAATTGTCATCTGCATGTCCACAGCGCCTTTCTTTTGCTCGGGGGTCATGCCTGAGGTCTGTGCGCTCTTATCGATCTGCTCGCTGATAAAACGGCGCATTCCCGTTTCGCCGACCTTGTAATAAAGCCCGAACGTGTAACCCGTCACGAGCAAGGCCATGATGACCATGCCTATAATGAACCGCGGTTTGCGCCGCAGGTCCTCGAACACGCGGCCGGGCTCAAAGAAAATGCCGGCTATTGTGCTCATCTCGGACATCTGCGGTCCCTCACCTGCCGGCCGGTTCGCGGCCGGTCCGGGCGTAAACTCTTCGTTCATCTCTGTCATTGTTCTTTCGCTCCTCCAGTGCTGCTCCTAGGGCCCTTCACGGGCACTGGAACCGATTAAAATCCAACAACTTCGAACTAACCTTTTGTCTACTGCTTGGTACGAGAGATGGATGTATTCGTTTCAAAAGAATTATATTGCCACAGCTTCGCCGATGCGAATACACGCGGCGAAATGCCCGGGCTCATATTCGCGCAACTCCGGAACGACGCGGGCGCATTCATCGATCGCGATCGGGCAGCGTGTACGGAACCTGCATCCCGACGGCGGGTCGATCGGCGTCGGAACATCGCCCTTCAGAACGATGCGTTCCCGTTTCAATGACGGGTCCGGGACCGGGATCGCCGATAACAGAGCCTGAGTATAGGGATGAAGCGGATTTTCGTACAGGTCGGCGGCGTCAGCTATCTCGACGATCTTTCCGAGGTACATTACTGCAACCCGGTTCGAGATATGCTCCACGACCGCCAGCCCGTGTGAGATGAAGAGATATGTCAGCCCGAACTCGGCCTGCAGGTCCTGCAGCAGATTCACCACCTGGGCCTGGACCGAAACGTCGAGAGCCGATACCGGCTCATCACACACGATAAGTTTCGGGTTCAGCGCCAGCGCCCGGGCAATGCCGATACGCTGCCGCTGCCCGCCGGAAAACTCGTGCGGATAGCGGTACATATATTTAGGGTCCAGGCCCACCTTTGCAAGCAGATCGGCAACGCGGTCTTTTTGCTCCTGCTTCGAGCCGATCTTGTGGATCTTCAGCGGCTCGGACACTATCGACAGAATGCTGTGACGCGGGTTCAGGCTGGCGTAAGGGTCCTGAAATATGATCTGCATTTCCCGCCGCATCAGCTGCATCGCCGACCACGACAGATGAGTAATGTTCGTGCCTTCGAAAAACACTTCACCGCCCGTCGGTTCGTGAAGCCGTAACAAACAGCGGCCAACAGTCGATTTCCCGCAGCCCGATTCGCCGACAAGCCCAAGTGTTTCGCCGCGTCTGATTGCGAAGGAAACATCGTCGACCGCACGGAGCACGTCGTCGCTGTCTTCCAGCGGAAAATACTTGAAGAGATGACTAACGACAACTAACTCTCTCGATTCTTGTACAGGCTCTGCGAATGCCATGAACTCCTCAAATTACCTAGGTGCCATTTTCGGAACAGGTGATAACTGAAAAGTGATAGGTAATAACTTAGATCGTGCGCGTCCGTTATCAGCTATTAGTTATCACCTATCACTTATTCCGAAGAAAAATCCGAAACGCACGTATCATTCCTAACCCGCAGGAACCGGCTGAGGGCTTGCTTCCTTATCGAACAGCAAACAACGCACTTTAACCTCGTCTTCCGGTTCGTACAACTCGATCGGGTGCTGCGAACATTCCAACATTCGAAATGCGCATCGCGGTTCGAAATGACAGCCGGGCGGAAGTTCGGTCGGGCTCGGGACGACGCCTTCGATGGTTTCCAATCGCTTGTGCTTTTCCTGTCCTGATTCAGAAAGTTTCGGCACGGAATTCAGCAGGCCGCGAGTATATGGATGTTTCGGCTCACGAAACATTTCACCGACGCCCGACTCTTCGACTATCTTTCCGGTGTACATAACGCAAACCCGGTCAGCCGTTTCGGCGACGACGCCAAGGTCGTGCGTGATCAACAGGACTGCAAGTTTTCGCGTGCGGCGCAGCCCGTCGAGGAGGTCGAGGATCTGCGCCTGAATAGTTACGTCCAGCGCCGTCGTCGGCTCGTCCGCTATCAGGAGCTCCGGATCGCATGCCAGGGCCATCGCGATCATCACGCGCTGGCGCATTCCGCCCGAGAGCTGGTGCGGATAATCGTTCGCCCGCCGCTCGGGTGCTGGTATCGATACTTCCTTCATCGCCGCCACGGCCGCGTCCCAGGCTTCTTTTCGTCCTAATTTCCTATGCAGGCGAAGGGCCTCGGCGATCTGTTCGCCGACCGTGTAGACCGGGTTGAGCGAGGTCATCGGGTCCTGAAAGATCATCGCGATGTCGTTGCCGCGGATCTGGCGCATACGGTTTTCCGATGCGGTTGTCAGCTCTTCGCCCTTGAATTTTATCGATCCTCCCGCGATCCTCCCTGGCGGATACACAAGCCGCATTATCGACAACGCCGTTATCGACTTACCGCAGCCCGACTCCCCGACCAGGCCCACCAATTCCCCTTCATCGACGCCGAAACTCACGTCATTTACGGCCTTTACGAGGCCGGCCCTTGTTGGGAATATTGTCTTAAGATTGGATATTTCGAGCAATCGGCTCATTTATAGTGATTCGGGACGCACTCTGCAAGAAGCAAAAGCGAGGCGTTCGGATTTGGATGCTGTTTGTCCGATCTCGGATCGGTAACAATTGTCCAAGCAACTATTTCCGTCGCTTTTTCCTCAAATGAATGTTATCATTTTCAGACCATTTTGGCCTTGTTAGGCAGCTTAATCAGGGAGATCTTGCGTAGTGAAAAAACCTTCAGCTTTACTTGTTATAGTAATTTCACTCTTCATTTCATCGTCATTATTTGCACAGACCCAGGGTATTTCAAAGAACCTTCCGAAAAGCGGCCTCTCGGCCCCCAAGTCGGGTGCGTCGGTAACGGTCGATAAGATCGAAGCGGACGTAGCCGAGGCGCTTTCGGTCATAGAGGCGAACCACGTCGTAGGCAAGAAGATCAATTACAACGACGTCTTCAAATCGTCGATCGACGGCATGCTTCATACGCTCGACCCGCATTCGAACTATTTCGACGCCAAGGAGTTCGAGCAGTTTCGGACAGATCAGAGCTCGAGGTATTTCGGTATAGGCGCGACCATCGGCGACATCAGCGGCCCGGACGGAAAGGTCATAGCGACCTATATCCGCGCGACGTTCGACAATGCTCCGGCGCACCGTGCCGGCCTGCGTTTCGGCGACAAGATCGTCGAGGTTAACGGTACGAACGTTCTCGGCAAACCGTACTCCGAAGTTCGCAATCTGCTTCGCGGCCCGCGCGGCACTCAGGCAAAGCTTGTTGTCGAGCGTTACGGCACCGGCAAACGCGAGAACGTTGAGATCACGCGTGACGCCGTGTCGCAGCCTTCGATCTCGGAAGCCTATATGATCCGCCCGGGCGTCGGCTATATCGCGATGACCGGCGGCTTTAACCAGACGACCTACGCCGAGTTTGTCGATGCGATGAAGCGGCTCAAATCAAGGGGGATGAAGCAGGTCGTGCTTGATCTGAAAGATAACGGAGGCGGCCTGGTCGGCCAGGCATATCGTGTAGCGAACACTTTCCTTTCGGCCGGACAGACCGTTTTCACGCAGAACGGCCGGCTGGACGGCGTGACAATTCCCTACCGTGCCGACAACCTGAACCCCGAAAACATGCCGGTCGTCGTGCTGGTGAACCGCAATTCGGCGTCGGCCTCGGAGATCCTTGCCGGTGCACTGCAGGACCACGACCGTGCTCTGATCGTCGGTGAGACGACATTCGGAAAAGGCCTTGTTCAAAACCCGTTCCCGCTTGAATACGGTTCGATGCTCCTTCTTACGATCGCAAAATATGAAACGCCGTCCGGCCGTCTGATCCAGCGCGATTATTCGAACGGCAATCTTTACGACTACTACACCAATGGCGGCATCGGCTCGAACGATGGTGCAACCGAAGGCCCGCCGAAAGGCCCCGAATCGAAGACGGATTCCGGCCGCATTGTTTACGGCGGCGGGGGCATCTCGCCCGACGTCCCGCTGAAAGCCGACACGATCACCGCCGAACGTTTTCGCTATCAGCAAAAGATGGCCAGCCCTATCTTCGCGTTTGCCCTCGACTTGGCATACGGCCGCGTGAAGGGCTTTGAGAGCTACAAAGTGGACAAACCGATCGTGTTCGGTCACGACATCAGCAACAAGGATTTCCCCGTCACCGACGAGTTGTTCCAAACGTTCAAGACATTTGCCGTCGAAAAATATAAGTACACGCCGGCAGCGATCGACAAGGAACGCGAGTTCATCGAACGCACGTTAAGAACGGAGGTTGTCGGCGCCGCCTACGGTATGCAGACGTCGCTGCAGGTCGCGAACGAATACAACACCCAGCTCCTCAAAGCCATCGAGCTCATGCCCCAGGCCCGCCAACTCGCCCTTGACGGAGCCAAGGCCAAGGTAAATGCCGGAAGGCTGAAGGGCGACGTTAACCGCTAGATCGTTTTCCGATAGACAAAAATGGCCGCGAAAGCTTGAGGGTTTCGCGGCCATTCTTTATGTCGCTAAGCGAAGCGTCTATTTGCTAATTCTTACAAAAGCGAGCTGACGATATAGTAGATCCCGTAAACAGCCCCGCCAGCGATCAAGATTAAAACGGCGGCAAGCAAAGCGACGATGAGCTTGAATTTTCGATAGCGCTTATCGTCTGGCGGCGATAACTGGTTTTGCGGAAAATACGGCGGCGGACGGTTCATACCTTACAGGTTAACAACCGTTTGCCGCTGTCGCAACCCGCAGTCGCGGCCGAATTGAAGATCCTCGCATGATAGCCGCCGCCGCAAGTGAAGTTTTGCCGTTTTGTGCGATAATATGCACAAAGCTCTTCCCGTCAAAAACTCATGGAAACAAAGATGAAACGCGTTCTGATATTGCTGTTTATCGTTGCGTTCGCCGCCTCAGGCGTGTGGACTCAGACAGGCTTAACATTCGACGACATGATAAGCATCCGCCGAGTCGGCGACCCGCAGCTTTCGCCTGACGGGCGGACGGTCGCTTATACGGTCGGCGTTGTGAACAAGGCCGACAACCGCACATTGACGCATATTTATACGGTCGGTGTCGACGGCTCGAACCTGAAGCAGATAAGCAAGGGCACTTCGTCTCATTCGTCCCCGCGCTGGTCGCCTGACGGCAAGCTGATCGCCTATGTTACCGGCGGGCAGATCTGGACGATGGAGCCCGACGGCGACGATGCGAAACAGATCACGCGCGTTGCGACCGGTGCAGGAAACCCCGTTTGGTCGCCTGACGGTAAATGGATAGCGTTCTCTTCTGAGGTCTATCCCGAATGTACCTCCGACGCCTGCAACAGGGATGAGGACGCAAAAGCCGAGAACAGCAAGGTCAAAGCCAAGGTTACTGAAAGGCTGTTGTTCAAACACTGGAACGAATGGCGTGACCGCAAGCGTTCGCACGTTTTTATCATTCCATCGACTGGCGGCATAGCACGCGACCTGACGCCGGGTGATTTCGATTCACCGCCTTACGCGGCTTCGACCGGGCACGATTATGCTTTCTCGCCCGACGGCGCCGAGATCGCGTTCTTAAGGAATCCGGACAAGATCGAAGCGATCTCGACAAACAGCGATATATTCGTAATGCCGATCAACGGCGGCACGGCACGAAACATTACCGTGACAAACAAAGGCTATGACGCCTCGCCCGTTTACACGAATGACGGCAAATACATCCTCTTTCCGTTCGCAGGCCACCGCGACTTTCGAAGCCGACCGCTGGCGGATAATGCGGTTCGACCGCAGCTCGGCCCAAACGGTCGAGCTTACGCGCGGCTTTGACAACCAGGTCGATGAAATGACGATCTCGGCCGACGGTAAGACAATTTATTTTGTCTCCGGAACCCGCGGAAAAGCCAAAGTCTACAGCGTACCGGTCGAACCGGACCTGCGGTTGCGAATAGCCACCCACGTTAAACCGGTCGAGACGAGCCTCGGCGTTTTCCCGTACATCAGCAATATCACCCCGACCCCGGACGGCCGCTCCATCGTCTTTCTCTCGAGCGCTATGAATGCTCCGGCCGAAGTATTCGTGGCCGGCCTTGAAAGCGTTTCCGTCCGGAATCTATCGCGGGCCAGGCCGAATTTCAATTTGCCGACTCCCGAAGAACTTGAATGGAAGGGTGCATTGAATGCCAACGTCCACGGCTTCCTATTAAAGCCGGCCAACTTCGATCCGGCTAAGAAATATCCGCTGCTTGTCCTGATACACGGCGGACCGCAGGGAGCCTGGAACGATAGTTGGGGCTACCGCTGGAATCCGCAGATCTTCGCGAACGCCGGCTACGTCGTGTTTTTGCCGAATCAGCGTGGATCAACAGGCTACGGGCAGAAATTCGTCGACGAGGTGTCGGCCGACTGGGGCGGGAAGGCTTTTGTCGACATAAAGAACGGTATCGCCGAAGTTATCAAGAGGCCTTTCATCGACAGAAACCGCATCGGTGCAGCGGGTGGTAGTTATGGCGGCTACATGATCGATTGGATCCTGGGCCACAATAACGACCCGAGGTTCAAGTTCAAAGCTCTCGTCTCTCACGCCGGCGTTTACAACCTCGAGAGCATGGCTGCCGCGACCGAGGAGTTATGGTTCGTTAATTGGGAATTCAAGGGAATGCCCTGGGAGAACCCGGTGAACTATCAAAAGTGGTCGCCGCACAAGTTTGTAAATAACTTTTCCACGCCAACACTCGTAACAGCAGGTGAACTGGATTTCCGCGTTCCTGTGGACCAGAGCCTCCAATTATTCACCGGCCTGCAGCTTAAGGGCGTGCCTTCGAAACTGATCATTTTCCCGGACGAAGGCCACTGGATACTGAAGCCGCAGAACTCCGAATTCTGGTATTCGAATGTCATAAGCTGGCTCGATAAGTACTTGAAGTAATTTTTGCCAAATGAAAAATCTTTTTAACCGAAGGAACGCCATTTTTTTAGCGGCGTTCCTATTTTTGACTGCGGGCATCCACGGCCAGCCGTCCCGCCCTGATTTTAATCGCGCTAGCGATTTTGACGTGCAGCATTATGTGCTGCGTGTCGGCTTTGATCGCCCTGCCCACAAGGTGATCGGTGACACGACAGTGCGGCTGAAACCTCTGAACGAAAACTTCCGGCGTGTGACCCTAGATTCGGTTGGTTTATCGTACACCGCAGTGACGTTAGAACAAGGCTCCGCGCCGCTTAAGTTCAGGACTCAAGGCGGAAGCATCATAGTGGACCTCGATCGTGCATACTCGCCGCTCGAAACCGTCGGCATTCGTTTTCAATACACAGCGGTCCCGAAAAAAGGCATATATTTCATGCCCGCACAAAAGGGTGAAGGAATGCCTGGCCACTCGGCCCAGATCTGGACCCAGGGCCAACCCGATGAGGCCCGCCATTGGTTCCCTTCGTTCGATTTCCCGAGCGACAAGGCGACGACCGAGCAGTACATCGCCGCGAACCGAAACGAAACTGTTGTTGGTAACGGTGCTTTGGTCGAAAAGGCCGACAATCCGGACGGCACGGTTACGCACCATTTCAAGATGGATTTGCCTTTCTCGACCTATCTGGTTTCGTTCGTCGTCGGGGAGTATGCGGCCGTAAATGAAAAGTATAAGCACGTTCCGCTTGGCTACTATATGTATCCCGGTACCGAATCCGTCGTTCCGAAAGCCTACGGAAAGACCCGGGATATGTTTAGGATATTTGAGGAAGTGACACAGGTTGAGTATCCGTTCGCAAAATACGACCAGACCATCGTGTCCGCGTTCAATTTCGGCGGGATGGAAAACGTTACCGCTACTTCGATGGCCGATTCCGAGATACTTCTCGCCAATAACCCTTTGTTTGCCGGCGGGGTTGAAGATCTCGTTTCACACGAACTGGCACATTCGTGGTTCGGAAACCTGGTAACGTGCAAAAATTGGGCCGAACTATGGCTGAATGAAGGATTTGCAACCTTTATGGAGGCCGTCTCTCGCGAAAAGCTGTATGGGCGAAGGGCTTATATCATTAAGATAATTAGCGATGCCGAAAAGTTTCACACGGACGACGCGGTCAACCCGAAGCGGCATGGCTTGTTCAATCGAAACGCGGGAAATGTCAATTCCCTATTCGAAAGATCAGGCACGACCTATCACAAAGGCGGGGCTGTGCTGCATACGCTGCGCGAAGAGGTCGGCGACCGGGCCTTCTGGCAGGCGGTCAAGATCTATCTTGACCGGCACAAGTTCGGAAGCGTTGAATCCGCAGACCTTAGGAAAGCAATGGAAGAAGCGTCCGGTGCAGATCTCGGCTGGTTCTTTGACCAGTGGGTTTACGGCATCGGGAGCCCGAAATTGACCATAAAGCAGGCATTTAATGCCGGTTCAAGAACACTTACGCTGACAGTGAGTCAAACGCAGAAGCTGGACAAACTGACCCCGCCGGCCTTTCGGCTGCCGCTTGAACTCGAGATCCATTCGGGAAAAAATGTAATTACGGAAAAGATCGACTTACGAAAGCGGGTAGAAACATTCCGGTTCAAGGTCCCTGCCCGGCCGACCAAGCTGGTACTTGATAAGGACGAGAAGATCCCGCTTAAGACCGTCAAGATCCTCCCTTTAGCAGAATAGCGTAAAAAAAGTCCCGTGTGAGAATGCACGGGACTTTTTCTCTTTGAGAAGACCGGATGTCTGCTTGAATTGTTGAGAAAGCAGAGAGCGCGAAGCACACACAAAATCGCGTCTTTTACCAAAGGCTGATTGCAGTAACTTCTTTGCCACACCTACGAGGTTAGCTGACGGGCTAGGAACGAAAGATTATCCCCGCGGCTCTAATTCCGCTTCGCCCCTGAAAGGCTGTAACACGCCTTTCAATTGGTTCCCCCGTGCCGTCCGGACGGTCCGTAAGGCTTCGGTGATCAACTTTTCAACACTGATTAGATTACCACAGGTGCTAAAAGGTTTCAAGAAAAATTTGTTCGACGGCCTATTTTGCGGGGAAAATTTGGTAAAGCATCAGATAAACCACTACACCCGTGACCGAAACGTACAGCCAGACCGGATAAACAAGCCGGGCGAGCCGCCGATGCTTGTCAAATTGGCCCTTAAGGGCCCGCCATAGTGTCATTATGATGAACGGACCTACCAAGGCGGCCAAAATGGTATGCGAGGTCAGGATCGTTAAATAGATCGGCCTGGAAAGACCTTCACCGGCGAACCTGGTCGGCCCGAGGCCATAGATCGATGTCCGAATAATGTGATGAGTCACATAACAGATAAGAAATACGGCTGAAACCGAGCAGGCGCCGATCATGCAGGTGCGGTGAGCGTGTGCGTTGCGGCGGAGAATGAAGAAGAGCCCGGTGAGAAGGAGAATGCCGCTTAGAGCGTTCAGGCCAGCGTTCAGGTGCGGGAAGATCTTTAAAAGCTCCATTTACAAGAGAAACCTACTTCCAGAATCCGAGCGCCGCGAACAGGACCACCCATAGAAAGCCCATAAAATGCCAGTACCAGCCAACCGAGCGTGCCAGGTCTCGACGGCGCTGGGCCTCGACGCCGCCCGTAGCCGGATACCACACCTTTAGCAGAACACTGCCCAACGCGATCATCCCTCCGGCGACGTGAACCAAATGGGCAGCGGTCAGTATGTAAAAAAATCCGGCGTAAGGGTTTCCGCTCATATAATAGCCGCGGTTCACCATCTGGATCCAAAGAACAAGCTGCGATGATACGAACGCTCCACCCAACACGGTTGTCGCCACTAGCCAATTTCGAGCGCTCTGCGAATCCTCTTTATCGACCGCCCATTTTCCAAAACTGTAAGTGATACTGCTCGAAAGGATTATCGCGGTACTTATCCAGACCTGGAAAGGTAGGTCGAACGGTTTCCACTCAGCGGCCCTGTTTGTCGCGAGCATAACGTATGCACCAAGAAGCCCGGCAAACGTCATTCCGATAGCAAGCAGAAGAAACCAGGCAATGTAGCGACTTTTGTCGATCGGGACGGTATTGTCGGCGTCATCCGCCTTCGGAAATGGGCCGTCCGAACCGTTACCATCGTATCCCTCGCCGCCGTTTCCTGGACCCGAGGAACCGGTACCAGCTATCCGCGGCCGCCTACGCGGCGGCTTTTCCGTGTCGATGACCGTGTCTGCCGAACCGATCTGCATAGCGTCACCTGTGGTCGATCACGGCCAGCAGGAGGATCAGGGGAAGATAAAGTACTGTTACCATCAACAACCTGCGGGCCCGCTCAACCGTCTTGGCCCGCACTGTTACGATGCTTTCATATAGGAACCAAATGCCAAGGATCGTCGCTCCGACAAGAAAAACGGGGCCCGCGAATTGTAAGAAAAACGGTGCAAGACTAACGGGAACAAGCATTATGGCAAACAAAACGATCTGGCGTGCCGTCAGCCGGCCGCTTGGCTCGACAACCGGAAGCATTTTGATCCCGGCTTTAGCGTACTCGTCGCGGTACATCCACGCGATCGCGAGAAAGTGCGGAAACTGCCACAAAAACAGCATCGCAAACATCGCCCAAGCCCCAAGCGTGATCTCATTCGCCGCGGCGGTCCAGCCCATCAGGGGCGGCATCGCGCCCGGAACTGCACCTATAGCCGTTGAGATCGAAGTTTTGGTTTTCAGCGGTGTATAAAGAAACACGTAGCCGACGATCACCGTAACGCCGAGCGCTGCCGTGAGCGGGTTAACCAGAAAAAAGAGGTAAATCTCGCTGACAATGCACTGAACTACGCCGAACACAAGCGCTTCGTTCGCGGTCACGCGACCAGTCGGCACCGGACGGCCGGCAGTGCGTTCCATCAAAACGTCGGTCCGCCTTTCCAGGTACTGATTGAGGGTCGCAACCCCAAAAGCGAGAAGGGCAATGCCCGTCATCGCGTTAAAAAACGTCACGAAGTCAAACGAACCCTTTGTACCTAGATAAAACCCCGCGGCCGACGTCAGGACAAGCATGAACGCAATGCGCGGCTTGGTCAGTTCGATAAACGCGGCGATCCGCTCGCGCACTCCTATCACTCTCGGTTCTTCGATTTCCGCCACGGAAACGTTCATAAGCTCTCTTGGAAAGAATGTAACTTAGCCTAAGAATAGCCTTTTTTCTATCGCATTTCCAACTAGTCGGCAGTGACGACGCTTCTATTCCGATGAAGCAGACCTAATTATTTATCGGATGACAAACAATATCTGCTACGCTATGATTTTCGTATCTTAACGAATGTCTGCTGCTGAAGAAACTATCAAAGCAAGCGACGCCCCGAAAACAAGCGCACCGATATTCGACCGAGGACTCGATTTTTTGAGTTCAGTGCGTTTTGGGGTGGTGATGCTGTGTTCCCTGGTCGTGCTGTCGATGATCGGGATGCTCATCGTGCAGCAGAATGTCGACGGCTTCGATACCTACTACGCATCGCTAACGCCAGCGGAAAGGATCGTCTTCGGCCGGCTCGGGTTCTTCGATATTTATCACAGCTGGTACTTCAACCTGCTCCTCCTTGTTCTTTCATTGAACATTGTCCTCGCTTCCATCGACCGGTTCCCTTCCGCGTGGGCGTATATCAAGAGTCCGAAGCTGACGGCGACACGTGATTGGTTGCTCGGGCAAAAGGAGCACGCGATCCTTGAAACTGGGATCGACGAGCATGCGGTAACTGAAACCGTAAAGAAGGTCTTTGAAAAGCACGGGTTGAAAGCGAAGATCTCTACAAAAGAAAATGTTGAGTACGCCATCGACGACGATGGTAAGAAGCTCTTCGATCAAACCATCCGGTCGACCAATGTCTTCGTCTTTGGAGAGAAAGGCCGAATCAACCGGTTGGGTGCCTACATTGTTCACGTCGCGTTGTTAACGCTTTTCCTCGGGCATTTTGTCGCCCTTCAGACAGGGTGGGACGCCAATCTGCGGATGATACCCGGGAACGCGACGGACAAAATGCAGATGCTGGTCTTCGATGTAGGCGAAAAACGCGAGTTCGAGGTACAGGTTCCGTTCACGATGACCTGCACCGACATTCAGCAGAAGCTGATCGATCCGAGCGGCTCGATCGATGTTACGAACACGCTCGATTGGCGAACACAGCTAAGGGTCGACGATCCGGAATACGGCACAACCCTAGCTGACATCAGCATGAATCAGCCGCTCCAGTATCGCGGGTTTCGGTTCTTTCAGGCACAGACCATTCCGATCGGCAATGCGCGAACCATCAAACTAGAGATCACGCCGCAGACCGGCGGCGAACCACTGCAGGTCGAGATCCCTCGTTTGGGTTCGGCAACTCTCGCTGATGGGACATTGGTCGAGTATGACCAATTCCTTCCGGACTTTACCTTTAACGCCGAGGGCAAGCCCGACACTCGGTCGGGTGATTACAATAAACCGGTTGCGGTCCTGAACGTAACGCCGCCTGGCGGGACGCGGACTGGGGTCTTCGCGTTCGGAAGTGGCGTTGCTGAAAATATCCCGGTCGGCGCTCCAAAACTTGGATATAAATGGCGGCTTGCCGAATTCGAAAAGTCGCCCTTCGCGCACGTGCTTTCGATCAAATACGACCCGTACAACGGGGCCTTTATCGCCTGGTATTTTGGCGGCTTCGGTCTGATCGGGGCATTGATCTTCGTTTTCTTTTTCTCGCACCGGCGTATCTGGGCGCTGGTTCATCAAACGGGCCGCGGTACGGTTGAAATTTTGGTGGGCGGCCATACGAACCGAAACCCGGTCGGATTCGAGGATAAATTCAAGAAGATCGTCGCAGATCTTCGTGAAGCTGTTTAGCCGAGCAGGCGTAACGGCCATTTAGATTGTGAGGTAGTTATGTCGCAAGTATTGACTGCAAACGAAGCTTACGTATCAAAGGTAACTCCGGCGTGGGTATCTTATCTTCCCGCGATCATCGCGATTCTTGGTGCGTTCCTGATGCTTGGCCTGCGCATCCAGGTAGGCAGCGGATTTATAAGCGACGGCGCGTTCATGATGCTGGCACTTGCAGCTTATATATTTGCCGCCCTTTTCCAGCTCACGAACCTATACGCCCCATCGGAGATGGCCGGCAAACTTGGCTATTTCGCCGCGACACTCGGCGTTTTCTTTAATCTTTCAAGCTGGTTGGTCCGGTGGGTTGCTGCGTATGAGCACGAGATCCTGGAAATGCGCCTTGCCGGCAATTTGGAAAGCCCGTGGATATTCCGCTACATTCCGTTCGCAAACCTCTATGATCTGAGCCTTGCCTTTGCCTTCGGTGCCGGTATCGCGACCTTACTGCTGGCGCGTCGACGGACTTTTCAGGTCCTTTGCGCATTTACGCTGCCGCTTGCCGCTTTAATCCTGACGCTGGCAAGGTTCATCGGAGACGAGTTTATCGACCTCCCGCCGGTCCTCGATTCTTACTGGCGGCCGATCCATGTCGGCGTTGCTTCGCTCAGTTATGGTGTCGCTTTGGTCTGTTTCGCGGTTGCCGTCATTTACCTTTTGAAGGACAACGTAAAGGTCGAGGCCATGGCGGTGTGGGCAAATGTATTTGTCATCGCGGTGCTTGGCTCCATCAGTAAGTTTTCGGTATTTTCCGAGTCGGTATATCGGGCGGGGCTTTTTGTTCCCAATTTAGATGGCGGCAAACCCTTCTCCGCCCCGTTCCGCCTTGAGGTTCCATACGTGGGCCCCGCCATGGTCGTCGCCGGCGTGCTCAGCCTTGGGGTGATAATCGCGTTCCTTCTTTATCTCTATCAGAACAACGAGAAAGCTAAAACGATCGGGCACTATTTATTAAAGCTTGCGTTTGTAGCTCAGATCATCGCGGTTACTTTGCTTGTAACCGGTATTAAAGGAACGGATGGCGTTCAGCAGCGGCTTGAGGCCCAGCTTGCGGCCGCACCGGCGCAATATGTCACCGCCGGCCGTGCCATTGCTGAAAGGCAGCAGCTTTCGGTCGCCGAGTTTGCGGCAATAACTCCGCCGCAATTCGAGCAGGCGGGCCGCTCATACTTCCAGTCGAACGCCGACAAGTTTTTCTTGAGTCTCAATACAAATCCGGTCGAGGTCGCAGGCGTCTTGACCGGCTTGGCAGCGACGTTTTTTGTGCTGTTGTTTTCGTTCAGGACCGAAAAGCTGAGAGAGCGCCTCCCGAGCCTTGAATCGCTTGACGGTTTAATGTACAGGACCGCATCTCTTGCATTCGCAGGGCTCGCGATGCTCCTTATCACCGGTGCCATCTGGGCTAACGAATCATGGGGCCGGCCGTGGGGGTTCGATTCAAAGGAAACTGGAGCCCTCGTTGCTTGGCTGACGTATGCGGCCTTTCTGCATACTCGCATCTCTCGCGGTTGGAGCGGCCGAAGCTCGGCATATTTTGCGGTTCTGGGCTTCTTGCTGGTGATCTTCACTTATCTGGGTGTGAGCTACTTGCTGCCGGGCCTTCACAGTTACGCTTAGTCAAATTGCGCTTACTGTATGGTTACCTTTTCAACGTCGATGATCTTATAGCGTGTAGTTGAACCGTCCTTTAACGCGACGGTCAGCACGCCCTTGTCGACGCTGAACTTGAACACTTCGCTCATCGGCTTTTCGATCAGGTTGCCGTCCTTGAACTGGATCACCAGATTTATTGAGGCAAGCGGATCAGGTTTCAGTTCACGGTGCTGGCTTTTTCGACGGGGTAGACCGCTTTCCCCCCGTCAATGTGCGGAATGACGGGTTTGCCGCTTTCTCTTCTACTGCAGCTTTTTCGTCCGCTGGTTTTTCGACGACGGATGCACTGGTCTCTGCTGCTGGTTTCTCTTCGACAGCCGTACTCGTTTCATCCGGCTTTTCGTCTTCAGCTTTCCTTTCCACCGGCTTGTCCGCTTCCGACTCCTTCTTTGCGACCGGCTCTTCGGCTTTCGGTTTTGGCGGCGTGCGGCCTCTTCGACGGCTCGTTGCTGTCGGTTTCGGCACGGGTGCGACACTCTTCTCGGCCGAGGCGAGAGGGTCAGTTACCACCAACGTGGCCCTGGGCTGTGTTTTCTCGTCAGATACGGAGGCTTTCTCCGCCTCGGCGGGTTTCGTTTCGACGGCGCTTTCAGCCTTTGCGACACCTTCCGTCTCAGCCTTTTGCTTTTCAACGATCGGCTCGATCGGCTTCGGAGGCGGCGGCAGGAGAGTACCGACCGAATTCACTCGGGCAACACCCTGATTATCCACTCTTGGCAATTCGGGTCCCGTGGGGACATCTTCGGGCCGAAGGGCCGCGAAGCTGCCGGCAAATTTCAACCTGAAACTCGCGGGCTCGTCATTCGGGGTCCGGCCCTGGATACGGAGAAGCAGCCGTTCGGGCTTACGTAAATAGATCGCCCGGCCCGTTTCGCTGTCCGCCAGATCGGCATAAACAACGATCTTGCTTAGCGGTTTTAGCCCGTTAGCTGTAAAGACATCAATATCGCCCGTCAGGTTGCGTGTGACAAGATTGATGAAAACATCGCCCTGTTCCCCGTTGAACGCAAAGTAGTATGTCGTCAATCGCGAGTCGCCTATATCGCGGGCTTTAATGGTCCCGGACAGCTCGTTGCTTACTATCGGCGTCGGAAATTCGTGGCTGCTGGATTGCGCTAATGCACCGATGAAGGCCGAACCGCCTACCAACATCACACCGATCGATCTTTTGATCAAATATTTCACCAACCAATACCCTTACAAGTTCTTCTTCAAATGAACCAGCCGCGAAGTTTCGCCGTATCCCAACTCTTTGTGCGCCGAAAGGCTTATGCTGTTGCCGAATTCGACATCCGAAGCCATCTCCGTACATCCCTTCGCTTTGGCCCAGATCTCCGCGGTACGAACCAGATCGCGCCCGATGCCTTGCCGCCGATGCTTTTCATCCACAAACCAGCCCTCAAGGTACCCAACGTTTTCTGTTTCACAGTCTTCGACAAAGGGGCGAATGCTGACTTCAAGAAAACCGGCCAGGTTCCCGTTGTCACTTTCCGCGACAAAGATCTGTTCGGTATCGGAATGACTCAGAATATCAAGCACCTCGGTTCGATGATCGCCGGCCGGGACCTGGTCCCATAAAAGACCGCGGAGCCGAAAAAGCTCCTGGAGATCGCTCGGCTCTAGTTCGCGGATACGGTGCGGGGTACCGTTCGTCATTTACGAATGATTCTAGCAGTCTTCTAATGAGCCAACAATGAAAAAGCCGGAAGCTGGCTCCCGGCTTGATCTTTGTTTCGCCAGGTGCCTATTCCGCACCGGCGGCCTTTGCTTGGCCTTTGTCCTGCATTAGCTCAATGGCCTTTTTCAACTGTATATCCTCGGCCGGTTTCTTTGGCTCCGGTGTCGGTCCCGGTGACGGCGTCGGCTGCGGATTTTGGTTCTGTTCTTCCTGCTGGTCGATCAGGTCCTCGACCTCGACAGGTTCCGGGGTATCAAGACGCTTTACCTCGACCGAAGGCTTAACGCCCGTCGTGGCTCGGTCGTCGCCCAGGAAAGGAACACCAGCCGGCGACGCCCATTTTGCTGTGGTCAGCAGCAGCCCGTCGCCGCCGCGGAGCGTAAACAACTGTTGTTCCGTTCCGGCCCCAAAACTTCGTTCGCCGACCACCTCGCCGCGCTTTCGTTCAAGTATGGCCGACGCGACCACCTCGCCCGCCCCAGCGGTACCGAGGTCGATCAGGACCGCGAGCTTCCCATCAAAAACCGCTTTCGAAGTGTCAGCGGCAAAGGTCTTTACGAGCTTGTTGTCCTTACCCACGACCTTCGCCAGATCGCCGGAATTGATAAACAGATTTGCCGCGGCGACCGCCTCGTCCACCGTGCCGGTGGCGACACCGCGAAGGTCGAGAACTATCTTTTGCACGCCTTGTTTCTGCAGATTCTGGACCTGCGTTTTGAGCAGAGCGGCCTGGCCGTTCTCGAGGCCGAATACCTTGATCACGCCAACCTTTCCGGCCTCTACGCGGGATTCAGGAGCCGGCACTTTGTATTCACCGCGGGTCACTTTCAGGCTGAACGGCTTGGAGCCGGCCCGGAGGACGCGCAGGTTTACCTGCGTGCCCTGGTCGCCAAAGATCAACTGACGTGCATCGTAAAGCGAGATGTCCCGGGTGGCTTTGTTCTCGATATATTCGATCACGTCGCCGGCCTTCAGGCCCGCCCGGTCGGCGTCGGAGCCCTTCATTACCGAAACAACATAAAGATAAAGCGAAACTTGCGAGAATTCGGCACCGATCCCGTACCGCTTGCCGTTCTTGGCCGCGTTGAAATCGGTGACCTGCTGAGGCGTTAGATATGACGAATATGGATCGAGGCCGCCGACCAGCCCGCGAAGGGCGCCGAACCTTACTTTTTCAAGATTCGGTTCGTCGACGTAATCGTTCTGGATATGCTGCAGAACCGATTCAAAGATCCTGATCTGGGCGCCCGAATCGTTTATCGGCTGCTGTGCCCGCGTCCACGGGCTGAGCATTCCGCCGACCACCGCGTACATCGCGATACTCGCCGAAATCATCAGGATCGAAAGCTTTCCTCGAAATGACATAGATTACCTCGTATAATTACTAGCTGCAGTTATTACGTATCTTCCGGGCAAACAGTTTTACCCAACCGCGAACGATCAGACGATTATATAATTTGCGTGCAGGATAAGGAAACAACTAATCCCCAACAAATTACAGAGTCACGTGCCGTACCTGCGAAAGGCCGCGTGGTTGCGCTCGACCTTGGCACCAGACATATCGGCGTCGCCGTTTCGGATGAAACCCAGACCGTCGCCACCCCCGACCGCACGATCGAGCGGCGAAACTGGAAAAAGACGCTCGCAGTTGTCAAAGACATTCTAGGTCAATTCGATGCCGTCGCCCTTGTTATTGGTTTGCCGTATAACTTTGACGGCACCGAGAGCGAAATGTCATCAGAAGCCCGCCGGATCGCCCGGAATTTCACGCTTTCTCTCGAAGTTCCAGTCATCCTCCAGGACGAACGCATGACATCTTACGAAGCCCGCCGCCGCCTCTGGGAACGCGGTGTCGAGCTAAAGGACACCAAACGCCTCGTCGACAGTGAAGCCGCCGCCATAATCCTCTCCGACTTTCTCGACCGCCGGAACTAACAGTCGTCTCAGAATTGTCTCATCATGAGACAGCTTAATTATTGTAAGTATTCGGCTTACGGTAAAAACTGTCTCACACCCAAGGCGGTGCGTAAAATAATTCAATTTTGACACATTTATCTGGTAAGCCATTAGCAATACAAACCTTACAGATTTGGCAACCTTGTCTGTCAATACAAACACCCGCTTCATTTCATAGATCACGGACGCAGTCCGCCCGACGGAACAGTGTCGCATAGATGCAACATAAAGTCAAGGATTTTCTCCGCGTTTCTTCGGGCTCTGCCCGTCTATTTGTGGAAAAGCTGTGCTTTTCCGGAGCGCCTTAACTCCTTTCCGCGGCTATGCCGCCCGCTTTTCGCACAAGTAAGAGCGGCGGCATCGCACGCCAGAGGTCAAGGACCATTTCGGAAAAGCGTAGCTTTTCCGCAAATAGGGCGGCAAAGCCGCGTGGAAATGCGGAGCCGGCATCTCGCCGGAAATACCTTGTTTAATGTGAGCGACAGGTATATGCTTTGGTCATACAGAGTCCAGCTTGCTCTCTACTCAGACGCCTCGGAAATCGCCGTATCTTCTGACCGACACAGCTTCCCTTTCAAACTAGGAGAACAACATGAGTAATCTTTCTATCACGGAGCGCCAGGTGCGCGGCGTGGTGATCGTGGACCTTGACGGCAAGATCACGCTCGGCGAATCGAACCGGCAACTGCACGAGGCGATCAGGGGGCTTGTCGCGGCAGGCAAGCAGAACATCATTCTAAATCTCGCAAAGGTCTCGGCCATCGATTCGAGCGGGCTGGGCGAGATCGTCTCGGCGTTTTCGACCGTCGCGGCGGGGGGCGGATCGTTGAAGCTGATCAATCTGCCGGAACGCGTAGTGGACCTGATGACGATTACAAAGTTGTATACGGTGTTCGACATTTACGATTCGGAAGCGGAAGGCATAGAGGGGTTTGAGCCTGGGAACGAGTTCGCGACCCAACCACTGGACCCGAAGGTTGCGGCGAGGGCGGGGAGTTCGCTGCTGTAGGCGACGGGCTCTGTGGAGTAATTGTGATTTGCGTGGCTTCGGTTAGAGTTAAATGCTGTAGCAGCACATCTTATTCGACAACGTGCCGCTCCTACGGAGCTTGGACCACATTCATTGCGCCAGTTCTATAAACATTCCGCTCCTAATGGAGCTAAGAACCCGGGAAATTGGTTTTCTGACAGAAACGCGGGCGTCGATATGAAAACAGGACGTCGATATGAAAATAATAAATCTGCTTATTAATGAGGACTTGCTGAAGGCGGAGGTCGCGCTGGAAAAGGCTTCGGCAGACGACGTGGTCGCGCTGGGGAATAGCTATCTCGGGAAGCTGAAGGAATATCGCGAGCAGCTTCATGACCTGGGCGGAATGCCGGAGATCAGTTTTGCCGAGGAATCGAAGCTCGGACGAGAATTGATCGAACAATCAAGGAAAGCAGTCAGGTCGGCGATCGAGGTGACCACGACCGAGCGCAACCGCGTCGAATCGCTGGTGGATTCGTTCACGCTGATAAACGGCTGGGATGCGGCGGCGACATTCAATCGCTTGAAACATAAGGATTCGAGCGATTGGGAGCTGGCCGGCTCAGAAGTGCTGCATCGCGTCCAACGGCGAGCGGATGAGCGTCGAGGAAGCCGTCGAAACCGCCGGACGGCTTAGGCGCGAAGCGTATATAAGCGAAAAAGTTGTGTTTACGCGTTAAGCTACTCCTTGTATTCCAAAATATCTTCATCATCTCTTCACGAGAGACTGCTGATCCAGTCACCGAAGTTGTAACTGTTCATTCGTTTTGTTCGTCTTTACTATCAGTAACCGGATCATGAGTGGCGGGTCATCTTTAGTTACTTTCCTGGCAGAACTCTTACCAACTGGAGATGAGATCAATGAAATTATTATTTGGAATACTGTTGTTAGGTCTGGCGGCGTCGGCTTTTGGGCAGGATGTTGAGGCGCCGGCGGTTGCGGCGCGGGCGGTTAGGTCGGCGACGGATGTGATCGTGGCGGGCGTGAAAAAGAACGCGCCTTTTACCGCGGATGAGAGCGGCGAGACGGTGCGGATCATGCCGGACGGCAATCGCGTCACCGAGAACTGGACCGGCAAGATGGCGCGGAACAGCGAGGGCCGAATACGAAGGGACATTACGAGCGGCAAGGTCGGCGACGGGTCATCACGCCCTTTCATTTTTGGCGGCGGGATCGTTAGCCCCGGCATTGTAGCGTTAGGGGCCGGCGATGGCGTTCGGCACACGGTGCAGTCGAGAATTGAAGCCGAAACGGGCGCCCGGACCATCGTAACTGCCCCGAGTGAAGGGTTACCGGGGCTTACGCTGATCACTACTACAGGCAACGACGAGGAGGCCAGACGCGTGGTGATCACAAAGATCGAAGAAGCCGCCGCGTCGAAAGCCCAGGGACGTGTATCGCCTGAAGTTGCGGCAAGAGCGGCGGTCGAGTCCGATGTGGTCCGTGCCATCCTGCCGACGCATATAGCGGAAGGTAAGTTCAACACGCGAAAAGAGAGCCTTGGTCCACGGGATTTTGGCGGAGTTCAGGCTGAGGGTACTCGCATCATAACCACGATCGCCGCCGGTGCAGCCGGCAACGACCGTGAGATCGAGATCACTTCCGAGATCTGGTTTTCAAAGGAGCTGGGAGTCATCGTTTACTCAAAACGCGTCGATCCGCGTTTCGGCGAAACGACTTATCAGATGACCAACATAGTCCGCGCCGAACCGGACGCGAGTTTATTTCCCAGTAAGTAGTTTTTCGTTTGGCACCGAATGAAAGCCCGGCGTCGTTCTCGAAATGAGAGCGGCGCCGGGCTTTTTATAATAGCGGTCCGTAAGATCGGATCCGGTCACATTTCCGATCGTTTCGCAGCTACCGACAATTCGTCATCATTTACCCGGTTGAAACGCCGTTACGGTCTTCGATGCAGCCTCGACAGCGGATCTCGAAAACGGAAACACCGCAGGTGTGCCGGTGTTCCACATTTCGAACTGGTCGCGGAAGTGGGGCGATCTTGTGTCACCGCTTTGGCCGAGCGGGATAACGAAGCGGGTGGCGTCCCAGTTGCCGGGACTGGAGATGTGACGCATTGAGACGAAGGGACCGACGTTCGGGGTTTGGCCGCTGCCGTTGACGCCTTTGGGTTCGACGGTGAACTGGCCGCCGATCAGCGGGGCCGCGGCTAGAGGGTGGATGAAGCGGGCGCGGAAAACGTTTTCCCAGCGCCAGTTGGATTCGTCGGGTCCGAGACGGTTTGGAGAGGCGAGACTTGTTCGGGATGTTTCATCGCAGGCTTTGATCAGATCGTTGTAAGAGGCATAGGCCGGCGGCAGCCATTTCGCGGCATTTTGGGCTACGGCCCAGAAGAGTATTCGTTCACGGATGGCGGCGACAGGCGCAGGTTTGTTGGCGTCCGCGATGCGAGATGCCATACAATTGCGGATCTCGTTAGCGATAACGGCGGCTTTTGAATCGGCGCGCATCATTCCATCCCAATCTTTGAGGACGGCGATCGTTTGCGGCGTGGCGGCGTTGAGACTGACGATCCTTTTGGCCAGGCCGTGGAGAGGGATGTTGTAGATGTCGTGTTGGGCGTCGCGGACGTCGTCCATTGACAGCTTTGTCTTTGACGTCAAACGATCGTAGAGGCGGCGGGCACGCCAAGGCGGGGCGGCGTCGCGGGACATTTGCGGATATTTATAGTTGGTGCCGACGATGCGCTGGTTGGCGGTGACGATCAGGCCGCTGGGCGGATTGTAGAGATTGGGCAGCTCTTCGAATGGGATAAAGCCTGTCCACTCGCCGTCGTTGGTCGAGCCGTCGTACGGTACTTCCCCGCTGCCGGTGCGGCGGATCGGGATGCGGCTGGCGGCGTACCAGCCGATGTTGCCTTTAGTGTCCGCATAAACGAAATTTTGCGCGGCTCCGCCGTATTTGGAAAGGGCGGATTTGAAGTCTTCCCAATTCTTTCCGCGATTCAAGTTAAAAAAGGCCTCAAATTCCGTGTTACGCGGGTCGCGTGCGGTCCATTTGAGCGCGTACTTTTTGCCGCCGTCTTCCAGAAGGATCGGGCCGTTGCGGGTTTCGACAACATCCAGCGTGACAGTATCCGTATCCGGTTTGACAATGGTCTTTCTAACCTTAATTTCTTCCTTGCGAATAACTGCCGGCTCGAAACCGTTCGGCGTTCTATATCTTCCCTGTTCATCGAAGGTCTCGATATACAGGTCCTGAACGTCGGGCCCGACGTTTGTCGCTCCCCACGCGAAGTGTTCATTGTGTCCGAGGATGATGCCCGGAACGCCCGGAAGCGTAACGCCCGCAACGCGCATCGTCGGCGTGGTCAAGTGGGAAAGATACCAGATGCCCGGGGCGGTCGCGGCGAGATGGGGGTCGTTTGCGAGAATGGCTTTGCCGTCTGCCGTGAGTTTGCCCGAGATGACCCAATTGTTGCTGGCCGCGAGATCTTCGGCGTAGAGGCCGATGGCGGCAAGCGATCGGTCCCGGATGGCCATGAGATCGTCGGCCATACGAAGGATCTCTTTCAGTGGGAACGAGATCCCCACTCGCCACCGCGGGTGGCACCGACGAGAGGCCGGCCGCTCCCGGTTCTGACTTGGCGTCCGTACCGAATAGGACAACATCAAAAGGCGTAACCTGATTTGTCAGGTCCTTGAATTTGTCTGCAGGCAGCGAGGCTGCGGCGGCGCGATGCAGGTCTTGTCGCCAGGTCGAGCTTAATGCTTCGGCCAGGACTTTACCGATCGCGATCGTGTCGGCGGCTCGCCATTCGCGAGGCCGGTATTGTAGGATCTTGAACTCGACCGGCATCGATTCTTCGGTCAGCGTCGAGATGTATGCGTTCACACCGGCCGCGTATCGATCCAGCGCGATGCGCAAGATCGGGCGAGAGGTATTTGAGATTATCTTCGGCGATCTGGCGAAAACCGTATCGCCGCCAAACCTTGTCGTCTTCGAGCGCGAGAGCGCCAAAGATCTCTGCCGTTTCGCCAAGCGCACGCCGGCGCATGATGTCCATTTGCCATAAGCGGTCGCTCGCCGTGACGTAGCCTTGTACGAAATAAAGGTCGGCGTCGTTTGCCGCGTCGATGTATGGTATTGAACGGGCGTCCCGACGGACCGAGACCGGAGAGGCGAGGCCGGGTAGAGATACGGCGCCTGTGCCGGTCCCGCCCTGCGAAAGAATGTCGACGGCCGAAACGACGAGAAGGCAGATCGCTGCTAGTGATCGAAGATAACGCATGTGAAGAACGATAATCGAAAATCGGGTGCGGCGGCAACCGCCGGGTAATGGTTTGAGTTAATGATCCAAAATGGAAGAAGGAAGGTTTCCCGCAAAGTCGCAAAGACGCAAAGTCCGCAAAGTAATATAGATCCACCTGGTTTGTTGTTCGTTGCGGACATCGAACGGTTTAGGCTAAACTCTCGTTCACTAACTACATCCGGAACAGGAGTTTGCAAATGAATTTTCGACAGTCATTTCTGATTCTCACGGTCCTTGCATTCTTATGCGCGTGCGGGCAGGGGCCGAGTTCGAATGTAACCAGCAACGCAACACCCGCCGCGGCGAATACCCCGCAGCAGCCGGCCAACACCCAGGTCGACCTTATGGCTCAGGGCCGCAAGATCTATATGGACAACTGCGCCGCCTGCCATAAGGAAGACGGCAAGGGTGGAAAGATCACGATCGAGGGCAAGACGATCAACCCCGACGATCTGACGTCAGAAAAGATAAAGAACTTTGCGGACGAGAAGATCTACGGTTATATTTTCAAGGGCATCGAAGACGAAGGAATGCCCTCGTTCAAGGACAAACTTAGCGAGGCCGAAATAAGAGAAGTTGTAAAGTACGTGCGAGTCGAGATACAGAAAGTGTCGCAGCCCTTGGCTCGCAAACCCTCGCCGGAGTAGACCGCATAAGTTGCAATCGCCAGTTTGGCAAACTAAACTTGACTTTCGAGCACCCGTAGCTCAGCTGGATAGAGTATCTGACTTCGAATCAGAGGGTCGCAAGTTCGAATCTTGCCGGGTGTACCAACAATTACCGCATAAACAAAGGGCGACAGCGATGTTCGCCTTTTTTGTTTTTGCAGTCTGAAAGGCTGTGTTAACCCGATTATTAACCCGCAAGAAAATTTAAAAAGCGACGTGCCAGCCGAGTCACATCGCCATTTTTAATATATCCGCGGCCTGGCAACGTGCCCAGGCGACCCGTGAATAACATTGCCGGGGTTTAGTAAGCGGCGACGAGTAGCGGGAAGCTCGTAACTTCCCGCGGCGAAGAGTATCGTCAAAGCTTTTTTCGCTCGCCTGGACTCCTTCACGTCTTATGATCGCGTTGATTGGGTCCCGGCCCGCCTTTCTAAAATTCCCACGGCGTGCCATGTAATCTGCACTGAGACATCTCAGCTGCATCCCGCGAACAGGTCTGTTTCGTCCACCACGAAGAACACATTTCCTTGGGATAAAGGGATAGACGAAGGGCACGTCAATAGTCGGCCATTAACCGATACGGATAGATTCCAGTCTCCCGCAGTTAGGTTAGGCACAATTGTGCCGGGTGACGTCCAGGGATCGGTCGCAAATCCGTGCCAGGTAGTAGTTACATTGAATGAGTCCCCGGTTCCTCCGGATCCTTCCACGACTTGTCCGGACCAGACAAGAGTGACGTCGGACTGCACTTTGGCTCCGCCTACGTCATCACCTTGCTGGTCGAATTGATTCTTGTATATAAGATTGAAGCCCCCTGTCTGTCTTGGAATCCTGAATTGTTACTACCCCCGGTCCAGCCGCTACACCCTGCAATCATAAGGCCCACGCCTGTAATGGCGACGAGATAAAATACGAATCTGAGTTTTAACTGCAACATATATTGACCTCCATTGTCTTGTGGTTGCTAATAAGAGTTCTTCCGGTAATAATGAACCGCTCACATTATTGGCTAGGCCCCAAAACCTTTGCCGTGAGTCCGGGCCGCGGAATCGAGAGCTGCGGCCTTTTTAAATTTCGTCGTCGATCTTCTTTTCAGCGTCCGTATCGCGTCGTTTTGGACACGTTCGGAAGTGTTCAGGAATCGTAATAGGAATGCCTCGGGCCTCCTGTTCGCATTTGCCGCAAATCCATCGCTGATTCCGGTTCATCACTCATACCAACAACATTATAATGTTCAGGTACCGTCTACCCAGGAGGGAACCTCGCGTTGGATCTGCCAAGGGAAGTGAACTGGAATAAACCGGCCCCTGAAAAAGCGAGTTTTTCAGGGGCTTACGTTAAATAAATTACGGTTAAGAAGTTTGACTACTCCGTCGAAACCGCTGTCTACCTATTCGTCAGGGCATGCACAGGTCACTTCATTTTCTCCTGACGATGTGCATATCCATCCGATTTGGTCATATACTTCGGCCATATCATGTGCCGAAACATTGTTGTCACCGATCAAAACGATTTTGCCTACCGTGGTGACTTCTCCCTGTTCGTAGTCCGCTACACCAGTTTCTGTAAAGTGTACTTCAACATTACCGGCCTTTCCTTTCGGTCTCGCTTGAGAGCGTTCATTTTCCAACGCGGTTCGAAGTGATTTAATTGCGATCATGACCTCTGATTCAGCAATCGTAGAATCTTTTGTTTGAGTTCCTAACATAAAAACCTCCATGTGTTTTTCGATCCGTTGGTATAGGACACCTTGGGACATTACCGGTTCGACGCCGGAAATGCGGTCCTCGTGGGCTGGCTAAGTGGGAACAATGGGACAAACGGTAGACGGAATATGAATCTAATTTTGCACAAGAAAAACGGGATTCTAGATTGTGCTTTGAAATTGTACTCGCACGAAGCGATTTCCTTACCGTTTTGGGTAAGTCGGGCCGCGGATTTGCTTAAGCGGCATTCTTGGTCTCAGCGATCTTTGTTAAGAGAAACGGCGACTATAAACCTAGGCCGGCTAACGCCGTGGATAATGCGGAGATGGTAGACATCTGTCAGCATAAGGCCGAGGACGTTCAAGCGACCGACGAAATAGAGAAAAAAGATGTCTCAGTTACCGTACCCAGGAAGAAACCTCGCCTTTAGATCGTTCACCTGACGGTCGACGTCACAATCAAACGAAAACCACACTTCCAGCGGCGTCTTACCGACGATCTTAGCTAGCTGCAGCATTGGCTGAGCGTACAACTGGAACCGATCGGCCCGGACGTGCGTCTCAGCGACAAGACCGGTGAATCCGGTTTGAGGCTGAAGCTTTAGGCATTCGACTGCCTCGCGAAGTTGGTCGGTGCTGAAGAACCGACGGTCAAAACACATCACGCAGAGCCTAATGTAATGGTATTTCGGCACGCTCTAAGCGCGCGACAAACAGGATACTGTTGCAAGGCTGGACCAATTGACATCGGCCAATACCTTCGGCTACATTGGCATTTCTTGAGTAAATGCCATCATGCGAAAATTCCTGCTGTCAGAGATAATCGAACTGTATGTCGATCGCCAAATGACGATGAAGCAGGTCGCCGATCAATTGGGCGCGACCAAACAAGCGATCAGTTACCGGCTGAAAAGCGCTGGCATACCTGCGCGACCGGCGGGCGGCCGGAAACCTCGAAAATTTGAAAAGGCACTGCTCGAAAAGTTGTATGTTTCTGATCGGCTCACTGTAAAGCAGATCGCGGATCGATTGGATTCAAAGCCTGGAAAGATCCTATACGCAATGAATGAATATGGAATAGAACGTCGCAAGCCGGAAACGTGGTCCACAAAGTATCCGCAGCTTCGGGAACTCAAGGTCGGGCAATCGGTGGATATGCCAAGGAAAGCGAACTGGATCAAACCGGCCGTGCAATATTACGGAATGGCCAAGAAAGCGGGTATTCGCGTTTCAACGCGGACGATCGATCCCGAAACGATGCGGGTTACGAGGATCGAATAAAAGACAGATCGCCCGGTAATCAAAGGTGAACATTTGGTCGATGACACGCTAGAAGAAACGAAACATTATGCTTCAACATCCAGTTCCAGAAAAGATTTGTACGGCGATCGGCGACATGACGGTTTCATTCGCGCTCTTAGAAAGTACGGTGCACACCCTAATCTCCTTTCTCATTGGCGGAACCGGTCCAGTGGTTTGTAATTATATTAGCTTTGGCCGTCTCAGTGAGGCGACCAAAGCTGTGTATCGGGTACGATTCGGCGAGGATGTCCGCTTTAAGGAGCTGGAAGGACTGATGTCTTCTATTGAGGAACTTAATCGGAAACGGAATCAGATCACCCACTCTCTTTGGACTCCCGGATCAAGCAGCGAAACAGTCCGACGATTCAACAGTAAAGTAAACACAAAGATGGGCCTGCACTGGGAATTTGAGCCATACGACGAGCTGAAAATCGCAGCGATTTCGAGAGAGATGAAGGTTAAGGCGGAGGAGATTCAAGATTTTTTTATCAGCCTTTACGCTCCGTCGATCGCGGATTAATCCATAGTCTTGATCCGGCCTTTCGCCATTTTCAAGGATGACTAAGTACGGCCCTTTCGGCTTCTGCGGGATTTCCGGTTTTTCTTGGGTTCGTTTTGTGATCGCTGAGTCACTTTCATTTTGGTCCCCGGAATATACTTCGACCAGTTTCTTGCGAGACAGGGAAAATTACTTTGAGTCACTGAATACGGATGTCCGTCAATATCCTCGAACTCTAAAACCATCGTCGTTCCGTGAACGTTAATCAGATCCATATCGACCGGGATATGAAAGTTGATAAACCCGTTTACCATATTCCCTGTGTTGGAAAGAGGCTTGCCCGGCCCCACTTTATTAACAATAGACTCGTCAGCATCGAACCCGAATTTGCGTCCGCTTGCGTCCGTTAAAGATGTTTCCCCTAAATGTACAGTTGGAAGTACGAGCAGTTGTCTCGGAGCAAGACCAGGAAATGACACGATTAGACGCCAGTTTTGGGTAATGCTCGACGCCCCTTTATTGCGAAGCCCGACCATCATCCAAGCTACAGTGAAATTCTCTGAATTTTCGGTTGTAACCCCGAGACTAAACTCTTGAATCTGGGCGATGAAATTAGGCCGCTGCTCTAATGCGATCTGCCGCTCTAGTTTCTCTTGTATTTTGTGCGTTTTGTCTTCACTCCGGTCTAGCTGACGTTGAAGTCTTTTTATTTCGTTTCGTGGGGACACGAAATATAGACTGCAAAATCGCACGAAGAGAATTGTCGCAAATGTTAAAGCACCTACCAGAAGCCCAGCTGAAGTTAGAACCCAAGAGTCAGTAAACGCCCAAAACAAGACGGCGCTGATAGCTGTCGTTAGAAACGAAACAAGGAGGTTTTGCTTCATCTCTCGCTTGGCAAACCTCTGAGTGTGTCGAACTGCGAAGTGCAGATGCGGATAGCTTTCAACAAGAGTGGGAATGCTCTGGAGGCGTGGTGTTCTGCTGGGCATCGGGCGCGATTATACCCCAGCCCAAAGCCGATTTTTGTGCAGGTTAGATAATTTTTGTGCTTATGGTTACTTTTATGCAATTTCAATATCTCGGTATAGTTTTCAAACATCATCGAATCGTTTCCGCCAGCGTGTCGATCTTTAATTGACTGTTATCGGCATAAATTGTCGCTTGAAGTTTGAAATTGTTGTTCCCGAGCGATGAAACAATCAGCTGTTTAAAACCATCGCCCGGGAACATCCAGCCCCGGAGTAGGGACATCTTTTAGGCGACGACCTTACAGAACGCCTTCGGTGCGAACACTGCCAAGGCGAGCTGCTGCATGGCTTTTATGGTTCGAATATTCATCAGAAAGTCGTCCGAATCAGAATTTGTCATGTAGAACGTGAGCGCGCTGCGTTGAAAACGGTCGCCCCCGTGAAGTCACCTACCAACGGTAAATTGTTCGCGATGTGATCGCTCGCAATCAGCAGAACGCCGAGAAATGTGCCGCTGAAACCGACCGAGTCCGCGGTGACCAATGCGGCGAAATCATCAGGCGAAACGACGATCGCCGTCGGGTAAAATCCGGCCGCGAGAACTTTCGCAAAAGCCTTCGAGATCGCGACGGTAAGCGAATCACCCGCTTTGCTTTGCGTCTGTATGTTGGTATTGGTGAGTAGCCCGTGAAGGTCCGGTTTAACGCCGGTGCCGTTAAGCAGCTGATCGTCAATCGCTGAAAGCAGCATCCGCGTCAATTCTGAATTGGCCCACGAATCGAAGCCGCGAAAATCCTCAAAACTCTCATCCGTGATCTTCGCCCAGATACCGGCTGTGCGGATCGGGATATATGACGGTGAAAGGCTGATCTCGCCTTCAGGTAAGTCGTCGTTGTCGGAGGTAAAGCCTCCAATCGTGCCGTATGAAAGTTGTGCCGGCACCAGGATCTCGTCGCCGTTAGACACGCGTTCGTGGTTGAACAGATCGAAGACCCACCGGTTTGATCGTGACCTCGGCCACGCTGACGCCAAGCTGATCGGGGCGGTGCCGACGCTGCTCATCGCCAACGTCGATCGCGTGATCGTGATGGACGCGGTTCGCGAGAGGGCACCGTGCGAGAGGAGACCGCTCTCAGGCTCTGCGGTGGAATATCGGTTGCGAAGAATCGCGAAGGCTGTCGCACCGGTCGCGGTCTCGATCTCGCCTGGATAAAGTTGTTTGTTGTCGATGGTTCTCTCGATACGTTCAACACTCATGGGCGTAACGTATCAGGATGATAGGGGGCCCTTATTGAAGGGCCGCAAGAAGCCTGCTTTCAACGGTTTACGTTTGAGAATCTGCACTTTCGGGGATCCGCAGTAACACACGCGGGCGGCCGGCAGTCGGCGTCTCGTCGGTGTCGATCAACCCTTGGGAGATAGCTGCGTTGATCAGCCGCGAGCTTTCCGGCCGTGGAAAATTCATCCGATCAATCAACTCGGCCGGCGTGCATGGTTGCACTGATTTGAGCACCCGCAGAACGAGATCTATCCTGTCGGTGTCGCCGCTTAATGCGAACTCGTCGGCCAGCATCGTTGCGAATCCGACGAACGCCAGCCGGACGATAGATCCGTGCTGATATTCGCCCGCCATGATTCGAAGCTCGGCCACGTCTGCGGCGATTTGATTTTTAAGATGATCAGCCTCGGTCATTGAGCTTTTCGGGTTTAACGAAATGGATCCTTTTTGTCGTAGCGGAACGGGTCGTTGATCGAGACGATGCGTTGCCGCGGTGGTTTCGGTTCGTCGACCATTTCGGATCCCGTCGCGGGAGAGCTGCACCGAATCGTTCGGACGCGGTCTCCGTTCGGTAACCGACGCCATACGCCAATTTCAGGCGGCTGCTCCAATGCTTCCGGGTCGGGCTCGATTGAGAAGCCGGCCGGCTGCACCGGCGGGTTGTGCTCGACCGCGGGCCCGTTCGAGCTTAGGGATGATCCGATTTGCCCGGGACCTTTTCCGAAAAGTTTGGTTTTAATAATTTGTAAAATTTTCATAAAAAGAATCGACTTCGGTTTTTCCAATTTTAAAAAGCTCGGGCACTAGCTGCCGCTGTGCGGTACCGGAGGCGATCGGATTTTTTGACCAAGGACCCAAAAGTTTTAAAGGCCATCGTCATCGTTTTCACTTCTCGCCCCGACCCGCCTGACCTCAGAAATTCGTTTCTCGATACTCCTTGTCTACCGGCGGCTTTCCGATGGCCATGCGTCGGAAGTTCCAGTACTCACATCGATTGCATTTCACGACGCCCTTGTAGAGCGGGTGATTCGGATCTCGTACCGATCGATAGCCGCTGTTAAAGCAGTCCTGGCACTCGAACCGGTCAGACATTGGCAGCGTGCCGTCTTTCAGGCCCGCAAGAATCTTCTCTGCGATATTGCTGATAGGTACTAACTCACCCATAAAAATTACCCTCCGTCTTTTCGCTGCTGCTCGGTTTCGAGCCTCTGTTTGAACGCCCGGTCGTCGGGTGGCCCGGTCCAGGCCTTCGCCGGCCGCCCTATGGAATTTGTTTTTGCGTGTTCGTTCAAGATCCACTTACGCCACTCGGCATCCCAAAGGCAGAGTCTTTCCGATCCTCGAAAATAAGTGGCGAATTTTTCGGTCGCGAGATTGACGTCGATGTCAGGTCGTTTGGTCTCGGCCCATTCGTACATTTCGGGCGTGACGGAAAAAGGGTCGGGAAACCGGGAGGGAGCGCGTCTCTCTTCTTTAAGATCTTCTTTATAAGAATCTTTAAGACTGTACCTATCTGGGAACACACCTGTACCTATCTGGGAACACACCTGTTCCTGGTTGGGTACAGGTTTCCTTACCTGTTCCTCGTCGGGTACAGGTTGAGACTTAACGTCTTTGAAATAGATAGAGTTACGTTTCCAAATATCGACAACGACAACTCGATCGGGAAGGCCTTTGGCAGGTCGCGTCTCAACCTGGATCAGCCGATGATCCACAAGCTCTTGTTTCGCAGCCGCGATCGTTTTGGCCCCGACGCCATATTTCGTTTTCAGGGCTCGAACATTCGGGCTACGGGATCGCACACCGGACCAGCGGCGATAATGAAGGTACAGAGCGATTGCCAAAGGCGAGAGATCGATCTCGTCGACAATGTTCGGTACCTGGGTGAAGTTGTTTTGGTGTATACTGTCCACGCGTTAAAACGCTGGCATCGCGGCCGGCTTAATCTGCACATCGAACGAACAAAACAAACGGCTCAACCGATTGCACCGGCGGGCCGTTTTTTATTTCGCTTGTTGTGGGAGAGCGCGAAGCCGCTTTCCTTTCTCCGGCCGAGATCGGCAGTGTGTCGACGTCGCTCCGACGATATCGAACCGAATTTCCGACGCGTACAAAGGTAAGCAGGCCGTCCCGCTGCCGACGCCATAGCGTGGACTTGTTGACTCGCAGCTCGGCCGCGACCTCGTGTGGTAAAAGCAATTCGCTTGTTTGATTAGTCTTGTCCATAAGTCAAAATTTAAAGACGAAAAAGGGGTCGGACCGAAGATAGCCAAACCAAAGGAAACACGGTATGTTTCCTTCGACTTCAACTAACTTCGATCCGACCCTCTTATGTAACCGGTGATCTAATGCAGGTTCTGACCCGCTTCGCACTCAGTGCCGTTGAATCGAGCTTGAATCTAAGCTCGCGGCGTTACAAAAAATCTGTCGGGGTTTTCAGGGCTTCGTCTCGGTTACTCGATAATTCTGAGCCTCTTTAATGTGGGGTATCACAGCCGAAAAGGTAACAGTCACCTTCCAGAATCCCACCACTGAAAACCGTAAATCAAAGAACTAATGCGAAGTATCGCAGAACCTCTTATTGCTTGTCAATACTTTTTCTCGCTCAAACTACCAGCTATAGACAATAATCACAGTATCAGCCCACTACCTTGCGGTCCTTCGGCCTCGTGAGTCCCGTCGCAAGATAAGCGAACGCATCGGCCTCGACCTCATTCTTGGTACGGCCGTCCGAATGGAACGGCAGGCCTTTGTCGCGTTTGTGCATGAGGTAATGACCGAGTTCGTGAAACGCGACGAACAGGAATTTGCTAGCCTCTAGTTTTTTGTTAAGGGCAATATAGGGCCCGCCGCCTACTATCCGATAGAAAAACCCGCTAACGCCCAAGGGCATTACTATTAAACCGATCTCTTTCAGCTTTTTACATATCCGCTTAAAATCCTTGATCGTAAGCGGTCGGTTCGCAACATCGTATTTCTCACGGACCTGGTTGAGAAGCTTCGGAAAGATTTTCGCTCGGCTGCCTTGATCATCGTTTTTCTCCTTTTTAGTTAATAAATTCCGCGGCCGACTCTGCGACTGATTGCAGTCTTTCCTCGTTCCCCTGGTCGATCTTCTCGCGGACCGACTGCACGATCGCGGCATCGGTCGCCGTGTAGATCTTTCGCGGGTCGTTTCGATACGGGCATGCCCTGCGATCTTGCTGGCTATGCCGAGCTGTACGTCCTTCATTTGCATCCGTGTGATTGCCGTCCGCCGTAGGTCGTAAAAACCTCACGTCCTCAGCACCGGCGAGCCGCTTTGTCGTCTCCCAGAACCGCTTAAAATCCACGATCGGAAAGACGCGAGATTCAACCTTTTCAAGTTTTTCCAGTTCCTTCTTTGCTCGGCCCGAAGCGGGACCAGTCGTTACGGTCTCTGTTTTTGTATGACCACTGATCACCCGAATCTCGCCCTGCTCCAGATCGATATCTTCCCAACGCAGCTTAAAGGATCTCCGACTTTCGCATCGCAGAATCGAGGGCGAGAATGATGATGGCTTTTCAAATATTTGTTTTCCCACTCGACAACTTTTCCTTGTACGCGAGATTTCGTGAACCTGGCAGTTCTCGAGCAGCCTGGATTCCTCGGCGTCGGTTATGATCCGCTTTCGTGAGATCTTCGGCCCCGGCGTCGATTACTTTGCTTCCGGCGAAAATGTCGCGTGTGATCCAGCCCCTCCCGAACGCGTGCTTCATCATCCGCCGCATCGCCGCCAGCTCGCGATTGATCACTGTCAGAGTGACCGGAACGCCCTCAGTTTTTCCCCGAAGCGAGCCTGAGATCGTACCGCCATTTTTGATAGGCCTTGAGTTCGTCGATCGAGATATTACCGATCCGCATCGGGCCAAAGAATCGGCACAGAATGTCGAGTTGCCCGTGTATGGCCTTGTACCCTTTGACTCCATCGGTTTTGCGGCCCGCGAGAAATACAGCCGGTTTGTAGATCGTCTTTTTTGAATGCTCGGCGAGGTCCGCGAAGGTCATCTTTTCGCCGACGACGATCTGACCGTCGGTCTGTTCGTATTTCCTGACGAGCTGTCGGATCGCGTCGGACGCCGCGGCTTTCGATTCGAATGTCTTTTGAGCTAAGGGTGACAGCTTGTCGGTCTGAACATCTCGAGACCGAAAGCTTTACTTGCCATCGGGTTCGAACACTTCCGGCCTTGGATTTGCGTTTTACCTTGAACGGCTTAGAGGCAGTCAGCTTTCATAATTTTAGGGTGTTAACCAAGGTGTTAACCTTGGAATGTGCAATTCACGGGAAAAATATAGCACGTAATGCCAATACTGTGCAATACCCTAAAACTGGGGCTGAATTAATGTTTATTAGGTCGAAAGGCGTGTTTATCGCGGCTCGAGAAATAATGGCGCCGTCTGACTTCGAATCAGAGGGTCGCAAGTTCGAATCTTGCCGGGTGTACCAAATATAAACGTAATAAGTTCAAGGAGTTACAAACGAGTAAAGGCAAGCCATTCGGCTTGCCTTTTTAGTTATGTGCAACATAAGTGCAACAAAGATGAAGCTTAGCTCCCAAACATCAATCCTTCGATCTTTGCGGTTGCCGCTTTTCGCATACCCGGCAAAACGTGCGAGTAGGTGTCAAGAGTGAGATTGGTCGAAGAGTGCCCCAACCTCTCGGCAACTACCTTCGGATGTTCTCCCGATGCCAACAAAAGTGTCGCCGACGTGTGTCGCAGATCATATAATCTGATTTTCGGAAGGCCGGCTGCCTTCAGCAATGGATTGAAATGGCGTCGCCTGACATTTTGGATAAGTAACGGGTCGCCAAGGTCGTTCGCAAAAATGAGGTCGTTATCTCGGTAGTTAGGCCCTAGGCGGATCTTGACTTCAAGCTGACGCCGTCTATGAACTCTTAATGCCGCGACAGAATTTGAAGAAAGATAAAGAGGCCGGTTTCCCTTACCTGTCTTTGGAGTTGAAAAATAGTATCCGCCGCCTTTTCTAGTTTTGACGGTGCGTCGGACCGTCAGAAAACCGACAGCAAAATCGAAGATCTTTCCATTGCAATGCCATGTACTCTCCGGGCCCCATACCTGTTTCGATTGCGAGGAGGAATAGTGCATACAAGCTGCTATTCGCCGAGGCTTCTAAGAATCGCTTCACTTCGTCTGGGCTTAAATACTTCATCTCGGCTCTGTTTCGTTTCGGCAACGAACATCGCATGCATGGGTTAAAGGAGATCATTCCCTGCAACTCGGCATGCCTCAGAGCGAAAAAGCAGCAATTCCTCGACTGACGCCCCAAAAGTGTTAATAGTTCGAGCTTGTCCCGTTAGTTGGGATATAACTTTTTCCGGGACGAAAGGATCAGAGTATCGTCGAAACCGGGAAGTTAGAAAGTTTGAAAATGACCAAGCAAGCCGCCCATGACGTCCGGTGCATGTGTCGGGACAAGGCTAAGGAACATTTTTCGTGCGTGTATTGTTGAATGAGATATCAGGGCGTTTGGTAGTTCCAGTTCACAGTGAACGAAGCTCATAGTCTTCCCTACTCCTGGCATTAGAGTGTGCACAAATACTTCAGTTCCTAAAAACTATAACGAAACAGGACAGATTCATAATTACTCAGTCGGACTTAACCATTGACTTAAGAAGTCATTCCCTTACAATTCTTCCACCGAAGTTTCTTCTCCTAAATCATGATCACAGGCGAACTTAAATCAAAAGTTGATAGCGTTTGGAATGCTTTCTGGTCGGGCGGGATTGCGAATCCGATCCGACAAAACGCAGCGGCCTGATCACTACCTAAACTCTCGTTTTCTTTTACCGCCAAGCGACATTCGCGTTTTCAGCGCACTGGCGAACTTTTTCAATTGCGGAAACGACATCTCCTAGGCGATCCTTTGGTGACAGCATTACCTCGTGAGAAAGCCAAAATGTTTGGTCACACATTCTTTCCGCTTGCGGACAATCGCCACCTTCAAAAGGATACCCGTCAAAAACTTTGTTTTTATAAAGCGGATGGGGATACCCGGCTGCACATGGAATCCCTTCTGCCGCCAGGGCCTTCACGAACATATCCTTGGTCAATCCAGGAACCTTTTCGGTGTCCAACGTTAAGAGGAAAAGATAATAACTATGGTTCGTAACTCTTTCGTCAACAAATGGCATTGAGATGCTGTCAATTCCTTGAAGGGCCTCGGCAAGATACCGTGCGTTCTTTTGTCGGGTTTGGATCTGGTCTGCAAGGCGCGATAGCTGGACGAGTAATATTGCGGCTTGCCAACCCGTTAAGCGAAGGTTCGTGCCAAGTCGTACATGCTCGTACCATTCGCCACCCGTCCGTCTTCCCTGATTACAAATAGACCAGGCGACCTCGGCGAGTTCCGGGTTGTTAGTCGTGAGGATACCTCCTTCGCCGGAAGTAAGATTTTTTGAGGCCTGGAAGCTGAATGATCCGAAATCCCCCATGCTGCCGACGCTCTGTCCCCTCCAAGCTGCGCCGTGCGCGTGGGCACAGTCTTCGATGACGACCAGATCGTTCTCGGCGGCGATTTTTAACAACTCGTCCATGTCAGCCGGCTGCCCGGCAAAGTGGACCGGGATCATAGCACGTGTGCGCGAGGTTATTCGCTCGCGAACCCGTTCCGGATCCAAATTTGAGGTGCGTCCATCTATATCCGCAAATACCGGAGTCGCGCCGACCCGGAGGACAGCCGTCGCCGTAGCGATGAAGCTTATCGGCGGAACAATCACCTCGTCACCCGACCCGACGTTCGCTGCGAGAAGAGCCGTTTCGAGCGTTACGGTTCCATTCGCCGCCGTGATACCGAAGGCGGCCCCATGAAAATCCGCGAACGCTCTTTCGAATTCCCGAACCTTTGGATTGTAGCCACCCCATTGACCGCTGTGAAGCACCTCTAGCAACGCGGCTTCTTCCCTTTGATCGAAAACTGGAAACGCGGCGAAAGGCTGATCTGTGACCGGTGCTCCTCCGAAAATTGCAAGTTTATCCATATTTTGTCCCATCAATCTCCCAAAGAACCTCCCCCGAATATCGACGAAATTGGCGTGAAATTAAACTTGACACCGATTATGTGATGGTGTAATGTTCCACCAATTTAACAGATTGCGTAGTTTCGTACCAAACGATTTCGGATTTTTGTTTTGCCTCTTTTGTAAGTCGTCTCCCGACAACGAACAATAATATGACGAAGAGCATACCGAAACACTTTGCTCCCGCACAGGCAGGTTGTTTGATCCGAATAAAGAGTGCGATGGAGAGCTTTAAGCCTTCCGAACGATCTGTTGCAGAATTCGCACTCGAAAATCCGGCCAAGGTCATGCACATGTCGATCTCTGAAGCATCGCAGAGCATCGGGGTCGGCGAATCGACGATCATCCGTTTTTGTCGCTCGCTCGGATACAAGGGTTATCAGGATTTCAAGCTCCGTCTCGCCCAGGATCTCGTCGAGCCCGTACATCACATTCACGAGAATGTAAGCTTTAGCGATAATCCGAAGGATCTGGCGACGAAGGTGTTTCAAACAAACCGTCAGGCCGTCGAGGACACGATGCGGTCGCTCGATCCGGAGATGGTCGACGTTGCCGCGAAGCTATTGACAGGAGCCCGACGGATCGATATCTACGGGATTGGATATTCTTCATTTACTGCCCACGACGCAAAACTAAAACTCGCAAGGTTGGATCTCATGGTCGACGCATTCGGCGACGCGCACCGACAGGCGATGGCGGCCGCATTGCTAAGGAAGGGAGATGTGGCGATCGGAATATCTCATTCCGGCAGCACTAACGACGTTGTCGATGCCCTTTCTCAGGCGAGAAAGGCAGGGGCGACGACCATCGCGATTACTAACTACAGCCCATCACCCATAACTAAATTTGCGGACATCGTACTACTTACGGCCGCTCCGGAGTCGGCGTTCGGCGGCGAGGTGTTGTCTTCCCGCATCGCCCAACTCTGTGTGATCGATCTATTGTCGGTTTCTGTCGCCATTACGATCGGCGAGAAATGTCTGAAGCTAATTGAAAAGACTTCCGACGCCGTAAAACGCAAACGATATTGAGGCCGCGGCATCGCGGAGGACAAGGGGCTTACCTATTGAGAAAATTTTGGAGGTCGCATCATGAAGCGCTCGTCTCTTGTATCATTTCTATTTACTCTGATCGCAATAACGATTTTGACTGCCGGCGCGATCGCCCAAACGGAAAAGGGTTCGATCGTCGGCACGGTTGTAGACGGGAACGGCGGGGCGGTTGCAAATGCCACCGTTTCGGTTAGAAGCATCGCAAAGAACACGACCTCGACCTTTATTACTAATAGTAGCGGAAACTACAACGTACCGTTTTTGGATCCCGGCAACTATGAGGTGATCGTCACCGCTTCCGGATTCGCTAGATCCATCGTAAGCGAGGTTGTTGTGTCTGTGGGCGATCAGCAACGGGTCGATATAGGCCTGAAGGTCGGCGATGTTAATGAGACCGTCGAGGTGGAAAATGCGACTCCGCTTATACAGACGGAAAATGCGAACGTGGGCCAGGTTATTACTAGCCAGCAACTAACTGATCTACCATCGGCGAATCGAAACATTTATTCGTTTCTGGCGCTTGATTCGACCGTAAATGGTGTCGGCGTTAATTCCAGCAATGCTGAAGCCTTCCGCGTAGAAAGCGGTGGCACGATGTCGATCAGCGGTTCCCGGCCCTCGTCCGTAACTTTCAAGATCGACGGGCAGTCGAATAACGACCCTACTTTCGGTACACCGACGATCACACCTTCGCTCGATACCGTGAAGGAGTTTCAACTTCAGAATAATGCTTACTCGGCCGAGTTCGAAGGTATCACCCAGGTCAATGTCGCGACCAAAAGCGGTACTAGCCGGTTTCATGGATCGGCATTCGAATTTTTACAGAACGACCTCTTTCAGCCGCGTAATCCGAATGCTCCGCTTGACAGCGAAGGGCGACGCGGCAAGAACAAGCTTCGTTACAACCAGTTCGGCGGGACGATCGGCGGGCCGATGTGGGTCCCGCGCTTCGGTGACGACGGCGGGCCTTTTTGGATGAAGGACAAAACGTTTTTCTTTTTTAGTTATGAAGGATTAAGAAACAACGGGAGAGGTCTTGCGTTTGGCCGCGTACTGACACAGGCGGAACGCACAGGCGATTTTTCTGCCAATCTTGGAGCCTGTATCGTTTCGGGCGGAAATCCGGTGCCGCTGCTAAATCCGAACGGGACGCCATCGGGCAACTGTGTGCGTGCTGGCCAGATATTCGATCCGGCAACGACCGTTGCAAATCCATTATTTAACCCGGCCGCTGCCCAGACGCCGTTCAATCCGCAGTTCATTCGACAGCCGTTTGCTAATAACGTTATACCAACAGGCCGGATCAGCCCGGTGGCCACGGATCTGATCAATATTCAGCAACCACTGCCGAATTTCGTCTCGGCGTCCGATCTTAATTTTGCCGGTCCGTCGGGAAACAATTTCGTTAACAATCAGTACTCGATACGTATCGACCACCAGTTCAACGATCGTGACAGCATTTACGGGCGATACACATGGCAGGACAATTCGCGGGACGGCGAATTGTTTCTTCCGTACCAGCAAAAAGATCTTGTGGGAAGAGGCCGCGTGTTCAATTCCTCATGGACTCACCTCTTTACGCCGAATCTGATCAACGAACTACGTATAGGCTTTATTAGCGGCGAATATGGAGATAGTGTGACCGAGATCGATCCAACTCAGTTCGGAATCTCGAATACCGAATTGAACACGCTGCCCGGGATTCAACTAACCTCTGGCGGCCAACTGAATTATGGCGGTTTTACCGCGTCGGTCCTGGAAACGACGCAGGAGACATTTCAGATAGCCGATAACTTTTCTCTGTCGCGAGGAAATCATTTTATCAAGTTCGGATTTAAGGCGGATCACAATAATTTTGTGAACGTGGACCGTATCCAATCGAACGGGATCATGCAGTTCAACGGCCTTTTCAGCGTGGGAAACAGCAGCCTGGGTGCAAATGCCGGCCGGCCGAATTCGATAGCTGACTTTCTGATCGGAAACATCAGCGGGCAGTCGTTGAATGTGACGCGGCCCGCCAGGTTGCAGAACATGCCGATGGCGTTCTATGTCCAGGATGACTGGCGCGTGAATTCGCGGTTAACGATAAATCTGGGGCTGCGTTATGAGATACACCAGCCGTTTCGCGATAAGAGTCTCGGTGGACGACGGGTGGATCTGACCGGCGAGGGCGTTTTGATGGTTGCGGACCCGGAGGTCGCGCGGCTGGCGAACAGCCCGCTCGTCGTTTGCTGCACGGACGAGCGGGTTGTTGATACCGACAAAAACGACTTCGCACCGCGGATCGGTGTCGCATGGCGCCCGTTCAATAGCGAACGCACCGTGATCCGCGCGGGTTTCGGAACTTTTTTCGCGGACACTTCGCAGTTTTTCCATTGGCTGTATTATGTGCCTCTGCGTGGCGGCAGTTACACGCCTGTCGGCTCGAGTTTCACATCGCCGAGTGCGACCCTCAACAATCCGTTTCCGTCATCGAACTTCACTCCGCCGGGCGGCAGCGGTATCTCGATCGGCACTCCTGCCGGTGCTAATCAACCGGTAGTTTCCATTTCGGCTCTCGGACCTTATAAGACGCCCGAATCCTATCAATGGAGCGCGGGCTTTCAACACGAAATACTCAAGAATATGGTCCTGGACGTCACCTACAAAGGATCACGTTCCAAGAATCTGCCAGTGCAATGGTTCTTCAACCAGCCGACGTTCAGTGATACGCCGGTCAATCTCACGAGTACGAATCCAGCAGCGAATCCCTGGTTGAGGCGGCCGTACGACAACTTCTCGATAACTTCGAATATCGTCGCAAATGTACTCGAATCGGAGTACAACGCGTTGACCATTGAAGTGGACAAGCGGTTCTCCGACGGATACGGATTTTTATCGACGTATACGTGGTCGAGGTCGGTCGACCAGGGAGCAGAGATCTTCACGTTGGGTCAAAATCATGCCTTTCTGCCCAACAATCTGGATTTCGATGCCGGCCGCGGCGTTTCGATCTTTGACATTCCGCATCGCTGGGTCACCAGCGGCAGCGTTGACGTCCCCTTCGGCCGCGGGAGACGGTTCTTTGATCACGGCGGGATAACGAATGTATTGCTGGGCGGATGGCGCTTTTCCGGTATTTTCACACTTCAGTCCGGACAGCCGTTCTCGCCCTATCTGTTGACAGCTGCAAGCCGGACGAACACAGGCGTTTCCGTTGTGGAGCGTGGGAATTTTGGTAACACTACGCCGTATACGGATGCGGAATGGGAAGCCGCCCTTGACGCATGGCAGCAGGGAGCACGGTTATTCATTATCCGCCCGGACGCGATCGACCTGAACTACACCGGCATCGGAAATGTTCCGCGAAATGCGTTTCGATACTTGTACACGCGTCGGCTCGATCTGTCCTTGTCCAAGATGACGAGAATCAACGAAGACATCGGATTCGAATTGCGATTCGATATGTTCAACGTAACGCGCGAGGTTCTGCATAACCCTGTATTTCACACACAGGTCGCTGGAGCAAATGCTTTGACGAACCCGATTCGGGGTAGTATTCCCGGAAGAAATATCTTCTTCCTTCCTCACACCATACAGGTGGGGGCAAGGTTAACATTCTAGCTGTTAGGAAATCAGGCCATTCTGCTAAGTATGATAGAGGTTGACCGATCGTCGTGTACGAAACGAATGGCCTTTCAAGGAGTTTGCCGTGTTGTACGCAGGTTTTAGCAAATCGAACATTTCGCCGCCGATCGGAGCTCCCCTTGCAGGCTTTGCCGCCCGTAACGGCTTTTGCGAGGGCATCCATGATGATCTTTTCGCTCGGGCACTGGTTTTGGAGAGCGACGGACAAGCCGTCGCGTTCGTTAGCCTCGATGTACTCGCCATGTCGGCAGAGTTCGTTAATGAAGTTCGCGCGAATATCCAGGCTGCGACGGGTATCGGACGTGATGCGATCGTAATTGCTTCTACACACACTCACGCAGGTCCCGTAACCGTAAAGACCTTTTTCAACCCGGAAGACAGCCTCGATCAGGACCTTATGGCGCATATCGCGAAAGCGATCGTAGCAAGTGTCGAAACTGCATGGTCATCCCGGAAACCGGGTCGAATTGGCGTGGGAAGCGGCCGGGTCGCCGGGATCGGGGTCAATCGCAGAACACCCGATAAGAAACCGGTCGACGAGGAGATCGGCATTCATCAAGGTTGAGGACCTTTCGGGACAGACCAAGGCGGTGCTGGTGAACTACTCCTGTCACCCGACGGTCCTTGGTTCGGACAACCTGCTGGCCACCGGTGATTTTCCGTATTTCGCGGTCGACGGTATTGAAAAGCATCTCGGTCCAGACGGATTTGCGATGTTCGTCAACGGTACCCAGGGCAACATCAGCATGGGGCATTCGTCGGAACTAAGTGCGATCGGCGTCATAACTCCGGGCAGGACGTTCGAGCATGCTGAAGAACTCGGCAGCAAGCTCGCCGCGGCGACGATCACTGCATTGGATAATATCGAGACGAATGACTCCCCGCGAATCGATGCAATGATCTCCGATGTGCGTTTCCCGATCAAAGAACTGCCTGATGTAAAGACGGCAGGACAGCGGCTGATCGAGGCCGATCGCGAGCTGGAATCTCTCTCTGGGAATGGTGCATCCGCGGAAAGTGTAATGAAAGCAAAATCCAGCCGGCTTTACGCATCGATAACCGACTTTTACGCTCGCGAAATGTCGGTGTTCAGCGATGGAGGTCTGCCGGTCGAGCTTCAGGCGGTCCGAATCGACGACGCCGTATTTTTCGCCGTACCTGCCGAGGTCTTCGTCGAGATCGGCATCGAGATCAAGCGGCGTGCGAAACACAGAACGTTTATTATCGGTATAGCAAATGGGTATATCGGCTATTTGCCAACATCCGCGGCCTACGCCGAAAACGGATACGAGGTCGTTTCTTCCAAAGTAGGGCCACTGGCTGAAGGCTTGCTTTACGAGGAAGCGGCGAAACTCGAACAGAGGCTGTTTGCGTTCGAAGGGGAAACTCAAAAGGCATGACGGAAAAAGTGACGATCGGCGTGATCGGGCTCGGGATCATGGGCGAGCAGTATGTGCGCATCTATAACGCGCATCCGCTGGCCGAGGTCGTCGCGATCTGCAACCGCTCGCCGGAACGGCTGAACACGATCGGCGACAAATACGGGATCGCGACGCGATATTCGGACGTAGGTGAGCTGCTTGGCGACGAACGAGTCGATGCGGTCTGTATCGCAACACCAGATTTTGCCGCATTTCGAGCCCGTGAAAGCCGCCCTGGATGCCGGAAAGCATGTTCTTTGCGAAAAACCGTTCACTACGGAGCTGGGCGAAGCGGACGAACTGCTTCGACTGAGCAGAAGCCGCCCGGACCAGAAACTGCAGGTCGCATTCAATCACCGCTGGCTTTCCTCTTACAATCATGGATTTGCGAGCATTCGTAACGGCGACATCGGTAAGCCGGTCGCCGGCTACGCGCAGAAAGAACGACACGATCTGGGTCGCGACCGAAATGATCGACTGGGCGGCAAAGACGACGCCGATCCATTTTCTCGGCGCTCACGATATCGATCTGATGCGCTGGTTCTTTGACAGCGAACCCGTCGAGGTGCGGGCGTACGGTGCAAAAGGAGTTCTACAGGAACGCGGCATCGATACCTATGACCTTGTACAGGCGCAGGTGAAATTTGAAAGCGGAGCGTTTGCCACGATCGAATCGGCATGGATCTATCCGAACGTATTTCCAACGATCGTCGATTCGTTCGTCGAGGTTGTCGGGAGCAGCGGACATCTGCATTTCGACCGAAAACGCGAATCGATCGAAATGAGCACGGAAAACAAGTTTACTTTCCCAAAGGTGTTCCTAACGGCCGAAATTTTCGGGAAGCTGCGAGGCGCTTTTGTCGAGTGCCTTTCAGATTTTCTGGATTCGATCATCAACGACACCGAACCGAACGTAACCGCCTTCGACGGCCGACAGGTCACGGCCGTGCTGGATGCTGTATCGCGGTCGCTTGCATCCGGCGGCACCGAACAGGTGACGGAGTTCGAGGTAGCACACAGATCGTCCGGCGAGGCCTAAGGGCACTCGGTTTTGAATCAATAATTTCCACTCCCCAAACTGGCGTTTGGCTCAATCTGGGCCACGGGCCCTCGGTCTATGTTTGTCTGCGGGGCGAAGAATAAATGACTACGGGACTTCATACAGCCGACTATGTGATCATCGCGGGATATTTCCTGTTGCTGACGCTGATCGGCGTTTATTTCTGGCGGCGAATGAAGCACGTCCGCGATTTTTTTACCGGCGGTAATGCTATTCCGTGGTGGCTTGCAGGCGTTTCGTTTTATCTGACCGGCTTTAGCGCTTTCACGTTCGTCGCTTATTCCGAGATGGCCTATCGTTTCGGGTTTGTCGCGGTCACGCTTGCGTGGAGTTCGGCCGCGGCGATGGCCATAGGGACGATATTTCTCGCCGGCCGCTGGCGGCGAGCGCGGATCGTCAGCCCGGTGGAGTTTCTTGAGGCACGATACAGCAAACATATCCGTCAGATACTCGCCTGGCTCGGAATTCCCTTAAAGGTCATCGATGACGGCCTAAAGATCTACGCGACCGGCGTGTTCGTTTCGGTCGGACTCGGTTTCGACCTTCAAACGAGCATTATCGTCAGCGGTGTGGTGATGCTGCTCTACACATTCATGGGCGGGCTTTGGGCGGTGGTCGTAACGGATTTTGTCCAGTTCATCATCCTTACGCTTGGCGTTGTCGTGCTGTTTCCACTGGTTTTCGCTCAATTCGATTCGATTAGCGATTTTGTCAGCCGCGCCCCGGCCGGTTTTATGTCTCCGGTGAACGAACCGTTCTCGCTGGTCTATATTTTCGCCTTCTACCTGCTCATCACGCTTAGTTACAACGGCAACTGGGCATTCGCTCAAAAGTTTTACAGCGTTCGTGACGAACGCGATGCACGCAAGGCGGGGATGCTCGCCGTTGCGCTGAAGATCGTCGGCCCGCCGTTGTTCATCCTCCCGGCGATGGCCGCGCAAAGCCTGATGCCGGAGCTAGCCGTGCCGCCGAATTCTCCTCAATACACGTATGCGGCACTATCCCTGCAATTTCTTCCGGTCGGGCTGATGGGTTTGATGATCGCGGCGATGTTCTCTGCGACGATGTCCACGTTAAGCGGCGATTACAACGTCATGGCAAGCGTGATCACCGAGGATATTTACCGCCGCCTGTTCGATAAAGACGCAAGCCAAAAGCGGTTGGTGATAGTCGGCCGGATCGCGACTCTGGTCGTTGGCATACTCACCATCGTCATCGGCATCAGCCTGATCGCATCGGCCGCAGAAGGGATTGTTCGAGGTGATGGTGACCGTCTTCGGCCTGTTTGTCGGCCCGATGTTGATACCGATGCTCGCAGGACTTCTAAACCGCCGAGTCACATGGCGCGGTGCGGCTGCAGGCATCATCGTCGGATTCGTTTCGGGCCTTTGTTTCTTTCTCTACAAAACATTCGTCCTGTCGGGCCAGCCGGGTATTGATCCGAATTGGCTGCGATACGATTACGAGGCGATCAGTATTCTCACCAACTTTTCGCTAACGATCCTGGCGATGGTTTTGACAACCGTCTTCGAGCGAAAGACCGCCGAAGACAGATTGCAGATCGACGCATTTTTCGAAAGGCTTTCGACGCCCGTTGATGTCGAGTTGACGCACGCGAATGTCACGGGTGAGATATTTTCACCATTTCAAGATAATTGGCTGGGTGACTGCCGGAACAGGGCTGATGCTGATGATCTCGGGCATTATTCAGCCCGAAAATGTCGGCCGGTACGTCAACCTGGGATCCGGCCTGGCGCTCATTGTGCTCGGGGCCGGGCTTTATCAACTGCACCGGAGGTTTATGCGTAACGCCGAACGGGTTAGAGACGAAAAGGCGGCTGCTCGCTGCTGACGCTGCGGCGTAACGCCGCGATGGCAGTCCATTTATGAAACTTTGTCGGTTCAAAACTGATGATTCTGAAAGGCTCGGCTGCGTCGTCGGTGAAGGCGATGACAAGATCCTTGACGTTTCGGATGCTGCAGGTGACGCGGCGTTTGTCGTTGATGGCTCGGCCGTACGAAGGATTGAAGATCTTCTAAGCGAGTCCGGCAACGAAAGCGGAAAGCTTGATTGATGTAAAAAGCGTCACGCTACTTCCGCCCGGTCGCACGACCGGGAAAAATCGTCTGCCTGGCCGGCAACTACGGAGCACACATAGCCGAGAGTGGATACGTCGAACCCGAAGCACGAGCAAATTTTACACAACAGCTTTTTCTAAAACCGTCGACTTCCCTGCTGGGCGACGGCGGCGTGATCGAATTGGGAAAAACGAACCATCGAGTCGGCTGGGAAACCGAACTCGCGGTCGTGATCGGCAAAGGCGGAAAGAATATTTCGGCGAGCTGACGCCTACGATCATGTGTTCGGCTATACGATCCTCAACGACATATCCGAACGCGGCCTGAATTCGACGATCAAGGACCGTCACCTGCGCGAAATGGATGGCTTTTGCGATTGGCTCGCCGGCAAGTGGTTTGACGGCTTTGCGCCCTGCGGGCCGTGGATCGTGACAAAGGACGAGATTCCGCGATCCGCACGAGCTTGAGATCAAGTTCTATTTGAACGGCGAGCTGCGCCAGCACGGAAGCACGGCTGAAATGATTTTCAGCATTCCCGAACAGATCGCCTACATTTCATCCATCATGACGCTCGAACCGGGAGACATTATTTCAACCGGAACACCGGCCGGGGCCGGGCTTGGTGACAAGAAGACATCGCTCGAACGACGGCGACGAGCTTGTCTGCGAGATCGAAGGCATCGGCAAGTTGAGAAACACCGTGAGGTGCCTGGCATGAAAACACTCGATTGGGCCGTGGTCGGCCTCTATTTTCTTTTCATGCTCGTCATCGGTCTCTATTTCATGCGGCGTGCCGGCCGCAGCGTCGCCGATTATTTCGTATCGGGACGAAACATGCCGTGGTGGATAATCGCCCTCTCGGCAGTGGCGACCTACACCGATGCCGGCCTGGCTCCGGCGGTCACGATGCTCACCTATCAAGGCGGGCTGCTTGGAAACGCCGTGTGGTGGATTCCGTACGTGATCTGGATGCCGATCGGTGCCGTGCTGTGGTCGAAATATTGGCGTCGACTTGGAACGGTCACATCAGCCGAGCTTCTCGGCGTCCGATACGGCGGCAAATTCGCGCACGCCTATCGCGGCGTTTATGCGGTTTTCATGAGCGTGTTCATTGTCGTGCTCATGGGATATGTTTCGGGTTGGCTGGGAGCGGCACTCGGACCGATCCTCGGTTGGGAGCCGATGAGTTTGATCTTGTTTTCAGCGATAGTTACGGCGGTTTATACCGTAACGTCGGGACTTTACGGCGTTGCGTACACGGATGCATATCAGTTCGGTATTTTTCTTATCGGCAATATTATCCTGGTACCAATAGTCCTTGCCGGCGTTGGCGGAATGGATAATGTTTATCAGATGATCGAAACGACGCGGGGGGCAAGCGCGGACGCATTTTTCAGCGTATCACTGCCGGCTCCGGGACTTGATCATTTAACGATCATGGCCTTCGTTGTCCAAGGCCTTTTTTTCGCGGCGTCTCCGACGGGCGGCGAAGGCTTTACGGCCCAACGATTTATGGCCGCGAAAAATGAATTTCACGCCCAGGTCGGCCAGCTTTTCAATACACTTTTGACGCTCATTATTCGTGTCGTTCCGTTCATCTTTTTAGGCGTGATCGCCGCTGCATTGTTTGCTCCGGGCAGTGTTGCTGAACCGGGCGAGATCTGGGCCCGTATGGTCAACACGTATGCGCCGACGGGGCTGTTAGGGTTACTTGTCGCGGGAATTTTTGCGGCGTATATGTCCACGATCAGCACACAGATGAATTGGGGCGCATCGTACGTCGTCAACGATTTTTACAGACCGTTCATTCGAACGGACGCGAGTGAAAAGCACTACGTAATGGTTGGCCGGATTGGTTCGATCGTGATCTTTGCATTGTCGCTCATCGTCTCGTACTACTTTGTCGAAGGCCTCCGGGCCTGGTTTCTGTTTATCAATTCGGTCGTTTTCGCGTTCATTCTTCCGCTCTCCTGGCTGCGGTTTTTCTGGTGGCGTTTGAATATTTACGGCGAGGCCGCTGCGTTGGTGATCGGCCTGCCGCTGAGCTACATAGTTTGGTTTCCGCTCGGATTCTCAAACGAGCAGGTACACCCGTTTTGGGAAGGTTTTCTGCTGCTCTTCGGGCTTGGGATGGTGACGATCATTGCCGTAAGCCTTATCACTCCGGCGGAAAAGATCGAAACTCTTCGTGAATTTTATCGCCGCTGCCGCCCGCCGGGATTTTGGGGGCCGGTGGTCAACGAATTTTCAGGCGAGGAGCGTGCCGAGATCCGGGACGAAACGCTTCGCGACCTGATCGACTGCGTTCTCGGCGTGGCCTTTTGCGCGGCTGCGATCCTTGCCGTGATCGCCCCGTTCGGCGGTCACTGGGGCGTGCTCGCCGCGTCTTTGTTTATTGTGATCACCTGCGGCGGCCTGTTTATGTGGCGATGGGCCAAACGCGGAGTGTTTCGGTCGCTTGGCAAATCGGGTGATGAGCCGGATATGGCATCAGCGGATCAATAGGTTTGTTGAATTATGAAACTACGTATTTTTTTACTAGCTTTGATGATCATTGCCGGGTCAGGTTGGCTCGTCGGCCGCACCGGAGGTTCATGCGCTTTGGGCACATCCGCCTGAGGCGGGTACGACGGCTGAGTCAGTTCGTGCGTTCGTCGCTAAATGCAAGCGTGCTCACATCGACGTCATCGTGATGGACGTCAAGGACAGCAACGGCGGACTGTATTGGAAGAGCAAAAAGTTTCCGCAGGCGATCGCTCGCGGCTACGAGAATTTCGACATGCTCGAACACCTCGTCCGCGAAGCTCACGCCGTCGGTATTCGTGTCGACGCCTGGCTTGTCGATTATCTCGAGGGCGCAAACGGAGCAGCAATGCGGGCGCATCCCGAATGGGCGCAGCTGAATCCGGACGGTGAAACGACTTTGTCCGAAAAGCTCGGCAAGACGCGGCCGTATCCATACGTCTGGATGTGCCCGGCGCAAAGGCCGGGCTACACCGACCAGTGGCTTATCCCGCTTTACGAGGAGATCGCGGCGAACTATAAGGTCGACAGTCTCCATCATGATTACGTCCGCTATCCCGGCGACGTCGCGCCGGACAGCTATTGTTTTTGCGATTACTGCCTCAAACATATTCCGCGCTACGCAATGCTCAGCTATCAAACGCGTGCGACTGAGCGATACCGCGTAACACCGGCGCAGAACATAATCCACGCAAATTGGTGGAGCGATCCGACGATGATCCCATCCAACTGGAATGATCTCGACCGCCGCGAGAAAGCGGATTTCATCCTTAACGGCCGGACCATCCCGGGCGGCACGCCGGACATGCGTTATTTCTTTTACGATTACCGCGTTCATCAGATCGACAAGTTTGTTCGGGAAACCACCGAGCGGGTGAAAAAGATCAATCCGAAAACGGAGATCTCTGCCGCCGTCTTCAAGAATCCAATCACCAGCGCACGGTTTATCGGACAGCATTGGGATCGATGGAACCAGTGGATCGACGTTTACATGCCGATGACGTACCGGAGCCATTTTGCCGGAAGCTTCGACGCGTATCTCGAACATTTGACCGAGACGACCGAGAGGCAGCTCGAATGGACCGGGCGCGGCCGGCCGCTATACGCCGGGATCGCCTCGACATATTTATTTCGCGAAGAATATTTGCCGTACGACACGATGCGCGACCGTCTGGCCGAAATGCAGGCTCTTGCTGCATCGGATGCAAAAGGTCGCACCGAGAAGGCTGGTTTGATCGCCGCCGCGTTCGAAACCGCCCGGCTGCGTCTTGCTCAGGTCGTTCCGAGTGTAGAAAAAGAATTGAACGTTCTTGTCCGCTCGGTCACCGCAAATAACGGCAGCGCCGCGACAGTCGCGAACATGGATCAACTGGCAAAACGTCTTGCCGCGTTTCGGGCCGATGTGCCGCGGGGATTCCTACCGCCTGAAAAGCTCTCGGCGTCGATAGCTGCGGCTCGCAAAGCAAAGCCCGACGGCATCGTAATATTCGCCGCTGGAAGCCTGGATCGCGAAAAGCTCTGGGAAGTGCTCGAGCGTGAGTTTGCGGGCCGAGCCGCTAATTGAATTGGTAGCAATGGGAAAATTTTTGACGCAACGTATGACCGGTCAGCCAAGATCTGCAACTTACATTTTTAGTACGCTTTTGGGTCCCTTGATCTGTTTGCTTGTCGTGCATTCGATCATCGCGGCTCAAAGATCCGGTGCTTATCGACTTCACGTCGCGAGAGGATTTTCAGGGCGACGGCCTCGGCCAATGGGCGAGTTATCCGCCGGCTCAAGACATAGGTTACGAGCCGTCGATCACACCGACACGCGATCTCGAAGCGCCTGGCGGACGAGCCCTGATGCGTTGGGTACAGCCAAACCGGGCAGGCGACCTTCGTTTTGGCTTTATCAAAAAAGTCGATCTTGTTACAAACGCCGCGGGACGGATCGCGTTCGATTACAGGATAAACGCACCTGTCGAGACCGTCCGCATCGAAGTCGGCCTCGCCGGTGCGAACGGGTATAAGTACACAGCCGATATTGAAGCTGTCACCAATCGGTGGGCGAAGGCTTCTATCGTACTGGGCGGTTTCAAAGGTTCAGGAGGCAAAACTCTTTCGACCGGCGTCGGCATCGAAGCGGTCTATCTAGTTGCGAAGATCTCGAATGCCGGAAAGGATTCGATCTACCGTTTCCTCATTGACAACGTTGAAGTTTCGGCCGCTGGGCCCGCACCCTTTAATATCCTTGTTCCCTCGGTGTCGGATGTCCCGCCGTGGACATCACAGATCACTGCGGTCGCCTACCGGCCGGGAAATGCCGTGCGTATCGAAGCACGGTCGCCGATCACCATCTCGCGAGCGTCTGCCTCGCTCGTGAACGAAGCGGGCCAAGTCGCGGTCAAAGCGATCCTCTACGACGACGGAACACACGGCGATGCGAAGGCGAAGGACAACATATGGACAAATGATGCGGTTCACAAATTTGCCGGCACGGACGAGCCGGGTGTTTGGCGAGCGGATCTCAGCGGTGTAACGCCGGATGGGCGGACAATATCGACGACGTTGCGCCTTTCTCGTTCACCCGGGCGATCGCTTGCCGCATCCGCGTTTGTATTTCGATGCAAAAGACAAAGCGAAATTAATCGCAAGGACCCGCGATCCGAAACTTGCAAAGGTCTGGGAATATATCCAGACGACCGCCAAAAATTCCCGAGCGACGGGCGAGATCGGGCACGGCGGCAAGGTTTTCGAGTTATTGGACTCGGAATATCTTCTTCCGTCGCTGCTGGGCTACTTCGAGGTTTTGAATCGTGCACGGTCGCGGATCGCACATAATGCGTTTGTTGCGTATTTGACCGACGACGTCGAAGCACGAGCGGCAGCAAAGGAAGCCATGCTGGCTGTTTCCCGCTGGAGCCGCTGGGAACCGCCGTGGTTTACGGCACATGGACAGCACACTTATTATCCGGCCGGCTTGCTCGCGGTCGACGTGGCACTAGGGTACGACCTTCTTTACGAACATTTGACCGAAAGCGAACGTTCGCAAATACGCCGGGCGCTTATCGAAAAACAGATCATTCCAACGTACAAGGAATATTTCCTCGATAACCGCGCGATGGCTAACACGAGCAACTGGATATCGCACACGGTCGGCGGAGCACTTATCGCGTCTTCAGCCATTGCCGGCGACGTAACGCCGGAAGAGTCCGGCGGCAAATTCGATCTTTACGTCCAGGGCCTCTTGCTAAAGATCGAAGCTCACATGGCGGCGAGTTATTTGCCCGACGGGAGTTATGGCGAAGGGATCAGCTATCAGGAATTCGACTCGGAAACGCTCGCTCCGATGATCAATGCGGTCGAGCGCAATTTAGGCGTCGATTACTGGAACACGACGCATGTAAAGGATTCGCTGCGGTATGCACTATACACGTTGACCGAACCCCGCGAGGCAAGCCCGGACATGGGCGACACACATCCGTCCGCGGGCCACGGAATTGCACCGATCATCTTTCGCAGCAAAGATCCGGTAATGCGATGGTTCTACTCGCGTTTTGACCGGCCATCGATTCAGCAGTTCATTTTTTACGACGACTCGGTGCAGCCAAAATCACCGGCGGCGGCAGGAATTCCAACATCGACGATCTTTGAAGATAAGGGAAATGCAGTGTTCCGTACCGGTTGGGGCGAAGATTCGATCACAATGCTGTTTCGGGCCGGCCCGAATTTTAATCACCATCACGCCGATCAGGGTTCGTTTCTGATAACAGCCTTCGGCGAGCCGCTCGTGACCGAGGCGGGCTGGTCCGACTATTACAAAGACCCGTACTACGCGACCTTTTTTACTCAGGCTGTTGGACACAATACGGTGCTGGTCGATGGCAACCCGGAAAGCCAGGTCATACCCGATACTCCGCAGTTCAAAGCACTAAATGACTATCCGCGTATCACGGATTCGATCACAAGCGAGTTTTACGACGGTGTCGGAAGCGATCTTTCGTCGGTTTATCCAGATCGAATCGAGCGGTATACGAGACGGATGGTTTTTCTGAAACCGAATTATTTTGTCGTGTATGACGATCTGAAAACACGGAGACGAAGCGGTACGATTTGATTTTCTGCTCCACATGCCGAATCGCGACGGTATAAAGACTGATGGTTCGACCGGCCGTGTACCAAGGCGATAAGGCATCGCTCGCTGTCCGATCGTTTGTGCCAAATGATGCGACATTGACCGTGAAAGACGGTCGAATTCCCTATCATATATTCTCCGCACGTACCCCCGCTGAGACTCCGCTCGCAGCCGGCATATTTGGATGTTGGGACCGCTAAGCCTACGGATGAAACACAGTTCCTGACTGCGATCGTTCCTGCAAAAACTTCGGATGAAGCGAACGCGTTGATCGGAAAAATGTTTCAGGTAAAGGGCGAAAACATGAACGGCATTCGCGTCGAACGCGGGAACGAAACTGATCTTGTGATGTTCCGCACGGCTGCTGAAAACCTGTTGATGCGGCAGCGGAGAGTGGTCAGCAAATGCTTCGGTTTTGACAGTTACGCACAAGGGATCCGATCTGACAAATGCTTGCGGCCCAAAACAGCACGCTCTGTGACGAATGGTACGCGGCAGATGTTTGCGGCGGAAACACCGTCGAGCATCGCCGCAAACTACAGGTCCGATCAGGATTGACGCAGTGTCGAACTCAAGAACCGGAACGAAAATAGTATTGTTCGTCGGCAAAAAGCCGATGGGCATTTTTCTCGACAACAAGGTTATAGAAGCGAGCTCATTTAGGTTTTCTGCCGCTGACGGAACCTTAACCCTTAATGTTCCGGCAGGCCGGCACGAGATCAGGATAGTTCTGAAATGAATAAGAATCTGTTGCGTATTTTGATTTTGACGACCGGCGTGTTTGCGTCGTCAGTGAATGCGATCGCTCAGACAGCCGCGCCCAGAGAAGTTCAACGGATTTCTTGGCACCTACCACCCGGTCAACGGCACCGCTCACGGCGGATCCGGGTGGAAAGAAGGCGAACTGATCCAGCATGCGTTCAATTTCGGCCAGAACGCGATTTTGGTAAAAGGCTCACATGCCGGATACACCTTTGAGCAAAATATCAACAACAGCTGCTCGGAGTGGGATGTAAATAAAGTGTATGGGATCCTTCTGCCGCCATCGGAATTCGGTGTAGTTAGCCAGCCTAAGGATTTGGATACTCTGAAACCGTTCGAGAAAGAGCCGGGAATGGTCCAGGGCATGCGTCGATTTTCCGAGCTTTCAAAACGCTGCCCCCAGATCGACGGCGTTATCATCGACGACCTTTATAACGACTATCCAAAGGCGATAAGTCTGAACGATCTTCGCGACATGAAAGCCGCATTGAGCGGAAAGCGTGTGGATGAACTCGGAAAGGTCGACCATTCTTCGCCCGCAGCGACTCCTCATCTTAAGCTGTACTTTGTTGTTTATGAGCACCATCTCGATATTACCCCCCCGAAGGAGGTTCTCGATCTGATCGACGGCGTGTGTTTCTGGATGTGGAAGCAAACCGATCATTACAAGAATTTCGACGATTACATAAAGACCGTGCATCGTTTGTACCCTGCAAAAGATGTTATCGCAGGGGTCTATGTTCGTCATTCGCGTGAAACTCCCACGGTGACGAGCGTGCATCACATAATGGAGCGGGCGATCGATATGTATTCAAAGGGCGAGGTGAATGGGCTGCTGATCTTTTCCGCCGTTTGGCTTGCACAGAAGGACTTAACGCGTGAACGCTGGGACGCGCTTGCACTGCCGGACTTTCTCGGCCGTAGTTACTACGCGTTCGTGGGCGAAGGAACGGGTCGCGTTATTGACGCCAAAACGAAAAGACCGATCCCTAATGCACTCGTCACTGTAAACCGCATCGTCGAAGGAAGGTCGCTGAATACGACGCGGAAATTCACCAATGAACGCGGCGAGTACCGTTTCGGCGGATGGACGGGAAGAAACCCTAAGGAACACGTCAACTACGTAATCAAAGTCGAAGGCGTCTCCTTCAGGCCAAAAACGATAAATGTAAAGCTTCGGGCCGGCGAGTCTCGGCGAATGGCGGACGTTGGATTAAGGAAATGAAGATCGAGCGCAGAGAGTTTTTTGAGATCGCGGGTTTCGCTGCGGCCGCGATGCTGCACGGGACGACAAGGGTCTCCGCGCAAAAGAGGCCACTCCCTAAAAGCGAATATGATTACGTTGATTGGAGCTGGGAAAATTGGCGCAGGATAACGAAGTCCGTGCGGCCGAAGATCAGTGGCGAACAAACGGGCAAAGCGGAACTGGTCGACCTGCTTGAATCCGCGGGCAAGAAGATAACAACTCAAAGCGAATGGGCAATTAAACGCGACGAGATCAAAGAGCGGTTGAGCGCCTTTCTCGGCGAACCGCCGAAAGTTAAACCTAGCTTACAGGCAAAGATTCTCGAAGAATCGTCACGCGAAGGTTACATACTTCGAAAACTCACCTTTCAAACGGAACCGGGCGAAATCGTTCCCTCGTATCTTTTGATCCCAAAGAACCTGAAGGGCCGCGTTCCCCTTGTGATCTGCCCGCACCAGACCACGCAGGCCGGAAAGAACGAACCAGCGGGCCTTGCCGGCAACCCGCAATTGCAGACGGCTCTGCATCTTGTAAAACGCGGGTTTGTCACATTCACCTATGATGCGATCTGTTTTGGGGAGCGACACGATGCCGCAAGCGGACATTACGGCGACGCGATCCCGTTCTATAGAAAGCATCCGCGCTGGTCGCTTTTGGGCAAAATGATCTGGGACCTGCAGCGGGCGATCGACTATCTTGAAACCCTGGACTTTGTCGATGCTTCTCGCATCGCAAGTATCGGCCATTCACATGGCGGCTACACCACGCTTTTTGCGATGGCCTTTGATAACAGGATCAAAGCGGGCGTCAGTAACTGCGGTTTTGATACATTTCGGTTGGACGGCAACACTTGGCGATGGTCTCATGCGACAGCCCTGATGCCGCTGCTCGGCTTTTACATTTCAAATCCCCGGATCAACATGGATCTTTATCGCGCCGTTCCCGATTCCGCCGTGATCGATGTCCCCTTCGAGATGCACGAGCTACTTGCTCTCATCGCGCCACGGCCGCTTTTGCTTTCGACGTCTGACGAGGACTTCGTGTTTCCAAATGGCGGTTGGAGCGCCCGCCGTGCCCTGGCCCGTGTCCAGCCAATTTATGACCTGTTGGGCGCAAGCAAGGATCTTTCGAGCTATTTTTTCGACGGCGGACATAATTTTACAAACGCAGCGTCAGCGAACGCCTATGCGTGGCTAGAGCGCCGATCAAACCAACGGTCCAATACTAATGCTGCGGGAGGCTGAATTATCGAAACAGCAAGAGCCGCGGTTATGCCGGGCTTTAACAAAACCTTTGAGATCCGTGAGTTTCCTCTGCCCAATGTGATCGAACCACTCGCCGCTTTGGTCAGGGTCGAGATGGCAGGTGTTTGCGGGACGGACGTTCATCTGTGGAAAGGTCAACTGCCGATCCCCTGCCCGATCATTCTGGGACACGAAACAGTTGGCGTGATCGAAAAGCTAGGCGACGATCTGGAAACGGATTGGACGGGACAAACTCTCCGCGTTGGCGACCGGGTAACCTGGAGTGCTGGTATGAGTTGCGGGCACTTGCCACTTTTGCACGGTACTTCGGCAGCGAACGCGATGCCTGAATAGAAGTGCGTACGGTATCAGTTTCAGCAGTGATGACCCACCTCATTTTTCGGGAGGCTACGCCGAATACATTTACCTGCGTCCAGGCACTGCGATCTTCAAAATTTCCGATATATCCAACGAAGCCGTTATCGGTGCCGGCTGTGCTTTGGTGACCGCGATCCACGGATTAGAGCGGATGCGGATCGGTTGGGGTGATTCGGTCGTCATTCAGGGCAGCGGCCCGGTCGGATTGGCCGCCCTGGCGGTCGCAAAAAGCTCCGGAGCACGCAAAACGATCGTGATCGGTGGTCCGCCGGCCCGGTTGGAATTAGCAAAGACTTTCGGCGCGGACCATACTATCGACATTGAAGAATCGCCCGAGTCCGCGGCCAGGCTTGATGAAGTAAGACAGCATACTGGTTACGGCGCGGATGCAGTTATCGAGTGCGTCGGTACTCCGAACGTGATTGCGGAGGGTTTCGAAATGTGCCGCGACGGTGGCAAATATCTCGTTCTCGGGCATTACGGAGATGCGGGGACGGCTCCGCTCAATCCGCATGTCATTACCCGAAAGCAACTGACCGTTTATGGTTCGTGGGCAAGCGAGCCGCGGCACATGGCGTTGGCGATCGAGTTTTTGGCCGGCCAGGGTGAACGGTTCCCGTTTGACCGGTTGGTCTCACACCGCTTTCCGCTCGACGGTACATTCGAAGCACTTCAAACCACCTCGCGGTGGGCTGCAAGTAAAAGCGTCGTCATTCCATGAATCTTATGAATCGTGATCCTTGCAATTGACGGCGGCGGGAGCCGGACGAGATGCATCGCCTTTGACGAAAGCGGGAACGTACTCGGTTCGGGCGAGAGCGGCCCCTCCAACCATTTGTTGGTCGAGCGTAGTATCGTCGCCGCATCTATCAAGAATGTCATCGGCGATGCGCTTGCGACTTCAAATAAGAGCGCCAGGCGAAGTATCGCTGATTGCCGCGGGACTCGCCGGTGTCGACTATGACGGCAGCGGCGAACCGGAAATGCGCGAATTGTTTGTTGATCTCGGCTACAAAAATTCGCTTATCGAGGGCGATATGGTTATGGCTCACTCCGGAGCGCTCGCGGGCGATCCGGGCGTCCTTGCATTAGCGGGTACTGGCTCCTCGGTGCTGGGAATAGGTCAAGGAGGAGAACGTGTAAAGGTCGGCGGCTGGGGTCCCGTGTTCGGGGACGAAGGAAGCGGCATATCGTATCGGGCAGTCCGCCCTGCGGGCGGCCGCCTGCGATTTCGATGGACGTGGCCCCAAGACAGACCTCACCGAAGCAATAATTAGATCATTGAACCTCAAAAGTTTCGAGGAATCAGTGGAGGCGATCTATGTTAAACGGATGGAGCCGCGTGAAATAGCGGAGTTGAGTAAGACAGCTTATGAGGTCGCCAAGACCGGTGACGACGTTGCTCGTGCGATCTTTGAGACGGCCGGGATAGAACTTGCCGAATGTGTCGCGGCCGCGGTCGTCCAACTCGGTCCTCAAGACGGCAAATTGAAGATCTCCTACGAAGGGTCGGTGATCAGCTCATGCGAGTTGATGCGGGACAGCTTTTGCTGCTACCTTTCCGCGAAATTTCCGTCTATTACCATTATTCCGCCGAGATTTTCACCCGTCGTTGGAGCTTACCTGCTCGGCCGAATTCAACTCGGCCTCGACAACGACAACAATATTCTTGAGAAACTCGCGAGGACGAGATCGAATCACTGTAATGGACTTTCTTGAATATATCGAACGCCTCCAGGGCGTGCTGACGCGGATCGGCAATGAGCAAGGCGAAAATATCCTGCGCGCGGGCTCGGTAGTCGCTAATACGCTGACCGGCGGCGGGATCGTCCATACATTCGGCACGGGGCATTCGCATATGATCGCGGAAGAGGCGTTTTTCCGGGCAGGCGGCATCGCCGCGATCAATCCTATTCTCGACGAGCGATTTCTCTTTCTGAAGGGAGCATTGGAGAGCACACGCTCCGAAAGGCAGACCGGCATCGCCCGCGAGCTGATCGACAATGAAAATGTCGGAACCGCGGATACAGCAATAATAATTTCAAACTCGGGACGAAACGCTGTCCCGGTCGAGATGGCCCTGGAAATGAAAGACCGCGGTGCGTCGGTTATCGCGATCACGAGCCTTGAGCAATCCAGGGCTTCGACGCCGCGACACTCGTCGGGCAAGCGACTTTTCGAGATCGCGGATGTCGTCATCGATAATTGCGTGCCGCCAGGCGATGCATTGATACATATCGAAGGGATCGAATCGATGACCGGTGCATCTTCGACCGTCGCCGGTTCGGCGATAATTCATTCGATCATTATTGAAGCGCTCTCCGAATTGGCCCGCCGCGGCGTTAGTCCGCCGGTTCTGCGGAGCGCGAATTTGGAAAACACAACTGCAGATACGCTTCGCGATATCCTTCGACCGTTCGCGGGAAGGATCAAGTATCTGGACTTGGATACGGAGATCGATTGAATGAACGGCAACGCAGCCGAAAACGACCAGTTTGTCCTGGAGGTGATAGCCTGCTCGGTCGAAGATGCGATCAACGCCGAGAAAGGCGGCGCCGACCGGCTTGAAGTGATTCGAGCGAATCGAACTTGGCGGTTATACTCCGCCGCTCGATCTGGTTCGGGAGATCCAGGATTCTGTCAGTCTTCCGCTGCGTGTAATGCTCCGCGAGGAAGCGTGTTACGGGCTTACCGAAGTTATTAGTGTTGAAAAGCTCTGCTGCGTGGCGAACGAGCTTAACAAGATGCAAGTTGATGGCGTTGTGCTCGGCTTCCTTCAGGCGGGCCATGTCGACGTCAAATTGACCCGCAAAATACTTGCGTCCGCTCCAAACCTCAAAGCGACTTTTCATCACGCTTTCGAAGACACAGATGATAAGAGTACGGCGATCAACTCGATCAAATACATCGGGCAGGTCGACAGAATACTGTCGCACGGAGGCGTGGGTTCATCGGCTGAGAGGATCGAGCACCTCCGAGAGTACGAGGCCTTGGCTGGATCCCGAGATCCGGATCCTCGCCGGCGGACGCGTCGATGTGCAGATGATCCGAGAGATAAGACTAGGCACACGGATCCGTGAGTTTCACATTGGCAGTGCCGCAAGAAGCGATGGAAAGGTAGATGTCGACCTGGTTCAACAACTTGCGGAGGCCGTAAGAGGTTTGTATGTCTAAGGACTTGTCAACAATTCACACACCGATCGGTGCGTTGTTCTCCGCCACGAACGCCGACGCCGATGACGAACGCTATTCGCTGTCCGCCGAGCAGATCCAGTTCTTTAACGAGAACGGTTATCTTAAGGGAATTCGAATTCTTGAGGATGTCGAGATCGAAAAACTGCGTGCGGAATTGCCGTCACTGATGGATGCTGACAACCCCTGCCACGACCTCTTTTACGAATTCAATTCAAACGAATCGGCCGACCCGAGCAAGGTCCTTTTCCATGCTTTGGGAGCATGGCGGATCTCGTCCGCATTCCACGATCTGTTATGGCATCCGGCATTTGTTGTTCCGGCGTCGCAGCTATTAGGCGGAGCGGTCAGATTTTGGCATGACCAATTGTTCGTAAAGCCGGCCCAGGACGGCGGTGTCGTCATTTGGCACCAGGACTATTCTTATTGGACACGAACAAAGCCGATGGCCCATTTGACGTGCTGGATCGGACTGGACGACTCGACGACAAAGAATGGCTGCGTTCACTATGTGCCCAAAAGCCACAAATGGAACTTGCTGCCACGTGAGGATCTTGCGAACGACATGGACAAGATCAGAGACGCGTGAACCGATGAGCAATTGGAGCAGTTCAAGCCCGTTGCGATCGAACTGAAGAAAGGAGAGTGTTCGTTTCATCACCCATTGATGGTTCACGGCTCGTTTGCAAATACGTCGGACCGGCCGCGGCGGGCTGCCGTGATCAACGTAATTCGTGATGGCGTACGCTCCGATTCGGACGAGCCGCTACTTGAAGGTGTTCCCGTGGTTCCTAAGGGAAATAAAGTTGAGGGACAGTTTTTTCCGCTTTTATACGACCCGGCTGTATAAGCCAATTTGCGATGACCCGATCAACGAAACTCCGTATTTGGCATGTTGGCAACTGGTGCATACATATCGGCCAGAAGTATGTCGAATCGCCGTTCGAGGCACCTAGCAAGGATGTCGAAGTTCTCAATTATGCACAGCCGTTCGTCGACGCGCTGAGGGCGATTCCGGACACCGAAGTCATATCGCAGCCTTCGTGGGAGCTCTACCATATGTCCCCCGAGGCCTTCGACGAGCGGCTCAACTGGGCTACATCGATCGTGTTCGCCGATGTTGAAACAAAGTGCTTGATGCTGCATCCCGATTTCTTCCAGCGTGCCAAATGGGGCGACGAACCAATGACGTTTCCCGACAGGTTCGACTTGTTGCGGACCTGGGTTACCTCAGGCGGCCATTTTCATATGAACGGCGGTTGGTTGAGCTTTGCGGGAGAACTGGGAAAAGGCGGTTGGGGACGCTCGCGTTTTCACGACGTCCTGCCTGTCGAATGTTTGCACCATGACGATTTGATCGAATCCACCGCCGGCTTTGAAATTCGATGTAGTTCAGCGGATCATCCCATGGCCGAAGGAATTGATTGGGCGACCGCTCCGCCGTTGTTGGGCTTTAATGAATGCAAGATCCGTGACGGAAGCGATGCAATTGTCGAGATCGAAAATGCGGGCATGTGGCATCCGCTTCTTGCATCGCGATCACTCGGGGGCGGCCGCGTCACATGCTGGACGACCGGAGCCAGTCCGCACTGGGGGATCAACTTTATGAAATGGCCCCAGTACGGACAATTTTGGAAACAAGTCTTTTCGATTTAGCAGCGAAGCATATATGACGTTCAGCACGATCGATTGGCTAATACTGGTCATCTACTTGATATTCACCGTTGCCGCGGGTTTGTATGCAAAAAGGTATGTCGAGAGCCTGAGCGGATACATGGTTGCCGGACGCCGTGTAGGCCTCTCGCTCGGAGTGGCCACCTTTGCCGCGACCGAGCTCGGCACGATCACTTTTATGTATTTCAGCGAGCTCGGATACGTATCCGGTTTTTCCTGCTTCATAATCGGAATACTCGGACTGCTTGCGTACATGTTTGTCGGCAAAACCGGTTTTATAATCGAACGGCTTCGAACTCTCGAAGTAATGACGATCCCTGAATATTACGAGATGCGGTACAGCCGAAATGTGCGGCTTTTAGGCGGCATGATCCTCTTTCTTGGTGGCGTTTTGAATATGGGGATCTTTCTGAAGTTCGATGGCATATTCCTTTCTGAGGTTATGGGTTTCGGCCCGGACGCCCTGGCCCTGATCATGTTTATCATGATCGTCATCGTCGTACTCTATACCGTCCTTGGCGGAATGTTTTCGGTGGTTGTGACCGATTATTTGCAGTTTGTCGTGTTGTCGGTCGGCATATTCGTGGCATTAGTTGCGGTGCTTGTAAATGTCGATCTTGGCTCGATATCGAGCGCGGTCATGACGAACCACGGCGAAAGCGGCGTAAATCCCCTTGTCAATCCGAGGTTCGGGTGGATGTTCATAGTCTGGATCTTGATCAGCAACATCGCCGCCGGTGCTCTGTGGCAGCCTGGAACGTCAAAGGCCCTCGCTTCGGAAAATCCGTCGGTCGCGAAAAAGGTATTCTTTTACACAAGCCTCACCTTTGCCGGCCGTGCAATGATCCCGATGTTTCTCGGCGTGGCAGCCCTTGCCTACTTCGGTCCCAACGAATCACCCACTGCCGCGATGCCGAAGCTACTTGGCATCGTCACGCCAAAAGGCTTTCTCGGCCTGCTTGTCGCCGGAATGCTGGCTGCGTCAATGTCCACCTACAGCGCCTACCTGCTCGCCTGGAGCTCGGTCATCACGCGTGACGTCATCGCCTGTTTCCGGCCCATCGATTTTGACGAGGCGACTACGATCCGAATTACACGTGTCTTCGCGGTTTTGATCGGCTCCTTCCTTTTGATCTTTGGGTTGTGGTATCAGATACCCGACACAGCGTTTCAGTACTTATTTATTACCGGGGCGATGTATACGGCCGGGGCGCTGGGAGCGGTCGGAGCGGGCATATATTGGAAAAAGGCGAATAACGTCGGGGCCTATTCGGCGCTCGATCATGGGCGCTATCGCGCCTGCCGGATTTCTTCTTCTCGAAAAATCGCGGGACTCGCTTCCCTCCTGGTTGGCGTTTTCTGCCGACGTGAACGTTTCCGGTCTTTTGAGTTTCATTCTTGCAGCGGCGGGAATGTATTTCGGCTCGATCCTGACGCAAAAGAGTTCACCGCCGCGGAACTTTCTCGCGTAAGAGGTGCTTATGAACAACGGAATAATTGTCTGGCTCGTTATTTTTGCGGTTTCCGCAGCCACTTTTTTTCTTATCGCTGCGGTCGTCGCGGTAAAGGGCTTTGGCGATCTGCAAAAGCTGCTGCGGCACTCTAAACGATCTGGACAGACCGATGACGACGAATAGGCGAGGTTATCTATGGATCGGAGGACATTTCTCAACATAACTGCGGTAGGCGGGATCGGCTTAAGCGGATCGGTTGTATCACTCGCCCAAAGAAGGAACCGCGGTGCCCGAACGCGTGCCGGCCTTCCCCTCAAGGAATTGGCTGCGCAGTATCGCCGCGACCTGTTCGATGATTTCCTTCCTTTCATGGACAAGTACGTTATCGACCATGAGCTGGGCGGTTTTATGTGCAACGCCGATCACACTGGCCGCCGTGAAAATACCAATAAACTAAGCTGGTTCGAGGGACGAGGAAGCTGGGTTTATGCGTTTCTCTACAACAACCTCGCTCGTGAAAAGAAATACCTGGACGTCGCCCGCCGATCGCTTGAGTTTGTTCTGAGATCCAAGCCTTCATCCGCCGTATTGTGGTCGAAGGAGTTGACCCGTGAGGGCAAACCGATAACGCCACCGGACATCGAGGTTTATGGCGACCTTTTTATTGCCGAAGGCCTGGCCGAGTTTTCAAAAGCGACGGGCGAAAAACATCATTGGAACGAGGCGAGGGAACTCGTATTGAAGTGCGTTCGCATCTATGACCGGCCCGACTACCGCCCATCGATCGGACAGACCTACCTCGGAAAGGACGCCCGCCCGTTTTCCGGTGCGAGAATACAAGGTGTGTGGATGGTGTTGATCCGCGTCATCACGCAGATGCTTGAAATGCGCGGCGACGACGAATTGGAAAAGATCGCAGTCCGGTGCATCGACGCGCTCATAGATCATCATTTCAATCCGGAATTTCGACTAAACAACGAACTGCTCAACCACGATCTTTCGCGTCCCGCAAACGAATATGCGCAACTCGTTTACACGGGCCATTGTATCGAGACGCTATGGATGGTCCTTCTGGAGGCAAAACGGCTGAAACGCGAAAAGCTGTTCGCAACCGCAGCCGAACGATTTCGCCGTCACGTCGAGGTAGCGTGGGACGATGTCTACGGCGGAGTGTTCCGAAATTTAATGAATGTTGACGAGAATCGGTGGACTCTCGACAAAGTGCTTTGGGCGCAGGAAGAGGTCCTGATCGGCAGCCTCATGGTCTTCGAGGAAACTGGCGCGGCCTGGGCACGCGAAATGTTCGAGCGGACCAATGAATATGTCCTGCGAACGTTCCCGCTCAAGAAACACGGCTCCCCGATATGGATGTATGCGGGAAACCGTAAAGTGGAGTTCGAGGAATTCAAGACCCGTCCGAAACGGATAGAAAACTATCATCATCCCAGGCATCTGATGCTCAACCTTTTGCGTGTCGAACGTATGCAGAAAAATGCCGGTTAGATAAGGACACCCGCAATAAATGCAACGAATAGCTGCCAGCTTGTTGAATTCTTTACATCCGGAATTCGTTCCACCTTTTCCAGTTTTCCTCACGCTTGCCTTTGCGTTCGTCATGCCGATATTTTCACAAGCGAACAGCCTTGAGGTCCGTGTAAGCCGTGCCAAACTGGAACCCGGCGAAACCGTCGAAATCACAATTCACAGGACCGGTAAGGAAAGAGTGAACGCAGTTCTTCTCGAACCTGTAAAAGGCATCCGCGATCTTGTTTTAACGGAGACTGTTGACGGTCAATTCCGGGCGAAGATCGAAATTCACACCGGATCTCAAACCGGCCTGTATGTTATCCACGCGTGGACCGGCGAAAAGGCGAAACCTTCATCTGTGGGAAAGACTAACTTCCGGGTCGGGAATATCGTTGCCGATTTTTTTATCGCTAATTATCTCGACAAACAAAGTCCCGCCACCGACCTCGACGCCTACCTTCGAGACTTTCGCTCGGTCGGCGGTAATTTTCTGATTGCCCACAATCTAATAATTTCGAGTGGAGCTTTTTACCCCTCAAAAATAGCTAAGACCAATGTCGCACCGGGCGGAGGTGGTGATGTCGTTGAATTACTCCTCGATCGAGCCGATCGTCAGGGTATCCCGATCCTCTTGTCGGTAAGCTGGGACATAACACGCGAGTCGCCGTACAAAGACCGGATGGAAGAGATACGGGCAATAACGACCGAGCTTTACAAGTTATACCGGCATCATCCATCGCTGGCCGGATTTTATTCGTGGCAGGAAGGCAGCGGTACCTATTACGCCGCGTTCGTGCGCGAATTTGGCGCGCACGTCAAAAGCCTGGATCGCGGGCTGTTGACGGCCTGCGCTCCGCACATAGACGACGCCTTGCTGGCAAGCTATCTAAGCGTGATTGAAGATCTCGATATGATGATCTATCAAAGCGCCGTAATGGCAAGCTACCGGCCCGACAATCGCAAGGAATACCCACTTCGGCGCGTCAAGGACTTTTCGGGATTGGGCGGCAGGGGCCAAGCGGGTGCAGAACAAGATCGTTCTAACTCACGTTGAACTCTTCGCCTACATGGAAAAGCGCGTGCGTCCCGAAGTTTTGACGGCCTCTTACAATGACATTTACGGACAGATCCTAAGCGCGGCAACCGTAACCGACACTGATGGGATCGCCCTTTTTTCGTATCATTCGCATATCTTCGATCAGTCGAAACGATTCGAAGCGGGTAGGGCCGGCCGGTCGGCGGTCGAAAAAGGGCTCAAAATGTTTCAGGAGATAACAACCAAAGTTTCAAAGGAGCGCAATCGGCTTGCCCTATACATACCATATTCCGATTTCGTCATCGAACGCTGGAACAACTATTTCCTTCCGGCATTGGACGCTTTTAGGGCCTTAGGCGTACCGATCGATATACTGCCTTACGCTCCACCGCTAGAAGAATCCATTTACCCCTATTATCCGATCCACATGAACAAGAAGGTGCTGGACCGGCTTCTTCACGAAAATACAGTGCTCGTTCTGGCAAACGTATCCGGGTTCCAGCAAACAGATAGCGACCTTATAAAAGCATTTGTCGAAAGAGGAGGCACAATAATAGCCTTCGGCCCGCAGATACCTTTTGGCCGAACGTTTGAGCGACAGGACCTGTTCGGCGGCGGCGAAATTGGCGAAAACATTCAAACCCAGATCTTATCGAAGTCAGATTCGACCAACCTGCGAAATACCGCGACGATCTTTCCAAAAACAAAACTGCCTTCGTGGAAAGCCGGAACTGCATCGATCATGGCGAAATACGGCGACGGGAGTGCCGCGATAGTAATGAACAAGTTCGGCGCGGGAGCTGTATATACGATCCTACCTGATGCCGCGGTTTTCGATAGACAATTTTCCTCGGCTTGTGCGTCAGATTTTGAGTGATGCTCTAAAGAATGAGGTTTTTGAGATTGCGGGTACCGACTTAAATATGGATGTGGCGACGCGCAGGACCGAAGGAGAACTGACAGTTGCGATCGTCAATCACAATTCTTCACCTCGAAAGGTCGATGTCAAGCTGGAAAACGGTCTAGGGCGTTGTCTGACGAAAGCGGGACAAGAGCAAGCAGAAGCGGTTCGAGTAAACATTAAGTCAAATCGCATCGCCATTCAGATTCCAATAAATGAAGCGGTAACGATTTATTGCAAACGTTTCTAATTTCTACACCCCTCCAATAACGAGATTCTACACCGGGGTCGCGCGGTCCGTATCTCATTTTGTCGGTGCAGGGCCGGGGAACCGGTCGTACCGTTCAAGAAACTTATCTTTAACCCTCTGATTCGACTTACGTTCAGTCGGTTACCGCCCCGAGTGAGGCAGAAGATACGAGTTTTGCGTATTTAGCGGCGACACCGGTTACTTTATTGAGACGCTCGGGTGGTGTCCAGGATCTGCGGCGCTCCTTGAGAACTTCGTCTGAGAGGTGGACCTGAAGGATCCGCTCATTAGCGTCGATCGTTATCGTATCGCCGTCCGCTATTCAGCGCGATATTGCCACCCGCGGCCGCTTCCGGAGAGACGTGTCCGACAACCATCCCGTATGTTCCGCCTGAAAATCGCCCATCCGTAATTAGACCGACGGAATCGCCAAGGCCGAGCCCGATGAGCGCCGACGTCGGAGCCAGCATCTCCCGCATCCCCGGTCCGCCCTTCGGGCCTTCATAGCGGATCACGATCACGTCGCTTGTCTTGATGTCACGACGCATTATGGTTTCCATCGCATCTTCCTCGGAATCGAATACGCGAGCCGGACCGGTGATCTTTGGCTGCTTCACGCCCGATACCTTTGCGACAGCTCCTTCCTCGGCAAGATTTCCGCGAAGTATCGCCAAATGACCTTCCGCGTACATCGGAGCGTCCCAGTTTCGGATCACATCCTGATCGGAGCGTGGCTCCGCGGGGCTATCTGCCAGATTCTCCGCCACAGTCTTGCCTGTAATGGTCAGACAATCTCCGTGAAGTATTCCCTTTTCAAGCAGCATCTTCATCACCTGCGGTATACCGCCCGCTTTGTGAAGTTCGGTTGCGACGTATCGGCCAGATGGTTTCAGATCGCAGAGGACCGGAACTTTCTTCCGGATCGTCTCGAAATCGTCAATGCGGAGGTCCACCTTTGCCGAGTGGGCGATCGCTAGAAGATGGAGCACTGCATTGGTCGAACCGCCCGTCGCCATTACCACCGCGATGGCGTTCTCGAAAGCTTTGCGGGTTAGAATTCTGCCGGGTGTGAGATCATTCTCAAGCGCGGATGCAAGCGCCCTTGCCGATTCAGCCGCGCTCGAGCGTTTCTCATCGTCCTCGGCTGCCATCGTTGATGAGAAGGGCAGAGACATTCCGAGAGCTTCGATCGCCGAAGACATCGTATTCGCCGTGTACATCCCGCCGCACGAACCCGCGCCAGGGCATGCGTGTTTTTCGACCGCGTTCAGATACTCGTCATCTATCTTCCCCGCGAGATACTCGCCGACCGCCTCGAAAGCGCTGACGACGGTGAGATCCGTACCGTTCAGATGTCCCGCTTTAATCGTGCCGCCGTAAACGAAAATGGACGGTATGTTCAGTCGGGCGATGGCTATCATCGCACCGGGCATGTTCTTGTCGCACCCGCCGATCGCGATGAGCCCATCCATCTGCTGCCCGCGGCAGACCGTCTCGATCGAATCCGCGATCACCTCCCGCGAGATCAGTGAATACTTCATTCCGGGCGTTCCCATCGAGATGCCGTCGCTCACCGTGATCGTCCCGAAAACCTGCGGCATCAAGCCTGAATGCTTTGCGGTCTCGATCACCTCCTCCGCCAATCGCCCCAAACCGATATTGCACGGCGTGATCGTGCTGTACCCGTTCGCCACCCCGACGATCGGTTTTCCGAAATCTTCATCGCCGAACCCGACGGCCCGCAGCATAGCCCTGTTCGGCGAGCGTTCGACGCCTTGGGTAATTACCTTGCTTATTGCATTTTTTGACATCATGAGGTCTTCCGGAGTTCGAAAAGTTCGTCTACGCCGATGTTCCCGCCGCAGAGGATCAAAACCACGTGGCTTTCGGGGCCGAAGTTCCCCTTTAACGTTTCGGCGGCCGCCAGAGTGCAGGAGGCGGCCGGTTCGGTTAGGATCTTGGATCGGTCGAGAAGGTACATCAGCTCGTTTACGGCTTCGCGATCGCTGACAACAGTGACGCCCTCGAGAAATCTTTTGGCCAATTCAAACGGCAGCTTCCCGACCCGGGGTGCACCAAGGGTTTTCGCGACCGATGTGATCGCGGGAAGCTCAACGATCCGGTCCGCCTCGAGTGCCTTCGCCATACTCTCAGCTCCTTCCGTCTCGACGCCCCAAACTTTTACATTAGGCTTTACTGCCTTGATCGCTGCCGCGACCCCGCCGGCCAGGCCGCCTCCGCCAATGCTGACGATCACATCTGTCACCTGAGGAACGTCCTGTAGGATCTCGAGTCCGATGGTTCCCTGCCCCGCGATCACTTCTGGATCGTCGAACGGAGGCACGTAGGTCATACCATCGGTTTCGAACAACGATGCTGCGGTGATCGCATCAGTGAACGTCCGGAACAGTTCCACATCTGCACCGTAACCGCGCGTGTTGGCGAGGTAGTATTCCGGGGTGCCTTCAGGCATCAGGATCAGCGCACGGATACCAAGGGTCCGCGCGGCGAACGCGACCGCCTGGGCGTGATTGCCGGCACTGACAGCTACAACACCGAGGCTCTTCTCGTCCTCCGTCAGCATGAGCATTTTGCTGAACGCCCCACGGACCTTGAAAGCACCGGTTCGCTGAAGCAGCTCGTATTTGAGATAAATGTTCGACCCGAACCGATCGCTCAAGTAGCTGTCGGAAAGCGCCGGCGTTCGTTTAATGTAGGAGCTGATTCGTGCTGCCGCGTTTTGAATATCGGCAAGGGAAATGACCTCGATGACCTGCGATTTCTCGTCCAAGCTATTGATAGTCGGGTTCCCAAAGGTTTGTCGGACCACCAGACCCGTTTACAGAGCCATTTGTCGCAAGCGTCATCATATTTCCTTTTACGCCGGTTTATACCGTCACACATCTTTCCACATGGTGCAGCCATTTTGCATAGCGGCCGTCGCGGCCCGCTACCACCGCAAAGAAGGTATCCTGTATTTTCCGGGTGATCGAGCCTTCGCTCTTGTGACCGATCACTTTTCCGTCAACCTCCCGAATGGGCGTTATCTCGGCGGCCGTACCTGTAAAGAAAGCTTCATCCGCGTTGAGAAGATCCATCAGTTCCAACGACTTTGTCTCCACCGTATAACCTTGGTCCTTTGCGATCTCGATCGCGGAGTCGCGGGTAATGCCATTGAGGATCGAATCGCCAGCCCGGTTCGTAAAGATCTTTTCACCCTTTATGACAAATAAATTTTCTCCTGAGCCTTCCGCCAACCGCCCGTCTTTATCTAGCAATAACCCCTCATCAAAGCCCCGTGCATGCGCATCCTGAACAGAGAGTATTGAGTTCAAGTATTGCCCGCATGCTTTCGCGGTCGTCGGCATCATGCTCGAATGAAATTTTCGCCATGGCGAGATAGTTACTCGAATACCTTTTTCTAGCGCTTCCTTTCCAAGCATCGGACCCCACGGCCACGCCATGATCGCGACCTCAACAGGACATTTGCCCGGATGCAGGCCCAGACTGCTGCTTCCCATGAATGCGATAGGCCGGATGTAACAGCTCAAAAATCCGTTCAGCTCGATCACGCGACATGTTGCCCGGGCAAGTTCTTCCGTTGTGTACGGGATCTTAATGTCGTAAACGCGGGCCGACGCAAAAAAGCGTTCGAGATGATCGCCAAGCCGAAACACCGCAGGCCCGCTCGCGGTTTCATAGCAGCGGATCCCCTCGAACACACCGCTCCCGTAATGCAAGCCGTGAGCGGAAACATGCACGGTCGCTTCGGCCCACGGAATAACGTGGCCGTCCTTCCACATGTATTTAACGTTTTCGAATGACATTTCTTATGATCTTGCTCCTCTCTCGATGGACCCGTCTAAACGCCCCAGAGAACTTTCTCGGGTTCGGCATCGTCGACAAGGCGGTCCTGATCGAGCCACGGCATCATGCTGCGAAGCCGGCGGCCCACCTCCTCGATCGGGTGAGCTTTACCGGTCTCTTCCAGGCGATTGAAGTTCTCCTTTCCAGAGTCGCACTCGCTCATCCACTCATCGGCGAATTCACCCGACTGGATCTCCGCAAGGATCCGTTTCATCTCCGCTTTTGTCGCGTCCGTCACCACCCGATTACCCCGTGTCAGATCACCATACTCGGCCGTGTTGGATATGGAGTAACGCATGTTCTCGATACCGCCCTCGTACATGAGATCGACGATCAGTTTCATCTCATGCAGGCATTCGAAATACGCCATTTCCGGCGAATAACCCGCTTCGGTGAGCGTCTCGAACCCGGCCTGAATGAGCGAAGTAAGGCCGCCACACAATACAGCCTGCTCACCAAAAAGGTCCGTTTCCGTCTCCTCCCTGAAGTTCGTCTCGATCACGCCGGCCCGCCCGCCGCCGATCGCGGATGCATACGAGAGGGCGACCTCCCTCGTGTCGCCGGTCACGTCCTGATGGACCGCGAGCAGACATGGTACCCCTCGACCGCGGGCGTATTCGCTGCGGACCAAATGGCCCGGCCCCTTAGGAGCGACCATGAACACGTTCACGTCTCTCGGTGGTTCGATCTTGCTGAAATGGATCGAAAAACCGTGTGCGAAAGCGAGGTACTTGCCGGCCGTCAACGCGTTGGCGATCTCGTTCCGGTAGACGCTCGGTGCGAGTTCATCCGGCACAAGCATCATCACGACGTCCGCCACTGCGGCCGCATCAGCGGTGTGAGTGACTTCCAGACCTGCGTACTTGGCCCGATCCCATGACTTGCTGCTTCCGGCCAGCCCGACGATCACATCGCATCCCGAATCCTTCAAATTATTCGCGTGGGCGTGACCCTGCGAACCGTACCCGATCACGGCGATCCGTTTGTTCTTGACGAGCTGCGAGTCGGCATCCTTATCGTAAAAAACTTTCATCCATTTCTCCTTTAGATTGTTCGGTATCTTCTCAAACCTTTTGACTTTGAAATTCCATTTCCTCGACGGGTGTCAGCCTGTTGACGGCTACGCAGCCGCTTCGCGTCACCTCGTTCACGACCAGCGGTTTCAGCATTTCGATGAACGCATCCACCTTCTCCTGCGGGCCCGACATCTCCAGCATCATCCGCTCGTGGGAAATGTCGACAACCTTCGCCCGGAAGATCTCGACGAGGCTCATCACCTCTTGCCTCTCCGAACCGGCTTTCACCGAGACATCGATAAGGGCCATCTCGCGTTCGATATGGGGCAGCGTCGTTACCGCCATCACTTCTTTCACCCTCGCAAGGCGCGAGCATTGCTTTACGATCTGCTCGATCGTCGCTTCGTCCCCGCTTGTCACGACGGTCGCCTTCGACCATTTGGGGTCTAGTGTGCGGCCGACCGTGAGCGACTCGATGTTGTACCCCCGGGCGGAGAACAATCCGACTATCCGCGATAACTCCCCGGCTTCGTTGGCAACGATTATCGAAATGGTGTTTCGCATATTATTTCAGGATCATGTTCCTCGACTCGCCGCCCGCAGGCACGATCGGGAATACGTTCTCCTCCTTCGTGACGACGATGTCCATGATCGCAACGCCCTTGAATTGCAGCCCTTCGCGGAGAACATCGCCGAGTTCCTCGGGTTTCGACGCCCTCAAGCCTTTCGCACCATATGCTTCCGCCAGCTTCACAAAATCAGGTGAAACGGAAAGGTCCACCTCCGAATAAGCCCGGTCGTAGAACATTTCCTGCCACTGCCGGACCATGCCCAGACAGCCGTTGTTCATGATCAGTACTTTAAGAGGCACGTCGTACTGGATCGCGGTGATGATCTCCTGGTTGGTCATTTGGAAACCCCCGTCGCCAACGACAGCGACCACTGTCGCTTCCGGAAGCGCGATCTGGGCACCCATCGCGGCCGGCAAACCGAACCCCATCGTGCCCAAACCGCCACTTGTGAGGAATTGCCGGCTGCATTTGAACGGGTAGAACTGCGCCGCCCACATCTGGTGCTGCCCGACGTCCGTGACGATGATCGCTTCGCCGTTCGTTAGCTCGTGCAAGGTCTCGATCACCTGCTGCGGTTTGATCTCGGTTTCGGAGTATTCGCACGACAGCGGCACCGCGGATTGCCACGCACGGATGCGCAACCACCATTCGTCCAGGTTGCTTTGGTCCGGCTTACGGTCCGTGAGGCGTTTCGCTATCTCGCTGAGCGCCGCCTTCGCGTCGGCGACTACGGCGAATTGCGGCTTTCGCAGCTTCCCGATGTTCGACGCGTCGATGTCGATGTGGATCACCTCGGAGTCCGGGGCGAACGTGTTCAGTTTCCCCGTCACCCGATCGTCGAAGCGGACGCCTATAGCGATCAGCAGGTCGCTTTCCGCAACCGCTAAATTCGCCGCGTACGTGCCATGCATCCCGAGCATGCCGAGGCATTGGGGGTGAGCGGTCGGAAATCCGCCGAGGCCCATGAGCGTGGGCGCTACCGGGAAACCGAGAGCTTTCACGACGTGCATCAATTCCGCCGACGCATCCGCCGCCACGACCCCGCCGCCCACGTAAAACACAGGCCTTTTCGCGGAGAGCATCTTCGCGACGGCGGCGTCCAGAACGCCTGGGTCGGGTAATGGTCCTTCGTCGTAAATGGTCAAATGACTGCTTTCCAGGTTCTTCAGTTCAGCGAGTTGGGCGGTGACATCCTTCGGCAGATCGATCACGACCGGTCCAGGCTTTCCTGAGCGAGCCAGGTGAAATGCCTCGTTAACGATCTCTTCGATCTCATCCGCATTGCGTACCTGGTAGCTGTGCTTCACGATCGGCAGCGTGATCCCGAACGTATCGACCTCCTGAAAAGCATCGGTGCCGATCATTGTCGTGGGGACCTGTCCCGTGATAACGACCAGCGGGATCGAATCCATATAGGCCGTCGCGATGCCCGTAACAGCGTTCGTCGCACCCGGCCCGGATGTCACCAGAGCGACCCCGACCTTTCCTGTCGCCCGGGCATACCCTTCGGCGGCGTGGACGGCTCCCTGTTCGTGCCGCACGAGGTAATGTGTGATCGCTTCGCGGTAACGCCAAAGCTCGTCGTAGATGTGCAGCACCGCGCCGCCGGGAAGGCCGAAGATCGTGTCTACCCCGTTCGCGATCAACCCGCGGATAAGTATTTCGCCGCCGCGTATCAGCTCGGCCGTTTCGGAGCAAACGCTTCCGTCCTCGTGATGATCCCCGTCCGCGTCCCGCATAAGTTTCGTTGTGACAAACTAAAAGGCCGTCGTCCTTTTCGGATGACGGCCTGTTAAAAACTGCATTTTCAACGTAGACATCATCCGGTGGGCGTTTCCACTACGACCACGATAATGCTTACTACGATGATAAGGTTCTGGCTCATTAAGCTGCTGCCAATTCCCAACCGCTCACGATCGGGAAAAGTTCGGCTATTGTAAAGACCTTTGGAAGCCGTGTCAACAAAATTCCGCTTCCAAGTATAAAGAGTGCATAAAAGTGTGAAATCTGCCCCGCGGATCGAAAAAAGGTCGAAAGAAAGTTCCCTCATGCATAAAAGACGACGGAACCTGGTGCAAAACACTCTCCGACCCAATGGGTATTCGGAACAAAGGTATTCTTCGTATTCCTCTTCAAGTTCGATTCGGAAGCCTGTAACGTTTCCAATTTCAATAAAAAGAGAGGAAGTGTTTGAGAATACTTACTCGTTGGATCCAGCCGACGACACTCGGCCCTTCCTGGGCCTCCGAGCACCAGTATCCCTTTTCGGATTGCCGAACGGCTCAAACGTGACTCCCTTGATAAGCGGGCACATTGTTCGGATTCTTCTCGTATTCGGCGATCTTTTCCGCGTGTTCAAGCGTCAAGGCAATGTCATCTAATCCATTCAGTACGCAATGTTTGCGGAACGAATCAATCTCAAATTCACCGACTTTACCGTCCTTATCGGTAACCGTCTGACTTTCAAGATGGACCGTGACCTCATAGTTCGGGTCGGCATCAGCCTGGCGGGCCAGTTCTGCGACGGTTGATTCGGGCAGAACTATCGGCAGCAAGCCATTCTTAAGACTGTTGTTGTAAAAAATATCCGCGAAACTCGGCGCGATCACCGCGCGAAACCCGTGGTCCATCAAACTCCACGGAGCGTGCTCACGCGAGCTTCCACAACCGAAATTCGGGCCGGTTATAAGGATCGATGCACCTGAAAACCTCGAATCATTCAATACGAAATCATGAACGGGAGTCCCGTCCGACCGGAAACGCCAATCGAAGAAAAGGAACTCTCCGTAGCCAGACCGCTCGATCCGCTTCAGAAATTGCTTTGGAATTATCTGGTCAGTATCGATGTTCGGTCGATAAAGCGGTGTCAGCGTCCCTTTGTGTTGGATGAATCGTTTCATTAATCTTCTGATCTCAATATTCGGTTAGGAAATGGCTAATAGGTATCTGCCGTCAGCAATTAGCTATTTATTAAACTTCCACTCTCGCACGTCAACGAAATGTCCAGCTGATCGCCGCCGCTGCCGCCATTGCGGGGCTGACCAAATGCGTTCGGCCGCCGCGGCCCTGGCGGCCTTCGAAGTTGCGGTTGCTGGTCGATGCGCAGCGCTCGCCTTCGGCAAGGATGTCGTCGTTCATTGCCAGGCACATCGAACAACCGGCATCGCGCCATTCGAAACCGGCGTCGAGAAATATCTGGGCAAGACCTTCCTTTTCGGCCTGTTGCTTCACAAGCATCGAACCCGGGACGACCATCGCGTTCACCGTATGGCTGACCTTGTAGCCGTTCACTACTTTTGCCGCTTCGCGGAGATCTTCTATCCGGGAATTGGTGCATGAGCCGATAAATGCCCGGTCGATCGACGATGTTCTCGATCTTCTGAGCGGGTTCGAGGCCCATGTATTCGAGTGCACGCTCGAACGACTTTCGCCTGTTTTCGTCGGAACTGTCAGCGAGTTCCGGAACCGCTTGGGTCACCGGTGCCGACATTCCAGGTGAGGTGCCCCACGTTACAAAGGGCTCGATCTCGGCGGCATCGAATTCCACAGTTTTGTCGTACACGGCGCCTTCGTCCGTCGGAAGTTTCGACCATGTTTCGACCGCCTGCTCCCACTGCTCATCCTGCGGAGTGTATCTACGCCCCTTCAGATTAGCGAACGTTTTGTCGTCCGGGGCGATCAGGCCTGCTTTTGCACCCGCTTCGATGCTCATATTGCAGACGGTCATACGGCCCTCCATCGAAAGGCCGCGGATTGCGGAGCCTGTGTATTCGATGACGTGTCCGTTGCCGCCGTCGGTGCCGATGCGGTTAATAATGGCGAGGATCACGTCTTTTGCAGTTACGCCGAACTGCAGATCGCCTTCGACACTGATACGAAGGTTCTTAGCCTTTTGCTGCTGAAGGGTCTGTGTGGCCAGGACATGTTCAACCTCGCTTGTCCCGATGCCGAACGCCAAAGCTCCGAATGCTCCGTGCGTCGAAGTGTGTGAATCGCCGCAGACGATGGTCATCCCCGGCTGCGTCAGGCCTTGTTCGGGGCCAAAAACGTGGATGATGCCTTGCTGAATTGCATCGAGGTCGAAAAACTTTACGCCGAATTCATGAGTATTTTTTCGAAGCGTCTCAACCTGCTGGGCAGCGATCGGATCCTTGAATGGCAGGTGACGGTTGCGAGTAGGAATGGCGTGATCGACTGTCGCGAACGTCAGGTCGGGACGCCGAACCTTTCGGCCATTTATCCGTAGACCTTCAAAAGCCTGCGGCGAAGTGACCTCGTGGATAAGGTGAAGATCGATATAGAGAAGCGCCGGTTTGCCGGCTTCTTCATGAACTACGTGCGAGTCCCAGATCTTGTCGTAAAGCGTCTTCATTTTCGATCAGGCCGCCTGTGACGTGAGTTTCCCCTTTGCATTCGCGACAGCTCGTTCGCGGACGAGTCGGCCCATCTCTTCAGTCGAGACAAGTTTAGGATACCCTTCCGGAGCGAGGTCAGATGTGCGATAACCTTCTTCCAACACCTGCTCTATAGCGTCCTCGATCGCAACCGCGGCAGATTCGTTCTTTGCTGAGTACCGCAGGAGCATCGCAGCCGACGCGATGGTACCGAGCGGATTCGCAAGGTTTCTGCCCGCGATCTGCGGAGCCGAGCCGTGGACCGGTTCGTAAATCCCGATAGCGGAACCGATCGTCGCCGAGGCAAGCATGCCGAGAGAGCCGGTCAGGACAGCGGCTTCGTCGGAAAGAATGTCACCAAAAAGATTCTCTGTAAGGATAACGTCGAACTGCTTCGGGACCGTAACAAGATGCATCGCACATGCATCGACGAAGAGATGCTCGAGTTCGACATCCGGATAATCCTTTCCGATGCGAGTAACTGTTTCCCGCCAGATCTGCGAAGTCTCGAGTACGTTTGCCTTATCGACCGATGTCACTTTTTGGCGTCGGCCGCGAGCAGACTCGAAGGCAACACGTGCGACGCGCTCGATCTCATCGACCGAGTAACGCATCGTGTTATACCCGCCCGTCCGGCCTTCGTCAAAGCCGCGCGGCGTACCAAAGTAAAGCCCTCCTAGAAGTTCACGGACGATAAGCAGATCGGTACCCTCAAATATCTCCCGGCGCAGCGGCGACGAATCGATCAAGGCAGCGACAGCTTTCGCGGGCCTCAGATTCGCGAATCCGCCTAGTGCTTTTCGCAGATCTAGTAAGCCGCGTTCGGGCCGCTCCTGGGGCGGCAGATCGTCAAATTCGGGCGAGCCGACCGCACCCAACAGGACAGCATTGCTGTTCAAACACGAGTCAAGCGTTTCGTCGGGTAGCGGCAAACCTTTATGTCTTATGGCCGCACCGCCGATAAGTCGTTCGTCGGTTTCTATGTTTATTCCGAAGGCATCCCCAACCGCCATTAACACGACAATGGCTTCGCGCGTCACTTCGGGCCCGATGCCGTCGCCGGGCAGAATTGTTACTTTCATTACTTTTTCACATCAGGCCGCCAAAATAGCTGCCTGTTTTTCGTGCAGCAGGCCGATCAGGTCCTGCTCGTAAATATTTTTCTTCCTATCCGCCAACTGTACGAACCGAGTGTATAGATCGGCTATCTCATTCGCATCAAGGCTGAACCCTAGTTCTTCAAATCGGGACGACAACGCATGTCGGCCTGAATGTTTGCCAAGCACGATATCATTCTTCGGCACGCCCACCGATTCAGGCGTCATTATCTCGTAACAAAGCGGATTGCTAAGGACACCGTGCTGGTGGATCCCGGCCTCGTGTGCAAATGCGTTACGGCCGACAACAGCCTTATTAGGCTGGACGCCAAAGCTTATCATCGAGGAAAGAAGTTTGCTTGTCGGATAAAGCTCGGTGGTATCGATGCCGTTCACGAAGGCCATCTTGTCGGCCCTTACCGCACAGGCCATCACGATCTCTTCGAGCGAAGCATTGCCGGCTCGTTCACCGATGCCGTTGATAGTGCATTCCACCTGGCGTGCACCAGCCTCGATCGCCGCGAGGCTGTTCGCGACCGCGAGACCGAGATCGTTGTGACAGTGAACACTTATCGTTATGTCCCGGTCGCCCACCACCCGCCGCTTCACAGTCTTGATAAGATTAGCGTATTCGTCGGGAAGGGTATAACCGACCGTGTCCGGGATGTTCAGGACCGTAGCTCCTTCGGCCACGGCTGCGGCGAAGACCTCGCAAAGAAATTCAACATCGCTTCGGGTGGCATCCTCAGCTGAAAATTCGACCTCGTCCGCAAGGCCGCTTGCCAGGCGAACGGCTTTCGAAGTCATCTCGATGACCTCGGTCCGCGTTTTCTTTAGTTTATGTTCAAGATGAAGGTCTGAGGTAGCAACAAATGTATGCAGACGCGACCGATTTGCCGGCTTTAGAGCGTCGGCGGCACGAAGAATGTCGCCTTCGACAGTGCGGCATAGGGCCGCTATCGTCGCCTTTCGGCACTCGACCGACACGGCGTTGACCGCTTTGAAATCACCGTCCGAAGCGATCGGAAAGCCGGCTTCGATGACATCGACACCCAATTGTTCGAGCTGCCGGGCCATCTCCAGTTTTTCATCCAGGTGCATCGAACATCCGGGCGACTGTTCGCCATCGCGCAAGGTCGTGTCAAAAATGACGATCCTTTCAGTATTCATAGTCACTCCATCAGAAATCGGGGTTCGTGCGGCCCAAACTCTGCATACTATGGACCTATAGCACGAAAGTCAATGTTATATTGTTATAGTTTGTATAATATATAGTAATATAACGATTAGTCTTGTTATCCGGTCTTATTCACCTATAATCTTTGATTTCCGGCGCGCTTTGTGACCAGGGATCGGATGCGGCGGTTCCTCAAGGCCTACGAGACATACAACGGAAATATCAGCGCGGCGTGCGTTGCGGCTGGGGTGAAACGAGCTGCTTAGATGGATGAAGAGCCACACCCCCATGTGTCGAGACTTTCGGCAGCGATTAGCGAGGATCCGGCCCGAAGAGCGGCTCAAGGACAAGCTCGAGTTCGCGGCGAACATCCTGATCGAGGAGGCTAACCCCCAGTTCGTGATCTACGCCCTGAAGACGAAGGGCCGTGATCGCGGATGGTCGGAACGGGTCGAGGTGCGGCCTCCCGAGAAATCCATTGATGACGAGATCAAGCCGCTCGTGGACCGCATTGCCCAGGGGGCAAAGATTATGGACCGGACGTGGCGAGAGGAGTGTGTCGCTTTTCTAGAACTTTTCAGGCCGACACTTCGGCCCGACGTGGTCGAAGCTCTGGAAAGAAGGATCATCAGGTAATGGCGATTCCAACACGTCGTTCATGGAAAGTCTTAAAGCTCGACGCCTCGGGAGCTAACACCTTTTGTCGTTTTGGTCGTACACAACAACAGAATCAATGCATGAATGTTTCAGCGCAACATTTGTGCAACAAATATGCAAAACTTAAATGGCTTGCATAGACTGCGAGCATCTAAAAGCATCGCAGACCCCGTAAATACCTAACTGAGTCCATCGGAGTTATACAGAACCAAATGGATAACGCAGATTTCGAATCAGAGGGTCGCAAGTTCGAATCTTGCCGGGTGTACCAATGTTTGCGGGCCTTCGATGAGGGCCCGTTTTGCTTTTCCACACGAAATGTTCGCAACGCCGCGGTTTAGGGCTTGCGGTCGACACAACTGCATCAGATCAGGCCGAAAGCGGGATTAGCGGCCCGAAACGTATTCCCAGTGCCACGGTTCGTAGAAATAATTGTAGAAACCAAAACGGTTAGCGTTTTTGACGAGCCATTTATAAGCAGGCGTCTGGACCTGCAGCAGGCGGTTGTGGTCTTTGGTCGTTACGGGCTCGCCGCCGACATAAAGGTCGAGAACCTGGCCCGTCGAATGGGGACTAAACTTTGCCAACGCTCCACGTCCCGCATTCGGCTCTTTGCGTCGCAACTCTGCCTGATATGCCGGCGACCGGTAAGCCGACACGATGCGCAGAAACTTTTCCCCCTCGGCCAGCTCACCTGTTTTTGCGAATTTCACACTCGCACCCAGGTCCTTGGCCGCGGCAGCAAGCATCCGCTTGTAGGCCTCATAAGTTTGGCGCTCAAGCTGAAGCAAGCCGGGATCGCGTGATGGGGTCGAAAAAATCCGTGATCGGAGCCGAGACCAGGCTGCCGTCGGCGGGCGGTGAGCTCCGGCCCAGGCGCTGCCCCTGCCAAAAACGGATCAGTGCCTGAAGCGTATCAGCGTCAAGAATCCCGGTCGAAGCGATGCCGTTCTTTTGCTGCCATTTCGACAAAGCGGCTGCAAATTCGGGCGAACCCGCTTCGGCGTCAACGGCGATCGTATTCGTAATCAGAGGAACGTAGATCTCCCAGCCGGACTGCGACCTTCCGCCGAAAACCCACGAAAGCGATCTGCGGAGCTGAGCGTTGCGAGCAGCCGCCGCGGTAAACTCCGCCGATGAAGTTGAAGAACTGGGCTTGGCGGGGGTCGATCCAACTGTGCGCGAGACACGCGACGCTGACTCAGACGTTTGGGCGTAAACGCTGCCTCGGCTAGAGGTAAAATAGAAAGCGGTGCATAACGAAACTATCGACAAAAGGGCGGAGAGAAGATAAACAAATTTTTTCATAGGGAATATTCTTTGATGCGATATTGCCCTGTTCCGTTTGCAGGATTATCGAGGGAACAATGCATGTTCGACTTTCCAGACCTCGCGTTGATCCGGACACCGGATAAGTATACACGATGATCCATGGCCGCCCCGCCCGCCGCTAGAGCTCCTCGTCCGGTAGGCCGTTCTGCCCGGCAATACTCCAGTCTGATCTGCCTGTCGGCTTCGCCGCTCTTGTCCAGGCAGTGTTCGGCCAACACGAGCAGCGGAAACATCACCGCTGTCAATATGGTCCCGGCGAGGGAAAGCCGGCCGCCAGCCGACCGAACAGGCTCCCGAATGAAAAAATAAGACCGACAGCCCGGCAGTTATCGCCGCGCCGCCGCTAATAAAAAGGCCCCGGGCCCAAACCAGTCGGGCGCGGTGATATGGGCTGGTTTTCTCCAAATGCTGAATGGGAACGTTTATAATGGCAATCATATCCGTACGCATCTCGTCCATCTCCCGAACCGGTGGATAACTCCGCCCAGCACATACGGTAGATCACGGAACGCGGTATAAAAGCGGGGTAAAAGGTTCGTAAAGAAAGGGAAAACTTTATCTTCTGTCCTGCTATCTTCATCAAGCGATCGTCTTTTGCACGGCGGAACAGGAATTGCTTTAGTATTTATGCTATTAATACTCGTAAGGATTCGGTACAATGTCATTTTACAAGCTGGGAGGGTTTAAATGAGCAAGAAGGTTCTGGTTGTTGAGGACGAGGCGGACCTGCGAAAGATGTTGAAGATCCTATTGGGCGTCCAGGGATACAACGTCGTCGAGGCCGCAGATGGTTATGAGGCTGTGGAAAAGGCGGTTGAGGAGCGGCCTGACCTGATCCTGATGGACATTGCGATGCCGGTCCTTGGCGGGATCGAGGCGACGCGAGCGATCAGGAGCCACGCCGAGTTGGACGGAATCCCGATACTCGCTGTGACCGGTTACAGTGAATTCTATGCCGACCGCGCCCGGGAAGTCGGCTGTACTGCTGTCATCCGAAAGCCGCTCGACTTTGCCCAGCTAAAGCCGCTGGTCGAACGTCATACGCTTTGATCTCTTTGTTGTTTGGGATCGTGCGGCCGGCTGTACCCTCTGCCGGCTTGATGGCTTATCTGCCTTTCGTTAAATGCCTCAAAACCCACAACTTCCCTTTGACTTGCATCAAAAGCTTGGTTAAATTTTCCTTGGTAAGCGAATCTCGCCACCGCTTATGGCCAAGAAAGTACTTATAGTTGAAGATACAGACGATATAGCCGATGCGTTGAAGATACTTATCGAGATGCAGGGCTACGACGCGGTTGTCGCGGCGACGGCTTCGAAGGATGCCGCATGGCGATGGACGAACGTCCCGACCTTATTTTGATGGATCTGGCCCTGCCCGGCATGGATGGGCTTGAAGCTACGCGTGAGATCAGGGCCACGCCTCAGGGTTCTAACACGCCTATCGTGGTCGTCTCCTCATACGCTGCCGGCGCCAAAGAGCAGCTGCTTGAAGCGGGGTGCAACGAAGTGCTGACCAAATCCTCTTTTATAAGCTCATTCGGCCCCACTCTTACCAGGTATCTGGGCAAAGCAGAACCTGCCGTATCGAAGCAGCATTAATTAGGAACTACCTGCCGTACATTCTCGAGCCCGGACGACCGGGAGACCAATCGCGCGATCGATTCGACAAGCTCGGAAATATCGATCGGCTTTGGTAGGTGCATCTGGAATCCGGCAGAAAGTGCGCGTTCGGTGTCTTCAGCCCGGGTCATCGCGGTAACCGCGACCGCCGGGATAGAGGACAATCGGTCGTCCGGCAATAGGCGGACACGTTTGATGAGCGAATAACCGTCTTCGCCGGGCATGTTGATATCGGCGATCAACACTTCGGGCTTTTCTTCGGCGAGAGCACGCAAAGCTTCGGACGCCGAGGTGACCGTTTCTACAGAAGCGCCGTGCTTCTTCAAGGCAAACTTCAGCATGTGGCAAGTGTCGGCGTCATCGTCAACGACCAACACCTTAACGCCCTCAAGATGCATAGTTTCGACGGCCGAGCGCCTCGATACCTTCCGTAAATGCCATTTCAGGCTGCGTTGCGACCTGTGTGGCAGGCAGACGGATAGTGAATGCGGAACCGAGGCCGGCACCTTCGCTGGCAACCGACACCGAACCGCCGTGCAGCTCGGCCAGGTGTTTTACGATCGCAAGGCCGAGTCCCAGCCCGTGATGTCGTCTGGTACTGGAGCTGTCCTGTTGGCGGAACCGATCGAAAACGAACGGCAGGAACTCTTGCGATATCCCGACCCCTGTATCGCTCACTACGATGTCGAGATATCCGCCGCGGAATTCAAAACCGACGGTAATGCGGCCGCCCGCAGGGGTAAACTTGACCGCATTGCTCACGAGATTCCAAACCATTTGCTGGAGCCGGTTCGCATCGCATGTGATAGCTCCTTCCGTTTGATCGAATTGTGTCTCAAGTTTCAGCCCTTTTTCCTCGGCCGCCGGTCGAACGCTTTGGATCGCTGCCTCAAGAACGGGCACAACTTCTGTCGGGCCAAGCTCGAGTGCAAGCTTTCCGCTGATCAGGCGCGACGCGTCGAGAAGGTCTTCGATCAACTGGGCCTGCGAAAGAGCGTTCCGGTTGATAACCTCAAGAGCCGATCGGATGTTTTCATTCCCGTTATCTTCAAGCAGCACAACCTGCGACCAGCCGAGGATCGAGTTTCAGCGGGGTCCGGAGCTCGTGTGACACCGTCGCCAGAAATTCATCCTTCAGCCTGTTCGCGGCTTCGGCATCCTCGCGAAGTGCCTTTTCCCTTTTCAATAGTTTTTCGCGTTCTTCCTCGATGCGCTTCTTTTGAACGAATTGCGCGATCTCGCTCGAGATAGCGTCGAGCATGCCGGTCAGGGGCCGGCTGGGCTGAAGCGGGTCGCGCGTATAGAACTCCATAACTCCGAAAAACTGGCCCCCGATCGAAATGGGAAAAGCGACGGCACTGTGAAGCCCGACTGTCGCCGCAACCCGTGCCCGCGGAAATTGGTCGCCGTGAAGTGTGTTTGGGATCCAGACCGGCGATCCGATATTCCATACGTGGCCAGGAAAACCCATGCCAATGGCGAAGGCATGTCGGCGCGATTCGGTGACGAACGGAGCCATTGAGACTCGCTCGTCCGCCGCAACTTCGATATGCGTACACCGCAGTACCGAACCACCTGGTGCCAGTTCCCACATGGCCGCGACCGCGGCCCCGAGATTCTCTATAAATGTATTGAGGACCCCGGTTATCGCTTCGGTCAGCGTTTCTGCGGCCGCAAGCGTTCTCGTGACCGCGTGCTCAGTAGCAAGGCGGGCCTCCGACTGACGCCGCTCGTTGACCTCTATCTCAAGTTCGCTATTCGCCCGTTCAAGCTCAGAGGTCCGAAGCCGAACCCGTTGTTCAAGGTCAGTGTTGAGCGCATCCAGACGGGAATTGGCGATCTCAAGCTCCTTCGCCTGTATCCTGATCTCTTCCTGTTGAAGATACAGCTTGCTGAAGAATCCGGACCTTCGATTTAAGGATCTCCGGGTCGACAGGTTTGGTAAGGTAATCGACGGCACCAAGCGAATAGCCCTTGAACCGATAGTCTTCGTTGTCGATGTCGGCGGTGACGAAGATTATCGGCGTATGCTGTGTGCGTTCGCGTTCGCGGATCAGCTCGGCCAGCTCGAAGCCGTCGAGCCCGGGCATCTGCACGTCGAGCAGTATCAGGGCGACATCTTCGAGAAGTAGGAATTTTAGCGCCTCGCTGGCCGAGGATGCTCGGATCAGATTTTGATCGAGCTCCTCGAGCACTGTTTCCAACGCCAGCAATTGTTCAGGTTTGTCGTCAACCAGCAGCACATTTGCTTTTGGCAGCGATGAATCCATTAGGCCTCCCTTTTCGTTACCCCTTTTTCCTATCATCGATCAAGCCAAATCCGCAGCAGCGAAAGAAGCTGTTCGGTATCGACCGGTTTGGTGATGTAGTCCGAGGCCCCAGCCTCGAGACATTTTTGCCGGTCGCCCTTCATCGCCTTCGCCGTGACGGCGATGATCGGGACAGATTTGAACTTTGCGATCTTTCTAATCGCGTGCATCGCCTCGAAGCCGTCCATGCCGGGCATCATAATATCCATCAGAACACCGTCGATGCCGGGCGTCTTCTCGAGCATTTCGATTCCGTCGCGCCCGTTCTCGGCATAGACGACCTGCATATTCTGCCGCTCGAGCACGCTCGTCAAGGCGAAGATATTGCGAATGTCATCATCGACGACGAGCACCTTTTTGCCTTCGAGCCGCGGGTCGGTCATGTTGACATGCTTGATCATATTCTTTTGCGACTCGTTCAGATCGGCGACGTCGCGATGCAGGAAGAGGGCCGTTTCGTCGACCAGGCGTTCGAGCGAATCGGCGTCCTTGATGATGATCGTTTCGGCGAGCTTTTTGATCCGTGCCGTTTCGCGTTTTGGAAAGATCCTTGCCCGTATGGACGATCACCGGCAGCTCTGGAGAACCCGATTCCTGTTTGACTGCCGATCAGCTCGGACCATTCCATATCGGGCAGCATCAGATCGACGATCGCACAATCGAATCTGCTCTGCCTGAACGGCGGCCAAACGCTTCGGCACCCGTGCCCGACGGCGAATATTTCGACATCGTCGCCGCCGATCAGCTCCGTGATGCTACGAGCGAAGAACGTCGTCGTCCTCGACAAGAAGCAGACGCTTTTTCGGACGTTCGACGAACGACTTCAATCCAAGTATGCCATCGGCAAGCTTTTCCCGATCTGCAGGCTTGTCAATATGTCCGAACGCCCCGAGCTTTATGCACGCGTCTCAGATCGTCGATAGCCGAAATGATCTGGACCGGAATATGCCGCGTCGACGGGTCGTGCTTGAGCCGGTCGAGCACCGCGTAACCGTGCATGCCCGGCAGCGTCAGATCGAGCGTGATCGCATCGGGCCGATATTTACGGGCCGTCATGCAGAGCGTCTTCGCCGTGCTGCGAAACGAGGCATTTAAAGCCGCTGCTCGTGCGCGACGTCCACCAGCGATGCGCGCGAAAGCGCTGTCGTCCTCGATGATCAGGAGCACCCTGTCGTCCGGGACTGATATCGCTGCGGTCGTCGCTGACTATGATCTGGATCTGCGTTTCCAGGCTCGACCTGTGTCTCGGCCGCGAGTGCGATCAAGCTTGCGTCGTGGCCGTTCGGTTCGCTCTCAACCCGTCGTCGGTTCCGGCGGCCTGGCGGTTAAATTACCTTGAGGAGCTTCGTAGCTGTCCGGCAGGAAGAAAGTAAAGGTACTGCCCTCGCCCGGTGTGCTTTCGAGCGTGATCTCGCCGCCGAGCAGGCGGGCGATCTCGCGGCTGATGGAAAGCCCGAGGCCGGTGCCGCCGTATTTGCGGCTGGTCGTTCCGTCCGCTTGCTGAAACGCTTCGAAAATAAGCTGCTGTTTGTCTTCGGGAATGCCGATACCGGTATCGCTGACCGTGAACGCGATGACCGACGCGGCTTCGGTTCAGGCTTGTGTTGTCAGAGCTCCAGCCGCTTTCCGCCATTTTCGACATGAACGTTCGACCTCGTCCGTGCTGGGTGAACTTAAAAGCGTTCGACAGCAGGTTTTTCAGCACCTGACGCAGACGCTTGACGTCGGTCTGCATTCGTTCGGGCAGGCCGTCGTGCAGCTCGATCACCAGCTGGAGACCTTTGTCCTCGCGATCTGGCTGAACGTGCGCTCGATGTCGGCCCGCAGATCGGTGAAATGCAACGTCGCCGATCTCGACGCCCATCGTGCCGGATTCGATTTTCGACAGATCGAGGATCTCGTTGATCAGCGCGAGCAGATCGGCTCCCGACGAGTGGATCGTTTCGGCGAACTCGACCTGTTTTTCGTTGAGAGTGTGTGTCCGGGTTTTCCGCCAGCATCTTCGAGAGGATGAGCATCGAATTGAGCGGCGTTCGCAGCTCGTGCGACATGTTCGCCAGAAACTCGGATTTGTATTTCGAGCTGAGAGCGAGCTGTTTCGCTTTGTCTTCGAGCGCGAGCGCGCGCCAGCTCGATCTGGCGGTTCTTCTGCTCAACCTCGCTCTTTTGTTCGACAGAAGCCGCGCCTTGTCCTCGAGTTCCTGGTTGGTCTGCTGCAGTTCTTCCTGCTGCTGTTTGAGAAGATCTTCGGACGTTTGCAGCGATTGGGCCTGCAGCTCGAGCCGCCGGTTCGTTTCCTGAAGCTCGGCCTGGCCGAGCTGCAGTTCCTGGGCGAGCGACTGCGACTGTTTGAGCAGTTCCTCGGTTCTCATGTTCGCTTCGATCGTGTTGATGACGATACCGATCGATTCGGTAAGCTGGTCGAGGAAGCCGAAGCTGAATTTCGTTGAACGGTTTGAACGAGGCGAGCTCGATCACGGCCTTGACCTGCCCTTCGAACAGCACCGGCAGCACGACGATATTTGTCGGCGTCGCTTCGCCGAGACCGGAGTTTATCTTCACGTAATCGGCCGGGAACGTTCTTGACGATGATCCGCTCTTTCTCGAGCGCGCACTGTCCGACGAGGCTTTCGCCGAGCTGGAATTCGTTCGCAACCGATTTACGTTTGCGGTAGGCGTAGCTGGCCAGCAAGCTTGAGCACCGTATCGTCCTCGACGATGTGTCGGTGATGTAGAATACGCCGTGCTGCATCTCGACGAGCGGCGCCATTTCCGAAAGAATAAGCCGCGCCACCGTGAGCAGATCGCGTTGGCCCTGCAGCAGACGCGTGAACTTCGCGAGGTTGGTCTTCAGCCAGTCCTGCTCGGTGTTCTTCTGCGTCGTTTCGCGCAGATTGCGGATCATCTCGTTAACGTTGTCTTTCAGGAACGCCACCTCGCCGCGAGGCGTCCACAGTGATCGAACGCGTAAGATCGCCCTTGGTCACGGCTGTCGCCACGTCGGCCATCGCTCGCACCTGGTTGGTCAGGTTTGCGGCGAGCTGGTTCACGTTATCGGTCAGATCGCGCCACGTGCCCGATGCACCGGGCACGCTCGCCTGACCGCCGAGCTCGCCTTCGATACCCACCTCGCGGGCCACGGTCGTCACCTGATCGGCAAATGTCGCGAGCGTGTCGGTCATCGCGTTGATCGTGTCGGCAAGCTCGGCGATCTCGCCGAGCGCTTCCACTTCGAGTTTGCGGTTCAGGTTGCCGTTTGCCACGGCGGTCACAACGCGGGCGATACCGCGCACCTGCGTCGTGAGGTTCGACGCCATGAAGTTCACGTTGTCGGTCAGATCCTTCCAAACGCCGGCGACGCCCTTCACCTCCGCCTGGCCGCCGAGCTTTCCTTCGGTACCCACCTCGCGCGCCACACGCGTCACCTCGGACGCGAACGAGTTGAGCTGGTCGACCATCGTGTTGATGGTGACCTTCAGCTCGAGAATTTCTCCCTGCACGTCGACCGTGATCTTCTTCGAAAGGTCGCCGTTCGCCACGGCGGTCGTAACGGCCGCGATGTTTCGCACCTGGACGGTCAGGTTCGACGCCATGAAGTTCACGTTATCGGTCAGGTCCTTCCACGTTCCCGAAACGCCCTGCACGACCGCCTGGCCGCCGAGTTTTCCTTCGGTTCCCACCTCGCGGGCCACGCGCGTAACTTCGGATGCGAACGACGAGAGCTGGTCCACCATCGTGTTGATGGTGTTCTTGAGCTCGAGAATTTCGCCTTTAACGTCGACCGTGATCTTCTTGGACAGATCGCCGTTCGCCACGGCCGTCGTAACATCTGCGATGTTGCGCACCTGAGACGTGAGGTTCGACGCCATGAAGTTCACGTTGTCGGTAAGATCCTTCCACGTACCGGAAACGCCGAGCACGTCGGCCTGGCCGCCGAGCTTTCCTTCGGTACCCACTTCGCGGGCCACGCGCGTAACTTCCGATGCGAACGACGAAAGCTGGTCCACCATCGTGTTGATCGTGTCCTTCAGTTCGAGGATCTCGCCCTGCACGTCGACGGTGATCTTCTTCGAAAGATCGCCGTTCGCCACGGCTGTCGTAACGGCCGCGATGTTTCGCACCTGGCCGGTCAGGTTCGAGGCCATGAAGTTCACGTTGTCGGTAAGATCCTTCCACGTACCCGAAACGCCCTTCACCTGGGCCTGACCGCCCAGTTTTCCTTCGGTTCCCACCTCGCGGGCCACACGCGTCACCTCCGAAGCGAACGAGTTGAGCTGGTCCACCATCGTGTTCAGCGTGTTTTTCAGCTCAAGAATTTCGCCGCGCACATCGACGGTGATCTTCTTCGAAAGGTCGCCGTTCGCCACGGCGGTCGCGACCTCGGCGATGTTTCGCACCTGGCCGGTGAGGTTGCTGGTCATCAGGTTGACGTTATCGGTCAGGTCTTTCCACACGCCGCCGACGCCTTTCACCTCGGCCTGCCGCCGAGCTTTCCTTCGGTTCCGACCTCGCGAGCCACACGGGTAACTTCGGATGCGAACGATGAGAGCTGGTCCACCATCGTGTTGATCGTGTCTTTGAGTTCGAGAATTTCGCCGCGCACGTCAACCGTGATTTTCTTCGAAAGGTCGCCGTTCGCGACGGCGGTCGTAACTTCCGCGATATTTCTGCACCTGGCCGGTGAGGTTGTTGGCCATCAGGTTCACGTTATCGGTGAGATCCTTCCACGTTCCCGAAACGCCCTTCACTTCGGCCTGTCCGCCGAGTTTTCCTTCGGTTCCCACTTCGCGGGCCACGCGGGTAACTTCCGATGCGAACGATGAGAGCTGGTCCACCATCGTGTTGATGGTGTTCTTCAGCTCAAGGATTTCGCCCTTAACGTCTACCGTGATCTTCTTCGACAGGTCGCCGTTCGCAACGGCGGTGGTCACTTCGGCGATGTTTCGCACCTGGCCGGTCAGGTTGTTCGCCATCAGGTTCACGTTTTCGGTAAGGTCCTTCCACGTTCCGGAAACGCCTTTTACCTGGGCCTGTCCGCCGAGTTTTCCTTCCGTTCCCACTTCGCGGGCCACGCGGGTCACTTCCGAGGCGAACGCTCCGAGCTGGGTCACCATCGTGTTCACGGTTTTGCCGGTTCGGAGGAATTCGCCCTTGAGCGGCCGGCCGTCGATCTCGAGCTTGAAATTCTGCGAGAGATCGCCCTCGGCCACCGCGCCGATAACGCGTGCTACCTCGGTCGTGGGCTGAGCGAGATCGGTGATCAGGGCATTGACCGAATCGATGCACGAAGCCCAGCCGCCGGACGCTCCTTCGACAGCGGCCCGGTCGGCGATCTTACCTTCGCGGCCGACGACGTCGCTGATGCGGTTGAGCTCGGCGGTCAGCCGCTCGTTACGCTCGATTATCTCGTTGAAGGCATCATAGATCGCCCCGGTATCGCCGGTTGCCTCGGCAGGCAGCCGCAGCGAGAAATCGCCCCGCCTGACCGCGTCAAGAACGGTCAGCAATTGCGTGGGATCAAGATAATCTGTTTTTGGTATTTTCGGCTTCCTGCCGTTGATGCCGGGCTTGACGCTGCCCTTCGCCTGCCTTCCGTTGCGAGCCGTCTTGTTAGACGATACGACGCTCATTTTGTGGCCCCCCAAATTGGTGATTGAAGTGCCGAGCAGACACTTGTCGGTCGCCGCCTGCCCGGCATATAAACTGATCTTCTCAATTATATGATGCCGCTACCTACAAATGCCAGCAAAAGCTTGTTTTACCGATCGCAGTATATAAGGGACGGGGTGCCGGTTCAGGTCTGGGAATTAAACCGGTAGCCTACCCACGGCTCGGTGAGAATGTATCGAGGATCGGCCGGATCGGCTTCGAGTTTCTTTCGCAGCGTTCCGACAAAAACACGTAGATATTCGTTCTGCTCCACGGAATTCGCACCCCAAACAGCGGAAAGGATGTTCCGGTGGGTCATAACTTTTCCTTCGTTCTTCAGAAAAAAGACCAGGAGCTCAAGTTCCTTAGGCGTTAAATGTACCGCTTCGCCGCGGACCTTAACCGTGTACGTTTCCAGGTCGACCGAAAAATCGCCCGACTCGATCTTGACAGGCTGTTCTTCCTGCTTGCCGTCCCCGGTAGACTGCGACCTCCTGAGCGCCGCTCGTATCCGGGCCATCAGTTCTTCCATTCCGAACGGTTTAGTTACATAGTCGTCCGCACCCGCATCGAGAGCGGCCACCTTTGTCGACTCCTCACCGCGTACCGACAGGACAATGATCGGTACGGCGGATAGTTTCCTTATTTCGCGGCAAAGCAGCAGGCCGCCCATCTCGGGCATCTGCAGGTCCGTAATTATAAGGTCAGGCGAAAAGTCGTTGAATGTATCTATCGCCGTCTCGCCGTCCGGGGCGGTGCGGACCTCGTACCGGTGGGCCGTGAGGCTTCGTTTCAGGATCCGGGTTATCTGCGGTTCGTCATCGACGACGAGGATCTTGCCTTCACTCATCTGTCCGTTTCTGCCTCCTCAACAGGAAGATCGAGACTAAATCGTGTCACATAGCCATTTGTTCCGTTGTCCACACGGATGGTACCGCCCTTGGGACTCGACTACACCCTTTGCTATGGCAAGGCCGAGCCCCAGGCCCGCAGAGGCGGCAGGGCCCGCGCTTTCTTCAAGCCGGACAAACTTTTGAAAGATCTTTTCACGAGCCTCGTCAGGAATTCCTTTTCCCTGATCCTCGACGGAAAGCCGGATCATGCCATCGGATGGCTGGTGGGCGGCCAGTTTGATCTTTGAACCTTTCGGCGAATACTTTGCCGCATTGTCGAGAAGTAGAAACAGCACTTCGGAGATCGACTCGGGCATCTACAAAGATGGATGGCGGCTCGTCGATCGATCTCGATAAGAATATGGTTCGAATCCAGAATATTGCTGGCCCGCACAGGAGCGCAGTGTTGAAAAGCTCCTGAACGGTCGTCCACGATCTTCTCAAATGCATCGCGTTCGACTCGATCTTTGCCAGCTCGACCATTCCCTCAATGAAGCCGTTGAGCCGGTCGGCTTCTTCATCGATTATCTCCAGCATCTCGACCTCGCCCTCCTGATCGAGCAGGCTTTCCCTCTTTGATTCGAGGAGCGTGGTCGCCGAAGCCTTTATCGACGTAAGCGGAGTGCGAAGGTCGTGCGTTATCGCGTCGAGGAGTGCCGATTTCAGTTTTTCACTGCGGCGTAGAGCTTCAGCCTCGCTGGCTTGTTCGAATGCCGCCTGCAGCTCCTCATAGAGGCCTTCGATCTTTTGCCGGCGTTTTTCCGATTCCGCGGCCTGCCGTTTTGCGTAAGTCGAAAGCTGGCCGGCAACCAGTGCCGTAACAACGAACGCAGCGAAAGCGATCCAGTTTTCGGTATCGGCGATATGCAGCGTGAAGTAAGGCGGTAAAAAGAAGAAATTAAAGCTAAGTGCCGCCGCGATCGACGCTGTGCAGTGCGTACCGGCTGCCGAAAGCAGTCGCGATCAGCAGGATAACAAGCAGCAGCAACACGGCCACCGTCGTCGGGTTGATCTTACCGGCAAGCGGAGACATCATCGCGACCGCCGACCGCGATGATCAAAAGGGATAAGAGATAGAGCAAATCGGCTTTCAATGCTGAGCCTCGTTCCGAAAGTATTCCGATACCAGATCAGACGCAAGTTTCGCCGGTTATCGTTTTAAGAAGCTGCCAAACCTCATCAAATCGACGACGGTGACCGTCGTAACTATAAGCAATGGACGTATTTATTCGAGCGCAATGCTCGATTGTTCGGGCCGTATCCCGCAGACGGCCTTTACGATATCTTTATGACTTATTAATGGAAACTTTATGAGTGAACGGCTAAGTTTGAGATGTGGCCTATGCGCTTTCAGACTTTTGAGCGGGCACGATCAAAACGGTGATCGTGCTTTTTGTTTGAGGTTTGCGCCGGCTGGACGCCGATAACGGCGGCTTGAACTTTATGTCTTATGAATTCTAACGGCACCATTCGCCCGTTCCGGATTTCGGAACTGGCTGATGCAGGGGGCGAAAGCCTCGGAGGCCGTGGACCCGTCGCAGACGGTCCGCCATCACAAACATCCGTGGTGGCAGGTGATGTGCCTGACCGGCGTCGATTATTTTTCGACGCTCGGTTATCAGCCCAGCATCGCCTTCGTCGCTGCTGGCGCGCTCTCGCCGATCGCGACACTCATTCTGGTGCTGCTGACGCTTTTCGGAGCATATCCGATCTACAGCCGCGTCGCCGCGGAAAGCCCGCACGGGCAAGGTTCGATCTCGATGCTCGAATCTTTGCTGTCGCGATGGAAGGGCAAGCTTTTTGTTCTTGCTCTTTTGGGCTTCGTCGCAACGGATTTTGTTATCACGATCACGCTTTCTGCCGCGGACGCAACTGAGCACATCATCCACAATCCTTATATCGAGGAGCATTTTCAGTTTTCTGGATCATCCGATAGCGGTAACGCTGCTTCTGATCCTGATACTTGCGGCCGTCTTTTTGAAAGGTTTCAAGGAAGCGATCGGCATCGCGGTCTTTCTGGTCTTTGCCTATCTGATCCTGAATTTCGTGGTCGTCATTACGGGTTTTTACCAGATCGCAATGGACCCGGGCGTGATATCGAACTGGCAAAACGCGCTCCTTGCCACAACGAGCGGCGGAACGTTCAGCCTCAGCGGGATCCTGATGATCCTTGGATTGTCGCTGCTTGTATTCCCAAAACTTGCGCTCGGTCTTTCGGGATTTGAAACCGGCGTCGCGGTGATGCCGCTTGTCGATAATCCGAACCGGATCGAAAAAACGCAGAAGATGCTGCGGACGGCTGCGTCTGATAATGAGCTTCTATTTGATTTGCAGCAGCTTTATCACGACCGTGTTAATACCCGCGGCGGAGTTTCAGGACGGCGGAAAGGCACAGGGCCGCGCCCTGGCTTTTATCGCGCATAAATATCTGGGCGAAGGCTTTGGCACCGTTTACGATATAAGCACGATCTGTATTCTATGGTTCGCCGGAGCGTCAGCAATGGCCGGGCTTCTTAACATCGTGCCGCGATATCTGCCGCGTTACGGAATGGCCCCGAACTGGGCACGGGCGACTCGGCCATTGGTGATCGTTTTCGCGATCATTTGTTTTGCGATCACCGTTATCTTTGATGCCAGATGTGGAAGCGCAGGGCGGCGCCTACGCGACGGGCGTTTTGGTTTTGATGAGCTCGGCGGCGATAGCCGTTACGATCTCGGCATGGTTCAGAAACCAGTCGTCGAAATGGATCTTTTTGCTGATCTCGCTGGTTTTCGCATACACGACTATCACGAACATTATCGAGCGGCCCGACGGCATCAAGATCGCCGGCGTTCTTTATCTTCGGGATCGTGCTCGCGTCATTTATCTCGAGGGCGATGCGGACGACCGAGATCCGTATCGCAAAGATCGAATTTGACCCCGTGGCGGAAAAGTTTCTGGATGAGTTTGCCGACGGCGAGATTCGTATCGTCACTAATCGGCGGGAAACAGGCCGGCTTGAAGAATACCGGTTCAAAGAGCACGAAAAACGCATCGACAACCATATACCTTCGACCGATCCGATCTTGTTCTATGAGATCGATGTCGGCGATGCGTCCGAATTCACCGGAAAACTTAAGATCTGCGGCGTTGATGTCGGAGGATACAAGATCCTGCGAACGCATGCACCGGCCGTTCCAAATGCGATCGCCGCCCTTCTGCTGCACCTTCGCGACCGTACGGGAAAAATACCGCACGTCTATTTCGGATGGAGCGAGGGCAATCCGATCCAATACCTGATCCGATATCTTGCTGTTCGGCGAGGGCGATACGGCGCCGGTTACTCGCGAGATACTTCGACAGGCCGAAGCCGACCCGGAACTCCGGCCGAGCGTGCACGTCGGCGGATGAGTCATCACGGCTTCTCCAAACGTTATTTTAGCCCTTTGATCAGAACCGCGTCGTATTTCCAACCGCCTTGTACGATCGCAACGCTCTTCCCGTCGGGGGAAACGGAAAGGCTTGACACTTCGCCTATGTCGTCACGTCCAAGGTCGGCCATCTCACGCGGCGGACCCCCGTTGAGGTCCTGCCAGTATAATTTGTTTACTCGTTCCTGGTTTCCTTCGCTAAGGATGTATAGCAACCCTTTCCCGTTTGGCATCCAAACCACCTGATTCGAACTTGCCCGGTTACCGTTCAATTGAAATCGCTTGACGATCTGCTGATCGCCAAACGACATAATATTGATCGCCGGTTCGGTTCCGGTATCATCAAAATAGGCCGCGGACGTTCCATCCGGCGAGAATGAGAATCTGAAGGGCTTGTCGACAAACGGTTTTTCCTCCCCGTTCTCGAGAGACACAAACCAAAGCGTGCCATCAACTGCGTGTCTATAGAAAAGGACCTTGTCGTCGGGCGACACGTACCACGGGTATCCGCCGGCGCTTTGTGTTACACGTTTTTGCCCACTGCCGTCCATATCCATTCGCCAGACATGCGCTTCGCCGGTGCGGTTGGATGTGAAGAATATCGTCCTCCCATCCCTTGACGGGATCGGCTGCCTGTCGTCGGCGGGATCGTTCGTTAGCTGACGCTGTTCGGTGCCGTCGGCCTTCATTCTCCAGATCTCGTCATTCCCGGACATCAAAGAAGAAAAAACGACCGTTCCGTCGGGAGCAAATGCTGTATTCGTTGCGACAGCAAGCAATTTTTTCTTTGCCGGATCTGCGATGTCGAGGCTATATACATGAAAATCCTGTCTAACTTGCGTGGAAATAAGATTTGTACCGTTTCTGTCGAGGCTTAGAACCGAATAGGTTTCCGAATCTTTTGTAAGCGCTTCAGCGGCGCCATTCGAAGTCGTCACCCTCCAAATGCGAAAGTACTTATTTGGTATCCTCGCCGCTGTAAGCAAAAGTCCCGATTGATCGGGCAGCCAGGCCAGCCCTCTTATATTGAAGAAACGATCGGCGGTTAGTTCCCTTTCTTCCGTTCCGTCGATCCCGACCTCCATTAGTAGGAATTCACTTGCCTGATTACGCGATTGTCCGGTCGCGAATGCGACTCGCTTCCCGTCAGGAGAGATCTCATTTTCGCCGATCCGATACGGCCGCGGACGAGAAGCCAACCTTCGTTCGTTTCGGCCGTCCCGCGCGTTAGCAACCCAAAGGGAGCAAAATTCCTCATCCGTATAAGGACACCGAACATAAGACAAGTTCGATCCGTCCGTTGAAACGCTTAGCCACCCTTGGGTACTGTCGACGATCTTTTCCGGAATCCCGCCGCGTAACGGCATTTTGAAAATATCGATGCGTCCATCTGCACCGTCCATGCCCCGGCTGAAATATATCGTGTCACCGTCTGGTGAAAAAACGATCTTGAAATAACGGCCCTCGGATGCGGGAACGATCTCGACATTATTTGCCGACGGAAGCTGGCGCAGCCACAAGCTGCTTTTCGCACCTTGTTTGGTGGAATAAACAACGTTATTGCCATCAGGCGAGATAGCGGCGGCAAAGACGAGACCCGTTGTGGACAGCTTTTCAGATGAAAACTCCTCGTTCAAAATCGCGAACGTGCTTTTGTTCTGCGTTGAGACGAAATACCAGGTACCGAGGACGACCGCGGCCAGAATGGACAAAGCTGTTAGGGCAAGTATCGGGCGGAGGTTGTTTTTTGATCCAGGTGCGGTCGGGATCGCAGCAGGCTGCAAGGCTGACTCAAGCCTTCCGCCGTTCTCGAGAGTATCGACTGAAGGATCTATCTCTTCGACCGGCGCGATAAAGCGGTAACCTCGGCGCGGCACTGTTTCGATGAAAATTGGTGATTGGGCATCGTCTTCGAGGGCCTTTCTAAGCTGCCGGATATTGAATGTGATGTTCCCCTCTTCGACAAAGCTATCGGGCCATACCTCTTTTAAAAGAGTTTCTTTATCGAGGATCTGACCGTGGTTGCGAACAAGGACCGAGAGCATGTCATACATCTTCGGCGTGAGCGATACACCTCGGCCGTTGCGGTATAACACATTTTCATCTGCGATCAATTCGAAGTCGCCAAATCTGTATAAGTGCCTGTCGTTCAACTACTTACAATACTTCTAATAAGTTTCTAATCGAACTCTAACCCAATTCTAAAGACGGAAAAACGCAAATTCCATAACGTTCTCCGTTCGTTTGGTCAGGCGAATCATAGCACAACCCGCTGACCGAATTAAGACATATAGCGGGTTGGGCAAAAGGATCGCAAAAGCTGAACGAACACACCCGTGCAGGCACTACTACGCCGATGCGGAAATTTTTATTTCTTGTTGGGAGAGGAATCTAGAATGCCACGAAAGCTAATTATCACGATCAGCCCTATACAGGATGATCTATCGGCCGGTACACCGGCATTCACCGATCCTTCGATGTCCGACAGCAGGACAGCTGTCACGCACCCTGGTACGGAGTTGCTCATGTACCCTGAACCTTTCCGATCGATAGCAGAGGGACGAGTCGGCCGTGGGGCGAAGAAGAAGAAATAAGCGGGATCGAATACTTATGAATCATTACCAGATAAGAGGAGAGATCATGAAAAGAAACTCGACAGCAATTATAGCAGGGCTCATGGCGTTGGCGTTCGGAATGTCGGCGGCTCATGCGCAGATCACGATAAAAATGCCCGACATTTCAATAAAGGTGAAACCGGACAAAAACAAAGTGACCGCCATCGGAAAAGATACTACAACCGGTAAAGATACAACGAACGGAAACAACACGCCGACAACCGTTAAGACAGGAGGCGAAAATATCTACAAGAGCCAGCGGCCGACCGCGACACCCGTGTTCCTAAGGAACTCGATCTATATTCAGGCGATCACGCACAACGAGTACTGGAAGATGAAGGGCAAGAGCGATCATTCGAGCTGGGTGCCGAGGCTTAGGTTCGAACATTTCTATAACAACGACAAACGGCTGAACTACACGGTCGAGTATTTCAACCCTGATGGATCGCCATGGTTCAGCGAAACTCTTGAGCAAGGAACCTCGGCCGCGGACCGAACGGTTCGTTTTGAAAGCCCCAGCCCTTACGGCGGCGTTCTGGATACGAAATCGACGGCTGCGATCGGGGTGTTCGGGTTCAAGATAACCGACCAGGACACAAAACAGGTGCTGTTTCAGGGCAAGTTCAAGGTCGGCAAATTCAGCACCGCGAACGGCAGGCCCGCGCCGAATAAGTTCGACTTCTTCGTCGATCAGGATTGGTTGATGCCGTACGGGATGATCGGTTTTCACCACAGCGATATCGAAATAGGCGGCATCCCGCCGGAAGTGAGTGTCTGGATCAAAGGCACGGTCGACGCCGCTGAATTGGAAGGACGCATTTTCTACAAGGACAAGCAACTCGCTTCAACCAAGGACGGCAGCGGCAGCGGCGTCAGTGACTATGACGAACGATCGTCGCAATCCGCAGCGGCCTTCGCCCCGCAGAACTACTGGAAGCGCTGGCAGTTCCAGTGGAACAACTTCCGCTTTGACAACAACGGCGGCTTCAACCGTGACTACTATCCGCAGGCACATTACGCCGACAAGAATCCCGGCGAATATACCGTGAAGATCTATCGCAGCGGCACGCAGATCCGTGAATTGAAATTTGCGATCGGGGCCGACGGCAGGTTCGTGGTGCCGGGTTATTCCAACCAGATATTCCTGCCGTATCACCGGATCATTGTGCCGGTCAAGGTGATCGGTGCGGCCGAAAAATGGAATACCGCGGCCTGGACAACGGAATCCTTTTATGGAAATCCGCTGGCCGGATTCAGCATTCAATAAACGAGGAGCATTAACGGTCAGCGATCATACCCGTGATCGCTGACCCGAGATCGCACGGTGCGGCCTTAGCCGAGCCGCCACGATGAATGGCGGTTATTGGAGATCTTTTGGCTTAAATGTCCGGAAAGGAGGCAAGTTCACGTAAATGAGTAGAGAAGTGTACTTGAAATTGGATGATGTGCGAGGTAGAGCGAAGCACACGCCCTCCGGGATCGATCGGCAAAAAAGTGAGGAAATAGCAATGAAAAGAATTACAGGATCATTTCTAACGTTATTAGCAATTGTCTGTATATCAGTGCTCGGTATCGTTGCTCAAAAACCGCAGCGAATCCAGTTCGAAAAAGGTAAGAGCTCGGCCGTGGTAAAGGCCTCAACGGGGCAGTATGGGATCACGTATGTCATCCGGGCACGATCCGGACAAAAGCTGGTTCTTGATCTGACTCCGGCCGCGAAGGTCGGCATCAAGGTCGAAACGAACGGCAGGTTCGGCGAGATGGTGCTGCTCCGCGAGGAAAGCGGCGGACGGTACGAGATCGGTTTGGAAGAGACCGGTGATTACACCATATTCATTGGCTCGATCGGCGATAAACCGGTCTCGTTCACGCTGGCGGTCGCGATAAAGAAGCTTGCGGATATCTGAGGCACGGCGAGAAACGATAGAAGGAGGAGAAATACATGCCGACACCATGGTTTAGGAGATTCAGGAAGGAAGGCCAGCTAACCGTCTTCAATAACGGCGGCTCGTGGTCGGCCGCGGTGAACACCGCGATCGCCACGTTTAACGGGCTCGGGTTCGGGGTCAAATTGGTATCAACGACGGACGAGCGCAACGCGAACATCGTGGTCAAACTTTCGGACGGTAAGGAAACTTATCCGCACCCGAGCAAGACAATAACCACGACCTTCGACGCGACCGACCTGCACGGGCGTGCCCGTACGCTTGCTGACGGGAACAAGGGGCTGGAAATATTCTTTGCCGTCGCGTATCTACCGGGAAAAGTGGCGAACCCGACGCCGGGCCAAATGGAAGTGGTAACCCTTCATGAACTGATCCACTGCGCCGGCCTGAACGGCCAGAACCCGGACGGCTCGGACGCGCCCGGCGATGACCATGACTCCATCGGGATCATGTACCCGCAGATGATACGCGAGGGCAGCGGGTTGATCGAACACCTTCACGAGAAAGGAACACAGCCTATGCCGAAGATCCGTGTAGGGGCAAAAACGATGTCCAAGATGCGGCTGCTGTGGTCGGGAGCCACCCAGCCGAAAGTTAACTAAACAACCGATCGGGCGCGCACCAGGCAAGATCCGGCCAAAGCAAAAGCAATTCGATCAGTACGGTGAAAAAAACTAGTTGGAGAGCCAGGTACACCGCAAGAGTAGAGAAAGGAGAGTCACAACTATGTCCACAATGGGACCCATGGAATACGCGAGAAAATATTGGAATTTGGAATTTCCGATAATCAACGACGATAACGAGATCGTCAGATACGAAAGTGTGAGATTTGCAAAATACCGGCTGTATCTTGGATGGAATCCGAAAAAGGGTGGAGGGCCTCCTCCGGGACAGACGGAATTCTTGAGTGCTGTGAACAGCTATGCCTATGGTTTTTTCAAACAGAATAAGAGACTGGATCTGAAAGTAAAAAATATCTGGGGCAATGACGTTCTTATGGGATTTAGAACCCCGGGTGAGTTGCGCCCTCTTCTTTCGCGGGCTGTACAGGCGTTTTCCGGCAAAGGGTCGCCGGAAGATGTCCAACTCACTTTGCAACTGGCGGCGCGCTGTGACCTCGCACCCAACGGTTTCCAGCGATATTGCGACGAATTGGTTGACACACAGTATCCCAGATTGGGATTGGACTGTAATGGCTTTGTCGGTAATTACCTGCGCTATAGAAATTCAGATACGAAGTGGATTCATATTGACCCAGTCAGTTCCAACACCATCATCAACGGTGATATGGGGATCAATTCAATTGTTACTAAAGTATCGCCGGAACCGGTTAAGAATGTAAATGAAATGCTGGCCCCGCGTATGCATGTTTTGGGGATGGTCGATAGTGCCGGAAAGGTCATTGACGGAGGTTTTGGTGCGATCGGTCACATCATGATCACTCAAGCCCACAACTGGGGCTTGCAGGAAGCCTTGCCGCCGATCCCGAAACAGTATTTGGGCAAACGTTATCTGATGCTATTCGGGTGTTGAAGCCACCCCCGCTGTTGGGTTAAGTGATTTCAAGTACACGATCTTGAATATCGCGGCTAACGGTGTAGCCACAGTCTGGCGAGACAAGGTGTTCGGCGCAATAAACGTGAAGATATATCCCGTCAACTAAGACCGACGGAGAAAACCAGCGTCACCGGCACAACTACAAAACGATCGCGAGAGAAGCGGTCTGTAAATAAGAACATTAGGAGAATACTACAATGGCGAATCCACCACTCGACTCCGGCACAGGTCCGCGTACTGATGACCGAAGGGACCTTTCGCGGACTTAAGCAACTGCTGCAGACCAATCAGATAACCGAGGCACATGCAGGCAATATTCTTACGCGGTCTTATGAAACACTTTTGGGCCAAGTCAAAGAAGCGAAACGGGAAATGCAGCGTGTTCAAAACGCGTTACAAAGACTCGAGAATCTTCTTACGATAGGAAAACGATCGCAGAAGCCATTCACTGGAGACACGACGCACACTGAGGTCGGCGTAGCGCTCGATGGCTTTTGACGGCTGGGTGGTCAGTCTTATGGAAACAAATCTTACGATCACCGGGATGCTCAATCCCGCTATCACGAGGACGAAAATAAAAGATTTCGGCACCGCGATGAACGCTCTGATGGATAAAAGGGCAGCCAAGAATCATCCGGCGTTAAAAGACGACGAACTGTTTGACGGATACGTGAACAACTGGCGCGCTGCAACCAAATAGCGGACGCGTCTAGTCGATATTGCATTCATAACCATCGCCGGATCTGGCCGGCAAGGAGGAAAAATGGACGGTACAAAGATGACGAGTGAAATGGAAATGCTGAAGCAAAAGCTCACAGCAACGTGGATGTCGGGTGATTTTGGCCGCATCGCAACATCGTTCGAATCGGGCGCGGCACAGTTCGTCGAGCGGCTTGACCTTAAACCGGGTGTCAAGGTCCTGGACGTTGCCTGCGGAACGGGAAATCTTGCGATCCCCGCCGCATGCACGGGTGCCGATGTGACCGGCCTTGACATCGTTCCGGACCTGATCGACCAAGCCCGGAAGATCGCGGATACGCTAGGCGTAAAAGCTCGTTTCGACGTAGGCGACGCGGAAGCAATGCCGTACGACGATGGATCATTCGATGTAGTTATGTCGATGTTCGGAGCGATGTTTGCCCCGCGGCCCGATGTCGTTGCCGGCGAACTGAAACGCGTTTGCAAACCGGGCGGCCTGATCACGATGGCCAACTGGACGCCGGGCGGTTTTATCGGACAGATGTTCAAGATCACGGGCAAATACGTCACGCCGCCCGCGGGAATGATCTCACCGCTTCTTTGGGGTGACGAGGATACGGTAAGCGAACGACTCAGCAACGGAATCGCCAACCTTCAGCTTACACGGCAGACGATCGATTTTGTCTTTCCGTTCGGGCCGGCGGATGTTGTCGAGCATTTCCGGCAATTCTATGGTCCGACACTCAAGGCTTTCGAATCCCTGGACGCGGTTACGCGCCCTGCCCTCCGCGCAGAACTTGAAGAGCTTTGGGCAAACAACAACACGGCCACCGACGACACCACGTTCGTCTCGGCGGAGTATCTGGAGGTTAAGGCTGTGCGTGCGTAGAGTTTGCCGCTCTGGGTAATTGCAAAACATAAGGACGGATAATTCAATGAAAATAAATGATCTCAGAAAATTCATAGCCAATGCAGTTGTAAGCGGTTTCGCAATCGTTGCTCTTTCATCAATTGGTCTCGCGGTGGACGATGAGAATAAGAAGGGGCCGGAATTGCCGCCAGGCTGCGGAGCGATACAGGTGCAGGCCGGTCACAAGGTTTCGTTCCATACTTATGCAGTCGGCGTCCAGATCTATCGCTGGAACGGCGCTAGTTGGGACTTTGTCGCGCCGTTGGCAAAACTTTATGTGGACAGCGGTTTCCACGGCCTGGTAGGCGATCATTATGCTGGGCCGACCTGGGAGAGCAACAGCGGAAGCACGGTCACGGCGCGACGGGTGGACGGCTGTTCGCCCGACACGACCGCTATCCCGTGGCTCTTACTGGAGGCAGTCACGACCGGCGGAAAGGGAGTTTTCACTAAGACGACCTTTATCCAACGGGTAACTACAGCGGGCGGCGTCGCACCGTCTACGCCCGGGGCGTTCGTCGGCGTTGAACAAAAAGTTCCCTACCTCGCGGAGTATTACTTTTACCGCTCCGAAAACTGATTACATTAGGGTTCAGAACACAAAAAGGCGGGCTATGCGGCCCGCCTTTGTGCATGAATTGATCGCACCCGGCGATCGGCTGCGTTGCTCGTTCACGGTCCGATCAGGCGGTGTCTTATCGCGTACCTTACAAGGCCGGCGACCGAGGTGATCTCCAGCTTGCGATTGATCGTCCGGCGATGAGTTTCAACCGTTCTGACGCTTATGAAAAGGTCGTTAGCTATTTCCTTACTGCTTTTTCCGAGCCCAAGAAGCCGTACGATCTCGATCTCGCGGGGTGAGAGCGGCACTTCAGAAGTATGAATGTCCTCAGCGGGGCCGGCCCCGGCCACCGACTCGATCACATATTTAGCAACGCCCGAAGAAAAATAAAGATTGCCGTTCGCGACCGCTTCAACCGCCGTTTCAAGCCGGGTCGATGCATCGGACTTTAAAATATATCCGTGTGCCCCCGCGTCCAGCGTATTACGCACCATTTCTTCATTGTCGTGAATGGTAAACATCAGGATGTGCGAATCAGGAACCTTTTCGCTTATTATTCGGGCGGCCTCCAGCCCTCCCATTCCCGGCATTGTCACGTCCAGTACAACTACATCCGGACGATGCTCTTGGGCCTTTTCTACCGCCTCGGTCCCGCTGGTTGCCTCGGCGCAGATCTCGAAAGTGGCGTTTCGCTCCAGCAAGGCGCGGATCCCCTGTCTCATCAATTCGTGATCGTCTACAAGAAGGATCCTGATCATAATTATTTCGCCTTCAAAGGTAATACTGCCATTAGAGACGTGCCGGTCGCATCCGAACGAACATCGAGCCGCCCGCCCAGCAAATTAAGCCGCTCCCGCATTCCCGGTATTCCGACGCCGAGCGATCCCAAGCCCTCGGTGCGCTTCTCTATTACCGTATCGGGAATTCCGCAACCGTCATCCTGGATGGTGAGAATAAGCGAATCGCCTTTTCGCTGCAACTCGACCCTGGCCGTCTGGCTGCCCGAATGGCGGTGAATGTTCGTCAATGCTTCCTGAACGATACGATAGGCGGCGATCTCGACCTCGGGCGAAAACCTGTCGGTCCTTGACGGACAGTCAAGTTCGACCTGAACGCCGCTTCGCTGCGAAAAACCCCTGATCAGCCAGGAAAGTGCGGTTTGGAGTCCGGCCTCGTCGAGCATTGGCGGATGCAACAAATACGAAATTGTGCGGACCTCGCGCAGCGACCGTTCTATTAACGTACGGCTTTGGGAAATAGAGTCTTGAACTTCATCAGATCGTTCCGGAAGGTCTTTTTCTAAAGTGGATAAATTAATATCGAGCAAGACGAGATTCTGTGCCGTTTCGTCATGAAGTTCACGGGCAAGGCGCCTTCGTTCTTCGTCCTGAACATTGAGCAAGCGGCGCTACCAGTTTACGAAGTTGCGCCTCTTTTTGCCGCCGTTCGGTGATATCGCGCTTATTCACGATAATTATCGGTTCGCCGGATTCATCGGTCGAAAGCCGTGCGATAACTTCAAGCGGTACATACCCCCCGGACTTATGCAGGTAACGATATTCGAGCGTCTTAAGCTCACATTGTCCTTGCACTAATTCGGTCAACTCTTTAGTTACGCGGTCCTTGTCATCCGGGTGAAGGTAATCAAGGCAATTCCTTCCGAGTTTTTCCTCAGGCCGGAATCCGAGGGTCCTTTCGGAAGACGGACTTTCGTATAGGATCGTCGCATCGTACCCCATCACCGTAACGAGATCGTGAGCATTTTCGACGAGCGAGCGGAAAAAGTTTTCCTTTTTCTGGAGTTTTTCTTCTGCATCCTTTTGGTCGGTAACGTCACGAGATACGACCAACAGTCGAGCGGTCTGTCCACCCGGGTCGGTCATCCGCGTTATCGCAACATCCCACCACCGGGATTTCCCGTTCGCGCCCAAAGTACTGCTATTAAAGCGCCCAACATCGCCCGTAACAGCGGCCTTGAACTGCGCTCGAGCAGTAACGCGGTCGGGCCTTGGCCAAAATTGATACCACAATTTTCCAAAGAGGTCACCGGGTTCGGAGCCATACCTGTCGACGCCTTTTTCATTGACAAACAGGATCCTACCCTTTAGGTCAAGGATCGTTATACTGTCATTGCTGCTTTCGATGATCGCCCTGTTGAACTGCTCACTTTTCTGCAACGCTTCTTCGGTAAGCCGCCGCAGACTCACGTCCTGGACAAGCCATCGCAATGACGTTAATCCGTCAGCTTCCACGCGAACAGCTTTGATCGCAGCATAAAATTGCCTGGCTTGTCCGATCAGCAAAAATTCTATTTCCTGTATCTCTCGGGTTATGTTTAGGGTCTCTAAAAACGCGAAGAATCTTTGTTTGTCCTGGCTTGCGATGAACTCGGAAAGAGGAGTGCCCACAAGGCTTTCGGGTGGCGACGCCAGCAGGTCGCACGCGGCCCGATTAGCCTCGCGGATCAACCCCTCGGGACTTGAAGTAATGTAGCCCCCGGGTGCGAATTCAAATAATTGACGATAACGCTCACTTTCGCTTGCGGCTTTTCGGTGTGAAAGCGCGAGTTGTTGGAGACTGCGGAAATTCAGCTCTCTTGCCCGTCGAAGCTCCTCATTCGCCTCTCCTAGTTTCTTTAACTTATCGTCCAGTTCCTGATGATCTTGTTCCGATTCCGTTATGTCCTCGGCGAACAACATGACAAGGTCCGGCGGAACAGGAACAAGGTTCAGCTTAAGGCATTTTCGCCGATCCGTTGCGAAAAGGTCTGACTCAAACTTCGTTTCGATCACAAGATCTTCATCGAAACACTTTCGGATCAGAGGCAGCAATTCCGAAGATCGTCCGAACACATCCGCGACACTCTTGCCGACCGGCGATCCGTCCCTGCCTTTATCGATAGCTACGGCGGCGTCGTTAAGATCTATCAGAACAAAATCATCCCCTTGCCGTTGAAGGGTATAGGTCGGGATCGGTATCCCGCGGTATTGGGTAGCAAACCTTGCTTCGCTTGCCGCGAGGGCTTCCGCAACTCTTGTCTGTTCGCTAATGTCGCGGATGACGGTCAGGATCTTGTCGGCGCCGCTTCGGACCATTCGGCACTCATAGGCACGCTCTTCGTCTCCGATGTTTGCCTTGTACTCCACTGCCTGCGGTTCATCAGTGAGTAAAGCAGCCTCGAATCCTTTGAGTAAACCGCCGAGAATATCCGGCGGTATCACCTCTCGCATGTTCTTTCCCAAAAACTCGCTCGGAGGCGCAAAAAGAGTTTTCGGATCGCGAGCGTGGTAATCCAGGAAGTTGCCTTGTGCATCCTGAACGAACATCAGATCGGGCAAGGCCTTGAGGATCGATGAATTTCGTTCGCGGCTTTCTTTTAGCGATCTCTCTATGTTCTCGCGGTCGGTGACATCATTTGCTACGGCCATCACCTGAACAAGCCGCCCCGACGGATCTCGCTTAAATACGACCTCGCGGCATTCCAGCCATCGCCATTCGCCGTTGTTGTGCCGCACCCGAAACTTATGTACCAAGACCTCGCCCTTTTGCAGATCGCTGACCTTTGCGTACCACCGTGGGGCTGTAGCCTGATCATCCGGATGCAGAAACGTTTCCAACAACCCGCGTCCCAGGTGCATAAGCTCGGCCGGCTCGTACCCGAGTATCGTCGAGACACGGTCGTTAAGGTATACGAGCTGACCTTCGTCCAGATCGTAAACATAAACGATGTCAGGTATGGCATTTGTTAATTTCTGGACGAAATGTTCACGTTCCTTATACAAATTTCCGGAAACGAAAACTTCCTGTTCCGCCGACGGGAAAAAAATGCCGGTCCCGGCGGATAAAAGCAGGTTAGACACGAGCAGAACTTGAAAATATTCGATAGGGTTTCCGGAAAAAAGATCGAAAGCGGCTGGGCCAACGCCGAAAGGGACAAAAAGAAGATCGAATGCGTGAAGCAGCGAGGGCGCAAGGATAACTAAGCCCAGGGAGATGATGAAAAGATCAACATTCGTTCTGTGCGTACTCGGGATGCCGTGGGGAAAGGCTGTTCGCATCTTGCACCTCGGGAGCGGTTAGACCAGGTGATCGTGCGGAACCAATTTTGAACCGGTTGCTGATCGGACCTGATCAGAAAACTCATTCCCTTCTAAGAAAAAAACGTTGTAAAGAGATCCGGTATCCCGAGAATTATATCCTAATTTCGCTCCTTCGCGATAATTTTCTGACAGACCGGCCACTGTTCGTTTTGCAATAAATGATACGGGTGAAAGAGTTAGAGGTACTTTAGCGACTTATCGTACGTACCGTCAATACGTATAAATACTTAGGCGAAAGTAAAAATACGCAGAAAAAAGCGATGTGGAGTGTCGACAATCCGGAAGTTACCGGGGCGACGGCATCCGTTTTGAACGTCAGTATTGGGCCGGAAGGAACTTCGAGACATCTCGAAGGGGTTGATTTGCTCTTAACTTTTCGCGCTTTCGTCGTGTAGAATGTATCCATATGTACACCCTCAATCGGTACGGCCGCGCCCTGGCTGCCGGCGCCATCCTCTTTGTTGCAGCGGCAACGGGGCTCTCGCAGGAAACGACTTTTAGCGGTAAGGTCGTCGAAGTGATCGACGGCGATTCTATGATCGTTGTCGACGATAAACAGGAACGCCATCTGGTCCGGCTGGCCGGTGCCGACGCTCCCGAACAAAATCAGGATTTTGGAAAAAGATCAAAGAAGTTCCTCTCGGAAATGGTCCTTGATAAGGCCGTGTCGGTGTCAGGATCGCGGATCGACAAAAACGGCGAGTTTGTTGGACGAGTCCTTGTTTACGGCCGCGATGTGAGTCTCGAAATGGTGATCGCCGGCCATGCCTGGCATTACAAGCAATACCCAAATGAGCAGACAGAGCGTGACCGGCAACTTTTTGAAGGCGCCGAGCTCCATGCCCGAAAGTCGAGGTTCAATCTTTGGTCCGATTCAAAACCGGTCCCGCCGTGGGAATTTCGAAACGAGCCTAGCGAACCGACGGTGGAATTAAGACAGATGTCTAAGCCATCGACACCGCTCCAAACGCTGCCAGTGCCCGGTCAGCCCCAGGCCGCGCGGCCGCAGACGGCACCGGCCACAGATCAGAACGACACAGCCGATCCGGCCCCGAGCATTCCGCCGCCGGTGATCGTTCCCAACGGCGAGGTCCTCGGAAATAAAAACAGTAAGATCTATCATTGGCCAGGCTGTCCCGGCTACACAAAGGTCGGGGAAAAGAACAAAGTGATGTTCAAAACCCGCCTCGAAGCCGAAGCAGCGGGTTATCGCGCGGCCAAGAACTGCAAATAATTCCGAAGCAGCCGCGATCAGGCGCAAACTCAAACAGCAAAAGGCGAGCAATTGTTTTGGCTCGCCTTTCGTCCGTTTCTTCATTAATAATTAATAATTGATCAATTACTAATTATTAATTAAAACACAACCTCGAATTAAAAAGGTAGTTTAGATGGCCCGAACCCATTTGATATGTCCCTACCGCAGCGAATCATTTATCGAATTGAGCACTCCGCTTCCCGGGCACAGATCGTCTTTGGCCAAAGCATTCAACGCCCTCTCACTCGTATTGAGCATTTCGTGCAGGTCAGCGGAGTCTTTGTCGATATAAAGCAGTCCCGTCAGTATCTCTCCCGTCTGCTTTGCACGCTGAAGTGCCCCGGCAGCGGACAGACGATCCATCGGGTCCCAGTCTTTTGCGAGTTTATGAAGATGGATCACTGAACCGTCGTGCATCACCAGATCATTAACACTTCCCGCTTCATACGACGTGGTGATCTCTTTCATCATCGGTGCGAAATCCATAGTACCGGTGATCTCGACATGCTCGCGGACGTAGTCATACGATTTTGTCGAGCCCGGATTGTTATTGAATGTGACGCAAGGCGATATGACATTCAGCATCGCGAACCCGCGGTGATGCATCGCCGCTTTCAATAAAGGCGTGAGCTGTTCCTTGTCGCCGGAAAAGCTCTGCGCTACGAATGTCGCTCCTAATTCGATCGCAAGGCTTGCAAGATCGATCGCTTCAAAGAGATTCACCGAACCGGCTTTACTCTTCGAACCGGCGTCGGCGGTCGCCGAATCCTGGCCCTTGGTCAGGCCGTAGCAGCCGTTGTTCATCACGAGGTAGACCATGTTCAGGTTTCGCCTGACGACGTGGACAAATTGCCCCATCCCGATCGAAGCCGTGTCGCCGTCGCCCGAGACGCCGAAATAGATCAGATCGCGGTTCGCCAGATTCGCACCCGTCGCCACCGACGGCATCCGGCCGTGTACCGAATTGAACCCGTGCGAATTTGCGAGGAAATACGCCGGCGATTTCGACGAACACCCAATGCCCGAAAGTTTCGCCACCTTGTGCGGCTCGATGTTCAACTGCCAGCAAGCCTCAACGATCGCAGCGTTGATCGAATCATGCCCGCAACCCGCGCAAAGCGTGGAAAGCGAGCCTTCGTAATAATCGACCGTGTAACCAAGGTCGTTCTTGGGTAATGCGGGGTGGCGGAAGGTTGATCGAACGTATGTCATTTAAGGTTGTTCCATTCGTCCGCTGTGATCTCGCGGCCAAGAATTTCCGCAGTTTCTCGCAGCATCATTCTCAATTGCGGCACAGAATATTCGGCATTTGAAGGCACAGTCAATCGATGTTGATCGAGAACCAGAAACTGATGTTTTGAACCGGAATATGGACCGTCAAACCCGAGACGCCTTAACCGACGAATAAAATCATTCCGCCTACACGGACTCAACTGGCTCATAAGCAGGCATCTTGTTTAGATTCAAATTTCCCAACAGCGGCAACTCATGTCCTAGTTTCAAACCGACAAGTACCCAATCCTCGAGCGTTGAGCGTAATTCGATCTCGCATTCTCGTAATGTCACTCCGAATGCGATAACGCCCTTAAATTCCGGAATCCGACCCGAAAATGAGCCGTCCTCAAGCTTGTCATATTCACCCAATGCCAGCGCTCGTTCCAAATAATCACTGAGTATGAAAGTTCCTGTCATATCGGCATTCTAACATGCCTGAACAATCAAGCGTCGATCGAATCATAACCGCAACCCGCGCAAGGCTGGACAATGAGCCTTCAATAGGAATCGACCGTATAACTGAGCTCGATCATTACGCGATCACGGCCTCAACAATACTCACCGGTGTTTCCGTCGAGACGACTCGGGTCATCTTGAATCCCGCCTTGGCGAGCAGTTCCTCGTATTCTGTCGGTGTTCGTTCCTGGCCGCCGGGGACGACGAGCATGATGATGTCGGCGATCTTGCCGAAGTGCGGCGAATCGTCCTCGGGCAGGACGAATTCTACGATCAGCAGCTTTCCGTCAGGCTTCATCGCTCGGCGGACGTTGCCGAGGATGGTCAGACACTGGTCCTCGTTCCAGTCGTGGATGATGTGAGACAGGATGTATGCATCGCCGCCGGATGGAACGCTTTCAAAAAAGCTTCCGGTTTCGACCGTTACGCGATCGGCAACGCCGCTTTTTTCGAGAGACGGTGGAGCGTCGGCGACGACGTGCGGGAGATCATAAAGTACGCCGCGAGGGCCTTCGTATGCGTTGAGCACCGCCGAAAGCATATTACCCGTCGCGCCGCCTACATCGACGATGGTTTCGAATTGTGAAAAATCGTACGCGGCCGCGATCGCCGGCGGCTCGCCGCCGTGAATTCCGACCATGCTCTGGCTAAACAGCGACGCCTCGTCCTGATGCTCAGCGAAATAATCGAAGATCGGCATGCCGAAAGCCTTTTCGAATCCCGTCTTGCCTGTTTCAACAGAGTATATGATCTGTTCGAACGCGGCGACAAAGGTCGGCCCCGCCATCGTCAGAACGGTTTCATACGCCGACCCCGGAGCACCTTTTTTAAGCGCTTCGCCCAACGGCGTAAGGGCGAATCGCCCGGGGTCCAACTGGGTTAATAAGCCCAGGCCGGCAAGCGTTCGCATAAGGCGGTAAAGCGTCGGAGCGTGCGCTCCAGTAGGGCCCGCAAGTTCCTGGGCGGTCTTCGGGCCATCGGCCAGATGATCGGCAAGGTTAAGTTTTGCGGCGGCATATACTATTTTCGAGATCCAAAAGCCGCCGGCCATTTGAACCAACTGTACGTGCGGAGGCGGTGTCTTGGCGGCAGGTTGGGGTGCTGTATTCATAATTTGCTCCTTTAATTTGTGAAACGCATTTCAGCGCAGTCTTGGGTCATCGGCTTCCTGATAGGCCATTTCCCAGTTGGGACCTCACCTAAGCAGCAGCCTTCGCCAAATTCGCCTTAATTTGTCGAAAGATATTGTCAGCCGTGATCGGCATGCCGTCGTAGTTGAGAACTGAGATCAGCTTTGCCGGATCGGTACTAATCTCTATCATCATCAGACTACGGAATTGAGCATCGCGGTTTTGTTCGATGACGAAGATGCGCTCGTGCGAATCGACGAAATCGCGAAACGCCTTCCCAAATGGAAAAGCACGCGGGCGCATTGCATCAAGCAGAATTCCCTCTGCGGCAAGCAACTCGAGGGCCTCTTCGGCGGAATATGTCGAGGTGCCGAAAGTAGATCACCCCGATGCGACACTGCGGATGGGGAATCACGGATCCTCCGACGAGGCCTCGTTCGTCATGACCGGTGGTGTTTCCGCCTCGGCGTCTCGGCGTCTCTGCGGTGAATAAAAAACCGGGGGTCGGTACAAGTTCTTTCGCGGTTTCCCATTTTCGCAATAGCCGATCGACATTGCGACGGTAAGCCTCGGCATCCTCGGTGTAAACGGCGTATTCGTCGCGGGACGACCCGCGGGTAACGAAGGCACCTTTCGTCGCGTGAGTACCGGCGATGGTACGGTACGGAATACCGTCATCGTCGCAGTCGAGGTAGCGGCCGAATTTTGCCCTTAGCTGATCCGGGATCTGTTCTTCGAACTCGTTGCTGTTCGTTTCCGAACCGAGTTCGTCTTTGATGTCAGCGTGAGGATTCCCGTTTCCGCCCGGGATCATGCCCGGCGTCGGCTTTCCGATCCGGTCAAGCTGTGCAGCGGTCAACACTTTGCCGCGGTCGTAAACGCGGGCATCATCCCATTGCAACGATTCCGTCACATGGTCGTTCATTCCGAGGTCGAGATCGGTCATGACGATCACCGGTGTTTGCAGCCGCTCGGTCAGATCGAACGCTTGCGCTGTCATCTCGAAACACTCCTTTGGAGTGGCCGGTAACAGCAGAGGATGTTTGGTGTCGCCGTGCGATGCGTAGGCGGCGAGCAGAAGATCGGATTGCTGCGTCCGAGTCGGCATGCCTGTCGACGGCCCGGTCCGCTGGACGTCGATCAGAACGGCCGGCACCTCAGCGAAATACCCGAGGCCAAGAAACTCGTTCATCAGCGAAACGCCCGGGCCGCTGGTTGCAGTGAAGGCTCGGGCGCCGTTCCACATGGCTCCCATCACCATACCGATCGCGGCCAGCTCGTCCTCAGCCTGAACGATGGCGTAATTATTCTTACCGGTTTCCGCATTGACACGGTATTTCGAACAATACTTTGCGAACGCGTCGACCACAGAGGTCGAAGGCGTGATCGGATACCACGCGGCAACGGTCGCACCGGCGTAAATGGCGCCCAGGGCGCAGGCGGAGTTGCCGCTGTAAAGGATCTTTTCACCCAGCAGATCTCGTTGTTCGATCCGCAAGTTGAGAGGATAGTCGAAATTCGCCTTAACATGATCGACGCCGATGTTCAGGGCCTTGATGTTGGGTTCGATCAGCTTTTCCTTTCCCTTGAACTGCTCGCCTATCAATCCTTCGAGGACAGAAAATTCAATATCGAACAGCGTCGAAAGGGCCCCGATGTAGACTATGTTTTTGAACAACTGGCGTTGCCGGGCGTCGGTGAATTCCGCGTTGCAAAGGGCAGTCATCGGGATCCCGAGATGCGTTATGTCCTCCCGATCATAGCCCGGCGGCAGCGGTTTTGTGCTGTCGTAAACAAAATATCCGCCGCTCGACACATCAGCGTAATCCTTCTTCATCGATTGCGGATTGACGGCGACCATCAGATCGACACCCTCGCGCCGGCCTAGATAACCCTTATCCGACACGCGCACCTCATACCACGTCGGCAGGCCCTGGATATTCGATGGAAAAATGTTCTTAGGGGTTACCGGAACGCCAAGCCGAAATATCGACTTAGTAAAAAGGGCGTTGGCCGAGGCCGAGCCTGTGCCGTTTACGTTCGCAAACCGGACAACAAAATCGTTGATCTTAGTTTCGGCGCGGTTCCCGTTATTATCCTTACGGGAGTCTTGAGGTTTCATAAGAAATTGTCGAGTTGTATAAGAGCCGGACGTTAGTGGTAATAATATGGCTTTTGAGGCGAAAAAGGAAGATGGACCGATACCACGCGGACAGCCGCCCGCAAAGAGCTATTTTATCCCGTTGCGATTTGCTATCATTATTGCGTCCAGGGTTTTACCTTTAATACAAACTGTTTCTTAACCATAAGTTTGGGGTCGACCAGATGCCGCATACGTCCCAATCTCCTGCTGCAGGCAAGCCGGTGAAATGGCACCCGGTGCTGCGATATGGTCTGGCGATCGTTTGTTTCGGTGCGACGGTCGGCCTCTCTGTCCTTCTTTCAAATCTCGGTGCCCGCCTCAACCTGACCATCCCGATCGTTTTGGCACTGGTGGCCACTGCGTGGTACGGAGGCCGCGGGCCCGGCCTACTGATATCCATACTTTTTCAGGCGACTACCATAATCTATACGCCGATCGGCCCGGATTCATCCGTCGGACGCGCTGTGTTCGCCTACTTCAGTGTTTTTGCCCTTTACGTTTTTCTCGTGCTCCTTATCAGCAATGTCCGCGATATCCAGCTCCGCCTGCGTGAGCAGCGAGATCTTTTGAAGGTTACGCTTTCGAGCATCGGTGACGGCGTGATCGCGACGGATACGAAAGGGCTGATCACCTTCATGAATCCGGTTGCCGAGAAATTTACCGGATGGAGCGAAGATGCTGCAAAAGGCCTGCATTTGGAACAAGTCGTCCAGATCGTAAACGAGGAAACACGGGAGCACGTGATCAACCCTGTTCACCGCGTCCTCGAAACCGGAACGATCGTGGGCCTTGCTAACCACAGCGTGCTCATCTCGAAAGACGGCTCAGAAATGCCGATCGACGATAGTGCCGCACCGATAATTGATCGAGGAAAGGTGATCGGCGTCGTCCTTGTTTTTTCCAATGTTACCGAGCGAAAGCTTGCCGAACGTGCCAAGCGTGAGAGTGCGATAATGCAGAGCCTGGTCGACGCACAGGAAGCCGAGCGGCGGCGGATCGCGCGCGACCTGCATGATCATTTAGGTCAGAAAATGACGGCCCTTAGATTGCGTATCGAGGCATTGAACGAAAACTCTTCGGACGACCCGAGGCTGGACGAGATGATCGAAAGCGTACAGGACGCGGCAGCCCAGATCGACCGCGACATCGCATTCCTTTCCTGGGAACTGCGGCCGACCGAATTAGAGAATCTTGGCCTGATCGATGCCCTGAGCAGCTTTGTCCGCGAATGGTCGCGGCAATATGGCATTGCCGCTGAATTTCATACGAGTAAACCCGATCCGGCGGATATGCAACGCCGCCTCCCTCAAAACACCGAAACGAATATTTATCGGATAGTGCAGGAGGCCCTGAACAATGTGCTGAAACACGCGGAGGCGAAAGAAGTAAGTGTGCTGCTTCACAACCGAAAGGACCATATGGTGCTGATCGTCGAGGACGACGGCCGCGGGTTCGATCGCGACACGGGCCCGCTGGACACGTCAAGGCTTGGCGGCCAGGGCCTCATCGGCATGAGGGAACGCGCAGCGGTAATGAACGGGCTGTTGGAGATCGACAGCAAAAAAGGCGGCGGGACGACTGTTATGGTCAGAATTCCGATACTCGAATCTTCCGCAGAACCTGAAACAAGAAAACAGGCACAAAGCGCCTAAAACGGACCTATTTCTTCTGCCAATTGTTTCTGACAGTTTCAATCAGGGTACGGGGATGGGAATGGTGCCTTCGGCTGGACGAAGGAACAATTAATATAGTTACTCTGATAAAAAGGAGAAAGGGCTCGTATGGTAAGTACCTCCACTCAACGTGTGATCTTTCGCTGGCTACACCTCGTCCTTGCCATTCCGATCATCGGCTACATCTATAGTCCGTTCCAGGAGCTTCCGAACTATGCTCCTGTTGTACGGTACATCGCCATTCCGGTAATGGCCGTCACGGGATTGTGGATGTGGAAGGGCCATCTGCTTCGGCGGCTGTTTTCGAAAAAGCCTGAACAACCAAATCCTGCCGGCAACCAGTAGCCGAGTTCAGCCGTTGATCAAAGAATATGTCAAAAAAGAAATTGACTCCCGAACACCGCTTTGAGTTGGTGGAAGAATTAAGAAACCGGTTCGAGGAAAACATGGCACGCCACAAAGGCGTTAAATGGGCTGAGGTTTACGCTAGACTCGAAGCGAATCCCGACAAGCTGTGGTCGCTGGCAGAAATGGAAAGGACCGGTGGCGAACCGGATGTTGTCGGGTTCGATAAGAAGACGCGCGAATACATTTTTCATGATTGCTCAGCCGAGAGCCCTAAAGGCCGCAGGAGCCTTTGCTATGACCGAGCGGCCTGGGAGTCGAGAAAAGAGCATAAGCCCGAAAGTGACGCTATGTCTGTGGCGGCCGCGATGGGTATCGAGCTTTTATCGGAAGAAGAATATCGGGAGCTGCAGAAGCTTGGTGAGTTCGATCTGAAAACATCGAGCTGGGTGAAAACACCGCCGGACATCAGAAACCTTGGCGGCGCCATCTTCTGCGACCGCCGTTTCGGCCGCGTTTTCACTTATCACAACGGTGCCGAATCTTACTACGGAGCGAGGGGGTTCCGCGGGTCGTTAAGGGTATAAAGACCGCCGAAACTATTCCGGACTTCGCAAGATCTTTTCCATCTTCTTGCCTTTTGCCAGTTCATCGATCAATTTGTCCAAATAGCGGATCTTTTGCATCAGCGGGTCTTCAATGTTTTCCACACGGATCCCGCAAACCACGCCTTTGATCAACGACGCATTCGGATTCATCTTCGGGGCCTTTTCGAAGAATTCGCGAAAGCTCGTCCGCTTCTCGAGCTGTTTTTCCAAACCGGCTTTCGTGTATCCCGTCAGCCACCGAATTATTTCGTCGACCTCTTCCTTCGTACGGCCTTTCTTTTCGGCTTTCGCCACATAGTGCGGATAAACGCCCGCAAAACTCATTGCGAATACTCTTTCGTTTGTCATTAAATATCCCTCGTAAAACGGTCGCTACCGGCCGTGCCATTTCAACGCTGTAATAAGGCCATTCATCCTTGTAAGATATGCTGTAATCCGGAATTATCCAACGTATTCCCGAACGAAAGAATGCCCGCCACGCCGTTCTAATTCTAGTACCTGTCCGCCGTAGGCAGACCTGCGTCGAAGTATTGAGAAATGGCCCATTGCTTCAAACTCAATGTCACCTTGCTGAGTTCGACCGTCCATTTCCAATTCGTTAGGCTAACATCAGGCGAAGCTATTGGACCTTCTGGGATGGATATTTCCTTACTTCAATGAGCTGAATGCAATCAAGGTCTAATCGCCTTGATGTTTTGGTACTCCTTGAAAGCCCATGCGTTGCAGGGGAAACCCAAACTAAAATACTGTTCGGGCGGAACGTTCGATCTACCCAACGCAGGATGTAGTCAGTATCCGACTATGAATTCGAATGCATCCGAAATAAAGCCATTGCCCAAATTGTAGCGTCGTGCCAGCCCATCTGTCGAAGTCGGCATTTGTTGACCAAGCAGGCTTTTCTAGTTCGTATTCATTCTATAGTAGCCATACTATAATTCAGGTTGACCGCGACTTACCGAGGCGTTCGGCGAGATGAATTGCGTCGAACGGGGCGTGGCCGGCGATGCTGTTGTCGAAGTACACGTATATATCTCGTTTATGCTTTGGCGGTTTTTTCTTTGTGATCTTTACGGCGTCGCGCGGTTCGCTGCCTTTTTGCCAGGTTTTGATGCGGCGGGCCCAGCGGTCGAGGACTTCGTCGGTATAATCGCTGACATACAAGCTCTCGCCGTGCAGCCGGATGTAAAGAAAGTCGGCGGTGACGTCTTCGGCAAAGGCGAATTTGCCGCCGGTGTCCGCGATGGCGAGGGCGTCATTTCGGCTTCGCAGCAGCTCGATGAACTCTGCGGTGAAAAAGCTCTCGTGCCGCGGCTCGAACGCGTATCTCAGTTCGACATCCGAAATTTTTTTGGTCCACGACTTTGACCTCGTCTTGATCGTATTCTCACGAGCGAGGCGTGCCGCTTCGCTTGTCGTTCTCGGCAACAAGTCGAGAAACTCATTCATTAATTCCGCATTAAATCGAAACCACGGAGCGAATTGCCAAAGTATCGGTCCCAATTTATCTCCGAGCAGCAGGATGCCCGATGCGAAGAAGTTTGCGAGAGGGATTCGCACGTCCCTAAGCTTTTTCGTGTGCGTTATAAACTTTGAGCCCTTCAACGCGAAAACAAAATCGTCAGGCACAGCGGCGGCCCACTTCTTGTAGCTCGCCGGACTCTGCAGCGAATAGAAGCTGCCGTTGATCTCAACCGAGTTCATCCGGGAGCCGACATATTCCAACTCTCGTTTCTGAACAAGCCCCTTAGGATAAAAAACGCCTCGCCATTCCGGGTAGGTCCATCCCGAAACTCCGATGCGTAATTGGCTCATAACAGATTTCACCGCCTGAGACACTTCGGATAACGAGAACCGGATTCGGCCGGCGAACTGGCCGCCCGCTTACGCAGGCGGTTCCGACAGGCCATTTCCATTCCGTGTGATCTGGACCATGTTGCCGACGACTGTTGGGCCGAATTTCCTGCCGCCGGCTTTGGTGACGTTGTACCAGAAGGCCTGCATGTCCCAGGCGGCGGTGGGGCAGCGTTCGGCGCAGAGGCCGCAGTGGAGGCATACGTCCTCGTCCTTGACCATGACGCGGCCGGTTTTTAGACCGTCGGCGACGTAGACGTCCTGCGTGAGGTTGAGGGCCGGGACCTTTGTACGTGTGCGGAGGTCTGGTTCGTCTCCGTCCGGGATGAAACTGATACAGGCCGTCGGGCAGATGTCGACGCAGGCATCGCACTCAATGCACTTCGGCGCGTGAAAGATCGTCTGGACGTCGCAGTTCAGGCACCGCTGAGCTTCCTCATAACCTGTGATCTGGTCGAAGCCGAGCTCGACTTCCTGCTTCCGGTTGACGAGCGTCTTGGTCTTCGGAGCCTGCGGCACAATGTAACGCGGGTCGTGGTCGATCTCGCTGTCGTACGCCCACTCGTGAATGCCCATCTTCATCGAAAGAAGATTTACATCCGGTGGCGGGCGGTCCGCGACGAGGTCTTTGCCTTCGCACGTCAGGTGGATCGAGATCGCCGCCTGATGGCCGTGGGCGACTGCCGTAATGACGTTCTCCGGGCCGAACGCAGCATCGCCGCCGAAGAAAACTTTTGGATGCGTCGACTGGAAGGTCGTTCGATCGACGACCGGCATCTCCCACTTGTCGAAGTCCACCCCGATATCGCGTTCGATCCACGGGAAGGCATTTTCCTGGCCGATAGCGACGAGCACATCGTCCGCCGGATAAAAAACTTCGGGTTCGCCGGTCGGAACGAGAGAGCGTTTGCCGTTCTCGTCGTAGACGGCCTCGACCTTTTCGAACATAACGCCTTTGAGGTGTCCCTTACGAGGTTTCTCGTCACGGGAGAGAACCACCCCGTCCGCCGAAGCGGCGGCCACCCCTCCTTCGTAAGGAGGGGAGCCCGGAGCCGGCCCGTCTTCGTACTCAATTACAAAAGACTTCGGAACGTGGTTATCGATGATCGGTATGTCTTCGTGTTGAGCGTCCTCTTTTTCCCAAGGCGAGGCCTTCATGGTCTCGTATGGCGAGCGGACGATGACCTTTACGTCTTCGCCGCCGAGTCTTCGAGCCGTGCGGCAGCAGTCCATCGCGGTATTTCCGCCGCCGAGGACGATCACGGTCTTGCCGATCTTGCTCGTATGCTCAAACGCGACGCTGCCGAGCCAGTTGATGCCGATGTGAATGTTCGCCGCCCCTTCATCGCGTCCGGGTATCTTCAATTCCCTGCCCCGCGGTGCTGCCGGTTCCGACGAAAACGGCGTCATAATCCTGGTCGAGCACCCATTTCAGGCTCTCGACATAGTGATTGAAATGCGTTTTGATGCCGAGGTCGAGAATGTAATTGACCTCTTCGTCCAGGACGGTCTCCGGCAGCCGGAAGGCAGGTATCTGCGACAGCATAAAACCGCCGCCTTTTCTTAGTTCGTCAAAAAGATCGATCTCGTAGCCAAGCGGCGCAAGGTCGCGTGCAACGGTCAACGAGGCCGGCCCGGCCCCGATCAGCGCGATACGCTTGCCGTTCGGCTTGAACGGACCTTTTGGCATGTACGGCGTTACATCGCCGCGAAAATCCGCCGCGACGCGTTTAAGGCGGCAGATCGCAACCGGCTCTTCCTCAACGCGTCCGCGCCGGCACGCCGGCTCGCACGGCCGGTCGCAGGTGCGGCCCAGAATTCCGGGAAACACGTTCGAATCCCAGTTGACCATGTACGCCTCGGTGTACTTGCCTTCCGCGATAAGGCGGATGTATTCCGGGACAGGCGTGTGCGCCGGACATGCATACTGGCAGTCCACCACTTTGTGAAAGTATTCGGGATCTTTAATGTCAGTTGGTTTCAACGCGGTCTCACCTGAATAAGATTATTCGGCCCGTTATGTATCATAGATTAAGATGCAATTCTTTGCTAGAAATGCCTTACAAAATATAGGTTTGACGGCTTACCGATCATTCTTTACCTGAAAACAGGTGATTGACTCTCCGGAATCCCTTCTCAATGCTTTAAGCGAGCGAAGTCTTCCTACTCTTCGTTCCTCTTCAACTAAACAGCCGAAATGCCTCCTGAAAGGCCTGTTCAGGCCGAAAACGACAAATAAATTCGAAAAACCTGTAAAAAGCAACAGGTTTCTTCCCCTGCACAAGGGTACATACTTGCAGTGCAACTAGATGTTTTTTCGAAGATTGGAGAACAAATAAACAGGAAGTTCACAGGAGCAAGCGATGTACGGCAACCTTTCCAAAGGTTGTAACGCCGTGACAGGCATTGAGTCCCGTCCTGCTGTGAGGATCAAACGATGAAAACTAATTCAGCAGTTCGACAAGCAGACAACAAACAGAAACTGAAGGCTCAGGAACGACCGAAGGCCAAGCCGCCGACAAAGAACGAATCACCACCCGAGACGAAGCCACCCGTGACGCCCAGTTGGGTGGGGCGCGTCCCCCTGGTCAAACCGGGGGTTTATGATGACGGTCTCCCGTTTCATGAGGTCACGTATCTGAGCTGCAAGATGATGCTGAGACCGAACCACTTTACCTCGCGCGAGAGCCTCTTCTCGTTCGGGGACGTGCTGAAGGGGCCGGCTAAGAAGTGCGGCGTGGGTTTCTCAACTAAGGGTTTTCACGCATCGCCGCTGAAGATCCGTGAAGTCCTCTTCGTCGACACCCAGGACTTCCGGCTCTATAACAACGCCTTCATTCTGCGGCGGCGTATCCCGTACAAGGATGGCTTTCCGGTCGGGGACCCCGAGATCGTCTTCAAATTCCGTCACCCTGACATACAGACGACGGCCGAGACCGATGTTCGGCCGCAGATCTTTGGGGACCACCGCGTCAAGTTCAAGTGCCAGGCACTGCCTTTAAAAGAGAAGCTCGGCGGGATCCGCATGCTCTTCTCGCATAACGTCCAGTTTCCGCGTTCGGCGACAGGCCTCACGTCAAGGAACTTCCTGGACATGGACACGTTGGTCGAGATCTTCCCGGTGCTCGAGCGGATAAGAAGGGAGCCGGGAGAAAAGATCGAGCTGGTGAGCAATTGCATTATCGAGGAGGTGCTTCAGGATATCGGGGTGCTCGATTTTGGCGAGGGCGTTACGGCCAAGACTGATCTGGGCATCTGGCGGACCCGTGGTGAGCATCGTCCGCTTATTGGTGAGTTCGCGTTCCAGATCCGATTCAAGGATCGCAAGGAGTTGGCCAAAGAAGCAATGAAACGGGCCGAGGCGTTCTTCATCGCCTTGCAGTACGCGGCCCAGAACTATATTGCGCTAAAAGCCACGAAGACAGGTATCGTTTATCGCCTGTTGGGCAACGCGCCCAACTCAAACGAGTGAGGCCGCCTGGTCCATTGTCACGAAGAGCCGAAGCGCTCATGGAGCGCCACGGCCTGTCGTACGAGCACCTGCTCGGGATGCGGTTCGCGATCAATGTTTTCATCGCCACCGTGATCGTATGGTTTACCCTGCAGGGGCTGGGCATCAGGAATCCCATCTGGGCTATCGCGTCGATGATGGCGGCAGCGGACCCGGAACCGATGGAGGCACGCCGCATGTTTCGCTGCCGGCTGATCAATGTAGTGGTCGGCTGCGCAGTTGGATTCGGTACGCTCATTTTGGGCAATAGCGACTGGATGCTCCCCTTCGCACTGGCCGTAGCGGTGCTGATTTCGACCTATCTCGTCCGCATCAAGACGATGTGGCGCCAGGCACCAATAACGGCCGCCATTGTACTCGCTGCGGGGATAACCCAGGGCACCAGGTCGGCAGGCTTCGAGAGCGGATTGTACAAGGTAGGCGAAGTGATCTTCGGCTGCCTCGTAGGGTTGGTGGTGAGCTGGCTCATGTCGAAGGTTTGGCTTGTTCAACCGCCGGCGAAGGAGGCCATAACAGCGGAGGGCGTGCAAGCGGTAAGTTGATAATACGCGACGGTCGTCAATGAGCCCCGCAAGCTGCGGCTTTAAGAAAGCGGGTATTAGGACAGAAGTATCCACGGGTTGATACACAAGGAGGACAATGATGAAGATCAAGCTTCTATTTATTCTGGTGATTTGTTTCCTGGCCGTCCTGCCGGTGGCAGCTCAAACGGTCACATACAGTTTCAACGATGCCCCGGTGTTTACGGTTCGGATGCCGGACGGATGGGAATTCAAATCAAAACCTAACCCCAGGAATCCCGCCACCAAGCGGATCTCAGGTACCGCATCGAATGGATTGGTTTGGTTCGGCCTGTGGGTCGTGAAAGATGTGAAAACAGTCGATGAAGCCTACAAGTATGTCCAAGCCACGGCGAGAACGCTGATTACGGACGCCAAGGAAACGAAACCGGGTCGGCTCGGTGAGGTCAACGGAATGAAAGCCAAGTATTCCGAACACCGGGGCACAATGAAAATGCAGGACGGAAAGCCGCAGTTGTTCGATGCACAGGTCGTGCTCTTTGAAGCCGGGTCTGGCAGGGTCGGGATCGCGGTATGTATGGCGGACACCGATGGACTGAAAGCGGAAAGGGCGAACATCGACGCCTTTTTCAAATCGATAAAACCAGCCAATTAAGGAGGCGGAAATGAAAGTTATTAAAGACCAATTTGCGCTTTGGCTGATCGTTCTGTTTGTCGGCGTAGCTGCGGTCGTGATACCGATGGCCGCCAGTGCGGACCCGGATACAATTGCGGTCGTTAAGCACCGGCAGATCCACCCGGAACAGCAAGTCGCCAAGGCCAATGAAGGCCCCGCCGCCATACGTAATAAGTACAGCAAACCCGGGGTCGTCGGCCGAGGCATTGCGTGGCGGCAGGACTACTATGATCGGCGACGTGAATACTGGGAAGATCGTATCGATCGTGAACTCGATGACGAGGAGTTTGACGACGAAACCGGCGATGACAAAGACGCGGACAGCAAAGACAAAAAAGACTCGAAAGCCGCTAAGGATGACAAAGCTAAAAAGGACGATTCCGCGGAATCTGACATTGACCAGGAAGAAGAGTTAATCGAAAGGCGACGTGAATACTGGCGGGACCGTCTCGATAGGGAGTGGTAGTACCAACACAGTCCCCGACACCCATCGCGGTTCGCGAGTTAGGACGAACCGGTGTCACAAGGAAAGGGATCGGGCTGTTCGGTGTTTCACCCGGCCGCGGTTGGATCAAATGTCCGGAACCCAAAATGGCCGGCTGCCGGACACGATCCTTTTCAATCCGAGTGCGGGTAGTTCTCCTTCGTTAACTCCGAGGTAAGTAAAGTGAGGCAGATCGGAAGTTACGGTCTGGTACCAGCAGTGCCGAGCAAGGATTTCGCGTACGTGCTCGTTATCAAATTCAGTTACATCGAAGGCGAGCATGGAGAGATGCTGTGACGCACCCGGCGGAGCCACGGAATATAGGATCGATTTGGCGAGGTCCTTTGCAAAATAGATCCCGTCTTCTTCCAGTCTTAGAACAACTGAAACCTGGTCGAACGGAGACATCGCTGTAATTCGCTCGGCTTCGGCGATTGAAATTCGTTTCTGTTCCACCCAGTGTTCAAGTGCAGGCTCAACGCGGCTCTTCCACAGGTCGATGGTCTGATCGTAAGAGCGTTTGGCCGAATCGCTGCCGCGAGGCGTAATGCTGCATCCGGCCGCGGAAGCGTCTTCGATAGCTGCGATTAAGGCTTCCATGGCGGCCGTCTGCAATTCCATTTCCATTCCGCCGACGGTGTCCGTCGAAGCATCCAAGCCATTTTGGAATGTCTCCACGTCCTTGCCGTCTTTGAACACGACCTTAGGCGGCGGCCGCACACCGTTGCGAGCAACGAAAACCGCGCCGTACTCCCGCAAAAGCCGAAGCTCTACGGGATCGTCGCCGATGAGAATTCCGTTCGGAAGGTTTGAATAAAAGGTCTCCTGCATCCGGTCCATGTTGGCCGCGACCGCTCAACGTCGTTTTTCGCTGGCGATTTAGCAGCCGAGGAAATAGAATCACGAATATGGCCCGAGCTGCAAGCAGGATCAAGCGCGCGTTCTTTGTGTTATATATGATCGTCGTTCACGCCGCGTTGATCGGGTTGCTGGCCGAACGCTTTCTTTTACCGCGAATCTTACCGCCGGCCGATCTAAATACCGATGCCGTCCGTGACCCGGTACCGGGGCCGCAGGTCGCACCGGTAACCTTGCCCACCGAGCTTCCAGAGCCCGTAGTCGAACCGTCCTCGATCCCGACACCCTTCCCTACGATAGCCGCGAACGTAAAGATAATTGTTCCTGTACAAGGCGTTTTGCCGCAACAATTGATCGACACGTTCACACAAGCACGTTCCGAAAACCGGAGCCATGACGCTATCGACATCATCGCCCCAGCCGGAACTCCGGTATTAGCAGCAGCGGACGGCGAGATCGCGAAGTTCTTCGACAGCGAGCGAGGCGGTACGACGATCTATCAAATAACGGCAGATCGGAAATATTTTTTGTACTACGCCCACCTGCAGCGACGTGCCGATGGTATCTCCGAAAAGCAATTCGTTCGCCAGGGTACCACTATCGGCTATGTAGGCGATACTGGCAACGCCGGGCCCGGCAACTATCACCTTCATTTTTCGATCTCGACAGTTTCCGATCCGAACCGCTTTTGGGACGGTACACCGATCAATCCCTATCCGATTCTTACTGGCCGCGCCGAACTTTGGTAGTGCGGCATCCCATTTACGGAACAGCATTTGCTCGACACTAGAGGCAGTGAATCGAATTGATACGCCCTTAGAGGAAAACTATGCTTTCGTAAAAACTGGATAGCACTCATATTAATAGTGGTAGGCCTAAATGCCGCATGCGAGACGCGTGAGGTTGCGGTTCCAGCCCAGCCGGCTGCAAATTCGCACAATTCAAATTCCAACACTGCAGCTCCGGCCAACACGTCCCAGCCGGTATTACCGGCACACGTCGCCGCGTTGCCCGTAACAATGCCGCTGCTCGATGCGATGTTGGCGGATGACGCGTTCAATAGCGAAGTTCGCGCAGGCTGTGCAGATCTCGGACGAGGAACTGTCGAAGATCCGCGATGTCGCAAAAAACGAGGTACTGCAGTTGGGCACCGTGGACGAGGACGACCTGACAAGGTCCACGCGGGCGTCGACCGATAAAACAAGAAAAGAGGTCGAGAAGATACTAGGTCCGCAGCGAACCGACCAATTCTTTAATTTCATACGCCTCCGGTGGGCCGGAAACGGGGACAATTTAGCCGTAGCCGCGCCAAACGCAGTCCCGACAGATACGCGGATCGTTGTAAATGCGCCCGCATACCGGATGGACGTGTTTAAGGACGGGCGTTTGATAAAGACCTATAAGATCGGTATCGGTTATCCGGAGTTCCCGTTACCTGCGGGCCTTCGCAAGGCGAATGAGATAATTTTCAACCCTACGTGGACGCCCCCGGACGAACCCTGGGTGAAAGGCAAATTGAAGCCGGGCGAAAAGGTCGAGGCCGGAAGTAAGTTGAATCCGCTCGGGCCGATAAAGATACCCATCGGGCTTCCGTCGTTGATTCACGGAGGAAAGGCTCCGGCACGTTTGGGTAATTTCGCGTCACACGGGTGCGTCGGGCTGACCGATGATCTCGTACAGGACTTCGCGGCGCAGCTTGCCGAACTTTCAGGTACACAGCTTTCACCGGAAAAGATAAAGAGCTACGCGAAGACTCCGTCTGAGACCGAGAACGTTAAACTGGCCCAGCCTGTGCCGGTCGAGCTTCGCTATGAAACTATCGTTGTGGAAGACGGAAAGGTTACCGTCTATCGAGACGTTTACGAAAGAGACACGAACACAGAGGAAAATCTTCGACGCGTGCTCGAAGCCCACGGTGTTAGCTTCGACCAACTTCCTGCATCAGATCGGACGAGGCTATTGGACGCGATCCAGCAAATGTCTGTCGGGGCCGACGGCAAGGCCGTCAGCGGCGGAAATGCAAATGGGGCCAATGCCGGTAATTCGAACAGCGGCAAGGTCACACGAAATGTAAAAGGAAAGAAGGAGATCGTGATCCCGGTCGCGTCCTTAGCAGGCAAGGGCTATCCGTCGCCGGTCGCTCTGGCCGCAAAGTAGCGGGCACTTTCAAGGAGCGATAATGGTGGTGATGACGGGCTCGACCGAGGGCACCCAGAATGGATCGCCCGCGTAATACATATTTCGAAGGCCGCGGTGCGGAAGCTCCGTTTCGGGGAAGCCGAGAAACGTAAAATGCGGCTTATCCGTCCTTATTGTCTGGAACCAGCCATGCTTATTCATTATCGCCCGAACGCGGTGATCGTCCGCTTCGGCGACATCGAACGCGAGCAGTGACAAATGCTGAGAAGTGCCGGGCGGGGCTACGGAATAAAAGATCGATTTCGAGAAGTTCGTACTGAAGTAGAACCCATTCGCTTCCCATTCGACAATCTTCATGACCTGAAGACCTATCGGTAAATTGCCCGCGGTCGCTGCCTCTTCCCTGGCGATCTTACCTCGCGCCGTCCAATGATCAAGCGCCCGGTAGAAACGGGAATTCCATAGCCGTACCGTATCGCCAAAACTCCTGCCACCGGCGATCTTGCCGTCGAGTGGTGTTATGGTCAACCGCAAACCCTCGGCTTCGCGTACGGCCTCGAGCAGATGTTCCATCGCGGTCTTCTGAAGCTCGATCTCGACCGAACCGAACATTTCTTTTTTTCGTTCGAGCCGCGCCTGGAACGCATCGACAAGTGATGATGAAGTAAAAATACATCTATCAGGAAGCCGAACATCATTGTTCGCAATAAAGATCGAGCCGTATTCCCAAAATACCCGCCGGGCTAGCGGGTCGTTTTCGATCGAACAGACCTCGGCGAGTCCGATGTGAGGTTGGGAATCAGCAAATTCTTTATGTATACGCTTTTTGACTGCCTCAAGGAACTGAGAATTCTGGGCCGCTGACATAACGGCTGATAACGAGAGACAGAAAGCAATGACGATCCCCTTTTTGAAAGACTTAGCAACGGTCACTGTTTGTCGCTTCCCTTTTTCTGATCGAGATGCTTGCGGGCATGATCGGCCAGTTCAAGATACTGCTGCCTTATCTTCGTCCAGCTGCGCGGTATCCATTTCTTCGAGGTCCAGAAGCTCGTTCCGCGCGCTGCGCGTCGAACGAATGATCTCGTCGAGCTTTATCTGCAGTGCTTCGGTGTCACGGTTTTGCGTGTTCTGGATCAGGAATACCATGAGAAAAGTGACGATCGTGGTGCCGGTGTTGATAACCAACTGCCACGTGTCCGAAAAACCAAAAAGAGGCCCGGTTGCGGCCCAAAGCAGAATGATCGCCACCGCAGCCGCGAAGGTCGAAGGTTTGCCGCTTATGACCGACGCGGACCTCGCAAATCGGGAAAAGTATGAGATCTGCTGTACCATCTCGCGCCTACCCTCCATTTACTATTTTTCCGACGATATCGCCAATGCGGTCCATATGGCCCTTTAAATACACATCTTTCTCGATGAAAGGTATCGCACTTCGGATGTTCGAATAGATCGGCGCCGTTCCTTTTCCAAGCGACGCGTTCCGCACCGATCGACTTGCGCCGGAAGTCGATTCCCTGTGCCGCACACAAAAGCTCGAGGCCAAGTATCAGCTCTAAATTCTTAGAGACTTTCCTTAGTTTGAGTGCCGCCGTCATTCCCATTGAAACATGGTCCTCGACGTTGGCCGAGCTGGGGATCGTATCGACGCTTGCCGGATGCGAAAGCACTTTGTTCTCCGTGCAGAGCGAGGCCGCCGTGTATTGGACGATCATAAATCCCGAATTGACGCCGCCGTTTTCGGTCAGAAACGCCGGCAGTACGCCTTCGTTTGATGCCTCATCGGTTAACCGCATTATCCGTCGTTCAGCAATGTTCCCAAGCTCCGTCAAAGCGATGGTCAGGTAATCGAATGCCAACGCAAGCGGTTCGCCATGAAAATTGCCGCCGCTGATAACATCGATGGTCCCGTCCTCGCTTTGAAAGATCAGCGGATTGTCCGTCACGGCGTTAAGTTCCAGTTTGATGAGCCATTCGGCATAGGCTACCGCATCCCGGCAGGCACCGTGGACCTGAGGCATACAGCGTAAAGTGTAGGCGTCCTGCACGTTCGAAGGATCGAAACCGCGTACAAACTCGCTGCCTTCCAGGATCGAGCGAAGGTTCCTGGCTGTGTCTATCTGGCGGGGATGTGGACGAAGCTGGTGGATACGGTCGTCAAAAGCCGAGAGCGTACCGTTCAAGGCTTCAAGACTGAGGCAGCCGGAGGTATCAGCAAGGTCTGCCAGGTTTATCGAGCGGGCGGTCTCAAGCAGCCCGACCGCCGTCATAACCGTAGTTCCGTTCGTGATCGCCAGGCCTTCTTTTGCCTTTAACGTAACCGGCGATAATCCGGCCCTCGACAAGGCTTCCGCTCCGTCAAGGATCTCGCCCTCGAACTCGGCCTTACCTTCGCCGATCAACACGCAGCCGAAATGGGCCAATGGAGCGAGGTCGCCACTCGCGCCGAGGCTGCCCTTTTCCGGGATCACCGGGTGGACGCCGCGATTCAGGCATTTGAGAATTAGCTCGAGGGTTTCCAATCGAATTCCCGAGAACCCTCGCGCAAGTGTGTTCGCCCGGATGAGCATTATCGCCCGAACGGTAGGAGTGTCGAACGGATCGCCAACGCCGACCGCGTGGCTGAGAATAATATTGCGCTGAAGCTGTCCGACCTCGTCGGGGCTTATTATCTTGTCTTTGAACGCACCGAAACCCGTGGTAATGCCGTACGCGATCTCACCACGTTCCAGCAGCGTGTCAACGGCCGCCGCGGCCCGGTTAACATTTGCTTTTGCATTTTCTGAAAGCTCGACGCTTGGCTTGCCGGGCGTTCCATACGCCACCTCGCAAACTTGTTCAAATGTCAGGCTTTCGCCGTCAAGAACGATCACGCTCATTTATTCTCTAAATTATTTCCGTTCCCGTTCCTTTCCGACTTATGCTGATACTCGCGCCAGCTTGCTATCCTTCCGCCTGCGACCTTTATCCAGACGGTACCCTGATACCGATGAGTGCCTACATAGGTGTATTCAGCGGCACCGAGCTGCTGGGCCTCGTCAAAAATGGTGTTGTGAAACGTGCAGGATTGCTCGCAGCCCTCGTCGTCTTCGAAAAAACGCTGCAGCGATTCGCGGTTCGTGAATGTGTAATTTTTCGGATCGGAATAAAAAATGTCGTCCGCAAAATGGTCCGCAACCTCCCCGTAGCGTCGGTGTGTCCAACCGTCGCTGAGTGAAGAAAGAAGCTGCTGAAACTCATCATGCGTCATAAACGATCTCTCCTCTTTTTATCACAAGTTTTGTAAGCGGTGCCCCAAATTCATAGGCTATATCGCGATGATCAGCCGTATCGAACATAACCAGATCGGCACGCTTTCCCTCTTCGATCGAGCCCTACGCGATGCCCCTGTCCGATGGCGAATGCCGCATTGATAGTCACGGCGTTCAGAGCCTCGGCAGGCAGCAGCTTTTGATATCGGCAAGCGATGGCCATGACAGTCGCCTGCGATGAGCAAGGCGCCGATCCCGGGTTATAGTCCGTCGACAGCGCCACCGCGCAGCCTGAATCGATCAATTTACGTGCCGGTGCGAACTTCGCCGACCCGAGATTGAAGTTTACGGTTGGCGTGATAACACCGATCGTATCGGACGCCGCAAGCAGCTTTAATTTCCCGCGCCGAAATTTTATCCAGATGATCGATCGACGCGGCACCGAGTTCGATCGCCGTACGGCTTGCGCCAAGATTCGTAAACTCATCCGCATGCGCCTTTATGCCAAACCAAAGAGCTTTCGCGGTTTCCAGAACACGGCATGTTTGGCCCAGATCGAATGCGTTCTTTTCGCAAAAAACATCCGCGTAGATGGGAGTCTTTTTCTCGCGGAAATGGGAACGTATGTACCAGTCCCAGGCCTTCGGCAAGATTTCGCCGCAGATCAGGTCGACGTATGCTTCCCGATTATCGTGAAATTCCGGGGGAAAAGCGTGAGCGGCGAGCAGCGTGGGCACGATATCGATCGGATGCGAACGGTCAAGCGTGCCTATCGCCTCGAGCATCTTGATCTCGGTACGCGAATCCAGGCCGTAACCCGTCTTTATTTCAACGGTTGTGGTGCCGCAGGCGAGCATTCGATCCAGGCGTTTCCGGGCGAGTTCCACCAGCTTCTCAACCGAGGCCTTTCGAGTATTTCGCACGGTAGAAACTATCCCGCCGCCATTTTCAAGGATCTTCAGATAATCTTCGCCCTGGATCTTCGATTCGAACTCGTCCAACCGGTCTCCGGCCCAGACTATATGCGTATGCGGATCGACAAAACCCGGCGTAACGACTTGGCCGTCGGCATCGATCGTGTTCTCTGAAAAGAATGCCTTCGCGACATCTTTTGAACGTCCAAAAGCCGCTATTTTCCCATCGATCACGGCGACGCCGCCGCTTTGGATCACACCAGCGTCATTTAATTCGGCACCGCGTTTCGGCTTGCCATACGAAGCGCAGGTGGCGAGTTCACCGATGTTGAGGATGACGAGGTCAGCGTTCGTTTGCATTATGGGCAGCAGAAGCCAAGGCTTGCCGAAGATCTTGGTCGCGGCGATATTCTATCATCAAATAACTGTTGAAAGAATTTGAGATACGTTTGCGAAGTGCGGGATCTACGGTGCGTTTAAGGGTTCGTTTTAGCGATCTTTTTGTGAATGTTGTTCACTTCCATTAAGGCCGCCGACCCGTACCATTTAATGAACTCGACCTTAAAGTATCCTTCCTTTATCGACGGATCGGTCTCGGTAAGCTTCTGGGCCTCTTCGATCGTTTTTACATCGAAGAGATAAATCCCGCGAAAATCCCCGCCATTTGAGAAGGGGCCGGCGACGATGAGTTTTCCTTCGTTGGCAAGCCGGTTGATCATTCCGAAATGGCCCTTCATCAACTCGGCACGCTTTGCGGCGTCCTCAACCTTCAGCGGACCTGTTTTCAGAAAGCACATAACATACTGACGCATGCCTCGCTCATCGGCGCCGAGCCGTTTGGCGAGCGCCTCGTCGTAACCAGGATTAACGGGCGCGTCCGCCTTTTGCGCCTTCGCGGGCAACGCGAAAAACGCGGCAAAAACGAACATGGAAAACAATAAGAAACTTATTTTCATAATTATTCCTCGCTTTCCCCGGCAAAACCGAAGATCGCGTTCTTGTATTTATTGTATAGGAATGAGATCACCAAGAGCGTCAAACCGAGGCTGACGAATAGGATGGTACGTGGAATTGTATCCAGGTCGGTTACATCGTAAAAGAATAATTTTGCGAGGGTCACACCGAGCAGTACGATCGCCGCAACGCGCAAATGCTTTCGGTTTCGTGCGATGCCGACGACGATAAGCATTAGCGCATATATTCCCCAGAAAATGCTCAAGCCGAGTTTCGTAGCGTCCGGCAGGCCGAGCTGGGCCATCGTATTTACCAATTCGCAGCTCGCGGCGATGAAACAGAACGAGTACACAACCGCTTCAAAACCGATCTCCGATGCCCAGGGCGGTAGACGCTCGATCAACAGCTTATCGCGGCTGTAAAGATATAACGCAAACAACAGAACAGCCGCGGCGACATACGAGACGAACCTTATCGAAACCAGGCTATAACCCCCCTCGCCCGCGATGTAGCTAACCCGAAGGTCGTGGAAAATCACCATCCCGGCCGTTGCCAGTAAGCCGAGCGCCCCTACCGCCAGGACCGTGTTCACGTAGGCAAGAACGGCCGACCGCACCTTCAGAATATTGGCGAACGCCAATAAGGCGAGGAACAACAGCGTATAATTGAGCTGCCAGACAACGTTAAAATTCAAAATGTTTCGGGCCGCACGCGTACCGATGTCGAAGCCTGTTTCATTCGCGGCTACGGTCTGAAGATGAAAATAATTCGATATTTCGAGCCGGAACGTGTTGTATAAGACAAAAAGAGATAGTCCAACGATCAAATAACCGAACGGCTTTGCATACGCAGAGAAGTTTGCCTCTTCGGATTCGTTATCACGGCTTACCCAAAAGATCACGGAAAAAGCCGCGATGTAAACCAACGCCGTTACGAAATTGCCGTTTGCGAACGGCTGCAGATTGAGATCACTTGCGTAGCCGGTTCGGTTGAAGTAAGCCGCACCCCAATCGAAAAACAGACTTCCGGTCGCTAGAAGCATTACCGGATAAGAGTAGAGTTCGAAAAGCCGGATCCCGCGCGCCCGCCCAAACCAGAACAAAATTGCTGCCTCCACAGACCACGCCATCGTCACTTGATTGCCGTCGAGTTGGACCGGAATGGCGATCGACGCGAATGTGAGCACAAGTACGGTCAGCACCTGTACAACATCGACCGCGGCAGGTTTAACTCGGCTGATAATAACGGCCGCCATCAGGTGTAGGGCAGAGTGGGCCGCAGTATAAAGTCCTAGAGAGCCCGCGGTCGATTCGAGGCCGTTCAGTATCGAATATCCGAATCCGTAGAAAAGGAATGAATTCGTGAGCACGAGTCCGCTGTTCTCGATCAGGCTGAACTTATCGCTTAGCAGCCGGTGAACAAGCGCGGAAACGTAGAAGACAGCGAAGAAGATAGCTGCAAAAACCGAAGCAAGAAGGAAATGCTCCTCAGTCGAATAATTGCGGAGGAACCAAGCCCCATAGATCAGCCACGTTGCCGCAAAGGCGACGTAAACAGCCGCTTTGCCGATAAATCGGAACGATACGATCGACAATAAAGCCGTGATGGCGGCTATGTACGCGAAAAAGCTCCAGGTCTGCGAAAGTGATAAGCCGGCAACCGAGATACCGAAAGAGAATGCGTAAAACACTAAAACTGTAATAACGACCGCCAGCAGACCTTCGTCCGAATCGTGTTCGTCGTGAACGATCGCGTGAATAAGTTTTGTAGCGAAAAAGATACCGAAAAATACGGCAAGGAAAGTGAGGGCGAGATCGAAATGCTGGGCCGGCGAGTATTTGGCCGCGAACCATGCCAGGAAAATGAACCATGTAAATATCGACGCCGTGTAGAAGATAGGCCGCCAGTATTTTTTCACCGAGATCGCAAGGATGCCAATATTGGTCATCGCCATGTAAATGAACAAAGCGAGATAATTGCCAGAATCCGTGCTAAGAAGAAATGGGACCGCATATGCACCGACAAGCCCGATGTGCGCTATCACCTGACGGTTAAAGAAGAGAGCGGCGACAACTGTAAAAACCGTGCACATCGCCATCAACCCGAATGTCGGCAACTGTCCGATCAGGCCATAGGCGGTATATGCAAAGTAGGTGACGAAATACATCGTCGCCATCCCGCCGCTGATCAACGCGGCGCTGAAATTCAGGTACTTCGACTTTAGCTTTATCGCCAGGCCGACAAGGGCGAACGCAAATATATAAGCGATTATTATCCGCGTCAGCGGGCTGATGAGGTTATTGTCTATGGAATATTTAACCCCGATACCGATGCCGATTATCAAAACGAGAATGCCGATCTTGCTGATAAGATTCTCACCGATAAACTTTTCGAGGTCGGTACGAGCCGACTCGGTATGCTTTGAAAAGAATTCCGAAACCGGATCAGGTTTTGGCGCGGACTGCCTGTCGTCTGCCGAATAGCCTGATCCGAAACTCGGTGTCGGAACTTCGGTTGGGCGGATCGGCGGACGCCGGGAAGATTGAGCGTGTTCGGACGTTTGCGGCCGAATCGGGGCGTGAGTTAAAGGCGGCGGTTCCGGTTTTGATCGGCGCGGGCACCGAATTCCCGCCCGCCGATCGAAGGCGTGAAAGCTCTTCGCGCAGTGCCGAGATCTCAGTCTGAAAACCGATCTGTGTCCGAACAAGCCGGTCGATACGATCTTCCAGCGCACTTATCTTTTCGTCGAGCCCTTCCATCAACGGTGAGTTTGCCAAATAAACACCCTGATTGTAGCTTATCTCTTATCCGTTTAAGAAAGTTCGAATCTTACTATGTCCCGAACCGTAAAAGCCCCGACCGGAACCGAGCTGACCTGCAAGAACTGGCTTATCGAAGCCGCCTACCGGATGATCCAGAACAATCTCGATCCGGAGGTAGCGTTCGACCCCGACAATCTGATCGTTTACGGCGGCCGCGGAAGGGCCGCGAGAAATTGGGAATGCTTTGATGCGATCCTCAGTTCCCTTCGTGACCTGAATGAGGATGAGACGTTATTGATCCAGTCCGGCAAGCCCGTCGGCGTTTTCAAATCTCATACCGATGCTCCGCGCGTTCTGTTGGCCAACTCGAACATCGTCCCGCATTGGGCGACGCAGGAACAGTTCGACAAATACGAACGCGAAGGGCTGATGATGTACGGCCAGATGACGGCCGGGTCGTGGATCTATATCGGCACACAGGGCATTCTTCAGGGCACGTATGAAACCTTTGGTTCGCTCGCCCGGCAAAACGGTTGGGGCGACCTCTCGGGACGGCTCGTTCTCACAGCCGGTCTCGGCGAAATGGGCGGAGCCCAGGCACAGGCGATCACATTTAACGGCGGTGTCGGCATTCTGGTCGAGGTCGATCCGTGGCGGATAAAGCGCAGGCTTGAGCTAAAACAGGTGGATGTTTCGACAAAAAGTATAGACCAGGCGATCTCGATGGCGTCGGAAGCTATCGGCGAGAAAAGGCCACTTTCGATCGCACTCCAGGGCAATGCCGCCGAGGTCCATTGGGAATTGCTCAAACGAGAGGTTATTCCCGGATGTCGTCACCGATCAGACGTCGGCTCACGACCCGCTGTACGGCTATATCCCTGAAGGCCTGAATGTTGAGGATGCAGCCGAGCTTCGTAGAACGGATCCGGCCGGATACGAGCGACGTGCTATGGACAGCATGGCCAAACATGTCGAGGCAATGCTCAAATTCCAGAAACGCGGATCGATAGTTTTCGATTACGGAAATAATCTCCGTCAGCGTGCTCTCGACAACGGTGTGGCTAACGCGTTCGATTATCCCGGCTTCGTACCCGCGTATATTCGACCGCTGTTTTGTGAAGGAAAAGGCCCGTTTCGATGGGTCGCACTTTCAGGCGACAGAGAGGACATCTACAAAACCGACCAGGCGATAATGGACCTCTTCCCGGAAAACGACCATCTGACAAAATGGCTGACGATGGCGCAGGAACAGGTTGAGTTTCAGGGCTTGCCGGCCCGGATTTGCTGGCTGGGCTACGGCGAACGGGCAAAAGCCGGCCTGAAACTGAACGATATGGTCGCTACCGGCGAACTCAGTGCTCCTATTGTCATCGGCCGTGATCATCTGGACTGCGGCAGCGTCGCTTCACCGAACCGCGAGACCGAAGCAATGAAAGACGGCTCCGACGCGATCGCCGACTGGGTGTATCTGAACGCAATGATAAACGTCGCGGGCGGGGCCACCTGGGTTTCCCTCCACCACGGCGGCGGCGTCGGCATCGGCTACAGCCTCCACGCCGGACAGGTCATCGTCGCCGACGGCACGCCCGAAGCCGCGAGACGCATCGAACGCGTTCTGACGACCGATCCGGGAATGGGAATTATTCGACACGCCGATGCCGGCTATAACGAGGCCATTGATTTTGCAGATAGGGCCGGGGTAGTGATCCCGATGAAGGGGAAGACGAACGCCTCCGGAAATAGCGAGTGATCAAAGATTATGGCTCAGGATCTTACCGACAACATCGCGGTCGTCTTCAACGGCTTCCTTGCACTATCGATGAAGGAAAAGGTTCGCCTGGTCGATGTTTTGAATGATTTCTTCGATCATCCGGACAAGCGCGAAGAGCTGAGGCGAATCAATGAACAACGTGTCAGCGAGATCGATTTCGCCGCAGCCAAACGGATTTGCGGATGCTGCCGACGTTAGCAGATCATGTGATCCGCCTAGGCCCATCCAGAAAAAAAGGAACCGCAGATCGTCCCGCGGTTCCACAATTACTACTTTGCTTCAAACTTAATATCTTCGGACCTTCACGTACTTTCTTTTCTTCTTGTTGAACTTATACGTATAAAGTGCCGAACCGCCGAGGCCGGCTCCCGCCCCGATCAGAGCGCCCTTCCGTCCACCGAATAGGCCCCCCAGAATCGCCCCGGCGCCGGTACCTACCGCCATGTTGATACGGTTCCTGTGTCGTCGATAATAGCTTGGTTTTCGAACACGCACGTATTTAACGCGGCCGTTCCTGACCACACGTTTTACGTAATAGTCCTGCGCCTGTACTTCAACCGGCGCCGCAAAGATCAGAAGCCCACTCACCAGTGTAAACATCATTAACGCAATAATTAGCTTTCTCATAAATAGTATCCGTCCTCCCATTCACTGTACTGAACACATACGGAGAGAGTTACGTAATGTTACTAACGCATCTCCCGTGCCAAACGCTGAGTTCATTTTTTTGAACGATTGTAAAAGTGATAAGATAACGCGCATTATCTCTAGGATAACCGTGAACCAATGAACGAAATATTTAGCCGTACTACCCGGCCGGATGCGGGACTGTTTTCTTCCAGAAAAGACAAGAACGATCCGCGCCTCGGCGATGTGGTCGGACGAGAAGAAAACGATTATCAGGCGGCCGAGATAGTTATACTGGGCTGCCCGCAGGATGAAGGCGTACGGCGTAATAACGGGCGTGCGGGGGCCGCGCTAGCTCCTGCGGCAATTCGCGAACAGTTCTATAAGCTCACTCCATTCAACATCAGGAAACGCCTGTTCGACCTCGGTGATACGATGATCGGATCGACGCTGGAAGAGACCCACGATACGCACGAAAGTATCGTGAAAAGTGTCCTGAGCGACGGAAAACGGCTAATTGTCCTGGGCGGAGGCAACGACGTCTCGTATCCGGACGGCAAGGCTGTTGCCGAAACCTTCGGGCCCGAAAATTGGATCGCGATAAATATCGATTCACACCTGGATGTCCGCATTGCCGATCAGCGAAACAGCGGAACCCCGTATCGGCAACTGCTTGAAGAAAAACTGCTCAGCCCGGCGTATTTTTACGAGGTGGGATATCAAACGCATTTTTGCTCGCCTGTTTATTACGAGTACATCCGCTCGCTCGGTGTAAATCGCATAAGCCTCGAGCTTTTGCGTTCCAGGGCCGAAGCTGACGTCGAGCTTAAAGAGAGCATCAAGCAAAAATTTGTCAGCCACAGCTCGTCGTTGAACACGTTCTTCGGATTCGATCTTGACGCCGTTCGTTCGGCAGACGCTCCGGGCACGTCGGCACCGTCCCCGCTCGGCCTGCGGGCTGGGGAATTTATTCAGCTCGTCAAATATGCCGCCTCGCTTGCAAACACACGGATAATCGAGTTTTCCGAAGTTAATCCCAAATTCGATGCAGACAACCGGACCGTAAAGCTTGTCGCGATCGCGATGCACAGGTTTTGCACCGGGGTTCAGTAGGTGGGCTGCCGATGCCGGATGTCATTACAGAGCCCGATCTGGTAACCCCGGAATGGCTGAGCGCCGTCCTTCGTCGAGACCGGCCGGATTGGGACGGCCACGTGACCGCGGTTAGGGTCGAAACAGTTAAAAGACTACCCTATTCGCGCGTCGCGAGTCTGCGGGTAAGCTATTCTGCCGCGTCGCATGACCAGCTACCGGACCACATATTTCTCAAGCTTTCCGCTCTCGGAGTTAACGGTGAAAAACCCGCCGATAACGGCAGCGAAGTAAACTTCTACCGCACGGTCGCGTCAGAGATGCAGGGCCCGCCGCTGGTCCGTTGTTACGACGCAGAATATTCTCCGTATCTCGATCGTTCCCATGTCTTGCTTGAAGACCTTTCCGCATCACACTTTCAAACCGAGCAACGTGAGCATCCATCGCGGATCAACAGCGAGCTTGCGGTGAAATGTCTCGCCGAATTTCACGCGTATTGGTGGGAACACCCGAAGCTCGGAAACAAGGTGGGCAAGGTCTTTGACGGTCAGTGGCTTGAGGCTTTCCTTCGCGACCTGGAAACTTCCGTAACGGAGTTTCTCGATGTTTTGGGCAACCAACTCACGATCGAGCGGCGGCGTGCGTTCGAGCAGATGCTTCTATCCAGCAGAACAATTTGGGGCCGGCTCACCGAACCCCGCGGCCTAACCGCCACACACGGCGACACGCATTGGTGGAATTTTCTCTTTCCGAATGATCCGCACAAGGAACACACTCGCATCATCGACTGGCAGCTCTGGCACATCGACCTTGGCCCGCGAGACCTTGCCTTTTTGATCGCCCTTGGCGGGTTTGCCGAGCGTAAACCGGAATTGGAAATGCATCTGCTCCGCACATATCACGAGACCCTGGGCAAATGCGGTGTACAAAATTACTCTTGGGCGCAGTTTTGGGAAGACTATCGATGGTCTGCGATCAGAAATCTAAATATTCCCGTGATATTTCACTCACAGGGCAAGCACCGGAACACATGGGAGAATGCCCTGGAACGCGCTTTTCAGAGTTATGATGAAATGAATTGTGCGGAATTGATCTGAGCTGGCATGGCCCAAATAACGTACGAAATAACCGCCCTTGTCGAGACCGGCCTCATCGCCGAATACGAGGAGTTCATGACGGAACGGCACATTCCCGATCTGATGGCGACCGGTGCCTTCGCTTCGGCAACGTTGAGTCGTTCATCACCGGGCCGGTATCGCATCAGGTACGAGGCTCGCAGCCGCGAATCCCTCGATGAATATCTCGCAAACAACGCTCAGCGGCTCCGCAACCATTTAGCCGGCACCTTTCCGGCAGGTATAGAATTTACTCGCGAAGAGTGGGAAGTGCTCGCGGCTTTCGAATCCGCGGAATAAAGAAGGATCGGAGGACCGGCTTCTGTTCGCTGTTATGCTTGACACCCTGCTGTCCGTTTGGCAATCTTTAAGTTCGCTTTTGGTTAGCAGAAGCGTCGTGTAGGCACTTAGCTCAGTGGTAGAGCACTACCTTGACACGGTAGGGGTCAGCAGTTCAACTCTGCTAGTGCCTACCATTTTTGTTTTTAAAAGGCGTGCGGAATCTAGTCGCGCCTTCCTTGTCGCGATATAATCCTATTCATAGTTTTCATCATACGGGCCGCTCCGGCATCTTTGTTTTGTAACGAGGGTGCACGAAGGCGGCGTGACTGTTTTTGCAGTTTATATCGATCACAAGGAGATAAATACATGGCAGATAATAATCCCGTGGGCTGGTTCGAGATCTACGTTCAGGATATTGAAAAGGCACAGAAATTCTACGAAACAGTTCTTTCCCTACAGATGAAGGATCTGCTCGACCCAACGGAGGACGACGACATAAAGATGAAGATGTTCTCGGGCGAAGAGACCGCGATGGAAAAGTCCGGTTCTAATGGCGCCCTTGTCCAGATGGCCGGATTTCCCAGCGGCGGAAACAGTACACTCGTTTACTTCAGCTGCGAGGACTGCTCGGTAGAAGAAGGCCGGGTTTCAGGAGCTGGCGGCGGCATCTTTAAGTCAAAATTCTCGATCGGGCCCTATGGATTCATATCGTTGTGCACGGATCCGGACGGCAATATGTTCGGCCTGCATTCGATGAAATAGAGCCCGGCTTGGGTAATTAAACTCCGCTCCGAAAAGTCATTTGTCCTTGTCTATCTGGGCCCCGGTAGACGGCGAACCGCCTGCGGTGTCGCCGGGCACGTTGGATGGAATAGCGGCGGAAAAATTGGACCTGCGGCTCCACGGCCACCTTCCATTCAGCAGATTGGTGAAACTCATCGACGGGGTCAGCAGGCTTCGCCAGAACTTGATCCCGGTTGAAACGCGCCCTCCGGTATCACGAAGCATTCGTTTCAACACGTACTTTTCGATCGCGTCTTCACCCACCAGGAGTGCGGTCCCCAGCGTCGGGGTTATTACAATATCGACCCAGCCCATTGTCCCGTCGCCGTTCTTTTTCGTCATCCCTACATTTCCGATCGTTGCCTCGCTGAGGGGCCCAAGTTCGAACTGTGCACTCCAGAAAGCCGACCAGGCCAGAGCTTCGAGACGTGTTTTCCAGTACTTTCGAGAGTTTCCGAATTCCGCCAATTCGCCGTCGCGGCTATTCGTTGTATAGATCCGGCCGGTTATGGCTCCCTGCATGGGATGGGCAAAATAATTGGTAAACATGTCGTCGCTGTCCCGCCAACCGCGAAGCCCTTTGACCGAACGGCCCCAGTCTTCGAAAAACGGCCCCCCCAGCTCCCGAGTCGTTTTATCCTGCGTCAACCGAAATCCGTGCTGAATGGCTAACAAGATCAAGCGATTGCTTAAGAGCGGACGCCAGTCGAAAATTATCTTCCCCGGATCGTGCCTTCGATCTTCCCGAAACCTTCGCGCGGCTGTGCGCTAGGGTCGCCAGCGAATGCGTCTGGAACACTAGGCGGATCCTTGATGCTGAAATGATCGGAACCAAATGGATTTCGTATCGGCCCCGTGCTCGGCAGATCCTGAATTTTCTGATCCGCATTCGCCGCGACGGAAAAACGGCGAAGTTCGTTCGGGATCCCGAACGACATTTGGGGTTGGAAACTGCCCTGGGCCCGTAGTCCACCGGTAATTATCAGGCCCAGGAGAAGTGAAAGTACAACCTGGGCCGACCTCGTATTCAAACTCATAAACAAATTTCAGGCTTTTTCGGGTATGCCCGCTAGCATCTGCATTATTTATGTAGGGACAGGTTTATGTTAATTGGTCTTGTGATCGAAACACAACACTTTTTAGTCTAAAGTGTAAATTATTGACGTTATCCAGCGTTATTACCGGGTCTTGCCGCTTTCCCAACGAACTTCCCTGAATTAAAATTCGTAAAGTGATAGATAGGTTGATCTGGCAAATGGTGCGGCAAATAGTACCGTTGTTTCAATAGGGGAGAAATTCATGATCGAAATACTTGGTTCACCAAAGCATTTAGTGGCGATGAAACTGTCCGGCGGCCTGAGCGGCGAAGATGTTACGAAAGCGTACGAGGCAGCCGACAAAGCGTTGAAGGAAAACGAAAGGGTCTCGTTCTTTGCGGAGATCGACGAATCGATGAATCTGACGCTCGAGGGCCTTGCAAAGGACGTTGTGGCTGGGATCGGCCAGTTCGGCAAGCTTTCTAAGTATTACCGGGCGGCGGTCGTTACGGGCAAAGGCTGGCTGGGGGCGCTGGCGAGGGTCGAAGGCCTTGTTTTTTCGTCGATAGACGTACGGGTCTTCCCGCCTGCGGAACGCGACAAAGCCTTTGCCTGGGCCGCGGAAGAACCTGAACCGCTGCCGAAAGCGGCGAAAGGCGGGCCGTCGATCCATTTTATCCAAACGAACAATGATCGAGTCGTCGCCTATGCGATCGACGGCAGCGTGACGGAGGACGACGTTAAGAAGGCGGCAAAGGTCTTGAACGAGGCTTTCGACCGTCACGAAAAGATCAATATTCTCGTAAGAATGAAAGATTTTCGGGGCTACGACCTATACGCCCTGCTGAATGATGATCTTTACCGGATGAAGTATAAGGCGCTTTCAAAGGTAGAAAAATATGCCGTCGTCGGAGCGAAGCCGTGGATGCGAAATCTGATGGAGCTTGTTTCCCCTTTGTTCAAGATGGAAACACGGGTCTTTGACGAATCGGAAGAAGCAGCGGCGTGGGAGTGGGTCGGAGCCCAACAAGTGCTCCTGGCAGGCTCAAGCGAGTAGGGATCTTGACCATTCGGCTTGATATTCCCGGCGTTTCCATCTATTATTATTAGATTGTTACGAACGCGGCGGGCAGCCTTGCCTGCCGCTTACAATTTTTCGATAAGATGCTTTCGAAGAACTTTGCTGTTTTAACAACTACTACGACCCGCTTCTAATGGCGGGACAATCGCAGTTTCGAAAGATTCTGCAAAGCAAAGTCGCTCTTATCGGATCTGATCTATTTAGTAGTAGTAACACGAGTAAATCGTGAAAAGTAAATAGAGAATAGAAAGAGCGACTGGTGCTAACTGGCACTTGGCCGTGCAGTGGTTCGTTAATGGACACAGTCTATTTACGATTCACTATTCACTATTTACTAGCTATGAGCGAACTGAACGTAAAATTTGGCAGAGATCAACGCGGCAATTCCCTCGCCCGCGACTGTTGCGGATGCGATAAAGGCGTTTGACCGCGACGTGCTGAAAAACGCATTGGCGGCGAAGGTGAATGGTGCGGAGGTCGACCTTAATAAAGAACTGACGGCCTCGGACGAGGTGCTTTCGATCGAGCCGATCACGGCGGAGACGCGTGACGGGCTTGAAGTTGATCCGCCATTCGACCGCGCATCTGCTGGCCGCGGCGGTGCTCGATCTGTTTCCCGGCACGAAGCTCGGCGTCGGGCCGGCGTTGATGGACGATCCGCGGTACGGGTTCTTTTACGACGTCATCGCTCCGCGAAATTTGACGGACGAGGATCTGCCGGTCATCGAGAAGAAGATGAAGTCGATGGCCAAGCAGAACCTTGTCTATCGCCGCGAAGATATCGAAAAGGCGAAGATACTCGAACTGTTCAAGGAACGCGACGAACCGCTGAAATGCGAGTTGATCGACGAAAAGGTCGAGGGTTCAGCGAGCGTCTATTACATCGACAATTCGCCGTTCATCGATTTCTGTCTCGGGCCGCATGTTCCGCATACGGGCAAACTGAAGGCTTTTAAGCTGCTGGCCCTTTCCGGTGCTTATTGGAAAGGCGATGCCGAAAACCAGCAGATGCAGCGCATTTACGGGACGGCTTTCGCGACGCAGGAAGAACTCGACGCCTGGGTAAAGCAGCGCGAAGAGGCCGAGAAACGCGATCACCGACAGCTCGGGACGCGAACTCGATCTGTTTTCGATCACGGACGATTACGGCCAGGGCTTGATCCTGTGGCATCCGAAGGGCGGCATCGTCCGCAAGGAGATGGAGCGGTTGCTGCGCGAAGAGCTTGAGAAGCGCGGTTACAGCTTTGTCTACACGCCGCACATCGCCAAACGCGAACTTGTGGATGACCAGCGGGCACGAGGACAATTACGCCGATTCGATGTATCGCTCCGACGAGCATCGAGGACGAGAGAATATCGCTTGAAGCCGATGAACTGCCCGTTCCATATCGGCATCTACAAATCGTCGCCGCGATCGTATCGCGATCTGCCGCAGCGTTATTCCGAAATGGGCACGGTTTATCGCGCCGAGCTTTCGGGAACGCTGCACGGCTTGATGCGTGTTCGCGGGTTTTCGGTGGACGACGCGCATCTGTTCATTCGCGGCCCGACCAGGTCCAGGTCGAAGTCGCCGATTGCCTGGATTTTGCGATCAAGGTTTTTGAGACCTACGGTTTTGAGAATGTAAAATTCGAGCTTTCCGTCCGCGGCGAGGCGGAAAATAAAGGTTATCTCGGAGCCGACGAGGATTGGGCGAACGCTGAAGAAAAGCTTGCAAGTTCGCTTGAGCGAACGCGGGATTCCATACGAACGCATCGAAGGCGAGGCCGCGTTTTACGGGCCGAAGATCGACATCAAGATCGAGGACGCGATCGGCCGCGTTTGGCAGCTTGGCACGATCCAGCTCGATTTCAATTTGCCCGAACGGTTTCGAGCTCGAATACACGGGCGAGGACAATCAGAAACATCGTCCGTTCATGATCCACCGCGCGCTGTTCGGCTCGATCGAGCGATTTTTCGGCGTGCTGATCGAGCATTACGCCGGTGCGTTCCCGCTGTGGCTGGCCCCGGTGCAGGTGGCGGTGCTGCCGATCACGGACCGTATCAACGAGTATGCCGAATCGGTCGCTAAAGAATTGAAAGAAGCGGGTTTCAGGGTTGAAGCGAATTTGAAATCTGATAAGATCGGTGCGAAAATCCGCGACGCGCAAATGCAGAAGGTTCCTTATATGCTTGTGCTGGGCGACAAGGAGCTTGAGGAACAGAAGGTCGCAGTCCGCGAGCGGAAAGCAGGGAGACATCGGCGCGATGTCTCTTGCAGAGTTCAAGGAGATGATCACGACAGCAAAAGCTGTCGCGGTCGCTCTAAGATCGCATATTAGAAAAGGAGGCATATATCGCTAGAAGATTTGGTGGAAGAAACTTTCGGCCGCGGCAGCGTGAACCGCTGCATCGCACGAACGAGCGGATAAGGGTCCCGTCGGTGCGCGTGGTCACGGAAGACGGTGAGACGTTCGGAGTGATGGACACGCGCGATGCGATCCAAAAGGCGCGTGAAAAGGGACTTGACCTGGTCGAGATCTCGCCGAAGGCAAAGCCGCCGGTGTGCAAGATCATCGATTACGGCAAGTTTCTGTACGAAGCCAAGAAAAAGGCCCACGAGGCCAAAAAGAAACAGGTCACCGTACAGGTCAAGGAGATAAAGTTTCGCCCCGGCACGGACGATCACGATTACAGCTACCGCATGGAGCACGCCCGCGAGTGGCTGGGCGAAGGCGACAAGGTAAGAGCGGCCATTGCATTCCGGGGCCGTGAAATGACGCACCGCGAACTTGGTGCGAAGATCCTGAAAAGACTGACCGAGGACCTGGCCGACATTGCCGAGGTCGAAGTGGCGCCGAAGATGGAGGGTTATCAGATGTTCACTATCTTCCATCCGAAAAAGGTCGAGGTGAAAAAAGCCGCCCCGGCCCCGGCTCCGCCAAAGGAAAAGCCGGAAAAAGAGAAGCGCGAGCAGCGACAGGCGAAAGAGAAGGAAGTCGTTAAGACCGAGGACGAGATCTTTTAAAAGTACGACAGGCCCAGCCCGTCGCGGTAGTTGAAGAGAGATTTATTAAGAGAATGAACAGGCTGGAAAGCCTGTTCTACTAAAGGAGCAATAATGCCAAAACTGAAAACACATAAGGGCGCGGCAAAGCGTTTCCGCTCGACGGCGTCGGGCAAGTTCAAACGCGGACATTCGCACGCACGACATATTTTGACCAAGAAAACGACCAAGCGTAAACGCAACCTCGACATCGACGTGATGGTGTCAGAGGGTGACCAGAAACGCGTTGAGAAAATGCTGCCGTACGGAAGAGATTAGTAAAGGATAAAGGCGAAAGGATAAAGGATAAAGTCAAGAACGTCTTTACCTTTAGCCTTTATCCTTTCGCCTTTCCCCTTTGAAAAAGAAAGGAGTTTAAGACAATGCCTAGAGCAAAACGTGGTAATAAGCGTCTAGAGAAACGCAAAAAAATATTGGCCTTAGCGAAAGGATATCGCGGGACCAAGTCGAAACTGTACCGGTCGGCAAAGGAATCGGTCGAACGCGCGCTTGAATTTCGCCTACACCGGCCGCAAGCTGAAGAAGCGCGATTTCCGCAAGCTGTGGATCGTCCGCATTAACGCCGCTTGCCGTCTGAACGACATCAAGTATTCGCAGTTCATCCACGGCCTGAAGCTGGCCGAGATCGAACTGGACCGTAAGGCGTTGGCCGACATGGCCGTAAAGCATCCCGAAGCATTTGCCGCTGTCGTTGGCCAGGCAAAGGACGCGATCGGAAAGCAGCAGGCGGCTGCCTGAGTTCGCGTCGAGATATTATTTTCGTGCACTTTTCGTGTTAATTCGTGGTTCCGTTTCTGACGAGGTGGAACCACTAAATTACACGAAATGGCACGTAAAAGTATTTTGAATGGCGCTCGTTTTATCTAGCTAAACCGTGGTCGCCTTCGCAATTCCGAGTTCTTCTTTCGCCTCGGCAAATTTCTCGATCGCAAAATCCAGATCCTCTCTTGAATGGGCCGCCGAAACCTGCGTTCTGATCCTCGCCTTCCCTTTCGGCACAACCGGAAATGAGAACGGAATAACATAGACGCCTTTCTCCAGCAAGCGCTTCCGCCATTTTCACTGCAGGCTGGGCTTCGCCGAACATGACGGGGACGATCGGATGTTCGCCGGGCAGGACTTCAAGGCCGATGCCTGCGATCTTTTCGCGGAAGTAGCGCGTGTTTTCCATCAGCTTGTCGCGGAGCTCGGTCGACTGCGTCAGCAGGTCGATCGCGGCGATCGAGGCGGCGACGATCGGCGGGGCGACCGAGTTTGAAAACAGATACGGACGCGAACGCTGGCGGAGCAGTTCGATGATCTCCGTTTTCCGCTGGTGTAGCCGCCGCTGGCCCCGCCGAGGGCTTTGCCGAGAGTTCCGGTGATGACGTCGATGCGGTCGATCACGTTGTGATGCTCGTGCGTCCCGCGGCCCGTCTTGCCCATAAAGCCGACGGCGTGCGAATCGTCGACCATCACCATAGCGTCGTGTTTTTCGGCCAGGTCGCAAATCTCCGGCAGCTTTGCGATATAGCCGTCCATCGAGAAAACGCCGTCGGTCGCGATCATCCTGAACCGGGCCGAGCTCGCCTCCAGCAGCTTCGCCTCGAGATCGGCCATGTCGCTGTTCTTATATCGAAACCGCTGCGCCTTGCACAGCCGGACGCCGTCGATGATGCTGGCGTGGTTGAGCTCGTCGGAAATAACCGCGTCTTCCTCGCCCAGCAGCGTCTCGAACAGCCCGCCGTTGGCGTCGAAGCAGCTCGTGTAAAGGATCGTGTCCTCGGTGCCGAGAAATTCGCTGATCTTTCGCTCAAGCTCTTTATGTATCGCCTGCGTGCCGCAAATAAACCGCACCGACGACAGCCCGTAGCCCCATTCGTCCAGCGACTTCCGCGCCGCCTCGACTATCGCCGGATGATCGCTCAACCCGAGATAGTTATTGGCGCACATGTTCAGAACTTCCTTGCCGCCTACGTCGATCCGGGCGTCCTGCGGGCCTTCGATGACGCGCTCAGATTTGTAGAGGCCGGCTTCGCGGATCTCGTTAAGAGTGTTTTCTAAATGCTGCTTGATATTTGTGTACATTTGCTCACCTACAGTTCAAGCTTTTCAGGGTTGTCGCGATTTGAAAAGAATGACAGTATCTCTACCTGATTTTTCTCTATGTTAACTGTGTAGTACAAGGTATTAAACCCAGCAATTACTGCACGCCGAACGGCAGGTTGTTGGGAGGATTCAGGATAGAGGTTCGGATGTTTCTGAGATGTAGCCCAGTACGGATTCGATCTTGTTGGCGAGGCGGCCAATTTCCTTCTCGGAGAAATTCAATTCGAGATACTGGAAGGTCTGATCAAATTCGGCAAGCGCATGGTCCGTCCAAAAGACCTTAAAGCCGCTTTTCATAGATTGCCCTCGCCTCTGAATGCGGCTTCAATTTCCCGGCAGCGGCATCTTTAAGCCCTTTCGAAATCGACTCTTTCTCGGCATCAGAAATTTCGTCCCACCAATCGCGCGTGTTTTCGTCCTTTAGTTCCGTGATCTTATCAAGGAGCGTAACATCCTCAATGATTGACAGCCATTGGATCAATTCCAACTTGCGGTCTTGAATACTCGTCGTTGCCATAACAAAATTCTAACACAGTGAGTGTACCCGGCTGATTCTTCCTTACATCTCCTCAAAATCCAAAATAACCTTCCCACAATCCCCCGATCTTATCGCCTCAAATCCCCGCTCAAAATCCTTATAAGAATACCGATGCGTGATCACCGGCGAGATATCGACGCCGGTTTCCAGCAACACGCTCATTTGGTACCAGGTTTCGTACATTTGGCGGCCGTAGATGCCTTTGATGTGGAGCATGTTGAAGACGACCTTGTTCCAGTCGATGGCGAATTCCTGGTTCGGGATGCCGAGCAGGGCGATGCGGCCGCCGTGGAACATATTGTCGATCATCTCCTTGAAGGCGGCGGGGACGCCGGACATTTCAAAGCCTACGTCGAAGCCTTCCTTCATGCCCAGTTCTTTCTGCACTTCCTTGACCGATTTTTCCTTTACATTCACGGCCACCGTGACGTCGCCCATTTTTTCGGCCAGTTCGAGCCGGAACGGATTCATGTCGGTGATGACGATATGTCGTGCTCCGGCGTGTCGGGCAACGGCGGCGGACATGATGCCGATCGGGCCGGCACCGGTGATGAGAACGTCTTCGCCGAAAACCTCGAAAGCGAGAGCGGTATGGACGGCGTTGCCGAATGGATCGAAGATCGCCGCGACCTCAAGGTCGATGTCCGGCTTGTGCTTCCAGATATTGGTCATCGGCATCGCGATGAACTCGGCAAATCCGCCATCCGTATTGACGCCGATGCCGCGCGTGTTCGCACAAAGGGCACGCTGGCCGGCCAGGCAATTTCGGCAGCGGCCGCAGACGAGATGGCCTTCGCCGCTGACGATGTCGCCGACGTTAAAATCGTTGACGTTCGAGCCGACATCGACGATCTCGCCGACGAATTCGTGGCCGATGACCGTTGGCACTTTGATCGTCTTTTGCGCCCAATCATCCCAGTTGTAAATGTGCAGATCAGTTCCGCAGATGCCACCCTTCTTGACGCGGATCATCACGTCGTTTATCCCCATTTCCGGTTCAGGAACGTCCTCGATCCAGAGGCCGGGCTCGGCTTTGCTTTTAACAATTGCTTTCATTCGAATCCGATGATAGCAGAAGCTCAATTTCAGCAAAAATCCTAATCTTCGTGGCCAGGTCTCCGCGATTGCGCAGATCATTCGCTTCTTTCGTATCGTGCAAATCGTTCCTTTCATTCCGATCGCACGAACCGGCGTTTTTTCCTGCCGAAGATTGTGGCAGCATGCTGATACCCGGGAGAGATCCCGTAATTCACGGTTCTTTGAAATTTGTCCGAAAATGGCCTTCTTCGGCGGGCGATGCATAGCGCGAAACGCCGGATACATTTTGTCTCAGCCTGAGCGGGCGTAACCATTGCAACAGGTGCACTTATGCCCGTCCGATGCGAACAGGACGCGGCTTGTCGGTGAGTGAGACAAATTCGCTGCTAAATCAACGGTCTGCTGGGGTTAGGTTGTCTCACAGTGAGACATCGTTGAGACAAACTGAAAGAAACAGAAACCCAGCAACAGAAATTAGAGCACACCGTCCGGGGTCTCTTCGTAAGATAAAGGCTTAACGCAAAGGAAACGGAAGTAGATGCGGACGTCGCGAAGGGTCGAACCTCGTTTACCGGGCCGCCAAATCTTGCTAAAATGCTCTGTCTCAAGTGTCTGTCCTGCACCTGACCTGATATTCTTATTATTTATGGCTGACGAAAGAGCAACGGTCGAAGCCGCTCGTGAAGCTTTTGACCGTGATTTTGAAAAATTCAATGACCTGAACCCGAATGGCAGCAGCATTGCCGACATCGAGGCGATGCTGCGCGAGATCGCCGAGGTGAAGGTCCGCCACACCGGCAAAAAGAGCGCTTTGGCCGAATCGAAGAAGCTGATCGGCAAGGTCGCGCCCGAGCAACGAGGCGAGTTTGGGCAGTTTGTTCAGACAATAGAAAAAGCCATCACCGAGAAGCTCGAAGCTGCCGAAACGCAGTTGAACGAGGTGCTTTCGAAAGCCAGGACCGAGGCCGAGCGGCTGGATGTAACGATTCCCGGCCGCCGGCCGCGGACCGGTCATCTGCACCCGATCACGATCCTGCGACAGAAGATCGAGGACATTTTCGTGTCGATGGGCTATGCGATCGAGGACGACCGCGAGATCGAGACCGATTATTACAATTTCGACGCCCTGAACATTCCCGAAGGCCATCCGGCCCGCGAATCGCAGGATACTTTTTACACGACCGACGGCTTTGCCCTGCGTTCGCAGACCTCGACCGTCCAGATCCGAGCGATGGAACGCCGCGGCGTGCCGATCCGCATCATCGCACCCGGGCAAAGTGTTCCGCCGCGACACGCCCGACATGACGCACACGCCGATGTTCCATCAGCTCGAAGGGCTGTGCGTCGATAAGGGCATCACGATGGCGCATCTGAAAGGCACCGTGACCGAATGGCTGCGGCGAATGTATGGCGAAGACACGGTCACGCGTTTTCGCCCGTCTTACTTCCCTTTCACCGAGCCGATCGGCGGAGTTCGATTTCTCGTGCTTCAAATGCCACGGCACCGGCCGGCTCGAAGGCGAACGCTGCCGCCCGTGCAAAGGCTCCGGCTGGATCGAACTCGGCGGCTCAGGAATGGTCCACCCGAACGTGCTGAAAGCCTGCGGCGTCGACCCGCAAGTCTATTCCGGCTTCGCCTTCGGCTTCGGGCTCGAGCGAATGGCGGCGCTGATGTTCAACATCGACGACATCAGGCATATGTTCGAGAATGATGTGAGATTTTTGGAGCAGTTTAAATGAAGATCGTGCTCATATTCGGATTCGCTGTTCTAGCAGTACTTTTCACAATGGTAATTGTTAGTACCATCCGAAAAAAAGGACGTTGGGGAATCAATCTTACGCCTAAAGTCTGTCCAGATTGTAACAAAGCTTGCCACTAGGACAGGTTAGAGTTCCGAATTCGGTTCGACAAGCATTATGGGGAGGATCGACCTGTTTGCATTGCGGGTGCGAGACCGACAAATGGGGCAATAAAATCGAGAGCGGCCGAAAATGAATATTAGCTATAACTGGCTTAAAGACCTGATCGATATCGACCTGTCCGGCGAAGAAACGGCTGCCCAGTTGACGCGCGTCGGTCTAGCGGTCGAGGGCATCCACCAGCACGGAGAGGATCTAGTCTTCGACATCGACCTCACATCGAACCGGCCGGACTGTCTTTCGCATTTGGGTGTCGCTCGCGAGTTGCGAGTGATAACGGGAAAAGAGTTTCCCGCAAAGTCGCAAAGTCGCGAAGTGGAAGGGACGGAGACTATACCATTTCCGAGTTTATTGGCGCCGGATGTGGTGAAGATCGATGACCCGGATCTTTGTTACCGGTTTACGGCGAGGATCATTCGCGGCGTGAAGATCGGGCCTTCGCCGGAGTGGCTGGTGCGGCGGCTGGAGGCGGTTGGTGAGCGGTCGATAAATAATGTTGCGGACATTACGAATTACGTGATGTTAGAGCTCGGGCAGCCGATGCACGCGTTCGATCTGGATAAGCTGACCGAGAAACGAATCGTCGTCAGGCGGGCGAAGGCCGGCGAGACGATCACGACGCTGGATGAGGTCGAAAGAAAGCTCGATCAGTCGATGTTGATGATCTGCGACGCCGAAAAGCCGGCTGCGGTGGGCGGGGTGATGGGCGGGTTTGACTCGAGCATTACCGAATCAACGAAAAATGTCTTACTGGAGGTTGCCTATTTCGACCGGGCGAGCATCAGGCAAACCTCGCGAAGGCTCGGCCTTGCGACCGAGGCAAGTTACAGGTTCGAACGCGGTGTCGATATAGAAAATCTGCAGCGGGCATCCGACCGTGCCGCGAACCTTATTGTCGAACTGGCCGGCGGCGAGCTGGGCGAATTCATCGACGTTTATCCCAACCTCCAAACGCCGCCGCGGGTCGTTTCGCACGATATTTCTCGGGCGGTAAAGCGGCTTACCGGGCTTGATGTTTCGACGGATGAATCTGTTCGTATTCTGAATGCTCTTGGCATTTCGAGCGAGGCTCTGGAGGATGGCGGGCTGATCTTTACGTCGCCGACGTGGCGGCACGACATCGCGATCGAAGAGGACCTTGTCGAAGAGGTTGCCCGGCACGCCGGATACGAGAATATAGCGGACGAGCTTCCGCCGGCCTTTGGTGCGGGCGAATATCAGGCGGACGAGCATCGCAAGCGGCAGCTCAGACAAAAACTTATCGATATGGGCTTCGATGAGGCGATCTCGTATAGTTTCATCGACACCCGCTTCGATCAGCAATTCCAACTCGTTCCCGGTCTCACCGATGAACGGACAGAGGAAAAGTTTGTCACCCTTCGTGATGCCGTCATCGAAGGTGCCGTCCGAATGCGGCCGACGTTGATGCCGGGATTGCTCGATGCTGTCCGCTATAACCTGAATTATCAACGACGCGATTTGAAGTTGTTCGAGATGGGAAAGGTGTTCGCGGCGAGCTTCACGGAAGACAAACTGCCGACCGAACGCGAGTTTTTCGCGATCGCTATCACCGGCGGCGAAACGTATCAAAAATATCTCGAACCGGTGCGCCCACTCGATTTTTACGATGCAAAGGGTGCGGTTGAAGCGGCCCTAGAGGCCGTAGGATTTCCGTCGGTCGAATTTCGAACCGACGATGTGTCTCATCTCAGGCCGGGTCAGTCGGCAGGTATATATATCGACGGCGGTCACGTCGGTTTCTTCGGTCGCCTTGCTGAAGGGACAGCAGCGTCTTATAAATTCCGCTCGCCTGTTTTCGTGGCCGAGGTGGATATGGACGCGGTCCTGTCACGTAACACCTCGCCGATCGTTTACCGGCCGCTTCCGAAATATCCTTCGGTGATACGTGATGTTTCGTTCCTTGTCGATCGTCGCACAACGTTTGATGACATACGCGCGGCCGTTATCGATCACGGCACGGAATTATGCCGCAATATCGGCTTTGTCGATATTTTTGAAGGTAAAGGGGTCGAGGACGGAAAGCGTTCACTGACCGTTCGTCTCGAATATCGAAGCGATGAAAGAACGCTGGTCGAGGACGAAGTTGCCGAAGTACATCAACAAATTGTCAGCAGTTTAGAGAATACTTTAGGTATTCGCCCTCGAATCTAAAAAAGACTGATGAATTACTTGAAGTTTTTCGGAAAACTTCACATAATCGTAACCGCATTGCACTTATAACCTCAGCTACGGAGACCTGTCGATGAATGGCCTAACTGGGATGGAGAAATTCTCGCATCTCGAAGATAAAATTTACCTTACGATCGAATTTGCAAAGAAGCTGCGCGAAGAGAAGGACAAGATCGAACGCGAATTTGCCAGCTACAAACGCGAGACCGCCAGCCTTGCCCTGGAGAACTCCAGGCTTGAGGAAAAGGTCGAAAACCTGCTCTCGGAACGCGACGCCATTCAGCTGAAGGTAGAGGCCATGCTTGATGCAATTACGATGATCGATGCCGAGGTTGCCGACGCCGTCGGGAGATAAGAGCCATGATGAGCGGAAAGGAACGTGGTGAAAAATCGGAACAATCGATCCAGGTCGAGATCTACAATCAGACCTACAGTATTCGTTCGGACGGCGACAACGAATACATTCACCGCCTCGCCGATTATGTCGATGGAAAAATGAGGGCGATCTCGTCCGGCACGCTTACCGTCGATTCCCTAAAGGTTGCCATTCTTGCCGCCCTCCACATTGCCGACGAATACCACCAGGCAAAAGACGTTCAGGCGCAAGTCGACGCGCAACTCGGTTCACGCAGCGCCGAATGCTCCGAAATGCTAGACCGCGTGCTGAAACACAGAGAACTTCCGCAGCAGGAATTCGAGATGGAACAGTAGTTCGATGCAAAGTAAAAAGTCAAAAGTAAAACGTTCTGCTTGCTCCGGGTTTTACTTTTGACTTTTTACTTTTTACTTCTATAGCACGATGGTATAATCCTTTCTTGGCAAGAGTCTTACTGCGGGGTTTGTTACCGGACGCAATAATAATTGAGCCAACACTTGAATTGAGGGAGGCTGATGCCTGTCGCGGTGCGATCTTCCAAATTGAAAGATCTCCAAAGGGACGGGCTTTGATGGACCGAAAGGAACAGAAGGCCGCCCACCTGTTTGAAACAGGTTCAATTCATGCGTTTGGAACGGCCTCCGCGGTTCTCTCTCGCCCATTTACACTAGGTTGTTGATTCGTTCGGGCCGGCCAGGTCTTTATCCGCTTCTATAGATAATTCAGTCTCCAGTTCCTTAACGATCTCTTCTTTCATTCTCGCTTCTTCGAGGGCAAGCGGCAGGTTTCTTGTTCGCGACGATAGTTTTTTGAGGGCGAGCTCCGAGTCCGCGATGCTCCGCCCGCGGACGGCTGCGGCCTCTATCATTTGCAGCCGGGCCTCGGCCTCGGCAAGCATTTGCTTTGCCTCGTCGTGGATCGAGCCTATCTTTTCGGCGTCTTTAGCGATCTGGTCCGCAAACTCCTTTTGACGCTCGTTCTTGAACTGTTTTATTTTTGCTTTACGGCGTTGCGTGAGCTGGAGTTCTTTTCTGGATGATTTGACGATACGGGTTGCCGTCAATCTTGAAGCAAGCGTTTCACGGTAGGCATCGGCCAGCAGAAGATCGGACCGGGTAACGTCCTTCAGTGCCTTTTTTTCGGCGGACTTTAACTCGTGAAGGAACCAATCAAGCTCCTCTGCCCTAATGCCGTCCGCCGCGATCTTTTCGCGCATTTCACTGGACCATTGCGAGTATCGATATGCAAAAAAACCGGTCAAGGCCAGGCCTGCGATGAACCCGATGGCAGTCAATATGATGCCGAGAACAAAAAGCGTAAAGGCTACCGGCGGCGTCGTGCCAAAGACCATCGCCAAAACCGTGAAAAGAATGGCCGGAACCGCCGTGAGCACGAACGGCGACACCCACGCGGCGATCTTCAAATTGCGGCCGCGTGCAAGTTCGCGATCGGTCACCTCGTATTTCGAGATCGATTCGTTCATTCGCGATTTAACTTTACAAACAGTGCGAACTTAATTCAATCTAGAGGCATCACATTGTCTAACCCTTACTATGTAATACGTTAATTACGCTTTTAGGCGTGCGGGCCCGAAGAGATCTTATGACGAAAAATCTCCTGAAAACGGTCATTGCGCTCGACGGTCGGTTATACCGTGATGCTTTCGCCGGCATTTTCTCAAGTCGAGAACGAGCGGCAGAAGCAAAAAGTACGGACCGTTTCGATACCGATCTCGATCTTTACCAAAGAAGAGTTGCGGGAAGGCCAGATGGCCGAATACGTACAAGCCGACCGGCTTATCGTTCGCGAGGACCGCGAAGAACAGACGATCCTATCTATACGAAGCGTTACCGATGCCCCGCTTGCGCTTGCGATCCTGGTCCAGGAAGATCTGGTCTCGAATTTTAATCTGCAGATCAAGGACCTCGCTGAGTTTGTCCGCAATCTTCCAAAAGGCTCGCGTGTAATGGTGGCGTACTTACGGGCGGGGAACATGCAGGTCCGTCAGAAATTCACTGACGACCTGGAGGCCGCGGCGGGAGCTTTTCGGATCGTCTCATCCTCATCAACGGCGGGGCCGCGAAATCCGTATGATGGCGTGATCGACGCGCTTAATCGGTTTGACGCCCTGCCTGCCGGACGCCGGGCAATTTTGCTGGTTTCGGACGGGTTGGATATTTCGCACGGCGTTCAAAGCTCGACGCCCGGCCAGAGCCTCGATCTCGACCGTGCTATCATCCGGGCGGCAGAGGCGGTCGGTGGCGGTTTTCTCCTTTTACACCCCTACGGCGGTTACTGAAAATGGCAGTTCCGTGCTTATGATGAACGGGCAAGGATCATTGCAGAAACTTTCCGATGAAACCGGCGGCCGCGCCTTTTTTCAGGGGTCTATCGCTCCTGTCAGCTTTTTGCCGTTCTTTAGAGATCTTAGGATCCTTCTGAACCGCCAGTTCCTGCTTTCATATCTCTCGACGCATATGAAAAAGGGATATCACCGGATCGAGGTCACAAGCACGAACCCAAGCGTTAAGATAGAACATCCGAAGGGTTATTATTATAGGTAGAGGCTGGTGATCAGCCAAGTTTTGCGCGGCACACCGGACAAACGCTGACGTTCTCTTTCATCAGTAGTCCGATCCAAAAGAAGATAAAAGTAAACACGAGAAGCGCGGCGAAGACGACCCAGCCGGCCGTGGAAATGCGTCGTTCGGTCACCGGAAGCACGGTCGTGCCGCAGTTCGGGCAGCGATAATTTGCCGACATCCCACGAGGGCCACCGTAAACAAGCGGCTGTGCGGGCATATACGGTGCGTTAATTCCGGGTGAGGCGGGCACAGGCTTAACCCTTCGCTCGCTTTGCGTTTGGTATTCGTCGGTCTTCCAGGCGTACGGCCTCGGCGGCGAAGGCTGATTACCGCCTAGAGGCTGTTGCGGATCGTGCGCGACAATGCGATTGCCGCAAAAACGGCAAAACTGTGACTGGTCGGCATTGCCTTGGCCGCAATTTTGACACTGGATCATAAAAGCTTGTGGGACGAGCTTCGCACCCTTGTGTTACGACGTTTCAAGAGCAAAAGTTCAACTTCCAGAGTGGCTCGCATCAGTCGAAACGGACACGCTGGCCGCTTCGGATCGACGAGTAAACAGATTCGACCAACTGCACCGAGCGGAACCCGTCGTCGGCGGTAACGGGAGGCGGCGTTCCGTTCAGGATCGCGTCGATGAAAGCTCTGTCCTCCTGAACGTAACCCCACTTTTCTTCCTTTTCCGTCATATGGAATGAAACCGTTTCGAAATTCGCATCCATTCCCCGCGAATCAAGCAGCCGTTCCATTTCCTCGGTCATTATCGTTCGGTGGTGGCAAAAGACCTCGATCCGCTCGAACGGAAAATGCCAGCTCGCGTCCGACGATGACGCAAACGTGCAGTGAAACCCATTCGCAAATCGGAAGATGATAGAAAACTCGTCGATCTCCGGATATTCATGCTGCGAGCCATAGGCCGCAAGTTCTTCGATCTCGCCGAACTGGAACCGCATCATATCAAAAAGATGAATAGTGGTCTCGTACAGAAAGCCCCCGGTCACGTTAACATCGCCCGTCCACGGGGGATTTTTCAGCTCGCCGCGGTTCATCTTTATATGGGCCGAGTGTGCGCGGTCGTCGGACAAAAGCGTCTTGAGCGTGGAATAGACGGGGGCGAAACGGCGGTTATGGCCGACCTGGAAGACGGTGGATGAGGCATTGGCTGCATCACGAAGCTCGGCGGCGTCGGCGATACCGATCGAAAAAGGCTTTTCGCAAAATACGTGTTTCCCTTCGGCGATCGCGTGGAGCGCTGATTTCTTTATGCGTCCGGTTCGGCGCACAGACAAGAACCGCGTCGCAATTGTCCAACAGCTCGTCGCGAGACGAGCACACCCTGCCCCCGATCGTTTTAGCCGTCCGCTCGGCGCGTTCCGGTGCGATGTCGAACAGCGCCGAAACTTCGGTCCGTTCGTCGCGTGAATAAATTCTGCCGTGAACGTTGCCGATATAGCCCGTTCCGACTATTCCAATTCGCACTCGGTCCATAGTATCTTTAACGCAGAGACGCTGAGACGCAGAGGGATATTCCTCCCCGTCTCTGCGTCTCTGCGTTTAATTTCTTTACCAACTTCCGCCCGCGGCGTGTTTTCCTAAACCCAGGACCTCTTCGGTTGCCGCCTTTGCCTTTCGCGCGACCTCGAATGGGTCCTGTTCCCAGTACTCGGGCCGGAAGATCTCAATGCTGACCATCCGGTCATAGCCGATCTTGTCGAAACGCGTCTTTCATTTCGCGGATCGGCAATATTCCCGTCCCCGGATAAAGCCTGTGAGCATCGGTCAACTGTTCTTTTGGCAGGTCCTCGGCGTCGTTAATATGAAAAATGAACAGCTTTTCCGGACGCATCGAGTCGATCGCTTCAAAACTCGAATTCCCGGCGTAAAAATGGAAGGTATCGATAACATTCCCGACGCTTTCACGCCCGACCGCCTCGACGATCTTGTTGCACAGGTCCAGCGTCTGGACCGAACAATCCGTCTGGCCAAGGAATTCGAATGCGAGCGAAACGCCGTGAGGCTCCGCTATGTCGGCCAGTTCATTTAACACCCGAACCGATTCCTCGATCACTTGCTCTTCCGTTCCCGTTTTCAGGCATCAGGCCGGGCACAACAACGATATACGGACAGCCGATCTCGCCCGCGATCTTCGAAAGCGTTTCGCATTCGGCTCTTATATCCGCGTAATCGTCGGGCGTACGAAAAGTGATGTGTTCGATGGAATTTATCGAATAGGGTTGAAGGTTATGTTCGGAAAGGGCCGCTTTCAGATCGGCGGGCGTGTTCTCTTTCAGATACTCGTACAACTTGGCAGACCAGATCTCCAGGAGGTCAAATCCCGCAGCCGAGGCGGCCTTAATGTCTGTTAAAAGATCGGCGTGCATCGTTGTCGCGCCGTTCAGTGCGATCTTCATTTCTATTCTCCAAAGTGAATTTCGGGTGCGAAGATCCAGAGGCTTTCATTTTGTCTCGCACCGCGTAGATTTCTATTAACTCGACAATTTTATCACGTCGCCGGTTTAGCGGCTAAAGCCCCCTTCAAAGTCGTGAATTGCGACAACGTCAGTAATTAGCCTAACGTCTAATTTTCGGGTAATCTAGTTCCGACATCGTTGGCCTGCCTGTAGTAAAAATATGAGATCGTTTCTGTCCGTCGTTTTATCGCTTCTAGTTGTTCATTTTGCTTTCGGTCAAACGTCCGACGCCGCCTTGCGACGCGTTACCGAGGCTGACCGAGTTGATCGTGCGGCGAACGGCCAGTTACCTACCCTTTCAGCGGCAGAGCATCTTTCCCGGGCCGAGACTTATTCAGCTAACAGGCTTTTTCCCGAAGCACGCGCCCACTGGCAAAAAGTGATCGAAGCGTATCCAAATGATCCAGGCATCTCTAAGGCTCTCTTCGGCACCGCCCGCTCGTATATGTGGGAGCGCAAATATGACCAGGCGGTCGACTGGTTCAAAAGGCTGACGAAGGACCATATCGGCACGAAAGACGGACGAGAAGGCCTTGCCTTTATGGGTGCTTCATATGTCCGAATGGGCAATAACCTTGATGCCGCCAAAACCTACGAACAATATGCCTCGAAGTTTCCCGATGGCGAAAGGATCGAGTCTTCCTATTTGAATATCATCGATGCTTATCGAGAGGCCGGACGCTACGACGACGCGAACCGCTGGGTAGAAAAGGCTGTTCAGCGGTTTACTGGGAAACCAGCCGAGGTGAATGCAATTCACGCCCGGCTCAGGATGGAGATCCATCGCGAAAACTGGACTGCGGCGGTCGCTCAGGCCGACCGAATGTTGAGCGGGTTGTCTTTCAGGGGCTCGATGGCGAGTGCCGACGAAGTACGCTATCTCAGGGCGATCGCACTTGAACGGAGCGGCCGGCGTAACGAAGCCGCGGCTGCGTTTAATGCTCTTCGTGGTTCGTCCTCGTACTTCGGCGGCCTCGCAAGGGAGAAGCCGGCTTCTGCTGATATCGAATCTACCGGCATTAACCGGAATGCAATGGTCGGGGAATATCCAGCGCCATATAAGACAGAGCTTGTACGCGAAGCACGCAAAAATAAGATAGACCCGCGTTTTTTGCTTGCTATTATGAAACAGGAGAGTACTTTCCGAGCTGGTGCGAAATCACCTGCGGGAGCACGCGGCCTGCTTCAACTCGTGTACGATACCGCGCTTAAGTACGCGAAAAAGGCCGGCTATCCGCAGCTTCGCCCCGACGATCTTTACCGGCCGGCGGTCAGTATCGCGGTCGGTTCAGCCTATGTTGGCGAGTTGGCCGCGGAATTCGACGGGCTTTACGAGGCGATAGCAGCAAGCTACAACGGCGGTGAAGATAATGCCGCACGCTGGCTGAGCCGTACCAAACCGAAGGATCCGGGCATTTTTGCAGCCGAGGTAGGATTTGCCGAAACAAAAAATTATGTATTCAAAGTGATGAACAACTATCGGGCCTATCGCGAGCTTTACACCGAGGAACTCCAGCTGAAATAAATTTCTTGAATTCCCTTTCGATTGATCATTTACTATTTGATAGCGGCTGATCCGCTATTCGACCTTGCTCCCCTACCAAAAATTATGTATGTAATGGTTGAAAGACAACATGACCGGGTGGCCGTGCCAATGCCGGTGATTCTCGACTGCACGTCCGGCAGACGCGAGGTTCGCGTTTCGGACCTGAGTACGGGCGGTTGTTATGTAGACTCGATCGCGCCCGTCCAGCCCGAAGAGGCCGTCTGCCTAAGGCTTGTCTTACCTAACGACAGCACCGAAACCCTATATGGTACTGTTGTTTATGTTCACCATGGGATCGGGTTCGGCGTTCAGTTCGACGAGATGACCCCCGAACAACGTACGATCCTCGAACAGCTTGTCCTATTGAACGGCGGTCAGATCTAAGCCGAGTCAATACAGATCACAACTTCAGGACTAGGTATCTAGACGCTTGATCACAACACGCGGACAAGCGTTTATTGTGGCACGCGAAAGTCAATTCTCTTATAGCTTAGTTTAACCAATCTCCCTGGCCCTCGCGTTCGACGTGATAGCCCGCCGCCTCCAAATGTTCCTGAACGGCCTCGGCGTGCTGCTGATCGCGGACCTCGAGAATCATTTCAATGCCGACGCGGCCAAGCGGTGCCAGCCAGATCGCGCCGCTGGTGATAAACCTCGATAACGTTAGCCCCTGTTTCCGCAACGTGGTTCAGTACCGCGGCGAGCATTCCGGGCCGGTCCAGGACCAGCACCTTCATAATTACGTATCGTCCCTGTCGTACGAGGATCTGCTCAAGAATGCGGGCCAAAAGATTAGCGTCGATATTTCCGCCCGCAAGGATCGCGCAGACCGTATCACCTGCACTGACCTCGACCTTTTTCGCGAGCAACGCTGCAACTCCCGCGGCACCAGCTCCCTCAACGACCAGGTGAGAGTTCTGCACACAATGGAAAATGCCCTTTGCTATTTCTTCCTCGGTGACCTCAACCACGTCGTCTACATATTCCCTGATCAGCGGCAGCGTTAACTCTCCCGGGCGCTTGACGGCGATCCCGTCAGCGATCGTCGGCTGCGGGGCTGTGACCTCGATAGGTTCGCCGGCGGCAAGCGACGGCTTTACGGCGGATACATTCTCCGCCTGAACGCCGACGACACGCACATTCTTCAGCAGAGACTTCACTGCGACCGCGATCCCCGAGATTATTCCGCCCCCGCCGATCGGAACAACGACAACGGTCGTCTCCGGGCGGTCCTGAACCAGCTCAAGCCCGATAGTTCCCTGTCCCGCGATGACCATTTCGTCCTCGAAGGCGTGGACATAGGTATAACCCTTCTCGTCGCGCAATTCCTTTGAATAAGCGACAGCTTCGTCGAAGCTTGCGCCTTTGAGGATCACCTCGGCCCCGTGTGATTTTGTCGCGATTATCTTTGTGAGGGGAGCAAGTTCAGGGAGAACGATGGTAGATCGTATGCCGGTCAGCTTGGCGGCCAGGGCCACCCCCTGGGCATGATTGCCGGCGGACGCAGCGATCACACCTCGTTTCTTCTCATCCTCAGACAGCCTGGATATTTTGTTGTACGCCCCGCGGACCTTAAACGAGCCCCCGCGCTGGAGGCATTCGGCTTTCAGAAAGCAATTTGCGCCGATTTCCTCCGAGAGGCGGCCATCGGAAATAAGCGGTGTCGGGTTGATAATTCCCTTCAGCCGGTCCCGCGGCAGATTCGATGTCCGTTAATGTAACAGCCATAGATTGGCGTGATTATAAGTTATGAATTGAGCATAGGCGAACCGGGACAGGCGCAAAAATGGCCCGGAACAGGCCATGGTTTGTATGAAGAAGTTATCTGTTGGTTAACGGAAGGGTATTTATGGAATGAGTACTGTGCCTGTTCCGGTGCCTCTAAATTTTCAATAGTTCTGAGCTTGATACGTCATAACAGACTCCACGATGTATCTATCTCAACCTTATACGCGTGGACGCACCGGAAAAACTATCACTCATCTCAAAAATTCATTCACGTCGAAATTTCATCGTGTCGCGTTTGGCACCAAAATCGGGTATATTGTCGTCACAATCTGCTTTTTTGGAGGTAGAAGATGGATCAGATTATAGGCGGCATCGGGCTCATTTTTCTTTTATTTCTCGGCATCGCCCTTCTCATTGTTGCGCTGAAAACGATCAAGATCGTTCCGCAGTCAACGGTATTATTGATCGAGCGGCTCGGGCGTTTTCATCGGCTTGCGAATAGCGGTTTGAACATTATTGTCCCGTTTTTTGAGTCGCCCAGGGCCGTTTACTGGTCGAATGTGAGGCCCGGCACGACCTCGATCGACCTCCGCGAACAATATATTGATATGCCTCCGCAACCGGTGATTACCCGGGACAACGTCACGATCAACGTTGATTCGGTTGTATATTGGCAGGTGACGGACCCGACAAAGGCAGTTTACGAGGTTGCCGATCTCGTCGGAGCTATCGTCCAACTTACGATAACCGGTATGCGGGCCGTAATGGGCGAGATGGACCTCGACCACACCCTTTCATCCCGTGACCAGATAAACGCGAAACTTCGGCTTATCCTCGACGAGGCAACAGATAAATGGGGCGTCAAGGTAACAAGGGTTGACGTAAAGAACATCAATCCGCCCGAAGACGTTCGCATCACGATGGAAAAGCAAATGACCGCCGAACGCAATCGCCGGGCCCTTATCCTGCAGGCCGAAGGCGATAAGGGAGCCGCGATCACACGCGCGGAAGGTGAAAAACAGGCTGCGATCACCCGGGCGGAGGGTGAACGAGAATCGGCCATTCTTCAGGCAGACGGTGCGGCACAGGCAAGGCTAAAGGCGGCCGCGGCCGAGGCTCAGGCTATCGTGCAGATCGGGCAGTCGATCGGTTCGCGGGAACAAACGGCGCAGTATCTGATCACATCGCGTTACATCGAATCTCTCCGCGACATGACGCGTACTCAAAATGCCAAGGTCATCTTTATGCCGACCGAAACCTCGGCGATGCTTTCAAGCATCGGTGCGATCAAAGAGATACTCTCGGAAACCGGCGAGAAGGCCGAAGAATTGCCGCCCGCGCCGCCGCGTTCTCCGCGAGAATTGAACAAGTAAGAAGCGGGATGTGAACATTAGCTTGTGGTGGAAAATGGTAGGGCGGCAAGTCTCGCGTATGTGGAGCCGGTTGGTTGAAGCCGGCTTTCATAGATCGCGATCTCGCTGATATCGAACTCGATCTGCGGAAACTCACTGGATATATGTTCGACAGCAAGAGCAGTTGATCGATGCGGCTCGCGAAGTCTTGCGATGGTCAGATGTGGGTGGAATTTGCGCTTTTCGGGTTTGAAACCTGCTTTCGCAATTTCGCGATCGAGAGCTTGAGCAAGTTTGGATACGGTCCCGTCGTCCGTCAGCCCCAGCCACAAAATGCGCGGATCGCCCTTCGGTGGAAATCTTCCATTTCCATAGATTCCCAAACGGAAACCGGCAAATTTCGCCGCAACCTTTTTCACCGCCTGTTCCACGTCGCCAAGTTGATGGTCATCCACATCACCTAGAAACTTAAGGGTCAAATGCAATTTCTCCGGCCGTTCCCATCCGACGCGGAGATCTCGCCCGGCTCGCTTTAACCTTTCAATATACTCGGCGACTTTTGTCCGCGCTTCGGACGAAATATCGATCGCAATAAAGACTCTTTTCATCTAATTCGATTGCGTGCGATTTTACTCGTTGTTAAACTTTGCAACAAATATGAAGTTTGTCAGATATCTATTTGGTGCACTTATACTTTTGATCCTTTTTGTCATTGCTGCCTCGTACTGGCTTTACAGCTCGCTTATTACGCCGGTTCCGCACTCCAAATCCGAAGAGATCATTGTGATCGAGAAAGGCTCGACGCCGGCGCAGATCGTTTCGCAGCTTGCGTCTGAAGGCATAGTTTCGGGCGAGTTTCCATTAAAAGTTTATCTTCGCACATTCGGAAATGCTCAAAACCTCCAGGCGGGCGAATACCAGTTCAAATCGCCCATCTCTCCGCTTGAGGTGCTGAAAGAACTTGAAAAGGGCGAAACGCAAACAACAAGGCTGACCATTCCTGAAGGATTCACCCGTTTCGATATCGCAAAACGCATAGCCGAAAAATTCCCGCAAGACCCGGCGATGGATGAAAAGCAGGTGTTGGCGCTGATGGACGACACCACGCTGATCCGCGATATTTCGCCGACGGCAAAGAACCTCGAGGGCTATATGTACCCGAGCACATATCAGGTTCCGAAGGGAGCAAAGGCTGCGGATATAATCAAAACGACGGTCGAACAGTTCCGACGCTTTTGGAAACCGGAATGGACGGAGAAAGCGAAGTCGCTCGGGCGTACACCGCATGAAATAGTCACGCTTGCGTCGCTGATCGAGACCGAAACCGGTGTTGAACGCGAACGGCCGATCGTCGCCGGTGTCATCAATAACAGACTTGCCCGCGGCATCCCTCTTGGCATTGATCAAACAAACGTTTACATCGCGAAAATGCTCGATAAGTGGGACGGCACGATCCACAAGAGTGATTTGGAGGTCAATTCACCCTATAACACCCGCATAAAGACCGGCATCCCGCCCGGCCCGATCTCATCCGTCACCGAAAGCTCCATCCGCGCCGCGCTTGAACCCGAACCGAATGACTATCTCTTCTATGTCCGCAACGTCGATCTCAACGATGGTTCGCATTGGTTCTATTCTTCGGCGGCCGAATTCGAAAAAGGCAAAGCTAAGTATCAGCAGTGGTTGGAAAAGGAACGAAGAGAGGAGCGGGCCAACGAGGCGAATTCGCAATGATCAAACTCCTCGCCCTTGACCTCGATGGAACACTGCTTAATTCGCGGGGCGTAATAACCGAAGAGAATCGCGAAGCGATCAGAGCAGCCGAAAAAGCCGGCGTACTTGTGACGATTGCGACCGGACGGCGGTATCGGGACGCGCGGCCGGTCGGGCTCGAGCTTGGGACTCAATGCTCCGCTTGTCACACATAACGGAGCGCTTGCTCAAATACGCCGGAATCGCTTGAGACGGTCGCGGCTTCCCTGCTTGATATCGAAACAACGCGTGAGATAGTTAGCGTCGGAAAGCAATATCGGCGGTGACGCGCTGGTCAGTGCCGATCCGCATGGCAAAGGCTCGCTGCTTTACGACCGGGTTTCCGACGACAACCTTCCGCTTCAAAAATATCTCGGATGGTCACGAACGCCTTCACGGCGACGAGGCGCACAGGCGGTGACGCACGTGGCTGATCTGAACGAAGCGTTACCGGAGCACGAGGTCATCCATATTTCCTTTTCCGGCTCGTGCGAACCGATGGATCGGATGCTCTCATTTCTCGAACGATGAGCTTGCCGATTCGGTCACGATCTTCCGACCATATACCCGCGTCTGGATTTCACGCTGATCGACATCCTTCCGCCGGGCGCGTCAAAAGGGACGGGCTTGGAAAAGCTTGCGATCGATCGAAGGACTCACAGCCGAAAACGTGATGTCGATCGGCGATAATTTCAACGATCTCGGAATGCTCGAGTTCGCCGGAACGCCTGTCGTGATGGGAAACGCAGACCCAAGTTTGCTTGAGCGGCCCGAATTTTATAAAACATTATCTAACGACGAGAACGGCGTGGCCCGGGCCATTGACCGATTTCATTTTGCGAACAGGAGAATTAAGCAATTGGCAAACAAGATCGCAGTTATCGAAACGAATAAGGGCACCATCAAATTTGAACTCCTCGAAGATGCCGCTCCGAAAACGACGGAGAATTTTCGAATTCACGCCGGCAAGGTTATTACGACGGTGTCATCTTTCACCGGGTCATACCTAATTTCATGATCCAGGGCGGCGACCCGCTAGGTGAAGGCTATGGCGGCGAATCGGCATGGGGCGGCAAATTCGACGACGAGATCGACCGCGATTCCGACCTTTACGCCGGCGTATATGAAAAAGGCACCGTTGCGATGGCGAACTCGGGTCCGAACACGAACGGCTCGCAGTTTTTCATAATGCACATCGATTATCCGCTGCCGCCGAGCTATACAAAATTCGGCCGCGTGACCCAGGGCCAGGAGGTTGTCGATGCGATAGCCACCGTGGAACGCAACCAGAAGGACAAGCCGCTGGAACCGGTCGTGATGAGAACGCGTTTACATTGAAGAATCTGCCTCGGCCTGATGAGGGCGGTCGTTCAACGGGTTTCGCGAGCAAGTGTAACCGTCGACGGCGACGTTCACCGGCTAGATCGGCGAGGGATCTTCTTACTTCTGGGCGTTTCCGTCCAAAGATTCAGAAGCAGACGCCGGTTACCTCGTCGATAAGATCGTGAACTTGCGGATCTTTGACGACGAAGAAGGCAAGATGAATTGTCGCTTGCTGGACACAGCCGGCGGTTTACTTGTAGTTTCGCAGTTCACTCTTTACGGCGATTCTCGCCGCGGGCGGCGGCCTTCGTACATCAACGCCGCAAGGCCTGAAGACGCCAACCGCCTTTACGAGTACTTTTGTCGTCAGAAGCTAAGAAACACATCGAAAATGTAGCAACGGGCCGTTTTCAGGCGATGATGGATGTTGAACTGGTGAACGATGGGCCGGTAACGCTGCTGCTCGATAGTGAACGTAATTTTTGATCATGAAAAAAACATCAATTGTTTTTCTATTTCTAATCGCCGCATTTCTCGGAGCATCCTGCGGCAGTTCAACGCCGGCGCGTAACACCAAAACCGGCCTTGTAGACCGGAGTTAAGCCTGTCCCCGACGCGGAAGTGGCCGTGATCGAGATGGAAAACTCGTCCGCCTATGGAACAATAACGATCGAGCTCTATTCGAACATCGCACCTAAAATGGTGGCCCAATTCAAGGCCCTTGCGAAGGAAGGCGTTTACGACGGTACCAGTTTCCACCGGATAAACTCATCGGTGGTCCAGGGCGGTGACCCGTTGTCGAAAGACGATGACCCGACAAATGACGGGACCGGAAAATCGAATAAACCCAACGTTTTGGCCGAGTTTTCCGATATTCCCTACGACACCGGAATCGTCGGCGCGGCCCGCAGCCAGGACATCAATTCGGCGAACTCGCAGTTTTTTATCACGCTCCAGCCGCGAGACCGGATTTGACAAGAATTACACGATATTTGGTAAGGTAATTGACGGAATGAACAACGTTCGCACCATCTCGGGTGTATCAGCCAAAAGACGGCGAACGGCCGGTCGAGCCGGTAAAGATCAAGAACATTACGATCAAACCCAAGATCATAGCTCGTATAATACACTGCTCGCGTAGCTCAGTGGATAGAGTGCTTCCCTCCGAAGGAAGAAGTCGCAGGTTCGAATCCCGCCGCGAGTACCAGTTTAACCCCAATAACTACAAGCAGTTATGGGAAGAAAAAGACGGAATCAAAACCGTCTTTTTTGTGTGTTGGACTAAACGTTGGACTATTCGGAGCTAGTTTTGAGGGTTTTTGTTAGGGTTTAGTTGAAGCCTCAATCGGAAATATCGACAATCTTAAATTTATTCTGCCGAGAATCCCAATAAGCTACGGAGGTCCTCGATGTTTCGAAACAACAACACAAGATCCAGTAGCCTGACGTCCCGGTCAAGTTTCATTAGTGCTCCTTCTTTGACATCCATTTCAACGCCGCAACTCATCAAGTTGAAAAGCGCGGGCCTTAAGTTCCCGGCTCATCGCGGCCGGAACCACCGCAAGAGTCTCTTCGTCATCGTCCGACGTAAAACCGCCGCTCGACGCTGCTCTCGTTACTGAACCGCACAGCGGTCCTGTCTCTCGGATGGCCAACGCACTGTGCGGCCGCGGCGGCCACGAATGTCAAAATCATGATGGCCGTCACCGCGATGGAGCTAATATGACGTTGCCTTCGAATCGGCCATTAGAAGGTACGTGCCATGGTTCTGCCTCCCACAATCCGAAGAATCGCAACTTTGAGACCAAGGGTTCACTGATTGCTTTGTCTATGAAAGCAGGCCCAGATTGGGAGAAAAGACCTAGAAGCCGGCTTCCAAACCGTGAAAATTCACCCACTTGCTGGTTCAAAATCAACGGATCCCGGTGATTCCGAAGCGGAGTTAGAAGAATGAAACGCTGGTACTTTTTAGCGATCGCGGCGTTGGCAATTGTGCTCGTGCCGCCGGTGATGCTCGAGTCCATCATATATTCCCGGGTCCTGGCGGTTGCCGGCCTATGCTTGCTGCTCTGGCTAAGTGAGGTAGTTCCGCCTTTTGTGCCGACTTTGTTGTTATGGACGCTGATCCCGATCCTCCTCGGGCCGCTCGATGCCGGTAAGTTTTCGGTATCACACGTCCTGTCGTGGGCGGTCGATCCGGTTATGGCACTGTTCTTCGGTGGATTTGTTCTTGGCGCCGCAACCGAAGCGCAGGGGTTGGATAAGCGACTTGCAGCATTCGCGCTTAACTCGTCGAAAGGTTCATTCGGAAAATTATTGCTCTTCGCAATGGGTCTGACTGCGTTCCTTTCGATGTGGATGTCGAATATTGCGGCGGCCGCACTCGTTTTTGCCGGCCTTCAACCGATCCTTTCGGCCTTCGACGAAGATCACATTTTGAGGCGTACCCTTTTGATCGGAGTTGCTTTAGGCGCCGACCTTGGGGGCATGGCTACGCCGATCGGAACGGGCCCGAACGCGATAGCCATCGCCGCGATCTCGCCGACGCAGCAGATTTCTTTTGTGAGCTGGATGGCGTTCGCGATTCCTTTGACGGTTGGGATGCTTGTTTTGAGTTATTTTTTTATCCTTTGGCGCTCCGGTGGGTTCCGGAGTTCTGGCGTGGGTTCTTTGCCGACACAGACAATCGTCCCCACCGCGGAGAGATCTTCCCAAGGAAGTAAGCGCGATAGGGTTCATCGCAATTCTCGCCGGTACGATCGCTCTTTGGCTGACCGAACCTATTCACGGCGTTCCCTCGGCTGTCACAGCTCTTGGAGCGAGCGCTACGATCTTTATATCCGGGATTCTGTCGAAACGGGACCTGATGAAAATCGACTGGTCCACATTGCTGCTAATAGCCGGGGGCATTACTCTTGGCCGCCTTCTCGAACAATCTTCGATTCTGAAAACCCTGGCCGCGGAGACGCCTTTCACAGACCTTCATCCAACTCTAGGGCTATTTTTGCTTTGCCTTACAAGCGCGATCCTGTCCGCTCTGATGAGCAACACCGCAACCGCGGTTTTAGTCATCCCGCTCGCGATGGCGCTTATACCCTCACCGTCGACTGCAATTCTAATTGCCATTTCCGCATCGTTCGGCATACCTTTCATCGTCAGCACCCCTCCGAACGCCATGGCATTCGGTCAGGGCGGGTTGAAAGTTACCGATATGCTGTGGCCGGGACTTGTATTGATGATACTCGGATGTGCCTTCGTGAGCCTGACCGGTCAAGCCTTTCTGCACCGCGTCGGAATTCCATGAATAGCCTGGCTGTCCATTCCCGGAGGTGTTGAAAATTATCTTGTACGTGCGTGATTATCCACAGTCTTTAAGACGAAGCCTCAGCGTTCGCTGTCCCGAAGTTAAGTGTCACGGGCTCGGTCAAGGGTTTCGGTCAGAGGAATCCAACGGGGCATACTGCTTGCGTCGCCTAAGATGGAGATCATATCAGGAGAACCAATATGAAGATACTTGTTGCTACTGATGGTACTGACTTTAGTCGGGCAGCGATCGATAAATGCTGCGAGATAGTGAACGAACTTACATCAGCCGAGGTGAAGGTCATATCCGTGTATGAACCACGTCACTCCATCGCGGCAGAGCCGTTCGCCGTGTCGGCCGAGTTCTACGCCAACATGGATAAACTCTCCAAAGAGCAGGCGGATGAGTGGGTAAACGACGCATTGAAGATCATGAGAGCAAAGTGCGAAGAAGCAAAGGTTGAATTCTCGGGCGTCGTGGAGTTGGGCAAGCCGTCGCAAGCGATCGTCGAGACCGCATCGTCGTGGGATGCTGACCTGATCGTGATGGGCTCTCACGGTCGTGGGTTTTGGGAACGGCTGACGCTCGGATCGGTTTCGAACGCGGTAGTTCACCAGGCACCCTGCTCGGTGCTAATTGTAAAAGCAGCCCAAACAGCGCGGGCAGCGACCGCATAACGGATCTTCGCGGGGAAACCAGGAAATGGCCAGAATATTGATACTCGGCGGTGGGTTCGCCGGCGTGACGGCTGTCGAAATAATATCGGCAGGAGCGTCTGTTGAACACGAGATAACGTTGGTTTCGGCAAGCGATCGATTTACTTTTTACCCGGCGCTTGTACCGATGGTATTCGGCGATTTCACGCCTGGGGACATCAGCTTCGATCTCGTGTCACCGCTTCACAAGCGTGGCATCAGGTTTGTTCGAGGCGAAGTGCTCAATATCGACCCGCGATCCAAAACCGTCCGGATCACCGGCACCGATATCGACGGCGAGCTTCAATACGATCTTCTGATCATCGCAATGGGACGCCGCCTTGCAACTGAACTGGTGCCGGGATTCTTCGAGTACGCCCATCATTTGCTTGGCGCAAAACCGGCTCAGAATTTCAAAAATGCGATCGAGGAATTCCATCAGGGATCGATCGTTCTCGGCCTTTGCCCCGGCGGTGAGTTACCGATACCGGTATGCGAAAGTGCGCTCGCCCTTGCCGCTAAATTCGAAGAGCAGATAACCGAGCAAACTGTCTCGATCACGGCGGTCTTTCCGGAAAGACTTGACCGAGCACTGGTCGGTGCCGGGCTGTTCCGCGACATCGAAGGCGCATTTATTCGGAAAGGGATCAAACTTGTGTCCGATTTCCCGATCGATAGCGTCGACGAGAAGTACATCATCGCTGATGGTCAGTCACCGATATCCTATGATCTCCTGATGCTTGTTCCGCCTTTTCGCGGGCAAGCACCGATTCAACACCTTTATGAAGACGAAACGTCTTCCGACGGGTTCGCCCGAGTCAATGGCAAGATGCAGCTTGAAGGTTTCGATGGTATCTATGCAGCCGGCGACATCGTCTCGCTGGACGGGCCTCGCTTCGGATACATGGCAATGAGGCAAGCGAAGGTAGCTGCGGTCAATGCACTCGCCGAATTGTCAGGTGAAACTCCCACCCTCGGCTACATCCATGAGGTCGAGTGGGTCCTAGGCGAGAAATACACCCACCCGAATTTCTTTCATTACGGGGTCTGGGACAACACGCTTTTGGACTTTGATGAAGATGCATTGCTAGGAATGGCAAAGCGGATCCGCGAGCGTTACGGCTTCGTTACGGAAACTGGTCCCGCCGCAAACATCGCACAAACACTCAATAACGGGAGTTAGAAAGATGACAACCATGCGAGCCAATGTCTTTCGAGGCGTCGGCGATTTCCGGATCGAAGAGGTTGCCAAACCTACGCCGAGTGCAGGTGAGGCTGTGATTCGGATAACCCTTACAACGATCTGCGGGACCGACCTGCACATCGTCCGCGGGGAATACCCGGTTGCACCGGGCCTGGTGATAGGCCACGAGCCCGTCGGCGTGATCGAACAGATAGGTGACGGCGTGATCGGTTACGAAGTGGGCGATCGGGTCCTCGTTGGTGCGATCACTCCCTGTGGTCAATGTTCTGCGTGTCTTTCGGCTCATTGGTCGCAGTGCGGTCACGGTGGAGGATATGAAGCTCTCGGCGGATGGCGTTTTGGAAACACTATCAACGGTGCTCAGGCCGAATACCTGCTTGTCCCGCATGCGCAGGCAAATCTTGCGAAGATCCCCGACGAACTGTCGGACGAGCAGGTCGTCCTGCTGTCAGATATCGCGTCAACAGGATTCAGCGGTGCTGAATCAGGCAATGTCAGGATAGGCGACGCTGTTGCGGTGTTCGCGTTAGGGCCGATCGGGATCTGTGCCGCGATCGGTGCGAAATTGATGGGAGCCGGACTTGTGATCGGGATCGAGGGCGACGAATCAAGAATAGATTTCGCACGCAAAATGGGCGTGGATATTGTGCTTAACTACAACGAAGTCGATACCGTCGGGGAGATCAGAAAACTCACTCAAGGCGGAGCCGACGTGTCCATAGAGGCTCTCGGGACACAAGATACCTTTGAAAATTCCCTTCGGTGTCTACGGCCGGGCGGAACGCTTTCGAGCCTCGGCGTATACTCGGGCAAACTACAGATGCCGTATGATGCATTCGCGGCAGGAATCGGCGACCATCGGATAGTCACGACTTTATGTCCCGGGGGCAAGGAACGGATGCGGCGCCTTATGGAGGTTGTAAAGAACGGGAGAGTCGATCTGACACCATTACTCACTCACACGTTTTCACTAGAGCAAATCGATGACGCTTACAGACTGTTCGGCGAGCGAGGCGATGGCGTAATGAAGGTCGCGATCAAGCCGTAATTAACTTCGACGTCGTTATACGCTCAGGGGTCGTGATTCTTGTTTCCCTTATGGACTATACGCCGCTCCAAGCCTTTATAAGAAAATATCCCCGAACATCATTCCCACAACATAGGCGAGAATTGCCGCTATACCGCCGATCAATAGGCTCTCGATACCTGATCTCCACCAGGGCATAGTTGACCACTTTGCCTTTGCCGATCCCACAAGAAAGAAAACTACACCGGTTAGTAGTGATGCTGTAAGAAAACTCTGGTCGAGGCCAAGGGCGAAGGGTACCAGCGGGACGAGGCCGCAAATGGCGAACGCTGCGAATGTTACCGCCGCCGCGTTCAACGGCGAACGGATAGTGCGCGGCAGGCCGTATTCTTCGGCCCTCATAGTTTCGATCCAACGCTCTTCGTCAGCGGTTACGAGTTCGACAACGCGTTCGAGATCCTTGCCCGAGAAACCTTTAGCCGCGTAGATCTGTCGAACTTCCTCGCGCTCGCCGTCCGGTTCCAGCCGGATGTGACGGGCCTCAACGGCCCGAATCCGAGCCAACTCGTCGGACTCGGCCCTCGTTCCCAGATAGTTGGAGGCTGCCATGGAAAAACCATCGGCCACCAGGTTCGCCGCGCCGAGGATCAAAACGATTCTGGGCGACAGGGTCGCGCCAATCGAACCAGCCGCCACGGCGAACGTCGTAACGGCCCCGTCAATTCCTCCGTAGACGAAGTCTCGAAGGTAGCTGTGTTTCGAGCCAGCGGCAAGGCGCTCCGCTATGGCATCTTTGCCGTGCTCATGTTCAAGCGGCTGAGTGTCCATCTACGGTCACCTTTGATCGGTCGCGATCTCTATACCAACGAGCAACGAACGGAGAAGTGAACATCACCAAAAGGCCAAATACCATCAGCCCGCCGCCGAATATGTTGTAATCCTCCGCGATCCGCGCCCACGAGAGATCCATAACGAATCGGCCCAGGACCACTTCGAAGGCGATCGTCAGCCCGACCCAGACTGTTCCGACCGTTGCCGCGTCGCTTCTCGCGGTCAGCGGGATCCAGTTGCGGAAAAAGAGGGCTATCCCCAGGATGATCAGCGATCCCGTCAGGACCGCGATCTGCCGGGCCCGAAAGTCTCCGACGATCGGCTGTATAATAGCGATCCGCGCGACGCCGTGAAGCGTCTCGGCCGCGGAGATGAGAAGCCAAATCTCAAAGGCATGCGGCAAGATTGACAACCGACCTGTTGGTCTCATTCGTCCACTGCTATTAGGATCGCGATATGGGATCTGCATGTTAGCTAACGTGGATCATGTCGGTGTTTTCACAAACTTTCGATATGGGATAAGGCCGAATGAAACTTACCAGCGTCTTTGAACCAGCTTCATCTTCGATATCAAGTATTCCGCCGTGCTCAAGCGATCCATCCTCGAAAGCTATCTTTACGGGCTGCGAAATGCTGTGAGTAATGTGGCTTTCCGCGTCCGCCCCAAGACTTAGACCGATCGTGGCCTCGTCATCCCTTTCATTAAACGTTATACCCCCGAATGGTAGACCCCCCGACAAGGTTTGTGCTCCGATTTCGGCACTTAGAATCTCTACCTTTGTGTCCCATCCCTGAAGCACACAGCTTAGGTCTCCAAGGTACCTGGCCCATTCATTTTTCGATATTTCCATGATCATATTTTTCTCCTTCACGTTTGTTTCCGTCCCCATTGAATAAGCCGGGAATTTCTGCATAACGACTTAAAATCGCTTCGAACTTCCGTTGTTGGAGGTCACTCCGATCGAGGCCTGCATGCCTTCTTTAATACGCACGGCTTCGACGGAACAATGTGCTCGTGCGGCGACGGCGGATGCAGTGCTTCCGAGCAGTGTCCGGGCAAGACGGCCGCCCCAGGCGTTCGCCCCAAGAAAGATGCAGTCCGCACCCCAAGAATCGGCCTCCTGAACAAGAAGGTGCTTGGGATTTCCTGGGTGCATGTGAAAATGAGCATCGAGCCCGGCGTTCCGCAGTCTTTCCAGTCCCGCCTCCGCGAGTTCCGTGATCCAATGATCCTCACTTACGTTGACCTCTTCGACGGCCTTGCAAATTGGAGGTATGAAACGACCGATGGTACTCGGCATAAGAGGCTCGGTAGCCGCCAGAAGCTGAACCTTCGTCCCCGGGCGCCAGTTCCGAGCTGCGACCGCATCAACGGCAGCGAACGCTCCTTTTGAGCCATCAAAACCGATCACTATCCTTGCAGGCGCGGGATCAACCTCATTCTTACCTCGTGATACTCGAACCGAGCATTTCGCCTCGGTCAGCACCGTATGCGAAATGCTGCCCAAGACAACCCGGCTGATTCCGGAATGCCCATGCGATCCGACGACGATCAGATCTGTGGCGCCCGTTTCAGCGGCTGCCAGGATCTCGAAGGCGGGTGACCCGCATGTCGCAAACGAATCCACCTGCCAATTCGGCAATGCTGCCCTAACCCGGGCCTCCGCATGCCTGACACGGATCGACGCCTCGCAAAGGATCTTCTCGCCTTTTTCACGGAGCGCCCGAACGATCGATTCAACGTAGGTAGAGGAAAAATCGACCGCAGCTTCGATCGCCTCCTGTGGGGGCAACCAGGCCTCGGCCACGGAAATCACTTCAGCGGCACCTACCTGGGGAAGTCCCGCCGCAGCCAAATCGTCGATGGCTGCCTCGGCACTTTTCGAACCGTCGTATGCGATTAACAACTTCATGCGTCCCACATCCCCTAAGGAAGGATCCCTTTCTGGCCCCCGCGCCTGTCCCGGGAAGAGGACCTTTATCGACCGCGAGAACACAACCCTTGTCGCAAGGTATATGCCATGCTGATAAAAAGCGGACTTAGGAGCTACGGAACTGAAAATCTGTTTGTTTTTACACGACTGGTGTGGATACTGCCCCACTCGCCGCAGCCACTGAAGGTGGCCATTCGCAACACGCTGCGGGAGTTTTACTAAGTTGCGTTCGACCTACGCATGCAATATATTCAGGCAGTAAGTCTCGCAGGCGTAAGTTCCAATCCGTAAACATTTGAACCGCTCAAATCCTAAAATATTAATCGTCGATGACGACCCTTCGATTCGCGTTTGCGCTTACCCATGCATTGCGGTCATGGGACTATGACCCTCAGTCCGCCGGCACGGTTGCTGAAGCGACCGCACTGTTTACCGAGGGGTATCCAGCCGTCGCCTTGCTTGATATAGATCTACCTGACGGAAGTGGTCTCGATGTTCTCGAAAGGATCAAAGCCGAAAACGCGGACACGATCGTGGTCATGATCACGGGCAATGTGAATCTGCCTAATGTTCTCACCGCGTTACGCGGCGGTGCACATGATTTCGTAGGAAAACCGGTAAAACTTGAGGAACTTCGACTGACGCTCAAGAACGCGCTCGAAACACGCGAACTGCGTCGTGAAATCCAAAGGACACGTAAGGAGCAGGCGACAACTTTCAGTTTCGACAAGATCCTGGGTGACTCGAATGCAATGCGGGAAGCGATAGATCTGGCGTCTAAGGTCGCGAAATCGGATGTAGCTTCAATTCTTCTACAGGGCGAAACAGGCACAGGCAAGGACCTGTTCGCGAGAGCTATCCATCATGGTTCGGAGCGGGCAAATGCCCCTTATCTAGCAATCAATTGCGCGGCGCTTCCCGCTACTTTGATCGAGTCCGAGTTATTCGGCTATGAGAAAGGGGCCTTCACCGACGCCAAGCAAACGAAAGAGGGTCTTTTCGAACAGGCGCAAGGCGGCACGATTTTCTTAGACGAGATCGGCGAGATGGAGTTGAGCCTTCAAGCAAAGCTCCTGCGAGTGTTGGAAGAAGGCAGATTTCGGCGAGTCGGTGGACTTAAGGACCTTCCGCTTGACGTTCGTATTGTCGCGGCGTCGAATCTCGATCTCAAGGCGGCGGGCGCGGGAAGGAAAGTTCCGGCTCGACCTCTATTTTCGTCTTTCTATAATCCAGGTCAATATTCCGCCATTAAGAGATAGGGGCGATGACGTATTGCTTTTGGCGGAGCATTACATTGAGAAGGCGAATTTGAAGCGGAGAGATAAGAAACTGAAAGGGATAGATAAGGAAGTAGCTAGAACTTTCCGTTCGTATGGTTGGCCCGGCAACGTTCGTGAGCTTCGAAATGTAATCGAACGGGCGTCAATCTTAGAAGAAAGCTCGTATGTGACCGTCGCCCGCCTCCCCCCTGACATGCTTAGTGCGAAGGCAAAGTCCGCAGGAGGGTTAAACCTTGTCCTTCCACCCGATGGAATTTCTCTCGAAGAAGTAGAAAACGAATTAAGCAAACAGGCATTCGAGCGCACGGGACATAACCTGTCTCGGGCAGCACGACTTCTCGGCGTCACTCGGGATCAGCTAAGGTATCGCCTAAAGAAAGCCGTTGGATCCGGTGAGGGCAACAGCGAGCCGATTGAGTAAGCCGATGGCAAACCAACGCACATTAAAGGCAACCTCGAAAGAACTTTCCGATCTAAAGTTCGCGCTCGACGAATCCGCCATTGTTGCGTTCACCGACCAACGCGGCGTAATAACGTTCGTCAACGACAAGTTTTGCGAAATATCTAAATACTCCCGCGAGCAACTGATCGGCCAGGACCACCGGATCATCAATTCGGCCTATCACCCAAAAGAATTTATTCGCAATATCTGGACGACCATTGCCCGAGGCCAGACCTGGCATGGTGAGTTAAGGAACCGGGCGAAGGACGGCTCGATCTATTGGGTCGATACGACCATCGTTCCGTTCCTGGATGAGAAGGGGAAGCCTTACCAATACGTTGCCATCCGATTTGACATCACGGAGCGAAAACAGGCTGAGGACCGTATTCGTCAGCAGGCAGAACTTCTGGACAAAACGAGGGATGCGGTTCTCGTATGTGACCTCAACTACAACATTCTTTTCTGGAACAAAGGCGCTGAAAGGATGTACGGCTGGCGGGTCGAGGAAGTACTCGGGCGGAACATTGCTGACGTTCTGTTCGGGGGCGACCAAAAGGAGCTGGAGAGAATCCGTCTCGGGTTTGAAGAAGCCGGTGTTCTGAATCAAATTGTTCGAAGGGAGTCTAAGGATGGCAACCAATTGATCATCGACGCCCGATGGACCCTGGTTAAGAACGATCAGGGGCAGCCGGACTATGTCCTCATCACGCAGACGGACATTTCGCAACAAAAAGAGGCTGAAGAGCATTGCTTCGCGTTCAGCGAATGGAATCGATCGGAACGTTGGCGGGCGGGATCGCCCACGACCTCAACAATATCCTCTTTCCCGTCTTGATGGGAGTCGAGATGCTTGAAGACAACGAACCACTAAGCCAGGAAGGTAAGAAATGGGTGTCGCTAATTCGAAACAATGCGATACGCGGCGCAGATCTGGTTCGACAGGTTTTGTCCTTTGCCCGTGGAGAGCAAGGTGACCGGTTGCCGATCCAGTTAAGACATGTAACCAAAGAGCTGATAAGGGTCCTTGAAGAAACGCTCCCGAAGTCAGTAGCGTTGAAATACCGATTGGATCCGGAGCTTTGGATAGTGGCGGCCGATCCGACGCAAATTCACCAGGTGTTGATGAACTTATGTCTGAACGCGAACGACGCGATGCGTGACAGCGGCACTCTAACGATTAAATTGAGCAATGAGACGATCGATGAAAGCTATTACCGGATGAATCCCGAGGCGTCACCCGGGCGTTACGTCCTTGTTGAGGTAGAAGACACCGGATCTGGGATGTCGCAAGCTACACTTGACCGTATTTTCGATCCTTTCTTTACGACAAAAGAAATTGGCAAGGGAACCGGGTTAGGGCTTCCTACCGCGCTAAGTATCGTTAAGGCTCACGGTGGTTTTTTAACGGTTAAAAGTGAAGAGGGCAAAGGGACAAAATTCTCCATTTACTTTCCAGCAGTTGAGTCGCAAGAATCCGTTTCACCCCAAACAACTGAGACCGCGACTTCGATCGGCGAAAATCGGCTGGTCTTGATCGTCGATGATGAATCCGATGTTCGCGAGATAACAAAAGCGGCGTTGGAGAAAGCCGGTTATCGAACACTAACCGCCTCGGACGGCGCCGAGGGCCTTGCCGTCTTTGCCGATAATAAAGCTGAGATCGATGCGGTACTGACCGATGTTGCCATGCCCGTGGCCGATGGGATCACCTTGATCCAGGCCGTAAGGAAGATAACGCCGGATACAAAGATCATTGCAATGAGTGGATTGCTCAGTCCCGCACAAAGAACCCAGCTTGAAGAGGCTGGCGTCAATGACCTGCTTCTCAAGCCTTTTACCGGGAAGAAACTCCTGTCTGACCTTGAGCAGCTTCTTTCACCCTCAGGAACCGCGCGGCCGGCCTAGCCTTTGTACCTGCTCCAACACCCTCGACGTCCATCAATCCCACGAACTCATCAGGCGGGCTGTGAGTGCGCCTCGCCGCTCTGCGTAACGGGTCGCTTGAAACTTGAAGCCGGTGCAACTTTCTGGTCGCGTCGTCCTTTGGCAGGGATCGTTGACGTGTGCGTTATTGTATAGGGCAGAACGAACATCATGCCCATAAAGACCAGGCCGAACGCGATAAGACCCAAAATGATGGCGGTTATCGCCGGAAAGTTACCGGTAAGAAAAAGAAACGCGGCAGTGATCGCGAATAGACCGCAAATAAAAGAGTAAACTTTTGATACCATGATTTTCTCCTTCTGACTTAGGGCTAAGATCCGATGATCCCAAGAAACGCGACCAGGGACCATCGTTCACCCTTATCTGTGCAACAGCGGTGCCAGGTTAGAATTTTCAGAATTTTTCGGTCTGGGTTTGCTGAAAACTGTGGGTAAATCCACATTCGACGGTCGTTGTTTGTGGGATTTCACGCAGCGGAAGAACGACAGTAATGGTGAATTTCAGCTAAAAGATATGCGGTTTCCTGGCTCTCGCAGGGACGGCAGATGCGACTGCAACGTCCACTTTATTGGCGGTCCGGCCCGAGAGTGATTCGATCTTTACCTTGAAGATCATTTCTTTTTTGGCGGAGATCCAGTTGTTGACCCAGGTGATTCCCATCGCGGGTGTGGGGGTGGTGATCCGTGAATTCATGAGTCTCAGGATCGCTTCCGCTTCGGGACCGCTTGTAACCTGTTTCGCCGTACCCTCTGCAACTACGCTTTGCCAGTCGCCGTTATCCACGATCGCTTCTACCTGCAGGCAGACGTTCGGATTCGACCTTAAAATGTCTGCCTTCTTCCCGTCATTCGTATATATGTAAACGAACGAGTCTTCGTATATATACTGTATCGGAACGACGTAGGGCCGGTTATCTTGGGCACATCCGAGATGGCCGTAACCGACCCGAGCCACCAACTCTTTCATGTCTTTGTCGGTCATTTCGCGTATCTCAATCATATTTGTACCTCCCGCAGGCATCCTCTTTATTCGCAATAACCATGCCCCGACGAGCCGCGGCTGTGGTTCCGACTCCAATGAATGTTTCTGGGTCATCGCCTTCATCCATGGCGGGATCGCCAGAAAGCATCGTGGGTATTCTTGGCCACACTCCAGAACCGGCCTTTCCTAAGACTGTAAAGTGCATCGTCCCAGATGCCGTAGTGTAGATAGATCGAATCGGGGCCGCCTGCATCAATGACTGTTGCGATCTCGTGATAATACTCGGTGTCCGGGGCCTTTCCTTTAAGCTCCGAAATCATGGCGTCCGCGGCAACGTTTCCCTGCCGAACGGCCATATGGGCGAACTTCGGGCCTGAGAAGGCGACCAGATCGCCGACCGCATATGTTTTCTCTCTGCCATGCACCCGCATAAAACCGTCGACCTTGATGAAGTCCTCATCATCGAGAGCACCGAGATCATTGAGAATGGCCTGTCCTCGAAACGGTGGGACCAACATAAGCAGATCGTGCCTGATCCTGTGTTTATCGGTCGAAAGGATCTCATCGCCGGTAACCTCGCGGATCGGAATATCATATAGAACATTTATTCGATGCCGCGCGAATGCCGATTCCAGCTCTTTGTGTAGATCGGCACCACCGAAAGCTTCCTTCACCGAGCCCGGAAACACCACTTTGATATGGACGCGACCTTCATTAATGCCTTCCTCGAACCGTCGGGCGATGGCAAATGCCGTTTCGCAAACTGGAACAGGCAGGAGGGCTCCCGGGCATAGGCCAAGTACTATTGTGCCTTCGCGAAAGTCGCGGACAGCAGCGCCGAATCTAGCGGCGGCTCCGGTTCCAAGCAAATGATGGGCGTGTTCGAAGAAGCCGGGGATCTTTTCCGTAGCGAGCCTGCGACCGAGAGCAAGCACCACGAAGTCGTAACCTAGTTCGCCCGAGAGATCTTTACCGGCGATCTCGGCCCGGTGCCGCTCGGGATTGAGAAAGGTTAGTTCGCCCTGAATGAAGCGGACTCCAAGTTCCTTCATCTTGGACCTCAGATCGAAGGTTATGTCCTCCTCCTCGATCTCCCCAAAAGCTAGTTGGACGAGGCCTGGGTAGAATGTGAATTTATCTCGCGGCGAAACCAGAGTTATTTCGTGCTCAGAGCCCAACCCCTGGGCCAACCGTTCGGCTGAGACAAGTCCTCCAAACCCGCCGCCCACGATTAAGATGTTAGCCATTTGCGTACCTCGTATCGCTTTACTCTAAACTACATTACGTCGTTCCGCGACCGTTTCCCTGCCTACCGTGCCGCGCAGTCGACTAATATCCGGTACAAAAAGGTCAGCCCCAACGAGCCTTATGAGACCACGATCCTTGAACAATTTGAACATCCGTGTCACCGTCTCACGGCTCGTCCCGATCATCTCGGCGACCTCGGCGTGAGTGTAGCTCATGTGGATATGAATGCCGTTTCCGCTATCGCCACAATTACTACACCAGGCGAGCAGCAGCTTTGCGAGCTTATCGCTTGCGGAGGCCGAAAGTCCCAGGGAACAGATCTGAGCATGGGCTTTATGGTATAGGTGGCTGAGGTCCCGGATCGCGTTTAGGGCGGCATGGGAATTATTCTTCAACAGTTCGAGGAACTCGCTTCTTCCCACAAAATTGACCTGACAATCCACTATTACCTGGGCCGAGCACTCATGTGCGATACCGGCGACACAGGCCGACAATCCTAGGACCTCTCCAGGTTCAGCGACACGCACTATGAGCGATCTGCCCTCCTCCGAATACGTTGAGAGCTTGACTCGCCCAGCGCATAACACATAGACACCGTTGGCAGTTTGACCCTCTATGAATAAGGTCGTGCCTTTTGTATATGCGTGCTTGACCTTACGCAAAGAGAATTCTCGCGACCCAGTATCTGGAAGATCGCAAAAGAAATCCTCGGAGCGCCTGGTACATCCCACGCAGTCTTCTTGGACTCTGAACGTCACTGGTGTTTTCATTTTTTGGTTACCTTGATCGAAGATTCTAAGTATGTAGAAGATGCCCTTGAATAAGACAACATTGCCAGTTTGAACTGGAGCGCAACCGATGTTAGGCGGACAGACCACTTTCATTGCCTACGGTTGATCTTCAAAACGCAGGATGGTCGTCGTTTCGCCTGGGCCGATAAAATCTAGACCGTCTTCGGTGCCGTCGATAGAGTAGGTCGGACGGATGCTCGTGACGCCCCTCACGACGTGCGTATAGCCGTCGAGCATGATCTCGATGACTGGTCTACCGTTCTTCATGTCGAGGTCGATGCCGCAAAGCGGAAGCCCGTCTTCGAGCCAATAATCATGAGTCACGTCAGCGATCTTTTCGAACAGGCCTATACGTGTCGGCCGGTTCTTGTACGCTTCCGAATAATACTTTAGAAAATTTACCCAGTCGCTTTCTTGTTTCGTTGCATTCATACTTCACCTCTCGCTTGTTTTCGCTTTTGCAAATTCCTCTGTGCAATCCATTAGCATTCGTTCGAAGAGCTTCGCGGACACCGTGAGATAGTCGTGCGCCGTAACCAGACCGACCAGCATTTTTCCCTTCACAACGGGAAGACAGCCGATGTTCCGGTCCCGCATTGTAAAAAGTGCGTCCAGCGCCGAGGTTTGCGGCGTTATTGTTATTACGTTGGTTTTCATGATGTCGCGCACGGCGACGGCGCCGCAGCCGTTCAGCTTCCCGCGCACGATCAGCTCCAGCAAATCGCGGTGCGACACTATACCGACCAACTCGCCCTGGTCGTTTTCCACCGGAACGTGCCGCACATGCTTCCAGTGCATAAGGCTGGCCGCCAGGTCGATGACGTCCTCGGGACGCACCGTGAACAGGTCTGTTGACATGAACTGCTCGACGGTCATGTAATTGTCGATCCACTCGGGTCGGCCCGGTATTTCCGCAAGTTTCCATTTGTGTAACGGCAGTTGTTCTTCCTGATTCTTCTTCATCGCAGCCGTCAGGCTACGCATCCGTACGTTCGCCTTCGCACGCGGGTCCATCTTCGCTAGGGAATCGATCATCCATTGTGACCCGGTCATACCGGTCCGGACGCGCTCATCGAGTATCCCGAGATAGTTGTTAATATCAGCGGGATCTATTCCGGCCATCTCCAATCCGCGCCTTGCCCGAGGCAGTAGTTCTTCAACTATCAACCGGCCGGCTCGCCGGCTTTCTCCATCTATCCATATGGTTTGGCAATTCAGTCCATATCGTGCCGCGTTAAAGAAGTTGGTCTTCGCCGCATCGAACGGCATCAACTGTGTCACATCGCCGTACTCCTCCGGCAATGCGGTCATCAGGCCGAGGAAGAATGCGGCATTTGCCATCTCGTCAATAACCGACGGGCCGGCGGGAAGATATCGGGCCTCTATTCTGAGTCCCGGTTTTCCATCCGTCAGGCCGTAGCACGTGCGGTTCCACCGCCAGATCGTTCCATTGTGAAGCCGCCATGCGTACAGTTGCGGAACGATCCCTTTACGGACCGTTTCCATTGAATCCTCCTTCATGGCCTGGGTAAGCAGAATGCGAAAACGGATAACATCTTCACGCAGCACATCGAGGATCGAGCCCGTTACCCACCGGTCGCCGAAGTTCACCCTCGGCGTTTGATTTCGTGCCCGGTGGATCAGAGAACGCGTGTCCGTGGCAAGCTGAAACAACGCCAGCCGCGTTTCGTGCCACAGCCGGTGGTTCAGCAGGAGAGGCGAATTGACCGCCGAAGCCAATACCGGAGCCGCTACCGCCTGTGCCCAGTTGTAGTAATTCGCGAACTCCTTCGCTCCGACCTGCAAATGCACTTGAAAGCTTGTGTTGCAAAACTCAATGAAGGTGTCCTGAAGCATAAGCTCAAGCTCGTCCAATCCTTTTATATGTATTGAGCGGTCATCACCGTGCAGCTCCGAGACGACCCGATTTATTTCGAAATATCGCGGATTCGGGGTCAGATTCGCTTCGGTCAGGTCGGTCTGCTGGATGGTGGGAAGAATGCCGGCAAGGACGACACCAGACCCGAACTTCGCGGCCGCTCCACGGACAAGGTCCAGCAGCTCGTTAAGTTCCGTTTCCATGTCCTTCAAACAGGAACCGGAGAATAGTCGAGGTGTCAGATTCGCCTCAAGATTGAAACGGCCGATCTCTGTGGTGAGACGCCCATCTTTCGCTTCGTCTATGACCTCGGAGACGATCGGCGACGGATGCATCGACGAATCGACCAGAAACATCTCCTGCTCGGCACCAATACGGCGCACGTCCTCTTCTATCTGACCGCCGGCAAGCAACACTTCCAATGCCTGCAAATCGTTCAGAACGGTGCGAGTGAATTCCCGCATTTCTTCTTCGTCATAACTTTTTGTAACGTTTTTCTCGCCCATAATTAGCGTCTCCGGCTGGCGAAGGGTCCAACCGTATCATACCGTCGCCGAGCCACAATCAGAAAGTTCTGCTTCCACTGCAGTTTTCGAAAGCCCAGAAGGTGAAAGATCTGCAGCGGAAAGAACCGTGCAATTCTGGTATCGATCTGCAGCTGCTCGGGGTGTTTCGGATAGGCCTTTACACCGGGAAGTAAACGGACCCGGTCCGGGATGCTCAGATTGCGAAGCAGGGCGGATAGCCACAACCAGAACCGGGCAACCGGCCGAACAATGAAGAAACCGTCGTTTCCCTGTTTTTGATAGAGGGGCATCATGATCAACCCGCTCTCGGGCGTTGTGATCTCCCCGTCGCGGTCAGTAGCCAAAATTTGCCCCCGACGGACCGGATCGAAATTTCGAAAACCTGGTTCCATCCGAAACTCGTCGGTCTCTGAAATGGGTTCCCGATAGCGCACTTCGAAGATGCCTGGGGTTTCCACGGCCCTTCGAAGCCGTCCGGATAGCTCATCCGCGTCCGGCAGGTCATCCTCCCGAAGAATTCCGGCATTGATCAGCGACAAAAGAACGAGAGCTTCATGATTGTCAACGGCCGCGGGGTCCTCGTGCTGACCGCCCTCAAAGCCAAGCGTCACGGCTCCTTCGTTGTTCATAAATTCGAGCATCGTCCCCTCGAGCTGCTCCTCGATGCCAAGCACGATCGTGACAGGAAGTTTGCGGGCGAAGGCACGGTTTCGCAGAGTGTCCCCGACGGTGGCGAAGGGCCGCCCGCCCGCCGAGGTCGAATGCAGATCCAGAACGTAGATCTCGTCCGCAGCCGATCGGAGAACCTTGCGAAAAATAGCTAACAACTCGTGGTGTTCGAGATCCTCGGGCAGTGATGAGTGCGGTTCGTGAGTATTGCGGATAACATTCTCGCGTACCCACCCGCGGTTAAGGTCGTAAGCCTGGAACCGAACCCCTTTTGCAAGGGCGCCAACATTTCCCGTGATCAGAAAAACCCGTCCCCGTAGGCGCTTCTCAATGCCCCGCAGGCGGTCGCGAACGCGCTGCAACGCTAAGTGTCCGCTCGGTTCATTACCGTGAATACTTCCCACAGCAATAAGGGTCGGACCATCGGCATTACCGACGCATTCCCAGATCATTCGTAATGGTCTGGGAGTTTTGATCGCTGACAGAGTGGCGGCGGTACGGCTCATCGCTTAGCGAAGGTGCAAAATGAGAGCCGCGGGAATGCTCCCGTAGTCGATCCAGACGACGGGATACGCTAACCCCTTCACTTACCGGCATTAACGAGGGCGATAAAAACTGTTGGCCAAAAATGATCCCGGCCGTGCTGTGAATAATCAACCACGAAGTGTGGCTACGTTCGCACTGTTAAGGAGCAGCGGCTTATCGAAGGAAAGGCCTGTCAATGCCTGATGCCCTTTAGATCATTTGCTACCTGGTAGCGGTCCAAACATTCGCATGCCAACGGAATGGGACTTGCTTGGATGACGGTGTGTAAGGCAGTTCAAGCTCGAAAAAGATGCCCTTTACAGCGGAACAATTTTTCAGGGTCTTCGAGAAGTACAATCTCGCGGTATTTCCGATACAGATCTTCCTGATCATCGCGGCGGTCACGGCGGTTGTGCTGGCGCGAAAGCATAGAGGATTTTCAAGTCCGGTCGTAACGGGCGTGCTCGCTTTTCTCTGGTTTTGGTCAGGGATTGGTTATCACTTGACCTTTTTCACCGAGATCAATCCTGCGGCCTACGTTTTTGCTGCATTGTTCATTAGTCAGGGTTGTCTGTTTATCCATCAAGGCATTCTGAAAAGCAATCTGAAGTTTCGTATTGAGCCGAATATATACGGCGTCGTAGGGGCAGCCTTTGTGGTTTACGCTCTGGTAATTTACCCGTTGATTGGTTCTGTACTAGGGCATGCGTTTCCTGCATCCCCGAGCTTTGGAGCTCCGTGTCCAATGGTCATCTTTACCATTGGTTTGATGATGTGGACGGAGAAACTTGCGTGGTCCTTGCTGGTTATTCCAGTTTCATGGGCTCTTATCAGCTTGTCGGCCGCAGTGAGCTTCGGTATGAAAGAAGATTTCGGATTGCTGATCACCGCAACGATCGGACTAGCCTTCATCATACGCCGTGACCTGGTCGACAAAAAGGAATTGCTTTTATGAGATTTCCGAGAATGAATTCATTGCCGAACTCGGTGTAGCGTGCCGGTCGGCCTTATCGTACTTCGACGTTTCAAAGAGGAGGGGTTATGAAATTATCGACAAAGGCGGTCTTAGCTTTGACGGCCGCCGGAGCAGCATATGCATTCGTGCAAAAGAGAAGAAGTAGCTTGGCTGACGAAGCGAGTAAGCCTATAGAAATTCACGGGTTCGTGAGCCCGGGCTTCGAAGCCGTTCGTACTGCATTTGCGGAGAATTTTTCGAGGCGGGGCGAGATGGGGGGAGCCTGCTGCGCGTATCGCAAGGGCGAGAAGGTCGTGGATCTGTGGGGCGGGGTCCGTAACCAAGCGACGGGCGAACCCTGGGAAGAGGACACAATGGTCATTGTGCACTCCACAACCAAGGGTTTGGCGGCAATGACGCTGGCGGTCGCTCATTCCCGCGGCTGGCTCGACTACGATGCATTGGTTTCTGATTACTGGCCCGAGTTCGCCCAAAACGGAAAAGAAAAGATTACTGTCCGGCAGCTCCTGGCACATCAAGCCGGTTTGTTCGCGTTCGATGAGCCGGTTGACAAAGAAACGGTTGCCGACCTGGACCGCCTCGCCGAGATCATGGCGCGTCAAAAACCGGCGTGGGAGCCCGGAACACGACAGGCATATCACGCCATTACACTCGGATTCTACGAAAGCGAGCTACTGCGCCGTGTCGATCCTCAGCATCGCAGTCTCGGTCGGTTCTTCCAGGACGAGATCGCAACGCCCGTCGGACTTGATTTCTACATCCGGCTGCCCGAATCGATCCCGAATTCCAGGCTGGCGACGCTCGTGAATCCGGGGATGATCGAGTTGCTTAGAGGCTTTCCGTTTCGGCTCACGCTGGCCATGTGGAATTCTCGATCGAACTTTTACCGAGTCGCTGGTTAAAAATCCTGGCGCCGCAATATCAATTGACCAGCAGCGCATATATGCACGCAACCTGGAAGTGCCATCGGGCGGAGGAGTCGGCACGGCGCGGGCGATCGCACATGCCTATAGCATTTTCGCGAATGATGGAAAGGAACTTGACCTCCGCCCGGAGACACTCAAAGAGTTGAGGGCTCCGGCCGTTCCGTCAACAAACGGTTTTTACGATGAATGTCTGAAAGGTGATACTCGGTTTCTGCTCGGATTCATGAAGAGCGGTCCGGAGTTTCCGTTCGGCAGCTCGGATTCGTTCGGTGCACCTGGGGCCGGCGGCTCGATAGGCTTCGCCGACCCCCGGGCCAACATCGGTTACGCTTATGTGACAAACCGAATGGGCACAACGATCGGAGGCGATCAACGGGACGTAGCGCTTAGAGATGCATTGTACTCCGCGTCTGACATTAGCGCTGGAAGTTGTACGAGCGTGGAAGAGCAGCGTGAGATAGCAGAATAGCGTGCTCTTATGGTCGTTCAAGAAAACATTCCGAAAAATCGTTACCACGGATAATTTTTTTGTAGTTTTGGTCGTATTGCGCAAGACGATCAAAACGTTATCGTTTCAGCGCAACATTTGTGCAACAACTAATCCGCAAATGTTCGACTTTTCCGGTAACGAAACCAATCCAAACTACCGGAGCAGATTTGTAATCATCGGGTCAGGGATCAACTTCGTGAGGTCCCCCGCGAACCGTTAAAATTCGACCCAACTTAGGCGCCTTTCTGAATTCCCATGCCTCCTACCCACATTCGTTTTTGTTCCTAGGCGGCGCCGTCCGACTCTAATCAATCACGCGGGACCCCTAGATTAAGTGGTTTTCGCCAAGGAGGTAGCGAGCCGCAGCTACAGTAAATCCCCCATAGAATATAAGCCTAAACACCACCTCCAACGGATTCCACTCCCACACCTGGCATCGAAAATATCCGGGTTAGCAGTCGGGAGATCTTCTGGAGCCTTAGGGCGGCTGTCGAGCGTGAATTTGTCCGGCATAAACGGGCGTTTTGCCGGTGAAAAATAGCGAGTCTTGCGAGCTGGATTTTTGAAACTAGCAGTCTCCACCACACGACCCACATCCGTTGTTGTCCATTCCTACTGCCCTGCCCAGACGATCAAATTCGAAATTGCAACAGTTTAAGAGCATGTCCTTCACTTTGCCCCGTGCACGTTGAACTCGGGATTTGGCGCCGGAAACGGAAAGGCTGAGCTGGCCAGCAACTTCGCCTTGCGGGATGCCTTGTACGTCTGCCAGTTGAAGGGCCAAACGGTAATCTTCCGGCAGTCTCTCGACCATTGGCTTTAGGCAAGCCACGATCTCTTCGCGTTCCGCTTCCGCTTCGGGCGGCTCTCGCTCCGCGATTTCGAACACGTCAGGCGATTCCTCAAGGCTGATATTACCTTTTCGAGAGCGGTAATGATCGATGATCGCGTTTCGCGTGATTCGGTAAACCCACGAATAGATCTTGGTAGTGTCCTTCACCCGGTCGATTTGCGTGTGGATCTTGTAGAAGACATCCTGCAAAATATCCTCCGCGTCGGCATCGTTGTTGGTCCGCCGCAGTATGAAACGGTACAAGTTCGCCTTCAACTCCACCCAGATCTGATAGGTAGCGTCTTGTGTTTCCAGGACCGTCATTTCTATTTTCCTTGAACGCCTTTTGACGCGCTCGGTTTGAAACAGCCTTCTCGGTTTTCGTCGCGAATTTCGACAGCCTTCGCGGCGCCGTTACTAGAACAATTCATTGCCCCGATCACCAGGGCCCCGCCGATCGTGACCAGGTTCTTAAAAATGTACTGGCCTTCCAGCGAGGCAGCAAGTGGCGGCTTGCTCCAGGTTAGCTCCGGTAAAAGCACCAACGGCAAAAAGGTTCCCGCGACATGAAGATAAATACATATGACTCCCGCACGTTGGTACCAACCGGTCAGCAATGAAAGGCCGATCGCGGCCTCCCACAGACCCAGTAAGGGCAATGATACATCCGGTGTGAGCAAACCGAGAGACAAAAGTTCTATAGACGACCCCGCCAATAGCTCAGCGGAGCTGAAACCAGGAAACAGTTTCAGCCCACCGAACCAGAGATAAATGAAGCCCAGGCCCCACCGCAACACATTGACCCGCCAGGTCATCTCACCGACGTTGCAGGCGGGCGACGCAAGCATTCGTCGAAGCAAGCCCGGTATCGTTTTCGCGTCCGTTGCTGACTGCATGTTCGTAACTCCTTCGCTCCGTACTCTTATTTAACCCGTTTCTGCTCCCACTCCTTCTTCACGGACTCGAAATCTTTAACGAACTGTTTATTCTCGAAAAGAGATTTAACAAAATCGCTCGCCAAGATTCTTCCTGCCTCCGAATCGCTTGGGTAATGCACACCGAGCAGTTCCCGCGACCAGGCGAACTCGTGGGCAGCGTTGAACAGATCGTCTTTCCGATCAGGCGCGAGCCGGGCTAGTATCTCCGCGTTGACGTAGCTGGTGAACGAGTGCCCGCTCGGGAACGCACCGTGCGGAAGCGGTTGAGCGACCTTCAGGGACGGCTCGAGCACGTAAGGGCGAGCGCGAGCGTACTTCAACTTGAACTCTACGATGTAGACCATGGAATCGTGGACCGCCTTGCTGAGCAGCTCGCTGGTCAGCGGGAGCGACGAATGATTGAACCAGTCCCCGAGAGAACGTCCGAGATAGAACAGGTTGTTCCGGTTCGCGGCAAACTGTTTATCGGCCGGATTGATGATCGTCGGATTGTAGTAGATGTTCGCGAGCTTAAGACTCCAAGCCAGCTCCTCCTCGGTCCGCGTCCGCTGCAGTTCGAGGAGATAATCCAACTCGGCCCGGGTTCTCTTGGAACTGTTTGCCGGCACTTCGAACGCAGCAAACTTATCGAACGGCTTCGTCGCGTAGTACGTCCGGAACATTTTCCAGCTGATTAGCGGGCCCCAGTCCGATAGCGGGAATGTCGTCGAGTCAAGCTGTGCATAGCCGGACTGCGGCTTCGAGTCCAGGGATGATAACTTCGAATAATGGTCCTTTGCCGGTGTTCGCACTTGGCCGACCGCACCGATCGCGAATACTCCTAAACCAATCGACAGAATTGCCGAATACAGAAAATATTTAAGTCTATTGTTCTTCATTTCATTGCTCCTTCTGGATTTTGAGTCCTAACATTATTCCTTTGATCACCTGAGCGGCTTGATAGCTTCGATCGTCGCCGACACAACATAATCTTCAATTTTGCCGCCGGGGGCCCACTCTCGGATAAACTCGCGACTTTCGTCTTTCGAAGCGATCCTTACATTTACAAAACCAGCAGCCGCGAGAATCGCCTCCAACTCGTCGATAGCTGCCGCTCCGCTAACGCATCCGGCGTAAAGCGAAAGATCGCTGCGCATGCTCTTAGGGAGTTCGGCCGTCGCCACGACATCGGATATGGCGAGACGCCCACCGGGCTTTAGAACCCGAAATGCTTCGCTGAAAACACTCTGTTTTTCGGGGGAAAGGTTAATCACGCAGTTCGAGATGATCGCGTCGATCATTCCGTCGGCCACGGGCAGATTTTCGATCTCCCCCAGGCGGAACTCGACGTTCCCGAATTCGCTCTTCGCGGCATTATTCCGGGCCTTCTTGATCATCTCCGGGGTCATGTCAACGCCGATCACCTTGCCGTCCTGGCCCACAGCTCTGGCAGCCAGAAAGCTATCGAAGCCGGCGCCGCTACCAAGGTCGAGAACTACCTCCCCCGATTTCAACGAGGCGATGGCCTGAGGATTCCCGCATCCCAACCCCAAATTGGACCCTTCGGGAGCCGTTTTCAGCTCGTCCGACGTGTAGCCGAGTGCCGACGAGATCTGGTCCGCCGAGGTGACGCTCGATTGCTCTGGGGCACAACAAGACGCTGTGGTTCCGCAACAACCGACGGAACTTTCAGCTTCCGCCACCCTTCCGTAATTTTCCCGAACAGCCTCACGGACCTCGTCGGGCGTTAAGTTTTGTGGATCATTTGTATATGACATTTTGTATCTCCTTAAGAATGCGAAAATCAATCTTCACTGGTACAGACGGAGGAACCTGAAAAAGGACGCAAAAAGTTTCTGGACCTTTGAGATTTTCCCAAATACCGAAAAATTACTTGCGTCCTTTTGCCAACCGTTCCGTCTTTAGTTGCGAGACCCAATGAGGGCTTTTAGGAAATTACTAATACAAAGGAGAATCACAATGATGAAATTTAGATCACATCTGCCGGACAATCTACCGGAAACGTCGAAAAGAACTGTTGCCTGCTGCGCCCCCGAGCCTGTCGGCATCGGTGGTATGAAGGCGGAGGCCGCAACTTGTGGGTGCGAGACGGCGCCGCCGGCGGCTGGCGAGGGCGCCTGCTGCGAGACGCAGGCGGCGAAGTTTGGGATAGAGGTCAAGGCCGAAGGCGGATGCGGCTGTGCCTGAGCGGGATAACCACATGATGGGTATCAGCGGTCTTATTCGATTCAACAAAACAGTGGACGGCAAAAGGGCGTGCGCGATCCCGCACGTCCCACAGCCGATCGATGAACGAGTTGCTGGCAAGCGAGTGGGAAGAACTCGTAATACTTCAGTTCTGACCTATCGAAATGCTTCGGTGTAACGAGCATCGATCAATGTCCGGTCGAAGGCTGAAACAAAAACCGGTACTTCATCAAGTCCTCACTCGGGTTCTTCATCCAGACGTGGGGGACGCTGGTGACATTCCGACGACCGTAGATTTCAACGGCGACGGAGCGACCGACCAGGCGGTCTTCAGACCGAGCACCGGCCGTCACTAGCGAGGGCGAGTTTGGTTGGTTCGCTTCCAACAAAAACGGAATTCCCGATCGCCCCAGTCCTTGGGTCGACCGCGGTTATAGTATTGCCGTTCCCGATGGTGCTCCCCGGCACGCTTGCGTATATCTTCTCCTCAGCCGGGTTGAAGACGATATCGTTCGTCGGCAATGAAACAACAAGAATGCTGTCCGCCGGATTCACCGAATTTATCGTGATCGCCGTTTCCGCGGCGCCGGCCCAATCCAAAGGTAACAACAGTGCCCCGGTTAGGAACAGGCCCAAAGTAATGGCGAGCAGACAAGGCAGAGCCCAACCTTTAAGGATAGATTTATGCATGACCTTTTTCGATATCGATGAGGTGAACGATGAGGGAACAATGCCGCGACGGTGAAACTCGACTCTCGATTTTACCCGCTTACGACAACTTAAAAACAAAATGCGTCGCGGAGACACTCGCCGTCTCCGCAACGCCTTCTTTTGAGTGAACCACTGTCTACTCCTTCAAACGCTACAGTCAAACTGCGACTGATACTCCTATTGCTTTTTCAGACAGACCCACGCCCGAACAAACAAATTGTGAGACTATCGGATTGAGAAATAGCTGTCAATAGCTATAAGTAGCCTTTACGTTTCTTTACGCGATTCAGAACGGCTACACTTTGCTCTGATCAGGAGATACGGCATTCCAAACAAGAAGGGATACCCGGACGGCATCCCGAGATCAAGCGGCGATCATCGGTATGATGATGCCATCAAACCGTTTCTTAGTAATATTTCTGACCTGCCAGATCAATGCACCTTCAGCATGGGGTCGCCGATCAGCGCCCATGACAATCTCACGTCGGTGCCGCCGGGGATTACAGTTTTGGCGTCGTTGACCAAGTCGCCGAGGCGTAAGATCTGGCCCTCGCCGATCTTATGATAAAACTGCTTTGCCATAACTTCCTGAACGTCCGGCGTCGTCTCACCGGTTGAAGCCCAGGCCGCGACAGCACCGCCATTTGTTGCTTCTACCAGGTTCTCGGCCAAGCTTCGGTCAATCGGATTATGGGTCGGATTATGGAAGAATCCGTTCAAACAGGTCAGCATCGTGTAGATGGAAGGATTAGTTGCATTAGTAAGCTGAGGTACGTTGCCATTCCAGAAGAAAGTCTGGCTAGCCCACGCCCCGCTTGTGCCGTGACCAGCGAAATTGACCAGATATTTCCCGGTATTCATAGAATTGACCAGCAAAGTTTGCGGCGTGTCCGGCGGGGGCGGCGTATCATCGCGGCCTATAAAGACCGCTGGCACATCGGCGGGCAATTCATTTTTTATTCGGATACTGATCTGCTCGAAATCGTAATTGTTGCCCGCGTCAAACTGATCATGGGCGAAAAGAACGCCCCTCGCCTGAAGGGTTGGAATGGCCTGCTCCCATAAAGTCGTCTTTGCCAGGGCATTCGTCACCGTCACGCCGTTTCGTGCAGCGATCCGTCCGATGGCTATTTCGGCAAGACCGTCGCCATTGAAATCAGTGAGAAAATCATCGCTGGCGGTTTCCAGAAAGACCGTGTTTACGATATGCGTTGGGACAAAGTTGTTGTAGCCAAGGCCCTGGTAATTTCTTGAATCAAACGACGCGTCGCCTAAAAGTAGTACATACGTCGGCGCTATCTGCCAGTTATTCCTTGCGTACTGCAAAAAGTTCTTGATCGCGAGCGAACTCAAGTCACCATAGCTGAATTCGTCATAGATATCGGAAACCTCAACCGTCTTAACTGTTATTCCCTGAGCTCGGCGATAGTTCGCCCAAGCCTCCGCCTCAGTCATCCAGTTCTGGTGAGAGATGATAATGAGGTTCGCCGAATTTGTGTTCACTTTGAGAGTCGACGTGTTATTAGGCGGTGATCGAAGCGGCCTGCTGCAGGCCGGAATCGTCGACCGCGTACATCGACCGGCCCCGGTCTGCCGGCATGCGAACACTGTATGTCGGCCCTTCCTGCACGACGTTCAAATTCGTCCATAGCACGGGCGCCGTTTCAGCCGTCATGTCGAAAACGCGTACGTTTGCTGAAGAAAAACCCTGTAAGGTAGAAAGACGGTAATTACTCGTGTAAAACTTTAACCGATTCTGGCTTGCAACGAATTTTCTCGCAAAAGACGCACTGATCGAATCGAAAAGAGCGATGTCTGAGAGTCGCAGGTGGTGGAGGAATACCGTTTGAACGGAGAACTAGCGTGTTGGTGCCTTCGCGAAGGTACGAAGTTGGTATCGTATATTGTTTGGAGAACGCGGACCGAGTCGGCCCTGTCGCGGGAGCCAGACGTTTCCATTAAGTTTGATCAAAACACTGTGCTGAGCAACCGCGTATTTGCGAACCCTGAAAGCTTATATCGACCGTCGATTCCGGCGAGTCAAAATCTATGCCCGAAAGCGTGAAATTGACGGACGTATCGCCTGCCGAAAATGTCACGGCTCCCCAATAATTTTCAGCATCTCCGTTAAGGATCTGATGCACGTAGTTGGTACGCTGTTTGAACTGGGACATCTGCGAATAGTTACGCGAAGTTACCGTACCGGCAACGGGCCTGGCTGTTCGCAAAGCAATTCGTTTTCCCGCCGAGGTACCTGAGACCAGATAATACATGGCCATATCGGTTTCAGGCACATCGACGCCTCTGCCGAAAAAATCTATGTAGTCCGCATTAGGCCCTATCAGGATCGCTTGTTCGACGCCTTCGCGATAAAGCTGCCACAAGCTGTTGTCCCCGTTTACGTTAAATCCCGCACTTTGAAGTTCTGCCTTCGTCACGCGATAGAACCCCTCACGCCGTACACCGATCCGGACGCCGGGCTGAGAAACGACCCAGGCGTGCGTGGCCGCATCGGCGCTGGGCCGATTCGCCTGGACCTCTTCACTAAGCGCCTTCCCAAGAATGAGTTTCTGCGAGTTCAGCTTGCCGTTCTGTTTACTTTCGGCCAACTGTCGCTGCAGCACTTCTGAGGATGCATTCCCGATCATCGCAAGGTCAGATACCGTTTCGACGGCGGCGGTCACGGAGGTAACGGACTTGCCGTCCATAGCATGATTCTGGATGTAATAAACGGACGATAGAGTTCCTTCTTCGTCATAAAACGAATATTTTTCGCCGGGCGTAGACTTTGAACCGGATTTCGCCGCGGAACCCAGGATCAGCGAGGGCGAAACAAGTTTCGTTCCGTTGCCGTCCAGCCGGTAGACATTAAAACCTACGTTGTTCGTCTCAAGCGCCATTTGCCACTCGACCAGAACGCCGTTCCCGTCAGAATATGCGCGGACCGTTTCAAACCGGTTAGCCGCTTCAGGCGATTTAATATTACGCGTCTTAACGTCGCGGCCTCGTTGAGCAGCCAAAGGTAACGCAGAACCAAATAAAACGGCCGAAATAAGACCGAGAGAAAGAATTCGTTTCATTATTGATTTACTCCTGAGCGAACAATCGGCCGAGCGCGGTTACAGCCTTCGATAATCTACTATTTTTACGGTTCAATGCCAATACTTTTTCCTGATTCTAATCAATATGCCGTCCGTTGCCAATACTTTTAATCAACAGAGGCAGACCGAGCCGCCAGCAGCTGCCGAAGCACATACTGAAGAATGCCGCCGCCTTTGTAATATTCGAGCTCGATCGGCGTATCGATTCGAAGGGTAAGGTCCGCTTCTTTTGTTTGGCCGTTCGAACGGTTTATTCGGAGCTTTACGCTCTGCATCGGCCGTACATCCGAGGCTTCCAGGCCGATGAGATCGAACGTTTCGGTCCCGTCCAGCTTCAGTTTTGCCGCGGAGTCGCCTTCTTTGAACTGCAGCGGAAGCACGCCCATTCCGACGAGGTTCGACCGGTGGATCCGCTCAAACGACTCCGCAATAACAGCATTAACGCCCATCAGTTTCGTGCCCTTGGCAGCCCAGTCCCGCGAGCTTCCGGTACCGTATTCCAATCCGGCGAAGATCACTTGCGGCGTGCCGTCCTCCTTATACCTCATCGCGGCGTCGTATATAGACATCTCCTCACCGTCCGGCTGGTATCGCGTTACACCCCCTTCGACCGGCGAAACCATCAAATTCTTGATCCGCACATTGGCAAAGGTGCCTCGAAGCATTACGCGATCGTTACCGCGACGCGATCCGTACGAGTTGAAGTTCTGCGGTTCGACGCCCAAACTCTTGTAAATAAAGGCCCGCCGGGGAGCTAGCTTTGATCGCACCGGCCGGCGAAATGTGATCGGTCGTTACCGAATCACCGAAGATCGCCAGGGCCCTTGCACCACTAAAGTCCGAAAAACTGCCCGTTTCCATCGAAAAACCGTCAAAATAAGGCGGTTCCTGAATATACGTCGAGTCCACGTCCCACTCGTAAACCTGTCCGGTGCTCGACTCGATCTCGTTCCAAAGCGGGTTTTGTTCCGCGAATTCGGTATAAAGCCTTCGATAGGTTTCCGGATCGAATGCGGTTTCCAGGTGTTCCCTGACCTCTTCAAGCGACGCCCAGATGTCCTTTAGAAAGACGTCATTCCCGTCCCTGTCAGTGCCGATCGGATGAAGATAAACGTCCTTAATTACGGTACCTGCCAGGGCGTAAGCCACTACAAGCGGCGGCGACATCAGGAAATTCGCTTTGATATTCTGATGAACGCGGGCCTCGAAATTCCGATTTCCAGACAGAACGGAGGCCGCGACGATGTCGTGATCTACGATCACTTCCTCGATCGCCGGATCGAGCGGCCCGGAATTACCGATACAGGTCGTGCAGCCATAGCCGACCAGGTTGAATCCGATCTCGTTCAAGATAGGTTTGAAGGCCGGTTCGTTCAAGATATTCGGTTACGACGCGCGATCCGGGTGCGAATGACGTCTTTACGTAATGGCGGCACCTTCATCCCTCGCTCGACCGCTTTCTTTGCGACGATCCCGGCCGCGATCATGACCGCGGGATTTGAAGTGTTCGTACACGACGTGATCGCGGCGATCAGCACGTCGCCGTTTCCAACCGTTATCTTCGCAACGGGAAAAGCATCTTCGCCGAGTTCGACCCGATCCGGCGTCGGCCGATTATTCATCATCTCGACCTCGGTAAGCACATTTGTATTGTCGGGCGTGACCGAATTATGAATGGACTCCGGAACGAGTTTGCGTGTTCTGCTCGCCGCCTCCGACAACTACGCGAGGTGGTCATGCCCATAGTCGTCAGAAACCGCTTTTCAAGGTCGTCCGCGACCTTGCCGTAACCGCCATCGGCCGCCGGCTTGCTGAAAAGCTCGATGAACCGGTCGTCGAGGTTCGAAAGCTCGATGCGGTCCTGAGGCCGTTTCGGGCCGGCTACCGACGGATTGATGGTTTCAAGGTTCAGATCGTAAACAACCGAATAATCAACTTCGCCTTCGCTGCGGAATGCCGAACATCTCCTGTGCCGTGTAATAGTTGCGGATCGTTTCGATCTGCTCCGTGGTTCGGCCAGTAGCCGCAAAATAATCAAGCGTCTTTTCATCGACACCGAAAAAGCCCATCGTCGCGCCGTATTCGGGAGCCATGTTGGCGATCGTCGCCCGGTCTGTCGCATTGAGTGCCGCCGCTCCTTCGCCGAAAAACTCGACGAATTTGCCGACAACATTGGCCTTTCGCAGCATTTCCGTGATGCGCAGGACAAGGTCGGTTGCGGTCGCTCCTTCCGGCAGCGAGCCCGACAGGTGAACTCCAACCACGTCCGGCGTTAAGAAATAAACAGGCTGGCCAAGCATCGCGGCTTCCGCCTCGATACCGCCGACGCCCCAGCCGACGATCCCGAGGCCGTTGATCATCGTCGTATGCGAATCGGTACCGACGAGCGAATCCGGAAAGAACACACGCTGACCGCTCGAAAACACCTTTTGCAAGATATTCGAGATTCACCTGATGAACGATGCCGATCCCCGGCGGAATAACGCTGAAATCCGTTGAACGCCTGGGTTCCCCATTTAAGGAAGCGATACCGCTGGTCGTTCCGCTTGAACTCCATTTCCATGTTCCGTCGATAGGCGTCTTCGCTTCCAGCAAAATCGACTTGAACCGAGTGGTCGATCACCAGATCGACCGGGACCAGCGGCTCGATCACGGATACGTCCCGGCCCATTCGCAGGACCGCCGAACGCATAGCGGCAAGATCTACCAGAAGCGGCACGCCGGTAAAGTCCTGCAAAACAACGCGCGCCACGACGAAAGGGATCTCTTCGGTCCGCGTGCCCGTCGGTTCCCACGCCGCGAGCGCCCGGACATTGGCCTCGCTTATCTTTTGTCCACCATCGAAATTACGGAGAACAGATTCGAGCACGATGCGGATCGAGACAGGCAGCCGCGAGACCTGGCCCAAACCCTCCTTCGCCAACTGCGGAAGTGAATAAAAATATCCTTTTTTACCATCCCCTGCGGTGAATTCCCGGCGTGTGTTCAAAAAGTCGTGGTTCATACAGTCTTGAGCGGGTTTACTAAGTCCCAAACAAATACGTCACGTAAGAAGGAAACGAGTATTTTAGCATATTTGCTTGTATTTCTTTAATTTCCGATAACACACGAATCCTTAAAATAGGGGCCCTTTGCCTTTCTTACCAGTCCGAAGGTCACTAAGCCAGTTAAGCCAGCGATGTTTGAGCGCTCTCGGGGAAATGAATTCAGAAATTCCGGTGGTATTCTGTGCCTGCGAGCCTGGCAGTGTGCACGATATTGAACTCAGGAACCGAAGATGGTAGAAATTCGAATCGATGACTTGAAGCGGGTCGATCTCGAGTTTAAGGCCATTGTCGGAGACAAGGACAAGCCTGGTCGGGTAACGGATGCCAAAGCGGTCGCGGATGTGGGTCTGTTCCTCACATCTTGCTTCGTGCTGTTCAAGGATTCCGTCACGGACGATCATAATGCGGTCCGTTGAGCCGTCTGTGCCGATCTCGGCGTATCGGCAAAATACCGCGGTCATATCCGAATAATGCGCCCGGCCCCAATGCCATTCCTTGACCGTTTTTGCCAACCACCGGTTATCGAGGTTATGGTCATGATAACCGGTGCCGCGAAAACTCTTTTCGTCCAGTTCGCTTCCTCTGGCGTCGGTCACCGTCACCTTTCCGCTGACATCGCACCGCGGAGCCACCATGTTCCAGCAGTGCGCTGTTTCGTCGTAACAAAACGGCGCCGTGCCAAAGTCCGACTCGATCGATAGCCACTCAAGATTCGCATGCAGACGACGGCCGCCCGTCAGCGGAAGGTCGACATTGACGACATAGCCCGACCCGTAGGAGGCCGAATCAAAGTGAAAACCGCTCTTCCCTATCCCACATTCAGGCGTTGAATCGCTTGCCCTAAAATCCGACGCCGAAAACTCGCTCTCCGCACGATATACCCTCTTTCCATTCGAATAATATGTGCAAGACACCGCGGGAAACCCTTGTACATCGACCCCTGTCCCGTTTATCGCGTTATATCGCGGCGAGTAAATGAAATTGTCCAGGAAAACAATGACTATAGCATCGCGGCCGTCATCGGAAAGCGCATCGAAATACCACCATTCATAAGCTTTAGCGTCCTTGCCGGGGTGCCACGCATCCGCGGCGATGCTGGAGGAGAACCTGAAATTCTCGTTCGTTTGGTTTGTCGAATCCAATACGATCATTCCGATCTATCTATTTAATTGTCAGGGCTTTGTAAGAGAATCGCAGAAAGAAAAAAATATGGCAAACTTTCCGGCGATTATTGAATCTCTTTAGTTCGAAGACTCTTCCCCTCAAAATTCCATCCACAACCAGGACTAACACGATGAAGAAACTCTCATCCTCCATATTGACACTTTCAGTCGTTTTTGCGGCACTTTTCAGTATTGCCTGCCCGGAGCGAACCTCGATCGCGGATATCGAGGCGAACCCGTCGAAATACGGTAACAAGGAAATTGCCATTGCCGGTACGGTAAAAGACAGCTACGGCATCTCGATTCCCGGAACCGAGCTCAAGGGCGGCGCTTACAAGATCGATGACGGGACCGGCTCTTTCTGGGTTGTCAGCCGAGAAGCGGTGCCTTCCAAAGGTGTAAAGGTCGGCGTAAAGGGCCGTATTGGAAACGCCGTGAGCTGGAACGGTCGAAATTACGGCCTCGGAATGTACGAGGAGGATCGGGTCACAAGAACAAAATAGCCGTTCCTCGGGGCCTAAAGGTGACAGAAAGTTCCTTCGCAGTCTAAAATGGGTCTCGCGCGGACTGCAACTCTGTCCCCTGTGGGAATTTCGATACGTCGTACATTGTTTGCGATGTGGTCCGCTCGTACGCCCCTTGACTCCGAACCCTTCAAATTTGTCGCAGATCGCGATGTTTGACCATCGCTTCCGCACTTTGCACGAACGCTCGGCGGCGGCGGTCGAATGTGTTCCATCCAACAAACTTTTCGTCAATCCGGCCACGGAACAGGCCACGCTGATCACCTTCTCTTTCGGCGAATCACTCCTTCGCTCGGCTGCCGCTGTTGAACAGACGTTCGGCGGGATAACGACACGGCTTTGGGACGATCCTTTTGAATGGACGCTTCCCGAAGAACTCTCGACAAAGGCGAAGATAACAACGTATCTGAACGAGGTGGAACAAACCCGGCTAAAGGGTTTCCGCTCCTTGACCTCCGATGCCGATCTCTTTAAGCAGCTGCCGGCACCTGAAAAACTGACCTCCATATTGGAACTCCTTCTGGAAACGCTCGCCCGGGCAGAGCATCTTCAGGGCCGGGCATTTGCCGTTTTGCAGATCGTTTCCGCCAAGCCGCTGCCCCGTTCGCTGATGCCTTAGATTTTGCATTGCGAACTTTTTCGTGCAAAAATTCGTTATTCATCGGGTCTTGAGGACCATATAGTTCGGGAGAATTACGAATGCACTGTCCCCGCTGCGGCCAGCAGCAAGTCACAGAGGAAACCAGGTTTTGTTCCCGATGCGGATTCCAACTCGGGCTGGTCGCCGAATTGCTCGCGCACGGAGGCGTTCTTCCCCAATTGGCAGAGCTGTACAAAGGCAAAAGCACCTTCTTCACGAGAAAGAACGGTGTGATCTTTACGGTCCTGTGGTTCGTATTCTTTGTGATGATGATGCCCGCCTTTTTTGGGATAGCGAATGCTGAAGACGCAGCGGCGGTCTCGGCGGTGTTTGGCGTTTTCACTACAATAATGCTCCTGATCGTTTCGCTCGGACTGTTGAAAAAAACACCGAAGGCTTATCAACAAATGTCGATGGAAGCTCCGGCCGGAGCAGTTCCTCTTTATCCTCAAGCCCATCAGCCCGGGTGCTCTTCCTCCTCAGCAGCAGCAGCCGGCAAGCACGTATGGCGCTCCGCAGGGTGGGTGGCGGACGCCAGATACCGGCGAGCTTGTCGAACGCGGCAGCGTGATCGAGAACACCACCAAGCTGTTGAAGCACGACGAAAAGTAGTAAACGAATGATGCATTGCCCAAAGTGCGGACAGCAGCAGATCTCCGATGAAATCCGATATTGTTCGCGGTGCGGGTTCCCGCTCAGCGGCGTTGCGGCGGTCGTGGCTAACAATGGCGAAGTACCCGGGCCGGCGCCGTCGGCTCAGAAGGACTCGCCTCGCAAGCGCGGTATCAAACAGGGTGTTTTCATCTTTCTCTTTGCCGTGCTGATCGTTCCGCTAATGGCGTTGTTCCACCTCGTAACGGACACTCCGCCCTATCTCGTTTTGCTTTCGGCCATTTTACTTGTTGCCGGCGGGCTGCTGCGGATCGTTTATGGGCTGATGTTCGAGTCCAACGAACCCGGGGCCGCAACACTGGAAGAAAAGGTGATCGCGGGTTCGCAAAACTATCTGGGCAAGAAACCGGGCGCCCCGGAACTTTCCGCAGCCGACTCCATTCCGGCTAATGTCTACGCCGCGCCCGGTGCCGGAGCATGGCGCGACACGAATGACCTCTCCACGCCGGGCAGCGTGACCGACACCACAACAAAACTTCTTGTCAAAGAACAGGACGATCAGTAGCCGATCGCGGCTCCGTCGCTTCGCGAGTCTATCGCACCCAGCCGAACCCCTTTCTCATCGAACATTATTCCCGTCGCCGACGCGATATTTCCCGGCTTGTCGACGAACTTGTGGCCGAACGAAGCTCAGTACCGTCATCGTGTCCGCCGAGAGGCCGAATTTCTCGTACATCATCTCGTCGGGCAGCCATTGGTGATGGATGCGCGGAGCGTCGATGGCTTGCTGGATATTCATCCCGAAATCGATCACGTTGATCACGCTCTGGGTCACGGCGGAGATAATCCTCGGCCCGCCGCGTGCACCGACCGCGAACCACGGCGTGCCGTCCTTTTTCAGCACGATGGTCGGCGTCATCGACGACAAGGGACGCTTGCCGCCCTGCACCTTGTTCCGCTCGCCCTGGACCAGGCCGAAGAGATTCGGCCGGCCGGGCCTGGCGGCAAAATCGTCCATCTCGTCGTTCAGCAGAACGCCCGTTCCTTTGGCGGTAACTCGCGAGCCGTAGAGATCGTTGATCGTATACGTGTTCGAAACGACCATTCCCAGCCGGATCGACGACCGTGAAATGCGTGGTCTCCATTCCCTCCGAAGAGCTCACATTTCCCGCCCGAACCGCGGTGCTCGCGTTGGCCTTTCTATTATCGAACCCGGCCATGCGCTTTGCCGCGTAATCCTTGCGAATGAGCGTTTGGACGGGCACGTCGGCAAAATCGGGGTCGGCCATATATTCCGCACGGTCGGCAAATGCCCGGCGCGAGGCTTCGGTGTACAGATGGAGGGCGGCCGAGGAATTGTGGCCCATCGCGGCGACGTTGTACGGCTCGAGCATATTCAGCACCTCGAGCATCACGATCCCGCCCGAGCTCGGCGGCGGCGATGTTATGATCTCGTGGCCGCGATATGTGCCGCGCAGCGGTTCTCGTTCTTTCGCCACGTAGTTCTTTAGGTCTTCCAACGTGATCAGGCCGTTGTTCGCCTTCATATCGGCGGCGATCATCCGGGCCGTCTCGCCGGTGTAGAACTCCTTCGCACCGTGCCGTTGAATACGCCCGAGCGTGGCCGCAAGCTCCGGCTGTCGGAACAGGTCGCCTTCCTTGTAATAATTTCCGTTATTCAGGAATATCCGATTGCTGTCCGGATATTTTGCGAGATGTTCCTTGTAATCAATGAAGAGCGTCGCCAGCCGGTGCGACAGAACGTAGCCATTGACCGCCAGCCGCCGTGCGGGTTCGACCAGTTGCTGCCAGGTTATCTTGCCCGAGCCGTGTTTCTGAAAAGCAAGATCAAAACCCGCAAGCGTTCCCGGAACGCCGGACGCCCGATAGCCTATCGTCGAACCGCCTTCGCCCTTTATCACTTCGCCTTGTCTTGTCGACAAAGATGTCGCGATGGGCCGCGGCAGGGGCCATTTCGCGATAGTCGATATTGAACGCCTTTCCGTCCGGTTTGCGGATCAGCATAAATCCGCCGCCGCCGATATTTCCCGCCTCGGGATAAACGACCGCCAGCGCCAATCCGACAGCGATGGCCGCATCTACCGCGTTGCCGCCTTTCTTCATTATGTCGGCCCCGATCTGCGAAGCCAGCGGGTGCTGCGACGCCACCATCGCATGCCGCCCGCGGACCGGATCGGGCGAAGACGCAAGAACCGGAAGCTGAACGAGGAGAACAGAAACTATAAGCAGGCCCGTAAACAAGGCCCTTGAAACGTTGGATCATATTGACCGCACTTTATCAGATTTTCCCCGCCTTGTCAGAACCGCAAGCCGCCGCGGCTGGATTCTTTCATTCCTCCTTCATCCTTTATCCTTCATCCTTTAGAAAAACAGCCGCGAAGCATTTGATATGTCTCGCGGCCGTATTTTTTGTTCAACGCAAAGGTGGGTCTAGGCGGAAGGCTGGGTAGCGGTGGAGACTATGTCCGAAAACTGGCCGACGGGCGCGTTTCCTTCGACGTAGCGGGCTCGGAGTTGGACGGCACGCGGGAGGTTTTCAGTTCGACGGGCGCGCCTCTGCTCGCCAATGGCCGGGATCGATACCACAAGCCGAGGCAAATCCGAGCACAGCGTCGGACCGCATTGCGTTAAAACGGATCGGAACTAGAGGCGAAAACAGCTAACCGGCAAGTTCTGGTGATCATGCGAAGCCAAGGGATCCATTCAGGAGAACGGCAGGCTTATTTGCGGAAAACAACCGAGGATGAACAGCGGGATCAACCATCGGCCCACTACCGGGCCAATTACAATTTAACAAAGTTCAACAACCTTATGCAATAACTTTTTCCCGCGGCCCAAAAGCTGGAAAACTCCGATCAATGTCTGCCCGACAAAGGCCATTGTTCGCCTGACAGAGACCGACGTTCGTCAGACACAGACCAAGTTTCGTCAGACTGAGACATACTTCACCCCTACGAGAGCCGGACAAAAACGTTGGTTTTTGTCCCTGAATACAACCTACATATCGAAAGACTTCATTGGAACGCCACAAATCAGTTCACCAAATGCGCTGACCTCAAGAAAGATAAGTCACGATCCGTATTGGCCACAACATTTTTTATTCGGGCGCTGTGAATGATTGTGGTGGCAGGATACCAAAGCGGGATCACAGGAGCATCCCTGCTAATGATTGCCCAAGCATTTGCGTAGAGCGATTTCGCCGCCGATCTGTTAGGAGTGGCCCTCGCTTTGTCGAGCAGTCTATCAACGACCGGATTGACGTATCGTCCCCGGTTGCAACAAGGGGCACCCCGATTCGGTATCTTCGATGAGTGGAACAGATCGCGCAGGAACAACGGCTCCTGGTTCCCGCCGATCCATTGTCCGACGCTGATCTGGAACTCACCGGTACTTAAACGTGCCCTCAACGTCCCGGGCTCTATCAGTTCGACGGTGACCTTTAACCCAACTTTGTTTAGAGCTTCACGTATCGACTCGGCGATCGGGTGAAAGCGTAAGTCTCCCTTCGACACATACATCACAATCGGATCCTTCGTTGCTCCGGAGACTCGAACCAACCTCTCGGCCGCCGCTAGGTCAAAATCATAAACGGTGCCCGCAGAATATGCCCAGCTTTTCACCGGTAGAATGGAGAATGCCGGCCGGACTCCGCCGTCCAAATGTTCGTGTAAGAGTTGTTCCCGATCGATTGCGTGGGCAATAGCTTGGCGGACGCGTCGATCCGCGAGCGGCGGAGCTTTGGTGTTTAGCCCGAGGTACCTGATGTTTGGGCCCTCAAAGTTTTCAATCATAACGCCCGGAAGCCCCGCCAGACTCTCCATCTCAGCTTTCGAGACGTTCGCTGGGCTGAATGAGAAATCTACAGTACCCGATTTAAATCCAGCATAAAGCTCTTGGAACTCTAGGACCGACTGGATGCTCAATCGCTTTATTTGCGGGGCCCCTTCCCAGTACGCATCATTCGCATCGAGTTCGAGCCTGTTCTTCTCCGCGTCGAAACTGGCGACGCGAAAGGGTCCTGTCCCCACCTGCGGAGCTTTTCCGCTCTCGAATGAATCCACGGGGAATATCGGAATGTGGGCAACGTTGGCAAGAAACAATTCCTGCCATCCCGAACGAGATAAATGGAATGTAACCACGTACGGGCCGTCGGTGATGACCTTCGCAATAACACCGAACCGTTGAGAGCCAACGAGCTCAAAGAAGGCATGTGATTTGTAGCCTTGTTTCTCGAACAATTTATCGAAAGAATATTTAACGTCCGCGGAAGTTAGCATGTCTCCGTTGTGGAATTTGATTCCCTTACGGATCACAAACGAGACCACCTTGCCGCCGTCCGTCAAGACGATCTTCTCCGCGAGTTCCCCTTCGTAAGAGAGGTTCGGAGCCGTCCGCGTGAGCGAATTGAAGATCAAGGGCCGAATGCTCTCGGACCCCGGCTCAAATCCTTGACTAGTGATCGAGTCCAGAGTCGAAATAGGCTCCTGAATCGCCACGGTAAGCGGGCGATCTATCGCCACTCGCCCCTGAGCCCGCATATTGGTCAATGAGCCGATCAAGAAGATACAAACGGAAATTCTAAAAATGTATGACATCGTGAATAAGATGAAATGCGGTAAACAAAGTAATATCTGGACACAAACCTTGGTTTTTGTCTCAGGTCAGAACCTCAATTCAAGTTTTCCTAATAGTTCAAAATGATTTTCTTGCATCGGTCACAGCGAAAACCCGAAACAGTCGAAGCTGTATAGCGCGCGTCTCGTAAGACTACGCCGCGGTCAAATTGATCCGGTCGCCTCGGTTCGCCATCGAACCACTGAAAATTTCCACCGGTTAACACGATCTTCCCTGAGTGGCTCTTCCAAATAAAGCCTTGTTGCAGCTCACCCTTGCAAATCGGGCAGGCTTGGTCAGTTTCATTCATTCCTATTTCCCGTTGTCCAACTCTCGAATTGCCTCTAATACCGTCTCCACCGCCCTCACATAAACTCCTGTTGAACGTTGAGACACAAACCTTGGTTTGTGTCCGGGATTAATGTCCAAACCTTGCGGCCTGCGGAAGGCCCGTTCCGCTATTTGTGGAACAAGTCATTCTATCTCTCGACCCGACCTGCCGCCGCGTCCGAATAAAAGCTGCAGCGTTTCCTTTCGGTGTCGATAAATCGCATGATCCACCGCGGTCTCGCCATGAAGGTCAACCGCATTAACGTCAAAACCATTGTCCAACAGCAAGCGAACTGCTTCAGTATAACCATCGCCCGCAAGGTACATCAGAAGTGTCCGATCCTCATTGCAGGTGCGACTGGGAATAACACCTCGTTCCAGAATGGACTTGAAATCCTTCAGGTGGAACGAGCAAAAGGTCCCTCGTGAATATTTCCAAACCTTCCAAAGGGCATCGGTATTGATAACAAACTGCGGAGGCACACCGTTGCTTTGCGCCTCACCCCGCTGATAAACGTTGGGCGGTTGGCGAAGGTATGCCATGTAATCAGGCCTGGACATTTCTGGATCCGGCTCCCACCTGTCCCCATCGGTGAAGAACGCCTGCTCGGTTGTTCTTGCCCACAGCGTGTCGTAGTAGCTATACGACAACTTCAGCTTTCCATCAGGAGTAATTAAGTAAGGCGTTCGTTCTTCGCGGGGGTTGGGAGATAGAACCGTTACGACCACTCCATCCTTGATCCGATAATAAAATGACTGTACACAGATTTTATCCGGCTTCGCGTAACCCCATTGCACCAGTCCATCTTCCATGAATCGAAGATAAACTTTACCGTAGTGTTCAGTCGCGTGTTCCTCAACCGCGTCAATAACCCAATAGCCTATTAGATGATCCGTCAAATATTTGACCTCAAAGCAGCAAAACTGCGAACGAGATTCTCTGCGTCGCTTCGGACACAAACCTTCGTTTGTGTCCCTTAGTTATCGTCCTCCTGCTTCTCGCGTGGTGAGAATACTAATCCTTCCGGGTTTTTTTGTCTTCGACCGCGGCTATTTTGGAAACAGTGTTCCCGCTGGCGTTGTCGGCGACGACGGGGCGGCGGCCGTTGAGGTATTTTGTGTGTTCGATATTGTTGTCGGTGCCGTTGATGATTATCTCGTTGAAGGCGACGCCGGTGATGCGGTTGCCGTCGCCGTTTATCATTAGTTTGTTGCAGGCGCCTTTGATGACGACCTCCTGCTGGTCGGCGTTGACGTTGACGTTATTGAATTTGGCGCAGTCGACCGGCTTTTTGTCGGCCGATCTGTTCACGCTGAGGACCGGGCCGGGCGTCGATGTGTCGACGGAAACGATATCAGCCGGGTCGATCGGCGGCTCGGGCGTTGCCTTTACTATCGTGGGCGTCGGTGAGGGTTCGAATTTCTCTACGCTCTTTTTCGTGATGCCGCTTTGGACGTCGCAGGCGGCGGTGAACGAAAGGATGAGAGCTGTCGTGATGAAAATGCTGAGTTTCATGTGATGATCACCTGTTCGGAAGAGACTTGTGGAAACCGTTCGCCTAAGAGTTTAGCTCCATAGGAGCGGTATGTTTGTAGGATCGGTGCCAAGCCAACCAGTGTAAGCTCCGTAGGAGCGGTATATTATTGAGTTTCTGTCGCCCCTAAAGGGGCTCGACCCTGCTTACTTGTCCTCGCTGCTATAAACATTCGGCTCCTCCGGAGCGAGGTTTTGCGATCCGGTTTTTGAGTTATTAACAATAACATTTATTCAGAAGCACGCCGCCTTCTTAGCGTTGGCCGCGGCCTCGGCGGCGAGGCGTTTCCTGAAAGTTTTGGGAGATTTTGTCGGGAGCTTTCCTCTGGAATTCCCTCGTTATTGGTCCTTTTATTTATGTACACAATTATTAGCACCTGAATCGCTCTTGTCGCGGTAAGACATTTTCGGAACGGTTCGGACAATTAGATCTCAAGTAACGAGGACGGGAGGGTTTAACCATGACTTCTATATTGCTGAATGGCTTTCAATTGATAATTGACGCAAAAGCCCGGCGGAGCGACAGCATTGACTCGCGGGTGTTCGGTAGAAAGCTGGGCTTGATCACGAGGATCATCGGCTGTCGGCATAAGAGCATAAGCCGTCCCTTCGTCGAAGGGAAAACAGGCTATCGAAGCTGTCTAAGCTGCGGTGCGAGAAAGCAGTTCAACACGGATACGCTCGAAACATATCCTGGATTCTATTGTCCGCCCATCATTAAGACCTAAATGAATACTGGCAGCCCGCATTCTCGCAAAGATCTCAGGGCTGCATTAAATGATCTCCGGGGAATATGAACGGAGGTTGGCGGCGGGGTTTAGGCGGCGAGGGCTATGGCGGTTACGAGGATGACGTGGGCGGAAATGTGGGCGATGAGCTCGCTTTATGATCCGCCCACGACCATAACGTGATTTGATCGCATCGTCCATCGTGGGGTCGGAGCGCGGCTATATGGCCGGCACGAGAAAGATCGTGTCGACCTTGAAGAGTTGCATCACAGACCTCACCGCCGACCCTTTACCTTCCCCGGCCTCGATACCACAGGCCGCCGCCGCCAAACAGAAGCAGCACCACTAGTATCACGATAACGAGTGTAGTTGTATCCATTTCCTTCGTCTCCTTTACTAAGAATTGCGGTCCTGATCGTGACAGAATCCGATAATGTTTACTGTACGCTAACGCACCAAGAGACGATCGATGTCACGTCGGCGATTCTGCGATATACCTGTTATCCTCTCGACCCCTTGCGAAAATCGCCGTATCGGAAGATGGGTTCGTCCCTTTCAGGGACGGGGCCTTATCGGTGATCTTATCGTCGGATGTTACCGGACGCTATTGAATATATCCCCTTCGGGGAACGGAACAATTCATGAGCCCTTCGGCTTTTATATTGTGGGCAAAAGGGTTATATTCGGAAAGTTCCTGAAACTGACATGATAGACGGCGATAGTTGTAGCGATGCTTTTGTCACGGCTTACACCGAAGCGGTTGGTGCGCGACACGCGTGGGGTTTATGCGCGGGCGAGGCGTCGTCTTTCTGAGTATCGGTTTATTGCCTACCTTTCCATCCTCGGCCCCGGCCTTATCGCGGCAAACGCGGGTAACGACGCAAGCGGCATAGCAACATATTCGAGCACCGGAGCGGCATTCGGCTATACGCTGCTGTGGGTGTTTATCCCGATGACGCTGAGTCTGATCGTCGTGCAGGAGATGTGCGTCCGGATGGGCGTGGTCACGGGGCAGGGTTTGGCCGACCTGATCCGCGAACAGTTTGGCGTGCGGTGGACGGCGTTTGTGATGCTGGCGCTGCTGGTCGCGAACACGGGCGTTATCATCTCGGAATTTGTCGGGATCGCACAGGCGTCGGAGCTGCTGGGCGTGCCGCGGTTTGTTTCGCTGCCGATCGCGGGTGGCCTGATCTGGTGGCTGGTCGTGAAGGGCTCGCAAAAGAATGTCGAGCGTGTGTTCTTGGCTATGTCGCTCGTGTTTTTCACGTATGTTGTGTCGGCGTTCATGGCGAAACCGGAGTGGACGGAAGCGGCGGCCGGTTTTGTCGAACCAAGTTTTACATTTGAAACCGTTTATTTATTTACCGTGATGGCGCTGATCGGCACGACGATAACGCCGTTCATGCAGGTTTTTGTCCAATCGTCGGTCGTCGAAAAAGGGATGGATAAGGACGACCTCGGGCTTGCCCGGGCGGACGTGATTGTCGGGACGATCTTTGCCTGTACGATCGCTGCTTTTATTATGATCGCGACGGCCGCCACGCTGCATGCGAACGGGATCTACGAAGTGGACTCGGCCCGGACGGCGGCGGAATCTCTTGTGCCGGTCGCGGGGCAGTATGCGAAGTATCTGTTCGCCGTTGGGCTGTTCGGGGCGGCGATGCTGGCGATGGGTGTACTGCCGCTTTCGACCGCCTACTCGATCAGCGAAGCTCTCGGTTTTGAGAAAGGGCTTTCGCGGACGTTTCGCGAGGCTCCGATATTCCTCGGCATATTCACCGCGTTGATAATCATCGGCTGTTTTGTCGCACTCATTCCAGGGATTCCGCAGATCCGGCTGCTGTTATTCACGCAATGCGTCAACGGCCTTCTGCTCCCAATCATCCTCGGGGCGGTCGTTAAGCTGGCGAGCAATGAAGAGATAATGGGCAGGCACCGGAATTCCAAATTATTCAATCTTGGTGCCTGGACGATAACGGCCGTCGTCTCGGCGCTTTCCTTAATGTTGATTGCAAAAACGATTGCTGATATGTTTTAGCCGACCTATCGTATGCCTTCATCCGACCTCTATCGGCGTACCGTTTTCTTTCTGATCTTCGCCGGGATCGTCATTATCGTGCTGATGCTGCTTGCCGTTTGTTGAGACCGGCTTGCAGGAGTATGTGTTGGCGCGTTTTGGGTTGGGCCTGACGCCCGATGGCCAGGTGATCACAACCGACGGCACGGCGCCGAGGATGATGACCGTCACGCTGATCGGGCTTGCTATAAACTTGTTCCACATCGTGAAGATCCTGTTGTGGATGGCGTTGGTCATCGCGGTCGTTCGATATGTTTGGTTCCTCGTGCTGAAGACCGCGCTTCGCGGGACGTCGCAAACCGAGATCTCGACACTGCTGCGGACGGTCATTTCGATCGTCGTTTACATCGTCGCGTTCTTCATAATTTTTCAATCTCAATATCCGAACGTTCAGCTTGCACCTTTATTTACCGGTTCGACCATTATCGGAATCGTCGTCGGCCTTGCGCTGCAGGATACTTTGGGAAATCTTTTTGCCGGGATCGCGCTGCAGGCTGACCAGCCGTTTCAGGTCGGCGATGTTGTTAGTTTCACGAACGGACTGGGCGGGGTTATCGAAAGCGTCTCGTGGCGCGGTGTTAAGATCAGGACGTTTCAGAATAAGCTGCTGGTGATCAGCAATTCGGTCTTGGGAAAGGAGTCGATCGAGGTCGCGCCAAAGAACAATCTGAACGCCCGTTTGGTGTTCTTCAATACTTTGTATGTGAACTCGCCGTCAAAGACGATCCACGCCGTTCGCGAAGCTGTTCGGCACGTTGAGAATGTGTCGTCAAAGATCCGGCCGATCGTGCGTATCAGAAACCTTGGCGACAACGGTATCGATTGGGAGATCAAATACTGGGCCGAGGATTACACGAAATATAACGATACGGACGCGCTGGTCCGGCAGCGTGTATGGTATGTGTTCAACCGCGAGAAGCTCGATTTTGCGTATCCGACGCGCACGCTGTACATGCAGCCGGTGGCGGAGGAGCGTACCGATGACGAATATCTGAACCAGACGGTCGAAAGGCTTAGCCGTATACCGATATTTGCGCCGCTTTCGGACGAGGAGCTTGATCGGCTGGCACGAGCCTCGAAAGACCGCGTGTTCGCACCGGGCGAGGCTATTGTGAGGCGCGGGCAGGAAGGTAATTCGATGTTCGTGATCACGCGCGGGACTGTGGATGTTCAGATCTTGCAGGGAGACGAGGTCCGCACGATAAATACGCTTAGGGAAAGTGATTATTTCGGCGAAATGAGCCTGCTGACCGGCGAGCCGCGGACCGCTACGGTCGTGGCGACAAGCGAAACCGAGGTCGTTCAGATCAATAAGAGCGGTCTGAAGCCGATATTCGAAGCGAATCCCGAACTAGTCCAGTCTGTTTCGGACATGATCGAAGAACGGCGGGCATTGCTTAGCGAAGTTGCGTCACCTGATGAAGAAGAGCAGGTAAAGAAGTCGGGCAAGAGCGTGATCGGTTCTATACGGAAATTTTTTGGAATCGGAAAGACCTACTGAATGTTCTTGTCGTAGATATCGTGAAGCACTTCCGTGATCGGCTTTCGATCGACGAACGGGTCCCTTTTTTCCTTCTTTGAACTTTCCTTTCGCTCGCGCAAGCGATGCTCGCCGTCACCCGAGGCGTGGGGCTGGGAGCCGTTGTTCTGCCTGTCCGCCGGCGAAATATCCGAATCGGCGACTTCGACGATCTCCGGCTGATGCGTGACGGATCTTCTCCCGTTTTCGGGCAACTGAGGCGTCGGCGAAGCCGCGGCGCGGTTGGAACTTTCTACATAGGCGGCACGGCTTTGTTCGAGGATGGCCCGGCCGCGGAGACGGCGAGCGCGTTCGAGGGCACGGATCGATGCGGACGTTAGCGGCGCTTCGGCAGGCTCGCGTTCGATCTTTCGAAGGACCTTTACATAGTTGCGAAGTTCCGCCGTCGGATAGACATAAGAAGCCTCGTTGCCGTTATCGCCTTCGACTACCTGAGTAAGCGAATTGATCGCCGACTGGTGGTCGCCCGCCTTGTTATAAAGTGCTCCGAGCGCGAAATGGACAAGCGGAGGAGCGGCGGTCATGCGGTGAACGATCGATTCGCCGCGCGAGATGGCTTCCCTGACCTCGAAACCGAACCAGTTGCGGCCGTCGTCGCGCAGGATCTCGTTCGCTGCCAGATAAAACTCGAAAATGTCACGTGTTTCGTTCTTACTGCCGGAGGCGAAGATGCGGAAAATAAAGTAGGCGAAGATACCAAAGAAAAAGATAACAAAGACCGGAAACCCGGCAACCAGCAGCATCGACCCAACCACTCCAAAGGCGAGCAGGTACTGCCCTCTTTCTTTTATTGACCTCGACGGACTTTTTTGGATCTTGTCACTGCTCACGATCGTTGTTTCTTACTCTGCCGGAATAGGTTCGTCCAGATCTTCTTTCTTTCCATCCGACGACTTCGCGGGTTTCGCCTCGGGCTTTTGTTCGTCCGACTTTTCAGCGGGTATCGCTTCGTCCTTTTCTTCGACGTGCTCCTTCGGGCGGGCAGCGGTTTTTTCTCGTTCTTCTTTTTTCAAGCCGAAACCCGCGAGGACCTCAACGGCCTTGTCGAACACGAGAAAGGGCGAATTGATAATAAATGAAAATGTCTCTCCTAAAGCGATCGCCTCAAGCTGTACCAGCTCAGAGATCTTTTTCTCGAGCGGCAGCTCGGCAAATTCCTTGGCATATTCCTTTGCCGTCGGGGCCTCAGCGGTTTCTTTAGTTGTGCCTTCAGTTGTCATAATTACCAATTCTCCAGGCTCGGCGATCTTCACCTGACATCCCAGGCGTTCTACGGGCCGCCCGTTTGACGAAAGCTGCTCGGCTTCGACCGACGTGCGCGGCGAAAGCAGGTCCGCGCCTTCGATTATTGAGATCTTGCAATGATGGATGTTCTCAACAGGCGAACACTTCTCCTCAAAACGAATGCCCAGCCGTGCCGCCGCGTCCGATAGATAGGTGCCGACGGCAACGACGCCTTCCCTTTCTTCCCTTTTGAATGTCACCTGAGCTTCGGTCATTACAAACTGCTTTTTATTGATGTCCCGTCGCCGAACCTATACGAACACGCGGCTGTGCGCCGGACGGAGCGGTGTGAGCCGTTACCTCAGTCTTTTGGCATTCCGCACAGACGCCCCAGATCCGAAGACTGTGATGCGTCGGCCGAAATCCGAGTTTGTCGGCCATTTCGTCTTGTTTGTTTTCTATGGCCTGTGAGAAAAATTCGATCACCTTCCCGCACTCGGTACAGATCATATGATCGTGGTGCTGGTGGTTATAATGATGCTCGTAATAGGTCTTGTTGTCGCCAAACCGCACCTCACGAGCGAGGCCTGCTTCGGTCAAAAGTTTCAGCGTTCGGTAAACGGTCGTGTGGCCGACCGAAGGATCGTCTTTTTGCACCAGCCAATAAAGGTCCTCGCTGGTCAAATGCTCTTCGGTCTTAAGAAAGATCTCCATTATCAGGTCGCGCTGGGCCGTTCGGCGCAGGCCGGCCTTCTGAATGTGCTCGAGGAATATCTCGCGTTCCTTCTTAAATTCTTCTTTCTTTTTCACCATTTCGTCAGTGTCTTTATTGTCCTAATATTAGCACCTGCCTTGCTCCAACGCTAATTTTAAAGTCTCACGGATCTTGTCCACTTCCGACGTCGAGGCCCCGTTCCGTTCGGCCAGCTCAAGTGCCTTTTCACCGATATCAATGTATATCCGTTTTGTTTCGCGTAGTCCTTCGCGATCGAAAACGTCGAGGTGGCGCTGTATGGCAGACCCATCGACCCTCGAAAAAGGCCCCGTCAGAGCGGCCGCCGTATCCTGGTCCGCCAGGTTGCCGACCGAGCTAGCGAGCAGAGGGAAAAGCACCTCCTTCGCCCGGCCGCTGTCGAGGCCGCATTTTGCCAGGGTTTCGATCGCCGTTTCGAATAACGAAACTATATGCCCCGAGGCCAAAACCGCGGCGGCGTGGTAGAGAGGCTTGAACGCCGTTTCGATGGTGAATGCCCGTCCGCCCAATGCCGCGATGATCGAGTCAGCAGCCGATACCGCCCTATCGCTTCCCTCAATACAAAAAAAGGCCTCCGACATTACGTCGGCTCCGCGGACCGCATCGCTGATGGAGATCAGTGGATGCATCGAACCTGTCGCGACACCCCTTTCGGCCGCCGGCGAGAGCACTTCCGAGGATAGTGCGCCGCTCGTATGCAGGACAATTGTTCCCGGACTCAGAAAAGCCGCGGCGGAGGCACACGCGGACTCGATCTGATCATCTCCCGTTGTTATGAAGAGAATATCTGACGCGATCGGCCGAAGATCGTCGAACGAAACCTGGTCCGGCCGGCCTTTGATAGAGGATAGGGTTTCAGCGGAGGGGCGCGCGGTCAGATAGATAAGCTGTTTGATGTCATAGCCGGCTCTCGAAAGAGCGATAGCGAGAGCTCCGCCAAGACGGCCGACACCTATCAACGAGACGGTTTTCACACCGATGAATATAACTTACGAACGCGGGTTTAGAAACTGCGGACGATTGCACTCTTCGACCCTATACGTTCAGAAGGATCTCGTCATCAACCGGCTCGGTAACCTGCACGTCCTTAAAACTTTGACTTGGGTCGGACTTGGAAACCGGTTTCTGCTGCGGAGTCGCGGGGGCCCTGCCAGGGCTCGGTCGGTGTTCCAACGTGACTTCCGCGAGGACCTTTAGCTCAAGGTCACCGAACTTCGACGGTATTTTACCGGTACGAAGCGAAGATATAAGCGAGCGGCACGCGGTCTCCACGTTCGGATCGTTAGCTTCGACGGCCATTTTCTCTATTCCCGCGGTTATGTCGTCGCAGTTTTTGACAAGGTTGGCCCGGAAAGCGGCAAGGCCCTCCCGGATAACGTCGACGAACGCAGCGGGAAGGTGCTGGGCATCGACGCTCTTATTGATCGAAAAACCGCATGAGCAATATGGGTGCCGCTCAAGGTTCCGCCGGACGTCGGCCGAGCATTCAAGGCCTGAAAGCTGTTTGCGATACTCGTTGGCCGACGCCGCCTGGCGCTGATCGAACAAGGGCAGTTTCGAAAGGATCTCAAATTCGGCCCACTCATCGCTCTTCATTATCTCGCCGAATTTTACTTTGCGGTCTGCGGCAGACATCACGGAGGAATGTCGGGAATGGAAATGACCGGCGTACTCGCGTTTGAATTTCTCAGCCGCGTACCCGAGCTCGCGGTTATAAGCTTCGGTAGGATCGGCCGTAGCTGCTTCGATCAGGCCGAACAGCCTTTCGCGGCAGCGCTCGATCTCTTGCACATCGGTGATCTCACTCGCAGCCAGATAGGCCCGACACTCTTCGCGAAGCAGCGCCGACCTGACGAAACTTGCAAGAAGCTCCAAGTCCTGTTCGCCCTGAACAAAATCGGCCGGTGTTCCCGCGAACGCGTCCGCGATACGATCAAGACATTCCTCAAGCGGGATGGAACCGTTGGCGGCACCGCGGACCTTTTCGACGATGCTGCCAAACGTCTTTGAGGCCTTTGCGGCGAGCTGCCAGATGCGTATGTTCAACAGATCTTCAGGCAATTCGGCGAACGCATCCAACGTGCGTGTTTTGTCCCACTCCGCAGCCCATTTAGCGAAACATTTCGCAAGGGCTTCGCGGTCGGCGGGCCGGTCGAACGATTCGAACGGTGTTTCCTTAAGAAACAGCTTTGCCCATGGCTTTAACTTCTCGGCCGATGACGAGCTTTCGATAGGTTTGCCGACCCCGACGATGTCGTCCCAGATTATCCGAAGATCGAGCGAGCGATGATTGATCCGGTTCCCGGACTTCGTTACAAATTCGATATAACGCTCGGCGACCAGGGCCGTGATGACCATTTGCTGGGCATCGATGCCAAGGCCGTACGGTGATCTCGACAGATGCGAATACAAGGTGTCCAGCGAGACCGAGCCCGAACCGCTTTTTTCGACCAGGTCCAGTGCTTCCCTGACGATGGGTAAGGCAGCGAGCCTCTCACGAGATTCGGGCAAGAACGATGTGCCTTCGAGCTGCACCAATCCCAGGGGAAACGCAAAGGTCTGGGCCCGGCTCTGGACGTCGGCAAGATCACGCCGCGTTCCGTTATAAAGGTCGGTCACGATCGAAGCGAAATCGTCGTATTCAAGTGTCCGGGTAAAGTGGGGATGCGAAGGATACCGGTTCTCGAAAAGCGGCTCCAGCATCAAGCCGAACATTTCTGAGAGAGTTTGAGCGGATCGGGCTTCCTCGGTGAAATTATAGTCAAACCCCTCGATCACAAGCTGCCCGTCCTCAAGAAAGCTGCGGGTAAGAATTTTTTCCGCCGCCATCGAATGGGCGTGGACAGAGGCCCTTATCTGTTCGCTGAACTTGTCGCGGAGATCGGGATCATTGATCAGGGCGTAATAACTCCGCAGCTTTTCAAGCTCATCGGGCCGCAGCGGGTCGGGTTTCCACAGGATCCGGGCGACATCGCCGCTGCCGCCGGCCTCCGCGATACCGGTGCCGTCCAAGTCGATCACAACCTCCCAGTCGGCCCAATCGCGTTCACCGTTATCGGCCGCTTGTTGTGCCGCTCCGGGCCAGACTAAGCGTCCCTGGCGAGGAGCCCCGCGCCATACAAGACTCGTCTGCATCACGCCGTCTTCGCCGGCCGCTTCGGGGAATTTCTCGTTGAATTCTCGCCGAAGAATGCCGGTGACAACGTCCGAAGAAACAGTTCCGATCGCCTGGGCAAGGGCGTTATTTAAGTTTTCCTTGCTGCTGACCTTAAAGCTGTATCGCGGTTCCACTCCCTCTTCGGCAACGACGCGAAAGTCGTTCGGCAGGGCTTCGGCGAATGTTTGAAGGAGCTCGACGACGGTCGCTAAGGCCTTTTCGGGATCGGATTCGTCGAAGATCAATTCCGACGCGCATATCTCGCTTGCCGTGGCTCCCTGGCCATCCAGCGAAAGCAGCAGGAGTGCCTTAAGGATGAGCTTTGCCTGCAGCCGCTGCATGACGGGTATCTTGTTGACAACCGTCGAGTTCAGCGTGTCATAGGCAGCAAAGGCTTCGTGCAGGTCTTCGATCTTTCTAAGGCCGCTCTCGGCGTTGTCGTAAACTTCGTCGAGCGCGATAAGGGAATTGGCGGGACGCCCCATTATCTTTTCGCCGGCCTCGGAAGCAAACCCGAGCAAGGCAAAATCATGCACGTACAAACGGACGTAGGGCGCGACCTCAAGGATCGCCGGGTGCAGCGGGTAAAGCGCTCCGAACTTCTGCTCGCTCCACCGGAAGCTCGGCAGCACCTCGCGGAAATAACCGTAAATATCGTGAAGGATGGGCTGCTTACTGGTTTCCTTCGGAAATATGTGAGCGTTTACGACTTTATACAAATGCGCCTGGTCGAGATAATCGATGGTGTATGAGCGAACGATCGCCGCATTAGAACCGTCCGCACCTGCTATGTCGTCGTCAAGGGCAACCCCGACAAAGATATTATGAGGCCTGGCCGCATCCGCGATAGCGCTAAGATCACCGCCGTCGTCCCTTGTGACGCGCGAACCCCGCTCGAGGGCGGTATCGATCAACAGTATCCAGGGTGTATCACCGGCCCGCTCGGAACCTGCGGCGATCACTTGTTCAAATGTATCGAGCCGGTCGATGCTGTCGAGCTGAAATGTATTGGCGACGGCTGCCTTGAACTCTTCCAAAAGCGTCCCATGCGTACCGCGGCGGCAGGTGCGAAACAGGATAGTGCCGACGCTGAAGACGCTGGGCGCTGAATTCAACGTGAGATTCGGCGATCCTCCCGCGAAGTTCCGGACTTGCCGCCAGCGCTCCCAGCGTGGCGAGGAAATGGCTTTTCCCAACCCCGCGATATCCGGCGAGGGCAAAAGCGGCCCCCTGGCCCGGCTGAACGGCCGCGATGCCGTCGAGCCATTTGGCCATAAGGTCGGCGGTCGCGTCCGTAAAATGATAATTGCTCAGCGTTTCCGCCGGGTCCGCGGTAAAATCGCGGATGCTGCGAAACGGCCGGACCTCGACAATGTCCTTAACCTTATCCTGGATTCGTTTCATTTAAGGTCGAATAACTAACAGGGAGGATATAAGAAGTTGGCCCGAAGTTGAAACCGAGAAGCTTGCAAATGGGCGAGTGAAATCTCGGCGACAAGGGCCGGCACTCATCATTTTATCAAGTTTGTACAGTAAACAAAAGGTTTTTCTCACGGTCATGGAAGCCTCGAGGGTGATGGTCCTGATTTTTTCGAATTTCGCAACTTTTTAATGACTTGATGCATCATAAAAGCGTTGAATTCTGCACCTTTTAGGTATAAGGTTAATCAAACGGTTAAGGGACGATCTTCGGAGGCATTTAATGTACACGCATCCTGCACGTAAAGTTTTATTGAAAATAGGATCTCTCGCCCTGTTTATGGGCGCGTTCGTCCTGGTCCCGGGCAATATTATGGGTCAGGCGGCCGAGGACAAAAAGCCCGAGAATACCACTTCGAAAACGGACGCTAAAGCGGCGAAAACCACTGCGACACCCGCGACAGCCGCGTCGACCGCGAAAAAGCCGCTCACCGAAAAGGAAGATCCGACCCAGATCGGTAAACGCAAGATCAATGCCGGCTCAGACAAGTTTTTCGGATGGCTTGGCGGTTCGCAGGCGAAGGAGATCGCACTTGGCAGGCAGTTGGCTATGCAGGTCGAACAGCAGGCCAAAATGGTCGAGGACCCGGTCATTACGGAGTACGTTAACCGCGTCGGCCAAAATGTAGTGCTTCATTCCGACGCAAAAGTGCCGTTCACGATCAAAGTCATCGACAGCGACGAGGTAAATGCATTTGCGCTTCCGGGCGGCTTCTTTTTCGTTAACAAAGGATTGATCCTCGCGGCCGAGAACGAGGCGGAACTTGCGGGCGTGATGGCCCACGAGATCGCCCACGTTGCGGCACGTCACGCGATGGAAAATCAGGGCAAGGGCACCTTGATCCAATACGGAGCGATGGCCGGGATCATTTTCGGCGGCCCGATCGTTAGCCCGATCCTGCAGAACGCCGGCGGCATCATGGCCGGCCTTGCTTCGCTTAAATTCTCGCGTGGGGCCGAACACGAAGCCGACAGCCTCGGTGTGCAGTACTTATACGCCTCGGGTTACGATCCGCTCGCGATGTCGACAATGTTCGAAAAACTGGCGTCGAAGAGCAAGAAAAAGCCGGGTTCGATCCAAAAACTTTTCTCGTCGCATCCGCAGTCGATCGACCGACGCGATACAAGCCTGGCACTGGTGGCACGTTTTCCGGAAAAGGAAGAGTACGTGATCAGCACTTCGGAATTTAACCGCGTGAAATCGCATCTGCTCAAGATAACCAATGCGAGGGCCGGGGTCGTGACCGATTTTGATGAAGAAGACTCGTCAAAACCGACGCTGAAAAAGCGGCAGCCGGATGCACCGGATATGGATTCGGGTGATGCGGGCAGCAGCTCAAGCGCACCTGCAAATGACGGACCGCCGAAGCTCAAGAAGCGAGATGCCGAACCCGAGCCGGCACCTACGCAAAAGCCGTAAGGTATCAATAATATGAAAGCGGCCGAAAGGCCGCTTTTTAGTTTCCGAGTTTTTTCCTGATCCGGTCAGTTTCAGCCTGGCTAAAAGAAACCCTGAGCGCCCGCCGCCATGCGGCCCGGGCTGCCTGGCCATCGTTCTTTTCTTTATAAAGATCGCCTAGATTTTCATAGATCGACGAAGAAGCGGCGTCCAACCGGGCGGCACTGCGAAGAGCTTTTTCGGCGTTCGAAATTTCGCCGAGCTTCAAAAGCACCATGCCGAGGCTATTCATATAGGCGGCGTTCTTTTGATCGATCGCAAGGGCCCGCTTGATCAGGTCGACAGCCTCATCCAGTCCGCCTTCCTTTTCGGCGAGAAGTAACCCGAGACTATTTAGCGCGATAGGGCTTCGCGGCATCTCCGCCAGGACATCCCGCAAAAGTTTTTCCGCGGCTGCCCGATCGCCGTTCAGCCTGTGTGCATCGGCAAGCGCGACTTTCGCCAGCTGTCGACGCTCCGTTCCCCTGGCGATCGCAAATGCCCCGGTCGCCGCCAATACTGCTTCGCCGGCACGCCCTGCCTGTAAATAAAGCCGTGCAATGAAGAGGCGGTCCGAAAACTCATCGCCGGCCGGGCCCCTCACTGTAACGGTATTCGGCGACGGGGCTGCTCCTGGGCCGTCCGGCGGCGGCGCGGCGTTTTTCGTCTTGAGTAATGCCACCGCCTCATCGACCTGGCCAAGACCGGCGAGGATGGTTGCTTCCGAACGAAGCAAACTATTGTCTGCCGGACGAAGCTTTCTAAGAGAACGAACGATGGCCAGGGCTTCCTTTCTCGATCCGAACGCCTGCAAAAGAGAGATCATCTGACGGTCCGCGAACGGGTCTTCGCTGCCGAAAACCTTTCGGGCCCTGTCGATGTACTTTTTCGAAACCGCGAGCCGGTCCGATACCTTTCCGAGGTGTATCAGCTTTTCAAAAATAAATACGGCAAATTCGCGGTCCTCGTCAGCGAGCTTTCCGCCTTGCTGAATACCACGCACCGACAGGGCTTTTTCAAGTGCCGCGTATGCCGGGTCATAACGGTCCGCCTCAAGGTAAAGGTCGGAAAGTGAGACATACAACATCGAGGCGCCGCGGCGGTCCGTTGCCATCAACGAAGCCGAACGCCGATCGATCGCAGCGATCGCTTCGTTGTTTCGATCAAGCCGGCTGTAAAGCCGTGCGAGCATATTCGTTAGTTGAATGTTATCGGCGTTCACCGATTCGGCCTGCTGCAGTGCGGCCAGCGCGGCGACGGACGCGTCGCCCTCGACCGAGTCGACTATTTGGGAAAGTAGTGAAACGGCTTCAGAGTTCTCGCCGCCGTCGGCTATTAGATCGACCAGGACCGCTATCGCCTCGCCGCTTTTCCCCGAATCCGACAATGTTTCGGCTAGCTTTAAGGTTGCCGATTCAGCCGTAAGTGCGGCGCCCTTCATTACTCGCCCATAGAACTGAACATCGGCGGGGAGCACGCTCGACACCCATTTTTTCAACGCTTCGATCTGCTCGGGTACACTGCCCTTTGCTTCGGAAAATGCTGCAATGAAGGCCCAGCCTTCAGCGTTTCGCGGATCGAGGCGAACCACTTCTCTCCATGCAGCGGCCGCGTGGCCGGCAAACTCGGCGTCAAGCTTTCCGTTGTTTAGACGGCTCTTGATCGTATAAAGACGTGCCAACATCCGTTGTCCGCCGTAATTTTGAGGGTTGAGTTTTACGGCCGTCCGTGCAAACTCGATCGCCGTATCGATATTGCCCGGCGGCAGCGTTACCGCGAGTTCGGCCAGGGCGGTAAATGCCTCGGCCATCGTGGGGTCAATGGCGACAGCGCTCTCGAACGCCGCCTGGGCAAGCCGATACGTACTCAATCTTCCGGCCTGCGATCGCAGCCGCTGGGCCTGCCACATGTGACGTTGGCCTTCGAACAGTTTTATCAACGCTTGTTCACGTGCGGACCTTACTTCCGTTTTGGGATCTTCAGGCGGCGTCGCTGTTGCGGAGGGAACAGGCTCCGTATTTTGAGCATATGCGGGATCGCCCACACATACCGCGCCGCAGACGGCGCCGAACGCAACAATAAACGATCTCAGTACTTTCATGCTTTCCTGCTATCTTCGCATACACAAAGAGCGGCCCAAAGGACCGCTCTTTCAAACAGAGATGATCTGCGGTTTACTTTTTCTCCGGCTGAGGCTGCTGCACAGGCGGAGTCGTCGCGGATTTAGACTGCGGCGCAGCCTGCTTCTGCGAGATGACCGTCGTTAATGCGTTAGGGATCTGATTGACCAGGATATCGCCCTGGTTCTCTATGATCTGGTCGATCAGCTCGAATTTCTCCTCATCGAACTTATTCGTCATCAGCACGCCGTTCTTGTCGATCGTCATCGGATAAATACCGAAAAGCTGGTTCTTGAAATTCTGGAAGAACGACACCGATTCGGGCGGCACACATGTTTTCGCCTTTTCAGGGTCAGCCACCGGGATCTCTGCACCAATGGCCTCAAGCTGTTCTTTCGCCTTCGGGACCCAATCGCTGTTCGGACACTCGCTGACTATTTGCTGAAGATACCGGGCCGCCTGGTCGGTCTCCTCTTCCACAATATAGGTATTGGCGATCTTGTAAAGGGCTTCGTCCTTGAAGCTGAAATTCGGATACTTATCAAGGATCTCGCGGTACCGCGACTGGGCGCCTTTCAGCCCGGCCTTTCCCTGATGGACCGATAGCGTGTAGTAGTAATTCGCAATAAGTAGGTTATGAAGGCCGAGGTTGTCCTGTACTTCGTTCAGCCTTTTTTCCGCTTCACCCTTAAGTATCGAGTTGGGATATTGCTGCATCAGTGCCTTTAACTTGATCTCGGCCCGTTTCGCCCGGGTAGCATCGCGGTCCGGCAGGCCGACCTGCCTCATCTCCGATTCCGCGATCTTCAGCACCACTCGATCGGCAAGCGGGTGCGTCGGGAAAAATGTCAGCCATTCCTGATAACCCCCAATAGCCTGAATAAGAGCACTTGTCGATCCTTCCAAATAGAACGAATCGGCAACCGCGAGCTTCGCCATCGGAAGATAGGGCGAATCAGGATAGGTGGTGATGATGGTCTGGAAAAGAAGCCGTCCGACGTCGTAATTTTTCTTTCGAACTTCGCGCGTCGCAACAATAAACAATTCCCTGTCGCGGCCCGGCGTGACGCCGCCGATCAGCTCCTCGTACTCATCGTTGCCGCCGCCGCCAAAGATGCCCAGGAATTTACCCTTCTTTTTCTTTTCGCGAGCTTTGCCTACATTCGATTCAGGGTTTGCCCGGGCGGCCGCCGTTTCAACCAACACAGCATCGGCACGCACCTGCAGGTCCGTGACTGCTGCTTCCACCTGGTCAAGATCGGCGGATTCATATTTTTCGGACCGGTCGAGCTTTCCGCGAAGGTTATTAACTTCGGACTGTAATCGCGAAGCGTCTTTCTGAATAGACGTCAACCGAGCGAGCGGGGTATCCAACGCCGATTTATCGTCCTTTGCCTTCTTATCGTCCTTGGCCTCTTCCTTTAGCACCGACGCCGAGCTTTCGGCGGAACGCTTTATCGTCTCGAGCTTTTGACGCAGTACCTCGACACGCTGAGTAGGCGAACCTTCGCCCGGTTTTACTTGCGAAAAACCGGTGGCCGAAACTATCGATAAAACAACGATCAAAGCAAAAAGATCTCTTACTTTGGAAAAATTCATAAATACCTCGTTCAAACCCAAACCGTGCCCCTTGAGAGCAGCTCGCGGACGGCATCGGCCGGTGAAGGCTTGCCATAAACGGCCGAACCGGCGACAAGTATCTCGGCCCCTGCCTCGACGACCTCAGCTATATTATCGGCGTCGATACCGCCGTCTATCTCGATCCGCGTTTCCAGGCCGCGGCTTACGATCATCTGCCGCAGGCGTCGGACCTTTTCGGTCACCGTCGGGATGTAGGCCTGCCCTCCGAAACCCGGGTTCACCGACATCACCAAAACAAAATCGGCGTACGGCAAAGCTTCTTCAAGCGCGCTTAGCGGAGTTACAGGATTGATAGCGATCCCAGCCAGCCCGCCGGCTTTTTTTATAGACGTAAGTGTACGATGCAAATGAGCGTCTGCCTCGACATGCACCGAGACCATATCCGCCCCGGCATCGACAAACTGTTCAGCATAGACACCCGGATCTTCGATCATCAGGTGGCAATCGATCGTTAAACGCGTCGCTTTTCGCAGCGAACGGACGACCGGAAGGCCGATGGTTATGTTCGGCACAAAATGCCCGTCCATAACGTCGACGTGAAGCACTTTCGCACCGCCGTCCTCGACGGCTTTGATCTCTTCGGCCAATCGGGCAAAATCGGCAGAAAGTATCGAAGGCGCAATTTCAAACATTCGCTGATTTTCTCTCACTTTGTTGCAGTTACCGGCGCGTCGGTTGCACCGTTTGATCACGGTTTCGGCTGAGGCCGGACACGCTGGTCTCGCGTCAACGGCTTTGCCGGTACCGTTTGCGGCTTAGGGAACGCGGGGGTAGACGTGTTCTTGTTACCCTTATCACCCGGTTCCTTCACCGGTTCCTTTTTATCGGGCTCATCCGTTTTGGGCTCCGATATGTCGTTAGAATTCGAGGTCGCCGTATTAGCGGTCACGTCGCGAGTCGTATCGGCCTTCTTTTTAGCATTCGAATTCGAGTTCGACCGTGACTTCTTTGGCTTGTCCGTGATCATCTCCTCGATCGTCTTCGAATCGTCTGTTTCGAGGTCTTTTATCAACGATTTTGGCGTTTCCTCGCCCTCGGCGCCGGCCTTGCTCACCACGACGAAGATCAGCTGTCCGGTCTTTACCAGTTCCCCGGCTTTAGGAAGCTGTTCAAGCACCGTATTCATCCGTTCGGTGCTCGGCCGGTCGGCACGCCGTTTTATCTTTAGGCCCAATGCCGCGAGCTCTTTTTCACTCTCGAAAAAGTCTTTTCCGGTTATCTCAGGGACCGTTATCTCCTGCCCGGAGAGCGACATGTAGACCACACCGGCCATCCCCGCGAGGAACGCTGCCATAAGCAACGCAACTACGGCAAGTTTACCTATTGCTGATAATCCGGTTTTTAGTATTCCCACCTGACGCGGCTCCTAAAATTCAACCTATGAGTCTAACATCTTTCGAAAAACCGGCCAAACTCAATTTCCGCCGGTTCTTTCGAATTTTGCGATAAAAAAGCCGTCCATCCGCCCCCGTTTCGGGTACGTGCGCCCAAAATCATCGGCCGCGAGGAACCTCTCAGCGATCAATGGCTTTATTCGCTTAAACGAAGGGTCGGAGTCAAAAACCTCGGCAACCGATTCATTCTCCTCACTTTCAACCGAACATGTTGAATAAACAAGGCTTCCACCGTCCTTGACCACTTTAGATGCGTTAAGCAATATACGGCGTTGTTTTGCAGAAAGCTCGTCGATATCGGCGGGCGAAAGAAAATATCGAATTTCGGGGTTATGACGGATAGTCCCGGTACCGGAACACGGAGCGTCGACCAGCACGGCGTCAAAGGATCGTTCGTCGAAAGGAAGCGGAGTCCCCGCGTCATATTGAACGACCGCGACACGATCCAGCCCCTGTTTTCGACAGTTTTCGAGTAGGAACCGGGTGCGATGCGTATGAAGTTCACCGGCGACAATAAGGGCGTTTGTTCCCGATGCCTGGGCGGCAATTTGCGTGATCTTACTTCCCGGCGCGGCACATACGTCGAGAAACGTTTCGGACTCCGAAAGTTCGATCGTGCTGCCGACCATCTGCGAGCCCTCGTCCTGCAGGTAGATCTCGCCGTCTTCCGCTGCTTTGATCAAGGCCGGGCTGTAGCGCTCGGCGATGAAACATCCCGGAACCAGATCGGATTCCTTCGCATCAACATTCAATGGTCTCGTAGACCTGTTCGTATATCTAAATGCCACGGCCGGCACTTCATTATTAGAGGCTGCGAACTTTTCGGCGTCTTCGATCCCGAACGATGCGGCCCATCTTTCAATAAGCCATCGCGGATGTGACGTTTCAACCGAGATCCGCTCGAGGCCATCCGTATACTTTGCCTCGTAACCTTCGCGAATGTAACGCCGCAATACGGCGTTTACGAACCCCTTTGCCGATGATTTTTTTGCCTTTTGAACGAGCAGTACGCTTTCGCTGACGGCGGAGTGCGGAGGTATCTTATCTAGATCGATCAGTTGAAATAGGCCTAGGCGCAGTATGACGCGGATCGCGGTATCGATCTTTTTCCCCGCCGCCAGGTGTTCGATCACGCGGTCGAGATAGATCTGTCGCCGCAAAACGCCGAGGGTAAGTTGATGGCACAGCCGTCGGTCGCGTTCGTCAAGACGCTTCTCGAATTCGGGAAGAAGCACGGAAGAGAATGCCCTTTCGGTTTCGATCCTGAAGAGCACCTCGAATGCAGCGGCTCGGGCAGGTGAGATCTTCATCTTGACGGGGACCGATCGGTTTCGGCACGATGCCGCTGGGACAGGTCAGGACTTTCGCCTTTCGCAAGATCTTCGTTCAGCGTTACTCTTTCGTCGAAAACGAAACACTCGCCTTCCCACAGCCTTTCTTCCTCAGGCACTTTATCAAGATATGCCAGGATACCGCCTCGCAGTTGATAGACTTCGGAAAAGCCTTTCGCAACCAGATAAGGCGCGAACTTTTCGCAGCGGATACCGCCCGTGCAAAACATAGCGACTTTTTTGTTTCTTGCCGGATCAAGTTCTTCGTCGACAAACTCCGGCAGGTCGCTGAATTTTTCGGTCCCGGGATTGACGGCCCGTCGAAAAGTTCCGGACCTGAATTCGTAATCGTTACGTGTATCGAGAACATAAACGTCGGGATCGGAAATCACCGAATTCCACTCCGCCGGGTCGACGTGAGTACCATTCGCAAGCGAAAGGTCGACATCCCTTTTGAACGTGACGATCTCGGGCTTGATCCTGACCTCATGCTTTCTGAAAGGCGACCTCTCGTGGAACGAGGACTTGATGTCGAACCGCGTATCCAAAATTCGTTCGGCCGCGGGGATGAAGCGGTCAACGTTTTCAGGTTCACCGCAGAGGCTTGCATTGTAGCCTTCGCCGGCGATGATGATCGTTCCGAAGATCTGGTGATCGATCAGGGCATTGCGAAGCAGCAACTTGAGTTCGCGCAAGTCTGCATCGGAGCCGAGGGGCTTAAATTCGTAAAAGTTAATGATCTGAAATTTACTGCTCATCAAAATAAAAGTCTGTTATTGTCCAAATTTTTCGCCCGCCGCGATCAGGCCGCCATTCAATGCCTCAGCGACGGAGGTGCGTCTTTTTCCTTCAAACTGTATCTCCTTTACAGCGAGTACAGTTTCTTCACCGGCCGCGATCATAAGATCTCCTCCGTTTAGATGAAGAATTTCGCCGGGTTCTGTCGGACGTTCTGTGGCCCCGGCAGGTTTTGCCGACCAGATCACCACCCGTTTTCCATTAATAAATGTATACGAGCCCGGAAACGGCTGAAACCCGCGAACGCGGTTACCGAATCTCGCGGGCAGTCCGGCTCCAGTCAATAAGGCCGTCCTCGCGTTTCATTATCGGGGCAAAAGTGGCTGCTGCTTCGTCCTGCCGGACCGGCGTTATATCGTCGAAATTCGCGAGCGTTTCAACCAGCACGTCCGAACCAAGCACGGCAAGCTTTTGCATCAACTCCAGGCGCCGTTTCATCTTCGCCGATCTCGGCCTCACGGGCCATAAGAATATCGCCGGTATCAAGGCCCGCATCCATCTTTATCGTTGTTACACCTGTAACCTTCTCTCCATTCACGATCGCCCAATTGACCGGAGCTGCCCCGCGATATTTGGGCAGCAGCGAAAAATGAAGGTTCACCGCACCTTTTGGAAATGCGTAAAGAAAACCCTCCGGAAGGATACGGCCGTATGCAACGACGACCGCAATCTCGGCATTAAGAGCCCTGAATTCACTAACGGCCTCTTCAGTCCTTATTTTGGCCGGTTGAAAAAGGGGCAGACCGTGCTTTATCGAGAGCTCTTTTACCGATGAAAAGACGATCCTATTTCCCCGCCCCGACGGCCGGTCCGGTTGGGTATACACAGCAACTATCTCGTGCCCTTCGCCGATCAGCCGCTCGAGCGAGACCGCAGCCGCCGCCGGTGTGCCCATGAATACGATCTTCATCTTCGGCCCTCACATAATAAATGGTGCCGAATTCTATCGAATTCAGCACCGCGAACGATCAACTACCGGCTATTGCGATCAATAGCCGCAATGATAATTGTAGCCCTCAAATACGTTTGCCCATTTTCCGGCCGTACGCTTATAGACGTTGAACCAGGCACCTTCAAAAGATTGTGCGTAGGTGAAAACTTCGGCCACGCCGTCGTTATCTATATCCAAGATGTCCAACAAACGTTCGTGGGAAACACCAGCGTCCATGTCCTTAATTTCGCCGCTCATTACATCCTTCTCTTCTACGTTTTGGAAATCCGTATGGCCAAACGTGTACTTGCCGTCCGAGTTCTTGAACGCAATAAAGAACAGAAGTGCACGGCTCGTCGTACCGGTATCTACCCAAAATGTTCCCACTTGTTCAGCGATGCCGTCATTATCGACATCGAGCGCCGTTAGATTATGGTACTTAAGATTTTTAGCGGCCGATTCGGCAACCTTCTGTTTCGCGAGTTCAGCTCGGACCAACGCTTCGATCTCGGAACGCTCGCCCGCCGTCGGTAGTCGCCTGACGCCGCTGCCTTTCGTCGTGGTAGTTGCATTGGTTGCCAGCCCCATCACATTACCTTTTAGCTTGGCACGCGTCGAAGCAAATGTTATCTGCGCCGTATTTGCGATGCATTCGGCTTTCGGGTCCGAGCTTTTGATCGTGACGGTTCCGGCATCGGCTCCGCCGAAGATCAGCCGATAGGTCGCTGCCGGTTTGTAATACTGCCGGTGGAACGCGGCGAGTTTGGGCGCTTCGGACGCACCGTCGACCGTGGGAGCGAGCTTTCCTTTATCGACATAACCGATCGGCTCCACGACCTTGCCGTCATTAAGAACCGCAAAAACAACGGCCAATGCCTTCGATCTTGGCTTCGGCTTCGCCGTTTGTGCGGCAACTGGTTGGATCGCAAAGGCGCACATCACCGCTAACGCCGGCAGCAATAGTCTAATCCTTTCCATATATGGATTCTTACACTCGCTGCGAAACTACTTTTGCCTGCATAAATTGAAGTAAGTACTCGCGTCCGCCCGCTTTCGAATCGGTTCCACTCATGTTGAACCCGCCGAACGGATGAACCCCTACCAGGGCGCCTGTACATTTGCGGTTAAGATAAAGATTGCCGACATGAAATTCGCGCCGGGCGCGTTCAAGACGGCCCTGGTCGGTTGAATACACTGCACCTGTCAGGCCAAATTCAGTATCGTTCGCAATTTCAAGAGCGTGGTCAAAATCCCGGGCCTTGATGACAGCCAGCACGGGTGCAAATATCTCTTCCTGTTCGATCGTTGCTCCGGGCTGAACATTGTCGATGACGGTCGGTTCGATGTAATAGCCTTTCGCATCGTCGCCCTTTCCGCCGGTCAGGACTTGGCCGCCTTCCGCGACGCCTTTTTCGATGTAGCCGAGGGTGGTATCGAATGAGCGTTTGTTGATCACAGCGCCTACATTGGTTTCCGGTTCGGTGGGCAGTCCGACATTTAAAGCTTTCGTCAGAGCTACGACCTTCTCGACCAACTCATCATGCACCTTTTCATCAACAATAAGCCGCGAGCACGCTGAGCATTTCTGCCCTTGAAAACCGAACGCGGCCGCGACGACGCCGGAGGCGGCTGAATCGAGATCGGCGTCGTCGGCCACGACGATCGCATCCTTGCCGCCCATTTCCGCGACAACACGCTTGATCCATCGTTGGCCCTCTCGCGTCTTTGCCGCTTGTTCGTTGATGTGCAGCCCGACTCCTTTGGACCCGGTAAACGAAATGAAACGTGTTTTCGGGTGCGTGACCATTGCCTCGCCGGTAGCTCGCGCTTCCGGTAAGAAAATTGACGACGCCGGGCGGCAGGCCGACCTCTTCCAGGAGTTCGACGAACTTGGCCGCGATGGCCGGCGAATCGGACGACGGCTTTAGAACGACCGTGTTTCCAGCCACGACCGCAGCCATTGTCATTCCGGCCATGATCGCGAGTGGGAAGTTCCACGGCGGAATGACGGCGCCGACGCCAAGCGGGATGTATTCGAGCCGGTTGTCTTCGCCGGCGATCTTCGTGATCGGCTGGCGTTCCGACCAGCGGAGCATCTCACGGCCGTAGAATTCGAGAAAGTCGATCGCTTCGGCGGTATCGCCGTCGGCCTCGGCCCAGGTTTTCGACACCTCATAGACCATCAGGGCCGAGAATTCGTGCTTGCGTTTTCTCATCAGGTCGGCGGCGCGAAACAAATATTCCGCGCGTTCGGCAGGCGGAACCTTCTTCCATGTCTCAAAGGCATGCGACGCGGCCGAGATCGCTTTTTCGACAAGCGAGGTATCGGTATCGACCTCTGAAAAAACACCTACTATTTCCGATTTGTCGGCCGGGTTATAACTGTTGAACTTGCTTTCAAGCCGGATCTTTTCGCCGCCGATCACGACCGGATATTCGCGGCCTAGCTCGGCTTTGCACCTTCGCCAGAGCGGCCGTCATCGCCGCGGCGTTCTCCGGGTCCGAAAAATCGGTAAACGGCTCGTTCTTAAATTCATCCATTACTCTTTGTGTCTGCATAATCAATTCCCTATCGATATCTTTGCTGGTCAAGCTCCTGCAATTCCCACTCATCGAGCAACTCGGGCATTACGGGCTCGTGCTCTTCCTGCCATGCCAGGACAAAGCGGGGCTCCTGCGTGTCGCTCAGGTGTTTTACATAACTCAGGATCAACACCCATCCGGAAAGCAGGTAAAGGTTCAACTCGCGGATCGAACGCACTTCGGTTGTCAGTTTAGTTTTCTCGATACTCATTCCCACTTTCCCGTCTTTTGCAGGTGTTTGATCTTTCTCTTTGCCAGTTCTCGTTTAAGGACGGTCATCCGGTCGAGAAAAACGATGCCGTCGCAATGGTCCGTCTCGTGCAGCACGCAGCGGGCCGCCAGGCCGTCCAGGTCCATTTCGAACTTCTCGCCGCGAACATCCTGGGCTCGAACAATGACGCGCATATCGCGTTTTACGGTCTGATAGAGTCCCGGAAAAGAAAGACAGCCTTCATCGCCTGTCTGCTCGCCTTCGACGCGAACGATCTCGGGATTAACGAAAACCAACTTGTTCGACTCGCCATTCTCAAGCGGAACATCCATCACAAAATACCGTTGCGACATTCCGACCTGCGGCGCGGCCAACCCGACGCCGCCGGCGCGGTACATCGTTTCGAACATATCGTCTATCGTCCCGGCAAAGCCGTTCCCGAACATCTCATCCGAAACCGGTTTCCCGACAGTCAGCAATACCGGTTCGGGATAATGCACGATCTTCAAAAGCGGCATAAAGGGTAGTTTAGCGTAAAAAGCGGTGAATTTGTAAGTCAGATCACGAAGTGGAACACCCGTTTTTTCCCGAGGCGGATCCACACGGCTAGGGCGGTTCGGCCTCTGCTCGTTAACTCCGCATCATCACCCGACGCTGTCGACAGGTCGTAAAGGGAACGGCAAAATGCGGCCCGGCGTTCCTCGTTAAAAAAGGTCAACCGAGTCCGCTCGAATCTGGCCGCATCGCCAAGCGGACCGTGGCCGTGGCGTTCCTCGATAAAACGACAGAAATGAACCGCATCCTCATAATGCTTTCTGATCGCCTGCGGATTAAAGGTCCGAGCAAACTCGAAAAACAGGCGTCGAAAGCCTTCGCCTGCGATCCGGCCCGTCAGCGGAAGCAGTTTTTTTACTTCCTTCAGGCGTTTCCCAACCAGTGACTCCGCGAACATTGACAGGTCACGTTCGGCGACTCGGACCAGTTCGTCGGTCTCGGCTTCGCTGAGCCCCAGAGATCGCCCGTTCAGATCAGGGTCCGCGAGAAACCGTTCCCGGAATTGAGGATCGGTGAGCAGGCGGGCCAATGTGTTCTGCTGTTCGAGAAGGCTCACTGAAGCTTTTTGGTTCGGTTTTCGACAGGCAGGAGATCGGTCGTGTCTTCGATAACGCTTACCGCCGGCTGGAAGGTTGCGTCGCCGAGCCGCGGCACAGATGCATCCGGGTTCCCGGCAAGCTGCGGATTGATCTTTTGCTTCTTTTCGTTGATGGATTCGCGAAGAAAAACGTATGCGAGCGTGAGGGCGGCAAAAACCATGAAAGCGATCAGCAGGATCCCGCCCCAGAAACTTTCTCCCGTCAAGATCACTTTCGTGACGATCCAGTAAATGAGTCCAGCGATCGCGGTCAAAACTACCACGCCAAACCCGCCGAATGCGATCTGGCCGAATCGTTCAAGCATCCGCTCCTGCTTCCGGATCTCGCCGACCCCTCCCTGAGGAAGCTGCTGCAGAAATGATGCGGCTAATATCCGTCAGGTTCATACCGCAGCTTCGGCAAAACTTTTGCTCGATAGAGTTTTTTGATGCCGCATCCCGGGCAGAACATGATCTCTTCATCCTCTCGCGTGCTGTGTTCAGTTCGCCTATAAGCTCGGAGAATTCGGGAAACTTCTCGTCGCGTTCCAAAACCGCTCCGTTTATATCACATCGTACGCAGATCTCTTCGAAAACGTTCCAGATCTCGTCTTCGGTACGGTCCGCATGGGCGTCGATCAAGCGGCTGCCGTGCCTCTGTGAGCCGACAAAGTGAAGCTGCACAACCCGTTCCAACGGCAAACGGTCAAGATACTCCCGCCAGTCGTAATTGTTGTTTCGGGAATTTATGTAAAGGTTAGTTGCGTCGAGCAGCATTCCGCAATCGTTTTCCTCCAGCAGCCTGGCGACAAACTCCGGCTCTGTCATTTGGGAAGAAGGAAATGTCAGGTCGTAAGTTATGTTTTCAAGTATCAGCGGAACATCAATACGAGCCTTTACCTTTTCAATATTCCGAGCAAAAACATCCAGAGCTTCATTGGTATAAGGCACCGGCGCGAGATGGCCGATCTTTATGCCATTAGCCTTTGTGAAGCAAATGTGATCGCTAAACCACGGCGGCCGGACTCGGTCGACCAGGCGCGCAAGCTGATCCAGATATATGTCGTCCACGCCCTCCGCACTTCCAAGTGAAAGATCCAGCGAATGCGGGATGAGCGTAAAGTTCTCAGAGAGCATTTGAAGCTCGTCGAGCTTCGGCCCGGTGGCGTCGAGATAATGATCGGACGTGATCTCGAGAAAGTCGATCGACTTCCTGTTGAGAAAGATGTCCGAGCGGAGCGGCGCACGAAAGGCCAGGCCTACGCCGAGTGTTGAAAGGTCCTTCATCTTTCTATCCCCCGCAGCCTCCGCCTCCACATCCGCCGCCACCGCAGCCGCTCCCGCACGAACTGCCGCCGCCGTCCGCACCGGACGAGCAGCCGCCGCCGCAAGCTCCTCCGCAGCCGCTTGCACCGGCTTGCTGCTGCGATCTTTGGAATGCCGTGTTGTAATCGTCAAAAACAGTACCGATCAGAATGCCTGAGCCAAACAATCCGACCGATAGCAGAAGCGGATCTACGCCGGCCATTGCCGGCTGCGGCAACACCTTGGTCTCGGCCGACCTTATGTAAGGAGCTTGCGATCTATATTTCAGGTCTTCAAAGGCGAGCCTTAATCTTTCGAGATATTTCTTACCTAGCTTCGTCAGCCTTGGCAGAGTTGTGATAACGCCGATGACGAAAAATCCCACGAAGGCGGCGACGATAGTAAAGCCTATATTGAAATTTCCGTAAGCGATCGAAGCCAGTACCTTATACCCGCCGACAGCGAGGACAAATAAAGCGGTGGTGATGCCGTACTTTCTTAATCGGCGAGAGCTTTCAAGAGTGGTCAGCACCTGTTTCTTTTCCAGCGAGTCGCGGTAGACGGACAGGAACGGTTCGATCTGTTCGACGAGGCCGTACTTTTTCTCAAACACTTCTCCTGCTTCACGCGATAGGCCCATCCAATCGAGGGCTGTTTGTTCGATCACAGGCAGTCGATCCGATACGTTGGCAAGTGAACCCAGCTTCAGGCGCGAAGCCTTTTCTTCCGACACTATCTCGACAATACCTTTTTGAATAAGCGAAAAGATGATCGCCCGTGCGACCTCATTCGCCCCGCCGCGCAGGAATGCGATCTCGTACGGGTCCGGGTCGGGTGGAATTGCGGGAATGTTCAGATGATCCGATCTATCGGAGTTGGCTCTGGCAACGCTAAGAGCGATCGCCGAGAGAATGATGACGGAAAGATAAAGGACCAGAAACGGCGGCCCATCCATCGTCGCGAGCGGGTTATCAAGCAGAAAATCCATATAGGAAATTCCTCCTCTAAACCATTATAACGAACAGGAGCGTTCGTGTGTTCTAAATGTAACAGAGATTTAATGTGAAAACTTTCTCTGGCCACCTACCGGCGTGGTCAAGTATGAGCGGAATGTTGATATTGTTACTCGACGGGAAATTTTGACCTTTCCGCTTTAGCCCAATCGCAGATCAATTTCCTCTGATGGGAAGTAAGCACGGCGTCGCGGTGTATCCACAGATATGAAGGAAGCGGCATCCCGCCTGCTTCGACCAGCTCGCAGATCTCTTCCAGCTTACGAGCCTTTTTTGTGTCGGAATACGTATTCCACTCGCTGAAATTCAATTCACGCCTTCCGTCTTCGATATGCCCGGCCAAAAACCACGAAAAAGGTGAGATCTGCGAGTACCAGGGATACAGAGTCTTATTGGAATGGCAATCGTTACACGAGCGGGAAAGGACCATTTGCACTTCGGCAGGCACGGGAATGGAGTCTTCGATCGCCCGGCCGGCGACGATCGCGGGATTTGTGAACGAAGGCCTGATGAATTGCAAAGCAATGATCACAACGACGGCCAGAAGAACAGCGATCTTCAAAAACTTTTTCATCACGATCACATATCTTTATAAAGGGGTGCGAATCATATTAAAATAGGTGTGCGTTATGTTCAATCCTGTTGTGATCGCGATACCGTTCTTTGCCGCGACCATCGCCCTCGAAGCGTGGTGGTCGCAGCGGGCCGGCGCATCTACCCATCACAAACGGGACACGTGGAACAATATCCTGATCGGGTTCGTCAGCGTAGCGTTCGGCCTTTTGTTCGGACTGTTCATCTCGGTGATCTACAGTGCCGCGTATTCGATAGCGCCGTTCAAGTTTCCCACTGATGCGTGGTGGTCGTGGGTCGTGCTCTTTTTCGTTGACGACCTTGCTTACTACATCTTTCATCGGGTTAGCCACGAGACGCGGTTGTTTTGGAATTTTCATGTCGTTCATCATTCAAGCGAAGAATACAACCTGAGTGTCGCGGTGCGGCAGAGCTGGTTCAGCGGTTTGCTTCACTGGATGTTTTACGCTCCGGTTATGCTGTTGGGATTCGCGCCGTGGATGTTCGTGACGATGCACGGTTTCAACCTCATATACCAGTTCTGGATACATACAAAACTCGTGCATCGATTAGGGCCGCTCGAATGGGTGCTGAACACGCCGTCGCATCATCGCGTGCATCATGGAGTGAACAAACCATACCTCGATAGGAATTACGCCGGCGTCCTGATCATCTGGGACCGCCTGTTCGGTTCGTTCGTCGACGAAACCGAAGAGCCCCGTTACGGCATCATCAAACCGCTTCAAAGTTTCAATCCTTTATGGGCGAACGTGCACGGCTGGGTCGAGATGTGGCAGGCCGTCCGCGAACGTCGCACGGTTGCGGCAAAGCTTCGATGCATTTTCGGTTCGCCGAATATGATCGCCGACAACACATCGGATGTTGTCCTTCGGACCGACCATTGACCTGTGTACGGTAGAGCGGCGGAACACGAGGCCCGGCGCCGACCGATCTTTCGAGGGCCGCGATTTTAAGATCGACGACGTAAAAGAGTATTCTGTCGATGACGATCGGATCGCAAGCAACGTTATGCAGCAAAGAAAGATACGTGTTTTGGTAGCAAAACCGGGCCTGGACGGTCACGACCGCGGTGCAAAGGTCATAGCCCGGGCGCTTCGCGATGCGGGTATGGAAGTCATTTACACCGGGTTGCGTCAAACGCCGGAGATGATAGCGACAGCGGCGCTTCAGGAAGATGTCGATGCCGTCGGCATTTCCATACTAAGCGGAGCTCACCGCACGCTGTGCCCGCGCATTGTCGACCTGCTTCGTGAGAATGGAATGACCGACACTCTTGTTCTTGTCGGCGGCATCGTTCCGCAGGAAGATATCGCTCCATTAAAAAAGAATGGTGTGTCGGAAGTTTTTCTTCCCGGAACGTCGACCGAAGACATCGTAAATTACATCAACGCAAATGTGCGCGATCCGGAACTTTCATCTTCTTGAAAACTGTGACGACACGTTCTAAGCGCCTCATCAACTTTTCATCGATCACATTTCAAAACTTTCTCGTACACGATTCGCGCAATAGCGCGTCCCTTGCGGCGAATCAACTTTCGTCTCCGATAAAAAAATAGTTTTCGCAATATTTTCATTGGGAAATGTTTTCCAAAAAAATTTTCATCAAGTGAATAAATTGCTATGCAACAATTTTGCAATGTGCTATTGTGCATTTAGCAGGGCTTTACCAACTCTAACCTGCGCGCTGTCGAATTAATGACGGTGAAAAAAAAACGAAACAATCAACTTCAACAATTCAACAACGAATGCATTCCGGTTCGTTAATGGGCCGACCCGAAAAGGTCGTGCGTTTTTTTTAGTGGTTCAGTAAAGAAACACTCTCAATCTCAATTGGAGGAAAGATGGTAACAAAGAAGAAGACCAACACAAAACCGGCAGCGAAAAAGGCTGCTGCAAAGAAACCGGCAGCAAAAAAAGCGGCCGCGAAGAAGCCCGCGGCTAAGACTGCTGCGAAGAAGACAACGGCGAAACCGGCAGCAAAGAAAGCTGCTGCGAAGAAGCCGGCTGCGAAAAAGACTGCAGCTAAGAAACCGGCAGCAAAGAAAACGGCTGCTAAGAAGCCGGCCGCTAAGAAACCGGCAGCAAAAAAACCGGCAGCTAAAAAGCCAGCCGCTAAGAAAAGATAAACAGGTAAGGCGCCGGATAACACCGGCGCCTTTTTCGTACATGGGGACTCTTATCTCAGACTGCAAATAATTCCGACCCTCGATCCGGCCGGGCCAACTTCCCCCACTCCCGAATCGCTCGCCCAGGAAACCAGCAAAAACGCAGAACGCATAATCGCGAGAGAGCTCACTCGAAACTAAACCGGACTGGCTTGATCCGCTATCTTTTATCGAGCCCTTTCAAATCCCGTCGCCATTCGCCGCGGCAACGGAACTGAGGTAAGACGGTCGCGGCACCCTCAGCAGCACCGCGGTTCCACCGCCGGCCGTGCTTTCGATATCGAACGTCCCGCCGATCAGCGTAGCTCGCTCCTTCATTCCCAGCAGCCCGAACCCGCTCCCTTCTGTGCGGTGGATCAGTTCACCATCCGGATCAAAGCCGTCGCCGTCATCTTCTATTATCACGACGGCTTCATCGGGAAGGTGATTAATGGTAATGCTCACTTTTTTTGCATTGGCGTGCTTTACTACATTATTGAGCGCTTCCTGAATTATGCGGTATAGATTCGTTTCTATCTCCGACGGAAATCTTGCCTCGGCGGCGGTTGAGTGAAACTCAACTTCGATCCCGTGATTCGCGGACCATTCCCGAACAAAACTTGTCAGCAGCGCTGGTCAGCCCGTGAGTGTCTAAAACCCCGGGCCGCATTTGCCAAACAAGGAGACTTAGATCCGCATCGAGCTTTTTGGCCTGTTCGCAAATGCCTTCGAGTTCGCTTTTTGACGCTGCGTTTTTTAGGCCGCTTTCCAACAGCGGGTCGAGCCTCAGCCTCAGCGCGGTAAACTGCTGTCCAAGATGATCGTGCAGGTCCCTTGCGATCCGACGCCGTTCGGATTCCTGTGCCGCCGCGATCCGTTTGTGCGTCTCATTCTCTGCCTTGGCGTCGCGGGCCTCTCTCGCTTCCTTCTCCAATCGGCTGATACTCTCGGCGGTCAGCCAGAGCAGCCCGACCGTCAGCACGATCTCAGCGAGTGTTCTCATCGCCGTACCGAACGCGGTATCAAAGTAACCGGCGTTCTGGCCAATGAGCCGCAGCGATCCAAGCATGAACGATATCAATATCACCGGGAAGACGATCCGTCTGAACATCAATCCGCCTGCATCGTTGCGCAAAAAGATCGAAGCCAACCCATGATCGCGGATAAGCGCGATGCAGCCGATACTGAGGATCAGCATCATTGTCGCTGTCTGCAAAGCGATACCTGTCAATCGGGGTACGGAATACAAAATGTCGGTACCAAACAGGAATCCAGTCAGACTAAGGCCCGCTACAAACAGGGGTATTAAAACTAACGATGAAGCCGTCCGTCTCCAGTCTCTGTAGGTGGCGAGGACCAGGGCAATTCCGATAATGGTGAGGGATAAACTAGCCGGCGGGCCCATGCGTCCAGGAGAAGCTGTAGCTGGCGTATTCTCAGCTTCGCCGAAGAAAAGCGTATCTATTCCGAGATCAAAATGAAAGATATGTTGCAGCAGCGTTAACGCACCGACCAGCGATGCGAAACCCGCGAGGGCCCGGATAAGGAACCTTTGCTTGGGCCAGACTGAACTTAATAATAGTGCGGCCGCAGCGGCGGCCAAACCTACCGCGGTATTAAACTTTATGGTGATGCCGTCGCCGTACCAATCTGTCAGTCTGGGAACGTCCGCTATCCACCCAATAGCTGACAAACCGCTCCCGATCAAGATCAGGATCGCGGCACCCGCAGGCACAACCCGTAAGGCTGGAACGTAGATGTGCTTCGGCCTAAGCTCAAGACCTTGCCGCATAGGACATACTTTTCAGGTCAACCGGGGTTTGGATCCTAACTATCACCGATGTCGGACAAAAGCATCTGAAATGACTTGATACTCTATCTTTCGAGTTCATTTGCCGGGCTCTTGAAACCGTTGGACAGAACTCTCAATTACAATTCTTTAGCAGCTATTCTGGTGGGAACGGAATAATCACTGCAAGAATAAGCACGTAAAACGACAGCGAAGTTTATTCGGGGCGAGTCGGGATGATTGCCTAGCTTGGCGTCAGGGGGCAACTAAGTTCCTTCGGCAAAGTTGGCGGCTATCCCTGGCTTGGCCCCGATGGTGAGTTTAGCACAATGTCGAAATTGCCCGGAAGGACAAGCGGTATAGACTTCAACGCCCGTCGTCTCTATTAACGATTACCGGCCCGTTCCAGGCCACAAGCTCGCCCCGCATTTGAACACCGAGCAGCTTTCCGGGGAATGTCCCGAAATCTTCGATCTCGATCTGGTTTCGGCCGTTCCTGTTCCTGAATCTGATCTGCGCCGCGGGAATGAACGTGCCTTCGCCTCTCCGGGTACGCGGATCAACGAATAATTCAATATAAGTAAACGGATAATCTATCGACCGATACCCACCTCGCAGTTCTCCGAACCCCAGCCAGCGGGCAAAGACGGCGCGGACACGCAGCCGCCCGTCAACATTCGTAACTTCTGCCGCATTTATGTCCCGTCCAACCTGTCCTCCCAGGGCGAACGTGCCTACTTTTTGTCCTTCAAGTTCCCTTAGAAGCGCGTTCTGACCGCTCTCCTGAAGAATACTGATCAACCGTGAGGCGTCGCCCGGCGAGGTTTGACCCGTAAGCCGCATCGTAAAGTTTCGCGAAATATTCCGAGTATTCAGTCCACTGCCATATATGTAAGCCGTTCCCGTAAAAGTAGTTTCATTACGCTGTGCGATCGCAGAGACCGAAAGCATAACTAGTGCGCCTAAAACCAATAGTCTTTTCATTTACGTTTCCCCTGGCAACAGCTTATTATTCGTTCGCGTCTTCTGATTGTTCCCGATTGGACATAATATCGGCCCGTTCGCAACGCTCTTCATCCGGGATCGCTGCACCGCGGGAATCTTCGCTAATAAACCGGTTTATCATTACAGAAGTTATTGAAATGCAAGGCCTGAAGCGATTTTCGGCGTGTTGCATTTTCGTCCCAAGTCCGCTTATAATTTTTTCGCTCAGAACAAATCGAGGGGTTAGTGTGTTTAACGGATTTGCGCCGTGGATTGCAATCATGGAACTCGTTAAGGGTTCCACGGCTTGGCTGTTCTGAGCAAACAGACTCCCGCGAACAGTGGGTCGTTTCCAAGCAAGGCCTGTTTCCCACTAGGATCGGCTTGAGTGTACATCCAGGGTCACAATTCGCTGATCACAACGCTTTCTCCGGTTTGTTCTGGGCATCATCCGATCAAATTTATTCCAGCGGCCCACTATTCATTCCCTTTCCTTTGAATGTGAATCCATTTGGCACGTAAAGTGCTTTTATTCTGGCGGGCTAAAAATTTGCTTCGAAATAATACACAGGGGAGAGGATAAGTTTATGAGATCACGCCACTTGTCGAAGATAGGGTTGTTGATCGGCGTCGTACTATTTTCGTACGGGGTTGCGACTTCGCAAGTTCCTGATGCGGTAAAGGACGTGTCGAAAAAAGCGAAGGACGTGACGGTCGACACCAGCAAAAAAGTTAAAGACGTTACTGTTGACACGGCGAAGGATGTCGCAGGTGCAACAAAAGACGTAACTGCGGATGCGGCAAAGAAAACAGCGAAGACATCAAAGCGCATTGGAAGTTACACGGTCGATACGACCGAGAATGTCGTTGGAAAGGCATACGAAGGTGGAAAGCATTATACGGTCAAATCATGGGACGGCACGAAATGGGTTTCGGAGCGTGTATGGTATAAAACCAAAAAAGGGGCCGACGCGACAAAGGATGCCGTAGTCGGTGACGGGGATAAGAAACCTTAGTATTAACCATTGAAAACATAGCAGGACGGTCAGCACGAAAATTTCGAATGTTGACCGTCCTATTTTTTTGTTCTCTAATAGACCGTTTATGAAACAGAAAGTGCGTGTTGCCGGCGGGCAGGGGTTTTGGGGTGATCTTTTGACGGCTCCGGTCGATCAGGTGCGCAACGGGCCGATCGATTACCTGATGCTCGACTACCTCGCCGAGGTAACGATGAGCATTCTTCAAAAACAGCGCTCGCGCGATCCTAATGCGGGCTACGCCCGCGACTTTGTCGCGCTGATGCGCGAGATCCTGCCGGAGTGCGTCGAAAAGAATATCAAGGTCATGTCGAACGCCGGCGGCGTGAATGTCGAGGGCTGCGCCGAAGCGATCAGAGAAACTGCACGTGAACTGGGCTTGGCGGGAAAGCTGAAAATAGGCGTGGTGACCGGTGACGATATTCTGGACCAGCTCGACGAACTGGCCGAAAAAGGTGTCTCACTGAAAAACATGGAAACCGGCGAGGACCTTTCGACGGTAAGAGATAAGGTCCAGTCCGCGAACGTATATCTCGGTGCCGCCGGGATTGTCGAGGCTCTCGATCGCGGTGCTCAGGTCGTCGTCGGCGGACGCCTGACAGACACGGGGCTGACGCTCGGGCCGCTGGTCCACGAATTCGGCTGGAAGTTCGATCAGTGGGACCTGATATCCGCGGGAACGATCGCAGGCCATATCATCGAATGCGGCGCCCAATGCTCGGGTGGAAATTGCCAATACGATTGGCAATCGATCCCAGACATGGCCAATGTCGGTTTCCCTATAGTGGAAGCATATCCGAACGGCGAGTTCGCCGTTACAAAACACGACGGTACCGGCGGCCGCGTGAATGTCCAGTCCGTCACCGAGCAGCTTCTTTACGAGATGGGCGATCCGAAATCATATATCACACCGGACGTCGTCGCCGATTTTTCGTCGATACAACTTGCACCCGACGGCGACGACCGCGTCAAAGGTATTCGGCATTACCGGAAATCCCAGCACCGAGTTCTATAAGCTTTCCATCGCATATTCCGGTGGATGGAAAGCGGTAGGAACACTTGTTTACGCGTGGCCCGACGCCTACGCTAAAGCACAAGCCGCGGACAAGATCCTCCGCGAACGCCTCGATCGTCTCGGCTTGAAATTTGATGTAATACTAACTGAGTTCGTCGGCGTCAACGCGACACACGGCCATCTTCCAGGAGAACCTTCGCCCGACATCCCTGAAGTCCAGCTCCGCATCGGCGTTCGGGGGCAAGACAAAGCTTCGGTCGAGCGATTCACCAAAGAACTCGCCCCACTGATCCTCACCGGTCCGCCCGCCGTAACAGGTTTTGCCGGCGGCCGCCCGAAGGTCGAGGAGATCATGGCGTATTTCCCTGCCCTCATTCCAAAGTCACTCATCAAAACAAAGGTAGAGATCGTCGAAGCGTAAATTGAATTGACATGGTTACAGTAGAAAGTGCGTACACACCACGGGATCGTAGAACCAAAGCGGAACTCCCCGGTTTGATATTGAGCTCGCCACGTTCCGATCCGGCGTCGAAACACCTCGGTGTAATAGATCGTGTTCATGTTTCGGTGAAAGCGTGTATACGGTCCCGGCATGGGGACACGTACCCGGATCTCCCAGTCCCCTGTTCACGATCGGGTTCGATAAAAAAGTAAGCTGTCGACGGCAAATCGAGTGAGGCTCCGTCAATTATTACGTAGCCACGAAGCTGGCTTTTGAAGTGGTTCTCTATGAATGTTCTCGCTTCTTCACGGTCTGCGTAGCAACCTTCGTCTTCTTCCTTTTGCTCACAGTTCTCGACGTGGCCGCCGAAGTCATATTGAGTCAAATCTCTATCTCCGGCCGCCGTTTCGAGCGGTGGAGGAATGTCAACGTAGAAAACATAACGGTCGACTGTTGGTCTAGTGTAATATCGAACCGTGGCAAAACCGATCAGCACGACGGCTAAGCAAGTAGTCTGTACCCGATCCGCCTGAAAACGATCCGTCGCTTAGCCATCTTAGGAGTGGATTACTTCTCCAGAAACTTAGCAACTCCCTTTTTACAGTCGTCGGTCATGCGGGCGCGGGCATTGGTTTCGACACCGAGGGCGATGGCCTCGTCGAGGCTGAGGCTGTCAATGTCGTAGAGGAGACGTTTTGTCATCGCCACTGCCGAGCCGCTGACTTTGGCGTAATGCGACGCGTACTCGATGGCGGCGACGTCGAAAGCTTCATCCTCAAAAACGGCGTTGACGAGGCCAATGGCGTTGGCTTCCAGTGCTGAGAACTCAAAACCCTGCGTCAGCAGCTCAAAGCTTTTCTTTTCGCCAAGATTGCGCCGAAGGATCGCTGCCACCATCGCGGGAACAAACCCGATCTTGACCTCCGGATACCCGAACATCGCGGACCGCGTCGCAATTACCAGGTCGCATGCCGTCGCCAACCCGCACCCTCCGGCGAGTGCCCTGCCGTGAACCGCCGCGATCACCGGCACCTTCACTTTTCTGATCAGCAAAAACAATTCCGCCAGGCTCCGGGCATCGTCAAGATTCTCTTCATATGAAGCCGATGCGATCTTCTGCAAAGCCGAAAGGTCCGCACCCGAGCAGAAATCCTTACCCGCTCCACGAATAACGACCGCCCTAAGCCCTTCATCGGCATCCGCATCACGAAGAGCAGCTTTCAACGCGGCGATCAGCTCATCATTCAAAGCGTTCCGCTTTTCGGGCCGGTTGAGCGTAATTTGGCGTATAGCGCCTATATCTTCAATTATCAGTTCAGGCATTCTTCTTGGTCGTACTGAGGATAGAATTTATGAGCTTGGTAACTTCGATCCGGTCCAGGTCGATCGAATCGAATTCCTTTTGCCCGATCAACTCGGCGTGCAGCAGCAATTGAAGCCAGTACTCCGTCTCAGAAGCCTTCCGCCGGGCGGCTCCGAATTCTGCAGCGAAGACCTGTCGCGATTCCGCATTCACCGCTTCCTTGACATGCCTGCCAACCTGCGTACCCGCCAAAAGAACCTCCCGGCTCAGCACATACTCTTTCTTCTCGTCAGCCAAATAACGATGCAATTTCACGATTCGCAAAGCAAAGGCAAACGATTTCTCGAGGACAATATTGTCAGCCATGTTTGGGTGTTGTTTTCATTAGTAATTAGTAATTATCTAATTATTAATTACTAATGGAAAAACATTTATTCAGAGTATTCTGAGTAGCCTTGTCGATCTCCCCGGCAAATCTTTCGATGACATTTGCTGCGATCCGGATCTGCTCCTCCGCTTCTTTCCAGTTACGTTGTTCGATCGCTTCGCGAATGCCGGGCAGGGTTTTGACTCCATAGCCCGTGTAAAAGCCCGGGGCGTAGATGTGATGGCGGAACCAGTCGCGTCGCGGGAGGCCTTCGCGTCTTGTTAACTCACGTTCGGTTAGATAAAGCGCTCGATCCAATTCCATCGCTGCGGCATTATTGGCCGGGCGATTTGCCGCGGCGGTTTGATATGCCTTGGCGCTCTGCGTTGAGTTTTGCGATCGCGTTTTGAAGCGGAGCAAAATTTAGGAATGGGACCTCGTCCAGCGGCTTCGGCACGACGAAAGTTAGCGTCGGGTCCTGGACCGCCTTTAGCGATCCGCTGTTTATTATCTGGTTTGTCGCCTTTGTTTCTTCGCGCATCGTGTCCGCGAGCCGGGCGACTTCGGTTGCGTATATGCCGACGGTGTCGGCGAAGTTCGTGAATTCGAACGGCAGCACGTCCGCGTTCGCGAGCCTTAACGTTGCGTGACCGCAAACTTTTGCAAGGGCGATGCCGTAAGCAAATCCGGGATCGGCAAAACGTGTGAAGTGATCAAAGGAATCGTATATCGAGTGATACGAACCGCCGCCGTCCTCTCCGCCGAAGCCGATATTCAGCGAGGCGATGCCGAGATGCTGAAGGAACGGTGTGTAATCCGAACCCGATCCTAGCGGATAGATCCGCAGGTCGGGACGGTTCAAAGCTTCGCTGCGTGACGACGGTGATCCGTTCACAACCTGATTCGCCCGGGTACGTTCCCAAACTGATAGTTTGGTCTGCGGATCGGGAATGTCGCGGGCCACCGAATTGATGAATTTTTCCAGCGTGTGCGATCCGCCCATGCCGAGGAACCCGCGTCCGTTCGAATCGGTGTTGATGTAGACCGCGGCTTTGCTGCGCAGCTCGTCGGCGTGAAGCTCGACCCACTCGGTCGAACCGATCAGGCCCTGCTCTTCGGCGTCCCATGCGGCATAGATGATGGTCCGTTTCGGCTTCCATCCTGTCTTCGATAACTCGCCCAACGCGCGTGCCTCTTCCATTAATGCAACCAGACCGCTGATGGGATCGTCGGCACCGTTGACCCACGCGTCACGATGATTGCCGCGGATTATCCACTGGTCCGGCCGCTCTGCGCCGCGCATTGTCGCGATGACGTTATAGATCGGCTTGATGTCCCAGTTGAACTCGAGCTTCATCCGGACCGTCGGGCTTTTTCCGCCAAAATGATAAGTGATCGGCAACGCTCCTCGCCACGAGTCGGGAACGACGGCCCCGTCGAGATTCTTTAAAAGCGGGAGAGCGTCTGAATATGAGATCGGAAGTACCGGGATCTTGGTCAGAGTCGGAGCATCTTTGACGGCCAGCCGTTTTGCGTCCTTCGTCGCGCCGATGCCTTTGGTCAACGGATCGCCGGGAAAAAGCGGCATGTCCATGACCGAACCCCGCTGAACACCGTGTTCGCCTCGCCAGGCTCCTTTCGGGTAAACGTCCCCTTGATAGAAACCGTCGTTTCGCGGATCGGAGTAGATAATGCAGCCGACGGCTCCCTTTTCGGCGGCGACCTTCGGCTTGATACCGCGCCATGAACCGCCGTAACGCGCGATCACGATCTTGCCTTTTACATTGATCCCTCGTTTCTCAAGCTCCTCGTAATCGGCGGGAATGCCGTAGTTGACGTAAACCAACGGCGCCGTCACATCGCCGTCTATCGAATATGCGTTGTACGAGGGCAGCTGTTCATTTTGCTGGGCGGTCGTGGGGTCGCCTTCAACGGTCGGCTCGTTCAAGCGAAGCGTAAATTTCTCCGGCGCCGTCATTTGAACGATCCTGGTTTTCGGCGTCGGGAAAAGGACCTCGAACTGTTCCAGTTTTGTGTCATAACCCCACGAGCGGAACAGTGAAGCGATAAAATCTGCATTTTCCTTGTTGTATGCCGAACCCAGATGATGAGGCCGCGCTGTAAGACGCTTCATCCAATCTCGAAGATTGTTGGATGACAACAGCGAATCGAAACGAGCTTCCAGTGAACGCTGTGTCGACGAGGACGCATTGTCGAAACCGAATAACGCCGGGTTACTTTGCGAAAGCGATTGGACCGCGAGCGATGCGAGCAACAAAAAAGACAACAAGGGCCGAAAATGTTTATCGATCATAATAAGATTGGTGGGACCGAACGTAGATCTATATTCCAAGCGCGGAAGCTTCATTATCCGAAACGTCGATGTACATTCTCAAAAGAGCTGTCGAAAACGTTTTACCCTGTGCGTCGGTCATGAGACTCAATGTCCCGCCGCCGCCGAGCGAGCCGTGAAGCAGGAAATTCAGAGCATTCAGATTTGGCAGCTCGAATCGTTCGACATCACCTTTCACCATTTTTCCGAAATGTTTTTTAACGGCGGAAGCCGTCACTTCACGGACAAGGACGGGATAAAATTCGCTTTTCAATGCGATCACGCCGACGTTTGCCGTATCTCCTTTATCGCCCGAACGTGCGTGAGCAAGGTCTACTAATTGAACTTTCATAATTTGATCCGGGCCTATCGTGCAAGTCAGCTCCGTTCCGAAAACACTTTCAGATAGTAAAATGCCGCAACGACCAGCGAATGCGATATCGTGCCTTTCATTATCAGGTTTTCAACTTCTTTCTCCGGCAACAATCGCGTTGCTATACTTTCATTCTCATCCAATGATGTCTCGGCAGTTTTCTCGCAATCTAACGCGAGATAATGATATATCGTATTGCTTTGGATCGCCGGGTTTGGCCTTGAGCTGCCAAGCAGGACCCATTTATTAGAACTATAGCCTGTTTCTTCAAGCAATTCCCGAGCGGCCGAAGCTTCCGGCTCTTCGCCTTTATCTATTATCCCGCCAGCCAATTCGAGATTCATCTCCTCGGTCCCGTGCCTGAACTGTTCGATCATGACCAGCTCGCCTTCCATTGTTTTCGCGATCACATTGGCCCAGTCCGGGGATTCGATCACATAAAAATCAGCGGTCCGTTTGTCGGACGATCTGACACAGGTGTTCCGCCGTACCTCAAAAACCGGAAACGCACCGACGGTCTCGGATGACGTCTGTACCCACTCTTCTGCTTTTGTCATAAATAGCCGTTGAGAGTATTAGAAGATCGAACCCGCCTTTTTTCAAGTGGGCCGAGCACGGGAAGCTTGTCAATCTAATTCCTTTAATGCAGCGGCTATATCAGCCACGATGGAATCGACGAGACCGATGTTGAAGGCCGTTTCTGCAGAAATAGGTGACGCGGTGAAGAACATTTCCATCGCCCGTCCTTGTCCGATAAGCCTCGGCAATCTCTGTGTGCCTCCCCAACCTGTAATTATTCCCAAGCCTGCTCCCGGGTGACAAAAGGTAGCATTCGGCGTTGAGATTCGCCGTTTACATGCTAATGCCAGATCAAGGGCCCCGCCAAAACAAAAACCGTTTATCGCCGCAACAGTAAGGACCGGCAAGTTCGCGACGCGATCCATCAGAGATTGCCCGCGTCGCCCGAAATCGAGAGCGGTGTCAGGCGTCAGCTCTGCGATCTCGTTCAGATCGGCACCGGAAGCGAACACATTCTTCGATCCGGTAAATATCAATTTTTCGATCGTTCTATCAGCTTTCAATTCAGTAAGAATTCCTTCGAGTTCCGCCAACACTTCGCTGGACAGGGGACTCCTTATTTCCGGCCGCGCAAATCTGACGAGCAGCGTCCCGTTCTCTCGTTCGGTTTCTATCTGGTTAGACATTTTGTATCGACACGTAAATAATAAGGCGATGTTCCGCACAGACAAAGCTCACCCTTGGCACGGTGTTGCGATCGGTGAAAACGCGCCGGAGGAGGTCACGGTATTTATCGAGATCGTCCCGCGCGATACCGTGAAGTATGAGGTCGACAAGGAAACCGGCTATTTGAAGATCGACCGGCCGCAGCAGTATTCGAATGTTGTACCGGCGAATTATGGATTTATTCCTCAAACCTACTGTTCCGAGTCGGTAGCGGAACTTGCCCGTGCCAAGTCTGATATCACCGTCAACGGCGGCGATGGCGACCCGCTGGACATTCTCGTACTCAGCGAACACCACATTCCGCGAGGCGACATTCTGCTTAAGGCACGGCCGATCGGAGGTTTCTGCCTGATCGACGCGAATGAAGCGGACGACAAGATAATTGCGGTCTTAAAGGGCGACAAGGTTTTTGAGCAGTACAAAGAAATAAGGGAACTGCCGAAAGGGATACTGGAGCGGTTCGAACATTACTTTCTGACCTATAAAAGCCTTCCCGATGCGCCGAACGTTTGTGAAATTGCGTTCTCGTACGGACGCGAGGAATCGTATCAGGTGATAAAAGCGGCGATCGGCGATTACTCAAAACTCCTTAACACTTTTAAATAGCCAAACATAACCAACGTTCATTTACCGAATGACCGCAGAAGCCGGATCAAAGCCTTTTCCTCCGGCTCCAGGTCTTCCGCTTTACGCCTTATCCGTCTTTCATTTCGCGGCCGAAACTCATCTATCGTGATCCCGGCGCAATAAGCATCGAGCACGGTCGGATGAATGTATGAACCGCGGCACACGGTCGGCGTGTTGCCCAGTTCCTCGGCGACCCGTTTTACCACGGCGACGATCTTTTTCTTAGTTTCGGCTTCTGACTCCGCCTTGCCGGCCAAGGCAAGCTCCGCAGCAGCCAGAACCGTGCCGCCCCATGTACGAAAATCCTTCGCCGAAAATTCAGGTGCCGTCGCCGCTTTTATGTATGAGTTGATCTGGGCCGCGGTAATGGGTCTGATTCCGCCGGCTTCGTCGATATATTGAAAAAGCTTTCGTCCTTTCTTGATGCTCAGCAGTTCGTCCATGATCTGCGACAGCTCTTCGTCGACGATCACTTTCCTGTGTTCAATGTGACTTTTACCGACGAAGTCGAACTGAAGTTTCCCTTTTGCGCCCCGCGTTAGATGACGTTTCTGGAGCGTGGTGATACCGAACGTCTTATAATGCCGTGCGCTGTGGTCGGTCCCGACCCGAAAATAAAGTGAATTGATGAGCCGCATCGTCACGGCGAGGACCTTTTCGCGCGGCAGGCCTTCCAAGACGATGTCCCGATTCGTCACCTCCTTCAACTTCGGAAGCAGCGTTCCAAAACGTTCGATCTTCGCGAACTTCTTCCGTCTTTGCCGAGCGGCGAATGTCGGATGATAAAGGTATTGCACTCGTCCCGTCGAATCCATCCCAACGGCCTGGATCTTTCCACCGCTAAAAGGGTTGATCCTGACATGTTTCCAGGCCGGCGGAATGACCAGCGACCTTATCCTTTGCAGCTGAACCTCGTCGCTGATAATTTTGTCGTTTTCATCCCTGTATTGAAAAGTGCGGGAATTTCGCCCTGTCCGTCTCCACCAGCGGGCCCGTCGTCCTTTCTCTATCGTCGATCGCGCCTTGTTGAAGTCAAAAAGGATTTTCGGGACCTTCATAGATAAGAACAATACTAACAAACAGCGACGTGCAGTTAACCGAAGCTCTTAAAACGAATCGATCGCAAAGAAAAAAGAGGAAAACCTGTCAGGTTTTCCCAAAACAGATCTCCGTAACATCACTGGTTTTCAGGAAGTGGAGATCGCAACATCGGGACCCCGGTTGTCGATCGTGGAAGAAAGCGGGCCCGAATTAGTGTCGCTTGCCCGCAAAAAGCCCTGGTCCGGGTGGGAGACCGGCCAGGGCCGTATGGGGTAGCGGACTTGATAGTCACAAATTCTAGCAACCTATGCGAGGCTTGTCTGTAAGGAAACTAACGTAAATAGCATATGTAAGCACGAAATCGCGTGCTAAAAAGCCGATCTACCGCTATTATCTGTTTAAGGAAACAATTGGAATATGCAAGCCGTGAAAGAACACGTCAGCCCGAAGGAAAATCGGGTCCTGGCCGCTTTGCCTGACCTGGACCTCAACAGTATCGCCACACGCCTGGAGATCGTAGAACTGGAGGACGAGCAAGTGCTTTGGGGAACGGAGGAAAAGGGAGGCTATCTTTATTTTCCGGTTTCGTCACTTATCTCGTTGCTCTATGAAAGCGACAACGGCAGCACGGTCTCGATCGCCACTATTGGGCGTAATGGAATTGTCGGTACAAGCATTATCATGTCGAATATAAAAACGCCGGACCGTGCTTCGGTAACCCGCGGTGGCACGGCGTTTCGATTGAAAGCAACAAGCGTGAAAGATGAGTTTGCGGAATGCGGCGATTTTCAGAGCTTGTTGATCGCGTACACTCAGGCCCTGATGGTCAAGATCTCGCAAAATGCTATCTGCAATCGACTTCACCGGATCGATCAACAGCTTTGCCGATGGCTGCTTGACTGGCATGACGAACTAAAGACTCCTGAGGTTTCGATGACGCACGAGCAGATGGCCCAGATCCTCGGCGTCCGACGCGAAAGTGTCTCGCTGGCCGCTTCACAACTTCAAAAACAAAAACTTATCAAAGCGGGCCGCGGAAAGATCCGCCTCGTTGACCCGGACGGGTTGAAGACATCCGCATGCGAGTGCTATTCCGTCGTAAAAGATCAGGTCGAGCGAAGTTTGAAAGACTACCGTTCTAATCACAGTGGGTAGGCGCGCGAGTTGCCGCGCGGCCCGGTCATTCAACAACCCACTCTCCAGCCCGTTCGTAATTCTCCGCTCCGTGATGGTGCGAACCACGTATTTGTAGGCTTGGAATACTAATTGCCATCCTATTAAAGACGGTGAAAAAGCGTTTGCTTTTGATACACACGAATCTATCTCAAGTCGGTGTAAGGAAAGATTATGGCTGAGAAAGAAAAGGAAAAACGAACGGGTCCGAATACCGGGCCGAAAGCAGTTAAGGAACAGTCGGACGATAGCTGGTCGCGTGATACGGGTAGAGACCCGCTTCCGGACCAGCCAGACTCGACCGATGATCGGCTTGTGCAGATGAGGCATGGCGACGAATCGGCCGAGCTTGAAAGGGGTTCTGAAAAACCGGCGACGGCCGACTTTTTTGAACCGCTCGATGCCGAGCGGGGGGAAGACGCAAGGAGGGCTGAAGGAGAATGACGGACGATAAATTAATAGTGGATGAAGCGCAAAGGGCGGCTAATTATGAAGTGCTCAAATCGAAAGTCGAATCCGACGTCCGCAGCGATATCGCGGCCAAGGCCGAGCGACGTCCAACCGCGGGAACGGCACAACTTGCCGAGGATATGAACGCTCGGGCGGTCGACGACGTCGCGGAAACTCGTTCCGAGATCGACCGCGGGCGCGTGGCGGCACGCATATCCCAAGTGGTCGATTATGTTTTCTTTGTTATTTACGGCCTGCTCGCCGTCAGGCTTATCCTCGAACTATTCGCCGCCCGCGAAGGCGTCGCTTTCTTTAGGCTCATCGCGTGCGCTGACCGACCCGATCTATTGGCCTTTCAAAGGCCTGGTCCCGAGTCTGACAACGCCGGACGGTTTTTCGCTCGAGCTACCGATAATTGTCGCTCTTTTCGTTTATGCTTTGTTGCACATGGCCATAAACGGGCTTTTACGAATGACGGCGCATCGAAAAGTAGCGATCTAGCGCTGCGGACTCGGCGGAGCGATGATCACTTTATCGGCAAAAATGGTCCGGAACATTTCGTCCGCGAGCGGACCATCTTTGACCTTGAACGTTTGATACATATCCAGCGCGGATTGGCGATCGTTTGCCAGCATATATATCTTGCACAGCATTAAATTCGCCTGTGGATCGTTCGGCTCTGACGTCGTTATCTTTTTGACCTCGGCGATCGCGTCGTTGTAACGGTTCTGCAGAGCATAAACGGCCCCGAGATATATCCTGATGTTATTGTTAGTCGGGTCGAGTTTAGCCGCCCTTTCAAGTGCCGCCTGGGCCGGCTTTAATCGGTTCGCATACAGATACGCCGCTCCAAGGTTGAAGTAGCCGAGGCCATAATCAGGTTTCAATTCCACCGCGGTCTTGAGGGCCTCGATCGAGAGGTCACGCTTGCCCAACTTATCATAGACCACGCCCAGCTGGTTGTAACCTTTGAATGATTTGGGATCGAGATCTACGCCACGCTTCAAATGGACGAGGGCCGTTTCGGGTTGATCTGCTAAATAGTACGCCGATCCGAGGTTCATGTGGCCTTCAGCGAACGTCGCATCGACTTTCACTGCCTTCGAAAGCAGATCAATGGCCTTTTCGAACTGGTTACGCTTTATAAAAGTGATAGCCTGGCGGTTAAGGTCTTCAGCCACTGCCAGACTTCCCGGACTGTTCTGCCCCCTCGTTTCAAGTGAATAAAATGTACCTAGAACTGCAAAAGTAATGAAAGCAAAATAGATCTTAGCTGCTCGATGCATAATACGCTCCTTCGAAAAACTTAAGGAATCTATGTCACGAGCGTCGCAAACAGAACAGAGCCATGAATAGCAACTGGAAACTGCCTACGGGTCGGCCCTCAAATATCGTTGATCGGACAACCATCCGCTCGTGTTAACGAAACGAAATGGATCGCAGGAAAAACAAACCGCCGAACTTGGCCTTGTTCGAGCAGGATCTGGTTCTCAAACTGTAATACACCGCCGAGCGAAGAATTGTTGCAAAAAACTTCGAATTATTTTCTTACAACGTATTGATTCTATTGGGGATATTCGATTGGATGGACAATGTGCAGTTTCTTGAACTGTTCGTCGGATCAAGGTGATGTGACGACCCGCAGTTGGGTATGATGAGCGGAATGAGGTTCGGGAGGAAACGCATTCCGAGAATATGCGGATCACGGGATCATGACTTTCAAATCATCGATTTGATCCAACCGCCATCGACAGCGATCGAACTGCCGGTGATGTATGAGGCGCGTTCCGAAACTAAAAATGCGGCGAGGGCAGCAAATTCCTCAGGACGTGCGAGCCGACGCATTGGGATCTCCGATTCCCACCGGGCACGTATCTGAGCGGCGTCGGTGCCATCCCTTTCCGCAAGCGCGTCCGCCAGGTCCTGGACCCTTTCCGTGGCGGTATATCCCGGCAGGATCGTATTGACCGTAACCCCGAACTCTGCGACCTCGTTCGAAAGCGTTTTTGCAAAGCCGGTGACAGCCGCCCGTATGCTGTTTGAAAGCATTAATCCCTCGACCGGCTGTTTTGCCGCTATCGACGTGATACACAAAACGCGCCCCCAGCGCACGTTCCTTCATCCCGGGCAAGACGAGACGCGTCATATTTGTCACGCTGGTCAACAATCCGCGAACGGCGGTTTCCCAGTTCTCGGTTGTAAGGGTTTCGAAAGTTCCCGACGGCGGCCCGCCCGAATTCGTCACCAGAATGTCGATCCGGCCAAATCGGTTAAGCCCTGTACTGACAATTCGTTGGATATCATCTAAAGACGTCAGATCACCGCCGACCCCGAGAATTTCGACGCCGGTCGACCGGGCGATCGAATCGGAAGCTTTCCGCAGCGCATCTTCACCACGGGCGCACATGATAAGCTTTGCGCCCTCCGCCGCGAGTTCTTCGGCGACAGCCAGGCCCAATCCCTGGCTAGATGCCGCAACCAGCGCTACTTTGTCCCGCAAACCCAGATCCATATACGGCTAGATAACCGGAAACCGACCCTATTTGCGAAGATAGTCGTCGGTTTTATCGAGCCAATCCTGCCGCGGCGGGCTGAATATGTCGACATCGAGGGTGTCTTCGAGAGCTTCTGCTTTATGCAGTACATTCGACGGGATCACGAGCACCTCGCCCGAACGAACCGTCACCTCATCTTCGCCGTTCTCGCCGATCCAGAAATGTAAAGCACCCTGCAGAATATAGGTAAGCTGCTCATTCTCGTGAGAATGCTGCGGAACTATGCAGCCCTTTTCCAGATAGACGTGCGCCAGCATCATCCGGTCAGCGGTTATCAGCCGGCGCTCCAGCAAATCACTCACGCGTTCTTTGGGCATGTCGTCCCAGCGATAAAATTGAGTTTGACTCATCTTTTTCCAGTTGCTCCTCTAAGATAAAATAGGCCGAGATCCAGTTAGTGCTCCGTACTGGCCGTCGGTCGACCGATCACATGTTCGGCACCTGGGCGTTGTGAATTCGGACAATTCAGCGTTTGCGTTGCGTTCGCATTTGAATTGCGATGTCCGAGTTCAGCAGTTCGCGTTGGCGTTCAGATTCGTATTCGCATTTGATCACCCTTGCTGTTCGCGTTAGAGTTTGTTTAGTATCATCGAGAGACACACCCCATACGGCCCCGGGCACGTTCCCTCGGGGCGATACTCCCACTCGAAGCCCCGGGCCGACAAGATTTCTCGACCACGATCTGCATAACGCATCCTTCTTTCTGGAAATTGTCGAGGATGTCGGATATCTTCTCGAACTTTTCCTCACCCGGACGTTGCCTTCGACGTATACCACGATGTGGTGGTCACTGCCCTTCACGCCAGCATGTTGAACTTGCCGGCTTGATACTGCGGATTGAGCAGCGTATCGGCCTTCATCTCATTCTCCAGTCTCATATTCAGCTGGTTCACCCTAGTCGCCGATCTTACTCTCCCCGCATCGGATTTTCCGGCTCTGATCCTAAGCACCGTTCCTTCCGGTTACTTGAGCCCCGCAGGTCAAAGCCAGCAAAAGGCTCGCGAGTGCAGTTATCGCAAAGGGATATTCGAATGATTTGTTTAGTCATGGTTTATTTGTCCTCCATTTTATCTATTTGGACAGCATAGAAAGCAGGTTCGTACGGGTCTGTTTGCCAAAGACGATCGTTCCGCCGTCGGGTGACCAGGTAAGGCTGGAGATCAAGATCTTCGGGTCATTCTCGGCGACCAATCTTTTCGGCGTACCACCTCGGACCGGTACGGACCACAGTGCTGTTTCGTTCTCCCGGCGGGAGACAAAAGCAATGAACCTTCCATCCCGGGAAAGATGGATATTGTAGAAGTATGCATAGTGGAGGGTGTTAACCTTCTATGGCGAACCTGTTTGAAGCGGCAGCAGATATACATGAGTGATTTTGGGGTTTGCTGTCAAGTCCGCAGCGTCTGCGTTCTGCATGATCGACGGCCTCCTTGCCGCCCTCCGCGAGCCCAAGAAAAAGAAACGGTTGGCGCGATTCGAATAAACTTAGCGCTTGTGAGTTGTCGGAGCGCTCAAAGCCAAAGCCGATGTAACGATGTGCCTGCGTCCGTTTGCGGATGGGACTGGGACGCGAATACGATCCCTTTCGCGTCCGGCGTCCAGGCCGGGCAACAGTAGAACTCTCTTTCGGTCCGAGTTTTGGGTGATCCGACGGCTGCCCGAAAGATCCGACGCGGATACCCAAATATCGGAGAGATCTCCGACCCTTGCAGAGTAAGCGAGGAACTTTCATCCGGCGACCAGCTTAGATGGTTTGTGCCGATCTTCAAATATGGCGTCTGTGTATGATCCGGAGGACTTACCGAGCTATTCTCCAATTCCGTTGCTCCGTCACCCGACGGCCTGACGCGCCAGATGCCCAATCCGTTTCGGCCCCGCCGGAAAAACGCGATCCACTGACCATCGTTTGACCAAACAGGCGAGAATCCGCCGGGGAAACGGTTGTCGCTTTACCGGTCGGCGACCTGACGTTGATCGAGCCGCCGAATGGGCTGTCGACGTAGGGAACGGACTGAAATGCAATGCTCTCTCCTCGGGCGAAACGTCTGCCCAGTATTCCGACGCCACCTCATTGGCAACCAGCGATTCGGTCGAATCCCGAGTGTCCGACTCGCCAGAGGTCGGACGGTCTCGTTGACCGAGCTGTACAGAATGCTCGACCCGTCAACTGAAACATCTTGCAGATAGAGGTCCGAATTGGCGTTTGAAAGCTGGGTCGGATCGGCAGTGCTTAACCCGGCCTCAAAGATCTGGTAGGTCGCACCAGTCGAACCACTGAAGAGAACAGAATTCCCGTCGGGACGCCACACTAGATCTACGATCTGGGCCTCCGACTTTGCGATCTCCTGATATTTATCGCTATCCAGGCTAGCGACCCGAACCTTCCAACCGCCTTCGTCTTTAATTGAATACGCGATCTTGCCCGCATCAGGCGAGATCTCAATTGCCCGCGGCTTCTGATCTGATGAAGCAAAGCGGGTAATTTGCTCCCGCTCGCCTGACTTTACGTCAACTGAGAACAGGTCCGGACCCTCCTGAAAATAAATCCTTCCGTCCTCCGCCCATCGGGTCGGCCACGCAAAACGCCCCAAATTGCCCAGGACCTGAGTATTGGTCGCCGCCCGTCATGGACGTCCGCCAGATGCCATAGTTTTCGCCGCGGCTGGAGAAGAAAGCTATCTCCTGGCCGCTTGGCGACCAGACCGGATACTGGTTGTAGAAGCCGTTTTTGGTTACCTGTACTGGGTCGCCGCCGATCACCGGCTTGACCCAGATCTCCGTATGCCCCGGTCATCGTCGCGGCGAACGCGATCCATTTTGCGTCAAGCGAGAACGACGCGGCCGTGACAAGTTCGCGCGGCACCACTGCTCCAACTGGTGATGGTGATGGACCGCATCGAACCCGGTGCCGCTGGAACGGCCTGACGTGGCCGGCCGGAATACCACCAGGCGGCTGCGGCGAGAATCGCAAGCGCAGGCAGGACGAGCAGCCACTTTGAGCGAATGAACCGGCTTGCAAGAACGGTTTGGACCGGATGATCAAAGAACGTGGTGCGAGCTTCGGCCCCTGCGGTCTCTCGGCCCCGGCCAAATTCTTCAGCCAACTCCCGGCGGAGGTCTTTTAGGTCGCCGAGCAGATGGTCCATTGTCAGGTAGCGTTCTTCCTTGTCCTTGCGGAGTGCCTTTTCGACTATCCGGATCAGGTTCAACGGCGGGTCATGCAGATATTCCTCGATCCTTCGCGGCTCTTTGCTGACGATCGCGGCGATCGTGTCGGCAATGCTGTTACCTTTGAACGGCGAATGGCCGGTGACCATTTCGAAGAGGATGATGCCGAAACTGAATATGTCCGTCCGAGCGTCCAGATGGCTGCCGCGGGCCTGTTCCGGTGACATATATTGCGGTGTGCCGAGGATCAAGCCCGGAGCCGTAAGAATGCGGTCGAGGGTCCTTGCGTCGAAATCGGGCATATTCGAGTAATCATTTCCCGTTTCTTTTGCGAGCCCGAAATCAAGCACCTTCACGCTGCCGTCGCGGCGGACCATCACGTTGTCGGGCTTCATATCCCGGTGGACTATACCCGCCTTGTGGGAAGCGGCCAGCGCCGAAGCGATCTGGATCACGATCTCGACGGCCTCGGAAAGCGAGATCTTTCCGCGAGAAATGCGAGAGCCGAGGGTTTCGCCTTCGACATATTCGCTGACGATGAACTGGATGCCGTCCTTTTCACCGATATCATGGATCGTGAGGATGTTCGGATGGTTAAGGGCGGAGACGGCACGGGCTTCCTGGTTGAACCGGCGCATGCGTTCCGCATCCTTTCTGAACTCACTGTTTAGGAATTTGATGGCAACGTTGCGGCCAAGCCGCTGGTCCGCTGCCAGGAACACCTCGGCCATTCCGCCGCGCCCGAGCAGCTCGATCACGCGGTAGTGCCCGGGCAGTGCGTTCTGATAATCGTTGGCGAAGACCTGTGTCGTTTCTCCCTCGCCGTCCCGGACCGCCGCTTCGACCGCTTGCCGGAGATCATCGTCCTCGCCGCACTCGCGATCGAGAAACTCCTGTCTTTCGGCCGGGCCGAGATCGGCGGATGATCGGGCGAGCCGTACGACCCTCTCGTCAGGAGTCTTTTTCATACGACGTATATTCGGGAATTGTCAGGAAGACGATAGACGAATTATTGCACGAATCTACGCGAATGGGAATGAATTTTTGAGAGTAGGAACGGCGCCGCGTTCCATTATCGTGCCGGGTATTTGGCCGTGATGGTACTGAGGATGTGCCGGTGGTGTGATCGATCTATCAATTCATTGAGATCCTTACTCGCTCCCTAAGATCAATACACCCGATCCACGCTGAACGCGGGGAATGGAGCGTCGGGGTCGCACGCATAGCCTGAAACCCGGAGAACATTATTCTTGGTGACGAGGTGTTTGAGGATCGGTTTTCGATCATCGTCACCGACCCGGTCGAGGGGAATATAGACATATTCGCTTAAATTCTTGCTGACCTTGAGCCTGATCTGAATTCGGTCCGCAAGCACCTCAACCTTTTTTACCTTTCCGGCAGTGCTGCGGATAGAACAATCGCTCAAACCGTTTGAAAGGTTCGACAGTCCGACGAGTTTGTCATTGACGGAGTAAGTGGCAATGGCCTTGTCGGTCTGCGAATAACAGATAGCCTCCAAGAGCCAAAATGAAAAGTAGAGAAAACCTTGTCATACTCAGCAAATATTAGTTCTGGAAATAAATCTCGGAAGCCCCCAAACGTATAATCAACGCCGGGACATTTGACGCGCGGTACCACCTGAGATCGTTGATTCAGTAAAGTTTGATCACTGATCGGCCGGGAAAGCTGTCCCGACCCGCTTCCGCCGTATTGAAAATAATCGCTCGCTGTGGCGAATAAACTCTCAAAGAGGCGGCGGCTCCAAAATTATACGGTATTCGCCGTTCTTGTCCATCATTTTATTTGCCGACTGTCTGCACTATGTTTCATTCTTACTTTCCGTAGCTTACACGCCAGATCCTATCGCCGCCGTCGTCGGTGATGAGGAGCGAGCCGTCGGTGTGCACAAGGACGCCGACCGGCCGGCCCCAGACCTCGTTCGAGTTTTCATCGGGCAGCCAGCCGGAGACGAATGTCTCATACCGATTCCCTTCCAGCCTGCCCTTGTCGTCGAACGGGATGCGAACTACGGAGTAGCCCGAAAGCTTCTGGCGGTTCCACGAACCGTGAAACGCTACGAAAGCATCGCCCTGATATTCCTTCGGGAACATCTTTCCGGTGTAGAACTGGATGCCCAGCGCTGCAACGTGCGAGGTGAAAAGCACATCAGGCACAATAGCCTTCTTTACAAGCTCGGGGTTCTCACCCTTCCGACGCGGATCTTCATTCTGGCCGAGATAAGAATACGGCCAGCCGTAAAATCCGCCTTCCTTTACGGAGGTAGCATAATCCGGCACCAGGTCATCGCCCAGGCCGTCGCGTTCGTTGACCGCGGTCCAAAGCTCGCCCGTCTTCGGGTTCCAGGCAAGGCCGATCGGATTTCTCAGCCCGCTCGCAAAGATGCGGTGATTCTTTCCTTCGGGGTCGTAAACGGAAATGGCCGCACGTTTCGGGTCCGGCTCGACGCTGACGTTCGTGGCAGAGCCGATCGAGACAAAAAGCTGTTTGCCGTCCTTTGAGAAAAGCAGGTTTCGCGTCCAATGTTGGTTGTAGCCGCCGGGCGTAAGCTCGACGAGTTTTTCGGGGGCAGCTTCGGCCGCGGTCTGACCGGGCTTGTATTTGAAACGGACGATCGAGTCGGTGTTGGCAACATAGAACCAGTCTTTATGAAACGCCATGCCGAACGGCTGTGAGAGCCTGTCTGAAAAGACGAACCGTTCCTCGGCAACTCCGTCTTTGTCCTTATCACGAAGAATATGGATCGTATTCGCACGCGAATCGGCCAGGAAAACGTCGCCGTTAGGTGCGAGTGCCATCCAGCGGGGCTCACGGAAATTGCCCTCGGCAAAGACGTTGACCTTGAAACCCTTCGGCACGGTCAGCTTTGCTCCGGCGGGCATCGGCACAACCTTCGACGACCGCCTGGCGCTTTCGGTATGGAACGGCGGAGGCAGTTTATTCGCGTCATAGGACCAGATCGGCATCTTGTCCAACTGGACGACCTCGGGCATCGCGGGCCTCGCCGGCGGCTGGACCGGTTGGCAGTAAATACCGGCCGCCGCCGACAGTAAAAGCATTATCGGCACAAACGGATTTCTGATACAATTTCGTCTCACGATCACCTCATTCAAGACTGATAGATGGAGTTCATTGAACAGGATAATCGCCTTGCCTGGGAAAGTTCAAGAAAGCTCGGCGAAATGGGCGAACGGCTCGCCGCGGAACACCTCGAACGTCAGGGCTACCGGCTCGTATTGGCGAACTTTAAGGTCCCGATAGGCCGAAACCGAAATGAGGCCCAGATAACCGGCGAGATCGATCTAATAGCGTTCGACGATGAAGTACTCTGCTTTGTCGAGGTAAAGACACGCAGCTCTGATGAATTCACCGGCCCGCTTTCGAATGTCGACCTCAGAAAGCAGCGGCAGATCATTCGCGCCGCGAGATTTTACCTGCGGACCTTCGCTATAAAGGACGTCTCGTATCGATTCGATGTCGTCACTATAATTGCCGCAGCCGGACAGCGTCCCGCCATCGAAGTGATAAAAGGATTTTGGAATGAGTCAAAATTTCGCAAAAGGGCCTGGTCGGGCGACAACGGGCCATTCGCCTGAACAATATATTCTCCGGCGACGTACTGTTCCGGAAAGGAATTCAATATTATGAACAAACTTAAATTCTTCCTCAGTATGTGTGTTGTCTCATCGGCGCTGGCGGTTGCGGCGTCCGGTCAGCTTCCTTCCCTCATCGACCGCGAGGTCATCTTCGGCAATCCGGAATATGCCGGTGCCCAGATCTCGCCGGATGGCAAATACATCTCGTTCATAAAACCGTATAAGGACACAATGAACGTCTGGGTAAAGGGCTTTGACGAACCGTTTTCAGCCGCAAGGCCGATGACCGCTGATACCGCAAGGCCGGTACGAAGCTACTTCTGGTCTCGCGATGGTAAGTACATCCTTTTCGTTCAAGACAAGGGCGGCGACGAGAACTTTAATGTCTATGCCGTTAATCCTGCGGACAAGCCCGCGGCGGGTTCGGATGTCCCGACGGCTCGAAACTTAACCGAGGCCAAAGGCGTGCGGGCGATGATCCAGTCCGTTCCCGAGTCCGATCCGGATGCGATATATGTCGGCATCAACGACCGAGATAAAGCCTGGCACGATCTTTATAAAGTAAAAATATCGACCGGTGAACGAACGCTTATCAGCGAGAACCGCGACCGCTATCAGGGAATGATCTTTGACAACGCCGACAAGCTGCGGCTTGCTACCCGAGCAGCGCAGAACGGTGATACCGAGATATTGAAGATAGGTTCCGATGGCAAGGCGACCAAGATCTATGGTTGCAACGCTTTTGAAACCTGCGGCCCGGTCCGTTTTCATAAGGACAACAAGCGGGTTTACCTGCAGACGAACAAGGGCGACGTCGACCTGGTCGAGCTTGTTCTTATGGATGCCGAAACCGGCGCGGTGACCAAGGTGGAAACCGATCCGCTGAACAAGGTCGATTTCGGCGGAGCGATCTTCTCAAATCTCACAGACGAAATGCTCGCAACCTCGTACGAGGACGACCGCAGGCGGATCTATTTCAAGGACAAGGAATTCGAGGCGGCGTACAAAGATCTGAAAAAGAAACTGGGCGATCGCGAGGTAAACTTTGGGTCCAGCACAAAAGACGAGATGAAATGGATCATCGTTTCGAACAGCGACGTCGATCCGGGCACCGTTTGGACGTACGACAGAAAATCCAAAAACCTCAGTACGCTGTACCAGGTCCGCGAAAAACTGGACCGCAATGCCCTTTCGCCTATGAAGGCTGTTCGGTATAAGTCGTCGGACGGGCTTGAGATCCCTGCTTATCTGACGATCCCTAAAGGCTCGAGCGGAAAGAACCTTCCCACTGTCCTTTACATACACGGCGGTCCGTGGGGACGCGATTCATGGGGCTATCATTCGTATGCACAGTTTCTTGCAAATCGCGGTTACGCCGTACTCGCAGCCAAATTTCCGTGCGTCGACAGGCTACGGCAAAAAGTTCCTGAACGCCGGCAACAACGAATGGGGCCAGAAGATGCAGGACGATATCACGTTGGGCAAGAAGTATCTTGTCGAACAAGGCATCGCGGACCCGAACAAGGTGGCGATCATGGGCGGAAGCTACGGCGGATATGCGACGCTTGCGGGCGTGGCTTTTACGCCGGACGAGTATGCGGCGGCGGTCGCGATAGTCGCCCCGTCGAATCTTGAAACGCTGCTTCAGTCGATCCCGCCATATTGGGAAGCGATACGCGAAACCTTCTACAAACGAATGGGCGATCCGCGCACTCCCGAAGGCCTCGCGCAGATGAAGCGCCAATCGCCGCTGACCGCGGCCGACAAGATCAAAACGCCGCTGCTGGTCGTGCAGGGTGCGAACGACCCGCGTGTGAACAAGCGTGAGTCGGACCAGATCGTCGCTGCACTCCAAAAGCGTAACTATCCGGTCGAATACCTCGTCGCACCTGACGAAGGCCACGGCTTTGCTCGGCCGGTCAACAACATGGCGATGATCGCCACGTCGGAAAAATTCCTCGCCAAGCACCTTGGCGGGCGTTATCAGGAATCGATGACACCGGTCGTCGCCAAGCGGTTGTCCGAGATCACGGTCGATCCAAAAAGCGTAATGGTAAAGGATGCGAATACGGCCTCCGCCAACGGTTCCGCCGCGGCGAGCGGCAAGGCTGGAAGTCTTGCGGGCAAGTGGGTTATGTCGGTAGATGCCGGCGGCCAGATGATCGACCTGTCAGTCGAATTCAAACCCAACGGCGAAGAATTTAACGGCACGATGTCGTCGATGGTCGGCAACGGAACGTTCGACAAGGTAAAGATCAGCGGTTCGAGCGTGACCGGTAAGCTCGCGGCCGACGTGCAGGGACAGCCGACCAACATTGATATGGAAGGCAAGCTCGAAGGCGATAAATTCACAGGTACGCTAAATGTACCGGGTGTCGGCGTCGTCCCGTTTACTGCGGTGCGAAGTAAGTAAGAATACGACAATTCAAATTAAAGACGCGGCCTGAAAAAACCGCGTCTTTTTTATCTTTTGCTTCGAGCAACCTTCCCGTCGGTCAAAATAATGTAATCGCCGAGGGCGCTATGTTTCGCGGAATCGAATGTCTTGAAATTGTCCTCGTACCGCATCGTGACCACGATCACTCTCGTATTCTTTCGATACCTCAATAGGTGCTCCACGGTTCCAAGCCGGTTCTCGGTATGAAATCCGCCGTTCAGGTGAACAACCAAGGCATTCTTATGCTCCTTCAAACCGCGGGAGATCCAATAGGCCATTGTCGCGTCCCAGAGCGATTGTGAGGACAGTATATTGTCGATACCCATTCGCGCCTCAGCCGACGGGCCCATCAACGCCTTGAACTTATTTGCGTAGGCCGGTGACGGATCGCCGTATGGAAGCGGAGCCAGCCAATCCTTTGCTTCGTCCGACAAACTGTCGAGTTTCGCACGCCCTCCGCGGGAAACCATGTTCACATAACGTCGTGGAGCATTAGCAGCAATCACCGGCAATTTCTTCTCTTTTGCGTGTTCGACAAGCGGCTTATAATCCGTCGCATAATTTCCCCAAGGACGCGAGCTGGCGAGGAAATGCTGTTCCGAGATCAGCGACGCCAGATATTCGTCGACGACCGTCTGCACATCGCGTTCGAACATCTCAAGCGATAGGACAACACTTCGCTTTTCACCCCATTGCGAAACGATCCTCCGAAACGCCTCTGCCTGGATCGCGTGGCCGACGGCGTCGTCATGCATTTCGCCGAAGAAGACAACGTCAGCATTGCCGGCAGCTGTCACGATGTCAGCCAACGTGAGGGCCTTTCCTCTGCCGTCAAATGCGTTGAACTGTGATTCTGAATAGGCCAGTTGGCCGGAAATGCTGTGAACCATGACTGCAAATATGAATAAAAGGGTGAGCAGGGGTCTCATGTCGTTCAGATTAACAGTTTTAGCCAGTTCCAATAAACCGGACTCGGCCAGCCGACGGAATGCGCGTCCGGAAAATTTACAGAACTACTTCAAGGGTCCTACCCGATTTTCGTACATTTTGAGGACACTCAACCTCACGTATTACCTTCCCGATCGGCCGTAACTATTTGATTCGCCACGAGTTATATTTTAGCGGCAACGTAGAGGAACAATTTTTGCGTCAAAGTAATCGTGCAGCTTGGGGCTGCACATTATATATGGGTGAGTTATTGCCTTAATAACTAAGAAACGGCCAGGTTTGGCAATTCCTGACCGCTTATACCCATCTTCACTCCTCTATGCTCCGTCTAGTCCGCGGAGCTTTTTTTATTTCAGTTCAAAGGTCGTCCCGATCGTAAATGATCTACCTCGTGCCGGAGCAGTAACAAATTGCTCGCTATAGAATCGATCCAACAGGTTCGAGATCCCAGCATTGATCGAGAAATTGAATCGCTCCCTTCTGAAGTAATATCCGCCGCCAACGTTATGCGAGACGAAACCCGGCTCCGGCCCGCCGTTGATCGCGAGAAACTCATCCGACAAACGCTCCTGCTTTCCAACAATTCGGACGTTGTAGTCGAAGTAGTAGTTCTTCCCAAAATTCTGCCATCTGAAGCCAACGTTTGTCCGATATGGGCTGATCGTGTTTAGCGGCCGGTTGAGGCGGAGATCGTCGCCGCGAAGATAGCTGAAATTACCGTAAGGCGTCAGGTATCCGAAGCTGATCCTGAACGGCCTTTCCAACTCGGCTTCGAAACCCTGGATCCGTGCACGAGCGATGTTCTGCGTTTGAAAGACCTGCAGCGGCGGCCGTGGGGGAAGCGGTGGCGGCGGCTGAGGCTGAGGCAGCCCGACCGAGGTCGGCTGTGTCGAAAGGAAATTCTCGAAGTAATTATTAAAATATGTAACCGAACCGCGGAGGTCCTTTATCTTGAACCGGACACCCGTGTCAAAGTTGATCCCCGTCTCCGGCACCAGGTTCGGGTTCCCGACGAGGAAACCTTCGGCCGAGCCGGGATCGGTAAAGAATAGCTCCGATATGTTCGGCGTGCGGAACGACCGCCCGACGCGGGCAGAGACATTCACGTTCGGTGTGACAGAATAAACGGCTCCGAAGTCACCGGTAAAGGCGGAGTTCGTAACATCGAGAGCATTGCCAAGCCCGTTCAGCCCAAGCAATTCTATCTGAGCAGGCGTAAATCGCGGGTCGAGAGCGAAATCCGTCGTTTCCTGTGCGGTCGTCCTGAACCGGTCATACCGAATGCCTCCGATCAGCCGCAGCTTACTGGTCAATCGAAAATCGTCCTGAACAAAAAATGCCAGATTCGAAAGGCTCGCATCCGGAACACTCCGTGAATTTCTCACCGTTCGGTTCGGCGAGAACGAAGTGGTCGAGGTGACGATCGCCCGCCGGTCGGTATTGCTGTCCTCAAAGAAACTACTGCCCGCCACGACGTTATGCCGCCCGAACAACCAATCCGTCTGCAGGTCGAAACCAGCGGTTGTAGTATTCGTTATCGTTTCGCTGGATTGGTATAGACCTGGAAAGAAAGGCGGTACCGGCCCTATGGTCAGGATATTTGTAAAGTTACGATCCTGGATCTGATAAAAGGCCTTGACCGAGATCCGCTGCAGGTTCTCGGTTACCGCAGCCATGTCGTAACGAAGGCTGAACTTGTCGCGGTTCGAGAACGGGAAGAAAGCGTTAAACACGTCCACCAGGCCCGCTGAACCGATGTTCGCTCCGCGACGGCGTTCGTAATTTAGCTTGAGCGTGTTCGTATCGTTCAAAAAGAACCGTGCCGTAGCCTGCGTATTGCTGCCGTGCGATTGCGAGTTCAACACCTCGCCTTCGTCGGTTATCGTGATCGCGTTGTCTCTAAGATTCTCCAGATCGCCATCGGATGCGGAGCCGGTAAAATAATTGCCGAACCGTTCCAGCGACTGTGCCACTCGAAATGCGAATCTATTGTTCGAACCATTCACCTCCAGATTCCCGCGATAACCGTTTTCGTTCGAGGTGTAAAAGGTATTGAACACCCCGCCAAAGCGAAACCCCTTTTCACGCCGCGGCGGAGTATCGCGAGTGATGATATTGATCGTGCCGGCGAGGGCATCGGTCCCGTACAGCACCGTTCCTCCTCCGCGGACGACTTCTACGGTCTGTACCTGTGACGATTCGACCAACCCGGGCTCGATCCCCGACTGTCCGGTCGATGTTCGGCTATTGTTAAGACGCTCGCCGTCGACAAGGATAAGAACACGGTTGCTTTCCAGTCCACGAATACGAGGCCGCACCTGAAACGCACCCTCGTTCGTGGTTGATGTGCCGGGCAGAGTGCGAAAAAGGTCTCCTATTGTATTAATGTTCTTTCGATCGATCTCTTCACGGTCGATGACACTGACCGGAACGGCCGACTCGCCCGTGGTGATCTCGGTCCGCGTTGCCGTGACCGTTACTTGCTCGTTAATACCGGCAGGATCCAGCGTGATCACAATATCGGCATCGCCCGACAAAAGCTGCCTGACCGTGCGGCCGAATCCGTTCGCCGCGATGACCAGTTCATAATTTGTCGGATCGGCGACCGCGTCCAGCGAGAACCTGCCGGTGTTGTCGGTGACGACGCTTGTTTCAGCTCCCGTCGTTTTGTTCTTGAGTGTAACAGTCGCACCGGCGACCGGAACATTTGCCGCATCGTCAACGCGGCCGCTAAGCTTTGTGGTTTGTGAAAGGATGGTCGTAGCAAAAACGAATGATGAGATGATAAAGAATAAAGCCCTAAACTTCAGCATTGAATACTCCTGAATAAAAAAGGGGCGGAGTGATCCGCCATGTTGGTAATTCCCCACCGCTGCTACGCGGCGGTAGTGCGTACGTCCGCAAAGCATCGACGAAAACTGTCGAAAGTCTGTCTGGCGGAATCGACTATCGTGTCGCTGGTTTCCGGATGCTCTTCGGCAAACGCGGTAACGGCAGCACCGAATGCTTTCCACATCGGCCCCACGTCCTTGCCATAGCTGTTGAAGAACGCTCCGCCATTTTCCGGCGACAGGCCGAGTTGTTCCTTAAGATGTCGGGTGATCACCTGCCCGCCGAGCGTTGCACCTTCCATCACATAAATGGCCCCGAACGCCTGCGGCACGCTTTCCGTCGAAGGCACGTCGCTCCACGCAGGCAATGCACGTATTTCTTCCAATGTGCCGAGCTCATTGAGGTCGCGTTCCAGTAGCGGTGTCTTGCGGCGAGGTTCGATATCAAAGCCGTTTTCCTTAAGATCGGCGACCGGCAGCCGCGGTTCGATCGCGGAGTAGAAGCGGTAAAACTTGCTCAACAGTTCACGGTAATCGGCGATCGAAAATGTCTGGTTCATCACGTCGACCACACTTTCGAGGGCGTCGTGCTGGTCACGCGTCGATTCCTTCAGCTTTGATAGGATCATTATTTTGGGTTTGGTCCAACTTTTTGAAAATGAATTTCGTTTTCATTAAAGTATAACCGATATGGTCTGCGGGTCAAGAGCACCATTGCTTCGTGAGCCTACACTTCCGCTATAAACCTGCAACTAAAAAGAGGCCGTCCATTGTGGAACGACCTCTTCTAGCTATGACCAATACCTATTGTTATTTCCTACCTTGTTTCGCCCACAAAATCCACATTGAACGCGTCCTCCCCTAGCGACACAACACGTGCAGGCGGGTCAAAGAGATACCGCTTCCCGCTTACGCTGACGACATAGGTTTGCCCTGCCCCTAAGCCTTCGAGGCGGAAATAACCAAAAGCGTTAGTGATCGCGAACCGCGGCTGCGAAAGATCACCGCTGAAAACGACGACCCGGATATTCTTGATCCCCCGCCCATCGGCCGTCAGCACGCGTCCGCTGATCGATGCGTCAGCGGCAGTCGGATTGGTTTGCACTTCGTCGGCCCCGATGTCAGGAGCTGACCCGAACGGACGAGCTTGGCCGTCGAAGTCGGTCGAAACACCCGCATCCGTCCCCGAGTTGATAGCCGGGTTGTTGATCGTCCTGAGGTGAAGGTCGTTGGCGGAAGTAAACATACTACCCACGTTATACGACCCGACACCGTATACGCTTGCGAGTGAATTGGCATCACGGGCGGGCGGACCTGTCTTCCATGCAGCGAAGTCGACCGCAGTACCGTTATATTCAAAGAAATTCGCCGCCGTTGCACCGGCACCGACGAACAGGTTGTAATCCGATGACCACGAACCGCTTCCGCCTGACAGGTCGCTGACAGCAAAATTGTCCGCTCCTCCGGTACGCCCATTAAAGAAGATATTGTTCGTCAGGCTGACCGTACTGCTCGAACCAGTGTCCCGTCTGTATGCCCAACTCGAAGAGCCGCCACCAGGACCGCCTATCAGCACGGAGTTGTGGTTCATTGTCAGGCTTCCCCCTGCCCGTCGATCGTTTATGCCGTGGACGGCTTGCATGCTTGCGGTTCCCGGCGTGATCGAGATCATGTTGTTGATCAGCGTAACGTTGGAAGAGGGGCCGCTGCTGACGTCCATCTGAATGCCGGTCAAGGCACCCATGCTTCCGGGCGTATTATCTATATTGAAGATTCGGTTGGCCGACACATTGATCGACCCCGTAGTGCCCTCGATTCGCAACCCGATGAACTCCGAGTTCGTTGTGTGATCGCGGATCGTATTGCCGCTTACAACACTAGAGCCCATATTGAGAAGCACCTGGATACTGGCAAGGGCCGTCGTCCGCGTCGTCGTATGAAAGATCGCGTTGCCGTTTATCGTCAAGTTTTCAATGCCGACGGAGGTGATGGCAGCGAGTTTGAAGTTAATGAACTGGTTGTTCGCGATGACAATGTCGGAGGTTGTTCCCGGGCCGGTTCCTTCGATGTACACGAGCTGAAGCGGCACCGCCGAAACATCCGTGCGGTCTCTGATGGTGCTGTCGGAGATCGAGTTACTGTCGTTGCCATTGGTCGACCCGGGGCCGATCATCACGACCCCATTTGAACTACTGGTTGTACCGCCCTCTACGACGCAGTTGACTATCCCATTGCTCGACGCGTCATTGAACAACCGAATGGTCGCACCGCTTCCGGTATTGCGGAATGTCAGCCCACCCGGCCCATGGGCAAGTCCGCTGAATGTAACGCGGTCGGCACCGTTCAGGTTAATAAGTGCCGTTGCGTTCGAGCCCTCGATAAGGCGTGCACCGCCGGAAGCCTGGAAAAACAGCGTGTACCCGCCCGCACCTGACTCGACAAGCTGGTTGAGCGAATGAGTGCCTGTTTCGGCTGTCAGGTCGGTTGCGATGTTGATGGTCAGATCGCCGGTCATTACCCCGGCGTTCAACGCCTCAAAGAGCCCGCCGTTGTTTGTCAGCGAGGTCAAAGCCTCGCCGGCCCCGACGCTCATCGTGCCCCCAAATGTCTGCTGGATGCCGTAGGTATTCGGCGTCGGCGGAGTCGTCACCGTGTTGACATTCGCCGCGACAACACCGGCCGGGTTCGAGCGGATATTCCCCACCGTGTCCTGTGCGATCACGTAATAACCTATGGTATCCCCACCGGCCGCACCGCTCATCAGCGAATTGTCTATCGTACAATCATACGTTCCGCTCTGCTGGTTCCCCGACTGCAGCACACACTGAGTCGAAAAATAAGCCCCGGCATTCTTCCTGAAATAGATCCGCGGAAGCAACGCCCCATTCGCGACCGCCGTATCATCCGCGATCGTTGCCGTCAAAACCCGGCTCGCCGTGCTCGTCGTGTTTACAAGCGTCGAGTAATTGATCGTCGGAGGTGTGGTGTCGGTCGGCCCTCCCACGAACTCATCGGCTCCAATGTCTGGAGTGGATGCGGAGCGTGACTGACCGTCAATATCGTCGCCGATACCGGCATTTGCTCCGCCCGATTCAAGCGGTGTCGTGCCGGAAACATGAAGGTCAGTGTTCGACGTGAATGGCGGACTGCCTGCAACCGTAAATGAGGCATCATCGTTCGTTCCGTCACCGTTCAGGCCACTTGTATAGGATCGCAAATTAGATGCAGGTGTTGTTGCTCCAGCGTTGAAATTACCGACAAGGTATTCGCCGCTTCCGAATGTCGTGCCGACCTGCGCCAATCTATTGTTCGCATCGGTCCCGACGAAATAGGCGTTGTTGTTCCACAACAAATTCATCGTCGAAGAAGCGCTTGATGGCAAATAGACAGCCGCATGGCGTGTTCCTGATGGATTGCCCCCGCTAAGCTGGTTCGAGAAAATGTTGTTGCGGCACGTCCAGACCGGTGATGCTTGTACCGACTATTAAAAAGGCTGCCGATAACGTTGACCCGCTGGTCCCGGGAACTGAACCGAACAAATTTACGGAATTGTGAAGAATGTCGTGCCCGGTTCCGAGGGCAACCCGGATACCAAAGGCTCCGTCGGCTGAGGAAAAGGCGCCACCGCCGCTGGTCTGATCGTTTCGCACGGCCGCAATAAAATTGTTCCTCACAACATGATTGCTGCCCCCATTTAAATTTATCCCGTATGCTCCGTTAGTCTGCGGTCGATTATTTCGAACGCGGAGGATCTTGTTTTTCTCGAAAACCGCAGTGGCCCCCGAAGTGCTGAGCGAACCAATGTCGATCCCTCGCAGTTGGTTATTCAAAAAACTCTCGACATACACCTCGTTCGATCTGATTACCGCACTCGTTGAACCCTGAACCGTAATTCCCATCGCGTAAACCTGATCCGCCGCGCCGGCAATTGAGTTGCCAACCAAATTGTTCTCAACCAGCAAGCCCGGAAAGACGGTCTGCGCCGAGCCGTTTACGGCAATTCCTCGTCCCGCGTTGTTTACAAAATTGTTCCGTACAACTAGATTCATCGCGGTGGCCGCCCCACCAATACTTGTGGCACTGCCTCCGTTTGGAGGAGTGGTTGCACCGGTCGCTCCTCCGCCGGCGTAGATTCCGTAAGAAACATTTGCCGAGGCCGCCGTGGAGGAAACAGTTGATAAATTTTGGCCGGTCGCATTTGCTTGCAGGTTCAGATTTCTAAAGGTGCAGTTGTCTGCAGTTGTGACCGATCCGCCTAGCGCGAATACGAATTACCGATACGTGAGTCGTCGCAACCGTTTCTGTATTTTGCAACGTTAAGTTTCTGTTGATCCCCCCTGTTAACGGGTTGTCGCCGTCGATGGTTATGTTGTCTGCACCATTCAACTCGACCAGTCCTCGGCCAGTAGGCGTAGCGCCTGAGATCGTTGCTGCATCGACTAAAGGGTATGCATTGATCGAGGTGTAGCTAGCCGAACCTGCTCCCGAAGTGTTAAGTATCGCAGGCGCCGTCGTTTCCGTCGTATTGCCGCAGACTTCGATGGTAATGGTGCCTGTATGAGTTCCGGCGTTGATCGCGTCGAAGGCGGCTTTCAGGGTCGGGTATCCTGCGGAAAGTGTGCCGCCGCTTGATTCGACGTCGATGGTGTTTCCGCTGTCGCAAACGCCGAGGGCGGTTGCGGCGGGCCATCCGGGGTGCCGCTTAGGTATGCCGCTCCGTAATTGTGTATGGCGACACCGCCAAAGCCTGTGCTTGAGGCAAATCTGTTTACAACATTTTGTGATTCGGCTACGAGGGAGGCTTGTCCTTCTTCAAAGAAGGTTTCCTTGTCCAGCAGGCCGGCCGAAGCAGGGTTGAGAGTTTCGTGGCCCGCGAGCACGAGCCCGGCCTTGTTGATGCTGGTCGCATAGTCGATCTCGTCGCGGTCGAGGCAGGTCATACCGTCCGAACTCGGGCACGTGTCCGTACCCGCGGTATCGCGGTAACCCATTACTACAACACTGTCCAAATTCTGATCGATTATATGCGCGATAGGCTGGTTTAAGTGCCCCGCCCGCCGGATAGTCGACGGGCGTGTGCCAGAATGCGCTGATGGCCGCCCCGAGCTTGACCGAAACCGGCAGCGAGCTGCGCATGCATTGGTAATGATCGATCAGGTCCTGAAAATGAGCAGCCGTTACGGGATTCGGCTCGACATCCAGCATCACACCGTCAAAAGCGGCGGCCGGATTCGCGGCGTTGTAGGCAGCGACCTCGGCCATTCGCTGAACGGGAAAGTCGGTTCCGGAACAACCAAAGTTTACCCATTCCGGGGCCCCGTAGGCGGCCCACACTTCCTGGCCACTCGCTTTGGCTCTGGTGATCAGATCGGCAATATCCGCATCCTCATACATCCGACGCCCGGCGGAACTTATGGTCGGTTGATACACGCTCACAAAAAGCCGGTCGACCCCGTCCAGATCACTGGTCGACGCAAGCCGGCTTCGGCCGAGAGCGGTCTGACACCGGATTCGGCGAGATGGAACCGCCAAATACCCACAAGGCTTTCGTGCTCACGCCGCCGGCTGCCCCGGCTGGGCCCGAAAGGCCGAGAACGCCGATCGCGGCCGCGACGGAAAGTAGCATTAATGCAATGAGGATCAGGCGGACCGAGCGAGGGCCGGCAGCGGCGGTCTTTGCTTTCATATGCGCAGTTCGGGTGCAACGCTTATAGCTTGCAAATCTATTATTTTATTGCCGCGATGGGATAGAGATACGCGGCGGTGAACTTGATCTTGGATCGAGGACAGTATATTCGAAGATGATTTCAAGTCAAAGTGAAAAGCGAGAGCTGCAGCAGGTTGCCTCTTCTTAGGGCTTGCCCTCCGGTGTGCGGAATGGCTCTGCCTTTCCGGCAACCGGGCCGGAAAAGCCCTCCGAGGCTCGGCCTCAGGTTTCGGTGCGGTAATGCTAAGGGACCGAGGCGGAGCCTCAGAGGTCATAGTCAGCATCGGCCGGAAAGGCAAGCCTTTCCGCACATCGGGCGGCGGAGCCGGTAGGAAAAGTTCAAAATACGTTAGAAAGGGGCCAAAATAGTATCGCTTGCGAGAGTTCCGTACCGTCTGACACTTTTTGTCATCGGCCCATTACCAAAAACTGTTATTAAAACGCCCTCGCAAGTGCCCCCGAATGCCCATTATAAAGGTATCGCCAGCAACCCCGATATCCCCTAACCTCCTGAATCTCTTACCTTTATCCTTTATCCTTTATCCTTTATCCTTCCCCGCCGTGCTCTGGCACGGGGCTTGTAATAGCATCCACGACCTGGGAAAGGTAGACCTACAACCACTTACTTTAGGAGCTTGGAATTAGAAATGAAAAACCAGAAAGGATTCTCACTTATCGAATTGTTGATCGTCGTTGTTATCATCGGCATCATCGCAGCCATCGCTATCCCGAACCTGCTTGCCGCACGTCGTGCAGCTAACGAAAGTTCGGCTATCTCTTCACTCCGCACCCTTCACGGTGCTCAGATGACGTATGCTGCCACGAGCGGTAACCGTCAGTTCGCCGGTGTCACGACCGGTGCGGTAGTTGGTGCGGGTACGATCGTTCCGCTTCAGCAGTTGGCCGTTACCGGTGTCGACCTTGTTGACGACGTTCTTGGAACGGGCAGCAAGTCGAGCTACAACTTCGTTGGCGAACGTGCCGAGTTCATTCCGGGAGCTACCGGATCGCCTGCACTGTTCTTCTTCTCGGCTAACCCGAACAGTGCTACCGGCTTGACCAAGACGGGTACGCGTAGATTCGGTGTTGAGACGGCCGGCGTTATCGTCGCCGAAGCAACGGAAGCAACGAACGCCACCGCGTTTACCTATACGGGCGTCCAGACGTGTATGACGGCTGCACCGACCGATCCTTGCAAACCGCTTGAGAACTAAGCTTAGGCACTTCGCAAGAAGTCATCCGGCAGGAGACGTCAAGTCTCCTGCCTTTTTTGTTTTGGGCGGTACCGATCATTTTGACTGCCTCCACGGCTGACCGGTCATCGGTCAGTCTGAACACGAGAGATCTTCGGCTCTGATCGAACCAGCGATAAAACCGCTACTTTCCAGTACTTTTACTCGATCGTTTCCCTGGCACGCCAATTGTATAAGCAACGTTGGGAGTGGGACCAAAGTCGTGTCCCGTTACTTGATATGAGATGTAAGAAAGGGTTCTCGCTAATTGAATTGTTGATAGTCGTGGTCATCATCGGGATCGTGGCGGCGATCGCCGTCCCGAATCTTATTGCGTCGCGGAGGGCGGCGAATGAGGGCTCGGCTATCCAGACACTTCGCACCCTGCATAGTGCCCAGATGACGTATGCCAACTCGGGCGGGAACGGCCAGTTTGCGGGAGCGGAACTTTCGCCAACGCCCGGTGCCCCGGGGATAGCCCCGCTGGACCAGCTGCGGGCGGCGACATTGATCGATTCGGTGCTGGCTAGCGGAACAAAAAGCGGCTACAACTTTCTGGGCGAACGCGGTTTCGGCACGAGCGGTGGCCAGCCCGCGACATTCTATTTCTCAACACGCCCACTGGCCGCCACCGGCATTATCAGAACGGGCACCCGCCGCTTTGGCATTAACACTTCGGGCGTTATCGTATTCGACCCCACCGCCGCCAACCTGGTTAACCACCTTTCGCACACAGAGATCACCGCCTGCCAGACAACCTCCACTATTTGTTTGCCGCTTGCGAACTAAGTTTATTGTCACTGTCCAATTCATGTCGGTATCGTCCGTCCCGAGGGTCTCACGGCCCTCGGGATTTTACGGTTTTAGCGTACAGCGTCCGACGGGTGAGGGACGGTCCTTACGTCTGCCGCTATCTACGATAGCTTGTTCTGCCTGTTTCGACTGTTCCCCGCACTTACGTACGGGGCTTTATGCTTTCGCCATCTTCGATGGCTGGGATCGAATTGATGATCCTTCCAGATCTGGATCGATGAGGTCTTTTCTAACCGGCCGCTTTTTGCTAGAATATCTTCGGCTGTTCTGCCACGCACTCGATCCTTAATTCCTTTTTCATTACCGATGGGCTTTTCCGTTCAGAGAATCTCTTCAATTGCTCGCAACACGTTTCGCGAGGCCGTTCGCGACAAGGTTTTGTACAACCTGGTGCTGTTCGTGATGCTTATAACGGCAAGTGCCGTGCTGCTCGGGGACCTGACCGATGGGCAGGAGGCCCGCACGATCGTCAACATCGGGCTGAACGCGATGCTGCTGTTCGGCGTGTTCATCGCCATCTTTGTCGGCGTCGGACTGGTGTCGAAGGAGATCGAGAAGCGGACCGTTTACGCGATCTTTGCGAAGCCGGTTTCGCGTACCGAGTTTATCGTCGGCAAATACTTTGGGCTTTGCCTTACGTTGCTGGTGAACGTCGCGATCATGGGAATCGGGGTTTCGCTCGCACTTCTTTATGCCGGCAGCGGCGGGCTGGCGATGACCATCTGGGGCGGCATCGGGCTGATCTTTCTGGAACTGGCCATTATCACGGCAGTCGCGATCGTGTTCTCTTCATTTTCCTCGCCCTCGTTGTCCGCATTGCTGACGTTCCTGATCTTTATCATCGGACACCTCAGTGCATCTCTTCGCGATCTCGCCGAAGGGATGGGCTCGCGGGCAGCGACGATCGTTTTCGAGTGTGATCTATTATCTTTTTCCCAACCTCGCCCACTTCAGCTTTCGCAGCGAATCCGCCGTTGGGATGGTGCCATCCGCCTCGATGCTCGCCGGCGTGGCCGCTTATGCTGTCGTCTATTCGGCGATCATGCTGACCATTGCAGTAATGATATTTAACCGGCGGAATTTTAAGTAGGCTGCGGCTTCGATCCGCGTCGCCGCCCTATTTGTGGAAAAGCTTACCTTCCCGAAATAGATGGGCATAGCCCAAAGCGACCCAAACGAAGATGAACCGTTTTCATACTTCAAATATTCTTGCAATTCTCATCCTCGGCGTGGGCTTCGGATTGGTCTATGCCCTCAGCACTTTTCTCGAGCAAAACCGTTTGGCCCCGCCGGAAGGCTTCGAGGACGCCGACGTTGCGGTGCAGGGCAAGCGGCTAAAAGGTTTCGTGCTCGGGGCGGACGGGCTGTTGGCGGACTGGTATTGGATGCAGTCGCTGCAGTACCTCGGCGACAAGATCGAAAACTCCAAAGCCGAGTACATCAATGTCGAGGACCTCAGCTCGCTGAACCCGCGGCTGCTTTATCCTTACCTGGACAACGCGACCGAGTTCGATCCTCATTTCATGCCCGCCTATTCGTTCGGTGCCACTATTCTGCCCGCGATAGATAAGGAAAAGGCCATCGCTTTTACCGAAAAAGGCATCGTTCATAACCCGGACAAGTTCAGGCTCTATCAATATTTGGGTTACATCTATTGGAGGCTTGGCCGTTACGACGAGGCTGCCGAGGTTTACAAACGCGGAATGAAACTGCCGGATGCCCCGCCGTTCATGAAACTCATGGCTGCCTCAATGACAAGCGAAGGCGGCAGCCGCGAAACCGCCCGGGCGATGTACAAACAGATGTACGACGAGTCAGAAGACCAGCAGACCCGGAGCAACGCCGAATACCGGCTGATGGAGATCGACTCGATACCGGAACTGGACGCGATCAACGGCGTGTTAAAAGACCATGCGAAAAAGAACGGACGCTGTGCCAACTCGCTTACACGACATTCTGCCGATGCTGGCCTCCGCCAAGCTGCCGGGCGGACAGGAATTTCGCGTGAACGGCAGCAGGGACCTTGTCGATGCGTCCGGCATTCCGTACGTGCTCGATTACCGAAATTGCCAGGCGGTGGTAAACCCGAACCGCAGACGGCCTGATCCGCACCGAATAACTAGCAAATGAACACGATCATCGAGATAAAAAATCTGTCAAAGGATTATGAAGTAGGCTTCTGGCGAAAGAAAAAGGTCCGTGCACTGGACGATCTTTCGCTGACGGTCGAAGGCGGCCAGATCTTTGGTTTCCTGGGCGGAAACGGTGCCGGCAAAACGACGACGATCAAGATCCTGATGAGCCTGCTTTTCCCGACCGCGGGCTCCGCGAAGATACTCGGCCGCGACATTTCAGACGTGTCGATGCATCGTGAGATCGGTTACTGCCCAGAGAACCCGTATTTTTACGATTACCTGACGGCCTTTGAGCTGATGAACTACTTCGGCGAGATCTTCGGGCTCGGCGGGGCGAAGCAGCGTGAACGCTCGGCGGAACTGTTGACCGAATGTAGGACTTGAGGAAAAGGACTGGAACAAGCAGCTTAGGAAATTCTCGAAGGGAATGCTGCAGCGTGTTGGCCTGGCCCAATCGCTGGTGAACGATCCGAAGATCGTCTTCCTTGACGAGCCAATGAGCGGCCTCGATCCGATGGGCCGCCGCGAGGTGCGTGAGCTGATAGCCGGGCTGCGGGCGAGGGGCAAGACCGTTTTTATGTCCACCCATATTCTGTCGGACGTCGAAGCTCTGTGCGACCAGGTCGCTATCCTGCGGGGCGGAAAACTTGCTGCAACGGGCGAGCTCAACGAATTGCTTGCGGCCGGAAACGAGCTTCAATCTTTCGAGATAAATGCGTCAGGAATTTCGAGGGCAAGCTTGAACGGCTTTTCCGAAAGCGGGGCAATAATTACGGACAAACCGACCGGCATCAGTATCGAAGTTGGATCGGAGGGCGAGATAGACGCGGCCATCGCCGCGATACGACAGAGCGGCGGAAAGCTGCTTTCGGTCCAGCCGGTCAAGCAGTCGCTCGAAGAGCTTTTTGTCGAAAAAACCAAACCGTCCGGCTAAGGGGCCGCGTCCTGATCCGCCGTGCGGAGTGCGGTCACCTTCCAGCGAATATTCGCTCGGTCGGCCTTTCGGTCGAATCCTTCCAGAGCCAGCGTAACCGGTGTAATGTCTCCCGGCCCGAGCGGCTCGCTTTGTTCCGGCACGACGAGTACATTCTTCGATTTTAGGACATTGTTCTGCTGGTCTATGACCGCGGATTCGATCTCGAGAACCGTGATCGTTTTCGTCCCCTTGTTCCGTACCTTTCCGACGATGAACATTGAAATTGTGCCGAGTCCGGTCGGCGATTCTCGGGTGCGGTCGTCGGTCGAGATGATAATGTCTTTTGTAACTGCGGCAAATTCGGGCGAGCCCTCGCGAACGGCACCCTCCAATATCTTTGCCCGCTGGTCCTCCATCGGCGGACGCAGCAACATAAGCCAGATCGCGATGCCGATCAACAGCACGCCGACCACAATCCCGATAAGGAAGCCGTAATTGATACCCTTTTTTTCAGGTTTCTCTTCGCTAAGAAATGATTCCATTGCGCTTCAGGCCCGGTGTTATAGACAACACTTTTGGCGATAAGTTCCATTAGGTTATCATTTCACTCATCGAACCAAAAAGCCACCACCAACCTATCCCCGCTTATGCCGATGTTGCCCTGCCGCTTCCACTGCGGCAGACGTTTACCTATAGGCTGCCATCCGGCTTCCGATCGGTCATCGCCCGCGGCGCCCGGCTGCTTGTTCCATTCGGTAAAAGAAACCTGACCGGTTATGCGGTCGGCCTTCACGAAAAGCTCGATCCTGAGCTCGGCCTGGAGGAAGGCAGCGTAAAGGACGCCGAGGAGCTGCTGGACGAGGTCCCACTGCTGACCGAAGAGATCCTCGAGCTAACGCGGTGGGCGGCCGATTATTACGCAGCCTCATGGGGCGAGATGCTAAAAGCCTCGCTGCCCGCCGGCATCAACAAGCCTTCCGAACGGATCATCGCGATCAACGATCTCGGCCGCGAAGAGATCAACGCCGCCGAGCGATCGAATACCCGCGGCGATATTCTTCACTTTCTCGCCGAGAACGGCGAAACACCGCAGCGTGAGCTTGAGAAGATATACGGTGAAACGCGGGCCCGCCGATATGTTCGCGAATTATTGGCGACAGGCGCGGTGGATGCATTCTTTCGAAGCTCGTCGGCAAAGGTAAAGGCGAAGGTGCAAAAGGCGGTGCGGCTGATAGATGCCGAAGCCGCCGCGGATGAGAAACCGCTTTCAGAGGCCCAGCAACGCATTGTGGACACGGTTGCCTCATCGGGCGAGATGCTGTTTGTCGATCTGCTGGAGAAAGCGAACGTCGGCGCATCGCCGATCAACACGCTCGTCAAACGCGGGCGCCTCGAGATATTTACCGCCGAACTGATGCGTGATCCGCTGGCCGATGCCCGGCTGCCCGAGATACGCCGAACTCACCCTGAACGCGGAACAAAAGGTCGCGCTCGATGAGATCGAAAGCGCTGTCGCAAAGGCTGAATATAGGGCTTTTCTTCTACATGGCATTACCGGGAGCGGCAAGACCGAGATCTACATACGCGCGATGCGGACGTGCCTCCTGAAAGGCAGATCGGCATTGATGCTGGTCCCCGAGATAGCACTCACGCCCATCTTCTCACGCCGGCTGAAAGCGATCTTTGCCGACAAGGTTGCGATCCTTCATTCGAACTTGTCGCCGGGCGAACGCTTTGACGAATGGCGTCGTATCCGCGCAGGCGATGCCAAGGTCGTTATTGGCACCCGCTCTGCGGTTTTTGCACCGCTCGAAAATATAGGTTTGATCATTGTCGACGAAGAGCACGACACGTCCTACCGGCAGAACGAATCGCCGTACTACAACGCTCGCGACACGGCCGTAGTGCGTGCAAATCTGGCGAACGCGGTCATCGTCCTCGGGTCGGCGACGCCGTCGCTCGAATCCTTCGAAAACGCCAGGGCCGATAAATATCACTACCTCCAGCTGCAGAAACGCATCGGCGGAAGGCCGCTCGCCCAAGCTGAGCTTATCGATATGCGCGACGTGTTTCGCGAGCAAGGAAAGGATGTCGGCATTTCGCCGCAGTTAGGCCAGGCGATCAGGGAGACGCACGCAAAGGGCGAACAGTCGATAATACTGTTGAACCGGCGAGGTTTCTCGCAGTTCGTCCTCTGCCGTTCGTGCGGCGAAAGCCTTCGCTGCAAGAATTGCGACATCACGCTGACCTACCACCGGGGCGACCCAAAGCTGATCTGTCATTACTGCGCGTACCGAGTCCCGGTCCCCGACAAATGCCCTTTCTGCCAAGGCGAGTTCCTATATTTTCTTGGCCGCGGCACCGAACAAATAGAAGAGCTGATGAAGCGGCAGTTTCCCGATCTGGACATCGCACGGATCGACCGCGATACGATGGCTCGAAAAGGTGCGATGGCGAAAACTTTACTCGCGTTCGACCGCGGCGAAATAGATATGCTGGTCGGCACGCAAATGCTGGCCAAGGGCCACGATTTTCATAATGTCACGCTGGTCGGCGTAATATCCGTCGACACGGGCCTCGGGATCCCTGACTTTCGGTCGGCCGAAAGGACCTTCCAGCTAATAACGCAGGTAGCCGGCCGGGCCGGCCGCGGCGATCTGCCCGGCCGTGTGCTGATCCAGACCTATTATCCGGAACACTACGCCCTTCGCCACGCGGTCAACCAGGACTATGAAGGGTTTTTTAATGAAGAGATAAGATTTCGCGAACGGATGGCCTATCCGCCGTATGTTGTGCTCGCATCCATTCTCGTCCGGCACACCGACCTGAATTCTGCGAGCGCGATCGCAGGTTCTCTGCGGGAATGTCTCGACAACGCGAACGGCGAAAAAAGCTGCCGGATATTCGGCCCGGCACCCGCGTCGCTCGCCAGACTAAAAGGGGAACATCGAATTCAGATCTTGATCAAAGGAACGAACCGTAAAAAGCTGCGCGAGGTGCTTGACATCGCGTTGGCCGAGGCCGAAGAGAAAAAGATCGATCTGCGGCCGGTTCAGGTCGAGATCGATCCTATTGATCTAAGATAGTGCGCGGGGAGAGCGGAAACCTGTTTAGTTTACAGCCCGCGACGCAAATTCGGCCTGTCGAAACTTAACCTGGGCGTAGATCTCTGCGAGCGACAGCTTGCAGTTTATCGATTCGAGCGAGACCACGTCGTCACGCTCATTATAGATGCGATAGATCCATTGCTTCGCGTTCTGGCGGAAGTAATGCTCGACACGCATCTCGTCTTCCTTAAGCAAAAGGCATTCGCGAATGCTCTCCATTTCGAGGAAGCTTTCGACCTTTTTCGATTTGTCAACAGTGTTGGTCGCGCTCGAAAAGATCTCAACCACTAGCGTCGGATTTAGAAGCAGGTCCGAATGGCCGTCGGGAAATTTAGGCTCGCCGGTCACATAAACGATATCGGGGTAGCACAGCAGATTGTTCGCCATCTTGACGCACATGTTGCTGACGTAGATCTCGGTCTTATGGCCGTGCATCTTACTGCCGGTGGCAATGGCCGTATTTGAGACGATGAGGTTGTGCCATCGATTTGAACCCGAACGGGCTATCATCTTGGCGCTGCCGAATTGGTTTTGCGGGCCGCGGTGCATGCCTGCGAAATCATCGGCGGCGCTCTTCTTTATCGGGTGGTCGAGACCTTTTTCATTCATAAATCTAATACTCCAGGTTTTTCTCTGTTTCTTGCGGGCAAGAAGATGGGTCAGGTGCAGGGGCTTTGCTTGGGTTGCTTTCTCTGCTAAAAATAGTGTTGCACATCGACCTAGGGTTTTTCAAGGGATTTTCTATGAAACTTTCCGAGCTTGCCGCCGCAACGTTTTCGACCATCGAGAGCGGCTCGCCCGATATTGAGATAACCGCAGCGGCCGGTTTGGACATAGCCTCTAGTGGCGAGATCACATTTTTAGCTAACCCTAAGTATACGCCGCAGATAGCGACGACCGCCGCAAGCGCGATCTTTCTTGACGAGAAGACCGAGGTCAACCGGAGCGACATTGCCGTGCTCCGCTCACGCGATCCCTATGTCGCATATACGCGTGCCCTTCGCCTTTTTCACCCCGAACCGCAACTAGTGCCATTCAGGCATCCATCGGCCGTTATCGACGAAAACTCCCAAGTGGACGAGAGGACCGAGATTCACGCAAATGTGGTGATCGGAAGGAATTGCACGATCAAAGCCGGCGTCCGCGTCTTTCCTAATGCGACCATTTATGAAGGGGCTACCGTGGGCGAAAACAGCGTCATACACTCAGGAGTGTCGGTCCGCGAGAACTGCGAGATCGGCCGTAACTGTATCATTCACAATAATTCCACGATCGGCTCGGACGGTTTTGGTTACTCGAAGGATGAGGAAAAGCACTGGCTGAAAATCCCGCAAACCGGCCGGGTCGTTCTCGAAGACGATGTCGAGATCGGGGCGAACACCGCGATCGACCGGGCGTCGGTCGGCGAAACGAGGATAAAACGCGGTGCGAAGATCGATAACCTCGTCCAGATCGGACACTCTTGTACTGTGGATGAGGACGCTCTAATTTGCTCGCAAACGGGCTTGGCCGGCAGTTCGGTCATCGGAAAAAGGGTCGTGCTTGCCGGACAGGTCGGGATCGCCGGCCATCTGAAGGTTGGTGACGACGCCGTTCTCACCGCCAAATCGGCGACCAGCCACGACGTCGAGCCCGGCAAGATCATCTCCGGCGTTCCCGGTTTCGACAACAAGGATTGGCTTCGCTCGACGGCGGCGTTTCGACGTCTCGGCGAACTTGCCCGCAAGGTCCGCGAGCTTGAAAAACGGATCACACGGGAATAGACTTCACTCGCCGCAGGATTTGTTAATATTGAGATTATGAAACCCGAACCGAAAAAAGAACTATCTGAGACCGGCTTTGATATAACGCCGCTCGATTCCGACACGGTTGAACGGCTTGCCGCAGGATCTGAACGAGGAAGAGTATCGGGTCTTGTTGAACCACGGCACCGAACCTCCGTTTTGCGGGACGCTGCTAGATAACAAACTCGACGGCACCTATGCCTGCCGCCTCTGCGGCCTGCCGCTGTTCTCATCAAAACACAAATTCAATTCGGGTACCGGCTGGCCGTCGTTTTACACGGCGTTCGACAAGGAACACCTTACATACCTGGACGACGAAAGCTATGGCATGCGTCGTACAGAGATCCGATGCGCCCGCTGCGGAGGCCACCAGGGCCACGTTTTCCCCGACGGCCCGCCGCCGACCGGGCAGCGATTCTGTTTGAATTCTGCTTCTTTGGAGTTCTTTGCGGACGGCGAAGACATTCTGCAGAAGAGCTGAGACACATAGATCGTTTGCATCAAAAAGGCGGCCAAGGCCGCCTTTCTCCGTTTACCTTACGGTGTTATCTGAGGAAGCTTCCGGTCCTTAAAGCTGTCGAACAGATCGGTATGCCGGCTTGTCAGTGGTATCAGCCGTCCGTTGATAAATACGTGTTTGACGTTCGTCCGAGGGTCGAGGATATCGCCGTCCGCAACAACTACGTTCGCCATCTTACCGACCTCGATCGAACCTAGGCGGTCGGAAACACCCAGGATCTGAGCGGGATAGAGTGTGATCGCCTTCAGCGCCTCGTCGTGCGATAACCCGAACGAACCGGCGAGCCCGGCGTGATAGGGCAGGTCGCGGTTCTCGGCTCCCTGGTCGCCGGTGGCGATAGCAAATTTTACGCCAGCCTGCTGAAGCCTTGACGGGCCCTCGAACAAATAGTCGTACGGATCGTCTTCGCGGACCGGGAGGCTGTAGATGTTTGTGTAGATGACCGGGATGTTGTTTTGTTTCAACACGTCCGCCGCCTTCCAGGCTTCCTGTCCGCCGACAAGAATTCCCTTTATCTTCATTTCGCCTACGAATTTCGCGATCGCACGAATATCGCGTTCGCGTTCGGACGAAAAGACGATCGGTTTTTCACCACGAACATACGGAACAAGCGCCTCGAGGGCCAGATTGGTAGCCGGCTGCGGAAGGGTTTTGTCCTTCGCGTAGGCGTCCATTGCCCGGCCGTAATTCAGGGCGTTGGTGAAGATCTTTTTCAGCTCGTCGATCTGCGTGTCGCGCCGACGGACCGCTTCGGCAAAATCGACCTGCTGGCCGCCTCCCCCGCCAAAACCGCCACCGCCGAATCCGCCGCCGCCCGTAGCGACCCGCGGAAAATTGATCACCAAGCGCCGCGGTGCCTTCGACCGCCATTTCGCCCTGCGTCGAACCGTTCAGATTGACCACGGCGCTCTGGCCGGCGATCAAGCCGCCGGTCGGGCCGGCCATTACGGTCGTTATACCGTTGACGCGCGTTACATTTACGTGTGAAGAATGCGGATTAACGCCGGTGATCGCCTTTGCATGCGCATTATTGTTGCCGACCTCGGCAATGTCCAGAGTCGCGTTCGCACCCTGGCCGATCTCCGCCAGACCGAGGCCGGTTGCCGAATCGATCATTCCGGGAAATACCGTCAGTCCCTTGCCGTCGATGCGTTCCGCACCCGTGGGCACAGTCGCGCCCGTACCGACCGCGGTGATTCGGCCATTCTGAATGATCACGGTCCCGTTTTCGATCGCCGGCCCCGAAACCGTAACGACTTTCGCCCCGACGATCGCAAACGTCCCGCCGCGTCCCGTTTTATTCTGCTGCGAACCATCGCTCTGTGCTGTTGCGGATATTGAACCACATAGGCACAGAGACACGGAGAGAAGAAGGGTTGATAACAAATCTCTTCGACGAACTCTAATCTTTGGGGCCATTTTTTCAAAACCTCCGTGCCTCTGTGTCTCTGTGGTAAAAATCCTTCCGATCATCGGTTATCTCCATCTTCGTATTCGGCATTGTCCCGCTCGCCTCGAACTCTCTCGGTCGGAATACGCGGCGGCGTAGCACCAGAGGCCGGAGCGCGGTTTACATCAAGTTTCTCAAGCTCTTCGCGTTCCTTAGCGATCAACGTTCGTTTCTGAATATCGGCCGCACGGTCGAAATAGACCTCGCCTTCGATCATTGTGATCTCCGGATGCGAAAAGGGGCTGAACGGGTGCGTGTTCCAGATAACGATATCGGCGTCCTTGCCCTGCTCGATAGAGCCGGTCCGCTTGTCGATGCCAAGGTGTTTGGCCGGATTCAGCGTGATCATTTTCAACGCTTCCTCTTCGGGCACGCCGCCGTATTTCATCGCCTTTGCCGCATCCAGGTTCAGACGCCGCATACGCTCGTCGGAATCGGAGTTGATCGAAACGACCACTCCGTTCTTCCACAGGATATAGGCGTTGTATGGAATGGAATCGTAGGCTTCCAGCTTGTAGCTCCAGCTATCCATAAAGATCGAAGCTCCGGCGCCGTGTTTTGCCACCTCCGGTGCGATCTTGTAGGCCTCAAGCGCGTGCTGCAGCGTGCCGACGCGAAAACCGAATTCCTCGGCGATCCGCAGCATATTCAGGTGCTCGTCCGAGCGGTATCCGTGGCAATGTACCATTCGTTTGCCTTCGAGTATCTCGACCAGCGGCTGAAGTTGCTCGTCCACTCTCGGCGGCACTTTTGTTTTCTTCGCACGAAAATCGTCCCATGCCTGCTTGTAATCGCGTGCCCGCCTGAAGGCATCGCGGATGGTCTCCATCGTTCCCATTCGCGTCCGCGGATAACGTGCGGTTTGCCCGGGCTGAACAGTGGAGTTTGAACGCTTTACGTTCTCGCCGAGCGCGAACTTGATGCCGAGCGGAGCGTCCGCGATCGGATAATCCTCGACCGGCTTGCCCCATTTGAATTTTACGGTCGTGCTCTGGCCGCCGATCGGATTTGCGGAACCGTGAAGCAGAAGCGCAGATGTCACGCCGCCGGCAAGCGCCCGATAGATCGCAATATCCGACGGGTCGAGCATATCGCGCGTCCGCGTCATCGACGTGACGGACAGCGAACCTTCGTTGATCGCCGACAGCATCGAGTGCGAGTGTGCATCGATTATCCCCGGCGAGACGTATTTGCCCGTCGCGTCGATCACTTTTGCCCCTGCACCAGCCGTAATTCCCTTCCCGATCCGCTGGATCTTGCCGCCGCGTATCAGTATGTCGGTGCCGGTCAGCGTGCCGCGAGACGCCGTAAGAACGGTCGCGTTTTTGATCAGGACCTCGCCGGATGACTGTGCTGCGGCTGAAACCGCTAGGGCCATTGTAACGATCAGTAAGCAAGTTATTCGTTTCATACTAAATTTTGAAAGCAAGATCGCTTTGGTTAAGGAGAAGCGACAATAAACTCATTACGAAAACACGAACCTTACGGTGTTCTGATCCCAGTGATCGGAATCGAACCCTGCGGCGAATCGACTGTCCCGGAAAGCTGGTTTCCGGTGACCGTCGCCCGGACAGTGTAGTCGATCGCTTGTCCGCCGAAGACGACCGAACCGCCAAAAGTTATCGTGTTTCCGTTTAACAGTCCGTTTGAGACGGGTGAAGAGCCGAGATCGGTTACCATGGTCCCGCTAAGTGCCGAACCCTGCTGCGTCAGTGTGAGTGTGCCGGATAAAGTCTGGCCCGGAGCTTGGATGGTGATGGCGTAAGAACCTGCTACATTCGGCGCAGATGCTGTGCCGCCGCCCGTTCCCTGTCCGGCGCCACGCCCGCTTCTTCCGCCCGAGCCGGTTGCCGCGGGTGGCTTGATCTCGAAAGGCACGCCGTCAACAAAGACCTGCGTAAACGTTTTCTGCGATCCGAACAGGTCGCCGCGAACGATTGTCAAATTTGCGATCTTGCCGGCCTCGATCGAGCCGAGCCTATCGCTGACCCCGAATATCTCCGCCGGGCTGAGCGTCATCGCCCTGACGGCCGCGTCTTTTGACAGCCCGTTCTCGGTGGACTTTACGGCGTTCGCCAGAAAATCATTCACGCTCGTCGCACCGCCGCCCTGAAAGGCGAATTTAACATTTGCGGCCGCAAGTTTTCCTGCAAGCTTTGGCACCTCGGCACGAAAGCGTAGCGTGTCCATCGTTTCCGGGTCAGCATCGGGTGACGCGGCAGCTGTACGTTTTGGAAAATTCAAAGATAGCAGCACCGCCACGTCCTGCGACTTTAAGCGGTCGATAAGGCCGCCTGCCTCCTGCCCGCCGGCGATGATCGCCTTAAGATTGTATTCTTTTGCGAGGTCGAGTGCCCGCACTATCTCGTTAGTGCGGTTGGCTGTGAAGACAACCGGGATCTCACGGTTCAATGCAGGTATAAGCGCCTCCAATGACTTGTCCGCCGCCGGCCGCTTCATTCCACGCGGATTTGCCGCATACATCTTCTCAAGCTCGACGTGCCGCCGAGCGTCGTTGAACATCTGTCTTAATGCAGAGAAGGTACCCAGCAGCGAACCGGGATACTGGCCGGGAATTGTCGAAAAAGTAATATGAAGCGCGACCGGATTTTTAACGGTCATCCCGGAAACCGAATCTCCTGCGAGATTGATCAATGCCGATTGCCCTGGAAAGATACCGGTTCGCCCGACCGTCAAGGCCGTCGTAAAACCAGCGTTACGGTTCGATTCGAACTGCGTATCGCCGGCCCTAACATCGTCTAATGTCATTTCTTCTGGCCGAAGACCGGCCGGATAATTCGAGTTCGACGGATTTGCAGACGCAGCCGCTGCAGCCGCTGCTGCCCCCTGCCCCGGCCCGCCGCCGCCCTGACCCGGCGTCGCCGTCGGCCGTGGAGCCTGAAGGCCAAGATTCGTCAGCGAATCGACGAAACCCGGATAAACGGTCAATCCGGTACCGTCAAAAACCTGGGCGTCGGCAGGCGTACGGGCGTCGGCACCGACAGACTCGATTAGTCCGTCACGCACGACGACAGTACCCTTTTCTATCGTCTGGCCCGATACGGTGACGATGCGGGCATTCGTGATCGCGTATGACTGGGCAAATGCCGGCAGACTAAAAACCGAACCGATCGCCGCAGCGGCGAACAGGATTAGCTTTGATCTCATATTCGAAAATTGAACGGAATGCAAAAAACTTGAATTGCTAATAAGCGATACGCAAGAGAATAGTAGAAAAGCCCCAAATTGCAAAGCGGCGACGCAATGCGATCAAGGGCCTTTACAAAAATTTACGATTGTTCGGGTCCGGTTTGCCGACCTAGATCGTTTCTTGCCGGTCACTCACATATCAGGCACGTTCGATAGTGGCGATAAAACAGCCCGCTTCGGCGTTTCGCATATTGATGAATCTAACGTCCTCGTTCGCGAATATCGAATTGATCTGCACGTCTGCGCCGGAGGCCTCCATCCGCTGTCGGGATATCAATTTGCTCTCATCGGCGAATGCCTCGAACAGGACCGACAGGTTCAGAAGGTCGATCGGAATTCCGTCGCCCATGAATTCTTCACATTCGTCATGGTGAATGAAAACCGGCCCCGGGTCAGGAAGATCGGCCCGCCCTTCGAAAGAATTGTAAGTAAAATATAGTCTGTTTTCCATGCCCTGATCGAAAATCCGCAAACAACTTCGGCACGGGCCGTAGCCGTCCGCCACGCTCACGTTCGCCGTTAGGCTTTTATACTGCGGCGACACAAGCGTCGCACGGACCTGTGAAGTAATATCGGTTGAGATCGGTATAACTTTATAGCTCATGACAACGCTTCCTCTATTTGCCTTCCCTGGCCAACAGTCTTTCCTTTCGTTCCGCGCCCCAACGATATCCGGTCATCTTCCCATCCTTTCCGATAACGCGATGGCACGGAATAACGACCGCGAGCCGGTTATTTGCGCACGCCTGGGCCACCGCCCGAACTTTATTCCTATCGCCGAGTTTTTCCGCGATCTGGCTGTAGGTAACGGTTTCGCCGTACGGGATCTTTCTGAGCAATTCCCAAACCTTCATCTGAAAAGCCGTCGCCTGGATGTCCAGCGGCAGATCGAGACGCTTCTTTTCACCGGCGAGATGGTTGAGTATCTCGTCAACAAAGCCCTTCAAGACCTTCGCGTCTTTTATTACCTCTGCATTCGGATATTCCTTTCGAAGATTTTCTTCCAGACTTACGTCATCATTCGCAAACGCCACATTGCAAAGGCCTTTTATAGTCCGCGCGACAAGGATACGTCCGAGTTCGCAATCGGTGATGGAGTAATTTATCGTCATGCCCTGTCCGCCCTTCTTATAAGCTGCCGGCGTCATTCCCATGCTTTCCGAAGCCTTCTCGTACAACCGGCTGCTCGAACCGAACCCCGCGTCATACATCGCCGCCGCCACGTCGCCGCCTTCCCGTAATTCCGATTTGAACCGCTCCATTCTCTTCGCCTCCGAATACTTTTTCGGCGAAACGCCGATGATCTGTTTGAAGCTTCGCTGCAGATGATAGGGACTTAAATCGACCTCGCCGGCCAAATCTTCAAGCGAATAAAGATCTTCCGATTCCAACAGCTCGCAAACCTTTAGAATTTTTTCGATCTGCGGGTCGACAGCCTCGCCGCTCCGCGGTTTGCAACGCAAACAAGCCCGCAGGCCGAACTTTTCCGCCTCGATCCACGTCGGAAAGAACGCCACATTCTCCCGCTTTGGCGTCCTCGCCCGGCACGACGGGCGGCAGTAAATGCCCGTCGTTTTCACGCCCAGGTAAAACGCGCCGTCGAACCTCGCGTCGTTCGCCCTCACCGCCTGCCAAAAGAGTTCCTCGGTCATGTTTACAAGTTTATTCTTCGCCGGAACTGAAATCTATCCGGTTCTTGCGGTAGAATTTTAAATATGGGGGCGATCGTACTTTTTGACGGCGTGTGCAATTTTTGTAACGGGGCCGTCAATTGGGTGATCGAGCGTGACCCGGCCGGTTATTTCAAATTCGCGGCCCTGCAGTCGGCGATCGGCCGGGAGCTTACGGCTAAATATGGCATTGACCGCAACGAAACCGATTCGGTGATCTTGTTGGAAGACGAGAAGATCTATACATATTCAACTGCGGCTGCTCAGGATAGCAAGAAGGCTGAGCCGCCTCTGGTTGTTGGCATATGCATTCATCATCATCCCGAAACCGGTTCGCGACCTCTTCTATAAGCTTTTTGCAAGGTACCGTTACCAACTCTTCGGTAAACAGGACGCCTGCATGATACCGACGCCGGAGGTCAAAGCACGATTTTTGTAGAACAGGCTTTCCAGCCTGCTCTTCATCCGCCGGCAAGGTGCTTGGTTCGTGTGAACGACAGGCTGGAAAGCCTGTCCTACAGAAGATATGAAAGCAACCTGGAACGGAGCAACTCTTGCGGAAAGTGACGACACCGTCGTCGTCGAAGGCAATCATTATTTTCCGAAGGATTCGATCAATACCGAATTCTTTCAACCCAGCGAAACCCACACCGTCTGCGGATGGAAGGGCACAGCCAGCTATTACGATATTGTCGTCAACGGCGAAACCAACCCCGACGCGGCGTGGTACTACCCTGACGCAAAACCCGAGGCCAAGGAAATCGAAGGCCGGATCGCATTCTGGAAAGGCGTCGAGGTGACGGAGTAACCTTATGTCTTCCTTTGCGACTTTGCGTCTTTGCGGGAGAAGATGTTTCCCGCGAAGACGCAAAGTCGCAGTGAATAACATAAAAGGATGTCATATTCACTGGACACACTAGAATTCGAAAAGCTGCTTGAACTAGTGGCCGACAATGCTCAAACGCCGATGGGAATCGAGCGTTTCGCGGATTTGCGGCCAAAAATCAGCAAGCACGAACTCGACGCCGATCTCGCCGCGATCTCCGAGACTATCCTGCTGAACGAAGAAAAACAGGTGACCTGGTCGTTCAGCGGGCTCGGCGACCCGAGCGACGCTGTCGCGATCCTCAGGATCAAGAACGCGACGCTTGAACCGAGTCTCCTGCTCGAACTCGCCCGCGTTTGCAGCCAGGCATTGTTTGCCCGTTCATCGATCCAGCCCGAAAAGGAAACCGCTCCGACCCTTTGGTCAAAGGTGGAGATGATACCGCCAACGCTGCTTGCGGCGATCGAAAAGATAAATAAGAAATTGCTTCCCGGCGGCGAGCTCGATGATTCAGCCTCCCCCGAGCTTGCCCGGCTGAGGCGCGAGATATCAAACCAGCGTGCCCGGTTGACCAAGTCGCTCGAGTCCGTAATGCGTGGCGCAGGCGACGCGATCCAGGATGAGATCGTGACCATGCGGAACGACCGCTTCGTCATCCCGGTCAAAGCCGATTTCCGCGGCAAGGTCGGCGGCGTGGCCCACGGTTTTTCTTCGTCAGCGGTGCGACCGTATTCGTCGAGCCGCTCGAAGCGATCGAGGCGAACAACGAACTCCAGAACCTCAAAGGCAAAGAAGAACGCGAGGTCGCCCGAATCCTTTTCGACTTGACCGAGCAGCTTCGCGAGCAACTCCCTGCGGTCGAAACAGCGGTCGATGGCGTCGCTGAGCTCGACTTCATCAAAGCCAAAGTCGAATTCGCCCGAAAATTCAATGCCGTCGTTCCCGAAATATCTGCCGACAACACACTTGAATTGATCGACGCCCGCCACCCCCTGCTCGAAGAAAATCTGAAACGGCTATCAGCTATCAGCTATCAGCTATCAGCTGTTCCGGAAAAGGGACTGCAACGCAGAGACGCAGAGACGCTGAGGAGCAAAAGACGGTGGAGACGGGGCCAGGTGTGGGTAGCCCGACCGTGAGGGAGGGAGCCGCCGGAGAGATCGTTCCATCGAGTTTTACACTAACTTCCGAAAAATCAGTGATGATCATTTCGGGTGCCAACGCCGGCGGCAAGACGGTCGTTCTGAAAACCGCCGGCCTGCTTAGCCTGATGGCTATCTCCGGACTGCCGGTCCCGGCGACGCGGGCGCGAGTTCCCTTTTACCGATCGGTCCTCGCCGACATTGGGGACCATCAATCGCTTTCGGCAAATCTATCAACTTTCAGTTCGCACATGTCGAACATAGCCGAAATGATGCGTGAATGCGTGCCGCCGTCGCTCGTGCTTCTCGACGAAGCGGGCACCGGCACCGATCCGGAAGAAGGCTCGGCACTCGGCGTCGCTATCGTCGATCATTTCCGCCGAAAATGCGGTGCCCACGTGATCGCGTCGACGCACTACCGCGGGCTGAAGATCTACGCCGCCAACGATCCGAACGTCATCAACGCGTCTGTCGAGTTCGACGAGAAAACTCTGCAACCCACTTACCGTTTGCTAATGGGCATGGCCGGAGCCTCTTCCGGCATCCAGATCGCCAGCCGCTTCGGCATCCTGCCCGAGGTGATCGAGAACGCCCGGCAAAATCTCGACATTTCCGCCCAGGACGCCGAGGCTTATCTGCTAAAGCTCCAAACCGAAACCAAACAGGCCGAAGACCTGCGCATCGCCCTCGAAGAAGAACGCGAGGCCGTCGCAATGAAATACGCCACGCTCGAGATCGAGGCCGGCAAAAAGGAGCGGGCCCGGCAAAAAGAGTTCGAGCAAACGCTGGCCGAAACCGTCGATTCCTTCGACCGCCAGTCAAAGGCCTTCATCAACGCCCTCGAAGACAAGGCCCTCAAGAACAAGCTTGAAAAAGAACGCTCGGCCCGCAAAGCCGAACTCAACCGGGCCGTCGTGGCCAAAGTCGCAACGCCGAGCCACAGTCGCACGGGAAGCCGGCAACAGCTCCCCTCCGCACGAAGGCAGGGGCGGCAGACCGCTTAGGCTGACGGGTGGTTCGCCCGCGTCGCCGCAGGCACATCGCCGTCGGCTCCAGCGTCATCACCTCCTTCGGCAACATCGGCACCGTCGAAAAGATGGACAAAGAAGTAGCCGAAGTCCTCGTCGGCGGCATCCGCCTCCGAGAAAAACTCGCAAACCTCCAACTCGCCGAGCCACAGCAGGCGGAAACACGACCGGTAGGGAGTCTGCCCCGTGTCGGTGGCACGGGTGTCAGTAGCCCGCACGTAAGTAAGGGCTCATCCCGAGGCGAAAACAATCTCGGAAAACCACTCGACGCCCCCGATGCCGCCGCCGAGCTCAACCTCATCGGCCACACCACCGCCGAGGCAGAATACGAGCTCGACCGCTTCATCGACGAAGCCTACCTCGCCTCGCTCCCCCGCATCCGCATCATCCACGGCTACGGCACCGGCGCCCTAAAAAACTTCGTCCACCACACCCTAAAAAACCACGACCTCATAGAACGCTTCACCTTCGCCCCACCCGACCAGGGCGGAAACGGTGCTGACAATGGCAGAACTGAAGCTATGATTTGCCTTAAAACCCGACCCACGAAGTTCATCTTTTCTTGCCTGATAATAGTTCAAAGTTTTGCATTTGCAGTGGATGCAATCGGTCAGTCTGATCAGGACGATAACCGGTGGATGCTTTGGGAAAACCGAGTGGGCACCCGGTGGCTGATGTACCATCTGGAGAAAACGGATGTCGAGCTTCTAAAAGCTAAGTGGGATGAGATCGGAAATTCATCTGAGAAAAATCCCTCGGGTTTTGCCGGCACGTATATTGTCCCAGCCTACATGTCAGGATACTTTCTGCGCTGGTCGGCAGAAGGAGGGTATATTTTTGTACGCTTTTTTGATACCGAGCACCCTTGTTACTTTAGCTTTGGGGATGTGAAAGCGACCAACTCCACAGTCCAGTTTATCCACAAAGGTGAGTCGAACAGGTCAGTCTGCCCGCCAGGTAACGACGGCCGCCCCGCAAGCGAATGGGTATTCGTGTTGGATGGAGAGTTCCTTATTCCAAAAGCGGAAATAGAGGACTTTGCGAATTATTACGCAGGTTTCAATAAGTTCAATGGATACCACAGGCAGCCCGAAAGCAATATCCCTTTCGCGATTCGCTGGGGCCGAGAAGATAAACGGGTTCCGGGCTTTGTACTGCCTAAAGACTTTTCACAATTCGCCAAAGTTCCGCTGACTGGGCAGATTACTGGAGTCGGCAAAACGCGGATGCGAAAATCCCAGATCTTTGTCTTTGGAGATGACTACGAAACGGTTACACCGGTTACGATAAACGTTGGACGAAGGCACGGTCTCAGACTCAAACAGGAGTTCATCCTCTTGACGGATGACGACGTGAATTCTGAAACTTTGCTCGTGACAAAGGTTGGAACCAACCAATCTCAAGGCGTTGTAATTCGGAAAGTAACCCCTGAAGGAAAAGAAGGCTTTTTTTACTGGAACAGCACGTCAGGCAAAGATGAATTCCGAGCATTTACTCAACTGCGTCCCGGCGTGAAGATCACGACAAGCCCATTGTCGAAAATTTAGACTTACTAAATGAACGTGAATTAAATTCTGAGTGCTTTACGACCAACTCTTCATCGACGACCTTAAAAACCGTGCCGACTTGGTGCGGATAATTGAGCCGTATGCTCCGTTGAAGAAGAAGGGTGCGAATTGGATGGGGTGTTGTCCGTTTCATCAGGAGAAGACGCCTTCGTTTACGGTCAGTCCTAGTAAGGGGTTTTATAAGTGTTTTGGCTGCGGCAAGGGTGGGACGGCGTTTAACTTTTTGATGGAGATGGAGGGGCTGAGCTTTCCCGAGGCGGTGGAGCGGGTGGCGGAGATCTCGGGGGTGCCGCTGCCGGAACGGGTGGACGACCGCCAGTTTCAGCAGAGCAAAAAGCGGCGGGCGGAGAAAGAAGCAGCTTTCGGAGCAGGTCGTTGAGCTGAATAAGATCGCCCTGGAATTTTGGGAAGCTGAGCTGCAATCGAAAGATAAAAAGGCGAAAGCAGCCCGCAAATACCTTGACGAACGCGGAATATCGGACGAGATACAGAAACAGTTTCACATAGGGTTTTCGCCGGATTCGTGGGATTCGCTGTTGAATCTTCTGAAAGAGAAAGGCGTGGACGAGAAGCTTATCGAGCAGAGCGGCCTGGTATCAGTCAATGAGGAAAAAGAACGTGTTTTTGACCGGTTTCGCGGGCGGATAATGTTCCCCGTTCTGGATGTGAACGGTCAGCCGGTCGCGTTCGGGGCCCGGGCGATGGGAGATGATCAGCCTAAGTATCTGAATTCGCCCGAGACGCCGGCCTATGTAAAGGGGCAACATCTTTACGGTCTTTTCCAGTCGAAAGAAACGATCCGCCAGAAGAAGTTCGTGATCCTGGTCGAAGGCTATCTCGACCTGATCGCGCTCTATCAGTTTGGCATCACCAACGTCGCGGCCAGCCTTGGCACGGCTTTCACGCCCGAGCAATCCAAACTGCTCAGCCGATTCACAAAGAAGGTCGTCATCAATTACGACGGCGATTCGGCCGGTATCAAGGCCGCCCGGCGGGCGATCGAAGAGATGCTGCCGAACGATTTTGAGATCAAGGTGCTGGTGCTGCCCGAACGGCCAGGACCCCGACGATTTCGTGCGTGCGAACGGAACGGAAGCTTATAACGAAGCACGCGGCCGGGCGCTTCCCTTTCTCGGATTTACACTGGATGCCGCCGTCAAGGGTCGGTCGATCACAAATCCAAAACAAAAGGCCGAAGCGATCGAGGAGATGCTGCCGGTGCTGTCCGCGATCAAAAATCCTATCCAAAAACGTGAAAGTTTCGACCAATCGATGGACTTTTTCCGCGTTGAAGACCAGGGGCTGAAACGCGAGCTTTGGCACACGGTAAAGAATGGGCAGCAATTGGACGCAACGACGGTGAGAAAGCATGCCCGTCGTGCGGCGCAGGTCAAAATAACAGTGGCCGAACAGAATTTGCTGGAACTGCTGGCGCATGACGCCGAACTTAGGAAAACCGTCATGCCGATGCTCGAAGAAGGTGACTACGACCAGCTTGTCAGCGCGCCGGTTTTTCGAGCGATGTATTCTATCGACGAGAACGGCTTTGAAATGACGCTCGAAAACCTGCTGGAACGGCTGCCCGACGACGAGCTTATGACCGACTTTGTCTCACTTCTGATGATCGGCGAGCCGAAACGCGAACCCGACGAGGTGATCGACAACGTGCTGCACGAGGCGGAAAACTGCGTTCTGTCCTTGCGTTCGATGGCCATCCAAAACCGCATTCACGAGGTCAGCCAGGAACTTTTGGCTGCTGAACGTGCGGGCGATACGTCAGCGATCAACCGCCTGGTCGCCGAACAGCTCGAACTTTCCAAAATGAAGCAGTCGCTCCTTAGTAAAATCCGTGAAACCTGATATACTTTACGATTTCGATGTGTTGCCCTGTTTTTGAACAAAAACGGCCTCAAAACGTATTTAAGTATTATTACAAACAACGATTTACACGACGATTCAATCCAAACTCCCAGGAGATTATGCCTGATTACGACGAAAAAGAAGACCTGATGGACCGCCTGGTCGCATTGGGTAAAAGAAAGAAATTCATTAGCCTGGACGAGCTTCACCGCGAGATACCGGAAAACATGATGACGGCCGACGATCTGGAAGACGTTCTGGACCGGCTGGAAGGAGCGAACATCTCGGTTGCCGAGACGGACGCCCAGTTGCTCGAACGCGCTTCGGCCCTTGCTGCTGGATGAAGAACCGGCCGACGAAGAGGAAGAAGACGATGACATAGACCTCGATCTTTCGGCCGGCGCTCTCGATAAATCGAACGATCCGGTCCGCCTTTACCTGCGTGAAATGGGTATCGTCCCGCTGCTCACCCGCGAGGGCGAGGTGACCATCGCAAAACGCATCGAGCGCGGGCAGATCAAAACCCGCAAGGCCATTTCCCGATCGCCTATCGCTGTTGAACGACTGCTAAAGATCGGCGACGATCTGGCCGCCGGCAAGGCCAGCATCCGCGAAACGGTAGCTTTTTCCGAGCAGGCCGAGATCTCGCTTGAGGAAGACAAGGCCGAAGAATACCTGCGCTGGACGCTTGAGGGTATCGGAAATATCCGGCAAAACTTCCAGCGGTGCTCTAAAGGTTTGGGTCCAGCTGATCGATGAACAGAATGCGTACCAGAAAGCGGGAAAGGTAAAGAAATCGAAAAAACTGCTTAGATTAAAGCGGCAGACCGCACGCGCTCGGCTCGAGATCGCCCAGGAGATCAAGAACCTCAACCTGACCGAGCATTCGATGCAGGTGATGATCGCGGCGATCCGAAAGACAGTCGACGAGATCCAAAAGGCCGAGACGCGACATCAAAAAGGCCAAGGACAAGCTTGACAAAAAGCCGGCCGCTCCGCAGAAACGTGAGCTGAACGCAACGGTCAACGAGAACAAAAAGGTCCTGACCGAGATCGAAGAGAAGTATCATCTTCCGACGGTCGAGATCAAGCGTTCGTACCAGACCATCAGCGTCGGCGAGTTTGAAACGAACAAGGCAAAGCGCGAACTGGTCGAGGCCAACCTGCGTCTCGTCGTTTCGATCGCGAAGAAATACACGAACCGCGGCCTGCAGTTCCTCGATCTGATCCAGGAAGGCAACATCGGTCTGATGAAGGCGGTCGACAAGTTCGAATGGCGGCGCGGTTACAAATTCTCGACCTACGCAACGTGGTGGATCCGCCAGGCGATCACGCGTGCCATCGCCGACCAGGCCCGCACCATCCGCATCCCGGTGCACATGATCGAGACGATCAACAAGCTCATCCGCACCTCGCGTCTGCTGGTCCAGGAACTCGGCCGCGAGCCGACGAGCGAAGAGATCGCAAAGCGGATGGACATTCCGGTCTCGAAGGTCCGAAAGGTCCTCAAGATCGCACAGGAGCCGATCGCCTGGAAACGCCGATCGGTGAAGAGGAAGATTCGCATCTCGGCGATTTCATCGAGGACAAATCGATCCTCAATCCGGCGGAGTCGGTCACGTTCTCGAACCTTCGTGAGATCACGGACGAGGTTCTGGCGACGCTGACGCCTCGTGAGGAAAAGGTCATCAAGATGCGTTTCGGCCTGGGCAACACCGGCAGCGAGCACACGCTCGAAGAGGTCGGCCAGCACTTCGCCGTCACCCGCGAACGCATCCGCCAGATCGAGGCAAAGGCTCTGAGAAAGCTGCGCCACCCGTCGCGATCGCGACGGTTGAAGGCGTTTCTCGAAGGGAAACAGTAAGTTAGCGGTTTAACGACAACTATCAGGTGACGAGAGAAATTCTTGTCACCTGATTTTTTATTATCTAGACTGGTTCAATGTGGTATGCCGATCAGATATTCTGGCTGGTTATTCTTTCCATCGTCGTCGCGTCCGTGGCATGGACCGTCACTGCAGGAAGAGATTTTCCGGGAACCGCGAGATTGGGCCCAGGAGCGCAGTGAGTCGTCGTCGAACATCTTCGTCCGCAAGTTCTTCTACGTCTGGACCTGCGAATACTGTTTTAGCCACTGGGTAACGATACTTGTACTGCTTCTCACCGGCTTTCAGCTGCTGTTCGCGGACTGGCGCGGCTACGTGCTCGCCTTCTTTGCCCTGCCGTGGGTCGCGAACCAGATAATGAGCCTTTATCGCCGCTTGCGGGTCGATATCAAACACGAAGACCTAAAGGCCGAGGTTGAATCACAGGAAAAAGTAAGGGAGTGAGAAGAACGCATATTCACGCCTTCGTCAACGATATTCTCGCACAGCTACTTTCTTTTGATCCGTGATGTGAACGGCGGATATTTGCGAACAGCTACTTACAGTTTGCCGCCTTACGAAGCATTGTTTCCAGAAGAACTGCGGCCGCCTCGAGAACTTCTCGACCATCCTTGGACTCGCTCGCTCACTATTCAGCGGCGGGCACAAGTGAATGGATGCCTCCCGAGATCGAGGTTCAGTTCACTTCCGCCGTCCCCTCCCCGGACGATAAGGCATGGTGGCCGAGGGGTTGGCCGCAACCGAAGCTGGATATCAGGTCTCAAGTAGCCGTTTTGCGTCTTGAAAATTCGCATGCGAAAGAACTCGATAGATTTATCCCAGAAGTCCAGTCTCGTACGATTACCGAGCGGCACCTATGAGGTTTGGGTCCGATATCCATTTCCAAAGGAAGAGGATACTGCAAACTGCGATGAAGATCTTCCCGGCGGATCGGTAAAAGTGTTTTCTGACCGGAGGCGACTCCGTACAGTGCACCTGGTATTGTCTGTCATGCCGGTTATTCCTTAGAGTTTACCCATGTGGTATGCCGATCAGATATACTCTGGTTATTCTTTCCATCGTCGTCCGTCGTGTCACGAAGTCCTCAGAAGAGATTATCCGTGAATTGCGAATTCGGTCCAGCACGCGAGGCAGTCGTCTAACGTGCCCTGAAACAGCAAGTTCTTCTACGTCGATCTGCGAATACTGTTTTAGTCAGCTGGGTAACGATACTTGTACCTGCTTCTCACCGGCTGTAAGATACTGTTCTCGGACTGTGCGATTACGCGCTGGCCTAACTGTACCATGCCGTGAGTCAAACCACGATAATGAGCTCTATAGCTGCTTGCGAGTCGATACAATATACAATGTATATTTCAGTTGAAATACTAGAAAAAGTATAAACTGAGCGAAGGCGGGCTAGGCGAGATCATTCTTTTCGCTTCTTCGAGCGCACCGTCCAGGCTCGCTACCGTCCCATCCAACTGCATTTCATATACAGCGTCCAGGATCCGTTTGAACTCCGGTGACGGCTCGGAGCCCGAGGTCGATAAGATGGCGGCCCATCAGAATCGGGTCGGGAGCTTTCTTTTCTATCTGCAGTGAGCGGACGCGCTCAATGAACCACTCCTGAGCCTCTGAGCCAAACCGCTTTTCAGGCGGCAGCCAGTCAGGGTTGCGGCCCAGGCTGTCGGCCTTTGCGACGCGATACAGCAGGTCGGGCTCGACCTTTCGTGCAAGCCGGCGAAATGCCCCGTCGCCGACCGCTTGTTTCGACTCGGCCTTATAAAATTCGCCCGGTTTCAAGGTGATAGCGAACAAGCTGGATCATCTGATTCCGCACATCGTAGCCATTAAGTGTATGAATATCCTGAGCGTATCCAGAAACGAGATCGTCGGCTCGACGCCCGCTTCATCGTGCGAATGGGAACGCCAGCGGCCGTCGAAGAATTGCGTTGTCGGAGGCTTGCCGAAATCGTGTGCCACGGCCCCGAGCATCACCGCGACTTGCCTTTCATACGGAAGATCGTCGATCAGCTTCCGGGCCTCGTCCGCGACCATCAATGTGTGCACGTCCACATCGCCTTCCGGGTGCCACTCAGGTTCCTGCGGCACACCGACAAGCGACTTCAATTCAGGAAAAAGCTGGTCGACAACGCCAAGATCGTAAAGCCATTTCAATCCGATCGACGGCCGTTTTGCTTTGAGCAGGAGCTTTTCAAGCTCTCCCCATATGCGTTCCTTCGGAAGGTCCGTAACATCGATCGACCTACACAATTCGACCGTTTCCGGAGCAATATCAAACTCTAGCCGGGCCGCAAACTGTGCCGCCCGCAGCACACGCAGGCTGTCCTCGGCAAACGTCTCGGCCGAAACGTGCCGCAGCACTTTTTTCTCAATGTCTTCCTTACCGCCGAACGGATCGACGATCTCTTTAGTAAGTGGATCCTTCAGGATCGCATTAACCGTAAAATCCCGCCGCGAACACGCCTCCTCGAATGACATGTCCGGGTCGCCCTCGACCACAAACCCCCGATGCCCGCGTCCGACCTTGCGTTCCCGCCGAGGCAATGAAACGTCCATATCGTGCCCGATCTTATAAACCGAAAATGCCGAACCGACGACATTCAGCGAAGTTCGAACGCCACTGTCCCCATCGATGCTCGCTGTGAGATTACCATTCGCGAAACTCTCCAGCAGATTTCGCAGCTTTGCCGGATCTATACCGTAAACCTCCAGATCCCAATCCTTAGGCTCGCTGCCCATCAGCTCGTCGCGAACACATCCGCCGGCCAGCATTGCCCGTCCGCCGGCCTCTCGAATGAACGAGGCCAGTCGAATCACTTTGTCGGATAGAGACGTCATCTCATCTACAATGGTAATGTACTTTAGCCAGACCGTAAAAATGTATGTCGACGACAACACGTGATCCGTTCGGCAACCGCCGCCTCACGATGATCGGAATAGCATGAAGGCTCTATGAAGAAAGTGGTCTTCACCACGTGGGGTTCGTACGGCGATCTGCACCCGTACATGGCGCTCGCCCGCGAGCTGCAAGAACGCGGTCATCACTGTGTGATCGCGACGTCCCCGATCTACCGCGAAAAGGTCGAAGCCGCGGGACTCGACTTTCGTCCGGTGCGGCCGGATCTGCCGCCTCCCGATAGCGAATTGGCCGGCGAGATGATCCGCGAGCTGTCGCACTGGCGTCGAGGGCCGGAATATCTGTTTCGAGGCCTACTCATGCCGGCCCTGATGGAAAGCTACGCGGATACGCTCTCTGCCGTCGAAGGTGCCGATCTTCTCGTATCCCATCAGGTGCCACTCACTGCTCCCCTCGTTGCGGAAAAAACGGGGATCAAGTGGATCTCGTGCGTGCTCTTTCCGATCGCCTTCGCGTCCGCATATGACCCGCCGACGCCGCCGCAGTTTCCGGCTCTTAGGGACATCGCGAGGATCCATCCGGCCATCGCCAGCGCCTTATTCGGTTTTGGTAAGTGGACCACGAGATTTTGGGTTGAGCCGATCCAGCGTCTTCGCCGCGAGCTCGGATTGCCGCCCGGTCCGAATCCGATATTTGAGGGACAGCATTCGCCTACTCTCGTACTCGCTTTATTCTCGAAGTTCTTATCCGGTCCTCAGCCGGACTTCCCGTCAAACACACTGATCACCGGATTTCCATTCTATGACCATGCCGATATAAACCCGCTCCCGCCCGAGCTGTTTGATTTCCTGGACGCCGGTGAGCCGCCTGATCGTTTTCACACTGGGTTCCCGCTCGTATGGCTGGCGACGGATTTCTATCGTATCAGTATCGAAGCCGCACGAAAGCTCGGAAAACGCGCGCTGCTGCTGGTCGGCGACAAACGCAATTTGCCCGCTGAGGGTCTTCCCCCGGGCATCGCCGCGTTCGATTATGCGCCGCATAACCTGGTAATGCCGCGAGCGAGCGTTGTCGTTCACCAGGGCGGGATCGGTACCACAGGACAAGCACTTAGATCAGGAAGGCCGATGCTGGTTGTGCCGCATGGCCAGGACCAGCCGGACAATGCTCGGCGGTGCGCACAGCTCGGAGTAGGTCGGACGCTAAGTTCGGAGCGCTACACGGTTTCTCGAGTCACAAGTGAATTGTCCGAGTTATTGAGCAACCCCTCCTATCGCGAGCGTGCCGCCGAAGTCGGGCGTGAAGTGATCGAAGAGGACGGAACGAAAACAGCCTGCGACGCGATCGAGCAAGTGCTAAGCCCATGAACCTTTACCGCTTCAAGCGCTCTTCGAGATGCAGCTTCAGTTCCTCGACGCTGATCCGCTGCTGTTCCCACGTGTCCCGGTCCCTTACGGTCACCGCATTATCTTCCAGCGACTCGTGATCGACCGTCACGCAGAACGGCGTGCCGATCTCGTCCTGGCGGGCGTAAAGCTTGCCGATGCCGCCGGTGTCGTCGTAGACGGCTCGCATCGAGGGCTGCAGGTCCTTTCTTTATCCGCTTTGCCGTCTCGACGATCTCGGGCTTGTTCTTGGCAAGCGGAAGCACGGCCACTTTGATCGGGGCCATCTCGGGCGTGAGTTTCAGGATCACGCGGACCTCGCCTTTTTCGTTGGTTTTTTCGGTGTAAGCGTCCATCATCACCGCAAGCAGCGTTCGGTTGACGCCGATGGCCGGTTCGATCACGTACGGATAGAACCGCTCGTTCGTCGCCGTGTCGAAGTACGAGAGGTCTTCGGTCGAATCAGGGTTGATACGCTTCCCTTCCGCGTCCTCCGGCTTCTTTGAATGCACCCGCAGATCGTAGTTCGTACGGTTCGCGATCCCCATTAGCTCGTCCCACTGTTTTTCCTCGTCCTCGCGTTCAGGGAAATAGCGGTACATAATATCGACGGTGCGTTCGGCATAGTGGGCGAGTTCGTCCGCACCCTGCTCGTACAAGCTCAGATTTTCCGCCGAAATGCCGAGCGACTGTATCCACCCCTGAAACCCGTCGATCCATTCCTGGTGCAGCCCCGGAGCGTCTTCGGCACGGCAGAAATATTCCATCTCCATCTGCTCGAACTCACGCGTCCGGAAGATAAAGTTCCCCGGCGTCACTTCGTTCCTGAACGCCTTGCCGATCTGTGCGATGCCGAACGGCAGCTTTCGACGAGAAGTATTCAGCACGTTCGCGAAATTGATAAATATTCCCTGCGCCGTCTCTGGCCGCAGATAGGCGAGAGCCGCCGGATCGTCGTCCGCCGAGACGGCACCGACCGTCGTCCGGAACATCAGGTTGAACGGCCTCGGATCCGTCAAATTCTTTAACCCGCAGTTCGAGCACATTGCCTTGCCGTCAGCCGGATCGACATCCAGCTTGTCCAGCCTCAAACGTGCGTTGCAATCCCGGCAATCGACTAGCGGATCGCTGAACGTGTCTTCATGGCCGGAATACTTCCACACATTACGGTTCTGAATGATCGAAGAATCAAGTCCCTCGATATCGTCCCTCTCGTAAACCAGCCAGTTCCACCAGCTTTTTTTGATATTATTGGCGAGCTCGACCCCAAGCGGGCCATAATCCCAGGACGACCCGAGGCCGCCATAAATTTCGGATGCGGGATATACAAAACCCCGGCGTTTTGAAAGCGATACGATAGTTTCGATATTAGGTGCAGACATAAATTGCTGTAAACGCGATGTGAACCGCAAACTGAAATATTACAATGAATGCAGGCGAAACGCAGAATTTGGCATCATATATACCAGATCGAAATACTCTCAGCCCATCATTTTCGATATGAAACTCGTCATTTCACTATTGCTGATCGCATTCCCGGCCCTTTCCGCCATTTCGCAGACGGCGTGGCAGACGGATCTCGACAGCCGGGTCCGCTTTTATCAAACAACCGACTTCGGCATCATTCTCACCGGCACCGAGCGGAGCCTCTACGCTGTCGACAGCAAGACCGGCGAACGCCTGTGGCGTCGGGAAACCGGCCGGATAAACGAAACCGCTGTCACCCCTGTGCCCGACACCGACATGGTCCTGCTGGCCCGTGACCGCGGAAGCAAATCGGTGCTGGAATCCGTGGATATAATCTCCGGCGGCCGCATTTGGCAGAGCGACAAGGTGAAAGGGGATGTTCTTCAATTGGCTGCTGATCCGGCAAACGATCTGGTCGCTATCGTCCTGGTTAAAGATCCACGCGGCAACGCCGGTGAAGAGTTCAAGCGAAAACCTATCGTTCACGTGCTGCAGCTTTCCACCGGCGAAGAGCTGTGGAAACGTGAGCTCGACAGCGACATCGAAATGATGCCGGCCCGGTTCGGCGAAGGCCTCGGCGAGGTCGCTTACACGCTGGATAATTACCGCGCGCCGCTGCTTCTGGACGGCCGTCTCTTTCTCTTTTACGAAGGTGCGACCAGCTACGACGCCCGTACAGGCAAAGAAAAAGAACGCGAGAAATTCAAAATAAACGAGGACGGTCTCGCGCTGACCGAAGCCGACCCGGTTTTCGACGATGCACGCATCTACATCTCCGGCCGCGGCCGCATTCGCGCCGTCGACCGCAGGACGGGAAACGTGGAGTGGAAGGCCGACGACGTCGGCACTGCGTCCGAGATGGCCATTATCGGTAACATTCTTTACGTTCGTACCGGCGGCCGATTTACCCGCCTCAAAGATGGTGAGTCGGTCACCAAAGGCCCATACGGCCTCTCGGCCATGGACACGCGGACTGGAAAGGTGCTCTGGAGATGGAAGGGTGCGGATAAAGGTTTGACTAACGTCCTGTTCCTCGACCGCGACACGGCGGCTGTCGCCGACAATAACGAACTGTTCCTGATCAACGCGGCCGACGGCGATGTCCGATCAAAACTCAAACACGGGATCGACGACGCCGAATTTGCGATCATCAACGAGAATGGCCAGGTCGTGATCGGCGGCAAGGATGAGATCGCCGCTTTCCACGTTCATTCACCGGCATCGGGTGGAGCAACCGGCACGCGACAGGCTCGGGAAACCGGCAGCGCGTTCACGGTTGCCACGAACAGGGTTGACGACAAAGCTGTGTGGAGGGTACGGCACAAGGCTCCGTCCCGCGGCGTTTTCCGCATCGTCGCCGGCATTGCGTTGCGAGCGACCGCGCTTTACTTCCGCTACGGCGGTTTCGCCACATCGGCGGTCGGCCTCTTTCGTACGGGAGCGAATCTAGCGAGTGCGGCAAATTCCTTTCGCTGGTCCGGCCTCCGTTCTCGATTCGGCTCGTTTGACCTGACGACTCTCGCCGGCACAACAGCTAGAAATTACGTGACGGGACGTATCTATTCCTACGGCTCATTCGTGAGAACGCCGGGTATTCTGACGCGCGTCAGCGGACTCCAGGTGATCACTCCCTCGAGCGCGGGTCGAAGCATAATCACCGGTGCCGCGGGGCGTGCCCTGCCTTCACGAGCTGAGGTGAAGGACAGCATTCTTGACCGCCTGGACCCGGCACGCTATGCCGACCGTTTATCAGACTACCTGCTCCGTCGCAAACGCCTGTCCGAGCTCCGCGGGAACTACATGTATTTCTACACCGATCTGCCAAAACCGTATGACCGCAAGGGCTTGGTCGGGGTGAACGTCCATAACGGCCAGGATCGGAGATTTATTCTCGTGTCCGATCCAGACATTCAGTTCGTAACCGACGAAACCGTAAACCTTTTGTACTCGGCTGATGGCAACACACTTAAGGCATTCGCGATACTAAACCCATAGGAGCGCCGTCAGGGCAATACACGCCCACGGAAGCTTCAATTGGCTGCGCGTCCCTCGGCAAACAATAAACACGTGAGCGATTACGTCGATCGGTGTGAATGGATATACAATGCCGCCTGGAAACTTAAAGCTATATATTTGATCCATGTTCCGTAAAGTTCTGATCACGCTCGGCTTGATCCTGGGTTGGGCATTTCTCGTTGTCATAGTCGTTTTTATCGAGGCGAATTGGTTCGCCGCGCCGCCTGTCGTTCGAGGTGACGTCAAATCCATCGAAAACTATTTGGTCAGTCAAATACGCGATGCGGCGGACGATAAACGACTGGGCGGAGCTGGTCTCGTTTTGATCCAAGGCAATAAGATCGTAGCCGAACATGGCTTCGGAACGGCAAACGCGGAGACGGGGGCGGCGGTTGATCCGAACAGAACGCTATTTCGAGTTGCGTCCGTGAGCAAGGCAGTCACCGCCTGGGGCGTGATGAAGCTGGTCGAAGAGGGAAAGATCGGCCTTGACGAACCTGTCCTGCCGCATCTGACGCGATGGCGTTTTCCGGGCAGCGAGGCATATCGCGATAAGGTCACTGTCCGCCAACTGCTCAGCCACACTGCCGGTTTGGACGACGGGCTTGGCTACGGCGGTTTTCCGATGGGCGAGCCTATGCAGTCTGTTGAAGACTCGCTCAACAATACAAAGGACACAACCGTCGGCGAGCCCCGGCCGGTCCGCATCGCCTGGGAGCCGGGCACCGCAATGGCATATGGAAGCGGCGGCTACACGATACTTCAGCTCCTGGTCGAGGAAATGACTGACAAGCCTTTCTGCGAATATATGAAGCACGAAGTGCTGAAACCGCTGGGGATGAAACACTCGACTTACGATTTCGAGCATCTCGAGGCCGAGGGCCGCCTCAACGAGATCGTTCCGGAATTCGATCGGAACCTGCAGCCGCAGCCCCGCCGTCGGCAAGTTTCGCAGGCCGGCGTAGGATTTTACGCAACGCCTGCCGAACTCGCGCAGTTCGCACAAGCCTATTACGGCGAAAATCCGGTATTAAAACAGGAAACATTAAGACAAATGATGTTGCCGCAGCCCGCAACCGGCGGATCATGGGGCCTAGGCCAAACGCTTTTTGCCGAGAACGGCTCTGGTGGATATATTGTCGGCCACGACGGCGGCTCGCCGCCCGCCTGGGGTGCGTGGCTGCGTGTAAACCCGGCAACCGGTAACGGAATGGTAATGACCGTAAGCGGCGGAAGCGGAGCCTTGAACCAGCTCGCCCACGATTGGGTATATTGGGAAACAGGAAAAATAACGCCCGAAGCCAGGATGCAAAAGATGCAGGATCGAATATTCCCGGCAGCGATCGCGATGCTCATCGGTGCGATCCTTATTGCGGTATGGCGATCTTCCGATAACACGGATCATTCTTCATCCATTAAAAAAAGGCGGCACGAAGCCGCCTTTTCAAGTTGTAATTAACCGGAGTCTATTCTCCGCCCTCGCCGCCGCTTGAGGCTTTGGCTTTTTCTTCGTTGAGGATCGCTTTGCGGGAAAGCTTTACCTTGTTGCCTTCCTTGCCGATGCATTTGACGAGGATCTGCTGGCCTTCCTTCAGCTCGTCGCGGACGTCTTTGACGCGGCGGTCGGAGATCTCGGAGATGTGCAGCAGGCCGTCGAGTCCGGGCAGGATCTCGACAAACGCGCCGAAATCGACGATACGCGAGACAGTACCGAGATAGGTTTCGCCGATCTCCGCCTCAGCCGTCAGCGATCTGATACGGGCAATGGCGGCCTGTGCGGCCTCGCCGTCGGCGGACGCGATCGAGATCGTTCCGTCGTCCTCGATGTCGATCTTCGCACCCGTCTCCTCGGTGATCGAACGGATGACCGAGCCGCCCTTTCCGATGACATCGCGGATCTTGTCCGGATGGATCTTCATCGTGATGATGCGTGGCGCGAAAGGCGAAATATCCTCACGCGGCTTTTCAATAGCCTTGGCCATTACGTCGAGGATGTGCATACGGCCTTTGCGTGCTTGCTCGAGGGCTTCCTGCAGGATCATCGCGTTGATGCCGGTGACCTTGATGTCCATCTGCAGGGCCGTGATGCCTTCGCTCGTACCCGTGACCTTAAAGTCCATGTCGCCGTAGTGGTCTTCGGCACCGGCGATGTCGGAAAGGATGGCGTAGCGATTGCCTTCCATCACCAAACCCATCGCAACGCCCGCGACCGGCCGCTTGATCGGAACGCCCGCGTCCATCAGGCTGAGGATGCCGCCGCAGACAGAAGCCATCGACGACGAACCGTTCGATTCCGTGATATCGGAAACGATGCGGAGCGTGTAAGGAAATTCTGATTCATCGGGAAGCACCGCTTCGATAGCACGGCGTGCCAGATTTCCGTGGCCCGTTTCACGACGGGAGGTCCCGCCGAAACGGCCCGCTTCGCCTACCGAATAGGGCGGGAAATTGTAATGCAGAAGAAAGCGGCGCTTCACTTCGCCTTTCTCAAGGTCGTCCATGTACTGCTCGTCCATTTTTGTGCCGAGCGTAGTGGTAACGATCGCCTGCGTTTCGCCCCGGGTAAACAGCGCCGAGCCGTGAACGCGCGGCAGCCAGCCGACCTCGCAGGTGATCGGGCGGATCTCGGAGAATTTGCGGCCGTCCGGGCGGCGGCGGTTGCCGAGCATGTCTTCGCGAAAGATCTTTTCCTTCAGGTGCGAGAACGCTTTTCCGGCCATCTGACGAACGTCCGGCTGGTCTTCGCGGATAAGAAGCGACGACTTCTTTTTTCAACGCATCGATCGCCGCATAGCTTGTGAGCTTGTCCTTGCCGGTAGTGTCGAGGGCCTCGCGCAGCCGCTGGCCGTAGTTCGCTTCGACCTCTGCGATGATCGATTCGTCGATGACTGCGGGAACGAATTCGCGTTTCGTGATCGCCAGTGCCTTGCCCAACTCTTTCTGCCACAGACAAAGCCGCTTGATCTCTTTATGAGCGAGCATCAGGGCCTCGACCATGATCTTTTCATCCACTTCCTGCGCTTCGGCCTCGACCATGCAGATGGCTTCTTCGGTTCCGGCGACAATCAGATTCAGGTCCGAATCGCGGCGCTGGTCGTACGTCGGGTTGATGACGTATTTCCCATCGATCAGACCGATACGGATGCCGGCGATCGGATTGTCAAACGGGATGTCCGAAAGGTAAAGGGCACACGATGCACCCGTGATCGCGATCACGTCCGGGTCGTTTTCAGCGTCGGACGAAATAACCGTGCCGACGATCTGCGTCTCGAATCGGTAATTGTCGGGAAACAGCGGACGGACGGGGCGGTCGATCAAGCGGCAGGTCAGGACTTCTTTTTCACTCGGGCGTCCTTCGCGGCGGAAATAGTTTCCGGGAATGCGTCCGGCTGAATAGCTTGATTCACGGTATTCGACCGTGAGCGGGAAAAAGTCGAGGCCCTCTTTCGCGGTCCTGCATGCTGACTGCTGTTACGAGCAGCATCGTATCGCCGTAGCGAATTATCACCGAACCGTCGGCTTGTTTGGCGACCTTGCCGGTTTCGACGATCAACTCGTTCGCTCCCAGCTTGATCGATTCTTTCAAATATTTTTTCTGTGTCATTATTTAACCCTCGAAAAACAAAAACGGCAGATGCTGTATCGTGAAGCATCGCCGTTTCCGGTTCCGTTCAATTTTGTCGTTTTCCCTTTTGTGTTTTGGCCATTTCGCTGTCACGTTCAGCAGCCGCTGACAAACTCTTCGCGAGAACCTGCTTTCCAAAGACTCGAAGCAGTCAAGCGAAAAGTTCCGAGTTCCACGTTCCTGAGTTTCAAGTTTCTTCAACTCGGAACCCGGAACTTGAAACACGGAACTACCGTTACCTTCTCAATCCAAGCTTCTTGATTATCTCGTGATATTCGTTGATATCACCTTGTTTGAGATAATCCAGCAATTTACGTCTCCGCGAGACCATTTTCAGCAATCCCCGACGCGAATGATTGTCCTTCTTGTGCATCTTGAAATGCTCGGTCAACTCGTTGATACGCTGGGTGAGCAGCGCGACCTGCACCTGCGACGAACCCGTGTCCGAAGCGTGCGTTTTGTAATCGCTTACTATTTTTTCTTTAACTTCTTTAACTGTTGCCATATTTTGCCTGACTGTAAATGGTCTCTCCTTTGCTCGCAGTAACTCCGCCCCTAACGGCGCGGTAACCGCGAAAAATATATAAATCGTGATCTAAGCGAACTGGATGCTAAATCACTCTAAATACTACACAATTAAGGCCTAATTATCAATCGTTGGACTACGCTCTAAATTGCGGTTCCGCTTTGGCTAATAGTCATTAGCTAAAAGCTATTGGCCAGAAATCAAACCTCGTCCTTCGGACGATCATGCCTCAAACTCTTCCATAAACTTCGTCGAAAAATCGCCCTTCTGAAATTTCTCGTCCGCCATGATCTTTTTGTGAAGCGGGATCGTCGTTTTGATACCCTCGACGACCATCATGTCCAGTGCACGCTGCATTCGGGCGATCGCAAGTTCGCGGGTCCGGGCATGAACGATCAGCTTTGCGATCATCGAATCGTAGTACGGCGGCACGACATAGCCCGGATAAACGGCCGTATCGACTCGCACGCCAGGGCCGCCTGGGATATTGAAAGCCGTGATCTGGCCGGGGCTCGGCGTAAATTTCACCGGGTCTTCGGCATTGATGCGGCATTCGATCGAGTGCCCGACGATCTGCACGTCTTCCTGGCTGTACTGAGGTCTTCGCCCGACGCGATCCGGATCTGGTTCCGCACGATATCGGCGAGCGTGACCATCTCGGTTACCGGATGCTCGACCTGGATGCGCGTGTTCATTTCCATGAAATAGAAACTGCCGTCTTCGTCGAGCAGAAACTCAAACGTTCCGGCGCTCGAATATCCGATCTCCTTGCACGCCTTCACCGCGACCGCTCCCATCTTCTCGCGCTGTTCTTTCGTGATCACCGGCGACGGAGCTTCTTCCAGCAGTTTCTGATGCCGTCGCTGGATCGTGCATTCGCGCTCGCCGAGATGGATGCAATTGCCGTGTTCGTCCGCAAGAACCTGGATCTCGATATGCCGCGGCCGTTCGATGTATCGCTCGATATAAACCGAGCCGTTCTTGAACGCGGCCAGATGCTTCGGTCTGAGCGGTCTCGAGATTGTACCTCAAGCTCCTCAGCCCTGCGAACGATCCGCATTCCGCGTCCGCCGCCGCCCGCCGCGGCTTTGATGATCACCGGAAAGCCGATTTCTTTCGCGAAGCTTTTGCGCCTCTTCTGCGGACTCGATCGGGTCGGGACTTCCCGGCAGGATCGGCACACCCGCGGCCTGCATTGTCCGCCTGGCCTCGACCTTGTCGCCCATCATCGCGATAACGTCCGCGCGTCGGGCCGATGAATTTGATATTGCAGTCCTCGCAGATCTTTGCAAATGTCGCCGACTCCGCAAGAAATCCGTAACCCGGATGGATCGCGTCGACATTCGTGATCTCGGCCGCGCTGATTATCGCCGGGATATTCAGATAGCTCTGTGCGGAAGGCGGCGGGCCGATGCAGACCGCCTCGTCGGCATAGCGCACATGCAGAGCCTCGCGGTCCGCCTCGGAATGCACGGCGACGGTCTTGATGCCCATCTCCTTGCACGTCCAGATGATGCGGCTGGCGATCTCGCCGCGGTTGGCGATCAGAATTTTGCGAATCTCTCGCGTCATAATAAAAGTTCAAGGTCCAAGGTTCAATGTTCAAAGTCAGAACGATTCCGACCAACTTTGAACTTCTGAACCTTGAACTCTTGAACTATTATTTCCTTATCCCAAACAGCGGCTGTCCGTATTCGACCGGCTGCCCGTTTTCGACGTAGATCTTTACGACCTCGCCCGATCGTTTCGGCCTGGATCTCGTTCATCAGCTTCATCGCCTCGACGATGCAGACGATCGATCTCGGGCGTGACCTTGCTTCCCTCTTTTACGTAAGGGTCTTTATCCGGTCCCGGCGAACGATAGAATGTGCCGACGATCGGCGAAGTGATCTTGAACAGTTCCTCATCGGCTCGGCCGGTGTCGTCGGTTGCGCAGACTCCGCGGCTGGTCCGGATGACGGGGCTGCGCCGGCTGGACGACCGGTGTTGAGTATGCGAAAGGCTGCGGAGCGAACGACGCGGCCGGCGTCTTTCTCAACCGAACCCGAATATTTCGTTCTCGAACTCGAAATCCGTAAAGCCGTGTTCGTTGACCAAGCTCCGCCAGTTCGCGAAGCTCGTCCATATTGAGCGAGGTTCCGATCGGCGTCCTGTTTCGCTTTCTTTTCCCTCTTGCTTTTTACTGCCTGCCATTTCCATTTCCTTTGCTTTTGCAGAAGCCGAATTATCACTCATCGTGCATCGCCTCCAATAAAGAAACTTAGCCTTTAGCTGCAAGTTCCCGCGGGTTGTCAACCAATTCGATCACCGCCATTTCGGCATTGTCGCCCTGCGGCGGCCGAGCTTGATGATCCGTGTGTATCCGCCGTTGCGGTCTTTGTATCGCGGGCCGAGTTCGCCGAACAAACGCTGCACGGCCTTAACGCCCGCGGTACGTTCGATCGGCTCTTTCGCCTCGCCTTTCTTGCCGCGAAAACGGCTGGCCGCTTCCTTGAACGTGCTGTTGCCGGCGTGGAAAAAGCGTGCAGCCTGGCGGCGAAGATGAACTTCCTGCGACTTTCGCGTCGTCGCCGGTCAAGTGCCTGTGCCTTGCGGGCGAGCGTGATCGCCTTTTCGACAAACGGACGCAGTTCCTTGGCTTTCGGCACCGTCGTCACGATATGCTCTTTCTCCGCATTGATCAACGACGTCGCCAGATTGCGAAGCATCGACATCCGATGCTCGGTCGTACGTCCCAAGTTTACGATGTGCTTTTAAATGTCTCATATGTTACAGTGGTCAGTTGTCAGTGGTCAGTGGTCGAGCTAGTGAGTTCCGAAGAACTCGACCACTGACCACTGTCCACTCATCCATTAATCTAAATCTCTGTCCGCCCGATCCCGGGATCGGATTGCCCTGCTCGTCAAAGTCCATTCCGAAATCGAGGCCCATTCCGTGAAGCAGGTCTTTGATCTCGGTCAGCGATTTCTTGCCGAAGTTCTTCGTGCCGAGCATGTCTTTTTCGCTGCGGCGGATCAGATCGCGGATCGAGCGAATGTCGGCGTTCTTCAGGCAGTTGTACGAACGAACCGAAAGCTCGAGCTCATCGACCGGCTTGTCGAGCAGATCGTTCCGCATAAGCGGCGGACGGGCGATGTCTTCGTATTTGTATTCTTCTTCTTCCTCTTCGAAATTGATGAAGATCGACATGTGGTCCTTCACCAGTTTCGCCGCAAGGCCGATCGAATCTTCCGGCTTGACCGAACCGTCGGTCCAGACTTCGATCGTCAGCTTGTCGAATTCGGTGTTCGAACCCTGACGGGTCTTATCGACGTTGTAATTTACTTTTTTGATCGGCGTGTGAACCGAATCGATCGGGATATAGCCGACCGAGAGGTCTTCGTCGTTATTGAACTCGGCCGAAACATATCCGCGGCCGCGTTTCAACCGCATCTCGACATTGAACGAGCCCGAGCCGCTGATCGTCGCGATGTGAACGTTCGGGTCGAGAATTTCGACGTCGCCGTCGGCCTCGATATCGGCGCTGGTTACTTCGCCCGCGCCTTTTTTGCTGATCGTCAGCGTTTTCGGTCCGCCGCCGTGCAGATGAAAAGGAACCTGCTTCAGATTAAGGATGACGTCGGTCGCGTCCTCGACAACGCCCTTGATCGATGAAAATTCGTGTTCGACGCCTTCGATCTTGACGGCCGTGACGGCCGCACCTTCGATCGAAGAGAGCAGAGCCCGCCGGATCGAGTTGCCGATCGTCGTGCCGAATCCGCGCTCGAACGGCTGTGCGTAAAACTTTACCATACCGTTCGGTCAACGTTTCCGTGTCGACGTTCAAACGGCTAGGCATTTGAAAATCTGTCCAATTATTGCTCTTGTGTCATATTTGTTCTTTTAAAACGGTCAAAACAGGTTGGCTTTGTCCCCGGGTTCCTCCTAGCAAGAACAAACTCTCGGAACCCGGCTACTTCAGCCAACCTCTAATCTACTACTTACTGTAAAGCTCAACGATCAACTGCTCGTTAATGTTCGCGTCGATGTCCGTGCGCGTCGGCAAGGCCGAGATCGCAACGCTCAGGTCTGCGCCGCCGAGGCGCGATCCAGTTCGGGCGTCCGCGGCCGGCGGCGGTCTGCCACGCGCCTTCGACGTGAGCATTCTTATGGCTCTTGTCTTTTACGGTAACGACGTCGCCGATCTTGACCTGGAACGAAGGGATATCGACCTTGCGTCCGTTGACCTCGATATGTCCGTGATTGACAAGCTGGCGTGCCTGACGGCGCGAAGTCGAAAAACCCGACGCGATAGACAACGTTGTCAAGCCGCCGTTCCAGCATGAACAGCAGGTTCTCGCCCGTGACGCCCTTCTGGCGTCGGGCCTTTTCAAAGTAATTGCGGAACTGCTTTTCGAGAATGAAGTAAATGCGCTTTACTTTCTGCTTTTCGCGAAGCTGCTCGCCGTAACCGGCAAGCATCTTTCGCCGGGCGGCGCCGTGCTGTCCCGGCGGGTTCGTCCCGCGTTTTTCGATCGCGCACGAGGGCTTGAAACATCTGTCGCCCTTCAAAAATAACTTTCCACCTTCGCGGCGGCACAACCGGCACACCGCATCTCTATATCTAGCCATAGTATTTTTTGCCTTCAGCAAAAATGATTTTGGATCTCAGATTTGCGATTTTGGATTGCTCCAAAACGCTCAAACCGGATCCATAACCATTTCGTGCGGAAAAGTTTACAGGTCAATCGACCCTTCATCCTTTCGATCATACCAAATTTCAACTCAGATTTCAAATCTCAGATTTCAGATTCAATAGATCTAAAATCGAGAACAAGCCGGCGGTCTTCAATCGCAAATTGCAAATCGAAATTCGCAAATCCAATCAAACGCGCCTGCGTTTCGGCGGCCTGCAGCCGTTGTGCGGGATCGGCGTCGTGTCGCGGATCGAGTTCACGCGGATGCCTGCCTGGGCGATCGCACGGATAGCCGACTCGCGACCGCCGCCCGGACCTTTCACGCGAACTTCGACCTCACGCATTCCTGCTTCGGCAGCCTTGCGTGCCGCCTCGCCGGCAGCCTGCTGGGCCGCGAAGGGCGTACCCTTTCGCGAACCGCGAAAGCCGCGGGCACCCGACGACGACTGGGCGACAAGATTGCCCTGCGTATCGGTGATCGAGATGAGCGTGTTATTGAAAGAAGCAGAAATATGAACGATCCCCATCGGAATGTTCTTCCGCTCTTTCTTCTTAAAAGTCTTCTTCTTTCTGCTGCTGGTGCTTTTGCCATATATCTGTGGTCAGTCGGTCAGTTGATCAGTGATCAGCAGCGGTCTTATCTGAACCACTGACCACCGACCACCGAGCACTATTTCTTGCCCGGTGCCTTCTTCTTCGCTACGGCCGCTTTACGCGGGCCTTTGCGGGTGCGGGCGTTTGTCGATGTGCGCTGGCCGCGGACCGGCAAGCTGCGGCGATGACGCAGACCGCGATAGCAGCCGATGTCCATCAGACGCTTAATGTCCATCTGGACGCGCTTGCGAAGGTCGCCTTCGACGTCGCCCTGCGAGTCGAGGATCGCACGGATCTTATTCAGCTCGTCTTCACTCAGATCCTTGATCTTGGCGTCGAACGCTGATGTCCGCCTCACCCAGGATCGCCGTCGCACGCGATTTGCCAACGCCGTAAATGTACGTCAAACCAATCTGTGCCCTTTTGTTGGGCGGTAAATCAACACCTGCTACACGAGCCATATTCTTATATTTTGGATTTTGGATTTTAGATTTTGATTCGATCGACTTCTCCGATCCGAAATCAAAATCCGAAATCCAAAATCGTCTATCCTTGCCTCTGCTTATGCTTCGGGTTATCGCAAATCACGCGCACGACGCCCTTGCGATGGATAACCTTGCACTTATCGCAATTTTTTTAACTGACGGACGAACTTTCATTGCTTTTATCCTGTTTCGGCTCTGTTTCTAGTTCGGCACCTTAACCTGAACCAGGACTCAACTCAACCTATTTATAGCGATAAGTGATCCGGCCACGCTTCAGATCATAAGGCGACAAGCTCGACCAAAACCTTGTCGCCCGGCAGAATCCGAATAAAATTCTTACGCATCTTTGCCCGAGATATGCGCCAGAACTTCATGTTCGTTACCGTCTATCGAAACTTTGAACATTGCGTTCGGCAAAGTTTCCAGCACGGTCGCGGTCACCTCGATCGCTTCTTCTTTTGACATAGAGAGCCACGCCAACTTACTGAATAGTTGGACAAACCGTTAATGTTAGCCGTTTTAAGCCGTATTTTCAAGTTACGCGGACGCTGTTTCGACCTTTCCGCTTTTTAAGCGGCTCTTTTCTGCTCTTTTGTAAGCGTCAGGATCTCAGGGCCTTCCGCCGTCACGGCGATCGTATGCTCGGCGTGGGCCGACGGCTTTCCGTCCTTCGTGACCACCGTCCATTTGTCCTCCAGCGTTCACGTTTCCGCCGTGCCGAGATTGAGCATCGGCTCGATCGCAAAGCAATAGCCCGCTCGGATCTTTTCCCGCGTCCCGGCACGGCCGTAATTGGGTATCTGCGGAGCTTCGTGCATCGAGCGGCCGATGCCGTGTCCGGTGTAATCGCGAACGATGCCGTAACCGAATTTTTCGGCATGTTCCTGAACCGCCCAACCGATGTCGCCGACGCGCCTGTTGACACGCGAAGCCTGAATGCCGCGTTCGAGACATTCTTCGGTCACCCGGATCAGCTGCTTCAACTCGTCCGCTGATCTCGCCGACCGGAACGGTGATCGCCGTATCGCCGACAAATCCGTTCAGAGTGCACGCCATATCGAGCGAAACAATATCGCCCTCTTTCAACGGCTTGTCGTTCGAAAAACCGTGAACGATCTGCGTCATTGACCGACGCGCAAATCGCAAACGGGAAGGGCACCATCCCGTGCGGCTTATAACCGATGAAGGTCGGGATCGCGCCCGCGTCGCGCATCATCTTTTCCGCGGCGGCGTTCAGTTCCAGCGTCGAAACTCCCGGCTCGACCATCCCACGCAGAGCCTCGCGGACCTCGGCGATCAGCTCGCCGACGGCCCGCATCTTTCCAAATCTTTTTGCGATTTCGCGATGATCATTCTCTTCCGAATAATGCCTGGCTGACACCACTTACGAACCCGCCGATGATCGAACCTCTAAACATGTTTTCATTAGTAATTCATAATTAGCTAATTATTAATTCTAATGGAAACCGCAACTGCCGCTAAAGATCCTTCTCAAGCAGAGTAAATCTCCTCGATCTCGCCCGTGCCGTCGACTTTTTTCAACCGGCCCGACTTCTCGTAATAATCGAGCAGCGGCTTGGTCTGCTCGTCGTAGGTGTCGAGCCGGACTTTGACCTTTTCTTCGTAGTCATCGTCCCGGTGGCTCAATTTGCGTTTCGGGATGAAGGTCGCAGACATCGTCCGATCTTCGGCGGCTTCGAATAGATATTATAGATCTCGCCGCAAACCGGGCAGCTTCGCCGGCCGGTCAGCCGCTTCATCAGTTCGTCCCTCGGCACATCGACCTCGATCGCCTGGATCTCCTTCCCCTGCTCTTTCGCCAGTTCTTCGAGCTGTTCGGCCTGGACCGCCGTTCGCGGATAACCGTCCAGAACATACGTCCCGGCAGTGTCCGGTTTCGAAGTCCGTTCTCTGTACGATCCGATAAGTCACATCGTCCGAGATCAGCTTCCCCGAGGCCATGATCTCCTGCACTTCACGGGCGAGCGGCGTATCGAGCGTTTTCATCTCGCGGAACATATCGCCCGTCGAGATCTGCGGGATACCCCGCCGTTCCTGCAACAGCCTGGCCTGAGTTCCCTTACCCGCTCCCGGTGCTCCTATCAGTACGATGATCTTATCCATCAAATTCATTCACCACAGAGACACAGAGGCACAGAGAACGGAATTAATATCTCCGTGTCTCTGTGTCTCTGTGGTTCAAAATTCTCTAAGAGCGTCGTCCTCGCAGCCGCGAACCCGCGCCGAGGAAGCCTTCGTAATTCCGCATCACGAGCTGTGCTTCGATCTGCGACGACCGTATCCATCGCCACGCCGACCAGGATCAGCAGCGATGTGCCGCCGAAGAAGAACTGATACCCAAACCTGTCGGTATCCAGCTCAAGCCGGGCGTGCTGGTCAAGAAAGTCATCAAGCCGTGTTGCCGATAAACGGCAGCCGCGCGACCTTGAAACCGCTCAGCAGCACCTGCGGGACAAATGCGACAAAAGCCAGATAGAGCGCACCGACCGTCGTCAGCCGGTCAAAATTCCGTTCAGATATTCCGCGGTCGGGGCACCCGGGACGGATGCCCGCAATAAATCCGCCGTGCTTTCTAAGATTATCCGCAACTTCGTCCGTGTTAAAAACGATCGTGATGTAGAAGAACGTAAACAGGACGATCAGCGAGATAAAGACCAGCTCATAATACGGATCGCCGCCGTGAAACTGCTGAAAGAAAGCGTAGACCTTTGCCCACGTTGAGGTCGTGTCTTGCGGGTCCGGCGGAAACGCCGAGAACAGCGTCTGCGGCATCGCAAGGACCGACGAAGCGAAGATCACCGGAATAACGCCGCCCATGTTGATCTTGAGCGGAAGGCTGGTTTCCTGCCCGCGGAATGTCTGGTTTCCGACACGCCGGCTGGCATAACTGATCGCGATATTCCGCCGGGCCGATTCGACATAAACGATCAAGGGCGATCAAGCGCGACCAAGCACGACCACCAGGAAGATCACGCCAAGCGTCTGCATCGCGTCGCCCGCTCGAACGCGTTCCGAAACCTGCATGATCGCGCTCGGCAGCCCGATGACGATACCGGCAAAGATCAGCAGCGAGATGCCGTTGCCAACGCCGCGTTCGGTGATCTGCTCGCCGAGCCACATCACGAAGATCGTACCTGTCGTGAGCGTAACGACGATCATCGCCGTCGCCGCACCATGTTTCGGGAATGATGCCGTTGCGGCTGAGCCAGGTAGCGACAAAAAATGTCTGTACGGTACACAGCACGACGGTCAGGTAACGCGTCCACTGGTTCATTTTCTGCCGGCCGACCTCGCCTTCTTCCTGGATCTTTTTGACCGCGGGCGAAAGCACAGGCAGCAGCTGCATGATGATCGACGCCGTAATGTAAGGCGTGACGCCAAGCGCAAAAACCGAGATCGTGCGGAAATTTCCGCCCGAGAAAAGATCAAGCACGCCTAGCAGCGTACCGGCGACGTCGCTCCAAACCTGTTCGAGCTGGCCCTTATTGATACCCGGTGCCGTGACATGGGCGCCGAGGCGGTAAACGGCGAGAAGTCCGAGCGTAAAAAATATACGCTTCCGCAGCTCCGGCACCTTGAACATGTTTTGGACCGCGTTAAGAAACTTCTCCATAAATTCACTTCGATCGCTTGGAGTTTTGCCCGATTCTAGCCGGGCTTGCGAATGCGTAAATTGCCGTCACGCGATCGGGTACTTAGATTCTAGACTATAAAACGGCTGACTAATAGCTGATCTATGCAGTCGCGGCCGCCGTCTTTTCGATCACGGTCGCGGTTCCGCCGGCTTTTTCGATCTTGTCCTTCGCGGTCTTTGTAAAACGATGTGCCGAGATCTTTAGTCGCCTTTGTAACGTCGCCATTACCCAGGATCACCAGGTCGTGCTTCGCCTTCTTGATCAGGCCGCGCTCGTGCAGGATCTCCGGCGTGACATCGTCGCCAGCGTTAAAGCTCTCTTCGATCTTCGCCAGGCTGATCTCGATCCACTCTTTCTTGAAGATGTTCGTAAATCCGCGTTTCGGCAGACGGCGTTGAAGCGGCATCTGTCCGCCCTCAAAACCCGGACGGCTGCTGTAGCCCGAACGCGATTTCTGGCCCTTATGTCCGCGGCCGGCGGTCTTGCCCAAGTCCAGAACCAGGCCCGCGTCCGACGCGTTTTTTCTTATGTGTCGAACCGGTAGCCGGTTTAAATTATTAAATGATAATGCCATTGTCTTTCCTCAATATCGATCCGTGTCAGTGGCCCGACCGTAAGGGAGGGCTCAACGCGGTCGATGCTCAATGTGGAGCCCTTACTTACGTGCGGGCTACGGACACTATTCCACGATCCTCAGCAAATGCGGAACCTTATTCACAATGCCGCGCGTCGCCGGTGAATCCGGCCGCGTGACCGTTTGGTTCAGCTTGGTAATGCCAAGGCTCTTTACGATATCCTTCTGCTTTTGCGAATAGCCGATCGAGCTTCTGTAATACTGGATCTTGATCGTCCCGCCCGTCGAATTTTCTGATTTCTTTGCCATCTGTTTAAGTTACAGAGTTTCAGAGTTATGGAGTTTCGGAGTAAGCCAGGCAACGTGCCGTGCCGCAACTCCGTAACTAAGTAACTCGGTCAACTACATTAACTCCTCCACTTGCTTTCCGCGCAGCCTCGCAACTTCGATCGGGTCCTTCATCCTCATCAGACCGTTAAAGGTTGCGCGAACAACGTTGTGATTGTTGCTCGAACCGAGAATTTTCGTACGAACGTTGTGAACGCCGAGCGACTGCAGAACAGCACGTACCGCACCGCCGGCGATAACACCGGTTCCCTCGGAAGCGGGCTTAAGCAGAACACGACCCGCGCCGTATTCGCCGATAATCTCGTGCGGCAGCGTTCCCTCGATCAGCGGAACACGGATCAGATTGTTCTTGGCGGCTTCAACCGCCTTTTTGATCGCATTCGGAACTTCCTTCGCCTTGCCCGTACCGAAACCAACATGGCCGGCTTCGTCGCCCACAACGACCAGCGCCGCAAACGACATATTCTTACCGCCCTTAACCACCTTGGTGACGCGGTTGACGAGATCAGCTGGTCTTTCAACAAAAGGCCGTTCGGAGAAATTCTCTGTTTATTCATTGTCGCTCTTTTCTTGCTTCGCCGGCTTCTCCGACGATTCGTTCTTGTTCAGTCCGGCCTCACGCGTAGCGTCAAGCAGCGCCTTGACCCGCCCGTGATATACATAGCCGCCGCGATCGAAAACGACGTTCGAAACGCCGGCCGCCATGGGCACGCTCCGCGATCGTCTTGCCGACTCGTCTGCGCCGCCGCAATATTGCCGCCGGTCTGCCCGAAAACGCTTTTTCAGTCGTCGAGGCGGTCGCAAGGGTCTTGCCGCTGTCATCATCGATGACCTGCGCGTAAATGTGGTTCAGGCTGCGAAACACCGCCAACCTCGGCCGCTCGGCCGAACCGCGCACTTTCTTGCGAATGCGGCTGTGAACGCCCCGTCGAATATCTGCTCTGCTTTTCTGTGCCATATCTCTAATTGGAATCGCGGACTTCAGATCCGCGATCGAGCAGTCGGACTCAAAGTCCGCGATTCCTTTACTATTTCCGGTTTTACCGGGTTTCAACTTGTACTGCTTATCGGCGTAACGAACACCCTTACCTTTATACGCATCCGGCTTTCGCAGCCGGTTCAATTCCGCCGCGACCTGGCCGAGTTTCTGTTTGTCGATGCCGGTCAGCGTGATGGTCAACTGATACTGGTTGATCGAGCGTCTTCGTGCCGACCCTTTCGGCCTTTGCTTCGATGCCGTCGGGCAGCGGGTACTCGATCGGGTGCGAATATCCCAAGCGCAAAGACGATCTTCTTGCCCTGTACGTCCGCCTTGTACCCGACGCCGACCAGGTCCAGTTCGTTCTTGAATCCCTCGGTTACCCCAACGACAGCATTGTTTGCAAGCGCACGGGCCAGACCGTGGAACGCGGCCAGATCATCGCCCGCGCGTTCGGCAACAAGCGAGCCTTCTTCCTGCTTGAACTTAACGCCGTTCGGCACCGGTGTGTTCAGCGTCCCTTTCGGCCCTTTGACCTCAAGCTGCCGTGTCGCTGATCTCACCGTAACGCCAGCCGGTATCGTGATCGGTTTTTTTCCTACTCGTGACATAAAACAGTTATCTGTGGTCAGTTGTCAGTGGTCGGTCGCGGCCTTTCTGGCCACTGCCCACCGTACACTGTCCACTGTTAATAAACCTCTGCCAAGATCTCGCCGCCGACGTTCTCTGACTGCGCTTTCTTGCCGCTCATCAGGCCGCGCGAGGTCGAAACGATATTAATGCCATATCCGCCCAGGACCCTCGGGATCTCGCCGGCGCCGACGTAAACACGGCGGCCGGGACGCGAGACACGCGACAAATGCGTGATCGACGACGTTCCCTTCGAGTCGTAGCGAAGGAACACGCGGATAACGTATTTAATGCCTTCGCCTTTCGTGGTGTAGTTATTGATGTAGCCTTCTTCTTTCAGGATCCGCGCAACTTCCATTTTCAGCTTTGAACCGGGGATATCTACACGCGGATGATTCGCTGCGATCGCATTGCGAATTCGCGTCAGCATATCGGCTATTGGATCTGTCATTCTAATTAAACTCCGTAATAATATCGCGGTGGTTCGCCCCATCGTGGGCGCCTTCCGAATTCAAACCGCTTACCAGCTGGACTTTACGACGCCCGGGATCTGGCCTTCGAGCGACAATTCGCGCAGAGCGATCCGTGAGATACCGAATTTCCTCAGGTATCCGCGCGAACGTCCCGACTGCGAACAGCGGTTGCGGACGCGGATCGGGCTGCCGTCACGCGGCATTTTCTGCAGCTTCATCACCGCCGCATCGACCTCTTCAGGGCTCGATTTCGGGTTATTGATGATCGTCCTTCGCCGCCGCCCGGCGCTCACGCCACAACGCGACTTTGACCTTGCGTTTGTTGTTCTTAACTATTTTGCTGATCTTTGCCATACTCTTTAAGTTCAAAGTTCCAGGTTCAAAGTTCAAAGTTTGATTCCGGCTCCTAACATTGAACCTTGAACTTGAAACTTTGAACTTCCGCCTACTGGCGGAACGGCATTCCCATCGATTTCAAAAGCGAACGGGCCTGCTCATCATTGTTTGCCGTCGTAACGATCGAGATATTCATCCCGCGGGTCTTGTCGACCTTGTTAAAATCGATCTCCGGGAAAATAAGCTGTTCGCGGATGCCGAGCGTATAATTGCCGCGGCCGTCGAACGCTTTTGCCGATATCCCGCGAAAATCGCGAACACGCGGCAGAGCTACCGAGATAAGCCGGTCGAGAAACTCGTACATCCGGCTGCCGCGAAGGGTGACCATCGTACCGATACTCATTCCCTGACGCAGCTTGAAAGCGGCGATCGATTTCTTCGCTTTTGTGATGACGGGTTTCTGGCCGGTGATCGGCCTTTAATTCGTCCGCCGCCACATCCAGGATCTTGGCGTTCGTACTCGCTTCGCCGAGGCCCATGTTGACGATGATCTTCTCGATCTTCGGGATCGCCATCGGGTTCTTGATATCGAACTCCTTGGCTAACGCCGGTGCGATCTCGTTCTTGTATTTTTCTCTTAAGTCTTGCCATCTCTCTTATGTTCCTGGTTCCAAGTTCCAAGTTTCTGGTTCGCCTCTTTAACTAGAAACCAGTTACCAGGAACTAGAAACTAATTTATTCTTCTTCCGCTTCCTTGTCCGCCTGCGTTTTCTTCGGCTCCTTCGTACCGAAAACATTTGGCTGCGGAATGACCTTGCCGCTTTTCGCCACGCGGACCTTCTTGCCGTCGCGGGTCTCGACCTTGACGCGCGTCGGCTTGCCCGTTTCGGGATCGATCAAAGCCACATTCGAAGCGTCCACCCAAGCTTCCTGCTGAATGATCCCGCCTTCGCGGTTCAGCTGCGGTACCGGCTTGCGGTGACGCTTTACGATCATCGCACCCTCGACCTTGACCTTTCCGTTCCGTGCATCGACCGCGATCACGCGGCCGCGATACGGCTGGCGTTTGCCCTGGCTGTCATACCGGGCAAATTCTTTGCCGGCAATAAACACAACCTGGTCGCCGCGCTTGATCTTGCTTGTAACTGTTCCTTTCTTTTCCGTCTTCATCTTTCTTACTTTGGAAGACTGCCTTCCTTTGCAGAAGTCCGCGCGTAAGCAAGGGCGAAACATTCAACGTTGAGCATATCGCCCTCGCTACCGCGGGCTTGCGCAACTAGATAACCTCCGGAGCCAAACTCACGATCTTCATGAAATTCTTCTCACGAAGCTCACGGGCCACCGGGCCGAAAACACGCGTTCCGACCGGCGTTCCGTCATCCTTGATCAGCACGGCCGCGTTCTCATCAAACCGGATGTAGCTGCCGTCCTTTCGGCGGACTTCCTTTCGCGTCCGTACGATCACGGCGTTATAAACTTTGCCTTTCTTCGCGGTGCCGTCCGGCGCGGCTTCCTTTACGGTGACCTTGATCTTGTCACCAAGGCGGGCGATCTTCGCGGTCGAACCGCCGATCGGCGCGATCATCTCGACACGCTTAGCCCCGAATTGTCCGCGACCGCCAAAGAGGTCTGCATCTGAATCATAACTTTTCTCCAGTTGTCGGTTGTCAGTTGTCAGTTGTCAGTTGTTTGTCTTATCTGACAACTGACCACCGACTACTGACAACTGTTCTATAGCTCCGCTTTCTGAATGATCTCCACAACACGCCAGCGTTTTCTTGCCGACATCGGCCGCGTTTCGATGATGCGCACCTTATCGCCTACTTTGGCTCCGAGTTCGTCATGTGCCATGAATTTCTTTCGGCGGCGAACATATTTGCGATAGATCGGATGTTTGACCAGCCGGTCGACACGGACCGTAACCGTCTTGGTCATTTTGTCCGAGGCGACAACGCCGATCTTTTCAGCACGCTTATGTACGATCGTTTTCTTTTCATCGCCCGAACCGGTAACAGCCGAAACGATCGCTGAAGCTCCCGCCGAAACAGTTTCGACAACCACCTCGGCCGCATCGGCAACAGTTTCGATCACCGTTTCGACGACCGACGGCTCTTCCGTTTCAGCGGCCTTCTTCGCGGTTTTCTTCGGCTTTTTCTCAGCCGCGGCCTCGACCGGTGCTTCGTCTGAAGCCGGTTCCGCTACCGCCGCTTCGGCCTTTTCTTCCACTTCTTCTGCTTTCTTCTTTGGCATTTACTTTTATCAGGCGATTATTCCGCCTGTCCTTTTTTTGCCTTGTCCTCATTCATAAGGGTATAAACACGTGCGAGCGTCTTTTTCTCGCGGCGGATGTCAGCCAGCGTGTTGCCGACACCGAGCGCTTTCTGAATTTCAACCGGAAAAGCGACTCTTTAAGAGCGTCCGCCTGGTCCTTTAGTTCATCGGCCTTCATTTCGCGAAGCTGTTCTTTCTGTTCCTTGACCTTCATTTCTAAACCACGCCTCCTTCAAGGTCCGCACGCGATACGAACTTCGTCTTGATCGGCAGTTTCTGTGCAGCGAGCGCAAATGCTTCCTTGGCGAGCTGAGCATCGACACCCTGGATCTCATAGAGCACGCGTCCCGGTTTGACGACCGCGACCCAATGATCCGGTGCACCTTTACCCGAGCCCATACGCGTTTCAGCCGGCTTTCGCGTGATCGGTTTGTCCGGGAACATCCGGATCCAGATCTTTCCGCCGCGTTTTACGTGACGCGTCATCGCGATACGGGCCGCTTCGATCTGGCGGTCCGTGATCCAACCCGCTTCCAATGCTTTCAGCCCGAAGTCACCGAAGTCCAGATTCTCGCCGCGCGTAGCTTTCCCGCGCATGCGGCCCTTCATCACTCTCCGGTGCTTGACCTTTTTCGGCATTAACATAACTTTCAAACCCCAATTAGTAACGAACTTTCTTAATTAATAATTAATAATTACCTAATTAGTAATTACTAATGGGCAATCGCTCTGCCCCCAATTCAACTATCTTCCCCGGTCGCCTCGATCATCGCACCTCGGCCTTCTGTCGCCGCGGCCCGCACCGCGTTCGACCTTGACCTCGTTGATCGGGTCGGTCGTGGTTCCGCGTGCAAGTGCCGCCTTTGGATCGAGGATTTCGCCGCGATAGATCCAAACTTTGATACCGATGATGCCGAACGTCGTAAGAGCTTCAGCGAAACCGTAATCGATATCGGCACGCAGCGTGTGCAGCGGCAGTCTGCCCTGCAGTGACCATTCGGTCCTGGCGATTTCGGCGCCGTTCAGACGGCCGGCGATCATGACCTTGATACCCTGTGCACCGAAACGCTGCGACTCTTCCATCGTCTTCTTCATCGCACGGCGGAAGGCGATACGCTTTTCAAGCTGCTGGGCTATCTTTTCGGCCTGGAGCTGAGCGTTAAGTTCCGGATGGCGGATCTCCTGGATCGAGACCAGAACTTCTTTTCCGGTCTGACGCGAAAGGTCTTCACGCAATTTTTCGATCTCGCTTCCTTTGCGGCCGATGATAATGCCCGGACGCGACCGTGTAGATGATGATCTTCATACGGGCCGCCGCACGCTCGATATCGATATGCGAAACGCCGCCGCCGGAAAATTTCTTTTTCAGGTCGCGCTTCAACGCAAGGTCCTCGGCCAGGTACTTCGCAAAATCGTTCTTAGCGTACCAGTGCGAATGCCAATCCTTGTTGTAGCCGACCCTAAATCCGTAAGGATGAACTTTCTGTCCCATATTTCAATTTGGGATTTTGGATTTTGGATTTTGGATTTCGGTTTTCATTCCGCAATCCACAGTCCGCAGTCCGCAATCGATTTACTGTCTTTCCAATTCCTCGTTCGTATCCTGCTGCTTCTCGTCCGCGGGCTTCGTTTCATTTAACGTTGCAGTCGTCTGTGTTTCAACATTCTTTGCGTCGGCAACTTCGGCATCGCCCTTCGGCGCCGTCTCAGCCTGAGCCGGAGTTTCGGTGACCGGAGTGCCGGCAGCTTCCACCGCAGGAGTCTCGACCTCTTCAGCCTGCGGCTTGGCGGCTTTTTTCTCTTTCTTCGGGGCCTCAGCCTTTTTAGCAGCGGCTTTCTTCTTCGGGCGCCTTCTGCCGCACGCTTTGCCTTCGCTGCTTCGCCCTTCAATTCCTTTTCGGTCTTGGGCTTGTCCTCGCTCGATACCTCGATCGTGATATGGCAGTAATGCCGTTGCTCGCGATACGCACGTCCCTGCGGAGCCGGACGCATACGGCGCCGGTTCTTGTGCGGGCCCATGTCGACAAAGCAGGTCTTGACCCAGAGATCGTCCGGGTCGATCGCGATGTTCTGCTGTTCCGCCTGGTACGTCGCATTCGCGATCGCCGACCTTAGCGTCTTCGCGATCGGGTCCGCCGCCCGCTTGTCCGTGAACTTGAGGATCGACAATGCCTGCGACACGTTGCGCCCGCGGATCAGATCGATCACCAGCCGTGCCTTGCGAGGGCTGCCTTTCAAATTTTTTGTCTTTGCTATCGCTTCCATATTCTTTAAGTGATCGTGGTCAGTGGTTCCAGTGAGTAGTCAAATTTCCGACCTTGACCTGACTCGCAACTCGACACTTATTTCCTCTTCGCCATCTTCTCCGCCTTCGTACCCGGGTGTCCCTTGAACATCCGTGTCGGCGAAAATTCACCGAGCTTGTGTCCGACCATATTCTCGGTAACGAATACCGGAATATGGCGTTTGCCGTTGTGAACGCCAAAGGTCAATCCGACCATATCCGGCGTGATCGTCGAACGACGCGACCAGGTCTTGATCGCCGGCGGCTTCTTTCCGCCATCCGCGATCCGCTGCAGTGTCTTCACAATGCTCAGATCGATAAACGGTCCTTTCTTTAATGAACGTGGCATATCTTTTGGAACGCGGACTTTAGTCCGCTTCTTCACTCGCGGACTAAAGTCCGCGTTCCGTAATTACTTCCGTCTCCGGTCCTTCACGATCATATTCGTCGTGCGCTTGTTCCGACGTGTCTTGTAGCCGCGAGTTGGCTGGCCCCACGGGGTTACCGGGTTACGGCCGCCCGACGTTTTACCTTCACCGCCGCCGTGCGGGTGATCGAACCGGGTTCATCGCGACGCCGCGGACCTTCGGACGCTTGCCCATCCATCGTGAGCGTCCGGCTTTTCCGAGTGAAACGTTTTCGTGCTCGGTGTTTCCCACTTGCCCGACAGTCGCATAACAAACCACCGGAACGCGTCGAACTTCACCCGAAGGCATACGAAGCTGGGCATAATCGCCGTCCTTGGCCACGATCTGGGCGAAACCACCCGCCGATCTCACAAGCTGTCCGCCTTTACCCGGCCTCAGCTCGATGTTATGAACTTCCGTACCGAGCGGAATATTCTTGATCGGCAAAGCATTTCCCGGCAGAATATCCGCTTCCTCACCGCTCAGGACCGACGTACCGACCTTAAGACCGACAGGCGAAATGATGTATCGCTTCTCGCCGTCAAGGTAAGTGATCAGAGCAATATGAGCCGAGCGGTTCGGATCGTACTCGATCTGCGAAACCTTGCCCGGGATGCCCGGCTTGTCACGCTTAAAATCGATAATGCGATAATGCCGCTTATGGCCTCCACCGCGTCGGCGGATCGTGATCCTGCCGTCGCTGTTGCGGCCTGAAATTCTTTTCTTCGGCTCGAGCAGTGATTTTTCGGGTTCTGCTCCCGGCGTCAGCTCGTCGCGGGTCAGATAGGTCTGATACCGTCGTGCCGGCGATGTCGGTTTTAATCTCTTGATTCCCATAACTAAACAGTTGTCGGTGGTCAATTGTCAGTGGTCAGTTCGGTCACTTCTGACCACTGACTTCCCGTCCACTGTCCACTGTTAAATGGCTTCCGCGTAATCCACCATCGGCTCGCCCTTCTTGAGCGTGACGTAGGCTTTCTTCCAGTTCGGCCTGCGTCCGACCTGCCGGCCGCGGCGTTTTTCCTTACCTTCGTAATTGATCGTCCTCACGGAGGCGACTTTGACGTTGAAGATCTCTTCGACCGCCTTCTTAATGTCCAGCTTGCCGGCTGTCTTCTCGACACGGAACGTCAGTACCTGGCCGACCTTGCGGCCGTTGTTCTCTTCGGTCGAATCCTCTTTCAGGATAACGCTTTTTTCGGTGACGACCGGCGATTTCAAAATATCCCAAACTGTGTAATTACTCATTTTCAGCCCGCCTCCTTGTCAGCCTTCGGTGCTTTCGGGGCCTTTTCCTTTGCCGGGGCGTCCGCCTTCGGAGCAGCTTCCTTCTTCGCCGGTTTTTCGGCCTTCACTTGTTCGGAAGCCGCTTCTTTTTTCGGCTTTGCAGCCTTCGGTGCAGCTTCTTCAGCTTTCACTTCTTCAGCAGCTGCTTCCTTCTTCGGCTTCGCGGTCTTCGGAGCTTCCTCTTTGACTGCTTCTGCCTCTGCCGCCGGCAGCCTTAGCCTTCTTCGGCTTCACTTCCGTTACCGGAGCTTCGTCCTTTTCCTTCGCACCTTCACGTTTCGGATCGAGCAGCTCATTCAGTTCCGCGATCGCCGATTTCGATATAAGAAGCTTTTCGTGATAAAGGATGTCGTAAATATTCAGCCCGAAGCTGTTCGTCACCTTTGTCTTCTCAACGTTTCGTGATGAAAGCACCAGGTTCGCGTTATCGAGCGAATCGACGATCAGCGTCTTCACTTTTTTACGTTTGTCGTCCGAAAGCTTGAGCGAATCGATCGCACCCAGGAACTCTCTGGTCTTGGCATTAGCGAACGTAAACTCGTCGATAATGATCAGGTTGCCTTCACGTAATCTTTCCGACAAAGCCGAGCGCAAAGCACCGCGGCGCATTTTCTTAGGCATCTGGTATGACCAGTCGCGCGGCTGAGGTCCGTGTACGTTACCGCCGCCTTTCCAAAGCGGCGATCGGAGCGACGCTATACGAGCGCGGCCCGTTCCCTTCTGCTTCCAAAGCTTGCGGCCGGAACCCGAAACATTCCCGCGGGTCTTCGTCGCCGAAGTTCCCTGCCTGCCATTCGCCTGGTAATTGACCAGCACGGCGTGGACGAGGGATTCGTTCAGCTCGACACCGAAAACGCTGTCCAACAGCTCGACGTCGCCGACTTCCTTATTCTTCAAATTGCGAACCTTTACGGTAGGCATAATCTTCTCCTGTAAGAGTTACGCGTTTACGCGTGAACTCCACGTTGCCCTTCGTCAACGTTATTAACGCCTAAAGGCGTCACTCTTACTTAGCTCTTTCTAACTACAACCAAACTTCCATTCGCTCCCGGCACCGCACCGCGGATCATCAGCAGATTGTTCTCCGCGTCGACCCGTGCGACCGTTAAGCCTTTGACCGTGACCTGTGCATCGCCCATGTGACCCGACGAACGCGTGCCTTTGATAACACGTGACGGATAGGCCGACTGACCCATCGAACCCGGTGCACGAACGTTCATCGAACCGTGCGATTCAGGTCCGCGATGGAACTTGTGCCGTTTGATCGTTCCGGCAAAACCGCGTCCTTTCGACTTCCCGACCACTTCGATCGAATCGCCGTCAGCGAAAACATCGACCTTGACCTGGTCGCCGACCGTCGCTTCAGGTTCTCCGGTCAAGCGGATCTCCTTTAGGATACGTGTCGGCGGCAATCCGCCTCCGGTCTTTTCAAAGTGCCCGCGAAGCGGCTTCGAAACGTTCTTCAGCTTGATCGCTTTATCCTCGACCAATCCCAGCTGCACGGCATTGTAACCGTCGCTGCCCGAAGCACTCTTCGTCTGCACGACAACGCAAGGTCCCGCTTTGATAACGGTAACCGGCGTAACCGTCCCGTCCTCGGCAAAAAGCTGCGTCATCCCTAATTTTCTACCAATGATTCCGCTGATCATAATTCGAGTCCCGCGAGTTGGCTGAGTTGAGCGAAGTTGGCTGAGTCATTCAAACTCCGTCAACTCGGTAAACCCGGTCCACTCAGTAAACTAACCCTTCCCAAAAGCCTTGATCTCAACATCCACACCCGCGGGAAGGTCGAGCTTCATCAGTGCATCGACCGTTTCGGCCGTCGGGTCGAGGATGTCCATCAACCGCTTGTGCGTCCTGATCTCGAACTGCTCACGCGATTTCTTATCAACGTGCGGCGACCTCAAAACGGTCCATTTGTTCTTGATCGTCGGAAGCGGGATCGGCCCCGCGATCCTGGCACCCGTGCGTTTCGCCGTGTCGACGATCTCCTGCGTGGACTGGTCCAAAACACGGTGATCGTAAGCTTTGAGCTTGATGCGAATTTTTTCGTTCAACATATAATTCAGTGGTCGGTGGTCAGTGGCCGGTGGTCAGCAAATCGGCCTTTTCTGACCACTGACCACTAAACACTGTCCACTGTTATTCAACTACTTCCGAAACCGTGCCGGCACCGACTGTTCTGCCGCCTTCTCTGATAGCGAATCTTAGTCCCTTTTCCATTGCGATGGGGGCGATCAGTTCGATCTCCATCTGGATGTTGTCGCCCGGCATGACCATCTCGACTCCGGCCGGAAGATGTGCAACTCCGGTCACGTCCGTTGTTCTGAAGTAGAACTGCGGGCGGTAGCCCGTAAAGAACGGGGTGTGCCGGCCGCCTTCTTCTTTTGTCAGCACGTATGCCTCGGCCTTGAACTTCGTGTGCGGCGTGATCGAGCCCGGTTTGGCTATGACCTGGCCGCGTTCGATCTCTTTTCGCTCGACGCCTCTCAGCAATAAACCAACGTTGTCGCCGGCCATTCCTGAATCAAGCAGCTTCTTGAACATCTCGACGCCGGTTACGACCGAGTTCCGCGTGTCTTTGATACCGACGATCTCGACCGGCTCGTTGACGTTGATCATTCCGCGTTCGATGCGGCCTGTCGCGACAGTTCCTCTTCCCTGGATCGTGAAGATGTCTTCGACCGGCATCAGGAACGGCTTGTCCATTTCGCGGGTAGGTGTCGGGATGTAATCATCCACAGCCTGCATCAGCTCATCGACCTTCGGCTCCCAGGCGGCATCGCCTTCCAATGCTTTTAATGCCGAACCCTGAACGACCGGGATGTCATCGCCCGGGAATTCGTATGAGCTCAACAACTCTCGGATCTCCATCTCGACCAGCTCAAGCAGTTCGGCGTCATCGACCATGTCCACCTTGTTCATGAACACGACCATCGAAGGAACGCCCACCTGACGTGCAAGCAGGATATGCTCGCGGGTCTGCGGCATCGGGCCGTCCGTCGCTGCAACCACAAGGATAGCTCCGTCCATCTGGGCGGCTCCCGTGATCATGTTCTTGACATAATCGGCGTGGCCCGGGCAGTCAACGTGAGCATAGTGGCGGTTCGCCGTCTCATACTCAACGTGTGCCGTCGCGATCGTGATACCACGCGCCTTCTCTTCCGGAGCATTGTCAATAGAATCGAACGCACGCACCACGATCTTCGGATTGTGCTTCGCCAACACCTTCGTGATAGCAGCCGTCAACGTCGTCTTCCCATGGTCCACGTGACCGATCGTCCCAATATTCACATGCGGCTTAGAACGGTCGAATTTTTCCTTGCTCATCTTTCTCTCCTGGTCTCTTTGATCTCAGATCTGAAATTTCAAATTTGAAATAAAACTACTTAGCTGCTCGCCCCTTTAACCTTGGCGATGATCTCTTCCGCAACGTGCCTCGGAGCCTCGGCGTAACGCTCGAAATGCATCGACGAGGTAGCCCGTCCCTGTGTTGCCGAACGAAGGTCCGTCGTATAACCGAACATCTCCGACAGCGGGACAAACGCCGTCACAACCGAAACATTGCCCGGACGCGGCTCCATCTTGTCGATCTGCCCGCGGCGTCGATTGAGGTCGCCGTTCACGGCGCCCATATATTCTTCGGGCGTAACGACCTCGACCTTCATTATCGGCTCGAGCAGGATCGGCTTTGCCTTTTTAAGTGCATCCTGGAACGCCAGCGAGCCTGCGATGTGGAACGAACGCTCGTCCGAGTCGACCTCGTGATACGAACCGTAGATCAGCGTCGTTTTGATATCGACCAGTTCATATCCCGCCAAATACCCGCGGCGCATTGCGTCTCGCACGCCCTCGCCCACAGGCTTGATAAACTGTTTCGGTATCGCACCGCCGGTGATCTTGTCCTCGAACACGAAACCTTCGCCCGGAGCCGGTTCGATCTCGAGCTCGACGTGGCCGAATTGACCACGGCCGCCCGACTGCTTCTTGAAGATCTCTTTGCCTGGTGCCCCGACGGTGATCGTCTCGCGATAAGCAACCTGCGGTTTACCCACATTTGCCTCGACCGAAAACTCACGCTTCATGCGATCAACAATGATCTCGAGGTGAAGCTCGCCCATGCCGGCGATGATCGTCTGGCCAGTCTCGTGATCGGTCGTAACCTGGAACGATGGGTCTTCCTGAGCCAAACGGTTCAGGGCGACGCCCATCTTGTCCTGATCGGCACGCGTTTTCGGCTCGACAGCTACGCGGACGACCGGATCCGGAAACTCCATCGATTCAAGAATGATAGGCTTCGATTCATCCGAAATGGTGTCGCCGGTCGTGACGTTTTTCATTCCGCCGATCGCGACGATCTCGCCCGCCGATGCCGAATCGACGTCCTCACGCTTATTGGCGTGCATCAACATCAAACGCCCGACGCGTTCCTTCGAATTTTTGATCGTGTTCGTGACATACGAACCCGATTTGACCGTTCCCGAATAGATCCGGACAAACGCCAGCTGGCCCAAATGCTTGTCGGCCATCAGCTTGAACACAAGGCCCGAGAACGGAGCCTTTGCGTCGGCGTCTCTGGTTTCGACTTCGTCTGTTTTGGGATTCTGGCCTTCAATAGCCGGGATATCGAGCGGGCTCGGGAGGAAATCGACGACCCCGTCAAGCAGCGTCTGCACGCCTTTATTCTTGAAGGCTGAACCAGTAAACACCGGAACGATCTGCATCGCGAGCGTTCCCTTACGCAGTGCGTCGCGAATTTCCTTTTCAGAGACCTCTTCGCCTTCGAGGTATTTGACCATCAGGTCGTCATCGATAGCTGAAACTGCTTCGACAAGCTTTTCGCGAGCCTCTTTGGCCGCGTCGACGAGATCTGCGGGAATTTCCGTAATATCGTATTTCGAGCCTTTCGCTTCGTCGTTCCAAACGAAGGCCTTCATCGTGATCAGATCGACGACGCCTTTGAACTTGTCTTCTAATCCGATCGGGATCTGCATCGCGACCGCGTTCGCACCCAGACGCTTCAATATCGAGTCGAATGAGCGATCAAAGGAAGCACCCGCACGGTCCAGCTTATTAATAAAGCAGATACGCGGAACGCCGTATTTGTCGGCCTGACGCCAAACCGTCTCCGACTGCGGCTCGACACCGGCAACACCGTCAAAAACACAGACCGCACCGTCCAATACACGAAGGGACCGCTCAACTTCCATCGTGAAGTCAACGTGTCCCGGTGTATCGATAATATTGATGCGGTGCTCGACGCCATTGCGCGTCCAGAAACAGGTAGTTGCGGCGGACGTAATAGTAATTCCGCGCTCTTGCTCCTGCTCCATCCAGTCCATCGTCGCCGTTCCTTCGTGGACTTCGCCGATCTTGTGCGAAACACCCGTATAGAACAAAATGCGCTCCGTCGCCGTGGTCTTACCCGCGTCGATATGGGCCATGATGCCGATGTTTCTAAATTTGTCTAAGCTAATGTTAGCCATCTTGTTAGTTGTCAGTGGTCAGTTGTCAGTGGTCAGATAAATCTTGGCGTTTCTCTGACCACCGGCCACTGACCACCGACCACTTATTAGAATCTGTAATGAGCGAACGCCTTGTTCGCTTCTGCCATGCGGTGGACGTCGTCCTTTTTCTTGACCGCTCCGCCGCGTCCTGTTGTCGAATCGAGCAGCTCGCCGACCAGCCTGTCGGTCATTGTTTTTTCGCTGCGGTTGCGGGCGTTGGTGACGATCCAGCGGATGGCCAGCGTGTTGCGCCTGTCCTTCGTAACCTCAAGCGGCACCTGATAAGTAGCACCACCGATACGCCGCGACTTCACTTCCAGCGTCGGGGCCACCGTGTCCAGGGCCTTCTTGAAAACCTTCAGCGGCTCTTCACCCGTCTTTTCCGCGATCTTGTCCATCGCACTGTAAAAGATCTGCTCGGCGGTGGTTTTCTTTCCTTCCCACATCATGCCGTTGATAAACTTGGTCACGATCGTGCTGTTATAGATCGGATCCGGCAAGATCTCGCGACGTGTTGCAACTCTTCTTCTAGCCATATCTTTGTCAGTGGTCGGTGGTCAGTGGCCGGTGGTCAGTAACGGCCTTTTCTGACCACTGACCACAGCCCACTGGCAACTGTTACTTCGCACCCTTCGGTCTCTTCGCTCCGTACTTCGAACGCGACTGGTTACGGTTCGCGACGCCTGAGGCATCGAGCGTTCCGCGGACGATGTGGTAACGCACACCCGGCAGGTCCTTCACACGGCCGCCGCGGATGAGCACGATCGAGTGCTCCTGCAGGTTGTGGCCGATACCCGGGATATAGGTCGTTACTTCTATCTGGTTGGTCAGCCGCACACGTGCCACCTTACGCAAAGCCGAATTCGGCTTCTTCGGCGTCGAGGTATAAACCCTCGTGCAAACCCCACGCTTCTGCGGATTAGCCTGCAAAGCCGGACTCGCCGTCTTATACTTGACCCTCTCACGCCCTTTGCGAACTAACTGATTAATAGTCGGCATACTTTTCTCTCAAGCTCCCCTCCTTACAAAGGAGAGGTGTCGGCCCTTCGGCTCACGGGGTGGTGCCCTCTAGGCTCCCCTCCTTACAAAGGAGGGGTGGCAGCCGCTTCGGCTGACGGGGTGGTTCTCGCCACCCTATTTAAAAGCAAAACTAACGTCTCACCTGACTCTTGCCGAAAACCAGTTCCGGCAGTTAGCTCAAGCAGCACAAGCTGGTTGAATTAGTGATTGGTTATGTTCCCTTAAAAGCTAAAACTTTGCTGTAGCGTGGCATATATCAGGTTAGATCACCGAAAAAACAGGCGATCTCTTTCATCCCAAACGCCGTTGGTTCGACGCCCTTTACGCTACAATTCCTGCTAAAGCTTTCAAACATCTACTGCTTCAGTTCGTTACCAAACCTCACAACAGCCCAGACCTCAAAGTCCGAAACTTTAGATATTATGAATTTGGAAGGGCCTTGTCAAGCCGTGGGGCGGACTACGGGGTCGGGTTGTCGGACCCAGGCGGAATCCGAAAGATTCTGGTTCGAGGGCGGTCTGCCTCCGAAAAAACAATTGTCACTCGGGACCCGTCAAACTTCAAAGTTTCGGTAAAGAATGTCATTACCATTTTTGTCTTCCGCCTGCTGGACGCTTTCGTTGTTGCGTGCGGGAAGTACTCGATTATGTACATCTGACTGTGAGGATTTTTAACGAGCTCTTCGGCGGCCGTTCTGAGACTCTTTCTATTTATTGACGAAACCGGCACTGAAAAATCGGCAAGAAGTTCAGGCACGGGATCCCACGTCAACCCCGCCGATCCCGAAGCAGAATTGGGACAATGATCCGCCAAACCTTCGATCTTAACGGTAGCGGTCACGCTGGTTCCCCTCATTTCCATTAAATACCGGATGCCGATATGTCTAGTTGATTGCCCCTCGTTTACCCGGCCTTTATCTGTCGTCCAATAAAATTTTAGTTTCTCAGATTTCTCCGGGACCAACGAGACGTCAAACCGGATTAGCTCGCCGGGTTGCAAAGCGCCTGCGGGCTCCGTCACTATTATCGCCGGACAGGTCCCGATACTGCCGTCCTCGCCCTTCTCCGCGTCTATGTCCGCGCAACATATAGACATCACAAATGCCGCGAAGAGCAAATACGAACGAAAGCCCATAACCCAGGTTTTCATACCCGTTAGTTTATCACTTGGCCAAACGACTTTGCCTTTGTCGCCAACGGCGACCGAGATTAAAGCCCAGGGTGGAGCCTTGGCGGAACCCTGGGTCCCGACACCCACAACATAGCGTCGCTGTAGGCGACGAATAACCCGCCCACAATATTCGTCGCCGACAGCGACGGGACATTTTCGTTTGGCGACCTAGGGTTTCGTTCGCTACGCTCCCTGCACCCTAGACTTTAATATTTGTCGCCTTTGGCGACTGAAAATCTTGGTGTAACCTTTCGTCAATTCTTTCCTCAAATATATGCCCCAATCGATAATCAAGGTCCTTGTCCACATTGTTTTCTCAACCAAAGACCGCCTCGACCTTATCGATCCCGCAATCGAGGAAGAGCTTTACAAATATATCCACGGAATCGTGAAAAACAATGGTGCCCGACTGATCATCGGTAACGGCACCACGAACCATACGCATCTATTAACCTCGATGGGCAAGAACGACGTGCCCAAACTGGCCGGTGATATCAAACGAAGCACCTCGGTGTGGATGAAAAAGAAAGGTTACAGCAAATTCTACTGGCAGAAAGGCTACGGAGCCTTCTCGATTGGCCAATCGCAGGTCGAAGATGTGTCCCGATACATCCGCGGGCAAAAAGAATATCACGGAAAGCAGTCATACAAGGATGAATTCCGTGCCTTATGCCGCAAATACGAGGTCGAGATCGACGAAGAACATTGTTGGGATTAGTCAGGGAAACAGGCAAGCGCCGAAAACCGCATTTCCCAGTCGCCAACGGCGACAAATATTAAAGCCTAGGGTGGAGCCGTTTTTCGGCGAAACCTTAGGTACCGTCAAACACGAATCCCGGCCGCTGTAGGCGACTAATAATGCCCCGCCGATCTTCGTCGCCTACAGCGACGGAAATCCCACTGAAATCTTCCTAGGGTTCCGCTCGCGTTGCTCGCTACACCCTAGGCTTTAATATTGGTCGCCTGTGGCGACTGAATACCTGCGGCGATCTTGTCGAATTATGCCGCGTTATTTGACGTATCGGAGCAACAAAAAAGGCGTCCACAAGGGACGCCGTTTTCATTTCGGTTAGAGCTTTCTGATTACCAACCGGATTTCCAATAGCCGCCGCCTCCGCCGCGGCTTTCCTGGGGCTTGGCCTCGTTGACCTTAAGCTCGCGGCCGTCGACGTCCTGGCCGCAGAATTGGCGGTGCATTTCTCGCCTTTTTCCTGCGAAGATATCAAGCGCCAACCCTCCAATCCATCAAACTCCCGGGGGAATTTTAAACTCCGGCCGGTCCGGGTAGCAGTAGACCGTGTACGAATACACGTTCGTCCGGGCATGGAACGGCGGCATGTCGCGGTAGTTGGTGCTGCCGTCTTCACGTTTTGTGCCGGTCGGGAACGGGTCGGGCGAGGCCCGGTGGACGATGTCCTTGCCGGTGGACTGGTTTCCGCCGCAGAAATGGCACAACTCGTGCACGATGACCAAAGAAAGCTGGGTCATGAACAGCGGAGTGATGGTGATGAATCTCTCCTCCTGCTTCATCGACGTCCAGCCGCCTAAGTAAGCCCAGGCGATCGCGTTCGGATCGGCCGGAGGCGGAGCCCCTTTCCTCAAGATGTTCCGGGTGCCCAGATTGTGCTCCCTGATGGCCGTGTGCATTGTGGCGAGAGTGAACTGCACCTTCGCCATGTGCTGGGCCGGGTTCGGGTCCGCATTCGCCTTGAAGTGCCAGTTTATCTCGCGGATCAGTTCTTTCTCTTTCGGGGTCTGGATCTTTTTCCCCATTGCCAGGATGGCCTGGTTCATCCGCTTCAGGGCCGCGGAGATCCTCCTCTCGGCATCCTCGGCATGCCGGTTCGCCCGGTCCATCTGGTCTTCGGTAGTGACCGGCGGCGGCACGAAAGAGGCCTTAACGAAACCCATCTCGTTGCCCTGCGGAACAAAGGCGCTTGGGACGCCTGCGGTCGCCGGCACCATTTCGTCATTAAACGTCGGCACGTTGACGAGCAGTTCGTTCAGTCGCCCAACCGTCCGCTGGCCGGGATCGATTCGCCCATCGGGGAACTTACCCGGAAACTGCGCTCGTTGAAAATCCTCGATCGCCTTTACCGTCTTCGGTCCAACAAACCCGTCAACCACGAGCGGGATTACCGGGCCGCCATTCACCGGGCCGACACGATTCAATGCGTCCTGTATCTGCACGACGTCATCGCGCAAATTCCTGCCGTTTCTGCCGACCGAACCCTGCAGCGTTACGAGGTCCGTCGCCGTGTTCGTCGGATCCGGCCTTCTGCTGCACTCCCCGAACTGATTGCATGACATTACCATGATGATTCTCCCAAATGATGCGGATTAAGATTAGGACCTCAGCCAAGCGATGAACCTGCTCAACCACCTGCTCGCCCAAGGTCTAGAGACGCTGCCTGAACAGCTTTTTGCTTAGAATCCTTTCGGAGAAAATTATTGATAATAAAGGAGATAAACGAGCGGAGTTTTACGCGTTAATCATATTGCCTGCTCTCTGTGAGGCCGGCCATTCGTACCATTGCGGAATGCCGTTTTCCATTCGTATCATTCGCATCATTCCTTTCATTCGCATCTTCAAAACCGACTATTCCGCCCGGGCCGCTCGCACATTAAGTTTGAGTGTGGCGAAAAACCGCCAGCGCTTATGGAAAAGAATGTGCCCGGACTGGGGACGATTTACACACAGCGGTACGCCGCGTGTTTTGAGTTGTATTTGCGCTGGCACGGCCGCACGAGCGATCTTTGAAAACTTTCTTGTGTCATACACGGAAATCACGACGTAAGTGTTGCAAGAACATCATTTACATCGATATTCGTCTCACAGTTCCCCGCGAAGAGGCGATCATGTGAGAATTGAGACAAATTCCGGCTAAGCTTAGCTTTCTATACGGCTTAGGCCGTCTCACCGTGAGACGATATTTGAGACAAATGTGAACGACAAAATGGCGATGGCCGGGCAAGCGGTGTCTGCGAAACGCGACATGTGGGGCAGTCTAAAATGAAAAAGGCGTCCACAAGGGACGCCGTTTTCATTTCGGTTGGGGCTTTCTGCTTACCAACCAGATTTCCCATAACCGCCGCCGCCGCCGCTGTAGCCGCCACCACCACCGTAGCCGCCGCCTCCGCCGCGATTGCCGCCACCGCCGCCGTATCCTCCACGGCCACCGCCGCCTCCGCCGCGGTTTTCCTGGGGTTTGGCCTCGTTGACCTTAAGCTCGCGGCCGTCGATCTCTTTGCCGTTGAGCTGCTCGATGGCGGTCTTGCCTTCTTCCTTCGAAGACATTTCGACAAAGCCGAACCCGCGCGAGCGGCCGGTTTCGCGGTCCTCGATGATGTTCGACGATTCGACCGTGCCGACCGTGGCGAAAAGCTCGTTCAGCTCCTGGGTCGATGTGTTGAAAGATAGATTTCCTACGTAAAGTTTCATTGACATTAAATTAATTTCCTTTCCCGGCTGTCCGGGCATTGTGTGAGAAGTTTTCAGGATCTGGACTTTACGCTGGTAGCGGGAAAGGGCCGGATCTCGGATACTCAAAAATTTCGTTGAGAGCCACTTCTTCGATTCCAAAGGGCCTGCTCTCTAACTTATCCGAAAACCGCTTAAGGCGAAGCGTGTCCAAAAAATGACGCGAGAGTAGGATCGATGTCTTAGTGTGGCATTCGCGGGCCGGAATAGCAAATTCATTCCGGCCCGGGTTCGCCGGGTCTACCGGTGGAGTCCTGCGGTTGTTTCCTCTGCAACTTCGGGAATGGTCGTTATCGCGGGGCGGCGTTTCCTGGCAGCTCGGTACGTCGCAAAGCCTTCACGAGCGAGGCCCATAATGCAGCGGCGGTTGTCGAAAAGGAGTTTCAGCCAGGCACGCGTTCCCATCTGCGGAAAATAGATGCCGCGGAAAAACAGCCGGGCGACAAGATGGCTGATGCGGGTCTGGATCGGTGCGTCGGCGATGGCGCGGACCGCCTCCAGATTGCGTTCGGGACTGTACGAACGCGACCACGCGCCGATGGTCTCCTGTCTCGCCTCCTCGACCGTCATCTTCGCCGGCTTATGGGCCATCACGAACTGGGCAAAGTCGAGCCAATGCTTAGGCCGATCAAGCCGGCCGGATTTTTGAAGGCGCTCGTAAAGCGGCGTCGCCGGGAACGGCGTCAACTGGCCGAATACGGGAAGCCCCGGCGCCCAGCTTTCGATCTCGTCCACGGTGCGGTCGCCGACGCCAACCGTGTCGTTGTCCATCCCGAAGATGAACGAGGTGATCGCGTAAATATTCCGCCGGGCAAGGCCGTCAAGCACGGCTCCGTAATTCGCCGGTTTGGAGAACGTCTTGTTGACGTCCGCCATATTCGCCGGGTCGATCGATTCCATCCCGATGAACACCCAACGCCCGCCCGAATCGGCGATCAGATCGACCAACTCCTCATCAGCCAAAAGGTTCGCGCTGATCTGGGCCACCCACGGCAGCTGCGCGCCCGCGGCGATCATGTCGCGGAGCAAGGATTTCAACCGCTTCTTATTGATGGCAAGATTGTCGTCTATAAAGAAAACCGCGATCTGGCCTCGTTCCTTTTTGGCACGGGCCTTCAGTCGAAGAAGCTCCTCAACGACGCTCTCGTTCGTGCGGAACCGGATCGAATCGCCGAAAAATCCCGTGACCGTGCAAAATTCGCACCCGTACGGACACCCGCGGCCGGTCTCGATCGGTACGACAAAGAATTTGCCCCACCCGGCACCGAGTTTGGACAAGAGCGGTCTAAAGACGCTCGGAACAAGGCTGAACTGCTCCAAGTCGAGCGATTCCCACGGAATATGAGGATACTGCTGCAAGCCCGGCTTGATGTCGTTGCCCTTTTCATCGACTTCGGGCTGATAAACATCCTTAAGGCATCCGTTGGCAGCGTCTTCGACGATCAGCGCCCACGTTGCGTCGGCTTCGCCGAGCGCAACCGCATCAGCATGCCGCGGCCCGCCGTCGCGGCCCAGGGCCTCGTCCGGGCATTCGGTCACATGCGGACCGCCCATCACGACCTTGATCCCGGCCTCGCGAAGCGAATCGGCAACCTGATAGGCGCGAGCCACCATCCGCGTCATCGACCCGATCCCGACCAGGCCGACATTCTCGTCGCGGCAAAACTTGACCAATTCGGTGCGTGTCATCGCCTTGGCGTTCCCGTCGATCAGCACGACCTCATGCCCTTCGGGCGTGAGCGCCTGAAGCAGGAACATCCAAAGATGCGGCATGAAATTCCGCGTAACCCCGTTGTCAGGGTTGTAAAGCAATATTTTCATCAGTTCGAATGGCACTTTGTTCTCAGTGCCCGAGAAAGACAGAGGAGAGCAAACAATAGGAACACCGGCTTGTTACGCTACTTTAACAGATTCTGGCTCGATGGGAATAACATTTTTCGGAACGGGCTTTTCATAGCCCTTTCGCAACTTGAGGACGATCGATCCCAGCTTTATCCGCCGCTTTCCAGAAGGGAGGGACGCGTCGCCCTCGCCGGCAAACTCATACTCGAGCGAATAGACAAACTGACCCGCCGCAAGCTTTTTGCAGACCCCGTCGTCAAGGTGAAACGTGAGTGCATCGGCATAGCGGCCGTGGCTTTCATCAACATGACCGATCAATTCGCCGCCGGAATTATCCAGGTATACCGGGACATCCGAGGCAGGCTCGCAGCGGCCGTTCAGGTCGCCCAGTATGTGACGTCGGGACATTGTAAGAGGCGGATTGCTCATAATATTTCACGGGATACGGACAGGGACCACCAAAAAGATGGATGCCTTTCGGCATCCACTTTGTACTATTCAGATCTCTCTTACCAACCAGACTTACCGTATCCGCCACGGCCGCCGCCGTAGCCGCCGCCTCCGCCTCCACCACGATTACCGCCGCCGCCGCCGTAGCCGCCGCGTCCGCCGCCACCGCCGCCGCCACGACTTTCCTGGGGCTTGGCTTCGTTGACCTTAAGCTGGCGTCCGTCGACCTCACGGCCATTGACCTGTTCGATAGCAGCCTTGCCTTCCTCGCTCGAGGACATTTCCACAAAAGCAAATCCGCGCGAACGTCCGGTTTCGCGGTCTTCGATAACATTGGCCGATTCTACCGAGCCGAATTCGCTGAAGAGTTCCGTCAGGTCCTGCGCTGTGGCGTTAAATGAGAGATTTCCTACGTAAAGTTTCATTGACATGTTTTTTTCCCTTTCCCGGCTGTCCGGGAGTGCATGGCGAAGACTTTGAAGATCTGGGCTTTACGCCGGAGGCGGAAAAGGCCGGTCCTCGGATACTCAATAAATTCGTTGAGAGTCGCTTCTGCTCTTCCAAATGTGGCCTGCTCTCAAACTTATCCGAAAACCGCTTAAGGCAAAGCGCGTCTAGTCACAGACGCGAGAGTAGGATTGAAGTCATCATTTTGGCATTCATAGGCCGAAATAGCAACCTTAAAATGGCATTTGGCCGCATATTTTCGGGGATACTTCACCGATGTATAAACCGGTACACAACGCTTTACCAATTCGTTTATGATGAAAATACACAATGGACGGGACGATCGACAGAATACGCGAATCGGCGATCAGGCACGCAAAAGCCGCTACACGCTTATGGAAAGAGGCTCGATCATTGCGCCTTCACCGGCGCGACGGATGGGTCGAACCGGGCACTGCTGCCCGGTTATACGAGCTAAATCGAAAGGCCATAGACGAATCGCGCCAGGCTATCAACGGGTTCGAGTTTCTAAGACGGTACAGATCCGGCAGCCGAAGCCGATTTTAGTCAATACTCTCCGCAGCACGGCCTCGTCTTTATTTCATTACTTAATAAACATACCTTCGTTTGCCTGGTTAAAGGCTGCGTACCGAATACTATACCGGGTCTTGTTCGGCCCACGCGTGTGCAGAACGAGTTTTGCGAGTTGTTTCACAAAAGCGGTTTTGGTTAAATGGAGGTTTGTTTGAAGGACTAATTTATAACCTATGAACGACGCATTCATTTCCAGGCTTGAAGGCCATACCGAAGCCGAATGGCTTGAAACAATTGATTCGCTGATCCCGGCTTGTCACGAGGTCGATCGCAACGCGGTCCGCATCTGGTTTCGCTTTTACCCGCTCGACCTGCTGAATTATCTTGAAACGGCCGGCGACGTTGAGGAAGCAATGAAAGGCATCGCCATGCAGGGCGACTTTGGCCTGCTGGATAAGATCGACAGCTCGCACCGTTTTCTTTACGGGCACCGCTTCTGGCCGCAGGCAAAAGCGGCCGTCCTGGCTCGGGCCGAATCCAGTGAACCGTTCTCGAATCTTGAGAACGAGATCAAGGCCATCGCGAAGACGGCGGCGGTAGAGGCGAAGACGAACGAAACGCTCACAACGGCCATCGCCGCGGTCGGCCTGATGACCCTTGTCCAGGCGGGGTTCGATGAACTTAAGGCCGCACCGGGCATTGTACAGAATCCATCCGAAATGATGTCAGGCACGCCTGACTCAATAGTCGCAGCGCGTGAAAAAGACGACTCGCAGGGCCTGTTCGGGTTTCTTAAAACCGTTGACAAGAAATATTCCGTGAATTTTGAAGCCCGGACCTTCGATGGCCGGTTTCCGATCATAAACGAAGAAGAGATAGCCTCAGCCTCGCAGCGGTCGCGCGAAACCGATTGGCAATCGTTTGACTCACGCTGTTGGGAAGGCCCCGTACCGATCGAATGTACGTCGGCCTCGTGCGGCACGTGTTGGGTAGGCGTCCTTGGCGGGCAGGAAAAGCTCTCGGAGCCTTCGGTGCGTGAACGTCGTCAGATGAAGGTATTCGGCTACAATCAGCCTGATGATGAAAAGCCCTTCATACGCCTCGCCTGTCAGGCAAAGGCGCATGGGAACGTGACTCTCGTCATTCCGCCCTGGAACGCCGTTTTCGGAAAGAAGGTGCGTGGGAACGTAGATGACGTAGAACTCGAACCCGTTACGACTTCGGCTGCAAAGCTGCGCGAAACGATCGCGTCGGCCGCTTCAGGCGAATGATCAGGAGACCAAACAACGAAGGCCGCTGGCAATCCTGTCAGCGGCCTCGTGTATTCTTTCTATACACCTTATAGCTCCCGCTTCCTTTCCTCCTTCAGACCTTAAATCCCATTGCACGTATGGTTTACAGGCGGTTGTCGCTGTGGAACGCCTTTTGCACGTACGCATCTCGGAGTTTAGCTTTCCCCACTCTAAACAAATTGCGAAGAAGAGGCGCAACTTAATGGCAAAACCTATTACCCAGATTTATTCACCGGAGCTTGTTCAAAGTCCTCACCCGCAAGCCCTTTTTATCAATCGCGACCTAAGTCTGATCGAATTCTACCGCCGCGTTTTGAATGAAGGGCTCGACACGTCCATTCCGTTGCTTGAAAGGGTGAAGTTCATTGCTATTTTTTCGTCCCTGATCGACGAATTCTTTATGGTCCGAATGTCCGGGCTAAAAGAGACCGCTGGAACGATGTCCGAGGTTTCTGCCGACGGCCTGACCGCTACCGAACAGTTTGGATCGATACGCCGGTCGATCAAGGAAATGTGCCGGTTACAGGAAACGTGCCTTCAGGAAGACATTATGCCGGCACTGTCGGACAACGGGATCCAGATCCTCCGGCATTCCGACCTTACCGAGACGGAAAGGGAGGCGTTTCGCGAATATTTCAAGACCAGGATCCACCCGGTCCTTACGCCGCAGGCAGTCGATCCGTCTCATCCGTTTCCGTACTTGTCGGGTGGAACGCTCAATATCGGCCTGTATATAAAGCCCAAACTGAATAAGCGCGTCGAGCGGGCGATGACTCTAAATTCGGAACCGATCTTCGTTCGGATGGAGCTCCCGGCATTCCTTCCACGATTCATACCGGTTGAGGGCCGTGAAGAAGCATTTGTCCTTATCGAAGATATCGTCGCTGCGAACATCGGGTCGCTTGTGCTGGATGCCGAGGTTTCGAATTGTCACTTTTTCCGCATCTCGCGTGATGCCGATATCGAGCTTCGCGAATCCGAAGCGGCGGACCTTCTCGAGATGATGGAGGAGAATCTTAGAAAAAGGCGATTCGGGACGGTCGTTCGACTCGAGGTCTCCGATTCAATGCCCGCTCAAATGGTCGAACTTTTGTCTTCGGAGCTTGGGCTCCAGGAGGAGGACATCTATCGGATCAGCGGCCCATTAAAGGTGACCGACTTTTTTGAGATCGCAAACCTGAACCGCCCCGAGCTGAAATACGCTCCTATTCGCGTAACGACCCCCGAGATTTTTAACTCCGGCCGTTCGACCTTCGACCTTATCAAGGAAAACGACCTCATGCTTCATCACCCGTATATGCCGTATAGCATTATTACGGACCTGATAGCTGAGGCCGCCGAAGACCCGGACGTGCTTGCGATCAAAATGTGCCTTTACCGTCTCGGTGCCGAATCATCGATACCGCCGCTTCTCATCAAGGCAAGCGAACAGGGCAAACAGGTCACAGTACTGATCGAGCTCAAGGCTAGATTTGATGAAGGTAACAATATCGAATGGGCGAGAAAACTGGACGAGGCGGGCGTACATGTGATCTACGGCCTGCTCGGCCTGAAAACCCATGCGAAAAATACGCTTATCGTACGCCGTGAAGGTGACAAGCTCAGGCGCTACGTTCACGCGGCGACGGGAAACTACAATCCGCAGACGTCCGCTGCTTATACCGACCTCGGCCTCTTGACGGCCGATGAGGCCATCGGCGAGGACGTTTCGGAGCTGTTCAACTTCCTGACGGTATATTCACAGCCGGCGTCCTTTAACAAGCTTCTTGTTGCTCCGATAAATCTTAGGCAGCGAATGGTGGAGCTGATCGGCCGCGAAACCGACAACGCCCGGAAAGGTATTCCGGCCAGAATAGTCGCAAAATTCAACAGGCTTGCCGACAGTGAGATCGTCCAGGCCCTTTACGAAGCATCACAGGCGGGCGTCGAGATCGACCTTATCGTTCGCGGCATATGTACGCTGCGGCCCGGTGTCCCCGGTGTTTCAGAGAATATCCGGGTTCGAAGTGTTGTCGGGCGTCTGCTTGAGCATAGCCGGGTCTATTACTTCGAGAACGGCGGCGATTACGAAGTTTACATGGGAAGTTCCGACTGGATGCCGCGAAATCTGGACCGCCGCGTCGAGATCCTGACGCCGGTAGACCGGCCGTCGATCCGGGAATATCTCAAAAATCACTATCTGGCTACGTATCTTGCCGACAACGCCAAGGCATGGGAACTGCGGGCCGACGGCACCTATGAAAAGGTTTTGGCCGGCGACGGTCAGCTTTCGAGAAACAGTCAGGAAGAATTCCAGGGTGATCTGGGCCTTTATCCGGCCGAGGCAGAGGTTGAGGACTTTGACCGCCTCATCAGTTAAATATCGAATAAATATCGAATCACGAATCAAGGGAAGGTAAATATGGCAAGGAAACATTTCGCATCGTCGTTGTTCATTTCGTTCGTTGTTCTACTGGCAGCGGTAACATCATTTGCTCAGGATGAGAAAAAGAGCAAATCGATGCCGACGGGAAAGGCGGTCATGTGGGAACCGGTCAACATTGAAGGTCGTGATCTGTTTATCGGCCCGGGCGGAACTGAGATGCAGCCTGATCTGAAACGGATCGAGTTCATAAAGGAAGAAAAGGACGGACATAACAAGAAATTCCGTATCCGAGACGGCTCCGGGAAGGTCTGGGTGGCAAAGCTCGGCCGCGAAGCGAAACCGGAAACGGCCGCGGTCAGGCTCCTTTGGGGCATCGGGTATAAGACCGAGATCAATTATTTGGTCCCAAATATCACAATACCGGGCCAGGGAACCTTTCAGGACGTCCGTCTTGAGGCACGGCCGGACAATATCGAGCGCCTGGACGAGTGGAAATGGCGCGAGAACCCCTTCGTTGGCACGAACGAGCTTGAAGGGTTAAAGATGATGATGGTGTTCCTGAACAATTGGGACGTTCTCGACCTGCAGAATAAGGTCCTTCACGTCAATGGGGAGCTACATTACATTGTCAGTGATCTGGGCTCCACGTTCGGCAAGCTTGGCAGCAACAATCTTCCAGTGGTTTACCGGATCGGTCGCAGCACCGGAAATCCCGAAGATTATATGAAGACCAAGTTCATTGATAGTGTCCAAAACAACATTGTCGATGTCGCGTACCGAGGTAAGAACCGCGACCTGTTCGAAGGCTTTTCGACCGCGAATGCGGTCTGGCTGTCCGATCTGTTGGGCCGCTTGAGCGACAAGCAGATCAAGGACGCGTTTCGAGCCGCGAGGTATTCACCCGAGGAAATTGAGGTCTTTACATCCGGCGTCAAGAACCGCATTTCCGAATTGAAACGGGCGGCAAATAACGCAACAACAACTGCTGCAACTAAATGAGGCGGGCAAAACTGGTCACATTGATAGTTGTAGCTGCCGCGGCGACGTTGACGGTCATTTTATATCTCTCTCGCGAGAGAATGACTCCGACACCGGTAACCGGCACCACGGCACCGGCCGCCAACGCAGCAAGGGATGGGAATACAACCGGAAATCCCTTCCTCGACGTGATGTCGGATTCCCTGGCCGCCGCCGCCCCCGCGGAGCAGCCGCGATCGTGGGTGGACGAGTTTTTCGGTATCCTTTTTCGACTGTTTCTGGCCGTCGTCTTATCGGGCGTCTTGGCATTCCGGCCGCGAAAGGATGTAAACCTGTTCAAGCGAAGCTTATTCGTTTCTCAAACTCAGATACTTCTTGCGGTGGTTGCGGCTGCATTGATGATGATCGTGGGTGATAATGCGGCCCGGGCATTTGCCATCTTTGCGGCGGTTTCGCTCGTTCGGTTTCGCACCAATATTCGCGACCCGAAGGAAATAACGGTGCTGCTTATAAGCCTCGCGTTAGGTTTGGCGGCAGGCGTCGGCCGGTGGGAGCTGGGAATTGCTCTCTGCTTATTCGCTTTGGCTCTGCTATGGTTGTTGGAATACAACGAATCGGAGCAAGTATTTCGTTCGATGGAACTTACTGTTAGGACACGAAACACCGAGCGAAGCCAGCAATTGTTGAAGAAATTGTTCAAGGAAAACAAGATCGATACGGAAGTAAGGCAACTGGACCCGCCCGATGAAAAGGACCCGATCGGCTCGCTCGTCTATTACCTCAACCTGCGGCTGAATTTGAGTACCGACCGCCTTAGCGACCTTATAATGAAACGCGACCCGGAGAATATTGAAGGAATTCAATGGTCGCAGAAGAAGGGAGCTTCGGACATTTATCAATAGAAAAGGCGGGGAGAACCCGCCTTTTTCTTAGTTGGATGTCGCGGATACCGCAACCGGTGCCGAAGTGGACTGGGCCGCAGCCGCGGCCTTCGTCTTTTCGAAACGTTCCGAATAATCTTTCACGTACGATTTGATATTGAAATGAACAGGCCATGAAGTGTAATCAAACTTCTTCATTTCCTTGTAAGCCTGGTCGTAATCCCAGCCATACTTATGGAACCTGTAGACGGCACCCACGAGGCCTGTACGGTGCTTGCCAGCCTTGCAGTGCACGTAGACCACACCTGACTCGGGGTCGTTCATGATCGACATGAATTTTTCTACATCCTGGTCGTTGGCATATTTCCAGCCGCTCATCGGAATATTGACGTATTTCATCCCGAGGGCTTCGACGGACGACTTTTCGTAATCGGTCGGGTCGTTTCGAAGATCGACAACGGTTTTAACTCCGAGAGCGGCCAGCGAGGCATAATCTTCCTTCACCGGCTGGGCGCCGCGATAAAGGCGGTCGTCCATCTTTCCAAAATTCCCTATTTTGATCTGTGAGAGATCGTCGTTCTGAGTTGATTCTTGTGCAAGAGAGGCTGCGGGTGAGGCCACAAATATAGCTCCAAGGAGTGCGGCTCCAAGACTTAAGACGTACTTTTTCATCAATATTCCCCTATCTGGCCCGTCGTGAGGGCGGACTTCCGCAGGCCGAAGACCTATGCGGATCTGAAACTATCTGAATTGAACTTCAAGAGTAAAAAAACGTGTGTTGACAAAACTCGCGTGCGTCGAAAAGTAAGAAGTTGACGCCCGAATTATCGTTGCCTTTAAATTTTCTCGTTACCGGCCGCGAATCGCTACGGGCTGCACGGAACGTATCTGAACCAGCGAATTCGGGCGTTTTGATCGGACCTTTAACCGAGGTGAGGCACCCAGATCCGCCCCGCCGAGTTCGGAGTGATACTCGATATCGTAGGCCGTTCGAAGCTGACGCACAATGTCCTCATAAGCTGTCTGGATCTGCGAAAGCTGAGTGATCGGGTAATAAACACCGCCCGAAACCTTGGCGAGCTTTTCTCCCTCGCCTTTAGCTTTTGACGTCAACTCTCCCTGCAAATACCTCGCCCGCAGCGAATCGATCGCGGCGTCAGGTTTCGCGGCGGCCTCGGCGGCAACAAGCGCCGAAGGCACATACAGCGGATAAATAAGTGCGCCGCTTTCCTGAATGGACGACAGCAACGCGTCGAACGATAGGAACGACCGGTTGTCGTCTCCGTCAGTAAGGATCACGATCGCTGTTCGCTCTCCCCGCATAGGCCGCAAGGTGTCCGCAAGCGTAAAGGCGAGGGCATCATAATATGCTGTTGCACCTCCGGCGTCGAAGGTGTCAAGACTCTCCGAAAGGCGGCCTTTGTCCGTTGTGAACGACGATATGACCTTAACGTCGTCGTTGAACGTCACGATCGAGACGCGGTCGCGGAAATCGACAGTATTAACGAAGTTTCTGGCCGCTTTACGAATGAAATTGACGTAATTGTCGACACTTCCGGATACATCCAGCAAAAGCACAAGATTGAACGGAGCAGTGGAACGTTTTACCGAAACGATCTTCCGTTCAACCCCGCTTTCCAATACTTCGAAGTCTTCAGCCGAAAGTTCTTCGATCGCCCGATTGTTAACGTCGCTGACGCGTACCGACGCGATCTTGAAAAGCGAGGCCGCGATCCTGTCGGTTTGGATCTTATCGGCGAAGGCCGGCTGTGTTTTTAACGGCGGGAGCGTCCGTAAATAATCGCCGAAATACTTAGGTGCCGCCCGACGTATCGCTTCCATCAATTGCGAATCACCGCTTCTTATTATCGCCTTGGCGGCGTTTGTTAACGGACGTTCGCGAAGATCGCTGGATACCTCATTCGGCGGAATATTGATCAAGATAATTCCGCGTTCGGTTACCAGATCAAGGGAGATCGAATCGCCGGCCGGCTCCTTCGAGTCTTTCTCCGGCGGATCCTTCTTGCCGCCGTCATACGCCTTGACCTTTCCGTTCGGGGTAACAGACGACGTATGTTCAGGGGATGTATCGCCCGGTTCCGGACTTGAATTCTCGTTGTCTTTGTCGCCCGCCGCGTATACTCCCGTGATCTGAAACTTTCCGGCCGTTTTTTCCTTCACGGGCTTCAACTGGAAATCACTGAGAAACCTCGGCCTGGAAAGGGTCCACATTAGCGAATAGCGGACATGGTCGTCAGGTACATCTGCCGCGATCGTTCCCGTTTCGGTCCGAACATCCGCCGACGCGATGTTGCCGGAAAAGCGCACTTCGCCGGCACCGGTTTCGATCTTCAACCTCATTTTCGGCGGCATCACCAGCGAAACGTCGATCCTGGTACGCTTGTCCGCCGGCCGAACCTCGATACGCACGTTAAACGTAGTCGAAGTGACGAGAACGTCCTTCTGCGAAATAGCAAAAGGCGAATCGAGCGTGATCAAAAGTCGTGACGAAGCACCGCCGGCAGCCGGGTCATTCGCGTTCTGAACTTCCTTTTCACCGGTTACGGCCTCAACTTTTCCAAAACGGTTTACGACCTCGATCAGTGCCCCGGGCGCTACCATCACGGGGCGCGTGTGCTGCTGTGCGTTTGTCGGTGCGAACGCGAACCCGATAACCAATATTCCAAATGCAATTATTAAAACCTTATGCATTCCCTAAGTTCTGCCCGTGATCCGGCCCGACTGTATCAACCGCTGACGAACACGTTCCTGCCATTTTTTACGCGGTTTATCCGATTCCTCGAAATTCGCCAAAAGCTCGTGAAGCGATTCACCGCCGGCCTGTCTTGTTTTCAGGTAAAGCAGAGCGACGATGATCGCGGTGAACGAAATTACCACTATCTGTATCGGGAGCAACAATATTTGCAAAAGCGTCTCAAGCACGCTGTCTATAAGCCGCTCACGCATGTCCTTATTGCTCTCAGATATCGACGCCCTTCTCCCCTGGCCCAAACCAAAATGGATAGAGACTTCTTTGTTCTCGCCATTCGGTGCCGCGGACGGTTCAGCCGGCCTATTATCCGTTCCTCGCTCCTCCACCGCGGGCTTGCGTATCTCCAATGCCTTTGCGGTCATGCCGACCATGAACGAGAGCGATCCAGCGGCGATGGCCGGTATAAGGAACATAATTATATATGCCGCGAGCGCCGTCACCAGCGAACGTGAGATCAGTTCCTTCGACCTTTTGATAGCTTTTCGGCCCCTCAGGTTTTCCATCATTGCAACCGGGGCAACAAGCATCAGCCAAACATTGACTATGAAGAAGGCGGTCACGCCCGCACAGGCACCGAGGATCAAGGCTGTATATATAGTGGGTTCCGAAACGCCAAAGATCAGCCAAAAAACAGCGAAGAAAACGCCGAAGACGACCGCAAAAGCGAGCCCGGCGGCGATCACCGTGATCAACGTACACACGATGCCCAGCCCTGCAAATGTCGTCCACTTCTTCCGAGCCTCAGCCAGCGCTACACGCAGCTTAACAGGCCGCAGGGGGATCGCGAGCCTCTGGGTCACGATCCAGGAGATCGTTCCCAGGATCAGAAAGGTGCAAAAGGCGGTCATTAGGCCGTTGAGCACGGCACTTATACCCATGCTATATCGGCCTGCCGTCTCCGGGATCACCTCGCTGGCTTTGAGAAAGCTTAAAGTTACGATGACGGCGCCCATTGCGATTATCGGTAAGAAGAAGAGCGTCGACAGCGTTAGGAATTTCTGTATATGCTCCGTCCAGATCATCCCTGAGCGACGAAGGAGCTCAAAGATCCCTTCCGACCGAGATCTGAGTGAACTGGCGAATGCTTCGGCTGTCTGCGGCCGGTCGTCCGGACTCTTTGCCAGAGCGCCGTTTATGACCCGCTTGAGTTTTTTTCTGACCTTTTTAGCCTCCAGCGGCGGCGGCGGGACAAGCCGGTGCGATTCCATCACCTCGGTGAAATCACCGCTGAACGGTGTTTCACCCGACAACATCTGATACGCAATAACGCCCAGGCTGTAGATATCCGACCGCGGATCAAGTTTGTCGCCGCGGCATTGTTCCGGCGACATATAAAGCGGAGTGCCGAGGACAGACCCGACCCGTGTCAGGTCCGATGTGCTCGACGTATATCTCAGCGAGCCGGGAGACGGGTTGGAGGAACGTGCGTGATCGTGATCCGGTCCTTCGATCATCGTCCTCATGCTTTCCTGATCACCGCCGCTTACAGCTCCTGCCTTCAGCACGAGCGTGCCGCGGTCGTCTCCGTTCTCGGTGTTCTGGATCAGGGTATCGTTCTCGGTTTCTGCCCGCACCCGCTCCGCGGGTTGAAGAACGGTTTGGCCTTCAATGATCCGGGTAGGTGAAATACTGTCGTGTATCGTGTCATCCAGAACAAGTCCCGTTTGGGTCGTGTTGGACTCCGATAACATTGTCGGCAAAGCGCTCTTTCGCACCGCGATCTCCGGCACCTCAATATCGTCCTGTGCCTCAAGCTTCGCGATACCAAAATCCAGCACCTTCACCGTGTAGCCGCCGCGTTGATTTGGTTCGAGCCAGATGTTGTCGGGTTTCAGGTCACGATGGATGATGCCCTGCTCGTGAGCCTCGTGCACGGCGGAGCAAACCTGTTCAAGGATATCGAGGGTCCAACCGACCGGAAGGTTTTTTTCTTCTTCAAGTATCTCGCCAAGCGTACAACCGTCGAGGTACTCCATCACCAGATAGGCGACCTGGCCGTCATCCGCTTGGGCAAAACCGAAATCGGTAACATCGACTACATTCGGATGACGCAACCGGCCGGCTGCACGCGCTTCGCGCCGAAACCTTTCGACAAACTCAGGCCGCTTCATGAACTGCGGGGCGATTATCTTGATCGCCACCGGACGTTCGGTGCCCAAATGGGTCGCGAGAAACACCGCGCCCATGCCGCCGCGTCCGAGTTCGCGCTCGATCTTGTATTTTGCGTCGAGTGTTTGACCGATCAGGTCGGAATAATGCATTTCAGGTTCCGGTCCGGATCAACGTGAATAATTGAATACGGTGCTCAGAGATAAAGGTTCAATTTGCTCCGACGCCCGGACAGAGCCAACGGGCTTAAAGAACAAAGTCCTTTGGAACAAACTCAAGCGCCACCAGATCGCCGTTGTGTTTCGACTTCTTGTCCAGGGCCTCACGATACGTGATCACCGCGGGAACATCCAAAGCCTTCATACCGCAGCCGAACTGGACATTCTCGATATCCGGGGTATAGCCTTTCAGCTCTGGTCTTGAGTCTCCGCCTCCATTCAGTTTTAGGACCAGGGTTCCGGTGCGAAGATAGAAGAACGTGCCTTTCTGCGTACACTCCGACTTTTCGATAAAGCCCAGTACGCGTTTTTCGCCTTCTGCCGGTTTCCGTAAGGCGTTTCTAATATGCTCGAAGAATGAGCGCTTCCTGTCGGCCTCAAGATCGCCGGCTGGCGCCGGTGCAGGGGCGGTGCCGACCGCCTCGATCGTTTCAGCCGGCGCGGGCGCAGCACCAGCCGCCGCGTCCGGTGGGGACACGGGCTCGGAAGCCGGATCGACAAACCTGAAATGCGGCGGCACGAACTCCACCGAAACCAGCTCGCCTCGTACACCTACCTTCGCGTGAGCGGCCCGCGGCCGATACGTCAGGACGGCGTTTATCTCGGCAAGTTTTGCATCGCAGCCGATCTCCAAGTTAGCCGCCGCCATTACATATGCTGCGAAATTCAGCCCTTCAAAATCCTTACTAGCCAGTGCAAACGTTTCCTTTTCGGTCGTAACCGTGTACATGACCTGACCCGCTTTACATTCGATCTTCGACAGCTTTCCAAGCAAGCGTGTCTCGGCACTTTCAGGTTTACGCAATTCGCGATTGATCGAGCGGACCTCGAACTCTTGCGATTGCCGTTTGATCTCTTCCGGTGTCGGCTCCTTGCCGTCTGCTCCTCGTTTTATCAGATAGGGCTGCATGCCGCCGTCTTTGGCCCCGGCGGCGATCGCCGCCTCGTATCTCTTGCGGGACTCCGCGTTTTGGGCCATTATTTCGTTTCGAACCCGAATCTGTTCAAGCAGATTTTCAGCCTGCTTTTTGACCTCGGGCTCGTCGGTCGTTTTTGCGATCCTGCTCGCCAAATCGGAAGCCTCGCTGAATTTATCCTGGCGAATATAGAGCTCCGCTATCCGCAATGCATACCGCTGGTTGCCCGGCTGATACTGCAATGCTTTTGCCATCGCCGAAATTCCTTCATCGATCCTTTCGTTCCTTACAATGTTCAGAAAGGCAAGCAGTTCATAGCTTTCCGTAAAGCTCGGGTGCAACTCCATAGCACGCTTTAGCAACTCGCGCATCTTCGTCGCATTTGCGGCTGGGATCTCGCTCACAAATCCAAATTCATCGCGAGCCTCGCGACTAATAAGGTACGCCATCTGATAGTAAGCTAGGTGATTTTTCGGGTCCTTTGCTATCGCCTTCTCAAGAAACACTTTAGCTTCCGGGTACTTTCGCTGACGGACCTTGACCATGCCCATTGTCGTGTTCGCCATACTAAGGTTCGGATCAAGTGAGAGGGCCGAAGCCAGCAGCGGCTCTGCGTCATCGTAGCGGTGCGTGTGATAAAGCAGGTCGCCAAGGTATGCATTCGATTCGGCCTCGCTTAGCGGAGTGATCCTCATTTCGCCGTCAAATGTGAGCTTTTGTTTGAACGTCACGACCGTTCCGATATAAGAACCCTTTCCGACATATTGCCGCAGCTCCTTTTCCATTTGCGCGTAGCTCATCTGAAAGGCGTCACTAAATGCGGCCTCATCCACGTTTCCTTTCATCGACCGGCTAAGATATTTGTCCAAGCCCGCCGTTTTCTTGTTAGCGATCAGGTAGTGCACCACCGCCCAGGCCTGGGCGTAAAAAACGCTGCGTGCACCGCTGCCGTGGCCGAGTAGCGACGCATTGCTCGTATTAAAGAAAGAATCGAACGGCAGTAGTTTGTTCTGCTGCAGCAACGCAAGATGGCCGTTCTGCGGGATGCCGAGCTTTGCCTTTATATCGTCCTCCATCACGAAGGTTTGATAATATTCGGCAAGTCCCTCGTTGAACCACGCCGGCACGCCTGACTTTCCGATATTCGTGTTCACAATAAAGTGAACGTATTCATGAAAGATCGTTCCGAACGTGTCCGCGTCGTTGCCGCCGGTCGAGAGAGTTATGTAATTGACGTCGTCGCCCGGCTGAAAATAACCTGCTATGAAATTGTCCGTTTTTCCATCGCCGCGTTTGGGCTTGAAAGGGCGATACGCTCCGTCGCTCTTGAAGACGACTACATTCGTCGGGATCGGCGAGCTAAGGTTCGAGCCGGTGAACATCACGCGAAACGCCTCTCGAAACTGTTCCAGCTTTGTGGCGACGCGAACTATCTCTTTTTCCGAGGCGTTGCCGATAAGATTAAAGTTCCTGGATCTGACGTGGAGCCATTCATCTTTGACCGCTCCGGCAGCGAACAGATCGGCTGCAAGGGCGAATACTAAGAATACGAGTGTGGGAATTAGTCTTGCTTTCATACTTCTTGCGAAAGCCGGTTTGAGCGCCGGCTTATTTGAAAAAATTCAATTACTGAGCTAGTAGTTAGCGCGAACAAAGACGGTCGAGCATTAAAGGCTGATAATAGCATTTTTCCGTTCAGATTCAGAGAAAAGTAGTGTGCGGATAGTTGTTGCGCCGGAGCGAAAGGTAGGTTAACTTTATCCAGACCCGAATTCGAAATTTACAGAGCCGTATCATTCGTGAAACAGCATTTCACATATCTCACGAATTGTGATACAGTTCTATTTTAGCTGGTCGTTTAAATTCTAAACTGGAGCGCGCCGTACCATGACCCGAACGGCGAAAACCCTATGGATAAAGGAAAAGCGATAGAATCTGCACTTTTGCAGATAGAAAAAAAGTTTGGCAAGGGCTCTATCATGCGGCTCGGCGAGAAACCTCACGAAGACGCCGGAGCCATCTCGACAAATTGTCTTAGCCTAGACGCCGCGATAGGCGTCGGCGGATTGCCCCGCGGGCGAATAATCGAGATCTACGGCCCTGAAAGCTCGGGGAAAACGACGCTTGCACTTCAGGTGGTCGCGTCAGCCCAACGTGCCGGCGGCATTGCTGCTTACATCGATGCGGAACACGCGATGGATCCCGACTATGCGGGCAAGCTTGGTGTGCTGATCGACGACTTGCTTATCTCGCAGCCGGACTCGGGCGAACAGGCGCTCGAGATCGCAGAAACGCTAGTCCGTTCGAACAGCGTTGACGTGATCGTTATCGATTCGGTCGCCGCACTTGTGCCGCGCGCCGAGCTCGACGGCGAGATGGGTGATTCGCTTCCCGGACTTCAGGCCCGTTTGATGTCGCAGGCTTTGAGAAAGATCACGGCGATCGTGGCAAATTCGCGGACGACCTTTATCTTTATCAACCAGCTTCGCGAAAAGATCGGCGTATTCTTTGGCTCACCCGAGACCACGACCGGCGGAAAGGCGCTGAAATTTTACGCCAGCGTTCGGCTCGACATCCGCCGCATCGGTGCCATCAAGGAAGGCGACAGGGTGGTCGGCAACCGCACACGAGTAAAGGTTGTAAAGAACAAATGTGCTCCGCCCTTCCGTGAGACCGAGTTCGACATAATGTACGGCGAAGGCATCTCGCGCGAAGGCGATCTGCTCGATCTCGCTTCAAACAACGATGTGGTTGAAAAAAGCGGCGCGTGGTTTTCTTATAAAGGCGAACGCCTCGGCCAGGGCCGTGAGAACGTTAAGAACCTGCTCAAGCAGGATACCGCTATGCGTGATCGCATAGAACACGACGTTAGAGTGGTGCTGGGAATGACCGTCTCGGCAGATGCGGCCAGTGCGTAGGATCGTTCCGATTTATTACATTTAAGATAGCTTGTGCCGGTTTGAGCGTTGCGCCTCTGGGGGACAGCGGCGGCATTCAAACCGGCACGGGTAGGTTAAACAAACGGATTCGGAAGACAGAGTGACCATTCACAGGTAACGGTCACCAATATGGGATTATACTCTCACTTTGCATCATGTCAATACAATTCAGTCGACAAATCTAACGCGGGCAAACGGGATTGCAACACTCGTGCGCAATTTCGGGCATAGTTTGACATCTTGGGCACGCTTACTTAAACTCTAAAGCTTGCCCGCAACGAGCATCGGGCACGTTATTTGGCCAGGTAGCTCAGTTGGTAGAGCAGCGGACTGAAAATCCGCGTGTCGGCGGTTCGACCCCGTCCCTGGCCACCATTATTTTTCAAAGTTAAGGGCTACCCCGAGTGGTAGCCCTCAACTTTTCCCATTAACTATTTTTCGGGGTGAGGATAAGCTTCGCCGTCATCTCAGGATGTCAGCCACCCACGCCCCGACGTGCTGATACGATGGATAAGATCGAATGATCAGACCTCGCCCGGTCCGCCTCCAGGCCGTACCTTGAACTGTTTTTGTGCCCTCTTGCTCGATAGGGGAACAGTTCCGTGACGCGAAACAATACTTTCATAAAAATATCGACCTCTTTTTGACGGGAACCTTTGAAAGATCTGCAGCCTCCGATTCATGTTACCGACATTCCTGCGCCGCTTAACTTAAGTGTAGAGATAAAAAACTTTGCGGTTGTGGAATTGTTCGCTACTTGACGAACGAAAGGCTTTTTAGCGGACCGAAAATCAGAAATTGTAGATTAGTCGCCACCAAAGGCACGATTGTTGCGGTTAGCCGCATTACTCACTGTGACTGGCTGCCGACGGGGCGGCCTGGAACATAGATTTCGATAGAGATCTTGCTTTTTCGATTTCCGTTCGGAGATTTTTTTATACCGAAACCTGGACCGCCGGGACGCCGGTCAGCCAGGTTTTTTTAGTAAGGGGGAAGTACAAATGAAAAGAACTCTAGTTACGTTTTCGCTTATCGTAACGATGTTGACCGCGACAGTTGCCGATGCAGCGGTTCGGTCGACAAATGCTCCCGCTAGAGGACTTACGGCAACGCCGGCGGTTCGACAATTTACTTTGCCGATCGTCGGCGCCGTAGATGGTGGCACATTCACTAACGCATCGTTCACTCCGACTCGATTCGTCAATCAGAACGGTCAGCTCGCGCTGGAGGGGCGGTTGGTGGGTGTTCTTACAAACACGACAACCGGGGCCGTTACAACGGTCACCCGATTGATCACTCTGCCGGCGACGATCGGACAGACTTCTTGTGAGATCTTGGACCTTTCGCTGGGGCCACTTGATCTAGATCTGCTCGGTTTGGTGGTCCACCTTGATGAGGTGAACCTTAATATCACGGCAGAACCGGGACCGGGAAATCTGTTGGGCAACCTGCTCTGCGCAGTCGCAGGACTTCTCGATGGAGGCGGCCCTCTGGCGGGTTTGATCGGTTTACTTAACAATATCCTTCGGAGCCTGTAATAGGAGCCGATCTGCCCGCTGCAGTAAAGCGGCGGCTTGCCACCTCAACCTTCTTCGTCTTCTAGCTGCGAGGAAGTTTGGGGTGGTTTCTTGTTGTTAGGTTGATCGGACCAAGCTCGGGGTGGACGGTCTACAGTATCGACGGCCTCTTAAAAAATATTCAACGGGCACTCGGTCGAACGGGGTGATCATATAGCAAGACGAAAGGCCTCAGCCATGAAAGCTGAGACCTTTCGCATTTCCATTCAATCTGTCTCCGAACCTACGCCGTAAGCTCGGTCAAGGCTATCGCCTTCTTCGCCGTCCGAAGGACCTAAAAGACGCTGCTTTCTTTGTCACGCCCGAATCCACAGGTTTTATTCCGCCGAAATCGGGCAGGAACACCCGCTCGACCTGCTGGCCTGTCAGTTTCTCGATCGCGCGGAGTGAATGTTCTTCGGCGATCGTGAAAAACGTGATCGCCTGACCGCTGTTGCCCGCCCGTCCGGTTCGGCCGATGCGGTGGACGTAATCCTCGGGGGCGACGGGCACGTCATAATTGATAACGTGCGAGACCGCATCGATGTCGATACCGCGTGCCGCGACATCCGTAGCAACCAAAACACGCGTCCTTCCTGACTTGAAACCGGCCAGGGCCGCCTCACGCTGTGATTGCGAACGGTCGCCGTGTATGCGATTGGACTTGAGGTCCTGCTTTTCCAGAATATGCGCGATGCGGTCGGCTCCTCGTTTCGTTCTTGTGAAAACGAGGACACGGTCTAGGTCTTCCTGGCCCAGAAGCTCGAGAAGAAGCGGCACCTTGAACTGATGAGCGACCGGATACGCCTTCTGCTCGATAGTGACCGCGGCAGTTCCGCGTTTTGAAACCTCGATATAGGTCGGGTCTTTTACTATCTGACGCGCTATATGTTCGATCTCTCCTGCCATCGTGGCCGAAAAGAACAGCGTCTGCCGATTTTCCGGTACGGCTTTCACGATCCGCTTGATAGCGGGCAAGAAGCCCATATCAAGCATACGGTCGGCCTCATCAAGGACGAGCGTCGTGAGGCCGCCGAATTTGACCAGCCCCTGTTCCATAAAATCGATCAACCGGCCCGGGGTGGCAATAAGAATATTGACACCATCTCGCAAAGCCTTGATCTGCCGGCCGTAAGCGGAGCCGCCGATAACGGCCGCGCAGGTAACACCCTTCGGAGCGAACTTGCGGCATTCGGCCTCGATCTGCGTTGCCAGCTCGCGAGTCGGTGCAAGGACCAAAATAGTTGTACCGCGCTTGTTCCGCGCGATGTTTTGCAGCAGCGGCATTAAAAACGCCGCCGTCTTTCCGGTACCGGTTTCAGCGGTGCCGATAACGTCGCCGCCTTGTAAAATGACCGGGATAGCCTGTTTTTGAATGGGTGTAGGCTCGTTAAACCCAATACGCTCGCACTTTTCCGCCATTTCGGCGCGCAAGCCTAAATCTCTAAAATTCATTTGTATTTAATTTTCTCTCGTCGAACGGAAGAACTAAAGGCCCGAAATTTACCCAAATTTCGTGCGTCATACGTTCAGTTGAACGGACGCCGGGTTCTAAGCTCAGAAACAAGTTGTGATCTACACGCTCAAAAGGCGGAGCTCAACTTGCTTTAGTTCGTCTGTGATTATTGAAGAAGTATCTAACGGTGGGTTAAGACTTTCGATGTAACGGTAGCAGCGAATGACCAACGCAAGAAGGCAGGGAAACAACTCCCCAGCCGCTTCTGACAGTTCTAAATAGGCCTTCTCTCAAATTCTGATCGCTGACTCACAATGAGGGCGAAATTACCGTCGACAAGCGAGGGAAGGAATTTCAAATTATTAGACTACAATAATTTACGGAAGGTTGCAAGGTATTGTTGAGATGTCGCGAAGACCGCTTTTTCACACTTCGCGATATAATTGCATATTACCGAAATATGGAGCCGCTCGCCAATCGCATCAGGCCGCACAGTCTGGACGAATTCGTCGGACAAGAGCATCTCGTTGGAGCGGGCAAGCCGCTGCGGCTGGCGATAGAGCAAGGCCATGTCTTTTCCTTTGTTCTTTGGGGCCCGCCGGGAACGGGTAAGACGACACTGGCCCGGATCTATGCAAACGCGATAAATGCTGAATTTTACGAGCTGTCCGCTGTATCTGCCGGAAAGGACGACATTAGAAAAATAGTAAAGTCGGGCTCCCTGCCCCATGCCACCTCGCATTCTATTCCTCGACGAGATCCACCGATTTAATAAGGCCCAGCAGGATTTTCTTCTTCCGTTCGTCGAAAGCGGCGAACTCGTTCTGATCGGGGCGACCACGGAAAACCCTTCATTTGAGGTGATCCCGGCCCTCCTTTCGCGTACGCGTGTCTTCGTTCTCAACGAACTCAGCGACGATGAAATGGCCGCTATCATAGATCGGACCGGTTTTGAGTTGGACGACGAAGCGAAGGCCTGGCTGATCGGAATGGCCAACGGCGACGCCCGGCAGGCGATCACGATGATCGAGAACACCTCGCGGCTTTACGATTCGATCACGATCGAAACGCTGAAGGAAACGCTGCAGTCAAAGTTCCTTCGCTACGACAAAAAGGGCGAGGAGCATTACAACGTCATCAGCGCGTTCATCAAGTCGATGCGTGCCAGCAAGCCGAACGCCGCCTTGTACTATCTCGCACGGATGATCGAATCCGGCGAGGACCCGAAATTCATCGCCCGCCGGATGGTGATCTTTGCATCGGAAGACATCGGGCTGGCACAGCCTACGGCCCTTGTCGTAGCAAATGCAGTTTTCCGTGCAGTCGAGACCATCGGGCTGCCTGAATGCACACTGAACCTTGCCCACGGGGTCGCCTATCTGGCAAACGCACCAAAGGACCGGAGCGCCACTACGGCGATCGGCCTGGCGATGGACGACGCCAGCAAATTCGGCAACCTACCCGTGCCAATGCAGATCCGCAATGCCCCGACCAAACTGATGAAGAAGCTGGGTTACGGCAAGAAGACTGAAGATCAGTCGGAAGACCTGATGCCGGCTAAACTTAGCGGCAGGAATTACTTTGATGAATCGTAAGGTACGACCAATCCCAGTGTCGCCGTTACGTATAAGGAAGGCTTAGTAAGGGATTGGCTAATTGCTAACGGTCATTAGCTATTGGCCAGAACCTATTCCACCGGCTGCTGCTACTTCAATATTTTTCATATGCTCAAAACTCTTCTTACAATTTTCGGCGTGCTCAACCTCTCGTTATTAATAGTGAACGCACAACCAAAAGACATCGTCTCGACCCGCGAGATGGAGCGAATAAACTGGATGGAATTCCGCGAGGTCGTTCCGTCAAAGATCAATACCGTAATATTGCCGACCGGCACGCTTGAGCCGCACGGTGTCGTGAACAACGGGGCAGACAATACAGCTCCGTTCGCGATGGCAAAGACGATAGTGCCGCGGGTCAATGCGTTGATCGCGCCGACGCTGCCTTACGGGATCACCGGTTCGATGGAAGCCTATCCCGGCGCCTTTCAGATCAGCGAAGCGGCCTATCGCCCGTTTGTAAAACAGATCCTCGAGGGCTTGGCCAGGAACGGATTTAAGAACATTATCATTCTGAACGGTCATGGCGGCGGGCAGACCGCGGTGCTTCAATCTGTCGCGGCCGAGGTCGCCGCCGAAAAAAGGGTGAGAACGCTTGTAATAAATTGGTGGTCGTTCGCCTCAGACGAGACAAAAGCGGTCTTCGGCGAGGACGGCGGCCACGCCGGTTGGAACGAAACGGCGTTTATCCAGGCGATCGATCCGTCACTTGTTCATCCGGAACGATACAAACAGGAAATGGCCACACCGTATCCACCCGCGGGAACGTGGTCCGCGGTTCCATTCCCCTCATCCATCGGCCTTTATCAGAAAGGCCAGGGTTATCCGCGATTCGATCAGGCAAAAGCCAATGAGTACTACAAAAAGGTGACCGACAAGGTCGCGGCCTTTGTAAACGAGATCATTGGCAAATGGGACCTTGCCGGCCTTTGATCGCGATCCGATTAAATAATTCACTTTTATTTCCGCGGAACTCGTTCCGTGTTATATTCGTTCATACATTACTGACCAGATCGCGATTTTGGTCATTTTTCGTTATGAGAGATTCAGTCCGCCAAAAAACAAGCAGGGACGCAATACTCGATGCGACCGACCGGCTTCTGAGTGTTAACGGTTATAAGAAAATGACGATCGATGACCTCGCCCGCGAGGTCGGTATCGGCAAGGGCAGCGTTTACCTTCATTTTAAAAGCAAAGAGGAGATCGCTCTGTCGCATATCGACCGGATAATCGAGCGGCTGAAAGCTCGCCTTCGAGCGATAGCGCAGAACAAAAGCACCTGTGAAAAACGCTTGCGGCAAATGCTGATCGAACGCGTATTTGTTCCGGTTCGACAGTGTTCAGCATTATACCCGAAGCCTGAACGAAATGCTGGCTCAGCTTCGGCCGCGGCTTCTCGAGCGGCGAAAAAAGTATTTTGACGAAGAAGCCAGGATCTTTGCCGAGCTGATCGAGGAAGGTGTCGCCGCTGGCGTTTTCAATACTAAGAAGCCATTGCAGGCCGCAACGGCGCTTCTCGATGCCACAAATTCCCTGCTTCCCTATAGCTTGAGCGTGATCGAGCTCGGACGCCGCGGGGATATCGAGAAAAAGGTCGACATGGTTGCGGATATCCTGCTGAACGGCTTGATAAAAAAGTAATTCCAAATAGGAGTAGTAGATCCCATGAAACGTTCTTTTTTAGTATTGTCACTATTCGTAACTTGTTTTGTTTTGTACCCGCATTACATTCGCGCCCAGCAGCCGCAGGCCCTGCCGGACAAGACTATCGATACTGCGACCCGTTCTGCCGTCATCGAGGCCCTGCTACGCGAGCTGAACGAAGGTTATGTGTTTCCCGATATTGCACGGAAGATGGAAACTGACGTCAAAGCCAGGATCACCGCGAAAGAATACGATAACGTCGCGAGTGCGCAAGCGTTCGCGAAAAAGCTGACTGACGACCTGCAGAGCGTAAGCAAGGACAAACACCTTCGTGTCCGTTATTCGGCCCAGCCTATACTGGTCCGCAAAGAAAGGAACGAACCCACCGCCGCGGAAAAAGAGCAAAGCCTGTGGTTCGGCCGGCGTGTTAATTACGGCTTTGAAAAGGTCGAGCGAATGAACGGCAATATCGGCTATATCGACTTGAGGAACTTCAACGATCACGAGGCCGGAGCTGAAACGGTGGCCGCCGCAATGCGTTTTCTGGCGCACACCGAGTCGCTTATTTTCGACCTGCGGCAGAACGGCGGCGGCAACCCGTTTATGATCGCGCTGATCAGCTCTTACTTATTCGGCGATAAGCCCGTTCACCTGAACGATCTTTACTGGAGAAAAGAAAACAAGACCGACGAGTTCTGGACAAAACCGGAATCGGCAAAGGTGAAGTTCACCGGCAAAGACATCTACGTACTGACAAGCAATTACACCTTTTCAGGCGCGGAGGAATTTTCGTTCAACCTAAAAAATCTGAAACGTGCAACGATAATCGGCGAAACCACAGGCGGCGGTGCACATCCTGGTGGTATGGTACGGCTTCATGATCATTTCGGGGTCTTTATTCCGGTAGGCCGGGCGATCAATCCGATCTCAAAAACTAATTGGGAAGGCACAGGGGTTGAGCCCGACATTAAGGTGCCGAAAGAGCATGCGTTGAAGACTGCGTATCTAATGGCGTTGAATAAGTCTTTGACGAATATTAAAGACGAACAAGTCAAGAGCGGGGTAAAAGGACTTATCGAACAAACTCAAAAAGAGTTGGATGAATTGAAGCTGTCAAGTAAAAAGTAAAAAGGCAAAAGTAAAAGGCACTGATCACTTTTTCGTATTGACAATTATTTTGCCGATAATTTTTGCGATTTCCATGGACTCATTTTCGAGTTCCACAATTCCGGGCCTCACTGTGTCGCTAAGATTTTCCGTTGCCAGGATGAGGCGCAGCCAAAAATGAGATTCGCGTGCCTCCTTTAGGGAAACCGAGTTCTTGTGTATGAAATCAGCCCTGCTTTGACCAGCTTTTGCTTCTTCAAGGTTAGCTCCTACCGAAGTTCCGGCGTCGAGCAGTTGGCTAATCAAGTTTCTGCTTACGTCGGAATTTTTCTCAAGAAACTTGCAGAGTTTCACGATTCGGACCGCGAATTCAAAAGCCCTCTCGCGAATGTCTATGGGTTTTGATCTGGCATCATCCATCGGTCGGCGTTCCGTTCGTACGTTTTATTTTTACTTTTTACCTTTTACTTTTTACTTCGTCACCGTTTCCAGTAGTTCTTTATTTTCAAGTCAAGCATCGGAAACGCGCAGTATTCAACATTCCGCCCGCACTCTCGAAGCTTCTGAACCATCGGGATCGCTGCATCGGCGTTCCGGGTGTGAACAATGATGGTTGCAGCACGCTGCAGCTCAGCTTTTTCATTCAGCCATTCGGCGATCGCATAACCGGTATTTGCAAAATCACCATGATCGTTGGATTCGTAGTGATGAGGAAGCAGGTCGTGATCGAGAAATATGGCGTCGTAGGTACATTCCGCAAGAAGTTCCTTTGCCTCAGCCACATTCTCGGCGATGTCCAGCATGTCGCCTTCGAACCGTTTTTCGAACCAGGCGTGTCTTCGATAATCGTCGTCAAGCAAAAAGACCGAGATCGGGCTCCGCTCGGCAGTTGGCTTCGCGAGCCCAAATCTCACCAGCAAATTACTTAAAAAACTCATACAATATGCGACCGCAAAATGTTGAATATAGCATATGGGCGGCCAGTAAAATAATTACGGAGCGAACGATAATTAATTGAGAGAGAATACGAACCGGTCGAAAAATAGGTTGAAGCTTCAGGGCTTTCTTTGAATCCGCCCGCTCGTGATATAAACTTTCGGCAGTAAGTGTCACCTCAAGGATCTGATCGACAAGTGCCGAAGGAAAACATCAAAAAACCTAATTTGCGCGCGGTGCCGAACGCCTCGGAAACACCATCCGGATCAGATGATCCTGTCAGGTCGTCATCGGAAGTCTGCCAAAAATGTTTTGGGTCGGGGCTGGAGGTCGTTCCGGGCAAGGGGGCGCGTTTATGTGAGTGCCGCCGCCGTGAAGGCCATTCCTTAAGGTTGGCAAAGGCCCGTATCCCAAAACGATACGAGAAGTGCCACTTCAACACGTTCGAGCAAAAGACGGATTCCCAGAGAAAGGCTCTTCGACTCGCCGGCGAGTTTAACCACAACTTCCCGGCCGTCGACCGGGGCCTTTTGCTGACCGGACCGGTCGGTGTAGGCAAAACACATCTCGCAGTGTCGATAATCAAGGGGCTCACCGAACGCGGCTTTCCGTGTTTGTTCTACGAGTTCGGGTCACTGCTGAAAGAGATACAGGATTCGTATAATTCGAACACGCGGTCGTCGGAACTTGCCGTTCTCGCGCCTGTACTCACGGCCGAGCTGCTTGTCCTGGACGAATTAGGTGCCTCAAAACCGACCGACTGGGTCCGCGATACACTCGCGCACATCATAAATACCCGTTACAACGAGAACCGGATCACGATCTTCACCACAAACTATCCGGACGAACGGCCGTCGGACGGCAAGGAAACTCTCGAAGACCGTATCGGCGTCCGTGTTCGGTCTAGAATTTTCGAGATGTGCCGGACCGTTATGATAGACGGCGAGGATTACCGCAAAAGCTATGACGCGCGTAGCCGCCGGGTCTGAGATCTTCTTCTCGCGTCGGCTGCTTTTCCGAACCTTCAACACCTTCCATTTACATAACTTTACGTAAACGGCGGCGGCGGTTGTGTTATACTCGCCCGCAACAGGCCCGTCCAATATATTGAAAGGAGTACACTCATGCGTTTTAGGAAGCCCATCACCTTTTTCCTGATCGTTCTCTTTTGCACTCAGTTAGGGATCGCCCAAGCCCCTACGCCCGCGCCCGATCCCGATAAAGAAAAGGAAAAGAAGGATACCGATGAGCTGATCGTCCGGATGCTCGACCAAGCTGTTGCCGATGCGGCGTTTCTTCGCCTTCCTCAAAACAAAGCCATAGTGTTCGGAATGGCGGGCGATCTTTATTGGAAGTTTGACGAAAAGCGTTCGCGGGATCTTTTTCGCTCTGCGGCAAATGAGCTTCTCGCCAACAATATTGAATCGGAAAGGGAGAAGCGTGAAAGTACGGAGCCTAATTTCGAATTCTTCGAAATGAACGACCCGCGCGGACAGGTCCTCCCGCTTGTCGCCAAAAACGATGCCGAGTTGGCTCTCGACATGCTTTCGCAGACCCGACCCCCGGCACTTGCCGAAGCGATGCTCAAGGCATCCGCGCCGGACGCTCGCTCGGATGGAAACATGATGACCTTTAGCCCGGAAAATCAGAAGGTAAGGCAGGAGATCGCGCTCGAACAGCGTTTCGCCTTGCTTGCAGCCGACGACAATCCGGACAGGGCGATCAAGATCATTAAAGATAGTCTTTCGAAAGGTGTTTCCCCCGTAGTTCTTCAGCTGCTTCAAAAGCTCCACAAAAAGGACGAGAAAAAAGCGCAGGAGTTGGCGGGCGACGTGATCAAAAGGCTGGTCGATACCGATCTCGCGAAAAAGGCGGACGAGCTGCAGGCTTCCCTGAATTTTCTGCAGTTTATGGCCAGATCCAGCGGTACGCCTCAGGCACAGGTACCAAAGACCAAACCGTTCGCATTCAGCGATCTTCAGACAAAGGACCTCGCGAACAAAGTTGCCTCGACCCTGCTTCAGCCTTCTAACTCAGCGTCGTTGATGATGGCTCTTTCGCGGGCGTTACCAAGTCTTGAAAAGCTCGTTCCGGATAAGGCAGCGATGCTTCGCCAGCGTCTTGCTGAGAGTCAGAAAACGCTCCCGAACGAGATGCGTAATTCGATGCGGATGCAGCGGCTTTGGGACCAGAACTCCACGCCCGAACAAATTCTCGCCGAGATCCCGAAGATCCAGAACGAGATGGAGCGCAACATGGCGTACCAGTCTCTAGGCTCAAAGATCTCGCAAGTTACGGACGAAACGCGGGCACGGCGGCTTATCGATCAGATATCGGATGAAAAGGTCCGATCGCGGGCGCTTGACCAACTAGAAGCGGCCAAGATCAGCCGTCTAGCAGGTATCGGGTAAGTTAGATGAGGCGCGCAAGCTGATCAACGGTTTGACTGACAAAAAGATCCAGGTGCAAAAGCTCGTGGCGCTGGCTCTTTCAGCTTATAAGAAAGATAGCGACGCCGATGCCGATACGGCCAAAAGCCTGATGAAGGAGGCTCGGTCCATGATCAACGAGGTCCCGGAGGACGAAGACGAGCTTGCCAATCTTATGGAGGTTGTAAAAGGTTACGCCACGATCGAGCCAGAGGTGGCATTCCGGCTTTTCGAACCAACGATCGAACAATTCAACGATGTCATCCACGCCACTGCGATCCTCAGCAAATACAATAAGCGGAACCGGTCATTCAAGAAAGGCGAGATGGTGCTTCGAGCGTCAGGCAGTAATTATGAGGGGATACCCCTGTTTCGATATTTGAACCACATTCAACTTCTCGGAAAGGCCGATCTCGGCCGTATGAACCAGCTTACCGACCGGTTTCAACGAAGCGATGCCCGCACGCTTATCAAGCTGATCGTAGTCCAGGGAATGCTTAAGGATGATCGCAAACCCGAGGCCTACTCTCCGATGTACTGATTTGCGGTGAGGATCGGAATCGAGATCAAACCTCTGCCAAATACCTTCGAGGGTGTAGTTTTACCCGCAGGGATCAATACCGCTTAGATTCCCCGTCCCATATTATTTTCCCAGTTGTGCACAAAAATGTTGTTCTTTGCATAACAAAGCTCTTCCATTTTTGGAATGAACCCGCTATTATGATTAGTGGCAGTTACCTCGCCCACCCATTCCTCTTATCCGAAACGTATGCCCGCCACGACTCAAACCCTGCAAAAAGGCCGATTCAGCATCGAACAAGAACTGTTCTCCAACGGAACTTGTACACACTTTCAGGCTTACGATACCGAAGGCGAAGAAGCTGTATCCATCTTCGAGATCGTTCCCCGGCTGCCTAAGGTCGCGACAATATCCCAGCGCGATAGCCTGGAAGCGGCATTTACCGCGAAGGCAAGGACAGTATCGCTCCTAAAACAAAAGGCCCTTCCCAATGTACTAAGCTCCTTTATCGACGGCGGCCGTTATTACGTCGTGACCGAATGTGTCGGCGGCACCGATCTTTTGTCCATTGCAAAAGACCGGGAAGAGGCATTCCCGACAAGCCAATTGGCGGAGTGGGCCGATTCTCTCCTTGAGGCATTGGCCGCACTCCACTATTCGCGTCCGTCGATCGTTTACAGGAATCTGCATCCGCAGAATTTGGTCCTCGGCCCGGAGGGAGCAGTAACGCTCTCCGTTTCCGGGCTTTTTCACAGCAGCGATCCGGATCCCGCGGCGTCAAAAAATTCGGCTTCGGGCGGTTCGGCGATCGCGTTTTCACCGCTTGAACAGATCTGGAGCGGCCTGGACGCCGCCTCTCAAAAGGTCATCATCAACCAGTACGACGAAGCGTCGGAACGGGTATTAAAACAAGAATTGGATGCGCGAAGCGACATTTACTCGTTAGGCGCCACGCTCTATTTTTTGGCAACCGGTCGAACGCCGGTCGATGCTCTTGAGCGGTCGATCGAGATGATCGACGGCAATCTGGATCCCCTTGTATCACCGAACAAACTTAACCCGTCGGTTCCGACCGAAGTGTCGGACGTGATCATGAAGGCGATGGAGATCCGGCGCGAATATCGCTTTGATTCGGCAGCGATCATGCGCCAGGTGCTGCGAACTGCATTGGTCCGCATCAAGGAACGTGGGGCGGACATTTCGGCGCCGGTCTCGAACGCAGCCGCGCCGGGAATTCACACAGAACCCGTCCGAAACGGACACGTAAAAAAGGATCCGAACGATGAGGTCGCAAAGCGTTTGCGCGAGGCCGAAGAAAAACGCCACGAAGCGGAACGGCGAGCAGCCGAAGCCGAAAAGAAACTTCGCGAAGCCGAAGAGGCTCAGGCCCGCATAACGGAAAGCTTCAATCTCACCCAACTGGGTGACGACGTTCTGGGCTTGCTCGATCCGACACCGACGCAGGCGGCGGAAGCGTCGGAAATTGAATTCCCGGCAGCCGGAACTTCGTCAATTGAGACACAGTTTGAACAGGAAAAAGACGTAAGCTCGACCGTCGGTCACCCCTCGGAGACAGTCGAAGTCGAAACGAGCGAAACCACAGGGCAAGTGTACCGCGAGATCTCGGAGGCGAGCGATCTTCCGTTACCCGAGGCAAATGCGAATGCGGAGGAACCAGTACGCGAGCTTGACACCTTCGGCTTACCTTCCTCATCGGTTCGGGACGACGATGTCGAATTCAGTTTCGAAAGCGAGACCAGCCGATCGAAAAGCCCCTTTCCGTTCGGCGTTCCGGTCATCACTGCTGCCGCTGCGGTCCTCTTCATTGCCGCAATTGGCGGCTGGCTAGTTTTCCGCGGCGGAACCCCGCCTGACGCTGCCACCACTCTTCAGGCCCAACCCGCAGCAAGCCAGGAAAACCAGCCCGAACAGCCTGTTCAGAGTGCTTATCAAACGGACGAAACCTCACAACCGCCCGGATCTGAAGTTTCGACGGAATTGTCTCCGGGCGCTGACCAGCAGACTATTACCCAACCTGACCGGACAGCTCCCTCGAAGACGAAGAAAGCAGCTCCCGCCAAAACACCAGCACCGAAAAAGGCCGTCACCGTCGACGACCTGATCAACGACAACTAACCTTCAACCAACACCGCTATGAATCCACTTTTCACATCTCGCACTCGAATCGCCAGTGGGCGCCTTCTTCCCTTTGTAGCTGTACTGGTCTTGATCCTTTCTTTCGGTTTAAGTGCGGTCGCCCAGCAGGCCGAGTTGGCTCTCGCTGACCTGTTGATCGGGCTACGTTCGAAAAAAGTATCGCTTGAAGAAAGGAACACCATACTTGCCGAAGCCGTTCGGCAACGCGGCATTACTTTTATCCTGACGCCGGAGATCGAACAGGAACTTGTCGCCACGGGGGCCGGTAAGCTGCTGATCGAAGCGCTAAAGGCCCGTTCGGCGAAAGTCGTGGTCAAGCCAACGCCGTCACCGACGCCGATTGCGGTCGCGACTCCTGTGCCGACGCCGACCCCGCCTGACTTCAATTTCTATAGAACGAGGGCCGACGGCAATCTCAGCAAAGGCGAATTCACGCTGGCGCTCGCGGACTACGACAAGGCTGTTTCGCTCAAGCCCGACAGCGCGATCGCGTTCCTGAACCGCGGGAAAACGCATCTCAGCTTGAACGACCTCAGCAAGGCCGGGGCCGACTTTGATAAGTCGATCGAACTTGACGCAAAGGATTCAAAGGCTTATTTCAATCGCGGACTCCTTCGCGAAAAACAGGGTGATCTGGACAAAGCGGCTGCCGATTATCAGAAAGCGGTCGATCTGGATGCTGCCAATAACGACGCAAAAACAGCTCTCGTAAAGATAAACAACGAGATCGCGGCAAAGCTAAAAGCCAGCGCACCGCCGACGGTTGAACCGGTTCGTATCGAAACACCGGTCAAAGCGCCCGAGTTCGTAAATCTCGGCAATTTATCCGCCGCGAACGCGATCAAAATGGCAAAGCCTATCTACTCGCAGATGGCTCAGCGATCGCAGATCGAAGGGCGCGTGGTTGTTGAGGTGTCACTCGACGAAGAAGGCAATGTAACGGCCGCAAAAGCTGTTTCCGGCCACCAATTTCTTCGAGGCGCCGGCAGAGGATGCTGCCGGCAGATCTAAGTTCAAACCTGCGATGTTTAGCGGCCAGCCGATCAAGGCGACAGGCGTGATAACTTACAATTTCAGTCTGAAACCGGGGAATGAATAGAACGAACTATGGTTGCGGTATGGCGAGACGGCCCTCCAAATGCGGAGGGCCGTTTTACTTTTAATAGTTGGTTGAAACGGAGTCCGACTTGAGGCCGCTCGCTTCCTGTGCGATCTTGACGCCGACGCTTGCCCCGATTCGCGTTGCTCCGGCTTCAAACATCGCACGAGCATCGTCGATACCCTTAACGCCGCCCGAGGCTTTCACGCCCAGGGCACTGCCGACGGTCCGCCGCATCAACGCAATATCCTCGACCGTTGCCCCGCCCTTTGAAAATCCGGTCGAGGTCTTTACAAAATCGGCCCCGGCATTTTTCGCGGCTAGGCACGCGCTTACCTTTTCGTCATCGGTCAGCAACGCCGTTTCGATTATTACCTTACACAGCACGCCGTTCTCATGAGCGGCGGACGCAACGGCACGAATGTCGTCCTCGACAGCACAGATATCCCCGGTTTTCAGCGTGCCGATGTTTATGACCATATCCACTTCCCTTGCGCCGTTAAAGATCGAGCGGCGGGCTTCGTATGCCTTCACGTCCGGCAGCGTCGCCCCAAGCGGGAAGCCGATGACAGTACATACCGGTACGCCGCTTCCCTTCAGGAATTCTGCGGCCCTTTTTACCCAGCCGGGATTAACGCAGACGGAGGCAAATCCGAATTGAGCCGCTTCGTCGCAAAGCTTTCGAATGTCCGCCTCGCTTGCCTCAGGTTTTAACAACGTATGGTCTATCAGGCTCGCCCAGTCCTGCCCGGTAGCCGATTGGCCAAGCACGATTCCTATCCTTTCGGCACCCGCGTCCACGATCCGCTGCACGTCCGCGGAGCAGAATGATCCATCGGGCTCGTCGCCGGACAGCTTGGCCATCACCAGATCAGTGATCTGTTCGATCAGTTTTTCGTAATTCCCGTTCTGCTGCATTATTCCGACCGCGAGTTTATCATTTTTTATACTTGCGTTCGATCTCGTTGATCTTGCCCACACGTTTGATATGCCGGTCTTCGCTAATGTCGGTTGTGAGAAAAGCATGGACGATCTCTTCGATCTCCGATTGCGAATTTTGGCCGGCCCCCAGGGTCAGCACATTGGCTCCGTTATGCTCACGCGAGTTTCTTGCAAGTGCCGCGGAATAGCAGGCAGCGGCACGGACGTTCGGTACCTTGTTAGCAGTCATGGCGCTGCCGATGCCGGCACCGTCGATAATGATGCCAAGATCGGCTTGATTATCACCAACCGACCGTGCCACGGCATGGGCGTAGTCGGGGTAGTCGACCGCATCCGTCGAATTTGTGCCAAGATCCTTGACCACAATGCCCAACCCCGCAAGATATCCCTTCAGCTTTTCCTTTACTGGAAAGCCGCCGTGGTCGGCGCCGATCGCGACCGACCGTGCGTTGATCTCATTGTCACGCGGCGTTTTTCGAATAAGCTCGATTCCCTTTTCGCTGACAATATCCTGGGCCAATGGCGTCAACCGTGCGTTCTGAGCGATCCGGACACGAGAACCGGCATCAAGCCCTCGCAGGTCGTCCTCGGTGATCAGGCTTTTTGCCGATTCATCGCGGTCGAACTCGGTCAGCATCTTTTCCTTTAGAGAATTGACGACAACCCGTTCGGGATAAGCCGGCGACGCCGCTTCACCTTCGGTCGGGACCGTCTTCAGGATCTGGCGGACCAGCTCCCTGACCTTTTCGCGTGTTTCTGTGTTTTCGATGGCCATTTATGCTCAACTTGAAATACCGGCGTTGATTGAATAGTATTTCTAAAAATCCCGACCTTGCAAGCCGCACTCAATTATGACAGCCGAATCGCAAAAGATCGCCTCGACCGAGTTTACGAACTCTAACCTTGAAGTATTGTTTTCCGCCGAGCAGATCCGTGACCGCATCGCGGAACTCGGAAAGGAGATAACCGCGGATTACGAAGGAAAAGAGCTTGTCCTGGTGGGCGTTCTGAAAGGGTCGTGCCCTTTCCTGGCAGACCTGATGCGGCAGATCGACCTTCGGATGACGATCGATTTCATGGCCGTTTCTTCATACAAGGACGGAACTCGGTCGACCGGGGACGTTGAGATACTTAAGGACCTGAGCAACCCTATTCGCGGCAAGCACGTGATAGTGGTCGAGGACATAGTCGATACCGGCCTGACCCTTTCTCGATTGCTTGAGATACTCGGTTCGCGTGGGGCGGAGTCTATCAGGCTTGCCAGCTTCCTCGACAAGCCCGAACCTCGGATAAAGAAAGAGCTTAAGATCGACTACACCGGGTTCGCCGTGCCGAACAAGTTCGTTGTCGGATACGGCCTTGATGCGGCCGGACGATACCGGAATCTGCCTTTCATTGCTGTGGTAAAAGATCCGGCAAACGCCTGATCAATAGCTGGTAGCGTTTTCGCGGACGTGTCGGCTCGCCAAGAGCCCGCGGAACAAAAAGAAGAAGCCGACCAGATGAAAACAAAAACCGAAAAAATCCTTTAGGAAAAGACTCAACAGCGCATCCACCACATAAAGAAAGATCCCAAGCAGAAATGCCACGTCGTTCCCACGCCTGGCAAAATAGCCGAATCCGGCAAATGCGGCGGCGATCAATATATTACCTATCAGGCCGGCCGTGTGAAGCGGCGGGTGCACGCCCTCGGCGGTCATCGGCCCCGTTGTGCCATCGAACCACTGGGTCACACCGAACGCGACCGGAGTATTCCGAATCCCGAGATACCAGACCAGCAGCGAGTTAACTATAGACAAAATGGCAAGCCAAAAGAACCAGTTCGCCCCGGCATAGGCGGTCTTTTTATCGAGGATCCTCGGTTGTGTGGCTTCGATTTCCATTACCTTCCCTCCAATAGTTTTTTCTGGTATTGCTTTTCGCCTAGTTTAACATACGAATGCAAGCAGCTTTGCCCGCCTACAAACATCCGGCTCGGGCGTTGACGTTTTGGCGTTGAGTATGTAGAATTAAGGTTTTTCGGCTTTCGGGAATTGCCCGCTATGCCGAGCGGGAGAGAGAATAACGATGAGTTACGCAATTATCAGATCGGGCGGCAAGCAGTTTGCCGTTGAATCGGGCCAGACCGTTCGCGTTCCTTCGATAGAAGGCGACGCCGGTTCGAAGGTCGATATCGAAGCTCTTGTGGTTGGCAGCGGCAAAGATGCCAAGCTCGGCAGCGGAGCGACCGTCGCGGCTTCGATCGTAGGCCACGGCAAGGGCGACAAAGTTATCGTCTTCAAGAAAAAGCGCCGCAAGCAATATAAACGCAAACAGGGCCACAGGCAGGGATATACGGAAATCAAGATAGAAAAGATCTAAGGAGTGCGGACTGCGGAATGCGGACTGCGGATTTGTCAGTACCACCTGCGGTAGCGGGTGGGGCTCTTAAATCCAAAATCCCAAATCCCAAATCCAAAATCGACAATGGCACATAAGAAAGGTGTAGGTTCATCCAGGAACGGCCGCGACTCGAACGCACAGCGGCTTGGACTCAAGAAATTCGGCGGCCAACACGTCCTCGGCGGCAATATTCTCGCCCGACAGCGTGGGACAAAGTGGAAGCCCGGCAATAACGTCGGCCGCGGCAAGGACGACACGCTCTTTGCCCTGATCGAAGGCTTCGTCAAATTCGAAGACAAGGGCCGCAGGGGTAAATTTATCAGCGTTTATGCAGAAGGTGCGACGGAATTGGCACCGAAGGCTGCATAGCCACTAAGAAATTAAGTCAAAAGCAAAGAGGCTGCCAGAAAGGGCGGCCTCTTTTTGTTTGCTCGCTCACGCTTCAGATAAACGGGATCTCGAGCCTTTGATTCGGCTTAATTATATTCGGATCGGGTCCGATCACGGCGATATTGGCACGGTGGATCACGTCGTATTTCATCGCGTCTCCATAATACTGCTGTGCGATCTTTGAGAGCCAATCGCCGGGCCGGACGACGTAATAGCGCTTTGGGCCGCCATTTGTCGGCGGAAGCGAGCCGCCCGAAACCGGCGTCACCTGAAAATCGGGTACGTGTGTACCTTCGCGACGCATCCGCTCCTTGCAGTTAATGATCACCTGTCGCAGCTCGGAAAAAACGTAGCTTTTGACTCTCGCAGACGTCTCTCTGTCTCTGTCGGCGGTCACCGTAGTCATGTAATCCGGGAATCCTTCATCAATGAAACCGCCGTTCGGGGGGTCGGGCCACAGGGTGCCGCCGATGGCCGCGTGCGTGCCCAGAAACGGTACCGGTGGACGTCCTTTCGTCTTGTTCCAGTCCTCACGTTTGGTCCCGCAGTTCTTGAACGATTCTCGGGATTCGGCCCTGGGATCGCGGATGACATGAATGACGTTCTTTACGTTGTCCGTGATCGGTGTGTTATTAAAGATGCCTCCCACACCCAGGCTCCTGTCAACCGGATCGAACAAAACAAGGCATTCGACCGGGATCGAATAGTCCTTCAGCCATTTACAGACCTCGATCACGGAAGCCGCGCCGCGGCTGTAGCCTGCCAGGAATACGGCCTTTCCGTAAACCGGCCCACGTCGGTATGGCCCCCATTGTGATACGACAAAGTCCTTTATCACTCGCGCCTGGTGTTCTGTCGATATGTCTGCCCTGGTGTCCAGAGCATTCGGACCGCGTCTGTATTCAGCCGGTCCGTGGCTCCACGTACGATACAGGTTGTGCACATGGCTATTCAGAAACGTTTTCTCATAATCCTCGTCGGTCTCAATGCTTGTACCGTCCACTCCCCCGAAAATCAATTTGCTGCTCATACTGCTGTCTCCTTAAAACCATTTCGTTTCATTCGGCAATCTGCGGTATTGCACGTATTCAGACTACGCAGCCATCGAAAAAGCCGAACGATCTTCGATAAAAACGCGAATAAATTTTTATTCTATTTGATTGTGCAAAAAGGACTTATGAAGGACGTCAAAGCTGTTTGTCTCGCGTCGTCTCTCATACATCTTCTACGTTTACTACCATGTTGATGGACGCGTATCAGTGGACGCTCTCTACAGTGCAGGGACATTTTCAGTATCCGCGATATCGGCTAGAGTCGGCTCTTAGTAAGAACCAGTGTCGTGCGGCAAAATCGGTTACAATTGAATTGAATGCGGCCGGGAGAAGAGTTTATTGATCAAGGCATCGCCGATCTGGCCGCGGGGCTCGAGACCGTGCCATCTCTTCTCGTTTCGATAGGTGCTCCGCGGCTTCGCCGTGCGGGCTTGTCGATCCCTCCCGCCACTTTCGATAACCCGGAACATAGGCTTTACAAGTTACTCGCGGCCGAGAATTCCGACGGAGCACACTCAAAATACAACGCGCTTATCAGACGGTTAGTCAGCTACGAACGTGCAGTCGAATGCGGGACCTAACGAACGGGCAAAAGATCTTCGAGTTCTTTAAGTTTCTCGGCCGGCGTGTTCGGAGTGAGGCCCGTGTGTATTTGACGGGCGGTGCCACGGCTGTCCTGATCGGCTGGCGCGATACTACCGTCGATATTGATCTACGATTCGAACCGGAACTGGATGAGATCTTTCGGGCCCTGCCGGAACTGAAAGAACAGCTTCGAATGAATATCGAACTGGCCGCGCCGTCCGATTTCATTCCGGTTCTTCCTGGTTGGCAAGAACGCATTACACGCGAAGGTAAAGTAAGCTTTTACCACTACGACGTGTATAGCCAAGCTCTTTCTAAAATCGAACGCGGACATGAAAAAGACCTGCGGGACGTCGACGCAATGCTGGAACGCCGACTTATCGAACGCCATAAACTTCTGGAACTATTCACGATCATAGAACCGCAGCTATATAGGTATCCGGCAATAGATCCGAAAAGTTTTTCGAATTCAGTGAACGACGTTGTAAATTCCCTTTCTCATTAGCGGAAAAGTTTTTTTCCCGCGGTAATTATTTTCTTTTCCACAGGCCGCGACTAATGAAGGGTCGAATCCGATCTCGGTCAAATAAAGACAGGTAAGAGCTTGGCAGTTTTTCCACATTTTTATCCACAGATACACATAGGGACTTTTCCACAGCTACTCTCGTAAGTTATTGAAAAATAAGGCGATAGTTAAAGTAGTTTCTGCTTGACATCGAAATTTGGTGGTGTAATATGGCTACACAGTCGAGATTGCTTACGGGCTTCTTGACCGGACTCGGGAAGTGGAACTGATGCGGTGACGCATAGTTCGCGAGTAGCTGGAGCGGAATGCCGCTGCTCAATACGCCTGAGACCGAAGCCGAAAGGCTTGCCACGGTCAGCTGAAAGGCTCGACCTGGGTTATCGGGATAAAAACCGATAACGCCTTCAGGAAATGATCAGCCTGAATCGGTGCTACGCCGCTCACGTCTTCGGACATGAGCCTCGTTGCCGGGAACGTAACCGGCGGTGGAGGAAAAGCCACCAGAAAAACTACCTAACGACACCGTGCGATCTTCGGATCGCGGCAAATTGGTAAAACATTTTGGGTGTTGACCGGAGACAGACTCCCCGCAGAGCATCTTCGGAATACAAAATCGGTGGTTCGAACGTGTACATGCGAGAACCGCCACCTCTTATAACCGGACGCTTTAGCGTTTATAGGAATAAGAAAAAAACAAAAGCGTTGCAGCGAGCGATCGCAGCGACGCTTTTGTTTTTGTTCAGAGTTCAAGATTTAGCTTGCTCTCTCGCCAGAATAAGACAAGCTTAGCTTGAACTTTGAACCTTATTCATAGCGTAAAGCATCGATCGGATTCAGCCTCGCCGCCTTCCACGCCGGTAGAAGGCCAAAAACCAGCCCGAGCCCAACCGAAACGACAAATCCGACTATCGGTGCCCAGATCGGAATATAGGTAGGAAGGATCATATTGATAAGGAGGGCAAGCACAATACCGAAACCGATCCCAAGAATCCCGCCGAGGCCGGTCAGCGTGGCAGCTTCGATAAGAAATTGCGTGATAATGTCGAGGCTCCGTGCTCCGATAGCCTTGCGTACGCCGATCTCTTTGGTCCGTTCGGTTACCGAGACAAGCATTACGTTCATCACGCCGATACCACCGATCAGCAATCCGACGCTGGAGATTGCGACCATCAAGAGAAAGATCCCACCCGTAATTGCTCCGAATTGGGTCACTATCTCGTCCGATGTCTGCACGCCAAAATTGTCCTTCTTTCCGGAAGGCACATTTCGTTGTTTTCGCAATATGAGCTTTACTTCTTCGAGGGCCTCGTGAAGCTTTCCCGGTTTGGCGGTTGCCATGATAAAGCAGTCTTCGTTGCCCGGGTAAAGCTGTTTAATGGTCTTGAACGGAAGATATACGGCCTTGTTCTCGTTATTCGGGTCCTCGGCGCCGACCAGAAAGATCTCTCTTTCCTCCAGAACACCGATGATCCGATAGCCTCGGCCCTCGATCTGTATTTCCTGGTCGATCGCATTGGAGTAAGGAAAGAGCGTATTCGCGACATCCACACCGATCACGGCCACCCTCGCCCGCCGCAGTTCTTCGTCGGCCGTAAAATAGCGGCCTTCTCCCAAATTGGTAACGCCCATTTGGAAATAATCCGATGCGGCGCCCTGCACGGTTGCGTTGGTCATTTCGATCTCGCGATAACGAACGTTGATGCGTTCCGCGAACGGTCCACCCATAAAATCGACCGGCGACATGAACGGGCTGACCTTATCGCACAATGAACATTCGGCCCTGATCGCGTCGGCATCCGCTTCCGTCAAAGGCTTGCGTGCATCGCTCTTCCGCCGAGGGATTGAAATTGAATCCGGGCTCGAACTTAAATGCATAGATCGAATTTGTCCCGAATGATTCGATCTCCTTCGAAACCCGCGCGTCTATGCCCGAAACAAACGCCGCGATGACAATGACGGTCGTCGTCCCCACGACTACGCCCAGGATGGTCAAAAACGACCGCAGCTTATGATTCCGCAGCGTATCGACCGCCATGCGGAGGTTTTCGAAAAAGTTTGAACGCGGAAAACTCATAACCTGGCGTTCAGAGATCAATCTTCAGTTTGCCTCGCTGAAAGAGGACAAGCTAAAGCTTGAACTCTGAACTTTACTCCGCTCTCAATGCGTCGATCGGGTCCAGCCTTGCTGCCTTCCAAGCCGGGTAAACGCCCGACACAAGCCCAACGCTGCTAGAGACGACCAACGCGATCGTAACCCATACCAACGGCAGGGCGGTCGGAATTGAAAATGCGATCGCCACCAGTTTTGCGATCAGAAAAGCAACCGTAACCCCAATCGCCCCGCCGACAAGCGCAAGCGTCGTCGATTCAGCCAGAAACTGCCTCAGAATATCGGCTTGCCTCGCTCCTATACTTTTACGGATGCCGATCTCCTTAGTACGTTCGGTCACGCTGACCAGCATTATGTTCATGATCACGATGCCGCCGACGACCAACGAAATTGACGTTACGCCGATTGCAACGACTTGTATCGTGCCGAATATATTGTCGCGCAGTTCGTTAATGGCGTTTGGCGTAACGATGCCGAAATTGTCTTTATCTGCCGGGCCGAGCTTGCGTCGGACACGCATCAGCGTCCGTGCTTCTTCGATTGCCTCCGGATAAGATTCCGAGCTCGTGGATGTGACTGATATCGAGATCGAACGCCGAATACCGTAAATCGAAAGAAAGGTGGAAAGGGGTACGGACACGTACATATCGCGGGTCTGCCCGAATGCCGAGCCGAGCTCTTTGCCGACGCCGATTACCTGGAAAGTACGACCGTCTATCTTGATGGTTTGCCCGACCGCACCTCCCGTCGGGAAAAGCTTCTCTGCGGTCTCGGAACCGATGAAACATACATACTTGCGCATCTCGTCCTCGGCGTTCGTAAAGAACCGCCCGTCGCGGGTCTCGATCTTTTCGATCTCTTCCAGGTTCGGCGTCATTCCGTTCAGCCGGACGTTCATCAGCGTTTTCTCGCCGAATTTTACATCCGCCACCGACCCCGATTTCCCGCCGGCATCCTTTATCGAGCCGCCGTTGTTCCTTAACGCCAGCAGGTCTTCGGGGCCAACATCCTTATTTCGACGCCTTGCCGCATTTAATGCTTCGACGCTCGAAAAATCTTCGATCGAGAACCGCTGAACGCTGAATGCATTCGTCCCGATGTTGGCGATCTTTTCGTCCACGTAAGAGTTAAACCCTTCGATCAGCGAAACCACAACGATGACCGTCGCGACGCCGAAGATCACGCCAAGCAGCGTCAAAAAAGAGCGCAGTTTATGCGAAAGGATGGAAGCAAAGGCAAGTTTTATAGCTTCATAAAACAACATGGCCCGGGCGTTTTAACGGCTGGCGAGATCATAATACCATTTACGACCTGAGTTTGGGAATGTTTCGTCAGACCGCGGGTTTACACTAAGCATTTTCAGGAAGCTCACATTTTTTCCGCTGCGGACAGGTCCCGGCGGGTTATGTCCACCCTTATTGCTAATCCAAAATCTAAAATCTAAAATCTAGAATAGAAAGTGTTTATTGACCGCGTAAAAATAAAGGTGAAGGCTGGCGACGGCGGAAATGGCGTCACGGCTTTTCGGCGCGAAAAATTCGTCCCTCGCGGCGGCCCGAGCGGCGGCGACGGCGGAGTTGGCGGCAGCGTGTGGATGGAGGCGGACGAGGGCCTCAATACGCTTCTTCATCTCAGATACAACCCCGAGCATACCGCCGGCCGCGGACGTCACGGCGAGGGCTCGAACCGGTACGGGAAGGACGGCGAGGATATAACGGTAAAGGTGCCGGTCGGTACGCAGGTCTTCAATGTAGAAAAGGACGAGCTTGAGTTCGACTTTACCGAATCCGGCCAGCGTTTTCTGATCGCAAAAGGCGGCAAAGGAGGCTGGGGCAACGCTCATTTTGCGACGCCGACGCGGCGAGCGCCAAAATTTCACTATCAGGGCCGGCCCGGCGAGGAAAAAGAGTTGCAGCTTGAGCTGAAGCTGATAGCAGACGTCGGCCTGGTAGGCTTTCCAAATGCGGGAAAATCGACACTGATCTCGGTCATTTCGGCAGCAAAACCAAAGATCGCTGACTACCCTTTCACAACGCTCGAACCCAACCTTGGCGTGGTCGATCTCGGCGATTACAGGACCTTCGTTGTCGCGGACATTCCCGGTTTGATCGAGGGAGCTTCGGAGGGAGCCGGCCTTGGCGACCGCTTTTTGAGACATGTCGAGCGGACGAAGCTGATACTTCATCTCGTGGATGTCTCGTCAGTCTCGGGACGGGACCCGGTTGAAGATTACGAGATCATCAATCGCGAACTCGCCAATTACAATCCGGACCTGGCCGAACGGCCGCAGATGGTGGTTGCTACCAAGCTCGACGCCCTCGATGAACCGGAACGCCTGGAAATACTGAAAAAGCGCGCGAAAAAGGACCGGAAAAAGTTCTTCGCAATTTCGTCAGCTGCAAATATCGGTGTTAAGGAACTTGTCTTTGCGATATCGGAAATGCTCGATCAAATTGCGGGTACAAAGGCCGCTGATCAAGTGGCAGGGTCGACAGCCACCTAGCGTCGCGATCGTCCAATGAAAAGAATTGCCTATTTCGGCGGCACATTCGATCCCGTGCACAACGGCCATTTATCGATCGCCCGATCCCTCGTCCCCCTTTTCGGTCTAGATCGATTCTTTTTTCTTCCGGCGTTTCACGCCCCGCACAAATCCGACCGGGAGCCGACGTCTGCATTTCATCGTTTCGCAATGCTTTCCCTTGCCACTCGATCGGATCCGGCAATCGCCGTTTCAACCCTCGAACTTGAAAAAGGCGAAAAACGATACACCATCGATACGCTTTCCGAGCTTCGCTTATTGCATCCGGAAGCGAAGGTCTTTTTCGTTATGGGCGGCAGATTCATGGGCCGATATCCGAACCTGGCGGGATTGGGAGGATGTCCTTTTGTCGTCAAACCACATTATTGTTACCCGGCCGGGTTACGAGATCGGTATTGATCATGTGACAGACGCGGTTCGTGAACGGATAGTCGACCTTCGAGCCGCTGATGGCACAACTAATGAAAATTCTAAGGACAAGATGATCTATATTACCGATGCCGTACGTTACGACGCGTCGGCGACTGAAGTTCGAGATGACCTTGGCGACGGCAGGCTCGATAACAAAGAAGATATTCCTGCAGAAGTTGCAAATTACATTGAAAAGTACGAACTTTATAGATAATGGAAGAATTACAGGAGAAAAGCCTCCATCCCGAAGCCGCCAGAATCGAGATCACAAAAGTTTCCACCCCGTTCGAGGAAATCGACCCCGACGTTCAGCTTGCCGTTCGTTGCGCCGCTGAAAAAAAAGCGCAAGACCTCAAAGTTCTTGACCTTCGCCAGATCGCGACCTTCACCGAATATTTTGTGATCGCCACCGGTGCAAACCAACGCCAGGTGCAGGCAATTTCCGACGAGATAACCGAGCAGCTAAAGAAACAGCTGAATTCTAGGGCGAATCGGGTAGAAGGATATACGTCGGGCGAATGGGTGCTACTGGATTACGGCGATTTCATTGTTCATGTGTTCAACACCGACGCTCGGGAATTCTACGATCTTGAACGACTATGGCGCGATGCTCAAAAGGTCGAATTGCCGTCCGACATCTGATCATATACGCTATTCGCTATCAGCTATACGCTATTTGGGAGAAAGCGGCCTTGAGAATTTAATCCTCTCGGAATAGCGAATAACGAATAGCGGACAGCTAATAGCGATGAAATTTCGATTTGTTTGGGTAGGTAAAACAAAGGACAAAAACTGGAAGGCGCTTCAGGAGGAATATCTGGGGCGTCTTTCTCATTTTGTTCGCTGCGAGATAACCGAGATCCGCGACTCGGTACGCAATGATACAACGGAAATCGAAGGCAAACGTATACTGGATTTATTGAATCCAAAGAACTTCGTCTGTCTCCTCGAAAGCTCCGGCAAGACGATCGGTTCCGAAGACCTGGCTGCCGAAATTGAAAAATGGCAGATGCGAGGCCTAAAAGAGGTCACGTTTGTCATCGGCGGAGCCGACGGAGTGTCCCGCTCCATTAGGGAAATTGCGGATTTTAGGTTATCTTTGTCGTTTATGACTTTTACCCACGACATGGCAAGGGTCATATTACTTGAACAACTTTATCGGGCGTTCACTATTATTAAGGGTTTTCCGTATCAAAGATGAAGAAAGCGTTGAAAGACACAAAAGAAAGGCTGCTTCAGGAAAGGGCTCTGCTGGTCGAGAAACTAAAGGATAACGACCTATCGGTGGACGATGCGGAAACGCCGGACCCGGTGGACCTGGCCGTTCGAAACTATTCCAAGAACGTGATGCTTGCGGTTTCTGAAAATGAAAGCCGTCAGCTCGCATTGATCGACGAAGCTTTGCTTCGCGTCGACGACGACGAATACGGCTCGTGCCAGAACTGCGAGAAGGAGATCACTCAGAAGCGGCTTGCGGCGATCCCGTGGGCCCGTTACTGTTTGAACTGCCAGGAACTCGTCGAACAGGGACTGTTAGACGACGAGCAGGCTTAACGGCCGCAGCACCGGTCTTTACCTAGACCGCCTCACTTTTCACGATCCTCTCCTCCGTGTATCGTTAGTGGATAGCGACACCAGCTTCGGCCGATGATCAGCCACTTCACGGATCCAATCATCTCAGTTTTGTATCCTCAATTCTGCGGTTCCTGCGGGAATGCAGTCGAGCGCGTAGCGGATGGAGCAGCTTGCCGGGCGTGCTGGGAATCTACTCGGTTATTTGGCGATAACGACCCGCTCTGCGAAAAGTGCGGATTACCGACCGAAGGTGCTAACGGAGGCCCTGCATCGAATTGCGGCAAATGCGCGGAACACTATTATGATCACGCATTCGCCGCCGGCGTTTACGAAAAAGCTATTCTTGCGTCAGTGCTGCAGCTAAAGCGCGAACCATATGTTTCGCAAAGGGTTTCGAACTGTCTGATCGACGCTTTCCGGCGGATCAAAATAGCGGACGAACTCGTGTTGATCCCCGTTCCGCTTTCCCGCCAACGACAGATCGAGCGCGGTTTCAACCAGGCGGCCGTGCTCGCCAAGGCCGTTTCCCGTCATTCGGGCCTGCGAGTCGACGCACATAGTCTCATAAGAACTACGGATACGCCGATGCACCGTGCGGCAATGGACAGCAAGGCTCGCGAGGCGACCGTGGCAAAGGCGTTCGACGTTGTCCGGCCAAACCTTGTCCGCGGCCGAGGCATCGTGCTGATCGACGATCTATTGACATCCGGAGCTACCGCCTCGCAATGCGCTCGTGTGCTGAAAAAAAGCGGCGCGGGCAAGGTCGTCGTTCTGACTCTTGCCCGCGCCGTGTAAGTTTCGCTCGTTGTCTCGTTTGGTCACGGAGCGTCGCGACTCGGGACCGGCACATCACCCGGAACGCCCCAGGCTGGGCTCTGAAGGATCCCGCCGCCGCTAAGGATCACCCACCACACTCCCGTCGAGGGCCTCCACACTGCGATATCGTCGCGGCCGTCGTTATTGTAATCGCCGACGGCCGGCACATCACCGTCAACTCCCCACGTCGCGTTGACGAAATTATTGTTGCTGCTCAGCTTTTGAAACCATGTTCCGGTCGAAGGCCGCCAAACTGACAGGTCGTTCCTTCCGTCATTGTCAAAATCTCCGGTCGCAGGAATGTCATTCTGTTCGCCGTATTGACCAACTAGTTGTCTCGAGTTGTTCGAGCTGAAGACCACGTACCATTGTCCATTCGACGGCCGCCATACAGCAGCATCCAATTTTCCGTCGCCGTCAAAATCGCCCGATATCGGCCGATCGTTTGCTTCCCCCCAATGGAGCGTGGCGATCCCGTTATCAGACGAACGAAGGATGTACCACATAGCGGTGCTCGGCCTCCAGAGCACAAGGTCCGCTCTGGCATCGCCATCATAGTCACCCGGCATTTGAATATCGCCCGATTGGCCCCAGTGTGCGAAATGCACCGAGCTATCCGAGCTCCATTCGTAGTACCAGTTTCCGCCCGTGTTATAAAATCCGACATCTGTTTTACGGTCACCGTCATAGTCCTCTGCCGCAGGTAAATGCGGGGCCGCTCCGCTTAAGAAGTGGCCTTGTATGCGAACGGCTCCTGTTACGGAATTCATAATGTAATAGGTGTTGTTGCTCGGCCTGAAGATAGCGAAGTCGGTCCGAAAGTCACCGCTAAAATCGGAGTTCGCCTTTGCGGGAACTAGCTTTTGAATAATGCCGGCACCCAGGTGCACGACATACAATTCGCCATCCTCATCTTCACCGAATGCTGCCAGATTAAAATCCGCGATGTCGTGAAGCGGGATCTGCTGTCCATTGTGCCAAACTAGTATCTCTCCGGTGCAGTAGTCGCCATAGATATAAGCGCCGTTCGGTAAAGTTCCCTGCGTTCCGCGATAGACATAGCCGCCCGTGATAGAACAACGGGACGAAGTATTCTGGCTGCTGTACACAAAAACCGGCGCGACATAATTAGACGGGGTGCACGGATCGGGGCCGAGTCCGGTACACATATTCCCCTCGAAAATACGCCATCCATAATTCCCGCCGTTCGTGATTATGTCCACCTCTTCCCAAGCGTTCTGGCCCACGTCACCGAGCCAGAGCTGATTAGTGCCGCCGCGGTCAAAAGACCATCTGAAAGGATTTCGCAATCCGACCGCGAATATTTCATCGGCGCCGGGGATCGATCCTGCGAAAGGATTTGTCGGAGGGATCAAGTAACCTGTCGGCGTATTTACGTCAATGCGAATAACTTTGCCCAGCAGCGAGTTTATATTCTGTGCATTATTCGGCGGGTCGTTTCCGCTGCCGCCGTCGCCGGGGCCCGCATAAAGGTAACCGTCGGGACCGAACGCGATAGTGCCGCCGTTATGATTCGACGCGCCCGGATGCGGGATCGTAATGATCGGTTTCTCGGTCGTAAGGGCAACATTCGGGTTCGTCGGCGAAGCCTCGAACTCGCTTATTCGAAGAGCACCGTCGGAGGCTCGTGTGAAATATACAAAGAATCGCCGGTTTGATTCGTACTGTGGGTGAAATGCAAGGCCCAGCAGGCCACGCTCGCCATCTGTTGTCGTAAGCGTCGTTATGTTCAGAAACTCCGTGGGCACGTTTGATCCCGGTTGCACGACCTTTATTATCCCGGCGTGCTCGACAATGAAAATCCTCTTTGTTCCGTCGCCCGCATTGGTGAGGAACATCGGTGCCGACAGGCCCGAAAACCTTGTCTGAAGCCGCGTTGCCGGCAACGGCGTGGTTCCTTGGCCTATTGCTGCACTTACAAATACAAATACCATGCATATCATGGTGAGGTTGATGATTTTTGCTTTCATAAGGTACTCCCCTGGATAGAATTGCTGCGGTCGCTCCGATCAAGGCGATCAGGTTGCCAAATCAACGGCGGTTGCGGGAACGTGAGTGCGTCCGAAACGCCGCGAAGCGCAATCCCGTCATCAACTTATCTGGTAATCCCCCTTTTCACCGGTGGGCCCGTCTAGGCATTAAATAATTGTAGCGACTGCCCTTTGCCAAAGGCAAGACTTTTATAATCGGTATCGGACCCGTTTACCCTTTAGGGCGCTGTCGTCGTTCTCAAAGTTCTGAAGCCGTAAGGTAACGTCGGCGGTCATGCCCAAAGATGAAACCTCGCCGCGTACGAGGTGCGCGTGACCGGCGGCCGCGATCATTGCGGCATTGTCCGTTGACAGATGCTTCGAGGGAAAATAAACCGGTATACCCAATCGTTCGGCTGCACTCCTACACGCTTCACGAAGGGCGAGGTTGCACGCCACGCCCCCCGCTACGATCAGAGTCTTGGGCCCTAAGTCCCGCGAAACCTTTTCCATCGTGTCGACCAGTGAATCAACCACCGTCGCCTGAAATCCGGCCGCCACATCATAAATCGGTGCGGTTGGCGTTTCACTCGGACGGACGGGGTCGATCCCGTTTTCGCGCAAATAGCGCACCACGGCGGTCTTGAGGCCGCTGAAGCTGAAGTCCGGCCTTCCATCCGAGATCTTTGCCTTTGGAAATTTCACTTTTCGCCGGTCGCCGTTCTCCGCGAGCTTTTCGATCATCGGACCCCCGGGATATCCGAGGCCGAGCATCTTTGCGACCTTATCGAATGCCTCACCGGCAGCGTCGTCCCTCGTCCGGGAAATAAGCTTGTACTTACCTTCTTCAGGGATAAAGAAAAGGTTCGTGTGGCCGCCCGAAACGATCAGCGCAAGGGCCGGGTATTTTATCGGCGGGTTTTCGAATACGACCGAATAAACATGGCCTTCGATATGGTTAACGCCGATACAGGGTATTCCGAGACCGAACGCAAGCGACTTTGCATACGAAACGCCAACCAGCAGCGAACCGATAAGACCCGGTCCATTCGTGACCGCGATCGCATCTATCGCGTCGATCTCGATTCCCGCCTTTAAGATCGCCGCTTCGACGATCGGTCCGATCCGAGCCAGGTGTTCACGCGAAGCAAGCTCCGGTACCACGCCGCCGTATGGCCGATGCATGTCGATCTGTGAAAAGATCTCTGACGAAAGTATCTGATCACCGCCGCGTACCATCGCAGCGGCAGTTTCATCGCAAGAGCTCTCGATGCCTAACACCAGCATAGAGTTACATTATGCCTTATGGCTTCATCACAACCATGCTCTGGACCTTCGAAATAAAGAAAAAAGGGCGTCCGCGTTGGACGCCCCAGGTCCTGATGGACGAGGCCTTAGTATTTGTGATGTTTCGTGACCCTTGATCTACTGGGGCCCTTTATGTCCACGGACTAACGGTTGCTGGTCCCTTGCCCCCTGTCGACGGGCGCGTGAGGCGTTTCCCCGTCGGACGCCATTCTTAAGAAACCACCGAAAAACAATAATGCGGCTATAAGAATAAAAGCCGCCAGACTTAATAATGCCCAATGAACGCCGCGAAATGCCTTTGCGGTATCTTCCCTGACAACTGTGTCTTCACCATCAACTGTTATAACCTGTTTGGTCATTTCTCTCGTCCTCCTCGTTAAGAACCGCCCCGTCGAATGTGACGCAACGTGCGTGCCATTCAACGAAGTATGAAGAATATCAACAACATACGGGGATAAGTTGCCATCGTGCCGTACAAAGGCAAAACGCCGGACTGTATCGCTTTAATACAGGGCAGCTTAACCGTTTGTTAGGTAGTTAACAGTGCGACGGACGAGGTAAAAAGGACTTGACGAATAGCAAATTAGCTGGAAGAATTGACCTGTTCAATCTATATTCGATACAAAGATGTTCAGCGTGCCACCGGCATCTCGCGGTCACGCAGCGTAGTTCGCGAGTGGTAGAAGAGATCGCGCCGGGGGATTTGCCGGCCGATGTCGAGAAAAATGGTTGACTGAATGTATTCACCCAGACAGTACGGCCGGACCTCAAAACCTATACTGATCGGTTAATCCGCAGCCACATTCGACAGACACGCCTAAACAAATTAAGGAAGCACAGCTTTCACCAGAAGGAGCAAAAGGATGACGAAGGCAGTAAATCTCGTTCTTACCACGTTGGTGCTTGCGCTGACTATGCGCTGCCGATCACTTAGGCACAGCGACGACGGAAATCACCTACCAGGGAAACCTGAAGGAGAGCGGTCTGCCTGCTAACGCTAATTACGATTTCGAGTTTAAGCTTTTTAGTGCAGAGTCCGGCGGTTCGCAGATCGGTACCGGGCTGCCCCATACCCTTGCGGTCGTCGACGGCGTTTTCACAGTAAAGCTCGATTTCGGCCAACCCAGCTTTCCGGGCCAGGACCGATACCTAGAGATCGCGGTCAGACGTTCAGGTATCGGCTCGCTTGTAACGCTTGGGCCCCGCCAAAAGATCACGAGTGCTCCATATGCTATCCAGAGCCTTCAGGCGGCTCTCGCGACGAACGCGATGAACGCCCTCAATTCACAGGCGCTCGGCGGTGTGAGTGCGTCGCAGTTCGTAGTGACCACTGACGCGAGATTGACCGACGCCCGCAACCCGCTTGCCGGGAGCGCCAAGCTATATACAAAACACTAATTCGCAGCAGGCATCGAGCAATTTTAATATCGCTGGCAACGGAACGGCAGGAACATTCAACGCAACCACCGCATTTCGATTTGGCGGCAGCCATTTGTTAAGTGCAGCGGGCGTGGATAATGTTTTTGGCGGGGCGAACTCGGGCCTCTTGAATCTTGGATTCAATAACGCCTTTTTCGGCGCAAGGGCTGGACAGGAAAATAAGCAGGGACAGGAAAATTCATTTTTCGGTGCGTACTCCGGACAAAATAACGTGACCGGCAATGGCAACTCCTTCTTCGGGTATTTTGCCGGAAATGCAACTACGTCCGGCAGCGAAAATTCGTTTTTCGGCAATCGTGCCGGCCAGGTTAACACTTCCGGTGCGTTCAACTCGTTCTTCGGCACTTTCAGTGGCTTTTTCAATTCTACTGGCTCCGACAATTCGTATTTCGGAAACTCGGCAGGCTATAACAACACGAACGGGAGCCGCAATTCGTTTTTTGGCTCGCAGGCCGGCCGGCAAAATACAGACAGGCGCGGACAATGCGTTTCTCGGGTCGTTTGCGGGGCAAAGCAACACCTCAGGTTCGAACAACGCCTTCGTCGGCTCTAAGGCTGGTCAGGGAAATTCGACCGGATTGAATAATTCGTTTTTCGGGGCCGGTGCGGGTTTGAATAATAATGCAAGCAACAACACCTTTGCGGGTGCAGATGCCGGCAAATTCAATACGATCGGTGCGCATAACACGTTTGTCGGAAGAAACGCGGGCCTGACAACGACCGAAGGTGAGCTTAATACGTTCATTGGTACTAATGCCGGAAGTTCGAATATCCTTGGCCGGTTGAATACGATCGTCGGTGCCGAAGCGAATGTGCTTGGCTCGAACCTTTCGTATGCGACCGCGATCGGTGCGGAGGCCATCGTTAACACGAGCAACACCGTGGTAATTGGACGACCCGCTGATTCCGTACGGATACCCGGAAACGTGAACGTGCTGGGAACTCTTAATGCCGCAAACCTGAGCATCTCGGCGTCCAATATTACCGGTGTGATCGGGACCGCTAACGGCGGAACCGGTTTTAGTTCGCCAGGCATGGCCGGCCGCTTCCTGCGAAGCGACGGAACAAACTGGCAAAGCCTGCCGCTGACGATCAGCGACATCCTGCCCGGAAGCGCGAAATTACGTTCAGAACACCACTGTTCAGCAAGGCTCGACGAACTTCAACATCAGCGGGAACGGAACCGCTGGCGGGACCCTGTCGGGAAACGCGGTAAATTCAAGTACCCAATACAATATCGGTGGAAGCCGCGTGCTTTTGGCCAGCAGCTCGAACCTGTTCACCGGGCTCGGCGCGGGCACCGCTAACACCACCGGCACCACTAACTCTTTCGTCGGCAACTCGGCAGGATCGCTAAATTCGACAGGGACAAGCAATTCGTTCTTCGGAGCAAACGCTGGTTTTAATTCCAGCTCGGCCGCAAACAACACATTCGCCGGGGTGAACGCCGGCTTTAACAACACGATCGGGAACAACAACGCCTTTTTCGGAGTGAACGCCGGCCAGACGAACACCATTGGAGCGAACAACACTGTCGTCGGTGGCAATGCGAATGTCGGAGCTAACAACCTTAGCTACGCAACTGCCATCGGTGCAGACGCCGTCGTGAGCACCAACAATACTGTCGTCCTGGGACGAAGCGTGGATACTGTCCGCGCACCCGGAAATCTGCAGGTGGACGGCAACTTGATCGCCAACAGCTTTAGCGTGAACGCCTCGAACCTTACCGGTACCGTTGCGATGGCCAACGGCGGAACAGGAATGAGTGCCTCGGGGGCAAGCGGAAACTATCTTCGCAGCAACGGCAGCATCTGGCAAAGCTCTGCGATCGCCGCGGCCGACATTCCGGGCGGCAGCGGTAATTACATTCAGAATGGGATCGGAGTACAGGCTTCGAGTAACTTTAATATCAGCGGCAACGGTACCGTCGGCGGAACTTTTACGGCAAACAGCGCGATCTCGGGCTCTGAATATCAGATAGGCGGCACGCGGGTGCTGACGAACACCGGAACAGCCAATATTTTTGTCGGTGCAGGCACGGCTATCTCGGGCAGTAACAATACATTCGTCGGATTTGGTTCGGGAAGCTCGAATACCTCCGGGGTCTCGAATACGTTGCTCGGCTCCGGGACAAATGTCGGCGCCGGTAACCTTACCTTTGCAACCGCTATCGGTGCCGGGGCGACCGTGAGCAATAACAATTCCGTGGTGCTCGGCCGCGCGGCGGACACAGTGCGGATACCCGGCAACCTAAGCGTTACCGGAACGTTCTCGGTACCTGCCGCAAATCTTACCGGAACGGTCCCAGCCGCAAATGGCGGTACCGGATTGAGTTCACCCGGAACAACGGGCAACTTCCTGCGAAGTACTGGATCGGGCTGGCAGAGCCAGGGGCTCGTTGCACTAGATATTCCGGGCGGAAGCACAAATTACATACAGAATGGTGCGACGCCTCAGGCCGGCGGTCAGTTCAATGTCGCCGGCAACGGAACGATCGGCGGGAATCTGATCGTCGGCGGTTCTATTACGGGTTCGTTTCCCGCGACAAATATCACGGGCGTTCTTGGTACGGGTAGTGGAGGAACGGGCCTGAGCGGCGTCGGCTCTTCGGGACACTTCTTGAGAAGCAACGGAACGGGTTGGACGACCGCACTGCTTACGGCAGGAGACATTCCCTCGCTTGCGGGGACTTATGTTCAGAATACGACCACGCAGCAGGTCGGGGCGAATTTCAATATCGGCGGAAACGGAACGATCGGCGGTAACCTTACGGTAAGCGGCGTATTCAACGGCAACGTCGCGGCGTCGAGTATTACCGGCACTCTTGGCGCGTCGCATGGCGGGACAGGGCTTACAGGCCCGACGGGCACCAATTTCCTTCGCGGCAACGGATCGGGCGGATGGACGAGCGGCACGCTTATTCCTGCGGATATCCCCAGCCTCGGCGGTACGTATATTCAGAACCAGGTCTCGCAACAGTCATCGAGCAATTTCAATGTCTCTGGAAGCGGCACTGTCGGCACGACGATGACGGTCGGGACGACGTTAACGGCCGATACCGTCAACGCCGTCACGCAGTACAACATTAACGGCACCCGGGTATTTGCGACAACCGGAACGAGTAATATTTTTGCCGGCGCGGGTGCGGGCAATACTGGTTTCTCGAACGCATTTTTTGGCGCGAATGCGGGTGATTCGAATTCGACTGGTAGCTCGAATACGATCATCGGTGCAAACGCGGACGTCGGCAGCGGCTCGCTTACGAATGCAACGGCGATCGGTGCCAACGCCCAAGTAACGCAAAGCAACTCCGTGGTGATCGGCGGTATCAGCGGCGTGAACAGTGGAGTGGATACCAAAGTCGGTATAGGTACAACTGCCCCCAAGACCAAACTGGACGTTACCGGCGGCGAGATACATATCGGAACCGCTGGACAAGGAATTATCCTGAAATCGCCGGACGGCAACGTCTGTGCACGCATTTCGCTTTCTAATGCGGGAGCGCTTGTTACAACGGCCGTCACCTGTCCGTAAGATTCGATCGATCGATTTGACCGGGTTCGTGGATCAGTTTCGATGTTTGGGCTCCAGAGGTAAGGCAGGTCGAATGAAAAAGAGCATTTTCCTAATACTGTTGTTATCCGCAGCGGTTTTTGCCCAATCGGGCGGGCCGTTCGAGATCACTAAGTCGGTGATCTCGAACGGCGGCGGACGAAGCACCGGCGGGGATTTTTCTCTGGACGGGACGCTCGGCCAGCCTGCGCCCGGAAAGATCACCGGGACCGGCTTTGAATTGAGCAGCGGCTTTTGGAACGGAGGTGCGACTTCTCCACCGATCTCGCGCACACTGTTTGATTACGATGGGGATAGCCGTGCCGACCTGGCCGTGCGGCGTCCATCGAACGGGTTTTGGTATATACTTCGCGGCACCGCAGGATATATCGTAATGCAATGGGGTTTCGCGACCGACCGCGTGACACCCGCGGATTATGACGGCGACGGCAAGACCGATGTAGCGGTTTTCCGTCCGTCCGACGGGACCTGGCACTGGTACAATTCGGGCAGTCAGACGTTTGAAACGGCCGTGTGGGGAGCCGAGGGCGACATCGCCGTCCCGGCTGACCAGGACGGCGACCATAAAGCCGACCTGATAATTTTCCGGCCTTCCACGGGTGTATGGTGGCGGCGCTTGAGCAACGGAAACATTATTTCGCAAGTTACCTTCGGCGTTGCGACCGACAAGCCGGTTGTAGGTGATTTCGACGGCGACGGCCTCTTTGATATCGCCGTCTTCAGGCCCTCGGAAGGCAACTGGTATATTCTCAAAAGCGGCGTAGGTTTTTTCATTCAGACATGGGGCCAGTCCGGCGATATCCAATGTCCGGCGGACTATGACGGCGACGGCGCGACTGACCTGGCTGTCTTCAGGCCCTCTACCGGAGAATGGTTTCGGGCGATGAGTACTTCAGGATTTGGTGTTAACACCTGGGGGCAAACCGGCGATATCCCCGTGCCGGCCGACTTCGATGGCGACGGCAAGGCGGACGTCGCCGTATTTCGGCCCGCGGACGGCACGTGGTATATGATCCAATCGACGGCGGGCATACTATTCCTTCCGTTTGGAACGAGCGAAGATATTCCAACGCATTCGTCCTACATTTTCTGATCGGGTCAACTCTGGGCCCGATCAAATGTCCAATAGGCGAATAACGATCATCGTCATGTCGTCATGCTGCTTGGCACCGTTAGCGAATTTGTCCGCCGAAGCGACGATAGAATGCAGTATCTCGTTTGCCGGGACGCCAAGCATTCTTTTTAACTCTTCAAGCAGGGCGTCCTCGCCCCACTCTTCTTCATCCGGATTCATAGCCTCTGAGATACCGTCTGTAAATCCGACGAGCATATCGCCGGGCGACAGCGTTTCTTCGCCTTGTTCGTAGCGGGCCACCCCAGACGGAAGCATGCCGACAACCGGACCGCCGGTTTCAAGCTTGATCACCTCGATCTCATCTCCTTTTGGCCGAAGAAGGAACGGTGGATTATGGCCAGCGTTTACGTAGTCCAATCTCTTGGTCCGCGTATCATACTGAGCGTAAAAGAACGTTGCGTATCGATTTGTCGTCGAGGCTTCGTAAACAAGAGTGTTCACATGCGTCATAAGCCCGGCGAGATCGTTGCCGGAATGGATCGCCTGGCCGCGTAACGAAGCTTGCAGGCTGGCCATCATCAGCGATGCGCCGATGCCTTTTCCTGAAACGTCGCCTATAGCGATCCCGAATTTGCCCTCCGGCAGTTCGAGGAAATCATAATAGTCGCCGCCAACACCCAGCGCCGGGCGGCACGCACCAAAATAATCCAGCCCCTCTACCTTTGGTAACTCTTGCGGGAACAGCCGCTCCTGAACCTCGCGGGCGATATCCAACTCGGCGTTCAGCCTTTCCTTCTGGGCGGCTTCCCTTGCGACCGCTTCGGTCAGACGAGAGTTTTCCAATGCGAAACCGGTTTGGGTCGCGACGGATCTTAACAGCCGAAGGTCGCTGGCTGTATACGGCTCTTCCGAACGCTTGGGACTAAGGCTGATGATCCCCGAAAGGCCGTCCTTCGCCGCAACTGGAAGCAGTATCTGCGAGTTCAACTCGCGAAGCTGCTCGCGTTCGTCAAGCGACACGGTCGGCATCGACGTGACTTCGGTCATGTCATCGTAAAGAACGATGTACCGATTGCCGGAAAGCTTGCGAATAGCTTTGGAATCACCCGCAAGTGAAACCGCCGGAGGCGTGTCGAAGCCCAACGAATATGCGGGTATAAAACGCGAACCGTTCTTAAGAAGCAGCGCGACCTGCGGAACGTGCAGCGATTCGCTGATCCTGCCCGCCACCGTTTCGAGCAGGGGCTTTGTTTCCACCATTGTCCGCACATCTTCGCTTAATTCGGAGAGTATCTGCTCGGCGTTGTATGCCTCGCGAAAGAATCGGCGGTCGATCCAGAGCCCGAGCGGCTTTGCTATCATGTCTACCAGCGGCACCAGAGCAACGCCGCCAACAATGAACGCGATCTGCGTGGAAACGCTGGCGCCGTATGCGTTGATCGACCACCAAACCAGCAGCCCGATACCGAGAAGCAGCAGCATCTGTATAACTCGTATGCCTCCCTTCGCCAAGGCGTATTGCAGGCCCTGCCGGACCACAACGCTGACATCCATAGCGCGATAAACAACGATCACGTAAGCCATGGTCAGCGGGAAAAATAGCATCAAAAGAAGTGCAATAAGCGCGATCCAGAATGGAACGGTCTCGGTGAAACCTCCTTGTGCACCCGTGATGACGCGATAGATCACGATCAGAAAGGATGGCGTTATCGCCAGCGAAGTTCCATAAAGCATCACCTTTAAGCCGCCGCCTGGCATCAGGATTCTGTGTAGTTCCCGACTTATAACCTAACGCCGCAAAGAAAAGTCCGATGGCCAGCATATTGACGAACAAATCCTATGCTTCCATAAGCGTTCGGAAGCGGGCGCGAGATACGGATACAAGTTAAGGCCGGTGTAAGGCGCGGAATATTCCGATAAGCGTGAGGACTATTTGAAACCCAAGCGGAACGATCAGCAGCCATTTTGCCCACGGATATTTTTCGTCGAGCACCCAGCGTTCTGGAAAGTAGATCCCAAACAAAAGCATTGCCATAGCCCAGCAACCGAAAAAGATCTTCTGAAACGCACCGAGCAAAGTCGCCTGGTCCCAATAGCCCTCAAAACTGAGCGAGCTCAAACCCAGCAAAACGAACAGGAGTATCCACGCAAGCGGGTCAGCGGGTCGAACAAACAAAACCCAGAACGCGAGCAGGATGCAGAATGTGGGCAGGACGAAGGCAAAAATGAAATTCACGGCCCCGGCCGCGTAAAAGTGGATATCACGCGGGACAGGAACAGGCAATATTGTCGCGTCATATGTTTCACGCCCGCCATCAGGCAACGCACGCGACATCGTCAAACGGAGCGGTTCGCCGGTCCGCATCTTTGCCATTTCTGCGTCGAATTCGGTTTCGTTCTCCAATAAATTGCCATTGAACGCGTCGATGCGGTCACCCGCTCTGATGCCGGCTTCAGCCGCTTCAGGCGTGATCGTGTAGGCCCGATTGTTCGAGTAGCCGAAAGGCAGTTTTGTGTCGCGGGAAAATCGCGCCTGTACCTTGGCGATGTTGGAGTAATGCAGAAAAAGCGCCGAGACACAGAACGCAAACACCGCTAGTATGGGAATGTAGAGCAGGCGTCGTTTTGTCATTTTTTCGGGTCCCGGTGCCGCGGGCGCTCAGGGTGTCTTCGCGTCGAGTTTGTAATACCTCCAGCTCGGTTTTTGATCGCGTCGGAGTTTTTGATCCGTAAGTATCGCACGCACCATTTCTACGGGGATCGCGCCTTCCTTTAATATCGCATCGTGAAAATGGCGGTCGGTCATCTTCTTTGATCCGACCAACTCTCGGTGCAATGCATAGAACTGAAGCCCGCCCATCATGTAAGCAATCTGATAAAGCGGGCCGTAATCGCCGCCAAACGAGCGCCGCACCTCGGCCAGCGCATTGTCGCGTTCGTGCCCGACCTTATTTACAAGCATGTCCACCGCTTCCTGCGGCGTCATTTTTTCGAGGTGAAAGTTCAGCGAAAAGATGATCCGGGCCGCACGATGAGAACGCCAAAACAGGGCGCCGATCTTGTCTTCCGGTGTCTTAACGAAACCTCTGTCCCAAAGAATGAACTCCCAGTACAGACGCCCAACCCTCGCCCCAAAACGGCGTCCGGAACAGCTCGCGATACGGACGATAGCGGCGGGTCATGAACTGCTGAAGATGATGGCCGGGGATAAGCTCATGATGCGTAACCGCCCGTGCGAAATGCGGGTTATTGCCGCGCAGGCTCATCATCTTTTGCTCGTGGGTCATCCCGTCGGTCGGATAGGAAACCAGGATCGTTTCACCGCCAAGAAAGAATGGTGCAACAAGCTGCCGCTCGGGCGTCATCATTTCCATCCGCCAGGTTTCTTCCGCCGATTTTCGGAACGGTCACGAGGTCATTCTTCTTTACATACTCGATCGCCTCGCGCGCCTGGTCGCGGATCAACTGCGGCTGCTTGCCCGGCTCGACATACTTCTGTTTCACGGCCTCGATGGCCTTCATATAATCGTCACCAAAGCCCATCTCACGCGACGCCTTTTTCAGCTCTGCGATGCACCATGCAAATTCCTTGTCCGCGATCTGCACCAGCTCTTCCGGCGTGTACGGGATCATCTCGAACTGAAGTTCTTCGATCAGCGCTTCCCTGCCGATCGGGTCGCCGATGATCGTCGTCCGGTCGTCCGGAGCGATTCCGACCAGCTTCGTCGACACATAGGTGAGATACTTCGCCAGCGCATCATCCACCGCCTCGTAGGGTTTCTTGTTCCACCACGTGAACGTCGGATCATAGAGATTATGAAATGTATACCACCCGCGCAAAGTATTACGAAGGCCTGAGATAGTTCGAACCGTCCGGCTTGCAACAGTTCGTTTCGGCTTAGTTATTTTCCCTGCTTCGACCTCCTTCTGAGTATCAACGATCTGCCTTGCCAAAGTGTCGAGTAGGGCCGCCGTCTTCCCCGGATCTATCGATTCCAACCGCCGACGCTGGTCCTCAAGATCGCTGATAGTTTTAGCGAACGGCAGCAATGCAGCCATCTCGCTGAATTGCACCTTCTCCCGGTCTAATTCCCGCGTCTCCCGCCGAAGATGATTCGCAAACAATAAGTAATCGATCTGCTCATCGTGTTTCAGCGAATCGAAATTCAGCTTCTCAAGGGCAGCTATGTATTCCGCATAAAGCGCCCGAAACCGCTCCGCTCGATTCACGGACGTCTGGGCTGTATAAAGTCGATTGAAAGCACCGATATCCTGCGAGAACCGTTCGATCGTTCCGCGAAGGCGCGATGGCTCCTCGGTTTCGGAAGGTAGTTGCCCCTGAACCTCGACGGCAATACAAATCAATAAGAGACCAATAAATCGTTTCATTGGGAATGGGATCCTTATTCGGAATAGTGAATAGTGAACAACGAATAGCAATAGTCGCTGAAGGCTTACATTATTCGTTATTCGCTATTCGTTATACGTTATTTTGGAGTTAAATCAAATCGAGAAAGCTCGTACCAGCGTTGAGTCTCACATCGAAGTTTGCTGCGATCGTCCGGCCAATATCTGCAAGCGAAGCACGCGTCCCAAGATCCACACCTGGCCTGGCCGACTTTCCATAAACCAGCAGCGGAGCGTATTCACGCGTGTGGTCGCTTCCTTCTTTTGTCGGGTCGTTGCCGTGGTCGGCTGTTAGGATGAGAAGGTCGCGGTCGCGCATGGCGCCGAAGATCTCGGGTAATCTGGAGTCGAAGTGTTCGAGGGCCTTCGCATACCCCTCGGTGTCGCGTCGATGGCCGTAGAGCATATCGAAATCGACGAGGTTGGCGAAGATCAGGCCGCGGGATTCGGCGTTGAGGGCGTTGATCGTTTGGTCGATGGTCTGGTCGTTGTTCTTGGCGGTCAGGTCTTCGGTAACGCCGACCGAATCGTAGATCGACGCGATCTTGCCGATGCATACGACGTCGAGGCCGTTCTCTTTCAGCAGCGGCAGCAGATTTTGCGGCGGCGGAACGGCGTAATCGTGCCGGTTCTCGGTGCGTTTGAAATCAGCCGAGTTTGTGCCGAGGAACGGCCGTGCGATCACTCGGCCGACACGATCTTCGCCATCCAGAATGCGACGGGCTATCTCGCACATTTCGTACAGGCGGTCGATCGGAACGATCTCTTCGTGGGCGGCGATCTGGAATACCGAATCCGCCGAGGTGTAGACGATCGGCTTTCCCGTGCGCACGTGTTCTTCGCCGAGCTCCTTGATTATTTCGGTACCGCTCGCAGGTACGTTGCCGAGGATACCGGGAACCTTCGCTTCGGTCACGAATGAACGAATGATCCGCTCCGGAAAGCCCGTCGGATAGGTGGGAAAGGCTTTCTCCAAAATGATACCGGCCATCTCCCAGTGCCCGGTCGTTGTATCCTTTCCGTTCGATCTCAGTGCGCATTTGCCGTAACCGCCGATAGGGTCTTCTTCGGCCGGAAGGCCGGTCAGCGGTCGGATGTTACCCAAGCCAAGCCTTTGCAGATTCGGCAGTCGAACAGGGCGTGACTCCATAATGTGCCCGAGCGTGTCGGCTCCGGCGTCGCCCCATTCGGCGGCGTCCGGCATCTCGCCGATTCCCGCGGAGTCCATCACCATCAGACAGATTCGATCAAACTTGGTGGGCATAGAAGAGGGGTTCGAATTAGTGGAATTTCACGGTTCTCAATTTGTCGGAGCGGTATAGCCCTCGCGTGCGCGTATTTGTATTCCCGGAGGCAGGCCTTTTACCTCGACCTTAATACGCCGAAATGTTCCGTCCTTTTTATCATTCGAAGAGTAGTAGCCCAGGCTGTATTTCGTTCCGATCTCGTCCGCGATATTCTTGAACGCTACGCGCGCCTCGCCAAGATCGCCAGCCGCGAAAACTTTGCCGCCCGAGACCTTAGCCAGAGTGTTCATCTCCTCGCCGGCGATTTCGTAGAGTTTTTTGCTGATCGCTAGCCGCTCAAAATCGCCAAGCTGGCAGAAATCGCTCGTGGTCTCGAGTTTCGGACTGTTTGACACTTTTCGGTAATACCGGCGGATCTGTGCCGCAGAGAATCTTATAGCCACCTGGCAATCACCGAGAAGATTCTGCTCGAAGAAGTCGCGAGTGTTGATGTTGATGAAGTAACAAAGAATACCCGATCTGGCTAGTAGTTCCTGCGCCTCCGCAAAGTCCGATGCGCTGGTCGAATCGACTCCGTCGGTCAATGCCACAAGCGCCCGGCGGCCGCGAAACTCAGGTTTGGGAGGATCGCGGAAAACAGCTTCGGCGACCTGCACAAGGCTGTCGTAATAAGGCGTACCATTGCTCGTCTTGATCTTGCTCAGCGCATTTGAAAGGGCCGCACGGTCGCTTGTCAGATTTGCGATCAATTCACTTTTCGGCGCCGCCTTTCCGTCGGAAGTGTCGGTTTGATAGGCGATTATCGAGACCTTGTCACCAGGGCGAAGCGAATTTATGAAATTTTGAGCGGCCCTCTGTATCAGCTGCAGCTCGCCTCTTGTCGACCCGGAGGTGTCCAGCAGCAACGCGACTTCGAACGGGGCCGATGAGGTCGAAAAATCGGTTATCTGCTGCGGCTTGCCGTCTTCCGAAACGACAAAATTCGACTGTTTGAGATCCAGGATCGGCTTGCCCGCCCTGTCGGTGATGACGACCGGCACTTCTACGAGTTCGGTATCCACTCGGATAACTTCATCGTCTCCGCTCTTTTTTGACCGGTCTTTTTGTCTTGAGCCGTTTACAACCCGAACATGCCCCACCATCATGATCGCGATCAACAACATCGCCCACATGCGTAGCATACAACTTGCATCCCTCGTTCCATCGTTATTCGAGTTGATTCTAGCAGAATCGTTTGCAAAAGGTCGCAGTAATCGCACCCTCTTAATAAAGAAGCTTAGTTTTGCAAGGCAAACGACTGAGTTTTATCACTTTCATTTTGATCCATGCTAATATTCAATAAATCTACAAACGGTCCCTTGACTCAAACTGAATTTTATGCGTTCCATGACCAAGCTTCACCTGGTCGTTACTGGTTTATGGAGGAAAGGAGAAAACAATGAAGAGATCAGTATATATGTGGATCGCGATGAGCTGCATTTCTACGTCTTGTCGGCTTCCCGTCTCAGCACAGACTAATAAACGAAGTCGACATAAACCCAGGGGGTACCGACCAGCCCTGCGAATATATTGAGCTTCGCGGACCGCCCGGGCGCGATCGTCGAAAATATACACTTTCTAGCATTTGAGGGTGATTCCGGGGCCGCGATCGGCACAGGCGGATTTTGTCGTAACATTCGGCAGCCCGGGAATTGCTTTTGGTCGAACGGATTGATCGTTATCACAGGAACCGTGGCCTGCGGCTCGCGAACTTACCCCCTGGAACTACCGTATTCAGACTGCGTTGCTCGATGCGACCACCGGCCTCGAAAACAGCTGCGATTCGTTCCTACTGATCAGTTCGACAGACCGCCAATAACACGCAAACACCGACTATGACACGGACAATAACGGAACTCTCGAAGGGTTGCCGGCAGGTGCAGTGATCCTCGACAGCTGTGGCATGGACCGACGACGGCCGCAGCGGATATTAATTATACGGATGGTGCTGGTAACAACTTCCGGTGCACCACTATAGGAGCGGCCACGCGGTTCCCGAAAATACTACGCCGCAATTCCGCCGCGTGCCTGGTATGGCGGGCAGATGGTCGGGGCTAATGATGCGAACACTTACAGCCTACGTTCGAACAGCAAATTTCCCGGCGGGTGGAGCACTAACGCCCGGAGCGCCGAACATGGGCATCGCACCTCGCGACGCAGTGGTCGATGCCGACGGCGACGGTACGACCGATTATGTCGTGGTCCGACCCGCCGGGAGGCGTAGGATCCCAGCTTACGTGGTTCACTACGCAGTTAAGCACCGGCGGGCCCATTCCCCACGCGGGATTGGGGGATAAGCGGCGATATTCTCCTGGCCGGTGATTACGACGGCGACCTTAAAGACGACGTTACGGTTTTCAGGCCTTCGAACGGAACTTTCTACATCATTCAGAGCGCGACGCTGACGATGAGGATCGACCAGTTCGGACAGACGGGCGATGATCCGCGTATCGTCGGCGATTACAACGCCGACGGCCGCGACGACCTGGCGGTGTACCGCTCGGCAGCCGTGAGCCAGTGGTTCTACAAAACTTCGCCCACCGCCTTATTTGTCACGGTAAATTGGGGAGAGACCGGAGATGTCCCGGCCCCGGGTGATTATGACGGCGACGGCCGAAACGATTTTGTCGTGCAGCGGGCCACTGGCGGAATTGGCGTTTTCTGGAAAAAGCTTTCGGGCGGAATACTTGAGAACCAGCAATTCGGTTTGTCGACCGATGACGTGGTGCCCGGCGACTACGATGGCGACGGACGTACCGATATAGCGGTATATCGTACCTCCGGCGGAATCTATGTCTGGGATTTCGAACCGAGCGCAACCGCCGGAATAACTGTCGTATCCGACACCTGGGGAGTTCCCGGCGACGTTACCGTTCAGGGCGATTATGACGGCGACGGCAAGACGGATTATGCTGTCTGGCGTCCGGGCAGTCCGGGCGTTTTCCACGTGATGACGCCAGTTGATCGTCGTATCTTCTCACGACCTTGGGGCCAAACCGGTGATACGCCCGTTGCTTCGTATAACACGTTCTAGGGTTTGATCCTGTCGGAAAATTAAAAGGGCGTTCACACAGCGTGAACGCCCTCTTTTCTTAAACTGAACGGCAGCGAATCTAATAGATATTTCCTACAATACCGTCGATGGCATTAAGCGGCGCCGCTCGCACGATCCTCGTCTGCCAGGTATTTTCCGACGACCTTGGAAATGGCCTCCCGCGAGACCGCACCCACTATCCGCTCCTGTTCCTGGCCGCCTTTAAATAGTATCAGCGTGGGAATGCCGCGGATACCGAACCTTTGTGGCACATTCTGATTGTTATCAACGTCCATTTTCAGGAACGTCGCCTTTCCATCGTATTCTTCCGCGACTGCCTCGACCGACGGCGCGATCATTCGGCAAGGCCCGCACCATTCGGCCCAAAAATCCACCAAGACCGGCCGATCCGACCCTAATACAACTGTCTCAAAATCGCTGTCTGTTACTTCCTTTGCAAAGGTACCCATAGTTTCTCCTGTATGAATCCAAATTATATCTTAGCCTCCGATAAAAGGGCAAAATTAGGCCCAAAAGATCAACAGCCTCTCTCCCTACGAAGCGATCCGCACAACGATCTTTCCGAAATGTGCGCCGCTTTCCATATGCCTGAGAGCTTCCTTTACCTGATCGAAATCAAAAACACGGTCGATCACCGGCCGCAACGCGATCGCCTCGACGGCACGGTTCATTTCCTCGAACATACGTTTTGAACCGACGAAAATTCCTTGAAGCCTGACAGCTTTCATAAACACCGAAACAGGATCGAACCCGGCGCCGCCGGTCAGTGCTCCGATCAACGCTATGTGGCCGCCGATCCTGACCGCCTTGATCGATCGCGGAAGAGTTCCGGCGCCGCCGACCTCGATCACATGATCTACGCCGGCCTTGCCGGTAAGTTCGAGCATCGCCGCGTCCCAATCTTCGCGCGTTCTGTAGTTGATCGTTTCATCCGCACCCAGCCCGGCCAGCCGCTCCCGTTTTTCTTCATTGCCCGTCGTAGAAAAGCGCGTGCTCCGGCCATTTTCGCGAACTGCAGCGCGAAATATGGAAACGCCTCCTGTGCCGAGCGTTGCTACAGTTTCGCCGGGCTTTAGGCCTCCCGATTCGACGAGGGCGTGCCATGCCGTCAACGCGGCACACGGCAGGGTCGCAGCCTCTTCAAATGACAAATGTTCCGGAATTCGAACGAGGGACTCCTGGCTGAAGGTCCCATATTCGCGTAACACGCCGTCCCACTGCGCCCCGGCGCCAAGCGACGTCCTTCGCTTTTCTTCGCTCGGGCCGCCGTCAAACCAACGCTGCGCAAAGATCGGCATTACGCGGTCGCCGACCTTCCATTTTTCAATACCGTCGCCGAGGGCGGTGATCTCACCGGCCCCGTCCGAAAAAGGCACGGCCGGCACCTTCATCCGCGGGTTATACGTACCGGACACGACCATAAGATCGCGATAGTTCAACGACGCTGCGTGAAAACGGACCTGTACTTCGCCGTGGCCCGGCTCAGGAACCGGCCGGTCCACAATTCGAAGGTTGTCGATGCCAAATTTTTCGACCTCGTAGGCTTTCATTAGTGTTAGTCGACGCCGCGGCCGGCGGAACCGACAGGAAAAGAGCCGCCGGCCGTTGTTCGGCGTCGTTCTTTATTTTTTACGCGGCACCTTTACGTCCAGGCCTATCGCCACATCGTCGCGGATGAGGTCATCGGCTTTGCCTGCGTACACGATCCCGAAATCCTTGCGATTGATCCTGAATCCGGATCTGACCGTCACATCCGCGTCCGTTACATCGATCTTTGCCGGAAACGTGACCGATTTGGTCACACCGTGGAGCTCCAGGTCGCCGGTGACCGTATAATTGTCCGGCGGCCTTGCACCCGGTTCGATCTTGGTAGATTTGAAAGATGCCTTCGGGAACTTTGCGACATCAAAGAAATCCGCAGATTTCAGATGCTCGGTAAGTTTTGGGTCGTCAGCGAATAACGTGTTGGCGTCGATGTCTACCGATACGCTGCTTTCCTCCGGTTTGCCGTTCACCAGATCAACCGAACCGGTAAATCCGGTAAATCCGCCGTTGTGCTTACCCGTGACCTTCGATCCGATGAACGTAACCGCCGAATTCGCAGGTGTGATCTCAAGCGCCTCACCCTTCGTGGCCGTCGAGGCGGTGCTTCCATTATTCGCCGCGTTCGCGGGCCTGTTGTTCGTCGGGTCAGATGTGAGCGCTTTCGGTTTGTTGGCCGCAGGGTCCTCGCAGGCTACAATAAAAACCGAAAGTGACAAGATAGCTGTTAAAAAGATCTTCATTAAAATCGTCTCCTCAAGGCAAAGATTGCGGACATCCGCTCAATAGTTCTTACGGTGAATAAACCTTCTCTTGTTCCCGTTCGGATATGGCCCGCTGATCCCGCATTATACTATGCGGCAAGGGTTTGCTCAGGCTCGCTCTCGCTTTTTTTCGAACTATTGCATCAGCCGCAACACCGCAAAGCTGAATTGATAAAACCGCAGATAAATGCCGATCAGCCCTGATGACAATGCCAGCAAAGCCGCCGGGGCTTTATCTTCCAAAATAATTTCGGATAACCATATAAATATCTGCGGTCTCATCAATTCCCCTCCCCTGCTCGAAGCTTCCCTATGCTCGTATACCTTCCCTTGTTCGTTGTACCTTCCCCTTGCTCGATAAAGCTAAACTCACGCCGCCTCGCTGATGGCAATGCGACTCGGGGAGGAGTTGGCAAGTAACGCGTCCAGGCTCCAGGCGCCGCCGCCGGCGAAAGCGAAGTATAAGTAAAGAAAGCTATAGATCGCGGCCAACTCTCCCTGATTGACCAGCGGCAAGAATCCCGACGGAGCGTGTGCCATAAAATATGCGGCGGCCATCAATCCGCTTATCAGAAACGCAGCCGGGCGTGTAAACAGGCCGACGAGGATCAACACCCCACCAAAGAATTCGATAATGCCCGCAATGACGATCAACGGCCCTTCCGCCCCCGCCGGAAGTGCGATCGGGTAACCGAAAAGCTTCTGGCTTCCGTGCCAGATCATTAAAAAACCTGCAATAAACCGCAAAACGCTCAGCACCCGCGGCGACCATGATGACAAAAACTCGTTCATTAAGTTCCCTCCTTAAACCTGCCTTGTAACATTTTTGTAACAGTTACTGCTACAATTAAATGCAAAAATTTTTAATTCTTCCCCTGCTCGATAATTTCAAGAACGCTCTGCAGTGTATACTGCGAAAGCTTTTCACCGACCGACTGATCTATCTCTTTCTGCAGATTGCAAAGCACTGCTTCGATGTTTCGTCCGACGGGACAATTTTGGTTCGGCGATCTGCCGTGCAAAGCGAAGACCTCACCGCACGACACCGCTTTATAAACTTCGGCCAGCGTGATCTCTTTCGGACATCGTGCTAACCGCGTGCCGCCCGCGGCGCCGGTTTGCGATTCAACCAGGTTCGCCTGGCTTAGCTGGCCTAACAGTCGGCGGATCACAACCGGATTGGTATTAACGCTTCCCGCGACCGCTTCGGACTTTACTTTTTCGTCCTTATGTCGGGCAAGAACCGTCAATACATGCACCGCCATTGAGAATTGACTGTTCGCCGCCATAACTGTAACTATGATAGTTACACTTCAAGCTTTTGTCAAGGGAAAAGTTTTGCTCCATCGAAAATTCTCGCCGTTGACGGTTGCGAAACGCGGCCGCCGAGGTTGCGGTCATCTGCTGTATATCAATTCGCCTTTTTTCGTGCCGCCGGCTGTCGCGACGCCGATCGCCGCACCGATCGGTATCCCGTAAAGAAAGCCGCCCGCAGCAATTAGCCCATCGCCTTGGTTGCGGCTACAGTCGCGGCTCCGATCAACATTCCTGCACCGGCACCGGCGAGGGCGCCGATAAGGCCTCGTTTCAATTTTGAAGATCTCCGCCCGAGGTAGACCGCCGAGATCGTGCTTCTGTCGATCTCGACCCGCTTGCCTTTCGACATTACCGTCAGATTCTGGTCGGTCGAGCTCGCAAACTTTGCTTTCAGCGGTTTGCCGCCGTCCTGGTCGACCACGATCCGCGTTCCGGGCTTCAGATCGTTCAGCCCGCGCCATCGGTCGTCACTGCTTTGAGCATTAACGTCCGCGACAACCGCCACAAATAAAACCGCAACAATCGAAATGACAAATAGATATTTACCGACCATTCTTCACTCTCCTGGATCGCAGGCCGAACCAGGTTGAGTTTAGACGGACAGAAGCGGACCAAGATCCCGAGTTGTGACACTTTCGCCAAGCGTCACCCTCTTTACAAAAGGGCGTGCTGAAGCTTTTCGAGCGAATCTTCCTTGAGGAGCTTGAAAACGCGGATACGATCGTCCTTCGGGAATTCGAGAGCGGTAGATGAATCGCAGATTATTATCGACGCAGAACTCAGGCCCCGTTTCCAGCCGGGCTCGCCGGTTGAGCGGAAGATCAGTGATTCAGGATCGATCCTGGCTGCCAGCAGGTAAACACGGGCAATGGCGAGGAATTGTTCCCAGCCCGAGACAACCGCGATCGGCTCGTTATCAGAAGGCCTATCCGCACCAACGAGCGACTGCGGCACCGAGTTCACTTCAAGGTAGACAGCCTTTCGGCCCGCCGTGAGGGTCGAGCCGAGCTTTTCTTTCTCGTCGAACAATGCTGTGAACACGGAAAATTCGTCGAACTGGTCAGGGTGGAGATCCTCCAAAGAATACGCGCGCGGTTTAATGCCCGTTTTCGCTCGTATCTCTTCAACGAGTATAGACTGCAGGCCCGGATCGGTTTCGACGACGACCAGTCTTGCCCGCTCTTCCCTCGCGAGCCACCTTTCCATTGCGGCGCCTAACTGCGAACGCGAAAAACTCGCCGCTGCGGCGTTTGAAACAAACTCGGCGAGCAGTGTGTCGATGTCAGCTGCGGCTTCTGCAGTGTTTCCATTGCCGGCGATAAACACGCCGCTTCCTCGCCGCTGTTCGACCACCTTTGCAACGGCCAATTCGCGATATGCGGCCGATACGGTGTTTGGATGAATGCCAAACCGGCGGGCGAGTTCGCGAGTACTCGGCAGCTTGTCGCCCGGCAGAAGGTCGCGGCTCGCAACGCCGATGCTTACCTGTGTGACGATCTGCTCACGTACCGAAACCTCTGAATTCTTTTTGATCCAGATCTTCATAGCGGGCTTTGATAACAAAAGAAAAAGCCGGGAACGAGATGTTACCCGGCTTACCATTTTTAAATGTTCGGAAGTCTATTTACCAGGGATCTTGATCTCACGGCCGGCACCGAGGACCGAGTTCGGCAGCAAACCGTTGAACTTGGCAACTTCGGTTGGGTTGGCATTGTTGCGGATAGCAACCTTTTCAACTGTGTCGCCGGCTTTTGCCTTAACCACCTTTGTGCCCAGACCGGATGCAGAGGATGGCATAGTCGTCGGCCTCGTATAAGCGATCGTATTGATCTTGTTCGCGCTTACCGGGACAAAGACCTTTCCTTTCGGGGCCGTCATTCCAGGGTTCGCCGCCATCAGCTCGGCAACGGTTACCCCTGTTCGGTTCGAAATGGTCTGCCACGTCTCGCCCTGGACGGAATTTGCCAAGTTAGTGTTGTTGATCTTCGAAGCCGGCATCCGCCTAAAAACGGCGACAACATCATCCGCCTTTCCGGACGGGACATTGATCACGTAAGGTTCAGGCGGCGATATGTTGCTGCGCAGGTGCGGATTCAGATAGCGAATGTACTGGACGCTCGTGTCGGAAGCCTGGGCAAGAATGCTCAGATTCGTCGAAGCCGGAACGCGGATGCGGTCGTACTGCAGCGGCGGAGCGGGGCGGACGTGTCCGAACCCGTACTGTGTCGGGTTATTCGCGATCAGTATCGTCGCCAGAATGTTGGGCACGTAATTACGTGTTTCCCGCGGCAGGTACGGATATGCTGCCCAGTAATTCTGTACGCCGGCCCGGCGAATAGCTCGGTCTACGTTGCCTTCACCGCAGTTGTAGCCGGCGATCGCCAGCTCCCAGTTGCCGTAGCGGTTAAAAAGAAACTTGAGATAACGGGCCGAAGCACGCGTCGCTTCGTCAAAACTGTTGCGTTCATCGATGTGGGCCGTACGACGAAGGCCGTACCGGGCCCCGGTCCCAGGAATGAACTGCCACAATCCCGAAGCGGCTGCCCAGGACATTGCCGTCGGTTTCCAGGCACTTTCCACCTGGCCGAGCCACGCTACATTCTCAGGAATTCCCTCTTCCCGGAAGATCCTGCGGGCCATCCGCATGAACATACCTGAGCGGTACAGTCCAACTTCCATCGTGGAACGGCCGCGTCCGCGATAATAGTTGATGAACTGCTGGATCATCGGGTGGACCTGGAACGGAAAACCCAAGTGATTTGTTCGCCACGGCGACCTGGATATATTGATACTGCTGCTGTGCCTCAGGGTTACTTTCAACCTGAAGTTCTTCCTGAGTCAGTTCTAACCTGGAAAGTTCATCACGCGGCGACGGTTCGAAGCCCTGCTCGTTAAAGCCGACCATCGTCGCCGGCGGAGCCTGATTCGCCGTCTGGCCGGCGCCCGGGGCCGTTGCCACGGTCGAAGCAGCCGGTTTGAGCGTGCGCGCGATCGCGACGACCTCGTCAGCCAGCTTCATATCCGCATCGGTCCAGCGCCATTCGCAGGTTGCCGAGAGGCTGCGTATCTGGGGCTGCTGTCCGCCGTCCGGGAACTCGAGCCTGTAAATAGTTTCGATCAGCTGGTTGTAACAGCCTTGAAGCGTTCTATTCCGCTGAATATCAAGGGTGGAAAACAGGAACGTTTCGACCGACTTGTCGAAAGCGGCTCCCGATTCGGAACGTTTATTGGCCTTCAGCGCCGTCATCCCTTCTTTGAAAGAGCGGCCCGAATCGTCAAGGACCTTTCTGACCGCGTCGATCGCCTGCTGGACCTCGGGCGTATTCGTATTCTGTCCCGAAACAGCCGAAAAAGCCGAAAGAACTATAAGTGCTAAAACAGGGGTTACCCTGCTAAGGGTTTTTATCATTAGGGCTCGTCTGTACCTCTAACAAAAATGACTGTAAGAGTTAGGGCGAAATTTAGTATTGGAATAAGCAACCGCTTACAAAAGTACAAACGCGGCCGCGACGTAAAAGTTCCTAAGAATTACTCGAAATATGCTCCGTCGAGCGGGAAAACTCCACTCTTAAGCTAACACAACAACACGCAAGGGTCAATATTTACAAGGTTTTTCTGAAAACCAGCCTTTATCGCCTGGCCGACTTTGCGGCCGGTTTTGGCTCAAGCAAGGCAGCCGCAAAAACCTGGCTCACATGCTCCACGAATACAAAGTTCAAATCGTTAACCACTTCCCGAGGAAGATCCTCAAGGTCCCGTTCGTTCGGGGCCGGGAGAATGACCGTTTTGAGCTTTGCTCGCCGGGCCGCAAGCAACTTTTCTTTGACTCCGCCGACGGGCAGCACGTTGCCCCTTAATGTGATCTCGCCCGTCATCGCAACATCTTTCCGAACAGGACGTTGAGCCAAAACCGAGACAAGGGCCGTTGCCATCGTGATCCCGGCACTCGGGCCGTCCTTCGGGATCGCGCCTTCCGGAAGATGGACGTGGATGTCGAAGTTGTCGATAACCTCATCCGGAATCCCCAGCTCTACCGAGCGTGCCTTTGCATAGGAAAATGCGGCCTGAGCCGATTCCTGCATCACGTCGCCTAACTGGCCCGTAAGGAGCAGCTTCCCTTTTCCCTTGGTCTTAATGGCTTCGATAAAGAGGATATCGCCGCCCACGGCCGTCCAGGCTAGGCCGGTGACGGTCCCGATCTGGTCCTTCTTGAGGGCTCCTTCGGTAAAGATCTTCGGATTTCTGAGGAAGCTTTTCAGGTTTTCGACAGTCACTTTGACCGGTTTGAAAGCTTCCTCTTCCTCGGCTTTTTTCCGTGCTACCTTTCGTGAAACTTTGCCGATCTCGCGCTCAAGCTGCCTCAGGCCGGCTTCCTGCGTGTATTCGCTGATCATTTTCAGCAGTGCCTTGCGGTCAAATCGAATATCGTCACGTTCAAGCCCATTCTCTTCGACCTGTTTCGGGATCAGGTGCCGGCGGGCGATCTCGAATTTCTCCTCCTCGGTATATCCCGAAAGGAAAATGATCTCCATGCGGTCGCGCAGGGCCGGTTGAATCGTATCCAGGACGTTTGCGGTCGTCATAAACATTACGTTCGACAGGTCGAAAGTAACACCCAGGTAATTATCGCGAAACGTCGAGTTCTGTTCGGGATCGAGCACTTCAAGCAACGCCGAGCTTGGGTCGCCGCGAAAATCCGCCCCAACCTTGTCGATCTCGTCGAGCATGATCAGCGGATTGTTCGTTTCGGCTTGCTGGATGGCCTGGATGATACGTCCGGGCATAGCCCCGACATAGGTTCGGCGATGTCCGCGGATCTCGGCTTCGTCGTGCAGGCCGCCGAGGCTCAATCTAATGAATTTTCGATTCAACGCACGTGCAACCGACCGTCCAAGTGACGTTTTCCCGACACCCGGAGGCCCGACGAGGCAAAGGATCGATCCCTTCGGCTTTTCAATAAGCTTCCGTACCGCCAGCGCCTCGATTATGCGTTCTTTCACACGTTCGAGGCCGTAATGGTCGTCATTCAGGATCTTTTCCGCCTTTTTCAGATTGAGGTTGTCCTTTGAGGCTTTTGACCATGGCAGCTCGGTCATTATATCGAGCCAGTTTCTAAGCGTCGCGGTCTCGGCCGTGTCCGGATGCATTCGCTCGAGCTTTTTTAGCTGCCTGAGGGCTTCCTCTTCGGCGTTCTCCGGCATTTTTACTTCGAGGAGCTTCTTCCGATAGGCCTCTATCTCTTCGTAAAGCTCGTTCACATCGCCGAGTTCGCCCTGGATCGCCTTCAGCTGCTGGCGGAGAAAGTATTCACGCTGCGAACGGTCGATATCGGCCCTCGCCTGCGTGTTGATCTCCTGCTGCACGGTCAGGACCTCGATCTCTTTATTTAAAAGATCGTTCACACGGCGAAGGCGTTTCACCGGTTCCGATATATCAAGAACGCTCTGGGCGTCCTCAACCTTGAGTTCCAGGTTCGATGCCGAAAGATCGGCCAGGCGGCCGGCATCGTCGAGGTTGGCAATGATCGCCAGGACCTCGGGCGAAATGTTCTTGCCAAGGCTTGCGGCACGCTCTAACGAGCCGCGCACGTTCCGAACAAGCGCTTCGACCTCCAGCGATCCTTCCGGCGCAAGTGGTTCAGAGATCGGCGTGATGCCGGCCTTGATGTGGTCGCCGGCCGTGTTGATGCTGTCCACCTTTGAGCGTGAAAGCCCCTGTATAAGTATGCGGATCCGCCCGTCGGGAAGCTTCAGCATTCGCATGATGATCGCAACCGTGCCGACCGTATAAAGATCGTCCTGCTCCGGGTCCTCTTTGTTCACGTCCTTTTGCGAAACCAGGACGATCATCCGGTTGTCCTTCAGGGCTTCCTCGACCGCCTTGATCGATTTGTCGCGTGAAACGAACAGCGGCACGATCATGAACGGATAGATAACGATGTCGCGCAGCGGGAGCGCAGGAAGCACGCCCGGTATCTGCATCATCGGTTCAACGATGTCGCCTTCGGCCACGCCGATAGGAAAATCTTCGATCTCAACCATAACCGTTAAGTTTAGTCGCCTAACCACGTCGAGGCAAACTCACAAGCCTCCAACAGTCGCGCGGGCCGATTCGGACGACAAAAAAAAACCGGATGGCGAACCATCCGGTCAACACTTGTGTTCGTTGATCTGTTGTCAGTTAGTTACTGCAACTCGACCCAGTCTCCGGTATGGATCTCCTGGACCGTACGTGTGATCACCGCTGTGGCCGTCTTTTCTTTGACGTTAAGGATCACCAGCTCGCCAACGACCTTTCGGATGCAGAACGGGTCTTCCCGTTCATTTACCTTGTTTCTGACACAGGGCCGGTCATCCTTGGCAGATTCCGTTGTTATAACCCGTCCGCTTGCCCGCTCACCCGTTTTCCGAGCCGCCTGATTGGAAAATTTTCCGCCGCCGTATTCGGAGCTTTGATAGCCCCCAGAGCGCCGCTGAGCGATTCCTTCTCATCACTAATGAACAGGGCTCCTTGTCCGAGTGGACGAAAGACGGTGACGCGATCTCCTACCTGAACGTTATCTTCGGCTCCAAGGTCAATGTAAACGATGTTATCGCGGGTCAGCAGTTCCGCCCCGTCGCGGGACATAAATAAACGCCCGAGTGCCTTGCCTGAGGCATCGCTGAACCGATCGAGCGGGCCGCGATCCTGATGCAGGGGACTGCTCCGCTCAGGCATTGGCTGGACGAGGTCGCCGAGAAGGAATACATCGCACGATGCTTTAACCTTTGCCACCGAAACCTCGCCGCGAACCTTGACTATTTCAAGTGCACCAACTTCCTGAACATAAAAGCCCAGATCGTCCTTGCTCGTCCACCGTGTCTCAACACGACCACGCGGCCGAACAACGGCCATCACGTCGCCTGGATTTACGCCCTTTGACGAACCCATGTTCACGTAAACATAAGCATTCTGCGCGTAATGGAATTGTTCCTGTTCCTCAACAGCCCCGACGATCATGTTGTCCGTCTTGATCGGGGAGGACTGGACAAATCCGGCGCAGTAAAGGCTGTTGCGCCCGGCCACGGTCATCGGTTTAGCCGGATTTACGACCACAGTCGTTGACGGCTGCGTTCGCGGCGCCACTGAAGCTGTATACGTACGCTGCGCCGCTGTATAAGTGGTCAGCACTGCAAGACCGCAAAATACGACCGACAATGAACTTGTAATAAATGGATTTCGATTCACTTGATTCTCCTTTTGAACTTGCTTCCTGTTGGTGGATGGATTCGAAGCGTAAAATGGCGGAAATCGTGGCCCGGACAGAAGGTCCGGACAGGACTATCACAATTGTATATGCCCGCGGTGAGCCGGGTCAACAAGTTTTTTCAGTGTTAAAAATGGACTCTCTTCGCTTATTGAAGCCGGACAGTCTATTACTCGGCTATTCTTAGAATGGTTTGTAGGCTGAGAGATCGAGTGATCGCCGAAGTGTCCCCGTTTATCTATACGACATATCCCACGCTCTCGCGGCCTCGGCCCAAGAAAAGACATTGCACTTTAGGCCGGCCGAGCAAGTCTCCAGAAGTGTCGATAAATGAATACGTCCACCCGAACGGCCAACGCCCGTGGCCCCTGCTTGCGCAAGCTTTTGTCATTTTGTTAGTATCGTCGATTGCGGCCGAAGCCCATCTTCGGTCCAAAGGCCGGTGTAGCTCAGTTGGTAGAGCAGTTGATTTGTAATCATCAGGTCGTAGGTTCAAGTCCTATCACCGGCTCCATTTTAGTCTCAATAAATTCAATAATTACAGACACAGAATTTTTTCTTAAGGCCCACTTTCCTGTGTGTTGGACTAAATGTTGGACTCGCGGAACTAATTGCTTGGGTTTTATATCACCCTTCTTCGCGACGTACCTATTAGCCCGACATGAACATTCGGACGTAGTTCCGGGTCGGGCTCAGCCTGGCGAAGGATTTCGCGGGTTACGGGTGCAGCGTCGCCTTCTCCGAATAGGACGTAGGACGAGATACTGAATCGGGTTGCCTAGCTCCAATGGAAGTAAGCTTTGTTTGATTGCGGCATGATCGGCGGTCAATGATCTAACGGAGAGATAACTTCCTGGGTACGGCAACTAACATTCAAGCAGGGAACCCCTCGAAACGTTGCTCTCAGACTCTCCGGCGCTTTCTTCATTGCAGAAGAATGCGCACCACGAGCGAGACCAGGAGAACGGTTCCAAGCAAGAGAGCCGCGAAGGCCATCTGGAAGACAGGGTTACTAAATACCTTTACTTCCGTGCCCGCGCCTATTCGCTTCAGAGTTCGGTAATACTGAATCATCATGATAAACAACGGAACGGTTCCCGCCAGTAACATGAACAGGCCGAAATTCCTCGGTGTATGGGGTCGCATAATTGGCACTGGAGCGTGTTCCTGCAAGTACTGCAGGGTTTTGTAAATCGCGAATCCAAAGCCGATAAAGTTTGTAGAGGTTCGCACAACGGACAGCATACTTCGGTCCGCTGCCAGCACTGTTCGTTCAACCGCGAGCCTATCGGACAGTTTTAGTTCTACGTTGTCTACCATTTCTGCACCTTTTACCCCACTGTTTTCTTTCTGAGACATTTGCTACCCTCATGGCCAAAATGACCCAGACCGTGCCACCAATGTCTATCGGATGCTTACCGGACGCGCCTCACCTCGCCCTGGCCGCCTCGCTCCGCGCGTGGAGCTACGAACTTCGCGACGGCAAACTGGCTATGCGTGATCTGGACCTCGTCCGACTCTGATGTGTCCCTTGGTAATTCTCGTTCTAACCCTTTCCCGCGGCGGCAACAGAGGAGCGTCAGGGTCGGGTTCAGGCGTAGGCGTCGGAGAAGCGGCAGTTACAGGAGTAGGCGTCGGCGAAGAGACAGGTTCAGGTGTGGGCGTCGCGCTGGGCTCCGAAATCTGGCCAACCCCGATCGTGCTCGCGAGCACCAAGAATGACACTGCAACGATCGTGATACGGAAGACTCCGTAAGTCCGATTCTTCATACTCATCATCAGTAACGATCCCTGCGCGTCAACCGGCCGGGCCGATATCGACTTGTACGTCGAATCGAAGGCGGTCTTGGCATTCCATGATTGGTCCCCAGCAAGCCTCTGAAACGACATGCACCGGATGAACCCGCGCGACAGTGCTGCAAACATTGATGGCCGGCGTGAGATACGCTGCGGAGCCACCTATGGACCTTCCGCAGGGCCGGCAGGTGAGCGTCGGGCCAGCAGCCGCGACAGCGGCATAAGAACCAGCAAGCTGACGATCGCGACGACGACCACCATAACGACCACTTTCGGGTCAGTAAAACTTTGACCGCCCACCACGAGAGCGGCGGCAATGTTGCGTTGCGCAGTGCCCAGGGCCAGAACCGGCCGCGTGTCCATGCCCGGTCCCCCGAGCAGCCACCCCACGCCAAATCCCACTGCAATGAAGAGGAGGCCGGCAAGGATGCCGCCTGTACCGAACACGGCCAGCACGCTGTTGATGTTCGTTCCCGTGATCAGCAGCATCAGCAGAATGAGGCTCAGGTTGGAGACCTTATCGAGCACGGGTTTCGCGCGCGCGGCAGCAGCCGCGAACCAGGCTCTTACAGCCAGCGCGCCAGCCAGCGGAAGCAACATGAGCAGAAACAGTGAGCTGGCGATCTGCACCGGGTTGACCGAAACGCCCGGTAACAATACCGGCAGGACGAGCGGCAGATAGCCCACCGTAACGACCATCAGCAGCACCATCAAGCCCACCCCGAAAGCAAGGTTGCCCTTGGCGATCTGGGCCAATTTCGGCAGGAACGGTGCGCCGGCTGCCGTACCCAATAGCAGCAGACCCACGCCGAACGGTTCATCGAGCTGCAGCAGGGTGGCGAGACCAACGGCGGCAAGCGGCATCAACACAAAATTTGCCAGCAGGGCCAGCACTACCAGCCGGGCATTGCGGAGCGGGGTGATGATTTCACTGAGCGTGAGACCCAGACCCATCGCCAGCATGCTGGAGAGTACAAAGATCAGCGTGGCGACGGTGGTCGCTTTCTGCATCAGTTCCATCAGTTCCATAAGTGTTTACCTTGGCGTGTCTTCAGCCCCGTCCCTGGAGACCCCGTCCCTGAGACTCTACTGATCCAGGAATTTGCTCGCCTGCCAATCGACCTTCAAGTTGAGCCTCCGGGAGGCTTGACCGGCGACGATGCCGAGCACGCCGGCGTATGTTGGAAAAGAGAGTGGAACGTTTGCCAGGTCGTCCACACGCATGCGGGCTGCCATGCACACTGCCGCCACTTGCGTGATCTCCACCGCGCGCTCTCCGACCACGTGACAGCCCACGATCTGGCGGGTTTTGCTGTCTACGATTAGCTTACAGAGGCCGTTCGTTCTGCCGTCTATGATCGTTCGGGTGGTCGAGTCGAAACGGATCTTGGCCACCACTACTTCACCATTTGCGGAGGCCTGCGCCTCGGTCATCCCAACTTGGGCATACTCAGGGTCAGTGAAACTGCCGATCGGGGCTGGAGCGTCCAACGCCTTCATCGTCGCACCTTGCACAGCATTGGTGGCCGCGACAAATCCGTCCTGGATCGCCTGCGGAACGAGCATCATTCGACCCGTGACATCTCCCGCAGCGAAGACATGAGGACGCGGAAGTCGTCATAAAATCATCGACGCGAATATACCCGCGGGCATCAGTCTCGACTCCCGCATTGTCGAGATGAAGCCCGTCGACATTCGCGATCCAGCCAATGGCGGTTACCACAAGCGCAGCATCGGTACTTTCTTGCTTACCGTCTTTCGAAAAATACATGCGTGTTCCGTTCGTCGTTTTCTCGAACGAATCAATGGTACCGAAGTTTTCCCTGATCGTGATCCCTGAGGCTCGAAACAACTCCGCAACGGCTGCGGAAACTTCTTCGTCTTCGGTCGGCAAGATTCGCGGGCCTGTTTGAAAGAGTTGGATCTTCGATCCGAAAGCGTTGAAGATCGATGCGACCTGCGCTCCGGTCGCTCCGCCGCCGACCACAATGATCGATTCCGGCACCGACGTCAGGGCCCACGCATCACTGTGAGTTGCGGTAAGCTCGGAACCAGGAACCGTGAGTCGCCGGTTCACGCCGCCGGTGCAGATAATGATCTTTTCGGCGCTCAGCCGAAGTCCGCTCTCCGTTTCTATGGTATGCGGATCGACGAAACCCGCGTCGCCGCATCGTTCATGAACCGCGACGCCAACGGAATCGATCTGCTTACGAAAAGTCGAACGGCTGCGGACATCTTTTACAACTTCCTGCACACGTTCGAGTAGCCGCGAATAATTAAGCTTGGTGTCGCCGGTTTCGATGCCGTACCGATCTAGCTGTCGCGCATCTCGCAATAACCGCGCGGCATGTGCCAGCGTTCGCACCGGAACCGGACCGTCGTTTGCGGCCATCCCGCCGAACTCGTCGCGGGTCACGAGGACAGTCTTTGCGCCGAGATCTCCGGCTCTAAGCGCGGCCAACATCCCTGCAGGTCCGCCGCCGATAACAAGTACATCCGACTTTTCATTCGACGTGTCGCTCATTCAAAATCTGATCCCGGCAACGGCCTGCACCGAATAACCCTGGAACGTATTTCTGTTTCCGAACTCCCGGAAGTATTTGAATCCGACATTTACCTTTGCCGGCAGATTCAGGTTCGTCGCAAAGCCGAGAGCGTTGGCCTGATAGTACGCCTTTGATTGTTCCGGCGTTATCGTCGGCCCGGTCTTGTCAGTCGTTTGCCATGTGTTATAGCCAACGAGCCCGATCTGCAGACGGATGCTCTTCCGAATCGGAATTGCCTGCATCAACGAATAGTCAAGATTCATGGTCTGGCCCGGATGAATATTCGTACCCTTCTGCTTCGTGTGCCACTCGTACATCTGAAAAGTAGAAAGCGTCGTCGCTTTATTCTTGGTCAGAAAAAACGTCTGGCCGGACGAGACGATGTGGGTCCAATAACCGGAGCCGACATTATCGCTCGCACCGAGCTTGTAACTTCCTGTCGGGGCGAGGAATCCATACGTAGTTCGAATTGCGACCCGCTTTTTGTTCCAACCCAGAACAAATGGCTGATAAAACGAGTCGGCTAGGCCCGACCCGCCACTTATCGGTCCGGTTAGGTCATTCGTTAGCGAATTGTTCGCGACCGGTATCGACGCCATCATCGAAAAGTGCGCACCGCCGAGGATCTTTTTTTTGCTGACCCACGCGAGCGTGTTAAGATCCATCACCACAGACTGCCTGCCGGTTGCCGTGACCTCACCATTCGGGCCTTTGAGTTTGTTTCGCGTGTAGATCGCGAGGTAGCTCGAGAAAGAAAATCCCGGCTCAGGTGTGACGCCGGAGTTCGTCGCGCTGATGCCGAGCGGATAAAGCCCTCTGACCTGCGCCTCGGCTTGCGTCAGCCCGATGAGCATGCATGCGAAGAGATAAAATCCGGCGGACCAAAGTTTCTTCGATGTGTCGGATTCCTCGCCATGAGATCGTTCTAGGTATCGAGTTCGCCGAGCCAACGTAGAGCGCTCAAGCTCGGCAAGAAGCAGTATTCGCCGCCGCGTGTGACAACAAAATTCGGGATGCCTTGAAGACGCCTGCGGACAGGTTTCCGCGGAACTGTAAGGTTTCCGCCCCTCCGTGATTCGAACCGAGTCAAAGGGTCCTTATCACGGTCCGCCGCCAAAGAAAGATCCCGTCGTTGATCCACTCGGATTGGACGAACTCAAACTGCCGTCCGATATGTGCTCCGACAAACGCGAATATTATGCCTCGGTCCTGACCGTCGTCTTCGAGCTCGCCTTCCGGAAGCAACGGACCGTAGGCCGTTCCGCGACGGATCATTCGATGGATCCGCGCGACTCCGGCGATCTGGGCATCGCGTGGATTCGATCGACGAATGTGCGAGCCGCCCGGAGTTTTAAATCCGCCCGCATCGTCGTCCTTGAAACATGAAATCGTTATTGCGTTTCGGATCGGCGCCGAGTTCCGGGTCGTCATGGAACGGACAGAGTGCGAGCGGAGCTCCGCTGCGCCAGCGTCCCATCATCTTTGCCGCCATCAACTCTTCGTCCTCAGGTCCCTTCGAGATTCGCCTTCAAATATTTGCGGAAACTCGGCGACATCGCTGATGAAGCTTTCGAAACACGACGTATGTTCCATTGCGTCCCAGGACATCCGGCTCAGTCTTCTGGGTTCCGCCCATCTCATCCGGATAGCCGAGCACGAACTCGCCGGCTTTGAGCGGCTGTTTCTTGCGGATTGGTTCCCGGAATGCCGCTGCCTTCGATCGCAGGATGACTTATGCCGTCCTTGAATCCGAACGGTTCCGTATCGTCTGGAAGGGCATGGCAGTTCTGTCGCCATATCGCTTCGATCCCGGTCATCTCGCGATAAGCTTCGCGTGCACGGATCCAGCGCTTGCTCGAGATGCTCTTCGTCAGGTGAAACCGCGACAGAGGATCACATGGACGTCCTTCGACCCGAGCGGCGTCTCCCAATTCTCGGGACTGCTCTCGCCGACGTCGCCGAGATCTTCTGCACGCGACGCCATTCCCTGACGAAACTCCCATGAGAAAGTGTCGAGCGCCTCCTGAGGCACCCTGAGCGCTTTGAAACCCTGATACGTCAGAGCGACGCTGACCCATGTGTCGGCGAGCGGGACTGGTCGGATTCGAAGCAGGGGTGACGACAAGGCTGATACGTCGCATCAATTCGCGTCCCGCTATCGGGTCGTCGATTCGAAACGCGATATAAGTCGCGACATACGGCGAAGGCCGTGGCCGCAGGACTCCGCTTTGAATGTCATCAAGCTCAAGCACGTTCGTTCGCTTCTCCAGTCATAAACAAAGCCGGCTATGACGTTCGGCCCCACGCCTGCGCCTCTATCTTCCAGGCGCCATCGCGGTTCGTGAACGTGTATGCAAGAGTGCCCGTGCGAGCGACGGACTGGCCCTTGATCGTGACAGTGAGAGTCCCTGATACGACAGCATATGCTGACGAGCCTTCAACATTCCAGAAGCCCATCTCGTAGGAGAGGTTCTCGGAGGTCACGCCCAAGTTCTCACGCCATTTCTCTACGTCAGCGAGCCAATTGGCAGGGGCATTTGGGTTTAACCAGCGATAAGGAGCAATGCCGTCGATGATGATCGCGGTGTCACCGAAAACGCTGAGAAAAAGATCATTGTCATCGGTGTTGAAGCCGTTGATGTGGTTGTCGATCAGAGTCTGTATTTCAACTGGTGGCGTGCTCATTACTGTAATCCTCCATCGTAAATGTAGATCGCGACATACGGAGAAGCCTTGCCGCAGGACTCCGCTTTGAATGTCATCAAGCTCGAGCACGGGCAGCTGTCTTTGCAGTGGCGAGATTCCGCCAGAAATTTTCCAGGCTCTCGGTACCACCGAAGAGCGTTGTGAAGTGGGTCGAATCGACCAACAGAAGGTCTCCTGCACGATCACCCGCCGGCGGCATCCACAAAAGACTGTTCATTTCGGTGTTGCCTGCCGCCGTGAACGGATGCGGCCGATCGGGATCGACCGGCTGATTTCGCGAGCACGTGTATCTCGGTGCCGTTGGGCTCAGCGAGTTCATAGTGCGGCAAGTGCGGATGAAAATTCAGCGTGGGAACATCCTTAAGAAGTCCGAGCCTATCCAGATCGCCAAACGTGGTGAGCGGGGCAATATTTCGGGTTCCCGGGACAACTGCCGGACGCAGAGCCCCATTTGTTGACGACAGGAACATTCAGCGCTTTCATCAGCGAACGCGTGAACTGGCTGAACCTTTGCTGTCGCGGAACCAGATTATCGCCGTGATGGAGATATTCCATCTGACGCTGCTCGAGATCATCGGTAAAACCAACGTCGTGATGCGGGGCGATGAGAAGACATGTGCCTTCGCGCTGCAGCCATCTGTTTATCGCTTCGATCTCGCCGGATTCCGCCTCGAGGTTGCAAAGCAAATGATCCAATCCAAAGACCAGCAACGTGTCGGTGTCATCAAGTATCCGTTCATCGATCGGCTGGTAATATCCCGCCTGATCGACCCGCTGAAATACAGCAACCGGATGACCTGTCAGTTCGCCGGCGATCTTTTGAAAACTGAGAGCTGATCGATGGAAAAGTTCCAGCGTTCCCGCGATGCCCTGTAGAAACATGGCGGACTCCCATTCCGGTTTTTCGTATCCCGGCCAAAGCACGTTTCGAACTTCGGTCATCGTCGAAAACCGATTTTCCATCGCCGCCGGATCGCGCTGGGATTCCCATGGATAGCTCCACGTCCAATAAATACTCAGCCGACGTTTGCCCGGCGTGTAGTTCCGCGAGATATGGTCCTGGTTGTAGGTGCGTGCTGCTGGTTTCGATGAACTCATTTTGCCCTCGTTGATGGCTACTGCAGCTGGTCGAGCATTCCTGTGAACGCATTCTTGAGGTTGAGGGCCTTCTTGATCTCGTCGGCGTGGCATACGGATACTCGCCATATTCAAGAAAGCTCGGTCGATGATGCTCGCGAACGAACCGAACAAATGCATCCGGATTCGTTTTCCAATCCTCGGGAAAGCCTTCGAGGTTTTCAAAGACCGTATCTAGGCCGGAAGCAGAAAAGATCGCTACTGCATCGTCAGTGTATTTGTCGAAATCGGTGTCGAAAATGCCCATGTACTGGAAATAAGTTTCACCGTTTATGTCAAAAAGGTTCCAGCGCAGGTAATGCAGCTTGAGCACGTCAAGGAGATCGGGTGTTGCAGCAACACCTGCTTCTATATTGCGTGCATACTCGTAAAAGTTGGCCTCAGTTCCCGGCTTGATCTTCGCAATGATCGAGAAGCCGTAACACGCGGGACTCTTTGGAAAGATCGGCCCGTACTTACCCTGCTTCAGCTGCGACGTGTCTTGCGGCATCGCCATAGCCTGAGGCTTGATCTCCCAATCGATTTTCCTTTCGCCAGTTGGATAGGAAACAACGCGTTCGACCGGATCGGTGGATGCAGTTGTTGATTCGGCCTTTTCAGGTTGAGCTTTCATTCTTGATTCTCCTTTTCTGTCGCTATATCAGGACTGCACTCGTGTCTGTCGGTGCTGACGGTTACTTCATCGTTCGACTGGAAAAACTCGTATCTTCGCTATGGATGAAGGTGCGGCTCGCCCTTGCTGCTCAGTCAGAAGGTTTCGATCCTTAAAAGATTGGTCATCGCTGAGATTCAGTTAGGGCAACCGGGCATGTTTCACGCTACAAATGTCGGCAGCCTATAGCTAATTCTATCGCCCGGCTGCAAACCGATAACTGTTAGAAATGACAGGGGTGAGTTTCCTCAAGACGACGGCCCCGGAAATTGATTTCAACTCGGAAAACCTGCCTCGCGACCTGCCTCAGGATATTTCGTTATGTTATACCGAGTAGCGCAGGAATCTCTGCACAACGTCGTCACGCACAGTGCGGCTTCTTCGGCAACCGTCAGTATCAAACTGGAGAACGGTAAGCATATCTATCAATTTCTGCTAATGGACATGGTTTTTATCCCTCGACGACCAAAGCTAAGGAGGCACTAGGGCTTATCAGCATTAACGAAGGCGTGCGAGCGGTCAAAGGGGAGGCGAAGACTATCTCGGGCGCTCGTTTAGCTAAGGCAGGCGGGAAAGTCAAAAAGAAATCATCTTCCTCGGAAGGCTCGGAACGTCCTACAATCAGCCAAGTGCGCCTCCGGTGTGCCAAGTGTTCCAAACTCAAAGAAAGTAATCGGCGCGGAAATCAACGCAATCCCAAATAAATCAACCTGGGGAATAACCAGAGAAAACTTAGAGAATGGGCCTTTGAACTTTTGTAATCATCAGGTCGTAGGTTCAAGTCCTATCACCGGCTCCATTCCTTCTACTGCAACCTCAAACTGTTGCAGGATAGAGCAGTTCCCTTCCAGAACTTTGAGATCATTTGCGAAGTTCAGGCGAGTCTTCGCAAAGACTCGGGTCCAAGCCAAATGTCCACGGCGCTGCATTTGTAAAGCCTCAGGCTGGATGTAAACCCGGATCGCAATGAACTTATGCGTAAACAGGGAGGCGTGGTATACTTTCGTTACATATCCTTTGTAATGCGGGCACCGTGGTACAGGACACCGTTCCCGTACCTTTGTTTCATACCCCCCTTCGTGCACTTTCGCCGCGGAACCGTTATCTAGCAGCTTTCCTGAGTTAAGAGTCAACAATGCCAATAGACCAATTTCCCGGACTTTCCTCAGAAGAGCTCGGCGTAGCGATCAAGGCTTATATGGCCGAAATGTGTCCTTCGTGCGGCGCCGAAAAGGAAAAGTTAACCGATCCGTTTTGCGATCCATGCTTTATCCAGCTGCCAGTTGAATTACAAGCACGCATTGCCGACCGCGCCCATTTTATCGAGACGTTCCATCCCGCGATGGCTCATCTAGGTACCGCAGCGGCCCGAGCCGATGTTAACGAAAAAACGAAACGCAAATCGAAAGGTGAATGATAACGGTTTGCTAATAAAAGTGCCGTATGTGTGGCTGACATGGCATTTAACCGGTTTCCGGCCCGATTAGGGAAAATCCCGATAAAGCTCGGATAATTTCCCGATACTTCACTTATCTCGCGCCTGTTAGTATTCATTTTTGATTAAATTTGGCCGATCGATTTGGCTGACGCGGAATTTTGAAACAATTTGGCTTGAACGTGTTAAGGTTTAATAAACCGAAACAGTCCGGGCCGCTTGCTCTTTTAGAGGCTTCGATTATGAATACGAGTGTTATTGTTATCCACGAAAGTAATAACCGTTACGATTACGAGTCCGTTAGGAATTGGTTTGCAAGCAGCGATTTTGAAGTCTGCGAGGCCGCCGACTTGTTCGATGCGATCGATAAAATGTGCGATTTCACAGGTACTGGCGGCGCCGATGTTTTCCTTGTGAAGCTAAGACCGGGATCGCAGCAGGACCGATTGATACGGGAGTTCGACGCAGGCGTTGATTATATCGAGATCCCAATAGCTATACTTTCCGATCAGACAAATAAAGACGAGAAGCGGCCGTTTAACTTCGGAAGCGTCCGCGGCCTGAAAGCAAATCTGGATAATCCCAAGTCCCAAAGTGTCGAGCCCTGGTCCAAGGCTTCTCCGGCAATATAGAAATCCCGCGCGCGTGTAATCCTTGTAAAAGGACGATGACGTCTAATCATTTCGACCAATCCGGGCCTTTTTATCAAAACCCGATATATCCCAGGTCATTCCCCGATCCTTACGTCCTGAAACACGGCGGCGAATATTACGCGTACTGCACGGGTCATTCAGAAGACGGGCGGGTTTTCGGCGTTCTGCATTCGAGCGACCTCCTGAACTGGGTGCCGTTAGGCGGCGCAATGGCTGAGCTGGAGACACCGGAGCCGTTTTATTGGGCACCTGAGGTGACTTATTGGAATGGCAGATTTTTCTTGTATTACAGTGTTGGCAACGAGACTTTCATGCAGCTGCGTGTGGCAACGTCGGATCGGCCCGACGGCGGTTTCCAAGACGCGGGAGTGCGGCTGACGAAAGAGGATTTCGCCATAGATGCGCATGTGTTCATCGACGATGACGGACAGCGATACCTTTTCTATGCGACCGATTTTCTGGAGCATTCCCATATCGGCACCGGCGTTGTTGTCGACCGAATGGTGGATTGGTACACGCTCGCAGGCGATCCTCGGCCCGTTGTCCGGGCGAAGTACGATTGGCAGGTGTACGATCCCGCGCGGAAGGAAAAGGGGGGCGTTCGCTGGCATACTGTAGAAGGGCCTTTTGTGTTAAAGCGGAAGGGTCGGTACTTCATGATGTTCAGCGGGGGAAACTGGCAGCAGCCGACTTATGGGGTCAGTTTTGCATTAGCAGACGATCTGACAAAGCCGGAAGAATGGCGTCAGTTCTCGGATGGGAAGAAGGTTTTGCCTATACTCCGGACGGAAAAGGACCATCAGATAGGGCCCGGGCATAATAGCGTCGTCCGCGGGCCGAACAATCGAGACCTGTATTGTGTCTACCACTATTGGTACGAGGGCAGCCGTGTCCTGGCGGCCAACCGGATGGATTTTGCCGGCCCTCGGATCTTTGTGGAAAGCAGGCCGTATTTACCCAAAATGCTGCCGCTGCCACCGTCATCAAAATTTAAGTTGAATGATCTCAACTGGAAACCGTCGGGTACATGGAAGATCTCGGATAATTCGGCCAAAAGCACCCGCGATTCGCCCTCGTCCATACGATCGGGGCGCCTTCCGAAATGCTTTTTGTGTGAGTTCAGTTTCAAGGCCGATGAGCCGCAAGGTGGCCTTTTCGAGCTTCGTTTTGAAGGCAATGCCGATGTGCTGGGAGGCATCGTTTTTCGCTTCAACGATGAGGACGCGGTTTACGAATGGGTCGAGAGTGAAAACGAAAAACGAACCGGGCCGAAGAGGCTGGGAAAGCATTTCGCGATCGAGGCGCTTCATCGGATCACGATCGAGGCTGACCACTCCTTTATTTCCGTCAGGCTGGATGACAGCCATCTAATAACGCGGGTCCTTCCGAGCGATCCTTTGTATCTCTCGCTGTTCACAGATCGGTCCGAAGTGGCATTTTCCGGATTCGAACTGACCGAGGGCTTTGAGGACCGTTTTGAATTGGAGGACGGCGACGCGATCAATTTGAGAGGGTGGCACGCCGCGACCGCAGATGCGGATCTAAATATTCGGGACCAGGAATTGATATTTGTAAGCAGCGGAGAGCGCGAATCGGCTATCTACAAAGGTGATCTGAACGAAAACTTTGAATTCGCGGCCAATATTCGGCTCAACAGACCCGATGGACCAAGTGGATCGTATGGGTTTGTGCTATTGAATGAGGAGAACAGTGTCCTTGCGCGTTTCGAATTCCAGGAATCGGACGGACGTAACTATCTGTCTTATGGCGACGACAGCTCCTCTCGAGTAAGGCTGCCGTCCGATTTCGACCCCGCGTTGCTGCATCAGTTTAGATTCAGAAAAGAGTTGGGCAGCTTATACTTCGACATCGAGACGGTTCCGCTCGGCTCGGTGGCGGCCGCTGCTAAAAGAGCGCGGATGGGTGTATTCGGCCGCAATGCATCGGTTGTCCTTGAGATGGTCCGGCTTACCGTAATCAACAGCTAGAATCTTCGTCGAAGAGGTTTTGCGAGAGCGATCGCAAAAATGCAAAATTAACGTTTTGGCTTTTGCGTCGCATCGAGCAACTTATGACTCTGGATACTTCAGGAAACGGAACCTTGCTGAACTTGATCGGAAAAGAATTTCTGTGGGCGGCCGGCATTGAAAATACATTCGTTCCACAAACCCGCGCGGGGCACCGCTCCCTTGATGAATATGAGTTGATGGGGCATTACGACGATTGGCGAAAGGACCTCGAACTGGCGAAGGACTTAGGGTTAAACGCAATAAGATGGGGCGTCCCCTGGTATAAGGTCGAGCCGGAACACAAGAAATTCGACTGGACGTTTACCGACCAGGTCATTCCCTATATGGTCCAGGAGCTCGGGATCGAGCCGATCATCGATCTGATGCATTACGGGTGCCCGTTCTGGTTGAAAAAGGAATTTGCGAACAAGAATTATCCGCACTACGTCGCCGATTATGCTGCCGCGTTCGCCGAACGATACAAGGGCCTTATCAAATGGTACACACCGCTGAACGAGCCGATCATAACCGCGCTGATGTGCGGAATGCGCGGTGCGTGGCCTCCCTATTTGCGAGGCGACAAGGGCTACATACGCATCATGCTGCAGCTGGCCCGCGGGATCGTTCGGACGGTGGAAGCGATCAAGGCCATAGAGCCGAACGCCGTAATGTTCCATGTCGAGGCCGCCGGCCTCACCCGCACCGTCCGGGAAGACCTCTCGTCTCTTGCCAACGAGGAAGAGCACCGGGGCTATCTGTGTTTCGATCTGATCTCAGGCTTGATAAAGCATGACCATCTGCTATTTTCCTGGCTAGTCAGAAACGGAACGCACCCGGAGCACATCGCCGATCTTGAAAAGCACAAGATAACGCTGGACGTAATAGGACTGAACTTTTATCCGCAGTGGTCAACTAAGCAACTCTATATCGACAACAAGGGACGGCTGGGTTTTCGCGAGACCGAGCAGGAAGGAGAGGGTTTTGGAGAGCTGATACGCAAATATCACGAGCGCTTTAGGGTGCCCGTCATGATCACCGAGACGAGCGCCGTCGGGAGCGACGAGATAAGGGAAAGATGGCTTGAATCATCCGTCTCCACGATCAAGGGCTTGCGGGAAGAGGGGATCCCCGTCATCGGATATACATGGTTCCCGCTTTTTACGATGATCGATTGGCGTTACCGGTTCTCGACCGAACCGCTTGAGAATTTTTATCTAGAGCTCGGCCTTTACCACCTCAACCGCAAAGGGACAGTGCCAAGATGGATAGCATCGCCCCTGGTTGCCAAAATGAGGGACTACACGAGGAATTCGGAACAGGCAATAGGCGGGATCGCGAGCGCGAGCCAAATCGTGGCCTAGGGTCATCCATTTCGAGAGATGCTTGACGGAATAATGAATGAGCCACGTCTGCATTCCTTTTTTATGGGCGGTTTTGAGTGCTCAACGCACCGGAACGCCCGCGGGAAGCGGCTGGACCTGATAGCGGTGACCCGTCATGACGAATTTGCAGAGGCCGACTACGCGCGGCTGATGCGGGAAAATATCAGAACGGCACGTGACGGGGCCAGGTGGCACTTGATAGAACAGGAGCCCTTTCGGTACGATTTTTCAAGCCTTAAAAGCTCAGATCGCGGCCGTAAAAAGCACGGGGATCCAAGTGATCTGGGACTATTTCCATTACGGATTTCCGGACGACCTGGATATCTACTCGCCAGACTTTATTGAACGATTCGCAAGCTTCTCATCCGCCTTGACCCGGTTTCTGACTGAAGAGCTCGGTGACGATCTTATTGTTTGCCCTGTGAATGAGATATCGTTCTTCTCCTGGATCGCGGGCGAAGTCGGCGTGTTCCATCCATGTTCGAGAGGTGCCGGCAAGATTTTGAAACGACAGTTGGTGCGGGCGGCGATCGCCTCGGTAGACGCCATCCGGTCGGTGTCGCCGGCCGCCCGGTGGATGTTCGCCGACCCGGCGATCCACGTCATTTCACGAAGCAGCTCCCCGGCCGCGAAACGGGCTGCCGAGAATTATCGGCGAGCACAGTTTGAGGCATTCGATATGCTTGCGGGACGAAAGGACCCCGAGCTGGGAGGCGATCCTGCTTACATCGACATCGTTGGCCTGAACTACTATTTCCACAATCAGTGGTGGTACCCGAGCCGTAGAAAAATACCTCTCGGACATAAGTTCTACCGGCCGCTGAACGAGATACTGAGCGAGTACTACACGAAGTACGGCCGTCCGATCATGATCGCCGAAACGGGGATCGAAGACGACGAACGGCCGTCCTGGCTGAACTACGTATCCGAACAAACCCGTGCCGCCATTGAAGCGGGTGTACCGATCATCGGAGCATGCCTTTATCCTATAGCGAACCATCCGGGCTGGGCCGACAACCGCCATTGTCACAACGGACTTTGGGACTATCCAAACGACCGCGGTGAACGGGAGATATATCAGCCCCTGGCCGACGAACTGGGCCGGCAGATAGCCGCATTCAACATTATGCGGGATCCGCGGCCCAAGTTCCGAGAGCCGAGTCTATTGGTTCGCCGGAACGCCCCGGTTGCCGTTAGGCTTGATGCCGTTCCCGTTCGGAAGCTGGATCGTCAGGGTCCGCGGTTTAGCCGAGAGCACACCGGCTTCCTTGCGGCTCATTCCCACGATCTTGCCATATTCGGTCAGTGCCTGCGCTACGATCTGGTCCATGTTGTAGTACTTGTAGGTCGCAAGCCGGCCGACGAAACGAACCTTGGGCTCGAGATCCGCCAAAGCCTTATATTTCGCGTATAAGGTAGCGTTCTCCCTTCGCGGGATCGGATAATACGGATCACCTTCTGCCCTTGGATATTCATAAACGATGCCCGTTTTCTTGTGCGTTTGGCCCGTAAGATATTTGAACTCGGTGATCCGTGTGAACGCCTGTTCGTTCGGGTAATTGACCACGGGTGCCTCTTGAAAGGTCTCGCAGTCATGAGTCTCGTGCTTGAACTCGAGCGAACGATAGGGCAGCTTTCCGTAACAATAGTCAAAGAATGAATCGACCGGGCCGGTGTAGATCATCTCGCGGAAACCGATCTCCTTTACGATCTCGCGATAGTCGCAATTGAGCATGATCTTAATGTTCGGGCTCTCGAGCATTTTCTCGAACATCCGCGTATAGCCGTGCTTAGGCATTGCCTGATAGGTGTCGGTGAAGTATCTGTCGTCGCGGTTGGTACGCGTGGGTACGCGTGCGGTCACCGACGCATCGAGCTCCGACGGATCGAGGTCCCATTGTTTACGCGTGTAGTTGCGGAAAAACTTTTCATAAAGCTCCTTGCCGACCGCGTTTACCACAACGTCCTCTGAGGTTTTGATCGGATCGCGTTTTTCCCGGATCTTTTCGAAGAAATCCTTTACCTCCAGGGAGTTCAGATTCATTCCGAAAAGCTTGTTGATGGTGTCGAGGTTGATCGGGATCGGGACGAGCATCCCGTCGACAGATGCCAGGACCCGGTGCTGGTATTCACGCCACTCGGTAAACTTTGAAAGGTACTGAAAAACTTCCGCCGAATTGGTGTGGAAAATGTGCGGACCGTATTTATGAATTAATATACCGTCGTCGTTGTAATAGTCGTACGCATTACCCGCGATGTGCGGCCGCTTGTCGCAAACCAGCACCTTTCTTGCCGGACCCGTTTGCCAATCTTTCCGCCAGGACACTGCCGGCGAAACCTGCTCCTACGATCAAATAATCAAACATCTGCGCCCTCCTTGTTTTGGAACCCTGTCTCAAAAAAACCAACGTTAAACCGTCGTAAAATGACTATAGGAAGGGTAGGAACGCTATAAGAAACCGGCGCCTTTTGCCAAAGGTGCGGCCTTTTTGCGACGCGTCTCGACGATCTCATCGATCAGCCGAGACATTTCAGCAAAAGTGGAATCCCAGGACATGTCCGAAAGGAACGCGTCCACTTTCTGCTTGCGTATGTCCGGCGCATCGTTCAGTGCGGACCTAATTCCCTCAATGAACTCGTCCGCGGTGGCGGCGATATGGACAAGCCCTTTTTCGCCGTACGGCCGGACCACATCCTGGATCGGGGTCGACACGACCGGACGTCCCGCTGCAAGGTATTCGGGTGTTTTTGTCGGGCTTATGTAGCGAGTGGATTCGTTCATCGCAAACGGCATCATTGCCACGTCCCAACGTCCGATATAATCCGGAAGTTCCTGATAGGTTTTCGGACCGAGATAATGAATATTATTGTATCGCGGAAGTTCACTCTCGTCGATCTTCACAACCGGACCGATCATTACGAACTGCCATTCAGGTATCGTTCGGGCGATGTTTGCGAGTAACGCGAGATCCATTCGCTCGTCTATCACGCCCACAAAGCCGATCCTTGGCCGCGCGATCGCTGAAATATCCGCCGGATCTTCGGTTGCGGTCAACGCCCTGCGAAAATGCTCGACGTCGATACTGGATGGAAACGCGTAAACCGCCGGGTGCGAATCCTTTTTGGCCTCGTAAAGGCTATGCCCTCCGGTAAAGACGAGATCTGCAGCGCCGATTAACTCGGATTCTCGAGTCGTAAGCTCGGGCGGTGCATTCTTGAAGGCCGAGAGCTGGTCCATGCAGTCGTAAACGATGGCCAGCGGTTCCAGGTCCCGGCTCCATTCGAACATCATCGGTGTGTAGTACCACGATAGGAAATGGCGAATGCCGTATCTCTCGAGAAGCTCGCCAAGGAACGCACGGAGCTGTAAAGGGATCTTCTCGGCTTCGAAGCCGTGCGGCAATTTCGGGACTGCGACGTACACATTTTCAGCCCTGGGAGTTATGTCGAGCTGCGGAGATGTATCGGTGAATACAGGCTCTTCTAATATGAAAACACGCTTTTCGCGAGCGAACCGGGACATCAAGTGCTGCGGCCTCTGATAAACAAAGTCCCAGCGCGAGATGGGAAAAGCAAATTACATCCATGTCGGGTTTCAACTGGTCGTCAAACAGTGTTTCTGCCATATTCTCCATACTCGGTTGCGTCTCGAACATCGTTTTGTCTGCAGTCGCGGATAATAAGTGCACTGCCCAGAAGAGCACATTTCAAGTCCGCCCATCGCAATCGAATAGCACAATGATGCCACACCGCGGCTTTCAGGAAAATCAGGACATAAAGTGGCGATGTAAGGGAATTCCCTAGCAAAGTTGGTCACGGGCCGCACGATCTGATTCTTTTCCACTACCCCGTCGGTTAGAACCTTAAGTTCACAGCTCATAGTATCTCGTCCCTGAGTGCCGAAAACTAGTGTGTATATTGCAGTTGCAGGCTTTGCAGGCCAGACTTCGTATCCGCGCTGTACGAAATAATGCTTTCGCCAGACTGATTTGACATCCCCGTCCGGAATTTGCGGCCGTGAGACTAAAATGACTCCAGGCGGAACGATTTTTGCTTATGTGGAGGGTTATGAAGGTTCGCCAAGAGAGGTCCCTCGGATTTGGAAGTGACGGAAGCGGTTGATAGATTTCTGCGTCAGACTGATTTTACAAGGACCGGCGGGGTAATAACAGACCTAGACGGAACGGCCGTTCATGAAGATAAGGGCCGGATCTATATTCCGCCTCCGGTTGAGTTCGGTTTGAAGGCGCTGTACGAGATCGGACGTCCCGTCGTACTGAATACATTGCGGTTTCCACTGTCCGTTATGCGGACATTCGGCAAGGAGTGGCTTTCGATCTCCGGAACACCGATACCCGTCGTCTCGATGAATGGAAGTCAGATCGGCCACGTGACACGCGATGAGAAAGGCGAGCTTTGTTTTGAGGAATTGCTAGCATTTCCCCTTTCCTCCGCCGAGATAGACGCAGTGTTAACGGGCGTCGACGCTCTGCTTAACGACAACATTCGCGAGGTGCTACTCTTTTATTACCCCCGCGATTGGCGTCTGGGCGAGGTCATTTGGACACCGGTGGCCGAGAAGGTCGTACACGTAAAGGAAAAATATGCCAGCGCCTCGTCGGTCATTGCGGTGGAGCCTGAGAAACTCGCGGAGCTGCTTCATTCCGAGGAGATCTGCATGATCTTTCTGCTTATAGAAAGGCCGGCTGACGATCTGATGGCCTACCAGCACTCGCGGCCGAGCAGTTTCTTCACCGCGAAAGGAGTCGATAAACTTTCAGGCTCTGTCGCGGTGTCCGAACATCTTGGTTTCGAAATGAACGCATCGATAGGCTGCGGCGACACGGCGATGGACAATTTTTTAAACGGAGTCGGCATGGCGATCCAGGTCGGCGGCCGCGAACTCGAGTTTCGCGGATCACTTCAGACCATTCGTGTGGCTGATTCATTCCAGCTCGGAGATACACTTTTTTACATAGCTGACCGCCAGAGGGAGGCCGATCGGTGAAAACTGAGAACGGAGCCGCCTCACGCGAGATCGGCAAATTTCGAAAGTTGGCCCGCGAAGCGGTCCGGCACCACTTCGGAGCGTTTCCGAAACGCATCGTGAGCCGCTCGGGCGGTCTCTCCAATTTCGTTTTTTCTTTTTCTAATCCAGACGGCGAGTTTGTCATTCGCATCAGCCCGGACCCGGCCAGGATAAATTCCTTCATAAAAGAACAGTGGGCCGAACACGCTGCCCGCACTGCCGGCATACCGACGCCGCGAATACTTGAGGTAGGTTTTGAATTACTTCAGCTGCCCTACATGATCTCGCATTCGGTCGCCGGTACGGAAGCTACCCATCACCCCAAGCGTCTCGAGATCCTACGGGAAATGGGCCGCTATGCCGCCTTAATAAACACGATCCGCACGACGGGGTTTCGGCCAGACGTTCGACTGGTCGGAGAACAGACTTTCACTCAATTCGACGTTCAAGGAATATCTTTATCAGGAGTTTCGATTCGAGGAAAAACTCGAGTCGCTAAAGAAAAATAGAATGATCACCGAAGCCCAATCGAAAAAACTGACCCGGATATTCTCGGAAGCCGCAAAGATCCGCTCGAGGCCGGTACTGAATCACGGAGATATGCGGTTGAAAAACGTGATCGCTTCAGAGGAAGGGCGGATAAACGCGATCATCGATTGGGAAGGGTGTACATCGAATATCGCCCCGGCGTGGGAATTATCGTTGGCCCTGCACGATCTCGGCGTCGACGGGACACAGCAATTCCTGGATGGATACGGCATAAGCAGCAAGAAATATCGCGATGCTCTGCCATTGATCAAGGCGTTCAACATCGCGAATTACGCATCGGCAATCGAGCAGGTCGCGGCGGCAAAAGACAAAAAGGCTCTCGAAAATTATCGTCTTCGCCTAAGTGGTGCGTTCGACCTCTATTCTCTTACTAAAAGGTGCGATCGATCAAAACGATGATCCCGCGGAGTCCTACCGATCGGTATTACTCAAGCCAGCTGATGACGCGGGTTGGAAGCTTGTCCGATACCGGCGGCTGTAGACTTATTTGCCTGCTGCCCAGCCACCGTCGAGTTCTAAAGCAGTTCCAGTGACAAACGAGCCTTCGTCGCTAACCAAATATAGAACGGCGGCCGCAACCTCTTCAGGCCTGCCCATGCGCCCGACGGCTTGGGTTGCGGCCATTTCGCGGTAAGCAGCCTCGGGATCAGGATATTCCGCAAGCCTCGACTTAACGAATTGCGTCTCAACACGGCCGGGACAAACAGCATTCGCCCGGATGCCGTCAAGAGCGTGATCGAGAGCGATGCATTTTGTCATGCCGACCACCGCGAATTTGCTTGTGCAATAAGCGATCCGATCACGTATGCCGACAATGCCGCCGATCGATGCGATATTGATGATCACCCCGTATTTTCGTTCGATCATACCGCCGATGAAGGCCTTGGTCAGATCGAAAACCCCGCGCACGTTGACCGCAAACAGGCGTTCCAGGTCTTCGGGTTCGGTCGTCAAGATCGTGCCCACGTGGCCGATACCGGCATTGTTAACCAGTATATCCAGGGTATGGCCGTCGGCTGCGACTTTCGCCGAAGCCTCTTCGCAGTCAGTACGTTCCGCGACGTTCAACTTGATGTATTCCGCGTTCGCTTCTGAACCGCCGATCTCAGCGACGACGCGGCGGCCGTTCTCTTCATCGATGTCCGCCACGTACACGAACGCCCCAGCGCCCGAAAGCGTGTGCGCGATCGCTTCGCCGATGCCCGATGCTGCCCCAGTCACTAAAGCTGTTTTTCCACTTAGGTCGAACATAAAAGAGTTTTCAGCTGCGGATCGACGCGGATAAGTCAGATCAGAAAAGTTTATTAATTTCTTATCCGCGTTACCCGTGTTCATCCGCGGCCAAAATATCCCTTCCCTAACCGGCCGACACCGAATTGATCAAAATGCCCAGACCCTCGATCTCCACCTCACACACGTCGCCGTCCTTCAGAAACACGGGCGGCTTGCGTGCGAACCCGACGCCCGGCGGCGTGCCCGTGGCGATAATGTCACCCGGTTCGAGTGTTATAGAGCGGGAAAGATATTCAACTAATTCAGGGATCTTGAAGATCAATTGGTTGGTACCTGAATCCTGCATCGTCTCCCCGTTCAGCCGGAACTGAATTCGCAAATTGTGCGGGTCCGGTATCTCATCCTTGGTCGCAACAAACTCGCCGAACGGCGCGAATGAGTCGCACGATTTCCCCCGTTGCCATTGGCCGTCGGCAAACTGCATATCGCGGGCCGAAACGTCGTTGAAATTCGTGTAGCCGAAAACATAACTCATCGCGTCTTCCAACTTGATATTCTTTGCCGAGCGCCCGATCACGACCGCCAGCTCTGCCTCAAAATCCACTTGTTCGCTTCCGACGGGCAGTAATATCCGATCTTCTGAGGCCGCCACACACGTATTGAATTTAGAAAAGATGAGCGGTGCTTTGGGAATCTCGGCTCCGCTTTCGATAACGTGGTCGAGATAATTAAGGCCGACGCAAATGATCTTCGACGGGCGCGGCACGGGAGCTTCCAATCTTACGTCGTCGCGGCTGAGGGTCGGCAGCTCGCCGCTGTTAACTGCCTCGATCGCGGGCGTCACAAAATCGGTGCTCAGATCGTAGCAACGCAGAACCTCATCGGCCGTTAAGCCCATTGGCAGAATGGACGGTGTAAGGTCAGCGATCGTGTCCTCATCGATCAAGGCGCCGATACGGTAATTCATGTACGGCCTATTCTTGGCCGAGGGATTCCTGAAAACTACGAACTTCATTGGAGAAACCTACTTTAGCCCGGCGATCGGCACCCAAACAAATCGCGGGCGATAGAAATCGGCATAGATCGAATCACCCGGCGTCGAACCGAACGGCAGATTGCTGTTGTACGACACAAGCATCTTGCCGTCTTTGATGAACTGCGGGTGCATGTGCGGATTGTAAACGCTCAGGCCGCTCTTCAGCGATTGTTCGCCTGTCATGCCAGGCAGCTTCGTCTGGCCCGAGGTCGGCGTGGTGTAAAAATGATGCTTTGTCGTGAACGGGCCCTGTGGCTCGCACGCGGAGTAGAGATGGAGATCCTTCCAATCCGAGTAGCCAACCGACGTGTCGAACGTGACCATCACAAATGTCGGCTTTCCGTTGATATTCAGGCGGCGGATGGTTAGCTCATCGCTGATGCTGTCTTTTTCGGGGATTAGGGACTTTCGTTTGTTCAGATCTTTCGAGAACGAGCTTGCCGTCCCAGGCGGTCCAATTCTTCAGATCGACGGCGCTTTCCAAGCCCTTTGATGCATCGGTCTTAGCGACGTAAAGCTTCTTGTACTTATCGGCCATCGCAAGCGTGGACTTGCGGGCGGCGTTGATATCGCCCTCGTTTCGCATTCCGTATATGTAAAGGTCTTTCCCGTTTCGATCATCGAGCCAGAGCGAGATGCCCCATACGGCCTCGTCAGTCTTATTTTTCAGATCGACGATCTTTTCGATCGCCAGCGTTTCCGCATCCATCTGCGCGATAGCCTGGGCGCGGTATCTGATCCAGAAGCTCTTATCGAACGGCCGGGCAACATCCCATTCGTTCAGGAACATCCAGATCTTTTTCTTCCCGCCGACCTCGACCATGATCGGGTCACCGAGCCAGTACATATGGTTCGGATCGTCGCTTTTTGGTTTGAAGTACGCTGTAGAGTAGCCGTTTTTGTCCTTTGGCCCGGTCAGCGTTCGAACGTTCCGGCCATCCTTAGATCGCACGACTATGCTGTTGTAAACGTAGTGGATATGCTCCGGAGCGGGCCCGCAGAACGGCGGCAAGCAGTTCGGCTGGCGCATGCGGAGCCCATTCTCGTTTGTGTAAACTACTCCGTCGCCGGGCTTTGGCGGGTCTTCGGCGATGAACGAATCGGAGAAAAAGAAGGCCGAATCACCGTTCGGAAGCTGGATCGAAAAGGTCGAATCGGCTCCCGTCCAGCCCAGGTCCGTTGCGAGTGAAGAAGCTGTCCCACTCAGTCGCTGGTTCGCCTTTTCCCACCGTGATCTCGCACTGGGGAAAGATCGCGTTCGCGAGAATGAGCAGTGCAAAAGTCGGTTGGAGTATATAGCGCAATAACCGCTTCATAAAATTCTAGTACGGGATCTCCGGCCGACGATCGTCGTTCGGATCGGCCCATCGGTTATTCGGTACCGTCGGCGTCCAGCCCGGACGCAGCGGGTCCTGGTCGTATGGATAGCCGCCGAGGCGTTTGTAGAGCTCGCTGTATTCGGTCAGCTTATCGCGGTCGAGAGTGACGCCGAGGCCCGGGCCCAGTCGGTACCTTGATCTTGCCGCCTTCGTATTTCATCAGGCCGCCCTCGATGATGTCGTCGACAAGATGATGATAATGTGCGTCCGCCGCATAAGCTGAGATTCGGAATCACTGCCCCCAGATGCAGCATCGTCGCGAGCTGGATGCCAAGCTCGCCCGACGAGTGCACCGCCACGCCAAGCTGGAAAGTTTCGCAAACGCCCGCCGCTTTCACGCATTGTCGAATGCCGCCCCAGAATGTCGTGTCGAGAAGGATGACATCGCACGCCGTATCCAGAACATTCGCCGCGAGCTGTTCGAAATTAACAACGACCGTATTGGTCGCCAGCGGCATCCGCACTTTCTCGCGTGTCCGCCGCATCCCGTGCAGGCCGAAAACCGGGTCTTCAAGATAATCGTTGTTGATATCCTCGATCTGCTGCCCGAACCAGATCGCCTGCTCGGTCGACCAGGCCGCATTCGGATCAAAGCGAAAGCTGTCGCCCTCCATCACTCCGCTGCCTAATTCTTCAGCCACGGCGCGAAAGCATTTCAGTTCGTAAACCGGGTCGAACACGCCGCCTTTTAATTTATGTGCGAAAAAGCCGTGTTTCGCTTTCAGTTCTTTTGCGTGTGCGACCAACTGTTCAGACGTCCGAACCTCGCCGCTGCCGTCTTTCGGGTTTGGGTAGCGAAAGAAAAGATACGACGCGAACGGCACTTCGTCTTGTAAGTTTCCCGCCAAGGATGTCATAAACCGGCACGTTCCATTTCTTCCCGATGATGTCGAGACAGGCAAACTCTAGACGCCGCCAGGATCTGTGTGCGATTGTTGTAAAGCGATGCGGTCGGGTTCGCGATCTTGAACCGCATCTCCTCCAGCCGAGCCGGATCGTGCCCGACGAGATACGACTTCATCGCCCTGAAACACAGCCTTCGGCCGATTCGCCGCCGCCGCCCATTTCGCCGAGACCGGTGATACCTTCATCTGTCTCGACCTCGACGATCGTCCGCACAAACCGTCCCCAGTGACAGCCCGCCGCATGCCGGAGCGGCGCTTCGAGCGGAACGGTGACGGTCGTTGCCTTTATATCAGTGATCTTCATTCTTAAAAAACGATTCTGGCAAATAGCTAACGCTATTAGCTATCGGCTATTTTTTAACTTTTTCGTGCAGCCCGATCGTTTCACTGAACCTTGTTATCCTTCAGGAATTTCCAGATTTCGTCAAACGCCGTCACGTAATCTGGTTGAGCAAACATCCCGTGCCCGCCGCCTTTTACGGTGATAAGCTTGTTCACATTTCCCGCCTTGTTCAACGCATCGTGCAGGCGCGTCGCGTGCGCATAAGGAACAACGTCGTCCTTATCGCCGTGGATGGTGATGACCGGAGGCAGGCCGGCTCGCACATAGCTCAGCGGCGAAACGCTCTTTGCGACCTCGGCCGCATTCGGCAGTGAACCCATCCACATCGCGGCGTAGTTTTTCAGGTTCGGCCCCTGGATCAGATCGTTGACATCCGATGATGCCGTACCAATTGACGATCGCCGCGACTTTCATCGGCACATCGCCGTATTTCGCGTCGGCGTAGCATCGATTGTCGAGGGCTGTGCCATCAGGCAGCATTCCAGTGATCAGCGAAAGATGGCCGCCGGCGGAGTGGCCGGTGAGGACGATCTTTGAAGTATCGAACTTGTGCTGGACCGCGTTCCTGAATATCCAGCGAAGAGCGCACCGCGTGTCCTCGACAGAACCGGGCGCAAGCGAGTTTCCTGCCATTCGGTATTCAACATTCACAACCCGCCAGCCACGTTCCAGATACGGCAGCAGTTGATAAACCGAGCCTTCCTTCGACCCGAATATCCACCCGCCGCCGTGAATATAAACTAGTGTCGGCGTCGGATTCGGATTGTCACGCGGGTACCAGATGTCGAGTTTAAGCGGAGTGTTATTCGCACTGCCGTAAATTACATCGGGCTGCATCCAGTAGCGATCGGCGATTTGAAGTAGGGCGGGCGACGTTGCTTGCGCTGAAGCACTGGACCCTATAGAAAGCTGTAGAAGACAGACAATTGTGAACAGGCACGCGAGCTTCATATGGCTTTTAAATTGCCACTAGATTTAGCTAGTGGTTACTATCAAAAAAATGATTCTTGGGCTTTAGCCCGCTTGGTTCGGCTAAAGCCGCGATCTTTTGTTATCCGGTCCACTAGCTAAAGCTAGTGGCAATTTACCCGGAATCTAAGCCGGACGCACACCATTCTTTCCGGCGGTGTACTTCTTACCTTGATAGTTGATATTCCGCAATTCCGCCTTCGGATCAAACTTTCCGAACTGCGGCTTTGCCGTAATACGCGCTGAATAAACCCGCGTTCACCCCGAACAGCGAGTCGACGATCGGCTCAAGGTAATTACAGCCGGAAACGCACGCCCAATCGTTGATGTAAGGCTGATCGGACGGAGCTTTGATCGCGCCGCCGTTGGATTCCGGCGCGATGAATGCTTCGGTGAAATGTGCCTGAGCGTACGGCCCCTGCATGCTGGTTTTTGCAAGACCCTTGATCCAGTCGATTGCGAGGTCGACTTCTCCCGCCGCAAACAAGCCGCTCAAGGCCAGTGCAGGCCACGAACAGTATGCTCCCGTCCATTGATGGTCGGGGCTGAATGCTGAACGTCACGTCGAGGTCTCTGGTCGAAAGCGCACGCATCCACGTCGGCGTTTTCAGTTCGCGTATGAAGAAACTCGACCATCTCCTTTTTCTGCGTCGCCGGCATCATGTCGCCGATCGTCATCAGCGTTACACCGAAATCGTAGCAGTGGTGCACTTCGTTATAACTTCCGTCCGGCAGCCGGCATTTCCAGATACCGCGTGCCGGGAACATAAAGCTCCTGCACGCGTTTGCCGAGATCTTCGGCTTCCTTTCTGAATGCGGCGGCCTTCGATCTTGTCGCCCTTAACTCAACAAGCTCGGCGGCAAAACGAAGATTGTGAACATTCGCGGCGTTCAAGCCCCGCGACCTCGTGAACGTAGCTCGAAACCGCTTCGAGCAGGTTGGTCACGCCGCCGTAATCGGCAAGTCCGTGCTTGTTCGTATCGAGTGCTCGCCAGTGTTCGGCATAGCTCACCAGATGGTCGAAATACCTTCTTGCCTCCGACCGTCTTTGTCTAGCCAAGCATGGTCGCCCGTCCAGCGAAGATATTCCTTTGCCATTCGGGACATCGCATAATCGTTGACCGAATACCACGGCCCGACGCCCGCTCCGGTCAGGAATTCCGTCCCGAAATGCTTGTAAACGTCGAGCGTCATCCACGTTTCCATCATCCGCCTGAGAATGGCGGGGTCGAGCATCGACAGCAGCATCGCGCTCAAGCTAATGTCCCAGAGAAACGTCGTCGTTTCCCAATAACGCGGCATCAGCGTCACGTACGTGGTGCCGTAAACCGAATGCGGCGTGGTGCGACGGAAATAAAGAGCGCTCATCACGGCCGAGTGATAGATGCGCTTAACGTTATCGTCGTCCGTCACCAGCGTCGGAACGTGGCCCGAGAAAATATCGTTGCCCGGGCGTGAACGCGGCCTTTAGTTGAGCGTTCCATTCGTCGGTCGTCGCCTTGGCAACGGCGTCGAAACTGTTGACGATCGCGTCGTAATCCTTCTGGACCGCGGCTGCGGTCTCGCCGAGCGAATTGACGAAAACGATCGATGCCGATTCGCGCGGTGCAAGATCGAATTCGTAGATCAGCCACGAAGGCTCAATCTTCGCCGGCTTTGGCGATGAACCCTGCAACACATACGCCTCGGTGTGTTTCGACTTGCAGAGGACCGCATTGCGGCCGTTGTCGATGGTTCGCGTGTTGTCGTATTCGCCGGGCGAATAGGCCGCGTTCCACGGCTTTACGCTTTTTGTCGCGCCGCCGTTGATCGGCGAGTTTAATCTCGGTCTTACGGCGGGCCTTGGTCATGTTCGTGACCGTGAACTTTACCGCGACCGACATCGTTTTGAACGGAACGATCGTCGTGCTTTTCAGCTCAAGCCCTTTGTAGACCGACCGGCGCTCGACGCGATCAGGCTGCCAGACGAACTCGATCGGCGTTTTCGTCGCGGCAAAATATTCGCCGTCGACATACAGCACGCCGGTCAGAAGTTCGCCGCCCGACCCGAGGGGAGCGACGTTCATTTCGCCCTGGGCAAACGGCGGGAACGCGATGCTGCGAACGGCGGTCACATCCATCGCAGCCTGGGCGCATCCCCATTGATTCGTCAGCCCCGGCCAAGCGTACAGGTCGAGGAACTTGTGCGTCATCGTCACCGAACGCATCGATTCGCACGTCGGGATATCCGGGAGCGGAGCAGTTGCTGCAAGCGGCAAGACCGTTTCGGCCGCACCGCTGCCGCCGCCCGAGTGCATAACAGCGGGCACGACGGCGGCCGCCGAGATCGATTTAAGAAAATCTCTTCGTTTGAATTTGTCCATATCGCCATTGCTCTTTGAATTGCAACTTCCTTAACTAATCGAATGCTATTCGATCTCAATTCTTACTGTCGCCGCTTCGAACGGCCGCAAGTTAACGGTCAGCGGCGAGATCTGCGGCAACGCGGCCGAGTTCGACGCTTTCGGTCAGGTTCATCAGCGCGGCCGACCGGATCTTTGCGGGAACGCTCACCTTAACACTGCCGCCGCGGCCCGCAAATTCCTGCAGGCGGATCACGAAAACCTTGTTCAGCTGTCGGATTCAGCGGCGCCGAACTAACTTCGCCGCGGATCACATTCTCGGTCAGCGTTTTCACCGTAACGATCTGCACGTTGGGCTGGTCGACCGAGAAGAATCCCTGTTGGGCTATAGCCGGTGCGACAGCCGTGAACCGCGGCCGCAAAGGCAGATTGAAATCCGCGCCCATCCTCCAGGCCCGGACGGGGTCAAACGTTCCGCCCCCGGCGAACGCGTATTCGAAGACCATGTTCCCCTTCAGCCCCGGCTCGGTCGACGCTATGTTAATGATGCCGACATCATGCGTGTCGGCCTGCTTCCCAAACGAACGGCCCGCGAATAGATAGTCGCTTCGGGCAGCGGGAACTTGCCCGTGAACATCGCCGGAAAATCCGCCGGTGCTCCCTTGGGTTTTACTTTCGTCGCGACGTAGCCGGGATAAACCCAGTGATAGGCCTGCCGGTGTGCGAGCCATCGCGGTCGCACGCCCGTCGGTCAATCCGAACAAATGCTGCGTCGATACCGAATCCTTGCGAGCTCCGGGCAAATAATCGTCCGGCAGCTTATCGAAACCATTTTGCCCGCCGCGAATCACCTTGAGCCCATCCGTCGAAACGTTGAACGGAAAGGCGAAATAGTAGGAATCGTTCCAATTGTTGTTCCCGCCCGCGAAACGGCATTGCATTCGGATCAAGCTCGTTGCGAAGCTCGACGCGGTCGAGATCGTTGTAAATCGTGATCCGCGAGAGGGGGAACGATGATCGTTCGCGAACGACCGTCACCTCCGTCATTTGAGTACCTTTCCTGACGGTGATCTTTGCCGCGACGGGTAGGTCACGACTCGAAGCATCTGATCCTTCGACCCGCAGCAGATCGTTGAACGGCAGTTCGCCGGTAGCGTTGACCAGCTCGCGATTCGCAGTCTTGTCGCGGATGCTTCTCACCGTGCCGTCCGGGTTCAGCTGAACCGAAAATCGCGGGCTGTCGGCCACGTTCCCGGCACCGGTTTCAAGGTGCTGACCGATTTCGCCGGTGCCGTCGTCACTTCAAAAGTGGCGTAACCCATCGAAGGAACATTCTTCGCGACGAAGACCGTATTTCCGTCGTCATCAATATCGAAAGCAACGGGTACTCCCGCCGCGGTTTTTGATCGCGGTCACGCGAATGTTCTCGTTCGGCGCTTTGAAACGAACAACATCCGTCCGCTCCCACGAGAGCCCGTTGTAGACGACCAGCGGCACCGTGTTCGCGTTAACTGCGGGCCCGCGGTTTTCGTAACGCGTAGGCTGGCCAACGCCGTGATGCCGGTCGAGAACATCTCGTCGGTGTCCGCCTTTCCCGAGCCGTAAACTCCACGTATTCCTGGTTCTGTTCTTCCAGCGGCTCGCTGCTGTTGAGCTGAGGCCAGCCGGTATTGCCCGCGCCGCTGTGCTCGTCGTAGGTGAACATCAGATCGTAGATCCGCGGTGAAGTTGCCGACCGGGAACGGAAGCCTCCGCGTCATCGCAAGCGCGCTCCAGAGCGTCTCGGCGGCCGGAGCGTGGTCGTGGTTATAGCGGCCGATGCGCGCTGATACGCGGGCTCGCGGTTTTCGCCTCCGACCAGAGGCCCGACCATTCGCCCTTGATAGGTCGGGATCTGCGAAGCGTATTTTCCTTCGATATACTTGAAAAATTCCGGCGGCGGTCGCGATCTTGATCTTCACCTCGTCGTGTTTCGAGTTCCACAATTTTGCCGCCCGCTCGAGATTCAGCACGTTGTCGGTTCGAAAAAATCATGAGCGTACATCGCCATCACCGCGTCGTATTTGTAGCCGGCTTTGTTGTAGTTGTTGAGCAGATCGGTCACGCCGATCTCCATCATCTCGATGTCGGACTTTTTCCCCGCCAGCTCGGGGTTGAACATATCGAACGGCTTGCGGTTGGTGTACGGGTCGAGCGAGTACGGATCGAGATAATATTGCGTAAACGCCTCGACGTAAGCACCGCGGTTGCCCTGGCTGATCCAGAGCAGAACTTTGCTTCCGTCCGGTGCTTCCCAATAAAACGGAACCTTTCCGGGAGCGAGGTCGGTGGCGTTCGCGATGAAGGTGTTCGCACCCGTGACCAGATATTTCGTGCCGCTGTCCGCCAGCACCGAAGCGACGGACATCGGGTGCCCGGGCACGTCGTTCATATACGCCATCTCTGACGAGATGCCGAACGTTTTCTGCAGAGCGGTGAAATCGTAAGCCAGCCGGTTCAGTTCCTCCGCGCCCATGAAATCCGTGTGCATGCTGCCCCACGCCGTCGAAAGCGCGATCTGCCCTGATTTGATCAAATTCATCAGGCGGGCGATCTTTTCTTTGTCCTTCGGCAGCACGGATGATGGCTTTTTCTGCCGCTTGAGCCACTCATTGACCTGCCAGACGCTCTCGATCGTCCAGCGGAAATCTTTGATTCTGCCTCCGCGACGCGGATGACCTCGTCGATATGCCGCGCCGCCCGTTCGCGGATCGCGTTCGGGCGGCTCGACAAAACCGAAATCGTAATGCGAAGAGGGAGTGACGTAGATCGTCTTGATCGGGCTCGCCGGCAGCTTGCTGCCCGAAGCACATCAAGGGAAAGGATCAAGCCTGCCAGAATAATAACGAATACGAAATTACTTGCTTTCTTCATCCCTTCCCTATGTAAGAGTTACGCGTTTACGCGTATCTGCTTCGATACCTCGAGCTTCTCAACTACCGGCGTCAATAACGCCTAAAGGCGTCACTCTGCTAGAAATTAAACCTTGCCGACAACTGAATCTGCCGCGGCCCGCCGAAACCGAGCAATCCGCCGAGTTGATTACCGACCGTCGAGACGCTCGGCCGAAGAACGCCGTCGGGACAAGCGAGTTCGGAGTGTCGCCGGTGGCTAGTCCGCCGGAAGGATCAGCGAAGTTTGCGTGATTGAACACGTTGAACATATCCATTCGGAGCTGCAGCGAGGTGTTTTCCCAAAGTCGGGTATTCTTCACGATCGACAAGTCCACCTGTGCGAACCCGGGCCCGCGCAGGAAATTTCTAGGCGTATTCCCCGGCGTAAAGGTCTCGGCCGGGCTGGTGAAAGCGGCAGCGTTAAACTGACATTCCGGAACGCTGTGCTGAGGACACAGTGCAGTCGAAGGGGCGTATGGGTCGACACCCGGAACCAGATTCGGACGGAACGAAAACCCGCCGAACACGCCGCCCTTCCGGGTCACGTTGACCGGCAGGCCGGTGCGGAACTGCGAGATCGTGTTGATCTGCCAGCCGTCTGCGATCCACCGCGGAAAACCATCGCCGAACCAGCCGCGCGCCGACGGGATCTCGTAGCTCGCATCGAAGACAAAGTTGTGACGAACGTCCTGGTCACTACTTGCCCGTTCGCCTCGGGTGTTGAACTCGTCCTGGTAGTCCTTAAAGAAACCGACGACATCGTCGATCGCGTGCGACCAGGTGTAATTGAAGTTAAACCGCACGCCCTTCGAAAGATTGCGTTTGAAATTGGCCTGCAGCGCATTATACTTGGACGAGGGATAACCGCCGACAAGGAAAATATCGCCGAACTGCGGCAGTGGCCGGAAAAATATGCCGAGGAAGCCGAGCCCAAGCGTATCGTCGTCTTCCGGTTTATGTTGCGGGGGCTGACCACGCCGTCCGTCAGCAGGTGCGTGACGTGGTTGCCGACATAGCCGACCTGTAGAACGCCAAAGCCGAGATCTTGCTGGATATTAAGCGACCAATGCTGTGCCATCGGCGGTCTTCAGATCACGCTCGATCGCGAATTTGGTTGCAACACCGCACCCGTTGAAAGCGGCCGCGGGTACCGGATAAGCGATGGTACCCAGGCCGGATGGACAGAAACCAAGGCCCAATAGGTCCAGGACGTCGATCGATCTCGTCGGGAACGTATTCACCTGCGGCGAACCGAAACTGGCCGGAAGTTCGCGGTTGTAAAATATCCCGTAACCTCCGCGGAGGACCGTCTTCTGATTGCCGAAAACATCGAATGCAAAGCCCAATCGCGGTCCCCAGTTGTTCGTGTCGACGTCGTGAATCTTCTCGCCCGGAGCAGATAACGTCAGAGTTACCGGGTCGAAATTCTGCAAAAGGCCGTCTTTTTCACGGCTGACGGTACTGACGTCGATATCGCAGCCCGAGGTTAAGCGAGAGACGCGGGTGAGTTTTCCAATCGTCCTGCACGAAGAACGAGAAATTCTCGTTCGCGTAGTGAAGCTCCGGGCTGCCGCCCGTCTGACACGCTGAACGGGCTGTTGATCTGGAAATCCGCCAGCGACGCGAACTGATAAGTGGTCTGCGGAAGCGATTCAGCCGACCGGCGGTTCAGGCGAATGTCGGCACCGGCCTTGATCGAGTGATCGCCGTGGACGAAGCTGAGGGTGTCCAGGAATTGGTACACCGTGCCGGTACGGATCTGGTCGAACTGCGCTGGGCCAATGCTGGCGATCGCGGAATCGGCGAGAAGAAAGCTGAAGATCGGAAACGGCGACGGTCCCGCGCTCGGATTGGTGCCATTGTGGTTTATCCCGAAGGCCGACTCGTTGACCATGTTTCCTGAAAAGGCATAGTTGTGCGAGAGCTTGAAAAGCTGGACGCTCAAAGAGCCGGCAGCGGTCTGATCAGTACCGACGCCGTACGGTGTCGTCGGTCTGGGAATCATTGATGTTATAGCGGGCCGAGAATTGGCTCGCATCGGTGTGAAGCCAATCGATTTTGACCGAGCCCGTATCTTCTCGCAGCTTGCCGTTCTTTTGTACCGCATAGAAACCGACATCCTGACTCGGAGCCGCCTGGCCCGGAAACGTGAACGGCGCGATCGGCAGCGGCAGCGTCGCGACCGCTGGTGCCAGAGCAGGCGCGATGCCGCCCGGAAAGACGCCGTCGGCGTCAGTGCCTGGAACAGCTGACCGCGCGTCTGACGTACGCCTTCGTAATTGGTGAAAAAGAAAAGCCGGTCTTTATGTATCGGCCCGCTGACGTTGCCGCCGAACTGGTTAAGCCGGAACTTCGAACGCGGCAAGCCCTGCGCGTTGTTAAAAAAGTCGTTCGCGTCTAATCGCTTCGTTGCGGAAGAAATCGAAAACACTGCCGTGGAACTAGTTGGTCCCCGACTTGGTGATCGGGTTGATGACCGCGCTCAATGCCTGACCGTACTGGGCCGAGTAGTTATGCTCAAGCACCTGAACTTCCTGAATGCTGTCCATGCTGACGCGGTTGACGCGGGATTCGATACGCCCGAGCACGTTCGACGTGCCGTTGAGGTCAACGCGTCCGGCATCGATACCGTCGACAAGGACGCTCGTGCCGCCGAACGTCGACGGGATGCCATTGATGCTGGTCTGAAACTGGTTGGTGGACTGCACCGAACCGGGCACGGTGGCGAGGAGTTGCGTAAAGTCGCGGCCGTTGACCGGGTTGTCCTGGATCCGACCCGGCCCGATAGTGTCGCCGATGGTTGCGGTTTCGGTATCTACGCGCTGTTTGATCGGCCACTGTCACAACCGCGCTAACCCCGCTCACTGCGACGGTAACGTCGACGCGCGGCGTTTTCGCCGACTGCGAGCTGGATATCGGTCACGGTCGCTTCCTGGAAGCCGCCGGCTGTCGCGGTCGACCTTGTAAACGCCGGTCGAAAGCGACGGCAGCTTCGTAAAACCCTTCGTCGTTGGTCTGAACCGTGCGCTTCTCGTTGGTGCCAAGGTTGGTCACTGTGACGGTGGCGTTGGCTACGGCGCTCCGTTCGGGTCCTTCACCTGGCCGGTGATCGATCCCGGTGTTCGACTGGGCGAACGCGGAGATCGTAAAAATGATCGCGATCGCCATAAGAGACCCGCTCGCTTTATAAAAAATACTGCTGGATTTTTCATCAGATCCTCCGAATAATTTCGAACTTTTCCTTTAAACTTTTGTACAGCCGCCCTTCGTAGGGATCGCGGCGATCGCTGCCAAATCGGGCGTCCAGACGCCGTCTTTTTTCGGGTAATATTTTTCAAGATTGTCGGCGGTCATCGAGACGGTCGGAGTTACGTCGCGTTCCGGAACCGGCTGGCCGTCAAACAGCTTTACCGACACCGTCAATGCAGCGCAGCCCGACATACTCCGGGAACATCGCCTGGCTCACCTTCAATGCCTCGCGACGCATCAGCCAATCCTTTTCGTGTTCGCCGGACAAGCCAAAACCCGCGATGGTCACACGTATCCGCGTCGAACCCAGCGTCGAGGTAGCCTTGATAAGCCCCCTGCGCCGTTTCGTCGTCCATCGCGAAGATGACATCCACATCGCCTTTTTCCGTTAGCGTTTCGGCGGCAATTTTTCGCGCGATGAGGGCGTCGCTTCGCCATTGATCGAAGCGGTAACGACCGCATCCGGCTGAACGCTCCGCACGCCTTCGACAAAACCTTCGCTCCGCAGCAAGCACGGCCGCAGCCACGGCAAACCGACATCCAGGATCCGCAGCGGCGAACCATCCGCGTTCCTGACGTTGTTGCCGACCCAAACGCCCAGGTCGAAACCGGCGTCGTAATCGCAGATCGCAACCATCGTCGCCATTCCCTCGACCGGATTTGCCTCGATCGACGACAGGAGTCTTGGCCGCCTCCGCAATCGTCAAAACTTCTTCCAGACCGGACGTATTCGCTGGCGTCAGCACGATCGACATCGACGCGTTCCACGATCTCGCGCGCCTGCTCGATCTGGTTTTCGACCGAAAGCTCGGCATCCAAGACCTCTAGCTCGATGCCATACTGTCGCGCCGCGACGCTTCATCACCTCGATCACGATCTGGTACCAGATGTGAAAGCTGTAATTGGTCAGATATCCGACCTTCGCCGGCTTCTTCGCTGCCTCGACCAGCGGCACGGCGTGCAATCGCCGCATCCAATCCCGGCGGCGGGTTATATGGGCGTTACCGGTGCGTGTTCAGAACCTTCTGCTGCTGCGTTACTCATATTTGTCTCTCCTCTCTGATACTTACTGTAACTACTCCGTTTTCGGCACGCCGCCGATCTGCGTCAGCAGTCCGCCATCGACCGTCCAGACGGCGCCGGTTACGAACGACGAACTTTCGTGAGCTAGAAAAGCGACGACCTCGCCGATCTCCCGCGGCTGGGCGATCCGGCCGAGCGGGTGCATCGCGTTGCAGGCGTCATAAACCGACTGCGGATTCGGGATCGAGCGATGCCGCCCATTTCAGCATCGGCGTATCGACCGTTCCCGGGCAGACGGCGTTGACGCGAATACCGTCTCTTGCAAAATCCATCGCCATCGAACGCGTCAGCCCGATCAGGCCGTGCTTGCTGACCGTGTATGCGAGCACGTTCTGCTGGCTGGCTAGCGCCTGTACCGACGAAACGTTGACGATCGAACCGCCCTGCTCGCTGGATATGCGGGATGCAGGCGCGTGCCGCATTCCACGCGCCTTTCAGATTCACGCCCATCACTTCGTCCCACTGTTCGTCGTCGGTCGTGACCGCCGTCCCGTATCGCTGGATTCCCGCGCTGACGACGAGTGAATCGATCGTTCCAAATTCCGCAGCCGTCGCGTCCGACGGCCGTTTGAACGCTCGTCAAGATCGCGACATTAACCTTGTGAAAGATCGCCTTGCACCCTTTCGCCTCAAGTCTCCTGGCAGAGTTTCACTGCCGGCCGCCTCGTCCCAATCAACTATCGAGACGGCTGCTCCGCGTTCCGCAAAGATCTCGCACGCCGCCTGCCCGATCCCAAGCGCCCCGCCGGTCACGACGACTACTTTTCCGTCAAACCTCATGCGACCTCCTTTGACGGTTTCAAGGCCATCGAGGAGCTCCTCCGCGTTCTCAGCATCTTCGGACGGCGCCGCAGCCGGCGGCGGCAGCGTTTTGTACCAGGTAAAATAAAGAACGATGACCGCAACAAGCGTGATCGCCGAGCAGTCCGAAACCGACCGTCAGCCGGTGCAGCACCAGATACAGCATCGAAACGTACAGCGCGGTAATTCCGATCATCGCGACGACCGTATTGAAAAACTCCACCGCAAAATGAAAGCTGCTTTTTGAAAGTCGGGTCTGCTCTTCAAGCACCGCCTGTTTCACCGGGGCCCAAAATCCTGCCGGCTGGACTTTCCGATAGAAATTCTTCAGGGTTTCAGCATCGGTCGGCTGCGTAAGCAGCGAAACCGTTATCGTCAAAGCGTCGACGCGAGTGCGATCACCGGAAAGCCGATGTAGAGCGGCAGCGGCTCGGCAAAGACGAACTGATCGAAAAAGACCTGCCCGAGCGATAAGGCCATTCCGCCGAAAACGCCCGCCGCATAACCCTGTCCGTTAAGGCGCCACCAGTACCAGCGAAGCACGTTCGGCGGCAAAATCCCGGCGGCGAGCGTTCCGAAGATCCAGAGGAATGCCGTGTTGATCGAAGTGCCGAAAATCGAAATGATCAAGCCGGTGAGAATGAGCAAGCGCCGACGAGATATAGCTGACCCGAACGAGTCTTTTGTTGTCCGCCTCCGGATTGATGTAACGCTGATAAATGTCTTTGACGAGATAAGCCGCACCGCCATTCACCGTCGAGCTGAAGGTCGCAAGAAATCCCGACAGCAACGCCGCGAGCATAAATCCGACAACCCCGACCGGCAGCATCGAGCCGATGATCAACGGCAATGCCGTTTCGGGATCGGCATCGCAGCTGTTCGTCCAGTGCGGCATTGCCGATTCCCATGATCGCCATCACCGCGATCGCCATCGCGAAGCGCCAGCGAACCGTGTGGATCAGCTCCCCACAGAGCTCCAAGCTTTGAAGCGTCGCGCTCATCCTTTGCGGCGAGGAAACGCTGGAAATCGTAAAGCTGTTCCGGGCCGCTCAAACAAAGCAGCAATCCTTTCGCCACCCAAACCGCGACCAGCGCTCCGAAAAGCGAATAATCGGTTCCGCCCGAAACCAAGTCCTTGGAACGCTTCGGGCCTGCCAGGACGGCATGATGTCGCCCCAAGCTCGCAGGAACCTTCGACGCGAACTCGGCCGCGTTGAAATGCGTGATACCCGATGACCGCGAATGCGATCGCACCGGCGCTCAGAACGATCGTCTGAACGATCTCGACCCGGACAATGCCGTGAAATCCGCCGAGCGACAACGTAAGCTCCCGTCAGATCGCCCAGAATCAGAATACGGCAGGCATGTACGTCAAGTTGGACGAAAAAGGCAGAAAGATCGCGCCGAATTTGCCCATCCCGATCGCGCCGTAGCCGAGCAGAGCCGTGATCGTCAGGATCGCGAAGAGCGTGTAAGAAAGCCGGGCGATGTCGCCGGCCTTGCCGCTGCCGAAACGCGTCTTCATCCACTCGGCACCGGTCATCGCATCGGACCGGCGGATCCATTTGCCCATATATGCGAGATAGAACGCTGTGATCGGAAACCCCCACAGCATGTGGACCCACATTCCTTTTAGTCCGAGAGCGATAAAAGTGGAGACGATCCACATCGTGCCCGTGATGTCGAAATAGCTCGACGAGCCCGACATCGCCAGCGCCCACCAGGGCAACTGCCGGCCGCCGAGGAAATACGACGACATTCCCTTCGCCGCTTTTCGCTTCATCGCGAAGCCAATGCCCATGATCGTGGCGAGGTAAAGTACGACGATTAACTGGTCGATCGCGGAAAGTTGCATACGCCTTTCGCCTTATTATTTGCTATTGCGTAAGTTCTCGAGGTCGCCGATCTTGACCGAGTCTTTACCGAAAGCCTCTTGAAATTGCAACCAAAGGTAGGCTTCCGACTACGACTCGAAGACTTTTTCTTCAGCCAAGATTAAGTCTTTGTAACACCTTTTGAAGTGCGAGTGTCAACGCGAAAAAAAGAAAATAATTGGTATGACCAATAAATATTGGGCGTAGATACTAGAAGTAGTTCTGGAGAGCTATGGGAATAGCGCCGAAATAGGCTCGGCCGCTGCACGCTGGCGGGACGGATCTCGATCTTTGCGACCTCGGGAATAATGTATTCGCTCTTTACCCGCTCGTTAATGATCGGGCCGATCAACGGCCATGCGGCGGCGATCTCGCCACCGATCACGATCGTTTCCGGGCTTAGCCCGTGGGCAAGGCTCGCGATGCCTTCGCCGAGATATTCCGCGGTTGCGGTGAGAGCCGCGGGCGCTTTCTCATCGCCGCGATTTGCCTGCGCAATAATATCGGTGATCGATGTAGTGATCGAACCATTCTTGTTGCTCATCAGGCGGTGATAGCGTGCGATGGTCGCACTTTCGGAGGCAAGAGTTTCCCAGCACCCTTTCCGGCCGCAGGAGCAAAGTTCGCCGTTCGGTTCGATGCACATATGCCCGAAACCGCCCATACCGACCTTGCGAACCGACGTGCAGCTCGCCGTTAATTATCAGTCCGCACCCAAGTCCATCAACGACGAGAATATACAGCAGTGTTTTGACCTTGATCTCATCGAGCGGGCCATACCAGAGCTCGGAAAATGCCGCGGCATTCGCGTCATTCTCAACATAAACGGGCAGCTTCAACTTCTCTTCGAGCAGCGCCTTTATCGGCAGGCCCGTCCAGCCCAGGTTCGGCGAGACCGCCACCTCGCCCGTGTCCCGACGGATCAGCCCGGGAACGCTGACGCCGACGCCCGCAAATTTTGCGTTTGGGTAATCTCTCGAAATAAGGGAGGTGATCTGTCCGCCGAGCTTATCCAAAAACTCTCGCGGGTCGCCATCCGTAATGAGGCTCTTTTGCTTCAGGATCCGCCCGTTAAAATCGCTGACCGCAAAGGCCGTGTCGCGAACACCGATATCGACGGCCAGGACATAAGCGTTTTCAGCGTTGATATTTAAGTACGTCGGTTTGCGGCCGCCGCTGGACGGGCCCGCGGCCCCTTCAAAGATCACTCCTTTCTTGATCAAACGATTGACGATCGAAGAGATCGTACCTGGCCGTAAGTCCCGTGATGCGGCGCGATATCAACTCGGGATATCGGCTGACGCTCTCGGATCAAATGCAGCAGGACCGTCTGGTTGATGTTTCGAATATCATTGATATCGACGATCTTCAGATTTCCCGATTTTCGGCAATTTCACAAGATAACTTTTACATCAGCGATGAATAATGTCCAATAGGATGGGAATTCGCGCGGACCTTGTGCTCCGATCGTGCGCGTCCTAGCGCTTTGGATTGAGCCCACCATGACCTGGCAGTAGAGCGCTATCGAATAACAGCCTGCAAAAGAATACCTGCGTCGGCACATGCAGAAACCTAATTAAACGAGAACGTCCCGTTTTTATCCTTTATCCCGATCTTGCCGATCTTCCACAGGCCGTCTTCGAGATCCATATTGACCCTGCCTTCGGTTCTGCCCTGTGGGCCGGGGATAATAATATGGAGGGTCGCTCGTTTCCCATTAGTGAACCCGCTAATTATACTGACGGCTTTCATCCTCAGCATGGCCCCAGGTCCCGGGTTTTCTGGGTTTCCATGTTGCTTCGCCCCCGGGGAATCCACCGGCTCACAAATCTCGATCGTCCGGCCCCAAACGATAAATGCGCGGCCTTCCGGACCCATACTTATAGAGCTTTCTTTCAATGGTTGAGATAAGAATGAGGAAATTTATTTTTTCAGGATGTTAATATTCGGCCGTGGCTCACGTTTATGTTAGTGGATGAAGACGATCCCATGGAGACTAACGTGAGCCCGACCACCGCTAATATGCTGTTTGCGATCGATCCTAAAGCAGCACCTGACGAGAAAACGGTTCAGGACCGTACGGAAAGTGCGGACCTCGGTGATCTCGGATCGCTTTTTCGCGACCACTATAAAGGTATATTTCGGGTCTCGTACCGTATCACCGGCAGTGAGAGCGACGCGGAGGACGTGCTGCAGACGATCTTCGTGCGGCTCACAAAGGGCTGGAACGGACGCGACCTTTCGCCGAACCCGCGAGCTTTTTTATATCGTGCGGCTATAAATGCATCGCTTGATATAGTCAGGCTCCGCAAACGGGCCAATTCGATCTCACTCGACGTTATAGATTTCGACCAAAGTTCTACGACTCTCGGTCGCCAAGCCCCGCCGATGATTTTGCGGACACGGAACTTCGCGAGCTTGTCCGCCAAGCGGTTGCAAAGCTCGAAGGCCGCGCCGCACAAGCGTTCGTGCTCCGCTATTACGAAGGCTACGACAACGGCCGCATCGCAGAAATTTTAGGTACGTCACAAATGGTCGTCGCCGTCACGCTGCACCGCGCCAGAACACGCCTGCGCAAAGAGATCGGCAATTATTTGGAGAAACATCATGAAGCACAGTAAACAAGATTTGGACGCGATCATCGACAACGCCACGCAGGACATACGCGACGAGCAGATCGACCCGTCGGTCATCAGTCAGTCCGCGACGCGTGTCTGGGCGCTGATCAGCCAGCAGGCGGCGGAAAATTCATCATCGGAAACTTCAAATTTAGAAGGACTAAATACATATGAACCCAAGCAATAATGCCGAACATATCCGCGGTTGCGACGATTTCCAATCGCTTATTCCCGCTTACCTTGACGGCAAACTTTCGCCGGCGCGGACGCTGCTTCTTGGAAGACCATTCCAACGAGTGCATTCCGTGCCGCCAGGAGCTGAAAGCCCAAAGATCGTATCGCCGCGACAAAGTCGGCGACCTATGTCCGCCAACCAGCTCGTCAAGACCGACGCGGCACCGCAGCGTGCAGTTCACGAACCGGTGGAGCACCGCCAACGTCGCTCGCTGGAGCGCGGCCGCGGCGTTCGTCGTCTGCGTCGGGCTTGCGGGAATGTTCACGTACGAGCGTCTTGATCTTTCCGGAACCACGCTCGCGGCGACGGTCGAAAGTGCGAACGGCGTGGTCTTTGTGGTTTCCGACGCGCAGATCCGCCAGCTTGCGGCGGGCGAACAGCTTCAGAAAGGCGAACGCGTTCGCACGGCGAAGGATTCGAACGCGGTGCTGCGGCTCGCGGACGGTTCGACGGTCGAGATGCGTGAACGCTCCGAGTTTTCGGTAACCGAAAATATGCGCGGCGTGACCGTCCGGCTCGATCGCGGCGATGTGATCGTCGAAGCCGCAAAGCAGCACAACGGCCGCCTTTACGTTCAGACGCCCGACTCGCTCGTCTCGGTCAAGGGCACGATCTTCGCGGTCGAAAGCGGTACGAAGGGTTCGCGTGTTTCGGTGGTCGAAGGCGAGGTTAAGGTCAATCACGCGGGCAAAGACGGAAACCCTGCTTCCCGGCGATCAGACGACGACAAATGCCAGCCTGGATAAGGCTCCGGTGGAGAAAACGGTCGCGTGGAGCCGAAACGCCGCTAAGTACGCGAATCTCGTTTCTGAATTGGCAAAGCTGCGGAAGCGACGTCAATCAAAGGTTGCACGTCCCGGCGTGCGCCACTCGTCCCGGTTCATCGATCTCGTGCCGGAAAACACGGTGTTTTACGCTGCCCTGCCGAATCTGAGCGAAACGCTTGCCGCAGTCGCAGCGGATCATGCAGGAGCGGATCAAGCAGAATCCCGGCACTGGCCGAATGGTCGAAAGGCAACAAGGGCGATGGCCTTGGCCTTGACGAACAGACGATGTCCCGCATTTACGAATTCGGTTCGCAGCTCGGCGACGAGATCGTCGTTAGTGCCTCGATGGATGCGAAGGGTGAGCCGAGCGGCATCCTCGTCCTTGGCGAAGTAAAGAACGCGGCCAGCTTCCGCACGTATCTGGACGGCCAGCTCGCACGCTTCGCGAAAGAGTCCGGCGACATGCCGAACGTCCGCATCATCGATGATCCGATGACCGCGAAGGTGACCGCGAAACCGGCAGCGGCCGCGAAATCCAATGCGTCGGGCGAGAAAAAGGCTGCGACGAAAGAGGAACTGTTCGTCTGGATCAACAACGACATCTTCGCGGCATCGCCGAAGATCGAGAGCCTGCGAAGCTTTGCGACGACGCTGAAGGCGCCGGAATCGAACAAGTTTCGTTAGCTCGTCGTTCCGCCAACGGATCAGCGATGTTTACACGAGACGGAGCCGGCCTTGTGGTCGCGGCCGACCTTGAAAAGATCGTCGCGCAGGCTGCCAGTAAAGACGAATACGCCGGACGAGCAGCGTCACGTCGAAGGCTTCAAACAGCTTGGCGTGATGAACCTTCGTCACTTTGTGGCCGAACAGAAAGAGTTGAACGGCAAAACCTTGAGCCAGGCCGCCTTGACTTTCAACGAAGCGAATAAAGGTATCGCGTCGTGGCTGGCCGCTCCGGGTTCGATGGGTGCGTTGGAATTCATCTCGCCGAACGCCAATGTTGTCGCCGCTTTCGTGGTCAAAGAACCGGCCTTGCTGGTTGACGATCTGTTCAAGTTCATGGAAACGGTCGACCCGGACATCCGCGGCAGGATGCAGCAGGTCGAACAGCAGCAGGGCATAAGCATCCGCAATGATTTCGCGGCTCCGCTGGGTGGCGAGTTCGCCTTCGCGATCGACGGCCCTCTTCTGCCGACGCCTTCGTGGAAGATCATCATGGAAGTTTACGACCAGGCGAAGCTGCAGGACACGTTCCAGCGTGCGGTCGAGAAGCTGAACCAGTTCTCGATGCTGCACGGCAAAGGCAAGCTGGCGATCGAAAGCACGACGTCGGGCGACCGCACGTTCTACGCGATCAAGTCGGCTGACGCCGGGCTGGAAGTGCACTACACTTACGCGAACGGTTACTTCATCGCCGCTCCGAGCGTGCCCTGCTCGAACAGTCGTTGAACAACCGCGACGCCGGCAACACGCTGGTCCGTTCGTCGAGATTCATGAGCTCGCTGCCGCAGGACGGCAACACGAACTTCTCGGCCATTCTTTATCACGACCTCGCACCGCTGATGCAGTCCGCTCGGCGATAAGAATGAAGAATGTCGGAGGCGAGGAGGCCAAGAAGCTCGGCGTCGATCGACCCGAACGCCCCGCCGACGCTGGTTTACGCCTACGCCCAGGGCGACCGCATCACCCTCGCGGCCAACACCGAGGGCGGCGCCTTCGGCCTAAGCCCGGCCAGCCTCATCGGCCTGCCAAATTCATTCGAAATGCAGCACATTTTAATGAACGCAATGGGGGATAAAGACGTACAGAAGAAGAGTGAATAGAGAAATCAACTCAATTTAGTACGAACACCGACGGACGACTCCCAACGTCCGTCGGTTTTTGTCGTGTTAATGGAGTATCGCCGTAAAGATGTGATAGTTCGATACAATGTTTCGAATTCGGAGAGTTATGACGATCAGCTATAACAGCAATGATCGAAACTTAGATTATGTTCTCTTAAGATTCGCGCTAGCAAACAATGACGACGATATTCCTGTTCAAAGTTCTCTTGCTGAACTCAGATGTCAGTATGCACAAGAAATATCGCATTGGACGGCTAAGAGCGATGATGTTGAGACGTCAACGCTGATAAAGAGACGACTATCTATGACTGACGTGATAGAACATTCGAGGCAAAGTAGCTGACTCGGCAGAACTTCGGCTTCGCCGAAGCTATGACGAGCTGATTGATTCAACGAACGGACTACAGTTGCGGCTGTATGGAAACGCTACAGGTAACTTCGAATTTGAAAAGTCTGTGTATCGGCGATATGAGTCAGCGGAATTATTCACGGTTCAGGTTAAGACCGGGACACACTATTATAACTTTGGCCCAAAGACTAGAACTTCGCGAAGCTAAGATCTTGTGAACAACTATCGCAATGATGGGCCAGTTCTACAGTGATTAGTCGAAGTGATGCAATGACAAGCGTCATCGAACTTGAACAACTAAGCGTGACGTTCGGCAAGCGTCCGATCCTGAAATCTCTGAACGGCGCGCTCAACGGCCGTGCGATCGGCTTGCTCGGGCCGAACGGTGCGGGCAAGACTACGCTTATCCACACGCTGCTCGGCTTTCACCCGCCGACTTCCGGGACGGCGCGCATTTTCGGGCAGGACATCACGCGCGATGCAAAGCAGGTGCGTGCGGCGGTCGGGTATATGCCGGAGAGCGATTCGTTTATCGCGAAGATGTCGTGCGTCCATTTCGTGCGGCTGATGGCGGAGCTTTCGCGGGATTCCGGCGAGGCATGCGCTCGAACGGGCACACGAGGCTCTGTTTTACGTCGGCTTGGGCGAGGCCCGTTACAGGCCCGTCGACAGCTTACTCGCTCGGGATGAAGCAGCTTGCGAAACTCGCCCAGGCGATAGTGCACGGGCCGAAGCTGATCATCCTGGACGAGCCGACCAACGGCCTCGATCCGCCAACGCGCAGCCGGATGATCTCGCTCATCCGCCAGATCCGCGACGGCGGCCGGGCGCGGATACTGTTGTCGTCGCACCTGCTGCGCGACGTCGAGGAATGCTGCGACGAGATACTCGTCTTGAAGGACGGGTACATCGCCGCGAACTGTAATCTGGAAGAAGAGCGCAAGGCGAACCGAAAGTTCATCGAGCTCGAAACCCGCGGCGGCGATCGGGCGAAGTTTGCCGAAGCGATCGGCGGTTTGGGCTGCGAGTATGCTCTGTCGGGCGAGCGTCGCATGAAATTGATCATGAATGAGACGGTCGAGATCAGCGATCTGTACCGCCTCGCACATCGAGCACGGGGTTCAGATCAGGCGGCTGAATTTCAAACGCGATTCGCTCGAGGAAATTTTCCTGAAGGCGATGGAAAACGGACCAACGGCGCAGGCGAACGGGAGGAACGGCAATGGCGGTTTATGAGCATCTGTACGGCGCGTACGAAGGCGAGCCCAATCGGCGTGGTCGCGCTTTCTCGTGATACCGCGCTACGCCGTGCGCGAGGTTTTCAAGTCGAAGCTGTTCACGTCGTATCTTTATCCTTTGCTTTATTTACCCGCTCATCGCGGCGATCCTGGTTTACCTGCGTCACAATGCGAACGCGCTCGCGTTGCTGCAGATAAACATTCAGCGAACTGCTGCCGATCGACGCTTCGTTCTTTCGCACCTTTCTTGAGGTCCAGGGCGCGTTCGCGTTCATCCTGACGGTGCTCGTCGCTCCGCCGCTGATCTCGCGCGATCTGGCGAACAACGCTTTGCCGCTTTATCTCGTGCCGGCCGCTTTCACGCACCGAATACGTGCTCGGCAAGATGACGGTCGTCGGCTTTCTGCTGTCGCTCGTGACATGGGTCCCGGGCCTGCTGATCTTCTTTTTTCAGGCTTCTCTCGCCGGCTTCGGTTGGCTGATGGGCGAATGCGTGGATGATCGGTGCGATCTTTTGTCGGATCCATGGTCTGGATCATTGTTGCTTTCCCTGCTGTCTCTCGCCGTGTCGTCGGTCGTCAAATGGCGGGTGGTGGCGAGCGGAGCGCTGCTTGGGATTGTTCTTTGTGCCAAGTGCGTTCGGCGAGATCGTGAATCAGCTCTTTCTAACGCGAGTCGGCACTGATCAGCATGTGGGCGACGATGAACAGCATTTGGCGGGGGCTGTTCGGGCTTTTCGAGCGGCAGGCCGGCACCGTTCGCGGAACGGTCACCAATCCAATTTACGAACAAGCAGTATTTTGACATCGTATTGCTGGAGCCGCCGCTCTGGGCTTCGTGGCTGGTCATCGCGGTGGTATGTGCGGTATGCGTTTGGCTGCTGGCCCGCAGGGTGCGGGCTTACGAGGTGATCAAATGACGCCGACGGTAACAACTCCATCCAACACAGAACCGATCCAAACCGAACGCGCAACGCCGGCCGTTTCCGCCTTAAGCGCCGATAAGATGATCGTGTTTGAGGACGTGTCGAAATTCTACGGCGAGGTCCTCGGCGTCAACCGCGTCAATCTGCAGATCGCGCCGGGCATAACGAGTCTCGTCGGCCCGAACGGCTCGGGCAAGACCACTTTGATGAATCTGATGACCGGGCTGCTCAGGCCGTCGAGCGGCCGTATCAGCGTTCTTGGCACATCGCCCGACGACCCTGAGGCGATGTTTCAAAAGATCGGTTACTGTTCGCAGTTCGATTCGTTCCCACGCGGTGCAACCGCCCGCGAGTTTATCGAGTTTTACCTGCGCGTCCACGGTTACACGAAGCAGGAAACCGACGAGTTAACGCAATCAGGCGCTCGAACGCGTGTCGCTTCTCGAGGCGGCGGACCGTAAGGTTTCGGCATTCAGCAAAGGTATGCGGCAGCGTGTCCGGCTCGCGCAATCGATCGCACACAACCCGTCGGTGCTCGTATTGGACGAACCGCTGAACGGCCTGGACCCGATGGCGCGTGCCGAGATAATTCGCCTGTTCCGCCAGCTCGCGGACGCGGGAATGTACCTCATCATCTCAAGCCACATCCTGCACGAAGTGGATATGATGTCGGACAGCGTCGTGCTGATCCACAACGGCTACATCGTCGCGGAAGGCGACGTGCACGGCGTGCGCGACGAGATCGACGAACACCCGATCCAGATCCTCATCCGCTGCGACCGTCCGCAGGTGCTGGCCGCGCGTCTGTTCGAGCACGAGCACACCGTCGAAGCACGCATACACAATGACCGTCAGGGCCTGTTCGTTAAAACGCGCCGGCCCGATGATTTTTATCTGTTACTCAATAAGGTGATCACGGAGCAGAATCTTCAGGTCGAATCGGTCGCGCCCGTCGATGACGATCTGAATGCGGTCTATCAATACCTGATCACGTCCGACGGAGGGCACGGCTAACCGGCGTTTCAACTCTTCGGCTATGCCGTCCGATGTGCGGAAAAGCTTCGCTTTTCCGAAGTTCGCAATTGACTCTCGCGGCTCCGCCGCCGCTTCCGGCAGTGCAGTAATGCGAAGTAGAAGCGGCGGCGTAGCCGCAGGGAACGCTTAGTATAGCCGGCGAAGCATAGCTTCGCCGCACATCGGCGGGCAAAGCCCAAGAAGTTCGGAACGTTGACCTAGCCTCTAAAGCTGGAGGCAATTTATAAAGGCGTAATGAGAACAGAATCTAATGTAATGCCGGTGAACGCTAAACCCGTGGTAGCGTCTTCCTGGTCGCTGTGGACGCGGCAGATCCTTGCGATCCTGCGGCTCGAGATCAAGAAGAACTTTTTGAGCCGCCGGGCCCTTCTGCTCTACCCGATCGCGGGCTTACCGCTGTTTCTGCTGACGATGCTCGCGTTGTTCCCCCCGCAGACGGACGAGATGGCGAACTTCGGAATGCTGAGCCAGGTGTATGCTGCCGTGTACGGCGGGCTCATCCTCCGCACGCTCGTATTCTTCGGCTGTGCGTGGGTCTTTATGAATCTGTTTCGCGGCGAGGTAGTGGACCGGAGCCTGCACTATTATTTCCTCTCACCGGTCCGTCGCGAAGTTCTGGTCGTCGGCAAATATCTGTCGGGACTGATCGCGACGATAGTCCTGTTCAGCATCACAACGGTCGGGTCGATATTGATACTCTACTTCGGGCTCTTTCCGTCCCAGTCTGCCGAATATTTTTTCGGCGGTGCCGGTGCCGGTCACTTGCTGGCATATCTGGGGGTGACGATACTCGCATGCATCGGCTACGGCGCGGTCTTTCTGATCGTCGGGCTGTTCTTCCGCAATCCGATCATCCCGGGCTTGCTGCTATACGGTTGGGAGTGGATCAACTTCTTGCTGCCGCCTGGGTTGAAGAAGATCAGCGTGATCCATTACCTGCAATCGCTCGTGCCCGTGCCGATGTCCGAGGGCCCGTTCGCCGTGCTCGCCGAACCGACACCGGCATGGATAGCCGTGCCGAGCCTGCTTCTATTCACCGGCGTCGTGCTCTTTCTCGCCAGCCTGCACATACGCCGCATGGAGATCAGCTATGCGGGCGACTAATGCTGGAGATATGCACCGCGCTTCGTTCTTGACGAGGAATATCATGTTGGTTCATCGACTTTTGAATAAACCAAGATCGACATTTTTGCTTTCAGCGTTTTTAGGATCTGCTATGCTGCTGGCCGGTTCCCTGGGCTGCGGTCCGCCTGCAGGCGGCGGGAAACAAGGATCCTCCGAATCGCAGTCAGACAACGTGCCTGAACTCACCGACGAGGTGATCCGCGAACGGATCCACGAGACATGGGTGCGGGAAGTCCCTTCAGAGAATGTTAACTCCGCACCGATCAGTTGGGGTTTTAGCCGCGACGAACCGAAAGAGATCACCGTCGTCGAGAAGAATGTGGAAGGCACACGCGCGACCATCCTTCTGGACATCAAAACCAGCTCGTCTCCGCGCGCCCGCAACCAGCGTTACCTCGCGGGGCAGATTCGCACCGAATGGGAATTGCGAACTGGTTGGGTTCTGCGAAGGTGGGAAATAGTCGACACGGAAAATATCTCGATGAAGTATAGAGATCTTCCTAAACCGCCTGCGCAAAATTCCAACCGCTGACAGGCGAATGCGCGAACCCGTGTATCACCCTGGGCGGCCATGAAAGCGGATTAAGCCGCCGCGACCCGGATCACAACTTTCTGTGATGAGGTAGACCCTGCGGGAACACGCTATCGATCTACCTTGATCTTGTCGAACCGTTCGTTCCCGATCGTGTATTTTCGCCAATCCTTGTAATCGAAATGCCACCATTCCGCGTCGTATACGGTGAAACCTTCGGCCTCCATCGCATCGCGCAGCAGCTCGCGGTGCCAACGCTGAAGCGACGTGCCGCCGGGATAATCCGGATATGAACGGTCGGTGGTTTCGTCGTAGGTGCCGACCATTTCGACAGGTTTCCCAGTCTTTAGATCGTAAAGCGTAAGATCGACTGCCGCGCCGCGGTTGTGGCGCGAGCCCTGTGATGGGTCGGCGACGAAGATCTTCTTGTCCTGCGGCGTCGCATCCCAAAAAACCTTTGTGACATACCAGGGCCGGTAGGCGTCGTGAATGAGCAGAGCCGTAACCTTTTTCCTTCAACTTACGATGAGCCCGTGCGACAGCCTCGGCGGCCGGCCGCTGCAGAAAGGCTCGCGGTTCGGAGTAAAAGACACTGCCCAAAAAGTTATTGGTCGTGGCGTATCGCACGTCCAGCTTGATGGTCGGTTCGAGGCGCGTTAGCTCAACAAGTTCAGAGTCGCGGAAATCCCCGGCCTCTTTCGGCGGCTGGCGGCCTGAGCCTCCTTCAATAATTCGTTGACGGGCCTGACCGGCATGATGCGAAGCTGAGCAGCCCCATCCTCGGGCCCAACGCTGCGGCGTTTGAAGACGACGCTCGCCGCCTCAACCTGCGTCGCCCGCCCATTCTTGTCGCGCGTGAAGATCAGCCGCTCGCCGTCATAAAGTCCGCGGTCGGGAAATTTGAAGACGTTCTCGGACACTTGCTCGAGCGGGTTGAACTCGAACCACTCGATCAATGCCCAGAGCTTTCCGTCGCGTTCGAAGATATAAAGGATGTCGTGGTCCCATCCGTACTCGCCTATCAATCCGCGCCAGGCGGCCGGTGCGGGCCGCGGTTTGGAAACGTCGACCCGTTTGAAGATTTCGCCGCCGACGTCGATCTCGCCGTCGCGTACGACGATCTTTTCGGCCGTAACCCAGTTTGTCATCGACGACGAGGCCGCTGCCGAGGGAGCGCAGCCGCACCTGCTCGCCGCCATCCGAGCTGATCATCGAGAGCGTTCCGCCGCGTTCGATCAGATCGACCGCTTTCGAGCCACTCACGTAACGCCCCTGCAACACGAGTCGCAAACGCGGGATCGACCGGCGCTGTAATTTCCGGCTCCGGGATCGTTCTTCCCTCGCGGGCAGCGAGCATTGCCTTTAGCGCGAAGTCCGCGATGCGGCCCGTGACCGCGTTCGCGGCGTCCTTTGTCGTCACCGCTACAACACCCAGCTTGTCGTCGGGCATCGCCTTGAGCTGGGTCGCAAAGCCGTAGATCGCCCCGCCGTGTCCGACGGTGCGGCGGCCTTCGCTTTCGCCAATTCCGAAACCGATTCCGTAGCCGGTTTTCTGTCCGGCGAGGTGCGAATTGCGGCGTCCACATCTGCTCGATCGTGGCCGATTTGAGCATGCGCCCGTTCATGCCTTGCCCGCCGGCGAACAGTGCGCTCATAAAGCGGCCCATGTCCTTCACAGTCGTGTACATGCTCCCGGCAGGGCTGATGCCGAGCTCGAACGTCGGAGCCTCAAAGACTCGGCCATCGACCGTCCACATATACGCTTTAGCCAGATCTTTTGTGATCGCAGGTGTTGGTTCAAAACTCGTGTCGCTCGAGGCCAAGCGGATCGAGCACCGAGCGCTTCAGGTATTTGGCGAAAGGCTGCTTTTGTGTCCTCTCGAGCACGTATCCGACTGCCGCTATCGCCGCGTTCGAATATTTGGTCCGCGTTTCCGGGGCATAAACGAGGGACGTTTTGTTAAGGCTTGCGATGGTGCTGGCCAGCGTGCGATTGTCCGGGTCAAAGTAATGGCCGACAGGCGGCTCGCGGACGAGGCCCGAACGATGCGACATTAGCTGCCTGAGCGTGATCTGTTTGCCGAAAGGATTTCGCGGCCGGAAATCGGGTAAATAATTAGTAACCGGCGCATCAAGATCGAGCTTTCCCTGCTCAACCAACTGCATGACGGCGATGTCGGTAAAAAGTTTCGAAACAGAGCCGACCCGGTAAACGGTCTCGCCGGTGGCCGGTATTTTCTTAACCGGATCGGCATAGCCGAAGCCCTTGGCCCAAACGATCTGTTGATCGTCCACGAGCGCGATCGAAAGGGCGGGCAGATCTTTGTCGGCCATCTCGTGAGTGATAAACCGCTCCAACGCCTCGATCGCCGGTTTGTAATCGGGACGAGTGAGCAGATGATCTACCGGAACGCCCGGCACCCGCGCCGAAATGGGCAGGGCGACGGCGTTAACTACAACGCAGAATGCAGTGGCTACCCAAAGAACTGCAGCGCCAATTCTGCGATCTCCATGTACTTCGAGCATACTTCCCCTTCGATTCCGTCACACTAAGATCTTCGGGCTGCGCCCGTTATTTGCGGAAAAGCTCTGCTTTTCCGTTGCTTATTTCGGATTTTCGCGGCTGTGCCGCCGCCGATTACGACCCGAACAGCGGCATAGCCGCAGGACACGAACATGCTAATCGGAAAAGCACCGCTTTTCCGCAATAGAGCGGCGAGGCCGCTATTTATCTGACCTTTCCCGGCCCCCAAATCGCCCGCCCGGGCTTGGCATTTGTGTGCTCGCCGTCCTTTAGAACCTGCACGCCGTTTACAAAAACGTGCTTCATGCCGACAGAATACTGGTGCGGGTTCGCGAACGTTGCGCGGTCGGCTATCGTTTTTGGATCGAAAATGACCAAGTCGGCAAACATTCCAACTTTAAGAAATCCCCGGCGGTCCAATCCTAGGTTTGTCGCGGGCAGGCCGGTCAAACGACGTATCGCATCCGCGAGCGTGATCACTTTTTCGTCGCGCACGTACTTGCCCAACAGACGCGCGAAATTGCCGTACGCTCGCGGGTGTGTAGAGGATTTAAGAAAGACGCCCTCGGGGGCCATCGACGCGCCGTCCGAGCCGAACGATACCCACGGCAGGCCTATCTGTTTCTTAATGTTTTCTTCCGACATCTGAAAGTAAACGGCATCGACCCGCGAACGGTCTTCGAGCATTAGGTCCATGATGGTTTCGACGGGGTCCGCACCTCTCATCTTCGCCACCTCGGCCAGCGACTTACCTGTCAACGGCTTTAGCTTATCGTTCTTAAATCCTATCAGCAGCACACGCTCCGGCGAGCCGGCATTGATATAGAGATTTTCCCATTCGTCGGTCGGCGTGCGGACGGCTTCGGCAATTTTCTTCCGGGTTGCCGGGTCCTGCAGCCGTTTGTAAAGCTCCTCATACCCACCGTCGAGAGCCCACGGCGGCAGCGAAGCGTTAAGGCCCGTCGAACCGGCCGGATACGTGTACATATCGGCCGTGATCTTTAAACCCTTCCGACGAGCGTCTTCAACCATCTCGATCACCTTGTCCATCTTGGGCCAATTTTGCGTGCCCGCTGCTTTGAGGTGATAAATTTCCGCCGGCAATCCCGCCTCGCGGCTGATGCGGATCAGTTCTGCTACGGCCTCGGGCAGTTTGTTGGCTTCGTTGCGGATGTGCGAGATGTACTTGCCCTTGTATTTCGCCGCGACCTTGCAGAGCTCTATCAACTCCTCGGTTTTCGCATAAAATGCGGGAGCGTAGATCAAGGACGAGCCGATGCCGAGTGCACCTGCTTCCATCTCGCGGCGTACGAGCTCCCGCATTTCGTCGAGCTGTGCTGGTGTGGGCTGAACATCGGTTTCACCGAGGACGTGCATTCTGATAGTCGTCGCCCCGATGAACGAGGCCACGTTCTGAGATACCCCGCGTTTTTCAAGATATTTGAGATATTCCGCAAGCGTTGTCCACTCGACATCGAATTTGACATCGCCCTGCTCGTCGACCATCTGCCGCTTCATCCTCTCGTTGAGCGGTCCCATCGACCAGCCTTCGCCCATGATCTGCGTCGTGATTCCCTGCCGTACTTCGCCTTGCGACCGCCCGTCGACGATCAACGATTCGGTCGACCACGACAGCATGTTGATAAACCCGGGGGCGACGGCAAGACCTTTGGCATCGACAACTGTAGGCGCGGTTGCACCTTTAAGATCGCCGACCGCGACGATGCGGTCTCCTTTGATCCCCACGTCGGCCATCACCGGTGCGTTGCCCGTACCGTCGTAAACGCTGCCGCCTCTAATGATCACGTCATACGATTGTGCAGGACGCCCCTGCCCACTCGCCGTTATGGACAGCGCAAGCATTAATGTGAGAGCCAAAAACTTTTGCAAACTAATTAATGCGAATCTATACATTTATTCCTCTAATTCAAGATCAGCCTTAAAAACCGTCTCCCCCGATCATCGGCAGAAGGCACGGTCAAATTCTGCGGCATCAAACGGACACGTCTTCTAACGCATTTTCGATAGCAGGGATGAGTTCACCCGGCAAACCTGTTTTGACGATATACGCCGAGGCACCGGCGTCGCGGGCGGCACGAATGTAATATTCATCGTCATGGGCAGAAATGATCACAACCTTGACCTTCGAGGCTCTTGTCTTCAAGTCGGCCGCTATTTCGATGCCGGTCTTGAAGGGCATTGAAACATCCAGGACCGCAATATCCGGTTTTAGATGATCGATCATTTCCTGGGCTGCCTTTCCATCCGCAGCCCTGCCGACCACGTCAAAACGAGGAGTCAATAGCCTAACGACAGTTTCCAGCATCGGCTTGCTGTCATCAGCGACAACCACACGTAAACGTTTCTTGTCACTTTTATTCTTCGAACCGTTATTGATCCCGTTTTCCGAACTGATTTCCAACGGGAACGCGCACTTCGATCTTTGTTCCGGCTCCAACCGTCGAGATGACCTTTGCCTCTCCTTTGACCGCTCGCACGCGTTCGTCAATGCTGATCAGTCCGAGAGCCTCCTTTGTATCTGTCGCCGCTCGATCAAAGCCATTTCCGTTGTCGGAAACCGACAGTAGAACCTCGCCGTACTCAAATTTGACGTTGACGCGTGCCGACGTAGCTCCGCTGTGTTTGATGACGTTTTGCAGCGATTCCTGTGTTACGCGGTACAAACACAACGAAATATCCTGGGGAAGATCGCGGGGCAGGTTTTCCGCCTCGAAATCGATATCCACAGGATGTGCGGCGGAAAGTTCACGACAGAAACCGCACGAAGAGCTGTTTCGAGCCCGAGCTGGCGTGAGCCTGGCCGGGTGAAGTTCATGCGAGATGCGGCGAACGTCGCCTGATAAGCGCTCGACATCGGAAACAAACTGGTCAAGCTGATGCTTCACATACGCAAGGTCTTTCGGCTCATTGCGCAGGGTCGCAAGCTGGATCGAGAGCAACGCGATGCTCTGGCTGAGGTCGTCGTGCAGCTCGCGCGCCAGGCGGGCACGTTCTTTTTCCTGCGCGTTCATCAGCTTGCCGCTCAGTTCGTGGATGGCTTCTTCCGCCATTTTTAGTTTGGTGATGTCGACGATCGCTCCGCGAATGAATCTGGCTCCGTTGACCGGCTCCACTTTGCCGCGCGAATGGATCCATCGGATATTTCCATCCGTCGACAAAACTCGATATTCCATCTGAAATTCGTTTTTCCCTTCCTCCAATTCCCGAACGGTATTGAAAAACAGTTCACGGTCAGCCGGGTGAATGTTCTGAAGCAATCCTTCCCGCGTGAATGGCTCTCCGCTTCGGGAAACCCCAGATCTCGCTCGCCTTTTCGCTGACCCAAATATTTCTTCCCCGATCTTTCTGGTCCACATCCCGACGTTCGCCGCCGCCGCCGACAACTGCAGCTGATCAAGGGTCTCGGTCAATCGAGCCTCACGTTCCTCCAATTTTTCGGTGAGCATTGCGGCACGGTGCATATCGTAATTCAGCTCGTAGAGCATCGCGCCAACGATAAAAAGAACCGAAAACGAAGCAAATATCGGAATGGGAGCCAGTCCCCACAAAACACTGGTAGGGACTATTAAAGTTGCCATTCCGAAAAGAATAGTTCCCGTCCCGAAAATCAAGGCCTGTGCGGCGTTCGCCGCGCCGCCAACATCGAACGCTCGCGTCGAGGAAAAAGATTACCAGCAATACATGGGACAAATGCGGGAGCAGCATCCAGGGATTCGGCACGGATATCGGATAAGAAAGCGTTTCGCCCAGAATGGTCCTACGCCCAACGGATGTTATCTGACGGAAATTGATGCCGTTTGCCATGATCAGGTGCAAAATAAGCGCCAGTACCCGCATTGCACTATAGGTCACAAAAAGCCATTTGCGTCCTTGTAAATGAAGATACGCAAACCATGCAAATGCAGATGATACCTACACCACCGACAACAAAGGCCCACCATGCGTTAAAAAGATATTCTTCGGGTGTCGACGGCCTTCATCATTCCCAGCTCGAACCACGCGAAGAGCATGTACGAGAAGCAGGAGATCGTGAAGGCGAGATAAGCAAGACGTGGGCGTTCAGCCCACCAGAAACGCAGATATATCAACCCGAGTGCTAAATACACTCCGGAGACGATCAACATGGCATTGCTGACGATTCCCATAATTAGCCCCGAAAATTATAGACTGGTAAACCCGCCCCGCAAAGCCGCGTCCTCGCTATGCAAGATGAGGAGGAAGTACGAACGGCCCGATATGCGGCGTGGAGGTATTCAAACAAGTCTGCAACGCGAGGATGAGTGACTCGCGGAGATTTTCCGGGGTGACGATAGCGTCGACCAGTCCGCGGGCGGCGGCGTGTTTGGCGTCGAGCTCGTTGTCGTAGGTTTCGCGGACCTTTTCCATTTCGGCGAGCAGAGCTTCGTCGGGCTCTTTGCCTTCTTTCTTCAGTTTTTCAAGCTGCGTACCGAAGATGGCCTGGACGGCGGAGTCGCCTTCCATTACGCCCATGCGGCCGGTGGGGAGGGTAGAAGATAAAATCGGGGTCGAAACCCTGCCCGGCCATCGCATAGTAACCGGCACCGGAAGCGTGGTTGACGGTAAGGACGATCTTCGGGACTTTGGCGGTCGCCATCGCCTCGACAAAGCGGGCACCGGCCCGGATGATGCCGCTATGCTCGGCATCGGCACCGACCATAAAGCCCGGAGACGTCCTGAACAAAGAGCAAGGGCGTCGAATGCCGGTCGCAGTTTTCGATAAAGTACGCGGTTTTTTCGGCCGATTCGGTGTAAACGATGCCGCCGAACCGCGGCGGCGTACCGGGTTTGCCTTTGGACATTCCGCGGGAGTTTGCGATGACGCCGACGAGAATTCCGCCGATCCGGGCCGTTCCGCAGATCATCTCTTTTGCGAAATCGGCCTGAAATTCGTCCAGCGCGTCCGCGTCCACGATACAGTCAAGCACCTTTCGCATGTCGTAGGGGGCTTTATGGTCCTCAGGCAAAAGCTCGTAGAGAGCGTCAAACCCGGTCTTTGGCACTCCCGGTTCTGACACGGAGACCCGGGTCTGCTCCTTTGCGGGAAGCTCCGTGATCAGTTCGCGGATCTTGCCAAGGCATTCATCTTCATTCTTGCTGCGAAAATGGGCGACGCCGGAAATGGCGTTGTGGGTCATCGCCCCGCCTAGCGTTTCGTTGTCGATGGTTTGGCCCGTCGCTCCTTTCACAAGGTTCGCTCCGCCGAGGCCCATGAACGACGTGCCTTCGACCATCAGGATCACGTCCTGAGAGCGCCGGCAGATAGGCTCCGCCCGCAACACACATTCCCATCACGGCGGCGATCTGCGGGACCTTCAGATAATGCCGCATGATCGAGTTGTAATAGAAGATGCGCGCCGCCCCGTATTGGCCGGGAAAAACGCCGCCCTGGTACGGCAGATTGACGCCCGCCGAATCGACCAGATAAACGATCGGCACGCGGTTGCGCATCGCGATCTCCTGGGCGCGGAGTATCTTCTTTATCGTTTCCGGATACCACGCACCGGCCTTGATCGTCGCGTCATTCGCGACAATGACGCATTCCCTGCCCTCGATCTTGCCGACAACGGTCACAACCGCCGCCGCGGGAGCTTGGCCGTTGTATTCGTCATACGCAACGAGCAGGCCGATCTCCTGGCTGAACGTGTCCGGATCGAGGAGTAGTTCGATCCGTTCGCGGGCGGTCAATTTTCCTTGTTTATGGATCTTTTCGATCTTCTCCGGGCCGCCGCCGAGTTTGAGTTTGTGTTCGAGCCTAAGGTATTCGTCGGTTAGCTCGCGGAGGCGAGAAGTTGGTTTTGCTTCGATCATGCGTTGAGCGTTATGCCCGGTCTAAACGTGAGGGCTTTTGCGATCTGTCGCCCGCGAAGCGGGCTTTGGCCATTAATATAACATTAACCCCAGGTTCGCTTCGCTTCACCTGGGGCTACATTCTGTCGCTGCTCCGCAGCTTAGAGCCAGCGAATATAGTCGTCGTCGAAATGTGCGATCTCTACTCCATCACGGCCATCAAAGTAAATCAGTGAAAACTTTTGTGTCTTGTCTCGTACGATGGATTCAAATTCCGGGCTTGCTGAAATCAAAAATGCAAGATTCGAACGGGCCCGAGCCAAATCCGCTAATGCCTTTTGTTCGTCGATATTTCCAATTTCGCCAGGATGAATGCACATATACGGATACTGCTCCATCCGGCACAAGAACGTAGTCAACACCGTCAAACGTCAAACTCTCACCTTCGCGAAAAAGCTCGACCGCCGTTAAGAATCGCGGGGTTTCAATCTCGTCAACGATCATCCGATTGCCTTTCAGAGATGATAAATGTCGGAACCATCCCTCCCCCGGCCGTCACATTGGCAAGTTCGTTGGATGAAAGCCGAGTGAACGCCGAGCCGACGACGCCGTTGAATAATAGCGGATCGAGGTCGACGAGTTGCTCGATCATGCCCCATTTGCCGAGGTCGTCAAAGATCATCGGGAACATTTCTTTGGCGGTCTTGACTCGCTCCTGAACGAGGTAATCGCCATCAGCAAGGGCGGTTTCGATCGCCGCGTCCCATTCTTCCGGTGTCGAATTCCAACCGATGTAAATGCCGTGGCCGCCGTAGTCGTCATTGGGTTTGAGAACTAGCTTTGAAGAATTGATTCGGGTCCATTCGACTAGGTCGATCTCGGCTCCGTGATTGACGGTTCGTTCCTGCCGGAACTTTCGCGTCCAAGGGATGTGTGCATCGATGGCGGCTAGTTCAGCTTCGTCGAAAAGGTCCGCGTAGCGTTCATTTGTCAGGACGGCGAAGATCGCTTTTTTGTGAACGAGCTTGCCCCGAAAGCTATTGACCATGCAGATCGCCCCGGCACGATAGGCGTCGAGCAGTGCCGGGTATTGGTCCATGATCGGCAGATATTCGTTGACCAGCAGCCGTTTGTAAACGACATCGATCTGCGACACTGCCGTAATATAGTTTGCCGTTCGTGAACTCGATGTCTTCTGGAGAGCAAATAACGGCGTCATAGCCGTTTGACTCGAAATAATCGCGGAAGAGCTCGAACTCTTTGATCGTCGGCAGGTCCTTCAGATCGACAATAGCGATCAAGGGTTTTCGTTTCGCTTTGCCGCCGCAGAACTCATCCCAACAACGTAGAAGAACATCAAGCAGCTTTGAGCTTCCCTCAAGACCGGCAACATCGTAACGCCCAGCAAATGCTTTCATCACCGGCAGCGAACCGAATATCTCGGTAGCCGAATCGGCGAAAGCGATGCCGGCCGGGCTTTCGCCGTTCAGCTCTACAAAGCTGTACGCGTCTTCGGTAAGGAATGAATCAAGCCGTGCGGTCGGCGAGACCTGGCTGTAGCCGGGATCGATCTTTACCAGTTCTTTTTCGATCTCCGAGATACCGAGTTCGTCGAGGATCGCGTCGTCCCGAACCGCCGCGTCTTTTACCTTCTGGAGAGCGCTCCATATCGTTTCGCAAATCTGCTTTATCCGCTCCCAGTCCGCCGCGGTTATAAAATGCGGCCGCAGGTACGGCGACAGCGGGCGGCCTCCGAAAATAAGGCGCTTGGATTCCAGGCCTTCGTTCAGCATCTTGTACGACGCTGCGGCAAGCTCTTCGTCATCGAGCAGCCCGTGATAATAGGCGACCGCCTCTTTTAGTAACGTGGTTCGCTGAGCAGATTCGGGTGCAGCGTTCATTGGTATAGCCTATTTCGACATTGCCGTGATCTCGTCAAATTCTTCCTTTGTGACCGGGGAAACTGAGAGTCGCGACAATTTTACAAGTGCCATGTTCGCAAGTTTTGGATTTGCTTTGATCGCGGCGAGCGTGACGGGGTTCTTAACAGGCTTGCCGGCCTCAAGCTCGACCGCCACCCAGGCGTCGTCATCTGCCGTCGGGTCGGGGAAAAATGTCTTTGTCACTTTCGCCAGCCCCACGACCGCGCGTTCATCGCCGGAGTGATAATAAAACACCTTGTCGCCGGTCTTCATCGCTTTCAGATTGTTCCGTGCCGTGTAATTTCGCACACCGGTCCAGTCCGTTTTGCCTTCCTTCTGAAAATCGGCAAATGAGTACGATTCGGGTTCCTGTTTTACCAGCCAATAATTCATAAGTTTTCAGCAGATTCGTCGATATTTTGCCTCATAAAAGGCCAAAACGCCATGTGCGAACAAACCGGCGGCGATAGCGAATAGAAAAAGACGGCCGTATTCGCTTTGCGCCAGCGTGAGCAGCGCGGCATCGAGCCCGATCGAGCCGCTTGCACCGTCCCAGATCGCAGCGGAAACAAAAAAATATCCGAGCATTACTAATACAACCGACCGTGCCGTGAAACTGAGCACGCCGAGCACGGTGATAAAGGCCAAATGCGGCCCGGAGATTTCCCAAACGCGATATGCCTCGCGAAACTTTCCGCTTACACCGCTGTAGCATTCATGGAACCCCGCACCGATGACTCCGAGGCCGATGATAAAAAGCAAAGTTGCTCCCAACAGAGGCACGGCAAGCAGCACTGATACAAATGTCTCCTCTGCCTGACTAGACGTTTCGGCTGCCCGAACGGAGAGAAGTTTTTCGATCGCCGTTAATGCCAGGCCGACATAGAAAATGCCGATACCGGCAGCGATCGAACGCTTTAATATTCCAAGCCAATCGCGGCCCGCGTTGTCGACATCGGCAATGGCGCGAAGGAGGTTCCACAAGCCGTGGCCGGCAGCGCCGGCCGCAAAAGCGATGAGCAGTATCCGTCCGAAAGACTGATTGGCGATAACCGCAAGAGCTCCTGCCGGGTCTGCTATTCTGCCTTCACGAAGCCCCACGGCGAGCATGATCGCCAACGAACCGATGACAAGGAAAAGGAAACCTTTCGCGTAAAATCCAAACCGAGCGAAATTCTGAACAGCCCGCCTTTGGACGGTTGTCTCCGCCGCGTCAACCGTCTTCTCAACCGCTCGATCTAATTTGTCAGCTACGTCCTCGTTCATCCGTTCCACCAACGTCGAAACGCGGGTTATATTCCAAATTGAACGAAGTACGGCTTAAAGAAGGTATCTAAATGAACAGTAAAACAGATTATCCCTTTTTCTGTGACTCGGCCGCTTTCTTGTTCAGCCATTTGGCCCAGCGTTCGATCATTGGGCGGAATGGTTTGAAAAACTTTGCACGCCAGCTTCCTTGGGCCTGCTTCTCGCTCCAGGTTCGCAGGTTCTTTTCGGCATATTGCCTTATCTGGGGTTCGAGACTCTGTTTCTTGACCGAATGGCGAAGCGTTAAATAATAATGCTGCCCGACAAGCGAGAACAACAGGCCCGCGAGATTTCCCTTGAACGAACTTTTCGCCATCCAGCGTTTCGCAAACCCTTCGGTCGGCTGCAGCAGAGCTCCCATGGACATTTCCAGCCACGCCGACTGGTTTCCCTGCTTCGGATGGTAAATGCCCGGCAAGTCACCCTTCATAGGAACATCAAGATTTTTCAACCGCGGATCGTTGATGAAATCGACCAGTTTTATCTTTTCCAGCCCGCGCACCTGTTCGGTCGGAAGAAAATCGAGCACCTTCTCAATGTGCGAATCCGTATCCTTCGGCAGGTCGATGGTCGCCTGGTTCTCGATACGCACCCTTGTTACTTTTGCGGTTTTCTGCCCCGCGGTTTGAATCGGCATAACTTTTTGTAAATTGTAATTCGTTAACGGTTAATAGTAAATTCCGCAACACATGTGTGGCACCGGTGCCACAGATCGCGATAACAGGATACGCCGCACTTTGAGCAGACCTAACGTTTTTGCTGCTTCAAACCATCGGGCTACTCGGCACGCTGATTGTATGTAATTCGCCTGGATGAACCAGACGACGATCATAAGATCCATTAAAACAAAGGGCGTTGGCCTGCACACAGGTGTCGACGTTAATTTGAAATTAAAGCCGGCTCCTGCGAACACCGGATATATTTTCGTCAGGACCGACCTCGACAATTTCGAGATCCCGGCTTCGATCGAATATGTTTCGCATTGTTCCTACGCGACCACGCTGATGCGTCGGGGCGTCGTGCTTTCGACATGCGAACACCTTTTGTCCGCCTTGCGCGGCTCGGGTGTCGATAACTGTTTTATCGAACTCGATAATATCGAGATCCCGATCCTGGACGGTTCAAGCGAAGAATGGGTCGGGCTGATCGAAAAGGCCGGGATAAAAGAACTCGATTCGCCGCGGCGAACGCTGAAGGTGCTAAGAAAGGTAGAATTCGAGGAAGATGGCCGCAAGATGTCGATCCAGCCATCGGAAACGTTCGAGATCGAATGCGTTATCGACTTTCCGCATCCCTTTATAAAGCGGCAGTCGTTTCATTTCGTGATGGACAACGGATCTTTCGGCAAACAGATCGCGTCGGCACGCACATTCGGCTTTACGCACGAGATAGAGATGCTGCGAAAGGCGAACCTGGCTCTTGGCGGCTCGCTTGATAACGCTATCGTGCTTACCGATGACGGAATGCTTGAACGAAACGCCGCTGCGATTCGCCGACGAATTCGTCCGTCACAAGATACTGGACATAATCGGAGACGTCGCACTTCTCGGTTTGCCTGTTCAAGGCAAAGATCACCGCCGAAAAAAGCGGCCACGCCGTTCACGCCGCGTTGATGAGCAGATTGCTGAAAACCGAGGATGCGTGGGAGATCGTCGCCGATTAGGCGTTCCTTTCCACCTTGCTTAATCCAAGGAGCAATACTACGGCCAGCATAAACAGCACCCCGAGCCGAACCAGGCTCAATGTTTCCCACCTCTCTGCCCGCCGCGTCAGTTCGGCGTCGATCGTCGGGCTGAAAGCGCTTTGTGTGATCGATATAAGTTCCGGCACGAAGAAAATAAACGTGGTTATGAGAATCGCCGCGTACCCGACGATCGTAATCAGAACGTAATTCCTCGCCGCCATTTTCCAGTTGGTAATAAGTGCGAGCGTGAGAAGGACCAAAGTGACTGGATGGATCGGGATCCAAAACCTTTGCGGCATTATCCCGTACTCACCTTGAAACATTGCCAGCGACGCCGGGGCCGCCGAGGCCCAGACCGGTACGATACCCAGATGTTCATACGTAGCGCCGCCTATAACAACAATGAAGCTGATCGAGCCAAAGATCAGAAGTAATTTTCTTATCATCACGTTTTTGATCGAATCGATCTATGCTATAAACGCGTGCCCGAAATGGAAAATGGCTCAAGCGGCGGTCGAAATTTCCCAATCCGGCGTGTGAAAGGTTCCCTTCGGCATCCGTCCGCATGTATGTGTGCGCGCCGAAGAAGTCTCGCTGTGCCTGGATAAGGTTTGCGGGCAGTCGCTCCGAGGCAAACGCTTTGAGATAGTTCACCGCCGATGCCAGGGCCATGCAGGGTATGTCGCACGATAAGGCATAAAACACGGCTGATTTTAGGTGCAGCTGTTTTTGTTTGATCGCGGTGCTGAATTCATCGGCCAACAAAAGGTTCGGAAGGCCAGGTTCGGCGGTGTATGCGACGCGGACCTTCTCTAACAGGGCCGCACGAATAATGCATCCGCCACGCCAGATCTTTGCGATATTCGAAAGATCGACACCGTAATTCTTCTCGGCCGATGCCGCGGTGAGCAGCGACAACCCCTGCGCATATGTTACGAGGAAGGCGATAAAAAGCCCGTCACGCAGTGATTCGATCGTGTCGGCACGAAGCTGCGGGTCCATCGTCAACGGAAAATTGATGTTCAGTTTTCGAGCAGCGGCAACGCGTTCCGATTTCCGCGCTGAGATCTGCCGCATCGCTACCGCCGCATCGATCGTCGGGACCGGAACGCCCAGGTCCAGCGCCGCCTGCGACGTCCATTTACCTGTTCCCTTTTGACCCGCGGTGTCCAGAATAAGATCGACAAGCGGTTGTGCCGTGTTAGCGTCTCGTTTTTTCAGGATCGTCGCGGTTATTTCGATCAGGAAGGAATTGAGTTCGCCCTGGTTCCATTCAGCAAAAAGGGCGGCAGCTTCGTCGCTGCTCATTTCATAGCCTCGCCGCAGAAGGTCATAGGTTTCGGCGATCAATTGCATCAGTCCGTATTCGATACCGTTATGGACCATCTTAACGAAGTGGCCGGCCGACCCGGCACCGACGTGTGCGGCGCACGGCTCGCCGTTCACTTTGGCCGAAGCAGCCTCGAAGATCGGGCGAACATGCTCGTAAACATCAGGATTTCCGCCGACCATTATACTGGCCCCGTGCCGCGCGCCTTCTTCGCCGCCGCTAACACCGACTCCCAAAAATTCGATGCCGTCCTCTGCAAGAGTGCTTCCACGCCGTTCGGTATCAAGAAAATGTGAATTGCCGCCGTCGATCACCATGTCGCCGGGTTCAAGCAATGGCAGCAGATCGTGTATTACCGCATCGACAATAGGCCCGGCCGGGACCAGGAGCATTATTCGTCGCGGCTTTTCGAGTGCGTCGATCAGCGACGGAATGTCCTCAGCCGCCGACACATCCAGGCCTTCGCTTTCCGCGATAAGCAAAGCGCGTTTCGTCTCATCAAGATCGTATCCAACGCCCGCGATCCCGTGCTCGGCTACGTTCAATAAGAAATTCCGCCCCATCGTGCCCAGGCCGACCATGCCGAATTGTGCTTTAGACATACCTTTAATGCCCCATGTGCTTCAAAAACGCTTGTTTCAAATTTTTCTCGATCTCAGCGTGCAGAGGTATCTCAGTGAAGCCTCCCTCCTTGAATATTTTTTTCGCACATTTGCCGCATAACAAATATCCGATCAACACGCCGTGCTCGCGAAAAATGAACGCGTTCAGCGACAATGCGTCTTTACCTTTGAACTTCATGCCGCCGACTTTCTTCCCACAGCCCGGACATCCGTCGCCGTCATGGAACCAGCGCGATTTAACAGCCGTGCCGAACTGCATCTGTGCCTGGCGGAAAAGTTGCTCTAACATATTCGAGATCTCTTTATTTGACATAGTGTTTCATCGCGCCGAAGCCGATAGGCCAAGTTTGCTCATTTCTGTAATTCGGATTATATTCCCCAAACGTCCGACATCGCTACTTCGTCGTCAAAATGTTCGGGCATGTCCTCAAAATTCCACCACGCGCCGATGACCATATATGCGAACGCCCATTCGCGCAGTTCCTTTTCTGTAAATTCGAAAGCGACGGCAACCTGTTCAACGGCAGCGTCGAGCATTCGGCCGACCTCGGGATCATCTCGGCGCCACCAGTGAAGATTATTTAAGAACACCGCAATGTCGTAGCCCAGATGGCCAATGATGCCTTTTGGGTCGATGGCAAGAAACGGTTCGCGCGTGGCGGTGACTATATTCCCCGGATGAAAATCGCCGTGGAGATAAAACGTCCGGTTCGGCTGCGGCGAAAGCCGCTCATATATCTCGAAAGCCTTTATCGCACGCTCTTGCGGAAAATCGGTTTCGTGAAAGCGCTCGAAGTTTTTGAACCAGCGATCGAGCGTGTCCACATCACTCGGATCTACCGGCGCCGGACGAAGGATCGACGTTAACACTCCTATCGCCGGTTCCACACATTGCAGCGGATCGTCTTCGAACCGCTTGAACAATGCTTCGCCGGGGATTGCACGTTCGATGAGTATCGCGTGGCGCTTGCGGTCTTCCGCAATAAGCCGCACCGCCGAATTCCCGTTCCGTGTGCGAAGATATTTTGCTTCGGCAAAGATCTCCGGCGGATCGAATGGGGGAGCTATTTTAAGAACGACCTCTTCGCCCGATCCGGTAGCGGCGCGAGCGACGAAATTGAATTCGATTCCCGGAAACGGCTCGATCACCTTGCAGGCCCACTTTTTCTCGAGCTCTGCGACTAGGTAAGGCAAACGATCGAACCACTCTTCGCCCTTTTTGCCGCATATCGCGGTAATGTGCTTGACGAGATCGGTCGGCAATGCATCTTTAAATGTATCGGCCATTGAACTTGACGAGTTTAGCCGTGGTGACGGATTCTTATCAAATGCGGCCACTACGAGAAGCCATTAGACCCACAACATTTATCGAATCCAGCAAGCTCCGAGACCATCTCGGGCTGGATGTGACCATCGCCAGCGAAACGTTCCAGCACACGGGGAGTTTCAAATTCCGGGCGGGCTACAACCTAGCCCTGAACGTTCCTAACGATGAGATTTTGACAGCCTCATCCGGTAATTTCGGGCAGGCCTTGCCTACGCCTGCAAGCTTGCTTGGGAAAAGATGTACCGTCGTAATGCCGGTGACGTCGGCGAAAGTAAAGATCGATGCCGTGCGCGGATTTGGAGCGACGGTGGACCTGATCGATACGAAACAGGTCACGCGGAGTGACCGGGTAGCGCAGTTGGCCGAACAGCACCCGAATGCTTACATTGCAAGTGCATATGACGACCAGTTGGTCATCGAGGGCAATTCGACGCTGGGCGAAGAGCTGGCTGAAAAGAATTTCGATGTGGTGATCGTGCCGGTCGGCGGCGGCGGGCTGATTTCTGGAACCTGATAGCCGTTTCGAAAAACGGCCGCAAGACTGACGGTTTACGGGGCCGAACCGCTGCTCGGCAACGACGCAGCTCGGTCCTTCAGATCGGGCCGAACTGACCGCCAACGAAACCGAGCCAATCACCATCGCCGACGGAGCACGAACACTTTCGCTCGGAAAGCTCAACTGGCCGATCATCAAAGACGGCGTCTGCGGATTTTATCGAGGTGTCCGAAGAAAAAATAGCCGAAGCAGATCCGGCTTTACTTCATCCTCGCCAATCTCAAAATGCGAACCCACCGGTGCCCTCAGTCTCGGAGCTGTACTTGAAAACAAAGACAGATTCCGACGACAAAAAGATCGGCCTCATCGTTACAGCGGCGGAAACGTCGACCCCGACGTTTATCGAATTTCGATCCTCAAAAGCTAAACCGGAACTTACATAAAAGCCAGGGTTAATCATCGAAATAATTAGCCTTGCCATATTTGATGTAAGAGAATGCCGTGTTTTACTTGATGCTCTTCCACAAACGTCACGCGGTTGATCTCGTGCAAGGTGGTGTAACCCGCCAAACACCTTCTTGACCGCGGATTCACGCAGACTCGAAAGGCCTTCCTTCTCCGCTTGCCGTCGGATCTCCGAACCGGGACGCCGCTCGATGATCATTTCGCGGACCGTGTCCGACATATCCAGCAGCTCGTGGATCGCGGTTCGGCCGCGGTAACCGGTATGGTTGCAAGCATCGCATCCGACGTTTCGATAGAACGTCCTTATCTCTACATTTCGGATGGCCTGAGAGCCGGATTCGAACAGTTCTTCATCCGTCGGCTTGTAATTGCCGTTTGCAGGTCGGGCAAAGAAGGCGGACAAGCCGCTGAGCGAGCACACAGTTGAGCGACGACACAAAGTTATACGGCTCGACGCCCATGTTGAGAAAGCGGCCGATAACGTCGATAACGTTGTTGGCGTGGACCGTCGTGAAAACGAGGTGGCCGGTCAGCGCCGATTGGATGGCGATCTGCGCCGTTTCCTCGTCACGGATCTCACCGACCATGACCTTGTCCGGGTCGTGACGCAAGATCGAACGAAGCCCGCGGGCAAACGTCAATCCCTTCTTTTCGTTGACCGGGATCTGCATGATCCCCTGCAGCACATACTCGACCGGGTCTTCGATCGTAATGATCTTGTCCTCTTCGTTGCGGATCTCGTTGAGCGCGCCGTAGAGCGTGGTCGTTTTACCCGAACCCGTCGGCCCGGTGACCAGCACCATTCCGTACGGCTCTTTGATATAAAGGCGGAATCGTTTCAGGTCTTCGGGGTCGAAGCCGACGACTTCGAGACTCAGGTTCTTGAATTCCTCGGAGATCTGTTCCTTGTCGAGGATACGGATAACGCAGTTCTCGCCAAACGCCGACGGCAGGATCGAGACACGAAAATCTACCGTGCGGCCCTTGTATCGCACACGGAAACGGCCGTCCTGCGGAATACGCCGCTCGGCAATGTCGAGCTCGGACATGACCTTGATACGCGAGATCAGCGTTTGATGATAGGCAATGTCGATCGGATCGACCTTTGAATAAAGCGCGCCGTCGATGCGGAATTTCACGCGCACATCGCGGTCGCCGGCTTCGATATGGATATCGGATGCGCGCGATTCCATCGCGTTGTAAACGATGGTGTCGACCAGCTTGATGATCGGCGACATGTCCGAATCCGTCGCCAGCCGGTCGAGGTCGAGCACTTCCTCGCCCTGTTCGGTTTCCTTAACGAGCGAGATCTTAAATGCCGAAGCCGCTTCTTGCAGAACCCGCTGCGTAGCGTCGCCCTTTTTCAGAACGACATCGATCGCTCCCTGCGTCGCAATGTACGGCACGATGCGAACGTTCAGCACGTTCTCCAGCTCATCCAGCCGTTCCAGATTGGTCGGGTCGGCCATCGCGGCGTGGAGGTCGCGTCCTTCGCGTTTGAGCGGCACAAAGTGATTCCCGCAGCATCAGGTCGACCGGTATTTTTGCAAGCTCCTCGTAATCGATCGGCGACGGCTGATCGGCCGGAAGAAGATCGATGTAAGGCAGGCGATACCGCCGGGCAAGCTGTTTGGCCTCGACCACCTCGGGCGGTTCGTTCTCGAGAAAATTCGACAGCTCGATCTTCGGCGACGAGGTGTTGGCGGTCTGAGTGTTGGTTGGATTATTCATTTAAGATTTTGCAGCGTCCGTTTACCGTCCGCTCATCGGTCCCGACGAGATCGTCTGGATGATCGGCAGGTAGATCGCCAAAAGGATCACGACCACGACGCCGGCCATGAATACAAGGATAAGCGGTTCGAGCAATGTCGTTAACTGCTCAAGCCGGACCTCGGCCTCGGCGTCATAAAAAGCCGCGACCTCATCGAGCATCTCACGCAAGCTGCCCGAGCGTTCACCGATGCCGATCATGTCGAGTGCCAGATCGGGCAGCCAATTGGCTTTTTCAAGCGCCTCGGTAAACCCTCGACCCTCACGGATCAGCGGCGAAACCGCCAGGCTCCGATGTCGGAGCTCAAGATTATTCAAAGCCTGCGAGGCGATGTCCCATGAATCCGGCACCGTGATACCTCCTGAGAGCAATGTCGAAAGCGACCGGGCAAGCTGCGACGTTGCCATGTTACGGATCAGCGACCCGGCGACAGGAATTTTCAAAAGCAGGCGGTGCAGCATCAGCTTGCCCCTCTCGGTTCGGAGCCACATAAATAAGGCCGCCAAATACGATCAGCACAAGCGGCGCGATCCACCAAATATTTCCGGCAACCCCTTTCGAGATGGCAAGCACGACGACCGTGATCGTCGGGAGGCCGCGCTGCGCGCTCAGGCTCTTGAACAGGTCGGACATTCGCGGCACGATGTATAGCGTCAGGAATGTGACCATCAATCCGCGACGCGAGGAGTAGAAACGCCGGATAGGCAAGCGCTCCGCGAAGTTTCCGGCTGACGCCGACGCTGCGGCTGCAGATAATCGACGAACCGAAGCAGAACTTCGTCGAGGGCACCGCTCTTTTCACCTGAAAGGATCGAAGCCGTGTAGATCTTGGGAAAAACGCCCTGGGCCTCAAACGCTTCCGAAAGCGGCACGCCGCTCTTGATCTTTTCCTCGACGTCCGCCAGCAGCACGCGGAGATTGGCCGAGCCGGAACGCGTCTTTAGAAGATTTATCGATTGAAGTACCGGAATTCCGGCTCGAAGCAATGCCGACAACTGCTGGTTGAAAAGCAGAAAATCGGACTGTTTTATCCTGACTTTGCCGTTCGAGCCCCCAAAGGGAAGCATTTTCGAGATGCCGCCCGAGGCATCCGAGATATTAAAGACCCTAAAACCTTCCTTCTCAAGTTGAAAGCGGGCGTCATCGGCCGCAGTGGCCTCGACGATCCGGGTCACAACTTCACCCGAAGGCGTTCCTAAACGACAAATGTATTCCGACATCAGCTTTATTCGGGACCGGCGGGCGGACGAATGGCCCGGACGGCATCAATGATAACACGCAAAACCGTGCTAAAGGTTGCGGCCAATTAAAATCATATCGAAAGGATGTGCCCGAAACAACCATTTTACGGGTTCAATCATCGAATTTTTATCTTGCGGAAGTACCTTTACGTCACCTAAGATACTAGTGTCCCTATCCGAGTTCATTATGACTCTTTCAGGTAGAATTTTCCTCGGTCGCTGCAGAGGGTTGCGGCGATCATGGGCGTTTGCGTTCCTCGCAATGGTTTTTGCCGCCTCCGCCCACGCTCAAACGCCGACACCGACACCTGAACAAGATATAACCAAACCGATCGGGATTCGCACTGACCTTGTCTCGCTTACCCTGACAGTCACTGATCTATACGGCCGTTATGTTTCAGGGCTAACCAAGAACGCCTTTACGATAATCGACAATAACCAGGAGCAGGAGATCACCTATTTCAGTGACAGCGACGCTCCGGTATCGGTTGGCGTCGTCTTTGACGTGTCCGGATCGATGAGCGGCCAGAAGATCTTGAAGGCCCGGAACGCGCTGAAGCGTTTTGTGGCATCCAGCCATCCTTCGGATGAGTACTTCCTGATCGCCTTTAATAACCGGGCCCAGCTTCTGCTTGACCGTACGCGCGACGGCGATGCCATGCTCGAAAAGCTCACATTGGTCCAGCCGAAAAGTAACACCGCACTCTACGATGCAGTTTATCTAGGGATCGAACGTGTCACCCGCGGAAGCCATCAAAAGCGGGCATTGTTGATCATCAGCGACGGGCAGGACAATGCATCGAGGTACAACTTCGGTGAGGTCCGCCGGCTGATGAAGGAGTCTGACGTCGTTACATACGCGGTCGGCATTATTGATGCAGGCGACGCAGGAAGCTCGATCGGTATGCAGGGGCAGGCATTTTTGGATGAACTGACCTCGGTGACCGGCGGAAAATCGTTTTACCCCAGCAGCGATGTCGAAATGGACGAGATTTTCGAGCGAATTGCCCTAGAATTAAGGCATCAATACTCGATCGGCTACACGCCGAGCGATTTCAAACCCGACGGAAAATGGCGTAAAGTTAAAGTCAAGGTGAAACCCCCACGAGGATTACCGCGTCTAACAGTTCGTGGCCGTGAAGGATATTATGCAACGCCGGCCTCGAATTTCAAGTAATTAAGCATTTCTACCAGTATGAGCCGAACTTCAGCAGCCTCGATAATAGCCGTGATCGTAGCGGCTTTTGTCCTTTTTAATTATTCGACCTCCGTTGAAGGCCAGACCGGAGGTGCCGAACGTCCGCGGGCCGCTGCTCAGCCGAGTCCGACACCGACGCCGCCCAAGATAAAACCGGTAGAGGATGAGATAATCAAGGTTGATACCGAATTGGTGAACTTGAATATTCGCGTTGTGGACCGCAACGGCCGGCCAATCTTGTCGGAGTGAAGCAGAGCGAGTTCAAGATCTTCGAAGATAACGTGCCGCAGCAGATCGAATTCTTCTCATTTTCCGAGGTGCCCACAAACTACGGCATCGTGATCGATAATTCCGGATCGCTTCGATCGCAGCTTGAAAAGGTCATCGAGGCTGGGAAGATACTCGTCGCAACAAACAAGCCCGCCGATGAATCTTTGATCATCCGTTTCGTTAGCCGCGACAAGATCACGATCGAGCAGAATTTCACGAGCAATAAAACCGACCTGAACGACGCGCTTGATAATTTGTTCATTGAAGGCGGGCAGACGGCAATTATCGACGCAGTTTACCTTGCGGCCGAGAAGGTCAGCGAGTACGAAAAGGACCGCGGGAAAGACGATCGAAAACGCCGCGCTTTGATCCTTGTTTCGGATGGCGAGGACCGTGACAGTTATTACAACGAAGCCCAGCTTTTCGAGATGCTTCGCGAGACCGACGTTCAGATCTTCGTGATAGGTTTTGTCAACGACCTGAGCAAAGACGGTGGTTTCATCACAAAAAGCCCGCAGGGAAAAGCGAAATCATTCCTTCAGCGGCTGGCCAGCGAGACCGGCGGAAAATCGTATTTTCCTAACAATACGGGTGAACTGGCAGGAATTGCCAAGGAGATATCTTCGGAACTTAGACTTCAGTATTCGATCGGATATATTCCGACGAACGACCGAAAGGACGGGACGTACCGCAATATCAAAGTGATGGTCGACGACGGACCGGGTGCCCAGAAAAGGATCCCGATAACGAAGGCGGGACGTGTTGCGGAGACCGAGGCACCGGCTCCGGCAAAGGTCAGTGCTACTAAGCCGAGCAACTAAGACTGACACGAAAAATTAAAGAAGCCCTTTCCGGAAACCATCGGCCGGAAAGGGCTTTTTGATCTGGTCCGTTATCTACTCGGGAACCGAGCCTGAGATCTTTTTACGGTTCGTCTCGCCGGTCTCAATAACCGGAATTCCATCCGCAACTTCGCTGTGCGGCCGCGGAATAACATGGACCGCCGTAACGGTACCGACGCGGCGAGCAGCTGCGGCACCGGCATCGACCGCGGCCTTAACGGCACCTACCTCGCCGCGCACGATGGCCGTTACAAGGCCTGCGTCGACCTTTTCATACCCGACCAGCCGGACATTGGCCGATTTGACCATTGCGTCAGCTGCCTCGATCATTGCGACGAGGCCCATGCATTCGACCATTCCAAGTGCTTCCATACAGAAGTGTCTATCTAAGATATGCTGCGGCCACGATCAATCCAGCAACGATGAGTGCCATCACGACGGCGGCGATCAAAAAGCCTGCGACCGAGGGCGGACGCTCAACCCATTCGACCTCGACCGCCTTTCTTGAATGCCGGCGAATTTCGCGCCGAGCGGCCGGAAAGGTTTGCGGCGACTCCGCCTCAGCTACCGACACGGGCATCTCAGGTGCCGGCGGTGCTTCAAGCGGCAGCACCGGCACGGCGACCGGCGGCGGCTCGGGTTCGTGAAACTCAGAGGTCTGATCGTTCCGCGGGTCGCGTCCGTTAAGCGTGCCTGTGGGCGGTTTCAGAATGGCCGGCGGCAACGGTTCAGGTATCACGGACTCGCCGCAATTGTAACAGAATGACGAATCCTGACGGACCGTCGAACCACACGACACACAAATACCTTTTTCGACCAGAGTTTCAGCCATCCCTCTTAGTAATATTATTTTGTCCTTATTGCCGACAAAAGGCTAGTGACTGCGGCGGGAGTTTCTTTCGGCATCTTCGGCACGAACTTCGCGCCGCCTGTTTCCTTGATCAGCCGGTCGATGACCTTTGCGTAGAATTTTTCGTCGAACAAGCCTAAAACAAAGATACGCGCATTAGCGGCCTTGGCCGTCTTAATGGCTTCATCCACAGTAGCGGCGCTTTCCCGTTCGTCGCCGTCCGTGATCAATATGATAACTCTCGATCGGTCGGCTCCGGGCGTTGAATGCTCGGAAAGATGTTTTGCCGCATAAACTACTGCATCCAGAATGGCCGTGGCGCCTCCTTCAATGAACATATTGTCCACCGAATCCTGGAGGTCCTTTTTTTCCGCCGTCATTCCCTGGCGAAGCACGATCTTTGACGTATCGACGAAAGTGACCAAAAAGCCTTCATCCCCCGGCCGTACGTCGTCAATGATCTGTGTTGTGGACTTAATAACACGGTCGAAGATAGTACGATAAGAACCCGAATTATCAACAACTATCGCAATGCTTAGCGGCCCTCGCGCAACAGACGGGGCGGCTGTTTCACCACCCTTATTCTGGGCCGAAACGGCAGCGGCGAGGATAAGTATTAACAGCGATGCGGCGGTTCTCATGTTGAATTTTTTAACCCTTCGCAAAAATGTCTTTCTCGTCGCCAAGATCGCGCGCAGCGGGCGTGAGGATCGTTTTCGAATTGATATAGATCTTGATCCCCTTGTCGATCGCGGTCCGAACATCGGTCTCGCTGACAAAATCGACCGGTTCTTTCGAGGCCCCGTTCTCAGCCGGATTTTGCGGTTTGAATTCGTGGATAACCGTCTTGGTCGGCGACGCGGGTTCGGAGGCGTTCTTGATCGCCTCGGGTTGCCCCTGCACCTCCGGTACGGGGCTTTCGGCAAGTTTCTTACTCAAAAAACTGTCGACAATAGCAGCTATCTGCTCTCGCTTTGGCAACTTCTTGTCGGCAGCCGCGGCGGGCCTCACGATCTTCGGGGCGGCAGCCGAAACCGAAACGGGCTTTGTTTCAAACGCCACGCGCTTAATGTCCATCAAATGAAGAGGCGAAACATTATCGGATGTAACATTTCCACCCCATGATCCGCAGCCGAGCGTCATCGACGGCGGCAGGTCAGTTGAAAGGCCGATCGCTCCGTGAGTGGTCGGCGTGTTAATGACAACGCGCGACGCAGGCATCTGTTTGCCGTAACGGACCGCGGCCTCACGGCTTTGGGTATGCATTCCGGCCGTATGTCCCATTCCGCCGAACTGAAGTATCTCTTCGCACCGGTTCGCGCCGCTTTCGATGCCGTCGACAACAAAAAAGGCGAGCGTAGGTGAAAGCTTTTCGATCGACCACGGAAAATCGCGGCCCACACCGCCGCAATCGGCCAAAAGACAACGTGTCCCGGATGGAATATTAACGCCGGCCAGGTTTGCGATATATTCCGCGGATTTCCCGACGATCCCGGCATTTAGCGTGCGTTGCGGCGTAAGCAGCACCTTCGCAACCGCGTCGGCCTCAGACGAATTCAAAAAATGGCCGCCCTGCAATTTGAACTGCTCGCGAACGGCATCGCTTACCGGCGCGTCAACGACCACGGATTGCTCGGACGCGCAGATCGTTCCGTTATCAAAACAAGTCCCCGTAAGAATATCGGAAACAGCCTTTTCAATTTTCGCCGTCCTCTCGATGAACACAGGAACGTTTCCCGGACCGACGCCGAATGCCGGCTTTCCTGACGAGTATGCGGCACGTACCAGACCGATGCCGCCGGTAGCAAGGATCACCGCCGTCCTCTTGTGCTGCATCAATGCCTCGGTGCCTTCGATGGTCGAGTTTGTAAGACAGATGACGGCCTCGGCCGGTAGCCCGGCCTTAACGCCCGCATCCCGCATAATTCGGGCGCTTTCTGCGATACATCTTGCAGCAGATGGATGGGGCGACAGGACGATCGAATTCCGAGATTTGATCGCGATTATTATTTTGAAGATCGCGGTCGAAGTAGGGTTGGTAGAAGGGATTATGGCGGCCACGACACCACGCGGCGAGGCGATCTCGACAACGTTGTCTTTGTCCGAAACGACGCCGACGGTCTTCAAGCCGCGGAAATAGTTCCAGACGTCCTCGGCAGCGAACCGGTTCTTCTCCCGTTTGTCCTCGGCCTTGCCGAAACCCGTTTCCTCGTGCGCAAGCTGCCCGAGGCGAGCAGATTCGGCGAGCGCCGCACCCGCCATCGCTTCGCAGATCTCGTCTATTCTGGCCTGATCGAATTTTGCAACGGCGAGCGAGGCCCTGTGGGCCGCCTCGACGGCGTCCCGGGCTTCCTGTTGTGAGATCAGATCTGAATCGGCCATTTATAACCGGGGATGATAAAGAAAAGGCCGGATAGTAGGCGGGCTTACTCGGCCACCGTAACTAAGACCGTGACTTCGTTTTTGTCGAGTCCGTTGAGCCGGTCGACAACCCGCCTGCACCGGAGGTCAACTGCCGCCCCCCGCCGCCTCCCAACGATTTTTCGTCGGGGCTCAAACCAACTTTGCCGCCCTTCGGAATAACGCGTTCAACTTCGTTATGCGGCCTCGGGATCACATGAACACTGATCAATTCGCCGACACGCCGCGCTGCCGCGGCGCCGGCGTCCGTTGCCGCCTTGACAGCCCCGACATCGCCGCGAACAAAGATGGTCACATAACCAGCGCCTATGTATTCCTTACCTATTAGCGTAACATTGGCCGCCTTGACCATAGCATCGGCTGCCTCGACAGCTGAAACAAAGCCTTTAGTCTCGACCATGCCTAGGGCCTCTAAACTCATTTAATATTCCTCACTTGGTTGTATGCTTCCGAGATTCTAATACACGTTGCACTTAAACCAAAACGATAAGCGGACCGGCGACCTGTTTGTGTCGTAAAAGCCGTTAAAATCGGCTTCATTTAATTGACTTTCGCTTCTTACGACCGCTATATTGTAGGATTAATAAGCTTACGGTATGGGTGTTGCGGGGGCGGCAAAAATTTTAAAATGTCTTTAAGTTTAGGTGAAAAATTCCGCGCGGCCCGCGAGCAAAGAGGGATATCGATCAGTGAGGTTGCAGAGCAAACGCGTATTTCGCCGCTCTACCTCGAAGCGATAGACGCCGATAACTATAAAACCCTCCCGGGCGGCATATTTAATAAGGGATTTGTTCGCTCCTACGCGAAGTACGTTGGCGTTGACGAACAGGAAGCCTTGCAGGACTATTCCCGCATGGTCGCGGAGACCGAACCACCCGACAACGGTGAGTTTAAGGCGTACCGGCCGGAAGTCCTTACGGACGACCGGACCGCGTCGTCTATCGTTCCGACCGCCGTCTTTGCAGCAGTTATCCTTGGGCTGATGACTGCCGGTATCTTGTTCCTGGTCAATTATATACAGAATCAGCAGAGCGAACCGCCCATCGCGGCGAACTCGATCGCGGTCAACACTAATCTGGCTAACACTGCTGCGGTAAATTCGGCACAGCAGCCGGTCCAAACGGCGGCAAGCGGGTCGTTCAAGGTAGAGTTTGCAGCGGTCGGTGATGCTATTTCGCTTATTTCGGTAACCGAACGGCACGAGAACGGAAGAGCTGCTCGCACCGGGCAGCACCAAGGCCTTCGAGGCCAAAGAAAGCCTGAAGCTGAAGTATTCGAAATCGAGGGCGCCGTTTGCCCAGCTGAAGCTCAATGGAAAAGCGATCGCATTGCCGAACGCGCCGGCAAATCCCAGAGCTTCCAATATCGAGATCGAGTTGAACCAGGGCAACGTTATGGAGGTGTTTCAAAACGGTGCTATAACATTCGGCTCACCGACCGTGGCGACCGACGCAAACACGGCGGCCGCGCCGACTCCGGCACGGCCGAGCCCGAGGCCTGCTTCGAGTCCGAAGCCGGCGACCGCCAACGCTAATACCCCATCGCCGCCGGCAAATGTGCCGACAATGACCGTAAGGCCAAGGCCAAGATCGACGCCGGTCGTCGTCGGCAATGCACGTAAGCCCGATGGTAATTGACAGAATTTTGAGGCTCGCCCTAATGGCGGGCCTTTGGGTTAGGAAATTAAAGATCTGGGCCCGCTGAAATGAGCGGGCCTTTGTGTATAAAGCATCGAGCGAACATGAATATTAAAGACATAAAAGAAGGGCTCACATTCGACGACGTTCTTCTTGTACCGGCTTACTCCGAAGTCCTGCCGGGCGAGGTCGACACCAGGACGAAATTCTCGCGTGGGATCGCGCTGAATATTCCGCTGTGCTCTTCGGCGATGGATACCGTTACCGAGGCGAATCTTGCCATCGCCCTCGCCCAGCAGGGCGGGATCGGCGTTATCCATAAGAATTTCACGATCGACGAGCAGGCCGAAGAAGTGGACAAGGTCAAGAGAAGCGAGTCCGGAATGATCGTCGACCCGGTAACTATCATACAAACTGCGCTCGTTTCGGAAGCCTTGAACATAATGGGCCGCTTCAAGATCAGCGGCGTTCCGGTAGTCGATGACAAGGGGCGGCTCGTCGGCATAGTGACGAACCGCGACCTGCGGTTTGAAACTCGGTTCGATATTCCGGTCTCGGAGATAATGACGCCGCAGCCGCTGGTCACCGTGCCCGTCGGCACCACGCTTGACCAGGCGAAGGTTAAGCTGCAGGAACACCGCATCGAAAAACTGCTCGTGGTCGATAAGGACGGACACTTGAAAGGCCTGATCACGGTCAAAGACATACAAAAAGCGATCAATTTTCCAAACGCCGCAAAGGACGACCTCGGCCGCCTGCGATGCGCCGCTGCGATAGGCGCGACGGGCGATTTCCTCGAGAGGGCCACTGCGTTGGTCGAGGCCAGGGCTGACGCTATCGTGATCGACACCGCTCACGGGCATAGCTCCCGCGTGATCGAGGCTGTTAAGAAGATCAAAGCGAAGTTCCCCGAGATCGAGGTTGTCGCGGGAAATGTTGCCACTTCAGAGGCGACAAAAGAGCTTATCTCAGCCGGGGTCGACGCCGTGAAGATCGGCATCGGGCCGGGTTCGATCTGCACGACACGCGTCGTGACCGGGGCCGGCGTGCCGCAGATAATGGCGATCCAGGAAGGTGTCAACGCCGCCAAAGGTTCCGGCGTGCCGATCATCGCCGACGGCGGCATAAAATTTTCGGGCGACGTTGCCAAGGCGATCGCCGCCGGGGCCGATTCGATAATGGTCGGTTCCCTTTTCGCAGGGACCGAGGAAGCTCCCGGCGAGGTCATCCTCTACCAGGGCCGAAATTTTAAGACCTACCGCGGAATGGGCTCGATCGGAGCGATGAAAAAAGGCTCGAGCGACCGCTATGCGCAGGAAGGAACGACGGCCGATTCAAAGTTCGTTCCCGAAGGCATCGAAGGCCGTGTCGCGTATAAAGGCACGCTTGCCGAAATGGTCACGCAGCTCGTCGGCGGCCTGCGTGCCGGCATGGGCTACACCGGCTGCCGAACGATCGAAGAGCTTCAAAATAATGCGCGGTTTCGTCCGCATAACGTCGGCCGGCCTGCGTGAATCGCACGTTCACGACGTGATCATCACGAAGGAAGCTCCGAATTATAGGTTGGAGTCGTAGTAGTTGGCATCGCTTATCAATTGCCTCCACCTTTAGCTGGAGGATCCATCCTAACAACAGGCTTCAGCCGAATTCAAATAAAAGAAATTTCCTTCGGCTTTAGCCAAACGCCTGCTTGAACCTCTGGGCTGAAGCCATAAGAAAAATACTTTTTTGGAAATTCGGCTAAAGCCGCTGTCGGCCAATCAAAAACCTCCACGTAAAGGTGGAGGCAATTGATAGAAGAAAGCGGCTTTCTTCTCAGTGATCTTACTTTACATAGAATCCCTGCATTAAAGAATACCGCAATCGTCCTTACGGCCGTTTACGTCTTCCCCACTCAGGCGGTGCGGGTTCGCGGTCGACGCGAATCACTGGTTTCGCCTTAAGCAGCCTCATCGCCTCATCGACCGCACGCTCGAGTTGCGGGTCTCGGCCCGCGATGACGTCTTTTGGCCAGTTCTCGACGTCGATGTCGGGTGTCTCGCCTGTGTTTTCCATCGCCCATTTGCCTTCGCGGGTGAAGAACCCGCCGCGCGGGGCGATCATGGTACCGCCGTCGACGAGCGCCGGGGAATCGGCGGTGTGAACGAGGCCGCCCCAGGTGCGTTTGCCGACGAGCGGGCCGATCTTGCGGTATTTGAACATAAACGGCATCAGGTCGCCGCCGGAGCCGGCCATTTCGTTGATGATCATCACCTTCGGCCCCCAGATGCCGGCCGCCGGGCTGGTGAACGGGTATCGGTCGCCGGCGACATTATTGAAATAACCGTCAAAATCGCGCTGCAGCACGTCGATGATGTAATCGGCCGCCGAGCCGCCGCCGTTATACCGCTCATCTATGATCGCGCCTTTTTTGTCCTGCTGGGCAAAGTAATAGCGGTTAAAGCTCGAGTAGCCGCCCTGTCCGGTGTTCGGCACGTGGACGTACGCGAGCTGGCCGCCCGAGAGGCGCTCGACGAGGCGGCGGTTGTGCTCGACCCAGGCGCGTGTCCGAAGGCCTGCCTCGCTTGCTACGGGCACGACGGTCACCTGGCGGGCGCCGTCCATCGACGGTTTATCGTTGACGGCGATCAAGGTCTGGCGGTTGGCCGTGCCGTCGAGCAGGCGATAGATATTGTCCGGTGTCTTTAGCTCGGTCCCGTTGATGGCGACGACGTAATCGCCGACGTTTATGTTCGCACCAGGGACCGCCAGCGGCGAGCGAAGGTCGGGGTTCCAGTTCTCGTTGTCATAGATACGGGTGATGCGGTAACGGCCGTTCTCGATCTTAAAATCAGCACCCGAGTAGGCCGCCCGGTGAATTCGGCACGTCCGGATAATCGCCGCCGCGGACATAGGAATGGCCGACGGCGATCTCGGCTCCCATCATATCGAGCAAATAGGTCAGGTCGGCACGATGGTTGACGTACGGCAGCAGCTCGCCGTACATCTCTTTCATCTTTGACCAGTCGGTGCCGTGCAGGTTTGAAACGTAGAGATAATCGCGCTCGATTGCGCCAGCCCTGGTTGAACATCTGGCGGTACTCGGCCTTGGGGTCGAGGTACATCCGCAGGCTGTAATTTAGCCGTCCGGTGTTAGGCTGCGGTGCTGCCGGGCGGTCGGCGTCGACGAGGAACAATGCCGGTGCAGGCTGCGGCCCGGCCTGCGGGGCTCCTTGAGGGCCGCCTTGTGGGCCGCCGGCGCGATAGACGAGCTTCTTGCCGTCCGCGCTGACGGCATATGCGGCCACGCCGGTGGCAAAGGGTATCGCACGGCGGTCGCTCAACCGATAACGATGTAGCGTCGTGCTGCCGCCGGGCCCGGGCGAGGCTTCGACATAGAATACGGTCCCATCGGCTCCGGCCGCGAGCGACGAATACTGACGCTCGGGCACGCCGGGAACCGAGATGATGCGTTTCGACAGGTTATCGAAATCTATTTGCACCGTTACCGGCCCACGCGGGCGACGGACGGCGTCGGGTGCTCCAGGCTCGGCTGGCGGCCCATCCGCCCCGCCGGGGGTCGGAGAAGGCCGCTGAGCCCCTGGCGCCGGTATGCCCCGGTCCTCATCGCTCTCAGGCAGCAAAGGTGTCGGCTCATTCTTATTCAGGACCGCGAGGTAGAGCCCGTAGTTCGTCTCGCGGTCGTACGACGTCATATCCAGCCACTGCGAACGCAGGCCGAAATCGGTCGAGGCGAGGAACCAAAGATATTTGCCGTTCGCGTCCCAGACGGGCCATACGGCGTCGGACAGGCCGTCGGTGATCTGTTTCGTCTCGCCCGTCTCGGCGTTGCTGACAAAGATGGCGTGAAACATCGAGCGCAGCCGGCTTGAGTAGGCGACCCATTTCGAATCTGGACTCCAGGTCGGGTTGAGTGTTCGCTGCGGCACCATCCACGGGTCTTGGCCTACGATGCGGGCGTTGCCCGAAGCAACATCCAGCACCCAGACCTTTAGGTTCGTATCGGTGAACAAAAGCTTTTTCGAGTCAGGGGACCAGGACACGGTGTAGAAATGTGTCGCTTTATCGAGCGATACCTCGCGCGGCGGTTTCAGGCCGTCCTGTTCCTGAATGTAAAAACGGTTCTCGCCCGTGCGGTCGCTGAAATAAGCGACGTACTTGCCGTCGGGCGACCACGCCGGTTCGCGTTCTGCCGATGCGCTGGTGTTGGTCAGGTTGCGGACATCGCCCTTTTCGGCCGGGATCGTGAACACCTCGCCGCGGGCTTCGACGAGCACGCGTTTGCCTGTTGGCGAAAGATCTAAAGTGCCGACGCGGCTCGAAACGTCTTCCCAGCGGGGCATCATCCACGGGAAATCGCCTGTGGCCATGATATTAACGCGGGTCGATTTGCCTGACTTTGGATCGAGTTCGTGAATATAGCCGGCTTGCTCAAAGACGACCGCTCCGCCGCCCGATCCCAGTGTCTTGACATCGAAATCGGTAAATTTTGTTAGCTGCGCCAGCTTTTTCGAGCGCGGCTCATAGGACCAAACATTCTGTACGCCGTCGCGGTCGGAAATGAAATAGACCGTGTCGCCGACCCACACAGGATCGATGTCCTTTGAGTCGGTCCACGGCGGCGAGACGAGATCGTAGGTTTTCAGATCGACGATCCAGATCGGACGGTTCTGTCCGCCGCGATAGTTGCGGCGCTCGTCGTCCCACGAGGTGTTCATACGGTAGGCGATGTGCGCTCCGTCGGGCGAGATCTTGCCCTGGAAGCCGCGCGGCAGCTCCATTGGCTCCTCGACGCCGCCCTCGGCCGGAACGGTCCAAAACTTCAGTGTTCCGCCGGGAGCCCACGTCGAGCGGCCCGAGGTGAACATTACCCTTTTACCGTCCGGGGTCCAGCCCTGAGCGATGTCGCCGCCCGGATGCCACGTCAGCCGCTTCGGCTCGCCGCCTTCGGCCGGTACGACATAAACGTCGAGGTTCCCGGCATATTCGCCGCTGAACGCGATCCATTTTCCATCGGGCGAAAATTGCGGGTTCATCGTCTGCCCCTGAAAACTCGTCACACGCCGCGCCGTGCCGCCTGTACGCGGCACGACCCAAATATTCTGCGCGTATGCAAAGCCGATCTGGTTAGCGCTGACTGTCGGCATTCGCAGCAGCCGAGTGGCGCCGCTGCCGTTCGGCTGCTGGGCACCGGCTGTGATGAGGAAAACGAAAAACAGCGCCAGGGTCAGGAACGACCGGCGTACCAGCGTCGGCAGGCTTGAAAGCAGCATCGAATTTACTCCGTTTCTATTGATTGTAGGGACGGACGCGATTTTAACACGATGCGGTTGAACAAAAAAGCCCCGCTAGATGCAGGGCCGACTTCTTCACAGCCGCAATTTATTCTTTAATGCTTATCTCTTTTTGCAGTTAAACGATGGTCCGTAGAAACGCGCACAAAGTCGTCCTGCGTAAACCTCTCAGCAAAGACGCACGAAGTTACTGATTGATCCACGCAGGACGACTTTTCTCTTTCCAATGGGATAACACCGCTGTGGCGGCTGGTGTGACAAATAGTTGTCAGATCTGAGCAGAAAGTTTTTCCCACTCGGTGTAGAGCGAACGCGTGCGTTCCTCCGACTCGGTTATGCGATCAGTCAGCTCTTTTAGCCGGCCGTAATCGCCGGCGATCTTCGGATCAGACATTTGGGTGGTCAGTTGCTTTATCTCGTTTTCCAGTCCCGCGATCTCATTCTCGATCTCGGCCATTCGTTTTTCTATGCGTTCACGCTGGTTCTTGCTTAGCGCGGAGGAATGAGCGTTCGTCGCTGGCCCGTTGCTGCTGGTCGAACCAGCGTCCCGGGGGCCGGGAAAGCCATCGGTCCTTTCGATCCGCTTATCGACCGGATCAGATGTTCGACGCAGTTTCCAATCGTGAAAATCCGTGTAGTTACCGCTGTACTGAAGCGTTGAACCGTCGCGTTCGAACGAGAGTATCTGCGTCGCGATCTTGTCGAGGAAATATCGATCATGGCTGACCACGATGACTGTCCCCTCATATTCGTCCAACGCGTTTTCCAGTGATTCGCGCGATGGGATATCTAGGTGATTGGTCGGCTCGTCGAGAACGAGGACGTTCTTCTCGGAATAGATCAGTTTGGCGAGCGAGAGGCGCCCCTTCTCGCCGCCCGAAAGCGCCGAGACGGGCTTGAAGACATCTTCGCCAAAGAAGAGAAATTTTGCCAGAAATCCGCGAAGCGTACCATTGTCAGCTAGCGGTGCGACACGGCGCAGCTCCTGTATCACTTCGTTGCCCGGCCAGAGGTCCTCGAGATTTTGGGCGTAGTAGCCGATGTTGGTTTTTGTTCCCCACATCAGCTTTCCGTCGACCTCACGCAGCTGTCCGAGAACCGTTTTCAGGAACGTGGTCTTCCCTGTTCCGTTAGCGCCGATTATGCCGAGCGCTTCGCCGCGATGGAGCGAGAGGTTCAGGCCCGTTGCAAGAGTTCGTTTCGGATAGCCTATCGCAAGGTCCTCGGTCGTCAGGACGTTATTGCCGGTGCGCTCGACTTTTTTCAGGCCAAAGCTGCCGCCCGACTTTTCAGACGTGACCGCCTCGATACGGTCCATTCGCTGGAGCATATTTCGGCGCGATTTCGCCTGTTTTGTTTTCTGACCTTCGAGGTTGCGGCGGATGAATTCCTCGGTCTTGTTTATCAGCGATCGTTGATTTTCGTACTCACGCTGCTGCTGTTCGCGGCGGAGTTCGCGTTCCTCGAGGAAATCTGAGTAATTGCCTTTGTAGGTTACGGCCAGCCCACGCTCGATCTCGATTATGCGGTTGGTCGTGCGGTCGAGAAAATACCGGTCGTGGCTGATGATGACATAGGCCTTATCGATCTCTTTGAGAAAGTCTTCCAGCCATTCTACCGCGTCGACGTCGAGGTGGTTCGTCGGCTCGTCCAGCAGCAGAACGTCAGCCGCGGAAAGCAGCAGCCTAGCCATTCCCAGCCGGTTTTTTTGGCCGCCGGAAAGCGTTGCGGCGTCGGCTGACCAAGTGTCCCGGGCAAACCCCAGGCCGAGCAGGATCGATTCAGCACGGGCCGTGTATGTAAAACCGTCAGCGTGTTCGAACCTGACCTGAAGGTCGGCGTATCGGTCCAGCACCTCGGCGGAATGGTCCGTCTCCATCTGCTTTTCCAGAAGGCGCATCTCAGCTTCGATGTCGTGTATCTCCTGAAATGCGGAGAGGGCCGCGGTGTGGACGGTTTCGCCCGGAGCGAAATCTACGTGCTGGCCGAGCAGACCGAGACGCAGGCCCTTCATCGAGATCACTTCACCCGAATCCACGCCTTCTTCGCCGGTGACCAGGCGAAAGACGGTCGTCTTTCCGGCGCCGTTACGGCCGACAAGCCCGACCTTTTCGCCGGGGTTGACCTGAAACGACACGCCTTTGAGGATCTCGTTCCCGCCGAAGGATTTTTTTACATCTGAAAGTCTGAAAAGCATTGGTCGAGAAACAATGTCCGGCCCTGCGGACTAACTGATACTAGCCCAGCGATTAATCGCTGGGAAGATCCGAGTTGACGGATAAAGTCCCGAAGGGACGACTGTTGATCTTCAGCCGTCCCTTCGGGACTGTATGTCCACTGGGCCTCAATATCGACCCAGCGATCAATCGTTGGGCTATGTACACTTGTCCCTACGGGACACATCGTTTATCGTCCCGAATTCGCGTTTGCAGGCCTGTTAGCCGCCGGCGTTGCTGCCGGCCGGTTGGCCGCCGCCGGGCTGGCTGCGGGCCGCGCGTTCGCGGCGGTGTTCGATGCGTTCGCGGCGTTTGAATTTGTATTCGCCGGAGGAGCCGCATTAGTGTTCGCATCTGCCGCGGGCGTCGGCGGAATAGCCATTCGGGCACCGCTCAACTCATTCGGATTTTCGACCACCTTTTGGGCAAGAAAGTTCTCTACCTTCGCCTCGTTAACGGCGATGGCTCCGTAGGACTGCCAAAGTATGCCCTTGCGGCCATTGATCAAAAGCTCGGTCACACGCTGTCGAACGCCGGGGCTTTCGAGCGTCAGATCCTCATCGCGTTCCTGTTTCCGCTGAAGTTTTACGATCAGGACGCGGCCCTCCAGCGGAAGCGCCGCAGGAAAGATCTGGCCGTTCTGCATCCGGTTCATTATTGTGTCGGCGATCTGCTCGTTGAAAGTCTGCTTCAGTTCGTCTTCGGTGAAATAACGCCAATCGCCGCCCTGCGAGCGTGTCTGAAGGTCTTCACTGGCCTCACGCGCGAGGGTTGCAAAATCGGCACCGGACATTGCCCGTCCACCGATCTCTTTTGCACGGGCATTCGCCTGATCGAGATTCGTTGTCGTATCGCCCTGGCCGCTGTTGTTCGGATCGATCACGATAGCGGCGAGCTGAGCACCACGCTTGTTCTTGAACTGCTCTTTGTTGCCGTTATAAAAATCTTCGATCTCCTTGTCCTTCGGCGGTTCGACACGGCCTGTGATCTTTTCCTGAAGCTTTTGAAGTGCGAGTTCCTTTTTCACGTTCTGCCGCCAGCTTGCTTCGTTCTCGCCGGCCTTGTCCATCTGCTTTTGAAATTCCTCGGCCGAAAGCCCGCTCGCGGCCTTTCGCTTGTTCATTTCGGCTGTGACGTCGTCGTCGCTCGGAAGCGTCCCTTCCTTTTCGGCCTTTTGGTACATCACCTCGGTCTGGATCAGCTGCTGAAGGACGGTGAGACGTGCCGACGCGAGCTCAAGCGGCGAAAAGTACGCCTCCTGGCCCTGCGCCTGGGCTTTCACGCCCTTGTCTACCTCTTCCCTCTTGATGTCCTTGCCGTTGACGCGCGCGGCCACCTCGTTGGGATCGCCGCCGGGACCGCCCGACGTCGTCGCCGGGCCGCCTGAACAAGAGGCTAATACAAAAGCGATCATTGCGACGGCAATGACCGAAAACGAACGGAAACTGAAATTGTGCACTTTGGATCTTACTCCTTTGGTCGTATCGAACATGAGCTTAACTTGACTAACTACCTGAAATTCTGGTATAAAGACTGTTTTTGAGTTTTTGAAAAATCTTTTACTTTTCAACCTCACTTATTACTGGAGGCAATTATTTATGGCAAAACGATGCGAGATCTGCGGCAAAGGGCCACAATTCGGGAACAATGTTTCCCACGCTAACAACAAGACCCGCCGTCGGTTCAACCCGAATCTGCAGCCGGTCCGCGTTCAGCTGCCTGCGGGCGGCAACGGCAGGATCAAGGCCTGCACCCGATGCATCAAGTCGGGCAAGATCGTAAAAGCGGCCTAAAAGTCGTTTGATAACAATACTTTCCGTTTAGTTGCCAACCGTCGAAAGAATTCGGCGGTTGGCGTTTTTCGTTTGTAAGAGTTACGCCTTTAGGCGTGATCACTCGCGATCGTTCGGCCCGTTTCGAGCCCAAAAAGACGTAACCATTACGCTACTTCACGCCTAAAGGCGTAACTCTTACGAAGAACTCTTACACAACCGCTATACATTCGATCTCCACACGTGCGTCACGGGGCAGCTTTGCCGCCTGGACGGTTGCCCGGGCTGGTTTGTTGTCGACGAAATGACGCGAATATACGTCGTTCATCGCCGCGAACTCGCCCATATCGGCCAGGAAAACCGTCGTCTTGACGACGTCGTCCAGACTAGCCCCGGCGGCTTCCAGCACCGCCGTTAAATTCTTAAAGACCTGTTCCGTCTGCTCGCTAACATCCTGCGAAACGAACTCGCCCGTCGCCGGGTCGATAGGGATCTGGCCGGAGCAAAAGATCATATTGCCCGTTTTGATCGCTTGTGAATATGGCCCGATCGCACCCGGGGCTTTATCTGTCGAGATTACTTGCTTCATTAGCCGTAAATTCCGTCTTTCGGATTATTTAAGCAAAACGCGAATTGTAGCAAATAAGAGGGGAAAATCAAAGTTGGCGAGGTGACTGGGCTGCGAAAGCCCGCGCGTTAGCAAGGGCGATGTAGCCACGCTGAGCATATCGCTGTTGCTTAGGCGCGGGCTTTCGCATCACGGCGTGGACCGTCGGTGCCCTAGCTTAGTACGGCTTGTGCAGCAGTTATGTATTCATTCGCTCAACCGCGATGACGCCCGGGAGTTTCTGGATGGCTCCTACCACGCGGTCGAGGTGCTTTTTATCGAAGACTTCCACTGTCACTTCGATCAGGCCGCGGTCGTCGCGTGAGATGTTTGCGCGAGCGTCGCGAATTCCGGTCTTTATTTCCGCGATGGCGTTGGTAATACTGGCGAGCATTCCGGTGCGGTTCTCGGTGGTAACCATAATGCCGACCGACTGGATCTCCTTCTCTTCGCTCTTCGCCCACTCGACCTCGACGATCCGGTCCTTGTTGATCATCAGCTGGGCGACGTTCTTGCAGCGTTTGTTATGAACGACGATGCCTTTACCCAGCGAAATATATCCGATTATGTCTTCGCCGCGGAGCGGGTTGCAGCAGCGGGCACGCGTGGTGAGAAGGTTATCGACGCCCTTAACAATGATCGCGTCCTCGCCGAGGCCGATCAGGCGCTTGACGGCTTTCATCCCGCTTTCGATGCGGGTTTCTTTGCGTTTTTCAGGATCGAGCTCGGCAAACTTTTCCGCGCCCAGATATTTCGAGAGAACATTTCGCGGAAGCGTTTTTCCGTAGCCGATCGAAGCGAGCAGGTCCTCGGGCCGGCCAAGGCCGTACTCGTTCGCGATCCGCTTCATTTCGGCGTCGTTGTTGATGAGCTTTTTGGGCGAGACGTGGAACCGGTCGGATTCTTTTTCGAGAAGTTTTCGTCCGATCTCGATCGAATCGGCACGCTGCTGTTCGGCTATCCAGTGGCGGATGCGGTTCCGTGCCTTTGAGGTGACAACGTGATTAAGCCAGTCGCGCGAGGGTTTTGAGTTCGCGGTCGTCAGGATCTCGATAACGTCGCCGTTCTGCAGCTCGGTCCGTAACGGGACGATGCGTCCGTTGATCTTTGCACCGGTGCACGTATCGCCCACCTCGGAGTGGATCGCGTATGCGAAATCGATCGGCGTCGAGCCGCGCGGAAGCTGGATGACCTTGCCCATCGGCGTGAAGGCATAAACGTCCTTTGGGAAAAGGTCGAGTTTTAGCGATTCGATAAAATCTTCGGAATCTTCGTCGGCCCGGTTGTCCTCGACCAGCGGCAGCAGCAGCTTTTCGACCGTCTTTCGAAGCTCGTCGAGGCCCTCGTCGCCTTCGGCCTCGCCAAGGCTACTCTCCTTGTACTTCCAGTGGGCGGCGACGCCTTCTTCCGCGATATGGTGCATCTCCTCGGTACGGATCTGCACCTCGAACGCCTGTCCGCGTATCGCCGATGACGGATGTGTGCAGCGAGTGGTAAAGGTTGTCGCGCGGTATGGCGATCCAATCCTTGAAACGCTCGGGCACCGGCGTCCAGATGTCGTGAATAACGCTGAGTGTCAGGTAGCAGTATTTCCGGTCGTTCGGCGTGATGATACGCGGCGGCGATCAGGTCGTAAACCTGTTCGATCGTGATCTTTTGCCGTTTCAGCTTTTTCCAGAGCGAATAAAGACGCTTGACCCGGCCCTCGATGGAAACGAACGGGACCTGGTTTTCGGTCAGTCTTGTGCTGATGGTTTCGCGGATCTTTTCGAGGGCCGCTTCCAGTTCGGGACGTCGGGCGTCGACATCTTTGGCAAGCCGCTTGTATTCGTCAGGGTAAAGGTTTTGAAACGAAAGGTCCTCAAGCTCGCTTCGCATCTTACCCATCCCGAGGCGGTGGGCGATGGGTGCGTAAATATCGAGCGTTTCCTGCGATATCCGCTGCCGCTTTTCAGGCTTTAGATACTGCATCGTCCGCATGTTGTGGAGCCGGTCGGCTAGTTTGATAAGCACCACGCGGACGTCGGTGACCATCGCCAGCACCATTTTGCGGACGTTCTCGGCCTGCTGCTTTTCGCTGGATAGATTGCTGATGTGGGCGATCTTGGTGAGGCCGTCGACGAGGTGGGTGATCTCGTCGCCAAAATAAGAGCGGATCGTTTCGAGATCGACGAGGGTGTCTTCGACCACGTCGTGAAGCAGGCCGGTTGAGACGCTGACCTCGTCGAGACGCATGTCGGCGAGGATCTCGGCCACCTCGAGCGGATGGACCAGGTATGGCTCGCCCGACGCACGCTTTTGCCCGCGATGGTGGAGGGCGCTGAAAAGATAGGCCCGGCGGATAAGGTCGATGTCCGGGTTCGGCCTGTTGGCCTCTACTTTTTCGATTACGTCCTCAATGCGGATCATTGTTCGCTTTGATTATCTTAACCGTTGATAAACAGCTTTTTCCACATAATTTGTCCGGCCGGTTTTGGGCTAATTTGTCTTGCCGTCTTCGATCTTTGTTTTACTTTGCGACTTTGCGGCTTGCGGGAAACTTTCCCGCAAGCCGAAAGTCGCAAAGTAAGAGATAAGATTTTCAGACCACAATAACGCAAATTAGGCACGACGTGTGGCCACTTGGATCGACAGATGCAAAAAGGCGATGCCCGATTCTTCGATTGAGCATCACCCTTTTGAAAGAAACAACGGTTAATTACTTTTTCGCTGCCTTATTCGCGTTCGCGTTGGCGTTCTCGGCTTCCTCGGCAGCGGCCTTGCGCTTTGTCGATCTCGTTCTGGAGATTCTTGGTCGCATCGCTCAACGCCGTAAAGTCCGCCTTTGCCCTGTCAGCCTCGGCACGCAGCCGGTCACGGTCCTCGTTTCGGCCTTCCATTTCGGCGAGACGCGAATTCTGAATTATCAAACTCGCACGGTAGGAGCGGGCCGATTCGAAGGGTTTCAGAAGGTCCAGGGTCGATTTCAACTGTTCGTCGGTCATCGACTGACGGATTCAGGCTGCCGGCCGTCTTGACGGTATCCGGTTCGAGCTGCACCGCCTGGTCGATCAGCCTGTTGCCTTCTTCGACACAGGTCTTCATCCGCTGAAAATCCTCTGCATTGGCCGGTTTAGTGAACTGGTACGCGTCCTTCCCGTCCTTCTTGACCGTCTTTTTCGTCTCTGGTGTATCGGAAACTTCGTTCGCACAAGTGTTCTGCCTGGCGGCAAGCGACGTAAGGGCTTCTGCACGGAACTCCGGCTTAACGTCCGGTGCGGCCGCACGGTCGTTTACCCACTTCCTCCACTCGTCCTGCTTCTGAAGATTCTCGTAAAGGCTGGCAACTGCCTTGTAGGAGCTTTGGTCGTTCTTGTTGATGGCCAGGGCCTTCTGATATTCGCGAATAGCCTCTTCCGCCAGGTTTGTTTTATCGCGGCTGCCGATAAACTTCGAATGAAGCGTCCGGGCAAGAAAGACCTGGGCGATCTTCCCTTCTTCGGTCGCTCCTTCGGGGTCGCGGGCCGCAGCCCTTCTGAACAGGTCCTCGGCCTCGTCGAACTTGCGTTCTTTATAAGCCATCGAACCGTCGACCAGATTTTTCCGGGACAATATCCGGTTGAAAGAAGTACAGTTAGTAGTTAGAAATACTGTAAGTATCAGTAGTACAAATATTCCTAAACGAGAAGATCTCATCTTTCGACTCCAATTAGAACTTTAATAAAGGCACGGGCTCCCGCCCTGATAACACAGCGACCGGTCCGGACGAGCGGCCTATTCGCGTCAGATCGTCGATCTGCAGCCCGATCGGTGACGCACCTGCCAATTTCGCAGCGTCGATCACCTTGACGACATCGCCGTACCTCACGGATGTCGGCGACTTGATAAAGATCGTTTTTTCAACCTCATTGGTACCTTCGCGGAACACGCCGTTCGTTTCGCGTTCCTTGAAGATCTCTTCGAGCTTGTCCGGTGAGCATCGATGCATCGCTGACATCGCCCGCCGGCTCGTTGTTGAGCGTGACCGCCTTGGTGTCCTTGTTGATCGCGACCACAAGGGTCAGCGGATTAGGCTTAACCTCGATATTCTGCTGCTCCTTCGGCTCGGCCGGGACCTTTGCCTCGAACTTGCTCGGCTTGACCGGCGTGATGACCATAAAGATGATCAGCAGCACGAGCAAGACGTCGATCAAGGGTGTTACGTTAATTCGCGGTATTGCTTCGCTCAAAGCTACCGGTACCTGACATTCCCATATTTCAATACTCCACTTGATAGGAATAACGGTGAGCAGGACCCAGCTACTGCTGGGTCTCCGCACCGCCTTTCTTCTTGTCCGCTACAAGGCCGATCTTGTCGATGTCCTGCTTGCGGATGGTATCGATCGCCTGAACGACGGTCCCGTAGTCCACCTCGACGCCGCTCTTGATATAGACGATGCGCTTATCGGGCGCCTTGTCCTTCATCATCGCCTTGATCTTTTCACCCAGTGCGGTGAGCGGGAACGGGTCCTTACCGACATAAAAGTTGTTATTGTCAGGGATCGAGATGACCACGGACGTGTCCTTTGTGATATCGGCATCCTCTTCCGGCGTGTTCATGTCTCTCGGGATAGTTCACCGTGACACCCTGTTGCAGCAGCGGCGTGACGATCATGAAGATGATCAGCAGCACGAGCATTACGTCCACCATCGGAGTTACATTGATCTCCGAATTATATTCACTGGTTCCCCCGATCTGTGCTCCCATGGCAGATTTCCTCCCTTATTAAAACTACTAGACGGGTAATTAACCTCGAAGAGCCTTTGTACGCTGTTTGATGAAATAGTCGACCAGCTCAGAAGCCGAGTTTTCCATTTCGACGCCAAAGCTCGTGACCTTGTTCGTGAAATAGTTGAACAGCCACACCGCCGGAACGGCCACGGCGATACCGAAAGCGGTCGCGACGAGGGCTTCGGCGATAGCGGCACCGACGGCGCCGATACCGGCGTTCTCAGCCTGTGCCAGAGCGACGAACGCACCGATGATACCGACGACCGTACCGAACAGTCCGACGAACGGAGCGGTCGAACCGACGGTAGCAAGGCCGGCGAGGCCGCGTTTCAGCTCAGCCGTCTTAACGGCGATCGCACGGTCAAGAGCACGCTTCGACGCTTCCATCTCATCGGCCGAGATATCGGTGTTGCCCTGGTGTGCGGCAAATTCCTTCAATCCGGAAGAAACGACCATCGCAAGGTGCGAATCTTTATGCTTGTCACTGATGTTGATGGCTTCGTCGATGTTGCTGTTCTTCAAGGCCATGTGCAACTTTCGGCGCATACTGACGCGACTGCTGCCTTGGCTTTGTTGTAGGTCAGCCAGCGCTCGATCCCGACGGCGATCATGTAGACCGACTGGATGAGCAGGATAATGATAACGATCCAGCCCGGGATGGTCAAACTCTTTGCGATATCGTAGATACCGAACGAGATCTTTGTGCCGCCTTCAGCCAACATCAGAAATGCGCCCAGGATATCGGATCCCAAAAGGCTTGCTAAAAAAGTCATGGTTTTTCCTCCAAAGAAATCAAAGAATCTTTATGATTGCGATTTTTGCTGAGTGGACTTGGAAAGGGCTTCGATCCGGCCCTTGCCGCTTTCCGCAGTCTGTTGGCCCTTACGGGACAAAATTGTACGTGATGACACCCGAGACCTTGACCGGCTGGCCGGAAAGCAGCGTCGGGCTGAACCGTGCGCCGCGTGCTGCCGAAACAGCTGCCGGCCTGAGCAGCGGATGCCCGCTGACGGCGTTGGCCGAGATGACGCTTCCGGTCTCACTCGATCAGCACCTGAACGCTGACGGCACCGGCGGCGCGAACCGCTCGTGCTGCTGGCGGATATGGCGGCTTCGGAAGGCTGGTCGCCTTACCGTTAAGCACACCGCCCGAGATCGGTCTTTGGTGCTGCCTTTGGCGGTGGTGGCGGCGGCGGCGGAGCAGCTGGCCTATCACCGGTTCCTCCTCCGCCCGTATCGCCGCGAGTCGCTGCCGGTACCCGAGGTGTTCACGGGCCCTTTATAATCCGGCGGCGGTGCGTTGGCTGCGCTGTAGTTCATGTCGCCCTTGACCGTATATTTGTTCGGGTCGCGCGGCGGGATCTTGGATTTTTCGTTGCTGATGGTATCCGGGACCTTCGGCGGCGGCTCATCCATGCTCGCGATGATCTCCTTTCGGACATCAACGTTCGGGTCCTTTTGCTTTTCGGGTTGCTTTTTCCGGCTCCGGCTCCGGTGCTTCTTCGATGACCGGCGGAGCAACAAGCGTTTCCAGCGAAAGCTCGTCGCCACCCATTCCATAGTCCTTGGCAAACAGGCTGTAAAGCCAGGCGCTCACCAGGACGGTTACCAGGACCACGAAAGTCGTCAGCAGAAACCCGCTACGCTTTGTATCCTCAGCGGCGTGGCTTTTCGATTCGACTAATTGATCTAACATTGCTAATTTCCTCCCTTACTTTCGGTGCCAAACCAGGTCAAGGGTTACGAAACTCTTTTAAACTTTTGATGATATAGAACAATATCCTAAGTTGTCACCGTTCATCAAACGCGGAACGGCTACAACCTCGTATCTTTTCGGCTTTTCTTAAACGGTGAACTATTGGAAACCAAACGCGGGGCAAATGAAATACCTTGCCGGCAACGGATACAAAAGTTCCACGTTCGCCGCAATTAGTGCGAGCAGCACTTCACGCGAAAAGCAGATACAAAATATTTAATTGACCAGCAACGTAAAGAAGTCTAATTAGTTAGCCCGCGAAAGTCAAGATTAATCAAGCCCAATTGGTTAGAAATTTAACATTTCCGCCAAGTGGGCTTGAGCGTTGCTGAATACGGCCGGTGAGGCCCGGCCGCTGAATTTTCGAACTTCGAATTTTTACCGCGTAACCGGACGCCGCGTGACGGACCGCCTGCGATGCGGAAGCCATCTTTTCGCCCGGCTGCGAGACCTGAACTTCCTTTACCTTTCGCTATCCCCGAGCTTGCTCTGCCACCAGATGGCGATCGGGCTCGCGATCGCGATCGTCGAATACGTTCCCGTGATCGAACCGACGAACAACGCAAGCGAAAATCCGCGCAGCACTTCGCCGCCGAAAAGAACAAGAGCGAGCACCGACGAGGAAAACAAGGCCGTTGGTCACGATCGTGCGCGACATCGTCTGGTTGATCGAATCGTTCGTCAGCTGGTAAAGCGACTTGTCGCGATGGAGCGTTAGGTTCTCGCGGATGCGGTCGAAAATAACGATCGAGTCGTTAACCGAAAAACCGACGAGCGTAAGCAGCGCCGCGAGCACCGTCAGGCTGACCTCCCACTGAAAGACCGAGAAGAAAGCGAGCGTGATCAGAACGTCGTGAAACACCGCGATAACGGCTCCGGCCGCGTATGTCCAGTCGTATCGAAACGCGATGAACAGAAGGATACCGACCATTCCAAGCAGCGTCGCGATGATCGCCTGCGTTGCGAAGCTGGGCTCCGGCGACGGGGCCGACCGAATCGGTACCGACGATCTTGTAGGCAGCGTTCCTGATCGTCGCCGAGAGCGAGGGTCGGGCTCGGCTTCTCTGCCAAAAGTATCAAGGGCCTTTTTAACATTCGCGCGGCCGAGTTCGACCTGTGTCGCTGTCACGGCTTCCTGGCCGGCGGCTGGCGGCTGTTCAACGGCTGATCCCTCGATAAGCGGGACCTTGATCAAGCACTTCGTCCTGTCTTGTCGGTCGAATCCTGAATGATCGGTTCGCTCACCCCGACGTTGTTCAACGCGGTCCTGAATCTCATCGACCGACGGCTTCTGTTTGAACTTCGCCGTAACGACGGTTCCGCCCTGGAAGTCGACGCCAAGGTTAAAGGCGTCCGTTCCGCCCGGCGTCATCTGACGTCCGATAGCAGAAATGAGTCCGGCGAGGAGGATGGCGATCGAAACCGCGATGAGCGGCTTTCGCAAGCCCATCCAGTCAACGTTGATGTCATGAAGAATTTGAAACATTGCTTAACAGTTGTCGGTTGTCGGTGGTCAGTGGTCAGTGCAGTGATCTGACCACCGACACTGACCACTGACCACTGTTCCTAAATACTTAATTTCTCCATCGTCGGCCGTTTCTCGAGCAGCCACATGAAGATCGTCCGCGAAACGAATACGGCCGAGAACAGGTTAATCAGCAGTCCCAGAATGAGCGTCACGGCAAATCCGCGGATCGGGCCGGAACCGTAAAGGTACAAGATCACAGCTGAAATGATCGTCGTCACGTGCGTATCGATGATCGTAATGAACGCCCGGTCGAAACCAAGCTCGACGGACTTTGCCACATTCTTTCCGGCACGCAGCTCTTCACGAATGCGTTCGAAGATGAGCACGTTCGAGTCGACCGCCATACCGATGCCGAGGATCAGTCCGGCGATCCCGGGAAGCGTCAACGTCGAATCGAGCATGATCAACGCCGCAAGCGTGAGCAGCATGTTCAGGATCAGAGCGATCACCGCGTTTATACCCGACCCGCGATAATAGATGAGCATGAAGAGGACGATAAAGATAAGTCCAGCGACCGACGCGGTGACACCGGCCCGGATCGAATCGGCGCCGAGGCTCGGGCCACGGTTCTTTCTTCCTGGTATTCGATCTTTGCCGGCAGAGCACCCGAACGAAGCGTGAGCGCCAGATCGTCGGCGGCTTCCTTTGTGAAACGGCCGGAGATCTCGCCCTGGTCGTCGATCCTGCGATTTGATGTAGGCGATCGATTTGACCTCGTCGTCCAAGAACGACGCCCATGTAATTGTTGATGTTCTTGCTTGTCCAGTCGCCGAATTTTGCGGCACCCGCCGGCTTTAAGCGAGAAGGAGATCTGATAATCGTTGCCGGCCTGGGTACGCGAAACGGCGTTGGCGTCGCGAAGCTCGCTGCCGTCAACGACCGCCGGGTATTCGACGACCACATATTGCTTTGGCTGCGGCGTATTTGGAGATGCATTCGCGTCGGGCTTTTCGTCGCGATCCACGTATTCGTAAACCTTTCGATTCGGGGGTTCAGTCCCGCCCAAAGATTGCGAGAGCCGCTTCTCTGGTCGGATAGGTCTGGATCGGTGCCGGGCTCGGCGGGCTCACGACCTTCATCAACTGCAAGATTGGAGTCCGCCTTCAAAATGTCCTTGATACGCTCCGGATCGTCGACACCCGGCATCTGCAGCAGGATCTGGCCCGACGACTCGGCGCCGTGCCGCTGCAGCGTAGGCTCCTTAACGCCGAAAGCGTTGATGCGGCTGTCGATGATCTTCATTGCCTGCTCGACCGACTGATTCTTGAGCAGCGGTCTGGACGTTCGACGGAAGCGACCACGTGACCGTGTCGCCGTTTATGCTTTCGGTCCAGTTAACAAAATCGACCTTTTTCTTTACCTCATCGACTACAGCCTGCGCCTGGCCGGGTTCCGCGGTTATCGAAACCGAGTAGTTGCCCGGTTCAGCAACCACGCTGTTCGAAGCTGCTTTGATGTTGGCGTCCTGAAGCGCGGTCAACGCGGCCTGCGAATTATTTTCGGTCAGCGTTTTCAGGTATTCCTCGGTCTTGACGCGCATCACCAGATGCGAGCCGCCTTTAAGGTCCAGCCCGAGGCTTATATTTTCCTCAAGATTCTGCTTGATGCCCGCCCATGAGAAATCCGCCTTCGTAAGCGTTCCACGCGGGCCGATGCACAGGTAAATACCGAGAAGCGTCACCGCGATAATGACGATCGTCCTGATCTTGAGACTGCTGTTTTTCATAAAACTGGTGAATCGTCAGTTGTGAATCGTTAATTGTGAATAGTCCGAGTCAAGATAGGCCGCTTTTCCTAATTTACGATTTACTATTCACGATCACTACTAACTATTCCGCCTTCTTCCCGACAACGGCGCTCTTACCTATCTCGAGGAACGATTTTTCCGCACTCTGGATGATAAAGCTTGTGTCCTTGATCTCTTTGATCCGGCCGATGACCCCGCCGTTGGTTACAACCTCGTCGTTGATCTTCAACTGCGTGATCATATCCTGAAGCTGCTGCTTTTGTTTCTTCTGAGGCAAAATGACGAGAAAATAGAAAATTCCAAAAATAAAGACGAAAGGAAGCAGTGTCCAAAGCAGGCTGCCGGTCCCGGAGTCCTGGAAAAGTAACAGAAATGTATTCATCTATACTCTCGTCTGCAAAGCAAAACTAAATCATATACGCACAATACGTGTATATCAACCGCCTGAACCTTCGTTTTCCCGTAATTTACTAAGAAACTCGCGTCGGAACCGAGCGAAAGAGCCGGATTTGATAGATTGCCTAACCCTCTTCATAGTGTCAAGGTAGAAAGCGAGATTGTGATGCGAGATCAATGTCGCCGCGTTCATTTCTCCGGCCTGATAAAGGTGACGAATATAACCTCTCGAGTAACGGCCGGCAGACCGAGCAGCCGCATTCCGTATCGAGCGGCGAATCATCGCTGATGTATTTCGCGTTGCGGATATTGATCTTGCCGCTCGACGTGAAGGCACCGCCCGTGCGGCCGTTGCGGGTCGGCATCACGCAGTCGAACATATCCACGCCGTGAGCGACCGCCTCGATCAAATCCTCGGGCGTTCCAACGCCCATTAAATACCGCGGCCTGTCCGAGGGCATTTGCGGAGCGAGAAATTCCAACACCCCATACATTACGGCTTTTTCCTCACCCACGCTCAACCCGCCGATCGCGTAACCGTCAAAGCCGATCTCGACCGTTCTTTCTAAACTCTCTTTTCTAAGATCAAAATGGCCGGCACCCTGAACAATGCCGAACAGTGCTTGTTGCCGGCCAAGTCAGCCCCTGCGTTGCGGGGGCCAGTTTGTCGAGCCGTCAACGGACTTTGAGTCTGTAGTGGCTGACCAGGTCATCGAACCTGTATCACTTCTCCGCCCGCAACGCAGGCGGTTCTGACACAAACCCCTCCGAACCATCTTCCTGTAAACTTACGAATCGGTCCTTCGAACGTTTGGCCCAGCGGGCCGTGAGCTCGAGGCTCTTGTGTGTCGTTTCGCGGTCGGCACCGCCCGGCGGGCATTCGTCGAAGACCATAACGATCTCCGACCCGAGCGCGGCCTGAACCTCCATCGATACTTCCGGGGAAAGAAACCGGCTGCTGCCGTCGATATGCGACCGAAATTCAACGCCATCCTCGGTCAGCTTTCTAAGGTCGGTAAGAGAAAAGACCTGGAAACCGCCGGAGTCGGTAAGGAAGGAGCGGCCCCACGTGGAGAATTTATGAAGGCCGCCGAAGGCTTTGATGACATCAACTCCGGGCCGCAGGAAAAGATGATACGTATTGCCTAAAATGATCCGAGCGTCGAGTTCATCTTCCAGCCATTCGAACCTGACGCCCTTCATCGCCCCCTGCGTACCGACGGGCATAAAAACAGGTGTTTCGATCACAGACCGGCGCGTGGTGATAAGGCCGGCACGGGCGTTGCCGTCCGCCGCCAGAATTTTCCAGTCGATTGCCTGCGGACATAAGCTGCGTCTGAATTTTCCGCAAAAACTGAAAACCTGAAAAGTGAAAGCTGAAAACGACTCTGCGGTTTTCAGCTTTTCGTTTTCACTTTTCAGTTTTTGAGGGATCGTAAAGCGTTTCAAAGCCGATACCGTCGTTCGGACATTGTGATCTACTACCTGCCCCCGATCAACGACCATATGTTCTTGGAACCCACGGCAGCCTCGGTCACTATTGTGCCTGATTCGTCGATCAGCACGGCAGACGGCACGCCCCGCATTCCAAGCTTTGCGGCGGTCCGATAATCCTTATCTATAATTATCGGGCTCCTGAGGCCCAGCTTGCTTTGGTCATCCTTGTCGCCGTCGGTGAAGATCAGCATTCGAGGCCCGTTATCGCCGCGAGACGACTCCCAGTCACGGATCTCATCCATCAGCTTTCCGCAATGGCCGCAGGTCGGGCTGGAAAAAGCGACGAGAGTTTTCTGTCCGATAAACTCCTTTTCGGTAATTTCTCTTCCTCTTATGTCGGTAACTTTGAATGGCTCTACGGCCTCGCCAATGTTTGGCCGGCGGTGTCCGTTGAGCCCGAGGAAATACACAAAATCGTCGTTCAGGTCACGCGTCCTGATAAGCTCGATAAGCCGCCGGATCGCCACGTCGCCCGCCGCAATGTGACTCGCAATATTGCCGTTCGCATCCACGAACAGGCCCGTCGGCGTCCACTTTGCGCCGACCTGTTGGGCAAATTCCCGGTCCTTCTCAACCAGGACGATCCGGTCCGGTTTGCCGAATTTGTCCTTATTGACCGCGATGTCCCCATGCGAAATAAAAACGAATTTCAGTTTCCCTGAAAGCTCCGCCTCCCACTCGACGATCTCGGGCAGCAGCATCTCGCAAGGGGAACATTGGGCACCGACGAACAGGAAGAGGAAGGGTTTGTTTCCGGATAGAAGGTGATCGAAATGGACGACGCGCCCGTTAAGGTCCGGAATGGCAAAGTCGGGCAGCGGCGCACCGATAGGCAGCCCGTCCGAAGGGTCGCCCGCTTCATTCCGCTCGACCGCTTCCGGGTCGCCTGATGCGAACTCGAGAACGCCGAGACGGCGCATTAGCTCGGTTTGCTGATGAGCGACCTTAACCAGATATCCAAGCAGCAAAATACCAAGCGTCACAAGAAAAAGCAGCAGGACCATTTGGACCATGCCGGCGGCCGTCGACGCGAGGTCAAGCCCCTGGTTCGTGCGGCCGCTGAACAAGAGCACGACCGCCATCAGCGCAAAAACGATGTTGCGGACCAGGCTCTTTATGCCGACCGGCTCGCTGTGGATCTGTCCAAAGCAGTGACAGTCGACCGCGTTGCCCTGCACCATCTGCCAGATCATCCCGCCGATGAACGTCGTCAACAGGAGCAATGCGCCCGCGGCTCCCACCCACGACATGCTTACGAACAACAGGCAAACGGCGAACACGATCTCGGCGAACGGAAGCGCGATCGCAAAGAAATCGGTGAATTCATCCGGCGTCCCGAAATCGCGCATCGCCTTTTTCGCTCCGTCGGGATCAAGCAGCTTCGATATTCCCGCGACGGCGAAAACACCGAAGAGAATTAGCCTGATTATTAAAAGTACGATCTCCATTCTTTACACATTCGCCCGCCGAGGCCTGGCCCATTAATAATTAATAATTGGTTAATTAGTAATTATTAATGAAGATGGCCGGTGATAACGACTTGGCGGGCGGCGCAACAGTCGCATTACCTCGTTTTGCTTTTGGTTTTGTGCCGCTCTTTCAATCTCAACGGCGTCGCGAAAAACCCGAACGCCTCGCGCAGCTTATTTTCAATATATCTCAAATATGAAAAATGAAGGCCCGCTTTGCTGCCGCCGGATGTGAAAAGTACAAACAGCGGCGGCCGCACGCCGCCCTGGGTTATATATTGGACTTTAAGGCGAGATACACCGCCTTTCACGGGTGCCGGTGCCGTTCCGCCGCGGGGCTGCGAGATATTTTCTTCGAAAAAATTATTGAGCTGCGATGTCGGGACCCGAAAATTTCTCGCCTCGTTCGCTTTCGCGGCCATCGGAAGTATCTTCTCAACTCGCTGGCCGTTTAACGCCGAGATCGAGACAAGCGGGGCCCAGTCGAGGAATTTCATCTGGCGGCGGACCGTGCGCTCGAATTCGTAGATCGTATTCGTTTCTTTTTCCGCGACGGCGTCCCACTTGTTCACGGCAAGAATAACGGAGCAGCCGGATTCGACCGCATAGCCCGCGATGTTTGCGTCAAGGTGCGTCACGCCTTCGACCGCGTCGATGATCATCACGGCAACGTCCGCCCTTTCCAGCGCTTTTCGGGCCATTATAACCGAGAGCTTTTCGGCCATTTCGATCGTCTTCCCTTTACGTCTGATCCCCGCGGTGTCGATAAGAAGATACTGCTGCCCATCTGACTCCAGCTCGGTGTCGATCGCATCTCGGGTCGTCCCGGCAATGGGCGAAACTATTACTCGTTCTTCGCCCAGGATACTATTGAGCAGCGAAGATTTCCCGACGTTCGGCCGGCCGATTATTGCGAGTTTGATCTGGCGGCCGGTTTCCTCCTCTGGATCGTCCTCGAATTCAAGCGTCTCAAAGACCTTGTCGAGCAGATCGCCTACCGACGTTCCGTGCTCGGCGGAGAGCGGTACCAACTCGAAACCGAACCGGTAGAATTCCGCGGCCTCGTCCTCCACTTTGCGGCTCTCGGCTTTGTTCGCGGCGATGAAAATGGGTTTGCCGATATTTCGCAGATAAACCGAGATCTCTTCGTCCAGCGGCGTTGCACCGGCACGGGCATCGACGACCCAGATGATCGCCTGCGCTTTGTCGATGGCGAAACCGGCCTGCTTAAAGATATTTGCGGGGATGATCGCTTCGTCATCCGGTACAATGCCGCCGGTATCCACGAGCTCGAAGGTTTTCGATCTCCACTCTACATCGCCGAAAATGCGGTCGCGAGTAATGCCCGGCTCGTCGCCGACGATAGACTTGCGGCTTCCCGTCAATCGGTTGAACAGCGTAGATTTCCCGACATTCGGCCGGCCGATGATCGCTACTAGCGGTGTTGCCATTGTGTAGAGGATAATAAAGCCGTTTGGAATGTACAAATTAGGCCATGGCCGCACGAACGCCTCAAATTGAAATGGATCAGAGCAAACCAATATCATTAGAGAGATACCGGCCGGTCTTCTCACAGCCGTCACGGCCGCGAACGAGCCCGGCAATACCGACATAATAAATGCTGTCCGATCCTCATCTTAATGAAATTCTCGTCTGCCCGGTAAGCAAGCAGCCTTTGGTTTTGATGCCGCTCGCCGAGGCCGAAACGCGGATGAACGGGAAACTTCGCGCTCGTCGAACACTGACGGACGTAGCAGGACGGCGTTTCGGACCCGGTTGGCGTGACTGACACTCTGTTGGTGCGCGAGGACGGCATCGTCGCCTATCCCGTGATCGATGAGATCCCTGTCCTTCTTGGGCCGGAAGCTCTTTTCGTTGGCGAAGAGGAAACCTCATTCAACCTGGCAGAGCCCAAATATGCCGAGGCATACGTCGAGATGGACGTTTACAACGCTACGGCCGCCGAGTCGGAAAGCAAGCTTGGAAAACGGCGACGCATGGACGATCTTACCGACCGAGATGGCCGCGACCGATGAGGAAAAGCGAAGTTTTCCCGCACCCTGGCATCGGTGGGTCGATTCACCCTACGATCTAGCCGGACAGTGGGAAGCATATCTTCACCTCGGCAAAATGGAAGGCAGGCGTATGCTGCAGCTGGGCGGCTCCGGTACGCACGCGATCAAATTCGCGATGGCGGGTGCGGCGATGGCCTGGCTGGTGACGCCGATGCTCGGCGAGGCAAAGCTGGCGAGGTCGCTCGCAGATTCAGCGGGTGTCGGTGAAAGGTTTCAAGCGGTCGTTGGAATTGCGGAAGAGATACCGTTACGGTCCGAATCCTTCGACGGGGTCTTTGCCGGCGGCTGTCTTCATCACATGCTTACCGATATCGCGTTGCCCGAGGCCGCTCGCGTTTTGAAGGAGGGCGGGAAATTCTCGGCAGTGGAACCCTGGCGGGCACCGTTATATTCGATCGGTACAAAGTTACTCGGCCAACGGGAGCACGCCCATTGCAAACCGCTCACCGACGACCGTCTGCGGCCGTTAGAAAGTTCGTTTTCCACGATGTCCGTCGTTGGGCATGGGACATTGACCCGGTATCCGCTGATCGCACTGGGAAAACTTGGTTTGCCGATAAAAAAGTCGGTCCCGTGGCACCTTGGCAAGATCGACGATGCTGTTTGTTCGATAATTCCGGGAGCTCGCCGATTAGGCAGCAGCGTTGCCGTGCTGGCAACAAAATAATTTTCGGATTCGATATAAAAAAGCCCCTACCGTTCGCACGGTAAGGGCAAAGAGCTTGAATTAGACATCAAATCAGAATCGGATGACCTCGAGGATCGCTCCGAGTATCGAACCGATCAGCTGATACTTTCCGTTCGAATACGTCCCGTACTGATAACGTCCGTTATAGCCGTCCTCATAACCGCGGCGGAAGCCTTCGCGGAAGTAGTGGTTGTATTCGGTCATATCGACATAATAGGAATCGTAGCCGAAGCTGGCGTCCTGATAGGCATACGATGCAGAGTAATCGAAGCCCCAGCCATCGTTACGGTCCGCCTGTCCGGCGCGGAAGCCTTCTTCGTAGCCGTTATTGACGGCGTCGCGAAGCATCTGTGCGCCGTACTGGTTCGTGTAATACCACGACCCGCCGCGGTTGTACCGATAATTGTTGTATAGATTATCGTAGTACCGTGCCTGTGCCAGCCTTAACTGGTCCTGGCGGATGCGGTTCCAGTACCGCTGCTGATATTGCAGATAAGCACGCCGACGCTGCTGTTCAAGCTGGCGCTGACGTTGCTGCTGAAGATACTGCCAGTTGTTCCAACGGCTCTTGTACTGCAGTTCGCGGCGCTGTCGCAGCTGGGCCTGCTGCTGTCGAGTTAATAGCTCAGCCCGGACACGAGCGTTTTGCTGCGCGACGTTGTTTCGACGTTCAGTTTCTGCGATCCGGATCTTTTCACGGCTTTGGCGGACCTGCTGCTGCTCAAGGATCCGTGCATTGCGGACCGTTTCCTGCTGCCGGACCTGTTCCTGTTGCTGCCGCTGGCGGCGCCGTTTCAATTCAACCTGCTGCGTGGCCTGCGGCTGCCGCACCTGGTTCTGTCGAAAATCTTCAAGACGCTGCTGACGCCGCGTTCTCAGATCAACTTCCTGTTGCTGCCGGGTCTGCGCTTGCCGGACCTGTTCCTGTTGGGCTTGCTGCTGCTGGCGGATCCGCTGCACCTGCTCCTGCTGGGCTTGCCGCTGTTGGCGAACCTGTTCCTGCTGGGCCTGCTGCTGCTGACGGACCTGTTCGATCTGCTGCTGGCGTTGCTGACGTACCTGGTCCTGCTGCTGCTGATTCGCCTGCCGCTGCTGCTCCCGATTTGCCTGCCTCTCCTGACGCTGCTGAGCTTTGGTTTCTTTCTGTTCCTGATTAACCTGTTGATTGTCCACACGGTCACGCCCACGATTCCGCTGCGCGTTCGCATCGCCGCTCAAACCGAGCAGCAAAGCGCCGAGAGCGGCGGTCGTAATACCGAGTCGACGAAGTAAGTTGTTCATACTATTCCCCTTCTCCTGAAACTCCATCGCCGGGAGTAAGCCGGCCATGACCTGTATTTGAGCAAACGGCGTTCCACAGCCGTAAACGCCTTAAAAACAAGCGAAATACGGCTGCAGGTAGCGGCGAAGAATACGTTTTGGAGTAGCGGCTCTACAAAATGGCGAGTTGTGGCTAATCGCCCGCGTTTGGGGATCGCTTCTTTAATTCCCGTTCCTCTTCTTTTCCTCGTCTTCCTCTTTTTCTGTGGTCGGGATTTGAAGATCCTGCGGCCAGAAGACAAACCACGGAAGGAGAGGAACAAGAAGAATCAAGAAGGAAATTGAATTGAGCCGATCAATAAAGCAGACTCAAACCTTTACGAATTCATAGGCTATATGAACGTTGAGGGCTCCGTTCACAATTTCGTGCCTCAAACCAATAGCTTTCATTCGAAGGGTCGTATTATTTTGCACCGGAAGCAGCCAGGAAACCTTTTCCATTCTGAACAATTCGATAGGATTGACCTTTTTGTCGATCGAACCCTGCACGAGCTTTGCGATCATGCTTCCGCCAACGCCGCCCGTGCCGTTCAATGAAACGTTTAGAACACGGGCACGTGCGATCAATCGTTGATTTTGCTGGTCGAATTCCAGGTCGATCACCGTTTCCGCATAACCGGCAAATGAAACGCAGCCGACGAACGGCGGATTGTAATTGCCGCTGAATGCCAACGGTGCAAGTATCTTTCCCTCGCGGAAACGTACGGCCGTTCGGACACCGTTGTTTTCGCGATGAAGTTGAATGACCTCTTTGCAAGACCGGCTGCCGTTTTCATTAAATGAACGGGCGTATTTGGGCACTTGGGAGCTGGGGGGCTGGTTTGCTGCGATCGAGAACTCGATCGGGCCCGCGTTTAGGAAGAGAGCGTCGAGCACGCCGTCAAAGAAAGTTTCGTTCAGGGTTATTGTTACTTCGGGACGCTGCGCAGGCACCGAGAAAACCGATAGGAGCAGCACGAGAATCAAACCGATCGTACTTTTCATTACTTCTTAACCTCGAGGTTCGATCTGTTTACAGTCCGCTTCTCACAATGTCGTGAAGCCGGATCAAGCCGACCGACAGGCCATCCGCATCGACAACCGGGAGCACGGAGATCTGTGCCGGCCGGTCCTCCATTAGCTGCAACGCTTCGTACGCAAGCATTTCCCGCAAAGCGGTCACCGGACCCTTGGTCATCATTTGCGCAGCCTCTAATCCGTCAAGTCCGCCTTCTGCCGAACGTTCGATCGTACGTCGAAGATCGCCGTCAGTAACGATACCGACAAGAATGCCCTTCTCATCGACCACGTTAACCGCTCCTAAGCCGAACTTCGAGAGTGCTCTGACGACCTCAAGCCACCCTGCACCGGGAGCGATGTTCGGGCTTGTATGCATAAGATCGGCCACACGCAGCGTTAGCCGTTTACCAAGCCGGCCGGCCGGATGGTTGACGGCAAAATCGGACTCCGTGATTCCCCGCTCTTCCATTAACGTCATCGCGATCGCATCGCCTATTGCCAGTGCGACGGTCGTCGAGGTCGTCGGCGCCAGGTTCAGCGGGCAAGCCTCGCGATCGATAGATGCTTCGAGAACGACGGTCGACTGCCTGGCAAGAGTGGAAGACGTGTTGCCGACGATCGAGATCACCTTGACATCGCGAGCTTTCAACGTCGGGATCATCGCCAAGAGCTCATCGGTCTCTCCCGAATTGCTCAACGCTATAACGACGTCGCCCGCGGAAACCAGGCCGAGGCTTCCGTGAATCGCGTCGGACGGGTGAACAAAGATAGCGACGGTACCGGTGCTGGTCAGCGTCTGGGCGATCTTTTGCGCAATGACGCCCGATTTACCGGTGCCGGTGACGATCACCTTGCCGCTGCATTGTGCGATCATTTCGACTGCCCGTTCGACCTGCTCGGCGTCCAAAAACGACGCGGCCCGATCGATCGCCGCGGCCTCGAGCCTCAGCAATTCGACCACTTTTGCATGGACCCGTCCGGTGCTTTCCTGTGATGCTGTGTTCATTTGAGACGAACCTTACTTCTGTGCCGGCAGCGGGACGAGCACGTCGGCTACGATCAACCATTTCTTGTTCCGCAAGCGCCAGACCTGGACAAAATTTCCTCGCTCCAGTTCGATACCTTTTTCGTCTGTCTTCACATACGGTCCGTGGACGTAGCCGAGGTCGGCCGCTTCGGTAAACGACTTGCGTTTTGAAAAGGCGATCCGCGAGGGATCCTTTAAAAGCGACATTGCCGACTTTTTATCGAACGCCGGCAACTTGCCCTGGCGCATTACTATCGCATCGTCCGCGAGAAATGATCTGTAGGCGCTTGAAGCTCCGTCTTTCTCCATCTTCATATAAAAAGCAACAGAAGAATCTGCGGCAGAGATCCTGTCGGGATTCATTTCCTTTCCCGAGTCGGCCGGCGACTTCCAATCGGCGGGTTCCGCTGCGGGTTTTTCATGATTGATCCCCGTGTCGAGTTCGGCCCGGTATGATCCGTCCGGCTGGACCATCCAGATCGATAAATAGTGGCCGTAATTTACGGACGTGTCGTCCTTTCCTTTCGCTCGGAATTGCGAATTGCCGATGCTGTACGCGATGGCACCATTAGCCGAGACCTCGATCCAGATAGGATTCCAGGTAAGCGAAGCGGGGGAAGGAGTACGCTTTGTCCATGCTTCCCTTCCGTTAACGGCATCCGGCATGAACATCACGCCGACGGGTGAAAGGTATTCGATAAAACCGTCCCGTATCCCCTTTTCGGCGATCTTTTTTTCGAACGCTTTTTCTGTGTCGAAGATCTTCTGACTAACGTTCTGCGCCGAAACTACAGGCACAGCCAGCAAGAGCAGTAGTACTGTCAATGTTTTCATCGCGAGTGAATTTTAACATACGTAAAGCCAGGGCCGCGTATGCAAAGGGCCGCACGAAGGAAGGGCAGTGCATGAATGCCTTACTCCGTGCGGGCCCTTTGCAACATGGGGCTTCGTCATTATTCGACGTTAACGAAATCGGTTCCCGTCCGGCCGAAAGTTTCGGGATGATACATTTCCTCGGCCTTGGCGGGCGGCACGACGAATTGGCCGGGCGTCGTTGCTCGTGCGACGTACGTGTAGTTGTAAACGCCCTCCCAAAGGAGCGAGCTAAATGCCTCGGCCCGCTCGTCGCGGAAGTTCTGGTGCTCGAACCAGTTCCATCGCCACCAGTAATAGTTGCGTCCCAGCGATCGGCTGCCGACCTCCATCACGCTGGTGTTGCCGCCGCCTGTGTCGGGCGGGATCGCTTCCGTGGTTGCCAGTTCCGGGTTCAGGATCTCCAAGCCCGGCCGGCAGCTGATCGACCAGAGCGACGTGATAACGCCTAGCCTGGGCGACCATCGTCAGCCGTACGCGAACCCGGGCCCCGGACTTGATCGTCCACGTGCCGTCGGCGTTTTGCTTAACGTCGTCTTTATTGTCGACGGCCTCGTATTTTCGTAGAACCGTAAAGCCGTAATCCGCCGGCTCGAGCTTCAGATTCTTCGGCGCGTATTTCATTCCGATCCGGTAATACAGCCGTCCCGCTCCTTGGCGGTCGATGAACAGATTCGACGTGCCGCCCTGATCGACCAGATACGACATCGGAATGTTGAGCACATTCGAATCGACCGAGCGGCCTTTGAACGCCTCCTCGCCGGCATAGGTGCTGCCGAGCCAGACACGGGTCACGAAATCGGGCGTCACCTTTTCAAACGCGTTGAAGTATTTGTCGAGCGCCAGCAGGATAAACACGTTCTCCTGCGTCGAGCCCCAATGCCCTTTCTTGCGATGGGCAAGCAGGCCGCGGACGAGTTTGGGATGAGGTCATAGCCGGAACGCGGACTCAGTCGCTCGGTTGCGGACTGAGTCCGCGTTCCGATCTTTATCAGCGCCTCGAGCAGAACGCCGTCCGCACGCCGGTTCGAATACATGATCAACCACCGCCATCGCCATAGTCAGTGACGAAATTGGCAGTCGCGGCGGTTTCCGTCGTGCGATTCATCAGGAAGCGGACGATCGCCTCGACCTCGGCCGTCGAGCCAGGATCGTTGGCAAGGACCGACAGGATCCAGCCCAACGCCTCGAACGGCATCTTCGTGTTGTACATCGCAGACTGGCCGCCCGCGGACGCAGGCGGTTCTGGCTTTGCTTCGGCGAGAAGTTTCTTGGCCTTTCCGACGTCCTTGTCGCCCATCATGTCGCGGATGTAGAGGGCGTAGGCCGAGATCGTCCAGCGCACCTGCGGCGATGTCTGTGCCACTCGTCCTTAATGTGGTTTTCGACGTTCCTTCAAGTAAGGCTTCGTCTTGTTGAGCATCTCGTCCGGCACTTTGTAGCCTTTCGCTTTCGCAAGGGCGAGAGCGTGAGCGACGTGGACGGTCAGGAACGGATATTCGTACCGTTCGCGATCGCGCTTCCAGAGACCGAAGCTGCCGTCGTCGCGTTGGCGCGACTGCAGTATTTCGAACGTCTCGTGCGAATCGTGCTTCGAGTTCCGCCGCCGTCGGCATATCCTTGGCCTTGAAGGCGTTCAGAACGTCGCGCAAGGCGGCGATCGAGATCATCCGCGATGAGATCTGTTCGGAGCAGGCGTACGGATAGTTCGTCAGATAGATGAAAGCGTCGGTCAGCTCCTGCAATTGCGTCGAACTGGTCGTCACCTCAAGTCCGCCGAACTGCGGAAACACATCGCCCGGCGTCTGAACCGGCTGGATGATCGCTCCGTTCTGGTCGGTCGTTCCGTAGGTCGCGAACGCCTCGGTCGTCGCGGGCGTCCAGACGGGCAGCGAGATCTCTGCAGCGTCGTTGTGATTGCCCGGAACTGACGGCGATCTGGAAACGGGCGGTTCCGGCTTTCACCGTCGAAACCGGGAAACGAACTTCTTCGCGGCTGTTGGCTTTGACAAGAACGCGCTTACCCGAGGCGGAAACACGACCGGTAGGGAGTGTGCGCTCGCCGTCGCCATTCCACCTGCGCACCCTCGCTACCGCTCAGGTTTCCGCCTGTTAGATCAGCATTCGTCGCTCTGATCGCGACATCGACAGCCATATCCTGGTCGGTCTGGTTCTGAACGACGACCGGCAGATCGATCTTGTCGCCAAAGTTCATAAACCGCGGCGCGACTGGCCGGACCATCAGCGGCTGTTTCGCCGTGATGTTCGATTCCGATTTGCCGAATCGTTTGCCCGGATCAACCGAGATGGCCGTGATGCGATAGCGAGTCAGATTGTCGGGCAGCTTAACATCGACTGTCGCCCGGCCGTTCGAGTCGGTCTTGACCGACGGGGCGAAAACAGCGAGTGCGTTGAAATTCTCGCGGAGGCTGATCGCGCTGGTGTCCTGACCTTGGCCGCTAAAGCCATCGACCATCACTTCGTTCCGCGCTCCGCTCGCCAATGCCAGCTTTTGCATTGCCCGACCCGCCATCGGCAGATTCGACATTTCCCGCACCACCCGAAACCGAGGCGTCGGCGGTTTCCGCCGACGGCGGAGGCGGAGGTCTTTACGTCGTCCGGATTGCCGAGCAGCACGTCCTTTCGTAAGTGATGATCGGTCGTGCCCGTGCCGCGTGCTGTGTAGAAGATCGCCATCGGGTCGGCGATCGATGTAGCGCGAGAGGGCAAGCACCGCTTCGTCGACGACGACGACCGCGACCTCACTGTTCGCGACCGGTTCGCCGCGATGGTCCTTGACCTCGATATCGACTTCGTCTCGCCGCCGGGAGCAAGGGTTTTGTCCTTGGCTTCGGCTGAGACGGTCAGCTTTCGCGATGCCGTCGAGATCGAAAGATTGATCGTTGCCGCTGGCGAACGCCGGGCGGTTGGAGAGTTTCGGATCGACCTCGCCCTTATCGTTTTGCCTCGCGGCCGAGCCGACAAGATCGACCTGAGCGTAGATGTTCGGCAGATACTTTTCGTCGAGCGGGATCTTCAGCGTGATCGACGAATCCTTCATCGAGAACCGCTCGGTTTTGACGATGCCGTCGCGGCGAAGCGTCAGAACACCCTCAGCCGGAGTGAATGGCGAGATCACAAGCAGCTCGGCGACATCGCCCGGTGCAAAATCCTTTTTGCTCGGGATGATCTGAACTTCTTCCTGCTCGACGTTGCGTTTCGGCGGCTGTTTTCCGCCGGGAACCCAGACGGTGATCTCGCTTTCGTTGAACCGCTCGCGGTCGTCCATCACGGTCGCGGTGATGGTGTAACGGCCGCCGTGTTTTCGCAACGAAGGTGCATTTCGCAACTTGCATACTGGCCGCCCGCTGACGCAGGCGGTTCTGATTTGACCGTGCAGGTTTGCTCGTCGACCGTGACCTCGTTCCACGAGCCTTTATCGAACTGCCAGTCCTTGAGCACGGCCTTGATCTCGACATCGCGTCCGGCGATAAGCTTGCCGTCGATGTCGGAGACGATCGATTCGACGTCGATATTTTCGCCTTTCTGCACAAAGGTCCGCGGCGTCCGGATTCCGACATAAAGATCGGCCGGATGAACGAGCAGCGTGGTGTTGCCCGGCCCACGTTTGACGGTTCACATCCTGCACGGACGCCGAGGCCGAGATCGTGTACGGCGCGGCGGCTTTACCGAATCGAAATCGATCTTCAAAAAATGCTTGCCGCTTGCGTCGGTGACACCCTTGAAATTCTGCGTTGTTCCGCCGCGTACGGACGGCCGTCGCCGTAATCGTAATGCCGCCACCACGGCACCCACGTACCGAAAGTAAAATCGTCGCGGTTCGGCGGAGTGTAGTTGGTCGGCGTTGCGGTCACGGTCCAGTTCGTTTCGGCGTTCGCCAAGGCCGCCGCCGGCATAATATTTCGCCTCGACCGACAACATTCGCGTGCCCGCCGACAAAATGCGGGGCTTCGGTTTCGACCTTTGCCGTCACCTCAAATTCCGGCCGGCGAAATTCCTGGATCTGAAATTGATGTGCAAACTCGTGGCCGGCAAGCGAGCTCGTTGGTCGTCAGATCGATGCGGGCGTAGCCGAGATTGGCGTTGTCGGGCAGCTTGAATTTGAAATCGAACGCGCCGAAGGCGTTCAGATTTCCCGTGCCTTTCGCGATCTCGTTGTTCCGCGGGTCCTTCACCGACCACGTCAATCCCGCTCGCCGCATCGCCCAGGCCCTTCGACATCGCCGAGTTTTCCGCCAGTGATCTTGCGGATGTAGCCTTTTACGGCGACTTCTTCTTTCGGCTTGTACATCTTGCGGTCGTCGAACACGAACCATCGAAGCGAATCGGAGCTCGACTTTCTTGTACCAGTTGCCGTGGTCCTGCCAGTAGTAATCGGTGTTTTCGGGCAGAAAGGCGGCGTCCTTGCCGCGTTTCGCGATCAGCAGGTTCATGCCTTTGTTCGAAGCGGCAGTCGGCAAGCGGCAAGCCGCAGGATCCCGTTGGCACCGGTGTTGATTTGATTGCGCCGGATTCGACCGTTTCGGTCTCGACCGCGGTACCGTCGGCGTTGAATGATTCGATATCGCCCGCACTCGGCCCGCTTGTCCCGGCGACCCATTCCCAAGCAGATTCGAGCCAATCCTTTCTCTTCCGTACAGCGACGCTTCAGGCGTTAAGCTGCTGACAGCGTCGAGCCGTTCGGATAGATCGAGAGCTCGCACGCCGCTCAGCGGCTTGCCCGTCCGAGTTCCGTTGCGAATCCGACAAGTTCCTGATTATCGACAAAGGCATCAAGGCCGATCTGCGTTGCCTGTACCCAGGTGAAGATGCGCGAGCGGTCGTATTTGTCGCGCCTCACCGTCGGTTCGATATCGAGGATCACGTTCCCGAATACCGCCGTTGAGGGCCTTCGCAAGGTCGACGCGGGTTTCGACCATTTCGTCCGGCTACGTTCTTGATCGACACGACCTTGTCCGAGATCAGCGGTTCCCGGGATCGCCGGCCGCTGGTTGTCGTCGTAATTGCAGCCGGCGGTAATACTGCATGAACTGGTGCCAGTCCTCCGGCGTGACGCGGTACATTCGCACGCGGGCGTGCTGCGTGATTGGTCGAATAGATCGAGAAGGTCGGCTTCGACGTCGGATCGAGCACCGACCATCGAACCGCCCTGCGCGTAGAAATTCTGCGGAGCGGGACCGACCTTGATCGTTGCAACCGCGGGCTGGCCAAGAGTTTGACCGAAGGCGTCGGTCAGCCCGCAGTCGACCGTGATCTTGTAGGTCGTGTTGCCTTTCTTGTAGCCCTGAAAATAGAGATGATTGCCGGACGGATAGATGTTCAACCCCTCGACGGCCGGCTCGATCTTCGACCATTTCTTTCGTGAACTTTGACGCGTCGATCGGGTTGTTGAATTCGACGTACCACGCTTCAAAGGGCGAGCAGTTCTTGTTGTTTTCCCAGCCGCAGTAGGCGCGGTTGTATTTGAACGGCCCGTAGGTCTTGAACTGGAACGACTGCGCTTGCGGCCGTTGTCAGCGGGCCTTCGGCAGACGGCGTTCCCTTTTCGACATGTGACCGTGATCGTCGACGCACCGCGGCAATGCATTCGTCGGTCGATCCGTCGGCATTGACGGCGCGAAACGCGATCCATCGGCCCGGCTGCGCCTGCTTTGACGTGATACGAAATATTGCTGTCGGCGTCGATCTCGTCTTGCGTCGCAAGCCGGGCCGCGAGCCTTTCGCCCTCCGGCTGCACCGATATCGTCCTGAAGCACCGCCTCGGGGTTTATCGCCTGATCGAAGCGGATGAACATCAACGCGTCGCGGCGGACGACCTGGTCTTGCGGGATCATCTGCTCGACCTTCGGCGGCGGCGTCGTGAATGTCCAGGTGAAATCCTTCTGCAAGCATTTGGCCGGTCGCCGACTTTCGTTCCGGCGGGCACGCGGGCGGTAAATTTTGTCGCCATCGGAAAACGCTTGTCGGTATCGAACATCAGCGTCTTGGTTCCCAGCCAACGCCAGCGGCCCTCGACCTGCGGCGTCAGTTCGACGGGTGCGTATTTGGCCGCTTCCTCCTGCGAGGTGACGGCGACCATCGGCTGCGAGAAAGTGACACTGAGGTCCGGAGCAAGCGGCACTTCGCCCTCGGGCGAGAACCGGATCACTTCGAGCGACGAGTCTTGCGCCGTTCGATATTCGGCAGTGCCCGATCGCTCGTCCGGCGGGAAATTTGACCGGGATCTGCTTGCCTGTTTTCGGTGCGGGCAGCGTGCCGATGCGTTTTGCAAAATCGGTCTGGTCGTCCGGATCGGATCTTGATCGCGGGCAAGCGCGTCATGAGCGACGTGCCGGCATCGGTCGGCAGACAGCGGATCCGTGGTCGCGGGCGGCTGGACGTTCACGGGTTTCCGCCCCCTGCGACGCCGTCGCTCAAGCTGAAACGTCAAGTCCGGGCGGCACATTCGTCATTCTTTATCGTCTTTTCCCTGCTGACCGTCTGTGCCTGAGCGACCGTCGCGAAGGGCAGCGAAACATGCGACCATAAACCGAGACCGCAACCAGACCTGCAGTTAATTTCTTCATTGTTATATTTGTTTGTCCTTACTCGGGATATTGAGCGATCGGGCGGCTGACTGTCGCGAATCCACTTTATCTCAAAACCGATCTTTCAAACCAGCGGCCGAACCGGAGAGATCGTGACCGCCTACAGTTCTGAACGCAGGCCGGATTCGAATTCTTGCAGTCATCCGTAGGATGCCCCATTAATCAGGCCGGAGTTTGTTCTTCATAAATTTGTATTTCCTGTTATACTGAATTCGTGAAAATGCAACTTCGCGTGATGACTTGGTCGTAGAGGATTTGGCGAAAGTTCTTTATTACACATTTTTTAGGAGCAGATAGATAAAATGGGATTGTGGGCGAGAATTAACACGAGTGTTTCAGGGCAAGCACCGGTGCGGCTCTCGACAGGATCGAAAACCCCGAACTGGTGCTGCAGCAGACGATCCGGGACATGCGCGACCGCGTGCCGGAACTGAACAATTCGGTGGCGCAGGTGATGGCGACCGAGCGTTTGCTGCTGAAGAACAACGAAAATCTTGAAAAGCAGGTCGTCGATCTCGATTCGAAGATCAAAGCATCGGTCAAAATGGGCCGCGACGACATCGCCACCGCATACATCGGCCAACTCCAGCAGGCCCAGCTGGACCTCGAACGCACCGAGTGCACAGCTCGAGCACGCCTCAGCTCGCCTCGAAACAGGCCTTAAAGGCCCGCGACAATTACGTCCTCAACATGAAAAAGCGCACCGCCGAGGCGATGCAGCTTATCTCCGCCGCCAAACAGGCCAAGCTGCAGGAACAGCTCGCCCAGACGATGGAGACCTTCAACATCGGCGACGACGCATCGACATTCAACGAGATGCGCGAAAAGATCGACCGCCGTGTTGCCGCCGCCGAGGCGAAACTGCAGCTTGGTGCCAGCATCGGTCGACTCGCAGATGCAGGACATCGAACGCGAGGCGATGGACATCCAGCTTCAGGACAAACTGCTCGAATACAAGCAGTCAGATGGGCATGCTCGGCGCGGGTTCGGCACCGACCTCGGGCAAGCAGATCGCGGCCGGTTCGACGTCCAAAACCGACGAGCATGTACTCGAACGACGTTATCGTCAACGAGACGAACGAAGCCAAGCAGTCGAACTAAGAATTACGGCATCGAAACATCACGGACGAATTTAAGCGGCATCTAGTAGACTTATGGCGGATCTGGCGAAATACCAGCAGGAATCTAACAAAATTTCAACTACGAGCTACGCTAAGGAGGCGGTCAAGGAACCGATTAAATTTTTGGGGCCTTGCCGGTTTCGCCGTGGCCGCCGCTTATACCGGCAGCGTAATTCCGCTGCTGATCGCCCTGATCGTTCGAGATCGCCTATATGATGGTCGTTGCCGAATCTGCCCGTGGTACCGCCAGCTTGTTCAAAACCGTGAAAAGCAGCGGCTGCCTTGAAAGCCAGCAAGACGCCCGCGAAAAACTGATCAAGACATTTACCCCGCGTGAACGCGAGGCGGTCGAATACCTGCGTTGGCTCAAGGAAAAGATCCAGGACAACTACAAGAAATTCACCGGTGCCGCGGCTCTGCCGTCCAATCTTGAGACGCTCGACCAGCGATGGGAAGATTTTGTCGACCTGCTCGACGTTTACCGCCGCCGAAAGCAGCATCTGAAATCGATCAACCGCCAGGCCGTTCATAACCAGCTTTCGCAGGCATTCCGGGCGGCGGAAAGCGCGACGGACGAAAAGACGCAGCGGATCCAGCAGACCAACGTCGAGATCCTAAAACGCCGCATCGCATCGTTCGACGAGATCGAACGAAGCGTAAAGCTGGTCGAAGGCCAGCTTCAGTCGATCGAGAATTTCTTCAGTTATCTGAACGACGAGATCGTCACGATGTCGACGCCGGAGAAATTCTCGCTGCTTGATTTCGAACAGCTTTCCGATTCGATCGCGATGACCAAGCAGATGCTCGATGCGACGGCCGATGAGGTCGGCGCGCTCGACTCCTACAATCGCGAAATGGGCAATTACGAGTTGCTGCCCGAGGCGAACAGATAATAGATCGTTTGCGGTCAGAAAGTTCGCAGCCCGTGAAACGGGCGTTAGCATAAAGCCTCGGGTGTGAACCCGAGGACTCTCGAAAAAACAGCCAAGCTATCGAAGATAGCGAAAGGTCACATTCTGTCGCCCTGTCGCCCGTTTCACGGGCTTTTTTCATCTGTGCCGCTACCTCGGGCTTACGCCCGAGGCTACATGCTGTCGCCATCTTCGATGGCTAATCCGTAGGCCGACAGGACCTTGTTGAGCACGAGGATAACCGACCGCGCTTTAAGTCGAGATCACCGCTCAAATCCTTCGATCATTAGTTCCGGCTCTCGCACGGCCGCCAGTGGGTACCGGAGCCTCGGCCCTCGGAGGCGGTACTCCGTCGAGGTCGCTGATCGCCAGGGTAAGGTTGTTAGCGTTCGTGGAATAGGCAAGAGCGATCTCACGTTTCACGATCCCGCCGCGTATCATTTTTTCGAGCTCCTTATCGAAGGTCTGCATTCCTTCCATCTCACCGTCGTTCATCGCATCGACGATCGAACGGCCGTCTTTTTCGCCTTTTTCGATGTATTCACGTGTACGCGAATTCGAAACCAGTATCTCGATCGCCGCAACGCGGCCGCCGCCGATCTTTGGCATAAGTCGTTGCGAGATGATCCGGCGGAATGACTGGGAAAGCCGGGTTCGGATGGCGGCCTCTTCGACCTTCGGGAAAACGCCGATGATGCGGTCGATGGTTTTCGCGGCGTCGATCGTGTGAAGCGTCGATAGGACAAGGTGGCCCGTTTCGGCGGCTTCCAACGCCACTTCGATCGTCTCGCGGTCACGCATCTCGCCGACGAGGATCACCTTCGGAGCCTGCCGCAGGGCGGCCCGTAGCGCGGATGCAAAATCAGGCGTGTCCGAATGGAGCTCGCGTTGGTGGACGGTACCCAGCTTGTGGTCGTGCGTAAATTCGATCGGGTCTTCGATGGTGACGATGTGATACGCCTTGGTCGAGTTAATAAGGTCGATAACGGCGGCAAGCGTGGTCGATTTTCCTGAACCGGTGGGCCCGGTCACTAGTACAAGGCCGTTCTTCAATTCGGCGGCCGTCACCACGCCCCTCGGCAAGTTCAGTTCTTCCCAGTTCGGCGGTTTTGTAGGGATGACACGCATGACTATCGCGTGCGTTCCTCGCTGCATAAAGATGTTCACGCGAAACCGGCAAACTCCCGGCACGCTGTATGAAATATCGGTCGAGCCCTTTTTCTCGAGCACTTCCATTCCCTGTTCATTCCCATGGAGCATAAGATCGGCCATGGCACGAATGTTCGGCGGCGTAAGCCGCTCCAAACCCGGGATCTCCACACCGTGCAGGTCGCCGGTCAGTTCGACCTGCGGCGGCCGGCCGGGCGAGAAGATAAGATCGCTGACGTTGGCTCCCGCGGCGAGCATTCGCTTCAGAACGTTATGAAATGACTCGATGTTCTTTGCCGAGCGCCGGGCTGACGGGATTGCTTCCATTCGACGAAAAGAGATTGGGAGAAGACAAAACGGCTGCCTGTTCGGTTGAAGTATTCATTGTCTTACATTGATCTGACCCCGTTGAATGCGGGAGGACTCGATTAGCTTGAGCCGCAGGAAAGACGCGGTATCCTTGCCTGACGGCGGCCTTTCGACTAAAATTATTGATTTCAGTTATAACGAATTTTTGGCCAAGGGATCACTAACATTAATAAGGAATTAACAGGAAAATGAAACGAGTAGGAATTCTGGCGGGACGAGAGATAACCTTCCCCGAATCAATTATCAACAGTATTAACGAAAAAGGCAATGGAAATGTTGTGGCTGAGATGGTCAAGTTCGGCGGCATCCGCCTGGACGAGCCCAAGCGTTACGACGTTATCATCGACCGCATTTCCCACGAAGTGCCTTATTACCGCGCGACGCTAAAGCGGATGGCTCTGGAAGGCACCTATGTCATAAACAACCCGTTCTGGTGGTCGGCGGACGACAAGTTCTTCAATTTCAGCCTCGCCGCCAAGATCGGCGTCGCAATACCGAAAACCGTCCTGCTGCCGCAGGAAAAGTATATCGACGACTCACCGCGAAAGCCTGCGAAATCTCGAATTCCCGATCGACTGGGAAGGCGTGATCGATTACGTCGGCTTCCCCGCGTTTCTCAAAGCCGTTCGACGGCGGCGGATGGAAGAACGTCTCGAAGATCCATTCGCTCGAGGAGCTTTGGAACGAATACAACCAGATCGGCACGCTCTGCATGACGCTGCAGGAAGGCATCGAATACGACCAGTTCGTCCGCTGCTACTGCGTCGGCCAGGAAAAGGTCCTGATCATGCCGTACGACCCGTCAAAGCCGTACCTGAGCGGAATGCAGTACGTAAATGTCGAAAATTACCTCTCGCCCGAGCTGCACGCCCGCGTCGAAAAGGACGTGATCACGATCTGCAAAGCCCTCGGCTACGACCTCAACACGGTCGAATTCGCCATCAAGGACGGCATCCCGTACGCGATCGATTTCATGAATCCCGCCCCCGACGCCGAGATCGCCTCGGTCGGCGAATCCAACCACAACTGGATCGTCAACGCGATGACCGAGTTCATCTTCAAAAAGCTCGAGACCGGATTTGAAACGCCGGAGTATCGCTGGTCGGGAATGCTAAATCCGCCGGCAAAACAACCAAAAAAAGCACCCGGCGGCAAAAACAGCGAAGTCTAAGCCCGTCGCCGAAAAGAAGGCCCAAACGAAAAAGGCATCAAACTAAACCTCAAGAGGCTGCCCGAAACGGCAGCCTCTTTTCGATGCCTGAAGAAAGTAACCACGGCACCGGTGTAGCCGGCGTTCAAGTCGCAGGCCTGACACCGATTTCTATCGTATCGAATCGGCGAATAATCCCTACTTTTTCCGCCTAAGATAAATATTCAGCGTTACGCCGAGAATATTCGTGTTCGGATCCGAACACGTCGAGCAGTGCTGTCGCTCGTAAAGGACATCGAGAGTCGAGCGGCGTATCAAAGGAAATTGCACACCGCCTGTGAATTTGAACAGATTCCAACTGGTGTGACGGCGGTCCCAAACCGCTTCGGCGCCGCCGAATGGCGTAAACCTGAGCTTCTTTGCCTTCATTGGCCTTTCGAAAAGTAACCGATCTCGAAATCGCCAATGATAGTCGTTTTGGAGCCATCGCAGTTCGATCCGGGCCCGGTTCGTCAGCAGCACCTTTGCCGGCAGCGTGTAACGAAACGTCCCGTCGATCATCACCCTTTGCTCCCTAAGGACGACCCCGGCGTCCGATGTCCTGGAGAATTCATATATCGCTCCAAGGACAAACTGATGGTCCTTATCGGTATCGATCAGGTCAAGCAAAGTTTTCCGCAAGGGTTTTAGACGAAAACTGGCGCCTCCGCTTATCTTCCATCTGGCCGACGATAGCTCCTCGGTCTTTTCTCTACCGGTAGCGAAATCAAGTCTTACCTTCCTGTTAAGGTCCCAGGCCACCGTTAGCCCGGGGTCGACCTCGAAGATCGTACGGGGGCTTTGCGCCAGAATACTTGCCGGGACGATCAAGAGAATTATGACCGATAACAGCAGCGGTTTCATGTTTCGCTTTACAGCTCGACCTGCCGAAGTTTGTCATATTCACCGCTCTTGGATATTCCCGAGTGTACGAGCGTTTCTTAGCGTCCAAGATTGCTTAAAGCGTTACGCATTGATGCGCTGGAGATCTGGATCACTCCGTCGAAGGGGTGGTCCAGTTCCAGGATCACAAAAAGGGCGCTCGATACCAGGAGCGACACGATGATCATGGTGACAACAACCGTCTTGTTCGTCGGTGCGAAAAAGCGGAAGCTAAGAAAAATGACGGAAAGCCAGATAACCACGATGATCAACAGGGGCGTGGGAATCGACGTATCTGACTGCGCGCAAGAAGCCAGCGTGTCTTTGCAATATCGATGACGGTATCCAGTGCCTGTTCCTTTAGCGCCCGCTGTTCATCGTTCTGCGGCAGCCAGTTTGTGGATAGAACTGAATAACGCCTGGCCTTCCGACACGGCAGGACCGCCCTGAATAGCAGGGGCACCGCGCTCCGGCCACAGTATTCGAATCGTATCTTCAGTTGCCGCGACTACCAGTGGCCGAATCTGCGCGGTTTCCGGGCCGTAGGTGGCAAGTAGCCTCTCGAGCTAACCTACCTTACCCGCCATCAAGATCACATGGCCCCGCTGGGTGTCGTAAGAGCCTTTGGCCGTGGCTATCAGCAGCCCGAGAAGCAAAGCGGTCATGGTCGCGACCAATCCCATGCCGATCCGCACGGTGTCCTTTGTCTCAGTGCTGAGGTGATGTTCCGGAAGCACCGCACGCAGACGCATACCGACCAACGTCGCGCCTAAAATACCTGCAAAAGCGAGCACTCCAACGATGGTAGCGTTCATGATTTCTCCTAATGCGGCTTTGCATGGTGAGGAGCTACTTCGATCATTCGCCATTCTCAAATAAACTCCTCAGTTCGTTTGTGTGCCTTCCTTCCGGGTGGTGCTTATATGATCACTCCTTCTCTGGGCTCTTGGTGGATGCAAGCTGCGACAGGTGCCGCGGCAGACATGGCTGCCGCAGGCTTGCCCTTCAACCTTAAGACGGGCGGGACCTGGGGGGCCGGGATGAAGATCGGCTTGCCGGTTGGCCAGAACGGGATGAGCTGCGGGTGATAGCTCTTAGGGTAGTACTCCTCGGGCGGGATCTCGGCGTTCGCGGATCGACTGTTCCTGGAAATCCTAGCGCTTGTTGAGGGGAGCAGGAATGACGAGCCCGCCCATCGCGGCAATATCGAACTTCGGCGGAGCGATGCTCGGGTAATCGGGCACCACGCCGTCGCGTACCAAGACGGGGTCACGCGACAGGTTGACCACTACCATATCGTTATCTCCAAAGTGGAACGGCCCTTTATAGAGATAGCGGATCTCGGAAAACAGCTCGGGGTTCGAGTACAGTCATAGCTCATGTGCGTGGTCATGGCGATGCGCGGCTAGACCTATTCGTACAGGTATCCAGCCGCGTAAACGGGATTACGAGCCTCTGTCAGTAGTGTTGCGGCGGATCACCGGCAGCACCCATTCACCGCGGCGTTGATCGACACCAGTTCGGGCTGGACCTCGTGATCAAAAAGCCACATTCGCTTCGCGTATTTTATGGTGATCGAGTTCTCACGGCCATCGCCGCTGAAGGCGACACACATACCGTTCCAGTCAAGACGATAAGCCGAGGCTCCGTCTCGGTGTGCGACTGACGCCAGTGCGTGATCTTGACGCCGTTCTTCTCGTAAGCCACGCCGCCGTCGGTGCGTAAATAGAACTCGTTACTCCATATCGAAACCTTTGCCGATCGGAGACTGATTGAAGCTTCGCGATGAAGGTTAACATGTCTTCATTGCATTCATCATGTGGCGAATGTGTACGCAGGCTTCGAACGGAGGGCTAGTGATGCGGAGCGGCTCATGTCATCGGCGCGCAAGCGCGGAACATGTAGATATAAGGCACGGTTGAGACATGGTCTTAGTGAAGGTGAGTCAGGAAAATATTGTTCAGGTGATTGAGTGGTAAGAGAGCTGGGAGGTAGTTGGTGATAGATAGAGGCTTTATGTCGAAGATGAAGTTGTCGCTATTGCGAAGCTCAACATAGACGGACGTGCGTATCTGTCAGGGTCGAGGCAAAGGAGAGCTGCAAATGAAGGTCACGCGGGTCTTCCGGTGCGTCTAGCTGTTTTGGCGGGTCGACAAAGTAGGGATTGGCGGACAGGTCCTTTTCTCAATCAAGACACGCTAATAAATGATCCAAATTCGAGCGGTTTTCGCTGCAGCCACAGGATCGCGGTGCACCATGCCGCCAGTACGATGTGCGTGACAATGACCGGCCACATTAATGCACTATGTAACCCGAGGCCCACTCCCGCGTAAGTAACGATCAGCGCGGGCGGCCAGATTGTAAACGAACATGCCGGTGACAACTCCGGCGGCGATACCATAACGTTCGCCGTCACGTGCTTGCCAGCATGCAATGGCCAATGCGGCGAGTGACGCTCCGGCAATACGTCCGACAACCAGAGCGGCAGGTGTGTCCAGTTCGGCGCTAAAAGGGTGGACACCGCCATCGAGGGTGCCACAAGCAATGCGAGGCCCGTCGCACCTTCAAATACGGCTGTAATGATGAGCAGTAGTTTCATATGATCCGCGGAAGGCTCCATCAACCAAGCCCTCCGCGGAAGTCGATTCGTCAGCTAACTTTTACTGGTGGTAATAGTCAGCTTGTTAAGTGTGCCTGTGAATTTCTTCGACCCGCCGTAATCGGTCACCGGCGTTCCGTCGTCTGTTCCGACATCGGCAAGATCATCGACCGAGAATATTCCCGGCTGCGTCTTTTCGATGCGGCCTTCGGCGACCTTGTTCCGTCGATGGTGATCGTTCCCATTCCGCCCTTACCAAGTCCGCCATCGGATTTGAACTCATAAACGACGGTGTGTTTACCCGGGCTCAAGGCTTGCGACGAGACAAGTCCCACTTCTCGCGGCCAAGATAGTTGTAGGTAAACGTCGGTTTGCCGCCCTTTAGGTAGAACGAGAAACCGCCAAACCTGCCGCCCTGGGCAACCATCACGCCGTTGGCCCCGGCCTTACCTCGACATCAGCCGTCATCGTGTAGGATTTACCGATCGTCGCAATAAAGATATCGACGCCCATGCCTTTCATGCCGGGGCCATATGTGACGGAATTTCGTCCTTCCATAACGGTCGGCCTGCCGACAAGCTCTGCATTGAGTCCGCTCAAGCAGACGGTCGTCGATCGGCAGCACGTGATATTTCTCGGCTTCCGCCATGAACAGTGCCTGAAGCTCTTTCAGCTTGGCATCGTTGCTCGACGCGACATTGTTCGATAGGCTGAAGTCCTCGTTCGAGTTGTAAAGCTCCCACGGGTCTTCCTGCAGTGACTGGTCGGCTTTACCCCGCCATGCCGGACGGTGGATCGTTCGTGCATACCAGCCGTCGCTGTAGATCGCCCGGTTGCCGAACATCTCGAAGTATTGAACTGTATGCGTTTCCTTTGCACGCGGCGTTGTCGAACGAATAGACAAGGCTCTTGCCCTCGATCGGGTCCTGATCGATGCCGTTCACCTTCTTCGGCGCCGGTAATCTTGGCGGCCTCGTAAATGGTCGGGGCAATATCGATGACATGTCCAAACTGCGACCGGACCTCGCCCTTGGCCTTGATGCCCTTCGGCCAATGAATGACCATGCCGTTTCGCGTGCCGCCAAAGTCGGACGCGACTTGCTTGGTATAGGTGAATGGCGTATCCATCGCGACTGCCCAGCCTGCGGCAAAATGCGGATATGTTTCGGGACCTCCCCATTTGTCAAGATGCTTCAGCATGTCCTCGACGGTTTCCGGGTGCACCGTTGAAGAACGACATTTCGTTAAAGGTACCGTTCATCTGGCCCTCGGCGCTGGCCCCATTGTCGCCGACGATATAGATGAACAGTGTATTATCGAGCTGGCCCGATTTCCTCAAGCGCCTGATAAAGTCGGCCGATCTCGTTATCGGTGTGCTCGGCAAAACCCGCATAAGTTTCCATCTGGGTGGTGAACAGCTTTTTCTCGTCGGCCGAGAGCGTTTCCCAGTCCTTGATGTCCTTGTGCTTGGGTGCAAGCTTGGTGTTCTGCAGGAACGATGCCCAATCTTGATCTGGCGCGCCAGCGTTTCTTCGCGGAGCCTTGTCCCAGCCCTGATCGAATTTGCCTTTGTACTTATCGCTCCATTCCGCCGGAACATGGTGCGGGGCATGCGTCGCACCGGGAGCATAGTACATATAGAACGGCTTGTCCGGGCTAAGGCCTTCTGGAACTTCATCCACGACATTGCTTTATTGGTCATATCGGTCGTGAAGTGATACTTCGGGTCCTCGGGCAGTTCGACCTGGGCCGTGCCGTCGTAATCGAGCGGAGACGCACTGGTTAGTCTCACCGCCGATGAAGCCATAAAAATTCTCAAATCCCGAATGAGTCGGCCAGCGGTCGTACGGGCCTGCGGCGGAGATCTCCCACGGAGGCGTCTCGTGATACTTGCCATAGGCCGCGGTGCTGTAGCCGTTCTGCCTAAGCACCTCGGCCATCGGCGTGATCGACTGCGGCCTGACGCCGGTATTGCCCGGAAAGGCGGTCCCGGTTTCCATGATCGAGCCGGCGTTGTTGCTGTGGTGGTTATAACCCGTGAGCAATGCGACGCGCGTCGGCGAACACAGAGCCGTCGTGTGAAAGCGGTTGTATTTCAGCCCCGTCGCTGCGACCTTCTCCAGAGTCGGCATATTGATCGGCCCGCCAAACGCGCTCGATGCGCCGAAGCCGATGTCGTCGATCAATACAACGACCACGTTCGGAGCCCCTTCAGGTGCTTTCACTTCCCACCGCGCTCGGCGCTTTTGCATTCCGGGCGTCCAGTTCCTTATACGTCTGCCGTTTCGGTTCGGGGATCGGCAGGATAGTGCGGTCGAGCCCGTCGGCGGACGCGGTGGTCGTATTCGACGCGGTCCCGGTATTGCCGCCGCCCGATTGCTGATTACAACTTGAAATGATCGCCGTCATCCCTACAAACAGTACAAGAGCGAACAGGCCAGGGTATTTTCTCACCATCTAATTTCTCCTTTTACGCGCTTTCGAGATTTGCTGTCAGGTATATTGCGGGCGTTTATCCAGGCAGAAGGTGGGTTTGGAGCCTGAGCATTTCTTAAACACAATATATAGAATTGGTAATTTTGGCAGCGATCCTGCATCACCGTAACTGTCAAAATTAACAGGTATTTGTAGAGGAAATGGGCCAGGTTACACGGCCAGCCTGCATGAGTTCGAAGCACCTGAATAAAACGGAACAAATCCCGTTGTAACAAATCCCGGTGTCAGGACTGCGATATTGCGATATTCATGAAAAGTACACAGAATCGCAGAAACGCAGACCTGGCTCCGATTTCCACCACGCTGTCCTTGACGACCGGCGCGATCCGAAACGGATAAGTAGATATGTTGAGAAGGACGAGAACAGAAAATAAAAAATAGGCGGCGAGGCCGATTTCGCCGCAAGGGTGGCGGCGGAATACGTGTAAATTAATGAGGAAGATCGGCTAACCACAACTCGTGCTTGCCACGATGATACTGTATCCAGACGATCTCGCCGTGAGGAGAAATATCGAAGAAACTGCCGATCGGGTGAACTGGCTGGTTCTCCATGACCTTCTTTCCGGACGCCTCTCCTATTACAATCTTCCAGATCTCTTCGACACCCTTTAGGCTCCTCACTCTGTAGTAAATTGCGGAGTCGTCGTGTGACCAATGCGGAAAGTAGCCCTTCGTGATCCGCTCGCATGCGTCGGCGCCAACCGCACACAAAGTGATCTCGGCTAAATTCCTTACCCCGCCCGGCACATCCGTGCCGACTATGAATCTGCCGTCGTGCGACCATCGAGGGTGTTCCAGTGGTTGACTAAAAGCGGTTTCCACCGTCGCTCCAATATCGCGGATCATCGTAGCAACTACTGTCCCCTTGTCCATTTTCGAATAAACGATCCGCTTACCGTCAGGGCTGACCTGTGCTCCGTTGTGTGTTCCCCACTGCCAACCGTCCACCACTTCGACGCTTTCTCCGCCGTTAACGGAAACTTTTCGAAACGAGATCTTTGGATGGATCTGGTAAAAATAGATCGTGGCGCCGTCAGCCGTGAACTGCGGATGGATATTCTTTTCGCCTCTGCCTTGCGTGATTTGTTGAGCGTTTTTTCCGTCCTTATCTATTGTGAAAATATGAAAGCCCCCGTCATCGGCTGTTCCGAAGAAAACTATCTTTCGTCCATCGGGCGAGAACGACGGGTCGAACATATCGACCCGTCGTTCTCTCAATCTGATCGTTTCCTGAGTGGCGGGCTGGGTTAAGACCAGGACATAGCTGTTCCGCGTATTCGTGTAAATGAGTTTGCCCCCATCGCGAGAGATCGCGGGTTCCGTGTCTTCGCCCGGGCTGGTCAGCACGGGTACCGGTTCTCCTCCGTTAATTGACGCCCGCCATAACGTCATGCTCCCGGCACGTTGCGAGGGGAACACGATGGATTCTCCGTCCGGCATCCAAACGGGGCCGCCACCGAGGTTGTTATCGGAGGTTAAGCGACGAGCGGCGCCGCCTGAAATCGGGACCAACCAGTAATCACCAATGGGACCTTTATCATTTTGAAAGAAAGCGATTAAAGAGCCGTTCGGCGAAAATGCGGGCCTTCGATCGGCGAGCAGGAGGTCGGTGGGCGGTATGCCTTCGACGCGGCGTTGGTCGCTGCCGTCACGCGCGGCCGTCCACACGTCATAGCTCCGCTCAAACACCAGTTGAGAACCGTCCCAACTCCAGCTCGGGTTGCGTCCGCCTTCGATCACCTTCCGGACTTGCCCGCTGCTGAGCGACACGGAATAAATGCTGGACACCCCTTTCGTGGTGGTAACGTAAGCGATCTCGCCACCCTCCGGCGACCATCGTGGAGATGATGTGCCCTCGTCTCCGGACGTAACTTCGCGAGGCTGCCCGTCGCAAAATTCTTGGTCCACACCTGTGGAACGCCCCCAGCATTGTTGATGAAAGCTATGCTGCCACCGTCAGGTGAGAAACTCGCGGATGAGTGCGAACCATCGAACGTGGAAACCAACTGCTGATGAAGCAAAGGGGCGTTGCGTTTCGGCCCGCTCGACTGCCAATAATAAAGGCCGATAGTAATCGCGACGGCGATCAGGATCGAAAGAGCTGCCAACGAGAGCGGTCTATTCGAACGCGTTTTCGGGAGCTTCGTCTCCTGTATCAATGTAGGTGAGGTCGATTCCACCATCCACGGCTCGCGATGCGAGTGTTGCAGCTTCTGCACGTCGTGCAACATTTCCGGGATCGCCGGATAACGATCTTTCTTATCCTTCGAAAGGGAGCGATCGATGATGTTTTGTAATCGGGCAGGTAGATCGCCGGCGAACGTCGAGAGGGGTTCGGGTTCGTGAGTAAGTATACTGACGAGAGTGTCGCCGTAGGTTGTTCCCGTGAAAGGAAGCCGGCGTGAGAGCATTTCGTAAAGGACCACACCGACACTCCAGATGTCGGTCTGGCGATCAAGCAGTTCCCCGCGGCCTGCTCTGGCGACATGTACGAGACCGTGCCCAGGATAGTGCCGGGGTCCGTTTTCAAGTCGCCTCCCACATCGTCCGGGTTCGGCTCTGGCCTCTCGACGAGCTTGGCAAGGCCGAAATCTAAAATCTTAACTATCCTGTCCCGCCGGATCATTATGTTTTCCGGCTTGATGTCCCGGTGGATGATCGCCGCGTCATGAGCGGCGGAAAGACCGAGCGCGATTTGTTCGGTGAGCTGAAGAGCTTCGGCCAGTGGAAACACGCGCTCCCGCATTTCTTCCCTGAGAGTTTTTCCTTCCACCAGTTCGGTGGCGAGGAAATAAATACCGTTCTCTTGACCGAACTCATGAACGGTAAGAATATTAGGGTGATTTAGTGCAGATGCGGCACGGGCTTCCCGTTCGAAGCGGCCAAGCCTTCCTTTATCGGTCGCTGCAGTGATCGGCAAGAGTTTGAGAGCGACTTTGCGCTGCAGTACTGTGTCCTCGGCAAGGTATACAACTCCCATGCCGCCTTCCCCGATCGCGGAAAGGATCTGGTACCGACCTATTGGCTGTCCCTCTTCCATTGTAAATTCGACAGCTGAATTCTAGCACCATCCGGTCGTTGCAACCGCCACTTCGCCGACCCCGCGCGCACATGGTCCGCATGACACGACAGATAAACCTGCGGATAAAACCGCTGTATCGCAAAACGTCTTTATCGCTCATACCGGCCCGGATAGCATGACCCAGGCTCCAACCGACCAGCTAGCAGTGATGGCTCCAGAGGCTCAGAATGCCTCGCAAAGCGCACCAAATATTCCAGGCGGGACGCAGAGCCAGTCAGCCGAACTAACGCCGAAATAGCTCCATAGCCAGTCCACAAACCATTGATACTTCCATTTAAGGAATTCAACCAAACTAAGGACAAGAAAGAGTAAGAAAAATCCTTGCAGTAGATGAGATTTGATTCGGTAATACGGGTCGGTATCTTTCATAAGGTGACACTGCTCCATTAAACAAACTTAATGTCACCTCGTTCTATGAACGTACGACTATCAACTTATGGAGGTCAAGTCGGCAAACAAGATTTCTTCGGCCTCATTTCCACACATTTTGCACTAGAAAAATGCATCAACTCGAACAACTCAAAAAGCTCGTTTTAGACGGTGTTATGACGACGATAGCAAGAAACAAGTAGCCCAGATTGAAGGGCAGCTCCATGAGCTGTTAATGGCCGAAAAACTAGCCTCAAATCCCGTGATCCAGCGGTACGGCAAATCCCGGTGTCAGGTCTGCGATATTGCGATATTCATGAAAAGTACACAGAATCGCAGAAAGGCAGACCTGGCACCGATTTCCCCCATTCAACAATAGTCCCCCATTCGCACCTTTCAAATCATTCGTATCATCCAGATCATTCCTAGCGTGCGGATCGGCGTTTTAAGCTCGGGTGGCGGGGCTGTATACTTCGGGGGCGGTGGGCCGCCGGTGGTTCTGGGGTCGGGCCGGGGATCTTTGAAATTGTTGAGTTGGATGTGGATGGTGAGGCCTTTGTCCGGTCTGTCCGGTGCGGGTTTCGCGGGGTGGGAACGGTAAGCCGTGTGTTTGCAATACTTAATATTTTCGGAAACGAAAGTTTTTCCGAAGAACGCCAAAATGCTGGTTAACCGATGCGGTGCCAACACTTTAGCCCTACGGACAAGCCCCGGACAACGGGCGGACACGCGGTGGACGGGCCTTTCGCGGAAAAGTTTTGTTAAATTTAGCGGAACATTCCGTTTTTAGCCGTATAACTCCATTGTTTTCGATGGTTTGCACGTTCCAAGCCAAGGTGGAACACGGCTGGAACACACCGGACCGCTGCTGTTCCCGGACGGATTTTTCGTGGCTTTAAGACAAGGTCGGACGGATATAGGACGGGATTTAGTCTTCCTGCAGAAGTTCAGGAGCGATGCGGGGCGTGAAGAGTCTTCGGCCGATCATGATGGAGGTCCAGAGGACGAGCATTCCGCCCGAGAGGACCCAGCCGCAATTGGCGGTCGTCGCGTCTTCGAAATAGAGGCCGAGGGCGATAAACGGAAATCCGAGCAGACAAAGCCGAAGAAAGGTCCGGCGCCAGCGGTCGAGGGCGTTGAGCAGGTTCACGCGGCCGAGCTCCATTTCGAGATACTCCTCGTCATTGCTCAGCCGCGAGAAGTATTCAGCTTCGCCGAGGCTCCACCGCCGGGCGGCCGATGACTCGGCAAGGCGGCTTGCGGTGCTGAAGTTGTGAACGACGTGGGCCAGCTTGCCGTCGCGCAAAGCTATCTCGGCCATTCCGCGGATCGACCGAAAATGCTCGCCGACCGAATCGACCGCCTTGCGAAACGCGATCCCGGCACGGCGCCATTCGCCAAGCTGAAAATAGCCCTCACCGACACGGGCCAGCAGCAGGCCGTCATTTCCGGCCCGGCGTTCGGCCAGCCGAAGCATCGCGGCGGCTTTTCGCTCCAGGCGATAGTCGCCTTCGGAACCAGCAAATGAATGAATGCAGCGGGCAAAATCGAAAAGAAGCCATGCATCATTCGGCCGAAGACTCGCCGCCCGCCTGAACGATTCGAGGGCCTGGAGAAGCGAGCCTGAAAGCCGGAGCTGGTTCCCCAGCAGCCGTAAGCCAACAGCCTTTTCCTCGGCCGGGGCCGGGTTGGAATTTGAAATTTCGGATTCCCTTTTTACCCTGCCGAAATGGGAGCTCTTGAATGCGTGCTCAAGAACATCGGCCGGCGGAATGTCTGATTCGCGGGCCTGCCGACGGGCTTTTCGATGCTCGCCGTAATAATCCCGCACCTCGATCGAACCGGCGTCAAGCACCTCTTCGGGAAGATCTTTGAACAATGTCCGGACGAACCGGCCGAAACCCCTTCCGCCCGACAAAAGCGAGAACTGCATCCCTTTTCCGCGGATGACGGTGTGGTAACGAAAATAGACGCGCCCGCCGCGCTTGAACACGGGCGAGACCGTCGTTTCAACCTGTTCGATATCGCGGGCCTTGAGCCAAAATCTCGATGCGGGTAAAATATGCCCAAGCTTTTGGCAGCAGCCCGGCTCGGTAGATCCGCTTGCCGTTGAACTTTGTCCGGTCCGTCAGGGCCAACGCCGGAACGACGATCGAACTAAAGGCAAAAAGGATGTAAGCCGCCAGATCGATCTCAAGATAAAAGGCGAGCGCGACAAAAAAAGGACCCGACGAACATAGCCGAAACATAGCTATGCGCCGGGACGCGGATCGAGCACATCAGAGATTCTCGCGATTTGCCGACCATTGTTAATTCACCGCCCGACAGACATTAGGACGCAGGGCAACACTTTACCGGATCAAGGAACGCTGATCTGGTTCAGGTCCATCGGTTCGGGTGTCAGGCTCAGGTATCTCTTTCGCCTTTTCGGGGTCGAGCTCCTTAAGTTTATCCTTCGCCGCCTGGGCCGCCGGCCCCAGGGTTATGGGCTTGCCCTCCAGGTCCTTTGCTTCGCTCGCCGATTTGGCGATATTGAACAAAATGTCTACCGCTTCCTGTTTCTTGCCCTGCTTTTCATAAACGCGGGCAAGCTCGAGATTGATCGAATCCTTCGAGATGACCGGGTCCGACATCGCGGCCAGCTCCTGCAGCAGCGTGGCGGCCTCGTCCAGCCGGCCGTCCTCGACGCGGGTTTGGGCAAGACTGAACTTGGCCAATTTTCCTACTTCGTCATTGGAGCCGGTCAGTCCCTCAAGTTGCTGGATACCGGCGGGACGATCCAGGATCAGTTGGTGCACGGCAACAAAATATCTCGCCTTGTCGGCAACGGGCCCGCCGAATTGCTCAACGACAGCCTGGAATTCAGGGATCGCGGCCTGCGAGCGTTCCTTCGCGGACTTGAACTGCTTAGAGGTCGAACCGGCCGGCGGCGGCGTATTGGTTACCGGAGCTTCGCCCGTCTCGATCGCCTTTGCCAGGGCTGCCTGTGCGGCCGCGGTCGTGCGTGAGCTCCAAACAAAATAAACGCCGATAACGACCGCCAAAACCGCCAAGGCTCCCAGCCCGTACAGAAGATTCTTTTTGTAAGCGCCGAGCGACTTACCGACGTCTTCCAGCTTTTTGCCGAAATTCTGCTGAAACTGGTCCTGATACCTGGTTTTCCCCTTTGTGTCGGCCTGGGGTGCAACCGTCGTAACTACGCTTCTCTTTTTTCGTGCCATCATTAAAACTGCAATTTAGGATCGATCTATCGTTGTATAATTATGATACCGGACTATTTCCAAAAGTATAAAACTAACTCAAAAGCCCGGTAAGAGCAAATACTTGGAGGCGGCCTGAATGGCCGGTCCGGTCCTGGTAAAAAAACTTGGGAACAAATTACAAAAATCGTTGTCTAATCACTCAGTCCGCTAAAAATTGCGGATGGTGAAGTTTAGGACCTCCCGGATGGAAAAGAGCGGGGCGGAAAGGATGTTCTTCAGCAGGTCGATCGCTTTTGACGAAGAAGGCCAGGTTGATGTTGTATCTTCGGCCGGCATATCCGACGCATTTCCAAGCGCGGAGGCGAGGTTCATTGAAAAGCTGAAAGCCGGCGACGCAGATGCATTCGATCTGCTGGTGGGCCGCCACGCTCCGGACGTTTACGCGTTGCTCTTCCGGCTTACCGAAAATGCCGGAAGAGGCTTGCGACCTGACGCAGGAGACTTTTTTAAGTGCCCTTACCGGCATCAAAGGATTTCGCGGCGAAGCAGGGTTGAGAACGTGGTTGTTCCGGATCGCGATCAACCATTCGCGTAACCGGTTCCGCTGGTGGAAACGCCGCAAACGGGATGTGACCGTCTCGCTGGACGCGACGATCGGCGACGGCGACACAAGGCTTCACGAGACGTTGTCCGACAAAGGTCAAAGTCCGGAAGACGGCGCGATCGCCGGTGAAAGAGATCGGGCGTTGCTCGCGGCCCTTAAAGAAATGCCTGACGTTTTTCGCGAGGCCATCGTACTTTGCGATCTGGAAGGGCTTAGTTACGAGGAAATATCGGCCGCCCTCGGGGTCAACATCGGGACAGTAAAATCGCGTATCGCGCGTGGCCGCGAGGACCTGAGGAAAAGGCTGAAAGATTTTTGAAAATTGGTTGAATGACTGGCTCGCCCCGGTTTTATCTTTGAAGACAGTACTATTCGGTGCCAAACGAGGTCGAAGAGGACGGATGCCGGGTGTTCGGGCAAAAGGGCGAAGCGGGCGTATTTATTTGAAATTAGATCAGCAACAATCTAATGTACGGCCGCATTGATAAGTTTGTTCCGGATCTTGGGCCATGCGTTGTTCTCTGTGGTCAGAGAACAGCCGGGGTCAGCGAGTCATTCAGCCGGTTCAAAGGTGGAGGAAAGGAGACCGGGCCTTAGGCTCATCTTCTCTAAAACCAATGAAATGTAACGACCTACAATTTATTCTTCCGCTCTACTCGGATGACGTGTTAACCGAATCCGAGCAAGAGCTTGCCGCTCAGCACCTGGACAGTTGTCCGGTATGCAGGCAGAAACTTGTCGATTTTCAGGAAATAAAGAACAATCTCCGTTCGGTGCGGAAGCCACATTTCCCGGCGGCTGCGGCTGTAACGCTCCAACGCAGTATCGCGCTTCGCCTGGCAGCGAGTGATAGAAGCCCAATGTTCCAGACGGTCGGCGAGAACCGCCGCTGGCTGGATGTTTGGCTTATGCCGATGACTGTCGGCTCACTCAGCACGATCGTGCTTGGGTTTACGCTGCTGTGGATAATAGTTTCGAGCGAGATCCAGCCTAACGGCCGGATATCAGCGACGAGGCCGGCCGCCAACACTACTCTCCTCTACCCTTATTCGCCGCCGACGGTATCGATCGATACCGACCTGAACCCGTTCGACTATGCACATTCGCGGGCGGGTTTTACCCAGGAATCGCCGAGCATCAATCCGCGTGGTTCGCTTGTTGCCCTTACTCGCGACCTTATTGACGAGGTCAGCGACGAGGATGAAGTGACGGTGGTAGCAGACGTTTACGCAAATGGTTCCGCATCTATCGCCCAGGTAGTTGAGCCATCGTCCGATAGCCGGGCTGTCGATGAGCTTGAAAGGGCGCTCGGCTCCGATCCGTCGGCCGCGGCCTTTGTGCCGGCCAGCTTTGACCAGCGTTCCGAGCCGATGCGGGTAGTCCTAAAGTTCCAAAGCGTAAGTGTTAATACCAAGCTCAGATAAACGAAAATTCGCGGCCAGCAACGGCCGCGAATTTTTTATTAGCCTCTAATTTGACTCTTATAGTTTGTCGATCTCGGCTTTCAGCTTTTGTGCAAGGACCTTGTCCGTCTGCAAAAGAGCGTTGTACTGTTCCAAAGCGCCCGCCTTGTTCTTCTCGATGATCTGAATGATCCCGATGTTGAAGTTGGCCTTTGTAAACCGCGGATTAAGGGCGAGGCATTTCTTATAGGCTTCGATCGCCTTAGCATTTTCACCGACTTCCGCATAAGCGTTGCCAAGCAAGTAAAAACCATCCGAGTAATCCGGGTTGTTCCTCGTATACTCCAGCAGCCCTGTCACCGCCCGCCGGTAGAACTTATCTGCCTCCGCCCTTTTTCCGAGGTCGTTGCTCGCTCGGCCCAGGTAGAATAGGGTTTCTCCATCCTCGGGCTGTAGGCGGAGCGCCGAATTACAGGAGCTGACGGCCAGTTCAGGTTTCTTACCTTCGTAATAGGCGCGGCAAAGATTGGTATAACCCAGATGTTTGTCCGGAAGCAGCTGTGTCGCCGAGCGGCCGGCAGCGATCGCGTCGTCCGTACGCCCCGCAATACTGTAGAACCAACTCAGATCTGTATAAATGTTCCCGTCATTAGGAAACCGACGCAAACCGGCCTTGGATATCTCGATCGCCTCATTAATTCGGCTCTGGCTGCGGTAAAGCTCGGCAAGCTCTCGGTAAGCTTCGTACTTATCGGGCTTGGAGGCGAGCGCCTTGTTGTATGCCTCGATGGCCTCCGCGCTCCTTTTTTGCGAATGCCTGGCGGCGGCCACGAGGAGCCATGATTCTGCGAGGAATAGGGTGTTTCGCCGAATCGCCTCTTCGGCCGCGGCTGCCTGCCCTTCAATATCGCCGGCCTTTGAGAGGGACAAGGCGAGGCGATAGTGAAGATCGCCATTGTTCGGAGCTTTGGCGATGGCTCGTTGGTATGCTTTCGCAGCTTCGGCAAAATCGCTTTTATCGAAATTAATGTCCCCGGCCGATCGCAGCATCTCTACATTATTCGGCTCAGCCGAGATCGCCTGGTTAAGGTCCTGAAGTGCCAGGTCGTAATTCTTTAAAGCGTAATGGGGATACCAGCGGACCCTGGAGATCTCGATCGGCTTATAGCCCAGCTTCAAAGCCTCATCATACTCAGGAATGGCTTCGGCATACTCTTTCAGATAATAATCCGCAAATCCCTTTCGGTAATGAGCATAAGCGTTTTTCGGAAAGATAGCGATCAACTGTTTGTATTTATCGAGTGCGACCGCATAATTCTGCTGGTCAAACGCCCGGTCGCCTTCCCTCAACAACCGATCCGCCTCCTTGCGTGGTGATTGGGCCGAAGCCGCCGAAAAAGTACCGGCGACAATCATGATCATCGCCAGGTAAACCGATCGAATTAAAGCACGCCTGAACATTTCAATCATCTCCTTCTTAAGGAAGCACCGTGGGACGGGCAACCGGCTTCTGCCTCGGCGGCGGTTTCGTGCCTGGCGGGGTTGTCTGTCTGGGGGCGAGCTTCCTCGCGGTGTGGGCCTCGTTGTCACCGGCGTGTCCGGCTCTGCTGTCGGCTCGGGCGTCGGTTCGGCAACTGAGGTGTTTGAATTCACGTTTGAAACGGACGAGTTGCCCGTATCCGAATTTCCGGTATCTGCATTTATTCCGCTTTCGATGGTCGGTTCCGGCGAAGGCGAGGACACCACCGACTCGTCAGCCGTCGGTTCGGGCGAAGGCTCCACAACGGCCGTTCGGGGAACAAGATTCATATAAGCCCAAATCCCGCCGCCTACCGCGATGGCCAAAAGAAAGATGCCCGCGATCGCACCAAATATGGCGACGACCTTTCCCGTCGAGCCTTTCGCCGGGCGAACGGACGGCTGGGCCTGGGCCGCATACGGTGCCGCGGCTGCTGCAGCGATCGCCTCGGGCTGCGAACCTGATTCGGTCAAATAGGGAGCCTCAGACTCCGAGGTTTCGGAAGGTTCCCCGGGTCTCGCCCCATAGTGACCGGTCCCTTCGGCAAATGAAACCTGATCGGCCGTCGTCGCCCCGCCTGTTCCGGAGGTGAACGCACCGAAATCGGCCGGCGCCTCGGGAGCCCGGCCTACCTGATCATCAACTGCAATAAAAGGTATTGTCGCGTTTGGATCGAAAGCTTGCCCGAGCCTTGAACTTTCCGTCGGGGCCGGTGCGAACGGATCCGAGACGTCAGACACAACACCCTCAAATTCGTCGGCCCCCATTGCTACGGTCGGGGCCCCGAGCCCGGCTTCGGGCGGAGGCTGGGGATTCGAATTTCCGTCGACAAGGACCTCCGTCTTAACATCGGCCTGTTTAGGAGCGCTGTCTATCAAAGGAGTCTTGTAGGCCATGGTCGCGTCCAGGTCGATCGATGCGTCCGGTTCGATAGCCGGTGCATCGGCAAGATCGGCCGACCGGCCGCCAACCGCGTCTCGAACCGCGTCGGGTCTACCGGCCGGCACCATATCGGAACGCAACGCGTCGGCCTCGACGGCCGTAAATGCGACAGTGTTCGCCGTAGTGGCTGCTTGTATCTCGTTGAACGCCTTTCGCAGCACCCGCTGCATCTCGCGGGCATTCGCAAACCGTTTTTCCTGGCTTACCTCCATCGCGCGGAGGATCACATCCGAAACGATCTTCGGCACCTCGGGATTTATTTCCGTCGGCGGTTTGATCGGATCGGGCATCCCGTTAAGCATCGAGTCGGCCCGCGACAACGCGTCGACCGGGATGGTGTTGGTCATTAGCTGGTAAAGCGTGGCCGACAATGAATAAAGGTCGCTCTTCGGACTGGTCCCGATGCCTCGGATCTGCTCCATGGGTGCGTAATGCGGCGTGTAACCGACAACGCTTCCGGTGCTGCCCGACTGCGAAATATTTGTTTGGCCCGTTGACGTTTTCGAAAGGCCGAAATCCAGGAGGATGATGTGGTTCTCGTCCGTGAGCTTAAGGTTCTGCGGCTTTATGTCACGGTGAATTATCGGCGGCTCATGCGTATGCAGGTACGAGAGCGCATCAAGCAGCTGGTCCGCCCAGAACAAGACCCAGCTCAACGGGAACGGTTTGCCCGCGGCCGTCAGCCGCTTTGCCAGGTCGTCGCCCGAGATATGCTCCATTACAAGGTATTGCTCGTCATTTTCGCCAAAATGATCGCTAACCTTCGGAAGCACGGGATGCCTCATCCGGGCCAAAGTACGGGCCTCGCGTTCGAATGCATTGCCGAGCATTTCGTCGCCGGCAAAGAAGGTCCGCTTTAAGGCAACGGCGCTCCCGAGCCGCTGATCCACCGCGAGATATACTTCGCCCATACCGCCTTTACCGATCAGGTGGACGATCAGATATCTGTTCTGGATCAGGGTATTTTGAGCTAATGGTTTCATCGGGTTTCGGGACTTGGGTGATACTGTGAAGACGAACCCAACCCTTATGTGTTCGCTCGTTCTTGATCTTCAGCGCCGTAGTTCATGGCTCGGCCTCTTTAGTATACGTCCGTTGCGGTACGCGAAGCCAAGGCGGAAGGCTGTCCGACATGCTGCCAACAGCGGCCTTTCGTCTTCACTCGCCGCGAACAGGGCTTCCCTTTTTTTGTCATGGCTCCGCAAAAGTGAACTGGCTCGTCTGATGCGATGCTTTCAAGCCGAGGTTGCTCTTTAGTTGGCCGCGGTGTTTCCGCACCCAGCGATGTTTCCTGGTCGCCATTAGAGATCCCCTCTGCTCTGGCACCCCTTGAATCAGTCGCCTGCTCTTGCCGAGCCGGTTTTAGGGATTTCTCCGAGACCGGTGTGCCTAAATAATTTGCCTGTTTAAATGAGGCCGGCGATACCGACCGCGCCGTTCCTTAAATAACTACCGAACCCGAACAAACCGATCAAAACTGCGGACAAGACGACCACTCGCGGAAACCATTCGTGTCCCTGATTCTCGATCGCACATACGTCGCAAAACCGGCGGCTGGTCAATATTCCCCATTCCGCTCGCTGTATCTTCTCGCCGCACCCGCAGCAAAAATTCGGCTTAAAGAACATTTTCGGACCGTCTAAAATGTAGGTTGAGCAAATGCAACTCGTTTATGATCAATGCAAAAGAGCATCGAGTGAACACTATATTATAAAACAAGTCGTTTGTAATGTTAAGGGTTTTCTGTCGGCTCGGCGAATGCAACTAGATTTTTTGAAACTGCGTCTGATTGTTAGAATTTCTTTATGCCCAAACGCTGCACTCTTTTTATTCTATTGCTCTTCACCTGCCTCGAGATAAACGGGCAGGCCGATGACCCGATCAAGGTCGAGTCCGCGATCGTCCGTGTAAATGTTGGTGTCGTTGATCCCCGTGGCCGTCCCGTAACTACCCTTGGCCGGCAGGATTTCGAGGTTTTCGAGGACGGCGCGAAGCAGGCGATCACCCGCTTTGAAACCACAACGGCTCCGTTCAGCGTCGTCATGCTGCTGGATATGAGCGGTTCCACAAAGAGTTTTCGACAGAATATCCAGCTTTCCGCGACTCGTTTCCTTGACGCTCTTGATCCCTACGACCGGGTCGCTGTCGTTGAGTTTTACAGCAAGATCAACCTGTTGAACGATTTTACGACCGACCGGGCCCGTGCCGCACATTCCATCTCGGTCGCGAACGGGAGCGGTGACACGGACCTTTATAAGGCCCTGCTGTTCAGTCTGGATAAGCTTTCAAAGGAAAGCAGCCGGCGAAAGGCGATCGTCGTCCTGACGGACGGTGTAGACACCCAAATGCGAAACGAAGACCGAAAGCTTCTTGCTTCGCTCCGTCCAGAGTCGATCGCAACGGCCCTTCGGCCCGAGACAAGCGACGCACTCAATCGCATTCTGAGCAGGTCCGACCTCCAAGGAGTGACGATATATCCCTTGGCCCTTCCGACCGGAGACCCGGCAAAACTGGCTGATCCGTCACCGCTTCAGGTTGAACTCTATCGTGCGGCGCGCTCGCGGCTGCGCCTTATCGCCGAACGCACGGGCGGCACCCTGAACGAGATCCAGCGTCTCGATCAAATGGCGACGCTTTATGCTGCCGTCGCGGCGGACCTCCGGACGCTCTACACCCTCGAGTATCAGCCATCCAACATCAAACGTGACGGCCAGTGGCGGTCGATCAAAGTCGGTGTCGCGAACCCCGAATTCGTCTCGCGCTCAAAGACCGGATACTTTGCCCGTTAGTGGCTTCTAAGCAGAGGTTATCGACTCTAGCTTGACACCCGTACTTCGGTTTTATAGTCTATAAATTCGCTTTGGGCACCCGTAGCTCAGCTGGATAGAGTACTTGACTACGAATCAAGGGGTCGCATGTTCGAATCATGCCGGGTGTACCACTTTTAGCAATAGTTTAGACCGCTTCGATCGGAGCGGTCTTTGTTTTTCCACCTCGAATTCTTAGTTTATGTCCGGCGCCGCACGAAGGTTGGTCGGGCGCCGAAAGTGTGAGTCGGGCAATTTGGTCGGAATGTGTTACGTACCACATAAATGCCTGTGTTTCTTGGAGTTAGGTACAGTAAATTTCGATTTAGGTACAGCGATCTCGCAGTTGGGTAGAGCAATTTGGGCAGTTAGGTACAGTAAATCGCCTAAAATTTAACTGTACCTAACTTGTGAGCTCACGCGTTACAGGGCAAAAGCCGCGATACCGGGCCGCAAACTGCGGAGAGTGCAAAGAATCGTATAAAGTGGGCCTGACCCTTACGCCTTTCACTTACGCCTTTCTTATGCCTTTCTCGTGCCCAACTCACCAAGCACCCGGTATCGATCACAGCCGGTCTTTAATCAGATATATATCGCTTTTGCTGAAATGTCGGTTAAACCATAACTCCTTGCGGTTGTTCAACAGCGTCGGGTGGTAAATTGTCCCGTCCTTGAAATCTGTCAGTTTTTGAACGCGGCCATTAAGCGTCAGGGAGTACAAGTTGGAGGGATCCTTGTTTCCTACACAAACTAGTTTGTTATTGTCCGTCCATGCGCAAGGAAATAGCGGATGCCCGAATTCGGGGAAACTTACCTGGATCGCAGTTGATGTGAAAGTGCCGCCATCTATCCCCGAGATCTTCAGAAGTGATCTCGGTTGTCCGGATTCAGCATAGGACAATGACCAGTACGCCAACAGCTTTCCGTCTAACGAGATCGACGGCATCCCAATTGCTGTTTTGTCCTCGGAAACGACGATCTCTTCGCCGGAGCCATCGAGACTCGTCTTCATCAAAACGGTTTGCCACGCCCCGATCACGTCTCTAACGAACAATACGGTTTTATTGTCGGGAAGTATCCTCGGGTACGTTTCCGTGCCTCCATCGGACCTGCTTAATTGCACAGGATTCTTGCCATCGACGTCACTTCGCCAAAGTCTGGGTCTTCCGGTGCGCGTTGATATAAATACGATATGACGTCCGTCGTAACTTAATGAGGGGTGATAATTTTGAGACTGCTCATCAGTCAATTTCGATTCACTCTTAAGGTTCTTTCCGATAAGCCAAAAGTTAGAGGACTCAGGTTCGAACTTCGTTACCAGCAAATTCCCCTTATCCAGGTCGACTATTCCGTTTCTGCCCAATTGTTCCGGACTTTCGACTCGAAGTTGTTCGGTTTTTTTGGATCTAAGGTTCAGTGACCATAACGACGCTTCCTCTATCGCTCGCTCGACGGTAAGGGTCTGGCCTCCCGCAATCCCGCTTATCGCAGGATAATTGTCCGGATGATTGGTTAATTGGGTTACCTCCCCCTGAGGATAAGCCATGTGCCAGACAGAGGCCCATCTGGTGCGGTCATTTCGCGCAACGAATACGATCCCGCTTCCGTCCTTCAACCAATTAATGTGCGTCGCTCCGGTCCAAACCTTTTCATTAACGATAGTCGTCTGTCCCGAGGAAACTGAGATCGTGGCAAACCGGGTTTTTGCTTCCCCATAGGAAGTGGATGATTCTTCGGCCAAGGCAACAATGATCAGGTCGCGGTCGGGCGACCAGGCGACGCTATGAAAGGCCCCATACCCTTCCTTTTTTACGATCGTTCGCTCTTCACCGCCCGTGTCCGATGCGACAACAACAGATGAACTTTTCGATTCGGTGGAATTTCTGATAAATACGAATTCGCTTCCATCCGGGCCAAATGAAACATTTGAATCTATGTCTTCCAGGAGCTTTTTGCGGGTGCCGCCTAGTGCGGGAACTCGATACAAGTTGCCCAACCCCTCCTCAACGGGCACAAAATATATAAAGTCTCCGTCATTTGAGAAACGAATTCCATAAAAGGAATCGATCTTAGTCGGAGGCATTACTTCTAATTCGCTGTCACTTGTAACCTGTCGAACAACGACACGCGTAAGTCCATTTGAGAACACCGCATACGCAACGTGCCTGCCATTAGGTGAGATCGCAGGATAACTCGACTTACCGTTGTTCGTTATTCGAGAAAAATTATTGGTAGCAAATGGCATCGGCACCTTAACCGGAAGTCGCCAATATTGTCGGACCAGTAACGCAGTGCCGCCCAATAGGGAAAGTACAAAAAGCGTGATACCGACGGCCGTCAACCGATGGGCCTTTATTCCCCAGATCAAATACTCAGCACTCGAAGCGGTTGTAAGGTCTCTTGGCCCTTTTCGTGTAGAGATAATGTTCGGCGCTGTAAGCAACTGTTCGTCAGGATCATTCGTGAGATTCGAATTCGAAGGCTCAAGGGTGTCCTCAGCATCGAAGCGCCGTTTTAGACGCTTCAGATCGAGCAAAAGGTCCTTAACAGTTTGATAACGTTCGCCCGGATCCTTTTCCAGGCTCTTAGAAATTATTTCCTGAAGGCGTTCGGGAATCTCTCCGTCAAAGTTTGATAGCGGGGCGGGACGAGCCTTTACGATCTCCGCGATCAGGTCAGCCGTATTGTCCGCAGTAAATGGCGATCTGCCTGCGAGCATTTCATAGATCACGCAGCCCAAACTCCAAATATCTGTCCGCGCGTCTGTCGGTTGCCCGCGAGTTTGTTCGGGCGACATATATTCTACGGTGCCCATGATCATTCCGGGCGCTGTGCGGAAATGCTTTTCGGTCGAGGCGTCCTCGCTCACCTCAATGTTTTTCTTCTCGATCAGCTTGGCAAGACCAAAGTCGAGCACTTTAACAAGTCCGTCGTCGCGGACCATTATGTTCTCGGGCTTGATGTCGCGGTGAATTATCCCGTTGTTATCCGCCGCGTCGAGGGCCGCAGCCGCCTGCATGGCAATATCAAGTGATTCGCTAACCGGCAAGCCACCACCCCTGATCTTTCGCCGAAGTGTTTGGCCGTCGACATACTCCGAGACGATAAAATGCGATCCTTCTTCTTCTGCGAATTCGAAGATCGTTAGTATGTTCGGATGGTTCAAGGCCGAGGCCGCCTTAGCCTCCTGTTCGAAACGGCTCAAGCGGTCAGTGTCAGCCGCAAATTCTTCGGGCAATACTTTTAACGCCACCTGACGCGACAGACGGCTGTCTTCTGCCAAGTAAACCTCGCCCATGCCGCCCTTGCCGATGCTTCGCAAAACCGTATAACGCCCGAGTTGCCGCCCGTTGCCTAGCTCGCCCGGCACCACCAGTTCCGCCACCTCCGCGACCGCCGGCTGCTCCATGAACTCACTGTCATACGAAGCCAAAAGCCGCTCAACCTCAATCCTCAGCTCCATCCTCGCCACCGCAGCTTTCATCCAAAAACAGCACGCCGCTCCTCCGGCCCGATTTCGAGAACCGAATTGAAGATCTCTTTGACCTTTTTGTAGTCCGACGGGGTTCATAGCGAATTTGCATAAATTGAAGTCGATGGATTCGTACCGGTTTAAGTGAGCTAAACACGAATCATTGTATGTTTGGCCTTGAATCAAATAAATATCTGTATTTGCGAAAATATCGCGAGAAAATCAACCGCGTTTGGCCATCGGGTAATAGTGTCGGTGAAGTGACGAACGTCCATTCTGGAAATCCGTGAGTTTCTCGAGCGGTTTACCGGTCAGCGTCGGACGAGATAAAGGTTTGACGGGATCATTGCTAGCCTACACAAAATCAACTCTGTTGGCTTTCGCCCATTCACACTTGCCAATAGTCCTGCCGACCTCAATTCCATTGAGATCACCTTACTCGAGTGTCGGTGGGAACCGACTTGATCTCCCCTTATTGCCACGGAAATTCTCAAGTAGTACGTTGTACCTAACGAGCTAGATTGGTCAGAAGATACGGTCCAAAAAGCGAGAAATTTTCCGTCCGGCGAAACGAACGGCCCTCTAGAAGCAGTCCAATCCTGCGAGCAGAATGACTTCCTCGTCCGCCACCGTCAATAGTTGTTTTCATTAGGTTGTTTTCAAAAGCCACAGGGATCGTACTGGATAAAGACTATCGGTTTTCCATCTGGCGATAAGGAAGTACCACCGGATCCTCGAATCGGAAGCCCAAAGCGGTCGATTCGTAAGCTGGACCCATATTATTAAGGTCCCTGTCGCTATGCCAATTCTTACTTTTCGGTCCGCACTAGAGACAAACACAACATGTTTGCCATCCGGACGTCAAGAATGGATCGCGGATTGAATGAGCTTTTCGTCTCGTTAGTCTTGTTTCAGTTTTCAAATCCGGCTCGCGACTCCAAAAATTCCATCCTAGAGGATCTTGATTTGATGAAGCGAGGAAATCCGTCCATCCGAAAACGCCGAAGACCATTCGCTGCCAGGTACTTGATCTGGACTCTTCAGAATGTGATTTGCTTCGTTTCACGATTTGACAAATTCAGTGACCAAAGACTTCATTCAGGAGTCTCTCGTTCGACGGCAATTGCGTTGTTGTTCGGAAACCGAACTCATAGCCGGATAACCGTCAGGGTCATTAGTTACCGGTATCGCGGGAGCACCAGGATAGGGAATCAGCCAGATTGACATGGCCGTCGCGACGTCAGAACGAGGCAGAGAATACAAATCCCGCGTCCATCTTGAGCCAGCTGAAATGCGCGAGCACCTGAGCCAGGTCTGGTCTCTCAATGGTTTAAGTCTCGTTCTGAAGCGGACGAGATCGAACCCAGCTTTACCTCAGCTATTTGGGTTCAGGATTTGACAGGTCGGAAGGATCAGGACTTACCAGATATCAGCGATCTTTATCAGGTGACCAGGCAACTTCGATTCATCGAACCAACTCCTTCTGGTCGTGATACACAGGATTAGGGTCTGATGACCCATCAGCTATTCGGAACAATGATGGAAGAAGTCTTTTTCCTCAAAGCTGTACCTTATAAACGCAAACCGAGTGCCATCGGGCGAAAAACTAACATCCGAATCGATGTCGGTGATCACTTTTTTCTGGCATTCCCCCTAGAGTCGGAATACGGTAGAGATTACCGCCAACGCCGCCTCGACGAACTGAGGCATAGACAAAGTTACTGTCCTTTGAAAACCGGATATCTTGAAGTAACCGACATACTTGGTCGGGCAGCCATACCTCGATCTCGCTACCTGTTCCTATCTGGTGAACGATCAAACGAGTCAAGGCCGTCTTTCGTGGATCGATACGCAACAAATTTCCCATCGGGTGATAAGCCGGAGTGTCCGATTTTCCAGTGTTGTGACCCTGGAAATATCGTATGAATCAAATGGCTGAGAGCGGTCTTCCGGGGCAAATATCAATCCCCGTACCAAGCTGCAATAGCGGCCCCAGCAACAAGCACAAGAAGGCCAAACGCAACAAACGCTGTCGCTTTCTTATGCTTCTGAATCCCCGAAACTATGTATTCTCCGCTCGACACCGTGTTCTTAGGGCTTTCTTCCGTATTATTGGGAATGAACGAAGTCTTTGCTTCGTCGGTCGAGTCTGTCGAAGCTCTGCCGCTGGACATTGCAGGCGAATGAGACCTTTCTACCTCAGCTTCTAGGTCGAGTTTCCGTTTTAGCCGTTTAAGATCGAGAAGCAGATCTTTGGCTGTTTGGTATCTCTCATCGGGATCTTTCTCCAACGCTTTTCCGACGATCTCGTCGAGCCTTTCGGGAATATCGCGGATAGATGTGAAACCGGTATCGGATGGGACTTGACAATCTCCGCGATCAGATCGGCTGAGCTTTCGCCTGCAAACGGTGGCTTGCCTGCGACCATCTCGTACATCACACAGCCGAAGCTCCAGATGTCGGTACGGGCGTCGGTGGCGTGGCCGCGGGTTTGCTCCGGGGACATGTATTGCACGGTGCCCATGATCACGCCTGGAGCGGTTTTTACGTGTTTCTCGGTAAGGGCATCGTGGCTGACGCCTGCCGCACGTTCGATGCGTGTTTCTCGACAAGTTTGGCCAGGCCAAAGTCGAGAACCTTCACCAGATTGTCGCGCCGGAGCATTATGTTCTCCGGCTTGATGTCGCGATGGATGATGCCATTCTCGTGTGCGGCGGCGAGGGCCGAAGCGCATTGGACGGCGATGTCAAGTGCTTCGCTGACGGATAGCTTGCCGCGGTTCAATCTGTTACGGAGCGTCTCGCCGTCGATGTACTCGGTCGCGATGTATCGCGTATTCCCCGTCTCGCCGATCTCAAACACGGTCAGGATGTTCGGATGATTCAATGCAGAGGCCGTCCGGGCTTCCTGCTCAAAGCGATGAAGCCGGTCCGCGTCTTCGGTGAATGTTTCAGGAAGGAGTTTTATTGCTACTCGCCGGCCAAGCTTCCCGTCCTCAGCCAAATAGACCTCGCCCATTCCCCCTGAGCCAATTTTACTTAGGATCGTGTAGTGCCCGACGACATCGCCGGTCCGCAGGCCATTCTCAGCGAAAGAAGCGGCAAGATCGCCGGCTGCGGGCTGTTCGAGAAAGCCGCTTTCGTACGAATTAATGAGCCTTTCAACTTCGGCACGCACGGCCGTGTCGCTTCCGCAGCGTACGTCCAATAACCCCTGGCGCGCATCGGCCGGAGCCTCTAATACAGACTGAAATATTTCCTTTATCTTTTGATATTGGTCAGCTTCCATCAAGAGACGTGCCGATCAGTTCCGAGCGGAGCCAGGTTTTGGCCATGTTCCACTCTCGCTTTACCGTGGCAGGTGAGATACCCATCACTTCGGCAGTTTCTTCGATGGTCAGGCCGCCGAAGTAGCGAAGTTCGATCACGCGGGCTTGCCGCTCATCGAGTTTGGCCAGGCGGTTGAGCGCCTCGTCCAGTTCGATCAGATCGATGCTCTTGTCAGCCGCTTGTATCTGGATGGTCTCATCCAGCTGCAGCTTTTCCGCCGAGCCCCCGCGCTTATCACGCTTTCGATTGACAGCGTAGTTGACAAGGATTCGTCGCATCATCTGGGCGGCGAGGCCGAAGAATTGCGCACGGTTCTGCCATGAAACATCCCGTTGTTCGGTGAGGCGAAGATAGGCTTCGTGGACCAATGCGGTGGTCTGCAATGTGTGATTTGCCCGTTCGCGGTTGAGGAAACGGTGTGCCTGACGCCTCAGTTCATCATAGATCACCGGCATGAACTGGTCCGCCGCGGCACGGTCACCTTCACTCCACGCCCGAAGCATCTGCGTGATCTCGTCAGGATCGGAACGAAATTCGGGCATACAGGGGCGAGGTGATCCAAATTTCTGAACTTACCTGCCAATAGTAGGGATAAAAGCAAAATACGTCAATGAAAAACTCGCCATGAAAAAGATTGAGCCAGTTCGATGCAAAACGTTGCGTTAGTGAGCAGAGACACAAATCACGATTTTTAATAAAGGAGATCTCAATGTTCAGAAGATATTTTCCTCTCGTTCTGTTCGGTATTTTGCTCTTCGGCATGGGATTCCGGCCGGTTATCGGACAGCTTACGCCGAACGATCACAGCGAAAGGATCAAGCATGACGTAAACCAGATCCTGTCAGGAAAACGCTCAAAGGTCCTAGTCAAAATGAAGGATGGTAGCAATAAAAAGGGCTACATCGCCCGGGCAGATATAGGGTCGTTCGAACTTTCGGACACGGCTAGCGGACGGCTTATATCCATCGACTACCTTGACGTGGAGAAGGTCAAGAAAACAGGCATGTCGAAAGGGGCGAAAACCGCTATGTGGGTGGGCATCGCGGCCGGGGCGGTTGTTTTGCTTGTCACGCTTCCAAAACCGGGCCTTGGGCCGATCTGCCCTTTAGGTTGCGCACGTTAGGCATCGGGCAGGACGCGAGCGGGGGAGTCTTGAGAGAGGCCAAAATTAACCAAAGGAGGATAGGAGCATGAAAAGCGCTTTGAATATCTTGACCATTGCCTTGTTCGTTTTCCTTACGGGCTGCGTCCAGTCGCTGCATCCGCTTTATACCGGACAGGACCTGATCATTGATGATTCACTGATCGGAACGTGGGAAGACAAAGAGGCCAACGAAAGCTGGTCTTTCAGTAAGGGCGCGGGTTCCGGATACAGGCTATGGCATACGGACGCCGACGGCCGGACGGGCGAATTTATCGCTTACCTCGTAGGGGTCGAAAACCAACTGTTCCTGGACATTGTTCCCGCCAAGCCGGCACTTGCAAATACAGACCTTTACAAAGGGCAGCTCTTGCCATTGCATACGTTTGCTCGCATCGTCAAAAGCCCTGGATCGATCGAGGTATCGGTCTTGGAAATGAGCTGGCTAAGAGACGTTGTATCCGAGAAAAGCGCGGCGATATCACATGAAAAGGTAAATGGCGACATCGTCCTGACCTCATCGCCGAAAGAAACACAAAAATTTTTATTGGAGCATCTCGCCACGCGAGGGGCATTTTCGGAACCGACCAGGTTAACGCGTAAGAAGCGTGGCTAACGAAATTCCATTAACCGGTCCGTTATAAATTCGGACCCATGTATTTTCACTTAAAAGGAGAGATAGATCATGTTAAGAAACTTCAAACCGATCACAGCAATCATGCTGTTAAGTTTAGTGTGTGTCGGCAGCTTTCCTGTACATGCAGGCAACAGCGAAAGGGCCGTCAAGGTCGCGACCTATAACATGTACCTGGGTGCGGACTTCGCCGATATCTTTGGAGCAACGTCCCAATTCGAATTAGTATCGGAAGTTGCCGAGGCTTATACGGATATGCAGGCGGGGAATGTGCCCGAACGGATCGACGAAATAGCAGACCAGATAGCTTCTGGCGCGCCTGAGGTTGTTGGCCTTCAGGAAGTTGCTCTATGGCGGTTTGGCAGCGCCTTTCGATCCCTCGCCGGCGACCGTCGTGAAATACGACTTCCTGCAGATGTTGATCGAGCGGCTAAAAGCCCGAGGCCTAAATTACTCACCCGTTGTGGTCCAGACAAATCTTGATGCCGAGTTGCCCGCTGTTTTTAGCACGACCGAGGCGCTCGACGTTCGCTACACCGACCGCATCGCAATAATCGCGCGGACAGACCTGAATACTTCGGAATTGAAAATAGAAGGCTCCAGCTCGGCAAACTTCAACACTAATCTGCCTGTGACGCTGCTCGGGACCGAGATCCTTATCCTCCGCGGCTGGACGGCGGTCGACGTAAAGCACCGCGGTAAAAAATACAGATTTGTTAATGCTCATCTTGAATCGTTTTACGACCCGGTCCAATGGGCGCAGGCTGCCGAACTGTTGCAGGGACCAACGAACACACTGTCTCCAGTCATCCTCGCAGGGGATTTTAATTCCGATGCCGCGGCGGGCGGGTTCTCATACCAAATGTTTCTCGCCAACGGTTTCAGCGATGTGTGGAACTCCGTCGGAAATGGTGGTTCAGGTATGACGTGGCCGCTGTCCGGCGAAATACCTTCCGATATCCTCTCGCCGAGTACGCGGCTCGATCTCATCCTCATGCGCGGCCCGATAACGTTTGCTCACGCCGAGGTGATAGGCGAAGATCCAGTGGCTGATCTGTCCCCCTCAGGTTTCCGGCCATCAGATCACGCCGGGCTGGCAGCGACTGTTGTTCTTGAACCGTGAGTTCGGTGGAATATTTCTGCGACGCACTTCAGTCGCACGGAGACCTTATGAGAAAGATATATTCGATCGTGTTCTTATTTGTTTGCGTTCTCGGCGGTTCGGTTATTTCGGCCGCCGGGCAAACGCCGGATCTCGAAGGTGAATGGGCCAACGTCGATCTCCGCACTAGAGGCTTGACCAAATTGGTGATCTCAAAAACCGAAAATGGTTGGGGTATCGGGGCATGGGGCAAATGTCATCCGAGGGACTGCACCTGGGGATCTGTAGTTCTCGCTCCACTCGGCAGTTCTGTCGAAGACTATTCCTTTAACCAGGGATTTGCGGTGTGGAAGGCTGGTTTTGCAACGAAATATGTGACCTTGACATTAAGCAATGGTCAATTGACGGCTGAAACGATCACTATCTTCTGTGATCGCTCCGGTCGACGCGAATGTCCGACATCAGGACGTGTTTCAAAGGGCGGATCAATCGGCCGAGTGATCCAAAGTCCGGAACCCAGGGTGCAAGAATAGCGAAGACGGCTTTCCGATCACTGATCCCCGAGCTCGTGCGGACTCCATCGGGTTACGGTCCGGGCTGGTTCGGGGCGACCTCTCTCTTGTCGATCGGGAAAACGCAACGTGTGTTTGGTCTATTCACTGTAGACTTCATTACTCGACCAAGCGGTTAGTCGTAAAGGTAGATCTCCATTTGCATCTTTATCATCCGAAACAATGCCTGGTCGGCGAAGCGGGGGACGCGGACGCAGCCGTGGCTGGCGGGATATATCGGTATCGAATTGCTGCCGTGAATGGCGAGGCCGCCGAGGAAATAGCTTGGGTTGTACAATATTCCAAGCGACGACTTTTTCGCGCCGCTTATCTTCAATCCCACGTTATACAGGCCACGCGGCGTGTTGGCGACCTTCCACATTCCTTCGTCGCGAAACCGCTTGCCGTTTCCCGATGAGATCGGAAGGATGCGGGTCACCGTGGCCGATTCGTTGACGTAGAACAAGACCTGTCGCGTGAGGTCTACCTCGATATGCGCCGGGGCCTTAGGGTAGCGAGGGACCGGTCGCTGAGCGGCTCGGAGCGCCTTGAGATCGGCGGCAGTCATCGTGCCGGTTCGCTTTAAGCCCTCGACCTTCTGAAATGCCGTGATCGCGTGCCGCGTCGAAGCATCGGGTATGCCGTCGGCCTTGAGGATCCAATAGCCGAGGTTCGAAAGCAGCTTTTCGATCTCGAGCATGCCGGCCCGGCCGTTCGTATGTGCGTGCAGAGTGATCGGCGAGAGCCCGCTCATGATGAGCACCGCGGCAAAGACAACGGTTACTTTCCTGAGTCCCATACTTCTAAACTCCTGGGAAAACCCTCATTGATGTTCGATCCGGCAGAAACCGTAATTGTGTGACGTCGCCAAATCGGTAGTACTATAATTAAACCGAAATCCAACCCGCAACTCAAGTTTTTTTCCCGTCGCTGACCGCCCGCCTTCGCAGCCTCGTGCATGCCAGCCCTCTCTTTCTTGGCTCGCAGCCTAAGGATTCACACAGCTTGTCTAGCGTCTCGAAATAGATCCGCATTGCCTTGCCGCTTTTGAGGATTCGCAGGTTCTCATAGCTTATACCCTGTCCTTAGCGACTTCGGTCGTTTGTCTAGTATATCCATTGCAGTCGAGTGATCAGCATCTGGGTTCGTCCTGTCGTATTAGACTTGTCCAGATCTGCAACGCCATAACCGGTTCCAAATTTCCATTGCCTCGAAGCCCACCAGTTGACACCGGCGTACCATTTCTTGAGCTTACCGCCCTTGATCAATGTGTCGTCAATGTCGAGGTATCCGAACCGCCCTACCAACTCAACCGCTCCCCAACGCGATTTCGGAATGATTCGGCGGGCGTAACCGACCAACTTATCGTATGGACGGGTCTCGCCGGTGAGCACATAACTTCCAATGATGTAAGTTCCGCTGAAGCTCGGGTTCTCGTATCTCGGGGACTCGACCCATGCCTTGACATATTCCGTAAGTAACGAAAATGACCCGCGATTATACAATGCCTCGAATGCCAACTCATTCGAATGTTTCGCCTCGAAGTTGCCGGTGTCGACGTAGTAGTCCGTCACATTGGACTCAGGCCGTCCTCTGAATCTCATTTTTCCGGCATCGGCGCCGTTATAACGAAACGCCACTCCGAGATGCAGGAATTCCCTCTTCTTCTTTGACTCGACAGGCAGTCCCGTCAAACGTGTCGAGAATTGCGTGCCGCTCTTACTTAAACGAGTTTCCGTTTTGGAACCAATCGTTATACACCCCGAAGCTGAACGAGATCTTATTCTTTACCCAATTGTCCATGTACCTGATGCCGACATTCCGCTTCTCAAAAAAGGGGTTGAGTATCCGTTCCGCCTGCGGGAGATTTGCGCTATCGCCAAGCATCTCGTAAATGAACGGCTCTTTTTGCTTGCCTACGCGCACGCGTGCCTTTTTCCAAAGCGGGATGCTGATGTAGAGATCGAGAGCATCCACCACACGGTCCCCCTTCCCTCCGAAGCTCGTTGACATCGCCCATGAAAAAATACGTCCACGGACGCTTGAATTTGATCAGTCCGGCTAAAACCACCCGTGCAGCGCGCAGGTCGAACTTGCTCGCCTGCGGCCCGACTTGTGACCTGCTCTTCGCATCCTGACCGATGAACGTATAGTCCGCCAGCAGCCCAAAATTGGCCTGGAAGGTAAAGTATCTATTCTCGAAGTAAACCAGTTTTGGCGAAGCGTCACGAACGAAGTAGCCCCGCGGCGGCAGCAGAGGAGCGTCAGGGTCAGGTTCAGGGTAGGGGTAGGCGTCGGAGAAGCGGCAGTTACAGGAGTCGGCGTCGGCGAAGAGACATGTTCAGGTGTGGGCGTCGCGCTCGGCTCAGAAGTCTGGCCTACACAGATCGTGCTCGCGAGCACCAAGAATGACACGCCAACGATCGTGATACGGAAGACTCCGTAAGTCCGAATCTTGATACTCATCATCTGTAATGATCCCTGCTCGTAACCGGCCCGGCTCAATCGACTTGTGCGTCCAATCCAGGGCGGTCCACAACGCGAACGCGATCGTCGTCTGAACCCGCGCGGGCGGATCCAGAAACACTACTGCCCGGGGAAACTGCAAGTGGCGCATCTGGGCGGGCGACGTGGACGGCCACCGTGATCTTTCTGGTAGTCGGACCGCACCGCGTTGAATTGCCTCCCCGTCGGGGCCAGGTCATGAGCAAGGAATTCTTCCCGGATGCTGCCACGTCTCTTCCGCGTCTGTCAGTTTGTCACGGCAACCGGAGCAAGCCGCCGCATGGGTTAGGATCGCCTCGAGCTCCTCGATCCCACGAACTTCTCGTTGATCGGCTTTATCACGAACTGAGTAAACCGGTATTCATTTTGGATAGGCGGGTCCGGTTGAGAAACGGCGTGTTCGCTTAGAGTCATCAGCACGGCGATCATGTAACCAAACTTTAGCATGATAGTGAAGATTGATCGCATGAATGTTTTTTTTCCGGGAGACTCTTGTACCGAACCAATACTCTTTTCGTATCAGAATTTCCAGATCCCCAACATATTCAGGATCATCGCGGTCGCAACGAAAAGAAGCCCAACACCAGTGATCATCGAGATCGAAGGCTGCGGTTTTGATTTTGTGAAGACCAGGATCTTCTTCATCGCGATCCTGAACTGGATCATCGCCATGATCAGCGTGCCGACACCGAGCAAGATCAATGCCATGCCAATGTTTCGCGGTGCGGTCTGGCTTGCTGTGCTGCCCGTTACCTGCTGCATGCTTTCAAGGAGCTTGAACATCGTGAACCCAAAAGTTATCAGCGAAATATCGGTACGTATCCAGGCCATCAGCGTGCGTTCAAGGGCCAGTAACGTCCTGCCAAAGCCTAGTTCGGTGCGGTGCTCCGCGAGCATGTTCCGCTTTTCCGGCATAAATCTCTTCGTAGCTACATTGCTTTTGGAAATTGGGCCGTTAGCAAACCGGCCCTGAGCATCAGAACTCGGGGCCGTTTAGAATATTTTTTGCTAAAACGCCTATTTATGCCACTGTTAAAACTGACAGGGAGTAATGTCTGGTCCTCGCCCCGATAGCCGTCTATCGCGGGAACTTATAGACCTGTCAGATATTACAGTTCCAATTAGAAGCTGTCGTTCATATGCTTCAAAAGCCCACCGGATTGCGGTTCGTGATAATTTCGCCACGCCGACGCAAAGAAGATATGCGGCAAATGGTTCTTCTGCTATTGATGATCCCGATAGGTATCGGAGCGCAGGATCCCCCGACCGCCTACGAATTCGACCCCGAACTGAACGTCAACGTGGACCTCAATAAAGTGGTGAGGTTTGAGTTTAATGCCGGCCGCGAGCGAAGCGATGAGTTCGCATCGTCAAAGTGGAAGGTCAGCGCCGGGGCCAGCTTTCGCATAAAACCCTTTCGGAAAACCTTTCTTGATCTCGTCGACACAGTTAAACAGAACCGTTACGTTTTTGCGGCGGCATATGAATACTCCAGGACACCCGACGCCGGCAACAGGATCGAGCACAGAGGGATACTCGAGGGAACCGTTCGCTACAAGGTCCCGGCCGGAATGCTGCTGACGGACCGAAACCGTGTTGAATTGCGGTGGGTCGACAATGGCTTTCATGTGCGATATCGAAACCGGTTGATCCTGGAGCGGCGAATGAGATTAATGAAGCTGAAGTTAAGTCCATTCGTCGCGGCCGAAGCGATCTGGGACCAGCGGTACAACCACTGGAACGTATTCAAATACATTGGCGGCGTACAGCTTCGCATGGCACGCTGGACGACCGTCGACCTTCGCTACGAACGGCAGCATTGCAAAATTTGTTCGACTTCGGACACTAACATCGTTGGACTGACGCTTAATATTTTTCTTCGACGGAAAAGGTAGCCAAAAAGGCGGCAAATCAAACCGCGCCGGATAGTTGACGTGCCACTAGTGCGCCGTAGACATCCGAGTGGGCGAAGAGATGTGCACTGAAATTCTCAGGTCCGCCCTGGTCTTTCGGGGCATTCACCAGGCGTAAGCTTCCATTGAGTTCGAACTCGAACGCGTCGATGCCGTACGGCAAACCTTCGCCGAGCGATTTCAGCGCAGCTTCCTTTAGACACCATAACTGCAGGAACTTATGGAGCCGTGCGGGGCCTGCCGTTTCCACGGCTTGAGCCTCGGAGTCGGTAAAATACATTTGCGCTAGTTCTGAGGCTTCGACAACCGTCGATCGCGCCTCCAGATCGACGCCGAGTCCGTGGGTTGAGGACCATGCACCGACAAAACCCAGTCGACATGATGAAAAGCTAAACCAAAGGTCCGGGCGGTCTCGGAGCCATGGGCGGCCGTTCTCGCTTTCCTCGAATTCGATCTGTGAAAGCGGGCGTCGCGAGCCGCTTGCTATCGCGCCGCAATATCGGCGAAATGCGCGGCGCTGTATAAAATGAGTGCGGCCCTCATCGGTCACGAACCGGTCTGCCCGATGGCTTTCGAAAGCGGAAAGAACCGACGCGCACCGTTGGGTAGCCTCGCGATCGGCAACAACCGGCGCGAATAGCACGCGCTCTGCAAAGGCAGGAGCGGCCCAATTATGCCGAATCCCGTTGAATAGTTCGCTTACCGATCTGTCGCCTTCTGAAGTCATATAAATCTGCGATCACGGGGAGAGTGCCGGAACCAGTAGGATCAAGATCTCGAACGCGGCAAGCTCGATCGCGTAGATCGCCAGCGTGTGACGGCCGATAAAACTCAAAGCACCGGCGAACGCTGCTGGCGGCTGTATCCGGCTGGGGCCGCGTGCGAAAAGACAAAGAGACAAGGACAAAACTCCGACGCAAACGATAAACGTTGTGAGCTGTATCTCTGAAAAGTCGAACTCCTTTTGTTCCTGCCAAACGTACGCGCCGGCGGCGACTGCGCAGACCAGAACACCGATAATGGCAGTCGCACGCGAGGGTTTTCCGGCCGCGACGGAGTCATTGACGGCGCTTCTGTCGGCATACATTCGCTGAGCAAAACCCAGTAGGGCCCATAGCCACCCTTCGGAGCCGTAATCGACAACCTTCCCGGCTATCGGCAGCAGCGCCACAAGCACGGCGGCGATGACGGCAAACGCGACCCAGCCCTGTTTCTCCACCAGTTTTCGCAAGTGCGGCAACCCGAGCCGGACCAATGCAAAGCTCAGCAAAATGTTCGGCGCTACCCATGCCCAGTCGTTATTAGCGCTTTCGAGCACGGTAAGGATGACGCCGAGCATTAACCATTGGAGGGGCACTTTGCTGGTATGAGCGTATCCAATAAGGAAAAAGAACACGGGGGCTGCAAGGCGTCCAAAAACGCTCCACCAATCGCCGTCATCGATAAAGAAATAGCCGATGTGATCGATCAGGACCAGAATGATCGCCGCTGTTTTGAGCCAGTCCGTGTTATCCACAATACGAGAAACAGCAGGGGAGTCTGATGTGCCCCCTGCAGTCTCAGGCCGTTTGAACGCGACGGTCTCCGGATCGATCGCGGGCTCAGCCGGGCTACCCTCATAAACGCCCGACGGCAAGGTCATTTCCTTGAGGACCATCGAGAGCGGTACGAGCGTAGATCCCGGCTCAAGAACGGAGCCGCTCATTATGGTGGCACCTGTATTCACCGCACAGCCGTCACCGACCGATGCCCTCTTCACCGTTAGAGTCATGTTCTCGAAGGTGTGAAACTGCAGGAATCCCTGAACAACACAGTCATTACCGACGTTCACCGCGTTCCAGTCGAAACACTGCATCGGTTCAGGAATGATCGTCCGGTCGCCGATCCTGCATCCCATCCAGCGAAGGATCGAATTTGCCACGACCGTTCCCGCGAAAAACCGCAGCGGCTCCCGGCACCAAACAAAGAAACAATCCTGTGCAAAGAAGTATGCAAAGTGACGAAGCGACCAGAAAGGTGTTGAATGATCTGCTCCCCATTTCGACCCTACAAGCAGCTTCTTAACGCCGACACACAAGAAAACCACGCATACTTCAGCGATCACCAGCACCGCAAGTGCTCCAAGCACTGAATGCCCGAAAGATCGCGCCATGAAAATGTAAAGGATCGGTGAAAAGAAGCTCGGCTGTGATCGGTATCATACCGATACTGAAAATGTCGTTCAGAAAGACACGCGTCAGAAAAAGCGGAAACGTAACTGCGCCGCCCCCTGCGTTTCCGCTCCCCGGCAGGGTCGCAAATTTTACGGGCGGATTGCCCGCGACGGTGATCTGAGGGCCGACCCGCGAATGCATCTGGCGGCGGAAATTGATCTCGCTGGCAGGGGTCGAAACTCCGAGCAGAAAGTTCGACGGGAAATGCCCATATTCTGCAACACAATTGTTGCCGGTGAAGAAATTTCGCGGCATGTCGAGCTGTCGAAGTTTGATGTGCTCGGCACCGTAATCGAGCATGTTCGTAAAACAGCTGTTCGACCAGAACACCTGCGCATCTGCAGTCGCAAGTTCGGGTACCAGGTTGTACATAACGTCGCACTCGGAGCCGCCCACACGATCAAAGCGCATTCCCGCAAGGGCACGCAGGTATTGACCGGTGATGGTCCATGTCCACTGGGTCTGAATAGCGTTCATTCTATGCGTTCTGTATAGCAGCAGAGTTGCCCGAAAACCGCGCGACGGGTAAAGTCCGGGCGAGGCCGCTGTAAAGCGAATGAAGAGGCATCCAAGCACGGAGCTCACGACGATCGCGACCCACGTTGTGATAAAAGTGAAAACGGCGAGGTGCCATACAAGCTCGAGAAACGAGCCGGTGCTAAGATCGGCGCCGAACGTGAGCATCTCGGCCGGGAGAAAATAGGTGCCCACTAACCATAGGATTACGGCGACAGGGACCGCGTTCAGCGAGAATGCAATGACGATCTGCATTACGACATTGAGACTCTCGAGCAGCCAGATGGGAAGAGTGTACTCGCAGGCTCTAGCCGTGCGCCGCAGCTCGGTGCAGCGGCCGGTAAGACGCGCCGGAGCTCCCTCCCAAACCTCATGCGCGCCGACGTCACTCAGGATCGGCGTAAAGGGCGTTATCCACGTGCCGCTGCCGATCGTTACGTTGTTTGATATCGCCGCGCGCATTCCGATCTTGCACCTGGTTTCCAGATGAACCGGGCCTACCGAAAAATATTCGCCTGACCACCGCGTAGGTTGTATATAAGCACCGGTCTGAATCGCGACGTCGTCGTCGATGGTGAGAAGGTCAAGCGGGCCGAAAAGTATCGAGTCTTGAGAACACTGGAGGTTCTTGCCCACTTTCGCACCAAGCTGCTGGATCGCAAAGGCCCTAAGCGGCGCGCTGCGGTAAAGTGCGGTCAGCGGGACCAGCACCATGCTCTCGACCCGCAGGATGCACCAGATACGCAGATGCATCCTGCTCCACTTTGGGTAGACACCCGGCGTGACGTTATTTTTATAGACGTCGCCGCCCATGAATGACTTGATCAGCATTGCCCAGACGAGAGCGGCAAAGGGCAGGATCAGGACCAGTAGATAAAGCGCGAGCCCGGCGATGAGATATTCCCAAAGGCTTGCACTCATAAACGAGATACCGTTGTCCGCTTCGCCGACGACCAGGACCAAGGTGATAAGCGCGGGGAATACTGGAACAACGAAAAGAGGATCTGAAGTGTTGTGAACTTTCGGACCGACAGCACCTCGGCCGCCGCCTCATCGCGAACCGATGCATTCTGTTCCGGTATAACAATTCGTGGAGTCGCAGTTTCTGCCTCCATTTCCCGGACGTGGTTTGCGACCTTTCGAGCCGTGTTACGATCACTGAGCAACGCCCTTACACCGATAGGCCATCCCGCGGCGTGCAGTTTCTGGGCAAGGCGTGCGATCGCGATCGAGTGGCCGCCGGAAAGTGCGAATTCATCATCCAGCCCAAGCGGCGTCTCAAATACCGTTCCTGCAGATCTCCAACACCTGCTGACAGTCCTCGCTTGGCGACTCGACGATCTCCGGATTCGGTAACCTCGCCAATTTGTTAGACTCGCCGTGACCATTTGTCCCATCGTCATTGAGCAGCACTCGTGATAGGTCCGGCAAGCTTTTCCGGTCGATCTTTCCGGAGACCGGCTTCATCGTGAATTCCTTTACCAAAAAGATCCTGCTGGGGACCGACGGCCCGGGCAGTTGCTTTGCCAAGACCGCAGTTACGCCATCGGCCCACTCGGTGGGTGCAGGCGTCACTTCGGATAGGGCCCCGTCGCGAATACGGGCGCGGCGACGAACGCGACAAGAGCTTCCTGCTGATAGTCGAGAACGGCGGCCTCGATCTCACTGAACTGGGTCTGCAGGATGTCTTCAACCGCCTGGGTCTCGACGCGGTGTCCGCGCACTTTAAGCTGCGCGTCGATCCGGCCAAGGAAATGTACACGATGAGCGTCATCGATCATGCATCTATCGCCGGTCCGGTAAAGCCGTCCTAACTCAGGATGCGTGATGAACTTCTTTTCGGTTTGCTCAGGCAGGTTTCGGTAACCGCGGCCGACGTGAACACCGCCAATGCACAATTCCCCGGACTCTCCCTGCGGCAGCGGACGCAGGCCGTCGATCTCCAAAATGGAATATGTGACATTCGGAAACGGCGAGCCGATAGTGATCGGTTCGCCCGGCCGCAAGCTTTGGCGGCTGGTATCGGTGCTCGCCTCGGTTGGCCCGTACGTGTTGATGATCTGCCGCCTGTTTCGGGTCCACGGTTCAACGAGAGCGTTCGGGAAAGCTTCACCCGCCGGTACGATGTAGCGGCAGATGGGGTATGGAAGATCTACCTCCGGAGTTTGTGTAAGAGTCGTGAGCAGAACGGGCGGACAGAAAAGGACCGTGACTTCCGCTTCACAAAGAACGGGAACCAGATCCGGGCCGGAACGGACCTCGTCTTTCGTCAGCAGCACCACTGCACAGCCCGATACCCATGCGCTGTACATCTCAGAAATACTGCCGTCATAGCCGAGCGACGAAGTAAGCGATGTCGCGTCCATTCCGGGGATCAGATCGAAGTAATCGGCGTAACTCAGAGCAAGGTTCACGTAGCCGGCATGCGGGCACTCGACACCGCGCGGCATCCCGGTCGTTCCGCTTGTGTAGAAGATCGTCGCGAGGCGTTCGGCCGGGTCGTCCAGCCACGTCGGCGGATCTACTCCTTCGGCTATGCGGGCAGGTTCAATACATCGATTGTCGGCAGATCGCGAAATCGGCCGTGACCGCGCGTCAGGATGAGCGACCGGCCGGGCATCGTTGAGCATGTGGGTGATCAGCGCGTCGGGCAATGTCGTGTCGAGGAACATCAGTGTCCCGCCGGCCTTCAGGATCGCAAGATGCGACGCGACGATCTGCCAATTGTCCTGCGTCATCGCCACGGCGACGACCTGATCGGGACCGTTTAGATGTGGGGCAATGGCATGCCGCGATCGTTTCGGCACGTGCATCGAGCTCAGCGAATGTCAGAGATTCTCCCGTATGGGGGATCTGCAGAGCGGTGTGGTAGGGAAACTTGCGGGCGGAGCGGCTGAATATTTCGGTTAGCCACCGGGCGCCTTTCTGGTGTGGTGCGTTAAGAAGGTGATCGTTGCCGAAGGTTTCCGTTAATATGTACGGGCTTTTGTCCGTCGTCTCAGCCGGAGCATTCTCCGACGCCCAGCAAGTATCGCCGCCACGCCGCAAAGGTCAGCGCCAGAAAAACCGCGACAACAATTATTACTAGAATTGCGGTCAAAACAATTCCTCACATCCTCGCGAAGTTTGAACAGCCCGATGTCTCAGCGGATGAAGCTCCGCCGCCTAATGCCGCATCGGTTTCGGCCCATGTAATCGGCGTGCAGGTCAACCTGGTTGTTTCGAACACGCCTCGCATTGCAAGCCTGGTCCAGAAATTCATAGATCTTCTTTTTGCGTCCACCGTCAATATCCAGATCTCTTCCTTTTGTTAAGTTCTTCGCAGCGAGCCTTGTATTCATTTACCGCCACCTGAGTGCCGCACAGATCACGCTCGCTCGGCTCGAACGGATCGCGTTTATTGCATTTCGGATTTTCCTCGTCCGTCGTTGCGTGTTCACAGGTCGTCGCATCTGTATGAAGTATCGTTCGGGCGTTTTTGACACAGGTAATATGCAGCTGATTGCAGGCCGATTCGCACCTTCCTTTAACCTCCGTGATGATCCTGACAGTCTCTGGTACATGCATCCTCCACCGCTATCATTAGCTGTTGATGCCATGCAGTCTCTCCGCCGCCCGCATTGTTGGTCACAACACGGAAAACGCCTTTTTCTCTCTTTTTGATCTCGCGAAGAACCTTCTTTATCGCGACAAGATCGGCTGCGTTTTTCTCGTTTCTGTCGGTTTCTCTGAAGTCCAACTCACCTGAGACATAGATCTCCTGTTCCGTGCCGTTGTCACAATACCGAAGTTTCCCTTCCCCTATTTCGCCTTTGGAGACATCGAAGGTCCGGCATTGCTTCGGACCGAAATTCACGGCTCTGATCGGCTGCGTCCCGCGGAAGGAAAAGCAGTAACAGAAAAATCGACATCGGGCGGACCGGAGAGGCCATGCTCATCCTTATTAAGTATTCGTCGCTTCCAGGATATTACCGGACCTTAATACCTCAAGTGCCCGAACGATCAACGGATCGGTCCCGGTCTCGATGTCGGCCTTTGTATTCAATAGCTCGATGTCCGCCGGCACACCCTTGCCTTCGTAGCAGATCATGTCGGACGAAAAATACTTCTGGTACGACAACGTGTACTTCCAGCCGTTGGGAAGTTTCTTTTCGAGTTCGTAAGAAAATATGCCGTTAGTGTGGTCGCCGACGATCGTGACGTAAGGCAGCTCCCTGATGGCAAGCGCGAATGCCTCGCCGCCGCTGAAAACGGAATCGCAGGTCAACAAAACTATCGGTCCGGTGAACTGCATGTCCCCTTGCGGTTCGAGATGCCAGGTTTTCACCGGAGTAAAGTCATCTTCGCCCGGACCGATCTTGGTTTTTCTGTGAAATGCAACACGCCTTCGGTCGCAGAAGCGGTCAATGATCGCGATCGCGGTACTATCATCGCCGCCGGGACAATTACGTATATCAATGATGTAACCCGAGAGGTCCTGAAAGTCGCGGGCGATCGTGTCCAACGCCGCTACAAGAAGCGGCTTTTTTATCCCTTCTAACTCCAGGATGCGGATGTACCCGAATTCCTGCGACCTGCAATAGTGAAGCATCCACGCTTCGGTGGACACCGGCTCGCCGAAACCACTCGCGGCCAGAGACTTCCCTGTCGTTTCAAAGAGCTTCTTGATCTCTGCTGGAGTAAATTCCTGCCAGAATCTCGGCGTCTTCTCAGGGGTGAAATGTCGCTTGCTTCCGCTCAATTTGCCCGTCAGGTTAACGTGTCCATCATTCAGCGGCTCAAGCATCCGGCAAAGGATCTCGAACAATTCCTCTTCATCGGTTTCCGCCCTAACCTTCGGTCGATAGCGATCGTATTGATCGCCCCAATCGACATTCCTGATATCGAAGAAGGGATAACGGTCGTAAAATGTTTGCCACAGCTCTTCGAAATTTCGTTCAGGGTCTCGATCGGTCATCACAGGGTCGATCCAGATCGGTTCGGAACACAACTTTCCCATTGATCGTTCTAGTCGAAGTACCGTTCGAGCTTCCCTCTTCTGCGTACATCCAGGGTCACACAATGCGGCCCGCCGCCCAGAAGTTTCGAATGACGCAATTTTAGCGGGACGACATCCAGGCCTTCTTTCTCCAAAAGTTTAATAAGCGTTGGCTGGTTTCGATCAACGACGACCACGTCCGGACTGATGCTGAAAGCATTCATGTCGATCCAGTCGCTGCCGATGCATTTGGATAAATAATCGGCGTCATACCTGTCCGTGTTCTCCATCGGCGGGCTGTAGATCACCTTCCACTGCTTCAGTATCTCGGGCAGGGTGTCGTCGTTAAGCCGAGAGGGATTTGCCAGCACTAGTCCCGGACGCAGCGCAACAAGGGTCGAATCGATGTGGCTGCCGTAATAAACGTCTTTTAGAAAATGGACACGATACCGATCGCCAAGGATCGACTGCAGCCACTGTCCGCCCAATTCGTTTCCGGTCGCGCTCACGAGATAGATCAGGTCCTCGCCGAACCGCAGGACGTTCGCCGCGTCGAATGCAGGTTCGTCATTGCGCGGGGTTGGCCTTTCCAGATCTACGCCCTCGAAAAGCGAATCCAGCAGCATCGGCTTAGGCGCGCTGATCCATTTCGCGCCGGAATGCATATACTCCATCAACAGTGTTCGGTAACTGTAAGTTTCCTGCGAGCGGCTGCGGATCACATTCGGCGTCTCAATGATCTGATCGCCGAGGACCATCATCACGTCTCGAGGGCAGTAGTTGTAATACCCGTGCGATTCCCAGTTTATCGTCGAGAACGTAGCCTCGTGCGGCCAGGTGTCCGGGCGCCTGACCTTCACGTCAAAACTTTCGAGGATCTCGGCAAATTCGTTAAGGTCCTCTTCCGTCTCGTCGATGATGCGTTGGTCAAACGTTCCCCGTGGGATCTCGGACAACGGACGGTCCGGGTATTCAGCGAGTTGCGTGCTGCAGGTCAGCCGTCGGAAACCGCGCATTCAGCGGATTGCCGACGATGACCTCTTCCAGCGGGTCCCACTCGTTACAGCTCCATACTGCCGATGTACTAACGGCAGTTGGCGGGTTCTCTGCCTCAAATGTTTTCTCGGATGTCCGTTCAGCGTATGCCGTCGGGGTCTCTGTATGCGCGTAGTTTTCCATATTTATCACCACCTGGCAGAATTGCTAAAGAAATTGGGAAACGCGATCGCTTCGCCGGACGCCGTTGCCGCTTCAAGTACAAGGTCCCCTACTGCAATATCCAGAACGCCGAGCCCGAACGGCGAGAATATGCGCGGCTTATGATCCAGTTCGACCTTGTTGTCGAGAACGTCCACGAGGGTACCTGCGATGAAATCTCTGTCTCCGGTTTCCATCTCGGCGAGATGGACCGACGTCCGTGCCTTTAGGCAATGGTCGACGTCGTCTACGATGTTTTGCGATGCAAGAATGACGTTCGGACAGATATCACGCAGCGACAGATGCAGAACCGTCGGATCGTGGGCGAACAATTTCTCATCACTGAGGTACGGTTCGAGAACAGTAGTCGTAAAAAGTATAAGTGAGGAGTCCGATAGGGCTTCCTCCAATCGGTCGTGAACGTTCGCCTGAAGATCGTGTTTCTCGCTGAGCCAATTACTGAACTGCTCGGCCCCGGCGGCGTCAAGGTCGAACAGATTGACCGCGCTGAAATTCCAGCCGCGAAATAAAAGCCATTCGATAGTCGCCCGGGCGATCACGCCTGTCCCTATCACGCCGATCGATCCTTTAAACGGATGCGGAGAGATCCTCTCTGCGGCAAGCGCGGCCGAGGCGGCGGTGCGCGTGGTGCTGATCAGTGCGGCCTCGATACACGCGATGGGATATCCCGTTGCCCCGTCATTGAGTATCAGAACGGCCGACGCCCTGGCCAGATTGCTGGCATTGTTGTCCGGAAAACTCGAGACCCACTTGATGCCGCTTTTTTGGATCGGACCGCCGATATGCGCCGGCAGGGCGATGATGCGCGAGTTGGGCCTGTCGGGATACCGAAGAAAATAGCTGTCGGGATTAATTGCATTTCCCGAGGCGTGCAGTCGATATGCAGTTTCAACGGCTTCGAAAACTCGCTGCCGATTCTCATCGATCGCTCGTCGTACTGCGGAGCCGGGAACAACATTGAATGTCGGAGCTGCCGCCACATTTATTCTCCCATCGCCCCGTTGTGAACGCCTGCCGCGACGGCACCGACGGCCGGCAAAACAGGTATTACGCTCAACGGGCGTGAACGAACGCGTTCGCGCCGGCCGGCCGCGGCCGTAACATATCTGTTCAACCCAGATCGGGTCATAAACCGTGTCCAGATATTTTTCACCAAGGTCCGGTGAGATAGCTACGATAGTGTCGCCAGGGCGAAACTCGGAAGCAAATTGCTGCACGGCGGCAAGAACGGACCCGGTGCTTCCCCCTACGAGCAGGTGACGGTCCCGAACAAATGAAAGACAAGCCTCTATAGTTCTTTCTTCGCTTATCGTAACGATCCTGTCCGGCTTGGCCAGGTCGGCAAGCTTCGGCCTCACGCTGGTCCCAATGCCGGGAATGCTTCTCTTGCCGGGCGCTCCGCCAAACGTAACGGAGCCGGTTGGTTCGACGGCAACCACCTTCACACTGCGTAATTCCTGGTGAAGCCGCTCAGCAACGCCGCCGAGCGTTCCGGTTGTACCCGAACCTACAAAAACCCAATCGACCTTAGGAAATTGGTTGATGATCTCACCAGCCGTCTGCTCCGCGTGGGCGTTCTTGTTGGCCGGGTTTGCGTATTGATTTAACCAGACCGCGTGCGGATTCGACTGTAGAATTTGATCGATCTTCTTAAGGCGAGTCCCAAGATAGCCGCCGGAGCTGTCGCGTTCAGTAACTACGATCAATTTCGCCCCGTACAGTTCGATACCTTTTACTGCCGAGCGGGTCGCATTCGGATCGGTCACGCAAATGAATTCGTAACCTTTGATCGCGCACACGACACTAAGTGCCAGGCCAAGATTGCCGGATGACGATTCGATCAAAACAGTTTCGCCCGGTGTGGCAATACCGCGTCTGCTCCAGGTCCTCGACCAGAGCAACAGCAGTCTTTACCTTTATCGACCCGGTTACATTGAACCCTTCCAACTTTAGAAACAGGTCGTGGCCCCCGGCAAAAGCCGGAATGCGATAGAAAAGATCGCGGAAGATCAGTTCCAAGGGTGACTCGATGATCATGCTGCTTGCGTACCTCCCGCCGGACTACCGGCTTTTTCGATATGGGTCGTCACGTCGGGTGCGTGCTAAGCATAACGACACCCTGATTTTCACTTGAAACCAGGTTGCACAAAACTGTCAGAACTTACAGGTGGGCCGCATAGCGGTCGTCGTACTGTAATTATTGACAGTTATCTCCGCTGCGACGCGCCCTTATCGTGATAATTGGCGGATCTTCGCTTTGCCGTGAGGCTAAAGAGGATCTGAATATTGTTGTCAAAACCCGCATTTTAATGGAGCAATTTATGATCTTCGAATCTCCGGCCTGCGGACCGGCCAAGATGCTGCATTTTTGCGATCGCGAACATGTGTTAGTCGCTTCATGCAGATCATAACTAGCGGCCTATTAATGATCTCCGCCGCGGGCATTACCCTCGGCGTGGTACACCTGCGCTTTTGGATATCGCAACGGGAACGACGCGACCAGTTGGCGTTCGCCCTTGCTTGTATCTCGCTTGGGGTATTCGTGGTTTTTGAGATCGGCATGCTTCGTGCCGAAACACCGCAGGAATACGGATCGGTCTTGACCTGGGCACAAATTGCGGCGTCGATCCATATGGTCGCCTGCGCCTGGTTTATGAAAGTAAACCTTGACGGGCGGCCATCGCTTTTCTGGCTCATTTTTGGCCTTCGAGGCGCGTCGACGGTGATCAATCTATTCACCTATCCGGAGAGTATGAATTTCACCGAGATATCTTCACTCGGCCACGCGACCGTTCTCGGCGAAACGCTTTCTTATCCGATCGGCATCCCCAACCCGCTGGCTCTTATTCCGCAGGCAGGAATGCTGCTGCTGATCGTATATGCTTTCGATTCCTGTATCAGATTGTGGCGTCGCGAAGATCGACGAAAGGCTCTCGTTTTCGGGAGCGCCAGCATCGCCTACGCGGCGTGGATCCTGATCGTTGCGTTAGGAAGTCAATGGGGAATGTTTGCGATGCCGGTCGTGATCTCACCTTCCCTGCTTCTGCTCGCGGTCCCGATGCTGTACGAACTTAACTATGAAATGCAGCACTCGATCAGGCTTACGGGAAAGCTATTGGAAAGGGAGCACGAGCTTGCCGAAGCGCTAAACTGGATGAATCTTTCCGCTGACACTGGCAACTTGGGAATGTGGACCCGCAAAGCCGGCGAAGAGGAGCTACTTCTCAGCAAAAAGGCGCGGAGATCTTCGATATTCCGGGTACGACACGAACAACTTTTTCAGAATTCGTATCGCGGGTTCACCCCGAGGACCGGGGACGGCTCACCACAACCATCCGAAAGATCGAGAAGGAGGGCGGAGAATACCATATCGAGTACCGCCTTTTGCTCAACGGAACCGAGATAAAATGGATCGACTCGCGAGGGAAAGTTGTTGCTGACGACGGTCATCCACCGACACTCTATGGCGCAAGTCTCGACATAACAGGCCGAAAGAATGCCGAAAATGCGATACATGACCTCAGCGGTAAATTGATGAAAGCTCAGGAGAAGGAACGCGCCCGTCTGGCCCGCGAGCTTCACGACGATCTCAGCCAACGGCTCGCCCTTTTATCGATACGCTTAGAGGCATTAAAGGCAACGCCTATCTATGAAGGGGGCAAGCGAGAGATAGACCACCTCATCGATGACATACAAGAACTAACAGGCGACGTGCACCGTATCTCGCACGAACTTCATCCGGCAAAGCTCGGACAGCTCGGGTTGGAAGCCGCGCTGCGAGGATTCTGCCGCGAGATAGACAGAGCACATCCGTTGAAGGTCTCTTTTACGGCAGCGAATATACCAAGAGAATTGTCGGATCATACTTCATTATGTTTATATCGGGTCGCGCAGGAATCGCTTCAGAATGTTGTGAAGCATAGCCGCGCCAGATCGGCAAACGTGGAGCTGTGTGTCGAAGGGGATGAACTGGTATTAGTGGTTTCGGATAACGGTTCGGGGTTCGATCCTCAAGGGCCTGTAGGCAGCGAATCCCTCGGCCTGACGAGTATGCAGGAACGTATTTTCGCGATATGCGGTACGGTCCAGATCTCGTCGAATAGGCAAAATGGGACACGTATCGAGGCCCGGGTCCCGGTAACTATGCCCCAACCGGCGTAGCCAAATAAAGCTTTCTCAGAACCAGGTATATTGCCATCCCACGGAATACGAACTTATGTCCCCGCCAAACCGAGTGGTCACCCCTTTCATCCAGGCAAATTTTAACGACTGTCTTTTTTTGAACGGATAAGCAAATGTTGCGCCGATACGCGAATTGCTCTGCGCGTCATTATTGGCGACGCCATTGATCTTCGTGCGCCCGCCGCGAAAGTAGGTGCCGCTAAAGGCGACCCACATCCGCGGTTTGATCATATAGCTCGTGTGGGCCTGAAGCGAGAGCAGCGGTTCCTGCCTGCGTCTCACTCCGCCGAAAAAATTACTATTCTCGGTAAAAAACCATCCGCCGCCGGCGAATTCAACATTCCATTTACCGAAGGGCTTTGATATGCCCACCTCAGGTTTGAACGCCCATCTGTTCGATCCAATATTTACAAGCCGCCGCGGGTCGTACTGTCCGGTAGGTACTATGACGCTCAGGGTAACACCTATCAGCGTTTTTGGCTTATGTGCCGCGAATTCCTTCGGACTCAACGCCGGCGCACCGCGGAGCATGGTCGAGAACCGCAGCCGCATGTCGCCGAGTCCGGACCGTTTGACCTCGAGCTGCTCCTCAAAAACCGTTCCCTTTACCCAACCGTGGAAATATGGAACGGCCACGCCGAAATTTACCTGTTTTTTGTAAATACCGAATGTTCGGGCGTAACCAAGTACGCCGGTGTTCAGCTTAACGCTCACATCGGTCAGGGGCAGGGCGGAGTCGGTCAATATGTCGCCGTGTTGAAAGCCGTAGGTTACAACGACAGTTTGCGTGCCCACAGGTGCCCGCGAGTAGGCCCGCGGTTCCATGTCCTGCGCGGCAGCGTTCGCAGAACCTAGCGTTACGATCAAAGCGATCCGCGCTGCATGTTCGCAAAATTTGCTGCGAAGGGCGTTACCAGCCTTTCTCATCTTGAAGGTTGTCAATTCGCACGGCAGCGTACCGCTGATTCAGGGATAATGGGAAGATGCTTCACTTCGCACGCGAAACTCTCTTCGAAAACCAGCTTGGAGATGACGGACGCGGCCGTACCGCAGATGAATTAGTTGTTTGCTCAGATCCACCTGTTTAATGGTACGGCCGAGTCATCGCCCGCGGGAGCTTGGGAACGTACGCAGATGCCCTTAGTCATTCCGGCAATAGTAAGTTACATCTACCCTAATAACGGTCAATTATCCTCTTCGAGAACCGGGGTCCAGCTTCGATCCGGATTGAACTCCTCGATCGTCGGGACCAACTCACGGGTCTTCACGCCGAAGTCCTTTTCGTAAACAACTCCGTCATGACTGACCATAAAGGTTTTGACGCCGGTCACCTGGTAGATCGCCGGGTATGCGATCAGCGAAAACCCGCCTATCATCGCGCCCTTTAGCACATAGTCCATTCGTCCCAGCGGTGCCGCCGGCCCCTGTTTCGTCAGGATCTTGAAAAAATACCCATGGAAAGGAGCCGACTTTCCTGCCTCGCTTTCCTGAAGTGCTTTTGCCGCCCTCTCACCAATGCTGCCAGCCCAGGTGCCGTCTGAATTCTGCCAGGCAAGGCCATCGTGTTTTCCGGGAGTGCTTATGATCTTTTGGGCATACTGGTTGACCAATGCCTCGTCGTGTTTTGTTAAGGCATAATCGTGCTGGGCCTCAACGTACCCGCGTGCCGCTTCGATGCGTGCTTAGTTCGTTACGTCCTACCCTACGGAAAAGGATCTCCTGGCGGCCTGCGGCCGTGTCAAAGTACCATTTTGTTCCGCGTTTCACGATCGGGATCGGGAAGGGCCAGTTTTCGTCACCCACGGAAAGAAAGGCCCGCACCTTGGTCCGCTTGTCAATAGTGACGGTCTTCTTGACCTTTGCGAGCGAAGTGAATTCCCCTGCTAGCTTTTTTGCGTCTACAGGATCGCTAGTGAGAATCAGATCATTGCTCGCGGGCCCAAGGATCTCGAGCATAACAGCGGTATCGTAAGTTTCCGCCGCGGTGATGAACGCGTCCGCTGCTTCATTCGCCGTCGTAAAGGCTTTCCCCTGCGGCCCCGATCCCGCCTGAGCGTAGAGGGCAATCGACAAAACGAGCACTATCAAAACAAGCAATGAGTATCCTGCCAACATGAACAGGCACCTTCGGAGGTACGTATTAGATGTCATCGATCGCATAGTTCTAAGTTTGTTCATAATTCACCTCCTATCGGCGTCTGCCGCCTCCACCGCGGAATCCGCCTCCGCCGCGTGACATTCCGCCGCCGCCCCAACCGCCTCGCGAACCGCCCATGCTCGACATCCCTCGGCTGCTGCTGGATCGCGCGTTGCCGCCGCCCCAGCCGTTCGAGCCGCTGCTATATCCACCGCGGTTGGATGCACCTGGGGAACTGCGGTTACCGATACGGTCCGCGCCGCCGCCTCGGTTAGAGGCTCCGCCCATATTCGATCCGCCCCGATTCGATGCCCCGCCTAGATTACCGGAGCTTCCCCGATTCCCGGCTCCGCCTCGGTTGCTGGTGCTTGCTCGATTACCACCGAAATCGGAACGGCTGCTGCGGTTACCGACATCGCGTTGGGCCGACTTTTGACGATTGCTGAGCGAATCGCCGCGCGTCGTGCCGCCGAATTTATTTGCGGTCGCTTTATCTCGATACGGCGCTCCGCCGCGGTGTGCAGGATTATGCTGCCATGCACCACCCGCGCCGCCGGGACCACCCACTCCACCGACACCCCCCGGACGACCGGCACCACCAACTCCGCCGACGCCTCCCGGACCACCGACGCCTCCGACACCGCCGACGCCTCCCGGACGACCGGCTCCGCCAACACCGCCGACGCCGCCGGGACGACCGACGCCGCCAACACCGCCTACGCCACCGACACCGCCTACGCCTCCCACGCCTCCGACGCCACCTACGCCTCCAACCCCACCTACGCCGCCGACTCCACCAACACCGCCGACGCCTCCGATCCGGTTAAAATTGTTGTTGATATTTACGTTCACGTTGCCGCCGCCCCAACCGCAGCCCCATCCCCAGCCTCCACCCCAGGCAGCACCGATCGCGATGCCTATCCCAAAGCCAATAACTCCGGCAGCGTATATGCCACCGTAATAGGGCGGATAGTAAATGGGCGGATACGGGTAAAAAGGAGCACCATAGGCATAGACCGGATCGTACGATGGAACGTAAACGACCTGCGGATTTGCTTGCTCGATCACAATGATCTCCTGACCCTCCACCGCCTGCTCTTTGACGACTTGCTGTTCGGTGGTCTTCAATGTGCCTTTAGTTTGCGCTTTTTTCCGCATGCGTTGGACGGCGTCCATGACATCCTTCTGCTGGGCAAGGAACGCGTTCCCGAGGTCCGTGGTCCAGGTAATATCCTCGGCAAGCCACTTTACGACATCGGGCAACGCGGCCATCGCCTGGATGCTCGGGTCCCATCCTTGCTTTGTGACCTGTTCGGTCAGCTTCTTTTGGTCTTTTGCCAGCTCTTTGTTTTTTGCAAGCCACTGATGAAGCTGGACTATCTCAAGCGGATATGTCGTCGCAACCAGCACCTGCGCAAGCAGATTATCCGGATAAAGGGCAAGAGGTGCCACAAGCGAATCGAGCTGCTCGGGCGGGATCTTTCCGAATCCTGTTCTGCCGTCGGCCCACTTGTCGTAGTCAGCTTTCGATGCCGGAACCTTTGCCGGAGTTTGCGGCGACGCCGGCTCTTTTGGCGGAGTTTGCGCCGCCACCAGGGCAGGTGCGGGCCCAAGCAGGGCCCAGATGATCAGAATGGCAGACGCAAGCCTGTAAGCTTGCTTAAATATTCCGGTTAAACATAATTTTCGATTCATAATGGACCTCCACCGTGTTTCCTGTTTCACGGTCGGGCGGTTCCCCTGAGCAAGGATTAGGTCCTGGCGTTCATAAGGCCGCGGTCAAACTTACACTTTTTGCAAAACCCCTTATGCCCCCTTTTCGGGTGAGGATCGCAACTCGATTTTTGCAACGGTGAGCGCTCTGATACATTTGCCCGGATTATGGAGATATTAACCTCCGGATGTAACTGTTATTTTTGACAGGGAGAACTCGGATTCGCTGCCCTCCGGGCCAACGCGAGATATACCGCTCGGCGACAGTTAATGTCCTGCCTATGCCGCTCGCTGCGCCCGCATTATTTCGGCGATGGCGGATAATTCTTTAGTAATTTGGCCATCGCCTTATCGATATTCCGTTGAAGCTTAGCCGGGTCCTTTGGCTGTTTCAGCGTCTTTGTTGCCATGCCTCGCCAAACCTGTTTCTTTGTATTCAGATCGTAGAAGTCGAGGTTCAAGGTTCCGTTATGGATCGTCTTGCTCGTCGTGGTCGTGGTGCCCATACCACCCCAACCTCCCCAGCCTCCCCAGCCCCAGTAACCTCCGCCGGTGCTGTAGGCATACCATTCCCTTTCCTGGTTAACGGCGACCTGATAAACGGCGACCAGATCAGGACGGTCGTCCGTCTTTACCAAGCCTTTAACGGCGAGCTGAGCATCGATCGCCTTCATGATCTGCTCGTCCAGTATCTGATTCGGATATTGTGCGTTTTCGACCCTGACCCATTTATATGTTTTGTATTTGGAAAAATCGGTTCCCGGCACAAAGTTGTAACGGACCTTCTCCGCCGACGCGGTGCCGCAGAAACAGAATGTGGCGGCAAGAAAAAAGGCAATTCGCATTTTCGACCTATCCCGATTCATATTAATTCCTTTTTCCAAGCCGCCACTTTATGAACTCCCCCTTGTTACCCCCTTGAATTCGAACGTAAAGTTCCCGGAAAGAGCCCACGGACCTACCATTTGAACACTTTCGAAAAGTTGTATCTGAACGAGAACTGGATCCTCGAGTCATTTGAGCTAAAGGTGTCGTGAAAATTTGTTCGCTGGCCCCATTGGTATTCAGCCCCGAGCACAAAATTCTCGACAGGATAGTAAAGCAGGTTCGCGATGAAGTATTTACCTTGACGATAAGCTCCCGGTGACTGTGCATCTGAGTTCTCCATGTTCAGCATTGAGAATCCGAACGAGCTGGTGAACTTCTTGCTCCAGGTATGATCGAGAAAAGTCGACATACCGAACACCGGAATAGCCACGCCTTCGACCGGCGGTTGCACGACGACACCTCCCTGCGGCACCACCTGCGGGCCCAGCGGGTTCACCTGAGGTCCGGTGAACTTGGCTCCGATGTCGACCGGAGCGTCGTTCATATAGTTCTGAATTCCCGCGCCGTAGGTAAACTGAAAGCGGCCGATGTCCTTTTCGCCAAAGTTGAAATGCGAGCTAACGGAGACGCCGCCGCCAGTGGCAGCTCCTGAGAAGTCGAACTGATCTTTATCATTGATATCTTCCCAGGCGATCCTTCTTAAGACACCCGCGATCTGGACGTGGCCCCAATCGCGATTAAAGCGGACGTGACCAACCAGGTCAGGCCATTGGAGTTTCGGCCGGATCCCGTCCAGTTCGATACGGTCGGCATATACACCCTGGTCGCCACTTGCGCCCGGCTTCTCAATTCCGATCGTGACCGCATTCCTTCCCTTTAGCGGCATCCAGCGGAACTGGACATTTCGGAACCAGACCAAACCGTTCGGGCCCCAATATTCGAATGTATTGGGATACGCATCCGTATCGCCAAAAATTGTCCAATATTGACCGGCGCCGAACTGTCCCAATTCGCCGTAAGCGTGGCGTATTCGGAAGGTAGTTTGTCCGGCCTGCGCACCGGTACCGAATAATTCGAATTCAAAAACGGTTTTTAATTCGCCTAGTGCGGTAGCCGTCGATGTCTTGACGCCAAGTCTCGACTGACGGACGCCCATAAAGAATTTCCCTTCCGGGTCGAACTCGCCCTCGAAGGCGGGCAGTTTCGTTGGCCTGACCACATCGAACCAGTCGGGATGATTCGATTTGAATTGATAGCCCGTATCCAACATTGCAAACCCGTATATCTCGAGGGTATTTTCCCCGTCCTGCTTTGCCTTTTTGGGAGCAGGCCGGGCGGCACGTCGGACGGCGTCGTCCTTAGCACTGCCGGAATCACGGTCGGGCTGCCGGCCTGGCTCGATACATTGCTGATCTGAGAAGGTGCGGCTGCGGCAGGTTTCTGATTCTCTTCAACCGTGGCCATCTGCCGCTTTAGTTCTTCGACTGTATCCTCTAAAAGTTTGATCCGTTCCTTCAACTGCTGGACATCGGTGACAGGCTTGGGGGGAACATCAGACTGAGCGTTGGTCAACTCGACGATTCCCGCAATACAAGCGATGACAAGGACTGCCTGGAACGCTACACGAACGCATCTTTTGATCGAAAACATATCGGCTCCTTTGTGAAGGCTAGATTGGACGGGCCTTCTTTGGTTTCAATAAAGCAATTTACGCCGGAGCCGATCGGACTGAAACTGTCAGTTTTTACAGGTTTACCATCGCGGGCCCGATTTGTCGCGGCAGATCTTAGGCGCATTTATCCCAATAACGAAGCCTGATCTGCGCCGTCTGCTACGGTCCTATGAATGGATCCGGCAGCGAAGTTAGAGCGGAAAAAATAGGAGCCTGTCAGTTTTGACAGTTACTGCATGCCTGATAACAGCGTTAAATCTAACCTAACCGCAAATTCGGAGAACGTGGGCCGGGTCGGTTGAAGATCAACCGAGCCAGGCAGCGGGGTTTCAACCGCACGTACATCACTTAGAAAACAGGAGTCAAATCATGAGTAGAAGAAATTTAGTCATAGCCTTTTTGGTCGCCGGCTGCACCTTAATGATGTATGCAGCAGCCGCGGCGCAGGGAATGAAGAGTGTCTCGGCAGGAACGAAATTCAAGCAAAAAGGCATCATCGTAACGCGGGATGCCGAATCGCTTAAATTTCGGGATATGGGTACGAAAGATGAATACATCGTGCAGCTGAGAGATGACACGATAGTGAAGACCTATAGAAAAGGTCTTGCAAGAGGTGGAAACGAATTCCCCTCAACTTATCTGCTGCGCGGTTTGCTTATTCAGGTCGAAGGAACCGGAAATGACGAAGGGCACGTGGTGGCCCGGGAGATCAACTTCGATAACGAAGATCTGAAGACCGCTCAGGCCTTGGAAGTTCGGGTCGATCCCGTTGAGGACAAAGCCCTCAAGAACGAGCACGATATTGCCTTGCAGAAAGTAAATGCCGAGAAAATGCAGGGACAGATCGAAGAGAACCAGGCGGCAACGGCTGCCGCTCGCGGCGTGGCCGATGAAGCTTTCACCCAGGCGAATCGAGCGAATACACGCATTAACGGGTTGGACACGTACGATCCGATCAAGACCATCGTCGTTCCTTTCGCAACCGCTAGCTCCACGCTCGGGCCGCAGGGCCGAGGGATCATCGACGAGGCTGCTGCATGGGCAAAGACCCAGGACAGGACCGGTTGGATGGTCGCCGTAGTTGGGTTTGCCGACTCGAGCGGAAACACGGCTGCAAACAAGACGTTAAGCGAAAAACGTTCGAACGCCGTGATCGGGTACTTGGTTTCGAAGCACAACATGCAATTGACCCGGCTGGTCCAGCCATTTGGAGCCGGTGTCGATAATCCCGTCGCCGATAATTCGACCGCGGCCGGCCGTGCCGCGAACCGTCGCGTTGAGATCAGGCTGATGGTCAATAAGGGAATTAAGGGAACGGAGTAATTTCGCCTATTAGTTTGCCGCCCGGTCGACAATTCGCCGACCGTTATCTAGCTCAAAAAACGCGCCTGTTTACGGGCGCGTTTTTTGTTGATGTCCAGACGGATCACTGGGCCGGGCCGGCGTCTTTCACCTGTAAAAAGTGACAGTTACCCGATGCACAACGCGATTGTAGTATCTCGGTACTCAAGCGGTTTTTAGCAGTCCTATTCGAATCTAACCGATCCCGTAATAATCGAGATAAGGAGACTAATAATGACCCGAAATATTGCCAAGAGAACGAGCTTGCTGTTATGCGGCATCGCGGCATCGCTGTTGATCGGCATGCCCGACGTATACGGCCAAAAAATGATCAGGGCTATAGCACGCGGCACATCGACCCAATTGGGACGACTGATCAATGTTGACATACGCATAAACTCGATATCGGCGGCCGCGGATCAGGGAGCTCTGCTGGAGGCGTTCCAGGCGGGCGGCTCGGAAGGCCTGGCTAATGCACTGGAAAAAATGAGGTCCAAAGGGCGGATCGCCATCACCGGAACTCTCGGCTACGACCTCAATTACATTCGGAGGTTCACTCTTCCTAACGGAGATACCGTAGTTCGATTCGTCACGGATCGGCCGGTCCGGTTTCGCGAAGCATGGGGAGCGACCCGCAGCATGGATTACGAGATCACGCTTGGAGAGATCGTGTTCCCTAAGGCAAATCCCAAAAAAGCAAAAGGGACGCTGATGCCCGCCACACGTGTCCGGCTTAACAAGAAAGGCGAGATCGAGCTGGAGAACTTTCAGAACCCGTGGCAGCTTACCAACATTAAGGTATACAACTGACCGATCACGTTTTTTTGATTCGGATCTTTTAAAAGGGCATCTCGAATATTACCCGCCACGATCGAATCATTATCGGTGCCGCGATAATGATCGTGACCCGCCGCGTTGCGGTTTTCCGGTACCCGATTTTCATCGATCTCTTTACATCTACCTGTAAAAATTGACAGTTACTGAATAGAGAGGCCTTGGATAGATTCTATTTGGGTACAACTCGCGCCAGTCTGGCAGGCGTTCGGACAACGTCGCATCAAGGCTGTCGCATATCGCAAGTTTTAAGAACAATAAATAGGAGATTTAAACAGAATGAAAGCAATGATCACGAGTACGTTCATCCTGGCAGTACTCATGTTCGCGGTTTCGACAGCCACGGCTCAGAGTGAAAATTACAAGTTTGAAGCGTTTGCAGGTTATTCATATATGAACCTGAACCGCGGCGTCGATCCGGATGAGTTCAACGATGACTTTAGTGACTTTCCTGCGAATCGCGTGAATGCTCACGGATTTAACGGTTCGGTCAACTACAATTTCAATCGATGGGTCGGCGTGAAGTTCGACCTGACCTTGCATTCTTACGGCGAGGACTTTCCCGCGATCCTTATCGGTGAATCCGCCTCCACCGAACCCAACCGTCGAGACCTTTAAGACAAGCCAGAATATATATCAATACATGGGCGGTGTTCAGGTCAAAGACAACAGGAAGGACGGCGGCAAGGTCAAGCCATTTTTCCACGCCCTATTCGGTGTTTCGGACCAGCATTTTTCTATCGATCAGTCCAATGGAAATAGGCTGTTGGACCTTAACTCAACCGACTTCGCCTTCAAGGTCGGCGGCGGCGTCGACGTAAGGGTCCACAGGAACGTCGACATCCGTGTGATCGGATTTGATTGGAACCCGATCATCCGGGGTGACCTGGATGTAGGCGGACGTTTTGGTACGGTGGGCGGCGTTTTGCAGAATAATTTGCTGCTTAATTTCGGCGTTGTCTTCCACTAGGAAGTAACGCCTCTGTCGAACAAGGGGATATTGACAAACGGAAAGGGATTGGTTTGGGAGTACATGGCGCCCGCCATGATCCCAATAACGGGAAAGCGTTGGCTGTGCTGTGGGAGACATGGTCGACGCTTTCCCTCTTTTTGTGTCCTCATACACGACAGCTGAGCGACTGAATTCCTCGACATACTGTCAAAACTGACAGTTAACTCTTGAGCTTCGATTTCCTACGATTCAGTTAACGCGGGAGCGCAAAGATCAGCCGCCCGATAGGCAATTTCGGATCGAGCGAGTTCAGGTCAGCGTTCAGCGATTGCGGCAGTTCGGTCCTAGGGCTGAAAACAGTTCCAGCAGAAACATAAAACACAGACGTTCAGGAGACAGAGATTCCCGTAAAGGAGCATGACAAATGAGTAGCGAAACCAAAACAATTCTAAGTCCGGGACCGATCGGACAAATTGACGAAGCGGAACATGCTGATCCGCTTGGCCGCGACGACGACATCAATTCGCGCGAGATCCCGCCGGGCGTCGATCGTCGTACGTTCTTAATGCGAAGCGCTGTCGTTAGCGCCGCAATGGTGATCACCGGCAACCCGATGTCGGCGCAGGAAGCGGTCAAGAGGTCAACAGCTACAACCCCCGCGGACCGCGGCCCCGCCGAACACAGATCCGAGTCTAAACGTCGTGAAAAAGAGTAAAGGACCCGTGATGACGACGATCGACGAGTTCTACAAGGTCGGGCCCGGGCCCGTCGAGCTCGCATACGATCGGCCCGATGCGTATCACGTACGATTTTTATCAAAGGGCGGCGAAACTGCCCGCGGATCAGCTCGCTACAGGCCACTGCGTTAAAGGTTCACCTTTTCGGAAGCCTGAGTGCGACCGGCAAAGGCCACGGCACTGAACGGGCAGCATTGGCCGGATTGGTCGGAAAGGAACCCGCTACTGTCGATCCGTTATTTCTCGACGGACTTAAGGACAAGCCTGACCAGACTTTTCCCGTCAAGCTTGGTGCCAAGACGATCAACGTGAGCCTTAAGGACATCATTTACGATGCGACCAAGGGCGACTTTCATCACCAAAACACGATGACCGCCAAGCTCCTGGCCGGCGACAAGGTTCTGCTCGAGCAGGAGTACTACTCCGTCGGCGGCGGATTCATCGAATGGAAAGGTTATGTGCCGCCGAAGAAGAACGCGCCCAAGTATCCCTTCTCGACGATGAAGGAGCTTCGGGCACACGCCGACAAAAACAAGATCTCGATCGCGAAGGTGATGCTTGCGAATGAGATGTCGATCATCGGGAAGAGTCCGAGGCTGAAGTCTATGCATTCATCGACAAGATCATCAACGCGATGGTCGCGACCGTGAAGTCCGGACTTTCGATGCCGGAAGATGATGTGCTGCCCGGGCCGATCAAGCTGCACAGCAAGGCGGCTACCGTTTACAAGCGTGCCATGGACGACAAGCTTCAGTCAGACCGCGGTATCGCCGCTCTGTCGGCCTTCGCCTTGGCTGCATCGGAAGAGAATGGTCGTGGCCACCTGGTCATCACCGCTCCGACCGGCGGATCGGCTGGCGTCATGCCGTCTCTGGTTTACGGACTCATGGAGGTGCGTAAGATCCCCAGCGAGAAGATCCGTGACGGAATGCTCGCTGCTGCGGCAGTCGGCTATCTTTGCAAGCATCACGCGACGCTGTCGGCGGCCGAGGGCGGCTGCCAGGCCGAGATCGGCGTGGCGTCCTCGATGGCTGCGGCATTGGTCGCTACAGCATACGATGCGCCATCGCTGGTCGTTGAGAATGCTGCGGAATCAGCTCTTGAACATCACCTCGGAATGACCTGCGATCCGGTCGCCGGATACGTGCAGGTTCCTTGTATCGAGCGTTGCGCGTTCGGTGCCGTTAAGGCATGGACGGCCTACATGATCGCCAGCAACGAGATCGCGTCCAGGCACCGCGTCAATTTCGACGAAACCGTTATGGCGCTCGCCCAAACCGCGAAAGACATGAACAGCAAGTATAAAGAAACGAGCGAAGCCGGCTTGGCCCTCTCGGTCGTTCTCTGCTGATCAGACGGAGAAGCTTGAGGACTCACATGTCCTCGAGCTTCTCCGCTCATAATTTCCATCGCGTCACAACTTCTCATCAGAGGTACTAAGACCGTGATTTAGGTTGACTGCTTTCCAGGGGTTCATATGTTGACCAGCCACGCACACATCCGACTTTCTTTCGTCTTCGCTCTTGCATCCGTGACGCTTTTCGCAACCGCTGCGCTCGCTCAGAATGGAGCATCCCGAACAGACAACCCTGACAAAGAAGTCCTTTCGGTCCAGTTGACCGCGTCGGGCGGAATCTCTACAAAAACTCCCACCCACCTATCTTCGGGGACGGCCGCGACAACGAATAAACCTGTTACGGAGGCAACTCCCGAACCCGCTGCAGAGGGTACGAAAGCCTGTTCCAAAGTCGACGCCGAACACGGGTGACCTTGAGGCGGAGGTCGCGGCCATAAAGGCGGAGAACGCCGAGGTCAGGGAACAGCTTCGAAGAATGGCGGAAGGCCAAAAGATCCTGATCGAGCAGCTGGATCGCCTGCGGCGGCGGCTTGACAGCGGCACGGCAGCTGAATACGTCGTCCGCCAGCCGGCCGATCGCACCGCCGTCAGCAGCCGATGCCTCAGCGTCACCACCTAGCGCGTCAGCGGCCGATGCCTCGGCGCCGCCGCCCGATGCGTCACCGAACGTTTCGGCGGGAGACCCTGACCCGGCAAGCACTACGGCCGGACGGGTGTCCGCCAAGGTTAAACAAGCCGCGGCCGAGCGTTACCAGGACGGGATCGTCATCTGGAAGACGCCGGACGACGCTAAGGTGCCGTTATGTTGAGGTTCAACAACGTTACCCAGTTTCGATATCTCAATACGCTTGATAGCGACGAAACTTTACTCGACCATCTGGGCGAACGTCCGCGAGGTCCATAGACGCAACGACATCACCGTAAACCGCTCGATGTTCATCGTTGAGCGGCTACATTTGGGACAAGAGGCTTCAATATCAGCCTACTGGTCTGGACCGCTGCCGGTGCCGCCTCGATCATCGTAGCCGGGAGCATCGGCTGGCAATTCAATAAGCAGCTCACGCTTACTGGCGGGTTACTTGGGTGTTCCGGGAAGCCGATCGCTCGTTAACACGTTCCCATATTTCACGCCACCGATAGGAGTATGGCGGACAACTTCTTCCGCCCCGGCTTCACGCAGGGCGTAATGGCGTCGGGAGAGATCACGAAGAATCTGTACTACAACGCGTTCCTCGGCAACAGTCTCAATACCTTGAGTATCTCGGCGAACAAGATCGACACCAATCTGATGGGTGGCGGCAGTGTCTGGTGGGAACCGCTCGGAGGCTACAGCGAGCCGGGCAAATCGGTCAACATGTACGACGATTATTTCGCCCAGAAAAAGGCTCGCATTCGAATCGGCACCTCATTCACGATGTCGCAGAGAAGACCGTTTTTCAAATCTCGACACATCAAGTCCCGAGAACACCGCTCTCTACAATTCCGACGGCGTTCTAACGTTTTCGACCGGAGCGTTCGCCCCCGGTGTGACCGTCCAAAACGCCACCTACAAAATGTGGGCGATCGACGGCGGCTTCAAGTAGAACGGGCTTGCGATAAACGGGCAGTACTATCATGCGTTGGCTAAACGATTTCGTCGCCGACGGGCCGATCCCGGAGACAGCGACATTCGACCACGGCTATGAATTGTCGGCGGGCCATTTTGTCATTCCCAAGAAGCTGATGGTCTACGGCCGGGGATCGCAGGTCTTTGGAGACTTTAAGAACTCGTACGAGTACGGCGGCGGCGTTAAATGGCATTTCCTCCCGACCGAGCGTCTATGGCTTAACGCCGAGTTGATGAGGGTTCACAGGGCTACCTTACAGCGGTGCGTTTACTCCGTATACCTCCGGCATGAACGGCTGGGTGCCGATGATTCAGACGGTCATCGCTTTTTGAGGATCATTGCAAGAGAAAACGAATGAGCACGATTGAAGCTCCAGCTATAGTCAAATTGACAGACAAACCCGAATCGAGCACCGGGGTAAAGGTCGCCGCTATCGCGTGGCTGGTGACCGCGACCTTCTATTTCTATCAGTACATAATGCGCTCGGCACCGGCGGTAATGATGCCGGAATTGTCCGAATCTTTTGGTCTCAGCGCTCTCGGCGTGGCTTCTATTGTGGGACTTTTCTACTACGGTTATTCGCCCTTCAGCCTAGTAGCAGGTCTCACAATGGATCGTTATGGGCCGAGGCAACTCCTGCCGCTCGCTGCCGCAATTGTTGGGCTCGGAGCGTTCCTGTTCGCTACAGGCAGTCCAGCAGCGGCGAGCGTCGGCAGGTTTCTACAAGGGGCCGGTGGAGTTTTTGCACTTGTCGGCGCGATTTACATCGCGAGCAAAAACTTCCCGGCCTCTCAAGCCGCAACACTGATCGGCGCGACCCAGATGTTCGGAATGGCCGGCGGCTCGGCAGGCCAATTTGCCGTGGGTCCAATGATCGGCGGCGGCCTCAAGTGGAATTATTTTTGGCTGATACTCGGGATCGTGGGAATAGCGATCGCGATCATCCTCTACTTTCTTCTACCGAGCGAACCAAAAACGAGATCAACGGACAATTGGACCAAAACCGCTGCTGCAGCGTTCAAGACCGTATTTAGAAATCCACAATCGATCCTTTGCGGGCTCATATCAGGTCTACTATTTGTCCCGACCACGATCTTCGATATGGTCTGGGGCGTCCGTTTCCTGGAGGATGCTCATAGCATGGATTATGGGTCGGCCGTCTTGCGGTCGGCGACCGTTCCCTTCGGATGGATAATTGGCTGCCCGCTGCTAGGTTACATTTCGGACCGGCTCGGCCGGCGAAAGCCTGTGATCATCGGCGGAGCATCATTGCTGCTCGTGTGTTTGGCATTGATACTTTTCGGGCCGCCCGGGATCTTCCCTCCTTACGTGCTGGGGCTAACGGCCGGAATAGCTTCCGGGGCCGCAATGCTGCCCTACACGGTTATCAAGGAAGTGAATCCTCCGGAATATAGCGGCACGGCGACCGGCGTTGTCAACTTTATCAACTTTACATTCAGCGCGCTGCTCGGGCCGGTTTTCGGCTGGGTTCTGCAGCGTGTTTCCGGCGGCGCGGAAAGATTGACGGTGGAACATTTCCAAACTACGTTCAGGCCGCTACTTTACGGTGTGATCATCGCGATCGTTCTCGCGTTCCTGCTTAAGGAAACCGGCCCTTCAGGGAAAAAAGAGACACTTGCGGAGGCGGCCGCATGACAACAACGGCGGCCGTGGTCGGAACGGGAAAATACGAGCGGTTGCTCGAAAGGTGCCGGGGCCTTCGGCCTATTCCGACGGCCGTTGTACACCCATGTGAACCGACCGCGATCTCCGGTGCTCTTGAAGCTCAAAGGTTGGGCCTGATCGAACCTATTCTTGTTGGCCCATTTAAAAAGATAGACCAGGTCGCCGAGGAAGCCGGGATCGATATCGGCATTCCTCACATAGTGGACGTTCCACACAGCCATGCGGCTGCCGAAAAAGCGGTCGAACTTGTCCGCGAGGGGAAAGCCGAGATCCTGATGAAGGGCAGCCTTCACACCGACGAGCTGATGGCGGCAATAGTCTCGCGCGAACACGGCCTCAGAACTGAGCGTCGCATCAGCCACGTCTTTATTATGGATGTGCCCACCTATCACAAGGTCCTGGTTGTTACCGATGCCGCCATCAACATCGCACCGACGCTCGAAGACAAGGTCGACATTATCCAGAACGCGATCGATCTTGTGAGGACCCTCGGCCTCGAGCGGCCGAAGGTTGCGATCCTGGCTGCAGTAGAAACTGTCACTTCAAAAATGCCGGCCACGATCGATGCCGCGGCGTTGTGCAAAATGGCTGAGCGTGGCCAGATCACGGGAGGTATTCTCGACGGTCCGCTCGCATTCGATAATGCTATTAATCGCGAGGCGGCCGATATTAAGGGAATCGTCTCGGAAGTTGCCGGCGATCCGGACATACTTGTCGCACCCGACCTTGAAGCCGGGAACATCCTGGCCAAGCAACTAACTTTTCTCGCGAACGCCGCGTGTGCCGGAATGGTTCTCGGCGCCCGGGTGCCGATAATCCTGACGAGCCGCGCCGACAGCGTGGGGACGAGGATCGCGAGCTGTGCCGTAGGCATGCTGGTAGCTCACGATAGACGGATGAAAGCATATTAGGAGCCGCAATGGACGATTTTGCACTTGTATTGAATGCCGGGTCTTCGAGCCTCAAGTTCTGTGTTTTTCGACGCCCCGAAAGCCGTGATTGGCACCTGGAAGCGCGAGGGCAGATCGAAGGTATCGGCACATCGCCGCATCTTTCGGCGAAAGGCCAGGACGGGCAAAAGCTAGTGGACGAAAAGTATGCTGCCGCCGACATCAACAACGGTGACGACGCTATAAAGACGTTGGCCGACTGGCTTCGTTCAAAATGGGGCGGATCTCGCGTCCTCGGCGTCGGCCACCGCGTTGTGCACGGCGGGCCCAATTTTGACGGGCCGGTCATTATCGATCGAAAAGTGCTGGCGGAGTTGAATGACCTGGTCCCGCTCGCGCCGCTGCATCAGCCGTATAACCTCGCCGCGATCAATGCTGTTTTCGAACGGCTGCCGGATGTGCCGCAGGTCGCGTGTTTTGACACGGGCTTTCATCGCGGCCAGAGTGCGGTCGCCCAATTGGTCCCGCTGCCCGCCGAGATCCGGGAAAAAGGGGCCCAGCGTTACGGATTTCATGGCCTGTCTTACGAGTATATCGCCTCGGTCCTTCCGGAAGTCGCTCCGGAAATCGCATCGGGACGCGTAATCGTAGCGCATCTCGGGAGCGGAGCAAGCCTTTGCGCATTTAAGGACCGAAAAAGCGTCGACAGCTCGCTCGGCTTTACCGCTCTGGACGGAGTATGCATGGGAACACGCCCCGGATCGATCGACCCGGGCGTCGTGCTTTTTCTTTTTCAGAATCTCGGCCTTTCCGTAAAGGAAGTCGAAACGCTGCTGTACAAAAAGTCAGGCCTCCTCGGAATATCGGGCATAAGTAACGATATGCGCGACCTGTTGGGCCGCGAAGAGCCAGAGGCAAAGCTGGCGGTCGATTACTTTGTCTATCAGGCAGCGAAACAGATCGGCGCATTAACGGCCGTGCTTGGCGGTATAGACGGTACTCGTTTTCACTGCAGGTATTGGTGAAAACTCGGCTGAAGTACGACGCCGCATTTGCGAAGCCTCATCATGGCTCGGGATCGAACTGAATAAGAATGCGAACGAAGCTAACGAGGGAAAGATATCGTCACCGTCCAGCAAAGTTGCGGTCCACGTCATTCCGACCAATGAAGAACTTATGATCGCCCGCCACACGGGCCGGCTTCTCGGTCTAAGTAAAGAATCAATGAAACAAGCAACGTAAGGAGAATTTTAATGGTCTCAGCAATTTCACAAATCACGGAAGCAGCCGGCGAACCGGCTTGGGAAGGGTTCAACTCGGGGCTTTGGCAGAAAGAGATAAATGTGCGCGCGTTCATCCAACAAAATTACGAGCCGTACGAAGGCGACGATTCATTCCTTGCCCGCCCCACAGAGCGCACCAATAATGTCTGGAAAATATTGACCGATCTGTTTGTCGAGGAAAGAAAGAAGAGCGTGCTCGACATCTCGCAAATTCCGAGCTCCATCACGGCTCACGACGCCGGGTATATCGACAAGGACAATGAGGTGATCGTCGGCCTTCAGACCGATGCGCCGTTAAAGCGGGCGATCATGCCTAACGGCGGTTTGAGGATGGTGTTGAGTTCATTGAAGGCCTACAACTACGAACCAGATCCGCACATGGTCGAGGCGTTTTCTAAATACCGCAAGACACACAATGAGGGTGTGTTCGACGCCTACACCGAGGACATACGCAAATGCCGCAGCTCGCATATTCTGACTGGCCTTCCTGATGCATATGGGCGCGGCCGCATCATTGGCGACTATCGCCGTGTTGCTCTCTACGGCGTCGATCGGCTGATCGCGCGGAAGCAAAAAGAAAAGACGAGCCTCGACGCACAGATGTCGACCGATGAAATAATTCGTGATCGCGAGGAGTTGGGTGAGCAAATACGGTCGCTCGGTGAATTGAAGGAGATGGCGGCGAAGTACGGCTTCGACATTTCCGGGCCCGCAGCGAACGCCCGCGAAGCTGTTCAGTGGCTATACTTCGGCTATCTGGCGGCCGTAAAGGAACAGAACGGCGCCGCGATGTCGCTCGGCCGTGTATCCACGTTCCTCGACGTATATTTCGCCCGCGACCTTGCGGCGGGTACGATCACCGAGGTACAGGCTCAGGAAATCATCGATGATTTCGTCATCAAACTACGCATTGTCCGTTTCTTGCGGACACCCGAGTACGACGATCTGTTTGCCGGCGACCCGACATGGGTGACCGAGTCGATCGGCGGAATGGGAGATGACGGCCGCCCGTTGGTGACAAAAACGAGCTTCCGGTTCCTGCAGACACTTTACAATCTTGGCCCGGCTCCCGAGCCAAACCTGACGATCTGGTATAGTCCTCGGCTTCCCGAAGGGTTCCGAAATTTTTCATGCAAGGTCGCGATCGACACGAGCTCAATTCAGTTCGAGAGCGATGAGACGATGCGGCGTTCGCTCGGCGACGACGGTGCGATCGCCTGCTGCGTTTCCCCGATGATCGTCGGCAAGCAGATGCAGTTTTTCGGTGCCAGGGCGAACATGGCCAAATGCCTGCTTTATGCGATCAACGGTGGGCGCGACGAGATCAGTGGGAAACAGGTCGGGCCGGCTATTGGAGCCGTCGAAGGTGATTACCTGGAGCTCGACGACGTTGCCGACCGTTTTGACAAAATGATGGACTGGCTCGCCGGCGTATATGTAAACGCGATGAACGTCATTCATTACATGCATGATAAATATGCATACGAGCGGGTCGAAATGGCTCTGCATGACTACGCACCGGTCCGCACGATGGCGTTCGGCATGGCCGGAATGTCGGTGGTCGCCGACAGCCTTTCAGCGATCAAATATGCAAAGGTCAAAGTCATTCGCGACGAAACCGGGCTGATAACCGATTATGAGACCGAAGGCGATTTTCCGAAGTTTGGAAATAACGATAACAAGGTCGATCAAATGGCGGGCTGGCTCGTCAGTACTTTCATGGGCAAGCTGCGCAAGTTTCCGACCTATCGCAACGCGATCCATACCCAATCGATCCTGACGATCACGTCGAATGTCGTCTACGGCAAGGCCACAGGAAATACACCGGACGGCCGCCGGCAGGGCGAACCATTCGCACCCGGCGTGCAAATCCGATGCACGGGCGCGATACGCACGGCATACACGCGTCGGCCACGTCCGTTGCGAAGATCCCGTTCCGCGACGCGGCGGACGGAATTTCGCTTACTTCGACGCTTGTTCCGACCGGGCTTGGAAAAATGCCGGAAGAACGGATCGCGAACCTTCGTGGAATTCTCGATGCGTTCTTTGGTTCGACGGGTTTTCATATGAATGTGAACGTTCTGAATCGCGAAACGCTCCAGGACGCGATGGAACATCCCGAAAACTATCCGAGCCTCACGATACGTGTCTCGGGTTACGCGGTGAATTTCGTCCGGCTGACCCGCGAACAGCAAATGGATGTGATCAACCGCACGTTCCACGGAGCCTAGGAGTAATAATATGGGCGTCGAACCTGCAACTGAAACTGTATCGCTTGAAGCTGCGAGTCCTTATGAGCTTCGGGTCGATCATGCAAAGAACGTTCCGGAAAGCGTGATAAAAAGTTCGCTCAAGACGGGCGACATGGGCTTCATGCATTCGTACACGACCGGTTCCGCGGTTGATGGCCCCGGCGTGAGGGTTGTCGGCTGGACGGCCGGCTGCCAGTTCAAGTGCCTTTATTGTCACAATCCGGATACATGGAATCTGATGAACGGAATTCCGGTCCCGATCGAAACTGCGATCGACGGCGTTCGGAAATACCGGCACGGTCTTCAGGTCATGAAAGGAGGCTTCACGCTGAGCGGCGGCGAGCCGTTGATGCAGGACCGGTTTGCGACAAGGCTGCTCGGCGGCAGTGAAGGAAATGGGCGTTCACACTGCACTAGATACGAACGGCCATCTCGGTTCGAGGCTAAGTGACGATGAATTAAAGTCGATCGACCTCGTGCTGCTATGCATCAAGCATATGGACCCGCAAAAACATCTTGAGCTTGTCGGCAAAGAGCTGGGCCCGACACTTGATTTTGCTTATCGGCTTGCCGACCATCGCCGGCCGATGTGGCTTCGATTCGTCCTCCTTCCCGGATACACCGACGCCGAAGAGGATGTAGAGAGGATGGCTAAGTTCGTGTCGGGACTCGGTATTTGCGAAAGGGTTGACATAATGCCGTTTCATCAGATGGGCCGATTCAAATGGGAACGGCTCGGTCTCGATTACAAACTGAACGACGTCGAGCCGCCCGCGAATGATGTCGTAGATCGGGTACGTGAGCAATTCCGTGCCGAAGGGCTCGTGGCGTATTGAAGGGTGGCTCCCGTGATCACGTCTATCGCTACCGTCAAGCGGCTTAGCAAGTTGCTCCTTTCGGAAACCGGTATTCGGCCGCTATGTCGCTTATCGTCATCTTTCTTACGCTGATCTTTGTGTACAGCTTGATCTCTTCGCGGCTCGAGCGAACGATCTTTACCTCACCGATGATCTTTACGGCCGCGGGCGTAGCAGCGATGTTCGTGCAGCCCGTGATCCACGATGGTGACGGCGGCCAGCATTATCTGCTTGCGATTGCAGAAATAGGCCTCGTTCTTCTACTTTTTGCGGATGCTTACCGTACCGACCTTGCGGCGCTTAACAGCTTTCGAAGATTGCCGGTCCGATTGCTTAGCGTTGGCATGGTTTTGACAATACTCCTCGGCTTACTTGCCGCGCTCGGCATATTTCCCGGCCTTTCGATCTGGGAGGCTGGAATTCTTGCCGCGATCCTGGCTCCGACCGACGCCGGTCTTGGCCAGATAATCGTTCAAAGCCAAAAAGTGCCGCTTAAGATCCGGCAGTCGCTGAACGTCGAGGCCGGACTGAACGACGGCCTATCAGTGCCATTCCTTCTTTTTTTCATTGCTCTTGCGGCCGGACCCGGCGAAGGCAGCAATCCCAGTCTGTCAAAATACATCATCGAACAACTCGGTTATGGCGCCTTGATCGGTATTGGGATCGGCCTTATCGGCGGATGGCTGATGGGTGTTGCCGAAAGGCGGAAAACGACAGGTCATATGTGGGTCCAACTCGGGCTCCTCGCCCTTCCGCTGTTGTGCGTGCTGGCCTCTGAAGCCGCCGGCGGAAGTATGTTCATCGCGGCCTTCGTTGGCGGTATGGCCGTGCGGTTCGGCGGACACGTGACCGATGAAGGACCCGTCGAATTCACCGAGCACGCCGGCCAACTTTTTAACCTTTCGATCTTCTTTCTCTTTGGCTTGTTCGTCGCGCGCGACTGGCAGCATTTCAACGGTTGGCATTTTCTTTACGCCGGGCTGAGCCTGACCCTGATCCGAATGTTGCCGGTTGCGATCGCGTTAATTGGAACGAAGCTTAACGCAACGACCGTTATCTTTATGGGATGGTTCGGCCCTCGCGGACTGGCGTCGATCGTGCTGGGGCTCGTATTTCTCGAGCATGCCACGAACCAGCCGGGCGTAGCGACGATCCGAATGGCTGTGATGGCTACAGTACTGGTTAGCATCTTTGCCCACGGGGCAAGTGCCCTGCCGGGAATTGCTCTCTATCAACGAAAGCTAACCGAATTACACGACGATTCACCGGAATTCGGAGCTAAGTAATTAGCCCGGTTTCTCTTGCCGAGATCGGACTGTCATTTCTTACAGTTAAACGGCGACGGACATAGCTCTACAATCGTCCGGCAGTTACGTATTGATGACTATTGCTACAGCCGCCATCGGATGAAGATATTTTTCCACGGAGCGACCGGTCATGTAACCGGATCGGCTTATCACGTGCTGACAAAAGATGCCAGCGTGCTGGTGGACTGCGGCATGTTTCAGGGTAGAAAAGCGGAGCGAAAATTAAACTGGCGGGAAGCGGGTCTTGAGGGCGGAAAACTTGACGCCGTTGTCCTAACGCATGGTCATCTTGATCACGTAGGCCGGCTGCCCTTGTTGACCAAAAACGGTTACGAGGGGCCGATCTACGCAACAAGAGCCACATTCGATCTCGCCAGGCTTATCCTACTGGATGCCCTTGCGTTGCAGCAGTCGGATATCCAACGCCAGAACCGCAAGCAAGCCCGGACGGGGCAGCCGCCGATCACGCCGCTTTACGATGAGGACGACGTAAGAAAACTAAAACCGCTTGTTCGAGATGTTGAGTACGGCCAGATCGTCAGCGTCGCCCCGGGTATTAGTGTGCGCTTTGTCGACGCCGGACATGTGATCGGTTCAGCCAGTATTGAAATGACGGTCGAAGAGGACGGCCGTAAGAAAGTTGTAGTTTTCTCCGGCGACCTCGGGCCACGCGGAGCGCCGTTATTGAACGATCCGTTCCCTTTCGAGCACGCGGACGCAGTTCTCATGGAAACGACGTATGGCAACCGCGATCACCGTTCGTTGAGAGAAACCGCGATCGAAGGCCGCGACATAATCGGAAAGGCAATAGACGCAAAAGCAAAGATATTTGTGCCGATCTTCGCCGTGGGCCGTACGCAGATCCTTCTCTATTTGCTCGCCGGTGCATTCAGCCGCGGCACGCTGACCCCATTCCCGATCTATCTGGATAGCCCAATGGCTATCGAGGCCACAAAGGTATATGGCAAACACAAACAGCTTTTTGACGAGGAAGCCCAGGAGATGATCAAAAGCGGTGAACTTCAGCTTCAGTTCAAATGGACGCAGCCTACCCCGACGCCCGAAGAATCAAGAGCTCTGAACGACGTTCCGGGCCCGTGTATGGTGATGGCGGGAAACGGCTCGTGTACAGGCGGAAGAATAATTCATCATCTTCGTCACAATCTTACGGACCCGGAAACCGCCGTGCTCATCTCGGGCTTTCAGTCACCCGGAACGATCGGCCGGCAGCTCGTCGACGGTGCCGAAACGGTCTCGATATTCGGAGAAGACATTCCGGTGCGCGCGTCTGTTTATACGATGGGCGGCTTTAGCTCGCACGCGGGCCAAAGCGATCTGCTCCGATGGTTCGATACGATCGCACCATCGAAACCGCGATTGATACTTACGCATGGCGAAAATAAGTGCAGAAGTGCATTCTCCGCGCTCGTCGAATCGAAATACGGCATAAAGGCGGAATGCCCGGAATTGGGCGATGTCATCGACATCTGACTGCAGAAACGAAATGAACGAAACAAACCAACCTCAACATAACAACCGGATACCTCTTGGCGACGAGGAAGCTGCAAAGCAGATTTTGATCGACTCGGTCCTCGGCCTATGGGACGTTGTAAACAATCTGACCAGGCTTCGTGCCAGCCGTCGGGAGCGGTATCGCGTGTCGATCTTCGGGTCGGCACGGGCACAGCCGGGCAGCATCGCCTACGAGGAGACAAAACGTGTTGCCCAAGCGCTGGCGGAAATGAACTGCGATGTGATCACGGGCGGAGGACCGGGATTGATGCAGGCCGCAAATGAAGGCTGCTCATTGGCGGCTGGGTCGGACAGCCGATCGGTGGGCATTCGCGTTGAACTTCCATTCGAACAAGGAGCGAATCCGTACGTAAACGCTGGTTTCGAGCACCGAACTTTTTTTACGCGACTTCATCATTTTGTGCTTGCCTCGGACGCGTTCATCGTGGCTCCCGGCGGCATCGGCACGGTCCTTGAAACTGCGATGATCTGGCAGCTGCTTCAGGTCGGGCACCTTGAGGACACGCCGTTGATATTGGTCGGAAAGATGTGGCCGGGCTTCGTTAAATGGGCCCGCGACGAGATGCTCTCATTCACACCGCCGCTCGCTAATGCCGAAGATATGGACATTCCGCAATGTGTCGCCAACAGCGACGAAGCCGTCCAGATAATTCGAGAACACAGGGAGCGCTGGCAGGAGGTTAACCAGGTCGGAACGGCGGCTTGACCAAACTCGGATTTCGCGTCGGGCTGCCTGGTCCCGCCACCGGCCAATGAAGCATCGTTCACCCGCGGCCTTTTCTCTTCAGGACGACCGCCGTCAGGTCATCCATCTGTTTTGTGCCCTCGCAGAATTCCTCGACCGCGGCGCGAAGGCGGGCTATTATCTGCTCTGATTCGAGGTCGCGTGATTCTCTCAAAACCGCTTCCATCCGCGGTATGCCGAACTGTTCACCGGCCGGGTTCTCCCATTCAAAAAAACCGTCGGTTACCAGAGCGAGCATGTCCCCCTGATCAAGTACGCCTTCGGTCGCACCTCCATATTCGATCCCCGCTATCATTCCTAGCGGAATTCCCTGGGCATCCAACGATTCCATCTTGTCCTGCGCGTACTTGTACCACAGTATCGGCCCGTGTCCCGCCGACAAAACTCGAACGCTGGAACTTTTCGGGTCGAGAAAGATCAAGGCATAGGTCAGGAAGCGATTCGACGGAAGGTCTTCGGCGAGCAGCACATTCAGGCGATCGAGCACAGCATCGCCGTGCCCGTCGGCAAGCAGTGTAGCCCTGGCGTAAGCCCGGCAGGAAGAGCTGATTAGAGCGGGTCCGATACCGTGACCGGTTGCATCCGCCAAGCTTATCGCGACACGCCCGTCGGGAAGCTGCTGCCAGTCAAAATAATCGCCCCCCGTCTGGTCGGCAGGCTGGTTCCAACCGGCGATCTCGAAGTCCTCAAGCCCGGGTGACGTGGTTGGAAGCAAGCCCTGTTGGATCGACCTCGCGACATCGAGATCATGATTGACGCGTTCGAGCTGGCCTTGCAGTTCCGCTTCACGTAGTGCCGAATTTACATGAGTGCGGACCTGTCCGGCTACGAATGCCGCGACGACGCCGCTCGACGCGATCACGCCGGCGTAGATGAAATAAATATATAGCGGGAACAGCGGAGTGTTTCCGGCCGCGGTTTCATCTGAAAAAGCATACGCGGTGACGATCGCGTATCCTATACCGGCCGAAATTCCGGTCGTGACCGAATAAAGCGGGCTCAATCTTAGGATCGATAAAATAATGAAATAGAAATAGAAGAATACGGCCGGTGCGACGAGGGCCACGTACGGACTTACGAGGTGGCTTCGGATAAGGAGAAACAAAGCGAGGGTCGGGATCTGTGTTTCTATCAGAACATTTGCAAGCCAGACGATCTCCGGGATCCTTCTATCAATACGAATAGCCGCGTTGATGCGGTTCAACATGTACCACTCGTATGCGATCGCGACGAGCGCGAACAATATTGCGGCGGCCAGTAGCCGAAATTGTCCTGCAACGATCCCGCGCGCCACGGCGTACACCAACAAACCGGCAAGCAACACCAAAACGCCCACCGTTCTATACGACTCGCTTTTCAACGCGGCGCCGCGGAAGGCTTTCGATCTTATTTCGTCAGCGCTCATATGGCCCGTCTAAGTGGATCAGCTTTTGGAATTTGACCGGCGAGCGAAGCGTCGCGGATGCCGGCGGGAAGCAGAAATGCCGCCACCATCTCGCCGGCGATCAGATCAGCTCGGAGCCAGCTCAACTCGTAACTTTTCAGCAGCCCGATACCCGGAACGAGTCTTACAATCCACGCCCAGGAACGGCTTCAGTTCCGGTCGTGTTCATTTTCCAACCGCTAGCTTTTTCGGTTCTTTGATTTCATCCTCGATCACGCCGGTCAATTCCTGACGAGCGATCTCAAGCTCTTCAAGCTGTTTCTTGCTGACCGTCGGATATTGGAGCTTCAGGGACAAAAGAGCGTCAATGACGGCCGCAGCTACAACCACCCTCGTGAACCATTTATTATCGGCTGGTACGACATACCAGGGAGAATCCTTGGTGGCCGTGTTTTTGATGGTGTCCTCGTAGGCGTCCATGTAATCATTCCAAAATCGACGCGATTTTGCGTCGTTCGCTGAGAACTTCCAGTTCTTGTCGGGATTATCGAGGCGCTCCAAAAACCGCCGTTTCTGCTCGTTCTTTGAGAGATGTAAAAAGAACTTGCGGACGATAGTCCCATTGCGAGTTAGATAGCGTTCGAAATTACGAATGTCCTCAAATCGGTTTTTCCAAATGTCCTTACCGACAAGTTCCGGCGAAAGCTTCTGGCCCGCCAGGAATTCCGGATGAACGCGCACTGCAAGGGTTTCTTCATAATAGCTACGGTTGAAAATACCGATCCGGCCGCGTTCCGGCAAGCATTTCATACAACGCCAAAGGTAATCGTGATCAAGATCTTCGCTGGATGGGCCCTTGAACGAAAAGACCTGACAGCCCTGCGGGTTGACGCCCGACATAACGTGCTTTATGGCTCCATCTTTGCCGGCGGCGTCCATTGCCTGGAAGATCAGAAGAACCGACCAACGGTCCTGTGCGTATAGCTTGTCCTGCAGTTCGGCAAGGGCCTGAGTACCCATTGCGAGCGCTTCCTTTGCCCGCGGCTTGGCTTCGGACTCGAGACCCGCTGTGTCACTGGGGTCGATGTCCTTCAGGCGAAATTTGTCGTTGGTTACGCGGAATGGATCCGAGAATGACCGAGCTCGCTTGAGAACCCGCTTCTTTTTTATCATTTGTTTCCTAGTTTTCCTCCCGAGTTCTACTGCCAGCCTCCGCCAAGTGCCTTATAAAGTTGAACTATCGTCAATAGCTCGTCGCGCCGGATCTGTGCCAGGCCCCGTTCGGCCTCGAAAAGTTCGCGGTCGGCATCAAGCGCTTCCAGCAGATTCGCAACGCCGCCATTGTATCTCATATAAGCAAGCTTGGCGCGGTCCTGAAGCGTTACAACAAGGATCTCTCGCTGCTCGCGGACCTCTTTGACCTTTCGATAGGCGATCAACGCGTCCGATACTTCACGAAAAGCATTTTGGATCGTCTTCTCGTAATTGACCAGCAAAAATTCCTTTTCCGCCTGCGTAAGACGAATTGTCGACTTTATTCGCCCGGCCGTAAAGATAGGCTGCGCGAGTTGCGGCCCAATGCTCCCGATCAAACCGGCGGGACTGACCAGATTCGAAAGCTGAGCGCTTTGAAAGCCAAAAAATCCGGTTAGCGAAATGGTCGGAAAGTAAGCTTTTTTCGCGATCTCGACCCTGGCATTTGCGGCGATCAGGCTCTGTTCAGCGGAGCGAATGTCCGGCCGGCGTTCGAGTAGGGCGGATGGCAGACCTTCGGGTACACTCGGAGGCATCACCTGCTCGGTCAATGATCGGCCGCGGACTATCTCCTGAGGATTCCTTCCGATCAGAACACTGATAAAATTCTCTTGCTGACCGATCGACTGCTCAACAGCCGGTATTACTTCGGTCGCGTTGTAAACAAGTTCTTCAGCCTGACGCAGTTCCAGGAGGTTGGAAACACCGCGTTCCTGCCGCAGCTTGATGATCCGCAGCGATTCCAGTCGGGAAGAAAGCGTCCGTCTAGCTATCTCCAGCTGAAAATCGAGCTCGCGAAGATTGTAATAGGATGTCGCGACCTCGCTGATGATCCCCGTGATAACGGCCCGTTGTGCTTCTTCAGAAGCAAGCAGGTCCGCCTTGGCGGCTCGGGCCGCTTTTCGTTTACGGCCAAAAAAGTCGAGTTCGAAAGTAAACAGGTTAAGAAGGATGTCTCCGAAGGAGCGAAAATGATTTCCATTTTCGCGGATCTCGCGTGACAACCCTTGTCCGGTGTAGTTTGCTGTTGCTCCGATCTGCGGATACTGGTCGGAACGAACAATACCAAGGTTCGCGCGTGCCGCATCCACCCGCGTAACCGCCGTCCTCAGGTCGTAGTTATAGGTAAGCGCCTCGCGGACCATCGCCTGGAGCTTTTCGTCCTGAAAAACGTCGAACCATTTAAGGTCGGCAATAGTCTGCGGGTCTGTCTGTGGTGTCGGAACATTTCGGTCCAGGTTTACCGGTATTTGGACCTGCGGCGGCTGGTATGTTTTTTTCTGTCCCAGCACAAATGTCTGGGCAAGGCATACGATCAGTAAAACGATTATCGATCTTTTCATACCTTTTTACCCTCTTCAGTGTTCTTAACATTCTTATCCGGCTTTTTCTCACCGTTCTCCGAACTGAAAGTGATGGTCGGCGGCGGCTCGTGATTGCCGGATCCCGCTTCGTCGTCAACACGGATCGTGTCGTCGAATGTCGCATGTTCAACAACACTTGGAGGCGGTGTCATGTCCGCAGGCGGATCTTCAGCCTTTTGTTTCTTCTTTCTGCCGAGACCTTCGATAAACGTATAGTTGCCCGGAATAAGGAACACGCCGAGCGCCGTGGCAACCAGCATTCCCCAGAACACGGCCGTGCCCATAACATTCTGCGCACCGGCACCCGCACCGTTTGCCAACATCAGCGGCACAACGCCGAGGATGAATGCGAACGCCGTCATTAGGATCGGGCGGAACCGCAATCTGGCCGACGTGAGAGCCGCGTCCTCGAGCGAATCACCCTCCTCGTGCTTGGCTTTCGCAAATTCAACGATCAGGATAGCGTTCTTTGCGGCGAGGCCGATCAGCATGACCAGGCCGACCTGGACATAGACATTGTTGTCGTATCCCATCAGCCAGCAGCCGAAGAACGCTCCCAGGCCAACCATCGGCGAGCCCAGAAGGACCGCCCACGGAAGCCGCCAGCTTTCATACATGGCTGCCAAAAGCAGAAATACCACGATGATCGCCGCCAAAAATGTCGGACCCGGCGGCGGAGCGACCTTTTCCTGGTATGACATCGAGGAATAGGCGAAGCCCAACTCGGGCGGCATCGTTTCCTTGAAAACTTCTTCTAGCGCGGCAAGCGCCTGTCCCGACGTGTAGCCGGGTGCTGGAGCCCCCTGTACCTCGACGGATCGCAGCAAGTTGAATCGGGTCGTAAGTTCCGTTCCGGCTATGTCTTTGATCGTGACAAGCGTGGCGAGAGGTACCATTTGGTTCGTCGTTTTTGAACGAACGAAGAGCTTGCCGATATCTTCTGTCTTCAGACGATTTGCCGCCTCGGCCTGAGCATAAACCCTGTAAAGGCGGCCGAACCGGTTAAAATCGTTAATATATGCACCGCCCATCGCGGTCGACAGCGTCTGAAAGACCTGATCGACCGGCACGCCTAGTGTTCGGGCCTTTTCGCGGTCCAATTCGACCTTTACCTGCGGGTAATTCGGGTCGAATGATGTCATGACGTTCCCTATTTCAGGACGCTGCCTGATCGCCGCTATGAACTTCGAAGCCTGTTCACCAAGCTGCGGAACGCTCAGCGTTCCGCTGCGGTCCTGCAGCAGGAAGTTGAAACCCGCCGACGCTCCGAACCCTGACAACGCCGGAATGTTAAAGGGAAAGATCACGCCCTCCGGGATCTGTGCGAATTCCTTCTGGACCTTGGCCATGATCCCTCTGACCTTCAGCTCTGCCTCCTTTCGCTCTTCCCATGGATGTAATCTGGCGAAGATCGTTCCGTAATTTGGCTGGTACGTATTGGTCACAACACCGTAACCGCCGACGGTCTGGTAGGACTCAATGCCTTCGGTCTTGCTCAGGATCTCTTCGACTCTTTTCAGGACTTCGCTCGTTCGCGTGAGCGAGGCTCCCGGCCGGAAGCTGAACCGCGACGCCCATAATTCCCTGATCTTCGTCAGGAAGAAATCCCGCCGGGAGTTTGCTTCCGAAGAAGAGGGCCCCGACGATCACCACGCCGATGATCAGGATCGTAATAATTCCCTTTCGAACAAGGACCCTAGCGCCGCTGACATAACCGCTCGTCGCGACATCAAACACTTTGTTAAAGCCCTTAAAGAACACGCCGAGCGGGCCTCGCATCGGCTTTGGTTCCTTAAGCAGCATTGCGCAAAGTGCCGGCGTCAGCGTCAGCGCGTTAAAGGCCGACAGCAGGACCGAGATCGCGATCGTGAGGGCGAATTGCTTGTACATGCTCCCGACAAGACCGCCGAGCAAAGCAACCGGAACGAACACCGCCGACAAAATGAGAGCGATACCGATAACCGGCGCCGTGACCTCGGACATCGCCTTGATGGTCGCCTCTTTGGGCGATAAGCCATGCTCCAAATGATGGATCACGGCCTCGACGACGACGATGGCGTCGTCCACCACGATCCCGATAGCAAGCACAAGTCCAAACATGGACAGGGTGTTGATGGAGAACCCGAGCACCGGGAAAAAGATGAAAGTTCCGATAAGGGAAACCGGGATCGTGATCAATGGAATGATCGTCGCACGAAGGTTTTGAAGGAAGATAAAAACAACAAGGGTTACGAGTATAAGGGCCTCGACGAACGTTTTTACGATCTCGTGGATCGAAGCTTCGACAGCCGGGGTGGTGTCGTAAACGATCTTGTAGTCCATATTCGCGGGAAATATGGTCTTTTGGTGCTCCATCGTCTCATAGATCGCTTCGGCGGCCTTGAGCTGATTGGCACCGGGCAGCAGATAAACGGCCATTGCGCCGCTCGGCTTGGAATTAAGGCGACCGAATGAATTATAGTCCTGCGAGCCAAGTTCGGCACGGCCGACATCTCTGACCCTTACGACCGATCCGTCGGGAAGCTGCCGGACGATAATGTTTTCGAATTCCTCGGTTGTGATCAAACGTCCCGGAGCGCTCAGGGTCTTGGTGAAATCATTTCCAACCGGTGCCGGCGGTGCTCCCACCTTACCCGCTGGAGACTGAACGTTCTGCTCTTTGATCGAACCTATGATGTCGGCAGGAGTAAGCCCAAGCTTCGCCAGGCGGTCCGGCTTAAGCCACATACGCATGCCATAGTCCGTTCCGCCGAACAGATCGACCTGGGCAATGCCCGGGATACGAAGTATCTGGTCCCGGATATTGATACCGCAGTAATTGGTCAAAAAGTTGGCGTCGTACGAGTCGTTCGGCGAATAGACCGAAATGATCATCAGGATGCTGGGACTCTGCTTTTTGACCGTTACACCCTGTTGATTGACCTCGGCGGGCAATCGTGCCTCTGCCGTCGACACGCGGTTCTGGGTCAGAACGTTTGCCATGTCCTGGTCCGTCCCGACCTCAAAATTGACGTCGAGCAGCATGCGGCCGTCGCTGGTGTTCGACGACTTCAGGTAGATCATCCGGTCGACGCCGTTAACCTCCTGTTCGATCGGTGTTGCCACCGATCCTTCAACCGCCTCAGCAGACGCGCCCGGGTAGTTGGCCGTAACGCGAATATTCGGCGGGGCCAGAAAAGGGTATTGCTCGATCGAGAGGCCTGTCAGTGTGATCACGCCGCCCATGACCATCAAGATCGATATGACTATGGCGACGATCGGCCGGTTTATAAAGAAGTTTCCCATTTCTCAACTCCCGTCGGTTACGGAGCGGTTTGGCCCGCCGTAGGACTGACCTCACTTCCGGGCCTGACCCTTTGCATGCCTTCGACGATGACTTTCTCTCCGGGTTTGAGGCCGTCGAGAACGATCAAAAAGGTGTCCGATTTCTCGCCGACCGTTACTGTTCTCACTGAAGCCTTATTTGTTTCATCGACAACCAGTACCGTCTTGACGCCCTGCATCTCCTGGATCGCCCGTTCGGGAACAAGGATGGCGTTCTCACGCTCGACAACCGCGGCCCGAAGCCGTGCGAACTGTCCCGGGCGGAGGTAGTTGCCGGGGTTCTGAAAGGCAACCTGGACCTTTAGTGTTCCTGTCGCCGGATCTACCTTTCGGTCGACGACCCTTAAATGGCCGGGATATGGATGTATCGTGTCGTTGGAGAGGATCATCTCGATCGAACGCCCTCCACCCTTCCGTCCGCCGGTTTTCGGGTTTACGATGTTCAGGTAGTCGACCTCGGCAATGCTCACATCTACGAGCAGAGGCTGCGCGGACGAGATCGTTGCGAGAAGGGTCGCTTCTCCGCGGCCGACAAGGTTTCCCCTGTCGACATTCTTAAAACCGATAATGCCGCTTAGCGGCGAGTAAATATCGCAATAGCTGAGGTCAAGCTCGGCCTTTATCAGTGCGGCCTTTGCCGACGAAACCGCGGCTCCGGCCCGGTCGACCGTATATTTTACGGAGTCCTCGATATTCTTAAGGTTGGCCAATCGTGCGTTGACCGTGGCCCTGGCCGATTTCTGAGCGGCTACGGCCGCGTCGAGTTCGAGCAAAGTTACTGCTTTCTCGGCTGCAAGCGGCTTCAAACGTGCGAGATCCGAATCGGCTTTGCTTAATACGGCCTCAGCATCGGCGACCTCAGCTTGTGCCTGCGTTACATCGGAACGCTGCCTCGCCTGTGCGAGGTCGGCTTCGGCCTTGGACAGGGCCGCCTTTGCCGCTCTGCACGTTCGCCTGATATTCACGTTTGTCGATCGACGCCAGAAGCTGGCCCTTTCCGACGAGTGAACCTTCCGTGTAATAGATCCTTTCGAGAACGCCTTCGATTCGGGCGCGGACCTCAACGGTTTCGAACGCTTTTGTCTGACCGACGAACTCGCTGAAGATCGGCACGGTCCTTTGTTCCACATCCGCAAGGACGACCGGCGGAGGCGGCGGGGCGGCCGCCAGGGTAGTACTCGCTTCCTTTCCGCTGCAGCCGGACGAGATCGAGGCCGTGATGGCGATAGCCGCCACCGCAAATACTTTTAGATCGTTAATATAGAGGATTCTCATCGCTCACTCCTGTCTCGGCCGATCGACCTTCGTCCGATGCAAATTCTTGCGTTTTGTCACGTCACAGCCGTCGAAAACGGAAAAATGCCCGCCGTCCGACACGGACATCGCCTGAACCCGGCGCTGACGAAGCTACCTTTTCGCTTCGATCTCGGCACATTTTCTCCATTGTTCTTGCGATCTTCAGGAGCTGTGGTTCCCGATAGATCGACGTTAAGGATCGTTTTTACAGCCTGTCCTGAGTCTATCGGGGCGGAGCGGCGACTTGTACTGTTAAAATTGACAGTACTTCACTGACATTGCTCGTTTTACAGTTGGTGAGACAAATTTACCGGCAGGCCCACCTTCCCGGATCGTCGGGAAAACACAATGCTAATTACGATCTTAGTAGCGCGCTCGCTATTCTTTCGGTCTGTGTCGTGATCCACACGGTCGGAATGGTGCTGATCGCCGAATGGCTGCTTGGAAAGCGCGACGCTGTTCCGAGATCAGGGCGCACTTCTCCGGGAAACAATGATCCTGGTGAGTGTCTTTGCGATGGTCATTGTGCTTCATATTATTTCAACGTGCATCTGGGCAGGTTTTTACCGGGCTTTAGGCCTTTTCTCGAACTTTGAAACCGCACTCTATTTTTCGGTCGGCAGCTATACCACGATCGGTTACGGTGATGTGGTCCTGCCTGAAAGGTGGAGGCTGCTCGGGGGCGTCGAGGGGCTTAATGGCGTCTTGCTTTGCGGAATTTCGACTGCGTTCATCTTTGTGATCGTAAACGCAATAGTGCAATACCGTCGCGAGCGGATGGACGGAGACCACTGATCCATAGAGCGGCACACATCGCCCACTCACGTGAATCAGCCTTATTCGAACGCCTAGAAACGTGTAGCCCCATCTGAAAGCACCGCCGCGGTGTGTAGTTTTGCGTAGCAAACTGTCAATTTTGACAGTTCCCATTATCCCTCGCGGTCAATAAACTTCTTTTGTCGAGCGAGTTTGAGCATCCTATTTTGCTAAACAGAATTCAAACGAGCCCTGTTACGCGAATGGGTTCACGATTCGGAGAACTGGTGATGCTGTTTAAAGCATTTTTGTGTGTCGCTGTTTTTGGGGCCGTCGTCCTGCATTCTTCGCAGGCGGCGGGACAAGACGTTAAGTATGACTTCGTTTCCGGAACAGACTTTTCCAAATACAAAACCTATAAATGGCAGCGTGCCGAAAAGGCCAGATATCCCGGAGCCGACCGTCAGACCAAATTCTCATACGCACGATCGACGAGCAATTGGCAGCGAAAGGCCTGACCAGATCGGACGGGCCGTCGGCCGACCTTTTCGTTATCTATCAGGCCGCGGTCGTAGAAGATGCCGAATGGAGCCATTTTACCAATGACATTCAGTGGCAGACCGGAGCCAACAGCCTTCCGGGATTTCGAGGTTCGACAACAAATAGCGTAGACCGAATCCGCAAGGGATGGCTGATGATAGACCTCTATGACGCCGGTGAGAAAAAGTTGATTTGGCAGGCAAGCGCGACCAAAAGTCTCGGCAAAAGCAGGGATCCGAGGAAGATGGAGAAAAATGCCCGAAAAGCGATGGCCAAGGTGTTTGCGAACTATCCCCCTTCACGATAGGTACTCGCTGAGCGTCCGGCAGTTATCGTAAATAGTCTTTGAAGTTTTGTCTTATTGCCCATGGTTCCTCTTCCGATCAGGCGGGGGAACATCGTAGATCGATCATAAGATGAGCTGGGATAATAACCACGGTGGTTTGGTCGTCGCGATACTTTTTGCGGCACTTGCTTTCTTGCCATCATGTAAACCAGTAGAACAAGGCGCAGCCGGAAACAACGTGACAGTGGAACCTGCTGTGCGATCGGCCGCGGAAGCTCCGGAACCCCCATCGGAACCGGAACCGATATACGACGTGGAATTTCTGAATAGGCTTAGAGCCGAGAAGTGGGCGGGGGACTTGGAGGGAATGGTCGAGCGGCGATTTATTCGTGCCCTTGTTCTGTACAACAAGACAGGTTTCTTCTACGACGGGCCGCAGCCCCGCGGGATCAATTATGAGGCGTTGAAGGAATTTGAAACCTTTCTGAATAGGAAACTCAATACTGGCGATAAGAAGGTCCCTGTTGTCTTTATTCCGGTTTCCCGTACGGAAGGCGCCGCCAGGATGGCTGATGGACGTGCGGACCTCATGGTGAATATGCCGATCATCGCCGAAATTCAGGCGAAAGCGGATTTCTCAGACCCTGTGCGTGAGGACGCAAGCGAGATGGTTGTTACCGGTCCGTCTGCTCCACGGATAACAAGTCTGGACGACCTTGCAGGAAAGGAGGTTTTCGTCCGGAAATTAAGCCGCTACTGGCCAAATCTTGTGCAATTGAATGCGCGTTTTAAGTCTGAGGGCAAGGCGGCTGTCATATTAAAAGAAGCAGATCCCAACCTCGAAGACGAAGATATTCTGAATATGGTCGATTCGGGTGTGGTGGGGATCACGATCATGGACGACCTGGTCGCATCTTTATGGTCAAAAGTTTACGAAAACCTCACCGTCCACACCGATGTCAAGCTTGCGGAAGGAGACAAGATCGGGCTGGGCCGTTCAAAAAGGTACGCCTAAGTTCCTGGCCCTTATCAATGAGTTTGTAAGTGAACATAAGGTTGGAACATCGTTCGGCAACACGATCATACGCAGATATTTTAACGATACTAGATGGGCTTCGAACAATATGGCGCCGTCCGAGATGGAAAAGTTCAGGGCAGCGGCCGAACACTTTAAAAAATATGCGGCCCAGTATGATTTTGATTGGCTGATGGTTGCCGCCCAGGCATATCAGGAATCAAAGATCGACCAATCGGTTCGCAGCCATGCCGGTGCGGTCGGAGTAATGCAAATAAAGCCTAGTACGGCGGCAGATAAGTCGGTCGGTATACAGGATGTGGAAACAAACATCGAGAACAACATCCACGCGGGCGTTAAGTATATGGACTATATCCTCAGGACCAATTTGAAAGACGCCAGGCTGGATCGTACCAACCGGGGCCTGATCGCGGTGGCCGCGTATAACGCGGGGCCGGGACGGATCGCAAGTTTAAGAAAACGGGCCGAACAGGAGGGTTTCGATCCAAATCTTTGGTTCAACAACGTTGAGATAATTGCAGCGAAGGAGATCGGAAGTGAGACCGTTACGTATGTCAGCAATATTTATAAGTATTATGTCGGATTTAAGATGGCGACCGAAGTAACGGCAGCAAGGAAAAAGGCCGCGGTGTAGCTGGCGGCTACAACCTAAAAGATCGGAAAAGCCGGTTTTGCGCGAATAAAACGAGCCAGGGAAAAGCGCTTACCGGCTGATCGGGACAGGACTTCGGGTTCCTGTCCCGATTTTTTATGTACAAGGTTTGTTGACCCTGATATATTGAAACGCTGCCACCTGTTAGAAGTGACAGTTTCACCCGACGATCTCAATTGATAGGTTTCTTATTGGGCATTCGGCTCGAATTTCGGCTTCGGCCGATGTTCAAGTCGTGATGTTCGGTCTGACCGAACATCAACCCGTGGTTTTTGAATTTAGCTGATTTCGAATGCGGGCGACCTCGCAGACCAAGCTTCCGTGACGAAGTATCTCCTTCTTTTGATCTCGCTGACGATATTGCCGATCATGGCCGCGGCGCAGACGCCGTCGCCAAGCCCGGCCGATCCGGCAAAGGACCGTGGTCAGAGTGATAGATCACAGAAGCAAGACGACTCGTCGGACGGGACGGACAACGCAAAAAAGGCCAAGCGTGGCCGGTGGTTATTTGCGCCGATACCGGTTCGAAGCCCGGCGTTCGGGACCGGGATCATTGTTGCGGCAGGATACATCTTCAGCCTTGATCCTGAGGACAAGGTGTCGCCGCCATCAACGATCGGCACGGCCGTCGCGTTTACGAATAACGGATCCAGAGGGATAGTCGCAGGTGCACGGCTTTATTTCGACGAAAACAAATATCAGGCGACCTTTGGTTTTGGGACCGGCAAGGCAAATTACGAGTTCTTTGGTATCGGACAGGTTCCGGGCGAACTTGGATCGTCGGTGCTTATTAAACAGAATGGCGGTTTTGTGTTCGGAGAGTTCATGAGGAATTTCGGAAAGAACATTTTCATCGGGCCCCGCTATCAGTATAGGCGGCTGAGCGCCCGTCGTGATGAAGATGCTCCGCCCGGCGGTTTCGTGATCCCTGACCTGGACCTTAAGTCGACGACAGCTGCGATAGGATTTCACGTCCAGCGCGACCTTCGCAACAGCACTTATTATCCGACGAAAGGATCGCTGTTCGATTTCAAGGCCGACTTTTTCGCCAAACCGCTCGGCAGCAATCGAAATTATCAGGCGTACAGCGTTGCGTATAACGGCTATCATTCGATCGGCGAGCGGCAGGTGCTGGCCTATCGAGCAATGGGATGTTCCGTGAGCGATAGGACGCCGTTTTTCGACCTTTGCCTTTTCGGCGCCCGCGGCGACCTTCGCGGGTATACGGCAGGCGAGTTTCAGGACCGGCGAATGTTTGCAGCACAGGCCGAATACAGGCGTGAGCTGCCGTGGAGGCTGGGTTTCGTCGCGTTTGCGGGCGTCGGAGGCGTCGCCCGACGGTGGGACGAGCTCCGATTTGACGGCCTGTTGCCTGCCGGCGGAGTCGGCCTGAGATTTAAGCTCGACAAGATCAACCACATAAACTACCGGGTCGACCTCGGCTTCGGAAGAAGCGGTAGCACACTCTCATTCAGCGTTACGGAGGCTTTCTAATGGCGTTCAACGAATCTAGTAAATGTCGGTCAGCGGCAGAACGGTTTGCCAGGCTCTCGAAAGATCGCTGGTCGCGATCGGCACGGCCGTTGCGAATCCCATTTGTTCTTATCTTACTGATGCTTGCGCCGGGAATGCTGCACGCGGCAGAAAGGCGATTTTTTCAGCGTGAGTTCGATCATGCGGGATGTTAAGAGTCAGTTCAAGCTTAATCGTGGCGACGTGCTGCGATTGGGCCCGATGATCGAGAATGAGAATTTCGACGTCCTGATGATCTATGTTCGTTTTGGCGGCGACGAACCGGAATATTCTCGGGCAATTTGGTGCGACGTGATCTTACGTCGAACGGAATTTGAAGGCCGGCTCGACCCTAAACTGACAAACACTCAACGGTCGGCGCTCCGGTCGGCGCGGACAGCGCTGGAACGCCGCGTATTGGAGTTTCTGATCCAGGATTATCTGTTCTTTGTATCTAATGTTCTCCAGCTCGACGGCTTGGAGCTTGAAGCGATCGAGCACCTTTTTAACAAAGAAATAGAACGAAAGCATAAGCTCGTCTTTAATAATCTAAAACGCAACTCGTTTTTGCAGGCCGAATTGGAAAAGGCCAACCTGGAAACTGAGTCGTGGCTTGCAAAAATACTTACGCCTGAACAGCTCCGAATATATCGTTCTATTTCACTACAGGAAGATAACTTGATCGGATAGACGAAAGAGAAGAGATCATAAAAGGCAGCTGGCCGCTGATGTAAGCGCTTTCAAGCCAGGTCCGGAACACGGGTTCCGCCGGGAAACGTACAGCTCGGTGAAACATAAACGCTGCCCTGACTTGCGGACTTTACGGCTGCCATGAGGTCGGTGACCATGTGGGATTTGACCACGTAACCGGACGCCCCGGCTTCAAGTGCTGCTTTTAGAAAATCGGGGTCTTCGTGCACTGTCAGAAAAATCACCCGCACCGGCGAACCTTGCTTCGCTAATTCCAAAGCAACGTCAAGTCCGCATAAGATCGGCATCGAGATATCGAGTATCATCAGGTCCGGCTTTAGCAGAACGATCATGTCGAGGGCCGCTTTTCCGTCTGCGGCACTGCCGACGACATCAAAGTGCGGCTGCAGCAGCTGCACCACCTTTTCGCGCATCTGCTTATTGTCGTCCGCAACCACAACACGAACGCTGCTCTCGTTTCCGTATGATGTTGGCATTGCTTCTAGCGTGCTGCACCGGCATTCGCCGGAACAGAACTTTCGCCAGGGGAAACAGGGTCGAACGAGGTATTATCAGTTACTAAAGCGAGGAAAAACACTGTAAGAAGTAACAGTATTGGAAAGTAAATTTTGAACAAAAGAAGGTCCGAACTCGCATTATGTGCCAACAACGTTGATAACGCACCTGGACGTTCGGACCGATAATAATAAGAAAACCACTTTAACCAGGATCAAACCGAGCTTTGAGCGGTAAGTCCTGTTTTCAGCGCGTATGAAACAAGCTCTGCCGTCGTTGCGACTTCGAGTTGTTCCATCATCGTATATTTGTGGAAAGCCACGGTTCGCGGGGTGATATCCAATTTTATGCCGACCTGCTTCATCGAATAGCCTTCAGTCAAAAGCTGAAGGACCTCTTTCTGCCGCAGCGTCAGGTGAGCCTTGCTCTTCATCCGTTTGAAATTCTGAACAAAGGACCCGATCATCCCGTCGGTCAGGCTTGGCGTCGCAAAATAGCCGCCTCGTTGGATCTCACGAATGGCAGTAACCAATTCGGAGGCCGCGGAGGTCTTTAGGACGTAACCCGATGCTCCGTTACGAAAAGCCTCGCCGGCTATCTCAAGATCGCGTTCCATCGTCAGGATGATTATTTTGATCCTCGGGATCAACTTCTTTAAACGGCTGCACGCATTGAGGCCGTTCAAAATAGGCATACCGATATCGAGTACAGCGATATCCGGTTCGAGTGATGGAGCCGAATTCAAGAGTGATTCACCGTCGGTAAACGACCCGACCACTTCGTATTCGGGTTCAAGAAGGTTCCTAATGGCGTCGGTCAAAAGCTTATGGTCGTCTGCAAGTACGATTCGGGAGCGTTTCATATATTTGAATGATCGTAATGGCTTGATCGCCGGCTGTTTGTGAACGAATTGAGAGAAAAAACCTTGACGCAATGAAATCTAAACTAATGCGTATCCGCCCAATGCTCGATTAGTACTGGAAATTTTTGACGTTTTATACAGTTTCGGAGATAAAAACTGCTGTCCGATTTTCGTTTGTACAATATTTACATTACGGACGAACTGAACGTCTATGCGCAAAAACACGGAAATTTCACTAAGGGTTTTTCCGTAGTGCCAAGTAGCGAAACTTATCCCCGCGAATCGTTGACCTGCAGGTCCCAAATCGTGCCCGACTGGCTTAGATATCCACCAGCCCCTCAACGATTTCCGGGCGGCATAGGACGTTAAGCTTTTTGAGACTCTTTATAAGCTTGGAAGAATCTTTTCGGCCTCACCGCAAACCGACCTCCCCGAATTAGGCCCGTGAATTCTGCGCTTTTCCTGTCTGTCCAGCCATTTTTGACCATCTGGCGCAGTGAAGGGACTCCTTTAACATGAAAATCAGTGCGGCCCGATTGCGTTATCAGACGCAATGGGTAGATGCCTTTGTTACCGAACGCGTTTTGATCACGTCCTTTTGGTCCGAATCCGCCGGTGCGGTTCGTAACATCGATCATTGTCGAGTCGCGCCTATGCCGCGGTAGCTCTTCACGGCTCGCAAGCATATTGCAGCGGCACCACCCGTGGCGGCGCGAGCGGCCCAATCTGAGCGACCCTAATTTTATCGCTCACGGTCATTTATTCGATCGCAGCCTGAGACATATTGGAACTCGCGTTCATACAACGATATTGTCTTTTCCAAACGCCTTCCGTTCGAGAATTTCGCGGCAACACGACGGCGGCCCGCTTCACCAATCCTGCACGGGAAATGTAGGTCAAATGGATTGGAATCTCCTTGTCGGGAATTAAGAAAGGCCAACCGTAAGACTGGTCGGAGACGTCTGATCTAAAGGGTTTTCTTTTCATTACTGTAGCCTGGATTACAGTAACTCGCTGACCGCCCTGATAATCTTCGTATTAAGTACGCCCAAGCGATGAGGCAGCGGAAAGCGCGTTGGTTGGATTTAAGCGTTGTTGCCTTAACGGCCCGCTGCTTAATTTGTTGGCGGAAGCTAACAAAGAAAAGCTCGGAATCAAAGTTTAGGATTGCCAACCATCGTTTTGATTCCGAGTTCAGGTGTTTTCACCATACTCACAACAGTTTGTGTGTATGCCTTGTTAAAACTCCAATCGTTACTACATTCCATTTCTCCGATCAAATTTATACGTGTGACGGGTCCCGATCTTGCTTATTAGCATTTTCCCTGGCTATTTATGGCACTCAGGGAAATGTGTTAACATCCGGAATTAATCCAACTGACCGGCTGCAAATAGAATCAAAAAAACATCTTGAACATCGTCTGCCCCCGCAGATCGATGTTCACAGCCGACAATTATTAAGGAGATCTCAAGAATGTTCGGATCGAAGATTTTGTTGCGCGGGGCCACGCCGTTTGCCGTGGTTCTTTGCGTTTTAGTTATCGCAATTATGACAAGTATGCACGACAGCTCCGTTTCGGCTGCGGCCGACAGCTCGCCCGCGAATCCGCTGCTTGAGAAGTGGGCCGGCCCTTACGGCGGTGTACCGCCTTTCGACAAGGTAAAGGTGCCCGATCTCAAGCCGGCGCTCGAAGCAGCGATGGCGGAGAATCTCTCTGAGATCGACGCGATCGCAAAGTCGACGGAGCCGGCTAATTTTGAGAATACGATCGCCGCACTCGAGCGCTCAGGTCAAACGCTTCGCCGCGTCAACGCCGTGTACGGTATCTGGACTGATAATATGAGCGACGCTGCGGTACAGGCAGTCGAGAGCGAAATGGCACCGAAGCTCGCGGCCTTTGGCGACAAGATCACGCAAAACGAAGCCCTGTTCAAGCGGATCGAGACTGTTTACAACTCGCCGGACAAAGCAAAACTGACACCCGAGCAGCAGCGGCTGGTCTGGGATTATTACACCGATTTTGTGCGCGCCGGTGCCAGGCTTGCCCCCGAACAGAAAAAGCGCCTCTCCGAGATCAACCAGCAGCTTGCCGGCCATTTTACAAAATTTAGCCAGAATCAGCTGGGTGATGAGAGCGAGCTATACGTAACCCTCGAGAACGAGGCCGATATGGCCGGGCTGCCGCAGGCCCTGCGCGACGCGGCCGCACAGGCCGCGACGGCGAAAAAGGTGAAGGCGGCCGGCATTATTCGCAACACGCGTTCCTCCGTCGATCCCTTCCTGACATATTCCGAACGCCGGGACCTTAGGGAGAAAGTATGGAAGATGTTCATCAACCGCGGAGACAACGGCGACGCTCGCGACAATAACGCGATCATCCCGCAGATCCTCGCTCTTCGCTATGAACGAGCGAAGATGCTGGGATATCCCACTCACGCACATTGGCGTCTCGAGAACGCAATGGCAAAAAATCCCGAGAATGCAATGAAGCTGATGGAAGGCGTCTGGCCCGCCGCGGTCGCTCGCGTAAAGGAAGAAGTTGCCGACATGCAGGCGCTCGCCGACAAAGAAAAGGCCGAGATAAAGATCGAGCCGTGGGACTATCGCTTTTACGCCGAAAAGGTCCGTAAGGCCCGCTATGACCTTGATGAGAACGAGGTAAAGCCGTACCTTCAGCTCGACAAGATACGCGACGCGATGTTCTGGGTCGCGGGTGAGGTGTTCGATTTTACTTTTACCCCCGTGACCGGTGTTCCGGTGTTCCATCCCGACGTGACCGTTTGGGAGGTAAAAAACAAAACCACGGGCAAGCACGTCGGCCTGTGGTACTTCGACCCGTACGCCCGCGACGGCAAGCGCTCGGGAGCGTGGATGAATGACTACCGCGAACAGAGCCGCTTTAACGGCGAGGTCACGACGATCGTCTCGAACAACTCGAACTTCGTTAAAGGCAAGCCGGGCGAGCCGGTACTGATCTCTTGGGACGACGCGGTCACGATGTTTCACGAATTCGGCCATGCTCTCCACGGTTTATCATCTAACGTAAACTACCCGACGCTGTCCGGTACAAACGTCGCTCGCGACTACGTTGAGTTTCCGTCTCAGCTTCTCGAACATTGGCTCAGCACGCCTGAGGTGTTGCAGAAATTTGCTCTGCATTATCAAACAGGCAAGCCGATACCGCAGGCCCTGGTCGACAAGATCAAAAAGGCCGACACGTTCAACGAGGGCTTTGCAACCACCGAATATCTTTCAAGTGCCTTGGTCGATATGAAGCTCCATCTCGCCGGCGGCGAAAAGATCGACGCTGACAAGTTTGAACGCGAGACGCTGGCATCGCTTGGCATGCCCAAAGAACTGGTCATGCGGCACCGCACGCCGCAATTCGGCCACGTATTTTCGAGCGACGGTTATTCGGCAGGCTACTACAGCTATCTGTGGTCGGATGTGATCACTGCCGACGCGTTCGGCGCGTTTGTCGAAGGGAAAGGCCCGTACGACAAAGAGGTCGGAGCAAAACTGATCAAATACGTCTTCTCGGTCGGCAACACGATCGACCCAGCGGAAGCATACAGAATGTTCCGCGGCCGCGATCCGAAGGTTGAAGCGTTGATGAAGAAACGCGGATTTCCTGTTGCGACGACGAGCAAGAACTAGGCCAGAATTGAAATGCTCCGTGAGGAAGAAGCCCGTGCGATGTTACTTCGTGCGGGCTTCTGCGTTCGGGATCCCTAAATTCCTCATCCGCCTATACAGATGGCTGCGGTCCACTCCCATGTCATCGGCGGCCTTGCTGACATTGCCGTCAAATTCCGCCAATTTGTGCAGAATGAATTCCCGCTGATAAGCATCGGTCGCCTCTCGGAATGACGGAAAACGAAAGGTTGAGGCAGGCCGCTCACCGGTTGAAACAAGCCGCGGAAGGTCGGCCGCTGTTATCTTTTGCTGCCGCTGCATTATGACGATCCGCTCGATAGTGTTCTTAAGCTCGCGGACATTACCCGAGCCAAACATGGCTCTGCAGGGCTTCGATCGCATCCTTCGAAAACTCTTTAGGTTTCTTTCGATTGTCGGCAGAAAATCGTCGATTGAAATGATCGACGAGCAGCGGAACATCTTCTAAACGCTCGCGAAGCGGCGGCACCTGAAACGGAATTACATTCAGGCGATAAAAAAGATCGTGGCGAAAATTGCCGTTATCGATCAAGTCATCCAAGACGCTTGTTTGTCGCCGATATCACGCGGACATCGACCTTTATCGCGGTGTTGCTGCCGACAGGTTCGAACCGCTGCTCTTCCAAAACCCGCAGCATCTTTGCCTGCACACGCGGAGACATATCGCCGATCTCATCCAGAAAAAGCGTCGCTCCGTCCGCGATCTCGAACTTCCCTTTCTTCGACGTCATCGCACCCGAGAAAGCGCCCTTCGCGTGGCCGAACAGCTCCGATTCGACAAGCTCTTCCGGTATGGCCGCCGAATTTATCTCGACGAACGGAGCCGCCTTTCGTTTCGATTGAGAATGGATGGCACGGGCCACGAGCTCCTTGCCGGTCCCGCTCTCGCCCGAGATCAATACCCTGCCGTCCGACGGAGCAACAATCGCGATCTGTTTCCGCAACGCACGCATCGCGACCGACTCGCCCACCATCACATACTCTTCCGCCAGTTCCCGCTGAAGCTGCTCATTCGTCCGCTCCAACTCCCGCTGCCGAACGGCGTTTTTGACCGTTAACACCGTTCGCTCAAGACTCAGCGGCTTTTCAATAAAATCGAAAGCACCCAGCTTGGTCGATCTCACCGCGGTCTCAATATTCCCGTGGCCTGAGATCATCACAACCGCCGAATCGTTCCCGCCATCACGAAGCCGCTTCAACGTTTCCAACCCGTCAATGCCCTTGCCTAGCCAAATATCCAGCAGGATGCACGCAAAACTCTGCTCCTTCACCAATTTCAAACACGCCTCACCAGACGCGGCCGTCTCGACCGCGAAACCTTCGTCCTCGAGCACGCCTGACAGCGTGGCCCGGATCCCGGGTTCGTCGTCAACTATGAGAATCGTGGTCATTGCTGTTAAAAAAAACCATTAACGCCGTTATCATGAAGGTAACCGAGCTGAAAAAAACAAAGAAAAGCCCAGCGTGCTCCAGTCTGAAATAATAAAAATGAGGATTCGGATCAGAGCAGAAATAAACACCGATCGCCGCGGCCCACCAGGAGAAGAAGTGGACGACCGTCGCTTTAGGTACTCTGTAAAGCAAATAAAGTCGAATACCGAAAACGACAGAATAAACTATGACCGGGGTACTCGCGGCGATAACAGCTTCTCGGCCCGGATTCTCTGTACGCGAGATAGCATCGATGACCGTCACACCGTCCGTGATGGCAAGCACGACCATAACGAAAGCGCCGATACGCGATATCAGCCGCGTATCGCCCAGCAGTGATCGATACTTTACTAGCCATCTACGCACCATAAATCCGTTAGCTCTGTGCAGGAATTTCAACGATGAACCTTGCTCCTTTTGGCTGGTTCGGCACTGCCTTTATCTTCCCGTGATGATCGGTCACGATCCTGCCTACAATTGCGAGTCCTAACCCTGTCCCGCGGCCTTTGGTTGAAAAATAAGGTTGAAACAATTTCTGATAATCGGCCGCGTCGATACCGTTGCCATTATCCGATATCTCTACAACGATCAGGTCACGAGCCGCATCGTGACGTGATAAGAGCGTGACCATTCGCTCAACACCGTCGCTGCCGGGCACTTCGAGGGCATTGTCAATAAGATTCACAAACACTCGCTTCAATTGCTCTTCATCGATCATCGCGGATGGCAGATCGTCGGCCAGGATCAGGTTCAAGGTGGCCTCGTTCGCACGATCGATATAAAGGTCGGCCGCCTGCCGCAGAACTTCGTTTACGTCACCCTGTTCAAGTTTCACCTCGGGAAGGCGAGCGAAACGTGAAAATTCGTCCACCATCGCTTTCAGGCTCTGAACTTCACGCAAGATGGTTTGAGTTCCGTCCGCGACGACTTTGGCTTTGTCTGGATCGACAGGCGCGCCCGAAAAGCCCGCAAGGACCGGTTCCGGGCTTCCGGCAAATCGCTTAGCTATACGCTCTGCCGAAAGCTGGATCGGCGTTAGCGGGTTCTTGATCTCGTGGGCCATTCGCCGGGCCACTTCCTGCCACGCCGACGCGCGTTGGGCAGCGATCAGCTCGGAAAGGTCCTCGATCACAAGGACCAGCACCGGCTATATCCGGCAAAGCGGTAGCTGTGATCGCCATCGGCGAACCGTCCCTGCGTTCATCATTTTCCAACCCGGTGCCGCGAAGTTTTACCTGGTCCGAGGCATGTCCGATCCGCTTGGCCCTGGTGATCAACCGTATGAACGGCTCACGGTCCTCGTCGCTGAGCAATTCGAAAAGATTCGCACCGCGATATTTGCCCGGTTCAAGGTGAAGTATCAGACGCGCCGCCGGGTTTATCGTGTCGACGCGGTCTTCGGCATCGACCGAAATTACGCCTGTCGGGAGTGAAAGCAATACCGTCTCGATATACCGCCGCCGTTCGGTCAACTCGGCCGAATTGGCCTCGAGCTTCGACGACATCTCGTTGAATGCGGATACCAGCAACGCAAGCTCATCTTCAGCCGGAACGTCAAGCTGATGTCCCAGCCGGCCCTGGGCTATCTCTTCGGCACCTTCTGCCAATGCCCTGATCGGCACCGTCAACCCGCGTGCGATGTAAATGGCCGTCCACGACGAAGCGAAGATGAGCAAAAACGTCAATACGCCGAGCGTCAACAGCCCGATCTGCCGGACCATCACGTTGTTCTCCTTCATCTTGTCAAAGTCGGCCAGCGTCGTATCGACCATTTGGCTGACATTCTCGGCCCCCCGCGGCTGGCTGGCGATCAGCAATTTACGTCCGTCCGACAATTGGGCGACGGCAATGTCAACACCGTGGCCGTCATGCAATTCCGCTGCATCGAAACGTGCCGCCCGGATCGCATCGAATTCGGGCCCCTCTAGCGGCTCGGCCGTAGCGGAAACCAAAGCGGTATTGGCCCCGCTCAAAAGCTTAATAACCGAAAGGTTTCCCAAAACCAGCATTCGCTGCAGATCTCGCTCGGTCACATTTCGGTCCTCAAGCGCCACCGCCAGCAGCTTTGCCGTCTCTTGCAGCCGCGCCATCCGTTCGGCGTTTGCCCGCCCTTCGATCTCCAGCGGCGCCCGAACTACATTTTCCGGTATCTGCGAAAACCATCGTTCCAGCGCCCGGTTCATAAAAAGATATGAAAAGCCAGCCATGGCAAAGATCGGCAGAATACTTATCGCTACGAAATAAACAAGCAGTTTCGTCTTTATTTTCGAGCCGACCTGCGACGCTCGCCTCTCTCGCCAAAGCTTTACGATGCTCCGCAAGAAAATAAATCCGAATATGACAAGGGCGATGAAATTAAGCGATGAAAGTGCGTAGAGCAGCAGCGTGTCGCTCGCAGAATCCACCGCGAATTTCTTCCACAGGTTCGATGTTTGCAGGAGTACGAGAACGGTGAACGAGATCGAGCGCAAACAGGCCCAGGACCCACAGGGCCCAACGGCTTGTTCGCCTGACCGGTCCGTTTTCCACGATGCTAATCTTAGCATATATGCCGCTGCCGACCTTCGGCGCGTTGTAACCGGGACCCTGTTAAATTACACTCGCATCTGCATTTATGAATTTCAAGACGTTCCTTTTCGACGAAACGAACACGCTCCGTAGCGGCTGGCGATTTCTGATATTCGCTCTCGCGTTTACGTTTGCGGGGCTGGTCGTCGGCACCTTAACATTCGTCATTCTGGAACACGCGTTCGGCATCTCGGTCGGCGGATCGGCCCGGTTTCTGGTGACGAATGGTATTGCGTCGCTCGTCGTCGCGCTCGCGGTCGGGTGGCTGTGCGCAAGGTTTCTTGAAAAGCTTCCGTTCCGCTCGCTCGGTGCATGGTTTGCAAAGGGGTGGTTCGTTCAGCTTATGCTGGGCTTGCTTCTGGGAGGCGTGACCTTTGCACTTGCAGCGGGGGTCGCAATGCTTTTCGACGGACTTTCATTCCGCCAAAACGCCGATGCTTCGACCGATGCGGTTTTAACAACTCTGCTCACCTCGTTCGCCATTTTCGCCGCGGCCGCCGCGTTCGAAGAAGCTTTGTTTCGCGGCTATATGCTGCAAACTTTCCTGCGTTCTGACATGGCTTTGTTCGCCGTCCTGCTTACGTCGACGCTGTTTGCCACGGTCCACAACGCAAATCCGAACGCTACGCTGCTGTCGTGGACCAACACATTTCTCGCCGGGATTTGGTTCGCGGTCGCGTATCTGAAAACGCGCACGCTCTGGATGCCGTTTGGATTACACGTCGCGTGGAATTGGGTGCAGGGATCGATTTTCGGGATAGAAGTAAGCGGCCTGAAAGATATAATTACCGCTCCGGTAATGCGTGAGATAGATAACGGTCCGGCGTGGCTCACCGGCGGTGAGTACGGGGTCGAAGGCGGCCTGGCGTGTACCGCAGCCTTGGTGTTGTCCACTGTCGCGATCTATTTTCTGCCGAACCCGCAGCCCGACGAGGAAATGATCGCATTGACCAGTCCGAAATCAGCCGAGCTTAAGTTAAACGATCTTAGAGAGTTTGGATCTTGAATGAAATATCGACCGCCTTTGCCGAGTGGGTGATCCGGCCGACCGAGATCAGATCAACGCCGGCTTCGGCAAATGAACGAACGCGGTCGAGGTCCATACCACCGGAGGCTTCAATAAGGACGTTCGGGTTCAGGCCGCGCGACATTTCGACAAGTTTTGCCGCCTCATCAGGCGTCTGGTTGTCCAGCATCACGATATCGGCGCCGGCTTCGATCGCTTCGCGAAGCTGGGCCCAGTTGGAAACTTCTACCTCTATTTTATGCAGATGCCCGGCCGTATTCTTTGCCGCGGTGACCGCTTCGGTCACGCCGCCGGCAAGCGTGATGTGGTTGTCCTTTATCAAGACACCGTCGTCCAGGCCCATCCGATGATTCTTACCGCCGCCGACCGTGACCGCATATTTCTCAAGCAGCCTCAATCCCGGCGTCGTCTTCCGCGTGTCGACGATCGCGGCCCCCGTTCCCTCGACCGCGCGGACGTATTGTCTCGTCAGCGTCGCGACTCCCGACATCCGCTGCAAAAGGTTTAACGCCACCCGTTCGCCGGTCAGCAGTACATCGGCGTATCCCTTCAGCGTGCCAAAGATCGTTCCTTCCTCGACTTCATCGCCGTCCGAGAAGGAAGTTTCTATCTCGGAAATCTCAGCGTCCAGATGAAGAAAAACCGCCTCGGCAACTTCAAGCCCGCAAATGACCAAATACTCTTTAGCCAAAAACCGGCCCACACCGCGAATATCCGAAGAAACCGTCGAGGAAGTAGTAATGTCGCCTCGCCCTATGTCCTCAGCCAAAAATTGACCGATCGCCGCAAGTGCATCGCCGTTGTCGAGCCAGTTCATAGAATTGTTCACGAGACGGCCAAATGATACTGCGGACCGAGATCGCTTTTTTCGGAATAATGAATAACGAATAGCGAATAACGAATAGCGGTAGAGCCAATGCTCCGAACTATTCGTTATTCGCTATTCACTATACGCTATTCCGGCAGAAAAAGTGCTGGAAATAAGGCTTCGCGGCGAAGCGTTATTTTCTCACTGCCCTCTGGTCGGATCAGTGATCTTCAGGTCCGCAGGTTCGTATTGATACCGGGTTACCTGCGTGCTGCTCCACCCATTCGGCTCGATCCCGCCTCGGCGAGTTTCGGTGTATTCGACGATCGCTCCCGTTTCGTCAGTGGTGAATTTTATCTCAATAAACTTCAACCGAACTGCATCACGTTCCGGCGAGCCGGAGTCAACAAACGTCGCCCGCCGAGTGTAGATCTTTCGGCCGTAATTGTTCGCGTCAGGTTCGACCGAGTATTCGTAATCGCCGTCCGGAATGGCCATCATCTTCCCGCTCTTCAGCGCAATCCTTATTTGCCCGCTTCCATCCCTTGTCGCCCTCGCGGCAGAAGAACTGCTCACCGATCCTGACCGAATCCGAGTTCGATCTTTTGCCGTTAAACTCTTCGCTCACCTCGATCTTCTTCGCATCCGGCCCGGCGAAATTCGAAACGATCTTCCGTTTACCCGTCACCTGCGAGCCGGTGTAAAACGTCTCGTCCGTCAAAACACGTCGAACTCGCGAGGACGCTGAGTCGAGGGCCTTTGCCCGGACCGTGTTGTAGTCTGCGTCGGATAATTTGTCGGCCTGCGCCTGCACGGGCGACGTAACTGTAAGAAAGGCTGCCGCAAAAATGAGTACCAAAAACGTTTTCATTTTAATGCCTCCAAGTTAGCCTTTAGCGTTGAAGCCTGCTGTTCGATCTCCGCTTGTCTATCTCTCAACTCCTGCACCTTCTCCGCCGGGGCGCGTTCGACAAAATTCGCATTCGATAGCTGTCCGCTTAGCCGCTGCAGCTCCGTATCCAGCTTTGCGATCTGGTTCTGCAGGCGTTCGCGTTCCTTGTCGAAGTCGATCAGGCCTTCGAGCGGGACGGCTATTTCGGCCCCACCCGTCAGGACGGCTTTGGCCGAGGCTTTGGGCACGTCGAGCGAATCGGCTAATACAAGCTTATCAGCACGTGCAAGCTTTTTGATCTGGGCTTCGTTGGCGGCTAATATGGACCGCATCTCGCCGTTCGCCGCGACGTGGATATCGACGCGGTCGCTGGGTTTGATGTTCATCTCCGAACGGATATTTCGCACGCGTTTGATCGTGTCGATGACAAGCTGCATCTCGGCTTCGGCTTGTTCGTCTATAGCTGCCGGATCTCCTTTCGGAAAGTCGGCTAGCATGATCGTCGCACCGGCAGATCGATAGGCAGCGTTGTGCAAAGCATCGGAGGTGCCGGGCAATTTTTGCCAGAGCTCTTCGGTCAGGTACGGCATGAACGGATGCAGCAAGCGAAGGGCCTGTTCGAGAATCGACAGGATCCGCGAACGTGCAAGAGTTACGCCTTCAGGCGTGAAACCGTTGGGACTTCGCGCTCCTCAGCAGCGTCCAAAGCCTCGCCCCCATCACCAGCTTCGCGCGTAAACGCGTAACTCTTACTTATCTCGTCTTTAACAAGCTCGATGTACCAATCGCAAAAATCGTCCCAGAAAAAGTGATAGAGAAGCGAAACCGCTGTGTGAAATTCGTAACGCGAAAGTGCTCGGTTCACGTCAATTGCTGTCTTGTTAAGACGTGAAATTATCCAGCGATCGGCAAGAGACACGTCGCTCCCCTCCTTACGAAGGAGGGGTCCGGCCGCTTCGGCCGGGGGGTGGTTCTCTGTGACATCGTCATCCGGTGATTTGGGTCGAGCATGGACCGAGCTGCGAAAGAACCACCCCGTCCGCCGAAGCGGCGTCCACCCCTCCTTCGTAAGGAGGGGAGCTTACTGTCGCACCGTCGGAATTCATCAAACAAAACCGCGTCGCGTTCCAGATCTTGTTCGCAAAATTTCGATAGGTTTCGATCAACAGATCGTTCCACTTGATATCGGCACCGGTCGCTATCGAAGCGAGATAAATACGCGTTGCGTCGACGCCGAATTTGTCGAACATCTCGATCGGGTCGACGCCATTCTTGCGCGATTTCGACATCGGCTTGCCGTCTTTGCCCAGAACAGTGCCGGTGACGATCACGTCTTCGAACGCCTTCTTATCGACGAATTTTTTCGTCAGCATCATCATCCGCGAAACCCACAGGAAAATAATGTCGCGGCCGGTGACAAGAACGTCGGTTGGTAGAAAGACGTCCAGGTCAGAACCGCCTGCGTAAGCGGGCGGCCAGTCTGACGGCCCCTCGAGCTGGCCCCCGCTACGCAGCGGGTTCAGACCCGGTCCAGCCAAATGTCGAAAACGCCCACAGGCCCGACGAAAACCATGTGTCAACACATCCTGGTCCTGCGTCAGTTCCTTGCCGCCGGCTTTTCGTAGGCCTCTTCGGCAGTCATCGCGACATACACGTTCCCTTCCGCGTCATACCACGCCGGGATCTGGTGGCCCCACCAGAGTTGGCGCGAGATGGTCCAGTCCTTCAGGTTTTCAAGCCACGCGGTGTAGACCTTTTCGTGCGGCACCTGCGGCGAAAAATGCGGGACGCCTTCTGTCCGCATCAGTTCAAGGGCCATATCGCGCATTTCGTCCATCTTGACGAACCACTGGTCGGACAGGATCGGTTCGACGACCGTTTTACAGCGTTCGCAAACCGGGAGAGTTATCTCATAATCTTCCACGCTTTCGAGCAGCCCAAGTTCCTCAAATCGCTCGACCACCTTTTCGCGGGCCTTGAAACGGTCAAGCCCTTCGAAATCGGCTCCGGCGGCGGCGTTCATCGTGGCGTCGTCGTTCATCACGAGAAGTTGTTCGAGGTCGTGCCGCAAACCGATCTGGTAATCGTTCGGGTCGTGGGCGGGCGTGACCTTTACCGCACCGGTACCGAATTCGGGATCGACATATTCGTCGCCGACTATCGGTATCTCGCGGTTGGTTAACGGCAACGCAACGGTCTTTCCGACCAAGTGTTTGTAGCGATCGTCCTTCGGATTGACCGCAACGGCGGTGTCGCCCAGCATAGTTTCCGGGCGAGTAGTGGCGACGGTCAAGAAGCTCCCCTCCTTACGAAGGAGGGGTACGGCCGCTTCGGCCGGGGGGTGGTTCTCTGCGACGCTGTCATCTGCCGAATTGGGCTGAGCTTGTACCGGATGAGAGAGAACCACCCCGTCAGCCCCTTTAACAGCAGGGGCTGCCACCCCTCCTTCGTAAGGAGGGGAGCCGGAGATCGGATATCTCAAATAATAGAGCTTCCCGTCCTTTTTGGTCTCTTCCTTTACTTCCAGGTCCGACAGAACCGTCTTATCCTTCGGGCACCAGTTAACAATCCGCAGGCCTTTATAGATCCAGCCTTCTTCGTAAAGGGTTACAAAAACGCTGCGAACGGCTTTAGACAAACTCTCGTCCATCGTAAATCGGTGCCGTGACCAGTCGACCGAAGCGCCTTCACGCCGCATCTGCTCGGTGATGGTATTGCCATACTGTTCCTTCCAGGCCCAGGCGCGGCGAATAAATTCTTCGCGACCGACATCGAGCGGTGACTTTTTCTCTTCTTCCCTAAGCTGCTCGGCTACCTTTCGTTGTACCGAGATCCCTGCATGATCCGTGCCGGGAAGCCACAGCGTGCGAAAACCCTGCATCCTCTTCCACCGGACCAGCACGTCCATGATCGTGTGCTGGAGCGCGTGGCCCATGTGCAGACTGCCGGTCACGTTGGGCGGCGGGATCACGATCGAATACTTGACGGCGTCCGGATCTTCGTTGATCTCCGGGCGGAAAAACCCGCTTTTTTCCCAGCGTTCGTAATGATTCTGCTCGGCTTGTTTGGGGTCGTATGCTTTTGCGATCTCCATGGTTATAAAAGGCTAATAATAATGTAAAAGCGGCCGGTTTTCACTTTTACCTGGAAAACCCGCCGCTCGTGTCGTGACTAAGTAAAATATTAGTTTCCCGAACCCGAATGGGCCGCGCCCGATTTTGCTCTTTGTTCCAGCCGTTCGACAACCTTATTGACGATCAAGTCGATAAGCTCCGGCGAGATATCCGCGGACTTCCCGGCATCGGCAGGCTCGGCGGCCGCGGCCACGACCGAACCTTCTACAGGTCGGCTCGGCGCTTCGGGGATCTCAAGTAAATCGGAATCGTCGATGGTGAATCTTATTTCTTCCCGCACCTGATCGGTAATCGTTGATTCCAAGGGCTGCGGCTCGGCCGCGACCGATTCGAAAGGATCGGACACGGCAGCCGGGTGTTTCGACGTGTCCCTCGTTACCCTGTTCATCGAGAGTTTCAGCCGGAACCGACTCGGCGATAAGTGTCTCGGGTTCGCCGGCTTCGCCATTCGGGCCAATTTCTTCATCGGATTCATCCACGTCGTAAAACGTTTCTTCGCTTTCGGTTTCCTGTCCGGCGTAACTTGTCTGGATCATTTCGTCGTCAAGTTCACCAAACTCGTAGCTGCTTTCGCTCGAACCGTTTTTCGGGATCTCGACTGTTTCGACAAAGCTTTGGTGATAAAGCGAATCGATATCGGTCGTGTCCGGTCCGGCCGCCTCGGTGGGCTCAGAAACCGGCGAGGATTTAACGAGATTCTCGACCGTCGAGATCAGGTCGGCTATCGAGCTGAACGGCTTGGTCAGATGACCGTTGGCCCCTACACGCTCCGCCTCTTGCGGGTCGAAGGGCTCGAACGACCCGACGAGGAGAAGCACGGGCGTATCGCGGCTGGCTTCGTTGCGGCGTACCAGTTCGCATAAACGATAACCGCTCATCCCGGGCATATGGATGTCTGCCAGGACGACATCGGGTTTGATCTCGTCAAACTGTGCGATCGCCGAATCGCCGTCGGAAAACGCAAAAACATCCATTCCCTGATCGCCAAACGTCAGGTTCACGACCTTTTGGATCGTGGTGGAATCATCGGCCAAAAGCAGTTTCGGTCTCGGCACGGGCAGGTTACTCCTTCAAGTTGGGATAGACGCGCAGCGCTTCTTATGGATTATATATTACCGTCAAAACGGGTCAAAAACGAACCGGGGTCCGGTATGGCCGAGCTAAGGCCGCGTTTTTGCTTTTTTGATCGCCGCCAGCTCGGCCGCCAGCCTGATCGCGGCTTTCATGCTCGACGCGTCAGCAACGCCTTGCCCCGCAATATCATAAGCCGTTCCGTGATCGACCGACGTCCTGATGATAGGCAGCCCGAGCGTAACATTAACTGCCGCTTCCGAACGAGAGCGATTTGACCGCGATCGTGGCCTGGTCGTGATAACAAGCGACAACCGCATCGAACTCACCTGAATGTCCACGCAGGAAGATAGTATCCGGCGAGTACGGTCCCGAAACGTTAATGCCGTATTCTTCGCGGCACGTCCGTACCGCCGGCATTATCTGGTGCATCTCCTCATCGCCGAACATCCCGTGCTCGGACGCATGCGGGTTAAGGCCCGCTACCGCTATTTTGACATGCCGGTGAAGAAGCCTCGTCAATTGAACGTCCGTGAATCGTATTATCTCGATCAATTTAGCAGTTGTCACAAGATCGATCGCCTGCCGCAGCGAAACGTGTGTGGATACAAGGACAACACGCAGCGTGCCGGCGAAAAAGCTCATCGCAAAGTCGCGGGTGTTAGTTAGATGTGCGAGAAACTCGGTATGCCCCGGAAAATCGTAACCACCCATCGCGATCGCTTTCTTACTGATCGGCGCGGTGGACATTGCGTCGATCTTACCGTTGGTACATAGCTCCACCGCTGCCCGGATGACCTCCGCCGATGCCTTGCCCGTGACCGAGTCATCGTGCCCGATACGGATGTTCTCGGGCAGGTTCGCGGAGTCGAAGACGTGGATTTTTTTGCCGTCGTTCGCGCCGGTGGCGTCAATCGGAATAAATTCAAGGTCAAGCTTCAGCTCAGCCGCAGCTTTTTGAAGAAATGCCTGGTCGCCGATCAAAACGGGCGTGCAGTGCCCTCGAACCTCATCATCCGCGACCGCTTTCAGCGATATTTCCGGCCCGATGCCGGCAGCATCGCCTATCGTTATGCCGACGACCGGCAGTCGCTGCTCTGAAAGTTCAGCTAAGGCCATAAAATAAAGAACCCGGCAAACCTTAGGCCGGCCGGGTCGTTGGACAGTTTTCAAGCAGACCGTAACTTTCGATTACCGGTCTAATCGGCTTGCCTCCGGATAAATGTCGGGACGTCAAGGTCTTCTTCCTGCGTTCGTCCACCGGGACCGTAGCCCGCAACCGCACTATTCGAAAGCGTATCGGCGGATCGCGGAAGCGGTTTCAGCGACTGTACATGGCTGTCAAAGCCGGTCGCGATAACCGTGACCTTTATCTCATCCCCCATCCCCTCTTTGACCACATTGCCCCAGATGATGTCAGCGTTCTCGTCAGATTCTTCCTCGATCATCCCGATAGCGTCCTCAATCTCGGCCAGCGGCATGTCCTCTCCGCCCGTGACGTTGATAAGCGCGGCCTTTGCACCCGTGATCGAATTTTCTTCCAGCAGCTTGTAGTCCAACGCGGCACGCATCGCTTTTGAAGCCGCATCCGGGCCTTCGCCGTGCCGATGCCCATCAGCGCAACACCCCGGCCGCGCATGACGGTTGTCACGTCGGCGAAATCGAGATTGATGATACCCGGCGTCAGTGATCAGGTCGGTGATGCCCTGAACAGCCTGGAGCAGCACATCATCGGCGCGGCGAAAGGCGTCCATCATCGTGATGCTTGTCCTCAACCTCGCGAAGCTTCGAATTTGGGATCGTAATGATCGTATCGACACAGCCGCGAAGCTCGGCCAATCCCTGCTCGGCCTGTGCCATGCGTTTCTTGCCTTCGACGGCGAATGGTTTCGTTACGACGGCCACCGTCAATGCGCCAAGCTCGATCGCGAGCGACGCGACGACCGGAGCGGCACCCGTTCCCGTTCCGCCGCCAAGGCCCGCGGTCACAAAGACCATGTCGGCACCTTCCAGCACATCGAGAAGCTTCTCGTGGTCCTCCAACGCTGCCGCTGCGTCCGACCTCGGGATTCGACCCTGCGCCGAGGCCGCGTGTCGACTTTCTGCCAAGCTGGATCTTCATCGGAGCCTTCGAAGCATTCAACGCTTGCAGGTCCGTGTTCGCAACAATGAACTCGACCCCTTCGATACCTGCGTCGATCATCCGGTTCACCGCATTACCACCGCCGCCGCCAACGCCGATCACCTTGATCCGGGCTCCCGTGATCGGTGGTTCGTCGATGAACATTTTAATTCCGTTTGTCAGCATGTCTCGCCCGTCATTAGTCATCGTTTTATCAAGATCCTTTAACTCTTTTGTAATGTTTGTGAAGAAGCGATGCCCTGGAACGCAAGGTATTGGTCTAACAATATATTGTGTTGACGGCAAGCAAAGCATACAACTCTTTGTGGCAAAAATCCAGCCGACAAGTTATAATTATCTAAATTTGTCGCGAAAATTTTCGAACCACGCGGCAACCTTGAACGTGGCGACTTCCCGTTCCGGCTGTAATCCCTGACCTGCGATCGCATTGATGACAACGCAAGGCCGCATCCGACTGCCCACTCGGGCCCATGCACCTGTTCGGCAAGACCGCCGAAATATTCGCTTTCCAGATATCCGAGCCGCGTCGGAGCGTCGAAAACCTGTTCGGCGATCTCGACCATTCCTGCGCGTTCGAACCGCCGCCGGTCAAAATCACGCCGCTCGAGATCTGCGCCTGCGCGTTTGCCGTCTCTTGGGCGATATGCTGCAGCAGCTCTATCGCACGCGGCTGCATGATGTCGCACAGTATCTCTTTTGAAAGTCCGCGCGTTTCGGTCCGCCCGACCGGCATTATCTCGATGTATCTCCTGCCTTTCTTCGTCGTCCATCAGGAACGACGCGACGCATCCGTACTGATGTTTGATCTTGTTCGCTTCCTGGATCGACACCCGCAGGCCGACCGCGATGTCCTTTGTAAAATGAAGTCCGCCGAACGGGAACACCGCCGTATGCTGCACCGCCCCGCGGCCAAATATCATCAGGCTCGTGATCTCGGACCCGATATTCACCAAGCGCACAGCCGTATTCCTTGTCATCGTCGGTCAGCGTACTTTCGGCCGCGGCCAGCGGTTCGAGCATCATTCGCTCGACGTCCAGCCCGGCGCGTTTCACCGCCTTATTCAAGATTCTGTCGTCCCGCGCTCGGCCCGATCACGATGTGGACGAGCGATTCCAGCCGGGAACCGCTTCATCCCGACCGGCTCCATAATGCCGTCCTGGCCGTCGATGATAAATTCCTGCGGCAGCCGGCTTATGATCTCCCAGCCGGCCGGCAGCTGCATCGCACTCGCCGACTCGATCGCGCGTTCGACGTCCTCTTCCGTTATCTCTCTACCCGCACCCGCTACCGCGACAACGCCGCTTTTGTTCTCGCCGCGGAAATGCTCGCCGGAAAGATTTACGACCGCCGATCCGATCTCGAGCCCGCTGACCCGTTCGGCTTCCCCGACCGCCTTGCCGACAGCTTCGGCGACGGCGTCGGTCGCCGTTACGATGCCGCGGCGCAGCCCGCGCGAATCGGCTTCGCCGATGCCGACGATGTTCATCGTGCCGCCGTCGCCCGCTTCGCCGATGACGCAGCGGACCTTGCTTGTTCCTATGTCCAGGCCTATTGCGTGGATCTCGTTATTCATATCTTTACCGCCGTTCCGGATGAAGCCGTCTGGTTTTTCCGCGACGACAGGATCATGTTCGACCCGACCAGGCTTACGCCATCAAACATTTCGCCTTTTCCGGCAACGCGCTGATGCCGTTCTTTAGATTCTTAGCAAACGAATCGCGCCCCACGCTGATCGTCACCGGCAGGCCGGAATCCTCGGCTATCGCCTTTGGATCACGCAGGTCGCCGAGATCGACATGTTTTACACGCGTTGCCAATCCGCCCTCGCGCCATTCGCCGGTCATTTTCTGAAACAATTTCACCCGTTCGAGATTCTCCTTGAATGCCCGTTCTGTCTTCGTCTCGTCCCAGCCTGCGAGGGTTATAGGCAGCGTTTCCTCCTTCGCGTTTGCCGGCGGCAAGCAGGTTGCCTTCCTCGTCAACGAGCATGTCGCCGCCCGAAAGCTTCACAACCGAGATCGGCACCCGCTCGACGACATTTACCCGCAGGCCGTCCGGCAGCACGCGGGAAACCGAAGCGGTTTTGACGAACGGCAGCTTTTCTATCTTTGCCTTCAATTCGATAAGGTCGGCGTTCCAAACGCCCGTCTTATCCGCTGCGTGTGCTGCCGCTCTACCGATCTCCTCACGCGACGCGCGGACGGTCCCGTACACCTCGACGGCCCGGACGTCAAAGAACTTTGAAGCGGTGACGTTTTGAAGGCCCAGGTAACCCAGCACACCGAGACAGATCATCAGGCAAATGCTGAGAAAGAGCGGAAGAAAAAAGCTTCCGAATCGGCTCGGTGCTGCTGCCTTCCGGCCACTCCGTGCCTTTTTTAGCCGTGCCGCGCTACGCGGGGTTTTGTCGCTGATCGATTTTCTTTTCACTTTTGGAGCCATTGTCAGTATCGGCCCGGTCATTCGCCGAGTGCCTTTACCTCCGTCTTTTTATTGCTTAGTTTTTCCAGAATTTCCTCGGAGAGCCGGGTAACACTGCCCGCTCCGAGGGTGATGACGAGATCGCCCTCGGAAAGCTGGGGAATCACGCTGCTCGGCAGCAGTATCGATATCACCGAGGTACGACACATTCTTATGGCCGTATTTCTTTATGTTCTCAGTCAAGATCTCGGCGGTAATGCCTTCGATCGGCTGCTCGCTCGCCGCATAGATATCGAGGACAAAAAGCGACATCCGCGTTGTTGAACGCGAGAGCGAACTCATCCAACAGCTCCTGCGTCCGCGTATACCGATGCGGCTGGAAAACCACGACCGTCCTTCGCCCGCCGGAGCTGTTCTTTGCCGCCGAAAGCGTCGCGAGGATCTCGGTCGGATGATGGCCGTAATCGTCAACGACCGTAATCCCATCGACTTCACCCTTGAACTGGAAACGGCGGTTCGCGTTCTTAAATGTCTGCGAACGCTTCCGCGATCTTCGCGAACGGGATCTCGAGCTCGAGAGCGACGGCCGTTGCGGCGAGAGCGTTATAAACATTGTGCTGCCCGGGAACCGGCAGCGATCATTTCGCCCAGGACCTCGTGGCCTCTCCAAACCGAAAACGTCGAGCCGAACGAATCGTTATAACTGATCTCGTGCGCGGAAATATCGGCCTGTGCGGTCATCCCGTATGTGACGCGGCGGCGTTTGATGTTCGGGATTATCAACTGCACATTCGGATCATCCAGGCAGATGATGGCCGCACCAAAGAACGGGACCTTGTTCACGAAATCGGTAAAGCATTGAACAACGTCTTCCATGCCCTTGTACGATTCCATGTGCTCTTTATCGATATTCGTGACGACGGCGATCGTCGGGTAAAGCATCAGGAACGACCGGTCGCTCTCATCGGCTTCGGTCACGAACCAATCGGAGCTGCCGAGCTTGGCATTCGAGCCGAACGTATCGACCACACCGCCGACAACGGTCGTCGGGTCGAACCCGGCATGGCCGAGGATCGTCGCCACCATCGATGTCGTTGACGTCTTTCCATGAGTTCCGGAAACCGCGACGGCATACGGTTTGAGCATCATCAACTCGGCAAGCATTTCCGCACGCGGGATGACCGGCACGCCTATTCTCCTTGGCGATCACAATTTCGGGGTTGTCTTCCTTTACTGCTGACGAATAAACAACAACCTGCAGCCGTCACCGACATTTTCCGCCGCGTGCCCTTCAGCAGATGCCGATTCCACAGTTGCGATTCAAGCCGGTCGGTGTTCTTTCGACCTTCTGAACGTCCGACCCCGTCACGACGAATCCAAGATTGCACAGCACCTCCGCGATACCGCTCATCCCGATACCGCCGATGCCTATGAAATGGATTCTTTTTACGTGTCTGAACATCGTTCGAATTTCGATTTGCGATTTGCGATCACTCAGTTTCTGCCAGCTAGTTCCTCAATCAGATCGACGGTCGCCTCAGCTGCGTCTTTACGCCCGAGTTTCTTTGCGGCCTGTTCCATTTCGCTAACCTCGTCCGGTGCTTCAATCAGTTCTACAATCATTTTCGCCAGGCTTTCGCCGGTCAGATCCGCCTGGACCATCATTCGCGAAGCGCCGGCCCGTTCGAATGCCTCGGCGTTCTTTCGCTGGTGATCGTCTGCCGCGGTCGGCAGCGGGATCATTATCGACGCTTTGCCAGCGGCACCGAGTTCCGCACACGTCGTCGCACCAGCCCGGCAGATAACAAGATCAGCGTTGGCGAATTCGACCGACATGTCCGAAATAAAGGGACGAACGTCGTGGTCGCTCACCCTCGAACGCTTATACATCTCGCGGGTTTTTTCAAGATCGGCCTCGCCAGTCTGGTGAATGATCCGCAGCCGGCCGTTTCGGCCCTCAAGCAGCGGCAACGCGTTCAGTCATCGCGTTGTTGATCGCCCGAGCTCCCTGCGAACCGCCGAACACAAGCAGGTTCGCTCTTTCGCCACGCACTTTAGGTGGAACTTCAAAGAACTCTTTCCGGACCGGGTTTCCGGTAACGATCCCTTTATTTCCAAAGAACGGCATTGCTTCATCAAACGTCAAAGCGGCCTTGTCGACAAACGGCGCAAGCCGCCGGTTCGTAAACCCAGGCAACGCGTTTGAATCCATCACAAGGTACGGAATCGAAGCAGGCTCGCGACGAACAATACCGGCCCCGAAACATACCCACCTGCACCTACCACAACATCCGGCTTAAATTCGCGAAGCAGCTTTACGGCCTCGAGAAAACTGTTCGGCAAAACGCCAATGCCCTTCAGCTTGCCCACAAAACCGACATTCTTAAGGCCGGCACTTGTTATCAAAGAAAGCTGAAATCCGTTCTCAGGAACGATCTTGCTCTCGAGCCCGCGAGCAGTTCCGACAAACAGAACTTCCGAACTCTCATTCCGCCGCAAGATCTCGTTCGCGACGGCGATGCCGGGATAAATATGTCCGCCGGTTCCGCCGGCGGCGATCAAAACCTTCATCATTTTCTACCGCCGAGACCGAGCACCCAGCTATTTTCGTCTCGTCCTCGGGGTGCGTATCAATTCCTCACTATCCCTTTCTCGTTCCTTCCCGCTGTTCTGTGAAATATTCAAAAGGATCCCGACCGCCAGCATCGTCATGAACACCGACGATCCCGCCGTAAGAAATGAACGGCAGCGGGATGCCCTTTGCCGGCACGATCGATATGACGACGCTAATATTAAAAGCGCCTGAACGACGATGCCGGTGATGATGCCGATCCCGAGCAGCATCCCGAACCGGTCAGGTGCGTTCAACGCGGCCTCGGTCCCGCGCCATAGGAGCAATCCGAAAGCGATCACGACCGCCAGCGTGCCGATCAGCCCGAACTCTTCGCCGACGACCGAGAAAATAAAATCCGAATACGGATACGGCAGATAAAATAGCTTTTGCTGCCCCTTCGCAAATCCTTCGCCCGAAGATCCCGCCCGAGCCGATCGCATACAGCGACTGCACGACCTGATATCCGGCATCTTCCGAGTGGCTGAACGGATCAAGAAAAGCCATCAGCCGCTCTACACGCCACGGTGCAAAGACGATCGCCCCGATCCCGACGACAACCATAGCTGCAGCCACCGACGCGATATGGATGATCTTCGCTCCCGCCGCGAAATAGACCGCCGAAAAAATGGCACACAGTACGATCATCGGTGCCGAGATCAGGCTCGATGAAAACCAATCCGGCAAGTAAGACGAGCGCTGAAACACACGGGATAACCGTCGACCGCAGATCGCCGACGCGTTTTCTCATTCTTCGTCAAAAAGTACGCGAGAAAGATCGGCAATGCGAGTCTTCGCCATTTCCGAAGGCTGAAACGACAAACCGCCGAACCTGATCCATCGTCGGGCTCCGTTGATCGACGGAAATGCAAACACAGCGATCAGCATCAGCACCGTTAGTGCCAGAAATCCATAAACGAACCACGAGGCCTGATAACGCCGGTAATCGATCTTGCTGACCACAAACATCACCGCCAGGCCGGCGAGCGTGAACCCAAGCTGCTTATAAAAGTAAGTGAACTGCGCTCCTGCGATTCGCGAAGCGCGATCATCGCCGACGCGCTGTAAACCATCTCGGCGCCGAACAGTGACAGCCCGGCCGCGATAGCGAACATGAACCAATCGATCTTGAGTTTGTTGACCATCAATTGACCTTTACCCTCGATCTCTTACCCGAAGCGAGCTCCCTTACCGCCCGCTTAAATTCCCTCCCTCGTTCCTCATAGCTCCCGAACATGTCAAAGCTCGCACACGCCGGAGCGAGTAGAACCGCATCACCGCTCTCCGCGATCCGCAGCCCTTCTTCGACGCGGCCTCCAATCGAACTTGCCCGGACGATCTCGGTCGACCCGGCGAGCTGCGATTCAATATTGTCGGCGTCTTCGCCGATAACGACCAACGCGCGGACCGAACTTTCGATAAGCGGAACAAGCGGCGCATAAGGAGCATTTTTCCCGCGTCCGCCGAGGATCAGAATCGTCTTGCCTTCGTCTTCGCTCATCGCTTCGAGAGCCTTTACACGTCGCATCGACCGACGTCGCCTTCGAATCGTTATAAAACGTCACGCCGTCGATCTCAGCGACAAACTCGATCCGGTGCTCGACACCCTTAAAATTCGCGACCGTTTCCCGCATCGATTCCGGATCGAGCTCCGCAAGCAAGCCCGGCGGCAAATGCAGCGAGCACATTCTCGACATTGTGCAGGCCCCGCAAAAATATCTCGTCGCGCGTCGTCAAGAACCTTTTCCTTACCACTGCTCCGGCAGACCAGATCGCGGCCCCGAAGGAACAATCCTTCATCCAATTCCCGCCGAACGCTAAACAACGCCACATTCGCCTTTAACCCTGCCGCCCAGCAGGCTGTGATCTCGTCATCCGCGTTCAGCACCGCGACATCGTCAGCGGTCTGGTTCATGAAAGATCCGGTGCTTCGCGGCCGCGTAATCGGTGAACGACTCATACCGGTCGAGATGGTTCGGCGTCACGTTCAGACAAATCGCCACATTCGGACGAAACTCCTTGATCGTCTCAAGCTGAAAGCTCGAAAGCTCGACCACCGTCCATGTCTCGTCGGTCGACGATCCGGCCAAGCTCAACAGCGGCGTGCCGATATTTCCGCCTACCTGCGTGACGATGCCGGCATTTTTCAGCAGCTCGCCGATCAACGTCGTCGTCGTCGTTTTGCCGTTCGAACCCGTGATCCCGACGATCCGGCCTTTCATAAAACGATAAGCAAGCTCGACCTCGCCGATCACCTCACCATCTTTTCTGTCAACATATCGTGCCGGGATCGTGTTCGTCGGAACGCCCGGCGAGATAACGACCAGATCGATCTGATCGAGCAGCCACGACGGGATCTGGCCTGAGATCAACCCGACATTATGACTTTCTTTCAAAGATCTCGCAGCGTCAGTCCACGTTTCTATCTGCTTTACTGTCGTGCAGGGCAACGATCGCACCATGTTTCGAAAGGAATTCTGCCGATGCGACGCCGGATCTACCTGCACCGAGGACAAGAGCCTTTTTTCCTTCGACCTGCATGTTTCTAACTATCCACCTACCCACTACCAACTTCCACTGAAGAAAAATAAACGATCGCACCCAGCTCATCCGGTTTTATTCAGTGGATAGTGGATAGCTATTAGTGGATAGCCTCGATTTTCAAATTCCACTAACGCAATTTCAAAGTCGATAAACTCAACAATGCGAACAATATCGCTACGATCAAAAATCTAAAAACGATCTTCGGCTCCTTCCACCCGGCGAACTGAAAATGATGATGCAGCGGAGCCTGCAAAAATACGCGTTTTCCGACACCGGTGCTGCGTTTCGTAAATTTAAAGAACGCAACCTGGATCATCACCGACACCGCCTCGAGAATAAATACGCCGCCGATGAACGGAAGCAGAAACTCCTGCTTCGTCAATATCGCGACGGTGCCGAGCGCACCGCCGATCGCCAGTGACCCGACATCGCCCATAAACACTTCCGCAGGCGGGGCGTTGTACCACAAAAATCCCAGGCTCGCCCCGACCATCGCTCCGCAAAATACCGTCAATTCGGCCGACGACGGGTTGTGCGTAATGTCCAGATATTCCGCCCACCGCTTGTCGCTCGCAACATATGTCAACGCCGTCAATGCCGACATCGCAACGAACGTGACGCTCGTTGCCAATCCGTCCAGCCCGTCGGTCAGATTCACGGCATTTGACGATCCCAGCAGGACGAAAATGATAAAGACCAAATAAACGCCCGGCCACAGATACGTGATGCCTTGCGGTTCGGCCGTCGCCTTAAAAAACGGAATGCTGACGTTCCACGTATAGTTCGTGAAAAAATACAGCACCGCCCAAACAACGACCGCTGTTATCAACTGCCCGGCAAGCTTTTGCCTCTCGGTCAGCCCGAGGCTGCGTTTCTTGACGATCTTGATATAGTCGTCCGCAAAACCGACCGCCCCGAACAGCAGCGTCGCCCCGAGTGCGAGCCACAGGAAAACACTGTCCAGCCGTGCCCAGAGGATCGTCGAAATAAAGACCGACCCAAGGATCAGAATTCCGCCCATCGTGGGCGTTCCCTTTTTCGCCTGGTGCTCGGCGGATAGTTCCTCGCGGATCTCCTGCCCGACATTCAAAGATCGGCAGCTTTCGGATCACTTTTCCGCCGAACAGCAGTGCGATCAGCAACGCCGTCGTGGTCGACATCGCGGTCCGAAACGTAACGTACTGGAATACGTTCAGGCCCTTAAAAAAATACGACTCACTGGCCGCACCGTATTCCCTGAAGATCAATTGGTAAAGGAAGTAATAGAGCATTCGCCTTTTCGGTCCACCGACTATCCTCTTTTTATCAGGTCGGCAACCTGGCCTCAACTGCAGGACAGCGACTCTGTCCATTTGCCGGCGACCCTATTTACGCTTTCTCCAGTTCGAATCGTTCCAAAAGCTTTTCAATTACCAATTCAGTTCGGACGCCCCTCGAGCCTTTTACAAGAACGAGGTCGCCTCTCCGGATATCATTCACAAGCATTTCGCCGGCCGCTGCAGAATCCACCGCAAGCTCCGCGGCGGCGAGCCCCGCGTCTTTTGCTCCCGCAACCAGTTCCGCCGCCAGGCCGCGCACGCCGATCAGTTTGTCGATCCCAAGGTCCGCTATCTCACGGCCCGTAGCTTCGTGAATTGCCGCTTCATCGGTGCCAAGTTCCAGCATCTCGCCCGCAACAACGATCTTTCTCTCGGCCGATGCTCCGCCTTCCACGATCGTCCGCACCATCGAAAGCAGCGCGGTCGGATTCGAGTTGTACGAGTCGTTGATCACCGTAAACCCGTCGGCAAAATGCAAGTACCTCGCCACGCTGCGGCGGCGGCACTGCATTGTTCAACGCGGCCGGCGATCTCCGCAGCGGTCATACCAAAGCTGTGGCCAACTGCCGCCGCGGCCAATGCATTCGAGATATTGTGCCTGCCGTTCAACGCGAACTTCACATCGGCTGAACCGGTCGGCGTCACGAGCTCAAATCTGAGTATCGCCAAACCGCCGGAAGTCGATGTTCTCGGCTCGAACGTCCGCATCGCTTTCGATCGCCGAACGAAACAACACGGCCGCGAGCAACATCGGCCATCGCACGGACACGCGGGTCGTCCGCATTAAGCACCGCCGTCCCGTCCTCTTTCATTCCTTCAACGATCTCGGCTTTGGCGTTGGCAACGTTCTCGATCGAACCGAGATGTTCGACATGGACCGGCAAAACATTCAACACCACCGACACGTCCGGCGGCGTGATACGCGCACAGCCTGCGGATCTCATTCATCGGCGTGGACATTCCCATTTCGAGAACGGCCATGTCGTACGAATCGTCTTTTGCAAGATTCAAAACGGTCAGCGGATGTCCGAGTCCGTTGTTGTAATTCTTGATATTTTTCAGGACCTTTCGGCCGCTTGCTTCGAGCACATGCGCCGTCAATTCTTTGGCCGTCGTTTTCCCGGCGCTTCCCGTTATCGCGACGACCGGTCGGTCCCACTTCTGATAAACGCCGTGGGCGAGGTTCTGCAACGCCTTTATCGGATCGTCGACAAATACGAGCCGGTCGGCGTACGGCTCCAGTTCCGCACGGTGCTCCTCAAATCGGTCATGCCGCACAACGCCGGCCGTTGCGCCTTTCTCGAACGACTGCACGACATATTTTGTCGCGTCCTCAAAGTCGCCATTGAACCCGTTGTTCACGTAGTCCGGCTGGGACAGAGCGAAAAAAACGTCGCCCGCCCTGACTTCGCGAGAGTCGATAACGATCGACGCGATCTCACGATCAAACAGGGCGGGGTCGAGTTGTGTAACAACAGCGTCCATCAATTCAATTGCGGTCTTCAATCTCAAGTCTTTCTCTTATTTGTAACTCTCGCTTCACCTCTTGTCGGATCGATCGACCCGGGCGGCACGTTACGGGAGGGCCGTTCCAAAACCGGTTTAGCTTTGACGGCCGCGGCCGGTTTATTTTCCAACACCGGCTCACGAGGTTTACGCGTCGGTGTTGAAGCTGACGGAACCGCAGCAGCGGCTGCAGGACTATCGATGCCCGAAGCCGACGGGCCTCCACCGCTCGGAACTTCCGGAATATCTTCGACCTCAGCGATTTGTTCGACCAGCCCATCCGGTTTGATGTTCAACTCCGGAAGGATCTGCTGGGCGATCTCGCGAAATACCGGCCCCGCAACCTGGCCGCCGTCGCGCCCGCCGACCTTCGGTTCATCCATAACAACCGCGATCGTCACTGCCGGATCTTCAACCGGTGCAAAACCGATAAACGACGATACGTATTTCGCTGCATTTACCCTTTTGATCTTTTCATCAAATTTCCAGGCCGTGCCCGTTTTTCCGGCCGACGTGTAGCCGTTCAACTGCGCTCGCTTGCCGGTACCGGAAAGCACGACCTCGCGAAGCATCGTCTTAAGATCGCGCGCCGTTTCGGCGCTCACGACCCGCGTGCTTTCGGGTTGCGTGACCGAAACGACCTGCTCGTCCGACTGTCTGATTTCCTTGATGATATGAGGTTGGACGCGTACTCCGTTGTTAGCTATCGTCGCAAATGCGGTAGCCATTTGCAACGGTGTTACGCCGATCTCATAACCTATCGACATCGATGCAAGCGAGTCTCCATTCCACCGATCGGGACGGCGAACAATGCCGTTCGTTTCGGCCGGCAATTCGATGCCCATCCGCTTGCCGAAACCAAAATTTTGCATCGTTTCATAAAACCCTTCCTTACCGACACGCATTCCCGTTTTAATCGCGCAAACGTTGCTCGACTGCGCCAGCGCCTTTGAATAGGTAACGCGTCCGATGCCGTGCGAATCCCGGAAGCGATGCTTGGCAATCTCGATCGTCCCGTTGCCGCTGTCGATCTCAGCCGTCGGCGTGATCAACTTTCGCTCGAGCGCCGAACCGTATGTGATCAGCTTAAAAACAGAACCCGGCGAATAGACCAGCTGTACCGCGGCGTTCGGCAAACTATCCTGCCTTATCTCGTTAAGCTTGTTCGGATCGAACGTCGGGTAGTTTGCAAGCGCAAGTATCTCGCCGGTCTTGTTGTCTATGACGATAGAAGTCCCAGATCTGGCCTGCGACGCCTTGACGGCCTTCTCGAGCGCCTGTTCGACCATGAACTGGATCGGCGTGCTGATGGTAAGAACAACATCTTTAGGCGGTTCTTTTTCCGAGATACTTTCGTCATATATCCTCCCGAGCCGGTCGCGTTCCTGGACCTTTCTAATAACAGCTCCGTAAAGGATGTCGTTCTGCGACTGTTCGATGCCGGCCTGTCCGATCCCGTCGGCGTTGCTGAAACCGACAACGTGCGCCGCCATTGGCCCGTACGGATACGTACGCCGCTGGTCTTCGCGATAATGCAGCCCGGTAAAGTTCGGGAGCGTCCGATTTTCTGAGCTTCGGATCATCCAACGCCTTATTTATCCGGTCCGCGGCTTCGTCATCAAGCCCCTTTACAAGCGTTACGAATTTTCGTTCGTCGGCTTTTGCGGAAGCGAGCTGAGATGCGAGTTCCTTTTCCTTAACGCCGATGACCCTGGCCAGCGTTTTTGCGGCCGCTGCGACATCCTCGATCTCGGTCGGATCAGCATAAAGCGTTTTTACACGAACGCTCATTGCCAGAGCTCTTCCGTTGCGGTCAAAGATCGCGCCGCGCGGCATTTTGCTGCGACGGACGTCGAACCTCTGGCCCTCGGCCCGTTCCTTCAGCCACTCGTGTTTTGTGACCTGAAGATGGACCAGTCTGACACTGATCCCGCCCATCCAGATGACGAGCACGGCCACGATCAGCATGAAGCGCGTAAATGCTGTTTGGCGCGGGCTAGTTTTCTTTGGTCGTATCGCTCGTTTGCGCATCTTGGTACTACCTGAGTTTTGCAATAGCGGTCACATCCGGCCTTACCATCCGCGGCCGTACACCTTCGCCCTTCTGCTCAGTTTTATCGTTACGGGCCTTTGCTGTTAATTCAGCGCTAACGATCGGCTCTCCCGCGGGACGCTGGAACGCGGTGCGCGTCAATCCGGCGACTTGCCCACTCTTAACCTTGTTCTCTGCACGGGCAACCTCACCAGCTTTGTTCGGTTGAACGGCTGTGCCCGCGGGGACCACGGGTTGCATAACGGTTTCACCGGCAGCCACAAATCCGAGGCCGCGGGCCGTACGCGTCATCTCAATCGGCGAGAGGGCGACCTCTCTCGCGAGCATCAGGCGGCGGCTTTCTGATTCCAGGTCCTCAAGCTGTTTTCTGAGTTTCGAATTTTTCATTCCAAGATCCATCGACACGAAGTGTTGACGGGCGGCAAAAAGAAATCCTGCGGCGATGATGCAGCCGCAAATGGCAATGACGACGTAATAGCTCAACGGAAGGCTGCCGATCCCTCGGTTAGAGAGACGGGCTGGGCGGGGTTCTGCGGGCGGTTGTGGTTCTCATACTGTTGGATTTCCTATGGGGTTATTGATTGATCGGCTATCCGTCGGACAACCCGGAGCTTCGCGTCTTCGGGATCTTGGATTCTTTCGTGTCTCGTCCTCGCTCGGCACAATGGGCTTTCGAGTGACGATCTCAACTTTTTTCACAGCACCGCAAATGCAGACCGGCATACGCGGCGGGCAGGAACATTTGCCGGAGAACCTTTGAAAGGCCTGCTTCACGATCCTGTCCTCAAGGGAGTGGAACGTGATCACGGCAAATCTGCCTTCAGTTTTCAATTTTTCAATTCCGTCGACAAGAAAGCTCTCAAGAACCTCGAGTTCTCTGTTAACGGCGATCCTCAATGCCTGGAACGTCTTCGTCGCAGGATGGATCTTTTCATTCTTCTTACGGCGGACCGATCGTGCGACGAGCTCCGCCAGCTGTTTTGTTGTTCGCACGGGCTCGCCCGTTTCCCTCGATCTGACAATGCGGCGTGCTATCGACCTCGAAAACCTTTCCTCTCCGTATCTATATATAATGTCCGCAATTTCCTTCTCGGAGAGTGTCTCAAGCAAATCGGCTGCGGTCGGGCCGTCGGACGCGGGGTCCATTCGCATATCCAGCGGGCCGTCGAACCGGAAGCTAAAACCGCGTTCCGGCGTGTCGAGGTGCAGCGACGAAACGCCAAGATCGGCAATAATTCCGTCTACCTCCCCGACACCGAGCTCATCCAGGACGCTTCCGATCGCGGAAAAGTTCGAGTTCACGTAAGTTACGCTATTGCTCAACTTCCCTAGCCTCGCCTTAGCGGCATCTAAGGCGTCAGCGTCCTGATCTATTGCTACTAGCCGAACGTTCGCAGCGGTTTGCAGGATCTTTTCCGAGTGGCCGCCCAATCCGACGGTCGCGTCGACATACGTCCCACCGTCCCTGCATTGCAACAATTCGACGGTTTCATCAAGAAGGACCGGTGAATGAATGTTTTCCAACGGACCTTCTGTCATTTCAAAGAGCGAATTCCATTTTTTGACACAATTCACCGTGCAGCCTGATGGGCCGTCGTGGGTGAACATCTTGCTTACTTCCGGATTAGTGCGGGTTACGCGTACAAACAGACTCCTTTTTGATTAAAAAGTGGTATCTTCGTCGCATTAATAGAGCTTTTTCTGATGGGGAATGCTTAACTTCTTAAGCACCAATTTCTATCTTCCAGCATCCCGCTTCAGCCCGTTTCTTGAAGCGTTATTAACTTGCTAAAAAGCATATTACGCTTAACCGAAAATCCTTGTCAAGATTAAAATCGAGGAATTCAAATTAATCAACCGTTTAAATCCTCACCCATTGATAGAAGCTCGGCGGGATGATACTTGGCCACATTCCTTTTTCGGTGCAATTACGATAAAGTCTAGTGTTTGCAATAGTATGGACGCGACGCTCATACAACTTGGGGCCTTTGCACTGATCGCGGCCGCGGCGAATATACTGGGCGGTCTCGTACTTTTCCCGATAATGGGCCGTACGGGCTATGGACGGCACCTGAAATACCTTTTGGCATTGGGTGCCGGGTTCATGCTCGCGGTCACTTTCTTCGAGATCCTTCCAAAAACGATCGTACTCTGGCAGCGGTCGAACCCGACCTCGGCGGAAGACCTTTACTTCCCTATGCTCCTGCTGTTGGCAGGATATCTTCTGACCCAGTTTTTCGAGCACACGATCGCTCCGCACTTTCATTTAGGAGAGGATCTTCATTCTGACGAGATCATTTCCGAACGGTCGGCATACTCAGGCGTTGGCGGTTTGGTCATCCATTCGTTCTTTGACGGAATTTCGATCGCGGCCGCATCGCAGATCGATTTCAAAGTAGGATTGCTTGTATTCCTGGCGGTGTTCCTGCATAAGGTCCCCGAAGGTTTTACCATCGGTTCAATAATCGTGGCCGCCGGAAAAGGTCGACGTGAGGTACTTATCGCGACATCGCTGATAGGGGCGACCACTCTCGCCGGCGTCTTTGTTTTCTACGTCATAGGCACGAGCCTCGGCTTCGCCGTCGCTTACGCACTTCCGCTCGCGAGCGGTGTAACGCTTTATGTTGCCGCCAGTGACCTCATCCCCGAAGTAAATCATCACGGAGGCCACCGGCCGCTTGTCTCGCTGTCGGTCTTTGCCGGCGTCGCCCTTTTCTTTCTAATACATTTTGCAGTCCACGCATTGATCGGCGGGTAAGTATTAAGCTCCGGAGGAGCGAAATGTTTGTAGAATTGAAGTCAAAGAACGATTAAAGCTCCGTAGGGGCGACAGATAAATATGTCGCTCCTACGAGCTTCTGAAGCTTGTGTGTTCTCGTACTACAAACATTTCGCTCCTCCGGAGCTACAAATTGCCCAGCGTTCGAATTCCTTCCAACTCCTTTCCGATCTTGAATCTGTGCCTCAGAAACTTTTTGCAACTAATCCCAACCGAATTCGTTATTAACTTGCGGAGGTAGATTAGAACAATGCGTGAACCTTTGGTTGCCGGAATTTTGAGTCTCTTGGTTCCGGGTATTGGTCAGATTTACAACGGCAGAATACTCATCGGTATTATTTGGTTGGTTTTGACAGGAATTTCGTGGATAGGCTCCGCGGGACTCCTGGGTTGGGTAGTACATTTGATCTCGGCATGGTGTGCGTACAGCTATGCCAAGGACAATCCGATCCGTAGTTAAAATTCTTCGCACAATCCTCCTTTAGCCCGGCGATAAGCGACGCCGGGCTTTTTTTGTTTTCCAAAATCGTCCGTAATTAGGTAAACTCACGATAGACGTCCTAAGTTGTACAAGAGTAAATACTTGCGTAGTTCGCGTCTCCGTTCTGTGCTTTTTCTTCTGATTCCTTTTTTTCCGTGACAAGGCGTTTGGAGCGGTTAACCGCAGAAAAAGATGAAGCAGAAAGAATAAGAGGAAGGGAGCGTTCTGTTGCGAAGAGACGCCCTGGCCGGCTATGGCAAAAGAAGGATTTCCATTTGTAATTGTTCCGATGATCGCGGCGATGATCTTCGCCTATTTCGGTCTATGGATCGTGGCGGGATTTTTCGTTTTGCTTGCCGGATTTATGGCTTACTTCTTTCGCGATCCGTTTCGGCGTGTCCCCGACGAAGAGGGCATCGTCGTATCGGCGGCGGACGGGCGAGTAACGCGGATAGACGAGAACGAAGCTGGAAAGACGGTCAGCGTTTTCCTTTCACCGCTTGATGTTCACATCAACCGTTCACCCATCGCGGGAACAATAACAAAGGTTGAATATGTGCGAGGCCGGAAAGCTCCGGCAACCAGCGACCAGGCGAGCTTTACGAACGAGCGAAACTCGATCACCATTCAAAACGACCGTCTCACCGTCGTTTGCACGCAGATCGCCGGAATAGTCGCACGGCGGATAGTCTGTTGGCCGAAGGAAGGCGATAAACTCGATCTTGGTGAGAGGTTCGGCCTGATCAAGTTCAGCTCGCGGACCGATCTGCTCTTGCCGCACGAGGTCAACATTCGCGTCAAGGTTGGCGATCACGTAACGGGCGGCGAAACTATAATCGCGGACGTGCCTGCATATCACATTCCTGAAAACGTAATGGATGAAACCGCGGCCGTCGAAACCGTGGGAGCGGTCTGATCCGCAACTCCGGGGCAAAACAAAAGACTCTGATCAATGGAAACCGAAGAAACCAAGACCGTACATAAAGGCCTAAAGAAAGGGCTCTACGTTATCCCGACGGCCTTTACGGCGGCTAATGTCGGGATGGGTTTCCTGGCGGTCATTTATTCGATACGCGGCTTTCAGGTAGTGTCGACCGATCCATACCTGGCGTCGAGCTATTTCAATTACGCCGCGATCGCCATCGGCCTCGCGATCCTTTTCGACACCCTCGACGGCCGCGTCGCCCGGATGACAAAGACCGCGACCGAGATCGGCGTGCAGTTCGATTCGCTCGCGGATGTACTTACGTTCGGCATCGCCCCGACAATGCTCATCTTCAGCTGGGGTATCGGCTCCGTTTACGACGAGAGCACGACACAGTACGGCCTCGGCGTTTTCCTTCTTTTTATGTACCTGATGTGCGGAGCTTTTCGCCTCGCCCGGTTCAACCTTCAGTCCACGCGTCCCCGCGTTCTCATCGAGGGCACGCCAAAGTTGGATAAAAAGAATTTTGTCGGCCTGCCGATACCGCCGGCGGCGGGGCTGATGGCCTCGATCGTCCATTTTGCCCCGATGCCGCTCAGCTCCTACGGCGACAGCAGTGCTAAATTTTACGCAACGCTGATAATGATCCTCATCGCGTGCCTCGGCGTCCTTATGGTCAGCACCCTGCGATACTCCAGCATGAAGACCTGGGCACCGGCCGCAGGAATCTTTATCTCGTGCTTGTGCTCGCCGCTGTCGGGATGCTCATCTGGCTTTATTCACGCTATATGCTGCTGATCCTGTCCGGTGCCTATGTTGCCCACGGCGTACTATGGTACGTCACCAGCCTCCTCCGCAGCCGTCCCGCAAAGGCCGATAATACCGAGGCCGAACTCACGTCAAAGATGTAAAGGGTTAGTGTTCGTGCGGCGTGGTTTGTATCACCTTCGCCGTCTATGGTGTGGCTTCTTGTCGCGAGGGTTCCTACTCTTGATCGTCTTCCCAAAACGTTTCGGAACGGTGCCAGTGGACCCCGGGCACGGTGGTTTGCTGTAGGGCCTTCAGATGGGCTATCGCCGACGCGAGCTCTCTTCTTACCTCCTCGAGGTATTTTTGCGTATAGTCTTGCGAGCGTTCCAACATATCCAGGAACTGCCGGGTCTCATCGATCTGCAGCTTCGTCTGCTGTATCAGCGAATCTGTATCAATATTCTGCATAAGACAATTTAACGGCTACAAAAACCGATGCTCGGCCGGCCCCTGCTTTAGGAGATCATCGCGGATAAGGCCCGTTCAGACCGTCTTATTTACTTGGATAATATTATCGAATAGCCTGCACTGGAATAGAAGCGGAAAATGCTCGGCGTTTGGGGCCGAAGAATAATAGGCTGCCATAGTCGAAACTGTAACATGAGCACGTTAACCTTCCTTGAACTGGTTCTTCTCTTTGTAATTGGGCTGTACAATAGGTTCGTCTATGGGATACAAGACGCGATTGTTCTTAGTGCTATGGATCCCGGGGGTCATCGGGGTCTTGTCTTTACTTCTCATCGACCTGCACGCGTTGATCTCGATGCTGCCGCTGCCCCCGGGCGAGACCGACGATATGCCGTCCCCGGCATTACTCAAGATCGCTACAGTTGTTCAGCCGACAGTTCTCGTTACGATCGCGGTATTTATAGGCGTCCTTTTGGCGGAAAAGGTCGGACTTCACGCACCGGCAGCCGAAGCTTTCGCTCGGCGTGAGGAATTTTTTTCAAAGCTCAAGCCGCAGATCGTACCGGGCGTGATCGCGGGCATACTGTGCGGGGCGGCTCTCATCGGTCTCTGGCTATCTTTCAAGCCGTTCCTGACGGCCGAGTTCGTTTCGCGTGCCGAAGAATTCAACAAATTCGTTCCGGCCGCCGTCCGGTTTCTGTACGGCGGCTTTACCGAAGAAATACTCCTGCGTTGGGGGATGATGACCTTTTTGGTTTGGGTATTTTGGTGGATCGTTCAAAAGGGTGTCGGAGGGCCCCGGGGGGCCTATTTCATCGGGGCGGTACTGACATCGGCGTTACTATTCGGCATCGGCCACCTCCCCGTCGCCACCATATTGGCTGGCCAGCTAACCCCGCCGCTGGTTGTGTTCGTCATCGCGGGAAACTCGCTATTCGGTATAGTCGCCGGCTTCCTATACTGGAAAAAAGGCCTTGAAACCGCAATGATCGCCCACATTTTCGCTCATGTCGTCCTGGTCACCGCGATCGCCCTCGGAGCTTAAAGCACAGGCAGGCGGTTTACCAGATATGAAGGAATTTACACGCCGCGGTGTAGACGGCCGGGTAGAGCTCCTCGTCCTTCAATCCCCGCTGCATCGCCTCGGGCAGTTTTGCAAAACAATCCTTACAGATCGCCTCCGCATCCCGCACCTTCACCCGCCCGCAGCGGCATTTCTTGTTGCCAAACGCGTGTAACGCCGTTAGGCGATCTCCCTTGCTAACCCTCGGCGGTGTCATCAAGGGCAAGTGTAGCAATGTTTTATCTTTGATACAAAGAAGCAGGGCAGAAACACGCGATGTCCAGCTTCCCTCTTTACGAAGGGGGGGCGTCACCCGCTTCGGGTGACGGGGTGGTTCTCTCTACGCGGGTGAGCTTATTCTCAGCGTACGATCGTCGCGTCGAGATCCTTAAGCGATTTGGACATCTCGGGTGTCAGCTCGACCGTGGTCCCGCCTAATTTGATAACGGCCCGATTTGCCCGTGCAAACTTCACGAAATCCTCATAGCCGATATTAAGCCGGTAGTGTTCGGAGATGCTGCTGTTGCTGCCGGGGGTCGGCGGCGGATCCTGCGTCAGGACCGTTTGACCGTCGGCTATCAAGGTCAGCTTATGGTCCACAGCGTATTTCGGCTTTTCGGAATAAGAGGTAAGCCCAAACTCCACCTGTGCGGGTTGAGCGACCTTGCGGCCTTTTGACCGAAATCGAGCCACAAGCTGAAGGACATCCTTATATTCGCGAATGCCTTCCCACTCTCCCACCAGATAAATAAGCACCGACGCAACCGTCATGTCTCTATGCTCCAGCCAGATAACCTCGGGTTTACCGGCCACCGGGAAATTCTCTGTCTTTTCAACCTTCTCAACCTTCTCCGCCTCCTTAGCCGGCGGAGCATCGGGTGTTTGACCGTGGGAATCAAAAGAACCTGCCGCGACCAACAACAGACCTAAACAATAAAGCATTCGAATATTTCTCATATATAAAAGAATAGCAGGGATCCCGACTCGAAGCGGCGAAGCCTAAGGGGTTCGTCTTTTTTGGGTCATGCCCTCCCACGGTGCGGAAAGGCAAGCCTTTCCGCACATCGGGCGGCACAGCCGGTAAAAAAAAGTAGTGCAAGGATGTTTTGGCGAGCGACCTTATGTTCAAACCTGTTCAGGTGCCCCGGGCTTGAAATATTGAACACCTGAACAAAAATATACTGATCTGACGTACCGTA
>CAVXOI010000006.1:0-170292 GCA_963763355.1 uncultured Acidobacteriota bacterium
GTCGAGCGCAAATACACCAGCTTCGTGCGATCACCAGTCGCACGATAATTCATTACCGCGTGATCGCCCTTTGTCAGTTCCGACAGCCGGCCGTTGGCCGCATCAACCATCGCAAGATTCTGCCGGCCTTCCTTTGTGAATCCGACAACAATGCTTTTGCCATCGGAGCTCCAGAACGGCGCATTCCCTCCGCCCGCTCTCGGCGGCGCCTGGTCGCCGGTCAGGCCGGCCCCGATGTCGAAATCGAATCCGGTCGTAAGGTTCTTTGGTTGCGCGTTTGCCGCGAGGTCCATCACCCAAAGATCCGGCTGGGTATATGATTTGACCGGAGTGTGGGCAACCGACGCGGTAAACGCGACTCGGTTTCCATCGGGGCTCAACGACATCGCTCCGACGCCTGTCGCGACTTTGGTCAATAGGGTCGGGGCGCCGCCGGTCGGAGGTATAGAAAAGACCTCGGTTTGGGGGACGGCATCGTAATAAGGTTCGGGGCTGCGATTCGTCGTGTAATAGATACGCGAATTGTCCTTCGCCCATACGATATTGCCCTCGCTGAACTGGCCGCTTGTGAGCTGTTTTGGCGTCGGTTTATCGCCAACCGTGGCCGGCACTACCCAGATATGGCTTGGCCGAGTGGGGTCAAGATAGCCGCTCCCATCCGAGCGGTAAACCGCGCGGGTGATGACGCGAACGTCCGATTCGCGTTCGCCCGGTGCGGCGGGCTTTCCTTGTCTGGCAATGTCGTCGGGGTTGGCCGTGCTTGTAAAAGCGATCCACTTGCCGTCCGGAGACCAAACCGGGTTGCTTGCTCCGCGCGGCACGTTCGTCAATTGAAATGCCTCGCCGCCGCCCATCGGCAATATATAGATCTGTGCCGCCGAGTTCGGACCCGGCGTTTCGCTGCCGCGGATGAACGCAAGCATCCGGCCGTCAGGCGACCATCGCGGTGCCGAATCACGCGTACCGCTTGTCAGCCGGACCGGCTCGTTGTTTACGCCGGTTCCCACCAGCCACACGGACGTGTCGTAATTGGTCTTGACCGCGTTCACGGTGACCTTTACAAAGGCGACCTTGGTGACGTTAGAGTCCGGCGCAACCTGCGGATCGCCGATCCAAACAAAATCGAACAGGTCCTTTTCGGTAATGTTCCGTTTTTGAGCCGCGGCAAAAGCGGCAAAGATACAAACAACGGCAATTAGGCGGCAAAGAAATTTTCGTCATGACAGGCTCCGGTAGAAAGATTATGTGTGCCGGCGTGGGTCGGCCGGCGAGGACTCGTGCAATTGTGAAGAATTCTAGAACGACGCGTTCAATTCGGCAAGTATCTGATCGGGTGTCCAGTTGCCGCCGGTGAATATACGCCGCACCTTCCCGTCCGGCCCGATCACCGCGGTGACCAGCGAATGGTTGATCTGCGTTTTGTCCGTCTCGTCAGTTTCATAACGGAGGCCGAAGAAATCCGCGATCGCCCGGACGTCCTTGTCCGGCCCGACGGCCAACTGCCAAACGGTGAAATCGTCTTTCGCGTCTTTGCCCAAATATCCGAGGCCGTATTGCTTCAGCTTTTCCGGTGTATCGCGTTCGGGGTCGAACGAGATGGACAGCAGCCGGACCTTTTTCTTTCCTTCCGGATCGGCCGCGATCTGGTTTGCCATGTCGCTGAAATGCCGCGACATCTTAATGCAGAATTCGGGCAGCGGACATTCGCGATAGATAAAAGTGACCGCTAGTGCCTTGCCGCGGTAATCCTTGAACGAAAATTTCTTGCCCTCCTGGTTGGTCAGATTGAAATCCGGCACATCCTTTCCAACCTGTGCAAACTTTTCGTTGACTGGAACCGGCGATTGACCAGGCCGCGGAAGCGCAACGATCCCGATCTTTTCCAGCCAGTACGGTTCATCGGCGCTCATATCAACGACCAGCTCAGCGTGTACTTCGGCGCCCGGGGATAATTCTTCCCAGACCCAGTTTTCGCGGATGGGAAAATCCATCGTCATGGCATCCATAAACCCCGGGATCTTTTCATGATCGACCTTCACCTTTTTGTTCGCTTTATCGACCGAAACGACCTTGCCCTTTAACGGATATCTTTTGACATCGCCGGGCCCTTCATTTTTCGCTTGTTTTTGACAGGAAGTGAAAGTGACGAGTGCAAGAAACAGGATGACAAGATAGCGCATGATTCGAAAAGTTATGATGCTTGAATTCAAGATGAATATATTCGGAACAACTGATAAGTGATAGGTAATAGCTGAAAACGGAAAAACCATCTCATCGGGTTGGGTTCAGTCTTTCGTCGTAAAACATTCGATAGATCCTGTAATTGGCCATAACCCTATAAACATAATCTTTGGTCTGCGAGAACGCAATTTCGGGCACGTAACGGTCCGCCTGCTCCGACCGCGAGCGTTTCATCCAGCGTTTCATATTGTCTTCACCGCCGTTGTAGCTTGCGGCGACTGCTTCGGGTTGATCGGGAAAGAGCTTGAAAAGGTTCGCGACATATTGCGACCCGAAAAGAATGGCAGTCGAGGGAATATAGAGTTCGTCCTGTTCAAAATTCGTTCGGCCAAGCTCGGCGGCGATCTTGTCCGAAGTGGTTGAAATGAACTGCATCATCCCGCGGGCGGCAGCGTAGGATTTTACGTCCGGCCGGTAACGCGATTCCTGGCGGATGATCGAAAGCAGAAAACGCGGGTCGACGTTTCGCGGCAACGAATGTTTTGGAACGCCTCCGCGTAAGGGGCAGGATAAAGCAGCTCCAGTTGGTCGCGCGGAATCAGCTCCACCTGAAAATCGGCCGGCACGGCCCGCCAAAGCGGCTCGGCGAAAAGCACGGCTTTGTGCGCCCGGTCACCGAGTTTGTTGAAAACGGCTATCGTGTATGTGAGGTCGTTCGGCTGAGACTGCAACGATTGCTGTGCCGCCTCGAGTTCCGGCCCGGCTTCGTCGAATAAACCAAGATACGCGAGCTGCGCGGCAAGCGTGCTCACAGCAGTGGTTCCATTAGTTAGCTTAGAGTCACCATTTCGAGAATTTCGACCTAGCTCAACCATTTTGAATGCGGGCACTTTCTTATATGCCGGTAAAAGGGCGTATACCTGTCTAAGCGAATCAATGAACTTCGACCGCTCAACGGGTTCTGCTGTGAGACGAATGGCAGCCTGGAGATTCCGCCTCCGCAGGTCAGGCTCGCTTCCGTCTGTCGTATTCAAACCGCCGAGTTTAGCCTCAACGGCCTGTTTCGCATCCGGATTTCGGGCAAGGGTCCGCAACCTCTCCGTCGCCCGCCATCCGTAATATTCCGCCCGGCCGTCAGGGATCGACAAATATACCTCGACCGCCTCGGCGAAATTGCGCTTTTGTTCCAGGGCATATCCGCGAAGGAAAGTGACTTCTGCCTTGCTGGTGCCGCCGGGAACCGCCGCTCCACCGAGATTCGGCATTGTCAGCAGCTTATCTAGCCCCGACAGAGCAGCGTCCCAATTGCTTCGTCCCAGGTTAATCCGGACGTCCGAAAAAACGGCGAGGGCCTCAGCTAGCTTTCCGCGAAATGCGTCCTGTGTTTTGACCGCCCATTTTTGTGCCTCGATCTCTTCGCCCGCATCCCGCCAGGCGTCGATGATGTTCAGGTATGCGCGGTCAAGCCGTTCATCGCCGGGGTTTTTCGCAATGAGGTCCTGATAACGCTTTACGCTTTCGTGATGTTTACCTACTCGGCCGTAGGCCGCGGCAGCCTGCACCAGAGCGTCCCGGCTGATCGGATGTTCTGGAAACTGCTCGATAACGCGCTCGAACCATTTTATCGCTTCAGAAAAATTTCCTTCCTGTGCATAGCCGCGGCCGGTTTGAAATATGGCGTCGGGCACAATTCCGCTTGTCGGATGTTCGCGGCTGATCGCGGCGTAATGCTTTCGCGCATGGTCGAAATCGCGATTGAACTGATAGATCGAAGCCCGGCGTAAGTGCTCATAGTCGCTCAGCTTCGGGACGGCGCCTTGCACGTCACCGGGCCCGACGTCAATTTGGTCGAGCGCTTTTTGCCGCGGCCAGGGCAATGTCGTCGGGCTGAGCCGGATTTGAAAGGCTTTCGATCAAGCCCGTAAAAACCGTACGGGCGTCCGCTTTATTTCCGAGAAGGAGCAGCGAGCGGCCAAGAAACAACTTATTCTCGCGGGCGACGGGATCGTCTCCCTTTGTCATCGCAGCCTTCACGGGCCGCGCGGCGAATGATCGAAAAACAACGGCTGCTTTGTCGTAGTTTCCCGACTCGAACCAACTCCGCGCTATGCGATTAGCGGCGGTATCCACCAGCAGGGAATCCGGCGAGAATGCGACGAGCTCGTCCAGATATGTCCTTTCGAGCAAGAGGTTTCCCGATGCTCTGGCGATCAAACCTAGATGATACAAAGCATACGGTTTGAGGACCGAATTTCGTTTTACAACGCTAAGATAGAACGCGGAGGCCGCAGCCAGGTCGCCCGCCTTTTCAGCCGTTCTCCCGGCAAGATAATCATAGTTATTTGCAAGAAATTCCGCGGGGTGTTTCTGTTCGACGAACCTAAGTTCCTTTAACGCATCGACATAACGTCGCTCGTCATATGCCGCACGGACGGTAGTGTGAACATCGTCGAGCGACTGCTGCGAGGCCGAACCGGTCAGCAGGAGAAGAAGAGCGAATGCCCGGGCAATTCTCATCCTTCAATCTTAACGTGCGATATGAAAGAAAAAAAGAGAAGCCGCAGGAGACAGCTTCTCCAATAAAGACAGGACGCCGGTCAACGGGTCGATACGCTTTGCCTTACATATGGCAATATGGCAAAGCTGAGGGGAACATCAAATGTGAAAACCGGGAGATAAAACTGCCCCAGATCCGTCCACCTTTCGCCTACAGTTGTCCTTCAGATAAGGTTATGACGATAGGACGCATTACCTTTTGCCGAATTTTTTTCTTTTTTTTCCCAAACTTACAATGCGGCCATAGTTCCTGTAGAATCTAGCTTTTCTGATCATGACTGCACGTGTTCTGAGCGGTAAAGCGATCGCCGACGAGATAAAATCAGAGGTCGCGGACGAAGTAAGGCGGTTTTTTGACCTTCACGGTATCAGGCCGGGGCTGACGGTCGTCCGCGTAGGGGACGATCCGGCGTCGGCGGTTTATGTAGGCAGCAAGGTCAAAACCTCCGAGGAACTCGGAATCCGGTCCGAGCATTTACATTTGCCGGCCGAAACTTCACATGAAGACGTTCTGACGGTGGTTCGCGAGCTGAATTCCCGGGATGACGTAGACGGCATTCTTGTCCAGCTTCCGCTGCCGCAGCAGGTTGATGCAAGTAAGATCCTCGAAACCATTGATCCGTCGAAGGACGTGGACGGTTTCCACCCTGTGAATGTGGGGCGGCTTTCGCTCGGCGAAGACTCCCTGGTCCCGTGTACGCCTGCGGGTGTGATCGAAATATTGAAACGCTCTGAAATTCCCATCAGCGGCAAACACGCGGTCATTGTCGGCCGAAGCAATATTGTCGGCAAACCGATGGCGATGTTGCTCTTAAAGGAGAACGCGACCGTCACCATTTGTCATTCGCGGACAACGGATTTGCCGTCGGTTACGCGTACCGCCGACATCCTCGTGGCAGCGATCGGCCGGGCGGGCTTTGTTCGCGGCGAGCATATTCGCGAAGGGGCTACCGTGATAGACGTAGGGATAAACAATGTTTCCGACCCGGACTTTGCGGCCGAACTCTTTTCATCTGACGATTTAGAGAAACGCTTGAAGGCTATCGAGAGCCGGGGTTTTACGCTCGTCGGTGATGTTAATCCCAGGGAAGCTATCGAAAAGGCAGGGAACTACACACCGGTACCCGGTGGCGTCGGCCTCCTCACGGTAGCGATGTTGATGAAAAATACGCTGAAGGCAGCGACGATGAGAAGAGGTGGTTAACCACAGCCACACAGAGGCACAGAGAAGATTATGCAGGTTCGCCTGGGCATGAATCGGTCAGTCCCTATAAACTCTGTGCCTCTGCGTCTCTGCGGTAAAAACCTGAGAACATATGAACTTTGAAGAGTACCAATCGGCCGCCAGCAAAACGGCCCTATATCCGCGGCGGATGAGCAATCTCGAATACCCGACCCTCGGCCTTGCGGGCGAGGCCGGCGAAGTAGCCAATATTGTCAAAAAGATCCAACGCGATAACGCCGGCGTGTTAACCGACGAGGTCCGCGATAAACTTCGCGACGAACTCGGTGACGTGCTTTGGTACATATCGGCCTGCGCCGATGAACTAGGCCTCACCCTGGACGAGATAGCCGCGTTCAATGTCAATAAACTGGCAAAGCGACACGGTAAGTGAGGTTTTTGGGTCCGAATAAACTGAAAAGTGAAAACTAAAAACTGAAAATTAAGAACTGAAGACAGCCCTGAATTTAGGTTCGTTTTCAGTTTTCACTTTTCAGTTTTAAGTTTGTCCGGGACCGTTCCTCGTTAGAAAGCATGCTAAAGGTTGGCCTTACAGGTTCGATCGCGGTCGGAAAGACATTTGTTTGCGACGTTTTTCGCGAATTGGGTTGCCATGTTCTTGATGCCGATAAGGTCGCGCGCGATATTGTCGAGCCAGGCACACCTGGCCTGAAACGGATCGTCGAGGAATTCGGCTCGGATATGCTGGACCAGCGACGGGCGGCTTGATCGGGCAAAAATGGCCGGGATCGTTTTCGCCGATGAAGAAAGACGCCTGCTGCTCAATTCAATAATTCACCCGTTCGTATTTGAAGTTCAGAACGCATGGCTAAATGAGCGCGAGACCGAAGATCCCGACGGCATAGCTATAGTCGACGCCGCTCTAATGATCGAATCGGGCGGGTACAAAAGGTTTGACCAATTAATTGTCGTTTGGTGCGAACCTGATATACAATTGCAGCGTCTCAAAGATAGGAACCGTCTGCCCGAAGCCGAAGCCCGAAAGCGCATCGCCTCGCAAATGCCGCAGTCTGAAAAGAAGCGGTATGCAGACCATTTAATAGATTCATCAGGTGGTTTTGATGACACTCGCCGGCAGGTCCGCGAGGTCTTCGAAAAACTGAAACACTCCCTCGACTGATCATTTCTCGTAAGGATAGAGTTGATCGACCGGTATGGAGACGCCTAAGGGAAATTCGAGCAAACCATCCGGTGACGCCGGAAGCCGTCGCTGCGCTCGGCATTTCGACGACCTCTCTCCTTAGTTTGTCTCGCAATCATTCTCGATCTCCTGTTCCCAGCTTCAAAAACCGGCCCCCGAACCATTTTTCGCCGAAACGCCGCCGCCGAAAGCCCAGGAGCTGCGATGGAGCAATGGCAAATTGCCGAAGAGCTTCGACCCGGCGCTCGCCTCGGCTAGGCCCGAGACCGACGTCGTCCGTGCATTGTACGAAGGGCTGACCGAGATCGACCCGACGACGCTGCGTGAAGTCCCCGGCGTCGCGGAAAGCTGGTCGGCGAGCGAAGACAACAAGGTTTGGACCTTCAAGCTCAGGCGGAACGCAAAGTGGAGCAACGGCAAACAGGTTACCGCGCGATGATTTTGCCCGTGCGTGGAAGCGTCTTGTGCAGTTAGGAGATAAAACCGCACACCGCAATCTGCTTTCGAACATCGCAGGTGTTCCGAGGATGGATAAGGAGGCAGAGGTTGACGCGGAAACTGCGGACCGGTTGCTTCGTTCGAACTCTAATACCGATCAGGCCATGCCGTCGGCGCCCGTCCAGACGCTTGGCCAAACGTCGGCGAATACCGCGGCAAAGCCCCAATCAAACAGCAACGCATCCCTTCCGGGAGCCGGCGGCGCTGTTGCTAATTCTGCTCCGCAAGGGTTCGTTGCCGAGGATGATCTGACTTTGAAAGTCACGCTGGTGCTGCCTGACAAAGACTTTCCGCGGCTGGTGGCGCACCCTATATTTCGGCCTATTTTCAGCAACGGCGAAGAGTTCATGGGTAAGGAGTTAAATCCGACGTTTGTAAGCAACGGGCCGTTTCGGTTAGTAAAGATAGAGTCTTCGGGGCTAAGTCTTGTTCGGTCGGAGACCTATTGGGACAAAGAGTCGGTCCGGCTGGAAAAGGTACAGATCGTTTCAGCCGAATCGCCCGAAAAGGCACTGTCCGCCTATCGCGCGGGCGAGCTCGATGTGATCACTAACGCGGACTTTTCGCCGCTAGTACTCAAACTATTGTCGCCCTACGAAGATTTTCGACGCACGACGCACAGCGCCCTCAATTTTTACGAGGTCAACATTTCGAAAGCTCCATTATCGGATCGGCGTGTCCGCGAAGCGCTTTCGAACGCGATCGACCGCGACCGGCTGACCGAGGGCGAAATGGACGATTCAACCCGGCCGGCGTTGAGCTTTCTGCCGTACGCTGGGTCGGCCAAAGCCAAATTGACTCAGGACAAGGAAAAGGCGAGAGAATTGTTGGCGGAGGCCGGTTTTCCGGATGGCGAGGGCTTTCCGGTGATAAAGCTGCTCATAAATCGAAACGATACGCAGCAGAAGATCGCAAGGTCGATCGTGCGGATGTGGAAACTGAACCTGAACATCGATGCCGAGATCCTCGTCAAGGAGGCTGCAGACCTGGAACGGGCAAGAAAGGCAGGTGATTTCGACCTGGTGCGCCGCGGCGTCGTTTTCCCGACGTCCGACGAGACCGCGAACTTCATGGCCGTGTTTGAGCCGGTGCTTCCACCTGTTCCCTTGCCGGGCACGACCCCGAACGATACCAAGCGTCAAACCGGCCCTTCAGATCCGGGTAATTCGGTCACAGGGACCGCCGGGCCGGACACGACCGAGAACGGACTCCCGCCGATCTTCACGGAGAACGATGCGATCTATGAGCTTCGCGCTATTCCGCTCTATTTTCCGACCTCATATTCACTTGTGAAGCCTTATGTTATGGGCTTTGAACTGAATAGTCTTGATATTCTCGATCTCACGAATGTTACAATTGATAGCGACTGGCGTCCGAAACCGTAAACCCGAAGCCGGTCTCCATCGAAATCGCACCTTTTTCGTGAATAAAGAATGATCAACGACAGGCCGGTCCTCGCGGTCAAAGACCTCAAAACATACTTTTCAACAAAAAATGGGACCGTCAAGGCGGTTGACGGTGTTTCCTTCGAACTGAGTACGGGCGAGACGCTGGGCATCGTCGGGGAATCCGGGTCCGGGAAATCCGTTCTGAACCTTTCGCTTATGCGGCTGGTGCCTGAGGCGGAAACGGTGACGGGCGGCGAGATCGTTCTGGACGGCACCGATTTGCGTTCGATGGATCAGAGAGAGGTCCGTAAGATCCGCGGCCGTAGGATGGCAATGATCTTTCAGGACCCGATGGCTTCGCTGAATCCATATCTCCGAATTTCCACACAGCTGACCGAGATAACACGCCTGCATCTCGGGCTTAGCAAAAGCAAGGCACGCCGACACGCTATCGAGATGCTGCAAACGGTGGGAATTCCGGATGCGGGAGCTCGCATCGACGGTTATCCTCACGAATTCTCGGGCGGCATGCGTCAGCGCGTAATGATCGCGATGGCAATGAGCTGCGAACCCGAGATCCTCATCGCCGACGAGCCCACTACCGCGCTGGATGTAACCATCCAGGCACAGATACTTGACCTGATAAGGGAGCTTCGATCGCGTAATAAGACAAGTGTTATTCTCGTAACCCACGACCTTGGCGTTATCGCAGGTATGGCAGACAGAGTGATAGTTATGTACGCCGGAAAGGTGTTTGAGGCCGCCGCGACGAAAGCGCTGTTTGCGCGGCCCGCAAATCCGTATACCTGGGGTTTGCTGAAAAGCGTTCCAGACCCGGCACACGAACAGGGCAAACAACTCTATCAGATCCCCGGCCTGCCGCCGGACGTATCGAACCTCCCGCCCGGTTGCCCGTTTGCAGAGCGATGTGAAAGGGCGGAAGATATTTGCCGTCGAGAATTCCCGCCGTTCGTCGAAGTAAATCTTGGTCACCATTCACTTTGTCATTTTGCTAACGAGGTTTACGCCGGATCGTCGGCCGGGACCGTTCCCAAGAATAAAACACCATGAAAAAAGACCTGTTCATTCCCTTATTTATTCTTCTCGCATTGACCTTGGGTTGTTCGAAGATCAGCGAGCTTGCCAACAGGTCCGCCAATACAGGGCCGGGTGCGAATTCGAATTCCGAATCGGCAAAGACCGGCGAAACCGCTCCGGCATCGGGCGACTACGCACCGAGCAGCGATGCGAAAGCCGACGTCGAAAAGCTTTCCGAACGTTTCATGACCGTAAAGTCGTTTCGGGCAACGATGAGTGCCGTAGGCGAGATGCCGATGGAGACAGACCTCGAGTTCGTCGCACCCGACCGCTACCGGATCAAGACCGGCAATCTGATGGACGTGATCATCATTGGTAAAACGACGTATATGAAGTTGGGCGACAAGTGGCAAAAAATGCCGGGCGAACTCGATTCCCAGATCAGCGATATGCGCAGCACTTTTAACAAGGAAGGCATGAGGTGGATCAGTGACGTCAAATACGCGGGCGACGACACGGTCGACGGCAAAGCTGCTTACGTCTACACCTATCACGCAAAGGGCCCCGATAAAGTTGGTGAAAACGAATCGAAACTTTGGATAGCAAAGTCCGATGGCCTGCCGATCAAGGTCGAGGCAACATATAAATCCGGGCCGATGAAATCGATGAAAGTTGAATACGACTACGACGCGCCAGTATCGATCGAGCCGCCGATTAAGTAGTTAACTTATTTCAGTTGAAAGGGAGGGAAAGGAAAGGATCTTTCCCGCAAAGCCGCGAAGTCGCATAAGGGAGCTGTGGAACGTTAAGGTGATCAACGTGGACGACCAAAGCCTATTGTCGATCCGGGACCTGCACGTCCATTACGGAACCGTCGGCAGGCTTTTTGGTTCGTCGCAAACGGTCAGGGCAGTCGACGGCGTTTCGTTGGATATAAGGAAAGGCGAAACGCTCGGGTTGGTCGGGGAATCGGGATGCGGGAAATCGACGCTGGGCAAAGCAGTTCTGAGGCTGACCGAACCAACCGGCGGAAAAGTAATTTACAAAGGCCAGGACCTGGCACATCTGCCGAAAGCCGCGATGCGGGAACAGCGACGAGGCATGCAGATGATCTTTCAGGACCCTTACGCCTCGCTCAACCCGCGGATGACGGTCGGCCAGACCATAGGCGAACCGATCAGGGCATTCAGACTCGCCGATAGATCGCAGGTAAGATCACGCGTGCAGGACCTTATGGAAACGGTCGGCCTCAGCACGCGTTATATAGACCGGTTCCCGCGCGAATTCTCCGGCGGCCAGCGGCAGCGGGTCGGCATCGCGCGGGCGCTGGCGGTCGACCCGGAGTTTATCGTCGCCGACGAGCCGATCTCTGCCCTTGATGTCTCCATCCAGGCTCAGATAATGAACCTGCTGGAACGCCTCCAAGCGAAAAAAGGCCTGACCTATCTTTTTATTTCGCATGACCTGCGGGCCGTACGTCATCTGGCTGACCGCGTAGCGGTCATGTATCTCGGCAAGATCGTGGAACTCGCGCCAGCGAAGGAAGTCTACGCCAGACCGCTGATGCCTTATACAAAAGCGTTGATCTCCGCCGTCCCTGTCCCCGATCCCGAGATCGAGCAAAATCGGGAACGCATAATTCTCAAGGGCGACATTCCGTCACCGATCAACCCGCCTGCCGGCTGCCGTTTCCATACACGCTGCGCCTACGCGATCGACGACTGCAGGCGTATCATCCCCCAACTTACCGAGATAAAGCCCGGACACTTCGCCGCATGTATCCGGATAAGCCCGGAACACCCCGAGATCGAACGGAACGCCGCGGAACACACGGGCGCGATCGGCAAATAAAAAAGCCCGCATAATGCGGGCTTCTTTCCACAATCGAGCTATGGAGCTATGAAGAGGATCTATTAATAGCTCGTTGTGGCAGTCGTGGTCCTATCGCCTTTGGACGAATCGCGCAGCGCTTTGATCCGGTCGTGTGCCGCGAGGATCGCGGTATATTGCGATTGAACAGTTTCGAGTACATTTGCCGGCAAAGCTTCGTCCATTGCGTCTTTGTACGCACTCTTGGCCGAATCCTCGCCGCGTTCACATTCATTCAATATAGTGCTTTCGTCTTTGCCCGTTACCGCGGATTTAATATCTATCCAGCCGCGATGAAGCGAACCCGCAATACTTCCGCTATCTTCAGGGTCCCCGCCAAGCGAGCGGACGAGCGTCTGTAACTCCCCGGCGAATTGTGATCTCTGCTGTGCGAATTCGTGAAAAAGCGACTTTAGGTCCGAACGTTCGATGCCGTCGGCAGCGACGGTAAAGCCTTCCTGTCCATCCTTGCACGTCTCGATAAGCCCATTCAGGGTCGAAATGACATCGTCGTTTGACGGGCTTGAGCCGATCGTCGCGTCCTGCGTGATGGGGCGTGTTGCTTCGTAATCGTTGATCATAAGAATAAAAACCTCCTGCGGAGAAATATCGGTTATCCAAGAAACTCTCCGGTCATTCTGACCTTTGAGTACATACAACCGCTGTGCCAGATACCGTAAACTTCGTATTCGCTTGCCCGCACGCTGACCCGGCCCCTGCGGAAGCGCAAATGTTTAGGACGATTCCGCATTAAATCAGTGCATCGGGATAGTATGTTTTGCGGATGTATTCCGGATTACTGTACGTAAGCTGTTATATGCAATAATCGAGCAAACAACCGAAGGTCAGTTGGGATTTTTGTTGAAACCGCCCATCGATTGATCCTATTAAGGAAGGTAGAAAACCGCCGCAAGCCCATTTTTTCTTACGTGAGACAGGTCGTGGCGAGAGAATTTTAAACTTAACAGATGAGCACTACCCCCGCTCAAAAAGAGAAGTTCCTCGACCGTGTTGCCGAGGAAAGCGGCGTTGCTGTCGTTGTTGTCGATGCTGAAGGAAACGATGCTTCCGTGTCGAACAACAACTCGATGTGCCGCTGCCTTTATGGTTCGCCCGAGTTTGCACCTGAATGTGACAAATACTGCGGCCGTGCCTTTCAAATGGCGACAGAGGCCCGACGACCGGTCGATTACGAGTGCTACGCCGGACTTTCGTGCCGGGCGGTGCCTGTTTGGGAAGGCGGAAAGCCATTTGTTGCGATCGTAGGCCGGACGTTCCTCAAGGCCGAAAAATACCGTACCGCTACTGAAAACGCTATTGCCGGCGAATGGCGGCAATTCAAACCGACCGAGTTTTTTGAGAACGTTCTTATCTCTGGATCGACACAGAGTATCGACAAGGCCGCCGCCAAGCTCGAAAAATTCTCAAAGCCCGATCGTCAGGACATCCTCGAACTCGACCGAATGAACGTCGTCCCGCCCCGCGTGGAAACTGCAGTTGAAGAGGCCGAATCGCCGGCCGAGCCTGATCGGCAAAAGATCGACGAGCTCATTGAAAAATTCCGCGAGAAAACGGAGAAGGCGGCCGAGGAGCTCGACGCAGTCGTCGCCGCCGAGGTCCAACCTGCCAGAAAGGCCGCGGCCGAATGGAGGTCGCTTTTTGGCTCGTTGATGAAGATGGAATACCGCGAGGCGTGTACCACGGTACTCCAGCATCTTAAGGAACGTCATTCGCTCGATTCGTTGGTCTGGCTCGAGCGGCGGGGTGAGCAGCTTGAGATGCTCGTCGCGCTCGGCGAGCTTGCCGACAAATCCATTAAAATAGGTGTGAGCGCCGACAACGAACGGCTTGTCAACGCTGCCCGCTTGGAAACCGCGGTCGAGTTTCGCGAACGCCGCGAGGGCGGTCAGGAAAATGAACGCGTTCTATCGCTGTTTCCGGTCACGATCGGCGGTGACGTAATTGCGTCCATTGGCATAAACTCGCGGATCTCCGATGCGCGGCTCAAAGCGTCGATCTCGCGGCTCGCCCATACGCTCGCTACTCAGCTTGAGATATTGCGGCTTCGTGATGCGGTCGCGAGCCGCGACTGGCTGTCGCGGGCGGTGATCAAATTCAATCAAAACCTGAAACGTATCGATGCCGACGATTTCTGGCTGCGGCTTACTCAGGTCTCGGCAGAACTCCTAGGGGCCGAACGTGCCTCCATACTCGTCCGCGATGAAAAGTCGAACAGCCTTCAAGCGAAGGCGTCGATCGGAGCACGGATCGATCTACGAACTGAGCCTGATCTTGGCTCGCGGGTGGCCACACGCATTCTCGAGGTCGGTAACCCGGTGGTCGTTTCCGACCTTGTGGGTGTCGGTATCGACAAAGCACCGGCCGAATGGAGCTACAAAACGTCTTCATTCCTAAGTTTCCCCATTATTATCGACGACCGGCGGATCGGCGTTATGAATTTTACGGATAAGGCCGGCGGGCTCGTGTTCGGAAAGCCCGACCTTGAGCTGCTGGAAGCGATAGCTCCGCAAATCGCCGTAGCCATCGACCGCACCGCGCTTCGTGAAAAGGCGGGGGAATACGAGCAGCTTTCGGTTACGGATCCTCTCACCGGACTGCTCAACCGCCGTTATCTCGAAGAGCGTATTTCCGAGGAGATCACGCGGTCGAAACGTCACCGCTTTTCGTTAAGCATGATGATGCTGGACGTCGATGATTTCAAATCTTACAACGACACTTTCGGGCATCCTGCGGGCGATTCCGCTCTTCAGGCAGTGGCTGAAGTTCTTAAGGAAAGCCTTCGCGGTGCCGACGTTGCGGCCCGGTACGGCGGCGAGGAGTTCGCGATCCTGCTTCCGCAGACGTCCTCGGAAGAAGCGGCCCAGATCGGCGAACGCATCCGCAAACAGGTCGAACGTACCGAGTTTCCGGGCCGAAGCGTCACAGTAAGCGTTGGCATTGCAAGCTGCTCCAACAATGTCGATACAGCACGCGATCTGATCTCTGCAGCGGACGTTGCACTTTACGCCGCTAAGAATCAAGGGCGAAACAACGTTCAGATCTTTAATGCATGGGGCGAATCGGTAAACGATAACGTTCATTGAATGAATCACCGGCGAGAAAGAAGAATACTGGCCGCGACCGAGGCCGTTGATTTCGTCGGGCGATCTTGCGAATTGAAAACGCTCTCGGAGTTCGCGCTCAGCGATAGCTCGGTCGTGTTGGCCGGGCCGCCCGGCTCAGGCGTTTCCGAATTGTTGAAACAGACCTACGACCGCCTCTTCCATAAACAGAACAAGATAATCCCGATCTATTTCGCACTTAGCTTTTCCGATGGATCGGCCATTACAGAGGCGCGTCGCTTTCTTTATCATTTCTTACTGCAGACCGCCGCGTTCCGCCGTCGCGAGCCTTCGATACTGAATTGGTTCCCCGACCTCGCCGAACTTGCCGAGCTTAACTTGCCCTCCGACAGGCCCTGGGTCGACCGGCTTATTAGCGGAGCCGGGCATTCGGCGCTAATAGACGAGGGGCCGGATCCATTGTCGTTTTATCTCGGAGCTCCTTTGCGTGCGGCGGCGGCCGGGGCGCCTTCTTTCGTAATGATCGACGATTGCAGCGCGGCCATTTATTCGAATGCCGCCGAAACTATGTTTCGGTCGCTTCGGAAAATACTCGAACATAACGGCGTACCGTGCGTGTTTGCTGGCCGGCGACGCTTTGATTTTGGTACTACAGCGAGCCGGCGGATAAATATTGACCGTCTCGATCTGGCCCAGACATCCCGTTGCGTAGAACACCAGGCGGATCGGTTCGGAGTTCGGATAACTGACGAGACCCGAGATCTTATCGCAAATCAATTTGGCGGGAATTGCGGGTACATCAAGAAGTTCTTTCAGGCCGCGGCCGAGCGAAGGGCCGATCTTGACAGCTTTTTGAACGTTCAGAAGCTTTATGCCCAGGAGATCTTTGGCGGCCGCATCCGGCGTCATCTGGACGGAATGATCGACCGGATGGTTCCTGACCGAGGTATTCAATCCGGACTGCTCAGTTTTCTTGACGAGGCTTCGCAGTCGGGCCCGGCCCGGTTCTCGCTTGAATCATGGCTCAAAGGCAGGGCATTGGCCGGACCCGCTTTCGGCCCGATGGTCGAAAAGCTGAATATCGAGGAGTTGGTAAAGGTCAACGGTCAACGGATCGAATCCGCGACGTCTGATACGGTGTTGAGAGATTACGTGTCGGTCCGTGTTCGACTTGAGGTGGCCGGAGAGCCTCGCGCCGTCGTATTCGGCCGATCGGTGGCCGCATACCTTAAGCGGTCACCACGGCTGATGGCTGTGTGGTACAGAAACAACGCGGCGATCGGCCTTCGTGATCTGCTGGCACGGTTCGCATTACAGTATGTGCCGCCGAGCGGCCCTCGATTACGGAATATTTGCCGAGCATTACAAGGGCCTGCCTGATGAAGAGATAATGACCGGCCTGCGTGCCGACGAAGCGTCCGTCAGGCTTCCGCAGGTCGTCTTTACCGCCAACGCGGACGATCTTTATGAGCCGATCGGCGAGTTGGCCGAAAGTGATCGTTCCGCCATCGCGCTTGGCTTTCAGGAAGGAAGATACAGTGACGACGATGAGATCGTCTGGATCGTCGCGGAGATCGACTCAAAGTTGGAGGCGACGAGCGACGTTGCCGACTTCTGGTGCGACCGGCTTGAGATGGTCGCATTGATGTGCAATTTTGCGAACTTCCGGTTATGGCTGATAGCGCCGGAAGGCTTTACGTCCGATGCTGTCGACGTGCTTCGCCACCGTGGAGCTTTCGGCTCCAGCCGCCGGCAGGTCGGCTTTCTGAAAACATTCGTGACGATGGACGATCTTGAGACCCCGGATGTCGCTGACGAATACGAGGTCGTCGTTCCGATGGACGATGAAAGCGAGCTCATCGCGGCCTACGCCCTCGAAGAGATCGCACGGCGTCATCACGTCTCACCAAAAGCTATCAATCAGATAAAGACGGCGCTGATCGAAGCCTCGATCAATGCCATGGAACATTCATTGAGCCCGGACCGCCGGATCAGGCAAAAATTCCGGGTCGAGGAAGACAAGATCATCGTGACTATCTCGAACCGGGGGCTGCGGCTCGCAGATCGAAATCGGGTTGACTCGGACCAAGTTTCGGGCGGAACGTCTGTGAGACGCGGCTGGGGCCTGAAGCTGATCGAAAAGCTGATGGACGAGGTTGAAGTACATCAAACTGACGACGGAACTTCGATCTCGATGACCAAATATCTGGACGCCGAGACAGTTGCCTGATGCCGGCAAGTAATTGAGTGATAAAAATACGGCGGCCCGTGGGCCGCCGTTTCCATGGAACCGTTGCGTAGACTTCTATGGCAGGGGGCCGCCTCCGCCTATCCGGCACCTAAATATTTCGTAAACAGCTCCATTCGATAGCGAAACCACATACAAATTTCCGTTGGGGCCCGTCTGAATATCGGTACCCACCCCGAAATTACGCCCGATAAGGAACTCTTCACTTTCGGTTATGTCGAATTTCGCGAAGTTGTCGGCCACGCGGTCCGCAAGGCCCGGACTGTCCACCGCGATCTGGTTTCGATTTCCGGTCAGGTTGAAATGGAAAAGATAGCCGCCCTCGAGGGTCAGGCGCGAAGCCCCCATGAAAAGATCGCCTTCATATTGCGGGCCGATCCCCCTGCCGCTCATGAATCCGATCCCTCCCGGAGCAACCGCGAATTTCCAACTAAATTCAGGTTCGCTGTAGTGAGCTCCGCGCACCATGAAGAGACGCATAAAGGCTTCTGCCGGCGAGTCGGCAAGCCGTGTCGGCGGCCAGCGAAGCTGCTGCAGGCCAAATAGCGGCGGCGGGCTTGTCTCGATCGCCTTGAACTCATCAAGCCGGTCCGACGGCCCCATGAATTGGATCCACCCGCCGTTCGAACCGCGTACGACCCGATTCAACTCGTCGAACGAATCGTCGCCATGCTCCTGAGTCCATAAATTGCCGGATTCAGGATCAAAGGCCATACCGAAACTGTTTCTAATGCCGTAAGCATAAACCTTTGCCAGATTACCGCCTTCGGTGAAAAACGGATTGTCCGCTGGTACGCTGCCGTCGTCATTCAGCCGAAATATCGAGCCGGTCAAATGAGCATCATCCGGGAACGGCCCGCCGAACTGATCGTCAGGCATGATCGACCCAAGGCCCGTCAGCGTCGGGCCCGATGGCAGGTTCTGCAGCTGCCCGCGCCGTCCCGTATCACCCATTATGATGTAAAGCTTACGGTCCGGCCCGAAGCGAATTACCCCGCCATCGTGATTGCCTAACGGGTTCTGCGCCTCGTCGCCCTGTCCGGGCGGAGTCGGGGCGGCGTCGTGCTGAAAGGCACGCAGCTTTATCAGATTGCTGTCGAATGTCAGTGACATGCCGTTCCATATAAAGCGGTCGACACGATTTCCGAGCAGCGGTACGGCCAGCACGTTATTCGTATCCGCCCCTAGTTGCGGCTGGTCGGCGCATTCGATCTCCGTCGGTATAAACGGATTCTCGGCGGGGGCGGCGGCGCCGAGCATGTCCAATATAAATAAACGCCGCGGTTAGCCGGGAAATTGGGATGTAAAGCAATTCCCAACAGCCCGCGTTCCGAGGCATTGTTCACGGCCAGGTCAAGAACGGTGCCCTGGACAACGCCGTTCGTCACACGTTTAACATTTCCCGTCGCCTTTTCAAGGACAAAGAAATCGTTCGGGCCGATAAACGCCATCGTGGTCGGCTGGTTCAGGCCCGAAACGGTGGTCCGAACGCCCAGGTTCGGGACCGTCATCGAAGGCTCCGGCGGCGGTTGAGCGTGGATCGTGCAGGCGAAAGCCCAAATGCCGTAGCCAAACATTGTAAGCAACAAAAAAGAACGCCGCGACAAGGCCTTCGTATAACCATGTCCCGGCGCAATAAAATCGCTGATACTTCTACCCATTGATACCCTCCCGATGTTAGTAATTTGTGGTTCGGCGGCCAAAAGTCGTGTGGGCACCGATGCTCCCGGGCATTTCCGTCCCGGCCACGCACCAACAGTCAAAGTCAGTTTCGACCTGACAGCCTCCTTAGATCAGTCAATATTTGTAAAAAGTTAGGCAAATATCACGCCAGTTTCTGGTTGGAACCGAACAAAGTCATTAACTTATTGCACTTTCAAAATTAAGCGTTTCCGGATCCTGGCAGAAATCTCCCGGCTAGAGTCAAAGTTCAACGAAAGATCAATATCTCTCCGAAAATTTGAATTTCTTACCGTTTCCGAACGCCGGCAGTTCAAAACGGACAGAGCCGCCAGCGACGCGTCCATCTGCCCAACAAATTGAGCGCGAAAGATTGCTGTTGTATTTAGACGAGGGTTGTGATAGAACCTTACGTGAATCTTGCCTTTCGGCCCCGCTAAGATTCTACTAAGGGACAAGTAAATCAATAGTTTATGAAAAATGCCGCACCCCCTGGCCCGGCTGGTTTTAAAACTGCCGTTGTGTACGCAGACGACTATTTGAACAAACTCACGGGAGAGAAGATTGAACGTGAGTGCAAACTTAAGCTCGAGGAAGGCTGCACCCAATTGGTGGTCGATTTTTCGAACACCGAGATCGTTAACAGTATCGGTGTAAGCATCTTACTCGGGGTGATCGATTCCGCTTCGAATGTCGGCAGCAAAGGTCGTTTTTTCGGAAGTTAATGAAACAACCGTCGAACTTTTTGATATGCTGGGAGTCAGTAAACACGCGGCCGTAGTAAATCGTCCTTTTGCCGATGCCGCACGATAACCAGTTGAGGATCGAAGATTTCAAACAAGTCAACTTCCGGGAGTTGATCGAGAACAAGAACAAGCTTGTTCACACTTTCGGCGCGCTCGCCGAACTCGGCCATGAGGTCGCCACCCGAAGTAATTTCCAGGAAACGATCAGGACGTCTTTGCATTTGATCCTTGGCTCTCTCGGGATCATGCGCGGCGGCGTCGCCCGTTATTCACGGTTTGGGCATGAATTTAACATGCTGGCCGTCCGCGGCCTCGGCGATGCGTTTCCGCTCAACTTTGACCTGTGTTACGAGGACGAACGGCAATTCCTGACCAACGGGCTCGTACCGATCGAGATCGATCAGGCTGCGGTACTTCCATTTTTCCAGATCTACGACCGCACTTTCGACACGACCGGACTTATCCTCTTTCTTCCCCTTGTCATCCGCGATGAGACCGTCGGCGCGATATTCCTCGGTGAAAAAGCCACCGGCGAGCCTTATTCCACTTACGACAAAGAGATAGTTTGTGCCATGGGCCGCCATATCGGCAGTGCGATCGCCCAGCGGAATCTGATGGCCGAACTGGAACGCCGCTCGGACGAGAATCGAAAACTATACGACGATCTGAGGATGACCTACGCCGACACCGTAAAGGCGTTTGCTGCGGCGATCGACTGCAAGGACAAGTACACCGAGGGACATTCGGTTCGAGTGGGCAAGTATTCCGAGATCATCGGTTCAGAATTGGGCTGGGGCGCGGACGAGGTCGAAGGTGCCGCGGTCGCCGGATATCTCCACGATGTCGGCAAGCTGACTGTGGACCGAAAGATAATCAATGCGCCTTATCGCATCAACGCAAAGGAATCCGCCGAACTGAACAAACATCCGGCGGTGGGCTATGAGATTCTGGCGCCGATCCATCATCCATACACTGACGTGCCGCTTGCGGCAAAGTACCACCACGAACGGCTCGACGGGCACGGCTATCCGGATGGGCTTTATGACAGGCAGATACCGTACATCGCAAAGGTGGTAAACCTTGCCGATTCGTTCGACGCAATGACGACCGACCGGCCGTATCGGCGTCGCCGTCCGGCTACTGAAGTGTTCGCCGACCTTCAGCGAAACGCGGGCAAGCAATTTGCGCCCGAGATCGTGGCCGCGTTTTTCCGGGGAATGTTAAAGGAGTTGACCGGCGAGGTAAAAGAAAAGAAATTCCGAAAACTGCTCGGCCGTGAATACATGGAGACCGAGCATCTCGCGCTGCTGCTGAAAAGGTCGCTCAATTCAATGACCCCGACATCGTCGCTCACGACGTTGAACACCGACTGATGGACATTTTGTCCTATTCCGTTTCAAGCAACTGGACGAATTTCTTCGCCGCAAGCGACAGGTTCCGGTCCGTCCTGTAGATCACTCCCACGGGCCGCGTCCATTCTTTTTCGGCAAGCTTGACCATCGCCAATTGGCCATTTCGGATCTCATCCATGACCGCCGGCTGCGGCAGGATGGCCAGGCCGAAACCTACCTGGACCGCACGCTTTATCGTTTCAATATTGTCGAATTCGGCAACTTTTTTTACGTCCACGCCGTGGTCCTTCAAGATGCGGTCCGTCGCCTTACGGGTCGGCGTGTCGCGTTCGAAAAGCACAAAATCCATTCCCTTCAACTCTTTTGCACGCACCTGGGACCGTTTCGCGAACTTGTGGTCGGGCGGGCAGATCAGAACAAGCCGGTGGGCCGGCATTTGAACAACCGTCAGGCCGCGTCTTGCTTCGGGAAATGCGAGAACCCCAAGTTCCACCGTGCCGTTCAGCACGTCGCGGACCACTTTGGTAGTGCGTGAATATTCGAGATCGATCTTTGCCGAAGGGTATTTCGACATAAACTCGCCGACCTTTGCCGGCATTTCGTGAAGCCCGACGCTGTAAACGGTCGCTACCTTTACCGTCCCGCCGATCTTGCCGACCAGGCCACGAAGGCTCTCGTTCAACTGGTCGTAGGCGCCGAGTACGATCCTGCTCTCTCGATAGAACACTTCACCGGCCGGTGTCAGCTTAATTTCACGGCGTCCGCGAACACGCTCGAGCAGCCGCCGCTTGAACCGTTCCTCGAGTGCGCGGATCTGCTGGCTGACCGCCGACTGGGTAATAAAATTCCTCTCCGCCGCGAGCGAAAAACTCTGCAGATCTACCAGGTCGCAAAATACTTTCAGTGTTTCGATATGCATTACTTCGCTTCTGCAACTAATAACTCGGTATAGTATATTTCATTTTATCTTATAAGTCGCGTCGGGTTATCATAAAAAAGCTGGGTTGAGCGCGTTGCCGATTTGTTCAATTAGCCCTAGAATTTGAGGGATAAATCGTACAATCAGGCTCTCGACCAATTGGGGAAAGATGGCGATAAAACTTAGCGGCACGTTCCTGCTTCGAAAGCTTCATCAGTTGACGGGCATTGTTCCGCTCGGGGCTTTCTTCGCGGTCCACATGTACACGAACTCGACCGCCATGAGCGGGCCCGAGGTGTTCAACGACCACGTGCGCGACATTCATCATATGCCGTACCTTATTTTTGTAGAGGTATTCGGCATCTTCGTTCCGCTGCTGTTCCATTCTATCTACGGGATCTTGATAACCGCCGAAGCTCGGCCCAACGTGTTGAGCTACGGCTACGGCCGTAATTGGTTTTATCTGTTTCAGCGGATAACTGGGGCATTCCTTTTTGTATTTTTGCTCTTTCACGTGCTGAACCTTCGATTCGGGTTGATACCCGGCCTGGAATCCTACGCCAACCCGGTCGCGGGTAATGCGGACCAGGCATTCGCGATCGTGGCGGCGGAATTCAAGAACGTCGGCATACTTCTTTTTTACATTTTAGGAGTGATCGCAACCGCGTGGCATCTGGCGTACGGCATCTGGCTGTTCGCGGTTGACTGGGGGATCGTCATCGGCGAGAAGGCACAAAAGTATGCTCTTTACGCCTGTCTCGGCCTGGCCGCGTTCCTTTCGGTCGTAGGAGTAAACGCCGCGATCTCGTTCGTAAAACCCTGCGGTCTTTTACCTGCGGTCCTGTGTGAGCAGGCTGAAACGAAAAAAGTTGTCGAGCCAACCGGCCCGCGTAGGTTTTAGCACGTTCAGAGTCCAAGCTTTGGCTTGTCTTCTCTTAACCGCGAAGACAAGCTAAAGCTTGAACTCTGAACCAAATATTATGGCATCGAATGGCTTGAAAATAGCTATAGTTGGCGGCGGCCTTGCTGGGCTTGCGGCAGCTATGAAGATCGCCGAGGCAGGGCACTCGGTCGATCTGATATCGGTTGTTCCGGTAAAGCGGTCGCATTCCGTCTGTGCCCAGGGCGGAATCAATGGAGCCGTGAATACCAAGGGTGAAGGCGATTCGCCCGCAAAACATCTGGACGACACGGTCTACGGCGGCGACTTTCTGGCCAACCAGCCTCCCGTCAAGCGGATGTGCGACATGGCCCCGCAGATCATTTATCTCTTCGACCGGATGGGCGTTCCGTTCTCGCGGACGAAGGAAGGCCTGCTGGATTTCCGTCGTTTCGGCGGGACGCTTCATCATCGTACCGCCTTCGCGGGCGCATCGACCGGGCAGCAGCTCCTTTACGCCCTCGACGAGCAAGTAAGAAAATGGGAGGTCGAAGGGCGGGTCAAAAAGTACGAAGGCTGGGAGATGCTTTCGCTCGTGCTTGACGATCATCAGGTCTGCCGCGGGCTTGTGGCAATGGACCTGGAATCGCTCAAGCTCAAGTCCTTTGCCGCCGATGCGGTGATAATCGCGACCGGCGGCCCGGGGCTGATCTTCGGAAAGTCGACCAACTCAATGACCTGCACGGGGAGCGCCGTCTCTGCGTGTTATCAGCAGGGCGCGCGTTATGCGAACGGTGAGTTTATCCAGGTCCATCCGACCTCGATCCCCGGCGAGGACAAACTTAGGCTGATGAGCGAATCGGCCCGCGGCGAGGGCGGCCGCGTCTGGGTGCCGAGAAAGGACGGCGACACGCGAAACCCGCGCGACATTCCCGAAGGCGAGCGCTGGTATTTTCTCGAAGAGAAATATCCGGCGTACGGCAATCTTGTTCCGCGCGACATTGCGACACGCGAGATCTTTCAGGTGTGCTTCGACGGCCACGGTGTCGCCGGCGAGAATCAGGTCTACCTCGATCTTACGCACATTTCGGCCGAAGAATTGACACGCAAATTAGGAGCGATTCTCGAGATCTATGAAATGTTCGTCGGCGACGACCCGCGTCATGTTCCGATGCGTATCTTCCCCGGTGTTCATTATTCGATGGGCGGGCTTTGGGTCGATTTCGAACAGCGAACGAACATTCCCGGACTCTTTGCGGCGGGCGAGTGCGACTATTCCATCCACGGCGCGAACCGGCTTGGGGCCAACTCGCTGGTCTCATGTGTTTACGGCGGGTTCGTCGCCGCGCCTTCGGCGATCGAGTATGCCAGGAACGTAGAGCGCGGGAATACCGAGACGAACGGCATCTATGACGCTGAGCTGCAGAAACAGCAAGAGATAAACGACCAGATCGTCAGGAACGAAGGTGGCGAGAATCAGTACAAACTGCACGAAGAAATGGGCAGGGTGATGACCGATAATGTCACGGTCATCCGCTACAACGATCGACTCAAAACGACGGACGAAAAGCTGTTAGAGCTGCAGGAGCGGTTTACGAAGATCTCGATAAACGATTCGAACCTCTGGGCGACACAGGCGGTACCGCACGCCCGGCAACTATGGAACATGCTGCAGCTCGCCCGCGTTATAACACTCGGCGCGTTGAACCGCAACGAATCGCGAGGGGCACATTATAAACCGGATTTTCCCGAACGCGACGACGAGAACTGGATGAAGACGACCATCGCCGAATACTCGGACGAAGCACCGGTTTTCAGTTACGAACCGATCGACGTTTCGCTGGTCGAGCCGCGTAAACGCGATTATTCGAAAGGAAAGGCAAAGGCACAACAAGTACCACGGTCGGGAAGCGAACTAAAACCCGAGGGACGCGAAGAGCGGTGGGCAAAGGATGCGGAAAAGGTAAAAGAGGGCGAATCATTCAAAGAATAAGTGGAAAGTGAAGATGAGTACCAACGGACATCGCGAAAAAAAGCGGCTCGATAATCCTCCCGCAAAATTCCGGATCACGATCCGGCGGCGTGAGAACGCTGACACGGAGCCACGCTGGGAAACGTTCGAGCTGCCTTACCGCCGCAATCTGAATGTCATTTCCGTCTTGATGGAAATACGAAAGGATCCGGTGACTGCCGACGGCAAACAAACGACCCCACCGGTATGGGACATGAGCTGTCTTGAGCAGGTTTGCGGGATCTGTACGATGGTGATAAATGGACGGGTCCGCCAGTCGTGTTCGGCGCTGATCGACGATCTTTTGCTCGAATCAGCAAGCGACGAGATCAAGCTTGAGCCGATGTCAAAATTCCCAACCGTCCGCGATCTTAAAGTTGACCGTACGCGGATGTTCGATCACCTGAAACAGGTGAAGGCCTGGATCGAGCTGGACGGAAGCTACGATCTCGGCCCGGGTCCGCAGCTTTCGAATGAGATCGCACAGGAGCGGTATGCATATTCGCGATGCATGACCTGCGGCTGCTGTCTCGAGGCGTGTCCGCAGTATTCCGACGACGACTATATCGGCCCGCAGGCCATAGCTCAGGCACGCTTGTTCAATATGCATCCGACAGGGAGCATTAATGTCGATGATCGACTGAACGGGCTTCTCGGCGAGGACGGGATCGGAAACTGCGGCAATGCGCAAAATTGCGTGCAGGTCTGCCCGATGTCGATCCCGCTGACGCGGGCGATCTACGAAACAAACCGCGATGTAACGGTCAATGCGCTGTTCGGTTGGCTGAAAAAGTAGGTTGTTCGATTGTGTTATTGAATCGCAGCGACTTCCGGTGCGTCGTTGAGCGGAACGGGCCGTGCGGAAACATTGTCCATTTTAGTGAGATAATCACGAAGCTTCTCGATCTCCATCGGTTCGGCAAATAGGTAACCCTGGCCGCCGTCGCAACCGAGGCTCAGGAGTGCGTCGAACTGGTGTTCGGTCTCGATCCCTTCCGCCACCGTCTTTAGCCCTAAATTTCTGGCAAGTGCGAGCACGGTCCGCGCGATCTCGGTATTATTGCCTTCGCTGTCGATGGGGCTCACAAATGAGCGGTCGATCTTTAACGTCGAGATCGGAAGGCGGATCAAGTAGCCGAGATTCGAATAACCGGTCCCAAAATCGTCGATGTCTATCTCGATACCAAGCGATCGGATCTGGTTGAGCATCTCCAGAGCTTTAGTCTGGTACTCAAAAAAGATCGATTCGGTTATCTCCAGCCTCAGTCTCTTGGACGGAAAGGCGGCGTCGAGAAGTATCCTTTGAATATTATGGACCAGCTTGGGCTGGCCGAATTGACGGCAAGATAGGTTAACACTGAGGGTCAACTCATTGCCTGCATCGCCGGCCGCGTTCAAAATCGGCCCGATCTCGCGGCAGGAACGCTCAAGAATATATTCGCCCAGCGAATCCATCAAGCCGATCTCTTCGGCGATAGCGATGAACCTGGATGGAGAGATCTTGCCGAGCGTAGGGTGATGCCAACGGGTCAATGCCTCAAATCCTTCGATCCGACGTGTTTCCAGCGAGAACATCGGCTGATAAAGGATGTAGATCTCGCCGTTCTCGACCGCTCTACGAAGATCGGTTTCGAGCTGGAGAGTTTCCTTTGCCGCCAGATGCATCTTCTCGTCAAATACTTCGTGGCGTGCCTTGCCCGCCCTTTTGGCCTGATACATGGCGGTATCGGCGTCGCGCATCATGTCTTCGGACGTAAGATGTTGTTCGGCGGCGTGCAGGATACCAATGCTGGCAGAGCTGAAAACCTCATGGCCGTCCAGGTCAAAGGGCACGCTGAATTTTTTCTGGATCCGTTCGGCGATACGGATCACTTCCGAGATGTCGTAATTTCCTTCGACCAAGATCGTGAACTCGTCGCCGCCCAACCGAGCCACCATATCCGACGGTCGCATACATTCGCGCAATCGCTCGGAAATGCCGATCAGCAGTCGGTCCCCGATCAAATGCCCGAGCGAGTCGTTAACGTACTTGAACCGGTCCAGGTCGATGAAAAGCACGCTGACCTTATAACTGCGGTTGCGCCTTACCAGGCTTAGGGCCGCCGTCAAGCGCGACATGAACAGCTTCCGATTAGGCAGGCCGGTCAAAGCGTCGTGCGTGGCTTCGTGCTGAAGCTTTTCTTCGGCAACCTTCTTATCGGTAATGTCCTGTATCTGGAAGATCAGATTCGGATCGGCCGACTTCGAGTCGCCGGCCGTCGAGACGCTCCATGAGCCCCAAACCGTCTTGCCCGTCTTGTGTAGGTAACGCTGCTCCAACTGGCAATTTGCGGCCTTTCCGGTCACAAGATCATGGATCATTACAAGCGTGTCGCCCAGATCCTCGGGAAAGATCACCGATTGAAAATCGGTCGCCAGAAACTCCTTTTCCGTGTAACCGAGAATGTTGCAAAGCGCGTGGTTGACCTTCAGCCACGAACCGTTGGCGGCCACGAGTGCAATGCCGATCGGGGCGTGGTTGAACGCACTTCGGAAACGCTCTTCCGATTCACGGAGGGCCACGGACTGCTGTTCGAGGATCTTTGCGTATTGTTCGGCCTGGTCCGCCTGTTGGATCGATATTTCGATGTTCTTGAGGTACATCCTGTACGTCATGAAGACGAAGAAGATCACAGGAAATACAGCAAAGATCACGCCGGTGCCGATCGAGTCGGTCAAAAGGTGGAGAACGCCCGCACCTGTTGCGCCGACGATATAGGTAATAAAACTCCAGGCGTACTTGTTTTTCCAGGTTTCCCAAAGCGGAAAACCATCCTTCATCGAGTCGTGGACCGAAGCGAGCGTCGTGTTTGCAAGGAACTGGACCAACGCGATGGTCGAGAGTGCGATCCCCAGAGTTTGGATATATTCGGTGTCGCCGTGCAGATGTTCGACTGTGTACAACCCGAAAGCTTTGAGAGCGACATATACGAGCGTGGTGGAAATGGCGACCGCAGCCGCGTTGAAAAAGACCGTTAGCTTACGATTGCAGAATCGCCACGATGAGAAGAACGCCTCAAGGGCCGATAGGACTATCGCAACCTCGCCGCCGTACATCAAAAGGGCCAGGAAGATAAAGGTGTCCGAAACTGCTATATGCGACTTAAACTTTGGTATCTGGACGGTTATCCGCGATCCGACGCCGATCGTGAGGCAGAAAAGTACAAGGAAGCTCAGATCGATGACCCGATATGGCAAATACAAGAGCGCGGCCAAAACGCACACTAGGCCGCATATTATGACCGTGGTCATATATTGTTTTGTTAGCTCTTGAAAGTTCATTACGCCATACAGATAGCCGGGTCGTTGGCTTAGGATAAGGGTGGAAGCGGCCTGAGCGAGATGTTTTGGTCTTTTTTACAGCGTCGGGTGAGAAAAAAGGGTGGGGCTACCGATAGATAGCCTCACCCTATTATCGACTATTAACAACTGGCTTGTCTACTGTTTTCTACAGTTAAACAAACAGGGTCGTGCATTGATCGGTTGCCTTATAGCCCGCCTTGAAGTAGCTCTTATGAGCGGCCTCGAAGTCGACGTTGCTAAGCAGGCAAACGTTCTCGACGCGGTTCAGTAAGTCGAGAGTCAGTTCCGAAAGGCACTTAGAGCCGATGCCCTGGCCCCTGTACTCGGGGGCAACATAAACGCCTTCCAGATAAGCAGTTTCCGTGGTCTCGGCGATAATGTCCGCCTTAAAGACGAGCTTATCGCCTTCGAACACCACGAAGATGCGTCCCTGGTCGATACGACGCTGCACCCGCTTGAGGAAGCCTTCCCGATCCTTGGCCATCGGGTCGACGCCGCATTCCAGGAATGCGATCTCGGCCTGTGCCCCGGCTATCGGTATGAGTTCTTCAGAGGTTGCAAGCCGCAACGTTCGCTCGTTCTTGCTCACCAGGAATGGGAAGCTGATCTCGAAAAGGCGTTCCACACACTTGAGCCGAGGCTCGCTGAGGCCGTCGCTGAAATGGTTCCAGAACGATTCCGCAGCGTCGCCGTGCGACATTATCATGTGGATCGGCGTTTCCGACGACTTGGCCTGTTGGGCAAATGCCCTTAGGGCCTCGTCCGAGCGGGCTTCGATCAGAGTTGAGTGGCCGATAAGTGCCACGCCTTCAAGTTTTCCATACGGGTTGCGATATCCGTAGAACTTTCCTCGGTTGAGTTCGCTCTCGAGTCCGTTGTCGTTGATGAAGCTGGTCATCACGACCGTGTGGACAGGACGTACCGCAAGGAACTGAAGGACTTCGGTCTTAGCTGTTTCCGTGAGTTCGGTCACCGTAAATTTCTCGGCTGCGAAGCTCATGGCGGTCTGAACAAATGAGGTGTGGTAGATATTTTCGTTCTTCATTAATTGGTTTCTCATTGTCGTTTTCTCCTTTAGTTCCTAGATTTACAACAAAGCCTCTTCCATTGCTTCGGTATCTTCACCGGACAATAGAGAGTCACCAACTAAAACGCCGTCGCCTACAAGGACGCCGTCGCCTATAAGAACGCCGTCACCTACAAGCACACCGTCGCCCACAAGAACGCCGTCGCGGGCAAGAAGGCTGTCGCCAACAAGGACGCCGTCACCTACCAAAACTCCGTCTCCTACGAGTACTCCATCGCCGACCAGAACACCGTCGCCGACCAGAACACCGTCGCCGACAAGTACACCGTCACCAACGAGTACGCCGTATGAAAGAAGCACCGTTCCGGAACCTCCCGATCCGCCGTTACTGACCATAACGTCACGGCTTAAGGTCAGCCCTGTGGTGTAATAGGTCCCGTTCAGTCCTAACTGCGAACCGATCAGCACCATCCCGGAATTCGCGACATATTCGGGCCTGTAGACGAGCTGGAAGCTCGAGATCAGGTTTTGACCTTTGATGAACGAGTGGTTTGCAAAGATCAGCTGTGCCCAGTTGAACGTATTTCCGCCGATCGTTGAACTCGGAGTCGGAGCTGCCCAGCCGTCAGGGACCATTGCCGTTCCCTTAGACATCGACCGGAAGTCGACATCCGTACGAAGCGACCGAGCCACTTTCACGGCACCGTCGATATTGAGGGAGCCCGCACCCTGCTTGTACATATCGGCACCCGCAATAGGCTTTGCCGTGTACTGCAGAAGCATTTTGATCATGTTCGGCGTCAGGTTCGGGTTCGCTTCAAGAAGAAGCGCCGCCGCACCTGAGACCATCGGAACCGACATGGACGTGCCGCTCATCCGCATCATTCTGTCAGCCTCTGGCGTCAGAAAATCCGCCGCCAGGTTCAGGCCCGGGTTCAGCAGCGACATCTGGTTGCCTGGCGCTTTATGTGAAATGATCTTGTTTCCGGGAGCAACGAGATCCGGCTTGATCAGGTTATCGTAAACACGCGTGCCGTCCGCATTCACGTAATAGCTGCGTGTTGGGCCCTTCGAGCTGTAGGATGCGATCGAATCGTCCGCCTGGGTCGTCGTGCCGTAGCTGTTGGTTGCACCCACTGTGATTACAAACGGGCTGTTACCGGGCGAGTGGATCTTGCCGTAGGCCTCGTCAGTCTGGGCCTTGCCCTGGTTACCGGCGGCAGCCACCACAACGATGCCGGCATTGGCGAGTTCCTTGACCTTCCGGCAAACCGGATCGTTCGTGTAGGTATCCACAGCGTCCGTGCCGAGGCTAAGGTTGACCACACGGATGTTATGAGTAGTCTTGTTCTGAAGTACCCAATTTAATCCGTCGAGCAGCCACGCGGTTTGGCCCGCGCCGTTATTATCGAGCACCTTGACACTGATGATGTTTGCCTTGGTAGCAATGCCCCTATAGGCGCCATAGCTCCTTGTGCTGCTTCCCGCTGCGAGTCCAGCGACGTGTGTTCCGTGCCCGTAACCGTCTGTGGTTGCAGTTAGGGTCGAAGACGTAAAGTTGACATTTGCAACGATCCTGGATGTTAGGCCGTCTTTAAAACCGTTATGACCGGCGTAGATCCCGGAATCGAGTATCGCTACGCCCACACCAGAGCCGTCCAGCGTGTATGCGCCGCGAGTGTTTGTTGCCGGCTGTGACCGCATACCGGTTGCACCGGTCGTGTCTTCCACATGGCCCGTAACCCGTGTTGCGCGGTTGGGGGACACATAATTGATCAGGCCGCTTGTCGACAAGGCTTGAAGCGTTGAAAGCGGAAGGTTCACGACGAGCGTGTCTTCCTTGCCGATACGGTCGAGAATGCGGGCCTGGCCGTTCGCCATCAGCGACCTGAGGGCCGGATCATCGGCATCCTTGGCCTGGAGGATCACCTCGACACGCTCCGCCCCCGAAGGGTCCTTCGCAAGCATTTCACGCAAGTCCGGGGACATGTTGTCGCCGCGGAATCCGTTGGATGACTCTTTTACTGTTTCGGCAGAGTTTGCCGCGATGTCATTGATAACGATGCCTTCGAACAAAGCCGCGACTTCTGCATTCTTGGCGATCTTTGCATCGTATGCCGCCTTCGAGCTTCCGCCGATTACCCTTAATTTTCCGTTCGCAATGTTCTCAAGCAGCTTCGCACCGGCGGTACCGGTCGCGATCACTGTTGAGAGTTCGTTGACGAAAAGGATCGTTGGCGTTTTCGAAACGAGGACTTCGTTAAGGACGGCTTCGATCTTTACCGAAGCTTCGGCAGGCGAATTTGCCTTTGAATAAAGGGTTGCGGTTTCAAGCTTCAGGACCGAAGTGCCCGCAAGCTTGTCAGCCACGTCGCCGTTCGCGATACGGATCGCGAGCTGCTCGACGACAAAGTCCTGGTTCTCACCTTTTTCGTCGATCAGCACCGGTTGACGCTTACCATTACCGGCTAACACCTTGATCAGACGAACTGCTTCCTTCTCAAGGTTTAGGTTTTCACGCAATCTTCCGTCACGGCCAAGCTGCGTCAAATCGGTAGTGTAACTGGTAAGAGCCGAAGCGGCTGATGGGGGTTTTAGTGGATTGGAGGCGAGAGCACCGACCGCTACAATATTCGTTATTAGAAACGAATAAAGCAGGGCCAAGGTGGTCGCCCGTCTTAAAATTGAGGTTTTTCGTGTGGACACGTTCATGTGCTAGCTCCTTGGAAAAAACAAACACCAACGGCGCAATGGCCGTCGCCTCCTTTAATCAAAGGTCGTGCCAGCGGGGCAAATGAAGTAAATAAAGGGGTTTAGCACGATCGTGCCGGATCGGATTCGGTCAGGAGTCGGTCAGGATGAATGAACAGTCGGTCAGCATGAACAAACGAAGCGAGAAAAAGGGCCTTTCGGCCCTCAGTTAGGTGATTTGAATGAATTAAAAGATCAGATCTCCAAGATATCGATCAGTTCCTGAACCGCGCCCGCGCTCTTCTGAAGCGCGGCACGTTCTTCGTTGGTGAGGCTGATCTCGATGATCTGCTCGACGCCGTTCTTGCCGAGTTTGACCGGCACGCCGACGAAGAGATTGTTGATGCCGTATTCGCCTTCGAGGAAAACCGCGCAGGGAAGGATCTTTTTCTTGTCCTTAAGGATTGCCTCGCCATCTCGACCGCACCAAGCGAAGGGGCGTAATAAGCCGAGCCGGTCTTCAGCAGGCCGACGATCTCCGCGCCGCCGTTCGCGGTGCGCGTGACGATCGCGTCGATCTGGTCCGGCGGAAGGAGCTCGGTGATCGGGATGCCGGCACAGGTCGAATAACGCGGCAGCGGCACCATCGTGTCGCCGTGGCCGCCGAGCACGAACGCCGTCACGTTCTCGACCGAAACGTTCAATGCTTCGGCGAGGAAGCAGCGCATGCGCGCCGCGTCCAGAACGCCGGCCATGCCCATCACGCGGTTCTTCGGAAAACCCGAGCGGCGAAACGCGACCTGCGTCATCGCGTCGAGCGGATTCGAGACGACGATGATGAATGCGTTCGGCGAATATTTCGCGACCTCGTCGGTAACTGCGCCGACGATATCGGAGTTGGTCTTCAGAAGATCGTCGCGGCTCATGCCCGGGTTTGCGCGGCAAGCCGGCGGTGATGATCACGACATCGGAATCTGTCGTTTCTTCGTAGCTGTTCGCGCCGACAAGCTTTACGTCAAAACCGTCGATCGGGGCGGCCTGTGCCAGATCGAGCGATTTTCCCTGCGGCGTTCCTTCGACAATATCGACCAAAACAACATCGGCAAGTTCTTTGCTCGCGATCCAATGAGCGGCCGTCGCACCTACATTTCCGGCGCCGACGACCGTAACCTTATTTCGTCCAGCCATTATTTATCCTTCCTATGTTGAATATTCGATTGAAATAAACCGTTATTTTGTCATACGAAGGGCGAAACGGCAAAAACGCCTCTGTGCATCCTTCGCGTCTTTGCGTGAGAGGAGGTTTCCCGCAAAGTCGCAAAGACTGCATAAGAAAGAGGCAAGTTGCGAGGCCGTCGACTTTGGTGTTAATTTGCCTGTAAACTATGGGACATAAGTTAATACGCGTCGTGTCATCCGCGTTGATTTTACTCTCAATTTGCTGCACGACCATCGCGCAAGTAAACTCGGTCTCCGCGTCTGGCAAGCGATTAAAGCGGATAGTCGTTCGCAATGCGATCGTCGTCGACGGCAGCGGGAAGCCGGCCGCGGGGCCGTACGATATCGTCATCGAGAACGATGTGATCACGCAGATCGTCGGGATCGATCCGGTGGCCGTGGCCGAGGGGACCGCGCAGCCGTCCGGCGAAGGGCGATCTCGAGATCGACGCGGCGGGGAAGTATGTTCTTCCCGGGCCTGATCAATCTTCACGGCCATGCACACGACGGACGCGGCGGCAAGCCGATGCCGGTCGAATACTGTGATGAAGCTGTGGCTTGCCTGCGGCATTACGACCGTTCGTGAAGCGTGGGCGGGTCAGAAGGCGCTGGAATATCGCAATCAAACGGCGGCCAACACGCTGGCCGGCCCGCGGCTGTTTGCCTACGGCGGATTTCCGGGGCCGAACCAGAACACGCCCGAGCAGGTCCGACAACGCGTCCGCGATCTGAAGGCGGCCGGCTACGACGGCATAAAGCTCTATACGATGCGACCGCGACCTGATGGCAGCGATGATGGACGAGGCGAACAAGCACGGGATGCGCGTGATGCATCATGCCGGCGTCGAAGAAACGAACGCCTGGGACGACATCAAATTCGGCACGACGAGCATCGAGCACTGGTACGGCATTCCCGACGCGGCGATCGAATCGGGGCGGCAGAATTTTCCGTCGGATTACAATTACAACGACGAGGTGCGACCGTTTCCGCTATGCCGGCCGGCTGTGGCGCGAGGCGAACTGGGAACGCTTGATGAAGGTGCTCGACGGCATGGTCGAAACAAGGCGTGGCGTGGGATCCGACGCTCGATATCTATGAAGCATCGCGTGATCTGCAGCGCGCGCAGACGCAGCCCGCTTTCGCCGAATATCTGCATCCGGTTCTGGAGGAATATTTCCGGCCGAATCCCGGCAAACCACGGCTCGTATTTTATCGGCTGGACCTCGACCGACGAGGCGTTCTGGAAAGAGAACTATCGCATCTGGATGAAGGCCGTCTATGAATTCGAAAGGCGCGGCGGCGTGATCGGCACCGGCGAGGATGCGGGGTTCATTTATCAGATGTACGGTTTCGGGTTGCTTCGCGAACTGGAGCTTCATCAGGAAGCCGGCTTTCATCCTTTAAAGGTCATCCAGCACGCGACCGGCAACAGTGCGAAGATACTCGGGAAGGAAGACACGACTCGGACGGGTTCGCGTCGGGTACAAAGCCGACCTGATCGTAGTCAACGGAAATCCGCTCGAGAATTTCAAGGTGCTTTAGCCGCCCGGTATCGACGAGGTCCGTGAAGGAAAGGTCTACAAGACCGGCGGGATCGAATGGACGATCAAGGACGGCATCCCGTTTCACGTGCCGACGCTGAGCACTGAGGTTCGCGACCTTGTCCGGAAAGCAAAAGGCCCGAACCGGGCCGAATAGCCGCATTCAAACAAAACAGAAAAAACCCGATGCGCTCTCCCCTTCGCATCGGGCTTTTTCAAAATGGTCGCGGACGATTAGATCAACGACCAGTCTTTAGAAAATTTAGTTATCAATAATCGTTTGCCGGGAGCGTCACTTCGCTCTTTAACCGGATCTCGAATTGTTCGTCGGTCCTTATTTGGACGTCCTTGCCTTTTTTGAGAAAGGCGACCGCCGAACCAGCTCCTGCTCCTATCCCGGCACCCGCAAGGATCCCGGAGTTCGTTCCGGACGTCGAGCCTATCAATGCACCGGCTGCGGCACCGCCGAGGATCGAGGCGTAGGTCATCAGCTTTGATGACGCCGGCCTGAGTTCATTGACCAGCTCGCCGTCGATCGACCTCTTCACGCTGTCGGAAAAACGTATGGTTTCGAACAACAACTCCATTCGGCCCTTTTTCCCGGCAGGCCCGGCACTTGAGACGCCCGTTACGCGTCCTTCGATGACCGTCCCATACGGGAGGATCACAACGTTGTCTACGGTGATCGGCTTTATGACCGTTGTCGTGAACGTGTCGTTCACCGACGAGATCCTGGAACTGATCCCGGCATCCATGCTCAGCCGGATCGTTGTTCCGGCAGGAAGCCTGTATACGGAATCCTGGCCCGAAGCGACATAATTATTTGCAAAGAACAAAAATAGAATTGCGAAGACTTTGGTATAACGACCGATGAAGCTCATTCAACCTCCATCTTCGCGGATTCTCAAACAGCATCCGCGAAGGTGTTTGCAATGGCCGTGCCACTGCGCGGGATGGGAGACAGATTGGGGAAAGAAGGCTATTTTCCGCAATTCTACAAGGCTGCTTTGGGTTTTGTCCAGATTTTTGGTAACAATTTCGTCGAACAGGTGCACGATTTCGGGCAGTGAGGTTGCTGATGGTGAGCGCGAGCCGTTGCGAACTCCGCTTTAGAGGATCGTCAGAAAAAGCAAAGCGTCCGGCAAAAGGATCGAAACTTTTGCCGGACGCATTTCCTCAGATCGGAATTACTGAAGTATCGGGTGCCCGCCGCCGCGGCTATGGTCGGCGGTTTGTGAATATCGCCGTCTGATCGTTGTGATAGAGCACCAGGTGCTCGCCTTCGTAGCGGACGAGGTCGGCGACGCGGCTCAGATCGCGTTTGTGCTCGGCTATCACGAACGAAGCGGGCTCGTTCGATATGACCATACCGGCGACGTAGATATAACCGCCTTTGTCATATTCGGTCCCGGCGTACTGGGCCGCACCGATGGCGATGTCGGGCGAGTAATTGCCGTCGGCGTTCTTTTGGCGGTCGGCCCGCCCGATGTAGACCGAATAGTCCGAATATGCAAGCTTGCGCGAGTAACCGTTCTTACGGGCCACCGCGAACAGGTCGGTCAGCCCTTTATCGATCGCGTTGAGCATCGCCGGGCCGGGCCGATCGGCGGCAAATACATTTGCACCGCGCGGAGTTCGAATTGCGACCGTGAAACTGTCGCCGGTGATTCTTTGCGCCTCCGAAAGGGCTCGGCGGATTCTGGCCGAGGGCCGAATACGACATTCCGGCAGCGATAAATATCACGACGGCGAGCCACAGATCTATATTCTTTTTCATACATTCCACCTCGTCGCCCGCTTAACCGCAATTCCTATGCCGCCGGCAGGCCTATTTGCCCGGGTTATATGTTCGGGCAGTGTGCCCTTTCAGCTGCGAGGGATAAAAGTAAACATCCCGCAGGTTGCCGGTGCTATATCTTGCTGCCTGATCATTGAAATGTTTGGATGCCGGATCGCCGCTTTCGCCGCCGGCTGTGACCGCTTTTGCGCGGACGGTTTTGCCGAACTCGACTACGGCGACAAAGCTGTTGCCGCTGGTGCCATACCATTTTTTCGTATTTCGTGCAGGGCGCGCCCGAAAGAGGCAAGCGAGCCCCAATTGCCCGATGTGAATCCGACCGGAATGCTCGGCGCCGCGTCATTGAAAGGATGCACGATGTCGCCGGTCAGACGCTGAAAGCGGTTGATCTCGCCCCAGGGCGTGTTCCATTTGCCGAAATCGGCGGCCAGTTTGTCCGAAGCCGAGGCCAACGATCCGAGAAGGACGGCCGGCGTAGCTTTCGTATTGAGAAAATCGACCGTCGACACTCCCGCCTGACGAGCATCGCCGGCAACGCGGCGCATCGCGTCCTCGGCCCAGAAAATTGCCAGAGACGTCGCGACCGAATCGATTGACCAGCGAATGTCCCACTTCTTTAACACGTCGATCTGCTGCGGCTGATTTTGGCCTTTAGCGGGTCGTTCGCGGGCAGCGTGTCCCATGCCTTGATCAAGGCAGGGATAGGTTTTTCGAACCACGGCAGATAACTGTCGATAGGCGGCTCGCTTGCAGTTTTTCCAACGTGAAATCCTTCTTGCTCTCCAACAGCCTGATCGCATGCATCCCGCGGGCGTTCTCGGTTCCGGAATCGACGTACCGCGGAAAATCCGCCTGTTTCAGGCTGCTCGGCCCTGCCGCCGACCACGGCCAGTTGTTGCTGTTGTAGAGCCAGCCGGTCGCGGGATTGAAGAGGTTCGGAGATTCGTCGATGGTGAGCAAGCCCTTGTATTCGGTCGCAGGGTCGCTGCCATCGACAGGTCGTCGTCCAGTCAAATTTTCGTCGCTACGCGGGATATAATTCGGATGAAAATAGGCGATGTTGCCGTCGCGCGTCGGCATAGATAGTGGCGTTAGACGAGTTGGCGTGCAGGTCCATTATCTCTTTGAATTCTTTGTAGTTCTTCGCCTTCGTCCGGCCATAGGATTGCATCAGCGCCTCTACAGGTTTGTGCATCAGGCTGATAGAGACCCATTGCCCGGTTTCCGTTTTTCGAACGACCGGGCCGTGATGCGTCCGATAAACGGTGAACGAACGCTCGGACATTCCGGCCGGAGTTTTGTACGGGACCTTTATAGTCTTTGCGATAACGGGGCGTTCTTCGCTGCCGAATTTATAAAAGTATTTACCGCTATCTTTCTTCGTCACTGTCTCTAGCGAACTCGTCGATCGCATCGACCGCACTCGATGTGTGCATCCAGCCGCAGGCGTTCGTTAAAGCCCTGATAGATAAAGAACTGCCCCCACGTCGCGGCGCCGTAGGCGTTCAAGCCTTCGCCGCTTGTCATCTGAAGCTCGGAACGGAAAAAGAAAGAGGTGTGCGGATTGATCAGAAGCAGGGCCTTTCCGGCGGCCGTGTTCTTCGGAGCGATAGCGATGCCGTTCGAGCCGGTCGGTTCGGGCGGAAAGATCGTGATCTCGTGTTCGACGGACGGCTCGTATCGGCGGCGGAATTGTCATACATCGCTCGCAGCCGCTCCAGATTGATCGTCTCGATATCGCCGCCGATGCTGCCTTCAGTGAAGCGAAAGCGCCATCCACGGCTCAAAGCGGGTGATCACACGCGGTTTCACGTTCGGATGCGTTGCAAGGTAAAAATTCAGACCGTCGGCCCAAGCGGTCATCAATTTTTGCAGCCACTCCGGGCTGGCGGCGTAATTTTTCTTCAGCTCTTCCGGGTCGATAAAGATCTTCATCCGCAGGTCGCTCCAGATCGCGGATTCGCCTTCGGCTTCGGCGAGCCGGCCCATCGAATTGAGGTAGTTCGTCTCGATGCGGTTAAAATCGTCCTCCGCCTGGGCGTAGATCGCGCCGAACACGGCGTCGGCGTCCGTCTTCCCGACCACGTGGGCAATGCCCCAATCGTCACGAGTGATCGTCACGCTGCGGGCACGAGCCTGCCGCCGGAGTCTTTCCACTGGCACGTCGGCCACGGCGATTTGCGTCGCAGCCGCTAGTATTGCCAGCGCCGTGAACCAGAGAGCAAAGATCGATCTGCTGCGGTTTTGCTTCATAAAAGTTATCCGTTCCGAATATCCAATTGTTAGCGCCGGACGGCCTCCGTCGCAAGTCCCGGTATACCGACGATCTGATGTTAAATCTTTCGGTAAAGTAAACTATCAATAGAGCTTATCTAAACTCTGGCTATTAATGCGTTACGCGGAAACTAGCCAATAAAAAATCTGTAACATATGTTACAAGCAGGAATTTCCCGCTTGACTGGCGTTGGCGACGGCTCTACGCTCGGTTCCATAAGGGCAATTATGAGCTTCGGCCTTGAACGGGAATGCGGATAGTGTTTCGGTTCCTGGCTCGCCTTAAATGGAGTAACTTATGCAGACATCTGCAACAATAGAAAATAGGGAATCCATAAGTCTTATCGTTGATCGTCTCGTGCCGCGAGAGGGCGAGATCGACCGTTATCTTGTAACGCGGACCCGCGAAGAGTATGACGTTCTTCTGAAAGCGGCGCTCGGCGGGCATGTGCCGTCGCGGATCGCTCTTCGCCGCTCCGGGTTGTGGCTGGAACGGCAAAGGATCGTTCCGCCGGACAGCGTACTTTTCCAATAGTCGATACATTTCGGCATTGAATTTATTTCACAACTCAGCGAGCGCCTGGGATAAAATGTCCTGACCGACGGAATTCGAACAGCGGAGGAGTTTATGGACTTCTACTTTTTGTTGTTTTCCTTATTTTTTCCCAGGATCACGCTTGTCGTCTTTTTTCTTCAGCAGGCCTACCCCGCGAACAACGTTCCTGAATGGGCTGACATTTTGCTAGGCATTTTTCTCCCGCGGGTCCTGATACTTAATTTACATCTACCAGAACATGGGCTACGAGAATCTATGGTTCGTCGCCCACCTTATCGTCGCGATCCTGGCGTATTTCGGCGGCAGCCGCGAAACCGTCCGACGACGCAGGCTCCGCCGCGAGGCATGATCCGGGTTTGAAAGCCTGCTCGATCTATTCGTGCTTGCTCGCGTAGGTCAGGACGCCATCTGCATCCGGCTCCAGGCAATAAAAATCCCATTCGCCGCGGTCGGCCTTTTGCTCAAGCTTTTGGGCGATAACGACCTTTTTACCGTCGGTACGGAGGTTGATCATCCCGTAGACGGCGACGGTCCTTCCGTATTCCCGCGATCGACGGCCCGACCGCACTGAGTACCAGGTCCCGAATCGAACGGGCGAGTTCGGTGCTGAAGATCAACACCCGGTCGCCGCGGCCGAATTTTCCGAAGGCGCCCACCGCATCGGGCCGGGGATGAGAATAGACTACTTTTATCGAGTTAGCACTCTGGCGGGATACCTTTGAGCCGGAGTGACGCCCAAGCCGGCTAGTTACCCGAATAAGGGTACTACGGCTCATTTTGATTTTGCCCGGAAGCCGCCAGCTCGAGCCGCAGCGAGAGGTCCGCCGGAGCGATACGCCTATTTGGCCCCGCGGACTTTGGAAGCGTACTATCCATATCTATGGAAGATCGGGTCGAGATCTTAAGAAAGACACAGCTTTTCGGGACGTTGGATACCTCGGTGCTGGAGCTGCTCGCATCCCGCATAGTTGAAAAAACCCTTGAACCGAACGGCATTCTTTTCATCGCGGGAGATCCAGCCAACGGGCTATACGTGATCGCGGCGGGCTCGGTGAGGGCCTTCCGCTCCGGTGCGGACGGCAGGGAGCAGATCATTCATGTCGAACGGGCCGTGACGACCATAGCGGAGGTGGCGGTGTTTGACGACGGGAACTACCCTTCCACCGTCGCCGCCGAGGAGCCGTCTCGAGTTTTCCTTCTCGCGAAGGACGACATTCGCTCGATCTCGCTGGCTCACCCGCAGCTTGCCCTCGCTGCCGCGAAACTTCTCGCCGCGAGGCTTCGTAACTGCGCCGAACTGGTCGAATCGCTTTCGCTGCGCGACGTGAGCCAGCGGATCGCGAAAGTGCTGCTGCAGGAGGCGGCACGTAGCGGTGTAATCGACGGAAAGGGCTCGACCTTCGTTCAGAAACTGACCCACAATCAGCTTGCCGCCAGGATCGGTACCGTTAGGGAGGTTGTATCACGCTCGCTTACCCGGCTCGAAGCCACGGGCCTGATCGCGGTCAGCGGAAAAAGGGTTGCGGTCCCGGATATCGAGGCACTTAAGAAGTATGCGGATACATGAAAAAGCGGCCCGCGGTGAGAACGGGCCGCTTTCCGACGGGGACGACAGATCCAGGGCGTTGGACCTATCAGGCCGCGGTTCCTGCTACAGAATAGAGGTGCTTTTCAAAGTCGATCGCTTGCGGGAACAGAATATTGTTCTCCAGGTGGATATGCCTGTGCAGATCGGCCTCGAGATATTGAAGGCCCGCGTATAAACCTTTGTAACTCGGGCACGCCCCCTCGGGAGCGGTGTAGTCGGACGAAAGGGCCCTCATTTTCCGTAGCATTTCGCCTGCCTGGTCGTGTTCATACATCATCATCCGAACCGGATTGTTTACGGTCCCGAAATGCGGGACGGGAGGAACCCCGTTTGTATCGACCGCGCGTTCGAGCCTTTCGATATAAGGAAAGAGCATCACTTCTTCCTTGCTCATATGCATCAGCAGTTCGTCGGCAAGGTCATTGAACAAATCACGGATCTCCGCCAATTCCGTATGTGTCTCACCGTGCCGCGAAACAACCTTATCGGCCAACGGACGAAGCCGGTCGATCTCGCTGCGGGTAAAATCGTGATGGGTGCGAACGATATGAGCGATAAGGCCGCCGGCGGTTTTGGTATGGTCATTGTCCGCGTTCGTATCCGGTGATCGAAGCACCTGGTCGAGCTCGGTCAGAACGGCTATCGGGTCGGCGCCGGCGTTTTTGCAGGCCTCGGTGAACGGTACTCTGCCGCCGCAGCAAAAGTCTATCTTGTGATTTTCGAAGACGCGTACCGTCAACGGCGCCTCTAGTGCTATCTCACGAATGGTCTTATCTTGAAAATTATACATTTTGGAAAATGCCTCCTACGATCGATGCTATCTGGTGCGATTGTTGAGAAATGTAACTAAAGTCACAGGCAGGGAATTTTTTTGTTGGTAGTCTTCTTAAAGTATGAAGCTAAGGCTGAAGGGAAATTCGATAAGATTGCGGCTGACACAGAGGGAGGTGGAAGGGCTCGTAAGACTCGGCGTAGTTTGGGAGGTTGTCGAGTTCGGGCCGAGCCACGCTCGTTTTACCTACGGGATCGAGGCCGACCGAAAGGTTGACGGCGTGCGGGCGGAGTACGCTAATGACCGAATGATCGTTCTCATACCCGAACCGCAGGCGCGGCAATGGGCCGAGTCCGGCCAAGTCGGGATCGAAACTGATCTTGACGGCCTGCGGATCATCGTGGAAAAAGATTTTGCGTGTCTGAAGCCAAGGACTGACGAGGACGAGTCGGACATGTTCCCGAATCCCGTCTCCGCAGTTTGTTGAGCGGAGTACGGAATAGAAGCAATGGAGAGTGTTTTACATCAACCCGCCCGTCCCCGCATCGCGCTGAAACGGATCTTGCTTCCAGTGGAACATGGTGCCTGGAGTTTGCTGGTCGAGCCGTTGATCGTCGGCTGCGCCGTCGCTGCGTCCGCTGCGTCACCGTGGATAGTTCTAATGGTGACAGGTGCCTTTTTCGCCCGGCAGCCAATTAAGGTCTTTTCGCTTTCGCTCAACAACCCCAATGCGGCTTCGAGATCGTTGCTGTTTTCCATACTTTTTATAACCATTGCTGCCGTCGGTCTTTTTGGCACCGTGCTGTATTCCGGGACCCAGGCGCTACTCCCGCTTATAGTCGCAGGACCGTTAGCGGTGCAGCAACTTTACGCGGATGTGTCAGGCCGCAGCCGCAGCAGTTCGGCCGAAATATTTGGGGCCGTTGCGGTCGGATCGTCTGTGGCGATGTTGACGTTCGCAGGCGGTTATCCCTGGTCGGTCGCTATCAGTTTGTGGCTTGTCTTCGCGTGCCGATTCGTACCGTCGATCCTCTATGTGAGGAACCGGCTATTGCTCGAGAAGGGAAAGCCGCATGACAGAATATGGCCCGCGTTCGCTCATCTGGCAGGCCTTGTCGTTGTCGGCTGCATGGCGTTCATCGGGGTTGCATCGTGGCTGACGCTAATTGTCTTCACGCTTCTTCTAGCCCGCTCAACAGCCGGACTTTCGTCCCATCGAACAAAGATGAAGGCGATGAGGATCGGTGTTTGGGAAGTCCTTTACGGAATATTGATCGTTTTATCGATGATCGTCGGTCATTATTTGGGGATCTGAACGGCGTGATGCGCCTGAAACATGCATAACGTTGACATAGATATCGTTGAACTGACACTCGATGTGACGAAATTCGCGATCGGCCGTATAACCGACGCCGAACCGCACCTCGGCGTGCCTAAATGCGAGAAGGAACTCAAGGCCATCGCGGGCGAGACCGTGACGCAAAACGGGATCGGGGGCGAAACGGCTTTTCGGCTGTTCCGCGATGTGTTGATGAAGTCGAGCGTACCGATAGATCATCCGCGACATCTTGCGTTCGTGCCTGCATCGCCGACGCGGGCCGCCGTAATGTTCGATCTGGTGACCTCAGCGGCCTGCGTGCACGGGGCATTTTGGCTGGAAGGAGCCGGCTGTATATTCGCCGAGAACGAGGCGATGCGCTGGCTTGTCTCACTGACGGGTCTGCCCGATGGAGCATTTGGAGTTTTCACCACCGGCGGTACGTCGGCCAACCTTTCTGCTCTGGTTACGGCTCGCGAGAAATGGCGTGATAGTAAGTCGTCCCGCGACACACAACGGGGAATTATCGTTACGTCTGCGGGTGCCCACTCCTCCGTGCGGGCCATGGCAAAGGTGATGGACGCCGATGTGCACCTTGTTGATTCTGAGGAAAAATTCGAGGCGTCGGTCCTTAAAGCTGCTCTCGCCGGTCTTTCCCAGAAAGAAATCGATCGGATATTCGCGATAGTTGCGACCGCGGGCACAACGAACGCCGGTGTGATCGATGACCTGAAAGGGATCGGCGACATATGCCGTAAGAACGGAATTTGGTACCACGTGGATGCCGCATACGGCGGCGGAGCCCTTGCCGCGCCGTCTGTCCGGCACTTGTTCAAGGGCATCGAGCTGGCCGACAGCATCACGATCGATCCGCACAAGTGGCTTTTCTCGCCCTACGATTGCGGCGCCGTCATCTACCGCGAACCCGAGCGGGCACGTAAAGCTCACGCTCAGAGTGGATCGTACCTGGATATTTTTCACGAAGCCGATGTTAACGGATTCAATCCCGCGGATTATCAAATTCAACTGACTAGGCACGTCAGAGGCTTGCCGCTTTGGTTTTCCCTGGCAATGCACGGTACAGACCGATACGCGACTGCCATTGAGCGCGGGATCGAGCTCGCGAATATCGCGGGTCGGTTGATCACTGAAAGTGGCCACACGGAACTTGTCCGCCCACCGAGCCTGTCGTGTGTTCTGTTTCGAAGACCGGGCTGGTCGCCGGAGGACTATAAGCAATGGACGTACAGGAACCACCGGAGCGGGTTCGCACTTGTCGCCCCGACCAAATGGAGAACGAACGGCCACCAGGAAACGGTTGCACGATTTTGCTTTATCAATCCGGATACGAGCGAGAAGGACATTCGCGACATTCTTGAAACGATGCGATAAGGACCAACGGCACGCTTTAGATTTCCGTTTTCCCGTTAGGAGGACTACAATTTCTGAAAAGCAGCAGTAACAGTTTGAAGTTCTCGATTTCTTCGGGTGAGCCGCCAACTCACGGCGGCCGCCGATTCGATCAAAGGGGTGACGCTTCTATGGCCGACTCTCAAACTGGCTCTTCCCGCGGCGGTATCAACTACCGGAACCCTACGCTTCTTGGGATCGCCGCCTCAGCCTTCCTGACGGTCCTCGTTATTGCAGGTTCGCGGAATCTTGAACATTTCGATCCCGCGTTGTTCGGCTACACCGTGGCCAGTATCGTGGCTCTGGGAGCGATCGTTTTCCGCTACGCTTTGTGGCTTCAGCGGCCCGCAACCCGTGCCTATTTTTGGCGCGGCCTCGACCTTTTCTTCAAGCGAGGAAAGATCGCAGCGAACGCGGGGACCGCGGCCGGCACAATCGCCACCAACCTGGTGGAACAGCGTTTCATTTTCAAACGCGGTTTCACGCGGTGGCTAACGCACTTCCTGATAATGTGGGGATGTATCCTGTCGGCGGCTATCACATTCCCTTTATCGTTCGGGTGGGTACATTTTAAGCTGGAAGGCGACCGTGGATATCGGGCCTACCTCTTCGGGTTCGCGATGCCCGGCGTGCTTGACGGGCGAAGCATTTTGGCGTGGATACAGTTTCACGCCCTCGATTTCACTGCCCTGATGGTCATTGCCGGCTGCGCGATCGCGATACGACGGCGGCTGAAAGACCGCGGTGCCATCGCGTACCAATCATTCCTTCTCGATTTCACCCCGCATCTTTTACTGATCGCCATCTCGGTTTCCGGACTCATGCTGACCGCGTCAAGTATTTGGTTTGGCGGGTATATGTATTCGTTCATTGCCCTCTCGCATCAGGCGATCGTGATCATGACCTTATTCTATTTGCCATTCGGCAAACTGTTCCATATAGTCCAGCGGCCGGCCTCGATCGGGGTGGAGTTGTATCAGAAGCAGTCGAGAAATATGGAACAGGCCGTGTGTCCCCGCTGCGGAACGATGTTCGTCGGGAAGCTCTGGCTCGACGACTTGAAAGGCGTGGTCAACGACCTTGGTTTCGACTACCGGATGGAGAACGGGCACACGCTGCAGGATTATTGCCCCCGATGCAAACGCATAATGCGTGGACTCGCGTACGCGAATTTGCCATCTACACGCGAGCCTGTGTTTATGGGCTCACGGACGGACGACGATCAAGGGTCGTCCCGGTAGTTTCTGGTTGACGATAACTACTATGTCAAAGGTAGAAAACCTGGAAAAGATCATCGAACAGTTCGGGCCGCATCTTCACGATGCCCCGGATGGGGGATGGCAGGCTGACCGGGTCATCGACAAGGTCGTCGATACCCATTGCCCTTACTGCGGAATGCAGTGCGGGATGAAGCTGCTCGTTGAAAAAAACAAGGTCGTCGGCCTCGAGCCGCGTTATGAGTTTCCGGTAAACGAAGGGCGGCTGTGCCCAAAAGGCGTGACGGCCTATCTGCAAACGCATCACCCCGACCGGCTAATGCACCCACTCATCAAGCGCAACGGCAACTTCGAACAAACGACGTGGGATGAGGCTCTTGGTCTTGTGGTTTCAAGGTTCAAGAATCTTCAGGAGAAGTACGGCAAGGATTCCATCGCCGTGTACTCGGGTTCGTCGTTGACCACTGAAAAAACCTATCTCGTCGGCAAGTTCGCCCGCCTTGGATTGCAGACACGATACATCGACTACAACGGCCGTCTCTGTATGGCGTCGGCCGCTGCCGGCAACAACAAAGCGTTCGGCATGGACCGCGCGGCCAATCCCTGGAGCGACATACCGTTTGCCGAGGTCTTGATCATCGCCGGAGCGAACTGCGCCGAGACATTTCCGATCATTAACGGGTTTCTCTGGAAGCAGCGCGATAACGGCGGAGTGTGGATCGTCATCGACCCGCGCGAAACGCCGACCGCACGGCAGGGCGATCTACATCTTCAGCTCAAACCTGGAACGGACGTCGCTGTCACCAACGGGATTCTCCACGTCTTGATCAACGAAGGGCTTATCGATCAGGGGTTCATAGACAGTCGGACGAATGATTGGGAGGCGGCTCGCGAAACTGCTTTGAAATACACGCCGGATGTCGCATCTCAAATATCGGGCGTTTCGGCTGAGAAGATAGTTCAGGCGGCCAGGATATACGGACGTGCGAAGACCGGGATGATCATGCACGCCCGCGGCATCGAGCATCATTCAAACGGCACCGAGAACGTTTTAAGTTATATCAACATCGTGCTAGCTACTGGGAAGATCGGCGCCAAAGGCCGCGGCTACGGCACGATCACGGGCCAGGGTAACGGTCAAGGCGGACGTGAGCACGGGCAGAAAGCCGACCAGCTGCCGGGCTATCGCTCGATACTTAACCCGGAACACAGAAAATATGTCGCGGGTGTCTGGGGCATCGACGAGTCGGAATTTCCCGAAGCCGGAGTGTCGGCGGTCGAGGTTTTCAACAAGATGCGCGAGGGCGAGATCCGCGGACTGCTGTCGATCTGTAGCAATATGATGGTTTCGCTGCCCGACACTAACAAGGTCCGCGAATCGCTTGAGGGGCTGGAGTTCAACGTCTGCATCGACTTCTTTATGTCCGAGTCGGCCCGCTATGCCGATGTTGTCCTGCCCGGAACGACGTGGGCCGAGGACGAAGGCACGACAACGAGCGGTGAGGGCCGGGTTATCAAGATAAACAAAGCGATCGATCCGCCCGGCGATGCCCGGGAGGACTGGAAAACGATCCAGGAGATCGCCCACAGAATGGGACGCGGAAAGTATTTTCGATTCAATTCGCCACGCGAGATATTCGATGAGCTGCGGCTTGCTTCAAAAGGCGGCAAGGCAGACTATTTCGGTATTTCTTACGAGAAGATCGACCGGCAGGACGGAGTTTTCTGGCCATGCCCAACCGAAGAAAGCGAGGGCACCCCGCGTCTTTTCGAAGAGCGTTTCGCCCACGACGACGGAAAGGCAAAGTTTCATGCGATCGAATATAAAGGGGCCGCTGAGCTGCCGGATGAAGAGTATCCGCTTATTTTTACCAGCGGCCGCATCGTTCATCAATACCTGTCGGGAAACCAAACACGCCGTATAGGTTTTCTCGTCCAGCAGTGTCCCGAGCCATTTGTCGAAATACATCCGGACACGGCAAAGAAATACAACATAAACGACGGCGAACGCGTCAAGGTTGTTTCCCGACGAGGCGAGGGTGTTTTTCCGGCGCTAGTAGTGCGGACGATTAGGCCCGATACGATCTTTATTCCGTACCATTGGGGCGAGCAGCTAGCGGCCAATCAGATAACCAACGCGGCACTCGACCCGACATCCAAGATACCTGAATTCAAAGCCTGTGCGGCCAGGCTGGAAAAGATCCATTCACGCGAACTTCCGATCCTGGGAAAAGCGCGAAAGGGAACAAGTTTGAGCGAGGTGCAAAAAGGGAAGTAGAGCGGAACCACGGGGGAACTATGAAGGAAACAATGTTCATCGATCCGCAGCGGTGCATAGGGTGCCGGGCATGCGTGGCGGCTTGCCGTGAGTGTTCAACGCATAAAGGCTATTCAATGATCTTCGTAGATTACATTGATCGGGCCGAGACCACCGCGACAATGCCGACCGTCTGCATGCACTGCACCGAACCGACATGCGCACTTGTTTGCCCCGCGGACGCAATAAAACAAAACGAGGACGGCGTCGTGATGTCGGCGCTCAAACCTCGGTGCCTCGATTGCCGCAACTGCGTCAACGCCTGCCCTTTCGGGGTGCCGAAATACAATTCGCAGATGCACCTGCAAATGAAATGCGACATGTGTTATGACCGAACTTCCGAAGGCCTGAAACCGATGTGCGCCAGTGTCTGCCCGACCGGAGCAATAGCGTTCGGGACCTACGAACAGATAGTCCCATTGAGGCGGACTAAACCGGTCAACGCGCATGTTTTTGGTAATCAGCGGGTCGAGACAAAGGTTTATTTGATGCTCCCGACCGATGCGGACGAGGTCGATGTCGACGGCTGCGGGGTATTCGACGGGCACGTCATTCCGGGATCGCGGACCGAAACGGCCGAGTCGTGGATCGATACACAGGTGGAAGAATCAGACAAAAGCAATGAGTTCTGATGAGGCAGGTAAGCATGCGTCCCGTGTGCTTTACCGATCTGCGGAACACCTCACAAATCTATTCAATAACGGAGACTCTCGATGAGTTCAATTCCAACAGACACTATAAACAGCATTCTTTCCGACGAGCGTGACGTTCGCGATGCGACGGCTCCGCATCAGGCCGAGTTTCCTTACGGCCGGGATGATGAGGCGCAGGTGACGCGCCGCGAGTTCTGCAATTTCCTGTTCCTGACATCTAGTGCTTTGCTGGTCAGCACCGGTGGATTCGCTGCAAAGGCGGTCTATGATGCGTCAGAGGTGACACCTTTTGAGCCAATGAGGATCGAAGGCGCCGCCGCGATGCAGCCGGGAACCGCTCTTAATTTTAGTTACCCGAACGAGAATGAAAACGCGATCCTCATCCGCGCTCGTGACGGTAAATATTACGCATACGGCCAAAAATGCACGCACCTCACCTGCCCGGTCTTTTACGCAAAGGAGGCCGACCGGCTGGAATGCCCTTGTCACGAGGGCGGGTTTGATGTACGGACAGGAAACGTACTCTACGGCCCGCCTCCGCGTCCGCTCGACGGCGTAGCCGTCGAAATGCGAGGCGGTGAGGTTTGGGCGACGGGCGTGATAAAAGGAGGCGGTGAACATGGGCACGCATAATGACATCGAAGGCGCTAAGGGGCCGCATGTAGCGGGTAAACCTTACGCGAGGTTACACTCGGACCGCGTTCGCCTGGAGCGTCGCCCTGTGGATCAAGGCCGAACGGCTGTGTGGCAAGCTCGCCTCGTGCTGCTTGTGATGATCAACATTGCGCAGCTCTGGATACTTTCGGCCACGATCGAGGCGGCTCTCGCCGGTGAGTACAAACAGATGGTTCCGCTTATAGCGGCCTCCGGGTTCTGCTGGGTGATCGCTCTGACCATATTCCTTTGGTGGAAACCGGCTTCCTCCCGCCGGGCAAGTACCGGCTACCTGGCGCGAAAATGAACCGCAAGATCATCGGCTTCAGCACCGACGACGAAGAGCACTGGCGGGCCGAACTCGAATGTGGACATTATCAACACGTCCGTCATGATCCGCCCCTTCGAACGAGAGAATGGGTGCTGACCGAAAATGGCCGAGCAGAGCGGCTTGGGCAGATGCTCGAGTGCCTAAAATGTAATGAAGATCGACCGAAGGATTTTTGAGAACGTTTTGATCCATGACTGAAACCAACCGACCCGCGGCCGGAAAGGCCCTGTTTTTTTCCACCACTTCATTTGGAGTTTCCTTTGCAGTTTGGGGACTGCTGGGGGCCCTGGCGCCGGTGTTTACCCAACTTTACAACCTGTCGGCAACGCAAAAAAGCGTGATGATCGCGATACCGGTCCTCCTCGGATCCCTCGGGCGTTTGTTCGCCGGACTAATGGGCGACAGGTTTGGCGGGAGGGTCGTGATGTCGGCATTGCTGGTATTCTCAGCGATACCGGCCGTCGCGGTCGGATTTTCGACGAGCTTTGAACAACTGCTGCTGTTCGGCCTGCTTCTTGGAATTGCCGGGACCACGTTTCCGGTCGGTGTCGGATACACGTCAAAATGGTTTGCCCCGCAAAAGCAGGGGACAGCGCTTGGCGTATACGGCATGGGCAATATCGGCCAGTCGATCGCTGTCTTTTGCGCTCCGGTGCTTGCCTTACAACTCGGCGATTGGAGGACCGTGTTTTTCATTTTCGCGGCGGCGACTTTTATCTGGGGCATCATTTTCTTTTTCGCAGCACCAAGCGATACACCGACAGCTCCTCCGAAAACACTCGCGGAAAGCCTGAGGCCCTTAAAGAGCTCTTCGACCGCCTGGATATTGTCGCTGTTTTACTTTCTGACGTTCGGCGGGTTTGTCGCGCTGTCTCTGTATATGCCGACGTTTCTTCGCGAGATCTTCAACCTGACGCCGACGGACGCGGGAGCTCGGACGGCCGGCTTTGTACTGCTCGCTACTATTATGAGACCGATAGGCGGCAGTTTGGCCGACAAGTTCGGCGGAGCCAAGGTTCTCGTTGTGGTTTTTGTAGCGATATCAGCCTTCTCGCTATTTTTAAGTTTTGACACGATCGTGCCGTTCACGATCGGTGCGCTTGGCTGTGCCGCGGCGCTCGGACTGGGGAACGGGGCGGTGTTCAAGCTTGTGCCGCAATATTTTCCAAAAGAGACCGGAACCGTTACGGGTCTTGTCGGTGCATTCGGCGGCTTCGGCGGGTTCTTTCCTCCGATCGAGCTAGGGCTCGTCAAAGATGCGTTTGGCAGCTACACGTTCGGTTTCGTGCTGCTCTCGCTGTTTTCTCTAGCCTGTCTTGCGGTGAACTATTTTTCCTTCCTGCGCACGCCCGCCAATAATAGCGTTCGGATCCAGGAGAGCACGTGACGAATTTGACGGTCGACCGGCAGCCCAACAATTTTGAGTCGAACTCCGAGCATATTGGACGTGCTTGAAACTGACCATGCCGAGATCGATCGCTTGCTGCAAGATAGCTATGGCCGCTATCAACCAGGCGGACGTCGTTCGAACGTTCGAACATCTTGACCTTTTCTGGGCGCGCCTCGCCATGCACATTCGCGCCGAGCATCGATGGCTATTCCCGGCGGTCCGGGACGCCGCTGAGGGATCACCGGCCGAGTTTGGCCATATACCGGAGATACTCGAGACACTGCGCCATGATCACGACTTCTTTATGCGCGACCTGGCGAGAGGTGTGAAGGCGATGCGCCTTGTATTCTATTTTGGCAATGACGAGGAAACTCTGGTCGTTGTCCGCGAACTTCTTGACGGCGTCACCGTGCGGCTTAAGGACCATAACCGCCTCGAAGAGGAGTCGATATATACACTGGCGACCAGAGAATTCCTGGACCCGGCCGTAACCGGACAATTGCTGCGTTCGATCCGAAAGGAGCTTGCCAATTACCCTCAACGATTTGCCGGAAGCCGATCAACCTGATCACATCGCAACTTTGCGGGCGAAAGTGCTGTTGTCGGAGAGGGCTAACTAAAAAGTAGTTTGCCAACTTTGATCCTAAAATGGTGCTGAGGGCGGGAATCGAACCCGCACGCCCCTAAGGACACAGGATTTTAAGTCCTGGGCGTCTACCAATTCCGCCACCCCAGCATGCTGTGAAGATTAACATACGCGCCTGCATCTTCAAAGGTTCGGCCCGCCCAGCTTAGATGGTCGTTAAATCCTTGCCGTCGGCCTAGTATGCTATCATTTGCTCGGACAAATCCGCTTATCTGGAACGGCATGGATCAATTGGTTTGGATAGCATGGCTGGTGCTTGGGATAGCATTGATAATCGCCGAGGTTTTTACTCTCGGTTTCGTCCTGCTCTGGTTCGGGATCGGGGCGGTAGCGGCCGCACTGGCCGGGATGTTGGGGGCGCCCTTCGTTATTCAGTTTGTGATCTTCGCCGTAGTTTCCGTTGCCCTCACGGCGATGTCGCGGACCCTCTTTGCCAAGTACCTTTCCCACACCGACGAGAACACCGTAAAAATGGGTATGGATGCACTTGCCAGGCCAGATCGGGACCGTCACGTCGCCCAGCAAGGGCGCGCTGCACGAAGGAGCGGTCAAGGTCTACGGTTCAACGTGGACGGCGTATCCGATCGACGAAGAGAGCGACCTGGTCGAAGGCGAGAAGGTCGAGGTCGTGAGTATAAAAGGTTCGTCGATCTACGTGAGGCGGGTCACTAATGAATTGCCGGAATGGCGTGAAGACCGCAGCAATTGATCACAGGATCTCAGCGGTGTCCTGGTCGGCGGTGTCGTGAATATTGCCGAGGTCGATAAGCTCGAGCTGCACCTCTTCACCCTCGGGTTCGGGAAGATTGTCGCCTGAGATCTTTGCGATCACCACGGTTATATTGTCCTCGCCGCCGTTCTCATTCGCCTCGGTAACCAATTCTGCAGCATGCATTTGAGAGCTCATTAAGATTCTCGACGTTACGATCCGCTGCATGCTTGCGGCGCTCACCTTGTTCGACAAGCCGTCACTGCACAGCAGCACGACATCATCTCGGTTGGGTGCAAGCCTTGCAGAAACCGGGTAGATCTCGTTTTGGGCCCCGAGTGCCTGAAGGATCACGTTCTTGAGCGTGTGTGTTTCGGCCTCTTCAGGCGAGATCTGCTGCGCGTCGATCAATTGCTGAACGAGCGACTGGTCCTTGGTGACCTGATAGATCTTGCCGTTGCGGACCAGATATGCGCGGCTGTCGCCAACCTGAATAATGTCAACAGCGTTTGGCGTAACACCCATACCAGTGAAGGTCGCGCCCATGCCTTGAAACTGCGCGTCGGTTCGGCCCTGCTGGTGGATAAGATAATTGGCATACAGCGTTGCATTGTAGAGTTTGGAGATCAGATAGTGTTCGACGGCCTCGGGCGTCAACGTTTCATCGGTATCTTCGTTGAGGATCTTCTCGCACACCGACTCGACCGCCATTTTGCTTGCCACCTCGCCGGCAAGCGCCCCGCCCATACCGTCGGAGACGGCCAGGACGATGCCATTATCATCGACATCGAATTTCTGGGTTTCGATAACGAATTCGCCGTCGGCTTGCGTGCTGGTCCAGGCCTTTGAACGGGTGACGTTCAGGATAAGATAATTATCCTCGTTCCCACGCCGAACACGGCCGACATGCGAAGTGGCGTGTATCTCAACAGTCAACATAATTAACTTAGTTCAAAGTTTCTAGTTTCTTGTTTCAAGTCAGGACCACCAACGAGATACCAGAAACTCGAAACCAGAAACTAACTAAGCGCTTGATCCAAATCTTCGATTATATCCTCTACGTCCTCGATTCCGACGGAAATTCGTACTAGGCCGTCTGTTATTCCCAGGCTGATCACGTGTCTCGGCCGGGACCGAAGCGTGTGTCATCGTTGCCGGATGCGAGATCAGTGATTCGACCCCGCCTAAACTTTCGCCCAGAGTACAAAGCTTGACGCCTTCCAGCACCTTTTTTGCATTATCAAGCGAACCGGTTTCGAATGAAACCATGCCGCCAAAACCCGTCTGCTGCCGTTTGGCCAGCTCGTGCTGCGGATGGGAAACCAAGCCCGGATAGTATACCTTTTGTACCGAAGGATGCTCTGCGAGAAAATTCGCTACGACCCGCCCGTTCTTATCGTGCGCCTCCATCCGAACCGCCAGTGTTTTCGTGCCGCGAAGCACAAGGAACGAATCGAAAGGCGACAATATAGCACCGATGCCGTTCTGCACGAACTTGATCCACTCCGCATCCGCCTCATCATTCAGAGCGACAAAGCCGCCAACGCTGTCGGAGTGGCCGTTCAGGTATTTTGTCGTCGAATGGACCACGATATCCACGCCCAGGTCGAGCGGCTTCTGGAAATAAGGCGACATGAACGTGTTGTCGCAGACGACCTTCGCTCCGTTAGCATGAGCGAGTTCAGCCACCGCCCGAAGGTCGGTAACCGTCATTACGGGATTCGTCGGCGTTTCGACAAACACCATTTTGGTATTCGGCTTGAACGCGGATTCGACCTCGGAAATATCCGATGTATCAGCAAGGTCGAATTCGACCCCGTAATTCGACAAGATACGGCTGAAAAGGCGGTAGGTGCCGCCGTAGGTATTGTCACCGAGAATAACGTGCTCGCCGGCCTTCACCAGTTTTAAGACCGCGTCGATGGCCGACATTCCGGACGCAAAGGCGTAGCCGAAACTGAGCATTCTCAAGCGCTGCAATGTTTTTTTCGAGTGCGAGCCGTGTAGGGTTTTGGGTTCTTGCGTATTCGAAGCCCTTGTGTTTACCGAGGCCTTCCTGCGCGTATGTCGACGTTTGGTATATCGGCACGCTGACGGCGCCTGTGGCAGCATCAGGCTCGTTGCCAGCGTGAATTGCAATTGTCGAAAACCCCATAGGACGCGATAAACAGATTGTATGATTAATGAATATGAGTCGGCAAATGGGAGGACCTCAGGTGACAAATCCCTCATTTTAACGGGTTTTATGGTAACTTGCCGCCTCGAAAATTGCAAACAGGACGGTGATCCCGCTAAATCGGAAAGTTAGGAAAACCGCGTCAGCGGTCTCCAAATTATCTAAGAGCTATCGGCTAACAGCTATCAGCTATTTATTAAACCCATTTCGATGCGTTAACGAAATGTCGGCGATTGCGGCTGCTTAACCAACGCAGGGTTGATAAGGTGCTCGCCGTCGCAGCGGCCCAGGGCTCTCGAAGGTTCGGCCGCGGGCGTTCGCCTTGGCGGGGATATCGTCAATTCATCGTCACGCATATCGAGAAGGGGATCGCGCCATCCAAAGGCGGCTTTTGCGAAACTAGAGCGTCCATCTTATGTTGTTGCATGTTACATAATATATTGTAATATTGTGATTAGCCTTTTTCTCTGGTCTTATTCCCATATAATCTTTGATTTCGACGGGTTGTCGGTTGGCGAACGCCTAAAAGACTGAAATGGACATGAATCAGCTTGAAGTATTGGTCACTGTTGCCCGCGAAAAGGGCTTTTCCCGCGCTGCCGAACTGCTTGGACGAACACAGCCGGCCGTCAGCCAGGCGATCCGTCGCCTCGAGGCCGAGATCGGTGAAACGCTTTTCGACCGTTCGTCAAAGGACGGTACGCTTACCTTTGCCGGAGAGGTCCTTGTCGGCTATGGACGTCAGATGCTCAATCTTCGAAATGTCGCGACAAACGCTATCAAAGACCTTCGCGGGCTGCATAAAGGTAAGGTCACAATATCGGCGAACGAGCACACTGTCTTTTGTCTATTACCGGTGATCAGGATGTTTCGCGAACAGCACCCGAACATCAAGGTGGAGGTGCAGCGAGGAGTGGCCAGCCGGATACCGAAAGAAATAACGGCCCGCGAAGTAGAGTTGGGGGTGATCTCATTCCGACCCAATGACGAATCGCTCCGATCGGTGTCCATACTGACCGACGAACTAAAGCTGATCGTTTCACCCGGCCATCCGTTGGCGGCACGCAAGTCGGTTTCGGTCAAGGAACTTGGCGACGAGATGTTCATCGCGCACAATGCCGTTTCGCCTTACAGGCGGACGGTGATCGAGACGTTTGAGAAGAACAAGACAAACTTGAACATATCGGTCGAGCTGCCGTCGCTCGAAGCGATAAAGCGTTTGGTCGAAACCGGAGCCGGCGTGGCCCTGATGCCTAAACTCGCCGTGGCCGGTGAGCTTGAGAGCGGACAGCTTGCCGGGCTTTCGGTCAAGGAAATGAAGCTAGAGCGCAAGCTGAACATCGTCTATCGCAAGAATTCCGTCCTTTCGCACGCGGCCGAGGCTTTCCTTAAAACGGCCCGGGAAATGAGCCGTAAATGACCCGCCCGGAAAGGTTGTTGGGTTAAGATATTAGTCTTAAGATAGGCGTACAGGTAATTCGGTATCGTTCCTTTCAAGATCCGGGGGACCGCTTTCCCGGCACCCTGATCTGAAAGGAACGCTCGCAATGCGAAATGCAGTGACGGGACTCCGCGGCCTTTTTCGCCCACAACCATATGTTTGAACAATTCACACTCGGTATCGAGGAAGAGTTCCAGATCGTCGATCCGCAAACGCGGGAGTTGAAGATCGCACGTTTCCGAGATACTTGAGGAAGGCAAACTGCTCCTCGGTGAAAAGATCAAGCCGGAAATGATCCAGTCGATGATCGAGGTCGGCACGGGTGTCTGCGCGAACATAAAGGAAGCAAGAGAAGACATTTCAACGCTGCGATGCATTATCTCGAGGCTTGCGAAGAAGAAGGGAATGGAGATCGTCGCCGCTTCGACGCATCCATTCTCGAAATGGTCGGAGCAGGAGATCTACGACGGCGATCGATATAAACTGCTTGTCGATGAACTTCAGATGGTCGCCCGCAGCCTTTTGATATTCGGCGTGCACGTGCACGTCGGCGTCCCGGACCTTGAACGCCGGATCCAAATAATGAATGCGGCCCGCTATTTTTTGCCGCACGTACTTGCTCTTACCACGTCTTCGCCGTTCTGGCTCGGCTTCAATTCCGGTTTGAAGTCATATCGCTCCGAGGTTTTTAAGAAATTTCCGCGAACGGAGATGCCGGACCATTTTGAGTCCTACCAGCAATATCAGACCTATGTTGACCTGCTTATCAAGATGAACTGTATCCAGAACGGGTCGAAGATCTGGTGGGACGTACGTCCGCATCATTTGTTCCCGACTCTTGAGTTCCGCATCTGTGACATCCCGACCCGCGTCGATGACACCATCGCCGTCGCCGCACTTTTCCAAGCCATCGTCTGCAAGCTGCACCGACTGATCGACAATAATCTCGGTTTCCGCATTTATCACCGTCGGCTGATACTAGAGAACAAATGGCGGGCGATCCGTTACGGACTCGACGGCAAGCTACTTGACCTCGGCAAACAGAAAGAGGTCCCTTGCCGGGACCTCATTCGCGAGCTTCTTGATTTCGTCGACGAGGTCGTCGATCCCCTGGATTCGCGAAAGGAGATCGAACATATTCACACGATCCTCGACCGCGGGACTTCGGCCGACGAACAGTTGCGAGTTTTTGAAGAATCAGGCGGAGATTTCAATGCCGTCGTCGATATGCTGATCCGAAATACCCTTGAGAACATCCCGGAAAATTGTTTTAATTGAAGTAAAATCAGTAATTTAGCCTTTTTTGGAATGCTGGAATAAGACCGGCATTCCAATTTTTATTAATAGGATGCTCAACGCCGTCATATGCACAACACGATTGAACAATACCAAAAGATATTGACCATTCTTAGCACGTTGTGATAAAACGTTTATAGGCCCCTCCGGCTCTTCACCTTCTTGTTCCGCACGTCCGATACCTTCGCTAGGAAGAATTAATCCATGAAAAGCGTCGAAAAATCTCCGCAGAAAGGATTCTCCATAATCGAACTCCTCATCGTGATTGCAATTTTGAGCGTGATGACAGCGTTGGCGCTTATCACGTTCGGGAGCTCCAAGGTGGATTTTGAGCGGCAGGCAATCAGCCGCGAATTTAAGGTGTTTTTGGAACGGGCCCGATTTGATTCGGTTAAACGCCGGGCCGCGGCTCCCGCGGAACAGGCAAATCTCGTACTGACCAGTCCGACCTCCTTTACGGCGCAAATTGATTTCAATGAGGACCGAGTTCTAGCGCCCGCCGAGAGGAGGGTCGTAAATTTTACTCAGCGTTCGGGAACGAACATTGTCGTTTCTGACGTCGGCCTCGCCTACCCGGTTACGATCCGCTTCAACCAGCGAGGGCACGCCGTCGCGACGGACAACCTCGGAGCGGTTATCGATCCTATAATGTTCACCATTTGCAGTGGTGTTGGCTGCTCCTCAACCTCGCCCGATCGGACGGTGATCGCCCTTTCGCCTTCCGGCACGGTCGCGGTCTTAAGGAACGGACAATCACCTTCGGCAGTGCCGACACCCGCCATCGGCAACACCAATTCCACGATCAGCTGCTGGGTTGTGGTAACAAACACGAACACCGCCTGCCAGCTTTAGCCTTTTTAGCACGGACAAATATGAGAACCGCAGACAATACCAGCTGCTTGCCGAGCGATGCGTCGACCCGAGAAGGGGGATTTTCACTGATCGAGGTGGTTATCGCTCTGCTCATACTGATGGTCGCCGTTATGGGGATCTTTGCGGCCTTCACCCACGCCACCGTTTACAACTCGGGAAACAATCGCCGGTCGGAGGCACTTTCGGTCCTGCAAAGAGAGGTTGAAAATTTACGTAGCCTCAAGTTCAATCCTCTGCCCGCCCTGGTCCATGCGGACCTGGCGGGGGGCGTAAAAGCCACGAAGAATGTACCGACCAATAACGTCAACTACGCGGTTGATGTCACGATCGATGACGACCCATTCACCGCCGGCGTCCAGGTAGACCCGGCGAAAACCATGAAGGAGATCACGGTAACCGTGGTCCCCACGGGCGGTACAAACACGTGGGTTGCGGCTGTCCCGATCAGAGTGGTCTTCCGCCGCGTCTGTTCCAACTAGGATCATGAAAAGTCGAAAAGGATACAACGAAGCATCGGGTTTCTCGCTCCTCGAGTTGATCGTCGCGATGACGATAATACTTGTCGTAATGGGCCTGGTGTCGACCATGTTTTCAAGATCGCTCGCAATGCGTCAGAGAGAGAGCAGCAGGACCGATGCCCTGACGGCGGCACAGGCTGCGCTGAACGTTATTTCCCGCGAGGTGGCCAATTCCGGCTATGGCCTCTCAGGCAATGGGATCGCGCTCGCGGATTCGAACGGTCAGCAACTGCATTTCATTTCGAATGTCAGGAACAACAACGAAGTGTTCACGGACCCGAGCGAGGACGTTACATACTATTTCGACCCTACGACACAATCGATCCTGCGGCACGACCGGCACGCCGGAGGAGTCAACGTAGCGAGGACGTCGATCATCATCAACCGGATCAGTAGTCTGGGGTTTCAGTACTTCGATTACGTAGGGACGAGCCCCGGGACCGGGCCCCACGCCGCGCCGAGCGTTAATACGAGCAAGGTAAGGGTCACCGTCCGAGTTCTTCTTGAACAGGTTCAGGGCCAGGTAAATCCGCAAAATGTTGTTCTTACCTCGGACGTCACGCTGCGAAATGCGGACTATATGCTGCGCCAATACTAGCGGTTCGGTTGGCAATGAGATGACTATGCAAGCACAAGAAGCCCAAACGACTCAGAAAAGATGCAGAAAGAATGAGCGGGGAGCAGCTCTCGTTATGGTGCTGCTTATCTCGTTCCTGCTGCTCGTCGCTCTCGGCGCCCTGTTGATGGAGGCGTCGATGAACTCGGCGAATGTCACGGATGCTACCGCGGAAGAGCAGGCATACTACGCCGCAGAGAGCGGGATCCAGTCGGTAATACACACTCTCCGGCACAACACTGTACCGAATCCCCTCATCGATCCATCCAAGACCCCTTATCCGCCGGATCCGGACGCAGATCCGGCGAATAAGCTTGATTACTTTAAGGCCGTCAGAATAGCCACGTCGAACCAAACCAACCCGACTCCCGCTGCCTGCGCCGGACCTAATCCGCCTTTGGATTGCGTTGCCCGCCTATCACGATGGCTCAATTACGGTAACAACGCGGCTTTCCCTGATCGTGTAGCGCTGGGCGACCCAGCTACTTATACTGAGCAGAATGGATTTGCTTTCAGGGTTACGGTCAGTGACCCGGACAACGTCGGAGGAACGGTCACGTATCAGACCAGTTCCATCTGGAATCCGCCGCTGCCTTCTACGAACCCTATCGTGGTCGTCGGTAACAAAATCACGATAAATGCGGCGCCGGCCAATGTTGCCGAGCTGGGCAATTCGATAGAGCTGGAATACGTATCGACGAGCCCCTACACGAAGGATGTGTCATCCGGAATAGCAAACACGGATTTTGGCAAGTTTATCGTAACCGGAAAAGGACCGACCTTCGCGACGAACGGGGTGACGATCGTTTCAAGCGTGAGATTCGGGATCCGGGTTCAGGTGACGCAGCCGTATAACGGCATAAGGATCCTCCGCGGGTATCTTGAAAAAGGAAATATCAAGGCGGGGAGCGTCGGCACTTCGGAGCTCTTCTTTGATTCGAGAGACTTTGTCATCTTCGGCAGCGTTATCACGTTGACGGGAGGAAGCCTCTTCGAGCAGGCGCCACCGGCAGCCCCTACGGGCCCGGGCGGCACATACCGAAATGGCTACGGGATCCCGCTGCCTGTTCCAGCGGCTGCCAACGTCCCGGTGGAGAAATTTATCAATGGTACGGTCACGTCGCCGGAGCCGCTCACGGATCCTCGTCCGAGCGACTGGCTTTGGTCCGCACGGGGCCCGCAAAGAGCTCGAAAGTATCGTCCAAAAGAACTATTTCAGCGGTCTGGGAGCCCCGTCGCCGCTGACGTTGATCGGTCCGCCCTGTACGCCTGTCGGCACGTGCATTACGCCCCCGTTAACAACAGAATGGGCTGCTCCAAATTTTGTATTTGACCCGGGATCATCTACTGGAACAATTTATAGCGGTAAGGACAAGAAGCTCAAAGCATTCCTTCCTCCTGTAGGAATAACGCATGATCCCAACATGGGTTATGTTAACAGTGCGGTCGCTGGCACTTACGGGCCTTTCAACGGGAGCGTATTCGGTAATGTCTCGAACATAGCCGAAGAATTGCCAAGCTGGCTTTCCTCTCCGCGCAACCTGGACAAAACTCTGGAACAACTAAAAGCCACCGCCCTCGCCAATGGGAAATATTACGGGCCGGCGGTCTCGCCGCCTACTCCGGGTGGTGGGCGATACGGGGACTTTGCGACCGCGACCGGAATAACTTTTATCGACGGAGATCTTGAGTTCAGCCAGGACGGTGGAGGTATTCTGGTCGTTACAGGTGCATTGACCTTTAAGGGCGGGTTCGAGTGGAACGGCCTTGTGGTTGTAACCGGAGTCGGTGGGATACGACGTACGGGCGGTGGCAGCGGCAGTCTGCAGGGAAACATGATCGTCGCTCCGTATACCAAGACGGGTCTTGGTAACAGCCTTACCTGCTCGGACAGCGCGCTTGTCGTTAACAAGCTCAATTGTTTTCTGGCCCCGCGGTACGACATATCCGGCGGCGGTGCATCGGAGATCGTGTATAACTCGAATAATGTGACCAACGGGCTTGGAGCCTTAACGAATTTTGTTAAGGGTGTAGCGGAGAAGTAGGAAGCTTTAGGAGCCAAGAGAAGGGGCCGGCAGGATCGATCGATCCTGCCGGCCCCTTTCCACATTAAACCTTACGGATTACTTCCGAATAAACTCAGGCACTCTTATGTCGAAGTGCAAGGCCCAGGAAATTCTCGAACAGGATCCTTCCGTCCCGGCTTTCGTTCGGGTGTTCCCAGCGGGTCGGATTCTTCGACCAGTCTTCGAACGATTTTTCAAGATGGAACTGAACGGTATAAATAAGCTGGCCGCCATTGCTTTTTACCATCATTTGGTTCTTGCACAGATATGACGTAGCAAGCAGCTTAAATCCTTCGGGCACACCCTCGACCTGCACACCGTGGTTTTGCCAAACACGGAGGATGCTGTCTTCTCTGGTATAATCCTGCCAGATGCCGCGAATGTCGTCATCAATGCCTACGAAAATAGGATCTGACTTGTCGACGATCTTTACAAATCGGTACTGATACTCAACGACCCTGTCTTCACGTTTTTCCGCCACCTCCAGATCGTCGAGCGTCTTTAGCTTGGCACCAAAAGCAAGCCCGACAAGCTGGTGTGAGCCGCAGATGGCAAGCACCGGCAGCCTCGTCTCACGAATGAAGGCTGCAAAATCCGAAATATGCTGCGGATTATAGTGATCGAAATCGCTGAACGTGCCGCTGATCACGATCGCGTCCGGCTGAAAATCGCGTGCGGCGGCGGCCACTTCCGATAGATGAACGGTTAGCGTTTTTGGCTGCTGGACAAGGCGAATTACGTTCTTCGCGATATTGTTGCAGGCCATGGAAGAGACCTTTCGTTCAAAACGAAGGCGTGTCTCGACCCCGCCGTTCAACTCTGCAAGAGCGAGCGGCGACATATCGGACTCATACCGCAGCAGGCAATTTACAATCAGAACACGAGCGTGCTCGATCTTTTTTTCGATCGGCTCGTACCGGCAAAATGCCCGTTTATTGTACGGGAACGGAAGTTCCTCGGACACGTTGGTTTTTACTGCGCCATCCAGCATAAACGTCAATCTTACGTTAAAAAGTCAGGAAACCGAAACACGGATTTCCTGAAATTGTGATGATTATATCAGTTATTTCTTTGCTTGGTCGATCTTTTGAACTCGGGCATTTGCGGGCCGGCACCAGCTGCGGCGATCTCCTCGCGAACCTGCCTGAGCACTGCGGAACGTAGTCGTCCACGCAAACTCGGAGATTGGTCTCGAGCTAGGTCGTCGACCGTCAAAATGAGCCGCTGCCATGCCAGTTCCAGTTCATCTGCGATGACAGAGATCCGCGTGATGTCATAAGGTATCGCCACACGCGTGCAGCCAAGCCGCGCAAAAACCAGCAAGTAACGAGCTGTCGCCAGATCAGGACAAGCAAATCGCCGCTTTCCAACCTTTAACTCGATCCCAAGCAATGTAAAAAGTATCTCCGCAGCGTTCTCGCGTTCAGGGATCTCCATCTCGTAGGACCGCGTTCGCTGCGTTCGGACCTTTTCGCGGTAGATAGCCGGAATCCAGCTGTCGCTGAGTTTTTCGATGATCGCGGTTCTTTTCATTTTCGGGATAGGTCGATGACGGTGAGAGATCGGGATTTAGCTGTTGGCTTATAGCCATTAGCTATTTCTAAAAATGATCGTTGATCATGCAATTTACTCAAAATTCATTAACGAGTTCCTGAAACCGATTGAACAGTTTCCCGACGTGAAAGCCATCCATGATCCTGTGATTGGCTTCGACCGAAAGGGGCATCTTTTTCACCGGGCCGTCGTCGAACATTCGCCCGAAGACGATTCGCGGAACGGTTTGCGTCCGGTCAAGGTGCGTCGCGTGCTTGAAACTGGTGAACGAAACCCACGGGATCACGGAAAAATAGATCAAGTCGACGCGGTCCGATTCGACATCGAAGGTTTTCAATCGCTTATATTTTTCGACCGACGCTTTACCGGCTTTGTCGAACTCGAAAATGTCAGGCTGGATCTCGAAATAAGCGAACGAGAATGTTTCGTCGTCGTTCAGGATGGTCTGCGTCGCGTGTATTCGGTCAAACTCCACTAACCGGCCCTCCAACAGCCTTATCCGGAATTCCCTTATCTCGTTCGCCGCCGTCATAACGTTGAACAGCGCCGCGAGTGAGATCGACAGGTTGTTTTCCTTTGTGAAACTGTAAAGCCGCGTTACGTCGACATTGGCCGTAAAATTGAAGAAAGGATCGTCGTAGTCCCTGAAAAATTCGTAGGTCGCCTTACGCGGCCAGGTCTCGATATCGAGTTCCGTGAACATCGCGGGCGTTACCTCGTGTTGACGGCACCGATCGTTTGAGTTGATTGCGAGAATTTTTCGATGACGCTGTCGCTGAAGATGCCGAAATAGAAAACGCCCACGACCGCGATGAGGAGCGCCGCCGCGAGAGCTGCGGGCATTTTCGGCTCGAGAAATTGCGTCGTCCTTTCCTTGAAGAACATCACGACGATAAGCCGCAGATAGTAGTAGGCGGAGATCGCGGTGTTAACAACGGCCGCGACGACAACGATGGTCAAAAGCGTATTGCCGGCCTCAAGTGCGGGACGGAAGACCAGCACCTTGCCCATAAAACCCGCCGTCAGCGGAATACCGAGCAGGCTGAGCATGAACAGCGAAAGCGAGAAAGAGAGAACCGGCGAAATAAAACCGATGCCGTTGTAATCCTCAAATTCGGTCCGCCGGTCGTTCTTTTGTCCGAGCAGCGTTACGATGGCAAATGCTCCGAGATTAGTAACTGCGTAAGTCAGCATGTAGAACGCGACCGACGCGATCGCGGCGTCCCGCTCGGCCGTGTCCGACGCGGCACCGGCGCCGAGAAACCCGACAAGCGCGTATCCCGCATGCGCGATCGACGAGTACGCCAGCATCCGCTTAACGTTGTTCTGCATGATCGCCGCGACGTTGCCGACGGTCATCGTCAGGATCGCCATTATGCTCAAAGCTGTGATCCACGTCTCATGCAGATATCCGGCCGCCTCGACGCCCGCGACGAGCGGGAAACCGAGAACGAACACGCGCAGGAACGAAGCAAAAGCCGCAGCCTTCGGGCCGGCCGCCATAAAACCCGTAACCGGGCTCGGCGCCCCTTCGTAAACGTCCGGCGTCCAGATATGGAACGGCACCGTCGCGACCTTAAAGCCGAAACCGATGATCAGCATCGCCGCCCCGATCAGAAGCAGGGCAGGGAAGTTCGGGTCGGCGACTTTTGCCGCGATCTCGGTAATGTTCGTCGTTCCCGTCGCACCGTAGATCAAAGCCATTCCGTACAGCAGGAACGCCGAGGCGAACGAACCGAGGATGAAGTATTTCATCGCCGATTCGTTCGACTTGAGGTCGCGACTTTCGGAAGCCCGGCCATCACATAAGTGGCGATCGAAAGCGTTTCGAGCCCGAGAAAGATCACGACGAGGTCGTTACCCGACGCCATCAGCATCATCCCGAACGTCGCGAACATCAGCAGCGCGTGATACTCGCCCGCCGGCACGTTCTCGCTTATCCACCCAAACCGTCGAGATGAGGATCGTCATCGCCGAAACGAACAGAAAAACGAACGAGAACGCCATCCGCAGATTGTCATGCGCGATCATGCCGTTCCACGCCGTGGCAGGCTGGGCCGTCGACCACATCATCCCGAGAAGAACAGCGGAGATCGCCAGCCCGACGAGCGAAACGATGCCCGTAACGCGCCGCTGGTTGGGGACGAAGCTGTCGTAAAGCATCACGACAATACCGGCCAGCGCGACGACCAGTTCCGGCATGATCGCCGAGATGCTGACGTTCGGGTTGATAAGTTCTGCAAAGAAAACCATGTTTCGATTTAGGTGCTAGAGATCAGTCGTTTTCAGATTTTACTTTTCACTTTTCAGTTGTTCGAAAGGGTCCACTAAAAGCTGAAAGATGAAAGCTGAAAACGGCCCATTAATGTTCCTTTTCTACGTCAGCAACCTCGCCGCCGGCCTGGTGCATTACACGTTTTTGTATCTCGCTGACGGCTGCTGTGTGTTGCATCGAGGAACGGCCGCGGGTAAACGCCCATAAAGACCATCAGGAACAGCAGCGGAGCATCAGGCCGATCTCGCGCCAGCTCAGATCGCTCAAGCCGCGGTTCTTATCGTTCGTAACCTTTCCGAAAAACACGCTCTGGACCATCCACAGCAGATAAACGGCGGCAAAGATCACGCCGGTTCCGGCAAGCATCGTCGCGATATAATTCCAATTCGTCGACGCCGGTTACCGACAGAATGCGTCGATTTCCACATCCCGACCATGATCAGAAACTCACCGACGAACCCATTCAAAAACGGCAGGCCGACCGACGACATCGTGGTGATGACAAAGATCGTCGCATAGATCGGCATCACGTTCGCCAGGCCGCCGAAATCCGTGATCTGCTCGCGTGTGCCGGCGTTCATAGATAAATCCGACGAGCAGGAACAGAGCTCCGGTCGAAACGCCGTGATTGAGCATCTGGTAAACGCGCACCCTGCATTCCCCATTCGGTGAACGAGAACATTCCCAGAATCACAAAGCCCATGTGGGCGACCGACGAATAAGCGACAAGGCGTTTAACATCCGGCTGGACCATCGCGACGAGCGCGCCGTAAATGATGCCGATGATCGCCAGAATGATGAAAAGCCATGCCAATTCGCGGCTCTGTTCGGGGAACAGCGTAAAATTGAATCGCATCAGGCCGTACGTTCCCATCTTGAGAAGTACCGCGGCGAGGATCACCGAGCCGGCGGTCGGGGCCTCGGTATGCGCGTCGGGCAGCCATGTGTGGAACGGGAAGAGCGGAACCTTGATCGAGAAAGCCAGCGCGAACGCAAGAAACAGCAAGCGTTCCTGTGTGCCGGTGCGAACGTCAGCAGGTTACCAGTCTTCACGGCGTTCGCAAGCATCAACGAAATCGAACGTCCCGCGGCGCCCGTCTGGATGCCGGCGTAGGCAATAGTAAAGCCGATGATCGCCACGAGCATCAGCAAACTGCCTAGTGCCGTAAAAATGAAAAATTTAACCGCCGCATAAATGCGGTTCTCGCCGCCCCAGATGCCGATCAGGAAGAACATCGGAACGAGCGATGCCTCGAAGAACAGATAGAAAACGAGCAGATCGAGCGAGACGAAAACGCCGATCATCGCGCTTTCGAGCAGCAGCAAAAAGATGTAAAAAGCCGTCGGCCTTTTTCTCCACCGCGTGCCAGGTCGAAAGGACCGCGATCGGCATGATGAACGTGGTCAGGACCACCAGCCAGAGGCTCAGGCCGTCAACGCCGACGTGATAATTCGTGTTTATCGCCTTGATCCACGGCATGTTCTGTTCGAAAAAGAAACCGCTGGCCGAAGCCGCTCCCTTGTCCGACGATCAGGAACAGCGAGAGCAGAAAATTGACGAGCGTGAAACCAAGCGTCACCCATTTCAAGTCGGCCTTCCTGTTTCCAGAACATCTGGTGGCCGAGCAAGGCCAGCGCGCCGAAGACCGGAAGCAGGATCAGGATCGTAAGAAGATTTTCAGTTATGAAGTCCATAAAACCAGTTCAGAGTTCAAGCTTTAGCTTGTTCTGAGGTCGCGAAAGAGTTCAAGCTGAAGCTTGAACTCGGAACCCGCTAACCAACCAGCTTAAATCCGTAATAAATAAAATATCCAAGCACGCACCAGCGCTCCGAGCATGATAAACGCGGCGTAGCTGCGGACAAATCCGACCTGCACCTGCCGGGCAAGGTTCGCCGAGCTCGGTAACGAAATGCCCGATGCCGTTGACGATGCCGTCGATAAAGCCGAGATCGAAGCCTTTCCACAAACCGTTGCGCGAAAGATTGGTGATCGGGTCGACGATATAGCCGTTGTAAAACTCATCCAGCCGCCATTTTTGTTCGAGTATCCTCGGCATCTTTCGCAGCGGATCGTTCAATGAATGCGAACCAGCCGATCGCGATGCCGATACCGGCGAGCACAACGGAAAGGAGTGCGAGCATTCGTTCCTTAGAGACCACTTCCGGCGAATGGGCGTCGTGCTCTCCGGCTGCTGTCTCAGCCGCAGCCGATGAAGCGTAGAAATGCTTGACCTCTTTCGTCTCGGGAGCTCCCATCGCCGGGGCACTCTGCTCGCTCTCCGCCCTTCTTGGCGATCACCGGTTCAAGCGTGTGCTCGAACACGTTGACGTCACCGGCACCGACAAGCGAGCTCATCGCGTACGGAACGCCGACCAACCCGCCGAGAGTTGAAAGCACGGCCAAGACGATCAGCGGCACGGTCATCGCCCACGGCGATTCGTGCGGTTTGAAATCGTGCGGTAGAGCGTGATGATGGTCTTCTTCGTCATCGGTCGTGGACATCGTGCGTCGTGACCGTCGCCGTGGTGAGCATCGCCTGTTGTCGAACGCATGTTCCTCGGCCTGAGCCGCGTCGTGCGAATGCTCCCGTTCCGGGCAATTCTTCGTGAAACCGCTCCTTGCCCCAGAACGTCATGACCATCATCCGGGTCATATAGATGGCGGTCAGAACGGCCGTCAGCGATCGCGACGGCCCACAAGATCTCATTCCCGGGAAATCGGCCGACAGGGAAATAGTTGTCGGCGGCGAAGGTCTTATAAAGGATCTCGTCCTTCGAGAAGAAGCCCGCCCAGATCGGAATGCCGCAGATCGCCAGCCAGCCCATCGCCATCGTGATGAACGTGATGGGCATGTACTTTTTCAAATTGCCCATCCGCCGCATGTCCTGTTCGTGATGCATCCCGTGGATGACCGAACCCGAACCGAGGAAGAGCAGCGCCTTGAAAAACGCGTGCGTCATCACGTGAAAGATCGCGACGATGAACGCCCCGACACCCGCCGCGAGGAACATAAATCCGAGCTGCGAGACGGTCGAATAAGCGAGAACCTTCTTAATATCGTTCTGCGCGATCGCGATAGTCGCGGCAAACATCGCCGTCGCGGCACCGATGATCGCGATGATCCACATCGCCGTCGGGGCAATTTGATAGATCGCGTTCGAGCGGACGACCAGATAAACACCCGCCGTGACCATCGTCGCGGCGTGGATCAGAGCGGAAACCGGCGTCGGGCCGGCCATCGCGTCCGGCAGCCAGGTCAGCAGCGGGATCTGCGCCGATTTACCGGTCGCACCGATGAACAAAAGAACGCCGACCGATGTCAAGCCCGCCCGCGACGATCGCTCCCCAGGTGAACGGCTCGACGCCGACATATGTGTCGCGACGAACGTGAAAACGCTCTGCACCTGCGTCCCGTCGACGGTCTTGTCATAGAACGAGATCGAGCCTGTCAGCGTGAAGATCAGGAAGATTCCCATCAGCACGCCCCAGTCGCCGATGCGGTTCATCACGAACGCTTTTTTTGCCGCCCGTCGTGCTTCGTCGCGCTTGAGGTAATAGCCGATCAGCAAATACGAACACAGCCCCACGCCTTCCCAGCCGACGAACATCAGCAGGAAGTTGTCCGCCAGCACGAGCGTCAGCATCGAGAACATGAACAGGTTCAGATACGCGAAAAAGCGATAGAACCCCTTGTCGCCGTGCATATAGCCCGTCGCGAAGATGTGGATCAGAAGCCCGACGAACGTAACGAAACAGGCATAAACACCCGAAAGCCTGTCCATCCCAAGCGCGAAATCCGCACGGAACCCGCCGACTTGCACCCACGTCCAGATGTGATCGAGAACGACCGGGCTTGCCTTCGGCGAACAACGCTCCGGCATGCGGCGTTCCGATCCCGAATGCGATCATGAACGCAACGATCGTCGAGATAGCGATCGCTCCGCATGCGACCAGTCCGCTGAATTTTTCGTTCTTCAATCGTCCGCCGATCAGCCAGTTGATCACGGCACCGACAAGCGGGGCAAAAATGATTATGCTAAGTAAATTGTTCTCGATCATCAGATCCTTAATCGCCTAATTCGAGCATCATCTCCCGCATCGTCGCGGCAAAACCGGACTGCTCAAAGAATCTCCGTGCCTCGACGTTGCTTTCGGCTGTCCACAACAGCAATTTTGTCGCTCCGCGTTCCTTTGCAAAGCCGACAGCTGCATCCATCAGGGCCTGACCAGCTCCGCTGTGCCGCGCGGCCGGGTCAATGTAAATATCATGGACCCACGCCGACTTGGTCGCGAGATCCTCGTAGCTGATCTCTTCGTACCCGACGTATGCAAAACCTGCGATCCGGCCCTCATTCTCGGCCACAAAGACCGCTGCGTTCTCGGCCTCCGTCTGGGTGCCGTAGAACCAGGTCATGCCCTCGAGTGTCGCGATCGGCGAAAAGCGTTTCGGATCGTAATCGATGTGCTGTTCGACCAGCTTCATCGCATATTCAGCTACGTCCGAGGCGTCATCTTTTGTGGCCCTTCGAATGGCGACGGGCATATAGTTTCAAAAACGGGCCTACGGCTACCTGCAGGCAGAACTTTGAACTAATTCTTCAAAAGGCTCGCATCGTCGACGTCAATCGAGATCCGATTTCTGAAGAACGCGATGATGATACCCAAGCCAACCGCAGCTTCGGCGGCAGCTACGCTCATCACCATAAACACAAAAAGCTGCCCGGTAACGTCGGCGTAGTAACGCGAGAATGCGACAAAGGTCAGGTTCACGGCGTTGAGCATCAGCTCGATGCACATGAACATTCCGATGGCGTTTCGCTTAAAAATAACGCCGACGGCACCGATCGTGAACAAAATCCCTGAAAGTGCCAGATAACTTGCTAAGCTTGGTTCCATAAACAGTGGCCAGTGGCCGGTGATCAGCGGACAGAGCCGCTATACCGGCCATAAAGTCTCAGAGTGCTACACGGAAATCGTCTTTTTCGTCCTCTTCGTGACGGCGTTCGAGTTCTTCATTGATGACAAGCCGCAACTCGGCCGGGTCGAGCCTGCGAACCAGAATGACGCCGCCGATGATCGCCATCAGGAGCAAGCACGCCGACGATCTCGACCGGCAGCAAATACTCGGTGTACATCGCCTGCCCGATGCTCAATGTTTTGCCGGCGGTCTCTTCAACGTTTACCGCGTGCTTCGGCGCCCGCATCGACCGCGTAAAAAATAAAGAACGTCTGTACGAGCAGGATCAGCCCCAGCCCTCCGCCGACAGCATATAAATAACGCAAACGGTTCAGCGGCTTGTCCTCGTCCAGATTGAGAAGCATGATCACGAACACGACCAGGACCATGATCGCCCCGGCATAGATCAGCACCTGAACGGCCGCGATGAACGGTGCGGCCAGCGTAACGTAAATGCAAGACAAAGCAATAAACACGCCGACCAGCGAAATCGCGCTGTAAAGCGGGTTTTTGTGATACACCATCGAGATCGCACACGCGATGGCGAATCCGGCGAAGAGAAAGAAAAATGGCGAGCCATATCTTAATCAGAGACGCAGGACACAGATGATCATTTGACAAAGGTTCCTGTAACCTGTGACCTGTTCACTATCACATATTCAAAAAATAAACAACACGATCGTCAAGATCACATTCGCCAACGCCACCGGCAGCAAAAACTTCCAGCCGAAGTTCATCAACTGATCGAACCTGAACCGCGGCAGCGTTCCGCGGACCCAGATATAAAAGAACAGGAACGCGCAGATCTTGCCGATGAACGCCGACATGGCTGACAAGGGCGTAGGGAATCGAGCCCGGTTCGAAAACGTGGCTCAAACCCGGCACGTACCAGCCGCCGAGGAACAGCACCGTGCACATCACCGAAACCGTGAACATATTCACGTACTCGGCCATGAAAAAAAGTGCGAATTTCAGAGCCGAATATTCGGTATGAAACCCGGCGACCAGTTCGGTTTCGGCTTCCGGCAGATCGAACGGTACGCGGTTCGTTTCGGCAAACGCCGCGATCAGAAATACGACAAAGCCGATAAACTGCGGAATGATAAACCACCGCGAACATGGCGAGTGCATCTGAGCGTAAATGATGCCGTTCAGATCGAGCGTCCCGGCCAGCATCACGACACCGATCACCGATGCTCCCATCGCCAGCTCGTACGAGATCATCTGGGCCGACGAACGCAGCCCGCCCATCAGCGAATATTTGCTGTTCGACGACCAGCCGGCCAGGGCGATGCCATAAACCCCGACCGACGTAATTCCCAAAACGAACAGCACGCCGACATCGATCTGCGCGATCGTCAGCGGCATGTTCTTAGCCTGTTCAGCGATCCACGCGACAGCATCCCCTATAGCAGTCCCGGAAACATAAGGGACCAGCCAACCGAGCGGGTCGGCGATCCGCGGGCCGAACGGGTACACGACGATCGGCAGCAGGGCACAGGTCAGGGCCACGAGCGGTGCAAGAAAATAAATGAATTTCGTCGATTTGTCCGGCGTCAGATCTTCTTTGAAAATGAACTTGAAAAGGTCTGCAAACGGCTGCAATAACCCCCAGGGCCCGACGCGGTTCGGCCCAATACGGCCCTGTATCCAGCCGAGCACCTTCCGTTCCGCAAGTACCGTATACGCGACGATCATCAACACCATCTGAAAGGCGATCAGTACGCCGACGGTGTAGACAATGAACGGAAATGCGGTTTTAAGAACAGATTCCATAAAAATGGCTATTATTAGCTATTAGCTAACAGCTATTAAGTTAAATAACCTTGCGAGACGGACGGGTCCTTTATCTGCCTCCCGGATTTGTCCTGTCGCCGATCCCTACCGTCGCGGCCTCGCCATTGTGCCGGCCTTTGGATTACCGTCCAGATCAAACTGCTCAAGCGGGGCGAGCAATAAGTTCGCCGGCTTTGGGTTGCCGTGTGCCAGCAGGTGGAACTGCGCCGTTTTGCTGGTCATCGTCGTCAGGCGATGCAGCTTGTGCCCGATCCGCGGTGTTTCAGTTATCTTTACGCCCGGCCCGCCCAAGGCATCTGCTTTCTTTCTAAGCGCGTCGATGACCTCAGAAGTGTCACGCCGCTCTACGCTATAATTCGCCTGGACCGGGTTCGATTCGTCCTTCAGCGTCGGATAACGAAGGCCTGCGTAAGCCGGAACAGAGTCGGCCAACTTCCTGAAGATCCCTGACGCCGAGGCCTCAAGCCCGAGATCGGCACCCATGGCCCGCGCGATGAGGTCGGTGATCATCCAATCCGGCTTTGCCTGATGCAGCGCGTCGATGCTCCTGCGGACACGCTGAACGTTCCCGGCGTTATTCGTGAACGTCCCGTCCACCTCGGCAAACGACGCGGCGGGGAACACGACGTCGGCAAAAGCGGTCGTTTCCGTTTCGAATAATTCCTGCACGACGACGAAATCCTTGCCATTCAACAACTCAGGATCTTGCAGGCTGCCTGCGACGAGCAATGCCTTTGATCGAGCCGCCGCGTCGGCCGCGGTCGTTGCGTCAGGCAAAACGTCGATGGCACCCACCGAATTGTTATAAAGCGGCAGCGGGTGGAGCAGTACGCGGCCCGAATCCGAGGCGAAACTGCCGGCCGAGCCCGCGATCATTGCCTGAGCTTCCGGTGAAAGCTCATTTCCAACCATGATCACCAGATCGCCGTCGGTGGCTTCTACGATCTTTCTTAGGCCATCCAACTCAGCAGCGTCGATCCCGAGCTTATCGGCAGCACCCCGATCAACTCCGCCAAACACGGCCAGAGCGAACGCGTCGTATGTGCCTGGGGTCGATATGAATGAATTGCGTCGCGTGACGTGCCAAATTGATCGGAATCTCGTTGACGACGATCAATTTCGCTCCGCCGTTTCGCACGGCCTGCCGCATTTGTTTGGCTGTATAGGTCTGTTCTTCTTCCGGTTCGCCGCCGATGAGAACGATGGTCTTGGCGTATCGAATGTCGTTGTGTGTCGCGAGCGGAGCACTCAGATTCTCGAAAAACGCCGACATATCGTCGCGGTCGGCGACGCACGATCGGTCCGTTTTGCACGACATCGGTGGCAAAGACGCCCGAGTGCAAAGATCGATTCGTTCGTCAACCGCGGGCTGGCGATAACGCCGACCGAATCCTGTATTCTCGCTTAATTTATCTGCGACCAAATCGATCGCCTCGTCCCACGTGGCAGGAATCAGTTTTCCGCCTTTCGAATAGCGGATCAGCGGCGTTTTGATGCGATCGGGATGATTGATGAATTCGTGTGCGAAACGGGCCTTTACATCCAGAAACTCGCCGTTCAGGCCGTTGACGTACCGGTCGCGGGCGACGATGCGGTGCACCTCGCCGCCACGTGAACCGATGCGAGAGCTGCATTCCGTCGGAGCTATAAGTGTCGGTCGAGATCGTCTGGTCGAGCTCCCAGGGCCGCGTTTCGTGGCGGTAAACGCCGTCGAGCAGCGTGCCGGTCGGGCACACCTCGATACAGTTGCCGCATTGCGAGCAATTCGAGCCAGCCGCCATAGGTGCCGATGACAGTGCTTGAGCCGCGATTTCCGGCTTCGATCGCGTCCTCGCCCATCCACTCGCTGCAGACACGCGTGCAGCGTTTGCACAGGATGCACCGCTGCGGGTCGTTGGCGACGATCGGCGAAAGATATTTTTCCGGGCTGTGTGTTTTTCTTTTCGGTAAATCGTTCTTCGACGTCGCCCCAATCAAAGATCACTTCCTGCAGTTCGCATTCGCCGCCGCGGTCGCAGACCGGGCAGTCGAGCGGGTGATTCACAAGCAAAAATTCGCCCATCGAACGCTGTGCCTTTTCGATCTCCGGCACTGCGTGTCGTGACGACCATGCCGTCAGTGACATTTGATCGTGCAGGAGGTCTGGAGCTTCGGCATCTTTTCGATGCGCACCAAACACATCCGGCACGAGGCCTGCGGTTCGAGGTCCTTGTAATAACAAAACGAAGGGATGTTCTCGGCGTTGTCGCTGCACACGTCGATCAGGACAGCTCCTTTCTCGGCCTCGAACTTCCTGCCCGTTGATCGTAACTTTGATAAGTTCAGTGACATATGTCATTCGATTAATTCTTAATCTTTCTTCGGATCCGGTTTCAGCCGGTGGCGGTCATGTTTTCTTTTTGTATTTCGGCCGCGTTTTGCCGTAGCTTCCGGCAAAGATCTTGCCGCGTCGTGTTCTTTTATCGCCTTTTCCCATAATTCTCCTTCGTTCAAGTTCAAGCTTTAGCTTGTATTCGTTCGCTGATCAGAGGCAAGCTAAAGCTTGAACTCTGAACCTACTACACATTGCTTCGACCGCATTGCCGTTTGCTTTAGCGGTCAGCCATTTTTTGAAATCTTCCGGAAACTGTTTGATCGCGCTTTGGATCGGCCACGCCGCCGCGTCGCCGAGCGGGCAGAACGATCTTGCCCTCGATGTTGTCGCAGATGTCGAGCAGCAGCTGAGCGTCTTCGGGGCGTCCGCCGCCGGTCGATGATGCGGTTGAAAATCTTGACGAGCCAGTCGGTACCTTCGCGGCAGGGCGTACACCAGCCGCAGGATTCGTGTTTGTAAAATTCGGTCAGGTTCTTGGTCGATGTCCATGACGTCGACGGTTTCGTCCATCACCATCATCCCGCCGGTGCCGAGCATCGAACCGGCTTCGACAAGGCCTTCATAATCGAGCGTGACGTTTTTGCCGAGGATCTGTCCGGCGTTCATTATGTAAACGCTCGAACCGCCGGGGATCACGGCTTTCAGCTTATTGTCATCGCGAAGCATCCCGCCGCAGTCTTCCATGATGAACTTTTCCATGTCGGCATAGCCCATCGGAAGCTCGTAAACGCCGGGCTTTTTCACGTGCCCGCTGATCGACCAGAGCTTTGTGCCGCCGGATTTTTCCGTTCCGAGATCACGCCACGCGATGCCGCCCATTTCGATGATCTGCGGGATCGAGGTCAGCGTTTCGACGTTATTTACGACCGTCGGGCACGCATACAGGCCTTCGACAGCAGGGAACGGCGGCTTCATTCGCGGGTGGCCGCGAAAGCCTTCGAGCGAGACAGCAGAGCGGTCTCTTCGCCGCAGATATACGCACCCGCACCGGTGTGCGTGTGGATGTCCATGATCGAAACCCGAGCCGAGGATGTTCTTGCCCAGCAATCCGGCGTCGCGGGCCTCGGCAAGAGCGACATCCATGATGTCGATCAGATATTTATACTCGCCGCGGTAGTAGATGTAGCCGGTGTTCGCACCCAAGTGCCCAAGCCGCGATGATCATCCCTTCGATCATCGCGTGCGGGTCGTGTTCCATCAGATAGCGGTCTTTGAAACGTGCCCGGCTCCGATTCGTCGGCGTTGCAGACGACATATTTCGGTTTCGGCGAATCTTTCGGCACGAACGACCATTTCATCCCGGTCGGGAAACCCGCACCGCCGCGTCCGCGAAGTGCCGAATCCTTTACTTCCTCGATGATCTCGTCCGGCGACATCCCGAACGCCTTTTTCAAGCTGCTCGTACCCGCCGGTGTCCTGATACACCTTCAGCGTGTGCCCATCTTCGATGTGCACACGCTTTAGCTGATAACGGCTCGCAGCCGATTGCTTTGATTTCCATAACTTACAATCCGAGCTTCACGGGCGATTACGGCTGTAATCCGTGTACTGTGCAAACTTCTTTATCTTGCCGTCGCTAAGGCTTCACCGGATTCGTGAGCAAACGGTACCGTCACGCTTTTCCCTGTCGTTCAGATACTTCCCGGAATATGTACCGGTCGAGACGACATTTCCATCTCGCCCCGTCAACAACCTTGACCGGCACGGCGGCAAATGCCTTCCCATTCAGTGCCGAACTTCATAAAAACGTTCTCAAGTCGACGGCCTTCGGGCCATTGTAGTGTTCCGGCGTACATCAAGCCTATCTGCTTCGGTCCAGCTTAATGTTGTCGTCAAACGCTCCCAGAACAGCGGGAACGTCGCCTTTGGCGAATGACATCGTAAAGTCCGTGAATGATTTCAGCGTTGGTCATAGCGATACGTTGAGCCCTTACTTACGTGCGGGCTACTGACACTTTTCAAGGATCTGGTCCACCTTCTCAACCGTCAGGTCCTCGTGAAAATCAAACCCGATCTGCATCATCGGGGCCGTGCCGCAGCTGCCGAGGCATTCGACCAGCGAGACGGTGAACTTGCCGTCGTCGGTCGTTTCGCCCGGATGGATGCCGAGTTTCGAGCAGATATGATCGGTGATCTCCGGCTCGCCCATGATCCGGCACGAAAGCGTCTTGCAGATCTGGATATGATGCCGGCCGACGGGACGCAGATTGAACATCGAATAGAACGTCGCCGTTTCCCAGACGTCGGTCACTTCCAGGTCGAGAAACTTTGCCAGGAAATTAACGCCCGGATTATCGATCCATCCGCGCTCACGCTGGATGATGAGCATCAGCAGCGGGATCAACGCCGACCGCTTCCGCTCCGGCGGATATTTCGCCAGATGCGCGTTCATCTCAGCGATGATCTCCGGCGAGAACTCCGCCACTTCGTCGGAGTATTCGATCTGATCTGTATAAGTTGTAGGGGTTGCTGTTGCCATCTTATAACGCTATTCGATGCTCGATCTTGCAAATCTGTCCAGCACTTGTTCTCGACATCGGTTAAGCCGACTGTCGTTTGTTATGACTGTTCGTGCAATGCTGTCTCGATCTTCGAGTTCAATGACTTCGCGTCTTGAACTGCTCATTCAGCCGATTCGCTCTCTTAATCTCTTTAACATCGACTGAATAACGTTGACCTCAGAAATCGAGCATTGACAAGCTCTGCAATCAGTTCGTTTTCCATGGATTCTCGGTCATAGTTCGATTCTACCTATCGATCTCTCCCAACACAATATCCAAACTCCCAATGATCGCCACGACGTCGGCGATCATCTCGCCTTCGCTCATGACCGGCAAGGCCGCAAGGTTCACAAAGCTCGGCCCGCGGAAATGGACGCGATCGGGTTTCGGGCCGCCGTTGGATTTCATATAGACGCCGAGCTCGCCCTTGGACGCTTCGATCGGCATATAGACCTCGCCGGCCGGGACGTTGAAACCTTCGGCGACGATCAGGAAGTGATGGATCAGCGAATCCATATGCTTCCGCATATCGTCGCGGTCGGGAAGTACGACCTTCGGTGCGTCGGCCTTGATCGGGCCGGGTTTCAAGCGTTCGAGCGCCTGACGGACGATCTTGTGCGATTCGTACAGCTCGCGCATGCGGACGAGGAACCGCGCCCAGACGTCGCCGTCCTTTTCGATCGGGATGTCGAAATCGTAAGTCTCGTAACCCGTATAAGGATTGTCGCCGTGCGAAGATCGAGCTCGACGCCGCTGCCGCGAAGGCACGGCCGGTCAGTCCCCAATCGATCGCTTCTTCGCGCGAGATCACGCCGACTCCCTGCGTCCGGCTCTGCCAGATAGTGTTGCCGGTGACGAGGGTATCAAACGTGTTAACGGCGTCCGGGAAATCCTCGAGGAACTGCTTTACACGTCGCTCGAACCCGGCCGGCAGGTCCATCATCAGTCCGCCGATGCGGAAATAGCTCGGCGTCATTCGGCCGCCCGAAGCCGCTTCGATCAGGTTGAGGATCTTTTCGCGTTCCTTAAAGCAGAAGAAGAAGATGCTCATCGCCCCGAGATCGAGAGCACTGCGTCCCAAGCCAGACCATGTGCGATGCGATCCGCTGCAGCTCGCACATCAGCACGCGGATGACCTGTGCACGTTCCGGGATCTCGAGCTCGCAGCAGCTTTTCCGCCGCCATCACATACGCGAGGTTGTTGCCGAGCGGATTGAGATAATCCATCCGGTCCGTGATGACGATGCCTTGCTGGTATTTCTTGTATTCAAACAGCTTCTCCATTCCCGTGTGGAGATAGCCGATGTCGGGGATGGCCTTGACGACCAGTTCGCCGTCGAGCCGCAGATCCAGCCGCAGAACGCCGTGCGTCGACGGGTGCTGCGGCCCCATCGAAAGCGTCATCTCCGACTCGAGCGGCTGGTCCATCACTTCGAACTGGCTTGGGATGTTGTCGACCACTGTGCTCATAACGTGTGTCGACAGGCTTTCCACCTGCTCTATCTAATTCATGCTGTACGGCTCGTAGCCGCGCAGCGGATAATCCTTTCTCAAGGCATGGCCGTCGAAATCGCACGGCAGCAGAATGCGTCGAAGGTCCGGATGGTCCGTCGAAGATCACGCCAAACAGATCGTACGTTTCACGCTCGTGCCAATCGGCTGTTTTCCAGATGCTCGTCACAGTCTCGACTTTCGGGTCGTCCTCGCGACAACAGAACCTTCAGCCGCAAGCCGTTGATAATGGTCTGTCGAGAAAAGGTGATAATTGACCTCGAACCGCGGATCTTCCTCCGGCCCGCGGTCTGCCCCGCAAAGGTCGGCGAGCAGGTCAAAGCCATGCTTTGTCTTCAGAAAGACAGCATGCATCGACGATCGCGTCCCGCGGCACGATGACCGTTACCTCGCCGAACGCATCTGTTACATCGGCGACCCAGTCGCTGTTCTCTGTCCTTGAGCTTTTCGACAAATCCGTGAAGCTTTTCGGTCATAAAATTCCACCGCAGAGACGCGGAGACGCAGAGATCACAGACATGTGCGCTGAATACCTCTCTGCGTCTCCGCGTCTGCGGCGGTAAATCCTCTCTAAGACGACTTCGTCGCTCGTGCCGTGACGGAATCGTATACGGCCGCGAGCCTGGTTCTGCGCTACTTCGATCTCGGTCTCGCGTTCGAGGGCCGTCCCTTCGGTCACCGGCAGCGTGCCCGGGACCTTCGATACTCGCGATTCCGCCTCGAACGTGTCACGACGGTCCTTGACCGATTCCTTCATGATCTTGTCCTGCAGCATCATGATCGCGTGCACAAGCATCTCAGGCCGCGGCGGGCAGCCGGGAACATAAATATCGACCGGCACGATCTTGTCGACGCCCTGTACGATCGCGTAATTATCGAAAACGCCGCCCGATGTCGCACAGGCACCCATCGAGATAACCCATTTCGGTTCGGGCATCTGGTCGTAGATGCGCCGAAGCACCGGTGCCATTTTTCGCGAAACGCGGCCCGAGACGATCATCACGTCCGCCTGCCGCGGCGACGCTCGGAAAGTTTCGGCCCCGAATCTCGAAAGGTCGTTGCGGGCCGAAACGGTGTTCATCATCTCGATCGCACAGCAAGCCAAGCCGAACGTCGCCGGCCAAAGGCTCGATTTTCGAGCCCAGTTGACCACGGCGTCGAGCTTTACCGTGACAACGTCCGGCAGCGATTCAAATAATGTATTTTCTAAGCCCATAACAAGATTTAGATGAACTGTCCGATCTCCGCGATGACCGAAAACTTGAGTGTTTACGCGGCAACTTTCAGTCCGGCTGTGCGGCGTTCTTTGGCCATAGCTTTTGCTTCTGCCCGGGCTTCGGCACGTGCCTGCAGTCCCCAGTCGAATGTGCCTTTTCTCCAAACGTAGATGTACCCGATGACCAGCGTCGCGATGAAGATCAGTATTTCGATAAACGCGATCGTCCCATATGCCACGCCGCTCGACGTGCCTCGGCACGAGAAGGCTCTTGAACGCTACGGCGAACGGCATCATGAAAAGGACTTCGATATCGAACAGCAGGAAGATGACGGCGACCGTGTAGAACTTGATCGAAAAACGGTCACGGGCTCCGCCGATCGGGTCTTTGCCGCATTCGTACGGCATTAGTTTCGTCGCCGTGCGCTTTCGCGGCCCGATAAGCTGCGTCACCAGAAGCTGGCTAACAGCAAACCCGATCGCGACCAAAAACATGATCGCCGATCGGGGCATAATCCATCAGGCTGAACTGGGACATCATGACCTCTGAATCGCCGGAATAACGACCGCAAATTTACCGCAGAAAATCGCCCCAAGCTAAAGATAAATCAGGGATTTTTTGCCGTAAATCCAATCGTAAGTTAAGCGTGTTTGGGTGTCAAGGCAGTGCAAAAACTACAGTTATGACACAAAAGGCAATGTCCGCGTACACGAAAGAGCGGGCAAACGCTTTCAGCGTCAATTATTTATTGACCGTAAACGCTTCATTATGATAGGTTTTTAGTTGGCCTCCCGCGCCGCGTTTCGGCCCTGTCTTCCTCATCATTTTTACCATTTTTTTGTGATCACCGGATTCAACACAGACATCGAACACGAAGGTGTTACGTACCACGTGCAGACAGAGGACAAAGGTCGGACAAGGCCGATCATCCTGTCGCTGGTCTACCAGGGCGGCACCATCCTCGCCAGTAAACGTTCGCCGTACGAGGACCTTCTGAAAGGGGATTTTAGCGAACCGGCCCTGGCCGAACGCCTGAACAAGCAGCACCGCCTGATCTGTGCCGCGGTACGCGCCGGCCGTATCGAAGACCTCAAAAAAATGACGGCACGCGAGCTGGCGGCGACGAAGCCGGCTGCGGCCGTACCACCGGACTCGCCGCTTCAATTGCCCGATCAACCACCGATCGCTAAACCCGGAAAACCGGTCGGAACATCGCTTGAAGATTTCATGGGCACGCCGCAGCCCATACCGAAGCCCGCCTTTGGCACCGACGACATTTTTGACGAAAGAGACTTTATCGACGAGCCGTTCATCGAACCTGTCGCGGTGATCGAGGACGGCGAGGAGATCGTGCTGCCCGATGAGGCCGTTGAAGTGATCGCCGAGCCCACATTCCCGGAGCGTCCCGACCATAACAAGCTTTGCATTGAGATACTCGGGGACGTTCGTTTCAAGGGGGGCGAATATAACACGGTTGGTTTCATGGTCAGCCGGGGAACGTCGAGAAAGGTCGTTTCCGGCGCCGAGATAATGGTAAAAATACTCGGATCAAGCTTCCGCCCGGTGATCTTTCATGCAACGACGGATTCGAACGGCGTTGCCACCGTGAATATGCAGATGCCGAGCTTTTCAACCGGGCGTGCTGCTTTCCTTGTCCGGGCCATCAGCGATGGCGAGGAGATCGAGCTTCGCCGTTCAGTTGCACACGGTTAAGTTTCACTTGATTTGAAATCGTATGCTCCGCTGTCGGAAAATAGATAACAGCGGATATGAAAGTGTTTTTAAACGGCGAGGTTCGCGAGATCCCCTCCGGGCTCGATCTTCAGCAGCTCCTGGAGCATTTTTCCCTGCCGTCCCAGCGGGTCGCGGTGGAGTTGAATAATATTGTGGTCCGCCGAACGGATTGGCCTGCGACCCGAGTAAAAGATTCGGATACGATCGAGGTGATCCATTTTGTTGGAGGCGGCTAGGTCACAACCGGAAGCGGTATCCCTGAGTCAAGAAGCTCTTAACTCCGGGAGGTCAGCCTCGCTACCGCTTCGGGTTCCCACAATGAAGATCGTCGCTACCGCTCGCATTTCTGACTTAGGTTCTTATTTGCGTTAAAATAAACCGTAAATTATGTCAGATACGTTTTTACTCGCCGGGAAAGAGTTCGGTTCGCGATTGATCATCGGAACCGGGAAATATCGCTCTCACGATGAAATGAAAGCCGCGCATAAGGCATCGGGAGCAGAGATGGTGACCGTTGCCGTAAACCGCGTGCCGTTGGACCGCAGGACCGAATCCTTTCTCGACCATCTCGACCCGTCGATGCAGATCCTGCCGAACACCGCCGGCTGCTACGACGCCGATCACGCGATCCGCACGGCGCGCCTCGCCCGCGAAGCCCTTGAAACCGATTGGGTCAAACTCGAAGTTATAGGCGACCCGGTTACGCTGCTGCCTGACAACGAACAAACTCTCGAAGCCGCAAAGGTCCTCATCGGCGAAGGCTTTATCGTTCTTCCATATTTTTCGGACGACCTGATCATGGCCAAAAAACTGCTCGATGCGGGCTGCCCGGCCGTAATGCCGCTGGCCGCGCCGATCGGATCTGGAATGGGTGTTCAGAACCCCTCGAACCTGCGGATAATGCGTGAACAGCTGCCCGACGCAACGATAATCGTCGACGCCGGCGTCGGCGTGCCGTCGGATGCCGCCGTCGCAATGGAGCTCGGCGCCGACGCGATCCTGATGAACACCGCCATCGCCGAAGCCGGTGACCCCGCGCAAATGGCGACCGCAATGAAACTCGCCGTTGAGGCCGGACGGCTGGCCTATCTCTCAGGCCGAATGCCCAAGCGTCTGTATGCTTCGGCTTCAAGCCCGTTACAGGGAGCGATAAAATAACAGGCAGAAACACCACCGGTAGGGAGTGTGCCGGACATCCATTATGCCGATTCAGGTATTGTTCTTCGGAGCGACCTCCGCGATCACTGGAACACACAAGATCACGATCGAGGCTTGTAACGGAACAAAAGCGACGGATGTCTTCGAACAATTAATGTGCGATTATCCGAAACTAGCCGAGCATAAGCTTTTGTTCTCTATAAACTTACAATATGCGGTCGGCAATGAAACAATCAGCGACGGCGATGAACTCGCCATTTTCACGGCCGTTTCCGGTGGTTAAGTAATCGCTGCAAAATGATCGATAGCGAACAGCCAAAAAACTTCGGCAATGGCTGGATAAGCGGTGCTCTCTCGGTGACGTTGGGGGCGATCGGCGTCGGTGCGGTGCTGTGCTTTCATTTCCCGTGGATCTTAACCATGCCGGAGCTGCGTGAGGTTTATCCGATCGCTTATGTTCGTGCCCTGCTTCACCTTGTCCTCGTCGGCTCTTTCGTTCTCGGTGTTGTCAGCATTATCCTGCGCCATAGTAAAGCGGCCGGTTTGACCGGGATCGGGCTCACACTTCTCGCGGCTGTGATGGGCGGTTCGCGCGTCCAGATCGACGGCGAGATGAGAGACGGGCCGTTTCTTGGGTTGGATTGGTTTCTTCTCAACTTGATCGCGTTTTCAATTCTATTCGTGCCGCTTGAGCAATTGTTCCCAAAAAGAGAGGAGCAGCCGATATTTCGGACAAGCTGGAGGACGGACCTGACCTACTTTTTCATCAGCGCGGTTTTGGTACAGCTAACGACGATACTGACACTTAAGCCGGCAATGATATTTTTTTCGTGGGCGGTGAACGCCCAAATACAGAGTTGGGTCGGAAGTCTTCCGTACGTCCTGCAGTTCCTGGGCATACTTGTCGTTGCCGATCTTACGCAGTATTGGGTGCATCGACTGTTTCATTCGATCCCGGTTCTTTGGCGATTTCACGCAGTCCACCATTCAGCGGAATCTATGGATTGGCTTGCGGGTGCCCGGCTTCATATTGTCGATATCGCCGTGACACGCGGCATCTCATATATTCCGATCTACCTCCTCGGCTTCGCCGAAGTGCCGTTCTTTGCATACATTGTTTTTGTAAGCATTCAGGCAACATTCATACATTCGAATTTGCGTTTTGAGTTTGGGCCGCTCCGATGGCTCTTGGCCACACCGCAGTTTCATCACTGGCACCACTGTGCCGACCAAGATCAACTTGATAAGAACTTTGCCGTTCATCTACCGGTATTGGACCGGCTGTTCGGGACTTATTATCTTCCCAAGGGCGTGTGGCCAACGGCGTACGGCGTGGCCGGCGGCGCGAAATCGTCGAAAGGCTATTTCGGACAAATGATCCAGCCATTTCTGCCTATGAAAAGATCTTGAAACTTGTGTGGGACGATTGTTATGGACTTCTTCGAACTCACAACCGACCCGATAGACATCACCGCCGTGGCTCGGCGCGTTGTTCCGCCAGAATGCGGCGCAACGGTAACTCTCGACGGTTATGCCAGGAAGTTTACGAAAGACAGGCAGACGGGCGAGGTACGTGACACCGAATATCTGATTTATGAAGCCTACGAACCGATGGCGTTGAAGGAAATGCAGAAGCTAGTCGAACAGGCCAAAAGGGATTTCGAGATCTCAAATGTTGGGATCGTTCACCGGTTAGGATGCCTTGAGATCGGCGAGACGAGCGTCGCCATCTCCGTTGCCGCACCGCACAGGAAGGCTGCGTTCGCGGCGTGCGAATGGATTATCAGGGAATTAAAGCGGACCGTGCCCATCTGGAAAAAAGAAGTTTACGTTGACGGCGAAAAGTGGATCGAGGGTGCCGACGACGCTGTCGGTTTATCTAACTCGGAAGGATAATATTGACCTCTGCACAAGACAAATGAGCCCGCTTTTGCCCCGTTCGCCTCTATAGCTTAACTTAGCGACGCGTCGCTCAAGAATTTCTCAACCTTCGACAACTAAGCTATCAATATCGCAGAGGCGATGTTCTCGCGGCTCCTACGACGCCCCAAAGCGAGAATCCCGTTCCGTCCGATCAGTACGGAAATGTCCCCGGTTCCAAATTGATTCTCCCGAGGTCCGCCCGGGTATAGACACGGTTGGTACGGCGCCGCCCTGTTCTGTATTTTTTTTTCGCCGTTTCAAGGAGGGAACTACATGAAAGCCAATCTATCCATTGCCGTTTTATCGGCATTCTTACTTTTGTCTGCAACGCTTCCCGCAATGTCTCAGTTGGTGCCGAACAGCAATCCGGACTGGTTGGGGAACTTGCTGCTTGCTAACTCGAATCTGGCAGCACAGAGCAATCCCGCGAGCTCAGGCGAAGAGCTTCCAGGCCTGGGACATAAATTTGAGCTTCTATTCGCAATGAATGACGATCGTGATCCGCAGAACCTGACGAACGACGTCATTTCAGTCCTTACAACCCCCGAGTATCCCGCAGGGATCGGCGTGGCATATCGACACACGCCACCGGGATTTAAGATCGCGGCGCTTACCAACCAGCTCCAACTGAAGTATTACTTTGTCGGACGAAGCTGCGGCGGCGGATCACCGAGGATCCAGATCGCGATAGATACCGACGGGGACGGACAATCGAACGGGAATGCTTTCGGTTACGTCGGCCACACCGGGTTCGGCGGCGGATGCGTGACCGGAGTTTGGGATTTTGTCGATATGACGGACGCTGTACCGTTTAGGTGGGACCTAACACAGTTCGGCCTCGGTTATCACAATTGGCAAACCGCCGTTACCGCAATGACTACCGTATATCCTAATCACCGTGTACGGAGCGGGTCGTTAGTGGACGATTCGTGTAGCTTTGCGACGAGTTCGTGCGGACGGGCTTACTACGATTTGTTTACCTTCGAGAATAGGACGCTTGAGCAGGACCAGGATACCGTGAAAAACGGGAACTAACGATTATCTAGGCTTTTTCGCGAGGCCTTTACAACTTCGTCAAACATTTGCTCGAGGGCCGGATTCGCTCCGCGAAGGCCCTCGACGACACGTTCTCCCCAATCTACGTATTCGCGTCGACGCTCGATCGGCCAGCCCGCGGGCGGGTTGTTCGTTACGTCGGTTATGTTGCTGATCTTGTCGGCCAGTTTTACGAGTTTAGCTTCGGCCGAAAGATGAGGTGCGTGCTCGACCTGCAGGCGTTTGCGTTCCGACTTGGGAAGAGATTTATCGTCGGTAACCTCGATAACGATGTCGGCGGTTCTCGAGCCGAATTTTGATTCCAATTCCTGTTTCGTGGTGTCGGTATCTTCGACAGTATCGTGCAGAAGGCCGGCCGTCAGTACGTCGATGTCATCAACGCCGCCGACCGAAATCAGCAGATTTGCTACCTCTAACGGGTGATTTATGTAGGGCTCTTCGTCCTTACCCTTTCGTTTCTGTCCGGTATGCTTTCGTGCCGCGAACGCGGCAGCTTCGAGCAGCTTTTTTACGTCATCCATTTTCAAAGTATTGTCAGAAAATGAAACGAAGGTCAAAGCATATTCGCCCTGACCTTCGTTCGAGTCGTTCACAAGATGAGTCTATTTGATCACTTCGATCATAATCGTCTGCTGCCCGCCGATAACGAATTCCGCAGGGGGCACTTCGGTTTCGCTGACAATCGTTTGAACGACCGGCTTTATTCCGCCCGCGGTCCGTTCGTTATTAAGCGTCGCGAGGACCGAAGGGGGAAGATTGGGCATCTCATTCACGCCGATGATCGCTCCCTGTGTGGTCCTTGACGTGAGAACGTAAAGCCGGTCGGGCAGTTTGACACGATTGATAGTACGCACGAAGTCGGAAAGAGTGCGAGGCACGAAATACTGGTTCGGGGACGCCTGCTGCAGAGCGAAACCGTCGCCGACGATTATCGAGAGCGGCCCATTCGGCGTATCGGGCGGTATTTGTACCGGTATTCGTTGAACAAAAACACGCCCGGCCTGTGTGCGGGCATAGACCTGCAATTCCACCGTTTCCCCGGCCGTTGCGCGGGTTTTATCGATGAGGATCCGTTCGAGAACGCCGGTCTTACTGCCGTCGACCGCTGATAAGTTCAGCTCAATTCCGCTGATCTCAAGATCGTCGAACCGGCTCCTCAGCAGAAGGGCGACCGGCGTGGCTACCGACGCGGCGGCAAGCTGCGTCGCGTTGTTACCGGCAAAACGCCGCTCGATCTTCAGTGCGTCATTGCCTTTCAGCTTTACCTCACCTGTAAGTTCAACGGTCGTTTCACCCAGGCCGCGTTCCCGTGCGACAATGCTGTTGTAAACAGACATGTTCAATAACAGCGGAGTTAGAAAAACGTCATTCACAACCTCGAAATTCAGCACGTCGATCTGGCCGCGGCTCGTGCGTACGTTGATCTTGACCGGGATCATCTTCGGTGCCTGGCCCAGGCTGCCGTAAACGCCGGTTGCCCGGTCCTGAGTCATCGCTCCGACCATCGCGTCCGGCACGGCGAGTTTGAACGAATTGTTCATGTTCGGGACCACCGTGATAACGTGCGATTCCGACATCGGCAGGTCCGACGAACCGAGGCTAAGGAACGGGTGCCCGAACGCGTAGATCTTGTTTCCGTCACGAAATGTGACCGTGCCCGCGGCCGCCATGCTGTAATCGCCGCGCGTCAACTGCATCGAGACCGAATCACCGCCGACAAGGGTCGTTTCGTCGGCCTTCTTCAACGGCGTGATTGCCGCCGCTCCGCCGGCTGCCGCAACAGGCAAAAGCCCGGCCTGCATTAACTGCGGACTAAACGTGTTCAAGGTTTCCTGCGAGAATCCCGTAAATGTGATCGGCGTCGCAATTCGCTGAAACGATTGGCCAGCAACTGCCATTAGAGCCGAATTCGGGCCCATTCCCGAAGCAAGGCCGTTGGATGCCGACGTAGGAAGGTTCGGAACATATGACGATTGGGCCAATTCAGAGAACGAAATGGTACGCGGCTCGTTCGTTCGTTTTCCTTCGAACCGCTTTTGCTCAAAGATGGAGATCATCTGCTCGATAGGCGTGATTCCGCAGATCGGTTCCTTAGAAAACGGAAAACTGTAAGATATTGCCCCGACCAGCTTTCCATCGATATACACCGGCGAGCCCGACATGCCGGCAAAGACCGCCGTACGATCGGCACTGCCGCCGCTGAGACGTCCGACGATCAGGTCCTGCTTGGGCCCTACGCCGCCCGGCAATATGCCAAGTATCTCGACATTGAACTCTTCGGGTTCGGAGCCGCGAAACACGGTGCGCGCCGTTCCACGCATGCCTTCCTTGACGGCCGAAAGAGGCATAAATTTCGCCGAATTGTTGGTACCAATGGCCGCGTTATTCGAGGCGAGATCCTGGGCCGAAACAGCCCCAAATATCGACAAAATAACAAGGAAAATCCCGAAAAATCTAGCGTTGATCATTGTTAAAAACATCTTCCTCAACCGCGGGGTTTATGGTATCATTTAAGACGGCATACCTAAAGCCTTTTCTTTGTAAGATAACGGTTAGACTCACGCCCTTCAATTTCCGTTGCAAACTCGATAATTCAGGTGTCGTATGGCAAAATCAACACGCCTCATCAAAAGCTTTTACCGGCTTTTGCTTCCTATCGTTTTCCTTACCGTCATTGCGGTCGCCGCGTCCTCCGTCTGGTTCGCACATGAATCGTCACATCCCGGAACGGCGCAATACCTGGTCACGCCCGACAAATACGGCCAGCTGAGTGCCCGGGGTTCCCAGGTGACCGAAGAAAAATGGACAAACCGCGACGGGACGCCGGCTCGGGGATGGCTTCTTCGCGGAGCCGAGAACTCACCGGCGGTTATCCTGCTTCATAAATACGGGGCAGATCGTTCACATGTTCTCGACCTGGGGGTAAAGCTGAATGAGGCGACAAATTTCACCGTGCTGATGCCGGACCTGCGCGGCCACGGGCTTGAGCCGCCGGTTCCTTATACCTCGTTTGGCGGATGCGAGGCCACCGACACCGTCGCCGCGATCGAATTCCTGCGAAGCCAGAGATCGCCGCTGCAGACCGATCTTGTCGGAAAGGAGATCGGTATCTACGGCCTTGAGATGGGTTCGCTGGTCGCGATCAGTACGGCCTCTGAGGTCGAAACCGTTAAAGCGGTCGTAGTCGATTCGGTCCCGGCGGATTCAGATAGCCTTGTCGCTTCCGTTATCGGCAAAAGGTTCCCGTTCATCAGTTCGGTAACCTCACGGCTTGGCCAGCTCGGCGCGTACCCTTATTTTTACGAAGGATGCTATTCACGTGTACCTGCTTGCGAATCCGCCAAAAAGCTGGACAACAGGAAGGTAATGCTTCTGGCTGGTGTGGATGCGCCGGAGTTTCAGGATTCGACCTCGAAACTCAGCAAATGCCTGCCGAACTCTGCGCAGGCGGAAGAGAATACGAACCTTAGCCCTTCCGGGTTTAGCGTCGTCAACGCTTCGATCCAGGTTTCCGAGGCGTATGACCAGCGGATCATCGATTTCTTCAGGAATTCACTTGGCGAGCCGACGATGATCGCGTCGGAAACATTGCCGAATTAAATATCGATCTTAGTCTTTGTGTGGCCGTTCGTTTGGGCAACCTTATGAACGGCCGCACTGTCTTCCATCCGGCCGACAGCGGCCTGGAGGATCGTTTTCAGGCGGCCAAGTCGCTCAAGCGTGGCCGTCATTTTCAGCAGCTCGTATTTTGTCTCGTTCTCAAGGTTGAACGCAGCGGTCACGACGAACGAAAGCCGCTCGGGGTCGGACTTCTGTATCTCCGGCAACTTGCCGCGGTTTCCGCTCAGGTCGAAAGCGGCTTTGGCCACGCGTTCGAACAAACCGAATACCTCATCCGAAGCCTTTTCGAGTTCCGCGTCGTCCTCTTCGTCGTCCTCAAAAAATCGGATCTCGGCGGTCAAATATGGCGTTCCGGCATCGATATAGTCGAGGATCGAATATCTAATGATTCCCTGCGTCAAAATATTCGAGCGTCCGTCCGGAAGCGGCTGGACCTCGCGTAGTTCGGCGACGCAGCCTACGGAACCCACGTCGGGCCGGCGGTCGCTCTTGCCTTCTTCAGCCTCGAAAAGGGAAATGCCGAAAAGATTCCGCTCGCCCTCAATATCGGTCAGCATCTGGCGATATCTCGGTTCAAAAATATGAAGCGGAAGCACCTCGCCCGGAAGCAAAACCAGCGGCAGCGGAAACACCGCAATGCGGCTTAACGATCCTACTTTTTCAGCAGCTTCCGACATTTCCTGTTGGCCGGACGTTCCTAGTTTGCAGTGCCCGAGATCAGCGGTTCATCGATGCCGGCAGCTATCAGATCTGCGATCTTTTCGGGAGGCTCCTCACTCAGCACCTGCCGTTTGACGCCGACTATCAGCCTGGCCATTTCTTCGGATCTCGGCTTGAATCGGTTATCTCGGAAGATCAGGTCCGCCAGGACCCTTTGTTCCACCATCTCCCGGCTGGCGTCCTCTTGAATGTCCGCCGCGACGGCAAATTCGACCGGTGAGGTATGGTTCTTAAGCCGAACATGAAGCGCGCCCGTCATTTGCTGCGTTTCGTCCCGGATAGTTTGAACTTCCAAAGTTGAATTTGGAATACCCAGCCGCCCGGCCAGAGTGATCTCGATGATCGGCTCGGGTTCGCCCGGTTCCGCTCGGTGGGCTTCTTTTTCGACCTTCCTGAGTACACCGGCGGTAATTTCCTTTGTGTCGGCGATATTATCAACTTCGAACCGCAGCCGCTGAAACGGCCGCTGGCGATAGTCCTGGACGTGCCTTGCCGTGACGTTGTTCGCCTCGTCAACCTCGACAACGAACGCGCCGCGCGTCTCACGGAACTCGCTTATATTAGTGACCTCGATCGAACCGGGGTTAAATGCCCAGTTGTCGATCTCGTAGTGCATGTGCGTATGGCCGAGGCCGACATATTCGGTGACCGATTTCAGCTCCTTTAACGCAGAGATCGACAACGCCGGGATCGGGTGCGTTTGGTGCCCCTCGACATCGGTGTGGAGCATTAGGATGTGAAATGCACCGTCACGTCGGTTCTCCTTGATCGCCGCGGTCAGCATCGGGATCGCCCAGTTCGCCGACGCACCGTACCAGTGCGATCCGAAAATGCGTGCACGGCCGATATCGATATATCCGCCGCGTCCGTCTTCCCAGGGGCGGTAAACGATCCGGCCCTCCTCGTTGGTCGGTTCGAGCAGGACCAGCAAATTCCAGTTGGCAAGCGAGCGAAGCCAGCTGTAGTCGCTGTCGGTATGCTTTTGGTCGTGGTTGCCTTCGATCGTGACTACCGGAATGCCGGCATTTTTCAACAAATTCAGGCCCGCGACGGCATAGTTCATTGTCTCGGGCGGCACACTGCGTTTATGGAAGAAATCGCCGCACATCAAGACGAAATCAACCTGTTCGCCGATCGCGTATTTCCGCAGGACATCGATCCACGCATCGAAAAAATCGCGCGGGCTCTCGGGGAGCTGATACCGCGAGCAGCCGAGGTGCACGTCCGCAATGTGCAGGAATTTCATTGTGTCAATTTTACCACAGAGACGCTGAGAGAGAGGAGAGGGAGAAGGGTGAGAAGGGGAGAAGAAGAGAAAGCGAGTGAGAAGGGAAAGAGTCTCCTCTCCTCCCCGTTCCCTCTCTCCCGCTCTGAGTCTCTGTGGTAAATTTACCCTCATGGAAAAAGTCGTTTTGATCACCGGGGCCTCAAGCGGGATCGGCCTTCATACAGCTAAACTGTTTCAGATCAAAAACTGGAAGGTCGCGGCAACGATGCGGGCACCGGACGCGCCCAGCGAACTGGACAACATTGTCGATGTCGAAAAGTTGAGGCTCGATGTCACCGAACCCGAGTCGATCAAGGCCGCGATCAACGCCGCTCTCGAAAAGTTCGGCCACATCGATGCGGTCGTCAACAATGCCGGCTTCGCCGTTGTCGGCCCGTTCGAGGCGGCGACGCAGGAACAGATCGAACGCCAGATCGGGACCAATCTTTACGGCGTGATGAATGTTTGCCGAGAGATACTGCCCTATTTCCGTGAGCAAAAGCGCGGCACCATCGTCAATGTCGCATCGATGGGCGGCCGCATTACGTTTCCGCTTTACAGCATTTACCACGCATCGAAATGGGCCGTCGAGGGGTTCAGCGAATCGCTTCAATACGAGGTCCGGGAGTTCAATATAAAGATCAAGATAATCGAGCCGGGGCCGATAAAGACCGATTTCTACGAACGCTCGATGAGCCACAGTAAGAAGGAAGGGCTATCGGCCTACGACAACTTTGTCGCAAGGGCGATGCCGAACCTGCAGCGTGCCGGCGAGACGGCGCCGGACGGGTCAATGGTAGCCCAGGTGATCTATGACGCCGTTACCGACGATTCGTGGAAAATGCGGTATCAGGTGAACTCCCGGGGCGTCTTGATGCTGCGCAGGATCTTACCGGACGCTATTTTTCTGCCTCTGATCCGCCGGATCGTGCTGCGGTGAGCCGACAGATGGTCTGCCCTCGGAGCTTACTGAATAAGGAATCTACGAAAGCAGAGGAGGAGCTGCTTGTAAGATCTTGCGGCCCACATCATCAAGGATCGGAGCAAGGTTTTCCAGCGTCTTTTCGTGGGCTGCTCCGTTGGACGCAACAATGCCGTTCAGGTTCATCACGTTGTCCAGGTCATAACGAAATTCGTTTCCAAAAAGATCGGTCATACGCCCGCCGGCTTCCTCAAGAATGACCTGCGGGGCACAAGTGTCCCAGAACTTTGTTCGGTGCGAGAGGTGGATGTAGAGATCGCATTCCTGTTCGGCGATCAAGCCAATTTTGACGCCGACCGAGCCGCGGCCTATTTCCTTTCGCAAGCCAAGCTTCTTAATTATCCGTGACATCTTCGGGCTTCGGTGATCGCGTGAAACGGCGATATTCATTTCACGGAAATCGGTCTTCGCTCGAAACCTGCAGTTTTTGCGGCGCTCGACCGTTTGTTTCGACAAAAGCTCCCCGTCCTTTTGCCGCAAAATAAAGGGTTCCATGGGCCGGTAGATAAACTACGCCAAGTTCGGGCAACCCGGCGATCGAAAGGCCGATCTGCACCGCAAAATCGCCATCTTTTTTGATAAATCCCGCCGTACCGTCTATCGGGTCGATCACCCAAACGCGTTCGTGCGTCAGCCTGGCCTCGATCTCATCTGCCTCTTCCTCCGAGAGGATCCCATCGTGAGGGAAAAGTGTGGCAAGGCCGTCGACGATTATCCGGCTCGCTTCACGATCAGCAACCGTTACGGGTTCGAAGCGCTCGTCGATCCCCATTTTGCTTTCTGAAACAATCTCGCGGGCGTAGTGTTCGAGGACCGCCACTCCGGCCTTGCGAGCGAGGGTGACGGCGGCATCGAGTTCGTTGGTGAGCATTAATTACAACTTAACATTTGGTTAGTGTAAATTCGATCCGGGTAAGTGAATACGAACTTAGGCAATGTCGGCTAGTTCTGTAATGCCGCAGCGGGGACATATCAGAATTCGCTGCGCGGGATCGGCCCATTTTGCAAGGGCCTTGTTGGTCAGTTCGGGGGCCTTGCTCTCCGCCTCGCCTTCGGTCATCAGCCGCGAGTACTGGTTATCTGAACTCGAACGGTCCGACTCAAAACAGTGCCGGCACACCCAGCCAAACCCGTCGTTGAAAAAATCGGTCAGTTCCTGCATAAAGTTAAGGCGGCAAGCTCTCACGCCTGCCGCCTTTGAGTAATTACACCTTAAACAGCAAACTATTCCATCCCACGCCGCGTCCTTGTAGGACTCGTCGTTACAGGAGTCAGCTTGATCGGAACACTCATGTTCCTTCCGTCACGGTATATCTCAAGCTGGACGGTTTGCCCGAACTGCTTTTTATCGAGCAGCCGGTAAAGGTCGTCGAGGTCGTTCATCGGTTGTCCGTCGATAGTGAGAATAATATCGCCGATCGTTCCGTCGTTACCCAGGCCTTTAAGGCCGGCCGTCGCCGCCGGTGATCCGGGCGCAACCTGGTAGACAAGCAACCCGTTCTGTACCGGCATGCGGTAACCCTGTTCGCGAAGGTCGGATACGCTCGGAAGCGTGGCACCGAGTTTCGGCCTTTTGACCTCGCCAAATTGCAGGATCTGCGGGACGACACGTTTTGCGGTATTCGCCGGTACGGCAAAACCGACACCGACAGAACCGCCGGCCGGCGACAGGATCTGCGAATTTATCCCGATCATACGCCCGAACTTATCGAGGAGCGGGCCGCCCGAATTTCCCGGGTTGATCGATGCATCGGTCTGGATAGCCGCATCGATCGGGCGATTATTTCGTGCACGTATCGGACGCTGCAGGCCAGAGATCACGCCGGTGGTCAGCGTGCGGTCCAAACCGAAAGGATTGCCGATAGCAAGTACCTTTTGGCCCACGATAAGCTTGTCCGAATCGCCGAAGGGCACGACCGTTAAACCTGTTGCGGGCGGTTCGATCTTGATCACAGCAAGATCGGTGTCCGGATCGCCGCCCACGTATGTCGCCGGATAGACCTTTTCACCGCCAAAACTAACGGTCAGTTTCTGCGCATTTTCTACTACATGAAAGTTGGTAAGTATGTGGCCGCTGGCATCAATGACAAACCCCGAACCGTTGCCCTTTCCTTCCTGGACGCCGCCCCACATATTCTCGCGATAGGATGTCGTATTGATGAATGCGACACCCGGCGACACTGCCTTGTACACCTCGATGCTGTTCTGTTCGTCGGTAACCGTGGAGGGGTCCGAGATGCCGGCGGGTACCGCTTCGGCATAACTTACGCTTGAGTTGTCGACGGCCTGCCAGTAATTTACGAATGCATAAAAAAGAGCGGTCAGCCCAACAGCGATCAATGCGGTCGTAATACCGAGTAAAATGACCTGACGGGCCGAGAGTTGATATACCGGTTTGCTATTCATGGAATTAAACCTCGGAAATTTTTTTGCATTGGCTTGGATGCGCCCAATAACTTAATACGTTGTGCTCTATTAACGGATAATACGCGCAAAAACCAGCCGCGGTTTTGCACGGATTCAAGGGCACCGAAAATTATAAGGAATTATACTACGGTGGCGAAGACCATCTGGCCCCAAAAAGCAAAATCGTCGATCGCGGTCGATGAGATCAAGCCGAACGCCGCCAGGCCCGTGAATACATGGACACCCATTAAGGCGATATAGACCGATAATGCAAAAGCGAGGCCGTATCGGGCCAGTTTCAGGTAGCCCCAACGGATCAGTACAAAAACAGCGACGGCACCGATAGCGACCTTGGCTGCAAGGAAAGAAAAGTCGCCTATTTCGAGAAGTTCCGCCATCAAGTGGTTCCCCTCGCCCGCTACGCCGTTACGGACCCAGAGCAAGGTCAAAAGAGCATCCAAAAGGTTTAGGCCAAAGAGAAGCGTTGTTCCTCGCAATAGCTGCATAAAATCCCCGGTCTCGAATCCCCTAAATCGACTGCCGAAAGACACCGCCCCCGGCTTACTAGGCCGGGGGCGTGGCCCGAATTAGAAATGAATTGTCGTTAACGTTTACACTATACACGCAATCGATGCCAGTTTCAAAAAAATCTGCTTAGTTCTTTGTTCGCAAATAAATAGTGTCAATGCCGCCTGATCCACGATATAATAAAAAAGGGCAACTTCGCTGGGTATAAAAAGCGTCGAATGCCCGGAAGAATCTGCAGCCCGCCATCCCCACTGGAGATAATCAATTATGAGAAAACTTGCTAACTGGACGGCACTCGCCGTTACCTCAGCCATATTACTGATCGCTGGAACATTCGATACTTCGGCCCAGACAAGAAAAAGGCCCGTTCTGAGGAAAAAGGTGTCGGCGGTCAAGAAAGCGCCCGTGGCTCCGAGCCTTTACACGGTTGCCGGCGGAAAACGTATCAGGGTGAGAATGAACGATACGATAAACTCGCGCACTTCACGGGTCGGCGACAGGTTTACGGTCACGGTCCGCGAGTCTGTTTATTCGAATACCGGGGTCGTAGTCATTCCCGAAGGAAGCGAGATCGTCGGCCGCATTGATTCGGTCGTTCCGGCACGCAAGGGCGGTAAACCGGGAACGCTTGACGTCAGCTTTGTTCAACTCATTTTGCCGAATGGCTCTAAACGGGTGATCAACGGCGTACTTACCGACCTGCGGAGCGACGACGCAAAAAGCGACGCCGAGGGAACGGCGAGCGGCGACAAGATGAACAACAGGAAGCTGATATTTATCGGCGGCGGCGGAGCCGGGGCGCGGTCCTGGGCGCGGCGATCGGCGGCGGCAAGGGAGCGTTGATCGGCGGGCTTTTAGGCGCGGGCGGCGGTTTCCTTGGGGAAAGGTTCACCAAGGGCGAGGAAGCCAAGGTGATCTCGGGAACCGAGTTTGGGGTTCATATTAACCGTGCATTCACGCTGCCGAGATACAAAGAGGCTGGCGTCACTCAATAAAACTAAGCACGATATTAGGCAAGAAAAGGCCGGGTTCATCGTTGACCCGGCTCTTTTACTTTGCAGACATAATCAAAGTTCAAACGTCCGCGGAGCGGTTGCCTATATCTTCTAGATGCCGTACGACTTTCTGGATCAGCCATTCCGGCGTCGATGCTCCGGCCGTAACGCCAACCCGCTCAGCACCGGCGAGGTCGTCGGGGTTGATCTCTTCTTCCGTTTCGATCAAAAAGCTCTTTTCACACTGCTCTTTGCACACGCCAAGCAGCTTCACGCTGTTCGAGGAATGGCGTCCGCCGATCACGTAAAAGGCGTCGACCATTCCCGAAAGGGCACGGGCGGCCTCCTGCCGGTCTTTTGTAGCTGAGCAAATGGTGTTAACGACCTCGACCTTGTCGTCGGTCTTCGACCTGATGGCATCGGCGGTATCAAAGAAAGTCTTTACCTTGATCGTCGTTTGAGACACGACCAGGGGGTTCCGCAGCTGGGGCAGGCTGCCGATCTCTGTTTCGTCGCGGATGATAAAGGCGTGATCAGGAGCGTAACCCTTAACGCCGATCATTTCAGGATGGTCGGGGTTTCCGACCACGACAACGTGCCGGTTGGCCGCGGCCGCCCTTGAAGCGAGCCGCTGGACGCGGGTCACGAAAGGGCAGGTGGCGTCGACGACCTTTGAAGCTTTTTCTTCCAGTTCGCTTTGTACCTGCGGCGTTACGCCGTGGGCACGGATAACGGCGGTCTCGCCCCGTTTTATTTGAACCGGTTCGCTGATCGTGGTCACGCCGAAGCCGCCGAGGCGCTCCATTTCCTGTTCGTTATGGATCAGCGGACCAAGGCTGCGGACGGTGTCGCCCTCGCCGAGAGCCTCTTCGACCATCTCAACGGCACGCTCGACACCGAAACAAAAACCGTATTCATCTGCCAATAATACTTGCATTTTAGGGCGGCTTTACTCTATTTTTAGGCAACTCTATGTTGCGCTTTTGCCGCAAACCAATTTTATCAAATGGTATTTGGAAACGAAACTCCCTCGTTCACTTGTCGTTTTCTAAACGAAAACCACTTCGACCTTGTTCTGGAAAAGTTTCTTGAGGCTTTTTCGGACTATCCTCACCGCTTCGATTTCGACGCGGTAAGATTTCGAAATCATATCAACCTCAACGCCGTCGACCTGGACCGCTCGGTCGGATGCTTCGCCAACGGGGAAATGGTCGGATTTACATTGAACGGGTTCGGCGACTGGAACGGATCTGCCGACCGTTTATGACGCCGGAACGGGCGTAGTTCCAAAAATGCGCCGCCGTGGGGTAAGTAAAGCGATGTTTGACTTTATGCTTCCTGAGTTTAAGGCGGCCGGGGCCAGGCAATTGCTGCTTGAGGTCATCGTGGGTAATGAGCCCGCGGTAAAGCTCTATAAGAAACTTGGATTTACGGTGAATCGAGATCTCTTGCTGCTCGAGGCTCCGCCTGACCAAAAGATCATGGCGCGTTTGAATCCGGACATTGACGTGCGGCCGGTGCCGGCTGCCGACCTCGACCACCTGACCGGCGGATGGGACGGCAACCCTTCCTGGCAAAATTCCAACGCCGCGGTCAAAAGAAGTGAGCCCAATAAAACGATCCTGGGCGCCTTTCTGGCCGGCCGTTTTCTCGGTTATATCGTTTTTTCTACGGGCCTCGGCCGCATTGCCCAACTATATGTCGATCAGCGTTATCGAAAACAGGGCGTTGGGACCCGCCTTCTGGCCGAGATGCGTGCCGAGATGAAACCCGGCTCGCCGATGCAGGTGCTGAACATCGACAAAACCTTGGCCTGGGCGGTCCGGTTTTTCAAAGATCTGGGGTTTCGCGAGGTCCTTGCCCAGCACGAGATGATCAAGCCTCTGTGATCTAGCGGATCGGTTCACGAAGGATTTCGTCCGCGGTCGATCTCGCAAGAGCCGCCGGCCTTTTGGTTTGAATCCGACAAGTGGGCGATCTGCATAATGGCTTCGCCGGTCCGAGACAGGAGCCGGAACAGGTCTCCTTCCTCAGCCTGCGTCCGTTTTACCAGTTCGTTCCACGACATTCCTCCGCACCATTGTTCGGCCGCAGCCGCGGCGGAAAGATTGATCTCTTCGGACGGTTCGATACCGAATTTCCATTCGATGTTCGAGACGTCGTAGATTATGTCCTCGAACGCCGTCACCACCTCCAGAAGCTCATTCGAAAGATAAAGCTCGCCATAATTCCTGTCTGAATCGGCGGTCAGCGACGCCATCAATCCGGCCATGGTTTTCGGGGTCAGCTCGTCAAGAATGCCGCGGCGAAGGGCTTCGCCGACGAGCAGGGTCCGATCGACCCGAACATCAGCGAGCCATTTGCCCGATTGGGTGACCGTTTCGGACCGGAAATCGATATAGCCGAAATGGTCCAGCACCTTGGCTCTCTGTTCGAAAGGCAGCCAGATCTGTCCGTAATGATATTCAATGTCACGCTCTGCCTTTTCGATGGCAGCCGACTGCTCGGAAACGGTCCACAGAAAGGCCTGCCGTTCGTCCTTTTCTTCGGGAGCGCCTTTTACGATGATCGCTTCCATTGCTTCCGCCAGCACCTTCTCGATCTCATCGTTATCGTCGGTCACTTTCGACGGTTTCGGCTCTTCAAGCGGCTGATTGATGCGTCCGAAGGTGTCAAGAAAGGCCTGCTCAATACTCGCTTCCTTTATCGGGTAAACGTTTCTGTAAACGCGAGTGACCCTGTCAAACGCGACCGATGTGCCGTGCCCGTCGTCGCGCATAGCGGCGACCTTTTCGCCGTGGACGCTGATGACGAAATAAATGCGCTTTGCCCCGCGGCCTTGCGAGATGACCCGGCCTGGTATCACATTCTCGCGGAGCCAATCTATACGAAGCTCGGCTCGTGTTGCGGGGATCGATTCATGAAGCCGCCGCCGCGAGCTCGCCAGCCTTTCAAATCCGCGTACATCGTCGATCGTCAGGTCCAGGCCGCTGGATGCGATCGTTTTCTCAAGCTCTCGTTTTCGTGATTCGTTCTCAGCCTTTGATTGCTCGATCCGCCGGGCGGGCCGTTGATAAGCAAAACTCCGCTGAGCTATCTCGCGGACCTGCTCGAAACTCTTGAATGCATCCAGAAGATTGAGCAAGCTCGTGTAGGTCGACCGAAACTGGCTCTCCAGCGGATCGGGCGGTGCCTTCAGCAGCTCGGCGATCTTTCGCGGATTCTGAAATTGGCCGGGAACCAGGATGACAAAGCCGACGTTGTCCTTGCCGCGTCGTCCGGCACGGCCGGTCATCTGCTGCAGCTCGTTCGCATAAAGCGGCCGCCAGCCGTCGTTGCCGCGCGTGTCGGCGTTGCTGACCACGACCGTCCGGGCAGGGAAATCGACACCGGCCGCGACCGTCGAGGTCGCAAAGATCGCATTGAGCAATCCGCCGGACATCATCTTTTCGATGACAAGTTTCCACGCCGGAATATGCCCCGCGTGATGCGAGGCGACGCCGGCATTCAGCAAGATCTTCGCGTGTTTGTGAACCCTGATCTCGGGGCTTTCCAATGCGAACTGATCGAAAAGCTCCTGCCGTTTCTTTTGTCTTTCGGGGTCGGTCTTTTGCGACCGGTCATTGGCTACCTCGAGCGCGGATTCATCACACTTCCGCCGCGTCGGCATAAAAATGATCGCCGGCAGCAGGTTGTAGCCGCGTAAGGTCGAGATCAGCTTATGAGGAGGGATTTCAGGCGGCCGTGGGTTCATGTACTAGAATATATCGTATTCTATAGAGGACCATTTACGTAAGAGTTACGCGTTTACGCGTGGAGCCGCGTGGCCCAAGCGCAACGTGAGATCACGCCTAAAGGCGTAACTCTTACGGACTTGTTATCATTTCGTTGAGACCTATGAAGAAATGGCTGGGCAGGATCGGGATAATTCTCTTGTTGATCGTCTTCGCTCTTATAGCACTCGTTCTTTGGTCCGATTGGGACGAGCAGATACCGAACGGCCGGGTGAAGAATGATGCGTTCCCCATCATCAAACCGGGTTGGGAAGGGAACCTCATCGATCATCGCGAACGATTCATAAACGAGGAATTTCCATTCTTGCCGAAAATGCGGGATCTGCTCGCCTGGCAGGTGAGCGGCAATAAATTCAAGGAAGAAAAGCAAAATGACACCACGCGGCTTGAGGTTCGCGACCCGTCGGCATTTCTTGCATCCGAACAGGATGGCATCCTATGGCTCGGGCACGCATCGTTCTTTATTCGGCTGAACGGCGTTTCGATCCTGACTGACCCCATCTTCGACACGCCGCGATTTCTTCGCCGTTATGTGGACGTCCCGTCGCAGTTGGAGAAGATACAAAAGGTCGACTACGTTCTTGTTTCTCACGACCACCGCGACCACACGGACGAGGAATCCCTTCGAAAGATCGCCGAAAAATTCCCGAACGCGACTTTCATTTCCGGGCTGCGAATGGACGAGATTCTCAACGAATGGAAAACGCCGTCGAATCCGATCTCCACCGCTGGCTGGTTCCAGCAATACGATACCGGCGGCCCGGTGAAGATCTTTTTTGTTCCCGTTCGTCACTGGTCGCGGCGGGGGCTGTTCGATACGAACAAACGTCTTTGGGGCAGCTTTGTTATCCAAAGCGAGGCCGCAACCATCTACTTCGGAGGCGACAGCGGATACGGCCGGCATTATCGCGAGATCGGCGAGCTTTTCCCAAACATCGACTATTTTCTTATCGGAATCGGAGCCTACGAACCGCGATGGTTTATGGAACCGAACCACAATAATCCAAGCGATGTTATTAAAGCGTTCCGTGATTCCGGAGCAGGGACCTTAGTCCCGATGCATTACGGGACCTTCGATCTCTCAGACGAACCGCCGAGCCAACCTCTAAAACTGCTGCTGGCCGAGGCCGAAGCGGCCGGGATCGGCGACAAGCTTCGCGTGGTGGCGATCAATGAGGAATTGGATCTTCAGTCGATGACCAAAAGTTCTCACCTAGACGGTTCAAAACCGGCACACTAACCTATGCCGTTCTATCTGCGAGCTGGTTTCGTCTACTCGTACCTAAGCGAGTCGATCGGGTTCAAGCGGCTCGCCCGAATGGCCGGCATCACGCCGGCAACGAAAGCGATACCGCAGACGAGCAGCATGACCAGCGCGATCGAGAGCGGTTTGAACGCAAACAGGCTGAAGCCTTCGAACGATGAAGCGTAAACCGAGATAAGAACTTTGTTCGTGATCAAACCCACCGCGATCCCGCCCAGGGAACCGAGAAGGGCTCCCCAAAATCCGATCAGCACCGATTCGAGCGAGAAAATAGCGAAGATCTTCCCGCGTCCCATCCCCAACGCTTTTTGCAGACCGATCTCCTTGGTCCGCTCCATCACGGCGATCACGAGCGTGTTGATAATGCCGAACGATGCGGCAAGAAGGGCGACGAACGCGAAGAGGTTCATTCCGGTTTTGAAGATGCCGATCGCGTCGTAGGTCCGTTTGTCGTTGTCGGCGATGGTGTCGGCTTCGAAACCGTTCGCGGCCAGTTTCGATTTGGCATTCTCGATCGCCGCCGGGTCGTTCGAATTCATCTGGACGGTGAACGCAATAAACCTGTCGGGCAGCGCCTTAGGCCGCTGGTCCTCGTGGATCTGCCTTGCCGTGCCGCCCGAGACGAAGGATGCGTAGTTTGTCATGAACCCTTTCGTCGCGACACCGACAATTTCCAGCGGAACGGTTTTTATCGTCCCGTCCGGAAGCTTGTAACCGACAGTGGCTGTCTTGCCGATCAGGTTGGCGATCTCCGGATCCAGCGTGCGTGCAAGCCCGATCGGGATAATGATCTGGCCGTCACCGCTTAACGGCCGGCCGGCCTCGGTCTTTGCGTTGATCCCCTCGGATAGCATTCCCAGGTCCAACTGGTATTTTTTGCCGCCGTCGAGGGCGATGTACTCGCCCTTGATGTTGTAGCGTGGAGTGACGCTCTTGACACCGGCTATGTCGTGGACCGCCGATTCCATTTGCGGCTGCGGTCATCAATACGGAGTTCGGGTCGAAGTCGTCATCGCCGTTCTCGCCGTTGTTTTCTTTATATTCCGCGGGTGTCCCGGCCCGCGGTCCGCCAACGGGACGGTCGACCTTTTTTCTGACGATGATCACGCGGTCGCCTTCGATATTCTTTACCTGGCTTTCGACGTAATCGCGCATGCCGTCGCCTAAGCCGTTGGTCATTGTCAGCGTGAACGAACCGACGAAGATCGCCATCACTGTCAGAAAGGTGCGCAGTTTGTTTCGGAAAAGGTTTCGGTTGGAGGTTTTTATCAGGTCCCAGGTTTTCATTTCGCCTCCGTCCTTGCCGTGTCCGAAACAATGCGGCCGTCCTTCATCTCGATCACGCGGTCGCATTTGCTTGCAAGATCGCTGTCGTGGGTGACGACGACCAGCGTGATCCCTTTTTCGCGGTTCAGGTTGAACAGCGTTTCTTCGACCGCGGCGCCAGTGGCAGAATCGAGATTGCCCGTCGGTTCGTCAGCAAAGATCACCTCGGGTTCGCCCACCAGCGCCCGGGCGATGCATACCCGCTGCTTTTCGCCGCCGGACAGGTCCTTGGCCTTTTTGTACTTTTTGTCGGTCAAGCCGACGGCGTTTATTGCATTACCGACGTTCGTATCGATCTCGCTGGCCGAGGCTCCCCGGATACGCAAGGGGAGCACGACGTTCTCGAAAACGGTGTCGCGGCCGTTGAGGAAAAATTGCTGAAAAACGAACCCGAACTTTTCGTTCCGCAGGCCGTTTTTTGCGCGTTCGGTCAGCCGCGATACATCGCGTCCGTCGAAATAGACGCCGCCGTCCGTCGGTATGTCGAGGCATGCAAGCAGGTGCATCAGCGTCGATTTGCCGCTGCCCGATTTGCCGACGATCGCCAGGCAATCGCCCCGCGAAATAGAAAGGTCCACATTTTTCAGCGCTTCATAATCGACGCCGTCGCTGCGATATGTTTTTGATAGGTTTCGTGTTTCAAGCATAAAGGTCCGCGCGGGGCGAGGCCGCCCGTCAGGAATACATTTACGGTATAAACGGAAATTTGTTCAATGAAATAGACACGCCGGACAAACAGCGACGAGTATTTTTGACTTTTGTCGTCAAAACGGGCAATAATCTGCCACTTGCGAAGGGGTAAGACGGGTGAAACTCCCGCACGATCGCGTCACTGTGAATCGGCCGAAAAACGGTCGTAAAGTCAGGATTCCCTTCAGAAAAATTTCGGTCAAGTGTTTCGCGTCAAAGCACGAGCCAGACATGGTACCGTAAGATGCCCTGTTTTTCTTGTCCTTGTGTAGGCACGGAATTCAGGGCATTTGTATTGGTGGGGAAGAGTTTGAATCTGATTTTCGGACATAAAAGAGCATTTCTATTCGCGGCCGTTTTCATCGCAGCAGCGGCGATCATCGGCTGCTATAGGCAAACATCGCCCGCTCGCGAGGTCCCGTCGCGAACGTTCACCGATGACCTCGGGCACAGCGTCCGTGTGCCGGAAAAGGTGGACAGCGTCGTCTCGCTCGCACCGAACCTGACAGAAATAATTTTTGCGGTCGATGCCGGTGATAAGTTGGTCGGCGTAACAACTTTCTGCAGCTATCCCGCCGAGGCGAAGGCGATAAAGAAAGTAAGCGACACCCAAAAACCGAATATCGAAACGATAATCGCCCTAAAACCGCAGGTGGTATTCGTCTCGACCGCGTCGCAGCTCGAAGCCTTTACTAAAACGCTTGCCCAGCAGGAGATAGCGGTCTTTGTCACCGACCCGAACGGGTTGGATGGAATCTACAACAGCATTTCAAAAATAGGAGCGATCGTCGGCAGAGCGGAAAAAGCGGAAAAGCTGATCGACCAGCTAAAGTCGCGTGTCGCGAATGCCCGCGGCCGCATCGTGTACGGCAGTCTGCCGAAGGTATTCGTACAGATCGACAAAGATTCGCTCTACACGATCGGAAAAGACTCTTACATCACGGACATCATTTCACGGGCCGGAGGCGTCTCGGCGACCGCTGATCTCGATACGGCTTATCCCAAAATAAGCCGCGAAACCGCGCTCGCGATGAACCCTGATGTGATCGTCATTTCGGATAGCGACGGGAATCGCGATCCTAATGAGGCATTTCGAAATTCGCCGGCGGTAAGGAACGGAAAAGTATTTAGGATCAACGCCGATCTTCTATCGAGGCCGGGCCCGCGAGTAGTTGATGCTCTCGAGCAGATCGCCGAGAAGTTGAGTACAGCCAAGGAATAGCTGCTCCGGAATAACTGAAAACTGATAGCTGATAACTGATAATGGCGATCAAAAATTATCAGTTCTCACTTATCAGTTATCCGTTGTTCCGGAAAACGCCGGACGGGATATTGGATCGACGAACAAAAACCGCATTGCTCCTTACCGCCGGGCTCGTCGTTTCGTTTGCCATGGCCGTTGCTTTCGGTAGCGAAAGCCTTACGTTTTCGAATCTGACTGACGAGCAACGGACGATACTCTTTGATATTCGCATACCGCGCGTGCTTCTTGCGGCATGTGTCGGGGCAAGCCTGGCTGCCGCTGGTGCGGGTTTGCAGTCGCTGCTCAGAAATCCGCTGGCCGAGCCTTATCTGCTTGGCGTGTCGAACGGAGCGGCCCTCGGCACGATGTTGGCGTTCGTGTTCTTTGAAAGCTTTGAATGGTCGCGGCCTGTTCTGGCATTTGTTGGGGCGGGCGCGGCGACATTTGCCGTGTATCGAATAGCTCGGACCAGGGCCGGGATGAATGTCGAACGGCTGGTGCTCTCGGGTGTGATCGTGACGACCTTTTTGTCGTCGATAATTGTGCTGCTGACAAGCCTATTGGACGCAGCGAAGCTCCGGACGTTCACGTTCTGGCTATTGGGCGACCTTTCGCAGTCTACGCAGGGCGGTGTTTACCTGGCTGGCGCGGTCGCGGTCGCCGGGACGATCATTCTATGGACGCAAGCCCGGGCGCTTAATCTGATGATGATCGGCGAACGGGACGCGTTCGACCTTGGCGTGGAAATCGGGCAGGTGCGTTTGATCGTCTTTGTCGCTGTAAGTGCGCTCGTTGGCTCGACCGTCGCCGCAAGCGGCTCGGTCGGGTATGTCGGTTTGATCGTTCCGCATCTTGTGAGGCTTGCGTCGGGCAGCGATAACCGGTCGGTCATCCCTTTTTCGGCGGTTGCCGGAGCGATCTTTGTAGTTGCAGCCGATCTGGTCGCAAGAACAGCTATCTCGCCGCGTGAATTGCCGGTCGGAGCGATCACTGCACTGATCGGCGCACCGCTGTTCATTTACTTGCTGCGAAGAAATTAGCACGATCACCTGGATTGCATAAATGCTTTACGTCAAACACATTTCCGTCGGGTACGGCGAAGTGCCGGTTTTGAAAGATATTTCGTTCGAACTGCACCCGGGCTCGATCATAGCTTTGCTCGGCCCTAACGGAGCAGGGAAGACGACACTGATCAAGGCCTTGAACGGCACAGTTCCGGCCACAGCGGGTGAATTAACGCTCGACGGCAAGCCGCTCGGTTCGCTGACGCGCCGCGAGATAGCAAAGCGTATCGCCGTAGTTGCTCAGGAGAACGAAACGAAGTTTCCGATCACTGTGCGCGATTTCGTTCTTGCCGGCCGGTTCGCGAACGGTTCGGCGTTCGGCTGGGAATCGGATGAGGACGTTGCCGCGACGAAACTGGCATTAAATGAATGTGAGCTCGTCGGCTTCGAGGAGCGTTTGATGAATGAATTGTCCGGCGGCGAGCGGCAGCGGGTCGTGCTTGCCCGTGCTCTGGCGACGGGCGCGAAGGTTCTGCTTCTGGACGAACCGACCGCGAATCTCGACCTGGCACATCAGGCGTCGATGTTCCGGCTGGTCCGTGAAAAATGCAGGAGCGAAGATCATTCGGCGGTCGTAATAACGCACGACCTTAACCTCGCGGCAGAGTTTGCGGACCTGATGGTCATGTTGAAAGACGGCCGCGTTCATGCCTTAGGGAGACCGAATGACGTGCTTCGTGAGGAAAGCTTGAAAAACGTGTTTGACGTAAATGTCCTGCTCGACCGGAATCCGGCGAGCGGGAACGTAAGAGTGACGACAATTTATTAGGTAAGAGTTACGCGTTTACGCGTGATCGATCGTAAGCGAAGAGGTTTACGCCTAAAGGCTTAACTCTTACTTTTTTGACAAACGACGAACAGGAAGTTTGGTGTAAAGCCAACACTGCCCACGCAACAGTGAATTTGTAAAGAGTTACGCGTTAATCCACGATGAATTTCTATCACGTGATCTCACGCCTAAAGGCGTAACTCTTACGAAAAGTCTGGAACTGTGCTCGTTCTGTCAGGTTTCAAACCATTCTGCGTGTGGGCAGAAGAGGAAAACATAATGAGATCATTGAGATTGTTATTGATCGTCTGCCTGGCGGCGACGATAGGGTTCGCACAGGCAGGCGGCAGTTTGCGAGGGAAGGTCTTCGGCAATCCGCCGGTTGCAGGGATAAAAATCCTATTGGAAAAAGACGGGCAGATCGCGGCAGAGACTACGACAGACGATCAGGGAAATTATACCTTCGACAACATTCCTTCCGGGTCGTATACGATCCGCGTCCAGCCCCCTGCAAATCTAAACGACTATCGAGTACGTCTTAACGACTATCGAGTACATCGCGACGCTCCGGTCAAAGCCGGAGCAACCGAGATCATCGACCTTCATATCGGCCGCTCTTATTGCGGGACGCTTCTTAACTGTGCAACTGTCAGCGAAACGGTCACCATATCTGCTGACGATCTTCAGCCGCTTGAAGAAGTTTCAAAAACGGTAAGCATTATCGACGGCCAGCAGATGCGTGACCGTGCCGATATCACGCTTGCGGATTCGCTTCGAACCATTCCGGGTTTTCGCGTCCAGCAGCTTGGCGGTTTTGGGCGTACTGCTTCGATAAAATCACGCGGACTGCGAAACCAGGACACGGCCGTTTTGGTCGACGGCATCAGGTTCCGCGACGCGGCGTCGATCACCGGCGATGCGACGGCGTTTCTTTCCGATTTTACCTTAACAAGCGTCAGCAAGGTTGAGGTCCTTCGGGGGGCAGGATCGTCGCTTTACGGTACGAACGCGATTGGCGGTACCGTTGATCTTCAAACACCTGTTCCGCCGAGCGGTTGGCACGGACAAGTCAGCGGAGCGTTCGGCGGAATGGGCCTCGGCCGGTTTCGCGGCAACGTCAGCCATGGGACGAGCGATGGGAAGTTCGGGTTCAATATTGGCCTTTCACGGACAATTCTCACCGAAGGCATCGATGGTGACGACGATGCGCGGAACACCAATTTTCAATCTCGCGTTGAATTCAACCCGTTTGAAAAGACGAATATTTCCGCGAGGTTCTTCGTTTCGGACGCTTTCGTCGCCCTTAATGCAAGTCCTGCCCTGATCGGAACTCCACCGGCTTCGGCCGCAAATGTGATCGAGGCAATTCCGGGAATGAATTTTTCGCCCGATGCGAACGACCCGGACAATTCCCAAAAGTCGCGGTTTTTCACCGGCCAGATTGTTTTGAATCAGGCGATAAGTCCTACGATTTCGGTCCAGGCATATTATCAGGGGCTGGCCACTCACAGGCACAACACGAACGGCGTCCAACCGGCAAGTACTTTCCCATTGAACGATACCTTAAAGGGGCAGATACATACGGTGAACGGCCAGGTGAACTGGACCCCGACTGGCGTTTCGCAAACGACCATCGGTTATGAATTCGAATCCGAGATCTTCGATAACGACAACCTGGCGGTGGATCCGGTCGATAACTTTTCCGTATATGCTGAACAGTCGAGTCACACGATCTTCGCCCAGGAACGGCTCAGCTTTCTCGACCGGCGTCTGCAGCTTTCCGGAGCGTTTCGGGTGCAGTTCTTCTCGTTAAAGCGGCCGATCTTTGAGCCGGTGCCGAACCCGACATATGCAAACCTAGCGCAGGAGAATCCGCCGACCGCATACACCGGCGATGCTTCCGCGTCCTACTATTTTCGTTCGACGGGGACGAAGATACGGACTCACGTCGGAAACGGGTACCGCGTGCCTTCGCTATATGAGAGATTTGGGAGCTTCTATTCGGATTTTTTCGGATATTCCAGTTCCGGCAACCCCGATCTGAAACCGGAACGTTCGACAGGTGCGGACGTTGGCTTTGATCAATCGCTCTTCGCGGACCGCGTCCGTTTATCGGCGACGTGGTTTTACACCGACGTCAGAGACTCGATCGATTTTGCATTTTGTGTCCCGCAGTGCCTGCCATCGCCTGATCCGTTCGGGCGATTCAGCGGCTATTACAATACCGAAGGCCGCGTTGCCCGCGGCCTGGAAACTAGCGCCCGGTTCAAACCCAGCGACTCAACGGATATTTTTGTCTCTTACACCTTCACCAACGCCGACGAGCGAAATCCGCTGAATCTTTCGATCCTGCGGTCGCCGGGCATTCCCGCGAACCAGTTCACGGCGGTCGTGACACAGCGGATCGCGAAAAGGTTCTGGGTGAACTTCGACTTTCTGGCGACGAGTTCCTATCTGTTTCCGTTCTTTTATTTCGATCTTTCGACCTTTGAATCCAGGTATTACATGTACCGATTTAAGGGAAATCGCCGGGCCGACTTTACTGCCGGCTACACGTTCGGGTTCAGGCAGGACAAGATGAGCCTTAGATTGTTCGGGACGATCGAGAATCTTTTCGATAACGAATATTACGAGAACGGGTTTCGGACGGCGGGAATTACGGGCCGCGTCGGCCTGGCGTTCGCTTTTTAGTCCGGAAGGCCCCTGAAATTGTGTCCTATCATGAAGCCGGGCCGAGCCAATTTTTTATTTCGCGAGTTTTCTGGAATCTGCGTGAGATTCGTTCTTTTTCTTACACAAAGACCGCTAAATAGGCTTAGGCTAAAACAATGCCAAATCGTTGAAGCACTGTGTGTTAGGGCACTAACGGCGGCTGAAAAAAATGTATATCTGCGGGTGGAAAGTTGTGCTACAATCCCCGTACAAAAGAGGTGCAAAAATGATGAGAGTTATTGTCTCGCTGCTGTTGTTTATGGGCGTAATGGCCGTTATCCCGGCCTTTTCGCAGGCCCGGACCGTGACGAATGCCGACCTGGAAAAGTACAGGCATGCAAGGCTTGAGGCCGAAAAGGATTACAACCGGAACTACGCAAAATACGGTTTTCCGTCTCCGGAGGAGCTCCAGAAACAGCTCGACAAGAATAAAACCGAACGCGACGCTTTGTCGGCACGATTGGCCAACGAGCGGATCGAACAAGAACGAGTTGCGGCCGTACTGGAAGCAGCGGCAGGAAATGTCCCGACAAGCTGCCACGCCCGAGGTGACGATCATAAACGGCACAACGGAATACAGAGATCGGTGGATCTACCCAAATCCCTACTGGAATCAACCGTACTATCCACCTTACCGCGGAAATCGGCCGCGTTACTTTCCCACTCAGCCGGGCATAGGGAACGGTATCCCGATATTAAGGTAACAGGAACCAAAAAGCGGCTGCTTTTGAAAATCGTATGACGCGGACTATTATCGTTAGGATAATGTCCGCGTTTTTATTTTTATGATCAAAGAAGGTTGGGAAGCAGTGATCGGCATGGAGGTCCATGCCCAGTTGGCGACGGCGACAAAGATCTTTTGCGGCTGTGCGGTTGAAACGGGCGGCGAGCCGAATTCGAACACGTGCCCGGTTTGTCTCGGGCTGCCCGGGGCACTTCCGGTTTTGAACAGCCGCGTCGTCGAACTCGGGGCCCGGGCCGCGCTGGCGCTCGGGCTCGAGGTACAGGAAACGTCGATCTTTGCCCGAAAAAATTATTTTTACCCTGACCTGCCGAAAGGCTACCAGATCTCGCAATATGACCGGCCGTTCTCAGCGAACGGGACGCTGACAATAATGACGTCGGAACGCGACGACCAGGGCCGTGCTGTCGAATGGAAGCCCATGACCATCCGGATCGAGCGAATGCACCTCGAAGAAGATGCGGGCAAGAACGTTCACGAGGGGCTACCCGATGTGGACCGATATTCTTATGTTGACCTGAACCGTGCCGGGACTCCGCTTGGCGAAATAGTAACGTCGCCGGATTTTCGGACATCGTGGCAGGCCTACGATTACGTCAATCATATCCGCAGCGTTCTCCGCTGGGTCGGTGCGAGCGATGCGGATATGGAAAAGGGAAATCTCCGCTGCGAGGCGAATGTCTCGGTGCGGAAGGTCGGCGAGACGGGATTTAACAATAAATCGGAACTGAAGAACCTGAACTCGGTCCGATTTATGCAAAAGGCCATCGAGTTCGAGATAGCCCGCCAGATAGAGGCCCACGAAAAAGGCGAGCCGGTAAATCAGGAAACGCGGCTGTGGGATGAAAAGAACCAGTGCACGCGCGTTATGCGTTCGAAAGAGGACGCTCACGATTACAGATATTTTCCCGAGCCGGACCTGCAGCCGCTGCGGGTGACGCAGGAATTCATAGAAGATGTGAAGCGCGAAATGCCGGAGCTGCCTGATGCGATGCGAGACCGGTTCATCGCCGATTACGAATTAAGCTTTGCCGATGCGTCGCAGCTTGTCGGCGACCAAAGTCTCGCTGATTTTTACGAAACGACCGCAAAAACTTCTGGAAATCCGCGGGTTTCGGCAAATTTTATTTTGTCCGAGCTTCAGCGTGAGTTGAACAATTCCGGCAAGACCGCCGCCGACAGCCCGGTCTCTGCCGACGAACTGGGTGCCTTGATCAAGACGCTCGATTCCGGATCGATCAGCAACAATCAGGCAAAGGAAGTTCTTGATCGAAATGTTCGCGACGGGCAAGCCGGCGGCCGCGGTGATCAGCGAAAAGGGTTATGAGCAGATCTCTGACCCGGCCGAGATCGAGAAAATCGTTGACGAGATAATAGAAAAGAACGAGAATCAGGTTACAGCTTATCGTGGAGGCAATGAAAAGCTCTTTGGATTCTTTGTCGGTCAGGTGATGCGTGCCTCGGGTGGCAAAGCAAACCCAAAGATCGTGAATGAGATCTTAGGTCAAAGACTATGATCTAGGGAGGCCGGGATGAAAAGGTATCTATTTGGGTCGCTCGCGTTGGTCGTTGTTCAAATGGTTTTCGCCGGAGTTTGTGCCGCCCAATTAGCAAACCTTCCGCCTCACCTTCGCCGTTCGGCCTCGAACCCCGACCAGGAAGCCTACCGTCAGATACAAATTCAACGAACACTCGAAGCTCAGCAGCGTGCCGCAATGAGGCAGGCGGAACGCGAAGCGTGCGACAGCGCCAAGATCAAAGAGGTAATGCCGAGTGTCAGCGCCGCCGATATGAAACGGATCGAGCAGCTTCTAACGCCGCATCCGGACGATATGCAGCGTTATAAGGATTTTCTTTCGCTCGACCGGACGGGCATCTTCAAACTATTTCCTCAATCTATCTGTGATGAATCGCGTGTCGTGATGGTCGACGGGGAGTGTGCAAATTCGGTCCCCGGCGGTTCGAGATACAGCTTCCGTGCCGGATCGAAAACGCCCGATATTCACTATGTGAACGAACGGCTCTGGACCAAGGGATTCTTTGCGCTCCATCTGCTCGCGAATATTGGCGACGTGCCGATGGAGACGCTTGCACCGGCTGACAAGTTCGTCAAACCGCTTTCGGATTTTGTCCCGAGCTGCCGATTACGACGAAGCGCGGTCACAAAGCGATGACATCGAGAACGGCCTTGTGATCAGCGGTACGACGTATTCTAACAATGCCGAGATCCGCACCGATTCGACTTACCTGCTTCGAATAGTCGCCTACAAGAACGGCAATAATCTTCAGCGGCGGCTGGCCAAAGCCGCAATGACCACCGACGACCCTGTTCGGGGTTTTGAAACATTGTTGACCGACAACCGCATTGACCTTATTGTTGCCTTTCGTATCATCCGCCGCGACGAGCATAACAACTTGACCCTTCTTTGGCGAGAGATATCGCGAAAAAAACCGCCCGTCATAACTTTTCCGGAAAATCACGGCATGGCGGATATCAATTAGGCCAAACCGGATGACAACCCGCCCCGGCACCGAGTGTCATATCGACCTTCAACCGAGGTCGATGTAAACTTTCCCAATGGACCTGAAAGACAAAGCGGCCATCGTCACCGGCGGGACGAAAGGCATCGGTTTTGCGATCGCTGAGGCGTTGTTGAGAGACGGTGCTAGTGTTTTGGTTTGCGGGCGAAGCCGTGACGGCGTCCAAAACGCTGCAGCAAAGCTGTTGCCGTTGGGAAAGGTCGAGGCGGTTTCGTGCGACGTTCGCAATGAAGAGCACGTCCAAATGATGCTGAAACATTGCACAGCAAGTTTCGGCGGCGTCGACATCCTGATCAACAACGCCGGAATAGGCTTTTTCGGCAAGACTGTTGAAGAAACCAGTTCGGCCGAATTCCGGCAAACGCTCGAAACCAATCTTTTCGGCACGTTTTACGCGTGCCATCACGCCATTCCTTATTTCAGGAAAAGAGGCGGCGGCTACATCATCAATATTTCTTCGTTGGCCGGCCAGAACCCGCACCCGCGAATGGCCGCCTACAACGCATCCAAATTCGCGCTCAACGGCTTTACCGAAGCCCTGATGCAGGAGGTGCGGCAGGACGATATCAAGGTCAGCTACATCTGCCCGGGAAGTGTAAATACTGCGTTCGGCGGCGATTCGGTGACGGACGAAAAGGCGTGGCAGCTTCAGCCGTCGGACATTGCTGCGGTCGTGCTCGACCTGCTGCGGATGGAAGCTCGCGCATTGCCGAGCAAGGTTGAGATCAGGCCGAGTAAGCCCCCCGTCAAATAAGGACGTTTTGCGTCAGCCGTTTAACCGTATCGACAAGCTCCGATTCGACGAACGGTTTTGTGAGGTATGCCGAAATGCCGAGCTCCGCCGCTTTTTCGCGATGCTTTGTGCTCCCCCTCGAGGTGATGAAAACGATCGGAATGTTTCGTATGTCGCCGTCAGATCTAACGGCGGCTGCAAGCTGATAACCGTCCATTCTGGGCATTTCTACGTCGGACAGAATAATGTCGGGTTTTCTTGCACCTTTCAGCAGTTCCAGCGCTTCAACACCGTCCTTTGCGGTAATAATCTCCCAGCCCGCGGCCGAAATTACTTTTGACGTCATATGACGGACGCTTGGGCTGTCGTCGACGATCAGGACCAGTGATGTCGCGGCTTCAACGTGATCTGATGACAGGCTTTCCAATGTTAACGCCGGTGACCTGAACAAATACGTCGGGTCCACGACGGCAACTACCTCACCATTTCCAAGAAGTGCCGCCCCGAGAAGCCCTTCGACCGAGTCGAGCGGCTTGCCTAACGGCTTTATCGCTGTCCCTTCGGTTTTGACCACCTGGTCAACGACCAACGCGAATATTCCGTCACTGGTTTCCATGCACAGAGCGTCAAACGTCTCGCCGACGCCGCGGCCAGGCTTCGACGGCGGGAAGTGATCGGAAAGGAACCGGACAGGAACACTCGACCCTCCGATCCTGGCGGTCACGCCCGCCGCTTCCTGGATCAGGTCCGAACGGACGAGTTCGATGACCTCCTTAACGCATTTTAGCGGCACGGCGGCAAGATGGCCGCCGGTCCGGACCAGCAATACCTGGGCGAACGCAAAGGCCAGAGGTATCCTCAGCGAAAAGGTCGTACCCTGATGTGCCGATGTTTCCAGTGAGATCGTTCCCTTTCTTGACTCGACGCTTTCCTTGATGATGCTCATCCCGACGCCTCTGCCGGCGCTCATGGTCAGCTTCTCAGCGGTCGTCAGTCCCGGATGAAACAGCAGGAGTCTAAGGCCGTCCGGCCCCAAACTCACGGCCGCCGCCGGATCGATCAGTCCGGTCTGAACGGCTCGTTCTTTTAATGTCGACCACGCGATGCCGCGGCCGTCATCGCTCACCTTTAGCACGACGTGGGTCTCTTGATTTACAACGCTGATGGTGATCGTTCCGCTTTCGGGCTTGCCGACCAGCCGCCGGGTTTCGGGTGATTCGATACCGTGTGCGACGGCGTTGCGAACGAGATGCATCAGCGGCTCGACCAGGGCATCCAGAACGTCGGTGTCCAGTTCGACCTCCTGGTTCTCGATCACGATCTCGGCTTTCTTCTTCTCTTCTTCGCACGCTACGCGTACCGCGCGCTGCAGGCGGGTCAGGATCGAACCGAACCTGATAAGCCGTATCTGGATCAGCCTTTCCTGCGTTTCGTCGATCAGCCGCCGCTGATCCGATATAACGGACTCGAGTGCGGCCTTCGAAGCTTCGAGCGCTGTATTTATAGAAAAACACTCCTGGATCGCCTCGGAAAGTTCGCGCGAGCTTTCGTGAAAGCCGGTGTACTGGTCCATCTCGAGCGGATCAAAATCATCGTTTTGACTTGCGGCCGAGGTCGCTGCCTTGAAGGGATCTCGATAGTTTCCGAACGAGACAGGCATCTGCGAAACGAGCATCGATCCTTCATAGTCGGTCTCTATCCGTGCGTTAGCCATCTGAAGCCGGCGGGTGACCTTTGCGAGTATGTCCAGCTGCGTTTGTAAGTCGGCAAGCTGCTGTTCGACCGCGGAACGGGATACTGCCAGGTCCCGAACGCTGCCGACCAACTCGTCCAGCCGTGATATGGACACACGGACGATCGGGCGTTGGGCCGGTGTAGCCGCCTCGGCCGTCGCCGGTTCCGTTTTATCATTTCCGACTGCCGCCTTAACAGCTGTCGGCCGGGTCTCGACCACCCGTGTCGGACTCCTTAATTCCGCAAGCAGTTTCTCAAACGAACCATATAGATCTGCGGTTCGGGCGGCCGTACCGTCGGTCCGGTCGCCGGACACCATTGCTCGAAGGCATTGCGTCGACGTCGTGATGAGGTCCAAAACTCCGCGTTCGGGAACGATCTCTTTCTGGGCAAGATGGTCCAGAAGGTCCTCAATTCGATGAGCGAGCGCCGACGGCACTTTGAGCCCGATAATGCCGGCCGCTCCCTTGAATGTGTGTGCGTTTCTTCGGATCTCCCATAACGAATCCCTATCTGTCGGAGTTCGCAAGAGGTTGTCGAGATTGGTTTCGATGTTCGAAAGCAGGTCTTCGGCCTCCATCGCAAAGACCTCTAGCATCTCGGCGTCAGGTTCGAACGCATCTTCGGTATCGAGGAACGACAGTGTTTCATTTGCGGCGGCTGGCTCAAATGCTCCGTTCGGATCCATCTGAAGCGTCTCAAAGGACCTGTCGAGAAAATCTCCGAGATCAATACTCCGATCCTCCTCCAAGAAACCGATCTTGATGGTCTCGGCCTCGGCATGCGAGATCATATCAAGCAGGCCGAGTGCGATCGGTTCCGGCAGCTGTTCGTGAAGGCCCCGGTGAGCTGTGAGTTCGTTCTCAAGAACGTCAAGGACCATCTTGACCGCAGCAAGCTCAAGCGCTTGAGCCGATTCGCGAATGGCGCGTACCGTGGGAACGTGAGCGTCAAGATCGGCCGGCCGCCCTTCCTGCCAGGAAACGAGTACCGCACCGCGCAGAGCTCTGAGTGCGGACTCAGAATCCTTCAGAAAAGCAGCAGTTGAAGAAGCGGGAATGATCATGAGCGTGCGGGAAGCGAATTTATTGAACTAACATCTCACCGGCTACGGGTTCCCATGATGGAACGACAGGTTCGGAGGGAAGCTTAAAGGGCGAAACCGACTCCTGAAGTTGTTCGGAAAGTCGCGCTAAGTGTCGGACGGATCCGGCGGCGCGAACGGAAGCATTCTCGACTAACTCGGTGACCTCAGAGATGCTCGACATTGCATTCGAAATATCTTCCGAGCTTTTCGCCTGGAATTTTGCGGCATCGGTGATCGAACGAAGCAGCTCGGACAACTTGTTCGACGTGGCTTCGATCGCGAACAATGACTGTCCGGCCTTGTCTGCAAGGGCGGATCCGACGACAACTTCGTGGACGGTATCTTCCATCGACGCGACCACCTCTTTTGTTTCGGTGTTGATGGTATGCGTTAATGCCGCGATCTGGCGGGTCAACCGGTTCGACCTTTCGGCCAGCCGCTCAACTTCCTCGGCCACCGAAGCAAAGGCGGCGGCCGCGGGCCCGGCCTCGGCGGCCTGCAGCGACGCGTTGAGGGCAAGAAGGCTCGTACGATCGGAAAGGTCCTCGATGAGTGCAACTATCTGGCCTATCTCCTGCGACCTTTCACCCAGCCGCTTTACTCGTTTCGCGGTTTCCTGCACCTGGCGACGGACACACCGCATCGCATTGATGTTATCGGCGGCCGCCCTGGCACCGGAATACGCTTTGGCCAGGGAATCCGAAGCTACTTTCGACGATAATTCCGCGTTGTCGGACACTTCCTGGATCTGGCCGGCGATCTGCGTGACCGCCGCGGTGGTCCTTGTAAGTTGGGCAGTCTGTACAACGTTCCCGCGAGTCAGATCTTCGGTAGCTTCCTTTATCAGATCCGATGCGGCGGCAAATTCCCTGGTTATCTCCTTGACCCGGCGAATGTGCAGTGAGAAATTTTCGGTCATCGCGTTGAATGCGTCGGCGATCGCTCCGGCAGCTTCGGGGCCGCGTTCGGCCTTTACGGTCAGGTCGCCGGCCGAAACTTCGGACACCTCGTCGAGAAGCTTCATTATCGAATGGTGAAGCTGCTCACGCGACTCCTGCGTTTCCATCGAACGGCGGAGGTTCAGGACCATTCCCTGCAATGAACGGCCGAGATGGTCGTCATCGGAGGCCGGCGTGAAATTCTCGTGCAGACGCCCATCGGCGACCCGCTGTGTTAAAGATGCTTTTTCGCGAAGGTATTCCGAGATGGAAAAGAGGGCGTCGCCGAGATCTCCGTTTTCTTCTTTTGTTACGAGACACCCTTGCGCCAGCAGGTTCGCGGTTTCGACAGCGGCCTTCTCCTGCCGTTTCAGCCGGGCCGCCTCAAGATGGGCGGCAGCGAGTGCAAACAGGGAAACAAACGCGCCGATCACCGAGGTAACAGTTACTGCGGTTTTGCTTTCCGATCAATCCGAAAAACGCGGCGCATGTAAGTACCGCCCCGGCGACCAGCAGCAGACAAGCCATCGCGGAGGCAGCTTTATATGTAAGGTTCCAGATCGGGTTTTCCATATCCGCTATTTCACCTCCCCGACCATGAGCAGTTCGTCCGACGTCAATCCCTCAAGCAGCGAATCGGTTTCGTAACGTCCGCGTGGATGAATGTTTGCCAAATGAAGCAAGGACGGCACCGGCTGTTTTCTGGTCCCGTGCAATTCGCGAATGGCCGCCAGCGGTCCCTGCAGCATTTCGAAACTGGTTTCGCAGGCCCGCAGTTCATTCAAGATCTCGACCGAGCAGTTTAGGCAGTCTTCGAGTACCCGGATGGTCGCGTCGCCCTTGGCCGCGGATCCCTCTAACTCGATCTCAATACTTTTCTTTACGCCCTCAATTACTTCAAGGGCGTCAATTATCCTTATGACGGTTTCCTCGGCTTTCTCGGTCCGGGCAACGATCTTGCCGACCTCGGTCGAGACCCACTGCATCGAGGCGTTCGCTTCGTTTACGTTACGAACGACCGAATCACTGATGCCCGCGATCGCCTTGTTCGCCTTTTCGGCACGTTCGGAAAGCGATGTTATCGCAAGGGTCAGCGTGTCTAAACCCGCAAGGTCTTCGCCATTTACCTGTATGGAAGTATTCAGCACGATCATGTTCGATCTCTTGGCAAGGTCCTGGACCGCTTTTGCAACATGCGTGATCGCGAGCGACTGTTCCCCTACATCTCTCAGCTTATTGATCGCAGTATCGAACTGTCGACGGATCGCCGCCTGCGACTTTGCTTTTCCTTCCTGGGTCGAAGGATCGCTTTTCAACTCGCACAAAAGCGCCAGCATCGGCCCGAGAACAGCCGCATGTTCGCAGCGACGTGCCTTGCGATCCGCTGAAGGCTTCCACAACAGCGTTGGCGGCTTTTTTGAGTGAATGGGTCAGGGCCGCTTCCTTTTCAAGCGCGGCGGATACATGGTTCTTGCCTTCGGAGACGAGCGTCGTCAGATCGGCTGAGCTCGACGCGACCGTCTGACTTACCTCGGCACGCTGCTCTAAAAGGAACTTGAGTGCATCGGTGATCTGTCGCGTGCCGTCGAGATCGGTCCTTAACCGGACCGGCTCACCTCGTTCAATGCCGACGACCTCCGAGGATATCTGATCGACAGCCGACTGGAGCAGGTCAAGCCTATCCTTCGCCCCGATCGAATCGGTGACCTTGGCGACCAGTTTTTGAAAGCTCTCGCTAAAACGATCGGACTGCTCGAAAGGCTGCAGTGCCGCCTGTGTATTGCCGGCGGCGACTTCGTCCATCAGGTCGATAAAATTGCTCAATTGCCGGGACGCGCGGCTTACCGTATGCAGAAGGTCGTCCGTCTCGGCCGCACCCGTGGTCCCCGGGACGAACATTCCGGGATTTCTCTCGATGCTTTTTGCAAGTAGGTTCAGCTTATCCAGCGGACGCAAGACCAGGTTCGCCGTCCAGTATCCGCATCCGATCGTCATTGCGGTAACAACTATGAGAGCGATCGCCGCGGGGATCCACGCAGGCATCGCCAGCATCGAGCCCAAAATAAAGATCGTCGAACCGATAACGGCGTTGACTACTGCCAGCACAGCGATCACGGTTATGATCTTGCCGCGCATGGTGTGTAGCCGTGATCCTTCCGAACGACGCTCCATATTCCTGGCCCGTTAGCGGCCTCCCCCATTGACGCCTCGATAAACTCATATGGATCCACGAACAAAACCGGGACGCCGTTTCTTGCGATCGGGTCCTCGCCGCGTTGGCCTGGTTCATCGGGTATGGGAAAAGTGATCATCTCGTTTATCCGGTCAACGGGGAGTGCAAATTGTGCTTCATCGCCGCGGCTTCGAAATATGATCGTCTTAAAATTTCGTGTCGCCTCGTATTTTGCGGCACCTTTTATTACCGCCTGCGGCTGGACCATCGCGATTGGTTCGCCGCGAAAGATCGACAGCCCAAGGAGCCAGCCCGGTGAGTTAGGTATTACGGAGACGGCCAACGAGTGCACAACCTCAAGCACCGAGGCCGCTGGAACCCCGCATACACGGCCCGCGGCCTCGAAGAGGATGAATTTTTCGCCGGATGACTGGTTGGGTGCTTCGAATTCGGCCGTTCCGGAATAATCGATCGTTTGTTGTGCTGATTCGGTCATTCCGATGATGAGAGCTTATGCTTCCGGCCTGAGGTAGGATTCGACGGCCTTCATTAGTGTTTCCGGGCCGAAGGGCTTGGTAATGTAACCTGATGTTCCGGCCATTCGGCCGCGCACTTTGTCAAAGAAGCCGTCCTTTCCTGAGATCATCACAACGGGAACGTCCTTTAAGACCTCGTTCGCGCGGATCTCCTTGCAGACCTGGTAGCCGTCCATCCGCGGCATCGTTATATCGAGAAGGATGAGGTCGGGCTTTATGGTCGCAAGGGCCTCCATGGCCTCTACGCCATCGCCCGAACAGATCACTTCGTGACCGCATTTTTCAAGCTTGCCGGAGATCAGCTTTCGTACCGTAGGGCTGTCGTCGACCACAAGTATCGTCTTGCCCTTGGTCATCGCGTCGTGAACGGCATCCTGCTCCTTGATCTCTTCAAGCCGGATCAACAGGGCATTCGTCTGGCCGGAAAGAACGACATTATCAGGATTCTTCAGTGAAGCCTCGTGAAGATATTGATACCCGTATTGCAGATTCCTGAGGTTTAGATGGCCGATACCAAGAGTCGTCAACTCGGCTTCCGAAAATTCGCGCGTTGCCCTTTCGCGTTCCATTTCGTCAACAGCCTTCCGAAGGGTGTTCTTATCGGCGTGATTGTTGGCGAGGATCAATTCGAGATCGGCGAGCGTAAGGACCGCGAGGCATCCGTGACAAGTTATGACCTGAATGTCGTTCTCATGGCCGCAGTATGAACATTTATTTGCCACCGATGCCGGCTTAGGTTCGGCTCGACGAACTTCGAAACTCGGCGTAAAGCTTGCCTCAGCCTCATTAAGATCGCCGGTCGGCATTGGAATGTACTGCCCGCCATACATCGTCATGTCGAAGGGTACATTGAATGCATCGCCGCGGGTGGACGGCTCTTCGGCAACCGCCTGAACCAACGGATCGTAATTCTCAACCGCTGCCCGCATTTCCTCATCGAGCTCTACGGAAACTACGGTCTTAAAGTGGTCGGCTTCACCGGCGACCGGGGAATTGTGGAACGGATTCAACGATGGTTCAGGGATCACGAATTCCGCCGCGATCGGTTCATTTTCTTCCTGCGGCACGGCTTCGTAAATTTCTTCGTTAGCCTCCTTCGTGAACTCGTAAACTATAGGCTCGAGATCGTCCGCTCTGACCAACTCATCGGTTGGTTCGTTAAAGCTCCGGTTTTCAGCCGACCGAGCATCGTTCGACGAACCGGCCCACCAACCTGGCGCTTTCGGCGGGGTGAATTCTCCCTCAAAAAGGTTTTCAGCCGACGTCGGCCCGGGATCGGGCAGCTCGTCGCATGCCTGTGAAGTTTCGGCCGTCTCTACCTGCATCGTGCCTTTATTGACGCTGAAATCCTCATCGGCAAAATTATCGAAGGGCGACGCCGAGACCATGATGTCCTGGTCCTCATTTTCGACGCCCTCATTTTCGAATTGTGTGTGCGGCCACGAGGCGGCCGGGGCGTCAAAGCTTACAGGCGTCTCGGCCTGAACTTCATTCAGTTGCGGCTTTTCCAATGGTACGGGCGCCTGAGAGATCTTTTCAGTGTCCGTGACCGCTTCCATGATCTGCGTCAGGGAATCCAGGCCGGACTTTGCCGCGGCGTTCTCTGGATTGATCTCAAGGATCCGCCGAAACGCCGCGACCTTTGATGAAAAGTCGTTGGCGAGGTGGGACCGAAGGACCCAGGCGTCCTCGGCGTCGGGTTCTTCGGCAATTATCGCGTTCAGCAGGGCGTCGGCCTCGTCGGCTTTTCCGGCAACAGCGGCCGCCCGCGCTTCGCCAAGAAGGCCTGTGCGGATAGCGTTTCTGGACGCTTCGAGCGGCCCGTGCGGCCTCATTTTCGGGGTCGAATTCGAGGACCTTTTCAAGATAACTGAGTTTCCCCTCACTGGAATCTGCCAGCGAACTAAGCCAAAGCCAGGCCATCGAGTTCCGCTCGTCGTATTCGAGTGCCTGATTAAAATGCTGGAGCGCAATGTCCTTTTGTCCCGATTCGACGGCATCGACCCCACGTTGGACGAAATTTTTGGCAAGCAAACCGCGTGTCGCGACCGACCATTCCAGCGCCCTCGCGTTCAGCGGGTTTATCTCCAGAACATTCGTTAGAAATACGAGCAATTCCTCCGGATATTCGCTTATCGACGACAGCCACAACCAGGCGCTTTCGTTTCGGGGGTCCAGTTCGGCTGCTCGCAAAAGCGAGGCCCGCGCCGATGACCGGTTACCGGTTTGGGCGGACCTGATTCCCTCCCGCAGATGGCTGGAAGCTTCCCCGGCCCGTTCTTCGGCGGACATTTCGGTAGCAGCCGTTTCTGGATACACTATTTGCGAAGGATTCGGTTCGAGTTCTAATCTCATAGATTTTGACCCTTTGAGCGGGAAACTGCGGGTTCTGATTGTGTGTGTCGGGACAGAGCTCGCACCATGACGGGCGCGAGTGCGCAATAATGAGAAAAAGCAATACCGGTGCCAAAGGGGTCCGCGGCTGTCCGGTTGCGTTACACGTCCAAAAGTCCGATATTTAGGGGCTCAGAGAGAATTTCCAGTTCCGGCCGTCCAATCGTGACGCGAGCCGGAATCGGTGACTTGTGACAAAAATTGGCAATCAGGCCGGACAAAAATTTGTCATAAACGGCCGCTCGATCGGTCGGCGATATGGTTCAAAAAAACGCTAACTTTGACGTGCTTATCGTTGGAGCAGGCCCGGCCGGTTTGTCGGCGGCTATTTGGTGCTCCGATCTCGGGTTAAGCTCGGTCGTCCTCGAGAAAGGGCCGGAAAAGGGCGGGCAGCTCCTTCATATCTATAATGAGATCAATAATTATCCCGGCTGCTCGGCGAGCGAAGGCCGGGAACTTCGCGACGACATTCTCAAAACTCTAAGCAAATCGCAAGCCAGTTTTGTACACGATACTGAAGCGATCGAACTCGATACCGGCAGGATGACGATCGAGGCCGCCGACGGGCAAAAATACCAAGGCAAAAAGATCATCTTCGCCACCGGCGTCCGGCGTCGGAGATTGAACATTCCCGGCGAATCAGAGTTTGCGGGAAAAGGAATTTTGACCTCCGGTGCGCGGGACCGAATGGATGTGTCCGAAAAAACCGTGGCGATCATCGGCGGTGGAGATGCCGCTCTTGAAAACTCGCTTATTTTAGCCGAGAACGCGGATCGGGTTTATGTTATCCACCGCCGCGGCGAGCTCCGGGCGAGAAAGGAGTTTATCGACAAGGCAAGCGAGAATTCCCGGATCGAGTTCATTCTGTCGACCGAAGTCACCGCGATCAACGGACGGGGAAAGCTGGGATCCCTCGATCTGATAGATAAACGGACCGGTGCTGCTTTCAACCTAAACGTAGACCGTCTGTTGATCAGGATCGGCGTTGAGCCGAACAGCGAACTGCTGAAGAATAAATGCGAGCTCGACGATGCCGGTTATGTCATCGTGGACCGCGTGGGGCGTTCGACCGTTCCGGGCATATATGCGGCAGGCGATGTCGCGAACCCTGTCTCGCCAACGATCGCGACTTCGGTCGGTACCGCCGCCGCAGCGGTAAAAGACATTGCTAACACGTTGTCACGCTGAAGTTATCCATTAAAATGAAGTTTTTCCAATTCTCGCAATCGCTGACCGTCGTCATCGAGTTTCCCGGCTTCCGCCGACCAGTATCCGGATATTCGAGCATCCCCTGATACCGAACCGTAAACTACTGTAAACAAAATACTTAATGTCTTGACGGAGGAGCGGCCCCGATGACGGATACTATCGTACCGTCTCGCAACTACATGTATGATCCTTGGCACGGTTCGTGCTTTTCGCCTACTTTCGGCACACGTTTTTATGTTACGATGTCACTGATTTCACGTTTCCACCACAATTTTCCCATATTCGGCGAGCATGATTTTCAACGGCATGAATTGTGTCTTCCAGGAAGAAAGCCGATGATCGTAAACCGCAATATTTAATTAAGGGACCAAGGGGAGTCTTGGACGTTTTGGCCTTTTAGGCCAGTCAATATTTGTTCATTTTACAATGGAGGAGAGTATGAAGATTAGGAATTTAATTGCCAGTTTCCTGGCTTCGGTACTCGTGATGACGTTCGCGGCGACGGCATGGTCGCAGACAGGCACGTCATCCGTTACCGGAACGGTGACCGACCAGCAGGGAAATGCGGTCGCCGGTGCCAGTGTCAGGCTGATCAGTGCACAGGGCACAACGAGGACTGCGGTCGACTAATGACAACGGCGTTTACCAATTTCCGTCCGTGCAACCAGGTGCCTATACCCTCGAGATCGAAAGTGCCGGTTTCAAAAAATCGAGCGTCTCAGCGTTTCAGGCGTGAGTTGACAATGCAGCAAAGGTGGATGTCGCCCTTGAGGTAGGTCAGGTTACCGAGACCGTGAACATCGAGGCGGGAGGCCTTGAAAGTATCGTCAACAACCAGGACGGAAGTTTGGGCAACAACTTCGTTTCCCGGCAAATAGCTCAGCTTCCGCTCGAAGGCCGCAACGTCGCGGACCTGCTAAGCCTTCAACCGGGTGTTACCCCTGGCGGTGCGGTCGCCGGTGGCCGATCGGACCAGGCAAATATCACTCTTGACGGAGTCGACGTAAACAATCAGCAGGAGGGCACTGCCTTCACGCCGGTTCTTCGCGTGACGCCGGACTCAATTGAGGAGTTTAGGGTAACGACAACGAACCCGGACGCCAGCAAGGGGCGCTCGGCGGGTGCGCAGATCTCGCTGATCACCAAGAGCGGCACCAACGAGTTTCGCGGCAACCTTTTTGCATACCATCGAAACGACATTTTCAATGCGAACGAATGGTTCAACAACGCCACGGGCCTTCCCCGTCCGAAATTGATCAGAAACCTCTTCGGCGGAAGCCTGGGCGGGCCGATCATGAAGGATCGCCTCTTTTTCTTTTACAATTACGAAGGAATGCGGGAGGCTAAGAGCGACCCCCGGACACGTCTGGTGCCGCTCCCCTCGATCGGTCAAGGGACGATCCGGTTTAACAGCGTTAACAGTATGACGCAAGCAACAACGCTGAGGACCCTGACCGCGGCTGATGTAAACGGTTTGGTCACAACTACGGGCGTTCCTGTCGTAAATGTAAATCCTGTTGTTCTTAATTACCTTGCCGGAGTCGCTGCAAGATATCCGTCGAACCAACTTGGGGTTGGAGACGATATAAATACCGGAGGCTTTCGCTTTAACGCCCCGCTTCCGGTTGAGCAAAACACCCATACCGCGAGTATTAACTGGGCGATCACGCGGGACCAGAAACATTCGTTGTCGCTTCGCGGTAACTACCAGCAAGACATAATCGGCGGTGCACCCATGTTCCCCGATACTCCGGGAGTGGACTCATGGAGCCATCCGCTTGGTATGGCCGCAACCCACACCTGGCTGATCACGAATAGCATGACCAATCGGTTTAGCTATGGCTTGACGCGGCTTGCTTTCAGCAACCAGGGTGACTCGTCGGAGAACGCTATCACGCTGCGTGATATTTTCACGTCCAACCTTTTCCAGCGCACTTTCAGTCGTGTTAATCCGACGCAGAACTTTACCGACGACTTTACATGGATCAAAGGTAATCACACGCTGCAGTTTGGTACCAATATCCGCCTTATAAGAAACGAACGCACGAGCCTCGCTTCTGCTTTCGATAACGGCGTTGCCAACTTTGGCTGGTATTCGGGGTCGGGCAATGTGTTGACCAATCCCTTAAACGCGTACCTGATGAGTAACTTCGGTCCCAACGAATCGGTTAGCAGCGGCGGGCTGCGTTCGGCACAGTCGTCCCTCGCGGCGGTTCTGGGCCGGTTGTCGCAATATACAGCAAATTTCGGATTTGACCTGGAAGGGAATCCGATGGCGGCGAGCCTACGGTTCGCGAATTTGCGACCGAAGAGTATGACTTTTATTTTCAGGATACCTGGAAGATCCGGCCCAGCCTGACGCTTAATTTAGGCCTCCGTTACGGCGTGAGCACCCCGGTTTATGAAACCCAGGGATTTCAGGTAGTTCCGAACATCGCGCTGGATCAATATTTCGAGCGTCGTGTCTCAGAAGCTGCACTTGGGCGTAATTACTCCGTGCCGCTTACCCTGGACTTGCCGGGCCGAAACACGGCCGGCCTGGATACTATGACTGGGACCTCGATAATTGGCAGCCGAGAATATCGGTCGCATGGGCTCCCAAATTCGACGGCGGACTTGGGGCACTGCTCTTCGGACGTGACGGCCAGACCGTGTTAAGAGGCGGGTTTGCAATAACGAATGATTACTATGGCCAGCAATTGGCGGTATCGTTTGATGCAACCAATACTCTTGGCTTTAACTCGTCGTTCACGATCCCCGCAAACACATACAACGTTACTACTAATCCGGCCCCGCTGATCACGTCGATGACGATGGATATCCGGAGCCTGCCGGGCGTAGTGGTCCCAACCAGCTTGACGTTCCCGCTTCAGCAGCCGGCAAATAATGCCCGGCGGATCGAGAATTCGATCGACCGCGGTATAAAGGCGCCGACGAATTATTCGTGGAATTTGACGTACGGCCGGGAACTGCCGTTCAAACTGTACGTTGAGGCCTCGTATATTGGACGCGTTGCCAGAAACTTGCTGGCCACACGCGATGTTATGACGCCGAACGACATCAAGGATCCTGTTTCGGGCCAAACGTTCAATGAGGCGGCCGGCGTTCTTGAGGACCATAGGATCGCCGGGACGCCATGGCAGAATATTCCCAATATTCCGTTCTTCGAGAATATGTATCCCACGGGATCGTTGAACAATTGGTGGGGGTGGCCTACCGCCTTAAGCAATACGCAGACGGTGTATCAGATAATGGCGATCGAGGATCCGGCCTGGGCCTTCAACGCCGGTACGAGCGAATGGACGTTTCTGACGCATATTCTGGATTCGACGACTTCGTTTCACGGCGGGCGTCGCCTGTTCTACCAGAGCCAGTACGGAGCCCTGTCTTCGTTCGGCAGCATAGCGAACTCTGACTATCACGCGGGAACCCTGTCGGTACGGCAGCGACTTAGCGGCGTGACGTGGGATTTCAACTACACGTACTCGCACTCAATGGATGACACGTCGGGCTTGCAGACGAGCACGGGTTTCGGTACGGCTTTCATACTGAATCCGCTCCGTCAGCGTGATAACTACGCATCGTCGGATTTCGATATGCGGCACCTGATCAACTTCAATGCTGTTTGGGACCTTCCGTTCGGCCGTGGGCGTAAATTCTATTCCGACCTGCATCCAGTTGCCGACGCCTTTCTCGGTGGATGGCAGATCGTATCGATCGCCCGCTACAACTCGGGACAGCCTATAGGGACCGGCGGTAAGATCTTCGATAATACAGGATGGGCAACCAACTGGAACTTGAAGAGTGCCGGTATTCAGGTAAGACCGATCGAAACCGGGGTTAACTTCCCTGGCACTGACGGCGGGTTGCCAAATCTGTTCGCCGATCCGCTCGCTGCGTACCAGAGCTTCAGAACGCCGCGTGCAGGCGAGAGTGGTGACCGAAATCAGCTTCGGTATCCGTCACTTTACACGCTTGACCTCGGGCTTTCGAAGGGCTTCCAGATGCCGTGGAGCGAGAACCAAAAGCTCAGCCTGCGATGGGATGTATTCAACGTAACGAACACACCCATTTTCTTCGGCAACTCGAATACGGCCCTCGGGTATTACCCGAATCTCAGCAATGACGACACGGCTCCGGCTGGATTCGGTACATTTACCGCCTCACGGGTTCCGGCCCGCGTGATGCAATTTGCCATTCGTTACGACTTCTAAGCGTGGCGAAAATAAAACTAAACGAGTTGAGATTTTGCATCTCAACTCGTTTTTTTTTGGAGATGTACCTATTTACCGTTGTCCTGGATATATTTCTCGAGTTTTTCCTTCTCAGGATGGTCCGGCTTCTTGGCCAGGAAGAGTTTGTATTCGTTAGCAGCTTGGCCCTTTAGACCGGCTGCATTGTAAAGGGTAGCAAGACGGACGTGAAGATCAGCCTTTTCGATCGGAGCCAGTCTTATTGCTTCATTCATGGCGACGACGGCTTTTGATCCCTGCTTAATCTGCAGATATGACTCACCGAGATAATGGAAGGCCTCGGCCGAGTTGCGGTCGGCATTCGCGGCATTTGTGAAAGTGACAACTGCCTTATCGAATTCCTTCGCGGAAAGTTGAAGCTTACCTAGATTCATCAAGGCAACCATAAAATCAGGCTTTCGTTCGAGCGCGCGAACGTACGCACTTTCGGCGTCCTGGGTTTTTCCCTGACTAAAGCGGATCGTACCAAGCTCGGTCCACGCAACGAAATCCTTCGGGTCGGCCGCGACAATATCTGAGTAGAGTTTCGCTGCTTCATCCAGGTTCTTTGCCTTCGCCGCAGCGGAGGCTCTGTCGAACAAAATTTTGTGGGAATCACTTCGCTCGGCATACAGGTCCTGGGCCGAGACGACCCCCGGCTGTTTGGTAGGCCGGACGTTTCCCGTCCAATTGATCGCCATATCATACCGGTCTCCACCGGCCGCGGATATTAACTGACGCCCGACCTCCATTCCTCCAACGGAAACTAGCAAGCTTGCGCCGTCCCGGACTCGCTGAAGGAAATAGTAATATCCCTTGTCGTTTGCTTGAGCCGTGCCGATCGGGGATCCATTGACCAGGAGAGTGACGCTAATAACTGGTCTGTTATCTGTAGGCTTGAGGCCTCTAAGCTCGATCTGTCCCCAAATTACCGCAGCTCCGATCGGGATCGGCATTCCCGTAGCGGACCGAACATCGCCCTGCGTCCACGCGGAAGGCGGGAAGATGACGAGAAAAGCGTATACCAAAAAAAGGATGGAAAGTCGTTTCATAAAGTTCTCCGGGTTTAGATACTCAATATACCGCAAGCTTACTGTTGCGAGGAATTGTCCTTTATGTAGACCGTCATCTTTTCCTTCTCAGCATGTTTCGGTACCTTTTCCAGGAAGAGCTTATACTCCAGGGCCGCAAGATGCTTTGCTCCGGCGATGTCGTAGAGCCTGGCGAGCATTAAGTGGCACTCGGCCATCTCTACGGGCTGGAGCCTTATCGCCTCGTTAAGGACCGCGACGGCCTTTGTCCCTTTTCTGACCTGCAGGTATGCTTCGCCCAGAAGCCGCAGCGCGGCGGTGTTCTCGGGCTCGGACTGTGTTGCTTTTTCAAGGACCTCGACCGCCGTTTCGGGCCGTTTCGTTGTCAGATATAGTTTTCCGAGGCTGGTCAATGTCGGGGCGGAATCGGGCTTTATCTTAATAGCGGTCAAGTATGCTGTTTCGGCCCCCGCGATATCAGCAGCGGCCGCATAGGTCGCGCCCAAGATCGGTCCATGCGCCGTAATCGTTCGGGTCCGATCCGACTATACGTTTCAAATTAGAGATAGCTTTTTCTAAATTTTTATTCTCGATCGCCAAAACAGCTTTGCTCAAAAGCTCGCTGTTTTCCTTGCTGCGTTCGTATGCATATTTTGCCGAGATCGTGCCGGGTTTCGCGGCGGCGGCTTTTGTGGACGGGATAACGATGTAGAAATCCTGCCGCTGCTGTTTCGGGCCGATCGAAAGCAGCGATTGGCGCGCTACCTCGACGCCATTCACCTCGACCATCAGCGTCCCGCCGTCGGCAACTATGTCCCTGAAATAAAAATAGCCCTCGTTATCTAGCGTCGATCGATTCGCCTGGAGACGGCGGGTGAAAAGCGTGACGTAGACCGTCGGCCGTTTACCGCCCGGTTCAAGCCCTTCGAGCGCGACACGGCCGTAAACCATCCTGGCGTCCATCGATAATGGAAGCCCGGAGGCCTGCCTTGCTCCGTCGATCTGTCCGAAGGTGAAAAAAGAAGAAGCTAATACTAACGCGAGCACGAAAGCAACCCGATATAGCCGCATACTGACCCTCGCTGAAATTTATTTCTCAGGTCTGAGTCATATTCCATTAAGGGCCGGAAGTCAAGAAGTTTCTGCCTTTATCACGCCGCCGCAAAGGCATCGTTGCCGGTCGGCTCGATCAAATGCCGCGTGTCGTTGAGCGCAAGGACGCGGACGTTGCTGCGGCCGCGGACCTCGAACCGGTTTATACCGCAGTTAGACGTGACCAGCCACGGGGTTTGCTTTGTGGTCCTGTTGATCGCTCCCATAAGGTGAAGCGTCAGAAAGCAGATCGCGCCGGTGTGGGAAAAGATGGCGATCCGCTGGCCCTGATGATTGCGCAAGTATTTCCCAAAGCTCGCCGGTCGCACGGCGCAGGAGGTGCCGGTAACTTTCGCCTTTAGTTATCACGTGGTGGACGTTCCGGTTGACGAGAGCGTAATAGTCTTTCGGATGATGTTCCCGTCGACTCGTCAAACGTCAGGCCTTCAAGCACGCCGACATTCCTCTCGCGAAATGCCCGCGTCGTGCGCACCGGAATGTTCAGCAGCCGGGCGAGCGGCTCGGCGGTCTGTACGGCACGGTCAAGGTCGCTGGAGTAGATGGCGTTAACGCCCTCTTTTGCGAGAGCTTCCGCGGTAGCTTCTGCCTGATGCCGGCCAAGCTCTGAAAGCGGCGTCGGCCCGTGGCCGCCAAAACGGCCCTCGGCATTTCCGGCCGACTGGCCGTGTCTGATTAGGAAGAGTCTGGTAACGGGCATCGGTAAAAGTTTCACGTATCGAGTTTCATGTTTCAAGCTACTCAGACCTGAAACCGGAAACTTGGAACCTGAAACTCAAACTGTAACGGCTTCGGCCTTTAATTTTTCTGTCTGGTAATGCGTGCGAAGCGAATCGATAAATTCGTCTAGCTGGCCTTCCATCACGAGGTCGAGCTGGTGGACCGTCAGGCCGATACGGTGGTCGGTAACGCGGTTTTCCTTGAAATTGTACGTGCGGATCTTTTCCGACCGGTCGCCGCTGCCGACCATCGATTTGCGTTCGGCCGAAAGCTCATCGTGCTGACTTTTGTTCTTCAAGCTCCTGCAGCCGCGCACGAAGAACGCGCATCGCCTTTTCCTTGTTCTTGATCTGCGACTTTTCATCCTGCATCGAAACGACGACGTTTGTCGGCAGATGCGTAAGGCGCACTGCTGAGTAGGTCGTGTTCACCGACTGGCCGCCGGGGCCTGACGAGCAGAAAGTATCGACCCGCAGGTCGTTCTGGTCGATCTGAACGTCGACCTCTTCGGCCTCGGGCAGGACGGCGACCGTAATAGCCGACGTGTGGATGCGCCCCGGAGTTTCGGTCTGCGGAACACGCTGGACGCGATGAACGCCCGATTCGTAACGCATCTTCGAGATAAACGTTGTCGCCTTCGATCACAGCAACCGCTTCCTTGATGCCTCCAACGCCCGTATCGGCGGCTTCCAGGACGTCCATCTTCCAGCCCTGCCGTTCGGCATAGCGTGCGTACATTCGCAGTATCTCGGCGGCAAAAAGCGTGGCCTCGTCGCCGCCCGTGCCGGCACGGATCTCGAGGATAACGTTCTTTTCGTCATTCGGGTCTTGCGGCACGAGCAGGAATTTCAGTTCTTCCTCGGCGCTGGGCAGCTTTGCCTCGATCTCGGCGACCTCGGACAAGGCCATCTCGCTTCATCTCATCATCGTCGGCAGCCAGAGCAAGTTCCTTTGCACCGGCAAGGTCGTCGGTCAGCTTTTTGACCTCGCGATATTTATTGACGATCTCGCCGAGGCTGCGGTGCTGCTTCATCGCCTTTGCATACGCCTTCATATCGGACATGAACTCGGGCGACGAGATCTGTTCGGTCAGCTCTTCGTAGGTCTTTTCAATGTGTGCAAGTTTTTCAAGCATTGGTTCGAGTAAGAGTTACGCCTTTAGGCGTGAAGCCGTCGCGATCCGGGGGTCAATTTAACAATTTGATAAGCACGCGAATATCACGCCTGAAGGCGTAACTCTTACGCCACTTCCGGCTCTAGTTTCAACGATTCATCCAACGCCCTGATAGCGACCTCAAGCTGCTCGCTCGTCCGGTTCCTGCGTCGTAATATTTTGCAGCCACAACCCCGGCAGCGTCATAAACTTGAATATCGCCCCCGATTCTTTCTTCGCTGCATAACGAATTACTTCGTACGAGAGGCCCGCGACCAGCGGCATCAGCGAGATGCGGACGAGAAGGTTCAGCCACATCGCCTCAAAATTGATGACCGAAAACAGCACGATCGCGACCAGCATAACGACCATCAGGAACGACGTTCCGCATCGCGGATGCTGCCGTCGCTGCAATGTGGCATTCGCCGGCGTCAGGTCGAGGCCTTTTTCCCAGGTAAACACGGTCTTGTGCTCGGCGCCGTGATACTCGAACACGCGGCGGATGTCCTTCAAAAACGACATCGAGAAGATCATGATGATGAAAAACACCATCCGGATCAGCCCGTCGATCAGATTGAACGAAACCCACGTGCCGAATGAAGGGAGCTTGATCTTCCACACATACGGCTTGATGGTTTCCCACCAGCCGGCACCTGCAGCGACGACCGGAGCCTCGGCCCAACCGAGGCCGATAAAGAGCAGGTTCGTCAAGAACCAGCGGGGCGACAATAAAGAGCAGGATGTTGAAACCAAGGGCAAAGATGATCGACCCGACGGCGCTGGCCGATTGAGTCACCTTTTTCGCTTTCGGCTCTTCCTTTTTCTCCGGCATCACGACCTTCACCGGCGCCTTCAGAAATGCCTCGTCATCGACACCGTCGGCGAGAACGGCTTGCGTTTCGAGAGCCTTCTCTTTTGCCAGCTCTTCCTGAACCTTCTGGTCTTCTTCGTAGATCCGGGCCGAAAAGTTCAGGGCCTTGATCCCCAACGCCATCGACTGGATCAGCGTCGCTCCGCCGCGAAGTACCGGCCAGCTAAGCCATTTGTACTTATCGCTCCATTTCGGCAGCGACTCGGCGGTCGTCACGATCTCGCCGTCCGATTTGCGGCACGCGATAGCATATGCCGACGGCGTCCGCATCATCACGCCTTCCATTACGGCCTGGCCGCCGACGATCAGGTCCCGCTCCATAGCGAAGATGGTGTGGAGGAATCTGAGTTTTCTTGAAGTTGTTCGAGCGTTCATACGATTCATTGACGGCTATCCGCTCTGTTTTGTTGCCTTATTTTTGCTATCTTTCGGCATAACGTCTTCGTTATCTTTCCTGATAACGCTGAAATCGCCGCCGCTTTCCAGGCAGCATTGTTTCACCTCGTCGACGCTTTCGATCCCTTTCTGCCTGAGCTGCCCGAGCAGTTCTTCCTCCGTGATCATCTCGCGTTCCAAATTCCGTCTCAGTATGCGGCCATTCTTTACGAGCATTAGCGGCTGCGGCTCCACCAGCCGCGACATCAGCTCAGATTTGAAACCGAGCCAGTCAATGAAGTAATCCCAGAAAATGATCACGCCAATGAGAATTAAAGCTTCGGTGACCGACTTTGCCTCGCCGGCCATGCCGTTCTGTGCGGCGTCGGCGATAATTACGATAAGCAGCAGGTCCGCGATGCTGACCGACCCTGCCTGGCGTCTGAATATCCTGAGCAGGACGAACATGCCCAGGTACATCAGCGTGCCGCGGACCAGGACCGCGAGGATCGATTCCTGCGGCACGAACATCGACCGCCAATCGATATTAAGGAGCGCTTCCATCGGTTTTAAACTACTAACGCCGGCCTTTTTTCGCGAATCGCCGGTGTTTTATACACCATCAGCGACCCGCCCTAACGGCCGGCGTCAAATTCTAAACAGCTAATACTGGCGTGCGCGTAATTCCAAGCCTTATACCTCGGCGGTTTCGGCCGCAGGCTCCGCAGCAACGGCCTCGGTCTGTCCGCCGCGTGCATAGCGACGCTTAAAGCGGTCAACGCGTCCCGCGGTATCGACCAGCTTCTGTTTACCGGTAAAGAACGGGTGGCAGTCCGAGCAAATTTCGACGTGCAGGTCGTCCTTCATCGTAGATCCGGTCTTGAACGAATGCCCGCAAGCGCAGATCACGTTGATCTCATGATAATTTGGATGAATGTCCTGTTTCATAGCGTGTTACCTTGCCCCTTGAAAAATCGGCTTAAGAGACAAACCTTTATATTACGCCCCAAACAGCCCTTAAGTCAAGTTTTAACCGGCCAAGATAGCGGATTTGATTGAGACTGTCTGCTGGCCTGATGCCGATCGAGGGCCGTAGTTTAGCTTAGCGTACTTTGCGACGAACTTTGCGTCCTTTGCGGTTAGATCTTCTTACCGCTTCTTACCGCAAAGGACCGCAAAGGACCGCAAAGTTTAACGCAAAGTACGCAAAGGCAATAATCGAGCTATTGAACACTTATTTACCTTTCGGCTTAGATCCTTCGTATATCTCGATCCACTCCGCCGGCGTCATTTTCGATGCTAGTTCGCCGATCAACGCGACCGGCACATCTTCCGGTTTTCTGAATCGCAGGCACGACTTGCCCATATCGAGCTTCTTCGAGGAATGTTTCGGCCATTCAGAACGAAACCAATCAGACAGCGGTTTCGAGGAATAAAGGCCCATGTGGTAAACGGCAATGTGGTTTTTCTGCGAGGCGATACCCAGGAACGGCAGCGGGGTTTTGGGGTCGCAATGATAACCCGGCGGATAAAGTTTGTGCGGCACGACCCAGCCGGGCATTCCGTAGCCCATCACTTCCTGGAATCCTTTTGGAAGGTTCTTTTTTATTGCCGTGCGCAGTTTGGTCATCACGGCCTTCCGGTCTTCAGGAAGCTCTGCGAAGTAAGTATTCGCATCAGGTGCGTTCGATTGCATAGATGGTTGTCCTCGACGCCGATTTTAGCGCGGTTTCACGATTTCAAAAGCCCTGCAAGACGCTGATCGCCGATGCCGAAAGAAGCCATGATCTGGTCAACCTGTCGGGCCGCTTCCTCCGAAGCCTTATGCGTTGTGCCGCGTGTTGCCGCGATCATATTGTTCTTCGGCGTATGCTCCGTCGGGACAAATTCGAACAGCTTGGTCTTATATCCTTCGCGTTCCAGGATCAACGCCCGCAGCCCGTCCGTGATCGTCTCCGCCGTCCGTTCGAGCATTATGCCGTGTTTTAGGATGCCCGATAGAACGTCCGGAGGGCGTAACTGTTTGCGAAGCTCTTTATGGCAGCAGGGCGCCACGATGATGATCGAGGCATTTGCCGCTATTCCTTTGTAAAGAGCATCATCGGTCGCTGTATCGCACGCGTGAAGCGCGATCAGGATGTCGATCTCGCCCGGCTCGATATCGGCAATTTGGCCCTCAACGAATCGAAGTCCATCGAAACCGCCGGCCTTTGCGATGTCGTTGCAAAGTTCGACCAACTCCCGCCTTGCCTCGATGCCGGTCATTTGAATGAAGCTCCCCTCCTTACGAAGGAGGGGTGTCAGCGTTTTTTGCTGACGGGGTGGTTCCTCTGATTTCGGATCTCGGATTTCGGATTTCAGATTGGAAACCGGTTCAAATCCGCGATCCGCAATCGCAAATCCGCGATCGAAAGAACCACCCCGGCCTTCGGCCACCCCTCCTTCGTAAGGAGGGGAGCTGGGAGCGTACCGCATATTCGCCAAATAATCATAGACCGCAAACGTCAGATAACCTTTACCCGAGCCCATATCGACTATCCGCAGTTCTTCCTTGTTCTCGATCGGAGAGGCATCCACCAACCCCGAAATTATCTCAACAAACTTATTTATCTGTCGCCACTTGTCCTGCTGGCTCGGCTTGATCCTGCCGCTGTCATCCGCGATCCCGAGGGCTTTCAGGTAAAAAGCGTTCGGATCGATCATCGTCTTCTTTTCGCGGTCGTGGGTTTTCGGCGGCCGTGAATGGGTCGATGGCTTTCCGGTTGTCAGTCGAGAGTTCCGTTTGCCGATCGTCAGTTGAACATCGGCGTCGGCCGCAAAAAGATGTGCGCTGCGAAATCCTGCATCGACCAGTCGACGAATTTCATCGACACCTTCCGCAATGTCGAAGTTCTTTACCACGTCGCGCGTTTCAAACCGCGACTGGAACATCAGCCGCTGGCCCTGTTTAGTATCGATCAGCCGGACAAAAACCTTTTGCAGACCGCGGCCCTCGCCCTTATAATTGCTCAATGTAAGCTTTAAAAACGTCTCGTCCGCCAGGCTCGCGGCCGCCCGGGCGACGAATTTTTCGAGATTTCCGTCCATTTTTCAAGAGGGTAGCATAATGGAAACAGCACAAGCTAAAAACGGTCCGGGCACGACCGGCCCGAAACCTTTTGCCGAGTCAATAGCGTATTTGCTTCGGGAAAGTTTTGAAGGCACGCCGGACGGCTTGCCGAATGTTTATCTCGACCGCGGCGTCGGATTTTTCGTTACACTCGCCGATGTATCGGCGTCGGCCGCGTCGAAGGAGTTTCACGGTACGACGATCGCCGCACAGACCGAACACGCAAAGTTCTATCTCGACCGCCTTTGCGAGTTCATGGCGGGCCGCAATGAGAAGGTTAACTGGGAGGACAGCTGGCTGATCGAGACCGTCAGCGATACTGAATGGGACGCTCTTCGCGAAAGCGTGAAAGCCGCGTATAAAAATACGCTTACCTGCATTGCTTCCGTCGAAGACTGGAACGAGCGAAGTCTCGGGATGGCCGTCGGAATGGTCGCACATACGGCTTATCATCTCGGGGCAATACGTCAGATCGCCAAGATAAGAGAATGAAACGCAGAGACTTTTTGCGAACGGGAGCTGCCGCCGCTGCGGGGCTCGCCTTGACGGGCGGCGTGCCGGCACGCGTTTCGCCGCCGAAGCAAAAGGTCGTCGTAGCAGGCGGCGGACTGTGCCGGCCTTGTCGCGGCGTACGAGCTGGATAAGCTCGGGTTTGAAGTAAAGGTGCTCGAGGCGCAGGCGCGGGTGGGCGGGCGCGTCCGTACGATACGCGAGTTTTCCGAAGGGCTATATGCCGACGCCGGTGCCGCCCGGATCCCTTCCGATCACGACCTCACCCTGAAATACGTCAAGGAATTCCAGCTGCCGCTTATCCCGTTTTATCCGACCGAAAATAAGTTTCTTCAGGTATCGCGACGGGCGTGCCGACCCGGTTGACTGGGACAAGTTTTCCGAAGCTACATCGGACGTAATGTGGCTGGACAAACCCGGCCACTGGCAAAAGATCAAGGGCGGCAACGACCTTCTTCCCACGGCTTTCGCACGCAAGTTGGGCAGCAAAGATCGTTTACCAGGCACCTATCGTAAAGATCGCCCAGGCAGCGGACAAGGTCCAGGTCTCGTTCACCGAAGGCGGCCGGACGCGGACCGAAGATTGCGACCGGCTAGTCTGTGCCATTCCTTTCACTATGCTCGCCCGTGTCGAGGTTACGCCCGCCTTCTCGTCGGACCGCCAGGATGTGATCCGGTCGTTGAGATATGATTCGGCTTCGCGCGTTATGATCGAAACAAAGCAGCGTTTCTGGATGAAAAACAAATTGAACGGCTTTGCATACGGCGACGACGCCGAGATCTGGGACGCCTCGTTTGGCGAGCCCGGAACGCACGGCCTTCTTGAGCGTTATCTGCGAGGCGGCAGATCGACCGACCTCATCGGCCGCAGCGAGGCCGACCGCGCCGCGGATTCGATCGATAAGCTAAGCACGTTTTTCCCCGAGCTCCGCACGAATTTCGTAAAAAGCTATTCAAAATGCTGGAGCGAAGACCCGTGGGTACTCGGCGCCTGGGCTTACGTCGGCGGCAAGCGTCAGCAAGCAGCACGGGAGCCGGAAGGACGCATCCATTTCGCCGGGGAGCACCTTTCCGACACTTCCTCGTGGATGCAGGGCGCATTGCAGTCAGGCCTTCGCACAGTGTCCGAGATCACCGCGGCACCGGCGGCAACACGCGCAACCACAATATGAAAAATCTGTTTCACCTCGCTTTTCCGGTCGATGACCTCGAAGCGGCCCGCGAGTTTTACGGCGGCGTTCTCGAATGCGAAGAAGGCCGCAGCTCGGACCACTGGATCGATTTCAACCTCTACGGCCACCAGATCGTTACGCATCTCGCTCCGGGAAAAGCAGGCGTACGTTCGGCCAATCACGTCGACGCCGACGATGTGCCCGTGCCGCATTTCGGGATAGTCCTGCCGATGGACGCGTGGAAGGAATTGGCCGAGAAACTAAAGCAAAAAGCGTCGAGTTCATCATCGAGCCAAAGGTCCGCTTCGCAGGCGAGGTCGGCGAACAGGCAACAATGTTCTTCCTCGACCCAAGCGGCAACGCTTTGGAATTCAAAGGCTTTAATGATTTCTCGCAAGTTTTCGCGAAATAGTATCATTATCAGTTATCAGTTATTCCGAGTATCCCTTCGGAATAGCTGATAACTGATAGCTGATAGCTGAATAACCTATTGATCATGAAAATTGCGTTGATTTTTCTTATTGCGACCGTCTCTGCGTTTGCGCAAACGACTCAGCGGACCATCGCTATAACCATCGACGACCTGCCTGTCGTTTCGACGCGGCGTGATCTGAAGAACCGGCAGGAGATCACGCGGAAACTGCTCGGGCATATTAAGAAGGCAAAGATACCGGCGATCGGGTTTGTTAATGAGAACAAGCTTTACGCGAACGAAAAGCGTGATGAAGCACAGGTCGATCTGCTGAGAATGTGGACCGATGCCGGGCTGGAGTTAGGCAACCACACTTATTCGCACCGCAGCCTCAATGCAATTCCGCTCGCCGAATACCAGTCCGATCTTCTAAAAGGCGAATCGATCACACGCGAGCTGTTGGCACAGAAGAAACGCGAACTTAGATTTTTTCGTCACCCTTACCTGCAAACCGGACGTTCGATGGATGTGAAGGCGCAATTCGAGGCATTTTTGAAACAGCACGGCTACACCATAGCTCCGGTCAGTATCGATAATGCCGACTACATATTTTCGCGCCGCCTACGACAAGGCATTCGACAAGGGCGATCTGGAGTCGATGAAAAAGGTCGGCGAGGCCTATGTGCCGTACATGGAGGCGAAGGTCGAATATTGGGAGCGGCAGTCGATAAAACTGTTCGGCCGCGAGATAAGCCAAACCTTGCTGATGCACGCGAACTTTATCAACTCCGATTACATGGATGACCTGGCCGCGATGTTCAAGCGACGCGGATATAAGTTCGTCACTCTTGAACAGGCATTAAAGGACGATGCTTATCGGCTGCCGGACACATATATCGGCCCGGCCGGTATCTCATGGATGCACCGCTGGGCGATGGAGAAGGGAAGGGAATTCGTCCTTCTCGACGAGCCGAAGGTGCCGGAGTTTGTGATGAAACTTTCCGGGTTCCAATCGGAATAGGTCCGGCCTGTGATGGGTGAGTTAGGTACAGTAAGTCCGCACCCGAATAACTGCACCTAACCGGCCAAAGCACTGTACCTAACTTCTCTCGAGGCGATAGCTAAGATTGTGGAACGTGCTACGTTTTCGACCCAAAAGGCAATATTTATCGGAGGTTTTTTGATCACCAGGCTTAAAATGTGGCACCTACCACACGCTCGTTTTTATTACCTAAGCGTGCAAAGTTGGTCCGCGTACGGATATTGTTAAAAACCGCCAATAATTCAACCGGGCGGTTCTATCTTTCCATCAACCATTCGCCAGACCTTCAACGGATTGCTTTCCTTCAATTCGTCCGGCAAGGCCGCGTCAGGGAAATTCTGATAGCACACTAACCGGGCAAACCGATCGATCGCCCGGGTGCCGACGGCCGTCCACCGGCCATCCGAAGTGGCCGGGTACGGCCCGCCATGAACCATCGACGGGCACACCTCGACACCTGTCGAAAAACCGTTGAAGATAAGCCGCCCGGCCTTTGTCTCAAGGATCTCGATCAGGTCGGAATAATCGGCAAGGTCCTTTTCAGTACCGTGGACCGACGCCGTTAGTTGCCCTTCCAGCGAGCGGGCTATTTGCAGCAGCTCATCGTGGTCATTCGATCTGATCAGCAGTGTCGTGGGGCCGAAGATCTCTTCGTTCAGGTCGGGCGTGTTGAGATAGGAGATGGCCGAAGTCTCAAAGATCGACGGGTTAACGGCAAAGCCCTCGAGGCCGCTTTTGTTGTTGGCCGCGGCTACCTCGACCTCGCCTTCGCGATGCTCGTTCGCCCTTACGTAGCTCTTCTGAATCCCTTCGGTAAGAAGCGGCAAAGGCTCGGTTGCGGTAACCAGGCCGCGAACCTTTGAAACAAAGACGTCCGAACTTTCGTCACCCGGTACGAATACAAGCCCCGGCTTAGTGCAGAACTGGCCGACGCCGCCGGTAACGGATGCGTGCAGGCCCGCCGCGATCGCGTCACCGCGTTCCTTGACCGCGCTCGGCAGGATGAAGGTCGGGTTGACCGAGCTCATTTCCGTGTAAACCGCTATCGGTTCGGGCCGTGCCGCCGCGATGTCCATCAGTGCCCGTCCACCCTTTCGCGAGCCGGTAAATCCGACAGCTTTTATCGCAGGATGTTTGACCAATGCCTGGCCGATCTCATAGCCGGACGAGAACAACAGGCTGAACGTGCCCTCCGGCATCTGATGATCGCGAACTGCTTTTGAAACGGCGTTGCCGACGAGTTCCGCCGTCCCGGGATGGGCCGTGTGGCCGTTCACAATTACCGGACAGCCGGCGGCAAGGGCCGAGGCCGTATCGCCGCCCGCAACCGAATAAGCAAGCGGAAAATTGCTGGCACAAAAAACCGCGACCGGGCCGATCGGCTTCAGCATCGAGCGGACGTCGGGCTTCGGGACCGGCTGTCTGTCGGGAATCGCGTGGTCGATCCGGGCATCTACCCACGAACCTTCTTCAAGCAGGTCGGCAAACATCCGAAGCTGTCCGCAGGTCCTCGCACGCTCACCCTGAAAGCGCCCAGTCGGCAACGCGGTTTCAAGGGACGCCCTCTCAAGAAGCGGGTCGCCGAGCGATTCGATATTGTCGGCGATCGCTCGGAGGAATGTTGCACGTTCGACCGATGAGACTGCCGCGTATTTCAGCCTGGCTTCCTCCGCAAGTGCCGCGGCCCGTTCTAAATCGTCCAACGTCGCCGAATGAAACGGCGGGTCGACAGCTTCGCCCGTCGTGGGGTCGAACGCAGTGAAGCGGTCGTCGGTTTTGCTGCCGCGGCTGAAGCCGATGATCGATGTGCCCGAAAGTTTTGAAGTCATGATCAATTATTAGGCGCGATTTGGATAGCTTAAGGTTGCAGAATGATCGCGGTGAGCCCTCACTTACGTGCGGGCTACGGACACTCGGGCTACGGATACACGGGCTGGCGACGCGATGGCTATTGATTTGCCGCCTCCGCACGCGGACGCGTTTCCAGGGCGCGGTCGATGATCTCGATAGCCTGTTCCAGTTCTGTTCCCTCTAATTCAAGCCGCGGCGGACGAACGCGGGTGTTTCCCCAACCGACCTTTTGCTGGACGAGCTTGATGAGCTGCACGAATTTCGGCACGGTGTCCAGGCGAAGCAGCGGCAAGAACCATTCGTAAAGTTCTCGGGCCTTTACTGTCTCGCCGTTCATTCCGTAATTGAAAAGGTCGACCGATTCCTTTGGAAAGGCGTTAACAAGGCCGGCGATCCATCCGACGGCCCCGGCGTTTATTCCTTCGACAATTGCATCATCCACGCCGACGAATATCTTCAGGCGGTCGCCGGTCAAAGCGCGGATCGCAGTAACGCGGCGGACATCCGTGCTCGATTCTTTGACGGCGTGAAGGTTCGGCAGTTCGGCGGCAAGTTCCGCTATCTGTTCGGGCAGGAAATCCGTACCATAGGCGACCGGGTTGTTGTAGAGCATGCAGGACAGCTGCGTGGCGCTGATCGACGCTCGGTAACGTGATATTTCATCTCCCGCCAATCGCCGCGATAGACGTAAGGCGGCAGAACCATGAGGCCGCTGCAGCCGGCATCGCTTCGGCGGCTTTTGCCTGCATCGATCGCATCGGCAGTCGTCATCGAAGCTATCGCGGCAATGACCGGAACGCGGTCGCCGACCGACGTGACGATCGTTTTCCAGAGCGATAACTTCTCATCCAGCGACATCGTGCCGCCTTCGCCGAGGCTGCCGTTTGCGACGATTCCGGTACATCCGTTTTCGACCAGCCATTTGACGTGTCTGGCGGTGAATTCGTGGTCGATCTGCAGATCCTCATCAAAGCAGGTCGTGATCGCGGGCATCACTCCTTTCCATTCAAGGTCATAGATTCTCCAGTTTAACAGGAAATATCGGCGGCCTGACCGAGTCGGGTTTCCAGCCGAACAAAAACTCAACGGCCGCGCCGCAAACTCGGCCCTGGCACGGCCCCATTCCGCAGCGTGTCTGCAGTTTGGCCGTTCGCCAGTTGTCGAAATCCTTCAGTTTTCCGTATTGTACGTCTTCACAACGGCAAACGATAGTCGAGTCATCGGCAAGTGTCTTTAATTCATCTCGCAATGCAAACGTTCGGTTGAGCGCATCTGCAAAACGTCGCGTTCTTTCGCGTTTGGAGAATGATTCCCGGGCTAGTGATCTCATCGCCGGCCGCGGCATAGCCGGCGATAGTGCCTTCGATAAGTGAGGCTTCGACGCCACCGATCCCCGTAGGCTCGCCGGCGCAAAAAATGCTCGGGCCTTGAAGTTCTCTGAAATTCATCAACCGTGACAGTGCCGTTCTTAAGCTCACACCCAAGAAGCTGCGCGAGTTCGTTGTTTGGAACGAGGTGAAATCCGCAGGCGAGGTAATCGCAATCGATCGTTTGGGGCCTGCCTTTTTTGAGGAAAGCGATGGACAACAGATCTCTGGTGCTGGAGGCTACGGATACTAAGCCCTTGCTATCGGGCGGGGTTCGGCGTCGGGCTGACGTTATCCAACTGTCGGTCAAATAAGGAACGCCTATCAGCCTTGCGCGAAGGACTGCGGCCTGTAGAAGCTTGGCAGGCGATCGCCTAAGGCCGCGTGCGAAACGGTTGATCCTGGCTGACGGTGCTTGTTCTACTATCGCCGCGACGACCGCGCCTTTGGTTTTGAGGTAATCCGCAACCGCAAGCAAAAGCGGCCCTGTGCCCGCGACGACCACTCGCTTGCCTTCGACATTTAACCCACCCTTTACCAATGCCTGCAGCCCGCCGGCGCCCAAAACATTCGGCAAGGTCCAACCTGGAAAAGGAAGAAACAACTCTCTTGCTCCGGTTGCCAGAACTAGTTTTTGATAATCGAATTCGATACGGCCACGCGGGGTTTCGGCGGTGACGCTTCTTTCGCTCAGAGCCTCGAAAACCTGCGCGCTGTTGACGATCTCGATCGAGCCGTTTTCCATCTGCGCGATCAGCCTTGCAGCATCCGCTGACCTTGTTTTTCCAAGTTCAGCCCGCCAGATCTGCCCGCCGAGTCGAGGATTGTCGTCGACAACAGTGACGTCCGCTCCGCTTTCCGCTGCAGCAAGGGCGGCGGACATTCCGGCTGCACCGCCGCCAATGATCAGAATGTCGGTCGTAAATCTATTCACCTGCGACGACCTCCATTCCGTCCTCAGCGAGCAGCATGCAGCTCCGAGCGTGGGGTTCGCCGTTAATTGCGACACGGCATTCGAAACAAATGCCCATGCCGCACAACGGCCCGCGCGGCCCGCCATCGACAGCCGTGCGAAACGCGGTCTCGCCCAGATTCAAGATCGCCGCGGCGAGGGTCGTGCCTTCGGGCACGGAAGTTGGTACGCCGTTGATGGTTATTGTGATCAATGTTCCGAAATTTGCCTCGAGGGGCTGTAAGGTTCAAGCGGAATCTTGGGTTCGCGGCCAACGATCACTGCCGCAAGCAGTTCGGCCGTTCCGAGCGACGTTGTTATCCCGAGGCCTTCATGCCCGGCAGCGGCGTAAACGTTTTCGGTCCCCGCTATCTTGCCAATGAACGGCAAATTGTCCGGCGTCGCAGGACGAAATCCGGTCCACGCACGGACCGCGTTCAGGGATCTCAGCTTTGGTATATATTCGAAAGCGCGTGTTGTCATTCGCCGAAGGATCGCATGATCTATGTCCGCAGACTCGGCTCCGAATTGTCTGGACGATCCGAGCAGAACCTGACCGGTCTTCCGTGGTTGGACGTTGAACGCCACGGAATCCGCTCCGCGTCCGTGTGCAGAACGCAGATAGCCGAGCTCGATGATCTGATGACGGATGAAGTTCGGATAACGATCCGTGATGACGAGATGGCCTTTACGCTTTACGATATTTAACTCCGGCGAAAGCCGCGGAGCCGCCGCTCCTGCGGCGTTGACGATGATATCGGCCTCGATCTTTTCTCCGTTTATCAGTTCAACACGGCCTTCAGCGATGCTCATCACTTGCATTCCCCGTCGCAGGACCGATCCGTTCGCGATTGCTCGTTCGATCAGAAATCTGTTAGCGGGCAGTTGATAAACCACTGAATCGCTTTCGACAAGAAGACCGCCTGCCAGCGTGCCGGCGAGGCGCGGCTCGGCCTCGCGGAGAGATCTGAGATCTAAGATCTCAGATTTGATATCGTGCTCGGCGTAGTAGTCGTGCTTTCGACGCACCTCGTTCATTTCATCATCGTCAGCGGCGACCCAGATAGTGCCGCAGCGTTCATACTCGCAGTTGGGCGGCAGTTCGTCGGCAAGCTGCTGCCACAGTGTCCGTGAATAATTCGTTAAGGCAAACTGTGCTTCGCTGTCGTCCATCGCGACGATGTGGCCCATACCGGTTGCGGTCGTGCCTGTCGCGATATCGTGTTTATCGACGATCACGACCTTCAGCCCTTCGCGAGCGAGAGCCTCGGCGCAGGCCGCGCCTACAATGCCCGCGCCCACAATGGCCACGTCAAAAGTACTCATCCTGTAATGCCGTAGCGGTAAGGATCGTTAGGATCTAAGATCAGTTCAAGCTCCGCGGTAACGTGGGCCGTGCCGGTGATCACGGGAATAACAAGGCCGTTTTCGATGCTAACTCGGCCTTCGAAAACGCTGCCTACAACGCTTTCCTGCTTCCAGATATCGCCTTCCTTCAGCTTTCCGTCCTCATATAGGCAGGCAAGTTTTGCACTGGTCCCGGTTCCGCACGGGCTTCGGTCGTACTCGAGGCCCGGGCAAAGAACGAAGTTTCTGCTGTCGGCGGACTGGGATGGCACGAAAAACTTCGATGTGATCGATCTCGGCGCCGTCTTCTCCGGTAATATTGTTTCGGCCCAATGCATTACGCACGGCAGAGGTGAAAGCGGTCAACCGGCCGACGTTCGCTAATTCGATATCGAACGGATGATCCACCGATCAGGAAAAACCAGTTTCCGCCGTAGGCAATATCGCCTGTCACAATACCGTAGCCGTTTACATCGACCGCGACATCTTTGGCAAAACGATAGCTCGGCACATTGGTGATCGACACGCTGCCGTCCGCATTCAATTCGGCTTCGACCGTGCCGGCCGGAGTTTCGATCTTGTGGACGCCGGTCGAAATCCGGCCCATATATTCAAGCGTCTTAACAAGTCCGATCGTCCCGTGGCCGCACATGCCGAGATAGCCGACGTTGTTAAAGAAGATCACGCCGGCGACTGCGGCCGGATCGACCGGTTCGCAGAGCAGTGCACCGACGATCGCACTGTGGCCTCGCGGTTCGCAGACCATCGCAGTACGCAGTTCATCATATTCGCGGCGGAAAATTTCCAGCCTCTCCGCCATCGTGCCGGAGCCAAGATCGGGAAAGCCGCCGACGATAACGCGGGTCGGCTCGCCGCCGGTGTGAGAATCGATCGCCTTGATCCTTAGTCGCTCCAGTCATTGAAAGTTGAAATATAACATCTACCATCCACTTGAAACTAACCACTGCTCACTGAAGAAAACGACTCCGGTTTTACAGTGACAAGTGGATAGTTCATAGTGAATAGTCAAAGCAATGAAAACCGCGATAGTTCATCATTCTATTTACGAAAAACACGACACGGGCCCCGGCCATCCCGAGATGCCCGAACGTTATCGCACGGTCATCGAAGCTCTCAAGAGCGACGAGCCGCTTTGGAATTCGCTAGTTGAGATCACTCCGGAAAAGGCATCGAAGGGAATCGTACAGGCGGCGCATACGAAGGAGCATTTCAGGCGTGTCGAAGAAGCGTTTGCGAACGGGCTCGACCGTCTGGATATGGACACGACCATCTCGATGCAGTCTTTCGACGCGTCGCTTTATGCGGCCGGCGGAGCGATCACGGCGGTAGACGCCGTTATGCAGGGCGAGGCCGACAACGCTTTCGTCGCCGTGCGGCCGCCCGGCCATCACGCGACGGCGGAACACGCGATGGGATTTTGCATTTTTAACAACGTCGCTGTCGCGGCGAGGTACGCGCAGAATAAATATAAGGAGATCGATCGGGTCGCGATCATCGATTGGGATGTACATCACGGCAACGGGACGCAGGGAATATTTTATTCAGACTCGTCCGTCTTCTTTTTTTCGATGCACCAGTATCCGTGGTATCCGGGCACCGGCTCGCGCGGCGAAACAGGGCAGGGAAAGGGCCTCGGGACGACATTGAATGTTCCGATGCGTGCGTTTACAAAGGCGCGTGATCAGCGGTCGACGTTCGAATCGGCGATCGAAGAGATAGCGTCGAAAATGAAGCCCGACTTGATTTTTATTTCCGCCGGCTTCGATGCTCACCTTACCGACCCGCTCGGGCAGCTTCAATTGGAAGATCCGGACTTCGCGGCGATGACGCGGGTAGTGAAAGAATGGGCCGGGCGAGGCTTGCGGCGGCCGCGTGGTTTCCTGTCATGGAAGGCGGGATACAATCTTCAAACGCTCGGCGAAACCGTCCGAAGCCACGTCGCGGAACTCACGGTCTAACGTACTTCGCTGTTTCTACTTCGTATGTGGTAATATTCATTCGCATCCCCGCGTACAAACAAGGAGAATCCAAATGCCGGACATTGAAACTGTCTGTATTCAGTGCAAGGAGACCTTTCTCTTCACGGAAAAGGAACAGGAAATGTTCTACCAGCGGAACATGATGCCGCCGCAGCGGTGCGCAAAATGCCGCTCAAAAAAAGCCGCTGCCGGCGAGGATGCTCCGAAGAGATTTGAGATAGTTTGCGACCATTGCGGTAAGCATGACCAGGTCCCGTTCCAGCCAAAGGTAGGACGTACTGTCCTTTGTCGCGAATGCCACGAAGCAAGTCGTTCGCGGGCACGTTTCGCCTAAAAAGTGGAAAAGTGACAAGGTGGAAGGGTGAAAAAGTTCGGACCTGAGAATCCGTCACGCTTTTTCACTTTTTCCACTTTTTCACGTTTGAAACTTATGAATTTATGAGCTTTGAAACAGTCGAATATTCGTTCGAGAATAACGTCGCCGTCGTGAAGATGAACCGGCCGGAGGCATTGAACGCACTTTCGCTGCGAGCTGTCGGGGGATCTAAAGGCGGCGTTTGAGCGGGCTATTGCCGACGGAGCACGGGCCATTATACTGACCGGCTCGGGAAGGGCATTTTGCTCCGGGGGCGATCTGCGGGAAATGAAGTCGATGTGGGAAAACGAAGGACGTATCGAGGCTTTCCTGGAAGATCCGCTCAAAGCTCTTCACGACGTGATCCGGTTCATCCGCGAAACACCGGCACCTTTCATTGCCGCGGTGAACGGCGTTTGCGCCGGAGCAGGGACTAATTTTGCCCTGGCATGCGACATGATAATAGCGGCTGAGGATGCAAGCTTTAACGAAGCCTTTGTACGGATCGGCCTGTCGCCGGACTGTGGCGGGACCTTCTTTCTGCCGCGAGTCGTGGGCGAAAAGCTTGCGGCCGAGCTTTTTATGCTCGGCGGAACAGTCGATGCGAATCGTGCTCTGGAGATCGGAATGATAAACCGTGTCGTGCCGGCCGACCTGCTTATGGATGAGGCAGCGAAGCTAGCGGGCAAACTCGCGGCCGGGCCAACGGGCTCGATCGGCCGCATAAAGCAGATGCTGAACGCGTCCTACTCAAACACGCTCGACGAACAGCTCCAACTGGAACACGCATGCCAGCTTGAGTCGGGAAAGTCAGATGATTTCAAGGAAGGTGTCGCCGCCTTCTTCGAAAAACGTCCGCCGAATTTTTCAGGAAACTAAAGGATCTCCTCAACCCTTCATTTTTCGCGCCTCGGAAACCACTTCTACTTTTTCGAACAAACATCTGCCTCGAAATTAACGCAGCAAGCGTTGACTTCTGTGAAATCATCAGTTTAATATGAAACTGCAATTGAAATTCATTTTCAATAACAGTACATTCGTTGGCTGGTGGGATCAATTCAGGGACCTCGGTCGCGTCTTGTCGGTCGAGGGAATTTTGAGAGAGACGATCATGAAAGCCTTCAAACTGCCGGCGACTTTCCGCATATTCAAACGAGCAATATGCGGAGTATCGCTCCTATTGTTGTTAACCGTTGTTGCATCATCGCAAATTGAAAGTGCCGTTTTAAAAGGCGTGGTGACCGACGAGGCGAAGGCAATCGTTACCGGCGCAAAACTTACCTTGACGGGGGATCGGGGTGATAAACGCGAAACGGCGTCGAACGAGTTTGGCGAATTCGATTTTGGCGAAATGCCGTTCGGCAAATATACGCTTACGGTGAAGAAAGAAGGCTTTGCCGACGTCGTCCGGTCGATAACACTTGACGCGTCGTCCGAGACGGCCCGCCTGACGTTAGAGGCGGGAGCGATCACCGAATCCGTAACGGTTGTGATGGACAGTGCCGATGCGGCGGTCGAATCTACATTAAAACTTCCCGTGTCGATCCACGAAACACCCCGAAGCGTCTCGGTAATAGGCGAAGAGCGGATAAGAGAGCAGAATTTCCGGCAGGTTTCCGACGTGATCAATTACGTACCGGGAATGACACAGAACAGCTACCGAAACGGAAGTTATCACTTCTACGCTCGCGGCTATCGGATGTCGCCGGACGACACGCGGCTTGATGGGTTTGTCGGAATAAATGTAGGAAGCAACGGCTTTGGCGCGAGCATGTTCGGCGTCGAAGAAGCGGTTGTTTTGCGCGGGCCGGCTAGCCTGGTTTACGGCCAGACGGGATCGCCGGGCGGGTTCATAAACCTGATCTCCAAAAAACCGCAGGAGGACCGCTTTACTCGCGTCGATCTTCGTGCCGGAGGGTACAGCGGAAACGGCGTTTCGATCAATGAACGCCCGCAGTACGGCATTGATATAGATTCCACCGGTAATATCTTTGGCAATGACCGCTTTCTGTACCGCGGCCTCTTGACCCTCGAGAACATGAATTATTTTACGAGGGATACGCTGGACCGTAATCGCTATGCGAACGGCTCGCTGGCGATCAAGCTTGATGAGATCGGCCGGCATGTCTTGACGCCGAGCGTACAGTGGACACGCTATCTTCGTCCGTACGGCGGCGGTATCGTTATTTCGCCGACCACCTCGCTTCGCACTAATGATGGGCAGAGCACGATTAATGAGGACGACCTGTCGCCGCTCGACGTGAACCTCTACGGCGGGAGGCGGACAGAAGAAACAGGCTGGGCCGGTTTGGAATATCGTGGGGTTATCACGGAAAAGCTTCGCATCAACGCGGCGTACCGGTATGTTTCGTTCGACACGGACATCAACCAGTTTTCCCCTCAGGCCACGTCGAATGCACAGATCACCGCATTGCAGACCCTTAATGTTATCTCGCGCCTGCAGGCGAAAAGTTTGACCGAGCGGGACTACAATAATTTCAATGCCGACGCGACCTATGAATGGAAGGATTCCGGCTGGTGGAAGAACACGACGCAGATAGGGTTTTACGAACGCAGCCTTAATTCACGAACGACTACGCCTCAGGGGCCGCTGCCGTCAGCAGGGTCCCCGATAAACATTTACACAGGGACCGCGCTGACGCCGCTGCTCGATACCTTTCCGGTGATAGCTTTCGCACCGCGGACCCGGGATCTGATATGGAACGGATTCGTTCAAAACCGGACATCGCTCGACAACGGTCGGTGGAACGTCACGGTCGGGCTTAACTACGGACAGAACGATCCGGCCGCCGGGACGGTCCGCAAAAGCGGCGTGATGCCGAACGCTTCGGTCGTTTTCAACGCAACGCCGCAGCTGGCCGTGTACGCGAGCTATGCCACCAGTTTCAATCCGGTAGACCCCGAACTTGAAGACGAGGATGGGAACCGCGGTGTTTTTGACCCGACCGTCGGCCGGAGCTACGAGATAGGGGCGAAATACGATCTTCTGAACCGCCGGGCATCAGTCGCGTTCGCACTTTTTCAAAATCAGATCGAGAATGCGCTCGTCCAATCCGAAAGCGGGGTCCTGAATCCGAATGGAAATCGATTTTATGTTTCCGCGGGGACACGGCGGTCCCGGGGTGCCGAGTTAACAGGTGACTTCCAGATACGTCAGGACCTTCGCGTTTCAGCAGGGGTCAGTTACCTTGACGCTATCTACAAGGGGTTCCCCGGCGGATTGACAGTTTCCGGGGCCCCACCCGCGACATCGCCGATCCCTGGTTCGCAGGCGGAAAAATCGCCCCGCTGGTCTTACAATGCCTACACGCGATACGACCGCCGCGAGGGATATCTAAAAGGTTTTGGTGCCGGTTTTGGCCTTATTTACCAGGGCGAACGTATCGGAAGCAATGGTGCCCGGACGTTTGCTGCTCCCGATCCGTTGGTCCTGCCGTCGTTCGTTAGGGTGGACACGGCACTCTTTTATCGACTGAACAGATTCGTCAACTTTGCATTCAATATTGAGAATCTGTTCGACGAAGTGATCTTCGTCAACGCTTCGGTCGGCTCCAATATAGAGGTCGCCGCCCCAAGAGCAATGACTTTGAGGACCACATTCAACTTCTGATCCATTTATCAAAAAGACCTTTCCGTCCGTAATGAAAACGTTTCGAAAGATCATCTTCTGGATGCACCTTGTCTCGGCCCTCTGCGCGGGCATTGTGATCTTCATCATGTCGGTCACGGGAGCACTGCTCGCCTTCGAACGGCAGATTATCGAGTTAGCAGAGCGCGATGTTAGATACGTGCGAGCTCCAGCCGGTGCTGGAAAGCTGCCGCCGCAACAGATCGCGGACGGTTTAAGGTCCGCGCGACCCGACGCAAAACCGGCTTCGCTGGCTATCAACAATGATCCGAATGCTGCGTGGATGATAGGCCTCGGGCGGGACGGATTCGTGTTCGTTGATCCGTACACCGGCTCGGTAACCGGTGAGGGCAACAAAACTGTACGCAGCGTGATGTCGGAACTGCGAAACTGGCACCGCTACATTGCACTCTCCGGCGACCAGCGCCCTGTCGGCAAAGCAGTGACAGGTGCAGCGAATCTGATCTTTCTGTTTCTAGCGATCTCCGGGCTCTACATCTGGTTGCCGCGAATGCTGACATGGAAGCTTATCAAACCCGTCATTTGGTTCCGCGGCGGCCTGCGCGGCAGGGCCCGTAATTTCAACTGGCACAATACCATAGGTTTTTGGTCGTCCCTTTTCCTGATCATCTTCACACTTACCGCGACGGTGATCTCTTACCAATGGGCAAGCAATCTTTTGTACACGCTGACGGGTAACGAGGTCCCGCCTGCGCAGGGCCAATCTGGCGGCGGCCAGACTGACCAGTCCTATGTTTATCCAGACAACCTCAACGCTGTATGGACGCTAGCCGAAGCCAGGGCTCCTGAATGGAGATCGATCAGCCTGCGACTGCCTATTGAGAAAAACTCGGCCGTATTCACTATCGACGAAGGCATCTATTGGAACATTTTTGGCCGGTCAACGCTGACTGTTGACGCGACTACGGCCGCGGTGACTAAATGGGACCCGTACGGTGAAAGGAACGCTGCCCAACAGCTTCGCTCGTGGTTTCGCTTCACTCATACCGGCGAGACCGGCGGCATCATCGGACAGATCATTGGGTTCATCGCGTGTGTCGGTGGTGCTTTCCTTGTCTGGACTGGCTTCTCGCTGGCATTCCGACGTTTCGGTCGATGGATAAGCGGGCGCACCGGGCTCACCGAGGTTGACGTGCGCGAAAACGAGAGTTGAACCGGAAAATTGATCGCGGCTTCCAGCCCTAGTCTCGAACTTCCTTTCTTAATTAACCGTAAACAATAAGCTGCCCAAACTTAAGACACTCTGTCCAAGATGCCGAATTATTTCGCGTTTTGCGTCTTAGATAGTAAGGTTTATCTTTTTGCGCTATGGAGTCGACGACATACAGCCAGTTATTGAAGTCCAACCGAAATTTCCGCAATCTCCTGGCGGGGCAGTTTATCTCCGAGTTAGGGAACTGGTTCAATTTTATAGCGAGCCTTGGGTTGGTGCGTGTGGTTTCAGACGCGTCGCCCATGGCCGCCGGGATCTTGTTCGTATGCAGGCTGTTGCCGTTCGCGTTTTTCTCACCGATCGCCGGAGCCTTTGTTGACCGTTTCTCGCGACGGCAGGTGATGATCTGGACCGATCTCGCACGCGTTTTTGTCGCCCTGATGTTTCTGCTTGTTACCGACGCGGACGACCTCTGGATCGCGTACGTTGCGACGACACTTCTGTCGACGTTTGGAGCTTTTTTTGACGGAGCGAAAAATGCCTCGACGCCGAACCTGACAGGCAAAGAGGGTCTGCTGGCTGGGACCGCATTGATGTTTTCGACGCGGTTCTTGTTGATGGCCATAGGGTCCGCGCTCGGCGGTTGGGCGGCTGCGATCTTTGGTTATGAGGTCGCATTCATAATAAATGCCGCTTCGTTCCTGGCGTCCGCATATACTGTTTGGCTAATTCCCGAAGACGCCGTCAGAGAACAGGAAACCGCGGACCGTGCGGGCCGGGAATCTTTCGTTACCGAATTAAGACAGGGCCTTCATTATGCGGCAACGAATCATTTTGCGTTGACGATCATCCTGATGAACGTCATCTGGGCGGTCGGCGGCGGGGCCATAAACATCGTCTTTGAGCGGATGGGCGGCGTCTTCTTCGTAGAGAGGGAAGGCTGGAACGCCGACGTGGCGGTCGCTCTTTTGTGGACCGCCAGCGGCTTCGGTTTATTTCTCGGAATGATCTTAGCCCATCGGACCTCGATCTATCTCGACCGCAGGAACACGACATACCAATTTATCGGATGGACACTGGTCATCCACGGCGTGTTATTTGCCGTAGCCGGCGTAGTACCGAGCTTGTGGCTTTTCATGCTGTTCGCCTTTGTTTCAAGAATGATCATCGGCGTCGAATATGCCGTACAGGAAACCCTCTTTCAGCGCAGCCTGCCGGACTATATACGCGGGCGGATCTCGACCCTGGAAAGAGGAGCGGAGTTGACGATGTTCGGCCTATCGAGCTGGTTGAGCAGTTTGTTGATCTACGGTGTTTCGGCGCAGGTTCTGACTATATTTTCAGGATTGCTGGCCGGCTCGGCAGGGCTGGTGTGGTTCATTCGCGAACGCGGAAATACCTATTCCAAATTCAGACTTGAGGATCACGAGCTCGACCTTCGGCCCCAGGAGGCTGAGCCTAAGCCGTAATGATCACTGCCCGCGTGCCGGTCAGTTCAGAGAAATCCTTGGTAAAGATCGTGTCCACCCGGCGAAGTCCGGCTATAACGTTGACGATCTCCTGCGTCGAGACCAATCCGCCTTCGACATGGGCTATTGCCCACGTCTTGACATGACTTGCGGTAGACAATGCCTCGCTCAATACTTTCAAATACTGAGATTTTGTTTCGACAGGGCCGCCCAGCCTTCCGTGACGAGCAGATTCGAACGAGGGCCAGAAGTCGTCATTCCCACGCAGCCATTCTTCGCGCCAGACGGCTTTGTCGGGCATCGCGGTACGCCCGCCGCTTCCGGCTACGGGAAGCCTGAGGAACATCAGGTCCACGCGGCTTTCGGCGATGAACTCCTCGGCCCCTTTATTCTGGCAGCCGTTGTTCTGGCCATTGTTAAAGGTTTCAGGCAGGACGGACCAAAGCCGGCGATACACGGCGGAAAGCGGTTGGCGCAGCTCCCTGGTATCGTCGGTAAAGGAAAGTACATAATCCCCGACCGCCATCACCAGGCTTGCCGCGATCGCAAACGCAAACGGCGATTGAAGTTTTTCGAGGTTGGTCCGCACGTTATCAAACCACCAGGAATCGGTTTCGCTGAACCAATTGCGGAGTGACGGGTTCTTCAGTTTGTGGCTCGGAACGTAAACTTCGTCGAGCACCGCCATCACCTGCTCGTCCGACAATTGTTCTCCGTTGTTCTGGATGGACGCCAACGCCCGCGTCCAGGCCGACTGCAGGGCGTCGTTTGCCAACACGCGCGTTCCGCCGCGTTTAAGATAAGAACCGAGCGTCGGGCTTGCAGTAAATGGAATGGCGACAGACCTGAATTCAAGCCGTCGAAGCACATTGAGCTCGAATGCAAGCCAGCTCCTTGGCGTAAAGATCGACTGTTTACTCATTATTTTCCGCGAATCTGAAGGGCTGATCGTCGAAGGGTGCGATCTCCAACCGGGGAATCGAACGAGCACTGCCCTCATTTGCCGACGACGATCCTATCTTCGCGTCGTTGATCTGTCCGCTCGGACCGTCGGTGGCCGGCGATGCGGATCCCGTTTCAACCGGTACCTCGACCTCGTACAGGTCCACGTAATCACTCGCAAGAAATGCCTTAACGACCTTGGGGTCGAATTCGAGCCCGGCCCATTCTATTAGATGGGCTTTCGCCTCCGCGACCGACATTGCCTTTCGCCGCGGCCGGTTGTCCCTAAGCGCGGCAAATGAATCGGCGACGCGGAGTATTCGTGCGGCCAGCGGGATCTGCTCGCCTTCCAGGCAGTCCGGATAGCCGGTGCCGTTCCACCATTCGTGATGCCAGCGGATCAAAAGCTGGACTCCGCGTGAAAGCCCGCGTTTGGCTGCTTCCTGTTCGCCGATCACCGGGTGCCGCTGCAGGTCGAGCCGTTCGGTCGCGGTCAGCATCCGGTTATCCTTGATATAGTCGCGGTTCATCACCATCTCGCCGATGTCGTGGACGAGCGCCGCTTGCTGCATAAAGAAGCGGTCGTGGGCCGCAAGGTTGAATTCCTTTCCGATGGCATCGGCGATCGCAGCGATCCTCAGGCCGTGGGCGTAGGTATATCCCTCGAACGCGTCCATTTCGGATGAAAGCTCGAGTAATTTCTCGTCAAGATCTGATTCCTTAGCCAGGGTCGGTTCCATAGGTTGAACGAACGGACGGATAAAAAATTTTAGCACACCGGGCAGTCCGATGCGCGGACCGGCATCAGCTATTCGCTAAGTTTTGCAAGCAAGCGTTTTGCCTCGGCGTTATCGGGCACAAGCTCAAGGAACCGCTTTAGTTCGCCGTCGGCGCGCTTCAACAGGTTGTTCTCCATGAGGAACTCGACCAGCATCATTCGGATCTTTTGGTTTTTCGGGTCCAGCTTGACCGCGGCCTGCATCTCACCTTCAGCTTTGTGACGCTGCTTGCTGTCGTATGACAACGCCTTTCCATAATAGGCGCGATAAAGGGCATTTTCGGGGCTATAATGTGCGGCCCGTCCGAGGAACGGCACGGCACGCTCGTATTCCTCTTCCATTAACAGGCTCAATCCTGCTTCAAAGCTTTCAAGGCCTTGTTCGGCCTTGGTATCGATCTTGCCGTCGCTTACGGCACCCTGGGCCTTTAGCTTTTCCTTCGTTTCAAGGTCCTTTCGGATCTTGAAATCGTAGTTCTCGCGGGTGTCGTTTGATTTGAGTGTTTCATATGCCGACTGCACGTTCGAAAACGCGGCCTGAATGCGCTGCAGCGTCGCGGGAGCTTCGCGGTGATATTTGTCCGGGTGAAAGAGTTTGGCCAGGTTGAAATAGGATGTCTTGATCTCCGCTACGGCAGCCTTGGGCTGGACCCCCAACACGTCGTAATGTGTATCGGCGGCCTCTACCCGTTCCAGGTAATCGTTGAGACTGAGCTCTGGTTGTTTGGCCTCTTCGGGTTTGACCCCCGCGTCCGGTTCTAGTGCCTCGATCTTTGGCTTATCGGCCTTACGCTCGGCACCAGTTTTCTGAGCTTGTTTTATCAGCGAAATTTTTGCATTTTGGATCGCGCCTATACGGTTTTCGGAGAACGCCGCGTTCCACTCGCCGCGGCGGACCAGGCCGGCGATCCATAGAACGTATAACGCGTGCAAAAAGCCGGTTTCGGGCAAACCGCATTCCCGCGTTAACTGCTCTATACTCTTGGGTTCGCCGTTCAGATGTTGAAGAACGAATTCCTCATGCCCCTGAAGCAGCGAACCGCCGTCCGATCCGGTGACCTTTTCGAACGATTCCGAAACGCTTTTGAATCGAGCCCGGATCACGGATGAAGTCTGGCAGCGAGCGAAATCGACGAGTATCTTTTTCAGATTTATCGGGACCGTAAGGTCTCCGCGAGAACGAACCAGCGGGCTGTAGTGCCAATCGCCGTTGGTCCAGGAAAGGACGTCTATCATGATGTGATCCATCTGCTTGACGACCGCTTCGTCGACCTGTTCCTTCGAAAGAACGCCCTCTCGGACGAGTGTCATCGCCAATTCGACATCGTTCGAACATTTTGGCAATTTGGCCAGGCTTGATTGTTCAATAAGTTTCTGGTCAAGAAGGAGTTTGAGCAAGCGATGACTCACGCCCGTTCGACACAACATAAACGAGATCTCCATCACGGAAATAGATAACGGCTTTGTCCTCGTGTCGCGAAAGCCGCATCGAGCCGTCGAGCTGTGCCTGCTCAATTTCAACGAGCAACTCGGCGAGCGGATTGGTACTTAAGCTTCCTTTATGGTCGAGCGGGTTTTGCGGCGTCATCTGGTCGGGGCGGACCGCGGCGGGCGGAGGACCTGCGGTCAGTCTTTATTTTATCAAATTCGGCGGTGAAAAGGTAAGAGCGAATTTGTGTCGGAAGTCCTTATGAACAGGGAATTTGACACCACCGGGCCAAATTGCGAAAGTTTCAAATGACCGAAGGTCCGTAACCTATCATCTTATTTACTCTTAATGGACCCAAAGCTTGAGATAAGGGAATGTACTACGCTCGAAGAACTTGCGGCGTGCGTCGACCTGCAGCGCGCCGTTTTTGCCCTGCCGGAGATCGAGATATCACCGGTCAGGCATTTTGTTGTTACGAGGAACGCGGGCGGTTTTACGCTGGGGGCTTTTTCGCGTTCGCAGCTTGTCGGGTTTGTGTTAAGCGTTCCAGCATTTTTGCGAAACGAAAAGGCGTTGTATTCGCACATGACGGCGGTACGGCCCGACTTTCAGGGTCACGGTGTCGGCGCAACGTTGAAATGGGCACAACGCAAGCGCGCGATAGAGCTTGGCATCAAGTATGTAAAATGGACATTCGAGCCGTGGAAGGCGAGGAATGCATACTTTAATCTTGAAAAGCTCGGCGCCATTGTCAGCGAGTATCATCCCAATTTCTATGGCGTCGATTATTCGACCGCCGCGCGCGGATGAGAATATCGGCCTTGCCAGCGACCGCTTGTTCGCAGAATGGGATTTGGAAAGTGAAAAAGTTACCGCATTAAGCGAAGGACGCGAATTCAACGAGAAACGCGCGGTCGCGGCAGAGATCGAGGCGCCGTTGGATTGGAATGGACTTGTCGAGAAAAGCCCCACTGACGCTCTGGCCTTTCAGGGCAGGCTTGAAAAAGAATTTACGAATGCGTTCGCGGCCGGGCTGGTTTGTCGGGGTTTCGCGAGAGAAAAGGGGCGGCCCCGGTACCTTTTGTTTAACGATTGATCCCAATGTTCGATATAGATCCTGACATTCGACGGGCCAAAACCCTCTCATCCGAATTCTATACGGACGAACGTTATTTCGAGCTTTCCAAGGAAAAGATCTTCGCTCGTACCTGGCAATTTGCCAGCGGTCCGGAGGTAAGTTTCGGGTTAACGCCTTTTGTCCTGCTGCCTGGTTTTTTGGACGAGCCGCTTGTGGTGGCGCGGAACGGTTCCGAAGAATATTGCCTTACGAATGTATGCACCCACCGCGGGAAGATCCTGATCGAAGAAGAAGCACGCGACGCGAACCTGATCAGGTGCGGCTATCACGGCCGCCGCTTTTCGCTCGATGGAAAATTTCTTTCGATGCCTGAATTTGAAGGCGTTGAGAATTTTCCGTCCGCCTCGGACGACCTCAGGCAAATTTCTTATCGCGAACGCGGCGGTTTTCGATTTGTATCGCTCGACCCCGCGGCGCCGTTTGAGGAGTTTGTCAGCCACGAAGGTTGTTTCGACGAGATCTCATCGGCTGCACCGAAACTTGTATCCAGGCGCGACTATCACGTTAGTGCTAACTGGGCTCTATATTGCGAGAACTACCTTGAGGGCTTTCACGTTCCGTACGTACACCGTTCGCTGAACGAGGTGGTCGATTACGGTACCTACAAGACCGAGACGTTTCGTTACTCCAGTCTGCAGACTGCTTTCGACCGCGACGGTAATGCAGCGGGCCGCTATCTGTTCGTTTTTCCCAACACGATGTTCAATTTTTATCCGTGGGGCGTTTCGGTCAATGTGGTCGAGCCCCTCTCGCCGTCGTCGTGCCGGGTCCGCTTTTTAAGCTATGTGTCGGACGAATCAAAGGTCGGGCAGGGAGCCGGAGCGGATCTTGACAGCGTGGAACTCGAGGACGAGGCTGTCGTCGAGAGCGTTCAGAAGGGCATTCGTTCCCGGTTTTATACCCATGGCCGTTACTCGCCGACAAGGGAGCAGGGAACGCATCATTTTCACGGGTTGATCGCCGAATTTATGGGTTAACAATTTTTCTAAACATATGAAAATGGAAATCGAATTATCGGAGAAACTGTATCGAGATTTGTCGTTTGCTGCGAGGAACCTGAAGATGAAGCGAAAGGTATTTGTCGTCACCGCAATTCGACGAATGGCTGAATCAAATCAGGTATCGGGAAAAGAGATCACTGCGTCGCTGAATAAGTTCTTTGAGGAAAATTCCGACCTCAACAATATTGAAGCAATGCGATATTGCTAGAGCTAGGTGACAAGAATGTCTGAACAGACCTCAATGAGATCAAAACAGTGTGGAGATCAGGAACCTCCGCGCCGAGATCGACCGGCACAACGAGCTTTATTATCAAAAAGCCGAGCCGGAGATATCGGATTACGAGTTCGATCAGCTGCTCGAACGCCTAAAGAAACTCGAGGCAGAGAATCCCGAACTGATCACACCCGACAGCCCGACCCAACGCGTCGGCGGCAAGGCGGACAGCCTGAGGCCATTCGTTCACTCCGTGCCGCTGATGTCGCTGGACAATTCCTATGATCTCGATGATCTGAAGGCGTTTACCGAACGGTGCGAGCGGCTGGCGGAGGGACGAAAGCTGGAGTATGTAGCTGAGTTGAAGATCGACGGGCTGAGCGTTGCTTTGCATTACGAGAACGGCTAGCTCGCGGCTGGGGCCACGCGCGGCGACGGGCTTCGCGGCGACGAGGTGACGCCGAACGTAAAGACGATCAAGAAAATACCGTTGAGGTTGAGATCGGACGGGACGGAGCATGCGGAGATCCGCGGCGAGGTTTTCCTCTCGCGGTCGCAATTCGCCGGATCAATGAAGAGCTTGAGATGCTGGGCGAAAAGACCTTCGCAAATCCGCGAAATTGTGCGTCCGGAACGTTGCGAATGCTCGATTCGCCGATCGTCGCCTCACGGCGGCTGGATATGTTCCCTTACGACGTGCTGAGCGGGAAGCAGAAGATGTTCCCGACGCACTGGGAGAATTTCGAGTGGCTCGCGGCAAACGGCTTTCACGTTAATCCGCATCGCGCATTGTGCGGCGATTTCGAAGAGACTCTCGGCCTTCATCGCCGAGATGGAGCCGATGCGCGACGAGCTCGATTACGAGATCGACGGCGTTGTGGTTAAGGTAAACTCGACCGCGCTTGCAGCAGGAATTCGGTGCGACGACGAAAGCCCCGCGTTGGGCGATCGCTTACAAATATCCTGCCCGACAAGCGACGACCAAACTGGTCGATATCCACGTTCAGGTCGGCCGGACAGGTGCGTTGACGCCCGTGGCCAACCTCGAACCGGTCCTGCTGGCGGGAACGACCGTTACGCGGGCCTCGCTGCACAACGAGGATGAAATAAAGCGTTTGGGCATACTGATCGGCGACACGGTCGAGATCGAGAAAAGCGGCGAGATCATCCCGCAGGTGCTTGGCGTCGTTGAGTCGAAACGCGACGGAAGCGAAAGGGAATACACGTTTCCTTCCGAATGCCCGGAATGCGGTTGGGACGCGGTGCGGCCCGAGGGCGAGGCGGTCCGGCGCTGCTCGAACCCCGATTGTCCGGCAAAGGTAAAGGCACGGATCGGTTACTTTGCCTCGCGAAAAGCGATGGATATCGAAGGGCTTGGTTGGGTCTTGATCGAAACCCTGGTGGATAAAGGTATTCAACGCGAAGGGGAGTCCTGGAAACTAAAGAATGTCGCAGACATCTACGATATAACCGTCGAGGATATAGCTAACCTTGAGCGAAAAGGCGAAAAGTCAGCGAAGAAGCTGATCGAACAGATCGAGGCGAGCAAAACCCGCGGCCTCCAGCGGCTGCTTTACGGCATCGACATCCGCCACGTCGGTGAACGTTATGCAAAGATCCTTGCCAACCAGTACCGCAGCATCGACCAGCTTGGCCGAAGCGACAGTCGAACAGCTCGACGACATTCCCGAGATCGGCCTCTCGGTGGCTGAAAGCGTTTATGACTGGTTTCGGCGGCCGGAAAATATTGAACTTGTCGACCCGGTTAAAAGCCGCCGGCGTCAAAACGGACGTCGACGCCGCATCGACGGCCGCCCTCGACGAACGCTTCGTCGGCAAAACATTCGTCCTCACCGGCAAGCTCGAAAACTACACCCGCGACGAAGCTGCCAAACTAATCGAAGACCGCGGCGGTCGGGTGTCTTCGTCGGTGAGCAAGAAGACGGATTATGTTGTAGCAGGCGAAGATGCAGGGTCGAAGTTGACGAAGGCGGAGAGCTTGGGAGTTACCGTTTTGGAAGAACCAGTTTTCAGCGAGATGGTAGGCTAACTCCATATGGGCGATCCCTATTCAATGGTTGAGACTCTCCGTGATTTTGTTGAGCGGGCCGGACGGCTAGGGATCGAGTATATGGTCACTGGCTCCTTTGCGATGAGCGCGATATGGAGAGATCCGGTATACCAGGGACATCGACATTGTTGTGCAACTTTCGGAAAAAGACGTTCCGGCGATCGTAAATACTTTTGGAAGCGACTATTACGTGAGCGAAAGTTCCGTTCGGAGAGCAATTAATGCGAGATCGATGTTCAACATGATAAGGCAGCCTTTTGGGGAAAAAATCGACTGCATCGTTCAAAAAACAACAGACTTTGCCCGGACCAGCTTTGAGCGGCGGCGACTGGCTACCGTCTCCGAGGTCGAGTTTTGGACAACGACAAAAGAGGATTTGATAATCGCTAAACTGGACTGGTCGCGAGAAACGCATTCGGAGCTTCAGATCCGCGATATTGCGAATCTTACTGCGACCGAATATGATTCAAAATACGTAGACGAATGGATAGGCCATCTGGGCCTTTTTCCCATTTGGTCGGAGGTCGAGCAGTGGAAGATACGCCGCGACACATTCGAGAATTAGTTTATAGTACCGTCATGGTGCGAACTGAGGAAGAGAGATTCCTTATGTGTGCCGAAATGTTTGAAACCTCTAAAGAACTGGCGAAAATAGGGATGCCCGAGGGTCTTTCGCAAAACGAGCAGCTAGCCTTTATCTTCAAAAGACTTCATGGCTGTGCGCCGCTTGATCTGATCTGACGTTCCGCAAATAAATGAACAATTTTTTCACCGCAAACATTTCAGAAGCCGATCCGCTAATCAGCAACGCCATCGACGACGAAGTCCGACGTCAGACGAACGGGCTCGAGCTGATCGCGTCGGAGAATTTCGTGTCCGAAGCCGTGCTGCAGGCGATGGGCACGGTTTTTACGAACAAGTATGCCGAGGGTTATCCGGGCAAGCGTTATTACGGCGGGTGCGAGTTTGCGGATGTCGTTGAGCAGACGGCGATCGACCGCGTGAAGCAGCTCTTCGGCTGCGACCACGCGAACGTTCAGCCGCATTCGGGTGCGCAGGCGAATATGGCGGTGCTGATGACGGCGCTGGAGCACGGCGATCAGATCCTCGGGATGAACCTGTCGCACGGCGGGCATCTGACGCACGGGCATCCGCTGAATTTTTCCGGGATCAATTACAAGGTCGCGGACTACGGCGTCAACCGAGATACCGAGCAGATCGATTACGACGAGCTGCAGCGTCTCGCCGAAGAGCACAGGCCGAAGCTGCTGATCTGCGGTGCGTCGGCGTATCCGCGGACGATCGATTTCGAGCGTATCGGCCAGATCGCGCGCAGGCGTCGGTGCAAAAGTGATGGCCGACATCGCGCACATTGCCGGGCTGGTTGCGACCGGGCTGCATCCTTCGCCGGTTCCGCATTGCGAGTTTGTGACGACCACAACGCACAAGACCCTTCGCGGCCCTCGCGGCGGTTTGGCAATGTGCAGGGAAGAGTTTGCAAAGGACCTCGACCGCAGCGTTTTTCCCGGGCGTACAGGGCGGCCCGTTGGTGCACATTATCGCGGCGAAGGCAGTGTCATTTCGGCGAGGCCCTTCAGCCGAGCTTTAAGGACATATCAGCAGCAGATCGTCGCGAATGCAAAGGCGCTCGCTGAAACACTAAGTCAACGCCGGACTGCGTCTCGTTTCCGGCGGCACGGACAACCATCTGCTTCTTGGTCGATGTTTACATGGACGGTAAAGGCATCACGGGCAAGGCCGCGGAAAAGGCCCTGGATGAAGTCCAAATCACGGTCAATAAGAACACGATCCCGTTCGACACCCAGAAACCGTTCGTCGCTTCGGGCATCCGGCTCGGAACGCCCGCTCTTACAACACGCGGGATGAAAGAAGCCGAAATGAAGAAGATCGGCGAAATGATCGCCTCCATTATCCGCGAGCCTGAATCGGAAGAAGTGCGGACAAGGGTCAGGGCAGAGGTTGCGGAAGTTACCTCAAAGTTTCCGATGTATCCGGGCCGGTTAAAAGAGAAGCTGAACGAAGCGTCTTCTGCAACTTGATCCAATAGCCAAGATGTAGATAGCAGAGTTAAAAAAGCGTATCCGGCGTCCATACAAACAATGCAGGACGCCGGATAATTTTTTGAGTTCGATTTTCAGCCCGTCAGGCGTTCTCGATGTCGTTATCTGGGAAATACTGCTCTAATGCGTCCCGCGCTTCTTCCGACTCATATTCGAAAGCTTTTTGCTCCAACGCGCTGGCGCCGATCTCCGCGTAGAGCGGGTCGTCGAGCAGCGGTACCAGCGTCGGCACCGGCAGCATCGAAAGCGTTTCATACGCGATCGCCCTTATTTGCGGCATTTCAGTCTGGCGGACGACCTCGGCTATCTCAGCGGCCGAAAACCGCTCAAAAAGCCGGTCCGAAAGCTTATCAAGCTTATTGTAATCGTGCTTTTTGAGTAAGCGTTCCGCGAGCTGGATAAAAACCTCGGCCGACCCGCTTTGTGCCTCCAGAAGGCGGACGCACGTTTCCGCGAGTTCGGTGATCTCAAAGAGCTTTTCCGAATCCCTTTTTGCGGCATCCGTCCGCGACTGCTCGTCCAAAGCGAGCAGAAGACGACTTAATTCCCAGTCGGCGTGAGCGTCGTATAAGAATTTTTGGGCGGGACTGTTTGTGCTGGTGTTGCCCGAACGCATCGCGCCGGCAACCATTTTCTTTGTTATTGGCCGCAAACCGTCCCAAACACTGACGACCGCGGGGCCAAGGTCTTTAATTATCATTTCAACACATCAAGTTTGCGGTCAAACCGCAAACTTGTCAACACACTTATATTAGATGACGAATCGGCGAGGGTTATCAAGTAAAAAATATACCAAGCGAGTGAATCTCCCATTCAGTTTAGCGATCTTGTTGTTTTTCATGCCGGCCCACTCCCCGCCAACAACTTAGACGCGTGTACCAGATCGATCAGGACAAATTAGTTCGGCTTTTGCCTGGATACGGCTTCTACCAGCTTTGCCTCTGTCTGGCCGAGGACTGCTTCGATCTCGTCAAGTGCAGTACCGTCACGAAACGTTTCCAAAAGCGCGTATGCCCCGGTTGTCGATAAATACCGAAGTTCCCAAGCCGTTAAACCTGGCTTGGAGGACCGTGAAAACCAAGCCGCATCGATTTGGGCATCGCGGAGTTCCGCATCTTCAAAATCGGCATCGACGATCTGCGGATCTCGTTCTCGAAGCTCCCGCGAAAGCAAAACACGGCGTAATTTCCAGCCGTGTTTTTCGTACTGCTTTAGGATCGCTTCGATACCGTCCCGGTCGATCATTTTTTCTTCGGCAGCGGCTCGACCTGCGGGCCGTCGTATCTCGGGCCCACGTTGACCTTGGCGTTTGCATTGTTGCTGTTCGACATCATGTTCGCCGGGGCCTGTGCAGGCCTCATCGCGTTCGCTGCTTCTTTTTCTTTCGTGTCCTGACTCTTTCCCGGCGATTTGAACTCACCGCTAAAAAGCTCGCCGACCGCCAATCTCCACGCGCCGTTCTCATTCACGAACGGCAGATCCTCCCAGCGGCCTTCTTTCTCATTTTTAACCTCGATACCGCCCCAACACCCGAGAATGCGTTCATCGCGGATCTCCGGCAGCACTGCGGCAAAGGTCGTTCCGGTAAACCCGTTCTCATATACCTTTTCTATCGGGTTCTTTTGCCGCATTGCCAGCGACTGGGCAAATTCCTGGCTCATTACGGACATTTCGCCCTTTATCTTTTCAGTATCCTTCGCTTTTACGGCGTCGAAAAGGCGTGTATAAGCGGCGGTCGGCGTGTCGGCGATCGGGCTGCAAACACGTTCCGGGGCGGCATTCGAGTTAAGGTTACCAGATCCGCTGTCGCCGCATCCGGCGGCCAATAAACACAACGACACTAGCAAAACAAAACAAACAAAAATTCTCATATGACGATTCAGCCGAAAAGAAGTGAACTATCACTTCAGAGTATAGATAGTGACAAGTGAATTGTAAATTTTTCGGTTTTCAGAACAAAATCTGGTATTTTGAGTTGGTCCCCAATTCTCAATGAAAACCTGTCCGAATTGCCACACGCAATACACCGACGACACGCTTCGGTTCTGTTTGCAGGACGGAGCGATCCTTACCGAAGCGACTATCGTTCAACAGCCGACAGTTTCGCCCGGCGGCCATGAGACGGAGACCGTAACCCGCGGAGCGGACGGCTCGGTCGCCACTCGCTGGAAACAGCACAGCCAGGTAACACGGGTCGCGGCACCCGAAACAAAACGCAGACCGCGTTTCATGATATGGATCGCGGGAGCGGTATTTTTGTCAATGTTAGTTGGCGGAATGGGTGCCCTGGGCCTTTGGCTATATTTTAAGGACCGTTCGCCGATAGCGGCAAACCTTGAGAACCGCAATGGTAATCAGAACGGCGTGCGGCCCCTGAACGTTAATTCGAATTTGACGACGCCGACCGGAACGCCTTTTGATACTTCTACGCCGGCGCCGACCTCTACGGTGCCGGCTTCAAATATCAATACCAACGTGCGTGACTTACTCCTCGGCCCTTCGCCGGTCGTCGATAAAGATCGGATCTCAGGCGAGGTATCACAGCAGGTCCAAAGCTGGCGGTCGAGCACCGAGTCGGGCGACATCGATGCTCTGGTGCGGAAGTATGCTCCGTCGGTACAGTACTATCGCAAGAGCGGAGCAAGCCCCGAATTCATCCGAGGCGATAAACAACGGGCATACAGGATGTTCGACTCGATCTCGATACGGATCAGCAATATGGACGTTAGCATCAGCGGGTCGGGCGAAACCGCGACCGCGCAATTCGACAAGGAATGGGTGTTCGAGGGAAAACGGCGATCGACCGGAAAGGTACGTCAGCAGCTTCAATTCAGCCTGATCAACGGGCAATGGCTCATCACGGGTGAGCGTGATGTAAGGGTTTATTACACGAACTAGGGTTTTTGTGAAAGCACTACGATTATCAGGCCGCGATCTAAGTATCGAGGATGTTCCCGTGCCGGGCGCCGCACACGAGGCGCTAGTCCGGGTTCATATGTCGGGCATCTGCAACACCGACCTTGAGATAGTCCGCGGTTACGCCGGTTTCCGCGGAACTCTCGGACATGAATTTGTTGGAACGGTCGAAAGGGCCGTTGACCGTCCAGAGATCGTCGGCAAACGCGTCGTCGGCGAGATAAATGCCGGTTGCGGCGAATGTACGGTCTGTGCTTTGGGCGATTCGCGGCACTGCCCGGAACGTACTGTTCTGGGAATTCAGGGCCGCGACGGAGCTCATGCCGAATTTCTTGCCCTCCCGTCGCGTAACCTTTTTGAGGTTCCCGAAAATGTCGAGGACGCTGCGGCCGTTTTCACCGAACCCCTCGCAGCCGCGTATGGCATTACAGAACGTGTCGACATCGGCCCCGAAACGTCCGTTGCGGTGATCGGCGATGGAAAACTAGGGCTCCTTTGCTCGATGGCGCTCAGGCTAAAGACAGAAAACGTCTCGATCGTCGGCCGGCACCCGTCGAAACTTTCGATCGCGGAAAACGTAGGTATCAAAGCTTTTTTGGCTGAGAAAGCATTCAAGGTCGGACGCCGTTTCGATGTGGTTGTTGAAGCAAGCGGCGCAGAATCCGGTTTGCTGCTGGCCGTCGATCTTGTCCGGCCGCTTGGTTCGATCGTTCTCAAATCGACGTTTCACGGGGCTTCGGCCTGGCCGGCATCAAGGATCGTCATCGATGAGATCAGCCTTATAGGTTCACGATGTGGCCGTTTTGAACCCGCGCTAAAGCTGCTGGAGGACGGGGCTATCGATCCGACGCCGCTGATAAGCGATGAATTTGCGTTAGATGATGGTGTTGCGGCCTTTGACCGTGCAAAGGAAAAAGGCGTTTTGAAGGTATTGCTGAGAATGGATCAATAAAACGCTATGGCGCAACCAGGTCGCCTGTCTGAACCGGCGCCGAAAAACCTTAGTGGAAACGCGTTAATTTGCTATAATCGCGCAAACTGGCTTAGTTCAAACGAGTTTTATTTAGGAGAAGTAGCCTCAATGTTTCGATCTGACCGTAAAATCAGTCTCTCGCTGGCATTTCATTTGTTTCTGCTGTCGGCGACCGTTTGCCTGGCCCAGCCGCCGCAGGATACGGATGCGTCCCGCAACCCTGCGATCACGCCTCAGCAGCTGTCGCTTTCGTTCGCCGCGGTAACAAAGATGGTTTCTCCGGCCGTGGTGAGTATAGACACAAAGGGAAAAATGCCTGAGATCACGGCCCGCGGCACGAAACCCTCGGAGCCGGGCGATCTGCTTGATTTCTTTAACAGACAGCTGCCGCGCCGCCCGACTTACTCCGTCGGCAGCGGATTTATCGTCGATAAACGAGGTTACATCCTGACGAATGCCCACGTCATCGCCGATTCAGCCCGCATTACCGTAAAGCTCGACTCCGGTGAGGAATATATCGCAAAGATCACGGGTGTTGACGAAGAAACCGACCTGGCGGTGTTAAAGATCGAGGCCGGCCGAGAGCTTCCGATCGTGAAACTGGGTGATTCGAATCAAAGCTCAGCGTCGGCGATTGGGTCTTGGCCATCGGTTCGCCGTTCGGCCTCTCGCAAGACGGTAACGGCGGGCATTATTTCGCAGACGCAGCGGTCGAAACGCCGGCGGCTACCCTTTTCAGCGGTTCATTCAGACCGACGCGGCGATCAACCGCGGAAACTCCGGCGGGCCGCTGGTCAATATGAAAGGCGAGGTGATAGGCGTTAATTCGCAGATCGCGACCACAACCGGCGATTATAATGGTGTAGGGTTTGCCATTCCGTCGCTTGATGCGGCCTATGTGTTCGATCAGCAGTGATCAAAAGCGGCAAGGTCCGCCGCGGTTACCTCGGCGTGACGCTTGAAAGTGTCAAGCCCGAATACGCAAAGGTCTACGGGATGGCGCGAGCCTAAGGGGCGATCATTATGGAAGTCGGAGCGTCGAGCAGCGCTGCGGCCCTTGCCGGGCTAAAGTCTGGAGACATCATCGTCGAATTCGACGGCAAGCCCGTTGACAGTGCCCAGGACCTGATCGCAAAAGTTTCGGCGAACTACTCCGGAACAATCGCGTTTCGATCAACTATCTTCGCGAGAATCGGGGAGCAATTGAACGCCGGTCCGCGAACCATGCGGCTCGGCGAGCGTCCGGCACGACAGCCGAAGCGGCGATGACGAACACGACTCCGGTAAAGCTTCCGACTGGACCGCAAACTACGAGGATGCGCGAAGCCGTTCGGGCTTTACGCTGACCGACTGACGCCGGATATTTCTTCACTGATTTCAAGCTCGAGAGCCAAAAAGGCGTCCTCGTAAAAAGATCAATCCTGAAAGCTATATCGCCGAAGTCAAAATATCGACCGGCAACACGGCGATGGGTGAAGGCGACATCATCCAACGATCAATCGGCAGCCGGTCGTTAAGGATTCAAAACATTTACCACCATCGGTAAGCAAGTTGAAGACCCGGCGATGCCGTCGTCCTTCATGTGTTGTCATTCGATCCGCGGAGCCGAACGGCCGGACGGCTGAAGATAGTGCAGTTCACCGTTCAGTAGTCGGTTAAGTTCCTGGTTTCAAGTTCCAGGTTCCAAGTTTCAAGCGTCTTTAACGAGGCTGTTTGGCACTTGAACTTTTGAGTTTAAACTCTAACACAACCAGAAACCACGAAACAAGAAATCAGGAACTATCAATCATGGCAAAAGCAAAAGAAGGCAGAAGATCGAGGAAAACTGCGGTTAAGACCTATCACAATTACATCGGCGGCGAATGGGTGAAAAGCTCTTCGGGCGAGTGGTTCGAGAACGTGAACCCGGCGGACACGAACGACATCGTCGGGCGTTTTCCCGTTTCGAACGAGGAGGACGTAAACCGGGCGGTCGAAGCGGCGAAGAATGCAGCTGACAAAGTGGCGGCGAACGCCGGCTCCGAAACGTGCCGAGCTGTTGTTCACGCTCGGCGAGATCCTTCGCGAGAACAAAGATCAATATACGCCGCGAAATGACCCGCGAGATGGGCAAGGTGCTCAAAGAAGCGGGCGGCGACGTGCAGGAAGCGATCGACTGCACCTACTACACGGCCGGCGAAGGCCGTCGTCTGCACGGGTTTACGACGCCGGCCGAGATGCCGAACAAGTTCGCGATGTGCGTGCGCCAGCCGGTCGGCATCTGCGGGCTGATCACGCCGTTCAATTTCCCGATGGCGATCCCGTCGTGGAAGCTGATCCCGGCACTGGTTTGCGGCAACACCGTCGTTATCAAATCGGGCGAGGACGTGCCGCTTTCGGCGTTGAATCTCGTCAAGGCGTGCGAGAAGGCCGGCATTCCGAAGGGCGTCGTCAATCTCGTCAACGGCCACGGCGTCAGAGATCGGGCCGGCGCTCGTCGGTCACCCGGACGTTCGCCTGATCTCGTTCACAGGCTCGACCGACACGGGCCGAATCATCGCCGAGCAGTGTGCCCGCGACAACAAGATCGTCATCGCTCGAGATGGGCGGCAAGAACGCGATCATCGTGATGGACGACGCCGATATCGACAACGCCGTCGAGGGCTCGCTGTGGGGAGCGTTCGGCACGAGCGGCCAGCGATGCACGGCTTCGTCGCGGCTGGTCGTTCACAAGAAGATCTATAAGAAATTCTGCGAAAAGCTGGTCGAAAAGGTCAAAGCGCTTGCGCGTCGGCAACGGGCTCGATCCGAAAACCGAGGTCGGCCCGGTTATCCACGAAGACGCGATGCAGAAGATCCTCGGCTACATCCAGATCGGCAAGAACGACGACAAGGCCACGCTCGCCTGCGGCGGAAACCGACTGACGAAAGGCGATTACGCGAAAGGCTGGTTCATCGAGCCGACCGTGTTCACGGACGTGAAACCGGGAATGCGGATCGAGCAGGAAGAGATCTTCGGACCCGTCACGTCGGTCATTCCGTTCTCGACGCTCGACGAAGCGATCGACATCGTCAACGGCGTGCAAATACGGCCTCTCGTCGGCGATCTACACGCAGGACGTCAACAATGCGTTCCACGCGATGCAGGAGCTTTACACCGGCATCTGCTACGTCAATTCAGCGACGATCGGCGCCGAGGTTCACCTGCCGTTCGGCGGCACAAAGGGAACCGGCAACGGCCACCGCGAAGCCGGCACGCAGGTGCTCGACATCTTCAGCGAATGGAAGTCGCTCTACGTCGATTACTCGGGCAAACTGCAGAAAGCGCAGATCGACGCGGTCGAAATATAACGCTTAGACTTTCCTTTGACTTTTTCGTTTATCGCGAAGTAAAACGTAGCTGGCCGCGATCGAATGAATAGTTACATCACAGCGATAACAAAACTTGTCTCGACAAGGTGTCGATAATGACCCGCGATCCGAAGTGGATCGCGTGGGCAGAGCCAACGGGAAAAAATGCACTTCATTTTCTGTGCGGCATAGGGCCGCAGAGTGATCCTAAGAAAGCGGAAGCGGCCCTAAGGATCCTCAAACTCCTTCTTAAGAACGGGATGGACATAAACTCGATCCACCGGATCGAGGAAAAGAACTGCAACTATTTTCCGGCGACGCCGCTTTGGTACGCCTATACACGCGGCCGGAATGAGAAGCTGTACAAATACTTGCTAAAGCAAGGAGCCGACCCGAGCCATTGCTGGTGGGCGATCGCGTGGTATGACGATGTCGCGGCCGGAAAGCTTTGGCTCAAACACGGAGCAAAGCTCGGCGAAAAGCCGAGCCTCAACGATCTGTTCCTCGGCACCTTCCAGTGGAAAAAATACAAATTCGCCGAATGGCTGATCGATCAGGGAGCCGACGTCAACGCCCGCGGCCCCAACGGCCTGACCGCCATCATGCTTGCCGTAAAACGTAAGGACGAAGAGGCGATCAAGTTCCTGATAAAACGCGGAGCCGACCCGGACAAGAAGAGCGACGACGGCACCACGGCCCGAATGATCGCCGAAACAAA